>NZ_CP188172.1:2960000-3445000 GCF_049949205.1 Hymenobacter sp. 102
CAAATGTAGGCATGAGTAACGATAAGGCGGGTGAGAAACCCGCCCCCCGATAGACTAAGGTTTCCTGCTCAACGCTAATCGGAGCAGGGTTAGTCGGGACCTAAGGCTACGCCGAGAGGCTACGTCGATGGACAGCTGGTTGATATTCCAGCACCTAGTATTTGGAGTGATGCAGTGACGCAGAAGTGAAAGCACCGCGGGCGGACGGAAGTGCCCGTTAAAGCGTGTAGGTATAGCTAGAGTAGTTAAGTACGCTCTGGTTGCTGAAACGTGATAGTACCTAGCGGCCTCGGCCAATGGGATAGTGTGCCTAATCAGACTGCCAAGAAAACCTGCTAAGCGTTTACTGAATGCTAGCCCGTACCGCAAACCGACACAGGTAGTCAAGGAGAGTATCCTGAGGGGCTCGAGTGAATCATGGCCAAGGAACTCGGCAAAATGGTCCTGTAACTTCGGGAGAAGGGACGCTTCCTTGCAGCAATGCAAGAAGCCGCAGTGAAAAGGCCCAGGCGACTGTTTAACAAAAACACATGGCTTTGCGAACGCGTAAGCGGAAGTATAAGGCCTGACACCTGCCCGGTGCCGGAAGGTTAAGAGGGGAACTTAGCGCAAGCGAAGGTTTGAATCGAAGCCCCGGTAAACGGCGGCCGTAACTATAACGGTCCTAAGGTAGCGAAATTCCTTGTCGGGTAAGTTCCGACCTGCACGAATGGTGTAACGATCTGGGCGCTGTCTCAGCCATGAGCTCGGTGAAATTGTAGTCTCGGTGAAGATGCCGAGTACCCGCCACGGGACGGAAAGACCCCGTGCACCTTTACTATAGGTTGACATTGATGCTGGACAACACATGTGTAGGATAGGTGGGAGACTGTGAGCCCGGGCCGCCAGGTCTGGGGGAGTCAACGTTGAAATACCACCCTTGTGTTGTTTGGCACCTAATCTGGAAAACGGAGACAGTGTCTGCTGGGTAGTTTGACTGGGGTGGTCGCCTCCAAAAAAGTATCGGAGGCTTTCAAAGGTCTGCTCAATCCGCTTGGTAACCGGATGTAGAGCGCAATAGCAGAAGCAGGCTTGACTGTGAGGCCTACAAGCCGAGCAGGGTCGAAAGACGGATATAGTGATCCGGTGGTTCCGCATGGAAGGGCCATCGCTCAAAGGATAAAAGGTACGCCGGGGATAACAGGCTGATCTCCCCCAAGAGCTCATATCGACGGGGAGGTTTGGCACCTCGATGTCGGCTCGTCACGTCCTGGGGCTGGAGAAGGTCCCAAGGGTTCGGCTGTTCGCCGATTAAAGTGGCACGCGAGCTGGGTTCAGAACGTCGTGAGACAGTTCGGTCCCTATCTGTGGTGGGCGTGGGAAATTTGACAGGACCTGACTTTAGTACGAGAGGACCGAGTTGGACCAGCCGCTCGTGCACCGGTTGTGACGCCAGTTGCAGCGCCGGGTAGCGACGCTGGGATGAGATAAGCGCTGAAAGCATCTAAGTGCGAAACTCACCTGAAGATGAGATTTCCGATTATAAGAGCCGTTCGAGACGAGGACGTTGATAGGCCCCAGGTGTAGAGCGCGGAATCGCACAGCCGAGGGGTACTAAGGGCTCGAACACTTCTGCAGGATACAGCTCACTACCGCTGCTTTGTTTGTCTCGCCCTCTATGTTGAATATGACAGCCGTGTTCAGGTAACTGAACAGTGTGCTGCGCTGCTAATGGTGGCTTTAGCCCGGGTGTTCACCTCTTTCCATTCCGAACAGAGTCGTTAAGCCCCGGAGCGCCTATGGTACTGCCTTCACCGGTGGGAGAGTCGGTCGCCGCCAACCTTTTAGCACACGCGAGCCCCGCGCATTGCTGGTCCCCCTTCGGGCCCCGCAACTGCTGCGGGGCTCGCTGCGTTTACCCCCCCCTGCCGCACCCCAACACCCCGGATATGGCAGGGTAAACTAAGGATGATTCGGTGAAGGGGCTTGGGGGCAGAGGTAGTGCTTACTGTCTGCCGGTAAATTACCCGGAATCTCGTCTATTTAGTACCAGTCATTACCTAATGATTAGGCATGGAGAGGAGTAAGGATATCTATATTCCTCCGGTAGTACCTAGATGTCAGAACACAGGTAATACTCGTCAGCCGATGCGCAGAAAAGCCCGCGTAGTAGATACTACGCGGGCTTTTCTGCGCATCGGCTGATAACTTAATTTAAGCTGGTCGAGCCCACGTCTGTCGTTTGGTTGTTTACAACTGTAATGTTCGTCTTAACAGCATTTTTATAAGCTGCTTGGCCTGACGGAGCAGTAGTGGTGGGATAGAACTCTACGCGGTAGGTTCCGGATGGTAAGGCACTCAACTGGTAGGCGCCGGAGGCATCGGCTGCAGTACTGAACGTGTCAGCCACCGTGATTGAAGAGCGAATAGCTATTACTTGGGGTAGGGCTGCAGCTGGGGAAACGGTGCCGCGGATGCTGCCTTTGATATCCTGAGCTACTACCCGGATAACGGGTTTCAGCAGGTACCGTTCTTTCTTATCATTGTTGGGTTTCCAGTTGCCGCGCTCTACAATGGATTTGGCAACATCGAAATCGAGTAGCAACTGGAAGGTTTCCCGGTCGCGGAGGGTTACGTTATCAAGCTTGAGCTTGACACCGGAGGTTTGACCGCTGGGGGTTTTCAGGTCATAGCGCTGGCCGTCGCGCCCAATCACGTAGCTGTCGGGGCCGAGCAGCAGACGTATCTCCGTGATGTTGCCAGTAGCAAAATCAGTGCTGGTAAGCAGGGCCGATTTACCATTAACGTATTCAACCACGTTAATGGCCTGGGGCTGGAAGGCCAGCGTATACCAACCATCAGCAGATGACACGTCAGCGGTATGCACCTCTAGTTGACGGACATCCAATACTACGGCTCGAAAATCGCCAGGGGCATCTGTAAGCCGTATCTCCAGCTTCGAGTTATTCGATTCGTTGTCTTTGGAGCAGCTGCCGAAAAACAGGGGGGCTGCCAACAGGGCTGGGTAAAGAAGAGTGCGAAACTGCGTCATACGGGTAAAAAACAAGGTGCAAAAAAAAGCAGCTGATGGCTTGTACGGACCACCAGCTGCTACGTTCAGAGCAAGAAGCTGGCCAACGTGCCACCTTCAACGTGCTTGCAAAAATTCTATTGTCCCGAACCGGTGCTATCCGCTTTGGGGGCAGGTTTGGGTTCCTCTGCCGGTGTTGTGGGCTTCGTATCAGGGGCTGGCGTTGCAGCTGGCTTCGGTTTGGGTTTGCCAAAAATCAGGTTGTTGAGTCCTTGCTTGGCTTTGTCCTGTAGTTTGGCCTGAGCCTCCAAGCGTTTCTTTTCCAACTCCTGCTGCGCTTTCAACGCCAACTCCTGTTGCTTGCGCTGCAGTTCGCGTTGCAGGCTGTCCTGGGCTACTTTGGCCTGAGCCTGTAATTTCAGCTTGGCATCGTCTACCTTGGCCTGCACGATGTTCTGGACCAGATCCTTGGCCTGAGCTTTCACGCTACCCGTGGTGAGCTTCACGACAGGGTTCTTCATGGTACCGCCAATGTTCAGGCCCAGCGTTACCCGGTCAGTACCTTTCAGGTTTTGAATGCCTGTGAGCTGGGTAAGCTTGCTGTTGAGCTGGTTGCCGATTTGACCGGTGGGCACATTTAAAGCCGTCACGTACTCAAGGTTGCCGCTGACGTTGCTGGAGCCGCCCACCGTCATTTTAATCTGGCCTACGGTAAAGTCGAAGGGTTTCACGATGAAATTGCCGTTGAGCATTTCGGCCGCTACATCTTTATTTTCTACTACGAGGCGCTTAAGCTCCTGTAGCTGCGTGAGGTTGCTGATTTGGGTCAGCGCCGTAGAACTGCCTACTGCGGCCCGTACTATCTCAAACAGGCCTTTACCAGTGAGGGTGCTGTACACGGGCATCATATCGGGGCCCATTTCGCCGCTCACGCTGAAATTGGTGGAGAAAATACCATCCACCTGTGAAGCCAGCGGAATCAGCGCTTTCACGGAGTTGAAAGCTTTAAAAGCATTCTGGAAATTAAGGTTCTTGATATTCAGGCCGAAGTTGAACCGCGGGTGCGCCAGGTTTTTGCTGCTGTAGCTGCCATTGGTAGCGAATGCGCCCCCCAGCGTATTGAAGGTGAGGTTCGATAAAGTAGCCGTTTCGTCGCGCACGGTTACAGTGCCCTTCACATTATCCAGCTTGAGGTTATCGTACACTACCTGGCCCACGGTGGAATTCAGCGTCAGATCGAGGAAACGGGGAATCTGCAGTACGCCCTGGGCCGTGGCTGGCGCAGTGCCGGTGGTGGCAGTAGTCTTGCCGCTTACTTCATCCACCATCCACTCGTTTACATTGAAGCGGGAGCTGTTGACGGTAAGCGTGCCGCGCAGGGGCTGACCGGGCGTGAAAAGGTAGCCCATATAGTTAGCCAGCGTACCGGAGGCCGTGACATCAGAGGAGCCGACGGAGCCGGTGAAGTTTTGCAGAGCAATCTGGTTGTTGTTGAACGTAGCCGTGGCCCGGGCCACCTTCATACCCTGGGGCAGCTCGGTGCTCTTGTAGGCAATATTCTGGGCGGTAACGGTGCCCGAGGCTACTACCGTCTGGTAGCGGCCCGCCTCGATATCGGCCATGTTACCCTTAGCGGCAATGTTGCCGTTGAGGCGGCCGGCCACCGTCATGCCCTGCAGCGGGAAAATACGGGTGAGCTTGGTCAGATCCACGGTGCCTTTCACGTCGGTATCAAAGGCCATCTTATCCACGCCCTGAGTAGTTACGCGGCCTTCCAGGGGCTCCCCGTCCAGCAGCATCCGGAACTGCGGAATCGTCACGCGGGTATCATTGAGCTGGCCGGTGGGGTTGGTGACGGTGCCGTTGAGCGTGAGGTTTTCGATGGGGGCCGGGAACTGCTTGCTCTTCACGTAGCCGTTGGTGAGGTTCATTTTGGCCTGCACCACGGGCATCTGGGTTTTGGAGTACACGCCCTTGGCCGTGCCGTCCACGAACAGCTTACCCCGCAGCAGCAAGTCCTGTACCGGGTACACCTTCATCATTTCGGCCAGGTCCACGTTGGCTTTCACGCGGCCATCTACTTTCATCGGTTCCAAGCCATCAATGGCCACGTTGCCGTCGATGGGGTTGCTGCCCAAATCGAGGTGGAACTGCTTCACGTTCACCTTTACATTATTGGTGAAACCCGAGGGGTTGTCCACCACCATATCTACGTTGATGTTACGGGCCTGCTGGGGCAGCTGGGGGTATTTGAAGCTGCCGTTCTTCACCTGCAGGTTCACGCCGTAGCCCGGCATTTTCACGTCATTCTGCACGCCCCTGAAATACCCATCGAAGGCCACCTTGCCGGCCGCGTCAATATCCTTGAACTGGCTGGTGTACGCGCCCGGCACCAAGCTCAGAATGTTCTTGAAGTCGGTTTCGAGGGCCTTGAAGGTGAGGTCGTAGGTGATGTCGGTATCGTTGGGCAGGCCGATGGTGCCCTGGAAGGAAGCCGGAAAGTCGTTCAACTTGACCTGGTTGTCCTTGAACGTGAAGAGCATTTTCTCCAGGTTCATGGCCATCGTCACGTCGGCGTCGAGCTTCTTGTTGGTCACGTACTCCGTGCCATCGTACTGCATCGAGAAGCTGTCGGCCGTGGTCTGGCTCTGCATATCGAAGATGTTGCGGGCGAAGTCGCCGGAGCCGCTGTGGTTGATGCCCCGCAGCTGCATGCCAAACGGAATGCTCAGGTCCTCGTAGCGCAGGCGGCCATTGTTCACCTTCCAGCCCTGAATAGCCAAGTTTACGGACGTAGTATCCTGTCCCTGCGCCGCCGCGGCCGAATCCGACACATAGACGTCCCAGTTGGCGCGGCCACTTTTGAGCACCCGCACGTTAATATCGGGCTGCTCCAGCACCACATTTTTGATCTTGATCTGGTTGCCACTGATGACACTCAGCAGGTCCAGGCCCACGCGTACCTCCGGCAGATAGGCCAGGGTGTCCCGCGCGAAGGAATCCTGCCCGATAACGCGGAGCTGGTTGAGGCGCAGGGCCAGGTCGGGGAAGGAGCTAAGCAGGGTGACATCCACGTTGGCGGGGTCGTACTCTACTTTCGCCCGCACGCGCTGGGCGAACTGCTTGTCGAAGGTAGCCTTGATTTTGTCCTTGAACAGTATCGGGGCCAGGGCCAAGCCCGCAACTACAACGACGAGGAAAATCAGCAGTCCGACAAAAAACTTACGCATAACGGTAGAAGGAAAAAAGGGCAGAAACAACCCCGGAGTTATTGGTCAACGCCGGGTAAAAGTAGAGGGAAACCACTACGGCCGCTGGCAGGAAGAATAGAAAATGGCACCGAAAGTTGCCTGAACACGGCAATAACCAAGGATAGTGCCGGGAAAGACAAAAGAAAAGTCCATTTTAGCCGTATTGCTGGCGGGCCCCGTGTACCAAAATATAGCCGCCCGCCGTTAGTCAGGTAACCTATGTGGATTTCGTGCGCCAGATATCATTCGTCGGCTAAGCCGTGCCGTTGGCAGTGGCTGTTGCCGGCGGCGTGGGCGGTAGGAGCGGCTGGTACGGCACAGGCACAGGATCTGTATTTTGCCCAGCCCTACGCCAACCGGATGCAGCTGAATCCGGCGTACACGGGCTTGCTGGATGACTACAGCGTGACGCTGAGCTACCGCAACCAGTTTCCAACGCTGGCCGGTACCTTTCAATCCAGCCAGCTAGCGGCCGACTACCGATTCCGGGACCAGCACAGTGCCGCCGGGCTGCTGGTGAACTATGATCGAACCGGTGGCATCGGCTACACCCGGTTTCAGGCGGGCGGCGTGTACGCCTACCACGTACGCCTGAATGAGCAACTCAGCCTAAGTGGCGGCGCTTCAATAAGCTACGGCCAGCAGCGCGTGAGCTACGGTAACCTCGTGTTCGGTGACCAGCTCTCCGATGATGGTGTTGTGCGCGACGTGAGCCTGGAAGTGGCCGATTACCAGCCCATACAGTACATCACGGGTAGCGTGGGCGGGGTCCTCTACGCCGAGAATTTCTGGGTGGGTGCCGCCGCACATCATCTGAATCAGCCGACGCTGGGCTTCGTTACGCAGACCACACTGCCGCTGCGGCTAAACCTGCAGGGAGGCTACAAGGTGTACTTCGTGAAATCATCAGTAAAGCAGGTGTATAAGGAAATGAGTCTGACCCCGATAGCAAGCTACGCCCGGCAGGGAGGCAGCCAGCGGGCAGAAGGCGGTTTGTACTTTACAGCTACGCCCCTCACGCTGGGGGCCGTATACCGGGGCGTGCCACTGCCCGGAGCTCCCCGGCCCCAGCAGATTCTGACGGGCATTGCCGGTGTCAGTGTAGGTAGCTTTCGGTTGGGCTACAGCTATGATGTGAGCCTCAGCCAGTTCAGTGCCGATTTGGGCGGCGCGCACGAAATTTCCCTGACCCTCCGGGAGTTCGATTCGGTGGAAGCGGCCTGGCGCCGGCTAAAACGCCGGAATTACCCGGCAATTCCTTGCCCCGCCTTCTAAATTTTTGTATTATTGCAGCCGACTTGCCTTGTCTAAACGCTTTTCTAACAGGTAGTTTCAACTTGATCATGAATTTTTCCAAGTACCTGCGCTTTGCTGTAGTAGGAGCCTGCGCACTGGCCGCTTGTAAGGGCGGACCGCCCACGGCTACCAAACCTGGTAAGTACAGCTCTACCACGGGCATTGAGTACAATACCGAGGAAGGCATGAAGGTGTCTGATTATCAGGGTATCCCGGATGGGCCTGGCTTGGTGTTTATCGAAGGAGGCCGCACGGTGCTGGGCTCCGCCGAGGAAGACATTGCCATGACTCACGACAACCTGGAGCGTACCGTGACGCTGGCATCCTTCTATATGGATGAGGCCGAAGTGGCCAACATTCACTGGCTGGAATACCTGCACTACGTGCGCAAGGACTCGTCAGAAGAATTCTATCAGTCCGCTTTGCCCGATACTACGGTGTGGGCCCGCGAGCTGTCGTTCAACGACCCTTACGTAGACTACTATCTGCGTTATCCTGGTTTCCGCTACTTCCCGGTAGTGGGCGTAAGTTGGCTGCAGGCCAACGACTACTGCACCTGGCGGACCTCGAAAGTAAACGAGCGTTTGGCGGGGGAAGGTGATGAAGGCAGCAGCAGCGGTGGCGGTGGCCTGTTCGGCCGGAAGAAGAAGAAAGGTGGCGATGCTGCCGAAGGCACTTCCGAAGACGGCGGCGGCACCAAGATTGCCATTGAAAACGGTAACACCCTGCCCAACTACCGCCTGCCCACTGAGGCTGAGTGGGAATACGCTGCGCAGGCGCTCATTGGCACGCAGGAAACCGGCAACGAAAATCAGGAGAACAAGCGCATCTACCCGTGGGATGGCCGCCAGGTGCGGAACCCCTATGGCAAAGGCATGGGCCAGTTCCTGGCTAACTTCAAGCGTGGCCGTGGTGACTACGCCGGTATTGCCGGCTCGCTCAACGACGGAGCCATGATTACGGAGTACATCTACAACTACCCGCCCAATGACTACGGCCTGTACAACATGTCGGGCAACGTGAACGAGTGGGTGCAGGATATCTACCGTCCGCTGTCATACGAAGATGTGGAAGACTTGAACCCCTTCCGCCGGAACGGCTTCCTGGACCCTTCGGAGAAGTACGACAAGAAAGGCTATCAGTCGCTCATCGATGACCACGTGCGCGTGTACAAAGGCGGTTCGTGGCGCGACGTAGCCTACTGGCTCTCGCCCGGTACGCGCCGCTTCATGGCTGAAGATTCGGCCACGGCTACCATCGGTTTCCGGTGCGCCATGATCAATGCCGGCTCCAACAAATAAGGCCTACGAATTCCTCGGATTTCGCAGACTATTCTGATAAGCAAAACAGGCCGCCCAACTTGGGTGGCCTGTTTTGTTTTGCTGTTTCTGGTACGGTTAACTACCGGAAGGAAAATATCTGTGTCAGTTGTATTTACCGGTCGGCGGTGGCGATGGTGGCAACGCTCACCTCACGGGCCCCGGCAGCGAGCAGCACGGCGCAGCAGGCTTCGAGGGTGGCGCCGGTAGTGAGCACATCATCCACCACCAGAATATGTTGGCCATACACTAGGTCCGGTTTCGCCACTTCAAACACGGTTTCGACGTTCTGCCAACGCTCCAGGCGGTTCTTGCGGGTCTGTGACTTGGTATATGCAACGCGGCGGAGTGCATCAGTTGCACAACGGGAATTCAGGCCGGCGGCTAAGCCCTCCGCGAAGCTGTCGGCCTGGTTGTAGCCGCGCTGAGCCAGCTTGCGAGCGTGCAGCGGTACGGGAATAATCAGATCGAAAGCCGCGTGCAGGCCCGCGTCAAGCAACTCTCGCCCATACCAGCGGCCCAGAACCCGCCCTACTGCCTGCTGGCCCCGGTATTTCAGCTGGTGCAGCAGATGCTGCACCCGGCCGTGCTTCTGAAAGCGTAGGTAGCTGAGCGTGTATCGCACCGGCAGCTTGCCCCAGAAGCGGCGAGCCAAGGGGTTCTGCTCCGCTGGCAGCCGATGATAATCCGTGTAAGGTAGCTCGGTTCGACAGATGGTGCAGAGGTGGTCCTCGCCCCGGGCCAGCGGCTCCTGGCAAGCCAGGCAGACCTGCGGGAACAGCAGACTGACAAAATCGGTGAGAATAGCGGGTAACGGCATCGGCTGGTAAGAATAGGAGAGCGAGAATAGGGGTGTGCCCCGCACGGCGGCAAACTTCTCCCTAATTTTAAGGTTTAAAGCCGACTTCCGGAATAGCGCCGGTAGCTCGATTTACGGTTTTACCAGCTTCTACCTATGAGCCTCGTTGCTGAATTTAATGACTACCGCCAGCGGATGAACGAAAAAATCCTGGCGGCTGATAACAAGGTCATCAAGCGGTTTTTCAACCTTGATACCAACACCTACCAGGAAGGTGCCCTGAATGTAAAAACCAAGGAAATTGTGGGTCTGGCCTGCTCCATGGTACTGCGCTGCGACGACTGCATCAAATACCATTTGGGCAAGTGCTTCGAAGAAGGGCTGACGGATGAGGAAGTATACGAGGTGTTTGCCATTGCCAATCTCATCGGGGGCAGCATCGTGATACCGCACTTCCGCCGGGCCGTAGAGTATTGGGAGGCCCTGAAAGAGGAATCGGCCACGCCGGCACCTGAGCACGCGCACGGGGCATGAGCGCCTATCTGGATCCGCAGGAAACGGAGGCGCAGTTTGAGCACCGCTGGTGGGAGCTGATGAACGACATGCGCGCCCGCTTCGGCAAAAAGCCCGACCTGAATGCGCTACTGCTGCTGATTGGGGTGCAGGAGCTGGGGCAGGGCGCGGGCCCCTTCACCAAGGAGCAGAAGCAGGACCTGATGCACATTGCCACCTGCCGGCTGTTCAGCCTCTCGGGGTTTTACGAGCTGGAGCGCGTGGATGAGGAAGGCTGGCCCCACTACCGTTTGACGCAACAGCTGCCATTCAGCAATCTGAAAGAACAGGAGCGCATGCTGAAATGGCACATCCTGGAATACTTTGATGAGCAGGAATAAGTGAAGATAATCTCCTATAACCTCAATGGTTTTCGCTCGGCCATTAGCAAGGGCCTGGCTGATTGGGTAGCCCAGACCCGGCCCGATGTGCTGTGCGTGCAGGAAATCAAAGCGGGCCGTGAGCCGCTGGACGTATCAGCACTGATGGATTTGGGTTACCACGCCTACCTGCATCCAGCCCAGAAACCCGGGTATAGCGGTGTGGCCACGTTCAGCCTGCAAAAGCCGCTGACCGTGGTGCAGGGTTGCGGGCAGAGTTGCTACGACGACGAAGGCCGGGTGCTGCGGCTGGATTTTGAGCATTGCTCGGTACTGAATACCTACATGCCCTCGGGCACCAGCGGGGCCGAGCGACAGGCGTTCAAAGTGGAGTGGCTGCACTTTTTCCGGCGCTACGTGCGCCAGCTGCAGGCCAGCGGAGTACCGCCGCTGGTAATTGTAGGCGACTACAACTGCTGCCAGACAGAAATTGACCTGCGCAATGCCAAAACCAACCAGAATAGTCCCGGCTTTACGCCCGAGGAGCGGCAGTGGTTCCGGGAGTTTCTGGCCGATGGCTTCACTGATTCGTTCCGGCACCACCACGGCCCCGTGCCCGACCGGTACTCGTGGTGGACGTTCCGGGCCGGAGCCCGTGCCCGCAACGTGGGCTGGCGAATCGACCATATACTAGTTGATAACGCGCTGATTCCTCATACCCATCATGCCGACTTGCTGCACGACGTGGTGCACTCCGACCACTGCCCGGCAGTGGTGGAATTGACGTTTTAATGCCTGAAAAGCCCGGCATCCTGGGCAGTGCGAAGGACCTCATTACATTAGGGCGTGTTAACAGTCACGCAACCAGAGCACGGTTGCGGCGAGGTGAATAAAGGCCAGGAAATGAGCATCCAGCTTGTCGTAGCGTGTGGCCAGGCGGCGAAACTGCTTGAGGCGGCTGAACAGCCGTTCGACCGGGTGCCGTTGGGCGTAGCGCAGCGGGTCATAGGCCCGGGGATACCGACGCTTGCGCCGGGGCGGAATGACGGCTTGCGTGCCGCGGCGGGCCAGGTCGGCCACCAGCGGGTCTGAGTCGTAGCCGCGGTCGGCGATGAGCCAGGTCGGGGCGAACCCGTCGAGCAGCGGCAGGGCTTGCGGCGCGTCGTGGCGCTGGCCCGCTGTGAGCCGGCAGCGCCGCAGGCGGCCCCGAGCGTCGGCCGCCACGTGCAGCTTGGTGGTCAGTCCACCGCGGCTGCGCCCGAGGGCTTGCGGCCCGTTTTTTTGCGCGCCCCGCTCGCGTGCTGGTGCGCCCGTACGGTGGTGGAATCGACCAGCAGCGTATGCAGCGCCGCCTCGTCCTGCACGGCTTCGAACACGCGTTGCCACACGCCCGAGGCCGCCCAGCGCTGGAAGCGCGTGTACGTCGTGTGCCAGTTGCCCCGCTCGGCGGGCAGGGCCCGCCACCGCGCCCCGTTACGCGCCAGCCACAGCACGGCTTCCACGAACTGCCGGTTGTCCCGGCCCCGCCCACCGCTGGTGCCCGGCCGGCCCGGCAATAACGGCGCCAACCGCCCCCACTGTGCATCTGTCAACATCTGCTCCATAACGCAAGATAACCACTGTTAACACTTCCTAGAACGACTTGTTCTTTGGTAATAAAGTCTTTTGCACTACCCAGGATGACGGGCTTTCGGCTAACTGCTCAGCTCAACTGTGGGCCAGCAGCATATCGGCTACTTCGCGGCCCGAGGCCAGGGCGGCGTTAAGCGAGGGGTAGGCCGTGTAGTCGCCGCAGCGGTAAAGGCCCGGCTGCAACCGCAACGACTGACGCGCGGGCTGGCCGGCCGGGTACTCGGGGAGGGCGTGCGGAATGTGGTAAGTGCGCAGGTGCCGCCACTGGGCCGCTTCGGCCCCAAACCATTGCGGCAGCTCGTGCCGCAGGCGGGCCGTCAGTTCCTCTTCCGAGAGGCCATGCGTGCCGTGGGTGCTCACCGATACCAGCCGCTGGCCGGCCGGGGCGTAGGCGGGGGCCACATCCGAGGGAAAAGCCACGTTGTGGGCCAGGCCCGTGGAAGCAGCATTCAGCCGCAGCAGCTTATCGGGGCGGCCCTTGGCGGCGGGGGCGGCAAAGTAGGTGCAGGTGGTATGCCGCCAGCGGGTGGTGGGGTGGTCAGTAAAGAGTTGGTCGGGGGCGGGGAGCAGGTGGCGGGCAGTTTCGCCGTCTACGGCTACTACTACGGCCGCGCCGGTCAGGGTTTCGCCATTTTCCAGCTGCACACTGGTACCCTGGATGGATTGCACCCGGGTGTTCAGGCGGAGGCTGCCGGCGGGCAGGCGGGCGGCCAGCTGCTCGGGAATCTGCTGCATACCCAGGGCGGGCAGGGCGGCTTCGCCTTCCACAAACTGCTTGAACACGAACTCAAAAAAGTTGGCGGCCGTGCTCAGGGTGCGGTCCAGGAACACCCCTCCGAAGAAGGGGCGGAAAAAGTTGTTAATCATCTGTTCGCTCCAACCATACTGCCGCAGGAATTCCAGCGTGGAAAGGGCCGTGGTGGAGTTGCGGCTCAGCAGCTGCTGGCTGGTGAAGCGCCGCACGTGCTGCACCATGCTCACAATGCGGAGCTTATCGGGCAGGGTGCCAATGCGGGAGGTGAGGGCCGAAAAGGCGGCGGTAGGCTGCTGCAGTGGGTTTACCAAAGTAGTTTCCTGACCGTCGGGCAGGCGGATAACGGCTCCGGACCGGAATGCCTGCAGGTTGAGGGCCCCATAGTCGATGAGGCGCTCGACCTCAGGGTAGCGGGTGAGCAGCACCTGAAAGCCCCGGTCGAGGCGGAAGCCGTCGGGCGTAACGTCGGTGCGCACGCGGCCGCCCACGGCGTCGGCGGCTTCGAGCAGCAGCACCGGCCGCCCGGCACGGTGCAGGTAACAGGCGCACGACAAGCCCGCCAGGCCCGCGCCAATAATGATAACCGGAAGTTGAGTAGCGTCAGCAGTGTTCATATCACCGCAAACTGCAAAACCACTGGCAAGGTTGGATCACAGATGATGCAGATGCAGTTGCGGATAGCGCAGATGAGGTTCTACAGTTGGATAGATAGGTGGATGGATGGGGATTTTCGTCCGTCACCCAAACCAGTTCTTATCTATCCACTCAATATCAGAACGAATCTGCGCTATCCGCGGCTTCATCTGCCAAATCTGTGATTCAGAACAGCGGCTTGCGCTTCTTCATCACCTTGCGGGTTTTCATCGTCCAGAACTCGGCCACGCCGGGACGCTGCAGGCTCACGCGCCACACGCCCATGGCCTGGCCCAGCTGGTAGCCGGTGGCCTGATCCTGCGGAAACTGCTTTTTGATGAGGGCGTAATCGGCCGCCGCAATATCCTGGCCCACGGTGCCGTGGCAGCGCAGGCAGAGCAGGTCGTTCAGCACCAGAGGGCGCTGGTAAGTAAACTCCTCAGCTCCGGGGCGGGCCACCCGGCGGGTGGTGTCGGCAGGGTTCAGCTCCGCCGCGGAAAGCGTGGCCTGGTTGGCGGGGTTGCGGGGGCGGCCGGAGGCGCGACGGAGCGTGGCCTGCAGCACCTTCGCCAGCGAATCGGTGAGAGGCAGCTGCTCGGGGTGGCAGTAGGGCAGGGCGGCGGCCACACCACCTTCTTGCAGCTTCTGGGCGAGCACCGCGCGCAATTCCCGCTCGGCGGTGCGGGTAAGCGAGTCGCCGGCCCAGCGGGTGGCCCGCAGCAAGTCGGCGGGCATGATGCGCTTCACCTCCCAGTTTGCCGCCTCCACGGCCAGCTCCTTGGTGTTGCTGAGGTGTTCCACCTGGTCGGGCCGGCAGGCCGCCAGTAGGGGCAGAAGCAGGAGGGAGCGGAAGAGTGGGCGCATGGGTGGGGAGGAATGAATAGATGATGGCTTGTACGTTATGATTTGATTACGCCTCTGCATGACGGGCCTACCTAAGTTGCGAGCTAGTTCCCCTCCTTGGAAAGGAGGGGAACTAGCTCGCTAGCTCTAGCCTGTATAACCGGCAACAACGCATTTATTCCCACAAATATGCCCGCAAGGCGTCGTATTGCGGTTCCAGCAGGGTGGTTTGTTTGGGTTGCTGCATGAGGGTGGCCAGGCTGGGCGGCAGGGGCACCGGCTGGCCGGTGGCGGCTTCCACAGCCGCGGGAAATTTCACCGGGTGGGCGGTTTCGAGGAAAAGGCCACGCTGCGCCGGGTGGTGGCGCAGATACTCCTCCAGCGCAAAGTAGGCCACGGCCCCGTGCGGGTCGAGCACGTAGCCGGTTTCATGGAACACCCGGGCAATGGTGGCCGTGGTGTCGGCGTCCGACACGGTGTAGCCGCTCAGCAGCTCACGTAGTACCGGGTACTGGTGCCCGAACAGCTCCAGAATCCGGCCGAAGTTACTCGGGTCGCCCACGTCCATGGCGTTGGAGAGGGTAGCCACGGCCGGCTGGGCCGTGTACCGGCCCGACTGCAGGTAGCGGGGCACGGCGTCGTTCTGGTTGCAGGCCGCCACGAAGTGCGCCACCGGCAGCCCCGAGGTGTAGGCCAGCAGCCCGGCGCACAGGTTGCCAAAATTGCCGCTGGGCACGGCCACCACCGGCGGCTGCGCGTGGGGCCACTGAGCCAGGGCCGCCACGTAGTACACCTGCTGGGGCAGCCAGCGGGCCACGTTGATGGAGTTGGCCGAAGTTAGCTGCCGGCGCTGCCGCAGCGCATCGTCGCGGAAGGCCTGCTTCACCAGCCGCTGGCAGTCGTCGAAATTGCCGCGCACCTCCAGGGCCCGGATGTTCTGGCCCAGGGCCGTGAGTTGCTGCTCCTGCACCGGACTCACCCGGCCCTGCGGATACAGAATAACTACTTCCACGCCCGGCACGCCCAGAAACCCGCTGGCCACGGCCCCGCCAGTGTCGCCGGAGGTAGCCACCAGCACCGTAACGGGCCGGGTTTCGTGGCGGGAGAAGTAGCCCAGGCAGCGGCTCATGAACCGCGCCCCCACATCCTTGAACGCCAGCGTGGGCCCGTGAAACAGCTCCAGCGCGCTGCTGCGGTCCGTCACGGGCACCACCGGCAGCGGGAAATCCACGGTTTCGGCGCAGATGCGGGCCAGCTCCGGCTCCGGAATGGCGCTGCCCACGTAGGGCCGCAGCACCGTCAGAGCCAGCTCGGCCGGCGTCAGGTGGGGCAGCTGGGCCAGGAAGTCGGCCGGGAAGCGTGGAATGGTTTCGGGGAAGTACAGGCCCCCGTCCGGGGCCTGCCCCGCCACGGCCGCCGTCCGAAAATCAACGGGCTCCGATTGGCGGTTGAGGCTGTAGTAGTGCATGGCGGTTGAGTGGTGAAGGCTGATGTAGAGACGCGACACTTCGCGTCTGCTCGTTGCTGATGTTGTTTGGTTGGCACAAGTCCGGGTCGTTCAATGACGAGACACGAAGTGTCGCGTCTCTACATCAGGCAGGCATCAGGCGGGCAGAATCCGGCAGCCGGTTGTGTTGATAGTTGTCTGGTACACGAAATGGGCTAGGCCTAGCTGCTCGTAGGTGGTGCGCATCACCTCGGCCACGGCCTGGGCGGTGGCTTCGTGCTGGCTGAGCATGAACAGGGAGGGGCCCGAGCCGGAAATGCCGCCGCCCAGCGCCCCGGCGGCGCGGCTGCCGCTTTTCACCTGCTCGAACCCCGGAATCAGAATGCTGCGCACGGGCTCCACAATCACGTCTTCCAGGGCCCGACCAATGAGGGCGTAATCGTGCTTGAGCAAGCCGGCCACCAGCGCGCCCACGTTGCCCCACTGCCGCACGGCGTCGCGCAGGGACACCTGTTGCTTGAGAATCTGGCGGGCGTCGGAAGTTTTTACCTCAATTTGGGGGTGCACCACCGTCACGAACAGGGGCGGGGCATCCAGCGGCACCACATCGGGGGCGGGCGTGGTGGAGCGAATGAGCGTGACGCCGCCGTAGATGGCCGGGGCAATGTTGTCGGCGTGGCGCACGCCGGAGGCCACCTCTTCGCCGTACATGGCAAACTCCACCAGCTCGGCCTTGGTGAATCGGCCCGCCAGCAGGTGGTTGAGCCCCACCACGGCCCCCGCCGCGCTGGCCGCGCTGCTCCCGATGCCACTACCAGGCCGGATGTGCTTGCGGATGCGCACCTCCACGCCCGCCACCTCAGGCACGGCCCGCAGCATGGCCAGCAGCGCCGCCCCCGCCACGTTGCGGGCGGGCTCGGTGGGCAGGCCAAAATCGTCTTCGTTCAGAATGCGCACCCCCGGCTCGTCGGTCAGGCGCAGGTGCATTTCGTCGTTGGGTTCGTGCAGGGCAAACCCCAGCACGTCAAATCCGCACACCACATTAGCCACGGTAGCCGGGGCAAGGAGAGAGACGGAGTTAGAGTTGAGAGTTGAATTATGAGTTATGAATTGCGAGGATGGCATACAGTTGGGGAGAGCTGAGTTATGAGTGATGAATTATGAATGACGGGTTGTTTATGGAGTTAATCGATTCATAACCACGAGGCCGTGAGTAGTGCGGTGGCTGGTCGCAGCATGGCCGGTCTGTCAATTCAACTCTCATAATTCATCATTCAGAACTCAATTTCACCCTTGCGCGGCCCGCAGCACGTCGGCAAATACGCCGGAGGCGGTTACCTCGGCACCGGCGCCGGCTCCTTTGATAACCAGGGGCTGCTCTACGTAGCGGTTGGTGAAGAACAGCACGGCGTTGTCCTTACCCTGCAGGCTGTATAGGTCGTGGCCGGGAGCCACGCTCTGCAGGCCCACCCGGGCTTGGCCGTTTTCGAAGCTGGCCACGAAGCGGAGCTTGCAGCCCTGGGCGGCGGCTTCGTCGTAGAGGCGGCGGAAGTGGGCCTCGTGGGCGGCCAGCTGCTCGTAGAAGGCCGGCACGTCGCCTTCCAGGCAGGCGGCGGGCAGGAAGGAGTCGTTCTGCACGTCGGGCATTTCCAGCGGGTGGCCGGCTTCCCGGGCCAAAATCAGGATTTTGCGGGCCACGTCCACGCCCGTTAGGTCGAGGCGAGGGTCGGGCTCGGTGTAGCCTTCCTGCTGGGCCTGGCGCACCACCTCGGCAAAGGGCCGGGTGCCGTCGTAGTTGTTGAACACGAAGTTGAGCGTGCCCGACAGCACCGCCTGCATGCGCTGCACCTCGTCGCCACTGCGCAGCAGGTCGCCCAGCGTGCCGATGATGGGCAGGCCCGCGCCCACGTTGGTTTCAAACAGGAACTGGGTGTTGAACTCCTGGGCCAGACTTTTGAGGTGAGCGTACCGCGCGTACTCGGCTGAGGCCGCCACCTTGTTGCAGGCCACCACCGCCACCGAGCGGGCCAGCAGCTGCTCGTACACCTGGGCCACATCGGCGCTGGCCGTCACATCCACGAATACCGTGTTGCGCAGGTTCAGGGCCAGCAGCTCGTCGGTGAGGCGGGTGAGGTCCAGGGCCGGGCCGGCGGCCAGGGCGGCTTCCCAGTCGGCCAGGTCGAGGCCGTCCTCCTGCAGCACAAACTGCCGACTGTTGGCCAGGCCCACCACCCGCAGGTTCAGGCGCAGCTTCTCGCGCAGCCAGGGCTGCTGGCGCTGCAGCTGCTCCAGCAGCTTGCGGCCCACGTTGCCCACGCCCGCTACCACCACGTTCACCTGCCGGGTAGTGGCCTCGAAGAAAGTTTCGTGCAGCACGTTGATGGCCTTGCGCACGTCCTGCTGCCGGATTACCGTCGAAATATTCTTCTCCGACGAGCCCTGGGCAATGGCCCGGATATTCACCCCGTTCTGGCCCAGCGCCCCAAACAGCCGCCCGCTGATGCCCGGGTGGTTTTTCATCTGCTCGCCCACCAGCGCCACCACGGCCAGCTCGTCTTCCCGGTCGAGCGGGTCGAGCAGGCCGCGGCCGATTTCGGCGGCAAACTCCTGGTCGGCGGCCTGCTGGGCGCGGTCGGCATCGGGGGTACTCACGGCCACGCAGATGGAGTGCTCGGAGGAGCTTTGGGTGATGAGCACCACGTTTACCTGCTCCTGGGCCAGGGCCGCAAACAGCCGCCTGGAAAAGCCCGGCACGCCCACCATGCCGCTGCCTTCCAGCCGCAGCAAGGAAATGGGCCCGATGCTGGAAATACCCCGCACAAATTCCTGGTTGGCCGGCGGGGCAACTTCCACCAGCGTGCCGGCGTCGGTGGGGGCGAAGGTGTTCTTGATCCAGAGCGGAATACCGGTCCGCATGACCGGCTGAATGGTGGGCGGGTACAGCACCTTGGCCCCGAAGTGCGAGAGTTCCATGGCCTCTTGGTAGCTGATGCGCGGGATGGGCCGGGCCGCGCGCACTAGGCGCGGGTCGGCCGTCATCATGCCGCTCACGTCGGTCCAGATTTCCAGCGTGGAGGCACCCAGCGCCCCGGCGAAGATGGCCGCTGTGTAGTCGGAGCCGCCGCGGCCCAGGGTGGTGGTGCTGCCATCAGGGGCGGCGGCCACGAAACCGGGGGCCACGTACAGCGGCACCTCGCCCGTCACGGCCGCCTGAATGAGCGGGTTGGTGGTGGCGAAATCCACGGCGGCGTGGCCGTAGCGGGCATCGGTGCGGATGAGCTGGCGGCTGTCCAGCCACTGGTGGGCCGCCCCCCGGGCCGCCAGCCCCGCCGCCACCAGCCGCGACGACAGCAGCTCCCCGTAGCTCACCAGCCGGTCCAGGGTGCGGGCCGACAGCTCACCCAGGGCAAAAATTCCGTCGCAGAGGCTTTCCAGCTCGTTGCAGCTGGTTTTTACCTGGCTCAGCACGGCGCTCTGGCCGGCAATGGGTAGCAGGCCGCGGGCGGCCTCCAGGTGGCGCTGCTCCAGCTCGCGCAGCAGGGGGCGGTAGGAGTCGTCGTGGGCGGCGGCGCGGCGACCAGCCGCAATCAGCTGGTCGGTGACGCCACCCAGGGCCGATACCACCACCACGGTGGGAGCCTGGCGGGCGGCGGCCTGGGCCAGGTCGAGTACCCGCTGCATGTTGTCGGCCGTGGCGACGGAGGAGCCGCCGAATTTCAGTACCTGCATAGTAGGTCGTTGCGTGATGGGCGTAAAAAAACCCGCTTTCGGCCCGGGGCCTCCTGGGCGGGAGGCGTACCGGCGAAGCGGGCGGCGAATCAGAAGGGGTAAGAAGTTCCGCAGCCCGCTCTAGCGGGTTGTGGTAATAGTTGTGCCGGTACCCATCAAAGAGAGGGGCGAAGCGGGGTAAAAAGCAGGAGCAGCACCGGGCCGGACCATATGCCTGAGGAGGTTAACGCTGGCCAAAGTAGGAATTATTTGAAATGGCCCGCATTTCCGGAAAAGAATTATTTACGATTTCTACCGGCTGATACGAACCGCAGAACGAGTGTGGAAAACCTTACTATAGAACGTCATGCTGAGCGAAGCGGAGCGTAGTCGAAGCATCTTTACTTCTGGCTAACTCAGATGGCGGAATCGAAGCGGTAGAGATGCTTCGACTACGCCTCCGGCTGCGCTCAGCATGACGTTCCGGAGGATTCAGCCGGCATGGCATCGTTATTCCTGACGGCCGTTCTGCCGGTCCCGCACGCATCGTCGCCGCCAGCTACTTCCTGCTTATTTACCAACGACTTCGTTTCCGTACCTTTGCACTCCCCATACATTTTCTGAAGGCAAGATGCTAGATAAACTGGAGGCCATCCAACAGCGCTTTGAGGACGTGAGCGAGCAGCTCACCCAGCCCGAAGCCATGAGCGACATGAAACGCTTCAAGGCCCTCAATAAGGAATACAAGGACCTCGGCAAAATCGTGACCGAGTACAAGGCGTACCAGAACGTGCTGGCCAACATCGACGGGGCCAAGGAGGTCATTGCCAACGAAAAGGACGAGGACTTCCGCCAGATGGCCAAGGACGAGCTGGAACTGCTCTACCCCGAGCAGGAGCGCCTGGAAGCCGTTATCAAGGAGCTGCTGATTCCCAAAGACCCCAACGACAGCAAGGATATCATCATGGAAATCCGGGCCGGGGCCGGGGGGGATGAGGCGGCCATTTTTGCCGGCGACTTGCAGCGTATGTACATGCGCTTCGCCGAAAAGCAGAACTGGAAAATGGAACTGGTAGACGCCACCGAGGGCACCTCGGGCGGCTACAAGGAAATTATCCTGGCCGTGAAGGGCGAGGACGTGTACGGCAAGCTCAAGTTCGAATCGGGGGTGCACCGCGTGCAGCGCGTGCCGGCCACCGAAACCCAGGGCCGCATTCACACCTCGGTAGCTTCTATTGTCGTGATGCCCGAGGCCGAGGAACTGGACGTGCAGATTGATATGAACGAGGTGCGCAAAGACCTGTTCATGTCGTCGGGTCCCGGCGGGCAGTCGGTAAACACCACCTACTCGGCCGTGCGCCTCACCCACTTGCCCACCGGCATTGTGGCCCAGTGCCAGGACCAGAAGTCGCAGCTCAAGAACTTTGATAAGGCCCTGCAGGTGCTCCGCTCCCGCCTCTACGAGATTGAGCTGGCCAAAAAGAACGAAGCCGAAGGCGCGGCCCGCAAGAGCATGATTGGCGGCGGCGACCGGTCGGACAAAATCCGCACCTACAACTACCCCCAGGGCCGCGTAACCGACCACCGCATCGGCCTCACGGTGTACAACCTGTCGTCGGTAATGGACGGCAACATCGACGAGTTTGTAGAGCAGCTGCGCATTGCCGAAAGCGCCGAGCGTTTGCAGGAAGGCGTAGGCTAGCAGCACACGCTTCAGTTTGTATGCGTGGCGTAAGCTTCAGCTTGCGCCGTGCGCCAATAGCCGCTCCGCCATGCACTAAGGCGGAGCGGTTTGCGTTACCCATTCTTTGTTAGGACGCGCCCTTTTCCGGAATGGCGCAAGCTGAAGCTTACGCCACATGCGCTTTCTGCTCCCGTTGTTGCTTGTTCTTTCGGCACTTACAGTGCTGCTGCCCGGCTGTGAGCCCAAGGAGGACATTATCACGACTGACAGCAGTGCCAAGCTGGAATTTGCCCAGGATACGGTGAAGTTTGATACCATTTTCGTATCGGTGGGCACCGTGAGCAAGCGGCTGTGGGTGTACAACCGCAACGCCCGCGCCGTGCGGGTGGCGGAAATCAGCCTGCAGAACCGGCCCGGCGTGACATACAGCCTGCTGGTGAATGGGCAACCTACCCTCACGGCCCGCGACGTGGAAATCCGGGGCAAGGACAGCCTGCTGGTGCTGGTGCGCGCCACCGTTGACCCCACGCCCTCCGACCTAAAGCCCTTTCTGGTGGTGGACGACCTGAAGTTCCGCACCAACGGCAACGAGCAGCTGGTGAAAGTGCTCAGCTACGGCCAGAACGCGTATTTTCACGATGCCGAGCGCATCGGCCGCAATACCACCTGGCGGGCCGACAAGCCCCACGTCATCTACAACTCCGTGCTGGTGGAGCGCGGGGCCACGCTGACCATTGAGGCCGGGGCGCGGATTTACTCCCATGCCGGCTCGTTTTTGGTGGTGCAGGGGCGGCTGCTGTGCAACCCTGCCTTTCAGCCGGCCGGGGAGCTGAAACCCGAGGACCGCAACTTCGTGCGCTTCCAGGGCGACCGGCGGGAGGAGCAGTACCAAGAAGTGCCCGGGCAGTGGGGCGGCATTCAGTTCGATACCCTCAGCCGCGACAATGTGGTGCGCTTCACTGAAATCCGGAACAGCAACTACGGGCTGTTCTTCTTCAACCGCCGCAACTACCAGCCTCATCCCAACGTGCTGGTCGAAAACTCCTTGTTCCGCAATATCTCCACCCTCAACAGTGGCTTTGGGGTGGAGGGCGCGGCTTTGCTGGGCGTGTACGGCGACTTTGTGGTGCGCAACACGCTCATCACCAATTGCGAGCAGTACGCGCTGTTCGGCATCGGCAACGTCAACCAACTGGACTACGTGACGGTGGCCAACTACGCCCGCATCGTGCGCGACAAGCCCTCGGTGCTGCTGGCGCCCTCCATTGAAATCAACCGGGTGCCCACGCCGGCCGTGGCCCCGCGTCTGGTGCTGCGCAATAGCATTGTGTGGGGTACCAATAAGGACGGCAATGAGCTGGGCTTTGTAAGCGGGGAGCTTTACCCCAGCACCATCAGCATCAGCAACAGCGTGCTGAAAACCAAGGAATACGATAACACCGGGGCATTGGGCCAACGCAAAAACGGTAACATCCTGAATCCCATTGAAGGCCCTAATTACCTGTTCAGGAGTACGCCCAACCGGTTCCGGGGCAGAACACTGGACTTCCAGCTGGATACCCTCTCGCCCGCCAGCAACAAGGCCGTGCCGCTGTCCGGCCTCACCCGCGACCTGCTCAACCGCCCCCGCAGCTCCACCACGCCGGATATCGGGGCCTACGAGCGGGTGAATCCGTAGGGGCGTAGTGAGTAGAAAGTACGGAGTAGTGAGCCGCTTATTCTGCTGACTTTTTCTTTGGTTGTCGGGCGAATATCTCACTACTCCGTACTTACTACTCACCACTACCTTATGCACTTCATCCAGAAACGCCTGCGGCTGCCGGCCGTGAGCCGGGGCTTTCACTTGATTACCGATTTGCTGGTGGCCGAGCTGCCCGAGCTGGAGCAGATTCAGGTCGGCACGGCGCAGTTCTTCATTCAGCACACCTCCGCCAGCCTGAGCATCAACGAAAACGCCGACCCCACCGTGCGGCACGATTTCGAGCAGTTCTTCAACCGGCTGGCCCCCGAAAACGCCCCGTATTTTCGCCACACCCTGGAAGGCCCCGACGATATGCCGGCCCACCTTAAAGCCAGCCTGCTGGGCCATGCTGTGCAGGTGCCTATTATGCGCGGCGAGCTGGCTTTAGGAACCTGGCAGGGTATTTACCTGGGCGAGCACCGCAACCACGGCGGCCGCCGCTGGGTACTGGCTACGCTGATGGGGAAATAGCTTGAGTTGGGCTGGCAAACCGCACAGACTGAACGAAATATTTATGGGTCAGCAAGCCGTAGGCCTGAGATTCGCGTATAGGACTGAAAATCTGTCTCATGCCTGTTGCCCTGTTCATCGTTACCGGAAAAGCTGCCGTAGCTGCGTCGTTGTACGTGGCAATGGGACTGGGTACGGCAGCAGAAACGGGGCCGGAGTCCGGTAAGCCAGCCGTTCGCAAAGTGCCTGCGCAAACGGGCCGCGCCGCCCGCCCGGCCGCCGGGCCGCCCGCCGTCCGGGTGGTACGCCTCACCAACGACTCGCTGGCCGGCCAGCCGTTTGGGGAAGAGCCTACGGTGCCGGAGCTGTTGCGGGCCGGGGGCAAGGTAGTCGCCCGCAAACCCTGCCGCAACCTCTACGAAGCCGGCCAGATAGATACCGTGCTGCTGGTGCGGCACCAGGGCAACGTGTTTGAGTTTTACCGGGCTCCGGAAAAAGACCTGCTGCGCGATGCGCGGGTAGTCAACTTTGAGCCCGCCTACGGCCGCCGCCTGCGCACCCGCCTGGCCGCTGCCCACCGCCCCGCCGCCAGCACCATTGACAAAGTCCGCATCGGTGATTCGGAGCGCACCAATTACGTGTCGGTAGTGTACCAAAGCGGCCGCCTCAGCACGGTACACGTGGAGCCGTACGTGGATTAGTGCCGCTACAGCTTTTGCAGTAATTGGCGTAGCGCCCACGCTTCCAGCAGAAATAAGCCCGCAAGCGGCAGGATAAACAGCTGTTCATATGACAGCATAAACCAACTGCTCGGCAGATAATCTGTCTGTGGCAAAAAGCTACGTATCAGCGGAGAAAACAGGTTGACCGTCAGCAACACGCAACACACAGAGGTAACTACACGGCTGTATTGCAGCCGCGGCAGCCAGAAAAGCTGGCTTACCACGTACGCGCCAATTACCGACCAGTACGCCCACCAGTAGGGCCCCAGCATGCGGTTGAATTGGGCATATAATTCTGCCTCTGCCTGGGAAATATCATCTGGACTGGACCCAATGAAGGCATACTGCTCAAACGAAGTTTGGGCATACCAGGCCGCAACGACGTCGTACGCCGCAGGTAGTTCAGAGGCTAGCATCAGCAGGCACGAGCCCGCAAACAGACGATTCAGAATACCTGTTTCCGCACGAAATCCCGGCAACAGTTTTCGATGCAGGAGCATGGCCGCCGGAGCGGCTACCAGATAGGTAATGCGGTGGAAATAGGCCCACTCCAGCAGCCAGTTCATGCCGCTATTGCACCTGCCCGCGCACGGCGTAGCGCACGGAGTCAAATAGAATCAGCTTTTGCACGCCGGTGACGCGGTAGCTTACTACCTCGCCGTTCTGGCAGCGCAGCTCCAGATTTTTGGTGGAGTACACCAGCGGATTATCCTGCGCTACCACGGCCGTGATGCTCTGTACCGCCGGGCCCTGCTGCACTACGGTCAGTTGCTCTACCGGAAAGTCAGTGCCGGGCTGACGGCGGTAGGTGCGCTGCACCAGGCCGCCCGAAAGCTGCACTGAGTCGATGGCGTAGAGGCCGCGCAGGGCGGGCTTGTTGATATCGGCCTGCTGGAAAATCTGCAGCTCCTGGGCCCAGTCGGTGGGCTGGGTGCGGGTGGTTTCCTGCTGCCCGTCGCGCAATAGCACCTGCTTTTCCACGGCCGGGCGGCGGCGGTCCAGCCGGGTAGCCTGCGTCTGCAAGAAGCCGAGCAGATTGAAATACGCGGGCTTGCGGTTGGCCGGGTTAGGGCGTACAGTTGCCGAGCCTTCAGGGCCGCAGGCAGCCAGGCCCAGCACCCCGGCCAGCAGTGCCGCCGCCAGCTTACGCATTCAGGGCTGTTTCTGAGCGCAGCAGGCTCTGGCCATTCATGGCTTCCGGCTGCGGCAGGCCCATCAGCTCCAGCACGGTGGGGGCAATGTCGCCGAGCTTACCATCGGCTACGGTGCCGTGGTAGTCGTTGCTGGCCAGAATGCAGGGCACCAGGTTGGTGGTGTGGGCCGTATTGGGCGAGCCGTCGGGGTTCACCATCATGTCGGCGTTGCCGTGGTCGGCAATGATGATGCAGGCGTAATCGGAGGCCAGTGCGGCTTCCACTACGGCCTGGGTGCAGGCATCTACGGCTTCGGCGGCTTTCACGGCGGCTTCGAACACGCCGGTATGGCCCACCATGTCGGTGTTGGCGAAGTTCAGGACCACAAAATCAGCCGATTTGGCCTGCAGCTCCGGTACCAGCGCGTCGCGCAGTTCATAGGCGCTCATTTCGGGCTGCAGGTCGTAGGTAGCCACTTTAGGCGAGTTGCGCAGAATGCGCTTCTCCCCGCCAAACTCCACCTCCCGGCCACCCGAGAAGAAGAACGTCACGTGCGGGTACTTCTCCGTTTCGGCAATGCGAATCTGGGTTTTGCCGTGGGCCGCCAGCACTTCGCCCAGGGTTTCTTCCAGGTTGTCCTTCTCGAAGATGGGCGTGACGCCGGTAAAGGTGGCGTCGTAGTTGGTCATGGTGTAGTACTGCAGGTTCAGGCGGTGCATCTGGAAGGCGTGAAAATCCTGCTGCGTCAGTGCCTGCGTGATTTCCCGGCCCCGGTCGGTGCGGAAGTTGAAGCAAATCACCACGTCGCCCTCCTGAATGGTGGTCAGCGGCTGGCCATCGGCCCCGGTTTTCACAATGGGCTTCAGGAACTCGTCGGTTACGCCTTCCTTATACTGCTCCTGGATGCTCTGAATCAGGTTCTGGGAAGGCGTGCCGCGGCCGTTTACCAGCAGGTCGTAGGCAATTTTTACCCGCTCCCAGCGGTTGTCCCGGTCCATGGCGTAGTAGCGACCCACCACGGAGACAATGCGCCCGCTGGCCCCGCGCTGCAGGTGCTGCTCCAGGTCGTTCACGTAGCTCACGCCACCCTTGGGGTCGGTGTCGCGGCCGTCGGTGAAGGCGTGAATGAACACGTTGTGTACTTCCTCATCGTGGGCAATGGTGCACAGGGCTTTCAGGTGCTCGATGTGGGAATGCACGCCGCCATCCGACAGCAGGCCCATCAGGTGTACGGGCTTGTTGTTGAGGCGGGCGTACTCGAAGGCTTTGGCCAACGCCGGCATCTGGGCCAGTTTCCGCTCCCGAATGGATTTATTGATGCGCACCAGATCCTGGTACACCACGCGGCCGGCCCCAATGTTCATGTGGCCTACCTCCGAGTTGCCCATCTGCCCGTCGGGCAAACCCACGGCTTCGCCGGAGGCCTGCAGCTTGCTGTGCGGAAAGCGCTGAAACAGGGAATCAACAAATGGCGTACGTGCCTGATCAATAGCCGAAACCTCTTTGTTCTGCGCCAGCCCCCAGCCGTCGAGAATTACCAGCAATACCTGTTTGTTCATGGGGGCAAAGATAGGCCAGATGCGGCGAAACGCCCACGTTTTGCCTAACTTGGTGGCGGAAGAAATACGCGCCCGCACCTGCGGTGGTGGCGCCCATCAGCTTGGCATCATTTTAGCACCTTGCATGACGAACACTTACCTGTTAGCATGAAACGTTCCTTCTTTTTGGCTTTTGCGCTGGTCTGCAGCCTGCTGCTCTCGGCCGGAGCTATGGCTCAGGGCGAGGCGTTTGGGCCCGTGCGCACCGCTATTCGAAGCTCTTCTTCCCGGGATTTGGCGCAGTATTTTGCCCCTACCGTGGAGCTAAGCTTTGATGGCGACAAGCAGAGCTACAGCGCCACGCAGGCGGAGTTTGTGATGCGCGACTTCTTCGCCAAGCATTCCCCCGCTTCCTTCGACTTCATTCACTATGGCGGCAGCAACGAAGGCACGCCCTACGCCGTGGGCAAATACACTGGTAAAGACGGTGCCTACCGCATGTTTGTGAAAATGAAACCGGCCGGGGGCAGCCTGAAAATTGCCACCATTGACTTTACCAAAGAATAACCAACCCCGCAGCGGGTAAACCCGTTGAACGAAAGCGCCGTGGCAGCCTGCCGCGGCGCTTTTTTTGTGCCCTCCGCCCGCGCAGGCCGGCTTTGCGGAACAAGGGCAACGGAACGGCCTGTTTTTGCTTATTTTTGCACCGTGCAATCCCCCGCCTACCTCATTCCCGCCGCCCTCGATACCTTTATCCGGACCGCTCTGGCCGAAGATATCGGTGATGGAGACCATTCTGCCCTGTCGGCTATTCCGGCTGAGGCCCACAACCGCGCGCAGCTGCTGATTAAGGATGAAGGGGTGCTGGCCGGCGTGGAGCTGGCCCACCGGATCTTCCGCACCGTGGATGCCGAGCTGCAAGTGGAGCAGCGCCTGGCCGACGGGGCCCGGGTACAGCACGGCGACGTAGCCCTGGTGGTGGAAGGCCGCGCCCAGAGCATTCTGACGGCGGAGCGGCTGGTGCTTAACTGCATGCAGCGCATGAGCGGCATTGCCACCCGCACCGCTCACCTCACCAGCCTGCTGGCCGGTACCCACGCCAAACTGCTCGATACCCGCAAAACCACGCCCAACTTTCGTATCTGCGAGAAGTGGGCCGTGCTGATTGGTGGGGGCGTTAACCACCGCTACGGTCTGTTCGACATGATTATCCTCAAGGATAACCACGTGGACTATGCCGGGGGCATCCGGCAGGCCATTGAAGCCTCCCGGGCCTACCTGAGCCGCACCGGCCGCCAGCTGCCCATCGAAATTGAAACGCGCAATCTGAGTGAGGTGCAGCAGGCCCTGGAGGCCGGCGGCATCAACCGGATCATGCTCGATAACATGAGCCCCGCCCAGCTGCGCGAAGCCGTGGCTTTGGTGGCCGGCCGCTACCTTTTGGAGGCCAGCGGCGGCATCACTGAGGAAACCATTGCCGAAATAGCTGCCACCGGCGTCGATTATATTTCGGTGGGTGCCCTTACGCATTCCATCCGCAGCCTCGACATGAGCCTGAAAGCATTTTAATTTTTGATGTGAGGAATGTGGAAAATGTGCTGAATGTGCTAGCCTGAAAAAAACGGTACGCAGCATCATCACAGTCAAAACACATTCAGCACATTTTCCACATTCATACCAATGCAACTCCCCAATCAACGCGGCGCCTATCGGCAGGTACAGCAGCAGCAAGGCGCTTCGCCGCTGGCCATCCGCACCAAAAAGCACCAGCTCGATACCGAAACCTATACCAAAGTGGCCATGGCCCGGGTGTGGCGGCGCGAGTGGTGGTACGCCCTGTTTCCGCTGGTACTGGGGCTGCTGCCGGCTCTCATCTGGCCTTCGTGGTGGTGGGTAGCCGTGGCCCTGCTGCTCACGCTGGTGTACGTGCTGTTCCGCTCGGCCCAGGTAACCGGCGTAACGCAGGTGGAGCAAACCAAGCCCCTGTTTGAAAAGCTCAGCTACGAGTTTGATAACAAGCAGATTGTGCTGCGCCGCAACGATAAGGAGGGCATGCGCCTGACCTGGGATATGATTGGGGAGGTAAAGCGCGAGGCTGACGGCTACCTGCTGCTGCTGAAGGCTCCCGAACTGCCCCAGGACCTGAAAGGCTGGCGCCTGTGGGTGGCCAAAACCTTCGATACGCCCATCTTTGTGCAGGTGCCCGACCGGATTTTTAACTCTGCCAACGACCAGAAGCTGTTCGACAGCATGCTGCGCCGGAAAAACCTGTTGCCCGGCTAAGGGCCCGTAGTATTCTCCTGATTTCCTGAACCTGACAGATAACCGACTTTTTTCTCCATGAGCAAGCAACTCGTACTTTCCGCCCTGGCCCTGGCTACCCTCACCCTAAACGCCTGCAGCAGCGAACCGTCTGACTGGCGTTCCGACAAAAAAGTGTCGGTGGATATGGTGGAGCCCGGTGGCCGCTCGTCCGATAACTTCGACCAGCACACCAGCGAATCGGCAAGCCAGCATAAAGGCGGGGCTATTGAAGAGCCCATCAGCTCGGAAGTAACGCTGGACGAGCCCAACCAGGCCAAGCGCACCACCGACGAAGAGGCCCGTACTGCTAATGCTGCCGACGCTGCAGAAACCAACAGTGCCGAGGCTACCCAGAGCGTGCGTAAAGACACCAAGGCGGAGGAGAACAACTCCACCACTACTGGTGCCAGCCAGGAGGGTGCCACTACGCCCACCACCACCGACATTAAAAAGTAGTAGTGATGAACCTGACCCTCTGGAGCCGCGTCATCTGCGGTAGTCTGCTGGTGGCCGCCCTGGGCCTGACCGGGTGCGAATCCAAGCCTGCCGCCCAGGAGGCTGCCACCACGCCTACGCTGGCCGCCCCCGCCGACTCGGCGGCTACGCCGGTGGCTACGGCTGCGTACATCTGCCCGATGGGCTGCAAGGGCAGCGAGAGTGACAAGCCAGGCAAATGCCCGGTGTGCGGGATGGAGCTGGAGCCCAACCCAGTTGCCAAAACCGCCACCGAGCTTTGATTTAATTTCTAAGGGCCCCATATTTGCAACATTATTGCAAATATGGGGCCCCGTATTTGCTTCCTGAACCGGCAAGGGGCGTACCAACGCCCCTTGCCGGTTTTATTGCATACCCTGCTTATGCCTCCTGACGTTGCCGAATGGTTTAGTACCTGGTTTGATTCGCCCTATTATCACCGGCTTTACCAAAACCGTGACTACGCCGAGGCCCGGGCATTTCTGAGTCGGCTACTGACGCACCTGCACCCCAAGCCGGAGGCCCGGCTGCTGGACCTGGCCTGCGGCAAAGGACGGCACGCGCGCTACCTCAGCGAGCAGGGGTTTGCTGTGACCGGCGTGGATTTATCGCCCCAAAGCATTGCGGCGGCCCGGGAGTTTGCTCACGCCCGCCTGCAGTTTCACGTGCACGATATGCGGGAGCCGCTGCCCTTCGGCCCCTTTGATGTGGTACTGAACCTGTTCACCAGCTTCGGCTACTTTGAGCAGGAGGCGGAGAATGTGGTGGCGCTGCGCAACGCGGCCGCCGTAGTACGCCCCGGGGGCAAGCTGGTCATCGACTTTCTAAACACGGAACTGGCCATCCGGACGTTGGTGGCGCACGAAACGAAAATAGTGGAAGGCACTGCGTTCCACTTGCACCGCCATTTTCAGAATGATTTCATCGTGAAGGAAATACGCTTTCAGGATGATGAAGGCCGGCCGCAGTGTTTCGAGGAGCGGGTGCGGGCCCTCAATCTGGAGCGGTTTGAGGAGTACTTCCACATGGCCGGCCTGCGGCTGGCCGAGGTACTGGGCGACTATCAGCTTCAGCCTTTCGACCCCAAAACCAGCCCCCGAATGATTTTCGTGCTGAAGAAGTGATGAGGTGAAAAACGGCAAGGGGCAAGTGGGAGGTAAATGGTGACAAGTACGGCTTGCCCATTGCCTTGTCTGTCCCCGTCACCATTCACCTGTTGCTGTTCACCAGTTACCAATTACTCTTTTCCCCGCTTATGTGGTTTGCAGTTGCTGCGTTGTTTGTAACGGTGCTGGGGGCCGGCTGGCTGACCCGCCTGCTGCCCACGGCCCGCACTACCTGGATGAAGCCGCTGTTGGCGTTCAGCGGGGCGTATCTGTTCACGCTAACGGTTACGCATTTGCTGCCGGAGTCGCTGCAGATGCTGCCGGGGCACACGGTAGGCTACTTCGTGCTGGCCGGCTTTTTCGGACAGATGATTCTGGAGGTGTTTTCGCAGGGCGTGGAGCACGGGCACGTGCATCATCATACCGAGCACGCCGGGCGGGTGCCGTTTCTTCTGCTGTTTTCTCTGGTGCTGCACTCGTTTCTGGAGGGCAGTATCCTGGTGAAAACGCCGGAAGCCGGCGACGTCAGCCAGAACTTCTACGCTATTCTGGCCGGGGTGGCGCTGCACCACATTCCGGCTGCTTTTGCCCTAATGGCGGCTTTGCTGCTGCGGCTGGGTTCCTTCCGGCGGGCGGTGCCGTACCTGCTGCTGTTTGCCGTGGCCGGGCCGGCGGGCATCATCGTCAGCAACTTTGTGGTGCTGGAGCAGCTGCTCACGGGCGGGCTATACGCGGGCCTGCTGGGGCTGGTGGCCGGTAATTTTCTGCACGTATCCACCACCATCCTCTTCGAAACCAGCCCCGACCACAGCCTGAACGTGCGCAAGCTGGCCGCCACGCTGGCCGGCCTGCTGCTGGCGTTGGCCGTTGACTGGGTGTAGCAAGCCGTTGGGTACAATGCCGAGAGGCTGCTACGGCTTCGGCAGCGCGGTCAGTGCCTTGCTCAACTCCTCCACGTCGGAAGTGCGGGCTACTACCACACCCTGCGGATTTAGCAGCAGGTAAGTGGGGAAGGCGTTGATGTTGTAGGTGGTCAGCACCGGAGTTGCGTCGCCGGCCAGCTCGGAGAGCTGCAGCCCGGGCGCGTGGTGCTTCCGGATGGTCTGCAGCCAGGCGGGCTTGTCCTTAGCATCCTCAGCGGCTACGCCCACAAACTGCACCTGCTGCCCGTATTGTTGATGGAGAGCAGCAAGCTGGGGCATCACCCGAATGCAGGGCCCGCACCAATGACCCCAGAAATCGAGCAGCACGTACCGGCCCCGCAGGCGGCTCAGGGAAGTTGCCACGCCGGCCGTATCGGGCATCGTGAAGTCGGGCGCGGCCCGGCCTACTACCGGCATGTTGTGCAGTACCGTGAGGCGCTTGGCAATTTCGCGGCCCTGCACGGAGTTCTGCTGGGCTTTGGGCAAGCGCGCAAACAGGCGGCGGTACTGGTCTTCCCGGGTATCATCGTAGCGGGTCTGCCACAACAGAATATCGGGGCTGGCCCGGGAAGTCAGGTGCTGCTCCACAAACTGCAGCGACGCCTGTACCCGCTGGTGCCGGAGCGAATCCGTAGACTGTTTGGCGGCCAGAGCCTTCTGCACGTTGGCGTAAAAAGGCCATTCTATCTGCTGGCGATACTGCGTGAGTACGTCGTTGCCGGGCGTACCCGTGAAGGTGAGCTGGTTTGGCACAGCGGCCGTGCCCTGCACCCGCACCGTGCCCGGCTCCACCCAGAAACTGGTCCACTGCGTGGGGTCAATAACCAGCTCCACCTCCCCGTTGTCGGAGGGGTGGGCCGTGTAGCGGAACTGGTCGTTGCGGGCCCGCACGGTATCGGCGTGCTCCCGGCCCTGGTAGGTGTAACGGAAAACGATGGGCCGCTGGCCAATGCCGGTGATGGTGCCCGCGAGCTGGCAGGCCGGTGGGGCTGGAGTGTAGGCGAACAGGGCACTGAACGCCAGTAAAACCGGATAAAGCATAGTGCTAACGTGAAGCAGATGACGAATGGATAGAAAAACTGGTCGACAAAAGCCGCGGTAAGGACCGGAGGAACCGCCGAAATAGAAAGCCAATGATACTAAAAAAGCGGCCTGCTCACGTGAGCAGGCCGCTTTTTTAGTGGAGATTCCGTCGGATTACTTACGACGTACCGGAGCTTTGCGTACCGGAGCCTTCTTGGCCGGAGCCTTGGGAGCCGCTTTCACGGGAGCCGCCGGAATTTCGGGGGCCGGACCGTATTTGGACTCAGCCGGGTTCGGGTCGCCGGGCAGGTACACATCGAACTCTACGCGGCGGTTGATGGCGCGGCCGGCTTCGGTGGCGTTGTCGGCAATGGGCTTGGTTTCGCCGTAGCCGTGCGACACGATCCGGTCAGCGGGAACACCTTTGCGCAGCATGTAAGCCCGGGCCGAGGCGGCGCGCTCATCTGACAGACGCAGGTTGTAGGCATCCTCCCCTTTATTATCGGCGTGGGCCGAAATGCCGAGGTAATAGTCCGGGTAGTCGTTCATGATTTTTACCAGGGCATCCAGGGTCGGGAACGAAATAGGCTTCAGGGTAGCCTTATCAAACTCAAACTGGATATACTTGGTAGCCTCTTTCAGGCGCTTTACCTCCTCAGGCTTCATTTCCGGGCAGCCTTTGTTGGAAGCCGGACCGGGACGGTTGGGGCAACGGTCCTGGTAGTCCGGAACACCATCACCATCGGTATCAATGGGGCAGCCGCTGGCGTCCACTTTCACGCCGCCGGGGGTGTTGGGGCACTTGTCATTCTGATCAATTACACCGTCGTTATCCGAGTCGGGGCAGCCCTGCAGCTCGGCTTTGCCGGGAGTGTCGGGGCACTTGTCTTCGCTGTCACGCACACCGTCACCGTCCCGGTCGGGGCAGCCTTCCAGCGCGGCCAGACCTTTTTCGGTGGGGCACTTATCCTGGTAGTCCGGAACACCGTCGCCGTCGCCGTCAAGCGGGCAGCCGTTCATATCCACGGCAACGCCGGCCGGGGTGCCGGGGCACTTGTCTTTCTTGTCCGAAACACCGTCGTTGTCTTCGTCCTTCATCTTACCGAAGGCAATGTTCAGGCCCACGGTGTGCTGCAGGAACCGGTCGTCAAACTTGTTGTCGTCGCGGGGCTCCACGCCGTCGATGTTGGCATTGAGCGGCACGTGCTGGCCGGTCTGCACGAACAGGGTCACGGCGTCGCCCAGACGGAAGTCGATACCGGCCGCGCCGAACAGGTCGAAGTGGTTTTTGTCGTTGGCGATGTTGTTGGCTACGCCGTTGCGGTTGAAGGTGCCTTCCCGGCTGGTGTACGTCAGGCCGGGGGCCGCCAGCAGGTAGGGCCGCACGGGCGAATCCTCACCGAACAGCTTGAATTTCAGGCCCAGGTTCACGTTCACCACGTTGGTGGCGAAGTTGCTGCCGAAGTAGGGAGCACCGGCGGGCGTGTTCTTTTTCAGCTCCACGTAGTTGCCGCTCAGCTGCACATCCAGGCCTTTGGAGATGTAGCGGCTGAAGGTGATGCCGGGGGCGTACTTGTTCTCGCTCCAGTCCCAGTAGTCGGAGCCGTAGTTGCCCTTGTACTGCATGGCGCTGACGTTGATGCCGATGGCCGTCTTCCGGTCAGCGTTTTGGGCTTGCGTAAGGTGGGGAGCGAAAGCGCAGGTGGCCAGGCCCAGCGCCAGTGCCCTCGGGAGAGGAATGCGTGGAAGCATATAAAGATGAAAAAAGGTGGCTGGTGAGGAAAACTCGATTTTCCGGGTTGGGCTTTTATACCTCAACCATGCAGAAAGGTTGTGTGAGTGCTATATATTGAACTTTGCAGAGTGCAAAACCAGTGGCGGGTGGTGCCTGAATGGCCGCCTTCTTTACCGAAAGTTCACATCCAACAGAGGCCCCGAGCCGCGCAGAAACAGCTCCAGCTGCTGCACCCGGGCACGCTGCTGCCGCAGCTCCTGCTGCACCTGCTCCAGACGCTGACGCATGGCCAGCACTACCTCCAGACTGTCCTTGCTCAGGCCCAGGTCATGATGAAGCCGGGCCAGGCGGGCTACGTGCAAAGGCTCCTCGCGCAAGGCATTGGGTACATCCGGAGCGTTCTGTAACAAGCCCAGATCCACAAACTCGCGGATGTCGGCTTCGCTCAGACCATACTGGGTGGCACAGTCGTGATACGTAATGGTGATGATGTGGGCTTCCATGAGGTAAAGGGTTATGGAGTATCTGAGGCCTGATTTTGGGTCTCGGACTGGAGCCGGTGCTCCGTGGCGGCCTAGTTACTTGCGCAGGTCGGCGAGCTGGCGAAACAAGGATTTTTCCTGCTCCGTGAGATGCTGGGGCAACGTCAGGCTCAGTCGCAGGTACAGGTCGCCGAACTGACCGGCCTGCCGGTACACCGGAAACCCCTTGCCGCGCAGCCGCAGGCGGGTGCCGTTCTGGGTTTCGGGCTTAATAGTGATTTTAACGGGCCCTGATAAGGTTTCTACGGTTTGCTCCCCGCCCAGCAGGGCGGTATAGATGCTCACTGGTACGTCCATCGTCAGGTCGTTGCCGGTACGGGAGTAGCGGGCATCGGGTCGGATGCGCAGGGTGATGTACAGGGAGCCATGGGGCCCGCCGCTGCGGCCGGGCCCGCCCTGGTCGCGCAGCCGGATTACCTGCCCGTCCTCCACACCCGGCTGAATGGTGATGCGCAGGTTTTTGCCGTTGACGGTGAGCGTGCGGGGCCCGCCATGATAAGCTTCCGCCAGCGTCAGCTCCAACTCGGCCTGGTAGTCCTGACCGCCGCGGGGCCGGGCACTGCCGCCGCCCATGCCGCCAAACATGGAACTGAAGAAGTCCGAGAAGTCAGTTCCGCCAAACGGGTCGTCGTCGCCAAAGCCGCCGCCCTGGGTGTACTGGCTCCAGTCGAAGCCGCCGCCGGGCTGCCCACCCCGGCCGGCCCCGGCCTGCTGGTAGCGTTGCCAGTCGGCACCCAGCTGGTCGTACTTCTGGCGCTTCTCGTCGTCGCTGAGTACTTCGTTGGCCTCGTTGATTTCCTTGAACTTGCGCTCCGCCTCGGCGTCGCTGGGGTTCACATCGGGGTGGTACTGGCGGGCCAGCTTGCGGTAAGCCTTCTTGATCTGGTCCTTGCTGGCGGTTTTGTCAACGCCCAGCGTCTGGTAGTAATCTTTGTAGTCCACGGGGGGGCGGGGGAGGAGTGAGTACAGGGTAGCGCAACCAAAAAACGCCGGTTCCGAATATTTTGAAACGAAACCAGTCAGTGCGGGGTTACCGGCCTGATTCAGTAGCTTAGCTGGCCGCCATTGCGTATCTTAACTACCGCCGCCGCCGGGCTGCTCTTCCTTCACATTTTCCTTCCTCTTATTTTCTCAATCCCACTCGCATGAAGTTATTTCCTACCCTGTGCGCCGCCCTGCTCCTGACGAGCCTAGCTACTCTCTCGGCCGAGGCGCAGACGAAGCTGCCACCCCGCCGCCCGGTGCAGCCCCGGCCTAAAGCCGCGGCTCCCGTGGGCGTAACCATGAAAGACGGCTTTCTAATGAAGGATGGTAAAGTAATGGTTACCCGCGACGCGCATACGGAGCCCCTGACTACCGAAACCAGCGTGGTTAACGGCACTAAAATCAATGCCAGCGGCCTGGTAACCATGCCCAATGGCACCACCACCACCCTGAAAGAGGGGGACTATATGTCGCTGACGGGCCGCCTGACTACTATGGCCATGAAGGCCGAGCAGGACAGCCTGATGCAGCTGGCCAAGAACGGCAAGGGGAAAGTTAAAATGAAGAAAAAGTAGGTGGAGGAAGGGCCGCAACCGGCTGCCTTCCCCCACCTATTGCCCCCAAAAAACCGGCTGCCCGCATCTTACCTGATGCGGGCAGCCGGTTTGGCGTTTAGCGGCGGGTGGTTTGGGTGTAGTCCTGAAAAATCAGTGCTACCTCGGCTTCGTCGCGGGCCTCTACTACCTCATCCAGTACAAACTGAATTTCGGCTTCCGTCCAGCCCTGAGCTTCGGCGGCTTTTACAAAGGCTCCCAGCTGGGTAAACCGATCCGCCTCGGCGGGTTGAGTCCACTGTACTTTCTTGCGGATTCGCATGGGTAAAGAAGATTGGTTAGGGGGCTTTGCGCACTACTTTGAGCTCCACGGGTGCTACGCCGGCCTCTATAATACCAATTTTACGGGCGGCCTTCTTTGATAAATCGATGATGCGGCCTTTGGCGTGGGGCCCCCGGTCAGTAACGGTTACCTTCACGGAGCGGTGGTTGCGCGGGTTGGTCACGCGCACCACAGTGCCGAAGGGCAAGGTATTGTGGGCGGCGGTGCGCTTGCCGGGCCGGTACACGGAGCCGCTGGCCGTTTGGCGGCCATCAAACTTATCAGCGTAAAAGGAAGCCTTGCCGGTTTGGGTGAAGGTGTTGCCCCCGCCGGCGCAGCTACCGAGCAATAACGCCACCGGAGCCACCCGCAAAGCAGTCAGCCGAAAAAGAAAACGCATACGCAGTGTTAGTTAGGAGTAGCCTTGGTCCCGGGCGGAGGAATACGCAGGGCCAGCAGCCGCTGGAAGTTGCCCTGAAAGACGTTGAAATCTACTGTACCCCGAATGCCGGGGATGTAGCCCTCGTCGGAGTGCTGCCAGATAATCCACTTCTCGCGGGGCAGAGAAGGCTGCGCTACCTCATAATGGGCCAGCCAGAGCGGATACTTATCGAAGTGGCCGGCCAGGTGGCGTTTGTAGAAGCTATAGTTGGAGTACAGAATGGGCCGCACTCCGTAGTGCCGCTCCACCAGCCGCAGCCAGGTGGCCACGCCCCGGCGCATCCGGGCCACATCATGGAATTCAGCGTGCTCCACATCCAGTACGGGCGGTAAGTCGCCGGGGGCCAAGGGGACGGTGCGGGTAAACAGGTTGGCCTGCTTGGTTGCGTCGTAGTTGGGCTGGAAATAGTGGTAAGCGCCGCGGTAGATGCCGGCGGCACGGGCCCCCCGCCAGTTGCGCTGAAACCGGTTGTCGCGCAGGGTAACACCTTCGGTAGCTTTGATGAAGGCAAACCGCACCCGGTGGCCCGCCACCTGGGGCCAGTCAATTTTGCCCTGGTACGCCGATACATCAATGCCGTGCACGGAATAACCAGCCAGCAGGGGCGTTTTCTCGCGGCCCGTCAGGTAGCGGCTGATGAGTGAGGCGTAGGTGAGGCGGGCGTAGCGGTTTACCTGCCGCTGGTGGCGCCCATACCAGATGCCCGCCAGTACCAGCAGCACCAGCCCGGCCACCGGCAGCCCGCGCCGCCACCAGGGACGGACAACTGCGGGGCGACGGGCAGGGCGGGTAGCGGGCATACGAAAACCGGGTAGTTGCCAAAGGTAACGCACCCATCGACGTTTCTGGTGCCCAGCCTCGGCAGAAAACGGCCGTCCGGCATCCAAGTACGTGCCGCTTTTTGCACTTTTGCACTTCACTTACCCTGCTGAAGAATGGCCACTATATCCAATCTGCCCTCGGATGCCCGCGACGAATCGGGCCGGCTGATTCGGGAGCTGCACGGTGTAACGCTGGCTCAGATTCTGGACTATCTGGTGACGGCCTACGGCTGGCCGGAGCTGGACCGCCGCATCCGCATCAACTGCTTTGCCGTGAATCCCAGCATCAAATCCAGCCTCACGTTTCTGCGCCGCACACCCTGGGCCCGCACCAAGGTAGAGGAATTATACATCCAGACGCGCACGGCCGAAGTGCTGGGCCGGCGGTAGTGGGTGGCTGTTGTGCATCATGAAGAACCTGTCTTGACCACCTGGCTACCCAAAACACAACCACCCAACCACCCCATGGCGGACATACGAGAAAAGAGTGGGCCGCAGGCCCTGCTGGCCGGAGCCGCCCTGTTCGTGGTATTTGAGGTCCTGACGTATTACGTACTGAAGCTGGCCACGGCCGGCCTGGGCATGCCCGACCAGATGCAGCCCGAAAACACCATTGTGAGCAATTGGGTGAAGGCCGTGGTATTCCTGCTGCTGTACCTGGCCGTGGTAGTAGTGGCCGTGCTGGTACTGAGCAACCGCCTGCCCCGGCGCTACCGAGGACAGGTTATGGGGTGGTTCTACGTCTCGTTGGGACTGGCTTTTGTACTGCTGTGGCCCTTATTCAACTAGCGGGCAATAAAAAAGCCACCGCGGAGAGCAGTGGCGGATGAAACCATGGGCCGGTCGGTCCCGGCGTTATAGGCAACTGGGTAAAATTAGCGCTGCTTGATGTTGATTTCGCGGGGCTCGGCGTCCGTTTGGTACGGAATACGCACCTGCAGTTCTTGGCCCTCAAATACCGCATCAATGCGGGTAAGGTCGAGGCCCTGGGGCAGTTTCAGCACGCGGCTGAACAGCGGAGCAGCCAACTGGTCATCGGGCGCATGCCGAAATTCGGCAAACACCGTCAGTACGTTTTCGTTGAGTACCACGTGAAAATTATCGGAGCTGACGGAGGGAGCCGCCACGCGCACAACTACGCCCTTTTCGCGCTTGTCAATCCGCATACTAGCCTGCGCAATACCGCCACCCAACGTATTCATCAGGTCGAGGTGAGGCATCATGCTACGGATGAAATCTTTGCTGATTAGGTTCATGGTAAAGTCCCTTTCTGGTGGTGATAGGGTATTTCCAAATCTCATACCAAACCCAGAAAGAGGATTTCAGACGAACTTACAGGTCAAAAAGTCTTGTTTTGCTGTGTGGGCCGGGTTTGCTATATGTCATTGTGTCTGAAATGCTGCGTCCGGCTGTTGCACAGGCGTTACTACTGGTGCGGTAGTTTTTTACTGCCTTAGCTGCGGCCAGCCGCCTGGGATGTGGGGGCAACTGAAGCTGGTAAATAAGCCGTATCGATGATTCACCGATTACCGCACCGGCGGCTGGCGACGATGCTACTGTGTGGCCGGTAGCTGAAAGTGCGGATTCTGGATAACGCCAAACAGATTGCCGAATGGATCCTGCACCGTACCCAACCGGATGCCGCCGCCCACATCGTATACGGGCTCGTGCGGGTGCGCGCCGTGGGCTACCAGTCGAGCGAAGGCCGCATCGGCATCGGCTACGCCCCAGTAAGTTACGGGGCCGCACTGCCCGGCGACGGGACCATCGGGGTCGAGCCCCAGTTCGTAGCCGCCTACAGTGAAGCCTACGTAGAAGGGCTCATCAAAATACGGCTCTTGTTCCAGCACTTGGCTATACCAGGCTTTGGCTTTCGCCAAATCGCCCACGGGATACACAATGGTGCGCAATCCTTGCAACATAGGGGTCGGGTTTAGATACTGGATACAAGTTGCCATATTTTACATCGACTACAACGCCTTGCCATGTCCTCCGCCAATCTTGCCAAGTTGCCCACCCGTGCTCCTGCCGACTACCACAAAAACACCACGTTGCGCGAACTGAAAAAGCTGCGGCAGGAGCTGATTGAGTTGCAGGACCGGCTTTACGCCGAGAATAAACACAGTGTGCTGGTGGTACTGCAAGGCATGGATGCCAGCGGCAAGGATGGCCTGATCCGGCGCGTATTCAGCGGTATCAATCCCCAGGGAGTGCGGGTGCATGCGTTTAAGGAGCCCACGGAGCTAGAACTGGCCCATGATTTTCTCTGGCGTATCCATCAGCAAGTGCCGCCACGGGGTATGCTGCAGGTGTTCAACCGCTCCCACTACGAGGATGTGCTTATTACACGTGTAGATGGATTAATAACCACGGAGGAAGCCCGGCGCCGGTTCACGGCCATCAATGCCTTCGAGAAGCTCCTGCAGCAGGCGGGCACGGTGATTCTTAAATTTTACCTGCACGTTTCGCAGGAGGAGCAACAGGAACGGCTGCAGGAGCGCCTCACCGACCCCACCAAAAAATGGAAGTACGAAGCCGGCGACGAGCAGAAAGTTAGCCAGTGGCCACAGTACAAGGCGGTATACGAAGACGTGTTCGAGCACTGTAACCCCGCCAGCTGCCCCTGGCATATTGTGCCCGCCGACCAGAACTGGTACAAAGCCTACGTGGTAGCCCGTACCCTCCGCGACGCCCTCGTAAAGCTCGACCCCCAATACCCGGAAAAACAGAACGTATCATGAGGGCGAGCAGATGACAACAGGCTTCTTCGGGTTGCGGTGAAGCCTGTTGCGTACATTCTACGCTTTTGGGGGCGTTTTATCCGCCTCTGTTACGTCGCGGCCGAATAGCTGACGGCCGTCAGCATCCAGTGCGTCGGAAATACGCTTGAACCCGTTGGCCTCCAGCGTGCGGCGGGCGGCATCGTTGGCGGGCGGGGTGCGGGCGGTGAGGTAGCGCACCATTCCCGTATCGGCCGCGTGGCGGACCAGGCCGGCTACCAGTTCAGTGCCAACACCGCGGCCCTGCCAATCATCCGCCACCGAAAAGCCAATCTCCGCCGTAGCATCAGCAGGTGGCCCGTGAAAGCCCCCGGCTCCTACTATGGTGTTCTTCGCCGCTTCCGCTCCAGCCCGCAGGATAGCGTACCAGCCGTACCAGCCCGCCGCGTCGCGGCCCCCGGCCGTAAGCTGATCCAGAAAAAATTGCTGAGCGTCCCGATCATACTCGCCCGGGGGCCAGTGCGCTGGCATTTCAGCCCCCAGCAGTACGGGAAAATAGTGGGGCTTGGTAAGTTCAGCCGTGAGCAGGGCGCGGCTGGCGGCAATGAGAGTCAGGCGGGGAGTAAAGGCAATCAGTGGAATCATACCACAACTATACGTAGATGAAGTGGACCGGGCCAGCCAAAGTTTGGGGGCCGACACTGGACTGACCCCGGCAGGTACTGTATCTTTGACCCTGTTCTGCTGCCGCTCTTGCCTCCATGTCTATTCCCGCCCCCGATTTTTTGCAGGTAACGTACCGTCCCGACCTGGAAATTCTGCTGGTTCGCTGGATGCGCCAGGTGTCGTTGGAGGAAATGAAGCAGGGGTACCTGTATCTGCTGGAAGTGGCTGTGGAACACAAATGTCGGCAGTGGCTGCTGGATGCCCGTCGCCGCGTCAACACTGACCGGGACGGGGCCCGCTGGATGATTGACAGCTTCCTGCCCAGCCTGCACGCGCGTTTGGGAGGGCGTACTTACCTGGCTTATTTGCTGGTACCCGTAATAATGCGCGACGTGGAGGCCGACGCTGCTTTCCCGCCAGCCAGCTTCTTCGAAGGAAAACCCTTTGTGGGAGAGCGGTTTATTGATGAGCGTGCCGCCGTAGAATGGCTGGCGGCCGGCCGCCGACAGCAGCCTGGCTAACAACCTCAGCTCAGTCCAGCATTAGTCAATCAGCAAGTTGCTGAGGTGGTGGTCTACGCAATTCAGTACATCCTGCACGGTGCGCATACGCTCCATCTCAGCGTCTTTGATTTCAATGTGGAAGCGGTGCTCCAGGTTGATAGCCAGCTCTACCAGGTCAATAGAGTCGAGGCCGATGTCTTCCTGCAAGCGGGAAGTGGGGGTGAGCAGGAGGGAGGGGTTGCGGCGCTTGCGACGTAGCATGCGCTCTACCTGATGGCGAATGAGTTGTTCCATGGAGAATGGGCAACGGCAAAAAGAGAAATAATCGGGCAGTTAAGAAGCCGCGCGGAGCTACTCAACGCTGGTAAGTAGGAGTGTGGTATCGGCGGCGGGAACGGGAGCCAGGTGAGCTACTACCGCGCCGGCCGCAAACCGGGTACCCAATGCCGCTTCGGGCCGGCGGATAATGCCATCGGCCGGGGCCGTCACGTACACAAAGCTGAGCATGGGCACGCAACGGGCAAGCAGCTGGCGAGTAGCCTTCAGCTGCTGCCGGGCAGCGGCCAGATCAGCAGCAGCAGCAGCCGGCATGCGCTGTTGCAGGGCTGCGTATGCCTGCAGCTGGCGGCGCAAGCGGGTTTGCAGCTGCTGCTGCTGCACGCTGGGAAGGCGCTCCAGAAGTTTCACCAGCACCTGGCCCTTTCGCACCTGCTGCCCCTCGTGCACGTAGGTTTCGTGCACTCGGCCGGCCTGCTGGGCCAGAATCGGCTGGTTATCTTCAGAAGGCCCTGCGGCCTCCGGAAGCGTGTGCACTACTGGTTGAAAATACGAGACGCTGGCGTCAAGAGAATTTGCCTGGGCATCGGAGGCGGGCAGCCACAAGGGCAGCAGGGCGCTGCTCGTTGCAACCGTCAGAATCAGCCCCAGGCCAACCAACTTTTTCATGGAAATACGGTGCCGGGCTTACCGGCCTGCACCAGCGGCTGCCCTTGGCAAACCGGGGGTGGAACGCGCCGGCGACAAGTAAAGCCGGCAGAAGTGGGTGAAAAACAGATAGTAACCAGATTGGTTACATTTGTGGCGAAATAAAAAAAGCGTCAGCTCGGTGCTCCGGGGCAACCCTGTGGTAAGCGCTTGCCCAACTCCTGCTGCACCTGCGCCACCGATACTGCCGCCAGCGCCGCCCGCATGGCTTCAATGGCCGGCCCGAACAAGCCTTCCAGGGTTTCCTGCATCACCCGGCCCAGGTCGCAGTGGGCGCTGGGATTGGTGCTGCTGACCTGAAACAGGTCGGGCTCGGTATCCTGCACGGCCCGGAACACGTCGAGCAGCGTGATGTCGGTGGCGGGGCGGGCCAGTACCGTACCGCCGCCGACTCCGCGCTGGCTCATGACCAGCCCGGCCGTGCGGAGCGTACTCACCAGCCGGCGCACCACTACTGGGTGCGTACCCGCGCTGCCCGCCAGCACCTCCGACGACACGGGCTGCCCGTTGGCGTAGGCCAGGTAAGCCAGAATGTGGGTTGCTACGGCGAAGCGCGTGTTCATCGATAGAATACGTAACAAATTTGGTTACAAATGTACGAAGCGTTTTCATTGCGCGCAACCAATAGATGAAAATCCTGCCCGGAACCTGCCTGCCGTAGCCCGCCGCGGCTGAACTACAGTGGCTGACGCAGCTGCGGCCGAAATACTTTACGGCTGATACCAATCCGGGCCCCGGTTCGGCGGCCCGGATAAACATTTGCCGCCACTACGGGTATGAAGGGGCACCGGGCCGTTCGGCGGCCGGGTTTTCCTGATTTTGCCTCTGTTTTTTCATGACTCAGCTTTTTTCGCCCCTCACGCAGCGCGGCATTACGTTTAAAAACCGCCTCGTCATCTCGCCCATGTGTCAGTACAGCGCCCAGGACGGCTTCAGCAACGACTGGCACCTGGTGCACCTGGGTTCCCGGGCCGTGGGTGGAGCCGGCCTGATTCTGCTGGAAGCCACCGCCGTAGTGCCCGAAGGCCGCATTACCCCCGACGACCTGGGCATCTGGCACGACGACCACGTGCCCGGCCTGGCCCGCATTGCGGCCTTCCTGAAAAGCCAGGGCTGCGTGCCGGGCATTCAGCTGGCCCACGCCGGCCGCAAGGCCAGCCACGCCAGCCCCTGGAAAGGCGGCCACCAGCTCGGCCCCGAGGCGGGCGGCTGGCCCACCGTGGCCCCGTCGGCTTTGGCGTTCAGCCCTGAGGAAACCGCCCCCGAGGCCCTGGATGCCGCCGGTATTCAGGCCGTAGTAGAGGCGTTCCGGGTTGGGGCGCGCCGCTCCGTAGCCGCCGGGTTTGAAGTGCTGGAAATCCACGCCGCCCACGGCTACCTGCTGCACCAGTTTCTGTCGCCGCTCAGCAACCAGCGTACCGATGCCTACGGCGGCTCCTTTGAGAACCGCAGCCGCTTGCTGCTGGAAGTAGTGGCCGCCACCCGGGCCGAAATGCCCGCCCACTTGCCCCTGTGGGTGCGCGTATCGGCCACCGACTGGACTGCGGGCGGCTGGACGGCCGAGGACACCGTGCGCCTGGCGGTTATTCTGAAAGCCAACGGCGTGGACCTGCTCGACTGCTCCACCGGCGGCAACGTGCCCCAAGCCACTATTCCGGTGGGTCCTGGCTACCAGGTGCCGTTTGCCGAGCAGGTACGCCGCGAAACCGGCCTGCCCACCGGTGCCGTGGGCCTGATTACCGAAGCCCGGCAGGCCGAAGATATCCTTGCCAGTGGGCAGGCCGACGTGGTACTGCTGGCCCGGGAGTCGTTGCGCGACGCCTATTTCCCGCTGCACGCTGCCCACGAGTTGGGGGCCGAGGTGGCCTGGCCGCCCCAGTACGAGCGGGCCAAACCGCGCCGTTAAGCTCAACCGGGTTGAACTCTGGGTGTGGGTGCCGCGTTAAAAAACCACCCGCTTGTGTTTTTGCCAGATGAATGCCTTTTCAACCCCGGATTTTTCCATTGCGTACCGCCCCGACCTGGAAATACTGGTGGGACGATGGATGGTGGAAATCAGTCGGGAAGAGGAAATCAAGCAAAACTACCGGCACATGTTTCAGGCGGCGCAGGAAGCGCACTGCCGGTTCTGGCTGCTGGATGCCCGGCGGCGGTTTCGTACTACCGTGGAAATTACGAACTGGGTGAATACCCACGTGCCGCCCACCAGCCTGCAGCTGTTACAGCAGGAGGTGCGGGTGGCCTTCCTGCTGGCTCCGTTTCAGTTGCTGGCGTCCACCGACTCGCCCCCGTTTCCTGCCTTGGTGCACCCGCATACCGGGGAGCCAATGTCGGCACAGTTTACCGACGAGGGCGAGGCCATTGCCTGGCTCCGGACGCAGCAGCGGCAGCTGGCGTAATTCCGAACTCGTTGCTTCCTCCACGGCCCGTACCGCATCCTGCGCTACGGGCCGTGCTGCGTGGGGAGGCGTCAGCCGCAACCTTTCCTGGCGGGGTGCGACTTTAGGCGAAGCCTACCCTGTATTTCGCTGAATGAAACACCTTTCTGCTCCGCACACGGCCGGGGCGGCGGCCCTGCTGCTGGCGTTGGCCGGCTGCGCCACCACCCAGCCCGCCACCACCGCCACTACCACGCCGGCCGTGGCCTCCACCACCGGCGGCCGCAGCATCAACCCCCAGGACGTAGACCGCGCCGTGTCGCCGTGCGAGGATTTCTACCAGTTTTCGGGTGGCAACTGGCTGCGCAACAACCCCGTGCCGGGCTATGCCAGCAGCTGGGGCCCGCGCAATCTGCTCGGCGACCGGACCCAGGCCACGCTGCGCCGCATTCTGGAAGATGCCGCCGCTGACCGCGCCGCCACCCCCGGCTCGAACCGCCAGAAAGTGGGCGACTTCTACGCTACCGGTATGGATTCGGTAGGGCTGGAAAAAGCCGGCCTGACCTACCTGAAGCCCGAATTGGCCCGCATTGCCGCCGTGAAAGACCGGCCCGGCCTGCTCGCCGAAATTGCCCGCCAGCAGACGCTGGGCACCGGCGCGTTCTTCCGGGCCGGCGTCAGCCCTGACCGCAAAAACAGCTCGGTGTACGCTGTGAACATGAGCCAGGGCGGCCTGGGTATGCCCGATCGGGACTACTACCTCAAGGACGACGCCCGCTCCAAAACCGTGCGCGCCGCCTACGTCACCTATCTCACCAACACCTTCAAGCTGCTCGGCGACGCGGAGGCTACGGCCGCCGCTAAAGCCGCCACGGTGGTGCGCGTGGAAACCCGCCTAGCCCGCGCCAGTAAAGACCGGGTTTCGCTGCGCGACCCGTACGCCAGCTACAACAAGATGACGGTGGCCGAGGCCGACAAGCAATTCCCGAACCTGCAGCCCTCGGCGCTGCTGAAGCGCAACGGCCTGGGCGCGGCCCAGGAGGTGATTGTGGGCCAGCCGGACTTCTTCCGGGAAGTGAGTGCCGTGCTGCAGGAGGAGCCCCTGGCCGACCTCAAAACCTACTTGAGCTGGCAGTTGGTATCGTCGGTGCCGGCGGCGCTGCCGAAGGCGTTCAGCGACGAGGCGTTCCGGTTTGCGCAGGTGCAGAGCGGGGCCAAGCAGCAGCCCACCCGCTGGAAACGCATGCTGGCCGCCACCGATGGCACGCTGGGCGAAGCCTTCGGGCAGCTGTACGTGGACCAGGCGTTTTCGCCCGCCGCCAAGCAGAAGGCCCTCGATATGTTGGCCAACATCCGCGAATCGATGGCCGAGCACATCCAGACCAACACCTGGATGAGCGCCGCTACCAAGCAGGAAGCCCTCAAGAAGCTCAGCGCCCTGCGCGTGAAAATCGGCTACCCCGACCAGTGGAAGGACTATTCGGCGCTGAACATTTCGCGCGAGTCGTACCTGAAAAACGTGCTGGCGGCGCGCCAGTGGGGCTACCAGCAGAACGTGAAGAAGTTCGGCGGGCCGATTGACCGCACCGAGTGGAGCATGACGCCGCCCACCATCAACGCCTACTACAGCCCGCCGATGAACGAAATCGTGTTTCCGGCCGGCTACCTGCAGCCCCCATTCTTCGACCCCGAAGCTGACGACGCGGTGAACTACGGGGCCATTGGCGGGGTGATGGGCCACGAAATGACCCACGGCTTCGACGACTCCGGTCGGCAGTACGACTCCGAAGGCAACCTGCGCGACTGGTGGACGCCGGCCGACGCGGCCGAATTCACGAAGCGCGCCGCCGTGGTGGGCCGCCAGTACGACGCCTTCTCACCCCTCGACTCGGTGCACGTGAACGGCAAGCTCACGATGGGCGAGAACCTGGCTGATTTCGCCGGCCTCACCATCGTGTACGCGGCCCTGCAGAAGCAGCTCGACAAGCAGTACGGCAAAGGCAACCGCCCCCTCATCGACGGCTTCACGCCCGAGCAGCGGTTCTTCCTGAGCTGGGCCCAGCTGCGCCGCCAGAACATCCGCCCCGAAGCCCTGCGCCAGCAAATCCTCACCGACCCCCACTCCCCCGGCCAGTACCGCACCATCGGCCCCCTCATGAACATGCCCGAGTTCTACCAGGCCTTCGGCTGCACACCCGGCCAGAAAATGGTGCGCCCGGATGCCGAGCGGGCGGTGATTTGGTAGCCAAAGCTAAAAACTAGTTCCCCTCCTTGGAAAATGTCGCGCATCAAGCGAGTGTGGGCTAGAGGTGGTTGACCTTGCGTCAGAACAATGCTAGATCTAGTTCTAAAAACTGTTCTACCGGCCATCAACCACCCCTAGCCCACACTCGCTTGATTCGCGACATTTTCCAAGGAGGGGAACTAGCCTTAGCTCTAGTGTTTAACGTCTTCAACTTCTTCCACAACCTCCAATTTTCCACCAATGACTTCACAACGCACCTTCCTGCTCACGCTGGGCACGGCGGCCGGCCTGGCCCTGGCCGGCTGCGCGGCCAGCACGCCCGCTACCACCGCCACCACCCCACCCGCCGCCGCGCCGGCCTCGGCTGACGCTTCGGCTACGGCCCAGCTCGGCCCCGTACTGCCCGGCGTCGGCCTCGACCCGGCCAATATTGATAAATCGGTAAACCCCTGCGACGACTTTTTCCAGTACGCTTCGGGCACCTGGCTCAGGAACAATCCGATTCCGGCCGCCGAGTCGCGCTGGAGCTCCTGGAACGGGCTTATCAACCAGAATGAGGCCGTGATGCGCCAGATTCTGGAAGCCTCGGCCGCCAACAAAACCGCCGCCAAAGGCACCAACCTGCAGAAAGTAGGCGACTACTACGCCACGGCCATGGACTCGGCGGCTATTGATAAAGCTGGCCTGAAATACCTGCAGCCCGAGCTGAACCGCATCAACGCCGTGAAGGACCTCAAAGGGCTGCAAATGGAATTGGTGCGGGCCCAGCGCCTGCAAACCCGCTCGGTGTTCGGGCTGGGCGTAAACCAGGACCGCAAAAAGAGCGACGAGTACGCCCTCTACCTCAGCCAGGGCGGCCTGAGCCTGCCCGACCGGGACTACTACCTCAAGGACGACGCCCGCTCGAAAGCCATCCGTACGGCCTACACCACCTACCTCACCAACACCTTCAAGATGTTGGGCGAAAGCCCGGCCACGGCTGCCAAAAGCGCCGCCACGGTGCTGCGCCTCGAAACCCGGCTCGCCAAAGCCAGCAAGGACCGTGTAGCCCTGCGCGACCCCTACGCCAACTATAACAAGATGACGGTGGCCGAGGCCGCCCAGAAATACCCCAACCTGGGTCTGCCCACCATGCTGCCCGCCCTGGGCTTGGGCTCGGCCAAGGAAGTAATTGTGGGTCAGCCCGAGTTTTTGGCGGAGGCCAGCTCAGCCCTGAAGCAGGAGCCGCTGCAGGACTGGAAAACCTATCTGCGCTGGCACCTTACCTCGTCGGTGATGTCGGCGCTGCCCCAGTCGTTCGGGGATGAGTCGTTCCGGTTTCAGCAGGTGCTGAGCGGGGCCAAGCAGCAGCAGCCCCGCTGGAAGCGCATGCTCCGCGCTACCGATGGTGCCCTGGGTGAAGCCTTCGGTCAGCTCTATGTGGATAAGGCCTTCTCGCCCGAAACAAAGGTGAAGGCCCAGCAGATGGTGGCCAACATCAAGGAAGCCATGGGCGAGCATATCCGGGCGCTGGAGTGGATGAGCCCGGCCACCAAGGAGGAGGCGCTCAAGAAACTCAACGCCTTCACCGTCAAAATTGGCTACCCCGATAAGTGGAAGGACTACTCGGCCCTCTCGATGAGCCGCGAATCGTACCTGAAAAACGTACTGGCCGCCCGCGAGTGGGAGTCGAAGGACAACCTGAGCCGCTACGGCAAGCCCATCGACCGGCAGGTGTGGGGCATGACGCCGCCCACGGTGAATGCCTACTACAACTCCTCGCTCAACGAAATCGTGTTTCCGGCCGGCATCATGCAGCCCCCGTTCTTCGACCCCAAGGCCGACGACGCGGTGAACTACGGCGGCATGGGCGCGGTAATCGGCCACGAAATCACCCATGGCTTCGACGACCGGGGCCGGCAGTCGGACGCCCAGGGCAACCTGCGCGACTGGTGGACCAAGGAAGACGCGGCCGAATTCACGAAGCGCGCCGACATGGTAGGGGCCCAGTACTCGGCCTTCCAGCCCCTCGATTCGGTGTTCGTGAACGGCAAACTCACGATGGGCGAAAACCTGGCCGACTTCGGTGGGCTTGCCCTGGCCTACTCGGCCCTGGAAAAGCAGCTGCAGAAAACCTACGGCAGCCAGCCCCGCCCGCGCTACGACGGCTTCACGCCCGAGCAGCGCTTCTTCCTGGCCTGGGCCCAGGTGTGGCGCACCAACGCCCGCCCCGAATACATCCGCCAGCAGGTCCTCACCGACCCCCACTCGCCGGCCCAGTACCGTACCAACGGCCCCCTGATGAACATGCCCGAGTTCTATGAGGCCTTCGGCTGCAAAGACCAGGGCAAAATGGTGCGCGCCCAGGCCGAACGGGCCCGCATCTGGTAGCCTGCTCCGGCCCGGTCGTCGTTGTGGCGGCCGGGCCGGAGTTATCGGGACGATGTAGAGACGCGACACTTCGCGTCTCCTCGTTCGCATCACCCGAACAACGTCGTTCAACGACGAGACGCGAAGTGTCGCGTCTCGTCTACAGCGTACACCGTTTACAAAACGGCTGTAACGGCTTCTCCTCGTTGCTGACGTTGGCTGTCGATGGTGGTTCCGGTCGTTCAATGAGGAGCCGCGAAGTGCTGCGTCTTTACACCGCTCACCTATCAAACCAGAACATTAAAAGGCCGTCTGCGCTGTGCAGACGGCCTTTCTGTTTTCTGATAAAAAAATTATTTCGACTGATAACCAGTTAGTATGATTTATTCGTAGAATTACGAAATATTCGTAATTAAAAACGCAATCAAATGGAACGATTAACGCAGCCGGAGGAAGATGCCATGCGCGGCTTCTGGCAGTTGGGGGGTGGATTCATTAAAGAAGTGCTGGAACTGCTGCCTGAGCCCCACCCGCCCTACACTACGCTGGCCTCCACGGTGCGCAACCTGGAACGCAAGGGCTACCTCACCAGCCGAAAGCTGGGCAACACGTTCCGGTACGTGCCCAGCGTAACGGCCGAGGAGTACCGCCGCCGGTTCCTAGGTACGTTTGTGGGCAACTACTTCCGCAACTCGTACAAAGAGCTGGTATCGTTTTTTGCCCAGGAGCAGAAGATCAGCCCCGAAGAGCTGCAGGACATCATCGACATGATTGAAAACCGCAAATCCCGGCCTTGATGCCCGCGCTGCTGCTGTACCTGCTGAAAACCCAGGTAGCGCTGTTGCTGCTGCTAGGCGTGTACTATGGCCTGCTGCGCCGGCTCACGTTTCATCAGCTCAACCGGGCCTACCTGCTGGGAAGTTTGCTGCTGGCCGGCCTGTATCCGGTGCTGGATTGGAGCCGCCTGCGCCCGGCCGCGGCCCCGGCCGTACCACTGTTAGCGGAAGTGCCCGTCTGGACCGACGTGCCCGGCGCGGTGGCCCCCATCACATCCGGCCCTGATTATGGAGCGTGGCTGCTGGCCACTTACGGGCTGGGCGTGGGCGTATTGCTGTTGCTCCTGCTGGTGCAGGGTACCGCGCTGTGGCAGCTGCACCGGGCCTCCCGGCCGGCTGAGGCCGATGGGATGAAGTTCCGGGCGGTGGTGGGGGAGGTGAGTCCGTTTTCGTTCGGGCGGACTATCTACCTCAATCCCGCCCACCACGCCCCGGCCGAGTTGCCGGTGGTGTTGCTGCACGAGCGGGTGCACGTGCGCCAGGCCCACACCTTGGATGTGCTGCTGGGCCACCTGCACCGGGCCCTGGCCTGGGCCAGCCCCGCCGCGTGGCTGTGGCTGCGGACCGTCCAGGAAAACCTGGAGTTCATTGCCGATGCCGCCGTGCTGCGCGAAAGTCAGCTGGCCCCGCAACAGTATCAGTATAGCCTGGTGCGGCTGAGTACGCTGGCTGCGGGGCCGGCGCTGGTTACGCCTTTCTCCTTTATCACCCTCAAAAATCGTATCCGTATGATGAATTCCCAGCCCTCCACCCGCCGACAGCTGCTGCGCTACGCCGCCGGTTTTACCCTGCTAACTGGCCTGGCCGTGGGGTGCGCTACGCCCAAGGTGGCCGAAATGCCCCAGCCCCTTACCCAGCAGAAAATCAACAGTTCTTCCATCGACGAAGCATTGTTCTTTTTGAATGGTCTGCCTTCTACCAAAGAGGCTGCTTTTCAGGCGACCGATAAGGATCCAGAGAACAAGGTGAATAGCGTCCATGTATTTAAGAGCAATCAGGCAAAGCAATCGGCTGATATGGCAGCGCTGCGTCGGGATTTTGGTGACCGGGTTGACAGCGGCGTTGCTCTGGTCATAACGCAAAAAGGCCAGAACGACCCGGCCCTGCGCGACTTCGTCGCCAAATACCAGATCAAGCTGAGTACAGACGGGGGGGAGGCCAGTATCCGCACCCGCGACTTCTACCGCAAACTGGTAGATGGTCGGGGGCTGACGGATGCGGAAATAGGCGGCCGGCTGATCATGATTAACAAGATGGAAGCTACGCCGGAGCAGCTTCGGGCTCTACCGGCTGGGTCGGTAACCGCTTTTGCCCTGTCTAATGATGCGCTACCCAAATTCGGGGAGCGGGGCAAAAAGGGCGTCATCATGATCAAGACCAAAGACAGCCAGTAAAAAAAGTTCCGATTCAGGGTAAAAAGGGCCGGAAGCCGAAGGCGACCGGCCCTTTTCGGCTGGTTGCGGCACAAACTTTGTAAGCCACCCAAACCTATGCGTATTCTTACCGCCTTCCGTTCTACTGCCTTCGGCACCGGCTTACTGCTGTTGCTGGGGCTTGCTGCTCCCACTGCCAACGCCCAGACTGCTCCCGTCGCGCCGGCCCAGGCCACCGGCCCCAGCCTGTACTTTCTGGATGGGCAGCCTTCCACCCAGCAGGCCATCAACCAGCTCAACCGCCGCACCATTGCCAGCGTGAATGTGGTGAAAGGGCCCGATGCCACCCGCATCTTCGGGGCGGAAGCGGCCGATGGGGTGATGATTGTGGTTACCAAGCGCAACGTAGGCTCCGAGGCCGTGGCCGAGTTCAATCGCCGCTACGATATTCGTCCGGTAGAAACTACAGCGCCTCCGGTCAAGCCGTAGTAGGTATAGCTACTGTTAAGCTCAACGGTACCAACGCAACCGCCCGTTGACCCGTATCGGGATACTTCCTTCCCTATGTGCCACGTAGCGTCGTTTGCATGACTTCTACTTCGCTTGCCGATTTTCTGCAGCTTACCCACCGCCCCGATTTGGGCATCGTAACCGCCCGCTGGATCCGGCCCACCCAGTCCGGCGAGTTGCGCACTGGTTACCAGGAATTGTTGCGCTACGCGGCTTCCTGCAACACCTGCCGCCGCTGGCTTATTGATTCCCGCCGCCGGGTGCAGGTTGATGCCCGGGACGTACACTGGCTTACTACCGACTTCTACCCCATACTTCGTCAGCAGCTGAACGGCCACGTATACCTGGCGTTTCTGATTGCTCCCTACCAGGCTGATGACGTGCATGATGATAGCCTGCCAGCGCTTCCGTACACTCACGGCGACTATTGTTCCCTGAATCAGTTTACTGATGAGGGAGAGGCCGTCCGCTGGCTTTGCTCCCGGGTGTAGCTTATCCACAGCCAAAAAGATTCCTGTAACTACCGCTATGCTTTACCTCTGTCCAGACGGGCAGAGGTTTTTGCTTTGTGCCAGGGTGCCAGAAGAACGGCAACATGGTAGCTTATTGTTACTGGTATATACACGGGTTTTATAGGTATAATCCAATATTTTATTTGGAATATTTGATGTCCAAAATATTCATGAAAATATGAATTTTTTTAGTATCGTCATTTGCTATACTTTCACACTGAGTAATATGTGGGTAGTATGTGCTGCGCAAATTTTACGGTCTGTATCCCTTTCACCACTTCTCTTTCCTGTCTTATGTTCAAAACACTACTCTTGTTGCTTTTGGCCTTCGTAATGCTGCTGGAACCAGAGGTGGTTCTGGCCCGGCCGGCGGCTAGTCCGGCTGGTACCGAAATGAGTAGCAGCAGCTCACTGTTTCGCAAGTCATACCGGCGGGGGCGCCCCAACTACAAGCCCTACCGGGGTAATAGCCGCCATAAAATGAAGAAGCTGGGTGTATATAAACGGTGGCGGCTGCGGGTGAAAGCCCAAAAGAAGAAACGCAACCGCACGCCAAGCGTGAAAGTAGGTACACCCGTACGCACGCTGAAAAAGTAAACTACTTCGCAGCAGGGCAACCTCGTAAAAACAGCCGTTTTCTGTTCTGGGAAACGGCTGTTTTGCGTAGTAGAGCCCCGCGGGCACTGCATTATAACCCGGCACAGCCTTCGGGAGTTATGTAGGTGCACTGTTTCCCTCCCCATGGTTCTGCCCACTTCCGCGCCGGCATCCCTGCGCACCCCGATGCTTTACCCTGTGTTTCGGGCTATCTGGATTGCCTCGGTAGTATCGAACATTGGTACCTGGATGCAGAACGTGGCCGGGGTGTGGCTGGTAACTACCCTGACGACCTCCGCCCTGCTGGTAGCCCTGATGCAGACGGCCACCAGTTTGCCCGCCTTTCTGCTGGGGCTGCCGGCCGGGGCCTTCGGTGATTTGGTAGACCGCCGCCGATTACTGCTGGTAACCCAGGGATTTATGGCAGTGGTGGCACTGGCGCTGGGCGGCCTCACCCTGGCTGGTGAGGTTTCGGCGCTGGCCGTGCTGGGGCTTACCTTTCTGCTGGGCATTGGAGCCGCAGTAAATATGCCCATCTGGCAAACCGTAACGGTAGAGCTGGTACCGCGTCCGGCGCTGCCATTTGCCATCACCCTTAACGGCGTGAGCAACAACATTGCCCGGGCTATTGGGCCGGCGCTGGGTGGCCTGATCATTGCGCACTACTCGGCGGGGTACGTGTTTTTGCTGAACGGCGTCTCATTTCTCGGTACATGGTGGGTGGTGTATGCCTGGCGTCGGCCCGCGCCGGAAAGCAGCGGTCCGGCGGAAAATTTCACCGGGGCCCTGCGCACGGGGCTGCGGTACGTGCAGTATTCGCCGGCCATTTACGCGGTGCTGGTGCGCACGTTTGCATTTGCCTTCGGGGCCAGCGCCATGTGGGCGTTGCTTTCAGTGGTGGCGGCGCGGCGGTTGCACCTGAGCTCGGGCTCCTACGGCGTATTGCTGTCGTGGCTGGGGGCAGGGGCCATTACGGGGGCTTTTCTGATGGGGCGGGCCGGAAAACGGCTGACCTATGACCAACGGGTACTGCTGGGTTCGGCCATGTTTATCGGGACTAACCTGGGGCTGGCGCTCATGCCTACCGAAGTGGGGTTATTTCCGGTAATGTTTCTGTCGGGGGTAGCGTGGCTGATGGTGATGACCAGCTTCAGTACAACCGTGCAGCTACACGTACCCCGCTGGGTACAAGCCCGGGTAGTGAGCGTGTACATGCTGGTGTTTCAGGCGGGCCTGGCGCTGGGTAGCGTAGCCTGGGGCGAGCTGGCCGACCGGGCCTCGCTGCTGGTAGCCCTGCTGGCCGCTGCCGTCTGGATGCTGCTGAGTCTGCTGTTGGCCTTCCCATTTCCTATGCACTCCGCCGAGGGCCTCAACCTCGACCCCGCTACTGTGGAGCCCGGCCCGGCCGCGCCGGAGGGGGTGGAGGCAGACGACGGCCCCGTGATTGTGATGGTAGAATACCAAGTACATCCAGGCCGACAGGCGGCGTTCCGGGAGGCGGTAGGCCCACTTACCCAGTTACGGCTGCGCAACGGTGCTCTGCGGGCCGGTATGTACACGGATATCAGCCGCCCCGGCTATATCACGGAATTCTATTATGTCGCTACCTGGGGCGAGTTTGAGCGGCAGCAGCTACGCTTCACCCGCGAAGACCAGATGGTGGAGGAGCAGGTTCGGCAATTTCACGCCGGACCAGAGCCCCCGCAGGTCCGGTGCTTCATGGCTTTTCCCCATGCCTCTAACATTGAACTGCCTGCCTCAGTTGAGAGCATAGAAAGCCAACGGTGAGCCAGGATGTCGAAAGCTAACCGGCGGGGTGGTTACCAGGACCCGTTGTTGTTGCTGGTGTCGTCGAAGCCCCCGCCGCCGGTGTCACCGGAGGAGGTATCATCGTAGGAGGAGGTATCGGAGGAGAAATAATCCGGCTCACTGCCCGAATTATCGGGCGCAAAATAGTCCGGGGCATTATCGGCTTGTGTTTCACCTCCGTCCAGAAACGGAAATCCCCCACTGCTGGCAGCGTTGTTGTCTGTGGAGGGCACATCGAGCGGGCTGGCCGGTGAACTGGGGGAGAGAGGAGAGGCATCGTCGTCGTTGCGGTTGGCCATCCGGTTGCCTACGTACGCTCCGGCGGCGGCGGCGGCGCCAGTCAGCAGCACGTTGCCCATTCCGCTACTCCCGCTGTTGCTCCGGTTCGACAGAAAATCGGGGCCGGTTTGTCCGCCGTAGCCGGCGCGGCCATAGTTGCCGGCCGGGCCAGTGGGCTGGTTGGGCAAAAAATCGGGCGTGCCATCCGGGGCCGGGTTGCTGCGCCGCCGGAACAGCTTCGATATCAGCCACAAGCCGCCACCAAGCACCACAACGCCCAATACCAGCGTACCCAGGCCAAAGCCCGACGCTTCCGGCTCAACCGGCGTGGTGGCTACGGGCTCGGGAGCCGGGGCACTCAGCTCAACAGGACCGGAGGCCGTGCCGTAGTCGGCAGCGGAGGCATCGGTGCCGGGTGCAGCGGCGGGCGTTTCGGTGGCTTGCGGAGCCGAGCTGGGGTCGGCAGCGTACATCAGGGAGTTCAGACCCTGGCGGAGCCCGGCGAAGTAGTTACCCTGTTTGAAGCGGGGCGTCATCTGGTTGATAACCCGGTCGGTAACTTCCGGAGTGAGGCGGCTGCGCAGTCCGGCGCCAGCCTGAATGCTGAGGGCGCGCTCCTGCTTGCTGAGCAGCACTACTATTCCATTGTTCTTACCTCGCTGTCCGATACCCCAGCTGGTACCCAGTGCCCGGGCATATTCCGCCACCGACTGCCCGCCCAACGACGGTACGGTAACCACTACTAACTGGGTGCCGTTCTGATCGGCATAGCGGCGCAGACCAGTTTCCAGGGTTTTCGCATCGGCGGGGCTCAGCAGCTGCGCCTCATCGGTGACAAAGCGAAACGGGACAGGGCGCGGCGGCACACCATCGGCTGATTGGGCCCGGACCGCAAAAATGGTGCTGCTGACCAACAGCAGCAGTAGTAGCAGAAAACGATTCATGGCAGGGGGCAAGGACGGATGAGGTATCGGATTTTCAGGTGAATACGCACTGGGGCAACCGGGCGTTTCCGAGTCCTAAAGCAGGAACATTCCCGGGGCGGGTCCGTAAATCAGAAATGGCCTGGTAGGGCATTAGAGAATCTGCCGGCCAACTTCATCCTTGTTCCCACCGCTATGCGCCGCTTCCTTTCTCTCATGCTGTTTTGCGGTGTTGCCGGCCCGGCTGTGCAGGCCCAGAACCGCCCGCCCGTAACGCCCACCCGCCACCATCCTACGGAGCGCATCAGTCCGGTGCCCGGCGTTACGCTGCCCTCGGGGGTAGGCCAGGCCAAGGCCGAGCCCCTGCCCATACCCACTCAGGTAAATCCCAACGGGGTACTGGCCCAGCCCAAGCTGCCCACCGGCCAGGTAACTGTCGATTCGGTGCAGGTGGCGCCCACCCCGCAGCCGCGCCGGGACGCCCGCAGGCGGCCGTAAGCACGCTTATTTTGCGTAGTACGCCCACCGGCCCGCATCCTGTGGTTATCAGGAGATAGGGCGGGGCGGTGGGCGTAGGCATTGGTGAGCGGGCGGCCGTTACTGCTTATTGGCCGGCGCGGACTTTGGCTGCGAGGAAAGAGTAGAAGTGCCCTTGGCAGACTTTTTCAGGGGGCGGTTGGAGTAGTCGGTGGTGACCCGGTCGTTGGGGGCGCCGGTCATATCGGGGGCCACATACTCGCCCTGGCCGTCGGAAGCGGTTTTGGCGGAAGCCGGCTGCGGGCGGGAGGCGGCGTGCGTCGGAGCGGGTTTGCGGGTGGGCGTAGTCTGGGCCACAGTGGCGGTGGCAGTTGTGAGCAGCAGGCCCAGGAAAGCGGTGCGTAGCATTGCGGTGAGGTGTAAAGCGGTGAAATAAACTGAGTGAGCCTCCGTACGTGGCAAGTCCGCAATACGGTTGAGCCGGCCAGCAAGCTAAGGACCGAAGATGAAGCTGGCGTGTTTTTTGAGCAGATTGCTACCCCGCCCCCGGGTCTTTATCTTCTTTTACTTCTTCACCCTCACACGTATGCCTAAGTTCTTTATTCCGGCCGCATTGCTTACCGCGGCGGCTCTGGCCTTTGCCGCACCGGCCCGTGCGCAGGTCGTCATCAATGTTGGCCGCCCGGCTCCGCCTCCGCCGGTGGTAGTGGTGCGGGAGCACCATCATTCCCGCAAGTGGAAAGCTCCCAAGCGGCATTATTACCAGCCCCGCCCCGTACTGCTGGTGCCTGCCCAGCCCGTGTATTACGCTCCCCGCGGCCACGGACACGGCCGGGGGCATGGTCACGGTCACGGTCGTCACTAGATGTTGCCGGTCGGCATGAGAAAAAAGGCTTCCGCAGCTAGCGGAAGCCTTTTTTGTTTTTTGCTGGATTCCACCGGGTTTCCAGTAAACGGGTAGCAGCTTAGGCCTGTACCGGAGCTGCGTTGGTTAGCCTACACTATTTTTCAGCAGAACGAAAGCAATTGGTACGGCTCAGCTTGCTGATCAACGTATGTACACGAAAATGCCCCGCCGCCTGATGCTTAGCTGAAGATATCTTCAGATGGACTTCAGCCATTCTTAATGTGCCGTTGCGTACTTCGCCGTTTCTGTTCTACCTCTTTCCTCCCCTCATGAAAGTATTTGCCACCATTGGCCTGCTCATCCTCTCCAACGTGTTCATGACGCTGGCCTGGTACGGGCACCTGCAGTTCAAAACCATGCCCGCCTTCCGCAACATTACCCTGTTCGGAGTAATCATGATTAGCTGGGGGCTGGCCTTTTTCGAGTACATCTTCCAGGTGCCCGCTAACCGCATCGGCTATAAGGAAGACGGTGGCCCATTCTCCCTGTTCGAGCTGAAAACTATTCAGGAAGCCGTGTCGCTGATTGTGTTTACGCTCATCACGGTGTACGTCTTCAAAACCGAGAAGCTGGCCTGGAATCATCTGGTGGGTTTCGGGTTGATTGTGCTGGCCGTGTTTTTCATCTTCAAGAAGTGGTAGTCCGGGCTGCGCAAGTGCCTTCAACTGCTGTTTCTTTTGCTGTTCATGCCGGTTTCTGACTCGGCCGCCGCCAAGCGGCGCAGCGTACGGGCCCTGGCCCCGCTGAACCTGTTCCTGGCCGACGTGCGCGACGGCGTGGGCCCGTACCTGGCCATTTACCTGCTTACGGTGCGGCACTGGGCCCCGGGCCCCATTGGGGTGGCTATGGCTTTGCCGGGGCTGGTGGCCGTGCTGCTCCAAACGCCCGCCGGTACCTTGGTAGATACCACCAAGCGCAAGCGGGAGCTGCTGGTGCTGGCCTCGGTGGTGGTGGCGCTGAGCTGCGTGGCTGCCGTTACGTTCACCATTCGGCCGGTTATCTACCTCACCCAGGCCCTTACCGGGGCGGCTACTACAGTGTACGCGCCGGTAGTGGCGGCCATTACGCTGGGGCTGGTAGGGCACCGCCGTTTCGCCCATCAAACCGGCCGCAACGAGGCCTTCAACCACGCCGGCAACGTGCTGGCCGCCGCCCTAGCCGGCCTCATCGGTTACTACTGGCGCTACGAGGGCATCTTTTACCTGGTGGCCCTGATGTGCGTGCTGGGTAGCTGGTCGGCCCTCCGCATTGCCCCCCGGGCCATCAACCACGACCTGGCCCGGGGCAGCGGCCCCGCCGACGAGCCCACCGAGGATGCCGATGCTCCCGCTGAGGCCACAGGCGCGGCTGCGGGCTTCCGGGAGGTGCTGGCCAACCCGCGGCTGCTGCGGTTTGCGGGGGCGGTGGTGCTGTTCCACTTTGCCAACGCGGCCATGCTGCCGCTGGTGGGCCAGCTGCTGGCCCTGGGCCATCCGAAGGCCTCGGCCCTGTTTATGTCGGCCTGCATTATTGTGGCCCAGCTGGTGATGATTCCGGTGGCGGCCTGGGTGAGCAAGCGGCCCACCGAGGCCGGCCGCAAGCCAATATTCCTGTTGGCCTTCGCCGCCCTGCCCATCCGGGGTGTGCTCTACATCCTCAGCGGCAACGCGTACTACCTGGTGGGCGTGCAAATCCTGGACGGGCTGGCCGGGGGCATTTTCGGGGTAATCAGCGTGATTATGATTGCCGACCTGACCCGGGGCTCCGGCCGTTTCAACTTCGTGCAGGGCGCCGTAACTACGGCTTTGGGCATTGGGGCGGCGCTGAGCACGGCCGTGGCCGGCTACGTGGTGCAGCAGTTCGGCTACCGGGCCGCCTTCCTGAGTCTGGCCGCCGTGGCCGCTGCCGCGCTGGTATTCTTCTGGCTCTTCGTCCCCGAAACCAACCCCGCCCTGGCCTCCGAGGAACCAGCTGCGGAGAAGCCTGCTGATGCTGCGGCTGCGGGGTAGGGCGGGTACTTACGTTAGAACGTCATTATGAGCGGCACCGAGGAATCTCGCGTGCTGACGTTGCCAAACTATCTGTCATGCTGAGCGAAGCCGAAGCATCTCTACTGCTTCGTTGAATAGCACTACAACGTCAGCACGCAAGATTCCTCGGTGCCGCTCGGAATGACGTTCTGAGGTTGACCGCTCTACAAGACTCAGCCCACCTGAAGAAAAATTAATTTCAGCTTCAGCCCGGCCTCAGGTGGTGCTGGCACCTTTGGGTCAGTAATCGGAACAAACCGGTTGCCGTAACCAACTGCTACCATGTCTCATTCCCTGCCCAAGCTTCCCCTTCTGGTCCTGTTGCTGGCCGCCGCGGCTGCCCCCGAAGCCCACGCCCAGCAAACCCGCGCCGCCCGCAAAGCTGCCCGCGCCGCTGGCGCCACCACGGCCGCCGTGCCCGCCCCGCCTGTAGCGGGTGCCCCGGCCGGCGCGCCCCAACTGCCCCCGCCACCTCCCGGCGGACCCGGCCACCCCGCTGGCCCTGTCCACAAGCCCGGCCGGCCGGCCCCCCGTGCCGTGCAGGAGCTGTCCGACTTCAGCGGCACCCTTACCCAGTACGTGGCTACTAATGATGAGCAAATTGTGGATGGCTTCGTGCTGAACACCGGCTCCGCCACCGATACCGTGCGCCTGCCCCGCCACGCGGCCCAGCAGCTCATGGCCGCCGCCAAAGCCGGCAGCCGGGTAACCGTAACGGGTTTCCGCCACCCCGGCCCCGATGGCCGCGCCGCCCTGCACCTGGTGTCCCTCACGGCTGGGGGCCAAACCATTAAGCCCACCCCGCCTACGCCGCCCGCCACCCCGCCCACCGAGGCTTCCTCCACCGTGAAAGGCACCGTGAGCAGCCTGCGCAAAGACCGGCAGGGCCGCGTGAACGGCCTCATCATGAGTGACCAGACCATTGTGCGCGTACCCCCGCACGCCGCCGAGCAGCTGAGCGCCAAGCTGCGTACCGGAGCCACCGTAGAAGCCACCGGCTACCTGCACACGCCCCGCCCCGGCGAAGTAGCCCTGCGCCCCGTGCGCAGCCTGCGGGCCGAAACCCTCACCCTCGACGGCGTGCGGTTCCTGCTCCAATAACTGACCTCGCCAGGCAGCCCACCCGGCCCATCTGCGCGTACTGTGCCGGTGGGCCCCTGTTGCTTCTACCCGCTCCCTCCCTCAACATTTCGTATGCGAATCCTCCTGATTGAAGACGAAGCCCGGCTGGCGGCCTTTGTGCAGCAGGGCCTGCGCCAGGCCGGCCACGTGGCTGATGTAGCCGACAACGGCGCGGCCGGTCTGGAGCTGGCCGCCACCACGCCCTACGACGTGATTCTGCTCGATTTGATGCTGCCCGGCCAGAACGGGTTTGAGGTGCTGGGCAACCTGCGCGAGTTCGGCCTCAGTACGCCGGTTATCATCCTGAGCGCCCTCAGCGACACGGCCCACGTCATTCGGGGGCTCGATGCGGGGGCGGTGGATTACCTGCGCAAGCCGTTTGAGTTTGATGAGCTGCTGGCCCGCCTGCGCATTGTGCAGCGCAAAGCCACCGGGGCCGGGGCCACCACCCTGCGCCTCGCCGACCTGGAGCTGGACCCCGTGCAGCGCCGCGTAACCCGGGGCGGGCAGCCGCTCACCCTCACCAACCGGGAGTTTGCCCTGCTGGAGCTACTGCTGCGCAACGCCGGCCGCGTGGTCACCAAAACCCGCATGGCCGAAAAGGTGTGGGACGTGGACTACGACATGGGCTCCAACGTCATCGAAGTGCACCTCTCGCAGCTGCGCCGCAAGCTCGACCGGGCGTTTCCCCACCTGCCCCCGCTGCTGGAAACGGTGGTGGGGCACGGCTACCGCCTCGTGGCCGACGGGGCCCGGGCATGAGGCTGCTGGCGGGCCTGCGGGGGCAGCTGCTGCTGCTGTTTGCCCTGGTGTTTGGGGGCGTTACGCTGCTGGCCAGCGGCTACCAGTACCGGCAGCTGGCCCACACCCTGCACCAAACCGACGACCAGCTCTTGCTGCGCCAGGCCCGGCAGCTTCTGGCCCGCACGTCCTTCGAGCCCCTGCCCACCGTGCCCCTGCCCGGCCTGGGCGAGCAGCTGCGCGTAGTGGCCCACGCCGCCGATCAGCCCGACCAGGAGCTGTTCCGCTCCCCGGCGTTTCCCGTGCCCCTGCCGCCGCAGTTGGTGCTGGGCCAGCCCGCTACCTGGCAGGGCCAGCGCGTGGTGCGCCTGCAATCTGCCCCCGACGACCAGGACCGGTACGTTACGCTCTGGCTGGCCCACTCCGGCGAGCCGCTTTCGGTGGCGGTGCAGCAGCTGCGGCAGCGGCTGGCCTGGGCGTTGCTGGGTAGCCTGGCCCTGGCCGCGGTGCTGGCGGCGCTGCTGGGCCACCGGGCCCTGCGCCCGTTGCGCCGCATGGCCCGCGCGGCCCGCCGCCTCCACGAGGCCCCGGGTCTGCAGCAGCTACCCGAACCCGCCACCGGCGACGAAGTGCAGGACCTGGCCCGCACCCTCAACCAGATGCTGCGCCGCCTCCACGAAAGTGCCCAATTGCAGGAGAACTTCCTCGCCGCCGCCGCCCACGAGCTGCGCACCCCGCTGGCTACCCTGCACGCCGGTCTGCACACCGTGCAGCACACCCCCGCGCTGCCCGCCGCCGCCCGGCAGCAGCTGGCCGCCCAGCAAAACGAAGTGCGCCGCCTTAGCCGCCTCGTCGATGATTTATTGCTCAGCAGCCGCCTGCGGGCCGGGGCCCTGCCGCTGCACCGCGCCCCGGTGCCCCTCGATGAGCTGGCCGTGGCTACCGTCGACCGGCTGCTGCCCCAGTTCCGCAGTGCCGGCCGCCCCCTGCACCTGGCCGTAGCCGACGACGTGCCGTCCTACACCGTATCGGCCGACGCCGATAAGCTCACCACCGTGCTGGGTAACCTGCTCGAAAACGCCCTGCGCCACGCCCTGCCCGGCGGCGAGGTGCGCGTATCGGTTGGCCGGGAAGCCGCCACCGGCTGGCTCTACGTGGAGGTGGCCAACCCCATCCGCCACTCCCTCGGCAACCTGAGCCGCCTCACCACCGCCTACTACCAGGCCGACGTGCTCAGCAACGGCGCGGGCCTGGGCCTCTGGCTCAGCAACCAGCTGGCCGAGCTGCACGGCGCCCCGTTGTTGCTGGAAGAATCCGAAGGCTGGTTCCGGGCCCGCCTCCGCCTGCCCCCGCTGGCTGAGTAGCCAGATAGAAGGCTGAAAAACAGAACGTCATGCAGAGGCGCAGCCGAAGCATCTCGCGTGCTGATATCAGGTTGCCATTGCAACGTCAGCACGCGAGATGCTTCGGCTACGCCTCTGCATGACAAGCAGATTGTGTAGCAACAATGCTTAGCCTATCCAATCCGGCATAAAGCAGCACGATGTAGAGACGCGATACTTCGCGTCTCCCCGTTGAACGGCCCCGGTCCTACAGCACACCGTGCATCGGGCCCCGACGAGGAGACGCGAAGTGTCGCGTCTCTACATGCGGCATAAACCCCCATAAAACCACAACGGCTTCCTCAACCGAGGAAGCCGTTGCTGTTGATACGCCGGTTGCGCCCTGCCTACTGCACCGCCCGCACGGGAATGTTGGCGAAGGTGCCCGATACGGTGATGTCGCACTTGCGCTTAGGGAAGGTCATGTACGCCACCGTGGGGTCACTGGCTCCCGTGAGGGTGGCGGTGTAGGTGCCGCTCAGCAGCTGCCGCTTCGCATCGTAGCTGCTGATAACGAGGCGGCCCGTTACGTGCTGCATGCTGCTGGGGTAGAGGATGCTGCCGCCGCCCAGGCTCTCGGGCTGACGGTACTGGTAAGTCGATGCCGCGTCGAGGGTTTGGTCGCGCAGGGTTTGCAGGGTGTAGGTGCCGGTGAGGGCAGCGGGCAGCTTCGGGCGGCTCAGCTCGAAGCTGATGCTTTCGGAGCTGGTAGCCGGGTTAACGCCCACCACCAGGCTCTGGGCGGTTTGGGTAACGTAGGCCTGCGACTGGGCGGCCTGAAACGTGGTATCCCGGTGCTGGCCGTTGTCCTGGTACACGATGGAGCGGCTGTACGTCATAGTGGGCTCCGGCGCGGGGGCGGGCAGTTCCTGGTCGTCTTTCGAGCAGCTTGCGGTGAAAGCCAGCGTCAGGCCCAGCAGTAGCGAGAGAGTAGCAATGTGTTTCATACGATAGGAGATAAGAGGGTGTAAAAACGCTATATAGAAAACTGTGCCAGGAATGGTCTTTGATTCTTGCCTGAACAAAAAACGCCGCCCGGATTTCTCCAGACGGCGCGGTATCGGTTTGCCGAGTTACGGCAGTGGAGGGATAACCTTTACTTCAAAGCTGGTCGCGGTTTACGTTTCACTAAACTCGCATTAGATGGATGATTGTTAGCATAAAAAAGCCCCAACCGTATCAGTTGGGGCTTTGAAATCCAATTCAGGACGCTAACGGCCAATTGGCGTTAGGTGGAAGTTTACCGATTCTACGTAAGTGAGCTAGGAACTCCTGCGTCGTCAGTGGACCACTGCTTCTGCTTTGTTCGTAGGCTTCTAACGTCTTACCGGTCATCGAGAGGCTCGTTGCCGGCTGTGAATTGGCGGAAGATGACGTCTCGGATGGTTTCATAGCTCGGCAAAATTACGTCTTCGACGACAAGTTGGTCATCCTCTAACGTAAAAGTAACCGAAATAAATTTCCGATGTTTCGTGTATCCGACAACCTCATAAGCACCGGCATCTTTAATATAAAGCCAACTGGTAGGAGGAAGTGAAAGAAGTTCTTCCATTTCCTCCTGCAAAATACTGAGGCTGTGACACCAGTTCCAGTTGACCTTACCGAAGTCGATACTATAAACGTCAAACATCTTACGAACCGCAGGCCTCGCAGGCGTCGGGGTTGTCCAGAGAGCAGGCCATGTCGGCGGCGTTCTGGGCCGATACGTTCAGTGGCTCCAGCGTTTCGGCGGCTTGCTTCTGCACCGTGAACTTGATGGCGTCGGCGGCGGCTTTGGTGCGCAGGTAGTACATGCCGGTTTTCAGGCCCTTCTTCCACGAGTGGAAGTGCATGCTGGTGAGCTTACCAAAGTTCACGTTCTGCACGTGCAGGTTCAGGCTCTGGCTCTGGCAGATGTAGGCGCCCCGGTCGGCCGACATATCAATAATGCGGCGCTGCGAGATTTCCCACACCGTTTTGTACAGGTCCTTAATGTTCTGCGGGATGCTGGGGATATCCTGCACCGAGCCGTTGGCGGCAATGATGGCGTTCTTCATCTGCTCGTTCCACAGGCCCAGCTTCACCAGGTCTTTCAGCAGGTGCTTGTTCACCACCATAAACTCGCCGCTCAGCACGCGGCGCACGTAGATGTTGGAGGTGTACGGCTCAAACGACTCGTTATTACCCAGAATCTGCGCGGTAGAAGCCGTGGGCATGGGGGCCACCAGCAGCGAGTTGCGCACGCCGTGCTCCACTACCTCGGCCCGCAGCGCCTCCCAGTCCCAGCGGCCCGACTCGGGCGTAACGCCCCACATATCGAACTGGAACTGACCCTGGCTCAGCGGCGAACCTTTGAACGTCTCATAGGGGCCCTGCTTCTTGGCCAGGTCCTTGGAGGCCGTCATGGCCGCGAAGTAGATGGTCTCGAAGATGTCCTTGTTCAGGCCGGCTGCCTCGTCGCTTTCAAACGGCATGCGCAGGGCAATGAACGTATCGGCCAGGCCCTGCACGCCCAGCCCGATGGGGCGGTGGCGGAAGTTCGACTTCTCGGCCTCGGGCACCGGGTAGAAGTTGATGTCGATAACCTTGTTCAGGTTCAGCGTGGCGTGATAGGTTACCTCATACAGCTTCTTGTGGTCGAAGATGAGGTTGCCCTTCTCGTCGGGGCGCACGTAGCGAGGCAGCGCCAGCGAGGCCAGGTTGCACACGGCTACCTCGTCCTTGTCGGTGTACTCCATAATCTCGGTGCACAGGTTCGACGACTTGATGGTACCGAGGTTTTTCTGGTTGCTCTTGCTGTTGGCCGCGTCCTTGAACAGCATGTAGGGCGTGCCCGTTTCGGTCTGGCTTTCCAGAATGGCAAACCACAGGTCCTGGGCCTTGATGGTTTTCCGGCCGCGGCCTTCCCGCTCGTACTTCTGGTACAGGCGCTCAAACTCCTCGCCGTAGCACTCGTCCAGGCCGGGGCACTCGTTGGGGCACATCAGCGTCCAGTCGCCGTTGGCTTCCACCCGCTTCATGAACAGGTCGGGCGTCCAGAGGGCGTAGAACAGGTCGCGGGCGCGCATTTCCTCCTTGCCGTGGTTCTTTTTCAGGTCCAGGAAGTCGAAGATGTCGGCGTGCCAGGGCTCCAGGTACATGGCAAAAGCGCCTTTGCGCTTGCCGCCACCCTGGTCCACGTAGCGGGCCGTATCGTTGAACACCTTCAGCATGGGCACCAGGCCATTGGAAGTGCCGTTGGTGCCTTTGATGTATGAGCCCGTGGCGCGCACGTTGTGCACGGCCAGGCCAATACCACCGGCTGATTGCGAAATCAGGGCGCAGTTCTTCAGCGTGTCATAGATGCCCTCAATCGAGTCGTCCTTCATGGTGAGCAGGAAGCACGACGACATCTGGGGCTTGGGCGTGCCGGCGTTGAACAGCGTGGGCGTGGCGTGCGTGAACCACCGCTCACTCAGCAGGTTGTACGTCTCAATGGCCGACTCAATGTCTTCCTTGTGAATACCCACGGCCACGCGCATCAGCATGTGCTGGGGGCGCTCCACCACGCGGCCGTCCAGGCGCAGCAGGTAGCTGCGCTCCATGGTTTTGAAGCCGAAGTAGTCGTAGTTGTAGTCCCGGTCATAGATAATGGCCGAGTCGAGGGTAGCGGCGTTGGCGTGCACGATTTCCCACACGTCCTGGGCAATCAGGGAGGCGTTTTCGCCGGTTTTGGGGTCCTCGTAGGTGTGCAGCCGCTTCATGGTGCTGCTGAACGACTTGCTGGTGACCTTGTGCAGGTTGCTCACGGCAATGCGGGCGGCCAGGATAGCGTAGTCGGGGTGTTTGGTGGTGAGCGAGGCGGCCGTTTCGGCGGCCAGGTTGTCCAGCTCAATGGTGGTTACGCCGTCATAAATGCCGTCGATAACCTTCTTGGCCACCTCAATCGGCGACACGAAAAGCGTGTTGAGTCCGTAGCAGAGCTTCTCGATGCGGGCCGTGACTTTATCGAATTTCACGGACTCGCGGCGGCCGTCGCGTTTAATGACCAGCATAGGCGTAGCAGGTTGATGTGGGGAGTTGAAGGTATGGGAACGGCCGGCGGGGCCGGCCAACGAATCGAAGCAGAAAAAAGGTGCGACCCGGCCTTTAAGGAGGGTCAACGGTTCCGAATATATCCGCTCCGGGAACTCAGGACAAACCTATTCCGTGGAAGTTTTCCACATAAGCCTAAAATAGTGCTAATCAGGCGGTTTTTCGTAATTCATCCCCTGCTATATAGCCCGCTAAAACGGTTAGAAATTAGGTTGCTGATTTCCGATAGAAGTGGTATTGTCGGTGAAGAACGCGCCGGGGCGTAACCAAAAACCGCCCCCGGCCCGGAAGCCAGTGGCGGTGTATCTACTGGAGGAATCAGCAGAATTAGCTTTAGGAATAGACGGTTCAGTTTACCAACCACCGAATACTCTCATCCGCTAAGAAAGGATGAGCCACTATCAGCTTTGCAACTCCCTGCTTCAGACACTCCGTTAGGGTGTGAATAGTCCGGTCAGGTCAGCTGGCTTAGGGCTTCCTAGTAGAGCTGCTGTACCAACAGACTGTTGTCTCACTATACTAGCTGTATAGTCCCAGAGAGTGATGGTGTATTTTCCGGGCTGGAATTTCGCACAGACCTATGGGACAAGTACTCCACGGCAGCGCCCGCACAACGCAGGCGATACGGCGCGCTATCCAACACAGCCAGGAAAGCCTACAAAGCCTAGCCACGCGCTACAGCATCAACCCTAAAACGGTGGCCAAGTGGCCCGCTGCGGCATACGGGCCGTGATTCCTCCCCGATGCAAACGCAGCCACCCGCAGGCTTACGACGCGGCCCGCTACGCCCAGCGCCACCCCATCGAGCGGCTCTTCAGCCGCCTCAAGCAGTTCCGACGGGTAGCCACCCGCTACGACAAATTGGATACACACTTCTTGGCCTTTATTCTCCTGGCCGTAGCCGTCCTTTAGTTGCGTGACCGTTAACAATTCCTAGTTAGGAATCCGCCCTGTAGCTTCAAAAATCAGCTAGGAGCCTATATGCTGACGAATGGCTGCACTGGCTTTGTGGGTCAGTGCGTTGAATACTTCCATGCAGTAGCGGGGAGGCTGATTATATTACTTAGCCGGTACGCGGTACTCCAACCCGAAGCGTTTGGCGTAGCTGGCCAGCGGCTCCATACCAATGGCGGCCCGGCGCTCATCCACGTGGGCTTCGTCGGCAATGGGGTGAAACACCATTTTGCCGGTTTTCTGGTCGGTAGTGAGCTGGCTGCCGTATAGCTGCGGCTTGCCCTGCCACATCAGCAGCCGGTCCTGCATCAGCGCGTAAGCCGATTGGGCCAGGTCGCCCCGGTCGGTGGCCTGTTTGGCCATGGGCAGGTACTTTTCCAGCGTGGGCAGGTCGGAGTGCTGAATTACCAGGAGTACCGTCTGGGTGCCCATGCTGCCCACCTCCGCCTTGGTAGGCCAGCCGTGAGTATCCAGCAGCTGCTTGATGGTTTTGAGGTTGCGCTGGTCGTTGGCTTCTATCTCCTTCCACAGCGCCGTCATCTGTTCTGATTTCTCCCCGTATTGCTTGGCTATGGCATCGTACTTCACGCGGCCGCCCTGGTCCAGGGCATAGATGGAATCCAGCTGCTGCTTCAGGGGCTTGTTATAGCTGGCCTCCCGCTTCGCCACGGCGGCTTGTAGCCGGGTAAGCATGGGCTGCCAGCGCTTGTCGGTGTGGAGAGTCGTCAGGTCGGTGTCCTGTTGTACGTGGGCCACGTTTTCCCAGCCCGCCGTAGTGGCTTTGTCCAGGTACAGGAAGGCTTTGGTGGCGTCGCCGGCCAGGGCCCAGGTACAGGCGGCGTTGTAGAAGTCGGTGCTGGTGGGCTGGGCCTTCGCCTGTTTGAAAGCTTGGTCGTACAGCGCCCCGGAACTCCGGTAGTTTTTGGCTGCGTAGGCATCGGCTGCCTGCTGGTTGAGCTTGCGGAATTCACTTTGGGCAAACGCCACGCGGCAACTCAGCAGCAGAACGGTCATCAGTACAGAAATCTTCTTCATACAAATGGGAAAGATTGTAGGATAATTGTCTGGGTTTGAAAATAATGCTTGGTCGCCATCAACGGCTATACTCGCCCCGCTACCCGTTCGGGCAAAACGTAAAAACAGGAGGCTACCCATATGATGAGCGGCCCCGACTATTCGTTGCACGGTGCCCGTGGCTAATGCCGGCGCAGCAGCCACAACGCCCCGGCCGCGGCCAGCACCGCCCCGGCTACCAGCGCCCCCACTGTAATGGATGGCCCAAACGCTTTGCAGGAGCAGGAAGTGAAAACCGACCTCCCATTGAAGCGGAGCCGACGGCGGCAAAAAGCGCAGGGCGTAATGTTGGGGTCGGTCTGGCCCGGCAAAGGCCATTGGTCGGAAAAGGCTGGCATAGACGATACGCGTGAATAGTGCTGCCCCTGGATACCGTGCCTTTACCGAAGGTAACCCCACAAAAAAGCCCCAGCTCCGGGGAGGAGCTGGGGCTGGTAACCTGCTGACGGCGGCTCGATTAAAAGTCTTCGTCCAGAGAGAAGGCATTGGCCGTGCGGTCGGAGAGTACTCCGGCTTTCTGGTATTCGCCCACCCGCTTCTCGAAGAAGTTGGTTTTGCCCTGCAGCGAAATCATTTCCATGAAATCGAAGGGGTTGGAGGTGTGGTAGATTTTGCTGTAGCCCAGTTCGGCCAGCAGGCGGTCGGCCACAAACTCAATGTACTGGCTCATGCTCTGAGCGTTCATGCCGATGAGGTTTACCGGCAGCGCATCCGTCACAAACTCCTGCTCGATCTGCACCGCGTCGCGGATGATTTCGTGCACCCGGCTCTCGGGCAGCTTGTTCTGCAAATGGTCGCGGTAGAGCAGGCAGGCGAAGTCACAGTGCAGCCCTTCGTCGCGGGAAATCAGTTCGTTGGAGAAAGTCAGGCCCGGCATCAGGCCGCGCTTCTTCAGCCAGAAAATAGAGCAGAACGACCCTGAAAAGAAGATGCCTTCCACGGCGGCAAAGGCAATCAGGCGCTCAGTGAAGTTTTCGGAGTTAATCCACTTCAGCGCCCACTCGCCCTTTTTCTTCACGCAGGGCACCGTTTCCAGGGCGTTGAACAGGCGGTCCTTTTCCTTGGGGTCTTTGATGTAGGTGTCAATCAGCAGGGAGTAGGTTTCCGAGTGGATATTTTCCATCATCACCTGGAAGCCGTAGAAGCAGCGGGCCTCAGCCATCTGCACCTCCTGCATGAAGTTCACAGCCAGGTTTTCGTTCACGATGCCATCAGAGGCAGCGAAGAAAGCCAGCACGTGGCTGATGAAGTGCCGCTCCCCGTCATTCAGCGAATCCCAGTCCTTCTGGTCCTGGCTCAGATCAATTTCCTCCGCCGTCCAGAATGAGGCTTCGGCTTTCTTGTACATCTGCCATACATCGTTGTGCTGAATCGGGAAAAGAACAAAGCGGTTGGGGTTCTCAGTGAGCAGAGGTTCCATGAGGACAGGGCTATATAGGAGGTAAATGGCTGGGAGCCGAAGGGTAAGAAGGCTGGGTTCAACCCCAAGGCAAGCCAGATTGTTCAGCGGCCTTGGCACAAGGGCCGGCTGCCAAAGATAAACCGCCTGACCCGGAACAAGCCGCGGGAATACGCATTTTTTGTGCAGTATTTTTTGTGTATGCCACTAAGTAGCTGACGGTTGTCTGTTAAGATGAAAATAGATAAAAAGCAACCCTGAAAATGTTAACAACTTTAGTTATCCACATTTTTTCTGTGGACAATTGGGGTTATCCACAGAAATTGTTATTCGCCTGCCCGGTGGCGCGTTCCGCTAAAGGTGGTTTAGGAGGATGAAATTGGTGGGGGCAATGAGGTTTAGTGAGTTAGGGTTTGGATTTGTAAAATCATCCTTCTACTTTTGCCTTCCATTTTTCAGAAACCGCGAAGACGCCGATGTACGCAATTGTCAACATAGCCGGGAAGCAGACTAAGGTCGAAGCCAATAAATTTGTATACGCCCACCGTTTGGCTGGCAACGTCGGCGACACTGTGGAGCTGGGCAAAGCCCTGCTGACCGATGATAACGGAACCCTCACCATTGGCTCGCCCGAGCTGGACGTTACCGTAAGCGGTACCATCCTCGCACACGTAAAAGGCGACAAAGTGTTGGTGTTCAAGAAGAAGCGCCGCAAGGGCTACAAGAAGCTGAACGGCCACCGTCAGCAGTTCACCAAAGTTCTAATCAACAGCATCGGCTAAGGCCAGTTATGAGTTTAGAATTATGAATGATGAATTGCGGTGCAAAGCCCAGTTCGCCTCATAATTCAATATTCATACTTCATAATTCTCCAATACCATGGCACACAAGAAAGGCGTAGGTAGCTCCAATAACGGCCGCGAATCAGAAGCTAAGCGTCTGGGCGTGAAAATCTTCGGCGGGCAGTCCATCATTGCCGGCAACATCATCGTGCGTCAGCGCGGTACCAAGCACCACCCCGGCCAGAACGTGGGTATCGGTAAGGACCACACCCTGTTCGCAATGATCGACGGCACGGTGCAGTTCCGCAAGGGCCGCAAAGACCGTTCGTTTGTATCGGTAGTACCGGCCGCTGTAGAGACTGCTGAGTAGTAGCACCGCATAACTTCCGGTGATTAACCGGAATTTTGAGCAGAAGGGACAGTCCGTGAGGGCTGTCCCTTTTTGCGTTGCGGCAGTCCCGGCTAGGGCCGCCGGTACACGAAAACGGTGTCTTCGCCCAACGAAAACTGTTCGTGCAGGCCCGCCAGCCCCGGGTGCGGAGCCGGTACACCGCCCCCAAGCCGGTGCGGCGCCCGAATCACGCGGGCCTCATCCCAGAGTCCATCCTTCAGCAGCGAGGTGAGCACCGTGGGGCCACCTTCCACCAGCACCGATTGCACGTTGCGCTGGGCCAGGTGGCGCAGAATCTGCGGAAACAGATCTTCGGCCTCCGAAAGCATCACGTACTCAACGCCGGGGCGGGCCGCCCGCTCACGATAGGTGTATACTACCGTAGGCTGGGAGCCATCGAAGAGGTGGTGCGTGGGCGGCAGGCTCAGGTTTTTATCGATGACCAGCCGGAGCGGATCGGGACCGGGCCACTCGCGCACGTTCAGCCGGGGGTTGTCGTGCAGTGCGGTGCGGGTACCCACCAGAATGGCCTGCTCCTCGCTGCGCCACTGATGCACGGCCACGCGGGATAGTTCCCCGCTGATGGGCACGGGCTGAAAATACGGCCCGGCCAAGTAGCCATCCGCTGTTTCAGCCCACTTCAGCACCACATAGGGCCGTTGTTGCTCCTGCAAGGTGAAAAACCGGCGGTTCAGCCACCGCCCCTCAGCTTCCAGTACGCCGGTTTCTACCCGGATGCCGGCGTCGCGCAGCTTTTGAATGCCCCGGCCGGCCACCAGCGGATTAGGGTCGAGGTTGCAGATAACGACTTCGGCCACCTGTTTTTCGATGAGCAGGTCGGCGCAGGGCGGGGTTTTGCCGAAGTGGGAGCAGGGCTCCAGGGTCACGTACACCCGGCTGCGGGGCAGCAGGTGCGGTTCCGCTACGGCCGCCACGGCGTTGACTTCGGCGTGCCCCCCCCCGTAGTGCCGGTGCCAGCCTTCTCCAATGATACGGCCTTCGTGGGTGATAACGCAGCCTACCAGAGGGTTGGGGCGGGTGAAGCCAGTGCCCAGTCGGGCCAGGTCGAGGGCGCGGCGCATCATCAGCTGGTCAAAATCGGAAGCAGGCATACGGAGGGTGGGATGAAGCAGTAGGGTAGAAGGGGGGTGAAGATACGCGCCGGCAGCCAACCCCAGAAGGCCCGGCTGCCGGCGCGTACCTTTGCGGCATGCTCACGCTCCGCCACCTCACCGCCAACCTTGCCGCCGCCCTCCAGCCCCTTTATGACCCGCGCGAAGCTGAGGCCATAGCCGGGCAGGTGCTGGAGCACCTGCTCGGGCTCACTCCACTGCAACGGCGCATGCAGGCCCAGGAATTGGTAGACGAAACCCGCCTGCCGGAACTGGCCGCTATTCGGGCCCGGCTGCTGCGCCACGAGCCTTTGCAGTACGTGCTGGGCGTGGCGCATTTTGCCGGGCTGGAGCTGGAAGTGACGCCCGCCACCCTCATTCCCCGCCCCGAAACTGAGGAGCTGGTGGAGCTGATTGCGCGGGAGCAGCAGGGGCGAACGGGTCTGCAGGTGCTGGACATAGGTACAGGCTCGGGCTGTATTCCGCTGGCGCTGGCCAGCCGCCTGCCCGGGGCCCGCCTGACGGCGGTGGACGTATCTGGAGAGGCACTGGCTGTGGCCCGGCGCAACGCGGCACGCTACCAGGCGGCCGTTGCTTTTCAGCAGGTGGATATTCTGACCCAGGTGCCGCAGCTGCCGGCCCCGCTGGATGTGCTGGTGAGCAATCCTCCCTACGTGCTGGAAAATGAGCGGCCTCTCATGCGCCCCAATGTGCTGAAGTTCGAGCCCGCCACGGCCCTGTTCGTGCCCGACCACGACCCGTTGCGGTTCTATCGCCGCATTGCCGGGTTGGGCCGTGACCTGTTGGCTGAAAACGGGGTGCTATACTTTGAAATCAACGAGCAGTTTGCGTCTGAAACCGTGGCGCTGCTGCAGGAACTGGGGTACTGGGGTGCAGCCATCCACGCCGATATTTTCGGGAAAAATCGAATGGTGCGGGCCACTTGGCCGGGGGCGCAGCCGGCCGCGTAACGGAAAGATAATGCTGACAGCGGCTCGGTGCGCCGGACTCCTGGGCAAGGATTTCTTAACAGACTACCAAAACCCTTACCTTTGCGGGCTGAAAACCTGTCCATCAACTTCTCCGGCATGCCCGACGCCCCTGGCTACTATGCGCACCCCACCGCCGTCCTCGACGCGGGCTGCCGCATTGGGGACGGGTGCCGCATCTGGCACTTTTGCCACGTGAGCAGCGGTGCGGTGCTGGGCGAGGACTGCAGCCTAGGCCAGAATGTGTTTGTGGCCGACGGCGTCACGCTGGGCCGGAATGTGAAAGTGCAGAACAACGTGAGTCTCTATGCCGGTGTGCACTGCGCCGACGACGTGTTTCTGGGCCCCTCCGTGGTGTTTACCAACGTGCTGAATCCGCGGGCGGCCGTGCCCCGACGCGGCGACGGGCATTACCAGCCCACTTGGCTGGCACGGGGCGTGAGCATCGGGGCCAATAGTACCATTGTGTGCGGTACCACGTTGGGCGAGTACGCCTTTGTGGGGGCTGGCTCAGTGGTAACGCGCGACGTACCGGCTTACGCGCTGGTGTACGGTAACCCGGCCCGACAGTACGGCTGGATGAGCACCCACGGCCACCGGCTGCAGTTCAATGAGCAGGGCCACGCCACTTGTCCGGAAGGCCGCGACCGTTACCAGCTAACCAATGGCCGGATTTCTCGTATGAGCCCCGGCTAAACTGCGCAAACCGCCCTTTCATAGCTTTTCATTTAGTCATTCCATCACTCAGTCACTCCTATCGTGTACGAGCAACTTCTCCAGAAACAGGCCAAGCTGGCCGTCATCGGCCTCGGGTACGTGGGCCTGCCCATTGCCCTCGAATTCGCGCGCAAAATCAAGGTTATCGGGTTCGACATCAACGCCAAGCGCGTGGATATGATGCGCAACCACATCGACCCCAGCGGCGAACTAGAAGCCCGGGACTTTGAGGGCTGCGACATTGAGTTCACGGATTCATTGGAGGTGTTGCGGGAGGCTACGTTCTTCATCGTGGCCGTACCTACGCCCATCGACGAGCACGCTCAGCCCGACCTGAAGCCCCTGCTGGGGGCTTCCTCCTCAGTAGGAAAGGTGCTGAAAAAGGGCGACTATGTGGTGTTTGAAAGCACGGTATATCCCGGCTGCACCGAGGAGGACTGCATTCCGGTGATGGAAAAGCTGTCGGGCCTGAGCTTCGCCAATGGCGACTTCAAGGTAGGCTACTCGCCCGAGCGCATCAACCCCGGCGACAAGGAGCACACGCTCAGCAGCATTGTGAAGGTAGTGTCCGGCTGCGACGCGGAGTCGTTGGAGGTAATTGCCAAAACCTACGAGCTGGTAGTGCAGGCCGGTGTGCACCGCGCCAGCAGCATTAAAGTAGCGGAGGCTGCCAAAATCATCGAAAACACCCAGCGCGACGTGAACATTGCGCTGATGAACGAGCTGTCGATGATTTTTGACCGCATGCACATCAACACCTATGAGGTGCTGGAGGCAGCCGGTACCAAGTGGAACTTTCTGAAGTTCTCGCCCGGCCTAGTGGGCGGCCACTGCATCGGCGTGGACCCCTACTACCTCACCTATAAGGCCAAGGAGCTGGGCTACGACGCCAAGGTGATTCTGAGCGGCCGCACCACCAACGACAACATGGGAGCCTACATCGCCCGCAAAACCGTGCAGACGATGATTAAGCAGGGCAAGGACGTGGCCAAAAGCCGCGTACTGGTGATGGGAGCCACCTTCAAGGAGAATGTGGAAGACATCCGCAACTCCAAGGTGGCCGACGTGATTCAGGAGCTGAAAAACTACTCGGTAAACGTGGACATCATTGACCCGCATGCCGATTCAGAGGAACTGTACCATGAGTACGGCTTCCGCTTGACGCCCGAAAGCGAAACGCGCACGGATTATGACGCAGTAATTGTGGCCGTAAGCCATACGCCGTACACGGAGCTGGATGAAGCGTATTTCAAGTCCATCACTAACCAGCCGGCCGTTATTGTCGACATTAAAGGGCTGTTCCGCAACAAAATTCAGGAGTTGACCTACTGGAGCCTGTAGCGGTGAGTTGAGAAAGGAGAAAATGGGGCGTTAACCCCCATTCTCTCCTTTCTCATCACGTTATTCACTCATTCCTTGCATTAACGTATGGAACGCACGAAAATACTGGTTACGGGTGGAGCCGGCTACATTGGCTCGCACGCGGTAGTGGAGCTGTACGAAGCGGGTTTTCAGCCGGTCATCGTGGACAACTTTAATAACTCCCGTGAGTCGGCCGTGCAGGGTATTGAGGCTATTCTGGGTGTGAAAACGCCCCTGCACCGCATCGACTGCAACGACGCCGAAGCACTACGGGCCGTATTTGCCGAAGAAGGCAGTATTCAGGGCGTAATTCACTTTGCCGCCTACAAAGCCGTGGGCGAGTCGCTGCAGAAGCCGCTGGAATACTACCAGAACAACGTAGGCTCGCTGCTGACGCTGCTGGAGGTGATGCGCGAGTTTGGGGTGGAGGCCCTGGTGTTTTCGTCGTCGTGTACCGTGTACGGCATTCCGGACGCCCTGCCCGTAACCGAGCAGACGCCCACCAAAAAGGCCAACTCGCCCTACGGGGCCACCAAGCAGATGTGCGAAGATATCCTGCGCGACGTGGCCGCCGCCCCCGGTAACACGCTGCGTACCATTCTGCTGCGCTACTTTAACCCGATTGGAGCCCACGCCTCGGCCAAAATCGGGGAGCTGCCCCTGGGCGTGCCCCAGAACCTGATTCCGTACGTGACCCAGACGGCCGCTGGTATCCGCGAGCAGCTGACCGTGCACGGCGACACCTACGATACGCCCGACGGCACCAACATCCGCGACTACGTGCACGTGGTGGACCTGGCCAAGGCCCACGTGGTGGCCGTACAGCGCCTGCTGGATAAGCAGGGCGAGCCGGTGGAAACCTTTAACGTGGGCACCGGCCGCGGTAACTCAGTCTTGGAGGTGGTGCACGCCTTCGAGCGGGCTACCGGCCAGAAGCTGAACTACCGCATTGGCCCGCCCCGCGCCGGCGACGTGCCGGCTATTTTCGCTGACGTAACCAAATCAGTGGAGGTGTTGGGGTTCCAGACATCCTCCACGCTGGAAGAGTCGTTGGTCAGTGCCTGGAAATGGCAGCAGATGCTGGGTAAGTAAATGAGAAAAAAGAACGTCATGCAGAGTGGAGCGACGCATTTCGTATGCTGACGTTGGATTACTTTCCACCGCATCAGTCAAGCAGGATATTCCGGCTCTGTCTCTGCATGACGTTCTGATAAATCAACCAACTATGAAAATCATCATCACCGGCGGGGCCGGCTTCATTGGGTCGCACGTGGTGCGCCTGTTTGTAACCAAGTATCCGGAGTATCAGATTCTGAACCTGGATGCCCTGACCTACGCCGGCAACCTCGAAAACCTGCGCGACATTGAAAACGCCCCCAACTACCGGCTGGTGAAGGGCGACATCACCGACCAGGCCTTCGTGGATACCCTGTTTGCCACCGAGCAGCCCGACGCCGTGATTCACCTGGCGGCCGAAAGCCACGTGGACCGCAGCATCACCGACCCGCTGGCCTTCGTGAAGACCAACGTGCTGGGCACAGTGCACCTGCTGAACGCGGCCAAAAACCTGTGGAAGCCGCTCAACTACGAAGGCAAAGTGTTCTACCACGTGAGCACCGACGAGGTGTACGGCTCGCTGGACTTCGGCCCCGAGATGTTCACCGAGGAAACCAGCTACGACCCCCGCTCGCCCTACTCGGCCAGTAAGGCATCGTCGGACCACTTTGTGCGGGCCTGGCACCACACCTACCACATGCCGGTGAAGCTGAGCAACTGCTCCAACAACTACGGCCCCAACCACTTCCCCGAGAAGCTGATTCCGCTGGCCATCCACCGCATTCAGCACGGCGAGGCCATTCCGGTGTACGGCAAGGGCGAAAACGTGCGCGACTGGCTGTTCGTGAAAGACCACGCCACCGCCATCGACGCCGTGTTCCACAAGGGCAAAGTGGGCGAGACCTACAACATCGGCGGGGTGAACGAGTGGGCCAACATCGAGTTGATTCACCTGCTCTGCGACACGCTGGACGAGAAGACCGGCCGCGAAAAAGGCACCTCCCGCAAGCTCATCAAGTTCGTAACCGACCGTGCCGGCCACGACCTGCGCTACGCCATCGATTCGAGCAAAATCATGAACGAGCTGGGCTGGAAACCGTCCGTAACATTCGAGCAGGGCCTGAGCCAGACGGTAGACTGGTACTTGGAAAACCAGGAGTGGCTGAACAACGTGACCAGTGGCCAGTACCAGGACTACTACCAGAAGCAGTACAATAGATAATGTGCAGAATGTGAGGAATGTGGACAATGTGCCAGTAGATAATTCTTCACATTTCTCACATTCTTCACATCTCAACACATTACCACAGTGTACAATACTCCTTTTCACGACCAGCCGCTCGACAACCTGAGCTTCCTCGTTACCGGCGGGGCCGGCTTCATTGGCTCGAACCTGGTGGAATACCTGCTCAAGTACGGCGCCAAAGAGGTGCGCGTGCTGGACAACTTCTCCAACGGCTTCCGCAAGAACCTGCGGCTGTTTGAGGGCAACCCCGCCCTGCGCGTTATCGAGGGCGACATCCGGGACCGGCAGACCTGCATCGATGCCTGCAAGGGCATTGACGTAGTGCTGCACCAGGCGGCCCTGGGCTCCGTGCCCCGCTCCATCAACGACCCCATCACGAGCAACGACGTGAACGTGGGCGGCTTCGTGAACATGCTGGTGGGAGCCAAGGAAGCGGGCGTGAAGCGCTTCGTGTACGCGGCCTCCAGCTCCACGTACGGCGACCATAAAGCCCTGCCCAAAGTGGAGGACCGCATCGGCAAGCCCCTCTCGCCCTACGCCGTGACCAAGTACGCCAACGAGCTGTACGCCGACGTATTTGGCAAGACCTACGGCATGGAAATCATCGGGCTGCGGTACTTCAACATCTTCGGCCCGCGCCAGGACCCGAATGGGGCCTATGCCGCCGTAATTCCGCTGTTTATTGATGCCGTGCTGGAAGGCCGCCCGCCCCGTATGAACGGCGACGGAGGTCAGACGCGCGACTTCACCTTCGTGGAAAACTGCGTGCAGGCCAACATCCGGGCGGCGCTGGTGCAGAACCCCGAGGCTGTGAACCAGGTGTACAACGTGGCCGTGGCCGACCGCACCTCGCTCAACGACCTGTTCAACATCCTGAAGGAAGAAGCCGGCTCCGACATCACCCCCGAGTACGGCCCCGACCGTGCCGGCGACATCCGCGACTCCCTGGCCGATATCAGCAAGGCCCAGAACCTGCTCGGCTACCAGCCCCAGATTCGCATCCGGGAAGGCCTACAGAAAACACTGGACTGGTTTAAAACCAACCAGGAGTTTATTGCTGAGCGGAATTAATTGCCCGTCATGCGGAGCTTGCCGAAGTATCTCTACCGCTTCGTTTGCACAGATTCAACGAAGCGGTAGAGATGCTTCGGCAAGCTCCGCATGACGTTCTTTCGTCCAAGACCCTAAGTCTCCAAGACCTCAAGACCCCACTATGAAAGGCATCATTCTCGCCGGCGGCTCCGGCACCCGGTTGCACCCTCTCACGCTGGCCGTATCCAAGCAGATGATGCCGGTGTACGATAAGCCGATGGTGTACTATCCGCTGTCCATCCTGATGATGGCCGGCATCCGGGAAATCCTCATCATCACCACACCCCACGACCAGGCGCAGTTCAAGAAGCTGCTCGGCGACGGCGCCAACCTGGGCTGCCGCTTCGAGTACGTGGTGCAGGAGGTGCCCAACGGCCTGGCCCAGGCCTTTGTGTTGGGGGCCGACTTCATCGGCAACGATAAAGTGGCCTTGGTGCTTGGCGACAACATCTTCCACGGCGAAGGCATGGAGGAACTGCTCAAGAGCAACAACGACCCCGACGGCGGCGTGGTGTATGCCTACCACGTGCACGACCCCGAGCGCTACGGCGTGGTGGAGTTCGACGCCAACAACAAGGCCCTCAGCATCGAGGAGAAGCCCGCCAAGCCCAAGAGCAACTACGCCGTGCCCGGCCTGTATTTCTACGACAACGACGTGGTGCAGATTGCCCGCGACCTGAAGCCTAGCCCCCGCGGCGAGTACGAAATCACCGACGTGAACCAGGAGTACCTGCGTCGGGGCAAGCTGAAAGTGGGCATCCTGGGCCGTGGCACCGCCTGGCTCGACACGGGTACCTTCGAAAGCCTGATGCAGGCCGGCGAGTTCGTGCGCGTGCTGGAGCAGCGCCAGGGCCTGAAGGTGGGCTCGATTGAGGAAGTGGCTTACCGCCAGGGCTTCATTGATGCTGACCAGCTGCGCAAGATTGCCGAGCCCCTGCGCAAAAGCGGCTATGGTGACTACCTCATGCGTCTGCCCGAGCAGCTGCTGATGTAAGCAATCAGCTGTTATTGCGAGCTTAGCGAAGCAATCCTTCCTTCACTGAACTCCACCCCCACGACCTGAACAAAGCCCCTGACGCCAACACGGACGTCAGGGGCTTTGTGCTTATCCAAGGTGTTGAACTGCGTAAAAGGAAGGATTGCTTCGCTAAACTCGCAATGACAGCTAAAATACCAGCCCTGCAACCAGCGCCGCGCCCACGATGAGATAGGAAGGCACCCGCTCCCAGAGTAGTAGCAGAAAGGTAACAGCAATGAGGGCCAGGTTGATGGGGTTGTCGGGCAGGGGATGGTAGAGCAGGAAGGTGGCCGCGCACACCAGTCCGGCCGATACGGCGTTGATGCCTTCCAGCGAGGCCTTTACCACGCGGTACCGCTTGAGCTGGTCCCAGAAGCGTATCAGGAAAAAGATGAGCAGGGTGCCCGGCATGAAGATGCCCACCGCACCCACCAGTGCCCCCAGCAGCTGCCCGTCGAGGCCGCTGCCGTCGCGGCGCATGGCCAGGGCCCCGATGTAGGAGGCAAAGGAGAAGTTAGGCCCCGGCAAGGCCTGCACCATGCCCAGCCCCGACAGAAACTCCTCGGCAGTGAGGTAGTGCTTAAACTCTACGAACTCAGTATAGAACAGCGGGGCCAGTACCTGCCCGCCCCCGAACACGAGGCTGCCGTTACGGTAGAAGTTCTCAAACAGGCGCACCGGCAGCCACTGCGTGTACTGCCCCAGCACGGCGGCGCCAATAAAGATGCTTAGCCACAGCAAAAAATTGGGCCATTCGATGCGCAGGGGCTGCTTTTCCTGCTGCGGCATCTTGCGGTAGCGGAAGGTAGTAACCAGGCCTCCGGCTACCAGCAGGATGGGCATCAGCCAGGGCACCTGAAACCGGAACACCAGCATGGCGGCCACCACCATCAGCGCCACCGACGTTTTGGTATGAATGACTTTCTCGGCAATCTTGTAGGCGGAGTAGGCCACGAAGCCCACCGCTACGGGCTGCACGTACTGCACGAGCCGGGCCACCTGCTCCTTATCGAGGTAGCTGATGGTGAGGCCGGCGCACGTCATGATGCACACGGCCGGCAGCATCCAGATGATGAGCGTGAGGTAGGCCAGGTTGGGGCCGCCCAGGCGGAAGCCGATGGCCGTAATGGTCTGGGTAGAAGTGGGGCCGGGCAAAATCTGGCACAGAGCCGTGAGCTCCAGCAGCTCGGCCGCCGTAAGGTAGCGGCGCTTATCCACCAATAGCCGCAGCATCATGGCCAGGTGCGCCTGCGGGCCGCCAAATGCACTCAGACCCAGCGCAGCCACGTCCTTCAAAAAGATGAGGTTGCGCACCCGCTTTACCCGTGGCGCGCGCCGGGGTGGGGGGGCTAGCTGAATATCATCTTGCGAAACGGGCAATGGAAGGCAGAGAAGGATACCAGGCAAGATACGCTTTACCAGCAAATCGGGAAGTGCCGGCCGGCCATCTGCCGACAGAAAAAAGCCCCGCTTCCCATACCGGAAGCGGGGCTTTTTTCAACGGGTGCGGGGCTTACTTTTTCTTCAGGCCCAGCTCAATCAGCCGCTCATTCAGGAACTCGCCGGCGGTAATGTCAGCCTCCTTCTTGGGGTTTTCGGGCGTTACGCAGCTCTCCAGGGCCGCCAGGCTCATTTCGGAGCGAGGGTGCATGAAGAACGGAATGCTGTAGCGCGAGGAGTTCATCTTCTCGCGGGGTGGGTTCACCACGCGGTGGATGGTGCTTTTCAGCACGCCGTTCGTAAGGCGCTGCAGCATGTCACCCACGTTCACTACAATCTGGTCGGGCAGGGCGGTAATGGGAATCCATTTGCCGTCGCGGCGCTTTACCTGCAGGCCATCGGCCGAGGCCCCCATCAGCAGGGTAATCAGGTTGATGTCGCCGTGCTCGGCGGCGCGCACCGCGTCGGCTGGCACCGAATCCGGATTTTCGATGGGGTAGTAGTGAATGGGGCGCAGGATACTGTTGCCGTTACGCACCTTATCATCAAAATAGTTCTCCGGCAGCTTCAGGTACAAAGCAATGGCCCGCAGAATGTCTTTGCCGGCCGCTTCCAGCGTTTTGTAGGTGGTCAGGGCAGTATCCTGGAAGCTTTCCAGCTCCTTTGGCCAGATGTTATCGGGGTATTCCGCCCCGATGGGGTCATTTACGTCGTCAACTTCCTGACCCACGTGGTAGAATTCCTTCAGGTCGCCGGTGTTGCGGCCCTTGGCGTGCTCCTTGCCCTTGCTTACGTAGCCACGCTGGCCAGCCAGTTCCGGCTTTTCGTACTGCTGCTTTACCTCGTCGGGCAGGGTAAAGAAGTTTTTGACGTCGGCGTACAGTTTTTCCGTCTGTACGTCGGAGAGGCCGTGGTTTTTCAGGGCAATGAAACCGATGTTCTGGTAGGCTTCGCCCAATTGTTGCACGAAGCGGGCTTTGCGCTCCGGGTCGCCGGAGCGGAAATCGGCCAAATCAAGCGACGGAATTTCGTCAAGCAGCTTTTCTTCCATGGTGTGAAGAGAAATTATGTACTAGGGGAGGGACATTACGTACCCCGCAAGGTACGATGAAAAGGTGGGATTCCTGAGTAAGCTAACTACGTAGCATATGACTTGGTTTTCGGGTGGAAGTAACAGGCTAAAGTGCAACTTTTAGGGTCCGACTTTCGTCTATAGGAAGTCGCGAAACCGCGTTGCACTTTGCGGTGGTACTTGGTTTTTTCCGGACTCCATGAAAACAGGTTTGTTATTCAGAAGCCACGGGGCAATCCATGTACTAACCTGGTTCTTGAGTATATTGCCCGCCGGCCGTTTAGAGCGGGTTTTAGAGGAACTGCTGCCGTGCGGCGAAACTTCCGATCGGGCAACGACGTCTTTTGAGTTCTACCCGGGCATCACATCCCGGCAGGCAGAATAGTGTTTTCCCGGAAGCGTCTGATATGACCTTGAACGTATGAATGTTACAAAAATACTGTTGTCGCTGGGGCTGCTGGTCGGGATAGGCAGAGCTGGACAGGCCCAGCACGCCGTATGGGCTTCCAAAGTGGTAGCAGTTTCCTCGCAGAAGGCCGAGGGCAAAGAGGCGTTTTCGCCGGAAAAGGTGTTGGGTGAACCCAATGCTACTCCGTTGGGCCAGGTAAATAATGAGGCTTGGATTCCAAAAAAGGAAGGCAGCAACGAGTCTATCGAAATTCGCTTTGGCAAATCACTGGTCGCCAAACAGGTGACGGTAGTGGAGAACTTCAACCCCGGATCCGTTACCAAGATTGAACTGGTAGATACCAGGGGGCAGAAGCACCAGGTATATACCAATGACAGTCCGGGGCCATTGCCGGAACAGTTCCGCACGCTGCAGGTTACGTTTTCGCCCGGTACGTACCGCACCATCGGGGTGGTGGTTTCCATGAATACGAAAGCGGTAAACGGTGTAAACCAGATTGACGCTATTGGCGTGGCCGACGTGGCTGAGTCGATGGTGAAAAAGGAATTCAAGAACGAGCAGAGTGGGGTCAGCTTTGACTCCTCCATGGTAAACCTGGGGCCCACTGTCAATTCCAAATTCGTGGATACGCACCCGGTTATCTCGCCGGATGGCCGCACCCTGTTCTTTGCCCGGCAAGAGCACCCGCAGAATGTGGGTGGGGCCAAGGATGTGCAGGACGTGTGGTACAGTAACCTCACCAACGCCGAAAAAAAACAGTGGGGTCCAGCCAAGAACATTGGCAGCCCCATTAACACGCCCCGCGACCCGAATGGCGTGGCCTCGGTATCGGCCAACGGCCAGCAAATGCTGCTGATTGGCGTGTACCTGCCCGATGGCTCCATGGAACCCAAAGGCCCTAGCATCAGTCGCCGCACGGCTACGGGCTGGACCAAGCCGGAGAAGGTGGAAATCGAGGATTACTACAACGATGACCCCGAAAACGTCGATTTCTCGCTCTCTACTTCCGGCAAGGTGATGATGATGGCCGTGGACCGGAAGGATGGGAAAGGGCAGCAGGATTTGTACGTGAGCTTTCTGAACGCCGACGGCAAAACCTGGACCAAGCCCCGCAACCTGGGCGGAACCATTAATACCAGCAAGCCCGAGTTTTCGCCTTTCCTGGCATCTGATGGCAAGACGCTGTACTTCGCCTCGGAGGGCCACGGCGGCTACGGCAAGAGCGACCTGTTTTACAGCAAGCGGCTGGACGATACCTGGACCAACTGGAGCGCGCCCCGCAATCTGGGCAGCAGCGTAAACTCACCCGACTTCGATGCCTATTACACCGTTTCGGCGGCCGGCGAGGATGCGTACCTGGTATCGGCCCGGAAAGGTATTGACAACTCCAAGGACATTTTTCGCATTAGCCTGAAGCCCACGTTCCGGCCGGAGGTGGTAACGCTGGTGCGTGGCAAGGTGCTGGATGCCAGCAGCAAAAAGCCGGTGGCGGCTACTATTCGTTACGAAAATCTGCTAACCGGGGAAGAAATCGGGGTGGCCGATACCAGCCCTATCGACGGCTCTTACACCATCGTGCTGCCTTCGGGGGCGCATTATGGCTACCGCGCTGAAGCCAAGGACTACCTGGCCGAATCGGATAACCTGGACGTGACGGACCGGCAGAAGTACTCCGAAATCAACCAGGACTTGTACCTGGTGCCGTTTGCGGTGGGCCAGAGCATCAAGCTGAATAACATCTTCTTCGCTCAGAGCAAGTACTATCTGCGCGAAAACTCCTACCCCGAGCTACTGCGCCTGGTACGCATCCTGAAGGATTATCCGCAGGTGGAAATCAAACTGGAAGGCCACACCGATAACCAGGGCGACCCGCAATTGAACGTGAAGCTGAGCCAGGACCGGGTGAATGAGGTGAAAAAATACCTCGTACAGAAAGGTATTGCCGGCAGCCGCATCACCACCGAAGGCTACGGCGGCAGCAAACCCATTGCCAGCAACGACCAGGAAGAAACCCGCAAACTCAACCGCCGCGTAGAGTTCCGGATTACGAAGAAGTAGGAAACGGAATGTGCAGAATATGGCAAATGTGTAGAATGTGAAAATGATACAAAGCAAAGGGCCGGTTTCATGCAGAAACCGGCCCTTTGCTTTGTAAGAAAGCGAGAGACTTAATCCTTGACGTGCGCTATATTTTTCACACTTGACACATTCCTGACCACATTTGGCACATTCTTACGACATCCGGCCTTCCTCGCGGCCGGGTTTCACGCTGCCCCCCTGGCCGCCGGGGTTGGCAATGGAGTCGCGCATGTCGGTGTCGGCTTGTACGTTGCGCATCTTGTAGTAGTCCATCACGCCCAGGTTGCCGGAGCGGAAGGCTTCGGCAATGGCTTTCGGAATTTCAGCCTCGGCCTGCACCACCAGGGCTTTAGCTTCCTGCGTTTTGGCGCGGTTTTCCTGCTCCATGGCCACGGCCATGGCCCGGCGCTCCTCCGCGCGGGCTTCGGCCACGCGCAGGTCGGCGGAGGCTTGGTCGGTCTGGAGCTTGGCCCCGATGTTTTCTCCAATGTCCACGTCGGCAATATCAATGGACAGGATTTCGAAGGCAGTACCGGCGTCGAGGCCCTTGCTGAGCACCAGCTTGGAAATCTTGTCGGGGTTTTCGAGCACTTCCTTGTGCGAGCGGGACGAGCCGATGCTGGTGACGATACCCTCGCCCACACGGGCCAGAATAGTTTCCTCGCCGGCCCCGCCCACCAGCTGGGTAATGTTGGCGCGCACCGTTACGCGGGCTTTGGCAATGAGCTGAATACCGTCCTGGGCCACGGCGGCCACGTTGGGCGTATTGATGACTTTGGGATTTACGCTAGTCGTGACGGCCTCAAACACGTCGCGCCCGGCCAGGTCGATGGCCGTGGCCTGTTTAAAGCTGAGCGGAATATTGGCCTTGTCGGCCGAAATCAGAGCCTTGATAACGCTGGGTACGTTGCCCCCGGCCAGGTAGTGGGTTTCCAGGTCGTTGGCCGTCAGCTCCAGACCGGCTTTGGTGCTGGTGATAAGGGAGTTGACGATAAGGGCTGGCGGCACCTTACGCACCCGCATAAAGGCCAGCTGAAACAAACTGACCCGCACGCCCGAGAAAATAGCCGTAATCCAGAGGCTAATGGGGAAGAAGTACAGCAACACCAGCAGCGCAATACCGCCGACTATCAGTGGAAAGAGAGGGAAATCCATGCAGCGTAAGGGTTGTTCGTTGTTCTATAGTTGAAGGTCAGGACGAAATCAGGAAGATGGTTCAGGCCACCAGCTCCACCACAATGCGGTTGTGTTCGATGCCCAGCACCCGCACCGCCGAGCCTGCCGGTACAAACTCGCCACGGGTAGTAGCCTCGCGCCGGTCGTCCTGAAACAGCACCGTACCGGCCGGTCGCAGGGCCGAAAGAGTACGGCCCACGGTACCAGGCTGCACATCGGGGTGGCGCACGTCGTGCACACGGCTGTGGTTGACCTGGGTGAGGGCTACCCGGTTCAGGTTTTGCGGGCGCAGGCCCCAGTACACCAGCCCGCTCACCACAACGGCGGAGCCCGCCAGCACGAAATGCCCGGTAGGAGTACGCAGGTCGCGGTAGCCAAGCCAGATACCGGCCACCAGTAGCCCGAAGCCGACCAGCCCCACCACCGTGGTGCCGGGAATGAAAATGACTTCGGCGGCCAGAAAAACCAGCCCGAAAAACAGTAGCAGCGCAATCGTGAGCCAGTCCATAAGAGTAAGGAAGGTTGGTGGCGGAAAAGATACGCAAACCCGGCTCCTTATCGGTGGTTTTCTACCTTGCCGTTGGTACTCCGCTGAGCAGTTCAGCCTATGACCATTTCTGCTTCACCGGCCCACGCGCAACGTGCCTTGGCTGGTGCCGGTGAGTAAGTTTTTTACATAACAAAACGGCGCACCGGCTCCTGTACCAGCAAACCGAACCCGCTTCGAGCTGGCCGGCTCATGAAGCAGTGGCGGCGAAACTAGGGCCTGCCTGAACGCAAGTTGGCTGAAAGCCCGGCCCCGTGGCGGCTGATTGGCGAGGTACCCGGGAGCTGTGCAGTTATCACGAAAGACGATTTCCTCGCAGCCCCTGCTGTTCCGCCCCGGACCGCCCTGCTGCCGGCTACGCCCAACCACGTGTTGCCCCTGGGCCCGGTGTAGCTACGGCAGAAACCCGGCGAGTCGGAAGCCAAGCGTGAAAATGAGGCCGCCCGTCCCCGTCGGTTGGCAGCAGGCGCTACCAAATGAGGAACCGATGCCGGCAATTCAGGCCGCCGAGAAGCAATAAACCCCTTGACTTACATTTCGGCTGCTCGTCAAACCAGGGTAGCAAAACGCCCCGCTACAGAAGTAGCGGGGCGTTGCAATGGCCGGCAGGTTCTGTCCACAGGATTCGTGAAATCAGTGTAGTCGGTAGTTCTAGTAGGCTTTGGCGAAGTGGGCGCGGCGCTTGCTGGGGCGGCCCGTCACGATGCAGATACCTTCTTCCTCGGGCTCGGCCAGGGCCAGGCAGCGGATGGTGGCTTTGGTTTCCTCCTTAATGCGCTCCTCGGTTTCGGAAGTGCCATCGTAGTGGGCCACCACGAAGCCGCCTTTGCCCTCCAGCACCTGCTTGAACTCCTCGTAGCTTTCCACGCGGGTCGTGTGGGTTTCGCGGAAGTTGAGGGCCCGCTGGTAGATGTTCTGCTGAATGTCCTGCAGCAGCTGGTCTACGCTGTTCACGATGTCCGCAAGGGGCAGGGTCATTTTCTCCTTAGTGTCGCGGCGGGCCACTTCCAGTGTACCGTTTTCCAGGTCGCGCATGCCCACGGCAATGCGCACGGGCACGCCTTTGAGCTCCCACTCGGCAAACTTGAAGCCGGGGCGCTCGGTGTCCCGGTCGTCAATCTTCACCGAAATGCCCCGCTCAATCAGGCCCATCTGCATGGGGCGGATGCGTTCCAGCAGCTCATCAAGCTGGCCGGTTTTGTAGATGGGCACAATCACCACCTGAATGGGGGCCAGCTTGGGCGGCAGCACCAGGCCTTCATCGTCGGAGTGAGCCATTACCAGAGCGCCCATCAGACGGGTACTTACGCCCCAGCTGGTGCCCCACACGTACTCCAGGCCGCCGGCTTTGTTGGCAAACTGCACATCAAAGGCCTTGGCGAAGTTCTGGCCCAGGAAGTGGGAGGTGCCGGCCTGCAGGGCTTTGCCATCCTGCATCAGGCCCTCAATGCAGTAGGTTTCCACAGCCCCGGCGAACCGCTCGTTCTCGGTTTTCACGCCTTTCACCACGGGCAGGGCCAGCCACTCCTCGGCAAACTGAGCGTACACCTCCAGCATCTGGCGGGTTTCGGCCAGGGCTTCCTCGGCGGTGGCGTGGGCGGTGTGGCCTTCCTGCCACAGGAACTCGGCAGTGCGCAGAAACAGGCGGGTGCGCATTTCCCAGCGCACTACGTTGGCCCACTGATTGATGAGCAGCGGCAAGTCGCGGTAGCTCTGAATCCAGCCTTTATACGTGTTCCAGATAACGGCCTCCGAGGTGGGGCGTACAATCAACTCCTCTTCCAGCTTGGCGTTGGGGTCCACGCGCAACTTGCCGGGTTTATCGGGGTCATTCTGCAAACGGTAGTGTGTGACTACGGCGCACTCTTTGGCAAAACCTTCGGCGTTTTTCTCCTCGGCCTCAAACAGACTTTTGGGCACGAACAGCGGGAAATAGGCATTCTGGTGGCCCGTGCGCTTGAACATGTCGTCGAGGGTGCGCTGCATTTTCTCCCAAATGGCGTAGCCATAGGGCTTAATCACCATGCAGCCCCGCACCGAGGAATTTTCGGCCAGGCCGGCCCGCTTTACCAACTCGTTGTACCACAACGAATAATCTTCGGTGCGCTTGGGCAAACTTTTGCTCATATCTTGAGGTATTGTAGGAGTAGTGAAAAAGTTCCTGTTTCTGGTACAAGATTTGACGTAGAAAAAAGGCACCGTTTCGGCCCCAAATTACGTTATTAAATCCGGAGGATTGGGCCCTGACGGACTGCGTGTTGCCGGCCTTCATTCAACCTCCATTTTTCTGATCCAACTTTACGCGTAAGCAGCCATGAAAAAGATCCTAGCCCCCGTGTTGCCCGCCCTGGCCCTGCTTACGCTGGGAGGCTGCGCCAGCACTTCTTATCTGAGTACTACTGAAGACGACGGTATGTATTACTCGTCGAAGGACCGGGTAACGGTTCCGGCGCAGGTAGCCTCTTCCGGTTCTTCGGCCGCGCCGGCCACCGCCGAGCAGGAAACCACCGCCGCCCCCGGCGACGTAGCCAACCCCGACTATGCCGGTACCGCCGGCCGGGCCGCTACCACCTCCGAAGAGTATTACGATGACGACTATTACTATGCCTCCCGGCTGCGCCGCTTCCACAGCCCGTACCGCGGCATTGGCATGGGTTACTACGATTTCGCCTATACCGACCCATTCTGGTATGGGGGACCGGCCCTGGGTTACTCGCCCTGGGGTTACGGCTACAACAGCTTCTACGACCCCTTCTATAGCCCCTGGGGCTATGGCGGGGTGAACATCAGCATCGGGTTTGGCCGTCCCTGGGGATGGGGCCGTCCCTGGGGTGGCTATGGCTACGGTTATGGCTACCGGCCCTTCGATTACGGCTGGGGCGGCCCCTGGGGGGGCTATAACTACGGCTACCTGAACGGCTACTACACCGGCCTGTATGGCGGGGGCGGCTACTACGGCGGCAACGGCTGGAGCAACTACTACGACCGGCCCGGCCGCCGCGTAACTTATGGCCCCCGCCGCGACCGGGCGGTGGAGGGGCAGCGACTCGGCAGTGCCGCCCCCGATGGCGTGGTTTCCGGCCGTAGCCGGGGCCGCGTGCAGGAGGGGGGCTTCACTACCCCCACGCCCGACCCAAGCGGGGTGGTGGCGCAGCCAAATGCCGGCGGTGGCCGTCGGCGGGTGCAGGAGCTCACAGAAACCACTACCGTGCCTTCTACGCAGCCCACCGCTCCGGCCGGCCGCATGCGGGTGGTAGGCGACCAGCCCATCCGGAACGAGGAGCTTTCCACGGCTACCGATCCAACGGTGCCAACTGGCGGCAGCCGGCGGTGGCGGGTGGTAGATAATCCTGGCAACGTAGAAGTAACCAGCCCCAATGGCGGCAGCCCCCAGCCAGTTCCGGCTGAATACGGTCGTCGTCGGCGCGCTGACTGGAATACCGGGGGGAGCACTCAGCCGCAGCCGGAGCAGCCCCGCTTGGCCGACCAGCCCCGGCGGCAGCGCCTTTACGACCAGTCGTCGCAGCCCAGCCAGCCAACCCGCACGTATTCTGAGCCAAGCCGCACTTACTCCGAGCCTGCCCGGACGTATTCCCAGCCGAGCCGTTCTTATTCGGAGCCCTCACGCTCGTATTCAGAGCCCTCACGCGGGAGCAGCAACTATGGCGGCAGTAACGCTGGCGGAAGCGGTGGCGGCGGCCGCCGGGGCCGGGTACAGTAAGCCCAAATTCTGCTGAAACGGCCACTTAGCTACGTTGTACTTATTTGCCGGAAGCCCGGCATTTGCTCGGGCTTTCCTTTTCTACTACTCCCTATGAAAACGCTGAAATACGGTCTTGCCGTTGCCCTGTTGGGCTCGGCCAGCCACGCTTTTGCCCAATACAACGCTGATGCCCTCCGGTTTTCTCAGTCGCAGCCCTCCGGTACTGCCCGCACCCTGGGCATTGGCGGGGCCACCGCCGCGGTGGGGGGCGACTTTGGAGCCATAACGGTTAATCCGGCCGGACTGGGCATGTTTCAACGCTCCGAGTTCTCTTTGTCGCCGGGGCTTAGCTCGCTTAGCTCGGATAGCCGAGCCTTCGGCACAACTACTGCTGATTCCCGTTCCAACCTGCATTTGGGCAGTATCGGGCTGGTGTTTGCCAACCGCCGCCCCGATGACGATACCAACCCCTGGCGCTCCGGGGCCTTTTCTATGGGCGTTACGCGCACGGCCGACTACAACCTGAGCTTCCGCTACCAGGGTCGCCCAGGGATTAACCAGGATATTCTGCAGCGCCTGGACCAGGACCAGCGGGCGGCACTGGATGAGCTGGCCTACAATACCTACATTACGGATAGTCTGGATGCCAGGGGCGGGAACAGCGGGCGGCTGGTGCAGCGGGGACTGTCAGTACCAGTTCAGAATACGAGTACGCTGGACCAGGCGGAAACCGTGCGGGCCACGGGCAGCCAGACGCAGATTGACTTTGCGTACGGGGCCAGCTACATGGATAAGTTCTTCGTGGGCGGTGGTATTGGTATTGTAACCTCGCGCTACACCTCCGAGAACATCATCACGGCCTCCGACCCCACCCCCGTCAGCAATGCCTCCGGAACGTCGTTCGGCTCCCTCACGCAGCGGGATTTCCTGGAAACCAAGGGAGCTGGCATCAACGCCCGCATCGGGGTTATCTACAAGCCTGTCGATGCATTGCGCATCGGGGCATCGGTGCAAACGCCTACCTATCAGCAATTCACCGAAACCTATAACTCCTCCCTGGATGTACGCTTTGACAAGCCCATAACCGTTGGTAATCAACAATTCAGCTCTGCCAGCGACGCCATAGACCCCAGTGTGCTGGACTATGCCGTTACCTCGCCATTCCGGGCTACGGGCGGGGTAGCCGCCGTGCTGGGTAAGTACGGTTTTCTGAGCGGAGACGTAGAATACGTGAACTACGCCAGTGCCCGCGTGAGCAATTACAATAACAACGGCGTGCAGGGCAATTTCGACTTCGGGCCCGATAACGACGCCGTACGCAACCTGTACACCAGTGCCGTGAACCTGCGCGTGGGCGGCGAATTGCGGGCCGATATCTTCCGGGTGCGGGCCGGTTTCGCCCGTTACGGTAATGCCTACCGGAATTCCGGCGCCGACCAGAGCCGCACGTTTTATACCGGCGGGGTAGGGCTGCGGCAGAAAAACTTCTTTGTGGATGCAGCCGGGGTATACAGCACGGGTACGCGGCTGTACTCGCCCTACACGCTGAATAATCCGGCAGATACCCCGCTCGTGGAAGTGGACAGCAAGCGGTTTACCACCACGCTCACGGCCGGTTTCATGTTCTAGCAAACTTGCTCTCCGTAACATCAAACGGCCGGCTCCGCAACATGCGGGGCCGGCCGTTTGATGTTACGGAGAGGAATGTAGCCTACTTACTCACCCGCACCTGCAGTACCAGCGTGGGAATGCCGGTGGTGATGATATTATCCACGGCCAGCAGCCCATAGCGGTTATCGGGCGTTTTGAACGCAAGGACCTGCCCTTTGGTGAGCGGGCCGGTGCGGGTAGGGGTGGGGAAGCTGTTGGCCTGGTACTGGTTGTACACGTTGGTCAGGGCCTCGGTGGTGGAGTAGTTGGCCAACGTGGCGGGAGCCAGCGGAGTGGAGCGAATTTCGGTGCGCCGGCCTGCCCAGGGCAGCTTTAGGGCCGAATCGGCGGCGGTGGCCAGGCCGGGGGCTACGGTTGTGGAGCCAGACACGTACACCAGGTCCACGAGCTGCTGGTTGTCGGGCAGGCGGCGTAAAGAGAAGCTGGGGAGCGTAAAACCCTCCCGCAAAGCCAGGAAGCTACGCCGCCCGAACGCTCCCGGGGCCTGCAGCGGCACCGTGTAGGTGTGGAACGTCGCGGCCGAATCGGTGCGGCCCAGGCGCAGGAAAAAACTCCGGACGCCGTGGTTGCCTTTGGAGTCGGTGAAATCATAAGTCCAGGTTTCCTTACCGGCAGTGGTGCGGGCCGGCTGCACGCTCTGGAAGGCAAACTCGCGGGCGTTGGCAATCAGCGTATCCAGGTACACCAGCCTCGATTTCTCGGCGTCTTTCTCCGTGTAGCCTACCGGGTACTCCGTCAGCAGTTGGGTAGGCTGATACTCGGCCTTGATGAGCAGGCGCGTGAGTGGGGCGTCGTTGCTTTCGGCTTCGGCAAATACCTTTACCGCTATGGTGTCGCCGGCCACCGTGATGCGCCGGGAGGCCGGGTTGAAACGGGTGCTACCCACGAAGTTGACGCGGGGTCCCGGCTCCAGGGCCGGCTCGCAGGCCGTCAGGCAAATGGGGAAAAGCAGCAGAGAGACGGGACGAAAACGCATAGCAGGGTAAAGATACGGATGGATTCAGACGGGCCACGTCTTTGCGCCCGTCCGGGCGGCCCGACCGGCCGCATGCCGGCCAAGGTGCAACCTTCCGGGCGGCTTTGGCTACCTTAACGCCGGATTCCCGCCGACATTTCATTTCCCTTCGCATGCGCTTACGTTCTTTGGGCCTGGCCCTGTTCCTGACCACCGCCAGCCCCGTTGTATTGCCCGGTTTTGCGCCGGTTGCTGTTGCCCAGCAAAAGCAGAATATCACCCTCGAAGACATCTGGCAGAAAGGCACCTTCTCAGCCCGCTCGGTGCCGGGCTTCAACTGGATGAAGGACGGGCGGTTTTACTCCTCCCTGAGCAAGGGTGATTTGGTGCAGAACGACGTAACCACCGGCCAGTCCGTGCAGACCCTGGTGGCGGCCCAAGACCTGAAGCTAGCTGGCCAGACGCAGCCGCTGCAGGTGGATGGTTACAGCTTCAACGCCGACGAAACCAAGATTCTGTTCAGCACCGATACCGAGCCGATTTACCGCCGCAGCAGCAAGTCGTACTTCTTCGTGTACGACCGGGCCAGCAAGCAGCTCACGCCCCTGAGCGCCGGCGGTAAGCAACTCTACGCCACCTTCTCGCCCGATGGTAAGCGCGTGGCCTTCGTGCGCGACAACAACCTGTACGTAACCGACCTGGCCACCATGCAGGAAACTGCCGTTACCACGGACGGCGCTTTGAACAAAATCATCAACGGCGGCACCGACTGGGTGTACGAGGAGGAATTTTCGTTTGCCCAGGGCTTCCAATGGTCGCCCGACTCGCGCTACGTGGCCTACTACACCTTCGATGAAAGCCAGGTGCCCGAGTACAACATGCAGGAGTGGGGCCCGCTCTACCCCAAAGACTACCGCTACAAGTACCCCAAGGCCGGCGAGAAAAACTCCATCGTCAGCATTTCGGCCTACGACGTGGCCGCCGGCAAGTCGGCCAAAATGGACGTGGGCACCGAAACCGACCAGTACATCCCGCGCATCCTCTGGACGCAGACGGCCGACCTGCTCAGCATCCAGCGCCTCAACCGCCTGCAGAATAAGCTGGAAATCCTGCACGCCAACGCCAGAACCGGCCGGAGCAGCGTGGTGCTGACGGATACCGACAAGGCCTACGTGGACATCACCGATGATGTGCGCTACCTGGCCGGGGGCAAGGAGTTCCTGTTCACCAGCGAGAAGGATGGCTACCGCCACCTTTACCTGTATGACATGAAGGGCAAGCCGGTGCGCCAGATTACCAAGGGCAACTGGGAAATCACCGAAATCAATGGTTTCGACGAGAAGAAGGGTTTGGTGTACTTCACCAGCACCGAAGGCTCGGCCCTGCAGCGCCACCTCTACCGCATCGACCTGAAAGGCAAGGGCAAAACCCGCCTCAGCGAAGCCGGCCGCGGTACCGACGCGGTAAACCTCAGCCCCGATACCCGCTATTTCCTCAACTACCACTCCGAGACCGGCGTGCCGGCCGTGGTGAGCCTGCGCAGCGGCCAGGATGGCAAGCTGGTGAAAGTGCTGGAAGACAATACCAAGCTGCGCGAGAAGCTGAGCCAGTACAACCTGGCCACGCCCGAGTTCTTCACCTTCAAAACCAGTGAAGGCGTGGAGCTGAACGGCCAGATGCTGAAGCCCGTGGGCTTCGACGCTACCAAAAAATACCCCGTGCTCATGCACGTGTACGGCGGCCCCGGCTCCCAGACCAACGCCGACTCCTGGGGCGGCACCAACTACCTCTGGCACCAGATGCTGGCGGAAAATGGCTACATCGTGGTGATTGTGGACGGGCGCGGCACCGGGGCCCGGGGCGCGGCCTTCAAGAAAGTCACCTACGCCAACCTGGGCAAGCTTGAAACCATCGACCAAGGCGAAGGGGCCAAGTACCTGGGTACGCTGCCCTACGTGGATAAGAGCCGCATCGGCATCTGGGGCTGGAGCTTCGGCGGGTACATGACCACCCTGGCCCTCACCAAAAACGCCGACCTGTTCAAGATGGGCATTGCCGTGGCCCCCGTTACCAACTGGCGCTACTATGATACCGTGTACACCGAGCGGTTCCTGAAAACGCCCCAGGAAAACCCCCAGGGCTACGACGACAACTCCCCCGTGCAGCACGCCGACAAGCTGCGCGGCAAGCTCCTGCTCGTCCACGGCACCGGCGATGACAACGTGCACTTCCAGAACTCCGTCTCCTTCGTGGATGCCATGGTAAAGGCCAACAAGGACTTCCAAACCCTGTACTACCCCAACCGCAACCACGGCATCTACGGCGGCAATACCCGCCTGCACCTCTACCGCCAGATGACCGATTTCGTGCTGAAGAATCTGTAAGCAGGGCTGTCATTGCGAGGATGAAGGACGAAGCACCCGAAGGACAGCGTAGCTAATTCTTCCTTCACGAAGCGCCAAGCCTTGGAACAGCAGAAAGCCCTCCGGCAACAGGCCCGCAACCTGTCCCCGGAGGGCTTCTCTGTCAGAACGATGTAGAGACGCGACACTTCGCGTCTCCCCGTTGAACGGCCCCGTTGCACCCGCCACCCACGCCGCAGATGCTAATACTCGCCGTTATACTCGCTGTTCTGTGTTGAACGAGAAACGTTCTTATGAGTCTGATGAGGTTATTCTTACTTAGAGAAACGACCCCGTGAACCTGCTTTATGCCTGCTTATGAAGCATGATTGCTTTGCATTGTAAGTTACAGCCTACCTGCCCGCAGAAGAATCCCCGACCTTATGCGTCACAACCATTCCTATCCGCAGATATGCGCATTGGCCTTTTCATCCTAATTGTCTTTCGGGTAGTAAAGTATAGCTTTTCCTTTCTCGCGTTGGTCGGGTTGCTGCTGGTCAGCCCTTACCACGAAGAGCACCTGTTACGTACCACGCCTGGCATCCTGGATGAGGATTCCAATTTTTTAAATCTGCTCTTCTCCATACTGATGCTTGGCGTGCATTTGCCCGTAAGCTTGTGGCGACTGCACTACGCTCCTCGAAGCCGGTTAGGCTATACCGAACTGGGGCTGGGAATTGGCTTTGCACTGATGGTGGCCAAGTGGGGGTATTGGGCTACCTGCAATTAGCTGTAGCCTCTTATCCGCTACTACTTGGGCGTAACACTGGTTTTTCTGTACAAGTCATCGGGTATGGTGTGTTGATGAAAACGTGAGGTCACTATAATGAAATTGATTCAGAAAGACCTTCTCTATCATAAGAAAGCCGCCCTCGCTCGGCTATTCCAATGTCACCCTTCGGTCCTGCTTGAACCAGAACGCTTCTACCATAATTTCCACCAAGGTTTGTTTTGATCCGGCTTCTGCTTTTCGGCTTCTTCCATTGGCATCAGTTCGCCGTTGTCAGGAAGGAATATAAGTCCCTCAAAACTGGGGTCGTAAAAACCGACTTGATGCTTCTGTGCCATCTGAACGAGGCCGCTACAACGTCAGCACGCGGGTGGCCGGCCCCCGGACTGCAACCGCCGGACCGGCACGCCAGCTACGATAACGCCTGCGGGGGTGGGGAGCCGGAGCCGGCGGGGCGGGTTTTGTCCTGGGGCAGGGGCACGAACTCGTGGTTATCATTGGGTGGCAGCAGGATGCGACCGGCCTGCCAGTCGGCTTTGGCCTGCTCGATGCGCTCCTTTCTGGATGATACGAAGTTCCACCAGATGAACCGCTCGCCCAGCGGCTCGCCGCCCAGCAGCATCAGCGTGGTGGGCTCCCGTGCCACCAGTACCGGGTCGAGGCCGGGCGTGAACACCAGCAGCTGGCCGGGGCCGTACGTGCGGCCGCTCACTTCCAGTAGCCCCTTGGCCACGTAGGCACCCCGCTCGGGGTAGCCGCGGGGCAGCCCGAACCGGGCTCCCGGCTGCAGCACCACGTGCAGGTAGAACAGCGGGGAGTGGGTTTTAACGCCGTTTTTCAGCCCGAAGGCGTCGCCGGCAATCAGCCGCATCCACACACCGTTGTCGGTAAAAACAGGCAGCTCGTGGGGCTGGTAGTTGGTAAAGGCGGGAGCGGCTTCCTCGTCGGCTTCGGGCAAAGCCACCCAGGTCTGCAGCATCTCCAGCTGCCCGCCGGCCAGCGCGGCGGGGTCCTCAAACCGCTCGGAGTGGGCAATGCCACTACCGGCCGTCATCCAGTTTACCTCACCCGGCCGAATTACCTGCTCCACACCCATACTATCACGGTGCGTGACCTGCCCACCGAACAAGTAGCTCACGGTGCTCAGCCCGATGTGCGGGTGGGGCAGCACGTCCAGCGTGGGCAGCAGCTCCGGAGCCAGGTGCACCGGGCCGGCGTGGTCCATGAAAATGAACGGACCCAGCATGCGGCGCAGGCGGTAGGGCAGAATACGCTTTACTTCAAAGCCCGGACTTAGAGCCGCCGGGCGGGCATCGATAACCTAGTCGAGCATACGAAAACTGTGGAGTGGAAAGAGTTTTGACGGAAAGTAAACTGGTTTTCAATCAGGTATTTATCAGAAAAATCCGACTTTCGGTCAATAAATTCGAGGATTCCCGCGTAAAGTCCTGTTATGCCGAAATCTACTCCCGTTTGTTTGCTGTACCTGGGCCTTGCGGGCAGCCTGTTGGCTTGCCAACCGGAACGGCCGGCTCAGCGCGCCCAACCCGCCGCCATTGCTCCTGCCCTGGCCGATTCACTGGCGTACGATTCGCTGACCCAGCCGGTAGGAGCCGTGCAACGCGACTGGCACCGGCTGGAGCGCCCCACCAGTCGGCGGGCTCCTTTGATCGTGTACCGTAGTAGCAGAAGCCGGCCTGGTTTGCCTGAAGCCGTACCACCGGCCGAGGCGCGCCTGCAGGATCTGACGCTCAAAGCCAGTGAATATTTCCAGATTGATCCTACCAAAGCTGCGGAAGTGCGCGGCCGGGAAGGTACCATTGTGCGGATTCCGGCCAGTGCGCTGGTGGATAACCGGCAGCGGCCGGCTACCGGCCCGGTGTGGGTGGAATTAAAGGAATGTTACGCCGCGTCCGATCTGCTGCTATCGAATTTGCTGACTGAAACCTTGGTTGGCGCACCGCTGGAGCTGAGCGGAGCCGTATTGGTACGGGCAACGGCCGGTGGGCAGCAACTGGCTTTGGCAGCCGGCCGGGCGTTGCAGCTGGAGCTGGTGGGCCAGCAGGCCAACCAGCCATTGTGGTACGGACAGCCCGTGGGTGGGCCAGTACGCTGGCAGGAAGGCGAGGCGCAACGACCGGCTTCGGAGCAGGTACTGACCACGGCCCAGCAGATGCCCCGCTACGGCCAGGGGCCGGCCGATATCAACCGGCTGATTCGTTACCCCCGGCAAGCCCAGGAAGCCCAGGCGGAAGGCCTGGTTTTCGCCTCCTTTGTGGTGGATGAAGCGGGCCGGGTAATGCAGCCGCGCATTGTGCGAGGTTTGGGCTACGGCTGCGACGAGGAGGTGCTACGGGTGCTGCGCCAGACCTCGGGCCGCTGGACGCCCGGCCAGCAGAACGGCCAGTTTGTAAAAGTGAAGCTGGTATTGCCCATCCGGTTCCACTTTGCGCCTGGTATGGCCACGGCCCCGGAGTCGGCGGCGGTAGCAGCCGTACCAACGGCTTCCGATGCTGCCCCGGAAACTGATGAACTGGCAGCTGCGCCCGGTGCTCTGCAAGCTACCCGTTTGGGGTGGCTGGCTACGGGCCGGCCCTGGGCCGGCTCTACGGCGGCCCTGTTTGTACCTGCCGAAGCCGTTGATGACCAAACGACGGTACGGCTGTTGGTACCGGGCCATCGTGTGGTGCTGGCCGCCACGGCCCAGGCCGGAGGCTATCAGTTTGCGGCGGCTCCGGCCGGGGCTACCATCATTGGGCTGCGCTACGAAAATGGTACGCCCTTCCTGGCCCACCCCGGCCGGGAGGCTGCGCCCGATACCCTGCGCTTCCGGGAAACCACTCTCGCTGACCTGGAAACTACGCTGGAGCAACTCAATTAGGGCGATGCGCTGGTCGTTGGCTTGCTGCCAGCCGCTGTAAGGATGATTGGCTGCTGAGATTACGCCAGTATCTTTGGCTGCCTGGTGTGCCGGTACTCGTGTGCCGGTTTATGCACCGCTTCGTTAATTATGACTATTTCTTTAGCCGCATTCCGGTCTTGGCAGCCTTCCAAATACCTGCTACTGGTCCTGAACCTGCTACTCCAGGCCATTCTGCTGGCCGAAGCTTTCAGTGAGTTGCTCGGTAAGCCCGGCCGGTACCTGCTGAGTAACCTCTACGATGGAGCCAAGAACTATTACACTTTCCAGGCCTATGTGCAGCAGCCGTGGGAAAACGGGCTGCGGTGGTTTGGTATGATGAATTATCCCTACGGAGACTACATCTTCTACACCGATAACACCCCCATTCTGGCGTTGCTGGTGCGGCTCTGGTCGCACTACATCTTCGATCTGCGGCCTCATGCCCTGGATGTGTACCACGGGCTGCTGCTCTGCGGTTTCCTGGTAAGTACGTTGCTGCTCACACTCATTTTGCGTCGTTTTGTGCGCTACTGGGGGTTGATTACGGTATTTGCCGTGGCGCTGCCCTGGCTGAACCCCCAAGTGAGCCGGTTGCTGGTGGGGCACCTGAACTTATCGTATAGCTGGGTGCTGCTGGTGGCCATCTGGGGGCTACTGAACGTGTACGAGCGGGCACAGGCCGGACGGTCTGTGGGTAAATGGATTGCCGGCCTGGTAGCCGTGTACGTGCTAACGGGCTTTATTCATCTATACTACTTGCCCTTACTGGCGGCCCTCACCGGCGGATTCTTTGCCTGGTGGCTGCTGCCCCGGCAGCAGTGGCGTAAACGGCCGGCCCTTACCGCCGCCGGGGCAGCCCTCACCCTGGCCCCAATGGTGGTAGGCGTAGCCATTATCCGTCTTATTGATGGGTATTATGCACTGCGCAGCAAGGGAGCATCCGGTTTCAACTACGACCCCTGGAAGCTGCAGTTTTCGGCGCTGTTCCGCTCTCCGGAATACAACAAAGTGGATTTTTGGCTGGAGCCTAGTGCGCAGCCTACCTATGAGTCGGTCGCGTACTTGGGTGCCTTTGCGCTGTTTGGGGCTACACTGCTGGCCGGCTGGTGGCTATGGAATGCCGCTGACCGGGCTGCCGGCTGGCAAGCCTGGAAGTCGGCTCCGGCCTGGCCCTTCACCCGGCTGCTGCTCGGCACGGCCCTCATCAGTCTGCTCATGTCGGTAGGAACTACCTACGCACTGGACGAAGGCAAGTACGTCATCAATAACTACCTGAATATCCTGTTCTACGTTGAGAAGGTGAGTAGCGCCGTCACCCAGTTTCGGGTGTTGGCCCGTTTCAGCTGGGCATTTTTCTGGGCCGTTAATCTGCTCTGCGTATTTGGGCTGGATTACTGGCTGGGGCGCAGTACCTGGGCAGGCCGGTGGGTGGTGGCGGCTGGGCTGGTAGCCATGGTTTTGCTGGACACTCGCGACGCGGTGAAGCATTATGCCTTCACCGTGCCCAACGTACTTACCAACCCCGAATTCACCCCGGAGGTGAATAATCTGCTGTATTCCATCAAGCCCGAAGAATACCAGGCCATACTACCCATTCCGTATTTTCACGTGGGCACCGAGGATTTGGATATTACCCTCGATGATTACGACCGGGTATCCATGTACGCTTACCAGATGAGCCTGCGCACCAACCTGCCCATGATGGCTAGTAAGATGTCGCGCACACCGCCCGAGCATCTGGTCGCCCTGCGCGACATCTTCACGCCCCAGGGGCCACCCGCCGCCCTGCGGACTACGCTGCGGCAGGCCGGTAAGCCCATTCTCGTACTGGTGGACACTAGCTTCTACGATGGTTCCGACCCGGCCATTAGCCAACTCACCACTAAGCCCCGGGTACGCGAAATTCTGGATGCCGGGGCCGACTTTGCGACCCGGAACCAACTGACGCTCGTGGCTCAGACGGGCAGTCTGCGGTTATATCAATGGAATATTTAGCAGCCTGCCCACCTGACTGAGAAAACCGTGCACGGCCTGGTGTGGTGGTTGCGCCACCGGGCCAGGCATACTGCAGTTCCGTTAGCCGGGCCGCTGGGTCAGAATCCGCACGAAATTCAGACTTTCAGTCAGGAGAATACGCGGGTTGAGCCGGGAAAATACTACGTCGGGCTTGAGCTCTACCGGGAGCGGGGTGATAGTGAGCTGACCCTGACGGGCGGCCAGAAACAGCATTTCCAGATCGAATAAGTACCGCTTGGTTGTGGTGCGCAGGAAGGTGCGGCGGCCGGTCTGGTTAAAGCCTTTCAGGCCGCATTGGGTATCATCAACGGGGAGGCGCAGCAGATGACGAGTGAGGCGCCGCAACAACTGTGATACCCGGCGCCGGGCCGGCGGAATCTGGGCATAGTATGCGCCGTCGCGCACGCCCACCGCAATATCGGCCCCGCCCAGCAGTACCTGGTAGAGGGCGGCTACGCTGGTTTCCTGGTAGGGAAAGTCGATATCCGTGAAAATACAGTAGGGGGCATCTACCTGACTGATGCCGGTGCGCAACGCATGGCCCTTGCCTTGGTTAACGGGGTAATCGGTGTAAGTGAAAGCACCCCCCAAGTTGGTGCGGAGCAGCGCCACATCCGCTTCCGATACGCCGGCCGGGTCGCCGTCGTTCACCACGTAGAGGTGTACGGTAGTTTCGGCCGGTAACAAGGTGCGCAGCTTGGTCAGGCTGGTCAGAATATTAGCGGCCCAGTTACGGGGCGGATGATAGCAGGGCAGAACCAGTGCGAGCTGAGGAGCCGGTAGCGTAGTAGCGGGCATAGGGGAGTAATTCGGAAGTAAAGGTAGAACGATACCGCCGCTTGCCGAGCAGAAAGAAACGAGGTTGAAGAAATACTATCCTTCGCGGGGGAGGATGTTGTGTGCCCTGCGTAAGGGCCAGCTGCCAGAGTGGTGGCACAGGCTACTACCGCCGAGGACCCAGCCGCAGGGTTTGGCAGGAATCCGTCAGGAGTAGGGCTTCCGTCTGAAAAGTAGCCTGCCAAGCCTGGGTGGCCTTCCGCCCGCACACTACTACCACGTCGCCGGGGCGGGACTCGGCGGCCTGCCAGGAGGCCAGGCGCGCTACGGTGTGGCCCTGCTGGTAGTGAGTAGCCAGCTGGTAGTACAGCGGGGCGTCGTTGAAAGATCCATCCGTGCCGAGGGTGTACGCCCAGAGCTCGGGGTGCTGCTGCCACTGCCGCCGCAGGTGGTGCCCGTACACCAGCTGGTGATTATCAAACCGATACTTGGAAAGCTGCCGCAGGTATTGTACTTGGTTCAGGTAGGGAAATGCTGCCAGTGCCAGCACACCGACCACGCGCCAGATGTACGGAACGGGCGGTTTCGCTTCGCGCTGGATCAGCCGGAAGAGCAAGGTGCCGGCCACTGCCGTCAACACGGCCAGCAGCGGAAACCCGGGGGCATCGTACCAGCTCAGTTTGGTTTCAGCCAGGGAAATAACCAGCAGAAAGCTTCCGGTAATACTTGTGAAGGTACGCCCCAGCCACCAGCCAGCCGAGCCCCGGGGTTGCCACCAGCCCAGGCCCGCTCCCACCAGCGCGGGCACCAGCCACAGCGCAAACTGCCAGGTAGTGAGCAGGGTAACGTAGTAGGCAAAGGGGCCGTTGTTGCCTTCCAGCTCATGGGCGGCCGGGCCGCCCACCTCGTATTGCCACACCGCTGCCAGGTAGCCCGGAGCAGCCGCTTCCCGCACCGCGTACCAACTGCCGGCTACCACCACTACCAGGCCCGCAGCCAGCCAGGGGGCCGGGGTGCGCAGCCGGTGCAGGTGGCCCGTGCTCCAGGCAGCCAGCAGCAGACCCGGGCCGAACATAGCCCCGGCAATACCCTTGGTCAGAACGGCCAGCGCGAAAGCGCCGCCCGTCAGCCAGGCCCAGCGTACCCGGCCGCTTTGCAGAAAAGCCACCCAGCTAAATGCGCCCAGCGTGGTCCAGAGTGTCAGAAAGGCGTCGAAGTCGGCGGTGCGGGCTACGTGGAAGCTGACGTAACCCGGGGTAGTGAGCAATACCACGCCGGCCAGCAGCCCAGCCAAACGGCTTTGGAGCCAGCGGGCGGCAGCTACGTATACCAGCCCCACGGTAGCCAAAGCACTTAGAGCTGCAGGCAGGCGCAGGCCTACTTCCGAAGGGCCCAGCAGCCGGATGCTGCTGGCCAGCGTCCAGAGCCAGAGTGGGGGCTTGCAGTTCCAGAGGTCGGGCTGCCCTTCGTAGCGGGCCACCAGCCAGTCGTGATGCACCAGCATACCCAGCGCATCCAGCGCCGTGCGCGACTCATCCCACTGCTGCACCGGAAACGAGCCCAGCTGCCAGAACAGCGGAAAATAGGCTAACGCCAGCAGCAGCGCCAGCGGCAGCACCCGCTGCCAGATGGGCAAATCGGGAGAAAGAGGAGAGGTGGTAAAGCGCACGCCCTAAAGTACAGCTACCAGGGAGGCCGCACAAACTGCGGAACGGTTCAGCTTCTACAACTTGATGCAGACGTTCTGGGCCTCGGTGAAGAACCGTAGTGCTTCCAGCCCGCCTTCCCGCCCCACCCCGGAGTTTTTCATTCCCCCGAAAGGTGTGCGCAGGTCACGGTGCAGCCACGTGTTCACCCAGACTACTCCGGCGTGCAGTTGCTGAGCCACACGGTGCGCTCGGGTAACGTCGCGGGTCCAGAGGGTGGCCGAGAGCCCATACTCCGTGCCATTGGCCCAACGCACGGCTTCCTCTTCAGTATCAAACGGCATAAGCGTCACGACTGGTCCGAATATCTCCTCCTGATTTACCCGGCACGCAGGACCAAGGTTCTCAAATACGGTGGGCTCCAGGAAGTAGCCCCCAGCGCAACGGCCCGGTAGCAGCACCCGGTGCCCGCCCGTCAGCAGTCGGCCGCCCTCCTGGTGGGCCAGCTCAATGTATGATAGCACTTTCTGCAAATGCACTTCGCTCACCAGTGCCCCCTGCCGGGTAGTTTCATCCAGTGGGTCGCCTACGGTGAGGGCGCGCACCTGGGCCAGAAACGCAGTCTTGAATTGCTCGTAGATGCGGCGCTCTACCAGAATCCGGGAGCCACACAGGCAAATCTGGCCTTGGTTAGCAAAGGAGCTGCGCAGGCTGGTTTGCACCGCTGTTGCCAGGTCGCAATCCGCGAAGATGAGGTTGGGATTCTTGCCACCCAGTTCCAGGGAAAGCTTCTTGAAGCGGGGCGCGGCTGAACGGGCAATCTGCTCCCCGGTTTTGGTGCCGCCCGTGAAGCTGATGGCCCGGATGCCGGGGTGCTCTACCAGGGCTTGCCCCACGCCTGGGCCGGTGCCATGCACAATATTAAGCACGCCCGGCGGCAGGCCGGCCTGCTGAGCCAACTCACTCAGCAAAAATGCTGTGTACGGCGTTACTTCTGAGGGCTTGGCTACTACGCAGCAACCTACGGCCAGGGCCGGCGCAATCTTCCAGGTGAACAGGTACAGCGGCAGGTTCCAGGGCGAAATGCAGGCCACTACCCCCAACGGATGCCGCACCGTGTAGTTCACGGCCACGCCTTCCTGCACGTGGGCCTCGGTGGCGAAATGCCCGGCCGCCGTCCCGAAAAACGCAAAATTGCTGGCAGCCCGCGGAATATCCAGGCTGCGGGCCAGGCTCAGAGGTTTGCCGTTATCCTGACTTTCAGCCCGGGCCAGGGACTCCAGGTGCTGCTCAATCAGTTCCGCGAGGCGCACCAACTTGCGGCCGCGTTCCTCAGCGGGTGCGGCTCGCCAGGCCGGCAAGGCGGCCTCGGCGGCCCGCACGGCGGCGTCTACGTCAGCCGCATCGGAGTCGGGCACCTGGCCGAAGGGCTGCCCGGTGGCAGGCTCCAGCAGAGGTAGATAATGGCCGGCTACCGGGGGCACCAGTTGACCATTGATGAGGTTTTGAAGCTGTAGCATAGGGCGGGGCAGGTTAGTCCAGCCGTCGGAACCTCAGCGCTGCGGGGGCAGCGGCGGCTCCGGCAGGTTGGAGTCCGACACAATATACAGTGGGCGCTGCCGCACGTTGGCGCTGAGGCGGGCAATGTACTCGCCAATAATGCCCACGGCAATCAGCTGCACCCCGCCTAGAAACAGGATGCTCACCATCAGCGAAGCCCAGCCCGGCTGGTAATCGTGGCTAATGAAGCGCGAGTACAGCGTATACAGCATCACTACAAACGCCACCCCCGACACGGCAAATCCGCTCACGGTAGCGGCTTTCAGCGGTACATCCGAAAAGGCCGTAATGCCATCCAGCGCCAGCTTCAGCATTTTGCGGTACGTGTAGCCCGTTTCGCCGCCCGCCCGCTCGGCCCGGTCATACTCCAGGTAGGTCTGACGGTAACCAATCCAGGAAATCTGCCCCCGGATAAACTTGTTCTGCTCCGGCATGCGGCGCAGCGCCTCTACCACTTTGCGCGAAATCACCCGGAAGTCGCCGGTATCTACGGGAATGGAAATGTTGGTGATGCTGGCCAGTAGCCGGTAGAACAGCTTGGCCGTGAGCTTTTTGGCAGCACTCTCGCCCTGGCGGCTGCGGCGCTTGGCATACACCACCTCGTAGCCCTCGCGCAGTTTCTGGTACAGCTGCGGAATCAGCTCGGGTGGGTCCTGCAAATCGGCGTCGATGATGACCACCGCCTCGCCCTCCGCCCGGTCGAGGCCGGCCGTGACGGCAATCTGGTGCCCGAAGTTGCGGCTGAAATTTATGAAGCGTACCTGCGGGTCGCGCAGAACCAACGTCTGAATCAGGGCCAGCGACTGGTCCCGGGACCCATCGTTGATGAAGATGAACTCGTAGCCGCCGGGCAGGCGCATGAGGTCCAGTACCCCGCGCAGCCGCTCGTGCAGGGTGCCTATGTTTTCTTCCTCGTTATAGATGGGAATGATGACGGATAAATCCACGGCGCAGGGCAGAAAATCAGGAAGAAGGTTTGCGGGCTAACGCAAATACGCTTACCCCAACAGGCAGCCGCAGGTGGCGCATCAAGCGGTTTTCGGCCTGCAGCAGCCACGTCAGGGCTGTGTTGAGCGGGGCCGGCAAGGCCTGTAGGTCACCGGTGCCGGCTGAGGCTCCCGGCTGGGGCTTCCGGCGCAGCCGCTGGCTCCGACGCACCAGTAGCGTAGGAAAAAACAGCGCGAAATTCCAGTACGATTGTCGTTGCACTACCAGGGAGGCCTGCTCCAGGGCCCGGCTGAGCGTAGCCGCCGTGTAACGCCGGTAGTGGCGATTTACCACATCGTGCTGGCTCCAGAGCTGGGGCCAGGCCGGCACGTACACCAGTAGCTGCCCGCCTGGCTTCAGCACCCGCCGCCACTCGCGCAGGGCCAGTTGCTCATCCCGGATATGCTCCAGCACATCGGAGGCTACCACCACATCAAACGACTCATCCCCAAACTTCAGCCGGGCGCCGTCCATTACCGATACGTTGGGAATGCGGCGCTGGTGGGCCAAGGCAATGGCGGCCTCACTAATATCGATACCCGTCAGATTTTGGAAGCCCACGCTACGCAACTGCTGCTGCAACGGCCCACCCGAACACCCGATTTCCAGAATAGCGGCCGTGCGGGGCAGTTGCTGCAACTGGTCGAAAACGCTGGCGCGCCGCCCCCGGAACCACCAGTGGTTTTCCTCAAGCTGATGATATTTTAGTTCGTACTCAGGGTTCATAAGGGCCGCTGGGGTGAGGTACTACCGCCCGGCCGTTGTTCCGGGCAGCCCGTAACGGTGCGGTCTGCGCCGTCGGGCTGGTTTCTGGGTGGACTAGATAAATAATGACAGACTCACTCGGAGGGGAGGAATGAAGGTCAATTAATTCACAAAAATGCTAATACCCGGGCACATTATGACCACAATTTCCGGCAAAGGGCCTGCAGGTGTCAATCTTAAATCCCGCTATATTTGCCCGCCCGCAATGGGCACAAGTTATGTATGTGGCCTAGAAAATGGATAACTGCTTCGCCCTCGAGGCAAGCGTGGCGGTACGGGGCCTTACTTCTTTTTGCGGTGCTGGCACTGGTGCTGTACGGAGCTTATCTCACGCCGCTGCCCTGGGGGTTTCACGACTGGGCACAGTCGGATCGGCTGGCCCTGGCCCTGGGCTTCTACGACTATAATTTCGACTTTTTCCATCCCCGTACCCTGTCGCTGAGCACCGTTGACAGCGTGACCGGGGTGGAGCCGCCCGTGCAGGCTTACCTGGCGGGTTTGCTGGGCTTACTGGTGGGCCGCTCGCACATCACCATTGCCTTCCGCTGCCTCGATCTGACCATGATGGTGGTGGGGTTCTGGTTTCTGTTCCGGCTGCTGTTTGAGAGTACCGGCCGCGTTCTGGCCGGGCTGGTGCCGGTGGCTTTTCTGCTATCCTCACCCATCTTCCTATACTATTCCGGTACCTACACTCCCGACCCGTTCAGTGCCTCGCTGGTGTTCGTGGCCCTGTACTTCTACTGGCGCTTTTACTACCACGACCGGCAGTTCCGGCATCTGCTCTGGGCTACCGGGCTAACGGGCCTGGCCATGTTCGTGAAGATTATGGCTGGGGTGTACTTTATCGGGTTTACGGGCGTGGTACTGGCCGTTTCGTACGTGCGGCCCAGCCTGCTGAACTGGGGGCAGAAGTTGACGTTTCTGGGCGTGGTAACACTGATTATCCTGCTGCAGATCAGCTATGTTCTGTACCACCGCTACCTGAACGAGGCGTATGGCAACGGGCTGTTTCTGGTGGAGGCGCTACCCATCAAATCAATGGCCCAGCACCGGGAAATCTGGGAGAAGGTGCGCGACACATGGAGGCTGGAGTACTTCACGCCGGCCGGGTATGCGCTGGTGAAAATTTGCCTGGGCCTGATGGCAGCGTACGCCGTGGTACGGTGGCGGCGGGCCGTGGCGTATCTGCCGCTGGCACTTTTTTTGGTGCTGGCCACGGTGGGTATCGGGGTGCTGTACGTGCTACTGGGCCCGCAGCTGCTGGCCCACGATTATTACCCTATTGCCCCGCTGGTGCCGCTACTGGTGCTGGTGGTATGCTGCGGGGTGAAGGCTTTGGTAGATTTGTTAGGAAGCTCCCGTGTAGCGGCTCTCGGGCTGCCGGTACTGCTGCTGATTGGTATTGCGGTGCCAACGTACGTGGGTATGCGCCACCACTATGCCCGCATGACGGATCCTTACAAGCCGCACAGCGACTATTACACCTACCGTTGGCTGGTAGGGGGAGAGCAGAAGCTGCGTGCTGCCGGTGTGCCCGATAAGGCGTTCATTCTGGTGTACGGAGAGTCGGCGCCTAATACGGCGCTGGTGCACTTCAACCACCGGGGCATCACTTGGGACCCTATCATTTCCGATACGCCACCCGATACGCTGCTGCGCATTATGGCCGGTCGGCGCCTGGAGTACCTCGTGGTAAGCCAGCAAATCCGGCAGCGCATGGAGCAGGAGAATCCTGCCTTGCTGCCGCCTTTCCAGTTAGTATCCTGCAACGAGCAGTTCTGCATTTTCAAACCCCGTCAACGCCCGGTTATCTGGTAGCCTAGCGCTTCAATTCCCTGACTTTTACCTGTACTTTACTTCATATGCGCACTTTTTCTCTTCTCGTAGGAGCTGGCCTGCTGGGCCTGCTGGCTGGCTGCAACCGCTCATCCGACACGCCGCCCGTAGGTTCGGGCAATGGCGTGTGGGTTAGCCAGGACTTTGAAAGCCTGCGGGGGTGGTCTAACCCCAACAATGCGACTTCGCTCACCAGCGAAAAAGCGCATAGCGGAAAATTCTCCATCAAAACCGGCCCTGGCGTTGAGTACAGCGTGGGTTTTGGCGCCAAACTCGGCGACCTGAGCACCACCAAGCCCCGCAAGCTGCACTTGGAAGCCTGGGTGTGGGTACCCAGCGAGAAAAGCACGACCAGCCTGGTAGTGCAGGTAGGCAGCGGCGACAAGCCGGTGATGTGGGAAGGCATCAAGCTGGCCGAAAAAGCGGGCGGCTTCGGCGAGTGGAAAAAGCTGGAAACCGACATCATGATCAAACCTGAGGTAACCTACACCGACGGCCTGAGCGTGTACATGTGGGGCCCGCAGGAAACGGCTCCGGTGTATCTCGACGACCTCGTAATCACGGAAGCGGAGTAGGCGTATCCTGCTCCTGCCATTAGCGGGCTTTCCCGCCGCCGCACCTGGTAGCAACTGCACCGGGTGGGGGCGGGTACGCCCGAGCTTCCATCAGCGAACATAGCCAGCGCAGGCGGACGGTATAGGCCGGCCGCCTGCACACCGCACTTTCGTACGCCCGGCCCGTCACCTCTATGCCAACTTCCTTTTCAACCAGTTCGGTTGCCGCCTACGCGAAAGCCAGACCCTACCAGCTGGCGGCATTGCTGCTGTTTTTGGTGGTAGCGGCAGTGTACTACGTGCGGTTTCTCGGCGAGCTGCCCACCGGCGTGCACACCTGGGCCCAGTCCGACCGGTACTCACTGGCCCTGATGTTTTATGACTACGGGTTTCAGTTTCTGAAGCCTCGTACGCATAGTCTGCTGTCTATTGGTGGTATCACGGGGGTAGAGTTTCCGCTACAGCCCTACCTGGCGGCGCTGGGCGGACTGGTGTTTGGGCGCAACGCCATTGTAGGCGTGTTCCGGGCCCTGGATGTGCTGATGGCGGTGGTGGGCTTTTACTACCTGTTCCGGCTGGTATATGAGCGCACGGGCCACGTAGCGGCCGGGCTGCTGCCCGGGGCGTTTCTGCTGGCCTCGCCGGTATTCGCCTTCTATGCCGGTAATTTCGCCCCCGACCCATTCAGCCTGAGCCTGACTTTTGTAGCCTATTACTACTGGCTGCGGTTTTTTGACGACCACCGGCTGCGCGACCTGTTGCTCACGCTGGCGCTGATGACGCTGGCCAGCCTGGTAAAAACCACTTCGGCTCTGCATTTTATGGGGTTGTTGGGCATTACGGGCGTGTACTTATTGTTGCAGCCCACGGTGTTGGGGCTACGGCAGCGGTTATATGTTTTGGCAGCGGTTTTAGCCTCATTAGGCGCGCTGGTAGCTTTCTACCTGCACAACCAGGCCCTGAACGAAACCTACCAGTCCATTGTATTCCGGGCCAGCCTGAACCCCATCGATACCCCGGAAGTGTTGCACTCGGTGCTGTACTACATTAACCGAGACCTGCGGCTGGAGTACGGCACGCCTACGCACGGGCGTATTCTGCTGGGCTGTGTGGTGTTGTTTCTGGCGTTTAGCCGTCGGCTGGTGCGCCGCTACTGGCCGCTGTTTGCGCTGCTGGGAGCCGCGCTGCTGGCCGCCGTGGTGTTCTGGAAAGCCATGGGTGCCGGCTTGGGTGTGCACGATTATCATATGATCTGCGTGCTCGGGCCGCCGACGGTGCTGTTGCTGGTACTGGCCCTATTGGGTCTGGGCAACCTGCGCGGCTGGCTGCGCCACCTGAGCAGCGCCGGATTAGGGTTTCTACTGGTGTTCTTACTGGTGAAAGGCTACACCCGCTTGGGCCAGCGCATGTCCGACGACTATCTGCCTTTCTCCGCTTACTACACCCACCCCTGGATGCGGGGCGGTGCCGCGGAAATGGTGAAGGCGGAGGTGCCGGCCTCAGCTTCAGTGCTGGTGCTGAACGAAGATGCGCCCAACGTGGCTCTGGTGTACTTTGACCGCCGCGGCCTGTGCTGGAAGCCCAGCAACCTGGCAGAGCTAAGTATGCACGACTTGCAGACCTATATGTCGTCGGAACACCTGGAATATCTGGTGATGAGTAAGGCCACCTACGAGCAGCTGCAGCACCTGCACCCCCAGTTTCCGGCAGAGTTTACGCTGGTAGGCTGGAAGCCCGCATTAGTATTTCAGCGCCGTAACCTGCAGTATCCGTGGTAGTAACATTTCTCAAAAGTTTAGGGCGACGCAGTGGCTGGTTAGGTATGCTAGCACTGTCCTGCGTAAGCTGCGGCCCCCAGGCTCCGCGCACCGATGCCACACTGCACGAGTTGCTGTCCGTGGATTTTGAGCAGCCCGGAAAATGGTCGGCTACGCCCCCGGTGCTCACTACCGACGACGCCCACTCCGGGACGCATGCTCTGTACGTGGAAGATAGTAATCCTTTTTCCACTTCGTACCGGACGCCTTTGAGTGCATTATTCCCTAAACGCCCCCGGGCCGTGCTGCTTGATGCCTGGGTAAAAGTGCCCAGCCTGTATAACGATGCCCGGCTGGTGCTCACTGTAGCCAACCCCTCCGACCTGGAGCACCCGTATTTTTCGCATATCACCTACCTGTTTCCCAGCTTGGCGGGCAACCGCTGGCACCACATCCAGGAGCAGGTAAATCTGCCCTACGACCATGTACACGCCGACCACGTACTGACGCTATACGCCTGGGCTGCTACAGCTGGTGAAAAGGTGCTCATCGACGATGTACGCCTGCTGGCTTACCGTGAGGATACCGGCCTGACAATACCTGCCACCAAATAAGCCGTCGGGTCAGATTCCGGCGGCTTGGCTACCTTTTGCGACAAGGCCCGGTAAAAACACACGATTTCTATGTTTTTACCGGGCCTTGTCGCAAAAGGTAGCCAGAGCGAATTTGTTTACCCCTCAAGGCCTCCGGTAGCTGCTGCGCTGTGCGGAGCGGCCGGAATGGCGGCATCGGTTTCCCGGATTAGGTAGGCGGGCCGCTGCTTGGCCTGAATAAATAGCTTACCCAGGTATTCGCCCATAATGCCCAGCACCAGCAACTGAATGCCGCCAATGAATAGCACACTCACCAGCACCGAAGCCCAGCCCGGTACGGCATCAGGCGTGAAAATCAGGATGTAGAGGGCATATAGCGCGTACAGAAACGCCAGCCCCGATACGCTGACGCCTGCCAGGGTGGCAAAGTGCAGCGGCCGCACGCTGAAGGATGTGATACCGTTGAGCGCCAACTTCACCATTTTGCGGAGCGTGTACTTGGTAGCTCCTTTAAATCGGGCGTCGGGTACGTAGGTGATGCGCTTCTGCCGGAAGCCCACCCAATGCACAAAGCCCCGTAGAAACAGGTCGGTATCGGGGCTGGCCCGCACTACCTCCACCACGCGCTTATCCAGCAGGCGGTAGTCGGCCGTGCCGGGTTCAAACCGCACGCTCGACAGGTAATTCATCAGTCGGTAAAAGCTGTTGGATGAGAAACGCTTAAACCAGCCAAGTCGCTCATCATCGGCACGCTGAGTATACACGATGTCGTAGCCATTCAGCCAGTGACCAATCAGCTCGGGCAGCAGCCGGGGCGGGTGCTGCAGGTCGGCATCCATAGAAATAACACAGTCGCCGGAGGCATAGTCGAGTCCGGCGCGCAAGGCACTTTGGTGGCCGAAGTTGCGCGACAGGATGAGGTAGCGTACCGTGGGGTCCTGGGCGTGTAGCTCCCGTAGCACTTGGCTGGTTTTGTCACGGCTGCCATCATCCACAAACAGTAACTCCCGCTCGAAGCGTGCCGGCAAATGCTCCTTGATACGAGCGGCCACTTCCGGCAGATTCTCTTCTTCGTTGTAGGCCGGAATTACCACGGAAATCTTCATAAGCGGCGTAGCGGATAAGGAGAGCAGAAAGAGAAATGCGGAGCCAAATTACAGGATATGCAGGAGTTGCTGAGCCTACAGATTGCCCGTACGGCCCCCATCTACCGGCACGTTGATGCCCGTGATATAGGCCGCCGCCGCAGAGGCCAGAAACGCCACGGCCGCCGCCACTTCCGCCGCTTGCCCAAAACGCCGGGCTGGAATCAGCCGGAGCATGGCCGCTTCTACCTGCTCAGTGGTCTGGCCGGTTTGCTCGGTTTTTTTCTCGATCAGGGAGGTATGGCGTTGCGTGACGGTAGCACCGGGCAGCACGTTATTTACCGTAATACCGTCGGCGGCCAGTTCGGTGGCCAAGGTCTTGGCCCAGTTGCCCACCGCCGCCCGAATGGTATTGCTCACGCCCAGCCCTGGCAGGGGCTGCTTCACGGAGGTGCTGATGATGTTGACAATCCGGCCCTGCCCCCGGCGGCGCATACCCGGTACCACCGCTTGGGCTAACAGGTGGTTACACACCAGATGCTGCTCAAACGCGGCCCGAAATTCCTCTACCGGTGCTTCCAGAATTGGCCCGCCGGCCGGGCCGCCGGTGTTATTTATCAGCACATCGAACCCGGTTGGGTGTGCATTCAGGTAGTGCTGCACTTGCTGGCGCACCACATCGGGCCGGCTGAAATCAGCCACGATGAAATCGTGGGCTTGTCCGGCGGGTATGGGCAAGGCCGCCGCTACTTCGCGCAGGCGGGCTTCGTTGCGGGCCAGGAGGGTAACGGTGGCCCCGCGCCGGGCCAGTTCTTCGGCTACGGCCCGGCCAATGCCTTGGGTACTACCGCCCACCAGGGCACGTTGGGAGAGAAAATCCATAGAGCAAATGTGAAAAAAGTACCGCAATGAGAAGAATGGCCAGGCAGGTAGTACGGATGGTGGGGCCACCGCGGCATGCTTGGTACTAAAGGCGTAATCCGGTGCCGGCTGCGCCCAGGAATAAGCGCGCCGCAAGCGGCGGCGGCCTATGCCTTTCCGTACTCTCAGGTGGACTGTGCGTATACAGTAGCGTTCCGCCTGCGTCAATATTGCGGTACATTCTCTACATTTCCCACAACTCTCACCTGCTGCCCTATGCCTGTTAGTCGCCCGTTCAATTTTCAACAGTGGATTGCCGAACACCGCCACCTGCTGAAGCCGCCCGTGGGCAATCAGCAGGTATTTAAGGATAACAAGGATTTCATTGTGATGGTAGTGGGTGGCCCTAACACCCGCAAAGACTACCACGTGGATGAAGGGGAGGAGTTGTTTTTACAAATCGAGGGCGACATCGTGGTGAAAATCATAGAGGACGGGCAGCCCGTAGATATTGAAATTAAGGAAGGCAGCATGTTTCTGCTGCCGGGAGGGGTACCCCACTCCCCGCGCCGGCCGGCCGGTACCGTTGGGCTGGTGCTGGAGCGGTACCGTACCCCCGGCGAACTGGATGGATTTCAGTGGTACTGCGAAAACTGCGGCCATAAGCTGCACGAGGAGTTTGCCGAAATTACCGACATCGTGGCCCAGTTGCCGCCTATTATGAACCGGTTCTGGGCTTCTGATGCGTTGCGCACCTGCACGGTATGCGGCACCTATATGGCTGCCCCGGCACCCGTGGTGTTGGCCGATTAAGTGCCGTGCTGACTATTGACATTCATACTCATATTCTGCCGGAGCGCTGGCCCGATTTGCGGGAGCGGTACGGGTATGGCGGCTTTATCCGGCTGGAGCACCACCGGCCCTGTTGCGCCCGCATGTTGCAGGACGACAAGTTCTTCCGCGAAATTCAGGACAACTGCTGGGACCCGGAAGTACGGCTGCGCGAGTACGACCGGTTCGGAGCCCAGGTGCAGGTACTCAGCACGGTGCCCGTGATGTTCAGTTACTGGGCCAAGCCGCTGGACACGCTCGACCTGAGTCAGTTGCTCAACGACCACCTTGCCGGCGTGGTGCAACGCTACCCCGCGCGGTTTGTGGGGTTGGGCACCCTGCCCATGCAGGCGCCTGATCTGGCCATCCGGGAGCTGGAGCGGTGCCGTAAAATTGGGCTGGCGGGCGTGCAGATTGGCTCCCACATCAACGAGTGGAACCTCAGCGAGCCGGCCCTGTTTCCGGTGTTTCAGGCAGCGGCGGAGTTGGGCATGTGCGTGTTTGTGCACCCCTGGGATATGATGGGCCAGCAGCAGATGCCCGATTACTGGCTGCCCTGGCTGGTGGGCATGCCCGCCGAGAGCAGCCGGGCCCTGTGCAGCCTCATCTTCGGGGGGGTGCTGGAGCGCCTGCCCAACTTGCGGGTGGCCGTGGCCCACGGCGGCGGCTCGTTCGCCAGCACTATCGGCCGCATTGAGCACGGCTGGCAGGTGCGCCCCGACCTCTGCGCCGTGGATAACCCCCGCAACCCCCGCGAGTACCTGGGCCGCTTCTGGGTTGACTCCTTGGTGCACGATCCGCTGATGCTGGAATACCTGCTGAAAACCCTGGGACCCGAGAAAATCACGCTGGGTACCGACTACCCATTCCCGCTGGGCGAGCTGGAACCCGGCCAGCTCATCCGCTCCATGCCCTGGCCCGAAGAGGTGAAGGCCCGGATGCTGGGCCAGAACGCCCTGGACTGGCTGGGGCTGCCCGCCGCCCGCTTCGCGCTGTGAGAAGGTGAAGTGTCGGCCTCTCATCCTGAGCTTGCGAAGAACCTTATGGCGCCTGAATGAACTCCTGTTGTAGTAGTTGGTACGAGGTGATAAAGTCCTTCATAAGCTCAGGATGACAGTCTCTTTCCTGCCTGCGCGGCCACTTCACAATGTCACCTTTCACAACGTCACCAGTGGTATCTTTGCTGGGATGACGTTCGAACCCACCCTCGACTTTGCCCGCGGCCTTGACGCCCAAGATCCACTCCACGAGTTTCGCCAGCACTTTCTGATTCCGCCCGCCCCCAACGGAGCCGGGGAGTGCCTGTATTTCTGCGGCAACTCCCTGGGGTTGCAGCCCCGCACGGCCCGCGCCGCCGCCGAGCAGCAATTCACCAACTGGCAAAACCTGGCCGTGGAAGGCCATTTCAAGGGCGAAACGCCCTGGATGCACTTCCACCAGCGCCTCACCGATGCCTCGGCCCACATAGTAGGTGCCAAGCCCGTGGAAGTAGTGGTGATGAACAACCTCACCACCAACCTGCACTTGCTGCTGGTATCCTTCTACCAGCCCACGGCCACCCGCTACAAGGTGCTGATGGAAGGCGGGGCTTTCCCCTCCGACCAGTACGCCCTGGAAACCCAGGTGCGCATGCGCGGCCTGGAGCCCGATGACGCCATTGTGGAGCTCACGCCCCGCCCCGGCGAGCATACGCTGCGCACGGAGGACATTCTAGCCAAGATTGCCGAGCTCGGTGATTCGCTCTGTACCGTCATCATGGGCGGCATCAACTACTACACCGGGCAGGTGTACGATATGGCTGCCATTACCCAGGCCGGCCACGCGGTAGGGGCCATGGTGGGCTTCGATCTGGCCCACGCGGCCGGCAATATTCCGCTGCACCTGCACAACTGGGACGTGGATTTTGCCTGCTGGTGCTCCTATAAATACCTCAACTCCGGCCCCGGCGGCGTGTCGGGCGTTTTCGTGCACGAGCGGTTTGCCGACCAGCCCGAACTGCTGCGCCTGGCTGGCTGGTGGGGCTACGATGAGAAGGAGCGGTTCAAGATGCGCAAGGGCTTCCGTCCCATGCGCGGAGCCGCCGGCTGGCAGCTCTCCAACGGGGCCGTTCTGACGATGGCCGTGCACGAAGCCGCGCTGGCTGAGCACATGGCCGCCGGCGGCATGCCCGCGCTGCGCCGCAAAAGCGAGCTGCTGACGGGCTACCTGGAGTTTCTGATTCAGCGCCTGGGCCTGCCCAAAACCACCCTCGAAATCATCACGCCCTCGGACCCCGCCCAGCGCGGCTGCCAGCTTTCCCTGCTAGTGCACCAGGGCGGGCGCAACCTGTTTGAGCACCTGATGGCCGTGGGCGTCATCGGCGACTGGCGGGAGCCCAACGTGATTCGGCTGGCCCCGGTACCACTTTACAACACCTTCGAGGACGTGTACCGCGTGGGCGAGGTGCTGGCCGAGTGGGCCGCCCGGCAGTAGGCGGGAGGTGTAAAATACGGGCCCCGCGCTACTTTCCGGCGCGGGGCGTTGTTTCTTCGTACACTGATTGACGTACTGGCTGCGTCTTACTTCTTGATTTTCTTTTCTTTAGAATAATGGCCGAAGAATACGCGGACAAAATGGGCCGCAAAACCGACGCCGAACTGCGCGACTACGTGGCCAACCGGTTTCAGTACCGGGAAGACGCTGTGTTGGCAGCTCTGCAGGAAGCCGAGCGTCGGCAACTGCCGCTGCCGGGCGTTGATGTGGCCCAGCTGCGCCAGGAGCTGGCAGTAGTGGTGGAGGCGCAGCAAACGGCCCGGCGCCAGCGTGAAGCCGAGCAGGCCCAGGCAGAAGTTGCGGAGGAAGGTCCGCTGCTGTATTCGCCTACGGCCGTTACCGTATTTTCTCTGTGCGTATCACCCTTGGTAGGAGCTATTCTGCTGATGGCTAACCTGCGCAAGCTGCACCGGTCCAGCGGCATTGGCCCGCTCGTGTTGTTTGTGTTGGGCTATGTAGGGGTGCGGGTGCTATTGTGGTCCTCGGGGCAAATGGGGTTGATGCTGGTGGCCGAGGTGGTAGCAGTGCTGGCCTATTCGCTGTGGTTCTGGCCCCGCTACATTGGCGTCAGCCAGTTTCAGAGCCGCAACTGGGCCGTTTTGTTTCTGATTTGCCTGGCTGCCAGTCTGGCCTGGGGGCTGCTCATCTACTCCCAGCAGCTCCAGAACGACCCGCAGATGCAGCAGTATCTGGAGCAGTTCAGGAATATGAATAAGTAGTTCGGCTCAACTCCCTTGCAACCCATTCACCTGCCTGCCGCTGAGCTGCTGCTGGACGCGGAGTTTCTGACGACGCGAGAAGCGGCGACCTTGTTCACTATACTAACGGATCAGGTTGAGTGGCAGCAGCAGCCTATCCGCCTGTTCGGCCGCGAGGTATTACAACCCCGCCTCACGGCCTGGTACGGCGACGCGGGAGCCGCTTACGCTTACTCGGGTCTGCGGCTGGAGCCGCTGCCGTGGCTGCCAGAGCTGGCGATGTTACGCCAACGGGTAGAACAGGCCACCGAGGCCCGCTTCAACAGCGTGTTGCTCAACCTCTACCGCACCGGTCAGGACAGTATGGGCTACCACGCCGACGACGAGCCCGAATTGGGTCTGGAGCCCGTCATTGCCTCCGTCACGCTGGGGGCCACTCGCACCTTCCGGCTGAAGCCCCGGCCCGTAGCTTTTCCGGTGTCAGCCCGGCTGCCGGAGCCGGTTAGCCTGCCGCTTACCTCGGGTAGCCTACTGGTGATGCAAGGCCCTACGCAACGCAACTGGCTGCACGCATTGCCCAAAACCGCCCGCCCCGTAGGTCCTCGGCTTAACCTCACGTTCCGCTGGGTGTCGCCCACTACATAGAAGCGGGCGTTTGCCATACACAAAAAAGCCCCCGCTACGCAACTGTAGCGGGGGCTTTTTCATACAAACTAAGCACTAAGCACTAAGCACTAAGCACTAAGCACTAAGCACTACATATCAAACCGCAGGCCCAGGTAGCCCAGGCGGCCGATTTGCGGCCCGCCAAATACCTGAATGTTGTTACTATTGAAGGCGTTGGAAATACCGGCTTGGAAAGTGGTGCCGTACTTCGGCACGGTGTAGCCCAGGTAGGCGTCGGTGGTGCTATAGTCCCGGATGGTGCCGGTGGCAAAAGGCATTTCCTGCAAGTGACCCTGCACCCAGCGGTAATTTATGGTGTAGCTAAAGTTGCCGGCCTGCCCATTGGCACCCACGTTGTACTTGTGCTTGGGCGCGTTGAAGAACGTCTGGAAGCCTTCGGGCAGGTTGCTGCGGTCCAGTACGTTCAGGGAGTAGTTACCAGTAATATTCAGGGCCCTACGGAAGTAGTAGGTCAGGCCCGCCGTTACACCTTGCGTTTTCACCTGCTCGGCGTTGTTGTAGTAGGCGTACAGTACCCGGGTCGGCTTGCTCTGGTCGGTGTAGGCCGTAGAGTAGCCAGCGGCCAGTTGCTGGGGCGTAGGCCGGGAGCCGTCGGTGTTGCCCACAAACGTCTGGGCCCCAATGAAGCCGTCGTAGGCGCTGCGGAAGTAGCTTACGTCGGCGTACACGTTGGGCAGAATGGCGCCTTTATAGCCGATTTCCGCCGTGTTTACGCGCTCCAGCTTCAGGGGTGCGGCGTTGTACTCGTAGGGCTGCAGTACGGCCGGGTTGGTCTGGGCCGCGGCCAGCAGCTGGGGCGAGTTGAACAAGCTCAGGTTGTAGCCCTGGAAGCCGTTACCGATGTTACCAATCAGTACGCCCGTCTTGATGTCGTTGTAGAAGTACTGCTCAGTCTGGGAAGGGGAGCGGAACGCCCGGCCGTAGCTGGCCCGGAAGTTATGCTGCTTGTTTTCGCCCAGGGAGTACACCACCGAAGCCCGGGGCGAGAAGGCGGCCTTGAAATTCTTGAACTCATCTACCCGGCCGGCCAACGCCAGCTTCAGGCGCTCCTCAAACAGCGTCTGCGTCAGCTGCCCGTAGGCGCCGTACTCGTGGTTGCGGATGCGCTTGCCGTCCCGGTCACTGAATAGCAGCCCGTCAGAGCCCAGTCGGTACTGGCGGTAAGCGGCTCCTACGGTGAAGGCCGTACCCTGCTCGGCCAGGGTAAAGGTGCGCTGCCCGCTGATATCGTGCAGGAAGGAGTTGAAGTATTGCTGGGCCCCGCGGCCCGGCTGCCGGTCATCAATAATCCGGTTGCGGAGCGTGGTAAAGCGCGGATTGGAAGTAGCTAACTGTGTAGCGTTGGCAGCCTGCTGGGCGGCAGTCAAGGCAGCCTCGGCGGGCAAGCCGGCCCGCCGGGCCTGGGAGTAAGCCGCGTTGTAGGTGCCGTAGAACTGCTGGGCGTAGCTCACGGAGCCACCTTCCGCCGTGGGCGATGCCTGAATCAGGCTGCCCAATTGGTTCAGCTCGTAGGAGCTGCCCGTGAAATCCTCGGTGCTGTACACCCGCAGAAAGCCTTTGCTGCTCTTCAGCTCGGCGCGGTACTGGTTGGAGCCCAGGCCCTTCACCCGGAACCGGCTAATGTTCTGGTAGGTAGCCGTGCCCTCGGCGTGCTTGGCTTCCACCGTCAGCTTCAGGTCGTCGCGCAGCAGGTAGGAAACCGCCCCCTGCACCCGGTAAGAGGAGGTGCGGTTATCGTTATCAATCAGCTCCCGCTCCGTGAAACCGGGCAGGTAAGCGGTTTTGCCGTACAGCTCGGGGTTGGTGCCGCCCGGCAGCTGCTGGTTAGAGTTGAAGGTGTAGCCGACTTCCCCGTAGCGGTTTACCGCATTATAGCCCAGCGCAGAGCCCATTGGGTTGGCCGAGCTGCGGGTGGCCTGCATATCCTCGGCAATCCAGTCGTTGGCCCGGAAGCCGCTGGCGTTGATCTTGAAGGCCAGTTTCTCAGTCAGCTTTTTGGCGTAGCGCAGCTGCCCGTCCAGCAGGTCGCGCTGGCCGCCGCGCAGGCGCACACTCAGTCCCTCGTACACGAAAGGGTCTTTGGAGTTGAACAGAATCACGCCGCTCAGCGCATTGGAACCATACAGGGCCGAGGCTGGCCCGTGGATGATTTCGATGCTCTCCATATCCAGCTCCGGAATGCCCACCAGGTTGCCGGGGCTTAGGTTCAAGGAGGGCAACGCCGTATCCATGTAGTCTACCAGCTGAATTACGCGCTCCGATTTGGCCGTGTTAAAGCCCCGGGTACTCACGCTGGTAAACAGCATCGACGCCGAGCTGACATCCAGCCCCTTCAGCTGGCCCAGGCCGCTCAGGATTTCGGGGGTGGAAATCCGCTCAATCTGCCGGGTCGAAACTTTCTCAATGGTAACGGGAGCCCGCAGGATGTTTTCTTCCACGCGGGAAGCCGATACGACGGTTTCGTTCAGCAGCGTGGCACTCGGGGAAAGGCCCACGTTTACGGCTAGCTCAGGGGCTTGCAGGGTAATCTCGCGGGTGTCGTAGCCTACGTAGGAAAATACCAGTACTACGGGCCCGTTCTCAAAGCTAGCGTCAAGTCGGAAACGGCCTAGTTGGTCAGTGCTGGTACCTACAAAGCTGCCTTTGATAAATACAGTAGCTCCGGGCAGCGGGTCGCCTTTTTCCGTAAGCACAGTACCCGCTACGGACCGTTCCGCTTCGGTAGCGCGGGTATCAGTCGTTACGCTGGAAGATAAAACTACGCCGGGGGCGGCTATAGTTAAAGAAGGAAGGCATACCGAAGCCGCTAATACGGCTGGATACAAATGTTTCATGAACTTAGCAGGTCGTCGAGTTGCGGTAGTGTTACTAGCAGCAAACCTACCCGCAAAGCCTGCGGACTGCCGGTCCTTTTCGGTGAACGGACAGGAAACGCTGCTCAACACAGGCTTTTAAACAGGGAGTAAATTCCCAAAAGAAGAAATATTCCTTAAATGGGAATCAAGTCTTACTAACCCACTCTCTGTCACATTAAATCGGTATTGACGACGCAACGTGCTGCTATGTACCGTTTTTGCACACAAAAAGCCCCGGGTTTGTCTCACAATGAGACAAACCCGGGGCTTTCTATAGCTGATATCTACTTTACATCAACCTGGATACCTACGAATACCAAGCGGCCAATTTGCGGCCCACCGTACACTTGCACGTTAGTACCATTAAACAGGTTGGAAGCCCCAGCCTGTAGCGTGCTGCCAAACTTGGCGAAGCTGTAACCCAGGTAAACATCCGTGGAGGTGTAGTCTGCCAGCTGACCTACCGCGAAGGGGAGGCCATACTCGTGGCCCTGAGCCCAGCGGTAATTTACGGCGTAGCTCAGGTGGTTCAGCACCGTGCCATTAGCTCCCACGTTGTACTTATGCTTGGGCGTGTTGAAATAGGTCTGGAATTCGGCGTTCTGCACGTCGCTGCGGTCCTGCACGTTCAGCGAGTAGTTGGCTGCCAGGTTCAGGAAAGGAGCGAAAGCATACGTCAAGCCCACACCGGCACCCTGAGTACGTACTTCCTGGTCGGCGTTGGTCCATACCTGAATTACGCGACCAGCCGTAGGAGTGGCCGGGCGGCTGCCGTCGGCGTTGCCAATAAAGCGCTGAGCACCAATGAAGTCGTTGTAGTAGTTGCGGTAGTAGTTCACATCTACGGCCACTTTCTCACCCAAGGCGCCTTTGTAGCCGATTTCGTAGCTGCTCAGGCGTTCCAGTTGGAGAGCGGCAATATTCACAGCCTGACCCGTGATGAGGCTATACCCTTGGTAACCGTTATCTACGTTGCCCAGCAGCAGCACCTGGCCCAGATCCAGCTTGATATACTGGTCCAGCTGCGTGGGCGAGCGGAAGGCGCGCCCATAGCTGGCGCGGAAGTTATGCTGCAGCTTGCTACCAGCCGAGTACACTACGGAAGCACGGGGGGAGAACGAAGAGCTGAAATTCTTGAAGGCATCCACACGGCCAGCCAAAGCCAGTTTTAAGCGCTCTTGGAGTAGCTTCTTGGTTAGTTGCGCGTAGCCCCCCAACTCATGGTTCTGAATGCGGCCATCGTTATCAGAAAACAGGTTGCCGTTGGAGCCAAGGCGGAACTTACGGTAGGCTGCACCTACAATCAAATCAGAGGTTTCACCCAGTTGAAAATTATACTGAGCGTTGCCTTCATTTAGCAGTGAGCTAGGGTTCAGGCGAGCCCCTCGGCCAGGAGTAGCATCACTGATAATAGTGCTGCGCAGGCTCTGGAACGTGGTACCGTTCGGATCAAGTTGGGTTTTAGTAGCTGCTGCCAAAGCCGTCGCCTGGGCCTGAGCATCTGTTTGGCCGGCCTGCCGGGCTCCGCCATAGGTATTCAGGTAAGTACTAAAATACTGTTGCGCGTAGGTAACGGTGCTGCCCGTAGCGACGGGGGAGTTCTGGATGAAAGCTCCCAGAAAGTTCAGGTCATAAGAGTTCTGACCGAAGTCCTGAATCGACTGACCACGCAGAAACCACCGCTCCCCCTTAATCTCACCATGATACTGATTGGTGCCAAAATCTTTGAGGCGGTAACGGCTAGAGCTTTGGTAACTGGCCGTGCCCCGGCTATAGTTAGCGCCTACCGTTAGCTTGATAGAGTTAGTCAGCAGGTATGAGATTGAGGGGTGAATTTTCAGCGACTTGGCTTTATTATCTCCGCCTACCAGGGTTTTCTCGTCGAAGCCCGGCATAAACAACGTCTTACCACGCAAATCGGGAATAGGGTAAGTAGCCGGCACCGTGAACGGCACATCCCCGTAGCGGTTCACCGCCTCGTAGCCCAGCGTAGAGCCTTGCGTATTGTTGCGGCGCTCTACCTGAGTGCTGGTAGCCGAGTAGTTGTTGGCCAGCCAGTCGTTGGCGGTGAGGTAAGCCCCCGTCACTTTAAAGGCGAATTTCTCCCCAATCTTGCGGGCGTAGCGCAGCTGTCCATCGAAGAAGCTCCGCTCACCGCCCCGGGCGCGCACCGTCAGGCCCTCGCTCACAAAGGGGTCCTTGGAGTTCTGGAGCAGTACCCCGTTGAAAGCGTTGGCACCGTACAGGGCCGAAGCTGGCCCGTGGATAATCTCGATGCTTTCAATATCTACCTCGGGCAAACCCGTGAGGTTGCCGGTATTCACGTTCAGGGAAGGCGACTGGGTATCGAAGTAATCCGTCAGCTGGATCAGGCGTTCTGATTTGGCCGAGTTGAACCCGCGCGTGCTCAGCGAGTTCATAATCATGCTCGTGCTGTTCACGTCGATGCCCTTGAACTGGTTCAGGCCAACTTGCACGTCGGGGGGAGGCAAACGCAGCACTTGCTGCGAGGTGATTTTCTCGACCGTAACCGGTGCCTGTAAGATGCCTTCCTGCACGCGGGAGGCTGAAGCAATTACCTCGTTTGTCTGCGTGGGGTTAATTTTGAGCTGTACCTGCACGGTATTGTCGGGCTGGCTCAGGGTTACCTCCCGGCTCTCGTAGCCCACAAACGATACCGACAGGGTAACGGGCCCTTCACTGAAATCGGCGCGGAGGCTGAACTTGCCCTCCCGGTCAGTGCTGGTTCCAATAAAGGTGCCCCGGATAAAGATAGTGGCGCCGGGCATCGGCTCGCCGGATTCGGTCTGTACCCGACCAGCCACTGAACCTAGCTCCTGCGCCACTACCAGTACCGACTGGGTAAACAGCAGCAGGAATAGGAATAGAAAACGGTAATGTTCTCTCATACTGAAAAAGTCTAAAAATGAATACTGTCCCTCTGTGAGAATAAGGGGGTACAAATATATAGTAGGTATGCCGATTAAGCCAGTGGTAAGCTGCTGGTTTTCATTCTATTCTGATAAATAAAAGATAGGATATAAGTAAGATTTTAGGCGTGAGGGTGGGTAATAGAGCAACAGTGTGCGTTTGGCATTAGTAGCGAATATCCTCGGGGCCATACAAATATATACAGTTTTCGTCGCCCAAAATGTAGTCGCCTATCTGAATACTAAGCTTGCGGTAGTGTTCAGCTAGCAAACAAGTCCGACGGGCAGTAAACCGAGCTAAAATTGGCCGATTGTATTTCGTAAGGAACTCCAGGGGCCAATGCACGTAGCGGCTATGACGCCGGTGCCGGGCGTAATACTGGGCCAGGATATTGCCGGGGGAGGGGGTGGAGTACGGCACGGTAGATAGGCGTCAGGTCAAGACAATCACTTAATAATTCAAAAATAAAAGAAGCTGAAAACTGTTTTGGCTGGTTCCGGTAAACCCCGGATAAATGCTCGCTTAACACCGGAATTCCCTCGGTTAAAGGATGCGAGCAGAATCTTTTACATTCGCCGCAGCACTTTTGCCTTTCCGCCCGCCTAGCTTTTCCCCCCTATGACCGATATGCCGCACTCCCTGGCCACCGCCGAACCAGTGGATAATCTGACCGTTATGGGCGGCGGGCTGGTGGGCTGCCTGTTGGCGTTGTATCTGACCCGCCACGGGCACGCGGTAGAGTTATTTGAGCGCCGCCCTGATATTCGGGGGAACGGCCCGGTAGAGGGGCGCTCCATCAACCTTGCATTGTCGGATAGGGGGTGGCGGGCTCTGGAGGGGGTGGGCATTGCTGAGGCAGTACGGGAGGTAGCCATTCCCATGCACGGGCGGGTGATGCACGATGTGCAGGGCAACCTCACGTACCAGCCGTACGGGCAGGCGGGGCAGTCCATCTACTCGGTTTCCCGGGCCGGCCTCAACCGCCGCATGCTGGACCTGGTGGAGCAGGAGCCTACCATTACGCTGCACTTCAACCAGCAGTGCCGCCGCGTGGATACTCGTCGGCAGGAGCTGGAAGTGCTGGATACTGAAACCCAGCAGGCCCGGGTAGTGCCTTACCGTCGCCTGTTTGGTGTGGATGGCGCCTACTCGGCTGTTCGCAGTGCCTTACAGCGCACTGACCGGTTCAACTACTCCCAGGAATACCTCAACTACGGCTATAAGGAGCTAACCATTGAAGCGGCTCCCGGCGGGCAATGGGCCATTGAGAAGCACGCCCTGCACATCTGGCCCCGGGGCCAGTACATGATGATTGCCCTGCCCAACCTCGACGGCTCCTTCAACTGCACCCTGTTTTTTCCCTACGAAGGCCCCGAGTCATTTGCCGCGCTGCAAACCCCGGAGCAGGTGACGGCATTTTTTGACCGGGTATTTCCCGATGCGCTGCCCCTGATGCCGCAGCTGGCCACGGAGTTCTTTGACAACCCCACCGCCTCCCTGGTGACAATCCGGTGCTTTCCCTGGACCCTGCAGGATCAGGTGCTGTTGTTGGGCGACGCGGCCCATGCCATTGTGCCGTTCTACGGACAGGGCATGAACGCGGGCTTTGAGGACTGCACCGTGCTCAATGAGCTGCTGCACCGCTTTGGCCCCGACTGGGCCCGGGTGTTCCAGGAGTTTGAGAGCCAGCGCAAGCCCAATACCGATGCCATGGCCGACCTGGCCGTGTATAACTTCCGAGAGATGCGCGACCGGGTAGCCGACCCCCGGTTTCTGCTGCAGAAGAAAATCGAAAGCAAACTCTCCGCCCAGTATCCCGATAAGTGGCTGCCGCTGTATTCACAGGTTACTTTCTCCAACTTGCCCTACGCCGAGGCCTGGGCCAATGGGCAGGCGCAGGAGGAAATTATGCAGCGCCTGATGCCGCATATTCAGACCGAGGAGGACTACCAGCGGCCGGAAGTACAGCAGCTGGTAGCCGCCGAAATGGCCCGGCGCCCCTGATCAGAAATAGTTCTGCCCGCCCAATTCGGGAAACCAAGCGCCCGGTCTGCCCTAAATGAAAGCTGACGGCCGATAATGGCCCCTGGCTGCGGGTGCAACCGGTATCAAAAATGGAAACGACAGCCTCCTCTGACTGAAGGGCTTGATTGGAAACTCAGCGGCGAGTAGCTTAGCTAGCCGATAAACCCATTGTTTTCTGCCTTGAACAGTATTTTCAGGCCGATAAAAATAAGGTTCTAGTAGAAAATCAGCACGTTACATTCTTTTCGCTACCCATTTCCGCGCCGTTATGTCTGCTCCTGTTCCCGTACTGACTTGTGCCATCATTGATGATGAGGAAATAAACCGGCTGACGCTGGAGCATTATATTTCGCTCACCGATTCGCTGCAGCTGGTAACGTCAATGGATGATGCCCTGCAGGGACTGAATTATTTCCGGGCCGGTAACAAGGTAGATGTACTGTTTCTGGACGTGCAGATGCCCCAGCTCAACGGTCTGGACCTGTTGCGCGTACTGCCTGACCCGCCCATCGTTATCCTGACTACCGCGCATGAAGATTTTGCCGTGGACGCTTTCGACCTGCGCGTAACCGATTACCTGGTAAAACCCTTCGACTACGCCCGCTTCAGCCGGGCTGTGCAGCGGGCTTTGCAGCAGCACGCCGTACCGGCCCCCGCACCCGCGGCCCCCGCACCCGTTGCCCCACCCGACAACGACCTGTTCGTGAAGGTGAACAACAAGATGGTGCGTATCAACTTTGACGAGGTACTCTACATCGAGGCCCTGTCAGACTACGTTATCATTGTGACGGACCGGCAGAAGTACATTGTGTACACTACCATGAAGGCCCTGGACGCCCGCCTACCCTTTGATCATTTCGTGCGGGTGCATCGCTCCTATATTCTGAACATGCGCCGCATTGAGGCGATTGAGGATGGGGCCGCTGTGGTACCTGGGGGCCAGCACGTGCCCATCGGCAAATCCTACCAAGAAGCCTTTTTCCGGAAGCTAAACCGGATTTAAGCAGTCTGCCAGCGCATCAAGCTAGCCGGCCGGCCGTGTGTCCCGGCTCCGCGGAAACAGTTCCGCGGAACCGGGATATTCTTATTCCGGCAGGGCCGTCCCGAGCTGCTCTACCACTATATTCAGCATCGCAACCAGTTGCTGGGTTGCCATGGTTAGCTCTTCTTCAGAGTAAGCGGAAGGCCCGGCTTCAGGACGGGAGTACGGCTCCAGTATTGCCATGGGGGCCGTTGCAGCGGCTACGCCCAGCAGCTGCAGGGAGGGGCGTAGCTTGTGGGCGTGGCTACCAACTGTGAGCCAGTCGGCGGCAGCGGCGGCGGCCTGCAGCTGGGCGATGGTAGCGGGGGTATGGGTGCAGAAGGAGCCGATGATCTTCTGAATGAAGATGGTGCTGCCGTGGGCCGTGTCGCGCAAGCGGCTCAGGTCGTAGAGCACGGGCGCACTGGTAGCAGCCGGGGCCGCTGCCGGAGTGAGGGCCGGCTCCGGCAGTGGTGGGGCCGGGGTGGGGGACGGGTGGGTTTTCAACTCGGCTACCGGTACCGGGCGGAGGTTGGTTTCCAGCTTCCGGTACAAATCATCCTCCTCAAACGGCTTTGATAAATAGTCGAGCCCAGCTGCGCGGTACAGCTCATTATCGGAGCGCATGACGTTGGCTGTGAGGGCAATAACGGGAGTGCTGGCCCGCAGTGGGTCAGGGTGCTGGCGCAAACGGCGCGTTACGTCCAGCCCGCTCATGCCGGGCATCTGAATGTCCATCAGCACCACGTCGTAGAGCCGGGCTTCCAGCTGCGCCAGGGCCTCGTGTCCATCCGAGGCTACGTGGGTTTCCACGTCCCAGCTTTCCAGAATGAGCATGGCCAGCTGCTGGTTTACCGGGTGGTCTTCCACCAGCAGCACCCGCTTACCTCGCAGGGCATCATAGTTGAGTGGGGGGGCAGTGGTGATGGTAGGCTGGGGCAGCGTGCCTTTGGGCAGGCGCAGGGTAAAATAGAAAGTGCTGCCTTCGCCCTCCTGGCTTTCCACCCACATCTGCCCGCCCAACTGCTGCACCAGACTGCGGCTGATGGTGAGGCCGAGGCCGGTACCCCCGAAACGCCGCGAAATATCGGCGTAAGCTTGGGTGAAGCTCTCGAAGATGGTGCCCTGTTTGTCCAGGGAAATGCCAATGCCGGTGTCGCGCACGTAGAATTCCAGCTCAAGCTGGGTGGGCGTTTCGCGGAGTAGCCGCCCACCCAGCTCCACGTAGCCGCGGCTGGTAAACTTAATAGCGTTGCTGATGAGGTTGAGTAGAATCTGATTCAGGCGGCCCGGGTCGCCGATAACCACCGGGTGAGGCAGCTGCAAGGGTTTCAGGCGGAACTCGATACCCTTCTCCTCGGCCGGGTACACCTGGCTCTGCACTCCGTCGCGGATGGATTGCCCGATATCGAAGGCTACCTGCTCCAAGTCCAGCTTGCCCGCCTCAATTTTGGCCACGTCCAGCACATCATTGATAACGGTGAGCAAATGGCGGCCGGAGTTGCGCAACACCTGCAAGTGGTCCTGTTGAGCCTCGCTCAGGGGCGTTTTAGCCAGTAGCCCCGCCATCCCCAGAATGCCGTTGATAGGTGTGCGGATTTCGTGGCTCATGTTGGCCAGGAAGTTTTCCTTGGCCCGGGCCGTATTCTCGGCTTCCTCCTTTGCCCGCACCAGCTCCTGCTCAGCCTGGATGCGCTCCGTTATTTCCTGCCCGTAAGCAATAACGTAGGGCACTTCGCCGGGTTCCTCTACCCGGTAGTTGTTGTAAATCAGGTGGTGGGGACGGCCATCGGGCCCCCGTAGGGTGAGCAGGCCGGTTAGTTCCTGCTGCTCGTGGGCCTGTTGCAAATACACGGCCAGCTGCTCGTGCAAATCGGGGGTGAGCACCTGGTGCAGCGGGCGGCCAACCAGCTGCTCGGGCACGGCCCCTACCAGCTGGGCAGCCGCCGGGTTTACAGAAAGCAGCACGCCCCGCAAATCGTGGGTGCAGATGAGCGCCTGGGAGTAGTGCATCAGGTCGCGGTACTGCTTGGTGCTGCGCTCCAGCGTCTGGCGGGCGCTACGCATTTCGGTAATATCGGTACTTACGCCCAGTACATTCACTGAGCCATCAGCGCGGTAAAGGGGGCGCTTCACGGTTTGCAGCCACATGGTGCTGCCGTCGCACAACGTGTAAGTGGTTTCCAGTACCAACTCCTGTCCGGATCGGAGCACCTGCTCATCGGTGGAAATGAAAGCCAGGGCCTCGGCCACCACGGGATTGGTAAAATCGTCCAGGTCCACTTCCCGGTGGGCGCTTTTCTGTACCAGCTCATCGAAGGCCCGATTGCTGAAAAGTACATTGCCCCGGCCATCCGTCACCCAGATAAAGCTGGGTGTGGTATCCACCACCAAGCGTACAAAGCGTTGGTTTTCCTGCAAATAAGCCTCGCTTCGCCGCAGGCGCTCCTCCGCTGCGTAGCGCTCCGTAATATCCACGCCGTACCCGATTACCATCCGTAGCGCATCCTGGGGACCATATACTGCCTGCATATGGCGCAGGGCTGTACGCGGACCATCGGCGGTGTCAATCTGCTCCTCCCAGGCCAGAACGCTGCGCTGCTGCACGGCCTGTTTAAACCGCTGCCGCCGGTCTTGGGCCTGTTCTGAGGAGCGGCCCCGGTATGCCGCGTACTCAAAATCGTCGTGCCCTATAATCCACTGCCGCATTTCCTCATTGCGAATGGCCGCCGGGTTTACGAACAGGTACCGATGCTCGGCGTCAAATACGGCTACATCGGCGGGCAGATAGTTCAGCACGGTTTCGTAGAACTTCTGTTGCTCCACCAATTTGCTCTCGGCTTGCTTCAGTAGCGTAATATCAGTGAAGTAGAGGTTCACGTACTGATCGTGCACGAAGGGGGCAATGGCCACTTGGTAGCACTGCCCCCAGAACCACATTTCCCGGTGAATAAGCTGCTCGCCGTTCGCCAGGGCATCCAGAGCGGCCTGGTACACCAGCTGCGGGAGAGCGGGTTCTAGCTGGGGACTGAGGTACTCCCGCCGCAACTGATCGGCGGCGGGGTTGCTATAGAGCAGGCGGCCATCGGCGTGCAGGCGCAGTACGGGGTTAGGGTTCTGTCCTGGAATGCGCGAGAGGGAATGCATGTACTGCTCGGCCCGCCGCACCTGAGTCACGTCGCGAAAGGAAAGCATATAGCCGGCCGCTACCAACTCATCGGGCCCGCTGAGCGGGATGAAATCCAGCTCCAGTATTGTATTGTCGGCTAATTCCAAGTCTTCCCCCAGCACCCGTTGGTCGGCCAGCCGTATTGCTTCCAGCCGCTGGCGGGTAGTTTCTGGTCGGGCCGACTGGGCCACCAACGCCTCCAGTACCGGCTGCACCGGTTGCTCAGTTCCACCCAAAGGAGGAATTTCCTCGATACCCAGTAAGTCGCAGAACTCCTGGTTGAGGAGGGCCACTGTGCCGTTCTGATGTACCACCAATACGCCCACCCGCAGATTCTGGGTAAGGCGGGTAATGCTGTCGGTGAGTCGCACAATGGTGCGCTGGGCCGTGGTTAGCTGGCGACGAAGGGTCTGAATCTGTTGTTCGGCAGTTATGCGCCCTTGGCGCTCCTGCTCCAGCTGAAGCGTTAAAGATTCAAGGGTCGGAACGGAATCGGCGGAAGGAGCGGGCATAGTGGACGGTGGAATCGGCAAAGGGCTAACTATCCGAGGTAGCAGCCCCGAAGCTGCCGGCCTGCTCGGAAAAGGATTGGTCCAAGAAAGATACGCAACGATTTGGGCTACCCCAACGCCAGTACCGCGCTACAGCCCAGGGCCACGCTCAGGCCCAGGGCCAAGCCTGCCCACACCTGCGCCGGCGTGTGGGCCCGCAGCACCAGCCGGGCCCAGCCCACGGCCGCCGCCAGCCCAGCCGATACCAGCACCCACTCCAAGCTAATGCGGTGTTGCTGGTGCAGGGCCAGCAGCAGCCCGGCCGCCCCGCCCATGCCCACGCCGTGCGCCGATATTTTCCAGCGCAGCGTAATCAGGAAGGTGAGCAGCACGGCCAGCGCCATGCCCGCCAGCCCCACCACCAGCGCCGGGGCAGCGTGCTGCCAGTGCAGCCACCCGGCCCCGGCCCCGAAGCTGAGGGCCGCCAGCCCTAGCGGCCAGGCTCGCTGCTGCCGCCGGGGCATTTCCAGCGAGTCAATCCGGCCCAGCCGCAGCAGCAGCAGGGCCGCGCCCGTGGGCAGCACAAACGTGAATACCACCACCGCCCAGAACCGACTGCCGCCCGACGCCTGCTGCAGCTCCACCAGCCCGGCCAGGTACGACGGCACCAGCAGCGGATGAAACACGGCGGAAAGCAGAGTGGCGAGGCGCTTTTTCAAAGGGATGAATACAGAATGAGAAACGGGGACTAGTGGAAAGCAAAGAACGTCATGCCGCGCGTACCGCAACATGACGTTCTTGCCCTAGCTAAGCCGAAAACAACGTTTTACAGCTCCTTGCGCAGGCGGGCTACCGGAATGTTCAACTGCTCCCGGTACTTGGCCACCGTGCGGCGGGCAATGTTGTAGCCCCGGGCATTGAGCATTTTTTCCAGCTTGTCGTCGCTTAAAGGGCGGTTTTTCTGCTCGCCCTCAATGATTTCCTTGAGAATGTGCTTCACTTCCCGGCTGGAGGCATCCTCCCCCGAGTCGGTGGCAATGCCTTCCGAGAAGAAGTACTTGAGCGGGTAAATGCCGAACTCCGTCTGCACGGCTTTGGAGTTGGCCACCCGGCTCACGGTGCTGATATCCATGCCAATTTCCTGGGCAATGTCCTTCAGAATCATGGGCCGCAGCTTGCTCTCGTCGCCCTCGGCAAAAAAGTCGCGCTGGTAGCGCACAATGGCGTCCATGGTGCGCAGCAGGGTATTTTGCCGCTGCCGGATGGCATCAATAAACCACTTGGCCGAGTCCAGCTTCTGCTTCACGAAGGTCACGGCTTCCTTCATTTTCTTGTCTTTTTTCGAGGCCTTATCGTAGGCCCGGAACATATCCGTGTAGGCCGGCGATACGCGCAGATCGGGGGCGTTGCGGGAGTTCAGCGTGAGGTTGAACTGGCCGTTGTCGTGGGTCAGGATAAAGTCGGGAATGATGTACTGCACCTTGCCCATGCCCACCGGGCCGGTGCCGCCGGGCTTGGGGTTGAGCTTGAGGATGAGGGCAATGGCCTCCTTCAGCTCATCGTCCTCCAGGTCCAGCTTCTGCTGAATGCGCGGGTAGTGCTTTTTGGTAAACTCATCGAAGGTTTCGTTGAGAATCTGCTCGGCGTGCTCGGTGGCCTCGTCCTGGGGGCGGCGCTCCAGCTGCAGCAGCAGGCACTCCTGCAGGTCGCGGGCCCCGATGCCGGCCGGGTCAAACGTCTGGATGACGTGTAGCACGCTCTCAATTTCGGGTACCGTGGCCTCAATGTTCTGCGAAAACGCCAGGTCGTTGGCAATGGCCGACAGGTCGCGGCGGATGTACCCGTCGCCGTCGATGGAACCGATGAGCTGGCGGCCAATGGCTTCCTGCTTTTCATCGAGGCTGGCAAAGCCCAGCTGGTCGAGCAGGTTGTCGATGAGCGAGCCGCTGGTGTCGGCCAGGGGCATTTCCCGGTCGTCCTCGTCCTCGCCGGGGCCGTCGCCCTGCATTTTGTAGCCGGCAATTTCGTCGTCGTGCAGGTAGTCGCTCAGGTCCAAATCGTCGGCCGATTCCGACTCCTTGATTTCCGTGGGCTCATCCTTGGCGCTGAGGTCGAGTTCGGGCTGCTCCTCGGCCTGGTCGCCGTCGAAATCCTCGTCCAGCGTGTTGTCGGGATTATCAAATTCGGCGTCCGGGTCGTTGTCGAAGTCGTCTTCCGGGTCGTCGGAGTCGTCGCGCTCCTGCTCCTCAAACTCGTCCTCCTGGTCGTCGCCTTCTTCCAGGGCCGGGTTGGCCTCCAACTCTTCCTTGATGCGGGCTTCCAGCTCCACCGTCGGAATCTGCAGGAGCTTGATAAATTGTATCTGTTGGGGGCTCAGCTTCTGCGAGAGAAGCTGCTTCATGTCCAGTCGTTGCATACTCTGAAAACGCGTACGCCCCGCCGGTAGTAAAACGGGGTGGTTAGGCCAAATATAGCCCTTTCTGTACTTGGGTTTAGGGGAAAAAGTTGAGGTCAGTAGCGCGCAGCTCCGCTTTGCATACGAGCAAAGCGAGTTCCTACGCAACGCACTACACGCCCGATACGCGCCGGCGGCTCGTATGCAAAGCGGAGCTGCGCGCTACTGGCGTACTGGCAAAGCAGATTTCTGCGCGGGAGCACTACACGCCTGCTACTCGCTTCGCTCGTGCGCGAAGCAGGAGCTTCGCGCTACATCTTCTACCTTTGCAGCTCTTACATTCTTTAGTAGAACCGATTTCCCCATGTCCGACCTCCGAAGAACCAGCGTGCAGGAACTGCTTAGCAGCACCGAGCTGGACCGTGAAGTGCTGGTAAAAGGCTGGGTACGCACCCGCCGCGGCAACAAATACGTGCAGTTTATTGCCGTGAACGACGGCTCCGGCTTCAATTCCATTCAGGTAGTAGCCAACGCCGAGCAGTTCCCGGAGGAAAAGCTGAAAGCCGACGGCGTGGACAACGGCACCGCCGTAGCCGTGCGTGGCCAGCTGGTGGCCAGCCAGGGCAAAGGCCAGTCGGTGGAAATTCAGGCCACGGAAATTACCGTGTACGGCACCGCCGACCAGGATGCGTACCCGCTCCAGAAGAAGGGCCACACGCTGGAATTCCTGCGCGGCATTGCCCACCTGCGCCCCCGCACCAACACGTTTGGCGCGGTGCTGCGCATCCGGCACGCCATGTCGTTTGCGGTACATAAGTACTTCAACGACAACGGCTACTTCTACATTCATACGCCCATCATCACCGGCTCCGATGCCGAGGGTGCCGGCCAGATGTTCCGCGTCACCACGCTGTCGGACACCAAGCCGCCACTGAATGAGGCCGGCGCGGTGGATTACAGCCAGGATTTCTTTGGCAAAGCCACCAACCTCACCGTATCGGGTCAGCTAGAGGGCGAGGTGGCGGCTATGGCGCTGGGCAAGGTGTACACCTTCGGACCCACGTTCCGGGCCGAGAACAGCAACACGGCCCGCCACCTGGCCGAGTTCTGGATGATTGAGCCCGAAGTGGCCTTCTTCGACCTGCAGGACAACATGGACCTGGCCGAGGACTTCCTCAAGAGCCTGGTGCGCTACGCCCTGGAGCACTGCCCCGACGACCTGCAGTTCCTCAACGACCAGTACGACAAGGAACTGCTGAACCGCCTGCGGTTTGTGGTAGAAAACGACTTCCAGCGCCTCACCTACAGCGAGGCCGTGGAAATCCTGAAAGGGGCCAAGCAGAAGTTCGAATTCCCGGTGGATTGGGGCACCGATTTGCAGTCGGAGCATGAGCGGTACCTGGTGGAGAAGCACTTCAAGAAGCCGGTTATCCTCACCAACTATCCCAAGGATATCAAGGCTTTCTACATGAAGCTGGACGAGGACGGCCGCACCGTGCGCGCCATGGACGTGCTGTTCCCCGGCATCGGCGAAATCATCGGCGGCTCCCAGCGCGAGGATGATTTGCAGAAGCTGCAGCAGCGCATGCAGGAAATGCACGTGCCCGAGGAGGACCTGTGGTGGTACCTCGATACCCGCCGCTTCGGCTCGGCCCCGCACGCCGGCTTCGGCCTAGGCTTCGAGCGTCTCATCCTGTTCATCACCGGCATGGCCAACATCCGTGACGTAATTCCCTTCCCGCGCTTCCCGAAATCAGCGGAGTTCTAGGCTCACAGATTTCCGCGGATTATTTTCAGATCCGTCGGATTTTTGGATGTTTTAACGGCTGCCTCACGCAAGTGGGGCGGCCGTTTTTACGAAAGTATGTTCATGGTAAGTTGCTAATTGTCAGAGCGAAAATAGTCGGGTTGTATGGATGAAATAGATTTTAGAGTAGTTGCCTTCGTGGCTATTTGGCTACCAGTTATCGGGGTATTTCAGATAATTACTGCCTACAAACGAAATAGGTATAGGAAGCATCCAAAGCTGCAAGAATACCGGTGGGGTATTATCAACTGTGCGGGCTCATTGATATTGTACAGCTACTTAATCGTTAAAATGAGTTGGGTGGCCGCTTATTTATTGGGCGTATCCTCGGTGCTTTTCGTACTTATGCTGGCGTTCGGCTAGGAAATTAAAGGCGGATGAATACGGCTTGATACTCAACAGTAATTCCGTAGCTCCTTATCATCCAAAGCCAGCAGGTTATCCAGGCGCAGCTCGAAGCCGTCCTGCAGGCGTAGGTATTCTACTTTGTCGCGGATGTAGAGGTCCTGGATGATGCCGTGGTAGGTGCTGGGCGGCGTGTCGGGCTCGGTGCGGTAGGTGAGGGTGCAGGGTTGGCCGGTGGTGGCGTGAGCCTCCAGCTCGTCATAGAACGAGCAGCTGATGGGTTGGTAGGGTGCGGTTGCCATGAGTGGGGAAGGAAAACTTACCCTCCGGCATACGGCAAACCGCCAGCCCGGGATTATGCCGCCAGTCGGTGCCCATTTACGGATACCAGCCAGTCAAGGCGCAGCTCGCAGCCGCCGGCTAGCTGCAGATAATCGACCTGTCCGCGGCGTAGTACGCTCAGCAAAATGCCGCGCACCGCAAACTCGGCCGAGGTGCCCGGTGTGCGGTACACCAGCAGGCAGCGGTGCCCGCCGTGCAGTAGCACTTGCAGTTCCAGAGGCAGACTATGGGGCGGCGAGAGGGCGACGGGCATAGCGGACTGAACGAATTGACTGCTAAAAGGATACGCATGATCAGCAGGAATTACGAAAAGACAATACAACCCGGTTTTCCTTCTGTGCGTTGGCACTGGCAGCCCCGAACCTCAACCACACGCCCGCCATGCCGTCCGAAATTGACTTAGCCCCTGCCAATGCCCTTCAGGAAGGCGAAATGCGCACCTTCACCACTTCCGCCGGCGCGGAGGTGCTGCTGCTGCTGCGGCAGGGGCAGTACGTGGCCCTGGCCCCGAAGTGCCCGCACTACGGCGCGCCGCTGGACAAAGGCCGGATTGTGGGCGACCAGCTGGTGTGTCCCTGGCACCACGCCTGCTTCCGGGTGCCCGATGGTCGCCTGAGCCAGCCTCCGGCCCTCGATAACCTGCCCAGCTACCCCGTGCGTGTGGCCGACGGCCGCGTGTGGGTGCAGTTGCCCGCCAAACCAGCGGCGGCATCAGAAAACCCCGATGCCACACCCACGGCCCTGGTCGGCGGCGAGGAGCCTGCCCCCAACGCCGCCGCTCCCGATGCCCGTACATTCGTAATAGTGGGGGGCGGAGCCGCCGGCCAATTTGCGGCCCAGACGCTGCGCACCGAAGGATTCGGCGGGCGTATTGTGCTGATAACCGCCGAGCCCACCGCCCCCACCGACCGGACCAAGCTCAGCAAAGCCTACGTGGCCGGTAAAGCCACCGATAAAAATCTGCCGTTGCGGAAGCCGGATTTCTACGATGAGCACCGCATTGAACTGCTCACCGATACCCGCGCCACTGGCCTTAGCCTGCACACCCGGCAGCTACGCCTAAGCGGCCGGGCCCCCTTGCACTACGATGCCCTGCTGCTGGCCCCCGGCGGTACGCCCAACACGTTGCCCAAGCTGCCCGGTCACGAGCTGGAAGGCGTGTTTGTGCTGCGCTCCGCCCAGGACGCGGCGGCCCTGAAGCAAGCAGTCAGCACTGCGCACCGCATCGTGGTCATTGGGAGCAGCTTTATCGGGATGGAAGCGGCGGCGAGCCTGGCGGCTGAAGGCCGGCATATCACGGTGGTGGCGCAGGAAGCCGAGCCACTGCAGAAAGTGCTGGGACCAAAAATTGGCCGGATGTTTCGCAACCTGCACCGGCGGCACGGGGTGCGGCTCAAAACGGAAGCTAAAGTAGCGCAGCTGGAAGGCGAAAACGGCCGCGTAACGGCCGTGCGCCTAGCTTCGGGACAGCGCCTGCCCGCCGAGGTAGTGGTGCTGGGAGTGGGCGTGCGCCCGGCCACCGACTTTTTGGCTGAAACCCTCCCCCTGGAGAAAGATGGCGGAATTCGGGTGGATGCCCACCTGTGCGCGGCCCAGCACGTGTACGCCGCCGGCGACGTGGCCCGGTACCCGCTGCCGGTCGGCCTGGGCCAGCACCGCATTGAGCACTGGCGCGTGGCCCAGCAGCAAGGAGCCTGCGCCGCCCGTAATATGCTGGGGCAACAGCAGCCGTTCGGGGAAATACCGTTCTTCTGGACGCAGCAATTCGGTAAAAGTCTGCGCTACGTGGGCCATGCCGAAGCCTGGGACGAAATCATCTTCCACGGCGACGTGCGCCGCCACAAATTCCTGGCCTTCTACGCCCACCAGAACAAGCTGGTGGCCGCCGCGGGCATGCAGCACGATGATGACATGGTGTGCATTGAGGAGTTGATGCGCCTCGGCCAGCTGCCTACGCCCACCGCCGCCCGCCGCAAGCTCAATTGGAGCAAGCTGCTGAAAAAAGCATGACGTTCTGTTGGAGTGTGAGCCAGTATGCAGGTGCTACTCCGGCCCGAAGCGGATACGGAACGTGGCGCCTTCGCCTGGGCGACTACTAACTTCAATGGCACCGCCGCTGGATTCAATGATGCGGTTGACCAAGTACAGACCTACGCCAGTACCGGCCGTGTGCGTGTGTAGGCGACGGAACAGCTGGAATAATTCGCGGCCGTAGCGGGCCGCATCAAAGCCCAGGCCGTTGTCTTCCACCAACAGCACGGGTAGGCCCCGCTCTACCCAAGTAGATACGTGAATGCGGGCTGAGCGGGCGGGGTCCGCGTATTTGAGGGAGTTGCCTACCAGGTTCAGCAGAATGGTGCGCAGGTTGGCACGGGCAAATGATAGGGCGGGCCACGCGTCAAAATCAGTGGTGATGCGGGCGTGGGCGGCCCGCACCTGCGGTTCCAGCGCGGTCAGTACTTCATCCATCAACTCGGTCAGCACTACCTGCTCGGGGGCAGCGAGGCGCAATTGCTGGGCTTGGCCCAGCGCCGCCAAATCATCGATGGTTACGCGCAGCTGGTGCAAAGCTTCCTGCACCATGGGCACGAGTACTTCTTCTTCCTCCGAATTGGTAAACGTGCTGCTTATCAGAATCTCCTCGAACAAGCCTGCCAGGTTATTCACTGGCTGCTTCAGGTCGTGAGAGGCGGCGTACACGAAGTTGTCCAGGTCTTGATTGGTGCGGGTGAGCTGCTCGTTGGCCTGTTTCAGTTCGGTAATATCAATGGCGGAGCCAACGTAGCCGTACAGCTCACCATCGGCCAGAAAGCTGGGAGCCCCTTGAGCCAGCAGCCAGCGGTACTGCCCGTCGTGACGACGCATGCGGTGTTCCAGCACGTAAGGCGTCCGCTCCGTTATAGCGCGTAGCAGGGTTTGCCGGGTAAGGTCAATCTCGTCGGGGTGAAGGTACGGTCCCCAGCCGGTAGCCAAGTACTCCTGTTCCGTTTGCAGGCCCACAAAATCCAGGAATGCCCGATTGATGTAGCGAATGGCCCCATCGGGGTGCACGGCCCATACTTGGTTGGGCGCTACGTCGGCCATAATCCGGAAGCGGGCTTCGCTCTCGCGCAACTCGGTGGCGTAGTCCTCCAGGCGCTGATGGGCCAGCATTAAGTCGGTTACGTCGGTGGCCGTGTTAAGGACGCCGTACACGCTGCCCCGGGCGTCCAGTAAAGGGGTAAAGCTGTAATTGAAATAGAAATCCTGGGCAGTTCCGTTCAGGTTAATCGTCAGGCGCTGGTTGCGTCGGTGTACCGGCTCTCCCGTCCGGAGTACGTGGTGTAATTCCTCAAACACAGCCTGGGTGGCCAGTTCGGGCATCAGATCGGTGAATTGCTGGCCGAGTACATCCCGCCCCTTGCCCCAAGCTGTTAGCATGGCTTCATTGGCCAGCTGAATGCGCAGTTCAGGACCCACGTACACCCCCATAGGAAAAGGCGCATCCTTCACCAATTCCCGCACCCGCTGTTCACTTTCCTGCAGACGCAGGCGGGCCTGTAGCTGCTCAGCTTCCCGCCGCTGCCGCCCCAGCACCTGCTCCGTAACATCGTAGCCAAACGCGGAGATGCCCACAATCTGGTTGTCCTCGTAATAGGCCTGGTAGGTGAAGTTGAAGTAAAATAGCTGCGGGTTTCCATCAGACTGGGTAAGCTCAATTGGCAGCTCTCGGCCAGTGAAGGTTTCGCCGGTTCGGAACACAGTATCCAGCAACGCAGTGAAGCGTTGCGCTACAACATCTGGCTGTACCTCCGCAACCGTACGACCCCGCATATCCCGTCCCGGGAATATGCGTTGATAGGCTTGGTTATGGTATTCGATGCGGTGTTCCGGCCCGCGCAGCAGCACAATGCAGGCGGGCGTCTGCTCAAATATCTGGTAGAAGTTTTCGCGCTCCAGCAACTGGCGGCGGGCCCCGGCCAATACCTCCGCCTGCAGGGCTTCGGCCCGCTGACGAGCAGCCACCTGCTGGGTAATTTCGGTTGCGACTACTATTACCCCGGTTATTTGTCCCTGTTCGTTGCGCCAAGGTTGGTACACGAAGTCAAAATACACCGGGGCCTGCTGCCCCTGCCGCGTGAGGCGGGCCGACAATTCCTTCGCCACAAACGGCTTTCCGGTATGCCGCACGTCTGCCAGCAGCTCCTCGTAGCCCTGGCCCCGGGCCTCGGGCAGTGCCTCAAACAGGGGCCGGTTGAGGACCTCCGCCGCCGTTTTGCCCCACAATTCCAGGTGGGCAAGGTTAGCCAGTCGGATGATGTGGTTAGGGCCCTCGAAAATGGCAATGGCAGCGGGAGCCTGCTCAAAGATGGTCATAAGCTCCACCCGGTCACGCTCCGCTGCGGCCCGGGCGGCCGTTTCCCGGGCTCTGCTTTCGCGTAGCACCTGCTCCACCATGCTACGGTCCTGCTCCTGGCTGAAAGTAAAGCTTACCAGCAGCAACTCGCCCAGGCGGGAGCCATTCACCCGGCAGTAAGTATCAAAGTTGCCGTGCTGGTAGTTGAGTTCAAAGTGCTGCGGCTGCTCAGAGGCGTAGGCTGCGCAGTGAAAGCTGAAAGCCTCAAAGGGTTGAGGCTCCGGAAACACCTGTCGATACGTAAGTGGAGGATGGGCCGGCAGATTAAGCAGGCGCTGGGCCGCCGGATTCAGGTACGCGAAGGTAAAGTCTACGAGGCTGCCCGCCGCGTCGAGAATAGGCGCATAACATACTACCCCGCTCACCGACAAGTCGAGAAGTGTGGACAGAAACTCATCGGACGCAATGCCTAGCGCGGAAATATTCACGCCTCCAAAATAGCTAGAATTAAACAAGCAAAAGCATTTGATTCATTGCGTTTTGGTAGCCCGCCAAGCTTTGTGGCTGCGCGGTAATCGGGTACTTCACGGCTGCGAGTAGCTGGTTGATGTTAATTGAGGGACCGTACTGAATCGGCAGCAGCGGAGCGGGCTGAGCGTATCCCCCGGAATAGCTGCAGCCCCCGCTGGCCCGGGCTCACTCCAGCTATTGGAGGAACCCGAAGCTGCGGGGGCTGCAACTATGTGATTTAGGTGGGAAACCGGCTAGTGCTTGCCTTTGCCGTGGCCTCGCCCATTGCCATTACCACCGTAGCCGAGCTTCTTGGCCTGACCGGGGGGAAGTCCTTTACCATTCTCTAGGCGCTTTACCTGGCCGGGCGGCAAGCTGGCCGGATATAGTTGGCGGTGGCGGCCAATGAGCACCCAGGGCTGGGTACCTACATAATCGATAACCACGGGGTGAAAATTGGCTACATTATAGCCATTGATAGACCCTACGCGCGTCCAACGCCCGTCGCGCTGCACGATATATTGCTGGTCACGCACATCGTAGTAGCCGCCGTACTCGGGCACGTAGTAGTATTGCTTACCGGCCGGCACTGCGGGGCCCCAGGAGGGCGGGTTCACGTTGATGGTTACCTGAGCCTGGGCGGTTTCGGCTGCGCCGGCCAACGCCAGGGTCAGCAGGCCGGTTAAGGCAATTTTGGGGAGGAGTTGCATAAAGACAGCTGAAATTTTGAAGTGAAGGGTGGGAGAGGTGCTGAACTGGCTGCAAGAACGGAGCCAAGAGGTGGTGGGCTTGCCGTACGGCTCAGCTACAGAGCCCTTAACGCAGCCGCCAAAAGTTTGGTTAGCCGCTCGCCCGGCACCAAAAAAGCGCCCGACTCAAAGCCGGACGCTTTCTGCTTGCTTACAGGCGGCAAGCCCTTACTCCTGCACCCGACCCCGACGGCCCCCGCCGTTGCCCCAGCCACCCTGGCCCGGCTGATTGCCAGGGCCTGCATGGCCTTGTTGTTGGTTTTGCTGCGAGTAGCCGCCCTGGTTGTCGTAGCGCCCATTGCGGTTGTCGTCCCGGTCCTCGTTTCGGCCGTTGCGGTTGTCCCGGTCATAGCGTCCGTCCCGGTCGTTACGATAGTCGCGGTAGCCATCCCGGTCCCGGTAGCCGTTTTGGCCATAGCCGCTCTGGCCGTAAGGCCGGCTGCCGTAGTAGCCGGGTCCATAGCCGCCACGCGGGGCCACCGCATACCCGTGGCCCGGCCAGTTGCTGCCATAGTAGCGGCCGGGCCGCACGCCCCACTGGTCGCAGTAGCGGCGGTGGTCACGCAGGTAGCCCCAGGGCTGGCGCCCCACGTACTGAATGGCTACCGGGTGAAAGAAGCGCGGGTCGTAACCAGCGTACATGCGCGGCAATACGGGCGAGCTTATCCACGCGCCGTAGCCGGGGTCAAAGAACAGGTATGACTGGTTGTAAATATCGTAGTACCCATCAAGTTCCGGCAGGTAGTAATACTGCACATTGGGTGGTACAGCAGGGCCCCAGTACGGCGTATTGATATTCACTTGCACTTGGGCCTGCGCTTTGCTGCTGTGGAGCAGCAACCCGAGGGCCAGTACAAAGCCGGTTTTTAACAGAGTTTTCATGGATACAGCAGGCAAAAGGTGTTCTGAACCTACTTGTGCAAAAGCCGCACCATAATTTTGTAACCGGCATAGCGCCCGGGAAAGAACTTGGACTCTGGGTGGGACATTTCGGCGGGCAGCGTTGTTACAGACTATCTGCGCTTATCCGGGCTCAGGAGCTTCTTAAAGTCAGCCGCGCTAAACTAGCTGGCAATTAAACTACTGAGAATAGCCTGCCGGGCCTGTTTTACGTACTTTCGCAGACTTATCCGCTTCGCTGCCGCATGGCCAAAAAAACAACTGCTGCCTCCACTTCCTCTGCCGCCAAGCCCGTGGCTGCTAAAGCCACCCGTGCAGCCCAAGCTTCCAAAGCTGATACTCCCGTAGCCCCCGAGGCATTGGTTGCCACCCCGGCCCGTAAAACCCCGAAAACAGCCAAAGTCCCGAAAACCACTGCTGCGGCCGTGGCCGATGGCACCAACCACCACGGCACGGCCGCCGTGCAGGCCGTGCCGCGCCAGGAGCAGGTGAGCGAGGCCGTGCTGGAAAACCAGGCCCGCATTCAGGGCCAGCTGCTGGGTCCCGCCGACCTGGAGGCCCCCTACATTGAGGTGTACGGCGCCCGGGAGCACAACCTCAAAAACGTGTCGGTGCAGATTCCGCGGGGGCGGCTGGTGGTGTTCACCGGTATTTCGGGCTCGGGCAAGTCGTCGTTGGCGTTTGATACGATTTATGCCGAGGGCCAGCGCCGCTACATGGAAACGTTTTCGGCCTACGCCCGCAGCTTTATGGGCGGGCTGGAGCGGCCCGACGTGGACAAGATTGAGGGCCTGTCGCCGGTTATCAGCATCGAGCAGAAAACCACCTCGCGCAACCCCCGCTCCACCGTGGGCACCATCACCGAGATTTACGACTTCCTGCGCCTGCTGTACGCCCGCACCGCCGAGGCGTTCAGCTACGCCACGGGCCAGAAGATGATCCGGCAGAGCGACGACCAGATCATCAACTACATTCTGAAGGAGTACAACGGCCGCAAGCTGGTGGTGCTGGCTCCGGTGGTAAAGGGCCGCAAAGGCCACTACCGGGAGCTATTTCAGCAGATTGCCAAGCTGGGCTTCACCAAGGTGCGCGTGGATGGCGAATTGCTCGACATCACGCCCAAGATGCAGGTGGACCGCTACAAAATCCACGAGATCGAAATCGTCATTGACCGGCTGGTGGTGAAGGAGGAAGACCGGTTCCGCCTCTCCGGCTCGGTGCAGAATGCGCTTACGCAGGGCAAAGGCACCATGCTGGTGCTGGATGCCGACAAGAAGAAGGACAACACCCAGTTCTTCTCCCGCTTCCTGATGGACCCGGCCACCGGCATTGCCTACGACGACCCGGCTCCCAACACGTTCAGCTTCAACTCGCCCTACGGCGCCTGCCCCACCTGCAACGGCCTGGGCGAGGTGCAGGAAATCACCGAAGAAACGGTGATGCCCGACAAGAAGCTCAGCATCAGCCGCGGCGGCATTGCGCCTTTGGGCGAGTACCGGGACATCTGGATTTTCCAGCAGCTGGGTCTCATCCTGAAAAAGCACAAAGCCAGCCTCAGCACGCCCATCGAAAAGCTGCCCGCCGAGCTGGTGGAGCGGCTGCTGCACGGCGTGCCCGAAGACGAGGATGCCGACCCCAAAAAGGCCAACTACACCGAGCCGTTCGAGGGCATCATCCCGTTTCTGCGCCGCCAGATGGAGTCGGAGTCCGACAACATCCGGGAGTGGATTCAGCAGTACACCCAGGCCAAGGAGTGCCCCGAGTGCCACGGCTACCGCTTGAAAAAAGAGTCGTTGCACTTCAAGATTGCCAACCACCACATCGGGCAGCTGTCGGTGATGGATCTGAACGACTTGGCCGCCTGGTTTGAAGGGCTGGAGAACCGCCTCTCGGAGCGCCAGAACCTGATTGCCCGCGAACTGCTGAAGGAAATCCGCAAGCGTATCGGCTTCCTGCTGGAAGTGGGCCTCGACTACCTGAACCTGCACCGCTCGGTGCGCACACTCTCGGGCGGCGAGAGCCAGCGCATCCGCCTGGCCACCCAGATTGGTACCCAGCTGGTGGGCGTGCTCTACATCATGGACGAGCCCAGCATCGGCCTGCACCAGCGCGACAACGAGCGGCTCATCAAGGCCCTGCAGCACCTGCGCGACCTGGGCAACTCGGTGATTGTGGTGGAGCACGACAAGGACATGATCCTGCACGCCGACCACGTGCTCGACATCGGACCCGGCGCGGGCATCCACGGCGGGCAGATTGTGGCCGCCGGCACGCCCACCGAAATCTTCACCAGCGGCTCGCTCACCTCGCAGTACCTCAGCGGGCAGAAGCACATTGAGCTGCGCAAGAAGAAGCGGGCCGGCGAAGGCAACGAGCTGGTGCTGCGCGGGGCGAAAGGCCACAACCTCAAAAACGTAACGGCCAAGTTCCCGTTGGGCAAGCTCATTGCCGTGACGGGCGTGTCGGGCTCGGGCAAGTCCTCGCTCATTCACGATACGCTGTACCCCATCCTCAACCAGCACTTCTTCAACGCCAAGCGCGAGCCGCTGGCCTACGAGAAGATTGAGGGGCTGGAGTTTATTGATAAGGTGATTGAGGTGGACCAGTCGCCAATTGGGCGTACGCCGCGCTCCAACCCGGCCACCTACACCGGCGTGTTCACCGAAATCCGCCAGCTGTTTGCCAACCTGCCCGAGGCCAAAATCCGCGGGTATGGGCCGGGGCGCTTCTCTTTCAACGTGAAGGGCGGGCGCTGCGAAACCTGCGAGGGAGCCGGTATGCGCACCATCGAAATGAACTTCCTGCCCGACGTGCACGTGCCCTGCGAAACCTGCAAAGGCCGCCGCTACAACCGCGAAACGCTGGAAGTGCGCTTCAAAGGCAAGAGCATTACCGACGTGCTGGACATGACCGTGGAAAAAGCCGTGGAGTTCTTCGAGTTCCAGCCCCGCATCCTGCGCAAAATCCAGACCCTGAACGAAGTGGGTCTGGGCTACCTCACCTTAGGCCAGCAGGCCACCACGCTTTCTGGTGGCGAGGCCCAGCGCGTGAAGCTGGCCACTGAGCTCAGCAAAAAGGACACCGGCAAGACGTTCTACATCCTCGACGAGCCCACCACCGGCCTGCACTTCGAGGACATCAACCACCTCTCCGTGGTCCTGCACAAGCTTGCCGATAAGGGCAACACTGTCCTCATTATCGAGCACAACCTCGACCTGATCAAGGTAGCCGACCACCTCATCGACATCGGGCCCGAAGGCGGCGCGGGCGGCGGCACCATTGTGGCCCAGGGCACACCCGAGCAGGTAGCTAAAGTTGGCAAGGGCCACACCGGCCGCTTCCTAGCTGAGGAACTCAAGCTGAGCCGATACGCGGAGGCATCCTAGTAGCCGTTGAGTACGGTTTTGGCAACAATTGCCGGGATTATTTGAAATAATCCCGGCAATTTGTATTTTCAGCCATTCCCTCCGCAACTCCCACTGCATGAAAGTCCTCGTATTTCCGGCCTTGTTGGCCATTGCCATTGTAGCGTCGCCGCCCAAACCATTCATCACAAAAACTGCGGCGCAGCCTCCGGTAGCTAAGGTGGAAAAGCCCGCTACCCGCCTAGCTGAGAGTACCGTGCTCTGCCCCAGTGAGAAGCCCCAGCCACTTACGGCCCGCCGCTAATCCTTGGCTTACCATAGCATAATGAAGGGCCGCACTTCTAAAAGTGCGGCCCTTCATTATGCTATGGTGACAGCTGGGTACGGGTTCAGAGGGATATAAACAAAACCGCCTGCTCCAATAGATGGAGCAGGCGGCTACCCGGGAGTGGGCGTTTACATACTACCACTATGCTGTTTAAACATGGCCAAGTGAGCCTGCACCACCGGCAGCGTCTTGGTAATAAAACCTTGCAGAGTAGCGTCCTGGGTCATTTTCTGATGAGCTACCATGGTGTTCACCGTCTTCTGGTGGTCCAGGAGCATCTGCTGCATAAACTTCGCTTCCAGTTCCTTGCCGGACAGGCTGCGCATCTGATCGGCAATGGCTTTGTGCTCGGCATCCATATCAGTGGGTAACGTCACACCTGTTTTTTGTGCAACAGGCTTTAGGTCCGCCGTTGATTTGGTGTGGTCCGTTATCATTTTGTTGGCGTGGTCTTTCGCCATGCCTGTTACCCCTTTTTCCAGCGCCAGCTTGCTGAGTTGAATTTCATTCTGGTCGCTGTGGGCCGCTGACTGCATAAACTCAGCATCCGTGGAGTGGGGGGCAGTGGGGCCGTTGGCGGCCATGGCCGTATCGGGAGTACCTGAGTTGGCCATGTCCGTGCCATTGTCGGCAGGAGTGGCTGTACCGGTTACATCAGGTGCCTTGGTATCGGCGGCATTGCCGGTGGCGTCGTTGTTAGGCGCGTTGCAGGCACCAAGGCTCAGCAAGCCGCAGCAAGCGGCTGAAAAAAGAATGCGTTTCATAGCGAAAAGGTTAGAGGGAAAAGAGCAGATAGGGCAAGGCTTAGCGTGAAGCCGGTGCAGTTGTTGAATCAGCAGCCATGGCCGAGTCGGCGTTGGCCGTCACGGTAGGACCGGCATTATTGTCGATAACTACAGCATCAGCTTGTACGCCACCGTCGGCAGCAGCTTTGTCCATGTCGCTCACGGCTTCGCCAGCGGTACCATCAGTGCGTTTGTCGGCACCATTGCAGCTGGCCAGCAGCAGGCCGGCACTCAGGGTCAGGAAAGAAAGAAAACGGAATTTCATGTTTGCGTACGGGTAAAATGGAAAGAATAGGAGGGGAGAACGTTAGGGATTGAGCTTGTCGCGGAGAGACTCAGCGGCAGTGCTTAGGTCTTTCAAAGTGGTAGCCTGTCGGGCGGAAAGGGCCCGAATGTCTCCGTCATACGCCTCATCGGTCATATCGTCGGTGGCTTCCTCATCAGTATCCAGCACGCTGCCAAGCGTTTTGGCGTAGGCCTGATCGAAAGCTGCTCCGTTTAGTGCGGTCAACTCGCCTGCCTGGGTAGCCTGCGCTTCACTCAGGCCAGTGGGCAAAACCAGCTTTTTCTGTAGGGCCAGGGTTTTTAGTTCGCTGAGTAGGGGGGTAGCCTGCGCAACCACGCCCTGCGCAGTGTACCGGGTATCGGGCGCGGCAGCCTTACGCTGGGCCAACTGGCTGATTTCCAGTAGTAGCATTTTCCGGCTGGCTGCATGCACCACAAATTCCGCGTCCTTGATCTGGCGTTTGGTAACGGCCTCTTCGCCGATGCGCTTTTCGTTCTGAAAAGCAGCTTCCAGTACGGGGTCCTTCTTACTGTCCGCACTGGAGCAGGCGGTCAGCCACAGCAAAGACAGGGCACATACGCGGCTGGAAATGAGCATAACGGAGGCTGATTGAGAGGCGAGTAGCAGCGTAAAAAACTATACGCGACTTAGCAGATGGGGTTGGCAGAAGAATTTTTAAAAAAAGTTCCTGAGCTGATTAAACTCCGCAGTATTTTTCTGTTCCAACCCACCGAAAGCGCTCTTCACCATCACCACTTCTTCTTGTCTTCACGTCACATTTCTCCGCTCGTATGAAACGCTCTGCTTTTCGCGCCCTGGGCTTCTCAGCCCTCACCTGCTTTACCCTTCTAACCGCCTCCTGCGACAAGTCCAACGACCCGCAGTCTACCGCTGATGCTGCTGTCTCGGCCGAAGACCAGAGCTTGGCGGAAGAGGAAAATGCCTCCGTGGCCGATATCGTAGATGCGGGCTCGCCCACTGATGCGGCCGTTTCTGGTAGCCCCGTGGGCGAGGCGGCCGACCTAAGCCGCGTAGCCGGAACCTGCGTAACACGCTCCTACGATGCGGCTGCCCGTACCCTCACCCTCGATTTTGGTACTACTAACTGCGTAGGACCAAATGGGGTAGCTCGTCGGGGTAAGATTGTGGCCGTGTTTAGCGGGCCCTACCGGCAGGCAGGTTCCACCGTCACCATCACGCTGGTGAATTACTACCGCAACGATAACCTGCATACCGGCACCCGCACCATTACCAACCTGGGCCAGGGCTCCTGGAAGCTGGATGTGCAAAATGCCAGCATTACCACCACGGCCGGTACTCACTCCTGGAATTCGCAGCGTACGTACACCCGCACTGCCGGTTTCGGCACCCGCACCATCACTGATGATGAGTACACGGTAACCGGCCAGGCAACGGGCACCAACCGCAAGGGCGTAGGCTACACGGCCACCATTCAGCAGCCGCTGGTGAAGAAATTCCAGGCCGGCTGTGCCCGTACCTTCGTGGCGGGTACGGTAAAAGTGCTTACCTCCAAGGAGAAGGAGCTGCTCCTGAACTACGACCCCACCGGCACCCAGGCCTGCGATAATATTGCCACCATTACGGTGAACGGCGTTACCCGCACCATTCGGGTAGGCGGCCGGCTGTAAACAGCTTTAGGCTCGCGTAAAAAAAGGCCGGACTCCTCAGGAGCCCGGCCTTTTTTCGTGTTGCAGCAACGCCTCCGCCAGCAGCAAATCCTCCGGCGTGGTAATCTTCAGGTTGCGGTAGTCACCTTCTACCAAATGAATCGGGTGGAGGTCTTCCACTACGCTGGCGTCATCGGTGAAAGTAGTCAGCTCCGGTAGCTGATAGGCGCGGCGCAGCAGACCAACCTCAAAGCACTGGGGCGTTTGCACCAGGCGCAGGCGGCTGCGGTTCAGGGCGTAGGAGCCCTGCTGGTTCAGGCCCCGCACTGAGTCCTTGGGTACTACGGCCGCTACGGCCGCGCCGTGGTTGTAGGCGGCCTGGTACGTAGCTTCAATAACGGCCGGCGGCGTGAGGGGCCGTACCCCGTCGTGCACTGCCACCACACCCTGCTCAATGTCTTTCAGGTGCAGTAAGCCATTGCGTACCGAAGCCCAGCGCGTAGCCCCTCCCGCCACTACGGTATGCGGAATGGTTATCTGGTACTGCGCGCACAGAGCCTGCCAGGTGGCAAACTGGTCGGTAGGCAGTACCATCACCAGTTCCTGTACCCGGAGGCTGGGATTGGCAAACCGGCGGAGCGTATGCAGCAGCACCGGCTCCCCGGCCAGCTCCAGAAACTGCTTGGGCCGGTCGGCGCCCATGCGGGTGCCACTGCCGCCGGCTACGATGATGGCGTATCGGTGAGTTGACATAAGGCAAGGATAGAAAATCAGTGAAACGGGCTGCCTGGTACGGAGTCCCAGCAGAAAGCCCGGCCACCAAAGGTAACCGGGCTTTCCGTGGAACTATTGTCTGCTCGAATTACAGAATCAGCATAGCGTCGCCGTAGCTGAAGAACTTATACTTCTCCTTGATGGCCGTCTGGTAGGCTTCAATCAACAACTCGTGGCCGGCGAAGGCGGAGGCCATCATCATCAGCGTGCTTTCCGGCGTATGGAAATTGGTGAGCAGCGCGTTGGCGATTTTGAAATCGTAGGGAGGGAAGATGAACTTGTCGGTCCAGCCTTCCGTGGGTTTCAGGCGGGAGTTAGCCGATACCGACGACTCCATGGCCCGCATGGACGTGGTACCGATGGCGCACACCCGCTTCTTGGCATCCAGGGCACGGTTTACGACCGTGGCCGAGTCCGCCGGCACTACGAAGTTCTCCGAATCCATCTTGTGCTTGGTCAGGTCTTCCACGTCCACGGTGCGGAAGGTGCCCAGGCCCACGTGCAGCGTTACCGGAACTACATCTACTCCTTTGATTTCCAGGCGCTTCATTACCTCGCGGGTGAAGTGCAGGCCGGCCGAAGGAGCCGCCACGGCCCCCGTGTTTTTGGCGTAAATCGTCTGGTACCGCTCTTTATCGGCGGCCTCCGTTTCGCGGGTGATAAACTCCTTGGGAATGGGCGTTTCGCCCAAATCGTGCAGGGCCTTATAGAACTCCTCGTCGGAACCATCGAACAGGAACTTGATGGTGCGGCCGCGCGAGGTAGTATTGTCGATTACTTCGGCTACCATATCCGACTCGCCGAAGTACAGCTTGTTGCCTACCCGGATTTTGCGGGCGGGGTCCACTAGTACGTCCCACAGGTGAATTTCCTTGTTCAGCTCGCGTAGCAGGAATACCTCAATCTGGGCCCCGGTTTTTTCCTTGTTGCCGTACAGGCGGGCCGGAAATACCTTCGTGTCATTCACCACGAAGACGTCACCGTCGGTGAAATACTCCAGGATATCCTTGAAGGTGCGGTGCTCGATTTTGCCACTGTCGCGGTGCAGCACCATGAGGCGCGACTCGTCGCGGTTCTTGGCGGGGTGCTGTGCCAACAGGTTTTCAGGCAGGTCAAATTTGAACTCAGAAAGCTTCATGGGCCAGACAGGGCAATAGGTGGGGAACCTAATGGAAAAAATTGAGCCGCGAAAGTACGCACATTCCTCCGAAGAATCCTTACTTTTCGCCTGAAATCTGCTTATTGCCCTTTCCACGCCCTTTGCAGATGCTGCGCCCCCTATGAAAGCACTACGCCTGACCTTGGAAAGCTTCCGCTTCGCGTGGCAAGCACTCAAGTCCAATCTGTTGCGTACCATCCTCTCGCTGCTGGGCGTTACGGTGGGCATTTTTGCCATTATTGCCGTCTTTACCGTCGTCGATTCGCTGGAAAGAAACATTCGCGACAGTATGAGCTTCGTGGGCGATAAGGTGATTTACGTGCAGAAATGGCCCTGGGCGTTTGGGGGAGATTATCCGTGGTGGAAGTATTTCAACCGGCCGGTACCCACCGTGCGCGAGTACCGGGAGATGCAGCGCCTGCTCAACCCCGCCAATCATAATGGCATTGCCATTTTTGCGGCCACCGGCGGCAATACCCTCAAGGCCGGCTCCAACTCAGTGGGCGACTGCGCTATTCAGGGCATCAGCTATGAATACCGACGCGTATCGGATGTGCCGGTGGTGGAAGGGCGCTACTTCACGCAGCAGGAGGTAACCTCGGCGCGCAATGTGGCGGTAGTTGGCTATACCATAGCGCGCAGCCTGTTCCCCAATGGCTCGGCTATCGGGCAGGAGTTCAAGGCCAAGGGCCAGCGCTTCACTATTATCGGGGTGATGCAGAAAGAAGGTAAAAAGCTACTGGACACCCCCAGCAACGATACCAACTGCTTTATCCCCTTTCCCTCGTTTTCCAAAATCTTCCAGATCAGCACCAGTGGTATGGGCGGGGCCCAGGCCACCATTGCCATTAAAGGCCGCGACGACGACCCGGGGCTGCTGAACCTGGAGGCCGAAGTGCAGGGCACCATGCGCGTTATCCGGGGGCTGAAGCCGCGGGAGGATGATTCGTTTGCCCTGAACCGCCCCGAAATGCTGGCCAACGCCATTACGCAGCTATTCTCCGTGATTGGCATTGCCGGCTGGGTGATTGGGGGCTTTGCGATGCTGGTGGGCGGTTTTGGTATTGCCAACATCATGTTCGTGTCGGTGAAGGAGCGCACCAACATTATCGGCATTCAGAAGTCGTTGGGGGCTAAGAACTACTTCGTGCTGTTCCAGTTTCTGTTCGAGGCGGTGTTCCTGTGCCTGCTGGGCGGCGGAGCCGGTATTCTGCTGGTATTTCTGATTACGCTGCTCCCGCAGGAGGCCCTGCCGCTTTTCCTGTCGGTGGGTAACATCTCGCTGGGGCTTACCGTTTCGGTGGTGATTGGGGTGCTGGCCGGTATTATTCCGGCCGTGCTGGCCTCCAACCTCGACCCGGTTATTGCCATTCGGGCGCAGTAGAATGTGGGGAATGGATGAACGTGCAGAATGTGGCGAATAGCAAGTGAAGTACGGGTAACGCACTCATTTTCTCATTCCGCATATTCTCCACCACATTTCTCATATTACCAGTAACGGTTTCGTAGCGTGATGTTAACAAATTGTTAACTTGCCGACGCTACCTTGGGTCGCCCTCTTCTTCCGTGGGGGCGGCTTTCTTTTTGCCTTTTTTTCATTGTTTACCCCGGTGCGGAAAAATTCCCACAGTAATGGCCTGCGCCTGTGCGCCGGCCGCGTCCGCACCCTATTTTCTCAGTAGCTCCTATGGCGAAGCTCAAAAAAACCAGCCGCACGAAAGTGGCGGATGAAGTGCTGAACGCTGGCAGCGGCCAGACGATTGTTCAGCCCAACGTCAACGACAACAAGGTGAAAACCATCAGTGATATCCGCGAGCAGACGCACGGGGAGCGTACCGTACAGCTCGATGACGAGCAGCGCATCCGCCGCGCGTTCGTGGATAAGGACTGGAACGAAATCAAGATTGCCGACAGCTGGCAGATCTTCAAGGTGATGGCCGAGTTTGTGGAGGGCTTCGAGAAGATGTCCAAAATCGGCCCCTGCGTGTCCATTTTCGGCTCGGCCCGCACCAAGCCCGATAACCCGTACTACAAAATGGCCGAGGAAATTGCGGCCAAGCTGGTGCGCCACGGCTACGGCGTCATCACGGGCGGTGGTCCCGGCATCATGGAGGCCGGTAACAAGGGTGCCCACTCAGAGGGCGGTAAATCGGTGGGCCTGAACATTGAGCTGCCGTTTGAGCAGTTCAACAACATCTACATCGACCCGGACAAAATCATCAACTTCGACTACTTCTTCGTGCGGAAGGTGATGTTCGTGAAGTATGCCCAGGGCTTCATTGGCATGCCCGGCGGCTTCGGTACGCTGGACGAGCTGTTTGAGGCCATCACCCTGATTCAGACCAAGAAAATCGGCCGCTTCCCCATTGTGCTGGTGGGTACCAAGTACTGGCAGGGCATGTTCGACTGGATTCAGAAAGTGATGCTGGAGGACGAGCATAATATCTCGCCCGAGGATATGAACCTGGTGCAACTGGTGGATGATTCGGAGTCGGCGGTGAAAATCATCGACGATTTCTACAGCAAATACCTGTTGTCGCCAAACTTCTAAATCACGGATTTTCGCGAATTCTTGTCGGATTTCGCGGATTTTGTGGATGAGTCCCTGGCAAATTTCCCGCAGTACTTTTAAAAGCCGCTTCCAACGAAGCGGCTTTTTTCTTGTTGATTAGTGCCGCCATCTTACTTCCGACCCGTGTCCGTAGCCGCGAAATCCGACGTTTCCGATTTACCCCGAGAATTTGATTACCTGATTGTGGGTGGCGGGGCGGCGGGGCTGAGCCTGGCCTATCACATCAGCCGAGAGCCCCGGCTGGCCAGCAAGCGGGTGCTGCTGCTGGAGCCCGAGGCGAAAAACCAGAATGACCGCACCTGGTCGTTCTGGGCCGATGCGCCTGGCGTATTCGATGGCATTGTAGCGAAGGAGTGGCAACAGATAGCCTTCCGCAGCCCCACATTCGAGCGAGTAATTCCGCTGACGCGCCACCGCTACAAGATGATTCGGGGGCTGGACTTTTACCAGTTTGTGCAGCGGGCCTTGGCCGGTAATCCACAGTTTGCCTGCGTAGCTACTACGGTAACAGCTATAAGCAATACGGCTGACGGAGCCGTGGCCTACACTCCCCAAGGCGAGTTTCGGGCGCAATACGTCTTTGACAGCCGTCCGCCGGAACTGGCCCGGCTGCAACAACCGGAACGGTACCGCTACCTGCTGCAGCACTTTGTGGGCTGGGAAATAGAAACTGGGCAGGACGCCTTCAACCCGGAAACAGCGGAGTTCATGGACTTCCGGGGCGAGCAGCAGCAGCAGGCGCGGTTTATGTACGTGCTTCCCTTTGATAAGCGCCGGGCCCTGGTGGAGTACACGCTGTTTTCGGCCGAAGTGCTGCCAAAAGCGCAGTACGAAGCAGAATTGGGCCGCTATCTGCACCAGCTGCTGAACGGACAAGCCTACCGCATTACCGCCGAAGAAGTAGGAGCCATTCCGATGACAGACCACCCGCTACCGGCTGCTGACGGGGCGCACATCATCAACCTGGGTACCCGGGCCGGGCGGGCCAAACCCAGCACGGGGTATGCTTTTAAACGCATCCAGCAGCACTCAGCCCGGCTCACGGCAGCCCTGGCGGCTACCGGCCACCCGCCCCAAAACCTCACCGGCGACAGGTGGCAGTTCCGGCTGTTCGATACGCTGCTGCTGGATATTATGCAGCGCCAGGGCGAGCAAACCCGGGAAATATTCACCGACCTGTTCCGGCGTAACCCCGTTGAGCGGATTTTTGATTTCCTGGACGAGCGTACATCCTGGATAGGTAATTTTCAGATTATGAATTCTGTCAGGCCCTGGCCCTTTTTGCGCTCCATCGGGCACGTACTGCGCGGCCGACCGGGCAGGCGGTGAGCGGCCTACTAGTTCACTGCTAGGCTTTCTTCACTTTCCAAGAAAGCTCGCTCCGTTTGCACTACCTCTGGAGAAAGGGGGAGCAGGGTGGGAGTAGGGCGGGAAAGATTCAGAAGGTAACCCGGTAGCTTTGCCAGGTTTTCCAGGTCGTGGGTGATGCAGAGGATAGTTTTACCTTGCTCCTGTACCCAACTTTCCAGCAGGGCAAACACCCGGCGGCGGTAATACACATCCAACTGCTGCGTAGGCTCATCAAGCAGGTACAGGGTGGCATCCTGCAGGCTGAGCTGGGCAAGCCACACCAACTGCTGCTCCCCACCAGAAAGCAGGGTAAAATCCTGCTCGGCCAGGTGAGCGGCCCCCACACTGGCAAGCGCGGCATCGGCTAGCTGGTAATCGTGGCTGGTGTAGGCGCCCAGAAAGCGGTGGTGGCGGAAGCGGCCCATTACCACCAGCTCCCGCACCGGAATGGAAAACTCCACGCTGGCCCGCTGGGGCAGGTGAGCCAGCAGGCCACTGGCCGCCGGCCGCCGGATAGTGCTTAATTCCTGGTCCTGCACCCGCACGCTACCCTGATACGGAATGCGCCCGGTAAGGGCCCGAAACAGAGTGGTTTTGCCGCAGCCGTTGTGCCCGATAATAGCCACAAACGCTGGCCGCAGTATGTTTAAACGCAAATTGCGGAGCAGGACGCGCCGTCCATACCCCGCAATCAGGTTATCAATAGAAAGTACTGAGCGTGGAGACATGAGTAGTGAGAATTGGGCTACCGGCTGAACGGTACAATCATCAGCGCTAACTACTCAATACGGCCCCCCCAATACTGCTAGTACTCGTCTTCGTTGAACATGAAGTCCTCCTTGGTCGGATAATCCGGCCATACTTCTTCGATATTCTCGTAAGGTTGGCCGTCGTCTTCCAGAGCCTGCAGGTTTTCTACCACTTCCATGGGCGCGCCCGAGCGAATGGAGTAATCAATGAGCTCGTCCTTGGTGGCAGGCCAGGGAGCATCTTCCAGGTACGAAGCAAGTTCCAGAGTCCAGTACATAGTTGTGTGTGCTACTAAAAAATTGTGGTCAAAAGATGAAAGGCCGTTAGCAAAAATCCGGCCGGGCAGATGCGACTGACACCATTACCGGTTAGTAGTTGCGCAGGTTGCTGACGACAACGTAAAATACGGCGCAAGGTTGGTCTAGCCAACCTGCTGCTGCCGGAACATGGTAATCAGTTCGTTTTTAGTGCGAATTTTTCGGTCGAAGGCCCGGATTTTCCCCTGCAGCATCGTGCGAAAGGTTTCGTTACCGGGCGAGTCGTTAAGCTTACCCAGGTTTTCCTGCAAGACCTCCTGCTCCTGCTGATCATACTTGATGAACTCCTGCAACGCCTGAATGCGTAGGGCAGCCTGGTTTTGCGGGCTGCTGGCTTCCGGGGCAGTCGGCCGCTTCCGCATGTAGTGCTCCAGGGCGCTCATCTCAAATACCTTGTCACAGGCCAGAATAAACTGCTCCCATACCCGGTCCGATTCCTCGCCGCGCACCGGGCCTACCTTTTTCCAGGCGGCCTGCAGCTCTTTGGCGCGGGTTACGGCCTCCTGCATGGGGCGCTGCAACAGGGCTTGCGCCTCGGCCACCAACGCCCGCTTGCGGCTGAGGTTGTCCTCGCCGGAGTTGCCGCCGGGCGTAAATTGCTGCTCCTGACGCTTGCTTTCAATGTGCACCTTCAGGCGCTCGAAGAAGTGGTTATGGGCTGCCCGGAACCGCGTCCAGAGGTCGTTGGCCTGTTTGCGGGGCAGGCTGCCATCAATATCCTTCCACTGCTGCTGCAGCACCTTGAGCTTACGGGTGGTTTCCTCAAACTCGCTGGAATTCTGCAGGGCTTCCGATTTGTGAATAAGGTCTTTGTACTGATCGTACACCCGATTCGTCATAGCTTTCTTCTCGGCCAGGAATTCCTTTTTGCGGGCAAAGAAGGCATCTACGGCCGCCTGGAAGCGGGTTTCCAACTCATCGGCCAGGTGCTTTTCCACCGGGCCGGTTTTAATCCAGCCCTGGCGCAGGTCCTTTAGCTTGTCGCTGCCAGCCTGCCAATCAATGGTATCGTGCAGGGCTTCCGCTTCCTGAATCAGGCTGATTTTGGTAGTCAGGTTTTTCTCCCGGTTGCGGTTGATCGTAACCTTAATGGCTTCCTCCGCTTCGGTGAGGCGGTGGTACAGGTCTTCAAAGTTGCCGAGGGCATCGTAGCTGCCGGCCTGCTCTTTTAGGTGCAGGGCCTTCATCAGGTAAGAGCCCTTATTGTCGGATTCCTCGATCTTCTGCAGCAGCTCCTCTACCTTCCGGCGAAACAGCTGAAAGCGCTGGGCAAAGTATAGCAGTGAGGCGTCGGCGGATTCTTTAACCTGGCCAACCTGGCGGGCGGGGTAGGAGAGGAGCGGGCGAAGCCACACCTGGTCGCCCTCAACATAGCCATAACGGCGGGCTTCGGCCAGTAAGTGGTCTGGTGATTCCATAATCAGATAGTGGGGGAGCGAATAGGTGGAAAGGTCGGAGTGTGGGCCGGAAAGATGTACAAGTTTACGGGTTGTTGGGTAATTCCGCTGTCTGGCCCGGACTTCGGAATGTTAGCGCCGGCTGCCTACCTTTGGCCTAGGGGCTGCAACCGGCCGCCGCAGGGAAGCTACGCGGTAGTTGCCGCCGTGGTTATGCCCCGCCGCCGGGGCCGGAACAACCCCCACGCACCAAGCGGGCCGTTTGCCCGCGTGTGGCGCGTACGAACGTGCAAAATAGAAACCCCCGGCTAACCGGCAAGCCCGGCCCGGCAAACCCTCAGCTGAACGATGTCTGACCAACCCACCATTATTTTCTCCATGGCGGGGGTAACCAAGGTGTACCCGCCCCAGAAACAGGTTCTCAAGAACATTTACCTCTCCTTTTTCTACGGTGCCAAAATTGGCGTACTCGGCCTCAACGGCTCGGGTAAGTCCTCGCTGCTGAAAATTATTGCCGGCCAGGACAAGCAGATTCAGGGTGACGTAGTGTGGTCGCCGGGCTACTCGGTGGGCTACCTGGAGCAGGAGCCCCAGCTGGACGCCACCAAAACCGTGCGCCAGGTACTAGAGGAAGGCGTGGCCGAAACGGTGGCCCTGCTGAAGGAGTTCGACGAAATCAACGAAGCCTTCGGGGCCGAGGATGCCGACTTCGACAAGCTGCTGGAGCGCCAGGGCACCGTGCAGGAGCGCCTCGACCAACTCGACGCCTGGAACCTTGATAACAAGCTGGAGCGTGCCATGGACGCCCTGCGCACGCCTCCGGAGGAAGCCATCATCGGCAACCTCTCGGGGGGGGAAAAGCGCCGCGTGGCCCTGTGCCGCCTGCTGCTGCAGGAGCCCGACGTGCTGCTGCTGGACGAACCGACCAACCACCTCGACGCTGAATCGGTGCTATGGCTGGAGCAGCACCTGCAGCAGTACAAGGGCACCGTTATAGCCGTAACCCACGACCGGTATTTCCTGGACAACGTAGCCGGCTGGATTCTGGAACTGGACCGCGGCGAGGGGATTCCGTGGAAGGGCAACTACTCCTCGTGGCTGGAGCAGAAATCGAACCGCCTGGCTCAGGAAGAAAAAACCGAGAGCAAGCGCCAGAAAACCCTGCAGCGCGAACTGGAGTGGGTGCGCATGGCCCCCAAGGCCCGCCAGGCCAAGAGCAAGGCCCGTCTCGCCGGCTACGACAAGATGGTGAACGAGGACTCCAAGGAAAAAGAGCAGAAGCTGGAGCTGTTCATCCCCGACGGTCCGCGCCTGGGTGCCCAGGTGATTGAGGCCGAGGGGCTGCGCAAGGCTTTCGGCGACAAACTGTTGTTCGATAACCTCTCGTTCAACCTGCCCCAGGGCGGTATTGTGGGCATCATCGGGCCGAACGGCGCGGGCAAAACCACCTTGTTCCGCCTGATCACCGACCAGCTGCAGCCTGATGCCGGCACGTTTGTGGTGGGCCCCACCGTGCAGACGGCCTACGTGGACCAGCAGCACGACACCCTGGACCCCAACAAATCGGTGTTCGAAACTATTTCGGGCGGTACCGAAACCATGCTGCTGGCTGGCCGGCAGGTGAATTCCCGGTCCTTCGTGAGCAACTTCAACTTCCGCGGCGGCGACCAGGAAAAAAAGGTAGGCTCGCTCTCGGGCGGGGAGCGGAACCGGGTGCACCTGGCTACCACGCTCAAGCAGGGCGCCAACCTGCTGCTGCTCGACGAACCGACCAACGACCTGGACGTGAATGCCATCCGGGCATTGGAAGACGCGCTGGAGAACTTTGCCGGCTGCGCCGTCATCATCAGCCACGACCGGTGGTTCCTCGACCGCCTGGCTACCCACATCCTGGCCTTCGAGGGCGACTCACAGGTGGTGTGGTTCGAGGGCAACTTCTCCGACTACGAGGAAGCCAAGCGCAAGCGCCTCGGCGACGTGGAGCCCAAGCGGGTGCGCTACCGCAGCCTAAACTAAGCAGCCTGTTTGGTAATGAAAACGTCCTCTCCTTGCTTCGGCCGGGGGAGGACGTTTTGGGTTTGGGGGGAGGAAGAAGCAAATCAGAAAAACAGGACGTCATGCTAAGCGAAGTCGAAGCGTCTCTACCGCTTTGGCCACACGATTGGGTTAGCCAGAGGTAGAGATGCTTCGACTTCGCTCAGCATGACATTCAGGTATTGTCATCTGTTTCTCAATGCGGCATGTGGCTGATTTTGGCCTCATCAAGGTCCAGCTGGGCTTCCTGGTGGCGGAGCATTTCCTCCTCAAACACATCCTCGCGGCGCAGCACAAACAGCTCCTCCCGCTGCACTTGCAGCACATCCAGCAGTACCTGGTGGTAGCGTTGCAGGGCCTGGCGCTTGGATTCGTCGTAGTCGAGAGCTTCCAGCAGGTTGCCGGTGCGCTGGGCCTCGGCCTGCATACGGTGCTGCAGGGCGTTGATCATTTCATTGTTTTGGATGTCCTCGGGGTAGTGCCGGGCCAAGTGAGCCAGGGCCACGTGGCGCAGGCGTAGGCGGATACCGGCTTCCTGGGCATCGGTGGGCATGCGCTCCTCCAGCTTTTCTACCCCGGTGAAGCGGATGAGCAGCGGCAGGGTGAGGCCCTGGAACACCAGCGTCACCAGAATCACTACGAAAGTGATGAACAGAATCAGGTTGCGCTGCGGAAACGCCTCCCCGTTGCTGAGCAGCAGTGGCACCGATAAGGCCGAAGCCAACGACACCACCCCGCGCATACCAGCCCAGCCAATAATGGCCGGCCCCTGCCAGCCGGGGCTGGCTTCCCGGGTGCGGATGCTGCGGAACAGCCAGCGCGGCACAAACGCCGCCGGATACATCCAGAGCAGCCGAATGACGATGACGAGGCCACTGATGATGAGGCCGTAGCGGATGGCCTGCCCCAGCGAGTAGCTGCCCAGGCCTTCCACCACCACCGGCAGCTCCAGCCCGATGAGAATAAACACCAGCCCATTGAGGGCAAACCCCACACTGGCCCACACGCTGGTAGCCTGCAGGCGGGTATCGGCATCAAACACGCGGTGGGAGTGGTAGGACAGCAGCAGCCCCCCGCTCACCACGGCCAGCACCCCCGAAAAATGGAATTCCTCGGCCAGCAGGTACATGCCGTAGGGCGCAATAAAGGTGAGCACCGTGTTGATGCTGGGCGTGGTGGGCAGGTACTTGTGCAGCAGGTAAAAGCCCTGCGCCACCACCAGGCCCACCGCCAGCCCCATCCCGCTTACCACCACGAAGCTGGTGGCCGCCTGCTGCCACCCAAACGCGCCCGACAGCACCGTGGCCAGCGCAAACCGGAATACAATCAGGCTACTGGCGTCGTTAATCAGGCTTTCCCCTTCCAGAATACTGGTGATGCGGCGCGGCACCCGTACGCCCTTGAGCACGGAAGTGGCCGCCACGGCATCGGGCGGGGAGATGATACCGCCCAGCAGAAATCCCAGCGGCAGCGTGAAGCCCGGAATCATGGCCCGGCTCACGTAGGCTACCAGGGTGGAGGTGAAAAACACCAGCCCGAAGGCCAGCAGCGCAATGGGCCGCTTCCACCGCCAGAAATCCTGCCAAGCCGTATCCCAGGCGGCCTGGTACAGCAGCGGGGGCAGGAAAATCAGGAAGATGAGGTCGGGGCTGATGACAATGCGCGGCAGCCCCGGCACGAAGCCCAGCACCAGCCCGGCCAGCACCAGAAAAATGGGGTAGGAGATGCGCAGCTTCTGGCCCAGCATCACCAATAGCAGCATGGCAAACAGCAGCCCCAACACCAGCAGAATACTTTCGTGAAGCGTAGCGTCGGGCATGGGCGGAAGGGGTTGGGTTGGCGGCAGGCGGCGGAGAAGCCGGTTGCCGTTCATTCAAGTCGCCCCTAAATTGGGGAGGATTGCAGAATTACCAACCCAGCGCGGCACCGTACTTATTTTCCGTGAACTTGCGCCCCGCATGACTACCCCGCTGGCGCAGTATCTTACCCGTTTCCGCAAGCTCCGCACCAGCCGCCTGGCCGGGGAGGAGGCCCCGTACAAGCCGGCCCTGCTGCTGGCCGTGCTCGAAGGCATCGAATATGGGCTGATCCTCGACAACCAAATCAGCATTACGCCCGAGTTGCTGGCCGCCTTCCAGAGCAACTGCCGCGACCTGAGCGTATCGGGGCAGTTTCGGGCCAACAACTTCGCGCTGCCGTTCTATCACCTTACCGGGGAAGGATTCTGGCACCTGCACACGTATTCCGGCCAGCCGCTGCTGCTTACCTCGTCCGGCTCGCCGCGCAGCCTGGGGCACCTGCGGGCCGCCGTGGCCTTTGCCGCCCTCGATGCGTCGCTGTGGGAGCTGCTGCAGGAGGCCGCCACGCGCCAGCTGTTCCGGGAGGCGCTGCTGGAGCGGTACTTTCCGCAGACGCGCTTCCGCTACCGCCCCCACGCCGGCCCCGAAACGCTGCAAACCCTGGGCCGGCAGATGCTGGAGGAGCCCGCCGCCCTCTACCAAACCCACCTCAACCTGGCCGACGAAGTGGAAACGGCCATGCGCAGCGCCGTTTTCAAGCGCGAGGTGCTGCGCGCCTACAACTATACCTGCGCCATTTCGGGCCTGCAGCTTATCAGTACTGGCACCAGCGCCGTGGCCCCGCTGCTCGACGCCTGCCACATCGTGCCCTGGGCCCTGTCGCACGATGACACCATCGGCAACGGCCTGGCCCTCACGCCCACCCTGCACCGCGCCTTCGACCGCCACCTGATTCGGGTGGACGCTGATTACCGCGTGCGGGTGGCCGGCACATTTCGGGAGCTACGCGGCCAGGAGCACGGGCTGCTGCAGTTGGAAGGCGAGCGGCTGCGGCTGCCCGAGCGGCGGGAGTGGTGGCCGCGCAAGGAAGGATTTGGGTGCTAGCTGGCTTCAATTCGGGCTCAGTCGCTCGGCCGCTACATCAGGCGGCTTCTTCCAGCTTTCGGTTTCGGTCCCGGTAACGCTGGCCCCAACTGATGAGCTCGGCAAACATGGGCTGAACCCGCCGCCCGTGCTCGGTGAGCTGGTACTCAACTTTGGGCGGCACCTGCTGGTAGACGATTCGCTCCACGATGTCATCGGCTTCGAGCTCCCGCAATTCCTGGATCAGCATCTTCTCGGTTACCTCGGGCATCAGGCGGCGCAGCTCCCCGTAGCGCTGGGGGCCCGTGAGCAGGTACGACAGGATCAGCAGCTTCCATTTGCCGCCCAGCACGTTGAGGGTGGTGCGCACGGGACAGATGGCCCCGGGCGGCTGTTCGTCGCAGGTAGCCCAGTAGGCCTCGGCCTGCTGCTGTTTTGTGAGCTTGCTCATAAAAATTTAGTTGCTGATTATCAGTATTACTGTGAAAAAGGTAGGCACCCTACCAAAGAGTAGGTACTTGCCTAAATCGAAGGTAAAGAATTTCCTTTGACCCATCCAAGACGCAGTACTGCAGACGGCGCCGGAGGAGTCTTCTTACCTCACAATTTTTCAACCTGGTTTCTGATGAGCAAGCACATTGTAGTACTGGGCGCCACCGGCCACATCGGCACCCACCTAACCCACCTGTTGCTGGAGCGCGGCCACCGCGTAACGGCCGTGGCCCGGGCCAGTCAGCGTCTCAGCACGCTGGAAGCCGCCGGGGCCCACCTTCAGGCTGGCAGCCTGGAAGACACTGACTTCCTGACCAGTGTACTGGGCGCTGCCGACGCGGCCTTTCTGATGCTGCCGCCCAACCCCGGCGCCCCCGATAATCTGGCCTATCAGGCCGCGGTAGGGGAAAGTATAGCGGCGGCCGTGCGGGCCGCTGGTCTGCGCCAAGCCGTAAATCTGAGCAGCATCGGGGCTGATTTGACGGCCGGTACGGGCCCTATTCTGGGCGTGCATTACCAGGAGCAGCGCCTCAATGCTATTGAGAACCTGGATGTGGTGCACCTGCGCCCGGCTTATTTTATGGAGAACCTGCTGGCTGGCATCGGCCTGATTCAGGGCATGGGCATCAACGGCTCGGCCGCCCGCCCCGATGTACGCCTGCCCATGATTGCCACCCGCGACATTGCCGCCTACGCCGCGCGGGTCCTTGATGACGGGGTGCCGGCCGGCAAGTCGGAGCAGCTGCTGTTAGGCCCGCGCGACTATACCAACCAGGAAGCCACGGCCATCCTCGGTCAGGCCATTGGCCGCCCTGAGTTGCCTTACGTGCAGTTTCCCTACCATCAGGCCCGGCAGGGTATGCTCGGTGCCGGCCTCTCCGGGTCAATGGCCGACCTGTATATCGAAATGACCCAAAGCCTGAACGAGGGCCGGATCATGCAGCAGCAGGAACGCACCCCAGCCAATACCACGCCTACCACGCTGGAAGAGTTTGCCAAGCAGATATTTGCGCCCGCCTTTCACGGTGCCAGCCAGCCGGTAGCCTCGTAAGCCGCCGTATCGAAGAGCAGCACCAGCGCACCTCGGGGCCGTCCGGGGGGCGCTGGTGGTTGGTAGGCAAGAAGGCCGGCCCGACGGTTTCTGCCCACCGGACTATTCATCACCTTCAGCACTTAGGAAAGCGGTAGCTGCAGCCGCTGCAGGCGTGGTTTAACGAAACAGCTGGTTTCGGCGGATGGCTTTGGCATAGGCCGACTCGCGCTGCCGGGGAGCAAACAGCTTCGCCAGTCCCTTGGGACGCACAGCCTTCGTGACTTTCTTAACGGGCTCCGGACCCGCCTGGGCCTGTGGAGCTACCGTGCCAGCCATACCGGCGAGCAACAGCAGGGTAACGACAGTTTTCATCGGTATAGAGTAATAGCAACGAAAGGGGGGCGGTGTGATTACCGGCGACGCAGGCGACGGTAAGCGGGCGTGTGCCGCTTTTTGCGCTTGAACCAGTTAGGAATGTCCGTGGAGGCCAGTGGCCGCCTGGCTGCAACAGTTAAGCTATGTGGGGTAGTGGGCAGGGTAGCGGGAGCCGAATCGGAAAGCAGCGGGGCAGTTAGCAGGGCAAGGAGTAAGGCAATCATAGATCTAAAGAGTGTTGAGGTTGTGTTAGTGCAAGTATAAGTTAAATTTTTTATTGTGAAAATTATAAAATCGATTCAGCCATAAAGAAAGCCCCTCCCGAGTAGGAAGGGGCTTTTTTAGCAGGTGGAAGAAAAGCTAGTTTTCGTCAGAAGCGGTTTCGGCCATTTTAGCCGTGGCGAATACGGCCACGCTGGCCAGTACGGCAATACCGATGATGAGCTGCGTAGTAGTGAACCGCTGAGAAGCTTTGCGCAGCAAGGCCCCACCGTTTTTCAGCAGATCATCCAATTGGTCCTGCTCCCCTTTGAACACGCCGTATGCGCTTTGCAGGGTGTTGATAATGTCTTCCGGGACAATTTTTTCGATTTCTTTGGGGAGTTGGCTGCTCATAGCAAGGAGAGGCGGAATAAGTGAAGAATGAAATCGGAGCACCTGAAGGCCGCCCCGGAGCCTCTGTACGGAGATTGTCTCAATTTTGATGCTTGCTGTTTCGTAGGCAATGCCAACAAGTCCCGGTCCGGCTCACCTGCCCGTGTTGCCGAAGCCCTAGAACTAAACAGACGCCTCGGACAGGTGCATGCGAGCTGGGCAAAAAAAAGCTCTGCCGGTAAGGGCAGAGCTTTTTTTAGATTGCCAATCCAGGCTTATTCATACACCTTCACCACGAACACGTAGTCCTGCAGCTTACGGATTTGCTGGGGCCGGGAGGTACCGGTAAGCAGGTTGGTGCGGGGCATGTCGTAAGGCTTGCCTGCTCCGGCCGTGCCAAGCGAATCTACCAGTCGCATCAGGTACGATGATTTGGTAGCGAAGGCCGCACTCTGGGCGTCCATCTGCCGGCCGCTGATGATGCCGATGAGGTTGCCCCGGTCATCCAGCAGCGGGCCGCCCGAATTGCCGGGGTTCACCGGAATGCTGATCTGGTAGAAGCCCGTATCCCCTTCAAAGCCCGAGCGGGCGCTCAGCGAGCCGTCGTTGAATACCAAATCCTCACGCGGGTAGCCCAGTGTATACACCCGCTCACCCAGGTCTGATTGGCCCCGCTTGAAGGAGTAGGGCAGACGGCCAAAGCCTTTGAAGTTCTTGTCCTTGATCTGCAGAATGGCCAGGTCGTGGGCCACGTCGGTAAACACTGGCTCGGCGCGGTAGCGCTGCCGCTCCCGGCTTTCAATCAGCAAGGAATCAGCCCCCTGAATGACGTGGTAGCTGGTTACCAGGTAGCCATCGGCCGTGAGGGCGAAGCCCGTGCCACTGAATTTGCCGGGGTTTACCTTTTCCGGAGTTGCCGTGGCATCAATCTGGTTGAGGGTGCGGTTCATGCTGCGCTGGTTGCGCTTGATGCGCTCCACTTCCCGCCGCAGCACGGTGTAGCCGTAGAGGGAGGGTTTCTGGGAGGCCCGGTACATTTCCATGCCCAGCAGCGTAGTAAATACGGCCAACACGGCTACGGAGGCGGCTACCATCATGGTGGCACGATGACTGTGCCAGAACTGGCGCAGCTTTTCCTCGGTGCGCGAAATGCGCAGGGCCGGACGGGGGGCGCGGCCGGTGGCAAACTGCTCGTGACGCTCGTCCTCCTCGGCGGCTTTGGCCAGCGGAGTGAGGCGCACGGCCTGCTCGGCGTCCATATCGGCGTGGATGGCGTGAAGCTTGCGGCGCAGGGCCAGCCGGCGGCCGTAGGCCGTAAGCGTACCCGTTAGTTCCTCAAACTCCTGCAGCCGCCGGGCCAGCTCGGGGTCGGCGGCGAGGCGGTGCTCCAGGGCAGTGCGCTCATCCTCGGCCAGTCCGCCGGAGCGGTAGGCGTCAAATAAGGCGTAATAGTCGGCTTCGGTTTTCATGCTTTGGTAGTGGCTAGTGCGTAGTACCTGATGCGTAGTGCTTAGTCTGTTCAACCAAACACGAGGCACCAAGCACGAGGCACTATCAACTAAATTCTATATCTGTTCCTGGTACTGGTTGAAAAAGAGTTTTTTCAGGCGTACCAGGCACTTGTATTTCTGATTTTTGGCGTTGTCGGCATTGGTATAGCCGAACTCCGCTGTAAGCTGCTGCATCGACTTATCGAGCAGGTAAAATCCTTCTAAAAGCGAGCGGCAAGGCTCCCCGATGCGGTCCAGGGCCTGGGCCATGGTGCCCAGGCGCCGGTCGCGCTCCTCGGCCTCCTCCAGGTCGGTCTCGGCCCCGGTTTCGAGGTAGGACTCATGGTCATCGAGGCGGCCGCCGAAGCGGGTTTTGTCGGTGAGCCGTTTGAGCCACAGGCGGCGGCACACGGCGTAGAGGTAGGTTTTGATCTGGCAGCTGAGCTCCAGAGAGCCGTCGCGCACCTTTTCATAGAATACCATCACGCCCTCCTGATACACGTCCTTGGCTTCGTCTTCGGTGCCGCTGTTCTGCAGCACGTAGTGCGAAATCATAGGAAAGTGCAGCCGATAGAGCTGCGCCAGCGCCCGGTCATCGTCGCGGCGGATGGCCGCCACAAACTCCTCATCGGTGTAGGAAGGTTGTCCCTTACCCATTCGCTTTGTTGCTTAATACGTTGTAAGCGGCCGGGTAACCCGCCGAAAAAATATTTTTAGAAACTGGGTTACCATTTCTGGATACCGGTATGAAGGGCGTTTTTGGACAAAAATTTTTCAAACCTACTAGTACCATGAAAAACCTGATTAAGGTATCCGCTCTGGCCGTTGTATTCGCTGCTACCCTCGCTTCTTGCGGCGAGAAGAAAGTAGAAGAAACCACCACGACCACGGAAGCTACGACCACCGAAGCTACCACGGCTACCACCGACACTACGGCTGCTGCCCCCGCCATGGCTGACACCGCTGCTGCTACCACGGCTGCTCCCGCTACCACGGAGGCTACCACCACTACCACCACTGAAGTTAAGTAATTACGCGCCGGCCCGGCCGGCTTGTAATGGCTGATAGCCCGGATTCTGCGAAGGCGGAGTCCGGGCTATTTTTTGCCCGCGCCAAAGCGAAAGATACGAGGATTTACCTCGACCGTTGGCTGCCGAGACCGGTGGAGTGCCAATACGAGCGTGCGCTACAGTTTCTCCTCTAACCACAGCAACCCCGCACCCAGTATGAATAGTGCCACGCCCAGCCACCGGGGCCAGGTAGCTGTAGTGGTAGTGCCGGCCTCAGCCGGAGCCATTGCTGCCGGGCGGCTAGGCTGCCGGAGCCGGGCCGCCTGTTGCCAGACCAGTTGCCGGGCCGCTGCCCAGCCAGTGGCATCGTACACATAAAACGGCTGGGTGACTGCTCCGACGCGGGCTTCGTGCCAGCCCGAAGCAGCGGGCCAGTAAGGTGCCGTAGCCCACTCCGGCACGATGGCATCCTGGCGCAGGGCCAGGCTTGCTTTAGCGGTGGGCCCAGTAATTGTAAGTGAAGCCGTGGTGGGCAGGCCTTCACTTTGCACGAGCACGGGGGCGTTGGGTACTGGCCAGGGAGACAGGATGCGCAGGGAAGCAGCAGACCGGGCGGGCCGTACTGCGGTGAGCAATTGGCTCCAGTAGGCGTGATACACGGCCGGCTGCTGCTGTAACAGCCAGGGAAACGTTTCGGTGATGGTGGTAACGGCAACCTGGCCCAGGCCCACCCGGCGGGTGGCAGCCCCAACGGACTGCCCGGCAATGCTGAAGAGCGGGCGGATGCTAGGCGTAGTCAGCAGCGCGTAGCTGGCGGGAGCTGCCACGGGTGCGCCGCTGCGCAGCCCGCTCAGCGGCAGGCTGGCCGCATTGGCCGGGCGAGGCGCCAACCGGAAGGCGCTGCCACCGGGCAACTGCCGCGGCATAGTGGAGCCGTCGGCCAGCAGCAGCACGTTGCAAGTGCCATTTTGTACGGCCTGCGCCAGGTTGCGGCTCTCATCGGAGGCGAGGCTGGCGAGGGTGCCAGCATCCAGCAGCAGCACATCAAACTGGGTGAGGAGGCGGGGTGTGAGGCGACTAAGGGGAAGTTGCGTGGGCAGGTTCAGAAACTCGGTTTGCGTCAGCCCCCTGCTTACCCCGATGCGCAGGGCAACTTTGTGTTGCCGGGCCGCCAACTCATCTTTCAGAAACCGGATTTCAAACGAAGGCGCGGCCGCCAGCATGAGTATCCGCACAGGTTGGGTGGGCAGCACTTCTACCGGTACCGCTTCTTGCGCCAGCTGCCGGCCAGCCTGGTAAGCCTGCACCTGGTACACGGCCACGCCCGCCAGCCGGGGAGTGAACTGTAACCTAAATGAGCCCCGGCCAGCCGGTAGCTGTACGGAGTCGCGCGGGGCTCCGGCCGCTACCAGGCGTACCCACACGGGCCCCTTATCAGCCGCCAAAAAGGTGCCCTCCACGGCCCACGGTTGACCCAGTTCCGATTGCCGGGGCCAGGTGGCCGTGGTAAAGCCTACGCCAGGAGCATCGGCGTGCACGTGGAGCGGCACTTCCGGCAACACTGCTAAATCAGCCTCGGGTAGGCCCCGCCCCAACAGGTGCAGGTGCGAGATGCCGGGTAGTTGCTGCTGCAGGGCTGCTGCCGTACTCAGAGTAGGTGTGTCGGCCGCTGCCGCAGTGGCGTAGCGCCACACCGCCGCGGGGCTGCCCAACTGCCGCTGCAACGCCCGCAGGGTATCGGGCGAGTAGCCATCGGTGAGCAAAATAGCGGCCGAGGCGACGGGTTGGGTGGTGGTGCTACTGGGCGGAAACGCCGTTAGCCCCAGCCCAATGGCGGCTAGCAGGCCGGCCCCCAGACGCAGCCCCCGCCGCCGGGTATCGGGGCGGCGCACGGCCAGCGCCGTTAGCAGCACAAGGAGTAATGAGCACAGGGCAACAGCGTAGAGCATAAGCAGGAGGCGGCAGAAACGGGCTTAGCGGCTGAGTTCCTGGAAATAGCGTTGGGTAAGTTTGGAGCCCGACCGGATTTGCTGGGCCGGGGCCGGCTGGGGAGCCGGGAGCAGCCGGGTAAAAGCCCGCTCAATCAGCGGCAGATTGTAGCGTTGCGTTGGCTGGCCGGCGCGGAGGGCAGCCGTCAGTTGCCGTAGCTCCTGCAGGGCGCTGAGGTAAGTGCTTGGCTGGCGCAATGCGGCCTGAGCCAGCTGCTGCCCGCCCTGCTCCAGCTTAACCGCAACTCCCGGAACTGGTGCGTGCTGCCGCAGCTGTGCCAAGGCCCCCAGGGCGGCCCGCACGGCAGGCTGCTGGCTGGGCGCGGGTAGCTGCTGGCGGCGGCTGGGGGCGGCCGCGCCGGCCAGGTCGCCGGTGAGGCGGGTAGTGGCCTCGGGCATGGGCGGCGGGGTGAAGCCGGCTTTTTTCACGTAGGCCCGGGTTTGCTGCTGCACCTGTTTAAGCAGGCGCAGGGCCCGGTACTCGAAGGGCAGCGCCTCACGGGGACGCCCGGTGCGCAGGCGCAGCTCCGACTCCCACATTTGGCTGAGCACGGCCTGGAGCTTGGCTTTCACGGCGGGCTCCAGGAAGTCGGCTGTTTCGGCGTCGTCGTGGTGGTGGATGTAGGGGTCCATCAGCTCGGCGGTGCGGGTTTCGTAGTCGGTGGCACCGGCGGGTGGGGTGGTATGGTGGTCGTGGCCGTCATCGGCGGAGTGTTGCTCGGGTTTGGCTTCGGCTTCGGTGTGGTCTTCCGCTACTACCGAGCCCAGGCCGGGTTCTTCAGCCGGAGTATCGGCCGTGGGCGGACCCGTGGGCGCGGCCCCGATGGTTTCGTCGGCTTCCTCACCCAAAAACTTGCCGTAGCGCATGCGCAGCACTTTCTGGTCGAAGCCAATGGCATTGGAGCGCTCCTGCAAAGTAGCTGGGGCCAGCCCGCGTTGCTCGGCCAGTAGCTTTTCGGTGTCAATGATAATCTGACGCTGGCTGCGGAAGTAGGCGGGAGCAGTATTCACCCCCAACGATACATCCATGGTACTCTCCTGTACGGTGGTGTCTTCCCACTGTACCAGGTAAGTATCGGAGCGCGTGACGTGCTGTTGGTTGTCCCAGGCCTGCAGGTAGAAGTATACCTCGTCGCCGTAGGTGAGCCCGAGAGCGGGCAGGCGCAACACGGGCCGCACAGTGGCAGCGGCTGGCTGCCCGGCCAGGGCAGTGCTCAAATCCGTTACCACTTCCCGGAATTTCACAGCTTCGCCCTGTCCCTGAGCCACGGTGGCCACCAGCCGGGCGCGGGTGAGGCCGTAGTCGTCGCGCAACTGGGCCTGGATGGCTACCTGGGGTGGCCGGCCAAACTCCACCAGCGTGTAGGCTTTGGGCGTAATCAGGCGGATGGTGGGGGCGTGGTCGGGCAGTACTTCCACGGCGTATTCATCCGAAACCTGCGCCCCCAAGCGCAGCCGGTATAGCACCGATGCCGTGAGCACCTGCTCGGTGGTGAATTGCGTGGGCTCATTGGGCACCGCCCGCAGCGGAATCCGGCGAGTACCCAGCTCCAGGATAGGCGGCGTCTGGGAGGGCCGGCTCAACGTAATCAGCCACTGCACGCGGCTTTGCCAGGGGCACTGGAAGGAAGGAGTAGTGGGCGAGAAAGCGGCGCGGCGCGTGTAAGCCGGGGGCTGCACCTGCAAGCGGGTTTGGGTGATGCGCGGCGCGGCGGCCGGTTGGGCCGGGGTTTCGCTGAAGCGCAGGGCAACGGGGGCCGCTGCTGCTACCGGGCCTGTGGCCTCCGCCGGCCGGAACCACCAGATACCAGCTGCCAACCCCGCCAACCCCGCCAGCGCCAGCCAGTAGGGCCGCCACTGCATGGGCAGCAGCGGGCCGGCAGCGGCCAGTTCCGGCAGGCGCGCGAGCAGCCGTTGCTGCTGCAGTTGTTCCAGTAGGTTGAGGTCGGAAGCAGGGCGGAGTAGTAGCGCAGTACTATCCTCCAAAGTGGGGTGTTGGCGGTTAAGCCGCTGGGCAGTAGCAGTGAGAGGCTGCTGCCAGATGCGCCACAGCCACCAGCCAGCCGCTACCAGCCCAACTCCGCCAGCCACGTACACGGCGCCTCGGGCGGCCGGCCAACTGCTGGCTATGGCGCCCAGCAGCAGAGCCCCGCCCAGCAGCAGTAGGCCCAGCGCGGCCGTGCGCCGCAGGGCCCAGGCGCGGGCCGCCGCCTGCACGGGCACTGCCGGGGAAATGGGGGAAGCAACCAGAACAGGCATCAGGCAGTGGCGGTTGAGGGTGAAACAGCGGCTCGGCGACTGGCCCACAGCCGCTCGGCTGCAAACAGAATTCCAGCGGCCAATACCAGCCAGGGCGCAAGCAGGCGGCGCGGAGCCGTAGGGGCTACGTCAGAAACGGCCGCTAGCCGAGGTGCAGTAAGTTGGGAGGCCGGTAGCTGACGGATATCCGGCTGGTTGGTGGCTGGAGGATTCAGCAGCGTCAGCAGTAGGGTAGGAAGCGCGGGGCTGTCGGCCAGCTCACTCCAACCCGTTGCCAGGCGAGTGTGCAGGTACCAGTGCGAAGGGGCCCGGCGGCTAAGCAGCGGCTGGCCACTGGCCGTGAGCCAGTGCGGAAAGCCGTTGCGCAACCGCGTGGTATCAAGCCGCAGTAGTGGAATGGGGCGGGGAGTACCGACGGGCTGAAACGCAGTGCGTACACTCGTGGCCGTGCGGGCTTCTTCCCACACCTGCGTACGGGGCAGGTGGGCCGGGGCCGGCGCATTCTGCAGCCAGAACAGCCAATCCAGCGAATCAGGTGGCAGAGTAGCTCCATTAGTGATGCGCGGCGACACCGGCAGTACACTACCCACGGCCCGCAGAGCCGCCAGTAATACCCGCGCCGAAGCAGCATGGTCGGCGTCGGAACTCACGTGCCAGCGCGGCGCGTGGGTATAAAGGGGTATCCGTCGGCTGCCCTGGCGCAAAGTCTGCTGCTGGGCATCAAACTGCGCGGCTACGCCCCCAATGCGCACAGAGCCGTTGGCTGCCGGCCATGTCTGCCGGATTTTCTGAAAGCGGGTGCCGGTTTCCTGGCTGGTGGCTACCAGCGCCACCAGGCTGTCGGGCTGAGTTTGCCAGGCACTTACCACCCAGCGGACGGAATCGGGCGGGGGAACGGGCAGCCAGCGCACGGCGGCGGGCAGCGGCGGCCGGCTACCCGTGAAAGACGATAAAGCAAGCGGGGCCACTACCACCAGCGGCCGACCCGGCACTGAGTCAGCGGCCGCCCTTACAAGCTGCCAGAGGTTGGCGCTCGGAACGGTATCCGGCTGAAAACGGGCAGCGGTGGTGGTATCACCCAAGCCCAGGCTAGCCCAGGCCAACGGGGCACCCAGGGGAAGGCGGTTGTGGAGCTGCCGGACCTGGTAGCCCTGCCGCCGCAGTGAATCCAGCGCCGGCCGGAGCGGGGCGAATTCGGCCCTGGTCAGGCCGGGAGCCAGTAGCACCTGCCCGCGGGCCGGGGGCGTAGGAAGCAGCTGGGCGGGCTCGGCTACGGCCGCGGCCAGTAGGGCTACCACTGCTGCGCGCAGCAGAAACAGAGCCAGCTGCTCGGGGCGCAGGCTCCGCAGACGGCGGTTGGCAGCAGCTTCCAGCCACCGAATGCTGCCCACGCGCACCACCCGGCCCGGCCGCCGGTTCCAGAGGTAAATGGCTAGTGGCACGGCCAGCCCCAGCAGGGTAAGCCAGCCCGTGGCGGTGTGCGAAAAGAGGACGGGAAACAAACAGTGCGGGAGCTAGAAAGTACAGTCGGGCCTTCAACCTACGCAGGCCACGCTACAGACACAACTTTCCCCGCGTGCGTTGCCCCACGCTACACTACTACTGCGCTACGGTAGCGGCTGCCGCAACTCCTGGTTCAGGGAAGCCACCAGTCCGGTCATGACGTCCTGAATGCCCAGGCACACCTGCAGCATGCGGGGTTTGGGCTTGCCGTCATTGGTATACTGGTCATAGTCGCGGAGCTCGATTTCCACCGGGGTACGACGGTTTTGGGCGTTTGGAGAGCTTATTCGTGAGAAGTCATCAGCTCGTTGCCACTCCGTTAGCATACTGGCCGTGTAGCCTACTGATGTGGAATTGCCAGCAGAAATGGTGGCGTAATACGGGTAACTGATATCGGTTAACTCATAAGACAACGCCCCCGGCTGGGCGCGCAGCCGAAACCGGAATACCAAGTTAAAACGGCGGGCATCCTGGTTTTTCTGAGCCGGGCCTACCGCTTGCACAATGGCCTGCCCGATGAGTACGCCCCGACCCGCATCGGCCAACTGCACTACCGCCGAGTAATCCTCAAACTGCCGGGCCAGCCACTCCTGGGCGCGGCCGTACACTTCGGCCTGGGGCAGGCCGGCCGCGTGCAGCACACCCCGATACACAATCTGGCGCGTCACGGAATCAACGGGCACCACCGGCAGGGGCCGGTAATAGGTAGTGGGCGGTGCCGTTTGGGCAGTGCCCGCCAACGGGGCGGCTAGTAACAGAGCGGCAAGAAGTAGAGCGTAGCGCATAGAGAAGCCAGAAATAGAAGGGACTTCTTGGCTCGCGCAACTATCGGGCCCAAGCGGCTCATCCCCGGGCCCGCCGCCGCAGAAACTCGCGCAGGGCCTGGGTCAGCGGCTCAGCAATGGTCAGCTGCTGATAGTCGAAGCCGTGGGTGCGGGCGCGCTGGGCCGTTTCGCGGAGCCACTGCTGCAGCTGCTGTTGCCACAGGCGGCGCTGCTGGGCGGCATCCAGCTGCAGCTGCTGGCCGGTTTCCAGGTCCTCAAAGGTCACGGCGCCGCGGTAGGTAAATTCCAGCTCGTTGCGGGCCAGCAGATGCAGGAGCAGCACCTCGCCGGTGGCAGCGCGCAGGCGCGTGAGCAACTGCTCAATCTCACCGGTTTCTTCGTACAAATCACTTACGCACACCGTCAGGGCGGGCTGGCGGCGGGCCGTGAGGGGGGCCAGCGTGGCGGCGTCGGGGAAGCGGCCGGCAGCTTCCAGGTTTTCCAGCAGGTGGTAAAGGCGGGGGAGCTGGCGGGCATCGGCGCGGGGCGGCAAGTGTTGCAGGCCAGCGGGGTGCAGCACGGTGAGGGCCACAGCGTCGCCCTGCTGGGTGGCTACGTAGGCCAGGGCTGCGCACAGCAGGCGGGCGTACTGCAGCTTAGTCAGGCCATTGTCGTCCTGGTGGTTCATGCTGGCGGTGGCATCCAGCACCAAGTGCACTACCAGGCTGGTATCAATTTCCGACTCGCGCAGGTAATACCGGTCCGAGCGGGCTGCCAGCCGCCAATCGAGGCGGCGCAGGTCGTCGCCGGGCTGGTAGGGTCGGTACTGACTGAACTCCATGCCCGCCCCCTTGCGTCGGCTGGCGTGGGCCCCGTGCAGCACGCCCTCAGCCGCCCGCCGGGCCGCCAGCGGCAGGTTGTGTAGGGCGTGCAGGTATTCGGGGCTGAGCATTTCTGGTTTCTGATTGTTGGTTTCTGGTTGTTGGTTTTTGGGTTCAGGTTTACTTGTCAGGCCAGAAACCAAAAACCACCAACCAAAAACCTGTTAGATTTTCACCACCTTCAGCAGCTCGCGCACGGCATCGTCGGGGGTGAGGTTTTCGGCTTCGGCGTTGAAGTTCAGCAGCACGCGGTGGCGCAGTACGGCGGGGGCCAGGGCCTGCACATCCTCCAGGGTAGCGGCAAAGCGGCCGTGCAGCAGCGCCCGGGCCTTAGCGCATAAAATCAGGGCCTGCCCGGCCCGGGGGCCCGCACCCCAGCGGCCATAATCCCGAATAAACTTCACCTCTGAGGTAGCCGGCCGCGTAGCCCGCACCAGCCGGTTTACCATGCTCAGCAGTTCGTCGCTGATGCTGACCTGCCGGGTGAGCAGTTGCAGCTGCCGTACTTCCTCGCCGCCTAATACCGGCTGCACCTGCTGGCGGCCGGTGCCAGTGGTGCCGCTCAATACGGCCAGCTCCTCCTGCTCAGTGGGGTAGCCGATACGCACGTACAGCAGAAACCGGTCGAGCTGAGCCTCGGGCAGGGGGTAGGTGCCGCTCTGCTCAATGGGGTTCTGAGTGGCCAGTAGGAAGAACGGCTTGGGCAGCGCATGCTCCTGGCCGGCGTAGGTTACGTGGCCTTCCTGCATGGCTTCCAGCAGCGCCGCCTGGGTTTTGGGAGGCGTACGGTTGATTTCGTCGGCCAGTACCAGGCTGGCGAAGATGGGGCCGGGGTTGAACTTGAACGAGCGGTGGCCGGTGCCGTGGTCCTCCTCAAGAATTTCGGTGCCCAAAATATCGGTGGGCATCAGGTCGGGGGTGAACTGAATGCGGCGGAAGGGCAGGTCGGTAGCCTGCGCCAGGGTACGTACCAGCAGGGTTTTAGCCAGGCCGGGTACACCCTCCAGCAACGCGTGGCCGCCAGCCAGCAACGCCACCAACACCTCTTCCAGCACCTCCTGCTGGCCCACTATCACCTTCCCGATTTCCTGTTTAAGCTGGGGTATTTTCTGCAGCAGGCGAGTTACGTCTTGTTCGGTCACGGAAACGGCGTTGAAAAGTCAGGAAGTTCGGGGAGGAATAATCTTGCAACAAAGTCAGCTGAAGCGGGCTAAGGCTGCTTATAGCGGGCTGCTTTTGCTAAATTTTCCCGCAATAGTAAAGTCTGATTTGATAGTCGAATGGTTTGCGGCGGGCCCGGGCAAGCTGCTATTTCCGGCCATGATACGCAACTCCTCCCGCATTCTTCACTCCCTGGCCGCGGCCACTCTGCTGCTGGCCGGCTCCCGGGCCACGCACGCCCAGCCTACTCCTGATACGCTGGCCGCCTCCCGCACAGGCTTCCGCCATGCTCTGCGACTGGACGTGGGCGGGGTGCTGCTCCGCAACTTTGCCTATAATGCCCTCAACTCCGATACCCGGCTGCTGCTGCCGGTGCTGGTCGGCTACGAGCACCAGCTGGGCCGCCGCACCAGCGGGAGCGTGGAGGTGCTACTCAATGGCGGTCAGCCCACCGAGCGAATTTCCGGGGCGGCTCTGCAAGGCCGGTACTACGTGTACCAAGGGCGGCAGTCAGGCCTGGCCGGTATGTATGTAGCCCCCACGTTGGGGTACCGGAATGTAAAACAACACTCGTATTACAGCTTCTACAACGAAAACCGCAAGCTGGGCGGGGCGGGCCTACTGCTGGGGGCGCAGATGCCACTGGGACGGCAAAGCCGCTTGCTGCTGGATGTATCGGGCGGTATAATGGCCTGGAAGCGGCTGGATAAAAGTCCGTATGCCAACACGTTGGGGTATTACGATAACAAGACCTACTACGACGAGGGCGGCGCTATTGTTGACGGCCGTCTCAGCCTAGGCTACCGGTTCTAGCCGTGTTGCGCCGTCGGGTCAAAGAGGCGGATCAGGTATGGTGGCAAGTACGCGTCAAATAAGAATATATAGACAAGGACAAGTTGAAAATTATGCTGACAGTTGATTATCAACGGAAATGAGTAGAATAACTAAAGTGGATAAGAATACTTTCAGGATGCAGCAGTTGCGCTGTTTGATGGTCCTGCTAGTGGCCGTTGGGTGTGGGCTGAGCCCCGGAACAGGGCATGCCCAGTCGGATTTCCCGGGGTTGCCTGCCGACCAGCCCACAACCTCCCACACTCAGGTGAAAGCGCGTAACGTGCTGAAAGCAGATGTGTTTGCGCCCATTCCCTGGGTCTTCGTGAGCATGCTGAACGACCGGGCTCGGTACTTTCCGCTCATTGTTTCCTATGAGCGAAGCCTGCGCCCGCGCATAGCCGTGGGACTGGAGGCACAGATGGGGGGCATTGCTCCCTCAACCCGCCGGTACGGTGCTGCGCTGGAAGGACGTTATTACGTAACGCTGCCCGATGGCCTGCACTGGCTGGGCGGACTGTACGCCGCCCCGCGCCTGCGCTACCTGACCACGCGCTACGATGCGTACCTGCCCCAGCCCGGTGTCATTCGCGGAGACTGGGGCGGCACTGAGCTTTTGCTGGGGCAACAACGGCCTGGCTCTGTGTTCTTCCTGACCGGTCTAGTAGCCGAAGCAGGCATAGGCGTGGGCTATTGGTTTCGTCTTCGGCCCGACTTTCCGGCCGCCTCACCCTATGATGAGCCCTTCATGCAGCCCGGCTGGCAGTTGACGGCCCGGGTGGGGCTGGGCTACCGCTTCTAAAGTTTTTATGCTCCTGCGCCGAAGAAGCGGGTCAGGTTCAGTTGAGCGTTCCAGTTCTTGGTCTGGTAACCGAAACCGGTGTAACGGATGCCCCGGCTGTACGTGGGCTGCAGTTGCCAGCCTTTGTAGCGGTAGCCCAGCCCTAGGTTGAACCCCGCATCCACACGCCTAACCACAATATCATCGTAGTTCCGGCCTTTTTCTGAGAAGTAAACTTTCTCATCCCGGAAAGTCTGGTACGTGGTATAGTCGCGGCCATACTCTGAGCCCATTGGTAGCGTGGCTTCGTCGTGGAAGCGGCCGTTGAGGCCCACGCTCACGTACGGGCCGGCCAGCAGCTGAAATCCGTGTACCGTGGCCACTAGGTTTATAGGTACCTCCAGGTAGTTCAGGCGCAGACGGGTAAGGCTGTTCAGCGACAGGGTTTTGCCGTTGTGCGTTTCCGTCCAGGAATCCTGAGTGCGGAAGCCTTTTTGCGTGAATACCATTGAGGGCTGCACTGCCAGCCACCCCCACGATACTTCCGCCGCCAAGCCGGCATTGCCGCCCCACAAGCCGGTTTGAGGAGCTTCGTGCAGGCGGTCATACGCAAGCGGGTGCAGTCCCATCACGTGCCCACCTGCGCGCAGCCCGTAGCTGAACCTGGCCGGTTGCAGAGACTCGAATTTAACCTGCACTTGGGCCCGGGCAGAATACGCTAAACCCGTGAGGAGCAGGCCAGCGGATAGTAATACCTTCAACATGTAAGGAGGGGATCAGGCAGTAAGAGCGTACAGAATAATATTGACCCCAAATTTAGTGTTGTCTTCGGCTAAAAAACGCTTGTTGCGGAAGTCGTAATCCCACTCGCAGCCGTAGTCTTTGTTGGAGTACAGCACCGCCAAACGGCCGTTGATTTCGATGCCTTTCAGGTAATCGTGCACCAAGTCGTCGCCCCAGCCGTTCAGCTCAAAGCCGGTGTTGGGCGGGCCATCCGGAAACCTGAAAAACTGCGAGTAGATGGGGTGCGTTTTGGGCAGCTTCTTCAGGGCCCCGGCCCCGAAGCACACGCGCATCTGCTCTTCAAAGGAGCGGGCAAACAGCCCGTCGATGTCGTGGTTGCAGTCGTCCACGAACACAAAGCCGCCGCCGCGCACGTACTGCTCAAAATTCTTGCGCTCCGGGGCCGAAAACTGCACCAGCCGATGCCCCGAGAGGTAGCAGAACGGGTACCGGAACAGTTCCGGCGAATCCAGGGCCACTACCTTTTCCTTGGGGTTCACGGGTACTTTGGTGTACTGCACCAGGGAGTGCAGCAGGTTGGCCGGCATCCGCTCGTCCACCGCATCCCAGTCGCCGGAATGGTATTGCAGGCGCACGAAGGTGAAGGGAGCGGGCATAGGCAGCAGCAGGTAAGCGGGAGAAGACAGGCCAAAGACACCGACAACGCGCGAAAGGTGGCTTGCCCGGCAGCTACGAAGAAACAGGAATTTTGCCCTTATGCGTGAAATCGGCAAAGTTTGTGCGCACGCCGCATACCCCGGCAGCCTGGTCAGGCGTTATAGAAACCGGAAATGTTCTGGCAACTGCCTCACTACCTGTGCTATGAAACGTCTGTTGCTTCTACTGCCGGCGCTGCTGCTGGCCGCTGCCGCCCACGCGCAATTCGGAATCAAGGCCGGCCTCAACGCCGCCGTGCTCGATGGTGAGAATCTGGGCTCTACCTCCACCCGGTACAAAACGTACTACCACGGCGGGCTGCTGTACGAAATGAAGGTGCTGGGTCCGGTTTCTATCCAGCCGGAGCTGCTGTACTCCTTGCAGGGTAGCTCCATCCGCACGGCCATCGGTAATTACCACGCCAAGCTGCACTACCTCAACCTGCCGGTGCTGGCCAAAGTAACGGTGGGGCCGGTGTTTGTAGAGGCCGGCCCGCAACTGGGCTTTATGGTCTCGAAGCAGGAGGATAACGTGGCGGGCGGAACCAGCAGCTACAACTTCAAACGCACCGATTTCACCCTGGCCGCTGGCGGCGGGCTCAAGCTCGGCAACCTGCTGCTGGGGGGCCGCTTCAACGCCGGCCTCAACGATATCAACAACCCCCGCGACATCAGCGGCCTCAACGACCCGCGCTTCAAAAACCGCGTGATTCAGGGCTATGTGGCCTATCAGTTCGGCGACGACTGAGGCGCGCTGTTGTCCTACTTAGCGGCCGTATCCTGCAGAAATTGATTGTACAGATTGATAATCTGGGGCGTGTCTTTGTAATGAAAGCCGGTGGCTCCTTGCCGGATTTGGGTGCTGATGGCCAGGTAGTCGGCGGTGTAATCGGTCATGAGCTTGCGAAAGTTACCGTGAGTGAGGGCCAGCAGCTGACCGTTGCGCCGCACAAACCACCGGTTGCGCTCCATGGCGCTGCCACCCAGCTGCGCGAGCAGCGTAGCCGTGGCCAAGGCGGGGTTGACTACCGAGAAAATCAAGGGCACTTTGTCGCCCACCGAGCCACTCATGGCAAACAGCTCCACGGGGCCTTCTACCACGCGCATGGCCAGCACATCGGGGCAGCCAGCGGGGCCCATGTTTTCCAGTTGATGTCCCCGGATTGTGGCCGAGGCTATCTTATACACGTCCACGTACTGTATCCGGGGGAAAGGGCGTACCTCGGGGTTGCGGCTGAAGTAGCTGATTTTCTCCTCAAATCCGATGCAGTCAACCGGAAAATAGGAGCGGACGGTTTTGCCATCAGTAGTTTTCACCACGGCCAGCCCGTGTGGAGTTTTGGGGCCCGTATCCCGCCAAGCCACCGAGTCGGGCAGGGACTGGGCAATGATGGTTGGACTGGTTATTAGCAGCGCTAAACTCGCGCAGCCGATGGAAAGCCCATATCGTACAAGTAAATGCATATCGGTAATGAATTTGGTAAGAATCAGGCAAAGGTGGCGAGTCGGGCTCCGCAACTACTTGATAAATATCAATTTTTGCCCAACACGTTATGTTGGGTGCCTGCTGTGGGGGCGATAATCTGACTTAGCTATAACAGAAACGCCCCGGTTTGCTCAAAACCGGGGCGCTCCTGTTTTTTCAGCATTACACCGCGTCGGAAAGGGAGGTGAAGGTGAAGTCCCGAATCTTCAGCGGGGGTACCAGGTTGCCGCCCAGGCGCACGGGCTTGCCAATGGCCTCCACGTTGTTGAGCATAATAACGGGTGACTCGTTGAAGCGGAAGTTCTTGATAGGGAACTTGATTTTGCCGTTCTCGATGTAGAACGTTCCATCCCGGGTGAGGCCCGTGAACAGCAGCGTCTGTGGGTCCACGTCGCGGATGTACCACAGGCGCGTGACCAGAATACCCTTCTCAGTGCTCTTGATCAGGTCCTGCACGCTCTGGGTACCTCCCTCCATAATAAAGTTGCCGGGGAAAGGGGTGGCCTGCTTACCGGTTTTCTGGGCCCAATAGCGGGAGTAATACATGTTTTTGACCACGCCTTTCTCTACCCAGTTCATGCGCTTCACGGGCATACCTTCCCCGTCAAACACGCCGCTGGGTGCTTGTGCATTCAGCGGGTCGGAGTAGATGGTAATGCGCGGGTCGAACAGCTTTTCGCCCATGCGGTTGCCGCCGCCTTTTTTGCTCAGGAAGGAGCGGCCCTCGTCGGCCTCCCGGGCCCCGAGGCTGTACATCAGGTTGTTGAGCAACCCCTCGTCGGATACCAGGGCGGCCGGTTCCAGAATAACGGTGTACTTGCCGGGTTCCAGTGCCTTGGCGTTGCGCGAGCCGGCGGCCTTGTCGGCGGCGGTTTGCGTAAGGGCCTTGGCGTTGAACTTGCTCACATCGGTGTAATCGGCCACGGCGTAGCCCGAGCCGGTGCCGTCGGGCGTGCGCACCGTCACCGAGAAGTCGATGCTGGTGCTTTGCTGGTAAGCCTCCAGCCCTTTGTTGTTGCGCAGGGCCTGGAAGTAGGCCCCGTCTTCGAGGTAGCCGGCCGCTGTGAGGCCCTTGGCCGAGCACAGCGCAATACTGTCACCAGCGGCCTGGGCCCGGTAGTCGGGGGTAATGGCGGCGGTGCTGGCAGCGTAGCTCACGGGCGTGAGGTACTGCTGCGGGCCCAGCAGGGGCATGTACTCGGGGTCTTCGGGGGCGAGGCGGGCAATTTCCTCGGCCCGCTGCACGCAGCGGCGCAGCGTCGCGTCGTCGAACTCATTGCAGGTGGCCACGCCCGAGCGTTTGCCGAAGCGCGACTCCACGATCAGGCGCACGTTGTCGGAGGCGCCGGCGGTACTCACCGAGTTGCGGGCGTAGCGCACGTTGCCGGTGGTGCGCCCATCCAGGCTGGCCTGGCACTCGTCGGCGGTGCTGAACCCGATAACCTTCTTCAGGATAGCCTGGGACTCATCTTTGGAGAGAATAGCCATGTAGTTGAATGTGCAGAATGTGGAGGGAATGTGGAGAATGTGCAGAATGGGTAGGGGGAGGTTACCGCGCAGGTGAAGGGTTTTCCCACAGGAGCCACATTCTGCACATTTCTCACATTAGCACTAGCCGATTTTGCGGGCCGTGTTGATGACGTTTACCGAGTTGAAACGGGTGGTGCTGGAGCCGTGGCTCACGGCCGACGACTGGCTGGGCTGGCCTTTGCCGTCGTTGAAGAAGCCCGCAAACCGGTAGTCCGACTGGTCGCACACGGCCGCGCAGGAGTTCCAGAACTCCAGGGTATTGGTCTGGTAGGCCACGTCCTCGAGCATGCCCGTGATTTTGCCTTTTTCGATGGCGTAGAACACCTGGCCGCCAAACTGGGAGTTGTAGCGCTGCTGGTCGATGGAGAAGGAGCCGTTGCCGGCAATGTAGATGCCTTTCTCCACGTTCTTCACCATATCGTCCACGCTGAGCTTGGCCGCGCCGGGCTTCAGGCTTACGTTGGGCATGCGCTGGAACTGCACATCCTGCCACGACTGGGAATAGCAGCACCCGTCCGATTCCTGCTGACCCACAATGTGCGCCTGGTCCCGAATCTTCTCGTAGTCCACCAGAATGCCGTCCTTGATGAGGTTCCACTCCTTGGTTTTCACGCCCTCGTCGTCGTAGCCCACCGCGCCCAGGGAGCCGGGCTGCAGCTTATCGGCCACGATATTTACCTGCTTGGAGCCGTAGGGCTGGCCCTTGGCTTTCCACTCCAGCGTGGCGAACGAGGTACCGGCGTAGTTGGCCTCGTAGCCCAGCACGCGGTCCAGCTCCAGCGGGTGACCCACCGATTCGTGGATGGTCAGGCCCAGGTGGTGGGGGTCCAGCACCAGGTCGTATTTGCCGGGCACTACGCTTTTGCAGGTGAGCTTTTCTTTGGCCTGGCGGGCGGCCAGGGCGGCGTCTTCCAGCATATCGTAGCTGTACTTATAGCCGATAACGCCCGAGCCCTGGGGGCCGGCCACTTTATCCTCGGCCTTAGGCGTGAGGTACTCGTAGCCCATGCCCATGGGTGAGCTGAGCGCCTGCCGGCTGCGGAACTTGCCCGAGGCTCGGTCCACCACCGTGACCCCGAACGTGGGGAAGATGCGGTGGATGTCCTGGTCAATGTAAGAGCCGTCGGTGCTGGCAAAGTACTTCTGCTCATTCACCTGGAACAGCACCGAATTCACAAACGAGGCACCATTTTCCAGCGCCTTGGCATTCGTGGCCAACAGCAGGTCGACCTTGTCCTTGATGGGTACCTCGAAGGCGTTCTGCTTGATAGGGGCTTTCCAGGAAACCTCACCGTAGCCTTTCTGCGGGGCCAGTTTTACTTGCTCCTTCTGCACCTTGGAGTTGGCCTTGGCAATCTGCACGGCCAGCTGGGCGGCTTTGGCCAGACCAGCTTCCGTTACCTGGTTGGTAGAGGCGAAGCCCCAGGTGCCGTTGGCAATTACCCGAATACCGGCCCCGAAGCTCTCGGAGCTAACGATGTTCTGCACCTGCTTCTCGCGCGTGAACACCCCCTGATTGAGGTAGCGGCCAATGCGCACATCGGCGTAGGTGGCCCCCGCCGACTTGGCGGCGTTCAGGGCCACGTCAGATAAGCGTTTTTTCTGGGCTACGTCCAGGCCGGGCTCCAGCAAACGCATCGGGTCCACAATATCACCACCAAAGCTGGGCAGGGAGGGTAGCCACAGGGCACCGGCAGCCAGGCCGGTTACGCCCACAAAATCACGTCTATTCACAAGGGTAGAAGTTGAAATTCAGGAGAGAAAAACCAGAAGTAAAAAAAGTGTAGCGCAGAGCCCTGCGGCCCCGCGCTACCAGCTTACACCGCGTCGGAAAGGGAGGTGAAGGTGAAGTCCCGAATTTTGAGTGGGGGCACCAGGTTGCCGTTCACGCGCACCGGTTTGCCAATGGCTTCCAGGTTGTTGAGCATGATAATCGGCGACTCGTTGAAGCGGAAGTTCTTCACCGGGTGCTTGATTTTGCCATTCTCTATGTAGAACGTTCCGTCCCGGGTGAGGCCCGTGTAGAGCAGCGTCTGCGGGTCGACGGGGCGGATGTACCACAGGCGCGTAACCAGAATGCCGCGCTGAGTACCTTTGATGAGGTCGGCGGTGCTTTGGGTACCGCCTTCCATAATCCAGCCGCCGGGGCGCGGAATGTCCGGAATGCCGGCCTTCTGAGCCCAGTAGCGCGAGGTGTACAGGTTTTTCACCACGCCCTTCTCAATCCAGGTGATTTTCTGCTGGGGGCGGCCGTCACCGGAGAAGGTCAGGTCGCCCAGTTCGGGGTGGGTTGGGTCGGAGTAGATGGTTACCCGCTCATCGAACATCTTCTCTCCCTTGCGGTTGCCACCACCCTTCTTGCTCAGGAACGAGCGGCCTTCATCGGCCGAGCGGGCATCGAGGGCGCCCATCAGCGCGGCCATCAAGGAGGCGTCGGAGTTGGCTACCAGGGCGGCGGGCTCCAGAATAACGGTGTACTTGCCGGGTTCCAGGGCTTGGGCGTTGCGCGAGCCGGTGGCTTTGTCGGCGGCAATCTGAGTGAGGCGGCGGGCGTCAAACTTGCCGGCGTCGGTGTAGTCGGCCGTGGCGTACCCCGAGCCGGTACCGTCAGGCGTGCGCACCGTGATACTGAAATCCAGCCCGGAGGTTTGCTGGTAGGCTTCCAGGCCTTTGTTGTTGCGCTTGGCTACGAAACCGGCCCCGTCGTTGAGGAAGGCCGCCGAGGTCAGCTTTTTCTCGTCGCAGAGCTTCATGCTGGCCCCCACCTGCGTGGCCCGGTAGTCGGGCGTGATGTCGGCAGTGGCTTTGGCGAAGCTATTGGTGCTGGGCAGGTACTTCTGGGGGCCCAGCAGGGGCATGTACTCGGGGCTTTCCGGGGCGAGGCGGGCAATTTCCTCGGCCCGCTGCACGCAGCTCCGCAGCGTCGCGTCGTCGAACTGGTTGCAGGTGGCCACGCCCGAGCGTTTGCCGAAGCGGGCTTCCACCGTCAGGTTCACGTTATCTACTGCGCCGCTGGTGCTGATGGCATTGCGGGCTGAGCGCACGTTGCCGCCCGTCTGGCCGCTGAGCGTGGCTTCGCACTCGTCGGCTTTGCTGAAGCTCATCACCTTTTGCAGGATGCCCTGAGCTTCGGATTGGGAAAGAATGGCCATATCTTTTGTGAATGTGCAGAATGTGGGTGGAATGAGTGGGGATGTGAAAATCAAGTGGTATTCTGTGCTCCGTTTTGCTTACTGCTGATAATGATGCGGGCCAGTAGCCGACGCGCCTGTTGCAGCGTATCAAACACTGCCGTAGCAGGTGTAGGATAGGTAGAAGCGTGCTGGCAGAGCAGCAGCCAGTATTCCGTTTCCTCGGCCTCCTTAGCAGCTATCTTGCATTTATGGATAAAGTCGGCGCGGCTTTTGGCGTGCTGCGCTTCACGCATACTGGCCCCGATGGAGGTAGCACTGCGAAGCACTTGTTGCGCCAGCACGAACCGTCGTGTCTTTTCCATTTCCTCTACAAACTCCATCACTTGCAACGACAACTCGAAAGTGAGCCGCAATATGGGGTTGTCAGCGGGAGCAAGCATGAGCAGCCGGTTCAGAAGTCAGAACGAAGCATATTTGCCACATTTTTCACATTCTCACCGCATTAAAAACTAGCCGATTTTGCGGGCCGTGTTGATGACGTTCACCGAGTTGAAGCGGGTGTGCGCCGAGCCGTGACTCACGGCCGACACCTGGCTGGGCTGGCCTTTACCATCGAAGAAGGAGCCGAACAAGCGGTAATCCGATTGGTCGCAGATGGCCGCGCACGAATTCCAGAACTCTACCGTGTTGGTCTGGTAGGCTACGTCTTCGAGGATACCGGCAATTTTACCTTTCTCAATGGCGTAGAACACCGTGCCGCCAAACTGGGAGTTGTATCGCTGCTGGTCGATGCTAAACGAGCCGCGTCCGGCAATGTAGATGCCCTTGTCCACGCCCGAAATCATCTGGTCCACGCTCAGCTTTTCCTTGCCGGGCTGCAGGCTGATGTTGGCCATGCGCTGAAACTGCACATCCTGCCACGACTGCGAGTAGCAGCACCCATCCGACTTATTCTGGCCCACGATGTGCGCCTGGTCGCGGATTTTCTGGTAGTCCACCAGCTTGCCATCCTTGATGATGTCCCACTGGCCGGTTTTTACGCCTTCATCATCGAAGCCCACCGCACCCAGAGAACCGGGCTGGGTTTTATCGGCCACAATGTTCACCAGCTTGGAGCCATAGGGCTGATTCTTCGCTTTCCACTCCAGCGTAGCGAAGCTGGTGCCGGCGTAGTTGGCCTCGTAGCCCAGCACGCGGTCCAGCTCGGTGGCGTGGCCGATACTTTCGTGGATGGTCAGGCCCAGGTGGTTGGGGTCCAGTACCAGGTCGTATTTGCCGGGTACTACGCTCTTGGCCGTGAGTTTTTCCTTGGCTTGTTTGGCGGCCAGGGCAGCGTCTTCCAGGATATCGTAGCTGTACTTGTAGCCAACCAAGCCAGTGCCGGCCGGACCGGCAATTTTGTCCTGGGCTTTGGGTTGCAGGTACTCGTAGCCCATGCCCATAGGCGAGCTGAGGGCCTCCCGGGTGCGGAATTTGCCCGATGCCCGGTCAATGGCCGTTACCGAGAAGTTGGGCCAGATGCGGTGAATGTCCTGGTCGATATAGGAGCCATCGGTGCTGGCGAAATACTTCTGCTCGTTGATCTGGAACAGGGCCGAATTCACGAACGAAGCGCCGTTTTCCAGGGCCTTGGCATTGGCCGCCAGTAGCAGGTCCACTTTGTCCTTCACCGGTACTTCGAAGGCGTTTACCTGAATGGGTGTCTTCCAGGAAACCTCGCCGTAGCCCTGCTGGGGAGCCAGCTTCACGGGCTCTTTCTGCACTTTGGCGTTGGCCTTGGCAATCTGCACGGCCAGCTGGGCGGCTTTCGCCATGCCGGCCTCCGTTACCTGGTTGGTAGAGGCAAAGCCCCAGGTGCCGTTGGCAATTACCCGGATACCCGCCCCGAAACTCTCCCCGCTGGCAATGTTCTGCACCTGCTTTTCGCGGGTAAACACGCTTTGGTTGAGGTAGCGGCCAATGCGTACGTCGGCGTAAGTGGCCCCCGCCGACTTGGCGGCGTTCAGGGCCGCGTCGGCCAGGCGTTTTTTCACGGCGGGGTCGAGGCCGGGTTCCAGCAGGCGGGCGGGGTCAACCAGGGAGCCGCCGAGGGCGGGCACCGTTGGTAGCCACAGGGCGCCAGCCGCCAGGCCCGTCAGGCCCACAAAGTCGCGTCTGTTCAAGGAAGTGAGGATTTTGGTGAGTGGAGGAGGAATTTGCAGGAATGTTAGCCAGAAGCCGCTGCAATTGCAACCTACGGACAAAAAAGCCGTATCGGGGCTGCATCTCTCCGCTCTCAGCCCGGTAATTATTACAAATTTTGTAATGACTGTGAGCAGTGCCCAGCTCCGCCTCGCGCACGAGTTGCAGGCGAGTTCCCGGAGCGTAAGCACTACATGTCCGGTACTCGCTCCGTTCGTGCGCGAAGCGGAGCTGCGCGCTACTGAACCAGCGTCAGCAAATCAGCAGCAATCTGGGGCCAGGGTTGAGCCAGGTCGATGGTGACGATGCGCACGGGGTGGCCGCCGAGTGTGTAGCGCATATTCACAGCCTGCGTGGCGGCAGGGTAGAGCAAAATGCCCTCTAGCTGCTGCCCCGGAGGTGCAGTTTGGTTTTGCAGGTAGGCGTACAGCTGGTACAAGTGTGGCGCAATCAGCTTTTGCTGATTGTAGCGCTGGCGCAGCGCCGAGGCGTAGTACTTGGTATCCAGAATGATTTTCCGCTCCGGGCTTTCCAGCGTGGTATCCGTAATCATGGCGGGCAACAGCGCTAAGCCGGCCTCGTCTTCCGCGTGGGCCTGCCATTGAATGGTTTCGCTGAGCACCCGGTAGTGGCGCTGCTCCAGCCGGTAGAAGTTGCGCACGAACTGCTCAAACAAGCGGGCCATCAGTACTTCGTCGCGGCGGAAATCACGGAACCGGGTGGGGCCGGCGGCGTCCGGCTCGGGTAGGGCACTGGCCTGCACCAGTTCACACACGTTCAGCAAAAAAGCCCAGGCCCCGGTTGGGCGCTGCCGCCGGGCAGCCAGCAGCCCGGCGCGCGTGGGCAGCTGCGGTACCACGGCCGCCGGAAACTGGCGCACCAAAGCCCGCACCTCCTGGCGGAGCACAGTGGGCAGACTGACAGTGCGGCCCAGGCGTTGCAGGGTGCCCAGCAGCAGGCTGGCCAGCAGGGTGTTGGTATCCAGCTCATCAAACGTGCACACGGCCCGGCCCCGCCGCAGCAAATCCTGACGCAGCGTAGCGGTGAGCAATACCCGGCCCCGCAACTCCGCCAGCTCGGCGGTGTGCTCGGAGTACGCTGCCGGCAGGCCCCGGCGTAACTGACGGAGGGTGGCTCGCAGCAGCACGTAGGTGAGCAGCTCCAGGGGGCGGTGGAACTCCTGCTCGCTCACACTCTGCAGTTCGCTTGGCTCCGGCAGTCGGTTCCAGGCGTAACAGAGCAGGTAGTAGAGGTTTTGAACGGGAATCATACGGGTGCCTGGTTCAGGCCAGCAGCCGTTTTCTCTGCTGGGCGGCTTTGGCAGGCTGGTCCAGCCAATACTCATCCAGCAAGGGCGCAATTTCCTGTTCCAGAATCAGCTGCAACCAGTTGGCGGCTTCCGCCGGATTAGCCGGCGGCTGGCAAAAGTAGCTGTGCCCGATGCAGAAATCGGGGCCCAAATCAGGGTCTTCGGCAATGCTGTGGTTAAGCTCCGAGAGGTTGGTGGTGAGGCGCTGGACCACCTCGGCCGGAACCTCTAGGCTGGTTAGAAACTGCTTCAGCGGCGGACCGAATTCCGGATGCAGGGATACAAAAGCAAAGCGCCGGCGCAGGGCATAATCAAGGGGAGTCAGGCTCCGGTCGGCTAGGTTCATGGTGCCGATGACGTACACGTTGTCGGGCACGAAGAACGGCGGGCTGCCAGCCGGGGCGTAGGGTAGGCGCACGGCGTGGGCCGGCCCGCGCTTGTCGGCTTCCAGCAGCAGCAGCAACTCCCCGAAAATACGGGCTACGTGGCCCCGGTTCAGCTCGTCAATCAGCAGAAAATACGGCCGACTGGGGTCCTGGGCGGCGCGCTGGCAGAACGAGACCATAATGCCATCCTGCAGCTGAAACGCCCCGGCTCCATCAGGCCGGAAGCCTTGCACAAAATCCTCGTAGCTGTAGCTGGGGTGAAACTGCACCAACTCCACCCGGCTCGCATCCGTGGCCCCCAGCTCCAGCCAGGCCAGCCGCCGGGCCAGAAACGTTTTGCCGGTGCCGGGCGGGCCCTGCAACAGCACGTTGCGGCGGCGGTGTAGGGCCGCCTGCGCCGCCGTTAGCTCCGCCTCACTCATGAACAGCTCCCGCAGCGCATCGGCCTGGGTGTAAGGCATGGCCGGAGCAGTCGGCTCATAAGCCGGAATAGGCTCCTGCACCTGCGCGGCTGAGGGTTTACGGCTTTTTACTACTACCGGCTCCCGGGCCGGGCCGGTGTAAAGTTCCTGCATCTGCTCCTGGGCCGCTACGTCACCATCCAGCACCGCCGAGTTTTCCAGGGTAGGACGCTTGGTGGCAATAGTGAAGCTGAGCTGCTCCAGCACGCGGTTGGTGGGGGCCCCGGCCGGCAGGGGCCAGGCCGCCTCTGGCTGCCCCAACGCCAGGCGGTACGCCAGCTGGGCCACCGCCCGGGGCGCGTACCGCTTGCCCCGGTACACCAAATCATATACGGTGCTCAGGGGCATGCGCGGCCCTTCCCGGTCAAGCTGACGCAGGGCTTGCAGTACTTGTTCGCGGGTGAGGTGGGGCGGCGCGGGCGGAGGAGTGAGCATGCAGTTCTAAAGTACGGGCAAAACAGCCGAATCCTGCCAAAAAGGTCCCGCGGCATTGGCCCAAAAAAGCCGGGCCGACAGTGCGTCGGCCCGGCTGCTGTGAGTTGGCGGAAGGCTGATCAGGAGCCTTTCTGCGTGGTTTTCTGCTTGCCGTCGGGCTTATCCGTTTTGGTTTCCTCGTTCTTTTTCTCGTCGCGCTTGGTGGCGGGGTCAGTATGCTTGGGGGTGCTGGTCGTTTGGGCCATGGGTGTTTGGGATAAAAGTGAACAGCCTTGGTATACGAGCCCTAAAGCACAACGGGTAACAAGCAACGGAGCATTCAATAGAAATGTCCGCCGCTACCCCGCCGTAATGGTGCGCTGAATACCCAGCTTTTTCATGCGGGCTTCCAGCGTTTTGGGGTTGATATCGAGTAGCAGGGCGGCGCCGTTGGGGCCGCTCACGCGGCCACCGGTGCGCCGCAGAGCCAGCAGAATATGGTCCCGCTCCTGCTCACGCAGCGTTTTCACGGGGCCGCCCGCCTCCGTAGGCGCGGGGGCTGCCTGAGCCGCGGCGGCAAACCCCTGAAACTCCAGAAACGGCCCCTGGCTCACAATAACGGCCTGCTCCACCACGTGCTCCAGCTCGCGCACGTTGCCGGGCCAGCCGTACTGCTGCAGGGCCCGCAAATCCCGTTCGCGCAGGCCGCGCACGGGCTTGCCCATCTGCTTGGTGAAGCGCTCCAGGAAGTAGCGCATCAGCGGCTCCACATCCTCGGGCCGCTCGCGCAGAGCTGGCAGTCGGATGGGAAACACGTTGAGGCGGTAGTATAAATCGGCTCGGAAGCGGCCGGCGGCTACTTCTTCTTCCAGCACGCGGTTGGTAGCCGTAATTACCCGCACATCGGTGCTGATGACGCGGCGGCCCCCAATGCGCTCAAACTCCTTTTCCTGCAGCACCCGCAGCAGCTTGGCCTGCAAATCCAGCGGCAACTCGCCCACCTCATCCAGAAAAATCGTGCCGCCGTCGGCCAGCTCAAACTTGCCAATGCGTCGGTCGTGGGCCCCAGTGAAAGCGCCCTTCTCGTGGCCGAACAGTTCGCTCTCAATCAGCTGGGCGGGCAGGGCGGCGCAGTTGATTTTGATCAGGGCCCGCTCCTTACGGGGCGACAGGTTGTGCAGGGCCCGGGCCACCAGCTCCTTGCCGGTGCCGGTTTCGCCGGTTATCAGCACGGTGGTATCGGTGGGGGCCACCTGGGCCAGGCGGGTATACACCTGCTGCATTACGGCGCTGCCCCCCACAAAGTCGTCGAGGCGGGCGGCGGCGGTGGTGTTGATTTCGTCGATGAGGTAGGTGCGCTCCTGTTCCAGCTGAGTACGCAGGGCGTCAATCTGCTCGAAGGCCAGCACGTTCTGAATAGCCAGCCGGATTTGTGGCACCAGGGTCTGAATCAGCTCCAGGTTTTCCTCAGTGAAGGCAAACGGCTGCCGGCTGGCCAACACCAGAGCCGCCGTGGGCTCGTCGCCGGTTTTCAGCGGGGCGCACAGCAACGACTGGGTACCTCGTTCTTCCTGAATAAAGCGTAGCAGCTCGTAGCGCCGGGCCAGTTCCCGAAAGTCTTCACCCACGTACACGCCCGGGGCCGCAAACAATTCTACGGCCGCTTTCTGAGTGGCCGCCCATTCAGGCAGCGCGTCGTGGCGGTGCTCGTCCAGGGGAGCGAAGCTGCCGTCGGGCTGGCGGTTGAACTCAGCCAGCGCCCGCACCGGCGAATTGGGCTTGCGCACCCGCACCCCAAAGTAGTCGCAGGGCACCACCCGGCTGATTTCGGTGGCAATGGTCCGGAATAATTCTCCCCGCTCCTTGATGCTGAGCAGGGCGTTGTTGAGGGCCAGCTGCATGGATTTTTCCTGCTCCCGCCGGGCCACCTCCTCGAAGGCCAGCGTATTGGTAACAGCCACGGCTACCAGCGAGCCAATCTTCTCCAGCAAATCTTCGTCGTTGGCTGCAAAATCCGGCTGCCGCCGGGCCACCAACGACATCAACCCAATGAGGTGGCCGCCGGAGCGCAGCGGCACCACTACAAAGTAGCGCATCCCCCGCTCCAGCAGGGCGCAAAACGGCTGGTACTCCGGATACGTGCGCAGCAGTTCTTCTAAATCGTACTGCTGCAGGTGAGACTGCCGGACAAACAGCTCAATGGGGGTACCCTCAATGGGCATGCGGCCCAAGGGCTTGCCGCCGGGCTGATCGGGCAGCAGCAACTCGCCCAGGTAGTCGCGCAGAAATACCCGGCGGTACTGGTGCTCGGCATCAAGGGTCAAAATGGTAATGGCATCAAACGGAAAAATGAGCCGCAGCTTGCTGGTCACGCTCCGGAACAGGTCTTCCTTGTTGCGGGTAGTTGCAATGGCGTCGTTCAGGTACAGCAGCAGGGAGTCATCTTGATCTGGCATACGGCAAAACTGGTGGAGTGCAGCTATAAAATCAACACAACCATGCACAGGGTATTTTGCTTAAATAACAGGAATAAAAAATAGATTTTTCTCAAATAACAGGAAGAATGATACATATAGTAAAAGGTAAATAATTGCCCTTTGAAAAATATTATCTGCTTTTACGGCCTGTAAAGCGGGTTTTTACATCGGATTAAAAGAATTTTAACGGGCTGGCACGTAGTTAGGTAAAAGGCGGACATCCATACGTTGTTTTAGATATGCTTTTCCGACCTCAACATACCGCACCGCTGCTGGCTACCCTTGGGTTGCTGGTGAGTAGCGCGGCCTACGCGCAGGTGCCCATTGCCACTGCTACCGCCGGCGACTCCCTGTCGCTGGAAACAACTGTGCGCTCGGTGCTGGATGCCAACCCGGCCATCAATGCCCTACAGGAAGAAGTAAACCAGGCCCAGAGCCGCCTCGATGAAACCCGCACCTACCTGAAGCCGGTGGTAGATGGTACGGCCAGCTACACGCGCATCGACCCGGTGGTGAAAATTCCGCTGGGCGACGCTACCTTCCAGCTGGCTCCGGCCAACAACTACGATACGCACGTAACGGCCCGCTACACGGTGCTGGACTTCGGCCGGGCCAACGCGGCCATCAACGCGGCCAAAACCCGCGCGCTTACCGCGGCCGACCAGATTAACGTAACCCGTCGGGACTTGGCGTACGCCGCGGCCCAGAGTTACTACAGCATCCTGTTTGCCCGGGAAGCCATCCGGGTGCAGGACGCCCAGATTACTTCGCTCAAGCAGCACCAGCGCGAGATGGAGAAGCGGGTAGAAGGAGGAGTGAGCACCAACTTCGATGTGACGACTACGCAGGTGCGCATTGCCCAGGCTCAGGACCGCCGCATCGACCTGCAGAACCAGCTGCGGAACCAGGAAATTCAGCTGGCCCGGCTGCTGCACCGGCCCGAGGGGGAGATGACACCCGTGCGGGGCCGCTTCGAGTACAGCCTGCAGAGCGTGGATGTGCAGGACGCCCTGGCCCGCGCCGCCACCAACCGGCCCGAGGTGAAGCTGGCGAAAGACGCCGAAGAAACTGCCACGGCCCAACTGCGGGTAGCCGAAGTCGGTAACAAACCCACCCTGAACCTGGTAGCCCAGGCTGGCGGCAAAAACGGCTACATCGTGCCGAACCTGGAGCGGTTTCGCTTCAATACGGTAGCGGGGGCCCAGCTCAGCATCCCCATCTACGACGGGGACCGGAACAAGTACCAGCGCGCCACGGCCCAATCGGCCATCAAGGGGGCTCAGGCCCGTACCCAGGATGTGCAGGAGCAAATCAAGGCTGATGTGCTGCAGGCGGTGAACAACATGCAAACCAGCACGGCCCGCTACGACAACTCGCAGGTGCAGATTACGCAGGCCACCGACGCCCTCACCCGGGCCAAGGCCCGCTACCGCTACGGCGTCGGCTCCAACCTGGATGTGCTGGACGCCGAAACCCAGCTGGCTCAGTCGCGCCTGTCGCGCCTGCAGGCCATCTACAGCTACACGCTGGGCCAGTACCAGCTCCGCCGCGCCACCGGCGAGCAGATTTGGTAGGTGGTAGGGTGTGAGGGTTGGTGGGTAAGAGGGTAGGAGTTGTTTCTCCCGTCAGTTTTGGCGCCTCTTGCAACTTCATTCCGACCACCCTTCTACTTCCTGCCCTCGCACCCGCCCACCCTCATACCCTAACTCAATGACCATCCTGTGTCCGATTGACTTTTCGGCGGCTACCGAGGCGGTGGTGATGTACTCGGCGGCGCTGGCGGCGGGCACGGGAGCCAAACTGCGGCTGTTGCACGTGCTGGCAGCGGAGCCGGGCACCCCGGTTGATGATGTGGCGCTGGCCCGGCACATGGCCCGGCACCGCGAGGCGGCTCTGGCGACCGGGGCGCAGGTAACCACCGCCCTGATTCCCGGCGACGCCGCCCGCGAAATCGTAGCGGAAGCCCGCCGTCATCCGGCCGATATCATTGTTATTGGCGCGCACGGCCAAACGGGTCTCACGCGGTTCCTGATGGGTAGCACCGCCGAAACCGTAGTGCGCACCGCACCCTGCGTGACGCTGCTGGTAAAGCCCGGCTGCCAGCAGGCGTACCGCCAGTCGGCATAAACTGCAATTCCCCAAGTCTGGTGGCTGGGTCCCTGACACGGCCGCCAACTTCTTCAACTCTCAAGCAACGAACAACCAAGTACTCCTTATGGCAACTCCCGTTCAACATGATCCGGCTGTGGCTCCCACGCAATCTGCGGCTTACGAGCCGGTAGTGGACGAGCAGCCCGAGGGCCGCTCGAAGCGCCCAATTATCTTTATCATTCTGGCGCTGGTACTGCTGGTAGGCGGCTACTTCGGCTGGCAGCGTTACCAGTTCGGCCAGACCCACGAAGAAACCGACGACGCCCAGGTAGAAGGCGACGTATACCCCATCCTGCCCCGGGTTTCGGGTCCGGTGATGGAGGTGAAGGTGCAGGACAACCAGCCCGTGAAGAAGGGCGACGTGCTCCTGACCGTGGACCCCGCCGACTACCAGCAGCGCGTGAATGCCGCTGAAGCCGCCTTGGCCGCCGCCCAGGCCAACGTGGTAGCCGCCCGCGCCGCCGTGGGTACGGCTTCGGCCAACGTCAGCTCGGCCCAAACGGCCATCGGCGTCAGCGACGCTACCCGCGCCCGCCTCGAAAAAGACCTGAAGCGTAGCCAGTTTCTGCGCAAGGAGGACATCATCCCGCAAAGCGAGTACGATGCCGTGCAGGCCAACCTGAAATCGACTACGGCCCAGCGGGCTACGGCCCAGCAGCAGGTGCGCGTGGCCCAGCAGCAGGTGGCCGCCGCCCAGCAGCAGGTAGCCGTAGCGGAAGCCGTGGTGAAACAGCGCCAGGCTGACCTCGACAACGCCAAGCTGCAACTAAGCTACACCACCATTACGGCGCCCGCCAACGGGGTGGTCAGCAAGAAAAGCGTGCAGCCCGGCCAACTGGTAAGCCCCAACCAGCAGCTGATGGGCTTAGTAGCCAGCGGCGACACCTGGATTATTGCCAACTTCAAGGAAACCCAGCTGGAAAACATGAAAGTGGGCCAGCCGGTACAAGTGGAAGTGGATGCCTACCCGAACGAGGAGTTTCAGGGGCACATCGAGTCGCTGTCGGCCGCAACCGGCGCCCGTTTTGCCCTGCTGCCCCCCGATAACGCCTCGGGCAACTTCGTGAAAGTAACCCAGCGCGTACCCGTGAAAATCGTGCTGGATAAAGTGGACCCCGAGCATCCGCTGCGCGCCGGTATGAGCGTGACGGCCACGGTGAAGGTGAAATAAGGTAGGAGGGTGAGGGGGTATGAGGGTGAGGGGGTATGAGGGTAGGAGTTTTTCTGCGCGTGCGCTTTCACCCAGCTTACTGACTGTTTTTCTTCAGTTTATCCCGGGCCGTCTTTTCGGCTTTTCCGAGGATGGACATGATTGCGCGGGCCTCTGACAGCAGATCGTCCAGTTTGCCGGTAGGCAATGAACTCCCTTCACTCAAAAGCTCCAGCCACAACACCGCTTCGTCGGCTTCCTCCAGCGCAATGTGGAGCTTGGCGTTAAACTCCCGTTCGGAGCGCGCCCGGCAAGCGGCCCGGTAGTTGGCGGCTATGGAAGTGCCCGCCCGCAACAGTTGCAGGCCTGCAACCCGACAAGATGGTTCCGTCGGCAATCGGTCTGCCAGCTTCATAATGCGCAACGCAAACGCCTTGGTGCGCTGCCGGAACTCCTCGGCAAAATCAAAATTTGACACACTGTTCGGCATAGCGGATAAGAATTGATTTCTCCTAAATAAAACACCTCCGGCCCACTTACCTGCACACGCGGCACGAGTACCTGGATTTGCTACGGAAGAAATTAAAATAACTCCTACCCGCTTACCCTCACACCCTCATACCCTATACCAGCGTGGAAACCGGATTTACCAAGTGGATCATCGTCATTACGGTGGTGATGTGCTGCTTGCTGGAACTCATTGATACCAGCATTGTAAACGTGGCCCTTACCCAGATGATGGGTAACCTTTCGGCCACGCAGCAGGAAGTAAGCTGGGTGGTGGCCTCTTATGGCATTGCCAACGTAATCGTCATTCCGATGACGGGCTTCCTGGCCGAGCAGTTCGGCCGCAAAAACTATTACCTGTTCTCGGTAATTCTGTTCACCATTGCTTCCATGCTCTGCGGGCAGAGTACCAATATCTGGGAGCTGGTGGCGTTTCGTTTTGTGCAAGGCATTGGGGGCGGCGCCCTGATGGCTACCTCCCAGGCTATCCTCATCGATACCTTCCCGCCTAAGCAGCTGCCCCTGGGGCAGGCCTTATTCGGGATGGGCGTAATTATCGGTCCTACCATTGGCCCTACGCTGGGTGGCTTCATTGTGGATAACTACGACTGGCCCTGGATTTTCTACGTGAACGTGCCAGTGGGTATCCTCGCCTCTATCTTCACCATCCTGTTCATTCGGGACCCAGAGCGCATCAAAAATGCCATTCCGCGTCCGTTGCGCGAAATCGACTGGGCCGGTATTTTCCTGCTGATTCTGGGCGTAGGCTCGTTGCAGCTGGTGCTGGAGCAGGGCGAAACCGAAGACTGGTTTGAGAGCCTGTACATCAACTTCTTCACCCTGATGGCTGTGGTGGGCATGGTAGGCTTCATCTGGCGTGAGCTCACGGCCAAGCAACCCATTGTGGACTTGCGGGTGCTCACGCGCAGCCGCAATCTGGCCATTGGGGCTTTCCTGTCGTTTATCCTGGGCTTCGGGTTATTTGCTTCGGTGTTTGTGTTCCCCATCTTCTGCCAGCGGATTCTGGGCTTCACGGCTGAGCAAACCGGCTACCTGCTACTGCCGGGGGCGCTGCTTTCAGGCTTTATGATGCCAGTGGTAGGTAAGATGATTCAGGGGGGCATCTCGCAGAAGTATATTCTGCCGGTAGGCTTTACCATCTTTTTCGTCTTCTCTTACTGGATGAGCACCCAGATTTCGCCCACGGCCGGCGAGAGTGACTTCTTCTGGCCCCTGATTCTGCGCGGTTTCGGGCTGGCGCTGCTGTTCCTGCCCATCACCACCATGTCCTTGAGCGGTATCAGCGGGAAGGATGCGGGCCAGGCCGCCGGCCTCACGGGCATGATTCGTCAGCTGGGCGGCTCGTTCGGGGTGGCTTTGGTGGGTACCTACCTGGAGCGCTCCATTGCCCAGAACCGGGTGGGTATTGCCTCCAACGTGTCGCTCTACGACCCTGAAACCCAACAGCGCCTGCAGGGCCTCACGGCCAGCTTCATGAGCAAAGGCGCCAGCTTCCTGGATGCTCAACAACAGGCTTTCGCCGCCCTCAGCGGCATGATCATGAAGCAGACTTCCATTGTCACCTACGCTCAAACGTTCCTGATGATTGGTACCTTCTTCCTTCTCTGCTTGCCGCTGATTCTGCTGGTGCAGCGCCCCAAACCCGGCGAGAAGGTGGACCTGAACGCCGCGCACTAGGTGGTAGGGTGTGGGGGTAGGCGGGTTTGAGGGTAGGAGTCTATTTTAGGTAAGAGTTTGTATAAAAGCGCAACGTCCCAATCGAATTTCGATTGGGACGTTGCGCTTTTGTCAGTCAGGCTGATGGCATAGTGCCACGTTTCAGAGCTTAGGAGCAATACCTCCTACCCTCAAACCCGCCTACCTTCTTACCCTACTATTGATACTGAATGTACAGCGGCTTGGGCGTTAGTTCGGTCAGAACCTCCTTGGCCGTCATGATGTGGTGCGGGGCGGGGCGGCCGTCGTACTCATAGAACAGCTTGAAGCCCGTGTACTGCACCGGCTCCGCCTGGATATAGTCGCGGTACGAGTCCTTTTTCAGGACGGGGTTGCCGTGACCGTCCATGTGCATAACCACCTGCACGCGGGGGTCGAGCTTGATGTTTTTGTAGTTGGTAATCATCTTCCGGGTGAAGCGGTGCACCGTCAGCACTTTGGGCGGGAGCTTGTTTTCGCTCACCAGCTTCGACAGGTAGTTGATGGTCCAGTTCACGTCTTTGGCATCGAGGGTGCCGATGCGCTGGTTGGGCCGAACACCGGGCATGGTGGCCAGCGAGAATTCGGGGTCGATGCCCAGGTGTATGTCGGGCTGCTTCAGGTACTGCTCCAGTTTAGGCACTTCCACCTGCAGGGTGCTGTGGCCGGGCTGCACATCCAGAAACAGGATGCACTTGTGCTCCCGGGCCCACGAAATAACCTCCTCAATAGTGGCTTTGGAGTTCATCAGACGCCACTTGCCATCCTTGCCGGGGGTGCCCTGGGCTGTAATGGTTACGTTGTGCAGCGCAGCCTGCACCGGAATGCTGGGGTCGGCGGCCTGCCACTCTTTCAGTACGCCTTCAAACTTGCGGAACATCTGCTCCTTCGGCTCCCGGCCCAGAATACCCATGCCCTTCGAGCGGATATTGCCGTAAAACGCCACAATGCGGTGGCCCGGCAGGATAGCGCCCGGCAGCTGCCCGTTTTTGCGGGCAATGGAGTCGGCCTTGAGCGAGTCGCGGCGCATGGCCTCCATTTTCAGCTTCACCGTGTCCACCACAGCGGGCTTGGTGGTATCGGCCAAGGCCGTGGGATTCTCCGAATCGGTGCCGGAGCGGGAGCCGCAGCCGGGCAAAGTGGTGAGGGTAAAGGCAAGGCCCAGGGAGGCCAGCGCGGGGGCCGTCAGGCGGGTGAGGGTCCGGAAATAAGACACTGAGTGGAAATGAATTGAAGTCGGGGAAACGCAGCGAAGTTACGGGTTTCCCAGAGGTGAAATAGTGAAGTAGCGAAATTGTAGGGTACAGTCGAGCTTTCGGGCTAGGCAGAGCACCTGTTGCTACCTGTAATCTGCTGGCCTTACTGGTACTGCACGTACAGGGGCGTGGGAGAAAGGCTGACCACCTCACGGGGCGTCATGAGCCGGGAGCCGGGGCGCTGGTCCTGGCGGAAGAACAGTTTGAAGCCGGCGTACTCCACGGGCTCCTTCTTGATAAACTTGCGGTAGGAGCTGCGCTTGATGCTGGGCGTGCCCCAACCGTCCATGTGCATCACAATCTGCACGCGGGGGTCCAACTCAATGTTTTGGTAGTTGGTGACCATATCCTGGCGGAAGCGGTGCACCACCAGCACCTTGGGCGGGAGCTGGTTTTCGCTCACCAGCCGGGCCAGAAAGCGGCGGGCGTAGTTGATGTCGGCCGCGTCGAACTCGCCCACCTCCGTACCCGGCAGCCGGCCCGATTTCATGGAAAACTCCGGGTCGATGCCCAGGTGTACGAAGGGCAGACGCAGGTAACGGGCCAGCGGGGGCAACTCGTGCTCCAAGTCGGAGAGGCCCACCTGCACATCCAGGAAAACCAGCGTCTTGTGCTCCTGTCCCCAGCGAATTACCCGCCGGATGGTGCTGTCGGGCAGAGGGAGGCGGTACTTGCCATCGGCCCCGGAATCCCGCTGGGCAATAACGGCCGTCATGTGCAGGGCCGGTAGTACGGGAAGGCTGTCGGCCTGCTGCCACTGGGCGGTTTGTACCCGCAGGCGGCGCAGCATCTCGTCCTTAGGGTACTGGCCCAGAATGCCCATGCTTTTGTGCAGCGGGTTGCCGTAGAACGCCACAATGCGGTTGTCGGGCAGTACGGCCCCCGGCAACTGCCCGCCGGCCCGGGCCACAGAGTCGGCCCGGAGGGAGTCGCGGTGCACCAGCAGGCGGTTACGCCGGAGCTGTTCGGCGGCCGTCAGGGGTTTATCGGCGGCTTTGTTCGAGGTGGCGTCACAGCCGGTCAGCGCGCCGCTGAGTAAAAGTCCCAGGCCAGCCATCAGCGGGCCCAGCCATTTCACGAAAGGTGTTGCTACTATCTGCTGCATTACGTCACTCTCATTGCGCCACCGGGCCGAAAATCCGCCCCTGCCACTGCCTCGGCTGCCCGCAGGTAAGCCGGACAGTGAGAACAATATACGGCCCGAAACGCAAAACCGCTGCCCACCCAGCGGCGCGCAGCGGTTTCAGGGGCAAATGTCAAGCGGTTTATTTCAGCGCGAACTGAACCGGAATAGTGTAGCGGGTGGCCACGGCTTTGCCGTCACGTTGGCAGGGCGTCCAGCGGCCGGGCAGCGTTTTGATGGCCGTCAGGGCTTCCGATTTCAGGGCCTCCACGGCCGGCCTGGGCCCTTTGGGGGTGTTCATTACCTCCGCATCCTGAATATAGCCCTGCTCACTCACCACAAACCGAACGAAAACGGTGCCGGCTACTTTGGCCTGTTTGGCGGCAGCCGGGTAGGTCACCCGCTTCATTACATCTGTCATCAACTGGGTCATACCACCGGGGTAACCGGGAGGAGTCTGCCCGTCGCCTTCATATAGCGCCGGTGGCGGTGGGGGAGGAGCCAGCGCGGCATCGGCCACGGCGGGGGGCGGGGGAGGAGGCAGCTCGCCGGCTTGTTCGCAGGCGGCTACGCTGGCCAGCAGGGCCGTGCCCAGGGGCAGCAGCAGCCACTGTTTCCAGCGGCGGGCGGCGGTGGATTGGGTAAGCATACGGATACGGGTAAGGGTGAGAGATTGAGTGAAGGATTGGGTAAGTGGTAAATCGGGTTGGTAGGGGCGCAAAGCCAGGCGGGCCAGCAGACTGGCGTAGGCCGTGGGCGAAGCCGTGACCGGGGAGGCCAGCCGCAGCGCCGCCGAATCGGCCATGAACTCCTGTACCTGCGCCAGGGCCCGCGGAAACAGGTGCACGAACGGCACCGGCCACAGTAGCGCCCGCACCAGCTCCAGGCGCAACTTCTCGGCGGTGTGGCCCTGCTGCACGTGGGCTATTTCGTGAGCTAGCACGGCCTGGGCCTCGGCAGGCGAGAGGGGCACGGTTTCATCCCAGAGAATCCAGCGGCCGAAGGAGCTGGTGGGCAGCTGTCCGCCGGTGCGCACCAGCACGTAGCCGGTGCGGGGCTCCCGGGACAGGTGGCGGGTGCGCAGCCACAGGCGCAGCAGCCGAGCCGCCAGTAGCGTCAGCATGAGCAGCACGCCGCCCAGGTACAGCAGCGGCAGCCACTGGGGCAGACTGTACAAGGCGCTGCCCACCGCCTGCACCGTGGGGCCGGGTAGTAGGCCGCCGCTCAGTACTGCCCCGGCTTCACCCGAGGCAGGCTCGGCGGGCCAATATTCAAGCCCCACCCGTACCAGCCGGGGCAGCAGCAACGCCAGCCAGGGCGTGAACTGCAGAAAGCGGCGGTTGTAGTGGAAAAACCGCTCCTGCCGGAGTACATACCGATACAGCAGCCAGCAGGCCCCCAGGCAGAGGGTACTTTGCAGCAGCCAGCTCAGCAGCTCAGGCGTGGTGCTCGGTAGTAGGGTCGGGCTCATTGGCGGGTGGGGTTGGGGAGGAGGCCTGGGCGTGGCGCAGCAGCTCATCGAGCTGGGCCGCATCCAGATTTTCTTCCTGCGCGAAAAAGGAAACCAGGCGGGTGAACGAACCGCCGAAGTAGCCGCCCAGCAGCTTGCGCAACGAGAAGCGCCGGTACGCATCCTGGGCCACCAGGGCGTGGTAGCGGTGGGTGCGCCCGAAGGCCTCGTGCCCCACAAAGCCCTTCTGCTCCAGAATGCGGATGATGGTGGAAACCGTGGTGGTGGCCGGAGCCGGGGGCGGTAGCTCCGGCACCACGTCCTTCACAAACGAAGGCCCACGCTGCCACAATACCTGCATTACCTGCTCCTCGGCCCGGGTTAGCTCCGGGAAATGTGCGTCGGTCATTGGAGATGAGTGAAGTTCTCAACAAGTATAACTAAAAAATTAGTTATTCAACTAATTTTTTAGATGAAAATATTTCTGACAGCAGAACTCATGCGCTTACTGGAACAAGGAATACAGTTTGGGCTGTTGTAGAGGCAGATCAAGAACTCAGCTAATCAACTGCTTGTGCTACTACTTTCCCGGCTGCGTCGTCTGGCGCCCACGTATACACTAGGCCTGCTGGGCCTGATAACCACCTTGTTGTTGGGTGCCGGCTGCCAAAGCTCCGCCTCCTCCGACCCCGCACCCACCACTACCCCCGAGGCGGTGGCACCCGCCACGGTACTCACGGGCAGTACCCTGCTGGGCGAGTACACGCCGGCCCAGTTGGCGGTCCGGGTGCAGGATATTCCGCTGGTAGGCTCTCTGGCGCGCTACTCCGTGAAAGTGTACCGCCTCACCTACACCACCCGCAACACCGATGGGCAGCTGGTAACAGCTTCCGGGGCGCTGCTGGTGCCGGTAACCACTACGGCGCTACCTGTCATCAGCTACCAGCACGGCACCATCCGTCCCGATGATGAGAGTAGGGCGCCGTCGTATTACAGCCAGAGCAGTGAGTTATGGTCGGCGGTATCGGTGCTGGCGGCTACGGGCTACGTGGTATCGGCCCCCGATTATATTGGCTACGGAGCCAGCAAGGCGCTGCCGCACCCGTATGAGCACGCTGCGTCTCTGGCCTCGGCCTCGGCTGATATGCTGCGGGCGGCCCGGGAGTTCTGCAAAAAGGAGAATATCAGCGTGAACCAGAAGAATTTCCTGTTGGGCTACTCCGAGGGCGGCTACGCCACGATGGCCCTGCACAAGTACCTGGAGGAGAAATACCCCACGGAACTGCCCGTGACGGCCAGCGCGCCGGGGGCGGGGGCGTATCATAAGTCGGCGTTTGCCCGGTACATTATGAATGCCACGCAGCCGCTCAACTTTCTGAGCACCTACGTGTGGGTGCTGGATACTTATAACCGCGTGTACAAGTTGGGCCGGCCCAACAGCTACTACTACCAGGAGCCCTACGCCACCCGCCTGCAGGCCGACCCCTTCAGCGAAGTGCCCAGCCAGCCCAGCGCCCTGTTCGCCCCCACCTTCCGGCAAGCCGTGTTAACTGGCTCCGATGCGGCCCTCACGGCCTCACTCACCGACAACGACATCTTCGACTGGCAGCCCAAGGCCCCGGTAGCGTTGTTCCACGGCACGGCCGATGATTACGTGCCCTATTTCAACTCCCAGGATGCCTACGCTGCCATGCGCGCCCGGGGGGGCACGCAGGTTACGCTCCGGCCCATTCAGGGCGGCAACCACTTTAGCTCGGTGGCTACCTACACCTTACAGGCCTTTGCGTTTATCTCCCAGTATTAGGTTGGCTGAAGTTCTGCGTTTGCAAAAAGGGCCCGTCTGATTTCAGACGGGCCCTTTTTGTAGAGGTGAGGAAGGGGCAGCTAAGCAGCTGGTACAGCATTGCGTGGCCCAGCAGCCCGGCGTAACAACGCTCCGCTCAATGCTGCCAGACCGCCCACCAACCCGGCCAGCACGCCGCTGAGCAGCACCAGCAGCCACGGCTGCCCACCCAGCGGCAACAGCGTGGCTACGCGGGCGGCCAGCAGGTTTGCGCCATGGGTGTTCAGCCAGGCGGCCGGCAGCCACCAGCTCAGGCCCACGCCCAGCAAACCGGCCAGGAAAGTACCGCCGCCCGAAACCCGGAGCCACGCCGCCAGCACCAGGCACAGCGGCCCCACGCTCCACCACGGCAATACCAGCTGCAGCAACACGCTGCCGAGAAAGATGAGCAGTAGGAGGAGGGCAGTCTTTTTCATTGGAAGGAAGATGAGCAGTCGTTAGTTGTCGATACCGGCTTTGCGGGGCAACTCGGGGGCGGGCATGGGAATGAGCACCTGCTGGCGCACGGCAATGGGCTGGCCGGCGGCGGTGCGGGCGGGGGTCCAGGCAGGCATGGCACGCACCAAGCGCAGCGCTTCCTCGTCGCAGCTGCGGCAGAGGGGCCGTATCACCTCGGCCGCCCCGATTTTACCGTCGGCCTGCACCACGAACCGTACTTCCACCGTGCCGCGCAGGTTTTCCTGGGCCAGCACTTTCGGCTCCTTCAGCTTATCGGTGAAATACTGCCGCAGGGCCACGCCGCCGCCGTTGAAGCTGGCCTGGGTGGCGGCCTCGCGGGGCTCAAACACGTGATTGGGACCAAACATCTGTACCGTGTGCGTCAGCTGCACGCGCACCGGCTGGCCGTTTTGCCGGCCGGGCTCCAGGCGGGGCAGTCTGGCCACGGCGGCCAGGGCGGCGGCGTCGCAGGCAGGGCACAGGCCCCGCAGGATCTTGGCTTCTTCGGTCCGGCCGTCCCGGTTCACCACGAAGCTCAGGTACACGCGGCCTTCCGTTGCTCCCTTCACTACCTCCGCAGGCAGCACCGCGGCTGCCTGCAAGGATGAGGCAATGGTGGCCTCGGTGGTACCAGCTATAGTCGGCATCTGCTCCACGTAAGTGTATACTTTATCCTCGGGCTGGGGCAAGGCAGGCAGGGGCGGAATGGCCACGCCCGGAGCACCCGGCGTACTATCCAGACTGAACGTGACGGGCAAGGTATACGAAACAGCAACCAGGCGGCCGTTTTGCTTGCCAGGCTCGAAGGCGGGTAAGGCTTTGATGACGCGCGCCGCCTCCTCGTCGCAACCGGCACTCAGGCCTTTTATGACCTCTACGTTATCTACCCGACCCGTTGGCTGCACCACAAACCGCACAAATACCCGGCCTTCTACTTTGTTGGTAACGGCTGCTGCCGGATAGCGCAAACTAGCCTGCACGTACTTCGTCAGGTACTCCTGCCCGCCCGGAAATACCGGCATCTGCTCCACGTAGGTATACACCTTATTCTCCACTACTTCTTTCACCACCTTCCCCTCGCCCTGCAAGCCGGATAAGTCAGGCACCGCTTGAACCGGCGGCTCAAACGGTACGGAAATTTGGTACTGCACAGGTACGGGCTTATCCTGGTAGCGGGCGGGGCGCCAGCGGGGCATGGCCTGCACCAGGCGCAACGCCTCGGCGTTGCTGGCGACGCTGAGTCCGCGGGCAATAAAGGCATCGGTGAGGCGGCCATCCGGCTGCACCACAAAGTTCACCGTTACCACGCCCCGCTCCCTACCGGCTTTCACGGCCGCGGGCCGGCGCAGCTGGTTTCGCAGGTACTGCCGGAGCGCGTACTCGCCTTCCACGTACTCGGGCCGCGTCTGGACTTCATATAGGCTGTACACGCGCGCAGCGGGTGCTGACTTGGCAACGGCAACGGGCTTTTTAGTGGTTTGCTGGGCCTGCACTGTCGGCACGGTTGCTCCCGCGAGGCAAGTGGCCAGTACTACCCGATGCCACGCGAAGCGGCTGCGCGATAAAGACATTTCTGAAACAGATAAAGGCGAAGGCAGGATAAGGGCAGTTGAGCAAGATACGCACGAAACAGGTACTGCCGACGCTTACTTTTCCAGCCGCCAGGCAGCCTGCAGGCGGGGGTGGTTTTCGTCGGCGGCACGTAGGAACACCAACTCATCCAGCTTGCCCACGCGCCAGCTTTCCAGCATATCATCATAGTACCGGGAGGCCGGGTTGCCGCTCTGTCCGCCGGGGAAGATGCCGTAGGCCTTCACCTGCGGCCCCAGCGCTACCACCATGCGCCAGGAAGGGCCGTTGCGCGGACCGGTGGCATTCACGGTGCCGGGGCTGCCGGCGCACACAATATCCTGGTGCCCGAAGCCCGGTAGCTGGGCCAAGTGGTTGATATCGGTGCTTTTCTGGTTGGCCCAGCCCCACTTCGGCCCCAGCGGCCCAAACTTGCGGGTCAGGGAGTCTACGGCGAAATGCAAGGAAGCCGCCAGCAGATCGTGCACGTTTTCCTTCTTGGGGGTGCGCCGGTCGTCTATCCAGGGGCTGGCACCTTTAAACCCCTGGAATGCGTCGCCATACTCCTGCTGTAACAGGTGGTTGGTCCGGTCGCGGGAGGGGTAGCGCATTTCCAGGCCGGTAGCCTGCTTGCTGAAATCATCCTCCCAGAGGCGCTTCACCAAGTCCTGGTACCACAGCTCGAAGATGGTGGCCGCCACGGCATCAGTAGTGTAATGGTAATCCCATTTTCCTAACACCTCCAGCACCTTATATTCTGGCTTATCAGGCGGAACCGGGCTATACAACTGATCCGTCACCTTGTTGCCGCGCATCAGGCTCAACATGCCTGGGAGCATGGTTTGGGCGTTGATGCCGAGGTTGTCGTTCTGCAGCTCGCGCAGGGTGTCGGCGGTGGCCTGGCGCATATGGGCTAGCTGCTGGTTGATGCGGTGGCCCCGGTCCCAGGGCGCGTAGTCCCAGCCGATGTAGTAGGGGTAGTCGGGCCCGGCCGAGTGCTGGTTGGCCGACGACACGAAGCCCCGGGCCGGGTTCTGCACCCGCGGCGTCTGCGTCATCGGAATCCAGCCCTGCCAGTCGTGGCGCGGGTCGGAGCCGTCCAGAATAAACTTGCCCTGCTCGGGCCACTTCAGCGGGTAGCGGCCGTTAGGCCGGATGGCAATGTCGTTCTGGTTGCTGGCGAAGATGAAGTTCTGGGCCGGGGAGCCGTAGGTGCGCAAAGCCCGGTCGTAATCCTGATAGGTACGGGCGTGGTTGAGCTTCACGAAAGCCAGTACCTCATCGGCCCCCTCGTGGGCCGTCCAGCGCAGGGCGTGGCGGGTGGGTGTCTGGGCGTTGAAGGGCTTCTCGTCGTGGTCGTATACCACGGGGCCGTGGTGGGTGTAGAGCACCGTGTCGAGCCGGTCGGGTTGGCCGCGCACGACTATGCGCTCCACCACCCGGCGCACCGGCTTCCAGCGGCCGTCGTGCCAGTATTCGCGCTTCGTGTTGTCCCGAAATTTCAGCTGGTACCAGTCCAGCACGTCGCCGCCCACATTGGTTACGCCCCAGGCCACTTCCTCGTTGAAGCCGATAATGACGGCTGGCGCGCCCGGAATGGTTACGCCGTACACGTTCTGGCCGGACGCGTGCAGCTGCACCTGGTACCAGATGCTGGGCAGGTTCAGCTGCAGGTGGGGGTCGTTGGCCAGCAACGGCAGCCCCGAGGCCGAGCGGCTGCCCGCCACGGCAAAGTTGTTGGAGCCCAGCTCGGCATCCGGCTCCCGCTCGGGCACCTTGTCCGATAAGGCGGCTGTGAACGAGGGCGGCGTGGCCGGCACTGGCAGCGGCTTGAAATCCAGGGGCGTACCCACCGGCACAATCGGGTCTTCGCGGAACGGGTAATCGGGGAACAGGTCCTGCACCACCTTGGAGCCGTACTTGCGCAGGATGTTGCTCAGGCGCAAATCGTCGGAGCGGCCGCTCAAATCCCAGGCCATCAGCTTCAGCAGCAGGGCGCACTTGAGAGGCTGCCAGGGCTCGGGGGCGTAATCAAGCAGCTTGTACTCAAACGGGTATTCCCGGGGCGAAAGGCTGCTGATGTAGGCATTCACGCCCGCCGAGTATGACTCCAGCACCAGCCGCGTGGTGTCGTTTTTCAGCATAGACTGCAGCGAGTTCTGCGCCCCATACGGCAACCCCATGCGCCGCTGAAACCGGTCGTACTCCAGGGCCCGGGGGCCCACCACCTCCGAAATGCGGCCGGCCGCCACCCGGGTCATAAACTCCATCTGCCAGAGCCGGTCCCGGGCCGTGAGGTAGCCCTGGGCGTAGTACAGGTCGTGGTCGTTCTGAGCGAAGATGTGGGGCACCCGCCGGTCATCGAACCGCACGCGCACCGGCTGACGCAGGCCGGCGAGGTGCAGGGTCTGCTGCTCGGGGAAGTCGGCCGGGGTTTCGCCATTCTGCCAGAAGCCCTGGTACGGGCTCAGCAGGCGCGCTACGGGCGGCACGTCGCCCTGCTTGGTGTTCAGCACCCAGGTAAGAGTAAGCGTAACAAGGAGCACTAGGGTGCCCGGAAGAAATCGAAGCATTTGCCAACCAGTTTCGCGGGGAGCGGAAGGTAGCAAATGCTTCGGTTTCTGCGAGTATTACCGCGCAACTACCGGCCCAGGTAGGCCCGCAGGCCGATGTTCAGCGTCAGGCCATCGTAGCCCGAGGTAAAACCGCCCTGCTGATAAGCTACCATCCCTTCAACGGCCACATTCGGCGTCAGAAAATATGAGTAGCCGGCTCCGATGCGCACGAAGCCGCCGAAATCATGGCCCTTGAAATCACCAACGCGCGGCATTCCCAGCGGATCATACACTTGCTGCCGGCCCCAATAAGCATTATATAAGGCCCCTGCCTGGGCTTCCCCAAATACCCGGTGCCGACTCTGGGAGGGAATGTAAAACCGTAGCCAGGGAGCCACACCCGTTATCAACTCGTTGTGGTGCTCGCCCGATTGTTTATAGCGGAAGGCGTGGTACTCCACTGGCAGCGCAACGCCCGCGGCCCAGTTGCTGGCGAAAAACACCCCCACAACCGGCTCAAGTGCTGCATCAACACTTGTAGTACTGGCTTCAGATCGAAAAAACAGGCTGCCAGCGGAAATTCCTAATACGCGAGTGCCCTTAGTAGTAGTGCTTTGGGCTACCGCCGTGTGCAGGGATATTATATAGGCCCCAGCAAAAAGCAAAATGGATTTGTACACAACACAAGGTGGAATAGGATAAGCGGAAACTGGTCCAAGTTATTGGGAATACCTGATGATGCGAAACCCCGACCCTGCAAAAAAACAGAGGCATCTTCCGCTGATGGAAGATGCCTCTGTCGGGGCTGTCGGAATTCGGCAATCTGCTTAACTCCGTGCTTACAGGTTCTCACCCTGCCGAACCAACCCGGCCACGCCCACGCGGGCCAGCCGGAGCCGTACCTCATTGGCCTCGGCCTGGGTGGCGAAGCGGCCCACTACCACGCGGTTCAGGGGCCGGCCCTCGGCGGTGGTGGTGGTTACGGTAGTTACCAGCAGCTTGGGCTCCACGCTCTGGATTTTATCCATCACGGCGCGGGCATTGCGCGGGTCGCCGAAGGTACCAGCCTGAATAACGTAAGTAGCGGCGGGCTCGGGGGTGAGAGCTACATCAGCTGCTTCGGTTTCGCCGGCCACGATGTTGGTGTGAATATCGGCCGTGATGGTAGAGTCGGAGGCCAGTAGGGCCAGGTTCTCCGGGGCATCTGTGGGGCCCAGCGGCGTTTCGGCATCCACTATCTGCGCTACTACCGAAACGGCACCGTGGGTTACAATGCCCAGCGGGCGGGCAGCAATTTCCGACAGATCCAGAATACGCTGGTGGCGGAAGGGGCCCCGGTCGGTGACGCGCACCACTACCGATTTGCCGGTTGCGGGGTTGGAAACCCGCAGCCGGGTGCCAAAAGGCAGGGTTTTGTGGGCGCAGGTGTATTTGTTCCGGTCAAACCGCTCCCCATTGCTGGTGCGGTGACCCTGATGCTCGCGGCCGTACCAGGAGGCGCGGCCCCGCATAGTGGCGGCCTTTTTGGCGGCGGCAGCCGGGGCTTTTTCATCTTCACTTTCCCGCCGGGTGCGAGCTGAGGCCGAGAAGGCCGTTAGCAACACGAGGAGCAGGCCCATCATCAAGCCCGAGAGATGCAGTCGTAGAGGCAACTTCATGTAGTCTCTTGGTTGGTGAGTTGGGCAAATCTAGGAGTCGCCCCCAAACCACTACCCAATGGCTTGACGTACTAGGTAGTTGCGTTTGGTTATAATTGACCTTTTCAAAGAAATATTGTATTTAAATAATTAGATGAAAACCTTCGAAAACAGGTTTTGTGTTTGGTTAAGGTAGATTTTGCACTCTTTTTAGACATAGACCGGGCCAGCCAAAAAATTAGAATATCCGCTGCTAAAAAAATTTTGTCATTGAAGGTCGATACCACTCCCGGGCTAGGTTGCAAAAATCCCGGAAATATGCTAAGACGTGTGCGCGAAAACCTTCCCCTGTAGAGGGCTGGTTTTCACGCAGCCGCTCCCCGGCTTTTACCGTACCTTCGGGTATGGATTTTGGCCGCCTTTCCGACCTGCGCTACGTTGATTTTCGTCTCCCGCCCGACCACCCCGAAACGGCCCGGGTGCTGGCCCGCGCCCTGCCCACGCAGCCCGCTCCGCCGGCCGTGTACGTGGGCTGCCCCATCTGGACCAACAAGGCGTGGCTGGGCAGCTACTTCCCGCAGGGCATCCGGGATGCGGACTACCTGCACTACTACGCCCGGCAGTTCAACAGCATCGAGCTGAATACCACGCACTACCGTATTCCGGATGCGCCCACGGTGCGCAAGTGGCGTACGGCCGTGCCCGATACGTTCCGCTTCTGCCCCAAGCTGCCCCAGGTAATCAGCCACGACCGGGCTCTGTACAACGCTGACGACCTGACGCAGAGCTTCTGCCGGGCCATTGAGGGGCTGGGGCCTACGCTGGGGCACGCGTTTCTGCAATTGCCGCCCACCTTCGGACCCGAGCATTTGCCAAGGCTGGAGCGGTATCTGCTCGATTTCCCCGCTTACGTGCCGCTGGCCGTGGAACTGCGTCACCCGGCCTGGTTTTCGGACAAAGGTCTGCTGGAGGCGGTGTCGGCCATGCTGGAGGCGCTGGGCAAGCCACTGGTGTTGAGCGACGTGGCCGGCCGCCGCGACGTGCTGCACATGCGGCTGACTACGCCCGTGGCCTTCCTGCGCCTTAACGGCCACGCCTTAGTGGATTCTGACTTTCGCCGGGCCGACGACTGGGCCGCCCGCCTGGCCGGTTGGCTGGAAGCGGGCCTGCACACGGCCTACGTGTTCATCCACCAGAAAGACATCCTGCATTCTCCCATCTGGGCCGAGCATTTCCTGCGCCGCCTGCACGAGCTGACCGGCATGCAGGTGCAGCCGCCCCGCGTGATTCCGCAGGCCGTGCAGGGTAGCTTGTTTTAATGGTGAAATAGTGAGGTGGTGAAATGGTGAGGCTGATGATCCGGTTGCGCTGTACGCCATCAGAACATCAGCCTCACCATTTCACCACCTCACTATTTCACCACTTTCCCAAGGCTGAATTTGACCCCGATTTCGGGCGCTATGCCGAGAATGACGGGCTGGCGTTGGCGGGTGTATACCGGGCTGCCATTGGGGTACGTGGTGTAGTACACACTGGTGTAGGAGTAGCCGGGCACGCGGCTGATACCGGCCCCGGCGTAGGCCTCAAACCAGCCGTGCTTGCCCAACCGCCGCTGCATACCCCACTGCACGGTTAAGGTAGAATAGCGGTAAGGCTGGTACGTGTCGGGGTTGAAGGTGGTATTGCTTTGAATGGAGAAGTAATTGCCCACGAATGGCCCGGTAGCCCGGCCCTTCTGCCGCCGCTTTTCCTGGTTGTAGTAATATTTCACGCCGATGTCGAAGCCATAGTCGCCGAGGCGGGACAAGCGGCGGCCGTCAGCAAAGCGGTTGCGCCGTCCGGTTTCCAAACTGGCGAAGGCGTTACCGTAGATGGACACAGCAGGCGTCAGGTGATGCTCGGCACCGAGTACCAGAGGTAGTTTCAGGCCAGGGTAGCCACCGACTTCAAATCCACGGGTAATGCCCGTGCCAAGTCGGAGCAAGGTGCCTGAGCCCGCAGATGGACCCGCTGTAGCCCGGGTAGCGGCCGAGTCGGGGGCCTGGGCCCGGGCGGAGTGCGTGGCGAGGGAGAAAAGGGTGGTGGGTGCTACCACCGCGGCCAGTAAGGCAATACGCATAGCTGAATAAGGAAAGAGAAGTAAGGATTCAGGCGGGTAGATACCGCAGAGGTGCCGGTAGTTGCAGGCCGCCCCGGAAACCGGCTGGGAAATAGCGCCGCGTGCCAACCGGAAACCCGGAAATGGAGTATCTTACTACCGGCCCCTATGGCCTAGTCATCTTCCTTATGCAGTTGAAATTTACGTACTGGTTGCCCGCGCTGGTGGGCGGTTGGCTGGCCACGCTGCCCACGCAAGCCCAAGTGCTCCCCGATGCCCCCGAAACCCATTGCCTGCTGCTGCCTTTGGATGCGCAGGCCCGCATCCAGCAGTCGGGGCTGATTGTGGAGGCCGAGGTGGTGGATGCCGTGAGCTTCCGGGGTACCAATGGCCGTATCTTCACCCGCCACCAGCTCCGGGTGTTTCGGCAGCTGAAAGGAGCCGTGCAACCCACGCTAACAATCACTACGGAAGGCGGTACGCTGGGCCTGGAGCGGCAGACGCTCACCAACACCCTCACGCTGACTCCCGGCGAGCAGGGGCTGTTTTTTCTGGAGCCGGGGGCGTTTGCGGGCGTGCCGGCCGGTAGTGGCTGGCAGGCCTACGGCAGTGAGCAGGGCTTTATTCGGTACAATCTCTCCGATGCCACCGCCGCCGAGCCCTTCCGGCAGTACCCGCTCACAGATGCCGGTTTCTACACCGCCGTGGCAGGAGCCGCCCCCCGCAACGTGCAGCCTAACGTGGCGTTGCGGGCTGCCCTCCAACGCGTGCAGCAGCCAGTAGCGGCTAAAGGCACCGCACCCGTCATCACCACCCTGGCCCCGGTTAGCCTGACAGCGGGCACCAGCACCGTGCTGACCATCAACGGTACGGGCTTTGGCGCAACGCGGGGCAGCGGCAGCGTGGAGTTTCGCAATGCCGACGACGGGGGCGCAACCTATACCAAAGTCAACGATGATGACTACGTGAGCTGGACGGATACCCGCATTCTGGTGCGGGTACCGTCGCTGAGTGCCAGCCGCAACCCGGCCGGTACCGGCCCCGTGCGCGTCACCTCTGCCGATCAGGTACCGGCCCTCAGCCCCGGCATCGTAACGGTGGTGTACGCGGCGACCAACGTGCTCGATACCAATTCCGGCCAACGCGTCGTGCCCGCCCACCGCAACGCCGACGAGGCCGGGGGCATGACCTTCCGCTTCGACCCGGACTTTGCGGCTAATACCGCCGCTACGGCTGCCTGGCAGCGGGCCCTGGTTACCTGGCGCTGCCAGACCGGCGTAAACTGGACGGTGGGGGCCACGCGTACCAAATCGGGGGTGAGCGAAGATGGGGAAAACTCGGTGGGGTTTGATGGCACCGGGCAACTGCCAACCGGCGTGCTGGGCCGCACCACCAGCTACTACCGGGGTTGCTACCGCCCCAATGGAACGGTGTATTTCTACGTGCAGGAAATCGATACTCAGTTCGATGATAATGCTGCCTGGCAGTTCGGGCCGGCCTCGCCCTCGGTAGGGCAAGTTGATTTTGAAACGGTGGCGGTGCACGAGTTGGGGCACGCCCAGCAGCTTTCCCACCTGATTCTGCCCTCTGCCGTAATGCACTACGCCATTGCCCGGGGGCAGCGCAGCCGTGCGCTGGCGGCCAGCAGTGACATTGCCGGGGGACGGTACGTGCTGCGCACCCAAAGCTTCCGGGCCGGGGCGTGCGGGCAGGCGCCCATGCTGCCGGCGCCGCTCACGGGCCAGAGTGCCACGCTGGCCGCCGGCTCCGGGGCCACGGTGCAGTGGACCACCCGCGACGAGTGTTACCTGAGCAGTTTTACCGTGGAGCGCGCCCCCTCCGACACCACGGCCGGCTGGCAAACAGTAGCCACAGTAGCGGCCGGCGCAACCGGCAACCAGTACCGGGCCACCGATGCCCAGCCTTTGCCCGGTATGAGCTATTACCGCCTGCGCCTGCGCCGACCCGACGGTTCCTCGGACGTAACGGTGCCCATCGGGGTTACTGATGACGCTTCAGCGGCCAACTCGCTCCGCCTCTATCCGAACCCTATCCGTAACGGGGAGCCGTTTGGGCTGCAATACGTGGGCGGCACTACGGCTGGTACACTGACCGTGCGGTTCTACGATGCCGTGGGCCGCTACCTGGGCGGCTCCCCGCTGCGCTATCTGCCCGGCCTGAACACGCTGCAGGTGCTGCCGCCTTCCCTGCGCCCCGGCTACTACCTGCTCCGTTGGACCGACAGTGCCGGCCGGGACGGTACCACACCGTTTATCGTGCTGGAATAAACGGCGGAGCCCGCGCTGTTTCGCCGGTTCTCCGGGAAACAGCGCGGGCTCCGCCGTGCGGTGAACAACTGCCTACCGCTGCAGTAGCATGGCTCCGTAGGAGTAGCCCCCGCCAAAAACCGTTACCACCACGTGGTTGCCGGGCTGCAGTTGCTCCCGAATGTCGGCCAGGGCAATGGCGGCACCAGCGCAGCCCGTGTTGCCCAGATCCTCAATATTGGAAATGCCCCGCTCCTCGGGCAAGCCCAGCTGCTGCAGCACGTTTTTGGTGATGCGCAGGTTGGCCTGGTGCGGAATCAGGTACGTGACGTCCTCCACCCCGAGGCCGTTCTGCTCCAGAATCTGCTGGGTGACGCGCGTCATGTAGGTGCAGGCGTGCATGAATACGTCCTTGCCGAAGGGCATCACAATGCCCCGCTCCACCGGCTTCAGCGTTACCGATTGGTCGGCCTTGCCCACGTTGCCGGCCCCGCCCGTGCGGATGGCCTGCACCCGCAGGTCCTGGTCTGCAATCCGGTCTTTCGACAGCAGCAGTACCGCCGCGCCGTCGCCCCAGAGATGGCCGGCCACAGTGTCCAGTTCGTTGTTATAGGCGGTGTTGTGCTCACTTACTACCACCAGAGCCCGCCGGGCCTTGCCCAAAGCAAAGTAGCCCTCCACAATTTCCACCGCGTTCAGCAGCGAGGAGCAAGCCGAGGAAATACTCACCACCGGAATGTCCGACACGTTCAGCTCCCGCTGTACGGCGTGGGCCACGGTATAGATGGTGTCGTGCGGGGTGTAGGTGCCGCCTACAATCAGGTCGATGTTGGCTGCCGGGAAAGCCGGAGCCTCGGCCAGTGCCCGGCGGGTGGCTTCCAGGGCCATGGTATTGGTGTTTTCACCGGGGCCGGCCTTGCGGCGGGCCCGAATGCCGGTGCGTTCAATGATCCACTCGTGCGAAAGCCCGTTCAGGCGGGTAAAGTGCTCGTTGGTGATGCTATGGGCGGGCAGATATGCCGCCACGTGATGAATGTACACGGTGCCGGAAAAGAGTAAAGCAGGAGCAGAAATTGAGCGGGAAGGTACGGCCTTTGCAGCAAGATGCCGGCTATATCGGCCGGGGAGCGTACTTTGAGCCCCCGCAATTCGTTCAACACAGTACCCGCAACCGGGTTCAGCGGGCAACTAACAAGATTATGACGTTTCAGGATATGCGGCGGGCCGGGGCTCTGCTGCTGCTGCTTTTGGGTGGGGCCGGCAGACTGGCCCTGCCGGCCCAGGCCCAGAAATACCGGACGGCTGCCGGACTGCGGCTGGGCAAAAACAATTTCGGGCTTACCGTGCAGCAGAAGGTATTCGAAAAAACCACGCTGGAAGGGCTGGGGCTGGTTTCCAGCCGGGAGGTAAGTGCCACGGTACTGGCCGAGCGTCACTTTGGCATCCTGGGTCCCAGCCTGAACTACTACTTTGGGGCCGGCGGGCACCTGGGAAGAAACAAGGATACGGGCGGGTTCGGCGGCTTCGATGCCCTGGCTGGTGTGGAGTACAAGGTGGCTTTTGTGCCGCTGGTGCTCAGCTTCGATTTCAAGCCGACCATTGAAATTAACTCCGCCGACTGGGCCCGGTTTCCGGCGGCCCTCTCCGTGCGCTACGTGCTCATCAAGGATAAATCCGGCCTGTTTGACGGCCTGTTTGGGGGGGATAAAAAGAAGCACAAATCCAAGACAAAATCACCGGGTGGCAGCCGGAAGGGGCTGTTTGATTTCTAACCCTATTCGCCCACCCAACTACCCCGCAAAGCCCCACGAACGGCGCGCCTGTACGGCCCCTTTCGTGGGGCTTTGGCGTAGCTGTACTCACAGGATAAAGTATGCCTATGCTGAGGTGGCCAACTAGCCCGGTAGTACGCCCGGGGTAGATAATTCTTGCAAAGAAAATGAAATAGTGAAATCAGTCTTGTTTATTTAATACAAATAAAAATAAAAAACTTGCAAATATTGAAAACTTTAATACCTTTAATAAGGGAATGGTATTGTCTTTATTATATTAAATCATCCTAAGATGAAAAAAACAGTCTCTTCACTGAATATGTGCTGGGTGCTTGGGATGCTAGTGGTAGCACACATGTTCAGCCTCTCTGTGCTGGCCCAGGCTCCGGCATGCAATGGCTCCGACCCGGGCGGGCAACCCGCCGCCAATGGCCTGTACGCGGAATACTACCGCGGCTACTTTGACGATGACCCGGGCTTCTTTGCCGATAACAGCCACCCGGCCGGGCTGGTGCGGACGGAGGCCACAGTAAATTTTACCACTGCTGCCAGCTTCGGTAACCTGCTGCCGCTTGCCGATGGCACGGCCCAGAACCCCGATCAGTTCAGCCTACGGCTGCGCGGGAGCCTGAACATTGCCGTGGCGGGTAGCTACACCTTCTACCTCACGGCCGATGATGCCGCTTACCTCTGGCTGGATAACAGTGCCTTGGCCACGCCCCCACAGCTAGGCGCTGCCGCCATTGATAACGGGGGGCGCCACGTGGCCCTTACCCGCTCCGTAACGCTTACGCTGGCAGCCGGCCGGCACAACGTACTGATTCTGTACGGGGACGACTGCTGCGAAAATGCGCTGGTTTGGGAATACGAAGGGCCGGGTATTGCCCGGCAGCCCGTACCCGGTAGTGCCCTGTGCACGGCGGTTATCCCGCAGCCGCCCGCACCCCGAAGTATTACCTACAGTCCCGTTTCCAGAGCCCTGCCCACGGGCGGTACCCGTAGCTCGGGGGTACCGGTGGTGGATGATGGCGGAACTCCCGTTACCGGCTTTGCCCTAGATAACACGGCGGGTAGCCTGCCGGCGGGCATCCGCATCGACGCCGCAACCGGTGTGCTGACGGCCGACGCTACCGTGCCGCAGGGTACCTACGATGTGGATGTGGCTGTGAGCAATGCCAATGGTACCAGCGCCTTCCGCAACGTTTTCCGGTTTCAGGTAACGGCCCCGCTGCCCCCCGGCTGCGGCGGAACCGATGCCGGGGGGGAGCCAGCCTCAGCCGGGCTCTACGCGGAGTACTTTCCGGGATATTTCGGTGACGACCCGGCTTTCTTCACCACTACCTCGCCGGGGCTGACCCGCACCGAGCCCGTGGTAGATTTTGCCACCGAGGCGAGCTTCGGCAACTTGCTGGGGGTGGCGGGCGGCACGGTGCAAAACCCCGATGGCTTCAGCCTGCGGCTGCGCGGAAGCCTGAGCATTGCTACGGCCGGCCGCTACACTTTCTATCTCACCGCCGACGACGCGGCCTACCTCTGGCTGGATAACCCGGCCCTGGCCTCGCCGGCCAAACTGGCTGAGGCAACCATTAACAACGGGGGCCTGCACCCTGCCACCACGGTAGCCGTAACCGTAACGCTCAATGCCGGGCTGCACAACTTGCTGCTCCTCTACGGCGACGACCAACTGGGCAACGCGCTCCGGCTGGAATACGAAAGCTCGGAACTGGGCATTGCCCGGCAGGTGGTGCCCAGTGCGTTATTCTGCGGCTCCGTACAGCCGGCCCTGCCACTGGCTACGGCCCTGTCGTACTCGCCCGGTACTGTGCGGGTGGTAGTTAATACGGCGGCGTCTTCGGCCACGCCGGCCGTCAGCAGTGCCTCGCCCGTTACAAATTACACGCTGGTGAATGCCGCCGCGCTACCGGCTGGTATTACCATCGATGCGGCCACCGGGCAGGTAGCCGTGAGCAGCACAGTGCCCGAAAACAGCTACATGCTGGACGTGGCGGCCCGCAACGCCGGGGGCAGCAAAGTGTTTGAGGATGCTCTGATGGTGCAGGTAGTTGCCCGCGCCCCGGCTGGCTGTTCCGGCCTGGATGGGGGCGGAGCGGTGGCTTCCTCGGGGCTGTACGCTGAGTTTTTTCCGGGCTATTTCAGCGACGACCCCGCGTTTTTCACGGCCACTGCCCCCGCTCAGGACCGTAACGTGCAGACGCTTGATTTTTCCAGTGCCGAGAGCTGGGGTAATCTGAGCGGAGCGGCCAGCGGCTCCACCCAGGAGCCCGATGAGTTCAGTGCCCGGTTCCGGGGCCGAATCAATATTGCCACGGCGGGTACCTACACCCTCTTTCTCACGGCCGATGATGCGGCCTACCTCTGGCTGGATAACGCGGCGCTGGCCACCACGCCCACGCTGGCATCGGCCACCATCCAGAACGGGGGAATTCATCCGGTAACTACTGTAACGGCTACTGTGCAGCTGGCGGCGGGGTTGCATGATCTGCTGGTGCTGTACGGCGACTACCTGGGGGCCGGCGAGCTACGGCTGGAATATGCCAGCACCGATGCCGGCATATCCCGGCAGCTGGTGCCCGCCAGCGGCCTCTGCTCCACGGAGTCCAACGCTCCGCTACCGGTTACGCTCACGCGGTTTGGAGCCGTAGTGCAGGGGGCAAGCGTACGGGCCAGCTGGGAAACAGCCCAGGAGCTGAACAGTGCCTACTTCGTACTGGAGCGCTCCGCCAACGGACAGGTATTTGAGGCGGTGGGCAAACTAGCCGCCGCCGGTACCACCCAGCGGCAGCAGCAGTACGCCTACGTGGACACGGCCCCGCTGCCAGGTATCAGCTACTACCGCCTGCGGCAAGTAGATACGGATGGTGCCACCAGCTTTTCTTCGGTAGTGCAGGTGGTGTACAAAGCAGCCGTTGCTGCCCGGGCTACGCTGGCCCCCAACCCCAGTCACGATGCGGTAACGGTGCGGCTGGAGCGCCCCGAAGCCGGCCCGGCCACGCTGGAGCTGCTGGATGTGCGCGGGGCGGTGGTGCTGCGCCAGCAGCTGGCTGCTACCGCTGTGCAGGAGGCCCGGCTAAACCTGACCACGCTGCCGCTGGGCGTGTATCTGTGCCGCATTACCTCGGCCGGGGGCGTACTCACGCAGCGGCTGGTACACGAGTAGATTTGCCCCCAGCGCGTAACTAAAAGCCGCCCCCGCTCCTACGGCTGTAGGAGCGGGGGCGGCTTTTAGTTACGCGCCGGGGGGGCTATTCGCGGTGCACGCGGCCACTGCCCACTACCGAGCTTTTTACCTGCGGATTGCCGGTTACGTACACGTCGCCGGAACCGACAATGCTGGCTTCCAGCAGCTGCGTGGCCTGTACCCGGCAGTTGCCGGAGCCGCTGATGCTGATGCTGCAGGTTTTGCTTTGCAGCTTCGGGGCCTGAATTCCGCCCGAGCCGCTCACGCTGATATCCTGCTCGGGGGCTACGCCGGCCGCCTGAATAGTACCGGAACCCGACAACGACGAGCTGATTCTGGTGGCGGTAATGCTGGTCAGCTGAATAGTGCCGGAGCCGCTCACGGCCAGGTCCAGCTTACCGGCCTTGATGCCGTCAGCCGCTTTGATGCTGCCCGAACCGCTCACTGCTAGGGCGTTGATGGTGGGTACGGTTACGTACACCGTTACCGGACCCTTGAAGTTGTACCAGCTCATGCCGCTTTCCTTTCTGGCGTTGATGCGCAGTTTCCCGTTGCTCACCACGGTTTCCAGGTGGGCCAGGTCCTCGGCCGCGCCCTGCACTTCCACTTTCTGCGGGCTGCCCTGCTGCAGGATTACCTTCATGGAGCCGCCCAGGCTCACGGCCGTGAAGGGGCTAACGGAGCGAACTTCGCGCGAATCGGCGGGGCGGAACGCCGATAGTACGACCAGTGCCAGCAGTACGGCGGGCAGCAGCAAGCGGAGCGTTTTCATAGGATACAACAAGTTAAAGTGGAACATCCGGAAATATAGATGAACACCCTGGCCAAACCGTTGCCTGCCTGGCTGGAAAAGAGTGGGCAGCCTGGTAGCCACGAATGCAGGCAGTGACCCGGACCAACAGCTCATATTCCACGAAAGAGCCACGTCCGGACGAAGCGGATGAGTCCGGACCCTGTTCACGCGTGTTTTCTCAGCCGAAGCCCCCACTGTGTCCGGGCACCCAGCGAAGAAAAATACCCGCCCAGCTAGAGCTTTTTGGGTAGCTTTAGCGGCCTCATCTTCTCGGGGCATTCTTCCCATGCACCCGCACCAAGCCCTGCTCAACCGTTTTTACCAGGCCTTCCAGCGCCGCGACCATGCTGCCATGGCCGCGTGCTACCATCCCGAGGCTACGTTTGAGGACGCGGCATTTCAGCTGAAAGGCGCCGAAATAGGGCAGATGTGGCGCATGCTCTGCGAGCGGGGCGGCGACCTGCGCCTGGCCTACAACGACGTGTGGGCCGACGAGCAGAGTGGCCGCGCCACCTGGGATGCCCGCTATACCTTCAGCAAAACCCGCCGCAAGGTGCACAACCATGTGCAGGCCCGCTTCACGTTTCAGGATGGCCTCATCCGCACCCACCACGACGAGTTCAGCTTCTGGCGCTGGTCGAGGCAGGCGTTGGGACCAATGGGCTGGCTGCTGGGCTGGTCGGGTTTTCTACAAAACAAAGTGCGCCAAACCGCCCGCGAAGGGCTGGCGCAGTTCATGGCCCGTCCCAAACACTAGCCATTCTAGCCTCAGCACCAAACGACAACGGCTTCCTGCACTGAGCAGGAAGCCGTTGTCGTTTGCTGGTCGCAGCGAAATACTACCAGATTTTCACCCGCGCCGAATCGGGCAGATAGAGCTTCTGGCCAGGCTTCACATGGAAGGCCTCGTAGAAATCAGGCACGTCGGCGAAGGGGCCGTTGATGCGGAACTGGGCGGGGGAATGCACATCAGTGAGGATAGCCTGAGCCAGCCGCTCGTCGCGCTGGTGCACCTGCCAACCCAGGGCATAGCCCAGGAAGTAGCGCTGCAGCGGTGTGAGGCCGCCAATCTTCTCACCCTTCTTGTACTGGTCGGTTTTCTTGAAGGCATCCAGGGCAATAACGATACCGCCCAGGTCGGCAATGTTTTCGCCGGCTGTGGCCTTGCCGTTGATGTGCAGAGAGTCCAGCACGGTGTAGCCGTTGAACTGGCGCACGATGCCGTTTACGCGCTGCTGGAATTGCTGGCGGTCCTGCTTGGTCCACCAGTTGCGCAGGTTGCCTTTATCATCAAACTGACTGCCCTCGTCGTCGAAGCCGTGGGTGAGCTCGTGGCCGATGGTGCTGGCCCCGGCGTAGCCGTAGATGATGGCGTCGTCGGCGTTGGCATCTACCAGCCCCGGAATGGCGAAAATGGCCGCGGGCAGTACAATTTCGTTGTTCGAGGGGTTGTAGTAGGCGTTGTACGTCTGGGGCGTCATGCTCCACTCGGTGCGGTCAACGGGCTTGCCCAGCTTGTTGAGGTTGTAGCGGTACTGCCACTCGTTGGCGTGCATCACGTTCTGGGCGTAGGAGCTCCGGTCCACTTGCAGCGAGGAGTAGTCCTTCCACTTATCGGGGTAGCCCACCTTGCGGGTGATTTTGCCCAGCTTCACCAGGGCCTTCTGCTTGGTGGAGTCGCTCATCCAGTCCAAGGCGTTGATGTGCTCCCGGAACGAAGCCACCACGTTTTCGGTCAGGTCTTCGTAGCGTTTCTTGGTTTCGGGCGTGAAGTATTCCTGCACGAACAGCTGGCCCAGGGCCTCGCCCATGGCGTTTTCCTCGGCGTCGAGTACCCGTTTCCAGCGGGGGCGCTGCTCCTTGGCACCCTGCAGCACGGTGCCGTAGAAGCGGAAGTTTTCGTTGTCGAAGTCCTGGCTGAGCGTGCCGGCGTAGGCGTGCACCAGCTGCCACTGCAGGTAGGCCTTCCAGTCGGCCAAGGGGGCGGAAGTGAGCAGGCGGCCGGCTTCCTGGTAAAACTCGGGCTGGCCCACAATCACCGTGTCCACGTTGCTGAGCTGCATCTGGGCCAGCCAGGGCTTCCAGCTGATGCCGGGCGTGAGCTTGTCCAGGCCCGCCACGGCCATCTTGTTGTAGTTGGCGTACGGGTCGCGCAGGGCTTCCAGCTTGCGCGAGGCAGCGGCCAGCTTGGTTTCCAGCTGCACTACGCGCTGGGCGCTGGCCTGGGCCGTAGCCGCATCCTGACCCAGCAGCCCGAACATCTTCACCAGGTGCTTATCGTACTCCTGACGGATGTTCTTGGTGCGGGCATCCTTGTTGAAGTAGTAGTCGCGGTTGGGCAGGCCCAGGCCGGCCTGCCACAGCTGCAGGGCCATCTTGTCGCTGTTTTTGGCATCCTGACCTACGTAGTAGCCCACCAGCGCATTCACGCCCAGGGGCTGCAGGCGGGCAATGGCGGCCTGCACATCCGCCACCGACGCCATGGCCTGCAGCCGGTCCAGCTCGGCTTTCAGCGGCGCTACGCCCTGCTTGTTGATGGTCACGCTGTCCATGCCCGTGGCCCAGAAGTCGCCGATTTTCTGCTGCACCGAGCCGGCGGCGGCGCTGGCTTTGGCGGCGTCCTCATTCAGCTTGCGCAGGCGGGCGTACACCTCGTTCTGCACTTCTTTGCCAATGCCCCAGTTGCTTTCGGAAGCCGGAATGGGGTGCTTCTTGAACCACGTACCGTTGGCGTACTGGTAGAAGTCGTCGCCGGGGCGCACGGTGGTATCCAAGTTGGCCTGGATAAGGTCGGGGCCGGTGGCGGCAGAGTTGCCGCCGGGCTGGCAGGCCGTAAACACGAGGCCCAGCAGCGGGGCCGCCAGCAGCCAGGGCCGCAGAGTAGGGGAGAGGGTCATGGAAAAATGCGGATAAGGGAAGACGAATGTAGCGCGAATGGGTTGTTTCGCGTAGCGGCAAGGACACGGCTATTTTTCCGGCCGTTGCTTGCTCATGACGCTCCCCCACCTGCTCCTGCTTAACTTTGCTCTGGCCGCCTACCTCACCGGCCTTATCTGGACGGTACAGCTGGTGCATTACCCCGGTTTTGCGCAGGTGGCTCCCGAAAAATTCCCGGCGTTTCACCGGCAGCATTCCACCCGCATCAGCTGGGTGGTAATGGCCCCGATGGTGCTGGAGCTGGGACTCGCGGCGTGGCTGGCCTGGCTGGCTCCGGAGCTGGGCGCGGCCCGCTGGTGGCAGCTGGCACTGGTGCTGCTGGTGTGGGCCAGCACATTTTTCATCACCGTGCCCTTCCACAACCGTCTCGGCCAGGGCTACGACTACGTGGCCATCGACGGGCTGGTGCGCACCAACTGGCCCCGCACCCTGGCCTGGACGGCCCGCACCGGCTTGCTGGGCTGGCTGCTGTGGAAAGTAATGTGAAGTAACTGTGCAGAATGGGGGGGAAGATTAAGGTGAACATGGTGCTCTTACTACTTGGCTCTTCCTCTTTACTGCCTGCGCCGTTTCTTCACTCGGTTCACTTCTGCGTATTCAGCACAGTCCCTCCACATTCACCACATTTGTCCACATTGTAAAAGCCCATGCTCCCCACCGCCGACGCCTTCCTGCCCGAACTCCAGTTTCAGACCAGCCGCAGCAGCGGGCCGGGCGGCCAGAACGTGAACAAAGTGGAAAGCCGCGTGGAGCTGCGCTTTCGCCTTTTCGAGTCTCAGCTGCTGACGGAAGAGCAGAAGCAGACGCTGCAACAGAAGCTGGCCTCCAAGCTCACCTCTGAGGGTGAGCTGCTGGTAGTGGCCCAGGAAGACCGGAGCCAGCTGCGCAACAAGGAAACCGCCCTGCGCAAATTCCACGAGCTGCTCCGCCAAGCCCTGCACAAGCCCAAAGCCCGCCGGGCCACCAAACCCAGCAAAGGGGCCGTGCGCCAGCGTCTGGAATCCAAGAAGAAGCACGGCGACAAAAAAGCCAACCGTGGCCGGGTAGATTATTAGTGCTTAGGAGTTAGTGCCTAGTGCCTAGGGCCGGGAATACAAGAACAACCCAAGCACCACGCGCTAGCTACTAATTTAAATCGAGGCCGAACAGCACACCTACCCAGGGTCGGTTCTGATAGGTCCAGTAAGAACCGTCGGAGCCCAGCAGGTGGTCAACACCTACGGCCAGGCCGATATTGAGCAGGCGGGCATCGTAGATGGCAGCGGCCCCGCCGTGCAGGGTGAAGCCCTCATAGTCGGTAACGGCGTGTTGCCGGGTAAGGTCCGGAGTGATGATGCTGGAGCCCAGCCCGCCGAACAGACCATAGCCAAACCCATTGCTGCGAATGAACGGCTGCGCCTGAAAGGGCGTAAGCCGCCGGTTGCGCACCCGAAAAAAATCGAGCCGCCGACCCACGTACAGCGCCGCGTTGAAGTTGGTATTCAGCTGCACCGGAAACCCTTGCCGGGGCGGCAGGGCCTTAAACGGAATCGAGAAGATATCCAGGTCAAAGCTGCGGTGCAGCAGCCGCACTTCCTCGGAGCCCCGCAGGCGGTAAAGCAGCGTGGGCGGTATAGCTGCCGTGGTGGCCGGAGGCGTGAAGGCCAGCGTATCGGCGCGCTGCTGCAGGTAGTAGCGGGGCGTGGTTAGCTGCCGGCGCAGCGTATCGTTGCTGACCGACCGTACGGTATAATATCCATCCGGCAACTGGTTGAGCTGGGCAAACCGGGCGCAGCCGGTTAGGCCCAGTGCGGCCACGCTGCTCACTATCAGGCGCTGCAACATACGTTTCTGTTTTGTGGTGGCTGGCACTCCGGGCACCACGGACTATACGTGGGCCCCGGCCTACAGCAGCGTGCCGCTCAGGAACAGGGTGGCAAAGGAAAAATAGATAACCAGCCCCGTCACGTCCACCAGCGTAGCCACGAAGGGCGCTGAGGAAGTGGCCGGGTCGAAACCCAGCTTCTTGAGCAGCAGCGGCAGCATGGAGCCCGCCAACGAGCCCCACAGCACAATACCCAGCAGCGAGAAGCTCACCGTAAGTCCAATCAGCGGCCAGTGCGCCCCGTAATCCTTCAAGCCCGATAGTTGCCATACCAGAATCCGCAGGAAACCCACCAGCCCCAGAATACCGCCCAGTGCCAGCCCCGACAGAATTTCGCGGCGCATCACGCGCCACCACTCGCCAATGGTGATTTCGCCCAGGCTCATGGCCCGGATGATAAGCGAGGTAGCCTGGGAGCCGGCGTTGCCGCCGGAGCTGATAATCAGCGGTACAAACAGGGCCAGCACCACTGCCTTCTCAATCTCCCCCTCAAAGAAGCCCATGGCCGTAGCCGTAAACATCTCGCCCAGAAACAGAATTACCAGCCAGCCGGCGCGCTTCTGAATCATTTTGGGCAGGGCAATGGTCAGGTAGGGCTCATCCAGGGCCTCCGAGCCCCCCAGCTTCTGAATGTCTTCGGTGTCTTCCTCTTCCCGAATGCTGAGAATGTCGTCAATCGTCACGATGCCGAACAGCACGCCCTCGTCGTTTACCACGGGTAGGGCCACCCGGTCGTTGCGGCGAAACACTTCAATGGCTTCCTCCTGGTCCTGCATAGTGCGCAGCTGCACGTAGCGGCGGTCCATGAGCTCACTCACGCGCTTCTGCGGGTCGGCCAGCAGAAACTCCCGGATGCGGATATCGTCGATGAGTACGCCCCGCTCGTCGGTCACGTACAGCACGCTCAGGGTTTCCGATTGCCCGCCGTGCCGCCGAATGTAATCCAGCACCTGCTGCACGGTCCAGTTCTCGCGGATGGCAATGTAGTCGGGCGTCATCAGGCGACCCACCGAGTACTCGGGGTAGCCCAGCAACTCCAGCGTTACCTTGCGCTCGGCCTCTGAGAGGGTCTGAATCAGTTCCCGCACCAAGTCATCGGGCAGAAATTCCAGCAGTGCCGTCCGGTCATCGGGCGACATTTCGTTCAGGATGTCTGAAATCTTTTCCTGGGAGAGATTCGCCAGAAAGTGTTTCTGAATATCGAGGTCCAGGTACTCGAATACTTCCGTGGCCAGGCGCAACGGCAGCAGCCGGAAAATAATCAGCTGTTCCCGCTCGTCTTCCTGTTCCAGCAGCTCTACTACTTCGTTCGGCTCAAACAGTTTGAGCGCCTCCTTGAGTTTGAAAAACTCGCCCTCCTGAATCAGGGACGTGATGTGGTCGGTGGTCGGGTGCTGATTCATGAACTACAAGAGGGGTGTTTTTTCGCTAGGCAGACAGGAATTGGTGGGCGGTTAAAACCGGCGCGCAAAAGTAGGCTTTTCGGGGCCGGATTCCGTACCCGGTCCATAACTTTCTGCGCGGACTCAGGGCGTGTACGGCAAACAGAGCGGTACGGCCGCAAAAGCCCCCCCGCCGCCGCGAAATAGGCGGATCTGCTCCGGAATTGCGGCTCGCCCGTACATTTGGCTTCTACCCAATCAGCTCTTCTATGCCCCATTCCTCTACTGTTGAGCCGCTCGGCACGTTGGTTGCCCTTGGCGGGGGCGATGATGATGCTCTGCTGGCCCTGCTCTGTGACCTGCTGCCGACGCCTGATGTGCCGGTGGAAATTATTACGGTGGCCTCCCGCGACGATACCCGCTCGGCCCGGGCCTACGAGCGGGCCCTGCGGGAGTTGGGCTGCACCAGCGCCCGGCACCTGCGCATCAGTGAGCACCACCCCGCCGACTCGCCCGATACCCTGCGCCGCCTGCGTAAAGCCGGCCTCGTGTTTTTCAGTGGCGGCGACCAGGAGCGCATCACTGATTTTCTGCACGGTACGGAGTTTCTGCGGGTGTTGCTGGAGCGGTACCAGCAGGAGGCGGGTTTCGTTATTGCCGGTACCTCCGCCGGAGCTGCCGTCATGCCCGAGCTGATGGTGGTGGAGGGCTACGGCTGGCGGGCCCTGCGTAAGGGCGGCATGCTCACCAGCACCGGCCTGGGCCTGCTGCCCCGCCTGCTCATTGATCAGCACTTTGTGGAGCGCGGGCGGTTTGGACGGCTGGCCCACGCCCTGCTGGCCCACCCGATGTGCCTGGGTATTGGGCTGGCTGAGGAGACGGGCATCATTATCCGCCAGGGGCGTCACGCTGAAGTGTTCGGCGACGGGGTGGTGATGGTTGTGGACGGCCGCCAGCTCAGCGGCATCAACCTGGGCCGTATTGGGCGGGGGGAGCCGGTGAGTGGGCAAAACTTCCGGGTGCACCTGCTGGTGGCCGGACAGCACCTGGACCTGCACTCCCGGGAGGTGCCGGCCCCTACCGGAGAGTAGCCCCGAAGAGCGAAAATTCTACCATATTCGCCCGATTTTTGCTTTGAGCAAGTACTCACCAACCAGCTGCTGCCGTTTGCGGAAAATTGTTCGGCGTGCCGAATAAACAGCATCATTTTTCCCTACATTTAGGGCAATAACCCACAAAATCTCACTCACCCTTTTCATTTATATGAAGCTACAATCTCTACTCCTCGCGGGAGGGGCGCTGCTTTCAGCTACGGCAGCCTCAGCGGGTGGCTACCAGGTAACGCTGGCAGGCCAGAAGAACAACGGCATGGGCGGCGTCGGCGTAGGCTTGTCGCTGGACCAGGCAGCCATGTTCTACAACCCCGGTGCGCTGGCCATGGTGAAGGACCGCGGCGTGCAACTGGGCGTCAGTGCCACGCTGGCCCGGCAGGCCTTCCGCGCGGAAAATGGCAGTGCCCAGCGCGAGTTGCAGAACAATACCACCACGCCCTTCAGTGCATTTGTGGGTTTCGGCCCCACGGAGGGTAAGTTCCGGGTGGGTATTGCCGTGTACACGCCCTTCGGCAACAAGCTGGAGTACGCTCCCGGTTGGGAAGGCCGTTTCGCCCTCACGGAAATCGACCTGAAATCCATTTACGTGCAGCCCACGGTAAGCTACGCCATTACGGACAACCTGAGCATTGGCGCGGGCCTGACCTATCTGGCGCTGGGCTCCGTGAACCTGAAGCGGGATATTCCGGCCCAGAACGCCAACGGCGACTACGCCAGCATTGAGTTGGATGGCAAAGCCGAGCGCAAATTCGGTTTCAACGCGGGCATCTTCTTCAAGCCTTCGGAAAAATTGAGCGTGGGCATTAACTACCGCTCCAAAATCGACGCGCAGGTGAAGGGCGGCGACGTGCGCTTCTCCAACCTCTCGAATACGGCTACGCCCAATTTTCAGGCTACGCAGTTTGATGCCACGCTTCCACTGCCCGCTACCACCTCCATCGGGATTGGCGTAATGCCGAACGAGAAGCTGACCATTGGCTTTGACGTGAACTTTGTGGAGTGGAGCGCCTACAGAACGCTCGACTTCCGGTTCAACGCTCCGGTGAACGGGCAGACGGTTAGCTCCTCCAAGCGCTTCTACGAAGATGCTCTGACCTTCCGTCTGGGCGGCCAGTACCAGATTACGGATGGCCTGACCGTGCGCGCCGGTGGTGCCTACGACAACTCCCCGGTGCGCGACGGCTACGTTACGCCGGAAACGCCGGATGCTGACCGGATTACCGGCACGCTGGGGGCTTCCTACAAGTTCGGCGAGCATTTCAGCGTTGATTTGAGCACGCAGTTCGTGAACCTGAAGAAGCGGACGGAAACCCAGGCTGATCTGCTCAACAACGGCACGACGGACCGCGTGGCGGGTACTTACAAAACGCAGGTGGTGGTGCCCGGTGTGGGCCTGAACTACACCTTCTAATTTTTGCTGCTTCTACTCCTATGAATATGTTTTCCCCGAAGAAAACCTGGTCGGCAGTAGCCCTGATGGGGTTGGGCCTGGCCGCCTGCCAACCTGAGCTGGATGCTCCCCGCGCCGACCGAGGCTCCGCCGACTTCACCAGCTACGTAGCCATTGGAAATTCCTTAACCGCTGGCTTCCAAAGCGGCGGCCTGGCTAATTTCGGCATTACCACGTCCTACCCCGCCATTCTGGCCCAGCAGTTTGCCAAAGTGGGTGGTGGCGAGTTCGTGTCGCCGACATTTGCGCCTGAGCGCGCCGATGGATCGGGTTACCTGAAGTTTTACGGCATTACTACGGCTGGTTCACCCATTATTCTGGCCCCCGGCCAGAGCACCACTGCCACGCTGGCCGGCCAGACTACCCCTCAGACTTTCACGAACAACCCGGCTGACTACAAGCTGGCGTACACGGGTAACCGCTTGCCGCTGCCCACGCCTACCACGGGTGCTCAGGAGCTGACGCCCTTCAACACCACGCAACCCAACAACCTGGGGGTACCCGGTATTTCGGTTCTCAGCGCCGACCGTACGGCCTCGGCCGTATCGCAGGTAGCTGCTCTGGCGCAGGGCTACGGCCTGCTCAACAACTACTACCAGCGCCTGCTCCCCGCCGCCGACCGTGGTACTACGGACTACACCACATTTATCAGCCGTAAAAACGCTACGTTCTTCACCTGCTGGCTGGGTAACAACGATGTGCTGACGTACGCCACCAACGGGGCCGTGGCAGTAGCCTCCAACCCGTTCAGCAACCTGACGGATACTACTAGCTTCGGCCGTGGCTACCGCAACATTGTGCGTACCATCAGCAAAGCGGGCACGGTGAAGGGTGTGGTAGCCAATATTCCCAACGTAACCAACGTGCCGTATTTCACGGCCGTAGCCGTGCCAACCATCATTGCCGGTATCAAGGCAAATCCTAACCTGCCCAATGCCGCCGCCGCCAGCCTGTATATCACAACCGGTACTGGTGCGGTGCGGGAGGCTACTGCCACCGACCTGCTGGTGCTGCCTGCTTCGGCCGTTATTGGCAGTGCCTCTACTACGCCCGGCAACCCGCTGCCGGTAGGGGTCGGCTATTCGGCCACGCAGTCTAACCCACTGCCCAGCCAATTCGTGCTGGATGCGGCCGAAATTTCGGCTATCCAGACGCGGACTACGCAGCTGAACAATATTATTGCTAAAACAGCGCGTCAGTACAATGTAGGTCTGGCTGACATGAACGCGTTTTTCAGCACGGTAGCATTGGGTGGTATTGCCATCAACGGTACGGCTAACAACGCTAGCTTTATCCGGGGCAACCTGTTCTCACTGGATGGGGTGCACCCCACTTCCCGTGGCTACGCCGTTATTGCCAACGAGTTCATCCGGGTAATCAACGCTACCTACGGAGCCTCCGTTCCGCAGGTAAACCCACTGGAATACAACGCGCTGCTGCTGCCCTAAGCACTGGCAACAGATGGAAAGAGCCCGCTTCCAGCAAATGGAGGCGGGCTCTTTGCGTGAAGGAGAGTAAGGGAAAGGGCATCTACGCAGGCCATCACGAAAGCTGCACCTGCTGCAGTACCGCCGGCAATGCCGGGGCGGGCTCACCGGCCAGGCGGGCAGCAATAAGTTGGGCGTGGTAGCGGCCGTTTTCGATAAACCAGCGGCTGGTATTGAGGCCCCCGCACACGGTGCCAGCCAGATAGAGGCCGGGGCGGTTGGTTTCCAGCGTGTCGGGGTGGTGAGTAGGCGTTTGGGCAGCGTCGGCTTCGCAGCTGATACCCAGCGTTGCCAGGAAGGAGAAATCGGGGTGGTAGCCGGTGAGGGCGTACACGTGCTGGGCCGGCAGGGTGCACGGACCGTCGGGCGTGTTCAGCTCCACGGTGGTGGCGGTGATGCTGGCCACGGTGCTGTTGAAATAGCAGCCGACGCGGCCTTCCTTGATGCGGTTCACCAGGTCGGGCCGGATCCAGTATTTCACCGACTCGCTGATTTGCGGGCCGCGCACTACCAGCGTGGGGCGGGCCCCGGCGCGCAGCAGCTGCAAGGCAGCCTTGGCCGCCGAGTTTTTGGCCCCGATTATCACCACGTCCTGGTCGGCGTGGGCGTAGGGCTCCTTATAGTAGTGCGTTACGTGGGGCCGGTCTTCGCCGGGCACGCGCAGGTAATTGGGTACATCGTAGAAGCCGGTGGCTACAATGGCGTAGCGGCAGCGGAGTCGCCCCTTATCGGTTACTACAGTGTAATTTTCCTGTTCACCCTCCAGTCCGATAACCCGCTCGTACAGACGCAAAGGCAATTGTTCGGCAACGGCTACGCGGCGGTAATAGTCCAGCGCGTCCTCCCGCAGAGGCTTGTAGTGCAGGGTGGTCATGGGATACCCTCCGATTTCGAGCAGCTCGGGAGTGGAGAAGAACTCCATATTGGTGGGGTAGCCAATGATGGAGTTTACCAGAGCGCCCTTATCTACCACCACCACCGAGAGGCCCCGGCGGCGCACTTCCAGCCCGCAGGCCAGCCCCACCGGGCCAGCTCCGATTACCACTACATCAAACGTGTTGTCAGTTGTCATATGCAGTACTACCGGCCCGGCGGTCGGGTGTTTTAAACGGTTATGCTTCCTGCTGTTTTTTAAGTGTGTTCAGGGCTCCGGTGCTCCACAAAGCTATGCCCATCAGTACCGGTTGAAAGAACAGCCGGGCCAGCCGTTTCTGGTCGGTATCCAGGCCGAAAGCAGAAATACGGTGGGTATACTGATGAATATTGCCGGGAAACACGGCGGCGTAAAAAGCCGCCAGCCCAATCCCCATTCGCACGCGGTTTTGGCCTTTTAGGGCCAGTAGTCCCAATCCCAGCCCAATTTCTACCACACCCGAGGCCAGCACGGTAGTATCCTTGCTCAGAGGCACAAAATCGGGTACCTGGGCCTGAAACTCCTGGCGCTGAAACGTCAGGTGGCCGGTGCCGGCCACTACCATGAAGGAGCCCAGCAGACAGCGGGCCACATTTTGCAGCGTAGTAGTGTGGGGTTGTTGCATAGCGGAAGAAAGCTAGAGATACACTGGCGCAACAGCTATACGGGTGCGAGCCGCTTAGGGTGTTCACGGTTTCGCAACGACCGGGGACCTGACCACCGACTCTATTCCTCCGCCAGCCACTGCAACGCCCGGTATTCGCCCGGCCCGAAGAACCACTTCAGCAGCTCTTCCGTCATTTTTGGGCCATTGGCACTATTGGTGAGCAGCACCAGGCTTTCCCGGCTGTCGGGCAGGGTGAAGTACAGACCTTTGAAATTGCCATTATCACCCCACTGCCACTGCGCCAGCCCCCGGGAGGTAGTAGCCAGGCCCACCCCGCAGGCCCAGTCAACAAACGCATCAGCGGGGGTAACGGGCTGGCCGCAGCGGAGGGCCGGGCTAGCCGGGGTGCGCAGCAGGTGGGCGGTGACGGGTTTCAATCCATGCCCCATCATTATAGCCTGCAGAAAGCGGCTGTAATCTCGCGCGGTGCTGAGCAGGCTGAAGGCTCCGTAAGCAGGCGAGAACTGGTTGATAGGAGAGAATTTACCGCTGGTATCGTGACCGGCGGCGGCATTGGCAACCCACTGTGGCTGCCACGTAAAGCTGCTGCGGGTCATGCGCAACGGCTGAAATACTTCCCGCCGGGCCAGCGCCTCAAACGACTGCCCGGTGAGGTGCTCCAGCGTTTTCTGCAGCAGCACGTAGCCTTCGCCGGAGTAGTTCCAGCAGCTGTCAGGGGCATATTTCAGGCGGAGCGAGCTGGTGGTCCACTCGGGGCTGAGCGGGTTGGCGGCCCAGTTGGGCAGGCCGCTGGTGTGGGCCAGCACCATCCGGGCCGTAATGCGGCCAGCGCCCGCAACGCCCTGCAAGCGGGGATAGGGCGCATAGCTGAGCAAAGGTTTATCGAGAGTCAGGACACCTTGGTCGACGAGGCGAAGCGTGAGGTAAGCCTGCACGGCTTTGCCCAGGGAAGCAGCCTCGAAAATTGTTGTTTCCACTACGGCGGGCTCCGCGCCGTCCTGCCGCACGCCCAAAGCATAAGAAGTAACACGACGGCCTTTCGTATACACCAACTGCATACCCGGCACGTTGCTTTTCTGCATAAGCGCCAGCAATTGCTCACGCGTGGGCATGGGTTTCGCCGAGCTGTTGAGAACAGCTAGCAGGCACAGTAGAAAAAGAAGCGAATACTTCACGGATTTGTGGCTAGAAGCGGGCAACGGATACGCTCAAAAGTAACGGGCTCCTTCCAGAGGTGCAGTCATCGGCCACTACTCGGGCAACCAAAACGGTCCGAAAGCTTTCCAGCTCTCAGACCGTTTTTAGTGCGCCCATCTTAGCCTGCAGTCTTAGTGCGCCTGCAGCCAGTTCTGGCCGGTGCCCACTTCCACTTCCAGCGGTACGCCGTGGGGCAGCAGCAGGGCCGTGGCCATCAGCTCCTTGATTTTGGGAGTGATGTAGTCCACTTCTTCCTTCACGGCGTCAAACACCAGTTCGTCGTGCACCTGCAGAATCATGCGCGTTTTCAGGCGTTCCTGCCGCAGCCACTCGTGAATGTTGATCATGGCCTTCTTGATGATATCGGCCGCGGTACCCTGGATGGGGGCGTTGATGGCGTTGCGCTCGGTGTAGCCGCGTAGGGTAGCGTTGCGGGAGTTGATGTCGCGCAGGTAGCGGCGGCGGCCCAGCAGGGTAGTGGCGTACTCCAGCTCTCGGGCCTTATTGATGCTCTCATCCATGAACTGCTTCACCGAGGCAAACTCCTCAAAGTAGGTCTCAATAATTTCGGTGGCTTCCTTGCGCGAAATGCCGATGCGCTGGGCCAGTCCGAAGGCCGAAATGCCGTAGATAATGCCAAAATTGACGGTCTTGGCCTTGCGGCGCATCTCGCTATCCACCTGGTCCAAGGGCACGTGAAACACCTTGCTGGCGGTGCTGGTGTGAATGTCGAGGCCCTGGCGAAAAGCTTCAATCATGGTTTTGTCACCCGAGAAGTCGGCCATGATGCGCAGCTCCACCTGGGAGTAGTCGGCAGCCAGCAGCACGTGGTCCTGGTCGCGGGGCACGAAGGCTTTGCGGATTTCCCGGCCCTTCTCGGTGCGGATAGGAATGTTCTGGAGGTTGGGATTGGTGCTGCTGAGGCGGCCGGTAGCCGTTACGGCCTGGTTGAAGCTGGTATGCACGCGGCCGTCCAGCTCGCACACCAGCTGGGGCAACGCCTCTACGTAGGTGCTGCGCAGCTTGGTGAGCTGGCGATGCTCCAGAATCAGGCCGGCAATGGGCGCATCGGCGGCCAGCTGGCTGAGCACCTCCTCGCCGGTGGCGTACTGGCCGGTTTTGGTTTTCTTGATTTTGCCCCGTCCCAGATCCATTTTATCAAACAGCACCTCGCCCAGCTGCTTCGGGGAGCCAATGTTGAACTCCTGCCCGGCTTCCGAAAAAATCTGCTTTTCGATATCCTGGATGTAGCCCTGCAGCTCGGCGGAATACTCGCCCATGGCCGAGGAATCAATTTTCACGCCCTCGTACTCAATATCAGCCAGCACCGGCACCAGCGGGTTTTCCACCTCATTGAGCAAGTCCAGCAGCCCCACCTCATTCAGCATCGGCTCAAATACGTGCTTAAGCTGCAGCGTCACGTCGGCATCCTCGCAGGCATAGTCCTTCACCTCAGCGGGGGGAATATCGGCCATCGTTTTCTGATTCTTGCCTTTGGGGCCGATGAGGTCGGTGATTGGAATGGGGGTGTAGTGCAGGTAGGTTTCGGCCAGCACGTCCATGTTGTGGCGCATGTCGGGCTCCAGCAGATAGTGAGCCAGCATCGTGTCGAACAGGGGTCCGCTCACCTGCACGTTGTAGTGCTTGAGAATGGTGAGGTCGTACTTGATGTTCTGACCGATTTTGGTAATCTGCCGGGCCTCGAAGAACGGGCAGAACTCATCGAGCAGGGCTTGGACGGCGGCGTGGTCGTCGTGGGGCACGGGTACGTAGTAAGCTTCGCCGGGCAGCCAGCAGAAGCTCAGGCCCACCAGCCGGGCCGTCATAATGTCTAGGCCGGTGGTTTCAGTATCGAAGCTGACTTCCGTTTGCTGCAGCAGAAACTCCAGCAGGCTCTTGCGCAGCTCGGGCGTGTCGATGAGGTGGTAGCGCACTGCTACATCCTGCAAAGTACGGCGCGGGCCAGTGGGAGCACCAGAATTGCCGGTTTCGCCCTCCTCGGCGGCAATGCCCACGGCTGCATCGGTGGAAGACCCAAACAGACTGCCTTGGCCCTCGGCTACTTTCGGCCGACGGGCGCCTCGTGACGTAGGGGCGACGCTGGTACCGGCCGCACTGCCGCCACCCAGCAGGCGGGTGGCCAACTGCCGGAACTCCAACTCTTCAAACAGCTGCTGCAGGGCTTCCACGTTGGGCGATTCCGTGCGCAGGCCTTCCTCGTGGAACTCAATGGGCACATCCAGGTGAATCGTGGCCAGTTCCTTGCTCATCAGGCCCTGCTCGGCGAAGTTGCGCACGTTTTCCTGCTGTTTGCCCTTGAGCTCATCCACGTTGGCAATCAGGTTTTCAACCGAGCCGTACTTCTGAATCAGCGTTTTGGCCGTTTTCTCGCCAATACCGGGAATACCGGGAATGTTGTCGGAGGCGTCACCCTGCAGGCCCAGGATGTCAATTACCTGCTCGGGCCGCTCAATCTCAAAGCGCTGCAGTACGTGCTGCACGTCCAGCACCTCGGCGGCGTTACCCATGAAGGCCGGGCGGTAAATCTTGACGCAGTCGGTTACGAGTTGGCAGTAGTCCTTATCGGGGGTCATCATGAATACCTCCCCAAAGCCCTGCTGCTCAGCCCGGCGGGCCAGCGTACCAATCACGTCGTCGGCCTCGTAGCCATCCACCACCAGAATGGGAATGTTGAAGGCCGTGATAATCTTCTTGATGTACGGAATGGCCAGCCCGATGTCCTCGGGCATAGCCTGGCGCTGGGCTTTATAATCGGCAAACTGCTCGTGGCGAAAGGTTTTCTTCTGCGCGTCGAAGGCCACGCCGATGTGGGTGGGCTTCTCCTTTTGCAGCACCTCCACCAGCGTGTTGGTGAAGCCCAGGATGGCCCCGGTATTGAGGCCCTTGGAATTCACGCGCGGGTTTTTGCTGAAGGCAAAGTGGGCGCGGTAAATCAGGGCAAAAGCGTCGAGCAGGAAAAGCTTGTGGGGCTGGGCAGCGGCAGTATCGGGAGTCATAGGAAGGCGAAGGTACGGAAGGCAAGGAGGCTTGGCCAGCGTAACCGGTGGCCGAGCAAGGGTGTTACGCAACTTAAGCAGCTGCTGCCGAGCAATCATGAAAAATGTACGGAGCCGACAAATTTGCTGTTTATTGGGCCTATGCAGTTATCCTTTTTGCTTACTCTGAGTGCGGTTGCGGGTTGTGTGAGCTCAGCTGCCGCACAACAGGCGTCCGTAGTGCCGCCCAATCCTGCAGAGCATGCCCGGCAGGTGCAGGCGTTTCAGCAGGGGCTCAACGCCGAATACCGGGACTCTACTCGCACGCCACTACCCCGTTCGGCCCGAGGCACCTTCACTGGTCTGCCGTTCTACCCCACCAACTACAGTGCCTGCGTAGTGGCCCGCTTTGTGGCTGATTCATCGGGCGCGCCGTTTCAGATGCAGACGAGCACCAGCCGGCGCCCACTGTACCGCAAGTACGGCGAGCTACATTTCACCTTGGATGGTAAGCCGCAGAAGCTGACCGTATACCAGAGCCTGGACTTGCTGAGAAACCCGGAGTACCGCGACTATCTGTTTCTACCATTCACCGACCGCACCAACGGACACAGCAGCTACGGGGGCGGGCGGTACCTTGATTTACGCCGGGGCCAGATACGGGGTCAGCAGCTAGTGTTGGATTTCAACCGCGCCTACAACCCGTATTGCGCTTATGCCAGCGGTTACGCCTGCCCGGTACCACCGCCTGAAAACCGGCTGGCAGTAGAAGTAAAAGCCGGCGTAAAAAGTGACCATTAGCCCTAGCAACAGTACAAACCCCGGCCGCCCCGACGCGTAAGTCCACAGTATGCGCTACGTTTCCCTCGACCTTGAAACCACCGGCAGCAACCCCGAGCGGCACCAGATTCTGGAGCTGGCCGCCGTGGTGGAGGACACCCGGCACCTGCTGCCAATGGCTGAGTTACCAGCGTTCCGGCGGGTAGTGCGGCACCCCGAGCTAGTAGGCACGGCCGGGGCCCTGGCCCTGAACGCCGGGCTGCTGCAAGAGCTGGCCCGCAAAGAGCCCAACCATGAGCTTTGCACGCCTGAGGAGCTACTGCCCCAGTTGCGCGAGTTTCTGCTGACTCACGGGTTCAAAACAGATAAAAAGGACTGCGTAACGGTAACCATGGCCGGCAAGAACATTGCCGTCTTCGACCTAGGTTTTCTGCGCCAGCTACCCGGCTACGGTACGCTGGTGCGGGCTGAGCCGGCCATGCTGGACCCCGCGGCTTTCTACCTGAACTGGCGCAAGGATACCCGCCTGCCCACCATGCAAATCTGCAAGGCCCGGGCCGGCTTCGAGGATGATACCGTGGCCCATCAGGCCCTGGCCGACGCCCTGGACGTGGTGCAGCTATTACGACCTTTCTACGAGTTGCCGGTTTATAAGCAAGTTCAGACGGACGAAACGCAACCAGGCCCGGTATAAGCCGGGCCTGGTTGCGTTTCGTGGAATACAGAGTGCTCTTCTACCAGTCGCCGGAAGCGCCGCCACCACCAAAGCTGCCGCCGCCGAAGCCGCCGAAGCCCCCACTGTCGCCGCCACCGCCACCACCGCCGCCGAACACGCCGCGGCCACCTGAGAAGTCGCCAAAAATGATGGGTGGCATCATGCCGCCACCGAAGCCACGGTTACGCCGGCTGCCTCCGCCTCCACCCCGGTTACGGAACAGGATAAACAGAATCAGTACGGCAATAATCACCCAGAACAATATGCCGGAGCCGCTGGAGTCGCTGGACTCGCGTCGGCTACGGGTTTGGGTGGTGGGGTCAGCTTTATACTCGCCCTTTGCCAGTGCAACAAGCTGGTCAGTAGCTCGGTCCAGGCCTTCATAGTATTTTTCCTCTTTGAAGGCGGGAACAATGGTGTTGGAGATAATACGTTTGGTGAGGGCATCTGGAATAGCACCCTCCAGCCCATAGCCCACATGAATACGGGCCCGGCGCTCCTGCTGGGCCACCAGCAGTAAAATTCCATTATTACGCCCCTTCTGGCCGATACCCCAGGTTTCGCCCAGTTGCTGAGCGTAGTCTACAATATCAGCCCCACCTAAGCTGGGGACTGTTACCACAGCAATCTGTGAAGACGTACTATCCCCATAGGCTACCAGCTTGCGCTCTAATTGGGCTGCCTCATCGGGGCGCAGCATCCCGGCCAGGTCATTCACCAGGCGGGGCGGGCTAGGGCGGGGTGGGATGGTTTGGGCCTGGGCTGCCAGCTGAACTAGGAACAGACAAACTACCAGCCACCAATTGCGCGACAGTTGCCCAAAAGAATGCAGGTGCCTCATGAGCGGGTGGGAGTGTCTCCGAAGGAGATGGAATTATCCAGCTCGTTCTGGTCAGTGGCGGCATCGTAGGGAAAGTACCGCCGCAATTGTTCCCCCACCAGCCGGATACCCTGCTCCAAGCCATTGACATATTTCTCGGCCCGAAAATGCTGCAGCACATTTTCCTTCGCCGTTTCCCAGAAGTCGTCGGGTACTGCCGAGTTGATACCCGCGTCGCCGATGATGGCAAACTGCCGACTTTGCCAAGCCAGGTAAAATAAGACACCGTTGCGCTGGGCCGTGCGGTGCATGCCCAGTTCAGCAAACACCTGCGCTGCCCGGTCCAGCGGCTCGGGAGTAGGGCAGGTGTCTTCCAGGTGCACCCGAATTTCGCCGGACGTGCGCAGTTCGGCCTGTCGGATGGCTTCCACTAGGGCCGCTTCCTGCTCGGGGGTGAGAGGGTTGGTCATAATCAGTTACCAGTTACCGGTTGCCAGTTGCCAGTAACAGTGTTTTCCCAAAGGAACCTGACAACTGACAACCGGCAACTGGCAACTCAATTAGAATTGAACGGTCGGAGCTTTCTGCGCGGCGGCGTCGGCCTCGAAGTAAGGTTTCTCCTTGAAGCCGAACATGCCGGCAAACAGGTTGTTGGGAAAGCTCTTGATGTAGCCGTTGTAGTCGTTGGTTACCACGTTCAGCTTATTACGCTCCACGTTGATGCGGTTTTCGGTGCCTTCAATCTGGGCCTGCAGTTCCTGGAAGTTAGCGTTGGCCTTCAGCTCCGGGTAGTTTTCCGATACGGCCAGCAAGCGGCCCAGGCCCGCACTTACCTGCGACTGTGCTTCCTGGAACTGCTTCAGGTTTTCAGGCGTCAGGTCGTTGGCGTTCAGTTGCACGCTGGTGGCCTTGGCCCGGGCATTGATAACGTCCGTCAGCGTCGACTTCTCAAAATTGGCGGCACCTTTTACGGTGTTCACCAGATTCGGAATCAGGTCGGAGCGGCGCTGATAGGCACTTTGCACATTGCCCACCTGAGCTTTTACAGCCTGGTCTTTGGTTACCATGGAGTTGTACCCGCACGACGACTGCGTGAGCAGCAGCACTAACCCGGCAAAATAGAGCAGAAAACGTTTCATAAAAGGGGAGAAAGAAAGGTAAAGTGGAAGAGAGAATGCAAGAAACGAACGGGCTAACCAAGTCGCCCGAGTTGCTGTTATACACCGGCGCAGCCTGCCTCTGGCTGGGGCTTACCGCTGAACCAACGTGCTGCAAAGTACGAATTCAGGCCACAGCAGTTGTGTGTACGGTTGCTGCGGCGGGTTTGTGTATTTTGCGCTTCGGTGCTTCCCGATTTTTCTCTCCCGATGAAAGCAGTTATTCCTGTGGCCGGTATCGGCTCCCGCCTCCGTCCGCACACCCACACCCAGCCCAAAACCCTGGTTCCCGTGGCCGGCAATACCATTCTGGGCCATATCATCGACCGGCTGGTAGATGCCGGGGTGCAGGAGTTTGTATTCATCATCGGCTACCTGGGCGAGAAGGTGGAGCGCTACGTGCGCAAGCAGTACCCGCAGTTGCGGTGCTCGTTTGTGGTGCAGGAGCCCCGCGAAGGCATTGCCCACGCCCTGTGGCTGGCCCGCGAGCAGTTCCGTCACGAACAGGACGGTATTCTGATTCTGCTCGGTGATACCATTGTGGATATTGATCTGCCCCGCATGATGGCCACGCCCGGCAACGTGCTGGCCGTGAAGGAGGTAAAGACGCCTTCGTTGTTTGGGTTAGTTGAAACCGGAGCCGGCGGCCGCGTGACGAAAGTGGTAGAGAAGCCTCGCATCCCGAAGTCGAACTATGCCTTGGTGGGACTGTATAAAATTGCCAACCCCGACTGGCTGGCCTCGGCCCTGGAGCGGATTCTGGACCGGGACCAGCGCACCCACGGCGAGTTTCAGCTCACGGACGCTCTCATGCTCATGATTCAGGATGGAGCCGAAATGACAACTACGGCCGTGGATAACTGGTTTGACTGCGGCCGCAAAGACAGCCTGCTGGAAGCCAACGCCCGCCTGCTCAACCGCCCCGAGTTCCTGAAGCGCCGCGAGTATCCCGAGTTTCCGGATACCATTATTATCCCGCCCGTTAGCATCGGCCACGACTGCCAAATTTCGGGGTCCATCATCGGCCCCAACGTGGCCATCGGCGACCGGACCATCGTCAAGAACACCATCCTGAGCGAGTCCATCATCGGATCCTACAGCGAGTTGCGCTCCGCCGTGATGCACGACTGCATCGTGGGCTCCGATGCCTTGTTTAAAGGCACCCGCCACAGCCTGAACATTGGCGACAACACGGAAATTGATTACAGCTAAGGGAGAGTAACGGAGTAGCGGAGTAACTGAGTAATCATGCTGTCCAATAAAACAATTACTCAGTTACTCCGCTACTCCGTTACTCTCAATGTATCCGCTGCGGGCAGATTGTCGTTACTTTAGCCCGATGCGCTACCTGACCTCTTTTCCCCGCCTGCTGCCCGTCCTGGGCTTGTCATTGTTCCTGTCCGGCTGCTACTCCCGCTCCGATATGAAATCGGAGGAAGGAACCGCTGCTGCTGAAAAACCCCGGGCCGAAATGCCCGACAACGTGCGTCCGGCGGAAGCGCCCGGCGTGGAGGCCCCGGAGGAAGCGGCCGATGTGGTGAGTGGTGCCGCGGCCCAGCCGTTGCAGGCCGTGAATGTGTTTCTGGAAGTATCGGGCTCCATGGAAGGCTTCATGCCCAAAACCGGCACCAGCGGCGAAAATACCAAGTTTCAGCAGCACGTGGCGCAGTTGCTTTCGGAAATAAACCGCACCGGCGCGGCAAAGCGGAAGTCTTTTTTTCGCATCAAGGAGAAGCCCTATGCCGACACGTACCAGGGCATTTCCGGCACCGTGCGCAGCGGGATTCAGCAGCCGGCCAAGAGCACCGAGCTGCCCGCCGTGCTCGATACGCTGATGACGCGCTACTACCAGCCCGGCACCGTGAGCGTGCTGATTTCGGATTTTATCTACTCGCCCAAGAACGCTGGGGCCATTCCCTATATCAAAACCGACATCACCGACGCCCTGCAGCGCAACGGCGCGCAGCCGGATCTGGCCGTGTCGGTGTACGGCTACCTGTCGGATTTCCGGGGCACGTACTACCCCGCGTTGAAAGCCGCCGGCAAGAAAACCAACTGCTGCGACACCGAAATACCCTATTACATCTGGGTGCTGGGCCCCGCCGATGCCGTGCGCCGCTTCGATGCCGCCCTACTGGAGCAGCAGCCGGCCAAGCAGGCCCACTTCGGCGTCACGTATCCGCGTCCGGCCTATTCGGTGCTCGATAAATTTCAGAACAAAGGGGCCTGGTACTACGGCGACGCCGGAGCCAGCAAGCGCACGGCCGGCACCTACCGCGTGGTGGCCGTGTCGGAGGCCTCGGCCCAGCAGCCGGTGGAGTTTGTGGTAGGCCTGAATCTGGGCCAGCTGCCCGGCCAGTACAAGGATGTGGCCTACCTGAAGCAAAACCTGAAGCTGGAAGGCGTAGACACCGATGCCAAGCTGCTGGACGTAACGCCTGCCACCGACCAGACCAAAGCCAGCAGCGGCCCCCAGAGCAAGTACACGCATTTTGCCAAGGTGCGCCTCACGCAGCAGCCCAAGGCCGCGCGCCCGCTGGTGCTGCGCCTCCATGACCAGCGCCCGGCCTGGGTAGCCCAGTGGACCACCCGCAACGACGGCACCCCCGCGCCCAAAACTTTTGCGCTCAACTCCTTGCTGGATGGGCTGGCACCCACCGACGCCACGCGCCTGATTTTCGAGCTTCCACTCACCTTACAGCCAGCCGAATAGCCCGCCTGCGGCCCCCGCTTCCGCCTGTAGCATAGCCTTGGCCAGACGGTTTGGAACGGTTTTCGTTCCTTGAGGCAGTCTGGCAGCAATGACCCCGGCCTCACAATTTCGTTTCCCTCTCATCGTTCCACGGGTTGCCGGCCCGGAGCCCGGCCTCACCTCTTTCCATGAAAGCATTCTTCCGCTTCCTCTACGAACTCATCGGCAACCCTCAGCCCCCAGCGGATACGCCCGTGTACCGCGACGTTATCTTCCCCAACCTGGGGTTGCTGAACCTGGGCATTTCTGCCGGGCTGGCGCTGGTTTTCTATTTGCTCATCAACCGGGCCATGGGCGTGGCTACTTTCAACAAGGGTCGGCACTGGAGTATTTTTCTGGTGCTGAATGCGCTGATAGCCTTCTCTGTCACCATCTGGCAGACCAACGCCCAGCAGGTAACGGACCACAGCTATATCTACTGGCTGGCCACCTGGAACGCCATTCTGGCCCTGGCGTGGTTCTTCATCTTCTCGCTGCTGTTCAAGCGCGCCTCCACCAACGCCAGCACGACGCCTTTCTAAAACGAGTATGCCTCCAGCCTTTCCTCTACTATGTCTGCAGCAGGAAGCTAAACCCTATTGCTATCTGGTAGAGGAACCGCAGGATTTGGGTTACTGCAGCTTAACAGGCTACTATGACTCTCAACAAAAACCGGAACTATACTTTGATGCCTCCGGGAGAAAATACAGAACCAGGCTGAAGCTGAAGAGAAGTTTCAGTAGATGGCAAAAGTTGCTTTCCTACTTCTATTGGGGTAGGATTCCTGTAGAAAACGAGTGGTACCTAATCGGGAACTATTGCTTCGAAGAGTTGAAAGACCAGGTTGAGCGCTGTATTAAAGCAGATGACGATGTGATGACCCAATTTATTGAGCCTGAACATCTGACCTTACTTGTGCACCAAGCGCGTCATTTTGGAGACCTATATATGGTTCTAAACGGAGCTATTTACAACTTCGAGGATGACGAATCAATAGAAGGTTAATGCACTGCAGACTTTGAAAACGAACATACATGGCTAAACTCTTTTTATTCGGCATTGGCGGCACGGGTTCCCGCGTGATTCGCTCGCTCACCATGCTGCTGGCGGCGGGCGTGGACCTGCCCAACTGCGACCGGGTGGTGCCCATCATCATCGACCCCGACGCGCACAACGGCGACATGAACCGCACGGTGCAGCTGCTGCAGAGCTACCAGCAGATCTACAAGCGCCTCGGTCCCCGCGAGGAAGGCTTCTTCAAGACTGATATCAGCACGCTGAGCGGCATTTCGCAGGACGTGAACGGCTCGGTGAAGGATACCTTCATCTTCGATTTCGGCGGCATCAACCAGAGCTTCCGGCAATACCTGCACTACGACGGGCTGTCGGTGGACTCGAAAGGGTTGGTCGATTTGCTGTTCACCCAGGACAACCTGGAAAGCCCGCTCACCATTGGCTTCCGCGGTTCGCCCAACGTGGGCAGTATCGTGCTGAACAAGCTGGTGGAAAGCCCCGAAATGCGGTTTTTTGCCGACAACTTCCAGGACGGCGACCGGGTGTTCTTCGTGTCGAGCATCTTCGGTGGTACGGGCGCGGCGGGTTTCCCGCTGATGCTCAAGAACCTGAAGGACTCGAACACCCGCCTCAGCAACGCCCGCTACCTGCGCGACGCGCCCACTGGCGCCGTAACGGTAATGCCCTACTTCGCCCTGCAGAGCGAGGACAACGCCGTCATCGACTCCAACAACTTCCTCACGAAAACCAAGGCGGCGCTCAGCTATTACGAGCACAACCTCCAGGGCCTCGACGCGCTGTACTACCTCGCCGACACGCCCGACACGCCCTACGAAAACCAGCCCGGCGGCACCCAGCAGAAGAACAAGGCCCACGTAATTGAGCTGCTGGCGGCCCTGAGTATCGTGGACTTCATGCGCTACTCGCCCACCGAGCTGCGCACCGGCGGCCCGCACTTCCACGAGTACGGTCTGAACCAGGACGCGCCGGAGCTGCAGTTCAGTCACCTGCCTGATGAAACGCGGGAAATAATGGCCAAGCAGCTAACGCAGTTCCTGTACTTCACGCGCTACCACAAGCAGCACCTGCCCACCGACAAAGCGCCCTACGCCGACAACCTGAAGCTGGACTACGCCATGCGCAACGAGCCCATCTTCCGGGAGCTGAACACCTTCCTGCACGGCCAGGACCTGGGTGCCGACCAGTGGCTGCAGGAACTGGCCCAGAACCGCCGCGCCTTCCGCCCCTTCGACCTGCAGACCGACGATTTCAACGCCATGATCCTGGGCAAGCCAGTGGAAAAGAAGTGGAACGACTTCTTCAACAAGGGTCTCAGCCACAACTATCTGCTCGACAACCTCAACAAAACCGAGAAGTCCATCCAGGAACCCGACAACTTCCGCAAGCTGCTGGAGCTGTTCTATGATGTGACCGATAAGGCGTTTGAGGAGAAGGTGAAGGTGGTGTAGCCTACGCGGCCCGGTCGTCCCAGACGTCCTAGGCGTCCCAGGGTTGAAACCCTGGGCTAGTCAGCGAAAACCGAACAACTCGCTCCGTCTGAACTACCTGCCCAGCACCACTCCGCCAACCAAGAACAGAACCGCTAACTAGCCCAGGGTTTCAACCCTGGGAACCCCGGAAAACGATATGGCCAAAGTCCTTCGCTTACACAACAACGGCTCCCAGCAGGTGCAGGGCTGGCAGAAAACCGCCCCCGTTACCAGCACCGAAATCAACACCGTGACGGACCCCGCAGGGGGCAAGTCGCGCAACCTGGCCGTGAGTATCCCGACGCCGTTTGCGCGGATGCACCTGTTTGAAACGGCTTTCGATTTCCTGGCCCGGGAGGGGCAGCGCAACCCCGGCTCGGTGTACCACGAGCTGACCACGCACTTCTGGGATTTGCTGGAACTGCTCTACAACTACCACCTCTACACCCAGGCCGGCCGCAAAATCACGCTGCGCCGCTGGAATGCCGAGGCCGAAATCCGCCGGATGCGGCAGGATGAGGGCACGCGCCTGCTGGGCGAAACCCTGCAGCTGTACATGCAGGACGAGCGGTTCCGCGACTTCTCCGACATGTACCTCGTGTACTATGAGTCGCCGGAGTTGGCGGGCGGCACACGCCTGCTAGGCGGCACCTCGCCGCTGACCATCTTGTTTACCGGCCCCGCCGTGAAGCCCCTGGATCTGGAGCGGCCCCAGGCCCGCGGCCACTACTTTGACCAGCAGACCGTGCTGCTCGAAGACCGCGACCCGCAGTTCCGGGAGTTCGTATATGAGCTGTTCCTGGCTTACCCGCAGTTGCAGCGCCGCGAGTTTGCCGGCAGCGTGTATGCCGGCCTCGACCGCTCGAAAATCAACCAGCTCCAGATGCAGGGCGACCGGAGCGCCCAGCAGTTTGCCGCCCGCTACCCGGCCCTGGCCGACGTGCAGGGCAACCTGGTGAGCGTGAAAGGCGTGCCCCTGCCCGGTCGCGCCGATCAGTCGGCCGTGACCAGCTCCGACCTGTTCATCCAGCCCACCCGCGAATCGACGACGGGCCGGCCGCGCCCGTTGGTGCTGCGCCCGAACCTGACGATGCCTGGCGCCAACTACCTCAACGGCCAGCCCTGGGACGACCGCACGCCGGTGCCGTACTACGACGAGGTGGCCCTGGAAAGCCGCGTGCTGCCCGGCAAAGGCTTCAAATATCCCTACCTCACGGTGGGCGACTTGCTGGAAGACTCCCTGGTGGAGCTGCCCTATGAGCTGAATACCCAGCGTTTCCACACCGGCAAAGTCACGTTCCAGTACGGGGCCGATGGCCAGGGCCGGGCGCGCTTCCCCTACCTGCTGCCGCTGAAACAGGCGTTTTTCGAGTATTTCACCGAAAACGAGCTAGCCGAACTGCTCACCTTCACCATCGACCTGAGCCACGTACGCGTGCAGCTGCGGGTGCCGGTGCAGGCGGGCCGCTTCATCACCTTCGAGCGCAGCTACTACCACAACCCGCAAAACCCCAAGGATGCCCAGGGCCGCGAGATTCTGGAGAAGGGCCGCATTGTGAAGGCCGCCGTGGGCGTGGGCGTGTTCCCGTTCTACAAAGTGCGCTACCAGCCCGAATATAACGACCTCTACAAGGTGATGCTGGTGGATGCCGACAACGCGCCCACCATGCTCAACCGCCGCTACGACCTCACGTTCTTCGTGAACGGGGAACGAATCACGGAGCAGGGAGCCGCCCGCCGCGCCACCCGCTACGAGCGTACCCAGAAAAGCATGGCCACCGCCGGCAGCACCTATTACGAAGTCACCGGCACCCACTTCGACCTCGCCGAGCTGACCTGTCCGCCCGCCACCATCGGCGCGGAGCCGGCCCGGGGCCTGCTGGTGCCACGCTGGCGCGAGCTGGACCGCGGCACCCGCCGCTTCACGTTTGCCGTCGACTTCGGCACCACCAACACCCACATTGCCTACGCCGATTCGCCGAGCGCCCACCCGCGCCCGCTCACCATCGGCGAGGCCGATGTGCAGGTGGAGTGGCTGCACGCGCCGGTAGCAGACCAGGGCCTCTCGGCCGCCCAGCGCTACCGTACGGGCGCCGGCCAGATCTGGGACAACATTGCCACGCTGCAGAACCGGGAGTTTGTGCCCTCGTTCGTGGGTGAAGGCGGCTCGGTGTATGAGTTTCCGATTCGGACGGCGGTGTGCGAAACCACGTCGTTTGCCAACGAGCCGGCCAAGGTGCTCAGCAACATCAACATCGGCTTCAGCATCAACACCGAAAACACGGCCGAGCTGCCCCAGAACCGGTTCGTGACCAACCTGAAATGGTCGGCCGAGCTGGACCCGCAGGGCGTGGCCCGCATTGAGGCCTTTTTCCGGGAAATTCTGCTGCTGCTGCGCCACAAGGCAGCTCTGCACGGCGGCATTCTGGAGGATACCCGCGTGGTGTGGTTTGCGCCGCTGAGCTTCGACGGGTTCCTGCGCAACCAGTTCCAGCAGGTCTGGGACGAGTCGTTCCAGCAGGTGTTCAAGACGCGCCGCGCTACCATCTGCCTCACCGAGTCGGTGGCGCCTTACTACTACCTCACCGCCACCAACCAGGTAGTGCCCAACCGCGACGAAAACGTGGTGAACATCGACATCGGCGGCGGCACCACCGACTTGCTGCTCTTCGCCGACCAGAAGCCCGCTTACAGCACCTCGTTCCGCTTCGCCGGCGACGACCTGTGGGGCGATGGTTACGCCCGCGTGCAGGGCGCGCCCAAGCAGAACGGTCTGCTGCGCCTCGGCGTGGGCCACGTGGAAAGCCTGCCCGACTCCGAGCAAAATCAGGAGTACAAAGGCTACCTGCGCGCCGCCCTCAGCAACACCGATTTCGGCTCGGCCGACGTGACCAGCCTGCTGTTCAAGTACGATGATGCCCTGCGCTTCACCCAGGCTCTGGGTCTCGGCAAGGGTCGGCAGCTGCGGGTGCTGTTCTACCTGCACTACACCAGCATCATCTACCACACGGCGCAGCTCACCAAGCACCTCGGCCTGAAAACGCCGCGCTACCTCTGCTTCTCCGGCAAAGGCAGCCTCTACCTGCGCCTGCTAGCCGGGGGCAGCTCCCTGGTGGCTATTGAGAAGATTACGAAGGCCATCTTCCACGCCGTTACGGGCGTAGAGCCGCCCCACAACTTCCGCGTCATCCTGGCCGACAACCCCAAGGAAGCCACCACCAACGGCGGCGTACTGTTCGAGGAAAAAACGAACACCTCAGACTACGACAACATCAAGCCCGTGAAGTACAGCGGCGCTGTGGAAGGCACCGAGCTCAACCAGCAGCGCCTGAAACTGAACCAGGTAGATGCCGAGCTGAAAAACACGGTGCTCGACAACGTGCGCAACTACCTCACCCTAGTGCTGGAAGGCGACGACGTAGCCCCCTACCTGCGCGAAGTAGGTGTGGACGTAGACCGGCAGCGCGTAAAAGACATCCTGCTCCGCGAAATCGAGGACAGCCTGAGCCTGGGCCTGCACCAGTTCCAGCGCCAGCTCTCCTCCGACGAAACCCTGCCCGAAACCCTGTTCTTCTTGCCGCTGAAACAGGCGCTGTACAACCTGAGCCGCGAGCTGCAGGCGTAACACTACTGGCGCGGTGGCCCAGGGTTGAAACCCTGGGCTAGGCAGCGGCTATGCTTCTGAAAGGATTAGCAGTAAAGTGTCTGGTCTTATGCAAAATGACAAGCTAACGGAGTTCATTTTCGCGAACCAGCTTTCATCCGTCATGAACCGGACGAAATGGAAGGAACTGGCGCAGGAAATGACTTCTCATCCAGAGTTCAATCCGGAGGTACGCATCAAGTATTTGGATGACCCGGTAGCTGAGAGTAGCTTTTGTCACCTTGACTGGGAATGGGTCAAGCTCGGGGATGCACGAATAATAGAGTGGATAGAAATTGATTCGACCCGCCGAACCTATGTGGGGCAGTTGGTAGATAAGTCCACTTCCGATTTTAGCTCGTGGGTTCGACAGGCTTTGTGTAAACACTCCATTCCATTTGACGAGGCAGAAGGAATCTTCAGAATAAATGGCTACTTGAAACCGAATAGTTGATAACGGCTGCTTCCGCTGACTAGCCCAGGGTTTCAACCCTTGGAACCAGGTCCGTTCCTTTCTACCCCAAACACCCTATGACCCTTTCCCGCCGCGTTGCTTCTTTGCTTACCGGCCTGCTGCTGCTCGCGGCGGGCGGCCATGCCCAAACGCCCCTCGGCCAGCCCACGCTGGAGGAGCGCAAAGTGCAGATCTGGTGCGCTACGGCCAAGTTCGTGTACGAAGACACGGGTCACCCCGAGCTGAAAAGCCAGCTGAAGTGCGGCGGCCCGCTGAAGGAATTTGCCGGCAGCATCAAGGCCGATGAGCAGCGCGTGTACTCGGCGCTGTACCAGCCGCTGGAAGTGCAGGGCGTGATGTACAAGGGGCTGGGTTCCGATAACTCCCGCCTGCAGACGCTGGTGCGCGAAATCATCAACCGGCTGCGCACGTCCCCGTCGCGCAAAGGCAACGCCGCCCGGCTGGCCGGCGTGACGAAGCTGGAAACTGCCCTGAAAAACTACCTCGACCAAGGCACGCCCATCGGCGACCTGCCCGCGGCCGAAGCCGCCGCCGAAACCGTAACCGTGGATACCACCGCCACCACCGACGAGGCCACGGCTGCCGCCCCCGGCGACGTTGGCCTGGATGAGGCGGGCGTGGCTACCCCCACGCCAGTTGCCGCATCCGGAGCCGGGGAGAGCCTGATGAACAAGTTTTTTGGTCCCCTGGCCCTGATTCTGGCGCTGCTGAGCCTGGTGCTGTACGCGCTGATGCGCAAGAGCCTCGGGGAGTTTCAGAAGGAACTGAGCGCCCGCATCGACAAGCGCCGCGACGAAATTCTGGCTTTGCAAACAACGCCCGGCAGCAGCGGCAAGTCCGCCGAGCGGTTCTCGCCGGCCCAACTACGCGAATTGGAACAATTGATTCAGCAGCGCGTGGAGCAGGAGTTGCAGAAGCGCCAGGCCACGCCGAAAACCAGCGTAGCTGCCGCGGCTCCCGTTGCCCCAACTGCTCCGGCTCCGCAACCCGTAGCGCCTACTCCGGCTCCGGTAGTACCACCCGTGCCAGCCGAAGCACCCGCGCCGGCTCCGATGCCGCCAGCGGCCGCCCCGGTAACCAGCTCCGCCGCCCCGCAGGAGGAGTTCGACAGCCTGATACCGCCTGTGCAGCTGCCAACCACGCCCGCCGCTACAACGGCCGCATCCGCCACCGACCAGCCTCGCACGCGCTACGTGAAGGTGCCCGTAAACGGCGTGTTCAACGAGTACGACTTCTCTGATGAGCCCCAGCACGACAGCATCTACGAGATTCACTTGGACCCGCAGTGGCCCGAGCTGGCCACGTTCAGCGTAACGCAGAACCCCTCCGTGCACGCCTACGCCATCCAGAGCGCCCAGTACTCCCTGCGGGAAGCCTGCAAGTACCAGCAGCCCACCGGCCCGGTTACGCGCATCGTGACGGAGGAGGAAGGTGTGCTGCGCAAAGCCGCTGGCGCCTGGCAGATCGAGCAAAAAGCCGCCATCCGGTTTGAGTAACTAAACAGCTAAAAGCTAGTTCCCCTCCTTGGAAAGGAGGGGTTAGGGGTGGTTGATCTTGCGTATGAACGTCGGCTAGAAGTTAGCTCTAAATACCGTTCTGACGTAAAGTTAACCACCCCTAACCCCTCCTTTCTAAGGAGGGGAACTAGCTTTTAGCGCGTAGCTTCGTAGCCTTATGCTTGAAATCATTCTCGAACTCTTGGTGGTAGCTGTTGTGGTGGGGCTGCAGATTCGCACGTTCCTGCGGACGCGGGCTAATGCGCACCGGCTGGCCGTGCTGTATCCGCCCAAGGAAAGCCTGCGCGTGGAGCACCGCATTGTGCTGCCCGACGGCCGCGACCTGCCCGACTATGCCGCCGACGCCCCGCCCGAATCCTTCGCCTCCAACCTCATTAAGGCCGAAAATGCTTCCCCGGAGTTTCAGGCCATCCTGCTTGACACCAACGACTACCTGCGCCACAACAAAGGCGCGGCGGCCGATTTTGGCATTCTGAAGGACATTTCGGAGCGCCAGAGCGAGGTGCTCGACAATGAGGTGCAGGCCAACGTGGCCACTCCCCTTTATCTGGGCTTACTGGGCACGTTTCTGGGCGTGATTCTGGGCCTGGTGGGCATTGCCCGCAATGGCGTGTCGGATGAAAACGCCCTGACGCCCTTTCTCACCGGCGTGCTCATTGCCATGACGGGTTCCTTCGTGGGGCTGCTGCTCACGCTGCTCGGCAACGGCGTGCTGCGCCAGGCCCGCCACCAGCTCGACCGGCTCCAGAACCAATACTACACCTTCCTGCAGGCCCGCCTGCTACCGGTGCTGCACGCCGACATGGCCAGCTCGCTCACCAACCTCAAGTCGGTGCTCGATGCGTTCAACCAGCAGTTTGTGGGCCAGATTGAGCTATTCAATCCGCTGCTGGAGAAGGTGACGCAGAACATCCGGGTGCAGAGCGACTTTCTGGAGCGTCTCGATACCATCGGCTACGACAAGATGGCGGCGGCCAACATTGCCGTGTTTGAGAAGGTGCGCGAATCGGCGGAACTATTCAGCGCCTTCACCGGCTACCAGCAAAAGCTGAACGATATGCTGCAGAACGGCTACCACTCGGCCGAAGCCGTGAACAGCATTCTGGACCGCCTGCGGGGCTTCGAAAAGGGCATCAACGACCTGGGCCAGTACATCGGCGGTAACAACAACTCGGTGCAGCTGATGCTGGATTTCTTCCAGAAGCACCAGGTGGAGCTGCGCAACCTCAAGGACCGCGCCGAGCAGCACATCGACCAGGCCGGCGTGGGCCTCGCCGATGTGATGAACAAGCGCTTGGCCTACAACGAGCGGCAGGCCCAGCTGGCCTACGAGAAGTGGCAGCAGTATTTCGAGCAGCTCAACGCCGACAACGTCTTCGAGAAGCTGCTGAAACAGCTGGAACCCTTCCAGAACCTCAACACCCAGCAAGCCGACCTCAGCCGCGACGTGACGGCCACCCAGCGTGAGCTGCTGCGCAAAATCGAGCTGGACTCGCAGGTGCAGGCCAAGCTCCTGCTGGAACTCGCCAACTTGAATACCGTGCTGGTGAAAGCCACGTCCAAGAACCGTTTCCAGCGGTTTATGGACAAGCTGTTCGGCGGCGTGAAGCCGCAGTAATAAGCCGAGTTTTAAGCATGTCGGCATCTACCTCCTCTATCTTGTTGCTTGTTGGCCTGTCACTGCTATATGTGGCCGCCGTAATTGCGGGGTTCATATTGTTGATAGTTAAGCCCAAACACACTCATTGGTTTAAGTCATTGATTCGGCTACTCATATTCCTCTGGATAGTGTTTTGGCCGATGGTGATGGTTTGGGGGCTGATACTGATGGGAGAAGAAGACCGGTTATCAACATAATGCAAGAAAGATTAGAGCTAAAAGCTAAAGAGCTAGTTCCCCTCCTTTCTAAGGAGGGGAACTAGCTCTTTAGCCCTAATTAATTTCCTTTCCATGAACAACACCACTCCCAACAAACGCCAAAGCAACGACTTCTTCTGGCCCAGCTACGTGGACCTGATGACGTCCTTGTTCGTGGTGATGCTGGTGCTGTTCGTGTACAGCTTCAAGCTGTTCAAGGACCGGGAAGGGGAGCTGAAACAGGCCAACGGCGAGCTGAAAGCCAAGGCCATCGAGCTGGAGCAGATTACCCGCATCCGGGAGTCGCTGCGGCGGCTGGAGGGGCGCTACTTCCGCTACGACCCCCAGAACGAGCGGTACGAGCTGAAGCTGAACGTGCAGTTCAAAGCCGGCCGCGACGAAATCCAGGACAACTACAAACCGGCGCTGCTGCAGGCCGGCCAGCTGTTGCGGGAGCGGCTGCGCAGCCTCAGCGCCACCAACCAGGGCCAGAACGTGCGCTACCTGGTAATCGTGGAAGGCATGGCTGCCCGCTACCCCCAGGGCGACCCGCGCAACCAGCGTGAGGAGCAGGCCACCTACCAGCTTAGCTACCGCCGGGCCCTCAACCTGCTCAACCTCTGGAAGCAGAACAACCTTAACTTCAGCCAGGACCGCAGCCTGGAGCTCATCATCGGTGGCAGCGGCTTCTACGGCACCGGCCGCTACTCCGGCCGCCGCGAAGGCGACAACAAGCGCTTCCTGATTCAGGTGATTCCGAAGGTGGGGCGGATGTAGAAAAACTGTCATCCTGAGCATAGCGAAGGACCTTATCATGTTGGCACGAGTCGTAACAACGACTTGTTCTAACGTAACAAGGTCCTTCGCTATGCTCAGGATGACAGGGGAAAATCACACCGCCTGCAGCTTCGGCTTTTTCTTCTTGGTTTTATTACGGCGGCCCCACCAGATGATGGTACCGGTGACGGGCAGGCTGGCGCAAATCAGGCTGGTCAGGAACGCCACCAGCTTGCCGCCGAAACCCAGAATCTGGCCCACGTGCAGGTCGTAGTTCATATCCGAGAACTTGGTGCCAGCACTTTTGGTAGCGTGGAAGCGGGAGTCCAGCACCTGGCCCGACACGGGATGAAAGGCGTACTCGTCGCGGTGGTAGTAGTGCAGCGCCTTTTTGTAGGTCCAGCAGAAGACCGGAGCCTTGCCCGCGCCGGTGGGGCCAATGAGTACCATTTCGTTGGCCGGGGAGAGGCGGCGTGCGGTGCGGTACACTACATCGGTTAGGGGCTGAGCAGCAATGGGTGCGGGTTGCTGCGTGTCGAGCTTGGTTTCCATGAGCTCCTGCGGGGCTGGCCGGCCGCCGTCCACCACGTACACAATGGACTGCAGTATGCCGGGGAAAATCATGAATAGGCCCGATAAGGCCAGCACCAGCCCGATGCTGGCCGCGTAGAAGCCCAACACGTTGTGCAAATCGTAGTTCACGCGCCGCCAGCGGGCTCCCCACTTAATGGTGAAGCGCTGCTTGCGCTCCTGTTTGCGCTTGGGCCACCACAGCACCAGGCCCGTCAGCAGCATCACCACAAAGATGGAAATGCTGATACCTACCACCCACTTGGCTACCGGTTCCGGTAGCAGCAGGTGCATGTGTATTTCCTGGATGACGGTGAAGAAGTGCGTGCGCAAATCCTGCTCGTGCAGCACCCGGCCTGTGTAGGGGTTCAACGACACCATAATGGGCGCGCCGGCCTTGTCAGTGAAGTACACCGTAGCCGAGCGCGCCGGCCCGAAATAAGTCGTCCAGCAGTCCTCGGCCTTTATGCCGGGGTGGGCCGCCAGTGCGGCTGTCTGCAGCCGCGAGGGCAGCACCATAGCCGACTGTTGTGCCTCCACCTTGCGCCAGGGCTCCGTCAGGTCCCGAATGTCGTCCTGAAACACGAAGATGGCCCCCGTCAGGCTCACAATGAACACGACCAGCCCCGAGGCCAGCCCCAGCCACAAATGCAGCTTCCCGACGGTTTTCTTGAACGTGCTCATAGGAGGCGGAAGGAGGAAAAATGGCTCTGTCATCCTGAGCTGGCGAAGGACCTTACCATGCTGGAACGAGTTGTTACAAGAACCGCCCAAGCGTAATAAGGTCCTTCGCCAGCTCAGGATGACAGCCGGTAAAGACTAAAACTTGTAGGCTACACTACCCACAATGCTGCGCAGCCTCTGGGGGTTCATGGTGGTGTAGCCGGTCCAGTACTGCTTATCGGTAAGGTTGTCCACTTTGGCCGAAATCCGGTACTTGGGCTGGTCGTAGAACAGGGAAGCGTTGAGGATGGTGTAGCTGGGCAGGGTAAACACGTTGGTGGCGGTGTTCTGAATGCGGTTTTCGTTGGCGTAGTTGCCCCCGAAACCAGCGCCCAAGCCCTTCAAAATGCCTTCTGGCTGGCGGTAGCTCAGCCAGGCATTGGCCACAATGGGGGAAGAGGCGGTGTTGGGCCGGCGGCCATTCACGTCCTCGGCCGTATTCTCAAACTTCGAGTCGTTGTAGGAGAAGCCGCCCACCACGTTGAAGCCCCGCAGCGGATTGGCAATAACGCTTACCTCCACGCCCTTGCTGCGCTGGGTGGCGTCCTGGGCACTGATGGCCACAAATTGCGGGGTGTAACCCAGTACGCGGAGCCGGTCCTTCACCCGGATGTCATAGTAGCTTACCGTGGCGCTGAGGCGGCCATTGGCAGCATCCAGCTTCACCCCGCCTTCCCACTGATTAGCGCGCTCGGGCCGGGCAATGGGGCTGTTGCCGTCGGCGGTGAGGTACACGCCCAGATTGGTGAAGCTGTTCTGGTAGTTGGCAAACACGCTCACCCGCTCCGGCACCGGCTGGTACACCAAGCCAAATTTGGGCGAGAGAGTAGTTTGCGAGTATGCCTGCACCGGCGAGTAGTACAACCCGCCTTTGTTGTCGAAGTGGTCCAGGCGCAGGGCGGCCAGCACGCTCAGCTGGTCGGTCAGGTTCAGCACATCCGATGCGAAGGCACTGTACGTGTTGGTTTTGGTGGTAACCAGGTAGTTGCCCGGGGCCGTGGCGGCATACTTAGCCGCCACGCTGGCACCGTTGAAGCCCCGGATGGTGGCCCGGGAAGCGTCTAGCGAAATGGTATCGAAGGTGCCACCCAGGAAGTTCACGTCCGAGTTTACCCGCAGAAAGTCCAGGCCCACCACCACGCGGTTGCGCAGGCTGCCCAGCTGGAAGTCGCCGTTGAACAGCTGCTGGGCCTCAAACACGGTGCGCTGGCTGTTGTCCGTCGATTGGTCGGCCCGGATAAGGCGGTTGTTGGGCTGCAGGTAGAAATAGGGCCCGAAGCCGTTGGAGAAGCTGTGGCTGCTGGTCAGGTACGTGGTGGAGGTGATGCTGGGCGAAATCCGGTACTGCACCTGCCCGAACAGGTTGGTGCTGCGCGAATCCTGGGTCAGGCCCTCACCCTGGTACGACTGCCGGTAGTTCAGCGGCGTTTTATCGGCCCGGTCGTAGCCCAGCGCGGCGGAAGTGCTGTTGAAAAAGATGATCTGCTTGCCTACGTTGGTGCCTTTGTAGATTTCAGCGTCCACGTTCACCGTCAGCCGGTCGGAGGGGCGGAACTGCAGGCTCGGGGCCACGGCCAGGTTGCGGGTGAAGCCGGGGTAGTCCTGGTTCTGGAAGCTGTCTTCGTAGGTGTAGGCCGTGTTCAGACGGAAGGCCAGGGTTTTGGGCTGCTCGGCGGGCGTATTGCCGTCCACCAGGTTCACATCGGCCGATATCCGGTGGAAGCCGTAGCTGCCCGCCGCCACGTTCAGCTCGCCCCCAAACGTATCGAGCGGCTTCTTGGTCACGCGGTTTACCAGCCCTCCGTAGGAGGTAAGGGAGCTGCCAAACAGCGTCGCCGAAGGGCCTTTGATGACCTCCAGCTTCTCCAGGTTGATGGCGTCAATGTCGCTGGTTACGTTGCCGGCTACCCCGTTGCGCAGCTGGCTGGATACAATAAACCCCCGGCTGGCGTAGAACGCGCCCCCGTCGCCGCCGCGGCCGGTGGCATCCCACATCTTCTGCAGACCCGGGGCGTTGCGGGTGGCGTCATCCACGGTGAAAACTACCTGCTCCGTAAGCAGCTCCTTGCCCACGGTGGCGTACACCTGCGGGTTTTCCAGGTTGCTGAGCGGCATTTTGCCCACATCGGTGCTGGCGGAGCGGTTGAATTTGTTGGTGCGGTTGCCGCTGATAACCACTTCCCGAAGCTGCTGGGCATTTTCCGTCAAGGCAAAATCTACCGAAGCACTCTGGCCGGCTTCAACCGTTACGGCCTTCTCTTCACTTTTTAACCCTACCGCCGAAATCACCAGCGTATACTGCCCGGGGCGTACTCGCTCAATAACGTATTCGCCCTGGCTGTTGGTGATGGCTCCCTGGCTCCGTCCCTTTATTCCTACGGTTACGGCCTCGGCCGGGCTGCCATCGGAGGTAGTGACGCGGCCCCGAATGGCGGTAGTTTGCTGGGCCTGCACCGTGAGGGCGCACGCCAAGATGGTAGAAGTCAGGCCCAGGGAGCGAAGATTCAACATGGTGTGTTCTGTTTAGAATAGGTCTAAAGTGGTGCAAAGGAACGGCGGAAATTTTATTTAGAAAAATTCTTAATTAAATTTAATGTTGCTACAGAAACACTTAGCAGTAGTGATAGGGCCGTGAAAGAATCAGGTGGAAAGGCGAATCTGCAGTGAGTGTCAACTATCTTCGGCGCTTCTTCCGCTATTCCCACCCCATGCAAAAAGCTATTCTTCCCGTAGTAGTCCTGGCGGCGCTGGCTTCGTGCCGCTCCACTCAGTCGCAGGCCCCGGCTACGGCCGCCGCGGCCGTTTCTACCCCTACCCAAGCTTCCGTGCAATACCCTCAAACCAAAAAATCCGACCAGAAGGACGACTACTTCGGCACCGTAGTGGCCGACCCGTACCGCTGGCTTGAAGACCTCGACTCGCCCGAGACCAAGGCCTGGGTGACGGCTGAAAACAAGATTACCTTTGGTTACCTGGAACAGATTCCGTTCCGGGATAAAATTCGGGAGCGGCTGACCAAGCTATGGAACTACGAGAAGTTCGGCATTCCGCAACAGGAAGGAAATCAGCTGTATTTCAGCAAAAATGATGGCCTGCAGAATCAAGCCGTGCTGTACACCCAGCAAAACGGGCAGGAAGGCCAGCCGGATCTGCTGCTCGACCCCAACAAGTTTTCGGCTGATGGTACCACTGCCCTGATGGGCACGTACTTCTCCAACGACCACCGCCACATGGCCTACGCCACCAGCGGTGGGGGCTCCGACTGGCAGCAGCTGAAAGTGCTGGACCTGAAAACCCGCCAGCCGCTCACCGACGAGCTGCAATGGGTAAAGGTATCGGGCGCGGCGTGGTACAAGGATGGCTTCTTCTACAGCCGCTACGATGCGCCGAAGAAGGGCGAAAATCAGTTGTCCGGCAAAAATGAGTACCACAAGGTATACTACCACCAGCTGGGCAAGCCCCAGAGCGCCGACAAGCTGGTGTACGAAGACCCCAAGATGGCGCTGGGCTTCCGCACAGTGGGTACCACCGAGGACGAGCGGTTTCTGATACTCTACCTCACCGATGGCAAAGCCGACGGCAACCGCCTGCTGGTGCGCGACCTGACCGACCCCAAGCAGGCCAACAGCTTCACGCCCCTCATCAACAGCTACGAGGATAATAACTCGGTAATTGGCAACGTGGGTGGCAATTTACTGGTGCAAACCAACTATAAAGCGCCCAACTACCGGGTAGTGCTCATCGACCCGAAGAAGCCCCAGGAGGCCAACTGGAAAGAGGTGCTGCCCGAAACCGAGCAGAAGCTGGAAGGCGTTGACCACGTGGGCGGCTACCTGGTAGCCTCTTACCTGAAGGACGCCAGCAGCCTGATTAAAGTGTACACCGAAAAAGGCCAGTTCAAGCACGATGTAGCCCTGCCAGCCATTGGCACGGCTTCAGGCTTCGGAGGCAAGCGGGATTCCAAGGAGGTGTACTACGCCTTCACTTCGTTCACCTACCCAACTACCATTTACAAGTACGACCTGGCCACCAACACCAGCACGGTGTTCCGGGCGCCGAGCGTGGATGTGAAACCGGCGGATTACGTGACGACCCAGGTGTTCTACAAGAGCAAGGACGGCACGAAGGTGCCCATGTTTATTACCCACAAAAAGGGCCTGAAGCTGGATGGGCAGAACCCGACCTATCTGTACGCTTACGGTGGATTCAACATCTCCCTCACGCCGGGCTTCTCAGTGGCGCGCATGCTGTGGCTGGAAAACGGCGGCGTGCTGGCTATTCCCAACCTGCGGGGCGGGGGCGAGTACGGCGAGAAATGGCACCAGGCCGGCATGACCCCCAACAAGCAAAACGTGTTCGACGACTTTATTGCGGCGGCTGAGTACCTGAAGGTGCAGGGCTACACCAGCACCGAAAAGCTGGCTATGGCCGGGGGCTCCAACGGTGGCCTGCTGGTAGGCGCTACCATGACCCAGCGCCCCGACCTGTGCGGGGTGGCCTTCCCCGCGGTGGGCGTGATGGACATGCTGCGCTACCAGAAATTCACCATTGGCTGGAACTGGGCCCCCGAGTACGGCACCTCCGACAACTACACGCAGTTCCAGAACCTGTACCGCTTCTCACCCCTGCACAACCTGAAGCCGGCGGCCTACCCCGCCACCATGATTACCACCGCCGACCACGACGACCGGGTGGTGCCGGCGCACTCCTTCAAGTTTGCCGCCGCTCTGCAGGAAGCCAACAACGGTTCCAAACCCCAACTTATTCGGGTGGACGTAAATGCCGGCCACGGTGCGGGCAAAAGCACCAAGCTCCAGATTGAGGAGTGGGCGGATATCTGGTCCTTCGCCTTCCACAGCATGGGCGTTACCCCGTACGGCAAGTAGGCTTTAGTGCCTAGTGGTTAGTGCTTGGTGCTTAGTGGAAAGGTGCGCAAGGTAACGCAGACCAGATACCAAGTACGCACAACTAGGCACTAAGCACTAGGCACTAAGCACTACGCGGCGTATCTTCGCGGCCGCAACTCCCGTAATTGCTTCTGGCTTTTTGCTTTCTGATATGAAAAAAACGCTTCTTTTCGGTCTGTTGGCCGTTTCTATGCTGTCGGCTACTTCGTGCAAAAACCCCGACGTGCGCTCGGAGGAAGATATGGCCACCAAGCCCCTGCCCGAAATTCCGGCTGCTCCCGATACTACCGGCGGCAAAACGGCTCCGGCCAACCCCGCCACCCGTGAAATCAACGCTGCAAATGCTACCGAAGACATCAAAAAGATGCAGCCGGTTATGTAATTGCAATCAGCACTGCAGAGTGAAAAATGAGCAACGGCCCCGGGCTGTTGCTCATTTTTCTTTCCCGAAACGCACGTCAGCCCCCATCACCCCCTGTACCTTCACGACTCACTACCCACTACCCACTACTCACTCTACCATGAACATTCGCCGGGGCCGGGAGGCCGATTTGCCGCAGGTGCTGGCCCTGATTCAGGAGTTGGCCGAATACGAAAAAGCCCCTCAGGAGGTCACCAACACGCTGACTGATATGCAGCGCGACGGATTCGGACCGGAGCCGATTTTCAGATTTTTCGTGGCCGAGGATGCAGCGGGTATCATCGTCGGTATTGCGCTGTACTACACGGCTTACTCCACCTGGAAAGGCCGGATGCTGTTTCTGGAGGACCTGGTAGTAACAGAAAATCAGCGCGGCACTGGCCTGGGCCGGCAGCTGTTTGATGCCGTGGTAGCCGAGGCCCGGCGTACGGGTGCCAACCGGATGAAGTGGCAGGTGCTGAAATGGAACGAGCCTGCTATTGGCTTCTATAAAAAAATGGGTGCCCACCTCGACCCCGAATGGGACAACGGCAACCTCAGCTATGAGCAACTGCACGCCTACGCCTGCCATCCGGCCGCCGAGGCCGCCGCGCAGCAAGGGTAGCAAAAGCAAAACGGCTGTCATTCCGCGCTTTGTTCGGAATGACAGCCGTGAAAGCATCAATCGGGTCAGGCTATTCCACCACTTCCAGCATTGTGCGGAAAGAGGCATAGCGGCCGGCAAAGTGCTTCTCCACTTCCTGGCGCAGGGCAGGGGCAGCTACCTGCTGGTACTCCTCCAGCTGATCGAGGCTGACGCAGTAGTATTGGGCGGCGTAAGTAATGCCGTTATCTTCTTCATTGAGTAGGCGACAAAGCTGGCTTTTCACAAAAAAGCCCGTAGCCATTACTTCCGGGATGTGCGTGTCCTGCATAAAGCTCACCCACTGGTCTTCAATTTCGGGGTCGAGGCTGGTGGTGACGTTGTATAGAATCATGGTTTGGGGGGCTGAGGTAAGATGCTGCTGCTGGCAGGGGCCGAGAAAGGCTAACACAAAAGTCGGCCAAAAAATCCATGTCCTCGGATTTCGGCTGCGCCCGTGATTCTCAACTTTATACCCGCAGGTGGTCAAACTGAAAGTCCTGGATGCGGGCCTGAATATCCTTGGAGCTGAGTTGTTCGCGAATGGCGGTCTGTACCAGGCCGGGCAGCTCCTCGTCGCCGGCGAAACGCAGGGCCAGAATCTGGCTGAGCTGGAGCTGATTTTCAAGCGGGCGCAGGCTGTGGCCGGTAAGTTCAAAGTAGCGCTGCCGCACCTCCAGCCGGATCAGGCGGTCCTGCAGCTGCAGCGCGTAGTGCTGGCGCATCATCACCAATGCCCCCAGGCCCACAATGCCCAGCCCCATCACCGTAAACCACAGCCGGGAAATTTCGTCGTCGGAGCCGGCCACATCCAGGTAGCGCCGGATGCCGTAGCCGGCGAGGATAAGGGCGGCGGGCACCAGTACAAAATGGTGCCAGGGATAAAACATGGGGGTATTCTTGGTTGGTTGTTCGGCCATTGAGAAGAAAGGATGAAAGTGAAAGCGGAATAGGGGGAGTACGCAAAAACTCCGACCACAGGCCGGAGTTTTTGACAACGAGGGGGAAATGGCCGGCAGGCAGTAGGGTGGTTACATTTTGGAAGCTTGCCGGGCTTCGCGGGCTCTGCGTTTCTCGTCGCGGGCGGCCTGCTTGGCCGCCGCTTCCTGCCGACGGGCTTCCTTGGCAGCATCCTGCTGGCGCTTGAGCTCAATTTTCTGCTCTTTCATCTGCCGCTTCTGCTCCCGCATGGCGTTTTCCTGGTCGCGCAGCTGCGCTTTGGTCTGGTCAACACTGCTGCGGGTGGCGGCCGTTTCCTGCTTGCGGGCATTGAGGGTGGCTTGGGCATCGGCGGCGCGCTGCTGCTGCATCTGCAGGCGGGCCTGCGTCGAATCGACTACCTGGGCCTGGGCGTGGCGGCCGCTCAGGGCAAGGGCGGCCACGGCTACTACAACAAGAATCTTTTTCATAGAAAAGGGCGGATTTCGATGGGAAATCCGCCCCTGGTACGAAGCTCGGCGGTAAGGGTTTGCCCAGATGCCCAACTTACTGTTCCACGTAGTCGAGGTCTTTGCCGAAACTCTCGGGCAATGTGCTTACGGCCCAGAAGGCAATCAGCAGCGACACGCCCCCCACCACGGCCCCGGCCCCAATGCGGTCAGGAGCACCGGGCTGGCCCAGGACGGCGGCCAGGTACTGGAAGATGGGCACCAGCAGCACCACCGAGCCGCGGGCGAAGTTGGGAGCCGTAGTAGCCACCGTGGCCCGCAGGTTGGTGCCGAACTGTTCGGCCGCCACCGTCACAAACAGCGCCCAAAAGCCCACCGCAATGCCCAGTACAAAGCACACGGCGTAGAACACGGTGGGCGACGCCCCGCGAATGGCAAAGAGGTACACGCCCACTATCACGGCGCAGAATACCAGAAACACCTGCAGTGCCCGGTTGCGGCTGCGCAGCAGCTGGCTGAGCGTGCCGCTGGCAAAATCGCCGAACACCAGCCCGAAGTAGCACCAGAACACGCCCAGGCCCGCCGTTACCGGCCCGGTAATACCCAGGGCTTTCCCGAACTCGGGGGTGAGGGTAATCAGAATGCCCACCACAAACCACAATGGCACCCCGATGAGCAGGCACTTGAGGTAGCGTGCCAGGCGCGGGCCGTTGGTGAACAGGGCAAAGAAGTTGCCCCGCTCCACCTCGCTCTTTTTGGCCTGCTCAAACAGGCCCGACTCGTACACGCCCACCCGCAACGCCAGCAGCGCCAGCCCCAGTCCGCCGCCCACGAAATAGGCATTGCGCCAGCCGAACTTTGCGCCCACCCAGTAAGCCAGCATGGCCCCCGATACGCCCACGGTGGCCACAATCATGGTACCGTAGCCGCGCTTTTCCTTGGGCAGGGTTTCTGATACCAGGGTGATACCCGCGCCCAACTCCCCGGCCAGCCCGATGCCGGCAATCAGCCGCAGCCAGGCGTACTGCTCCACCGTTTGCACGAAGCCGTTGGCAATGTTGGCCAGCGAGTAAATCAGGATAGAGCCGAACAGCACCGACAAGCGACCTTTCTTGTCGCCGAGCACCCCCCACAGAATACCGCCGAGCAGCATGCCGCCCATCTGCATGTTGATGAGGTAGAGGCCCTGGCTGGTAACCTGGCCAGGATCTGTGATGCCCAGCGCGTTCAGGCTTTCCACCCGCACAATGCTGAACAGAATCAGGTCGTAGATATCCACAAAGTAGCCGAGGGCGGCCACCACCACAATGGCGCTGAGCAGGCCGGTAGTTTTGGGGGGAGAAGTGGGTGTAGCAGTATTCATGCGGGAAGGGAATTTGGGACCCGCAGATTACGAAGATTTACTTGCTCTTCAACTTCAGATACTGCCGGCTGCACTGTTTGATGATTCTTTCCGCTTCATCAAACTCCATCCAGCCCGCATCATCTGTTTCGGCCGTCGCACCAGTGGCCTGAAACCCGAAGGCATCTGCTTGCAGCATGGCCGCCATATCCACGGCGCTAACGTTGGTTGTTTCGGAAACGGAGAAGCTCCATTCGTGCCAGCGGGCGTGGAAATAGAAGGGCTGGGAAGCAACGGTGCCTTCTGCCTGTACCGGACAATAGCCCTCCAGCACCCCCACAAGCTGGAGACTGTCGTCGGTCAGAGTGCGTCTGTATTCTCGTTCCACAGGTTACTATGACGCTTGTTCCTCGCAGCAGCCGTGGGCACCCATAGCCGGGAACTCGTCTTCCAGTTGTACGGTGCAGTGGCGGATGTTGAACTCGTGTTGGAGGTCGTGCTGGAGGTTGCGCAGGAACTGGTTGCCGTTTGCGCCGCTGGGGCGCACCAGGTGCACCGTCAGGGCGGTGTCCTGGGTGCTGAGGGGCCAGATGTGCAGGTCGTGGAGGCCGGTGACGCCGGGGCGGGCCAGCAGCCAGCGGCGCACAGCCGCTACCTCAATACCGGCCGGAGCCGCCTGCAGGCCCAGCCGCACGGTTTCGCGCAGCAGCCCCCAGGAGCTATAGCCCACCACGGCCAGAATGATAAAGCTGATGGCCGGATCGAGCCAGAGCCAGCCGGTGAAGTACACCAGCGCCCCGCCCACCACCACGCCCACTGACACCAGCATATCCGTGAGCATGTGCAGGTAGGCCCCGCGCACGTTCACGTCGCCCTTCTGTCCGCTCCGGAACAGCCAGGCCGTGAAGCCGTTGATGAGGATGCCCAGCCCGGCCAGTCCCATCACCACCGGGCCGTTTACCGGGGCCGGATGGCGCAGGTGGTCGATGGTATCCCACAGGATAAAGCCCAGCGCCAAGTACAGCAGCGCCGCGTTCAGCAGCGCCGCCTGAATGGTGGCCCCCCGGTAGCCATAGGTGTACTGCTCGGAAGCCCGGCGCTTGGCCAGCAGGGTAGCACCCCAGGCCAGGGCGAGGCTCAGCACGTCGGAGAGGTTGTGGCCGGCGTCGGAGAGCAGGGCCGAGGAGTTGGCCCACAGCCCGCCCGCAGCTTCACCCGCTACAAACAGCAGGTTTAGGGCAATTCCCCAGCCAAAGGCCCGGCCGAAGTTGCCATCGGCGGGCGGGCCGTGGTGATGGTGGGCGTGGTCGTGTCCGGCGTGGTCGTGGGGCATATCGGTTTCTTGCAGTGCAGCGCAGTGGCAGGCGCAGAGTCTCGCAGTGTGCTGGCATCAGAACGACACCGCGAAACCCTGCGCCTGCCACTGCGCTGCACTGCGGGGAAATTATTTAAACGACAACGGCACCACCAGCTTCACGCTTACCGTGCGGCCCATGTTGAACACGCCCTGCCGGCCGGTGGTGTAGTTGATAGCCGTGTATTTCAGGCGGCTGAGGTGGTTTTGATACGCAACATCAAACAGGTTGTTGGCCGCCAGGTACACCGAGAACAGCGTACGGTCCTTGCCCGAAACCACGTCGGCGCCCACGCCGGCGTTAAACAGGTTGTAGCCGGGCGTGCGGGTTTCGGTGTCGAAGGCCGAGAAGATGCGGTTCTGGCGGAAGTTGTGCTCCACTGCGCCGCGGGCATACAGGTTGCGCAGCCGCGAGTTGCGCACCTTCCGGAAATTCACCCGCAGCTCCGACTGCAGCCTATCGGCGGGGGTGAAGGGCAGGTTGCGCTGCCCGGCGGGCTGGTTCAGCTGCACGGCCCGCACCATCGAAAATGAGTTTTCGAAGTGCAGCCAGTCCAGCGGGTGGGGGTGCAGGTCGAGGCTCAGCTCGCCGCCCGCCAGCCGCGCGTCGCCCTGCCCGTAGCGGAATACCCGGTCACCGTCGGCCGACACCGAATCCTGGCCGGTAGGCGTGCTCAGGGCCCGGGGGAAGATGTAGTTGCTGATGCGGTTGCGAAACACATCGGCCGAGAGGCTCACGTGGTCGGAGGTGAAGCTCAGGCCCCCATCCAGCTGAAAACTGGTTTCGGCCTTCAGGTCCGGCTCCCCGATTTCGTAGCGCACGGTGCCCTCGTGGATGCCGTTGGAGCCCAGCTCAGCAATGTTGGGGGCCCGGAAGCCGCGGGAAGCGTTGGCCTTCAACAGCCATTTCTCGCTGAGGCTGTAGGCCCCGCCCACGCTCCCGCTTACGTTGCGGAAAGTGCTTTGGAAGCCCGGAAACTTCTCCTCGCCCTGCCCGCCGGGCACCGGCTGCTCGTCGGGGCCCAGGTACAGGGCCTCGGCTGTAATGCGGCGCACGTCGTAGCGCAGACCGCCGCTCAGGTCGAGCTTGCCGAAGCTCCGGCGCGTGACGCCAAACAGGCCCCCATCCCAGAGCTGGTAGGCCGGAATCAGGAATTCCACGCCCTTGTTGCGGTTCTGCTGCCACATGCCGCTGGTGCCCACGGTGGTGTTCCAGCCCTTCACTTCGGGCAAAAACCAGCGCAGGGCGTAATCCACGGTGCGCAGCTGGAAAAACAACGACTTCTCGTAGTAGTCCTCGGGGTTGCCGAACTCCCGACGCAGGTTCTGCTGCCAGCCCACGTTCAGGGTCACGCGGTGCTGGCCCAGGATGAAGTTATTGTCGGTGCCGATGCGCAGGTGGTTGATTTGCTGGCGGGGCACATCAAGGCCGTAGCCCGAGAAGCCGCTGCCGGTTACCACCTGCTCTTCGCCCAGGCCATTCACCCGCAGAAACCGGCCCGTAGTGCTGTCCCGCTCACCCTCAATCAGCCCCAGTATCTGGTTGAAGGAGCTGACGGTGAGGTGGGAGTAGCCCCAGCTTTTGTTGAGCCCCACGTAGCCGCTGCCGTTCAACTCCCGGAAACCCGAGTTGTACACCCGGCCGTCGTAGCGGTTGCGGTAGTCGGCGGCTACTTTGCCCGAGCCGCGCACCTGCCAGTTAAAGCCGTTGAGGTTGCCCGCATTCCATACCGAGTACCCCTGTTGGTAGTTGTTGGTCTGGTAGTTAGCCGTTACGGAGCCCAGAATCCGGCCGTCCTCTACTGGGTCGGGAGCCAGAAAGTTGATAACGCCGGCCAGCCCGTCGGAGCCGTATAACAAGGAGCCGGGGCCTTTGATAATTTCGGCCCGGTCGATGCTATACTCGTCGATTTCGATGCCGTGCTCGTCGCCCCACTGCTGGCCTTCCTGCTTGCTGCCGTTGTTGAGAGTGATGACGCGGTTGGCCCCCAGCCCCCGGATGATGGGCTTGCTGATGGCCGCACCGGTGGTAATCTGGTTGAGGCCGGGCGTGTGGGCCAGGGCGTCCACGGCGTTGGTGGCCGCCGTCTGGCGCAGGCGGGTCTGGTCCACCACCGAGGTAGGCACCGGCGAGCGGCGCATCTCCGTGCTGGCCGACACGCCCGTGACTACCACCTGCCCGATTTCGGTTTCGGCGGGCGTGAGGGCGGCCTCCAGGGCCGCGCCGGCGCCGGTATCCACGGTGCGCACCAGCGTGGTGTAGCCCACAAAGCGCACCTGCATCAGGAACCGCCCCCGCGGCAGGTTGCTGAAGCGGAAATTGCCCTCGGCATCGGCGGCGGTGGCCTGCTTCAGGTCCGGGAAGACCACAGTAGCGCCGGGCAGCGCCTCGCCGGAGGCAGCATCAGTTACCCGGCCGGTAACGGGGGCGGCCGCTACGCGTGCAGGTCGGGCTGGGGTAGCTGGGGCCGTGGGTAGGGTTTGGGCGAGTACAGGGGCAGTCAGCAGCAGCAGACCGGCAGTGAGGAGAGGTCGGGACATAGAAACGCAAATTACTTGCTGGCAATGAACGGAAAAGCCCGGTGCCGGGCTGCATTCGGCCCGCAACAAAAGAAAACACCGGCCAGCAGCCGGTGTCTTCCTGGAGCATCTCCACAACCAAAAGGGAGAAATTGGTGGAGAGGCCGTTTGCAGCCAGCCCCTCCTGATATCACAGGTGAAGTAGTGAAAAGTGGAGTTATGAAGTGTCAGGACTATCAGCCGCAGCTTGCCATTGAATCACTAAATCGCCACTGCACCGTTTTACTATCTCACTGCCGTTGGGAAGTTTACTTCCACGTCAGTATCGCCGGGGGTGGCGGTGCCGTTTTTGGTGCCGGGCTGGTGACGCAGCGTGATTTTGAGGTTGCCGGTGGTACCGGTGGCGTTGGCCGCGCCGGTTTGCAGGCGGGTGTCAAGGCCTACTTCCAGGTTATTTTTGTCCTTATCGGTGCGCGTGATGGTAACGTTGGCACCGGTGGCTTCGAACAGAAACAGGTGCTCGTCGGCCTCTTCCTTTACCTCCTCCGAAATATTCTCGGCCGGGTTCTTGGTTTCATCCAGCAGCACCAGCTTGCCGGTGTAAGTGGTGTTGGGAGCCAGCGTGAGGCCGGTAATTACCGGGGCCGCGCCCCCGTCGCCGTCCACGTCGCGGTACTGGGCCGTGAGGGTTGCCCCGCCGGTGGTGGGGGTCAGTTCGTAACGCAGAGTAGTGATCTGCTCGTTTTCCTCGTCGGGGGTGGGCGCTTCGTTGTCGTCGGAGCAGCTGGAGAAAACCGGGGCGGCGGCCAGGGCGGCCAGGAAAGCGGAGCGGAACAGCAGGTTTTTCATGGTTTCAGAGGGTAACTGGGGTGAAGGGGGAAGAAATGAAAGGTGATGAGTGGAAAGTAGCGGAGATGTTGGCTAAGGCGTTTTTGAGGCAGTGGCGCGGCCAAACTCCAGCGGCACCCGCAGGCGCAGCGTCACGTTGCGGCCCATCTCGTCGGCGAAGTAGCGGTACCGGTTCAGGTAGTCGCGGTAGCGTTGGTTGAGCAGGTTGGCGCCGGCCACGCTCAGCTCCAGCGGCAGGCGGCCCCAGCGCAGGGTAGTGCCCGCCTCCAGGCCCAGCAGGCCGTAGCCAGCCGGGGGGAGGCGGTAGTCCCGCTCGGCGTAGTTGGGCGGTACGCGCGTCTGGCGGTTCACGCCGGTGCCCAGCACCTGCACGTAGCTGTTCCGTAGCCGGCTGCCGGCGCGGGTGGCGGGGGCAAAGCGCAGGCTCAGCTCGGCCCGGTCGGCAGGCATAAAAATCAGCCATTCATCCTGGCGGGTGTCCCGGCCGCGCACCACGGCCAGCTTGCCGCCCAGCCGCCACTGCGGCCCCAGCGCGTAGGAGCCGCTCAAATCGACCCCCCGCAGCGTAGCGTCCGTCTGCCGGAACTGCCAGCTGGCCAGTACGCCCCGGATGTTCACCACCGGCGGCAGAATGGGCGACTGGTACAGGAAATCCTGAATGCGCGTCTGGTACACGGTCAGCTCCCCGTTCAGGCGCGGGTTGTCGTGCAGAGTAGCGGTGAGGCCCAGGTGGAGGGCGGTTTCCGGTACGGCCGAGCCGTTGCCGGGCACCAGGTCGTAGCCCAGTTCGTACTGCGCGTTGTGCACCCCGTCGCTGAACCGTTCATTGGGGGCGGGGGCACGCCGGGTCAGGCCCGAGGTCAGCCGCAGCGTGAGGTGGGTGGAGGCGTCGTACACGGCCCCCAGCGAGGCGGCCGGCGTAGTGTACTGAAAGCGGGATTCCTCCACTCCAAATACGCCACCCTCGCGGGTAGCGCGCTTCACCTGCAAATCGCGCCGGTCCAGGCGCAAGCCGCCTTCCAGCAGCCAGCGGCCCTGTTGCCATTGCTCCAGCCAAAACAGACCACCCACATAGTTGGTGTAGAACGGGATAAACTGTCGGCTGCCGTCGGCGTAGCGGTTGAACTGGTAGGTGCCCGCCAGCCCCACGCTGCCTGTAAAGCCGTGCCAGGGGCGGTGTTCCCACAGCAGCTCGGCGGTGCTGGTGCGGTTGGTGTAGCTCAGGGCCGGCCGGTTAAGGGCAGCGCGGTTGTCGTTGCGGGGTCGGTACTTGTCGTATTCGTCGCGCCCGTCCACCTGCTGGGCCACGGTGGTACTGAGGCGGCCGGCATTACCCGTTTTCACGAAACCCGTGAACTTGAGTACCTGGTGCTGCACCTGCTGGTAGGCCCGCTCAATGGCGTAGCTGAAGCCGCTGGTTTCCAGCGGCCGGTCCCGGCTCACGGCCAGCAGGAAATCCTGCTGGTTGCCCACGTGCGCCGCCGGCAGAATACCAATGCGGGTGTTGAACTGGCTGTAGAATACCTCAGTCCCATAGGTGGGTGTGCGCCAGCCCACGCTGGCCGAGAAATTGGCTTCCTCAAACCCTGAGTTCTTCAAATAATAGCCCGGGGCCCGCATGGTGCCGGCTTTGCGCAGCGTACCCTGGGCCCGCCAGCTCAGGGCCGGCAGGCGGCGCAGGTTACCCTCCACCATTCCCGAGGCCGCGCCCAGCCCGTTGTTGCTCATACCCACCAGGTTCAGCTCCGCGCCCGTGCCAGCCGAGTCGCGCAGGGGCCGGGGCTGCACCAGCACCACGCCCCCAATGGCATCGGAACCATAGCGCACACTGGCCGCACCCTTTACTACCGTAAGCTGAGAAGCCAGAAACGGGTCTATTTCGGGGCCGTGCTCCTGGCCCCACTGCTGGCCTTCCTGCCGCACGCCATTGTTAAGAATGGTCACGCGGTTGGAGTGCAGCCCATGAATCATGGGCTTGAAGATGCCGGGACCGGTTTGCAGGGCCGTTACGCCGTTTACTTTCTGCAGGGCCTCGCCCAGGGTCTGGCCCCGGGTCTGCTGCAGGTCTTGTTCGGTAAGGGTGGTAGCGGCCTGCGTTATGGGAGGAGCCACCCGCTGCCCGCTCACCACGGCTCCTTTCAGGGCCACGGCATCAGGATGGAGGCGAAAGTCCCGGTACGCGGCGGCGGTCAGGCGCATCTCCACTACCTCCGGGGCAAAGCCCACGAAGCTGACCTGCACGTGGTAGGTGCCGGGACAGAGGTTGTCGAGGTGATAATGGCCGTCGGGCTCGGTCTGGGTGGCCTGCCGGGTTTCCAGCACCACTACCGTAGCCCCCGTCAGCGCCGTGCGCGACTCATGGTCGAGTACGCGGCCGCTTAGCAGCAGGGCACAGTTCGCGGGGGGCGGGGCCTGGGCCCACAGCAGCCGGGGTAGCGCGCACAGCAGCCCTACCGCCAGCGCGAGACCAGCCCAGCCGCCCCGGGAACGGCCCGGAGCACGAAAAAACATACGAAAAAAGAGAATCTGCCCGATTCTGCTCTAAACCAACCCTTCCCGTTACCAAACCAGGAGCGGGCAGGCTCCGGCCGGTATCAACCACTCATTATCAACTGCACTGCCGCCCACGCATTGGGGGCGGGCTTGCTCCTACAGGAAAGGTTACCGCACTTACGCCCGGGCCGGTGGGCCGCGCAGGTCGGGGGTAGCGAAGCTGCGGGCCAACCACGCCGCCGCTAGCGCCGCCGGTACCGGAGCCACGGCAAACTGCCGGGGCCGGGCCGGGGTGGCGTGTTCCGCCGGGGCTGGTTCGAAGGCCGACTTAAAAAACTGATCCGCGTCGCAGTGCTGGTGCTTGGCCGATACGAGGGCCTTGCCCTTGGGCCAGCCAATAGCCTGCGTGGGCTCCTCAGTGGTGTGCGCGTGGTGGTGCAGCGCCAGTACCCACGTGTCCGGCAGCAGCACCCGCGCAAAGCACAGGAGCAGTACAAAAGCCAGCCGGGTACGAAGAGTCTGCATTTGCAACAATGTGTCGAACAGAAGCAAAGGTAGCCGGAAAACCGAAAGCTTCATTTTCCCATCCGGAAAAAATTCGGGCATCACACAAGCATAACCCATGCGCAACGCTCAGGCAACGGCAGCCTCCGAATTTTGCGGCGTACTACTTTTGATAATCACTGATGAAAAAGCTGACTGCCAAAATACTGCGCCAAGTAGCGCAGCTACTGCGTCCGGCCACCGTCAAGAGCGCACTCATTACCCCCGACCACCTGTTTGTATGAGGGGTAGTGCAAAATTGCCTTTCAATTATCGGCCAGGATGCTTCGGCTATCGGAATAGCCGACCACTGGCCTCTGCGCGGTTAGGCGTTGGGCGTAGCCTCACGCCCGCGACAGATCCACCTGCACTACATCTTCCCGTACAAACCGCAGCCTGAAACCGGTCCGGAAAATAGCCTGGTTGGGCGAGGATATGGGCTGAACGGGCGAAAGAGCGGAAGTAGCGCACTGAGGATCAGGTATTTTTGCTGACTGACCAGCCACTGCCGGCTGGTTCTGGTTTGCATGGTGCGTGTGTTCAATTCCCTTCTAACCCAACTAGAGCCTTCTCTGCAGCTTTTGCGCTGGGACTGGCATGGCTCCCTCACTACCGGAAGCTTTCAGGCAGCCTTTGAGCACCTGCTCCACGAGTCGCGCCGTTACCACGTAACGCGGTGGCTGGCCGATGTGTCTCACCTGCCGCTGGTAGGCACTGATGAGCAGGCTTGGCTGAGTGAAAACTGGCTGCCCCGCTTTGCGGCGCTACAGGTACAGGAGGTGGCACTGGTGCTGCCCGTGAGCCTGCACAACCAGTTGGTAGTAGAAAGTGTGCTAGCCGACGGCCGACGCCACATCCGGGCCGATATTCAGTTTTTCTCCGATGTGCCGGCTGCTCTCGACTGGCTTACCGCCGCTGATACCCCGCTGGTTGAGCGCCTGGAAAGAGAGTGGCAGCGACATTTCCGGGGCGGACAGCCGTCCCGGCTCGACCGGGCCGGGTAGATTGCGTAGGGAGTAGCCAACGCTGCCAAACTGACAGCAAAATGGGATTGGAACATCGTTTGAACACGAGTGTAACCGCGTAGAGCCAGAATTGAAGCTGGCAAAACGGCTGACTCTGTTTTTCACTCACTTCTTCCTAATCCGCTATGCAAGAGAAAGGTAGCATCTCGATTCATACCGAGAATATCTTCCCCATCATCAAGAAGTTCCTGTACTCTGACCACGAGATTTTTCTGCGTGAGTTGGTGAGCAATGCCGTGGATGCTACCCAGAAGCTGAAGAGCCTGGGGCAGCTGGGCGAGTTCAAGGGTGAACTGGGCGAGCTGAAGGTGAAAGTAAGCGTGGACAAAGCGGCCCGCACCATCACCATTTCGGACCGCGGCCTGGGCATGACGGCCGAGGAAATCAAGAAGTACATCAACCAGATTGCCTTCTCCGGTGCCACCGAATTTGTGGAGAAGTACAAGGAGAAGGATGCTGCGGCCAAAGATCAGATCATCGGTCAGTTCGGCTTGGGCTTCTATTCTGCCTTTATGGTAGCCAGGGAGGTGGAAATTTTCTCCAAGAGCTATAAGGAAGGCACAGAGGGCGCCCACTGGGTGTGCGACGGCAGTACTGAGTTCAGCCTGGAAACTACTGAGAAGGCCGACCGGGGTACTGATGTGGTGCTGCACGTAGCCGAGGATTCCGACGAATTCCTGGAATCAGCCCGTCTGAAAGGTATCCTGACCAAGTACTGCAAATTCTTGCCCATCGAAATCGAGTTCGAGGGCGAGGTTATCAATCAGACGCAGCCCATCTGGACCAAGCAGCCGTCGGAGCTGACTGACGAGGACTACACCAAGTTCTACCAGGAGTTATACCCGTTTTCGGAACCTCCGCTGTTCTGGATTCACCTAAACGTGGATTATCCCTTCAACCTCACGGGTATTCTGTATTTCCCCAAGGTGAAGGACGAGCTGCAGTTTCAGCGCAACAAGATTCAGCTGTACTCGCGCCAGGTGTTCATTACCGACGAGGTAAAGGACGTGGTGCCCGAATTCCTGATGCTGTTGCACGGCGTCATCGACTCGCCCGATATTCCGCTGAATGTGTCGCGCAGCTTCCTGCAAGCCGATGCGGCCGTGCGCAAAATCAACCAGTACATCACCAAGAAAGTGGCCGACAAGCTCAGTGATCTGTTCCGTAAGGATCGCGCCGGCTACGAGCAGAAATGGTCCGACATTGGTCTGTTTGTGAAGTATGGTATGCTGTCGGATGAGAAGTTTTACGATAAAGCCAAGGATTTTGCCCTAGTGCAGAACGTAGCTGGCAAGCTGTTCACCCTATCCGAGTACCAGGAGTTCGTACAAGCCAACCAGAAGGACAAAAACGAGCAGACCGTTGTGCTGTACACCACCGACGCCGAGGCCCAGCACGGCTTCGTGCAGGCGGCTCAGGACCGGGGCTATGACGTGCTGGAACTCAACGGACCGCTCGATTCGCACTTCATCGGGCAGCTGGAGCAGAAGCTTGAAAAAACCACGTTCAAGCGCGTGGATGCTGATACGGTGGGCAAGCTCATCGAGAAGGAGGAAAACCCGGAAAGCGTACTGAGCGACGACGACAAGACCAAGCTGCAGGACCTGTTTAAGGCAGCCGTCAGCAACGAGCACATGCACGTGCAGGTGGAGGCCCTTTCGCCCCAGGATGCGCCGGTTATCATTACACTGCCCGAGTTCATGCGCCGCATGAAGGATATGCAGCGGGCCGGTGGGGGCGGCGGCATGCAGATGTTCGGCTCTCTGCCCGATACCTACACCGTGAGCGTGAATGCCAACCACCCCGTAGCTCAGCGCGTGCTGAAGGCTGAAGGTGAAGCCGGTGGTAAACTAGCCCGGCAGGCATTTGATCTGGCGTTGCTGGCTCAGGGCATGCTGAAAGGCGAGGCACTAACGGCCTTCGTGAAGCGCAGTGCTGATTTGCTGGCGGCGGAGTAGTCTTAGAAAGTCTGTAAAGTACAAAGCGGTACAAAACCCTGGTAGCGTTGGCTGCTGGGGTTTTGCTGTATTGGAGACTGGTGCAGCTGGGCTGATTCTGCCGGGCCCGGGCACCAAATCCCTCTATATTTACGTTCGTTGCTCCGAATCCTGCCTGCTACTTTGATGCGTCCGCTGCGTTTGTTTCTTCTATTGTCCGGGGCTCTGTTGGTTGGAGCTTGCTCGCACAAAACAGTTTCCTTCAATAGCCGCCCTGACGCCGGGGTAGCTTCTGCTTCGGCCGATACATTGGCCACCGCCGCCGATACGGCCGGTACCCCCTCGCTGGTAGCCAAGCGCGTGAGCATGACGAAGGAGCAGGAGCGGGCGGCCAAGGAAAAGGAGAAAGCAGCCCAGCGGAAGCCTAAGAAGAAGAAAAGTATCTTCATGGGCGAGCGAATAAAGAAAGGGTATGTGAAATCGGGGCCTAAAGGCAAAAACCAGCGGGTGGAAATATTCTACTACCTGCGCACCTTCCAGCAGCCCAATCCTTACGCTCCGGCCCGCTACTACTTCAATCCCCGCAAGCGTAAAATATTCAAAGCCAACACTGAGCTTACCCCCACCACCGATAAGGTGCTGCATGGCCCATACAAAATGCTGCAGGGCGGCAAGGTGATAGAAACCGGCTACTTCGCCTTGGGTACGCGCCACCTGCGCTGGGAGAAATTCACCCGCGACAATATTCTGGTTTCCAAAACACACTACGAAATGGGTTTCCCACGGGATGCCAACATCACGTACTACGACGGGGGGCAGAAACAGGTGAAAGAGGTTATTCCTTACCTCAACGGCAAGCTGGAAGGCGACTACGTGCGCTACAACGAAAACGGGCAGCTGGAGTGGTCGGGTCAGTTTGAGAACGGTAAGCGCATTGGTACCTGGGATCAGTACTGGGGCTTCCGCAACACCCGCAACCGCCTCCGCTACGAGTACGAGTACGGCGAATCGGGCTACGAGCCGGAGATAACTGAGCCCGTACTGGTGAAGGAGTATAACCGCAACGGGGTGCTCATCTACGAGAAAGACAAGCTTGACAACCGGGACAAGCCCGATACGGCCCGCCCCGGCAGCCGGCGGTAAATAGTGGCGTGGTGAGTTAGATGTTCTGAGTGCGCCAGCCGCGCAGGATGAACATCCAACTTCTCTGTTTCACCAAAACGCATCCTCAAAATGCTCTAAGCGCAGCCCAGAGGCGGTGGGGGAGAGGGCAATAATGTCGAATCGGATGTCGCCGGACCAACTTAGCTCTTCCTGCAACTGCTCGGCGGCCAGCCGGAACAGCTGCCGCTTCCGTTCCGTTACGAACTCCTCCGGGTACCCATAGTGGGTGGAGGAGCGCGTTTTCACCTCCACAAACACCAGTAGCTGGTTGCCCCGCCGCACTATCAAATCCACTTCAGCCCGGCGGAAGCGGTAGTTGCGCTGTACTAGCTCGTAGCCAAGGGCCAGCAGGTGCTGCAGAGCCGCAGCTTCGCCGGCGGTACCAAGTTGGTGGGCAGGGGGGCGCATGGGCACGATGAACAGGAAGGCCCCGGAAACCAGCGGGCCGTTGGGCCCAAAACTAGTACCTTTGCGTGTTTCTGTGCGGCAACGCTTCATCTGTTTCGTGATATGAATACTTATTCCGCCTGTGTAAGCCCGACCCAGCCCGGGGCCGGTACGGAGCCGGCCGCTGCGCCGGCTTCGGCCAGCCAGAACCGGCACGTGCATGTGCAGCGCCTTGGAATGGTAGCGTATCAGCCTGCTTGGGACCTGCAGGAGCAGTTGCTGGCCGAAACGCTGGCCGTAAAAACGCGCAACCGCGACGCAGCCGCAGCCGGGCAGTCTCCGGAAGCCACCCCCAACCACCTGCTGCTGTGCGAGCATCCGCACGTGTACACGCTGGGCAAAAGCGGCAAGCCCGAGCACCTGCTCCTGGATGAGACGGGCCTGGCCGCGCATGCTGCGACATTCCACCGTATCAATCGGGGTGGCGACATTACTTACCATGGTCCCGGTCAGCTGGTAGGGTATCCCATCTTCGACCTCGACAACTTCTTCACCGATATTCATCGTTACCTGCGGTTGCTGGAGGAGGCCATTATCTGCACGCTGGCTGATTATGGCGTCCGCGCCGGCCGCATTGCCGGGCTTACCGGAGTTTGGCTCGATTTTGAAGAGGGTGCGGCCAATCCGCGCAAAATCTGCGCAATGGGTGTGAAGTGCAGCCGCTGGGTAACCATGCACGGCTTCGCCCTGAACGTGAACACCGACCTGAGCTACTTTGGCCACATTGTTCCTTGCGGTATCACCGATAAAGCCGTCACCTCGCTGCAGGCGGAGTTGGGCCGCCCAGTACCGATAGCCGAAGTGCAGGAACGGTTATTGCCCCACCTGGCCCGTCTGTTTGGGGCCGAGTTTGTATAGCGTACCTAATTGCATGAAAAAGGATATTGCATTTGAGCCGGTAGAAGGCGTTTCGGTAGCTATTGTGCCCGATGAGCGGGCCGCTACCACTGAAGGGCAACCTGGCTGGCTGGTGTATCTGCTCAACCAGAGCGATTTTCCGCTGCAGAACGTCATCGTCAGCTCCAACGGGTACGGTACCAACGCCGAAGGATCCCCGGTGCGCACCTCCACGCTCCGGCATTCCCTGCCCGAAGTGATGCCCCGAACGGCCACACCCATTGAGCCAATTGATCCGGCCCTATTTCACCTGAACAACCAATATTGGGTGAGCTATTACGTCGGAGCTCAGGTGTTTGACAAGAAGTTCATCTTCGTGCCCGATTCCATCGTGGAGGAAAATCTTACTCCCATTGCGCTGCTGAATCAGCCCGGCGTACTACACAGCTAATCGTATCTTTGCACGGCTGCGGAGTACAGATGCCCGGGCCTGATTCAAAACTGCCGAACCACAATGAGTAAACTCGAAATTCAGTTGGGCTTGTCCTTTTTGTGGGCGTTTCTAGTGGCATTATTCGCTGTTCCGTCCATCATTTACGTTGCCCACCTGAAAAATATGCTCGATACGCCCAACGCGCGTACCGTGCATGAGTCGCTGACGCCGCGCCTGGGCGGCGTAGCCGTGTTTGCGGGGTTCATGTCGGCCCTGACCATTTTTGCACCCCTGCACATCCGCAACGGTATACAGGAACTGTTGGCTGGCTGCATCGTGCTGTTTTTTGTGGGCCTCAAAGACGATTTGGTGAGTATTTCCGTCTCCAAAAAGTTTGTGGGCCAACTACTGGCCACCGGCATTGTCATGATTATGGCCGATGTGCGCATCACCAGTTTTCAGGGCATTTTGGGTATCAATGAATTGCCTATCGGTATTAGTTATGCTTTCACGTTTTTTGCCATTGTGGGCATCACCAATGCTATCAACCTCATCGACGGACTAGATGGCTTGGCGGGCAGCATCGTACTCATCATCTGCGCTACGTTCGGTTACTACTTCTTCCGTTACGGCGGCCCCGAGTTTCAGAGCTATGTATTTGTGGCCGTATGCGTAATCGGCGGGCTATTGGGTTTTCTGCGCTACAACTTTCACAAAGCCAATATTTTTATGGGCGACACCGGCTCCCTGGTATGTGGCTTCATCGTGTCAATTCTCACTATTCAGTTCATTGAGATGGGCTTGAAAGTGGGGCAGCCGTTCGGCTCTTCGGCGCCTTCAGTTGCAGTAGGGGTGCTGTTCGTGCCCTTATTCGATACGCTGCGGGTGTTTATTGTGCGGATGATGGCCGGCCGCTCCCCGTTCTCCCCTGATAAAAACCACGTTCACCACCGGATTCTGGCCATGGGATTCCAGCAAATTGGTACGGTGCTGCTGCTGGGACTGCTCAACATCTTGGTGATTTTGTTCGTCATCAACTTCGCCTACCTCGGCAACACCCTGCTCATCATCACGCTGATTGCTTTTTCGTTGCTGCTGAGCGTGTTTCTGGGTGTGTACCATAGCCGGGCCGAGCGGCAACGGGTGGCCTCGTAAGCATTAACCTCCGCAATAGTGCGTATCCGCTGGCGCCTTCGGGTCTGGGTTGTATGGTTGCTGGTGGTGAGCCTGTGGCCCGCCCTTGCGGCCACCGCTGCTGAGTACCGCCCTCTGCCGCCCGCCCCCCGGGCCGGCCTCACTGCCGACTGGCTGATTTTCGATGCTCCCCGGAATCGACTGATTCTGTACCTGCCCGATTATCACACCCCCACTCACGCCTATTACCAGTGGCTTTCCATTCGGCCGGGTAAACCGTTGCGCATTAGCTTCACGGCTCGCGAGAAGTTGAGCCTGTTTCTGGATAATCGGCTGGTATTTAGTGCAGATACAACCGCGCCCTACACAATAGATCTGGCTGCCCTTCTGCCAGCCGGTAGCTCAGCCGGGTCCCATCTGCTGTGCGTCTGGCAGCCGGATGCATTGCCAAACTTAGCCTCATTCACCAACACGGCCCCCGTTGTGAAATCTCCGGACGCCAGCCGCCTGACGCCCGGACCGGCGGGGGCCCAGCCCCGCCTGCGAGGGCACCAGGGGCAAAACGTATTCGTGGGGTTTCTGCTGCTGATTGGGCTTTGCTATGGGGCCCTGCGCGCCACCTATCAGCCCGGTTTCGTGCGCATTTATCAGGTGGATGGACTATGGAGCAAAGCTACGGCCGAGCAGGATTTCCTCGTTAAACCTACGCTTACCTGGCTCAACTTGGCCTTGGTACTGCTCTTTTCCCTGTCGTTTGCGCTGCTTCTGGTAGCTATTCACACCAATGTTCAAAGCATCGTGATTCTGCGGCGACTGTTCGACGTGGCGGAGTCCGCCATTGTGGTGCGGGTGCTGCTGTACACGGCACTGGTAGCCGGGTTTGTGCTTGGGAAGTATCTGTTTCTGGAACTGATGGGCTATATCTTCGATGTGACCGAACTGGTTACCCTGCAGTACCGGGAATTTATTCGCACCATCCTGTCTATGGGGCTGTTTTTACCAGTTGTGATGCTCCTGTATCTGGGCCTCAATCAGCGCCTCCCCGAAACCGTGCTCTGGGTGTCCAACGGAGTGGTTTCCTTGATGTTGATTGGAACGGTATTGCGGGTTGGGCGCACACTTCATCACAAAACCTCCCTCCTGAATCTGCATTTGTTTTCGTACCTTTGCGCCACGGAAGTAATTCCGCTGATCATTCTGCTCAAGCTGATCGTTTTCACTTACTAAGCCTTCTGCCGGTTTCGTCCGGTAGTACCTGCAACGCCCCCTTATTGCCTTAGACTTACCCACTTTCCTTACCTATGGCCGAGAGCAAAGACCAACCGGGGACGGGCCGTCACGCCAAGCGCATCTCCAGCATCCTGGTCACCCAGCCTAAACCTTCCAACGATGTATCACCGTATTTTTCCATTGCGGATAAATACGGTATCAAGGTAGATTTCCGGGAGTTCATTGAGGTGCAGCCGGTTTCCTATAAGGATTTCCGGAAGGAGAAAGTAAACATCCTGGAGCACACGGCCGTCATCTTCACCAGCCGAAATGCGGTGGACCATTTCTTCCGTATTTGCCAAGAAGCCAAGATTGAAATGCCCGCCGAAATGAAGTATTTCTGCATTTCGGAGCAGACCGCTAATTACCTCCAAAAGTACATCGTACTGCGCAAGCGCAAGCTTTTCGTGGGCCAGCGCACGGCCGTTGATCTTTTTGAAGTAATCAAAAAGCACAAAGGCGAGAAGTTTCTGTATCCCTGCTCGGACATTCGCAAGGATGACATTCCCGAGTTTATGCGCGCCAACGGCTTCAAATTCACCGAAGCCGTCATCTACCGCACCGTTGCCAGCGACTTGTCGGATTTGTCGGATGTGAAATACGATTGCATTGCTTTCTTCAGTCCCTCCGGCATTAGCTCACTGTTCATCAACTTCCCGGATTTTGAGCAGAACGGCACCCGAATCGCCGCTTTTGGTCCCACGACTGCCAAAGCAGTGAAGGATGCAGGCTTGGAACTGGACATAGAAGCCCCCCAGCCCAATGCACCTTCCATGACGGGTGCCATCGAAGCCTATATCCGTCACCATCATGGCGCGGAACTGGCCAAGGAAAAGAAAAACAAGTAACCCGCTATTTATCTGAGGCAAGAGGAAACAGATTTCTGTTTCCTCTTGTCTTTTCGTTATCTTAGTTACGGGTGGTTATATTGCCTGCTGCAGTATGCCACCTTTTTCCTGTCCCTGCGTAATTAGCCTGAAAACGGCCCTTATATGAAGAGAATACTATCTATTGTTTTTTTCTCTTCCTGTGCGCTCCCGGCCCTGGCGCAGCAGCAGCCCCAGTTCAGCCACTATGGCTTTAACGGTATGTTTCTCAATCCGGCATACGCTGGTATTAAAGGCCAGGGTGATGTTACGCTGCTTGGACGACAACAGTATATTGGCTACACTGGCTCCTTTGACGAAGGAGGTTCTCCTAGAACAGCCGTGCTTACGGCCAATCTGCCTGTAGCAGCCCTCGGTGGTGGACTCGGTATTAGCGTGTACCGGGATAAACTCGCTCAATTGGCTATTACGCACACAGAGCTGTCGTATTCCAAGCACATAAAAGTGGGCGAAGGACGACTCGGTATCGGTGTGCAGGGCTCTTTTAGCAACGTGTATCACGGAAAATACCGGCCCTTGGACGATAATGACCCGCGCGTACCATTTGAAGGATCTGACTATAAATTTGATGCTGGAGCCGGAGCGTGGTATGAATCAGACAAGCTGTATGCAGGACTTAGTGTAAATAACCTGCTGCGCTCAACCTACAAGTTTGCTACGGAACTGGCAAGTGAGCGTACCGCGCAGTTCACTGCCGAAAATCATGCTTACCTGACCGCCGGATATAATATTGAAGCTTCCTCATCCGTTGTCGTTACACCAACTGTGTTAGTCAAGACGGTGTTTCCTGGTAAACTTGGTGACAACAATAAATTCTCGTTTAAAAACAACTCGTATGAGGCAGGGGTAAGAGCTACGTTTGATGATCGGTTTTGGGGTGGATTAGGGTATCGGTCAGGCGAGTCGCTTACTGCTCTGGGAGGAATCAGCTTTGCGAAAGACAATGCGATGCGGGTGGGATTAGCTTATGACTTTATTGCATTTAATCAAGGTGCAAGAGCAACCAGTTCTCTGGAAATAATGCTTTCCTACCGTCTGCCAAAGCCGGGTCTTGCTGTTCGGCCAGCCATCCGCACACCGCGCTATAGCTTCTAAAAAAGAGGTTTCGTTAGCCGGAATCACCACCACTGAATTGGCGCCTCACACCTGTCACAGAATTTCTTTAACTCCCTGCTACCCATTGTTTAACTGGCTGGAAGGTTAGTTCGCAGACAAAAGGTTAGCATTGAGCGATAGGCTTGCGTACGAACGTACGATTCGTTAGCTTTGCCAGCTCGAAAAATTGTAATCTTTGGATATCGCCGCCTCGACCGTCTTTTTCTTTCTCACATGAACAAGTTTCTCGTATTGCCTCTCGTCGCTCTCTCGACGCTTATCCTGGGGGGCTGTGGTTTCGGTAAAGGACCGCAAGGCGACCTGGTTGGGGCGGAGGATCGTCCGGAGTTCAATCCCCAGGAAGTGCCCTACGGCATGGTTCCCTGCCCCGGTGGAACGTTTCACATGGGCCAGACGGACCAGGACATTTCGGCTTCGATGGTGAACATGAACAAGCAGGTGACTATCGCCGGCTTCTACATGGACGAAACCGAAATTACCAATAACGAATACCGTCAGTTCATGAATGCTATCCGGCAGGACTCGATTGACGTGCTGGGGGAAGAGTATGTGATGACCGAACTCTACCCCGATACCACGGTATGGGTACGCGACTTTACCTATCATATGGGTGACCCCTTGATGGAGTATTACTATACCCACCCCGCTTTCGACGATTACCCGGTTGTGGGGGTAGACTGGTTTGCCGCCAAGTATTTCTGCAACTGGCGCACCAAAAACAAAAACGCCGCCAATGCCGAAGCCGGACTGGCACCTACGCCAAATTTCCGTTTGCCCTCCGAGGCAGAATGGGAATACGCAGCTCGTGGTGGTCGTGACCTGGCGACATATCCTTGGGGTGGCCCGTATCTGCGTAATTCCAAAGGCTGCATGCTGGCTAACTTCAAGCCTGGCCGGGGTGATTATGCTTCGGATGGTTACGCGTACACTTCGCCGGTAGGCTCCTTCTTCCCCAATGATTTTGGCCTGTACGATATGTCGGGCAACGTATCGGAGTGGTGTGACGACGCTTACATGGAAGCATCGGTACCAGTAGTATGGGACATGAACCCTACTAACCCCGATGACAATGAACCTCGCAAAGTAGTACGCGGTGGTTCTTGGAAAGACATTGCGTATTTCCTCGAGACAGGTACCCGCAATTTCGAGTATCAGGATTCGGCCCGCTCATACATTGGTTTCCGCACAGCCATGATTCAGATTGGCATGGGCACCAACGAAAGCCTTAACTAGGAGCCTTTCACTTGCCCAACTCTGCAAAGCACACCCATACAACCCTTCCGCGTTTTTACGAACACATTACCACAACAAACTTCTTTTTTTCAACACCACAATCACATGGCAGCTAAAGGCGGTAGTTTTCTGTACGATGTATTGATGCCTAAAGTGTACGGCATCGGCGCAGCAGTAGTAATTGTAGGGGCATTGTTCAAGATTCAGCACTGGGAAGGTGCCAGCGAGATGCTGATCGTAGGTCTGGGTACGGAAGCCCTGATCTTCCTGCTGAGTGCATTCCAGCCGAACCCGAAAGAGGTAGACTGGTCGTTGGTATACCCCGAACTGAGCGAAGGCTATGATCCTTCCACCAACAGCAACCGTTTTGTGGAGCAGGGCACCGGCACGGGCCTGACGCGCAAGCTGGACGATATGCTGAAAGACGCTAACGTAACTCCTGAGGCTATTGCTTCGCTGGGCCAAGGCCTGAACCGCCTAAGCACTACTACCCAACAACTCTCCACCCTTGGCGACGCTACCAGCGCTACCGACGAGTACACCTCGAAAGTTCGCACTGCTGCTCAGTCGCTGGAGCGTATTAACGAAGCTTACTCGACCACGGCTCAGGCGATGACGGCTATGGCCGATGCTACCAACGATGCTCGTGAGTATCATGTACAGGTGCAAAACGTGACCAAGAACCTGGGCGCGCTGAACGCAGTGTACGAAATGGAGCTGCAGGATGCCAACACGCACCTGAAGTCAATGAACAAGTTCTACGGTACCTTGGCCCAAGCCATGGAGAACCTGACCGAAGCTGGCAAAGAAACTGACCAGTTCAAGCAGGAGGTAACCAGCCTGACCACCAATCTCAGCTCGCTGAACCGCGTGTACGGTAACATGCTGAACGCTATGCGCGCTACTAACTAAAGTAGCCGCACACCATATCGTTTCAGATAAAGTTCCACTAGTATAGCATAGGTAGACACGATGGCGGGAGGTAAAGAGACTCCACGGCAGAAGATGATCGGGATGATGTACCTCGTACTCACCGCACTTCTCGCCCTACAAGTAAACTCAGCAATTCTGCTGAAGTTCAAATTCCTTGACGACAGCTTGGCCGCTATCAACGGTAAAGTGTCGAAAGCGAATGATGGTACTGTAAAAGGTATTAAAGCTCAGGTTGAGAAAAACCGGAACCAAGCTCGTGATTTGGCGGTGCTCAAACAGAGTGAAGAAGTACGCAGTGAAACTCAAAAAGTAATTGCCTACTTGTCAAGTGTTCGTCAGCAACTGCTGGAGAAAACGGAGAACAAGGGCAAGAACGAGTTCAAGAATATGAGCGCCGAAGACAAAGTGGCGGAACTCATGCTCGGCGCTTCTCAGAACGGTGTGGGTTACAAAATGAAAGGTGAGTTGAACAAATACTCAACATACATCAAGCAATTTGTACCTAATGCTGGTCCTTTGGCCCTGGATGCCAAAGAAGATCCGATGGTGACTGAGAAAGAGCAGAAGAACAAAAACTTTGCTCAGTTGAACTTTGAGAATACTCCGGTAGTCGCGGCTTTGGCTGTGTTGTCGCAGAAAGAAGCAGAAGTACTGAAATACGAATCGGATGCGTTAAACGCGCTATCGGCCAAAGTTGGTGGTAACGTAATCGTATTTGATAAAATTGGAGCTTTTGCTAGCGCCGAGTCGAACACAGTAGCTGCCGGCACTAAGTACAAAGCAGAGCTGTTCCTGACGGCTTCGGCCTCGGGCCTGAACCCGACGATGACGCTGAACGGCTCGCCCCTGCGCGTTAATCCGGACGGTCACGGTCTGGTTGAATTCACTGCTCGTCCCGGTAACTTCGACCAGGCTGGCAACGCCAAAGGTTCTTGGACTGGTACCATTCGCTTCAAGCAGAATGGTCGCGACACTACTTTCACTAAGAAGGTAGAGTACACCATCACCAAGCCGGTAATGCAGATTCAGTCGGCTTCGGTACAGGCTTTGTACTTCAAGTGCGGTAACAAGCTGAGTGTACAGGTACCTGCACTGGGTGCCCAGTATGACCCCAGCTTCTCGGCTTCGGGTGCTTCTACCATTAAAGGTTCGGCTAAAGGCGAGGTAACGCTGGTGCCCAACTCACGGGAAGTAACGCTGAACGTAAGCAGCGGTGGTAACCCCATCGGTTCGCAAACTTTCCAGGTACGCCCCATTCCCAAGCCTGAAATTCAGTGCTGGGTGGGTGGCCGTCCGGCCAACGAGAAGCAGGGTACCCCGATTACGGCTGTTCGCAACATGAACCTGAAAGCTGTACCGGATGCTGGTTTTGCTACCTTCCTGCCGGATGACGCTCGTTTCCGGGTATCCAGCTACCAGGTAACGCTGGTACGTGGTAAGCGCCCGGCTATGCCGCCCATCAGCGTGAATGGCCCCAATGTTGACCTGACCAGCGTAGTAAACACCGCCCGTGAAGGCGACCGTCTGTACATTGAAGTAAAAGGTGTACAGCGTCAGAACTTCCAGGGCAACATCGAGGACGTAAACGTTTCGAAGCAGTTCAATATTCCGCTGCTGTAAGCGTTACTGGTTCTGAACTATCCCTCGCGCTTTTTTGATTACCCAGGTATGAACAAATTCCTCTCCTTCGCCGCTCTGACGGCCGGCCTGACGCTGTCGGTGGCAGCATCGGCTCAGGAACAAGCTACCACCGCGAGCAGCAATGGCTCGTACCGCCCGATTCCGAATTCGGACATCATGTTCCGGAAGACCATCTGGCGTGCAATCGACCTGCGCGAAAAGCAGAACAAGCCGATGTTTGCGGAAGGCAAGGAAATCAGCCGCGTAATCATTGATGCTGTAAAGCGGGGTGAGCTGCAGGCCTATAAAAACGACTCGCTGACGTCTACCTTCTCCTCAAAGGAGGTAATCGGCAACATGTCGTACGCGGAGGCTAGCGCTGGTCTGAGTGATGAAGAGCGTGCTGCTGGTTTCTCGGAAGACACTGGTGATGGATGGGGCACTCCAGCTCCTAAAAAAGGTGCTAAAGGAAAGACAACACCCAAAGCGCCTACTGCACCCCCGAGCTACGAATACCGCCCGAAGGACATCTATCAGATGGAATTAAAGGAGGATATGATTTTCGACAAGAAACGGTCGAGAATGTATCACGACATTAAATCCTTGACTCTACTGGTTCCTTCCACGCTGGGCTCGAACACTTCCGGTATTGAAAAGCCAATTGGTACGTTCAAGTACAGCGACCTAGTGCGCGTGTTCCGGGCTAATCCGGACAAGGCTATCTGGTTTAACCCCCAGAACGATGCCCAGCATAAGAACCTGGCTGATGCGTTTGAACTGTGGCTGTTCAACTCCTACATTGTGAAGGTGTCGAACCCCAGCGACTCGCGTTTGGATGAGGTGTATGGCGGACAGCAGCAGGGTATTCTGGCTTCGCAGCAGGCCGCCGCTGACCTGATCGAGTACGAATACAATCTGTGGTCTTTCTAGAGAACTGATTTCACAGATTTCCCAACGATTCGTTGGTAGGTTTCTTAAAACAGCAAGCCCCGGCCAGTTATGGTCGGGGCTTGTTGTTTAGTTGAATTGAGGATAATCAGGAAGCTGAAGTGGGAGCATCTGGCTGGCTGAAATAGTCGAGCAGGATGCGGGCTTTGGCTTTGCCTACTTCAGCGGTTAGTTCCTGCTCGGTCAGCTCCTTAATTTTCTTAACAGACTTGAACTTGGTCAGCAACTTATCGGCGGTTACGGGACCGAGGCCTTTGACGTCGGTCAGCTCGGTTTTGAGGGTGGCGGCGTCGCGGCGGGAGCGGTGGAAGGTGATGCCGAAGCGGTGGGCCTCGTCGCGCATGCGCTGGATGAGGCGCAGGGTTTCACTTTTCTTGTCGATGTAGAGGGGCAACGGGTCGTTGGGTACGTAGATTTCTTCCAGGCGTTTGGCAATGCCGATGATAGGTATCTGGCCCCACAGGCCAAGGTCCTTCAGGGCTTTTACACCCATGCCCAACTGGCCCTTGCCGCCGTCCACAATCACCAGCTGTGGGAGGCTGGCTCCTTCGTCCAGCAACCGACGGTAGCGGCGCGTTACGATTTCGTACATCGAATCAAAGTCATTGGGGCCCACCACGGTTTTGATGTGGAAGTGGCGGTAATCTTTCTTGCTGGGCTTGGCGTTGCGAAAACACACCATGGCGGCCACCGGATTATCACCCTGGAAGTTGGAGTTGTCGAAGCACTCGATGTGCTTGGGTAACTCCGTGAGGCGCAAATCCTTCTTCATGGTTTCCATGATGCGCACCTCATTCAGGTCTTTGCTGCGGTCATTCATGCTTTCCTTTTCCTTGCGCAGGTACAGCACGTTCTTCAAGCCCAGCTCAATAAGCTTGCGCTTGTCGCCAATCTGGGGCTGGGCAATGCTGACGCCGGGCAGCGGTAGGCTAGGAACGGGAACATTAGTCAGAATCTCCTTCGACTCACTCTCATATTCCTGGCGCATCTGCATAATGAGCGGGGCCAGAATTTCGTCGTCGGGCTCGTCAAGCTTCTTCTGTACCTCTACTGACTGCGTAAGCACAATACTGCCATTCATCACTTTGAGGTAGCTGATAAAGGCCGATTTCTCGTTCGACACGATGCTGAATACATCGATGTTCGACAGAGACGCATTCACGATGGTGCTCTTGCTCTGGAACTCATCCAGCTTATCGAGCTTCAGCTTGTACTGGTGGGCCAGCTCATACTGCTGATCCTGAGCGGCCTGGGTCATCCGCTCCCGGAAGTACTGCTTGGGCAGGCGCAGGTCACCGTTCAGGATCTGCCGGATCTGCTGGATGTATTGGTTGTAGGTCTCTTCGTCTTGGTTGCCGACGCAGGGGCCTTTGCAGTTGCCCAGGTGGAACTCCAGGCACACTTTAAACTTGCCGGCCTCAATGTTCTGGGGCGAGAGGTTGTAGGTGCAGGTGCGTAGCGGATACAGGGCCCGAATCAGCTCCAGCAACAGGTTCATGCCTGTTACATTGGCGTAGGGGCCGTAATAGCGGCCCTGACCGGGTATCTTGTTGCGGGTTGGGATGAGGCGCGGAAACCGTTCGTTGGTGAGCAGCAGGTACGGATAGGTTTTTCCATCTTTCAGCAGAATGTTGTACTTGGGCTGGTGCTGCTTAATGAGGTTGTTCTCGAGCAGAAAGGCATCCGATTCCGAATCAACGATGGTGAACTCAATGCGGCGGATGTTCTTGACCAGCTGCTGGGTTTTCTTGTTGTGGTCCTGCTTGGTGAAGTAGCTGCTCACGCGCTTACGCAGGTCAATGGCCTTGCCCACGTAAATGATTGTATCCTCGTCGCCGAAGTATTTGTACACGCCGGGACGGTGCGGCAACTGACGGATTTGGTCTTGCAGTTCGGGGCGGGCGGCCATAAAAATCACGGAAGGTGCAGGTGGTTGGGATGCCGCAGATTTGTTCTGCCGGACAAAGCTGCATCTGGTAAGTTCAATGAAAGTACGCAGCCGGCCAGTACTGAGGTTCAGACAGCCCGTTTGCGGATAATGATGCAACAAAAAAGGTGGCCGGGACGTCCCGGCCACCTGTCGTAAAAATCGGTGAATTCAGCGAAAGATCCTGCAGAGCCGGAGTCGGAGGATAATGCTCGAATACGCCTGCACCTGGGTTATCCTAACATCTGCACCAGCCGCGGTTTAAATGTCCTCCTCGTTGAGGTCTTCCAGCTCTACCTGGTTGAGCTTCTGCTCGTAGGGGATGGTGTCGCGCTGGCTGGTGCCGCCGTAGTAGCGGGAGCAGTCAATTTCGATGCTCAGAGGCTGCGTGGGCTTGGGGAAGGGGCCGGTGTTAATGTCGATGCTCTTGTCCTTATACACCTTCTGCATAAAGATACCGTAGAGCGGCAGCGCCAGGCGGGAGCCCTGTCCGTAGGCCCCGGTGCGGAAGTGGATGCTCCGGTCTTCGCCGCCCACCCACATGCCACACACCAGATCAGGGGTGAGACCCATAAACCAGCCATCAGAGTAGTTGCTGGTGGTGCCGGTTTTGGCACCCATCTCATACGGGAACTTGAAGCCACCCTTCAGGATAATGCTGGTGCCGCCTTGTTCCTCGGTAGCGCCGCGTAGCATATAGGTCATCAGGTAGGCAGTTTCTTCGCTCAGGGCTTCGCGCGTCTGGGGTACAAACTCGCGCAGCACGTTGCCATTCTTGTCCTCAATGCGCGTAACCATCATGGGAGCCGTCCAGATGCCTTTGTTTACGAAGGTGCTGTAGGCTCCGGCCAACTCGTAGATGCTCACGTCGGAAGAGCCAAAACCCACGGCCGGCACCGCCTCAATGGGGGAGGTGATGCCTAAGCGCTTAGCGTAGCTGACTACCGTTTCCGGCCCCAGCTTCTTTACCAGCCAAGCCGTAATGGAGTTCATGGAGCGGGCCAGGGCTTGGCGTAGCGTGAAGGTGCGGCCCGAGTAGCTGCCCTCGAAGTTCTTGGGCGTATAGGCTGGCCGGCCGCGCTCCGCCGGGAAGGTAGTAGCTACGTCGGGCCGTTGGTAGCAGGGTGAGTAGCCCTGGTCGATGGCGGCCACGTACACGAAGGGCTTAAATGTGGAGCCCGGCTGCCGCTTCCCTTGCTTTACGTGGTCGTACTTGATGTACTTGAAGTTGATGCCGCCCACCCAGGCCTTTACCTGCCCGTTAAGGGGGTTCATGGCCATGAAGCCCGAGTGCAGCAGGCGCTTGTAGTATGCCAGGGAGTCCATCGGCGACATCAGGACTTCCTTCTCGCCCCCGTTCCAGGTAAATACCTTCATCTTGTACTTCTTGTTGAGGTAGTACTTGATGGAGTCCTTGTTGCCCTCGTACCGGTTGCTGAGGGAACGGTACCGCTCGGTGCGTTGGATGGAAGTGCTCAGAAAGTTGGGGATAACGCGGCCATTCTCGTCGCGCCAGGGCTGCTGGCCCTTCCACTGCTGGTCAAACCACTTCTGCTGCAGTTTCATGTGCTCAGCCACGGCCGCTTCGGCATACTTCTGCATGCGCGAGTCGATGGTCGTGTAGATTTTCAGCCCATCGGCATACAGGTCGTGGTCGGTTTCCTTGGCCCACTGCTTGAGCATCTTGCTCACCTCCACCCGGAAGTAGGGGGCAATACCTTCATTCTGGTTTTCCACATTGTAGCGCAGCACAATAGGCTTCAGCGTATCGGCCTGGAGTTGCTGGGGCGTGATGTAGCCATACTTATTCATCTGGCGCAGCACCCAGTTGCGGCGCACTTTGGAGCGCTGAGGGTTGAATTTGGGACTGAAACGCGTGGGCGCATTCAGCACGCCTACCAGCGTGGCAGCCTCGGGCCGCGTGAGCTCCCGGGGCTTTTTGCTAAAGAAGGTTTTAGCGGCCGTGTTGATGCCGAAAGCGTTGGAGCCGTAGTCGTTGGTATTCAAATACATGCGCAGAATTTCGCGCTTGGTGTAGCTGCGCTCCAGCCGGGTCGCCAGAATCCACTCCTTGGTCTTGGTGATGAGCATTCGCACGCCGGGCACGTCGTTGAGAAGGCCATCGTTCAGGTCTTCGCGGGTGCGGAACAGCACCTTGGCCAACTGCTGCGTGAGCGTGGAACCCCCGCCCCCGCTGCCGCCCGTGAGCAATCCCGCCGCCACCCGGCCAGTTGCCTTGGGGTCGATGCCGGAATGCTCCTCAAAGCGGGCATCCTCAGTGGCAATCAGAGCGTCTACCAGGTGCTGGGGCAGGTCCTCGTACTCGGCGGGGGTACGGTTCTCGCGGAAATATTTGCCCATCAGCACGTTGTCGGCCGAGTAGATTTCGGAAGCCAGCTCACTGCGCGGGTTCTCCAGCGTTTTCAGGTTGGGCATGCGCCCGAACAGATTCAGAAAGTTGATGCTAACGGCCAGCACATACAGCACCAGGCCCACTACACCGGCCCCAAACAGCAGCCAGAACGAGCGGGCCCAGCCGGTGTATCGGCCAGCGGAGGGTGATTTGCGAATAGGATTCTTGGTGGCGGATCTGGCCATTTCGGGAAAGAAAGATGAGAGTCGGCTATACTGCCCGTGCACCGGAGCCGCCTAGCTATAGGGAGGCGGCTCCGGTGCACGGGCATTTTCGACGGTAAAATTAGCGGTAGTTCTGCTGGTAGAACTGCTGATACTGCTCCACGTTCTGCGTCTGGAGCAGCACTGGCAGGTTATCAATACTGATTACCACCGTTTGGTAACCCGCACCCCGCAGCTTGCTCATCGGCGACTGGGGACCGCGCAACTTGAGGGCATAGCTCTGGGCCAGCTTGGCTGTGGGCAGGGTTTCCACCACTACCAGCTCCTGAGCAGCGCCCAGCGGCTGCCGCCGCACCAGCAAGCTGCTGGATTTGAAGTAGCGCGCATTGTACGCTCCCAGCTGCGTTGGCAGATCTTGTAGAGCCGGAGCATCTTTCGCAAATACCAGCACAACTACATGGGAAGCCGCCAGATCCGCTTTAAACGGGGAAGGGGCCGTAGTTGCCGGAGTCGGGGAAGCTGTCGGAGCCGGCTGGGTACCCGTTGGCGGGGAAGTTGGAGTACCGGGTGCTGGTGACGCCGGAACTGGGCTGGGAGCGGAAGGAGGAGTTGTTGTGGGCGTGTTCACCGGGGCGGGAGCTTTCTTGCCCCGGGCACGGGCCTGCGCGGCGGCCTGCCGGGCAGCTTTGGCTTTTTCCTCGGGCGTCGGCTCCGGGGCGGGGGCCGGAGGAGTAGGCGCTGGCGTGGGGAGGGCGGGTGTGGCAGTAGCGTCCGGGGCCGCCGTGGCCGCCTGCGTAGTCAGGGTCGGCAGAGGCGCTGGTTTGGTTGCCGCAGGAGCCACCGGGCTGGGAGTAGTGGCCGGTTTCTGGGCTAGGGGAGTGAGCGGCATCTCATTTTCCTGGTAGAAAATGCGCATCCGGTTTTCCACTTCGCCCGGCTTAAACACGGATATCGGCGGCTTATCGGTAGAAACCAAGGCTCCGGTTACCTGCCCGGCCTCAAACTTCTGGTAGGTGGCCAGCAGGGCCGTGGCCTGGCCGGCCAGGGGGCTCTGCGGGTAGTCTTTGTAGAATTTCTCCACGGCTACTTTGGCCGTAAGGGGCGGCTGCGTTCGGATGGTGAGCAGCGTACTGAGGTAATCAACCTTATCGTTCAGGTCGTTTTGCGGGTACTGCCTGCGGGCCCGCGCTAATACCGCCGCCGACTTCTTAAACTCCTGCTTTTTATAGAAGGTAAAGGCCGAGTCAACCAGCACGGCTACCTGAGCGTTAGCCACCGACGTACGGCGCAGGTACTCCGGGTCGGCTACCAGACGGGCATACGAGGAGTTGGGATACGCCTCCCGCAAACGAGCCGCATAGGTCTGTGCCTTCCCTGCCTCGTTCTGCTCCTTATGCAGCAGATAGAGGATGTACAGGGTTTCGGGCGTGTGGGGGCCGGTAGGGTAGCGGGTGAGTAACTGCTCATAGGTTGCTATGGCGCGGGTCGGCTCCTTCAACTGCTGGTTGTAGATACCGCCCAGGGCATAGAGAGCTTCCTCTGTTTGAGCGTCTGACTGCTGCAGTTGGGTTGGCGTGAGCGGAATATTCTGCCGGTAGCGGCCTATCAGGTCACGCAATTGCACGGCCGGGTCCACGGCCACGGCTGGTTGCACCGTGCCATTCACCACCGTGTTGCTGTTGCCGGCAATGCTCACGGGCACGTTGCCGCCCCGGGCTGTTACCGGTGAGTTGCTGGTTTGGTTTACCGTGCGCCAGTTATCCTGCAGCGGCCGGTCGCCCCAGCGCTTAATAAAGTCATTGCGGGCCGTGCTTAGGGCGGTAGGGTTATCGAAGTACCATTTAGAGCCGGTATTGCCGGCCAGGAAGTCATCGGCACTCACGTTGGTCTGCAGGTCGCGGTTGCTGCTCAGACCAGTAGCAGTTTGCGAAAAGCTCTGACTATTCTGGTCTTGCCGGGCCTGCCGGGCGGCCAGGATTTCCGCTTCTTTGCGCTGCCGGTCCAGCTCGGCCTGGGCGTAGGTAGTGAGCCGGGTGCGCAGGGTAGCCGTATCCAGCCGGGCCAAAGCCTGCAGGCTGTCTTGGGTTTCGATGGTGGTCAGTTGCCGGGCAAAGTCTTGAAGAATGGTAGCCCGCTCGGCCGTGGCCTCATACGTAGGCGACTCCCGGGGCATATTCTGTACCGTGCTATCGTAATACGCCGCTGCCAGACGGTATTTCTGCAGGTTTTCGTAGTAGATGCGCCCGCCCAGCAGATAGGTATAGGACTTCTGGGCCCGGTTGGTAGTAGGCGTGCGCGCCGACTTCTGCAGCAAGGCCAGGGCTTCGGGGTAACGTTGCTGCCGGTATTCCAGCCGCGCCATCTCATAATAAATCTTGTCCCGGTACTCCTTATTCTTGGTGTCCTTAAGCAGCTTGGCGAAATACTTATCCAGTCGGGCCTGGTCACTCTGGTTGAGGTCTGATACCTGCCCCAGCATCAGCTTGCTATAGAAATCCAGTTCGTAGGGTGGATTTTTCTTTAGAATCTGATTCAGCTGGGCATAGGCCTTTTTGTCCTCACCCTGGTTCTGGTACAGCTGGGCCAAAATGTAGCGGGTCCGGGACTGCTCATTTTTGGGCTCGATGTACGGAATGGCCTTTTCCAGATTCTCAATGGCCTTGGCTGGCTCGTTGATCTTCAGGAAATACTCGGCCCGGGTCAGGAACAATTCCCGCGCGTTTCGTTCCGAGCCCTGCTCCTTATCCAGAATATCTGATACGGCGGCGGCGTTGTCCAGCTCCTTCAAGGCCAGAAACGTGCGCATCAGCCAAATCAGGGCCTCGTGGCGGGCGTTGGGGTCTTTGCTGGTAGTATTCACGTATTTAAACGTCTTAGCCGCGTCCTCCAGCTCCCGCTTGTAATAGCGGGCTTTGCCAATCAAGATGTAGCTGTCATCCGTCCAGTCGGATCCGGGGCGGTGCTGCACCGGCAACGAAGCCTTCTTGATGATGTCGTCCATATCGGCCGTTACCCGGGCCACGGTGGCATCATCCAGGGTAGGGAAGAGGGGCAGCACCTGGTTGTAATCGTTCAGGCGGGCGGCATCCAGCGTACTTTCAGCAGCCCGCATCTTTTCCCGGGCCAGGAAATACGCATTGTCGCGGGCCACCACGTTGTCATAGGCGTGCCCAAGTAGGGAGGGGCGTTCAGAAGCGCAGCCCGCTACGCCCGCCACCAGCGCTACGGCAGCCGAAGTGGCGGCAAGTCCACGAACCAGCAGGGAGTTAGTTGTCGTCAAAGCGGCAGAAAGCTCGGAGCAGAAAAAGAGTCAGACGGAAAACGCCGGGCCGCGCCCAAATCGTTCGGCGGCCGGCACTTCCACAACGAAGCAGCGTAGGTAAAAGTACAGGTTTCCCCCGTACCCGGCGCGTATGGGCTCCGATGACGCATCTGTAACGTACTACCTCGTAATTTTACCGTCCCCACCGCCTAATTATCCCATTCAACATGGCCAACCTGAACCCACAGCCACCCCAATCCGATAATAATGCCGACCGGATGCGGGCCGTGGCTAAATACTCCGGCATCGGGGCGCAAATGCTGGCTACCATCGGCCTCAGCACCTGGGCCGGGTATTGGCTCGACGGACATTTTCAGACCAACACGCCGTGGTTCACATTGAGCCTAATGCTGCTGGGGCTGTTTGCGGCCTTATATAATGTTATCCGGGCCGTGTCGAAAGAATCATGAGCGGATACCCTACTGCCATTTCTATTTCTGAGTTGGAGCAGGTGCTTTTCTTGGCTTTGGAAGCACTCAAGCGGCAGTATGGCTTGCAAGGACAGATTCCTCTCACGCAGGATTTTTACTGGAGTATTCCAGAAGATCAACTGTACAATGTAGATGAGGAACCATCGGAACTCACCATTGGCCAACTTAGCGAAGACAGCCAAATACTAAAGGAAGGACTGGCGCGAGGAATTTTAGGTTTCGACCTTCTGAAAGCTTCTCATCTACTCCGATATATCAGTCACACTCATCCAACTCTCGACCTGTTTTGAAATCATTCCTCCGCTCGTACCTGCTGTTCAGCCTACTGCTGGGTTTCGTGCTCTATGCCCTGTACAGCCAGTTCGGGCCGCGCATCGTGCACCCGTTTACGGCGTACACGTTCGGGTTCTTCTTTTTGCTCACGCTGCTGACCTATTGGATAACCGCCAAACTGGTGCGGGCCAATGCCGAAAACTTTATGGTCGCCTATTTCGGGAGCATGGTTGCACGGCTGCTTTTGTCGCTTACGCTGGTGCTGGTGTACCTTTTTACGGGTGGCGGGCACGAGGGCAGCGGCCGTTGGGCCTTTCTGGGAAGCTTCTTTCTCCTATATTTTCTCTTTGCCGGGTTTGAAGTGTGGAGCGTTCTGAGTAACTTGCGCCCGTTTTCAAAACCGGGTGAAAATCCAAGATGAAGGTTTTGTGAACCCCACCCCAACCCCCTCTGAATGAAGCGCTTACTTTTAGCTCTCTTCTGCTTCCTCTCGTTCTCTGTTTACGCTAACGAACCGACGGCCACTACGGAAGAAGCCACCGATAAGGAGGCCTTCAGCCCCGGGGAAATGATTCTGCATCACATTGGTGATTCGCACGAGTGGCACTTTGCCACCCTGGGCGACGAAGAGCACGGTACGCATTTCACGCTGCCCCTGCCCGTAATTGCCTACCGCCCGGCCCAGGGCCTGAGCGTATTTTCGTCCTCACAGTTGGCCGAAGGCAAGGTGTACGACGGTATGAAGCTGGAGCACGAGCACCTGGTGTCGGAAGATGGCAGCAAAGTATATGACTTCTCCATCACCAAGAACGTAGCCTCGCTGATGCTGAGCGCCGTGTTGCTGCTGTTGGTGTTCACGGCCGTAGCCCGCGGCTATGCCAAGCGCGGCAGCGGAGCTCCCAAAGGCATCCAGTCGTTCTTCGAGCCTATTATCGTCTTCATTCGCGACGAAGTAGCCAAGAAATCCATCGGTCCCAAGTACGAGCGGTACATGCCCTACCTGCTGACGGTGTTCTTTTTCATCTGGTTCAACAACCTGCTAGGCCTGATGCCCGGCGGTGCCAACCTCACCGGCAACATTGCCGTTACGCTGACCCTGGCCGTGCTGACCCTGCTCATCACCCTGTTCAGCTCCAACAAAAACTACTGGCACCACATCTTCGCTACGCCCGGCGTACCGAAGCCCCTGCTGCCCATCATGATTCCGGTGGAGCTCATCGGCATCGTGGTAAAGCCCTTCTCCCTGATGGTGCGTCTGTTCGCCAACATCACGGCCGGCCACATTGTAACGCTGAGCTTTATCTCGCTCATCTTCATTTTCCAGAGCATTTACGTAAGCCCGGTTTCAGTTGCTTTTGGCCTGTTCATTAACGTGCTGGAACTGATGGTGGCCATTCTGCAAGCCTACATCTTCACCCTGCTCACGGCCATGTACATTGGCGGCGCAGTAGAAGAGCACCACGACGCCGATTACCAAATGGGCGGTGGCGACGGCGCTGAGCCGGCTCACGCGCACTAAGCTTTCACCACCCCTGATTTTTTTGTTTTTCACTCCCCACAAACCATTTTTTTATGCTTCTTTCTCTGTTGCTGCAACTTGCTAACTCCGTTGGTCTGGCTGTATTTGGTGCCGCTATCGGTGCCGGTCTGGTTGCTCTGGGCGCCGGTCTGGGTATCGGTCGTATTGGTGGTCAGGCTATGGAGGCCATCGGTCGTCAGCCGGAGGCTTCGGGCAAAATCCAAACTGCCATGCTGATCGTAGCCGCCCTGATCGAAGGTCTGGCGCTGTTCGCAGTAGTAGTCTGCCTGCTGATTTCGTTCAACCTGTAGGGTTTGAGATAGTACAAGAGCAGCCCGCTGCGCGCGTCGCTTCAGCGCACGGCGTAGCGGGCTGTCTTGGCTTTTCTGGTACTGGCCTGCTCGGGTAAGCGGCGGAGCTAACGCCCGCAGCCCGGCAGTTACCGGCACCTATCACTCACACTACCTACTTGTTTTCCAGATGTCAATTGTAACGCCCGAATTAGGCCTTATTTTCTGGCAAATCTTCATCTTCGGCATCGTTCTGGTGCTGTTGCGTGCATTTGCCTGGAAGCCCATCCTGGCCTCGCTGAAAGAGCGGGAAAGCTCCATTGAAGGCGCTCTGCGCATGGCCGACCAGGCCAAGCTGGAGATGCAGGAGCTGAAAGCCGGGAACGAAAAACTGCTGGCCGAAGCCCGCATGGAGCGTGACCGTATTCTGAAGGAAGCCACCGACGTTTCGAACCAGCTCATCGAGCAGGCCAAAAACAAGGCTACGGAAGAAGGCAGCCGCATGATCATGCAAGCCCGCGAAGCCATCCAGAACGAGAAGAACGCCGCTCTGGCCGAGGTGAAAAACACCGCCGCCAAGCTCTCCATCGATATTGCTGAGCGCATCCTGCGCCGCGAGCTGGCTGACCAGCCCGCCCAGCAGCAGCTCGTGGACTCGTATCTGCAAGAAGTGAAATTGAATTAGTAGTGAGTATCGAGTATTGAGTAGTGAGATTCGGCTTGCCGGATAACCGCCAACTCAATACGCATTACCAACTACTCAATACTGAAATCAATGTCTGAACTACGAGTTGCCTCCCGTTACGCGAAGTCGTTGCTGGATTTGGCAGAGGAGCGCGGGACGCTGGAGCAGGTAAAGCAGGATATGGACTTGTTCACGAAAGTGCTGGACGAGAACCGTGAGCTGCGTCTGTTACTGCGCAACCCTATTGTGAAGCACGATAAGAAACTGGCCATCCTGAACGCAGTGTTCACCGGCAAGGTATCGGACATCACAAGCAAGTTCTTCACCATTATCACGCAGAAGAACCGTGAAAGCGCACTGGAGTTTATTGGCACCGAGTTTCAGCGCCAGTATAACCAACTGCGCGGCATGCAGCTAGCCGAGGTAACTACGGCTGCTCCGCTGGATGCGCCTACCCGCCTGCAGGTGGTTCAGCTGGTGCGCCAGCAAACCGGCCAGCAGGATGTTACCCTCACCGAGAAGGTAGATCCTTCGCTGATTGGCGGCTTCGTGCTGCGCATCGGCGATAAGCTGATTGATGACTCGGTAAGCTACCGGCTGCGCAAGCTGCGCACCGAATTCTCAAAGAACCCCTACCACTCTTTAGTATAACCCACCATGGCAGAAGTACGTCCGGATGAAGTATCCGCCATTCTGCGGGAACAACTCTCCAACTTCAAAACCGAAGCCGAACTCGAAGAGGTAGGTACGGTTCTGCAGGTTGGTGACGGTGTAGCCCGTATCTACGGTCTGGGCAAAGCCCAGTCGGGGGAGTTGCTCGAATTTGAAAACGGCCTGCAGGCCCTGGTGCTGAACCTGGAAGAAGATAACGTAGGTGCCGTAATGCTCGGCGACTACTCCGATATCCGGGAAGGTGCTACCGTGCGCCGTACCAATAAAATTGCATCGGTTAAAGTAGGTGAAGGCATCATTGGCCGCGTGGTAAACACGCTGGGCCAGCCCATCGACGGCCGTGGCCCCATCCAGGGCGACACCTACGATATGCCCCTGGAGCGTAAAGCTCCCGGTGTAATCTACCGTCAGCCGGTAAACGAGCCCATGCAGACCGGTATCAAGGCTATTGACGCCATGATTCCAATCGGCCGGGGCCAGCGGGAGCTGATCATCGGTGACCGTCAGACGGGTAAGTCAACGGTAGCCCTTGACGCTATCCTGAACCAGCGCGAGTTCTTCGAGCGGGGCGAGCCTGTTTTCTGCATCTACGTAGCCGTAGGCCAGAAGGCCTCGACCGTGGCCCAGGTAGTAAACGCCCTGACCAAGGGTGGTGCCATGGACTACACCGTGGTAGTGTCGGCTTCGGCTTCCGATCCGGCTCCCATGCAGTTCTTCGCTCCCTTCACCGGTGCTGCCATCGGCGAGTTCTTCCGCGACACCGGCCGTCCGGCTCTGGTCGTGTACGATGACCTCTCCAAGCAGGCAGTTGCTTACCGCGAAGTGTCGCTGCTGCTGCGTCGTCCTCCCGGACGTGAGGCGTATCCCGGTGACGTATTCTACCTGCACAGCCGCCTGCTGGAGCGCGCCGCGAAGATCAACGCTTCGGACGCCATTGCCCAGGACATGAACGACCTGCCCGAGAGCATCAAGCCCCTCGTGAAGGGGGGAGGTTCGCTGACGGCTCTGCCCATCATCGAAACCCAGGCTGGTGACGTTTCGGCGTACATCCCGACCAACGTAATTTCGATTACTGATGGTCAGATCTTCCTCGAAACCAACCTCTTCAACTCGGGTGTGCGGCCCGCCATTAACGTAGGTATCTCGGTATCGCGCGTAGGTGGTAACGCCCAGATCAAGTCGATGAAGAAGGTGGCTGGTACGCTGAAGCTGGACCAGGCTCAGTTCCGTGAGCTGGAGGCCTTTGCCAAATTCGGCTCCGACCTGGATGCCTCGACCAAGCTCACCATCGAGCGGGGCCGTCGTAACCTGGAAATCCTGAAGCAGCCCCAGTTCTCGCCCCAGAAGGTGGAGGATCAGGTAGCCATCATTTACGCTGCTACCAATGGACTGCTCGACCAGGTGCCGGTGAACAAGGTGCGCGAGTTCGAGCGTGAATTCACGCAGGTAATGAACTCCCGCCACCCCGAGGTGCTGAAAGGCCTGAAGGCTGGTAAACTGGACGACACGACTACCGGCGCTATCCGTCAGGTAGCGAAGGATCTGTCGTCGGTGTACGCTTCTAAATAATTATGAATGATGAGTTATGAATGATGAGTGGCTTGTCGTCCGGCTGGATAATATGCTCTCCCATTCATAACTCATCACTTATAATTCATAACTCAAAAGAATGGCTAGCTTAAAAGAAGTTCGGAGCCGCATTACGTCGGTGCAGAGCACGCAGCAGATCACCAAAGCCATGAAAATGGTGGCGGCTGCCAAGCTGCGTCGGGCCCAGGATAACATCCTGCGCATGCGTCCCTATGCGCAGCGGCTCAACAGCATTCTGGGCAACCTGACGGCGCTGGCCGGTGAGGAGTTGGTAAGCGAGTACGCGGAGCAGCGCGAGGTGCGTCGGGTACTGGTTATTGCCATTACTTCGGACCGTGGTTTGGCTGGTGCCTTCAACAGCAACGTGTTTAAGGGCGTAAATGCGCTGCTGCAGGACCGCTACGCGGCGCAGGCTGCGGCCGGGGCGGTAACGGTTCTGGCCATTGGCCGCAAAGCCCACGAGTATTTCGGTAAGCGCGTGCCGCTGCTGGGAAACTACCAGCATGTATTCGGCAAGCTGTCGTTTGATACCGTGCGCGAAGCAGCGGAAGAAGCTATGGACGGTTTCCGCGCTGGCCAGTACGACGAGGTGGTGATGGTGTACAACGAGTTCAAAAACGTGGCTACCCAGATCATCCGGACCGAGCAACTGCTGCCGCTGGTGCCCGCTGAACTGCCCGCCGGTGCCCAGGCTACGTCGAACGTGGACTACATCTTCGAGCCTTCGAAGGAGGAAATCGTGCGCACCCTGATTCCGCAGTCGCTGAAAGTACAGCTGTATAAGGCCGTACTGGAAAGCAACGCTTCGGAGCACGGCGCCCGCATGACGGCCATGGACAAAGCCACGGAAAACGCCGGCGAGCTGCTGAAGCAGCTGAAGCTGACCTACAACCGGACCCGTCAGGCCGCCATTACCACCGAGATTCTCGAAATCGTGGGTGGTGCTGAGGCGCTGGCTGCCGGCCGGTAAAGTTTCGCCTGAACCAGAACGTAAAACGGCCCGCTTCCGGAAGGAGGCGGGCCGCTTTGCTTTTTACGTATCAAGAGGAAGCGGTACTGTCTACAGCTGCGCGTACTGACGCCGGGCCAGTACCGGGCTGGGCCTGGGTATGGCCGGTGCCTGCGCCAGCAGCTCCAGAATCCGTTGCGGGCTGAGCTGGGTGAAGTCGGGGATGGTGAGGAGCGGGGCCTGGAATTCGATGGGCTTGAGCGTGGTAGTAACGCCGATGCAGCGCATGCCGGCCCGATACGCCGCCTGCTCGCCCAGCAGGGCATCCTCGAATACCACGCACCGCTCGGGCGGAACGCCCAGCCGGCGGGCCGTAATGAGGTAGGTTTCGGCGTGCGGCTTGCCTTTCGTCACGTCATCCTTACCCACCACTACATCAAAGTAGCGGCGCAAGTCCAGGTGGTCGAGAATGTAACTGATCGTATCGGAGGCAGAGCCGGTACCCAAACCAATTTTGAAACCGGCAGTACGGGCCGCTTGCAGAAAATGGGTGAGTCCGGCTACTTCCCGGCGCTTGTTCCAATACAGCACCCGGTACAGAAACTCACGCTGAGCGGCGTACTCCTGCAGCTGCTTTGCGGGTACGGGATTGGTAAAAACGGTTTTGAGGATATTAGTGGCTGGCATTCCGTTGAGGCGGTGCAGCAGCTTGCGGGCGTTGGTAGTCAGGCCCAGGTCGCGGAACAGCAATTGGAAGGCTCTGGCTTGGTCGGGCGTATTGTCGACGAGCACGCCATCCATGTCGAAGATAAGGGCGTAAGGCTGGGCAATGGACATAAAGGAATGATAACGTGACGGAAGCTCTCAGCGTAGTACGCAACTCCGACGGGGCAGGACTATCTTTACGGTTCCGAACCCAGCAGCTCCTTCGGGGCTGCTTCATATTTTCTTGCCGCTTGAAAACACCTTTGAGCTTATTGCTGGCCGCTACCTTGGCGGTTCCTGCCTTTGCGCAAAAAACTGGTAAACCCCTGGAACGCCCTAAACTGGTGGTGGGCATTGTGGTGGATCAGATGCGCTACGACTACCTCTACCGCTACTGGAGCAAATACAGCAGCGGCGGCTTCCGCCGGCTATTAGGGGAGGGCTTCAGCTACGAAAACGCCCACTACAACTACGTGCCCACCTACACCGGGCCGGGCCACGCCAGCATCTACACCGGTACCACGCCTTCAGTGCACGGTATCATCGGCAACAACTGGCTGGAGCGGGAGCAGGGACGGGGCACTTACGTGACGGAAGATAACACCGTGCAGGCGGTGGGCGGCACGGGCGCGGCCGGGCAAATGTCGCCGCGCCACATGCTGACCACCACCATCACCGACGAGCTGCGGCTGGCTACCAATTTTCAGAGCAAGGTAATTGGTGTGTGCATCAAAGACCGGGGCTCCATTTTGCCGGCCGGGCACGCGGCCAACGCGGCCTATTGGTATGATGGGGACAATGGGGCCTTCATCACCAGTTCCTTTTACACGCAGCAGCTACCGGAATGGGTGACGAAGTTCAACGCCGAAAACCGGGCCGCTAAGTACCTAGACCAGCCCTGGAACACGCTGCTGCCCATTGCCCAGTACACCGAAAGCTCTCCGGATGATGTGATGTGGGAGGGCGCGTTCAAGGGGGAGGCCAAGCCCGTATTTCCCCACGATTTGCCCGTACTGAGCGCCGCGCCCAGCCGGGCGGTGAAGGGCAACATGGAAGCTGCCGGCGAGAAAGCCCCGGTAGCCACGCCCCGCAACCTCGACCTGATTCGCTCCACACCGTTTGGCAACTCGCTCACCCTCGATTTTGCCCTGGAAGCCATGCGGGCGGAGCAGCTAGGCCAGCGCGGGCAGACGGATTTTCTGGCCTTGAGCTTCAGTAGCACCGATTACGTGGGACACCAGTTCGGACCGAACTCCATTGAAGCGGAGGATACTTATTTGCGCCTGGACAAAGAGCTGGAACGGTTATTTGCCTACCTGGACAAGGCCGTGGGCAAAAAGCAGGCACTGGTATTTCTGAGTGCCGACCACGGTGCGGCCCACTCCCCCAATTTCCTGATTGACAAGAAAATTCCGGCCGGCTCGGTGGGTCCCGGCCTTATGCGCGACTCCTTGCAGCGCAAGTTGGAGCAATTGCACGGAGCCGGCAAGTGGGTGCTCAGCTACGAAAACCAGCAGGTGTACCTGAACCGCCCCCTGATCATGCAGAAAAAGCTGGACCTGTACCAAGTGCAGCGGGAGGCAGCCAGTATAATGGTGCAGTTTGCCGGCGTAACGCGGGCCCTGGCCGCCGAGGACGTGCAGAAGTCACATTGGGAAAGCGGGATGCTGATGTATCTGGAAAACGGCTACTTCCCAAAGCGCTCAGGCGACGTGCTGGTGGTGCTGGAGCCGGGCTGGCTGGAGTCGTATCAGTTCCCGGTAAACAAAGGCACCACCCACGGTTCCGCCGGTAATTATGACACCCACGTACCGGTTGTGTTCTGGGGCTGGCACGTAAAGCACGGGCAGTCGTCAGCTCCGGCAAAGATTACCGATATTGCGCCCACATTGGCCCGCTGGCTTCACATTCAGGAGCCCGATGGCTGCACTGGCCAACCATTGCCGGAAGTGCTGGGCTGGTAATTGGTTTTTCGGTGGTCGTTTTTGGTTTTTTGTTTCGGTTGCTTTCCTGGCTGTACATGCCGGGCTCTGAGAACAGATAGCTAAAGCGATAAACCAAAAACCGGAAGCCAACAACCAAAAACGAATAACCAAAAACCAATACCCATTAATGGCTCATTTTAACCCCTGGCACGACGTAGAGCGCGGCGAAGACGCTCCGAAGGTCGTGAATGGCATCATTGAAATTCCCAAAGGCTCGAAGGGCAAATACGAGCTGGATAAAGACAGCGGCCTGCTGAAACTGGACCGCGTGCTATTCTCGGCCGTGCATTACCCAGCCGCCTACGGCTTTATCCCGAAAACTTACTGCGACGACAAAGACCCACTGGATATTCTGGTGCTGTGCTCCGTGGACATCGTGCCAATGTGCCTGGTGGAAGCCAAGGTGATTGGCGTAATGCAGATGATTGACCAGGACGAGGAAGACGACAAAATCATTGCCGTGGCCGCCAACGACGTGTCGGTGAACCACTACAACGACATTGCCGACCTTCCCCCGCACACCCTGCTGGAAATGCAGCGCTTTTTCGAGGACTACAAGGCCCTGGAGCATAAGCAGGTAACCGTGGAGCGTTTTATGGGCCGCGAAGATGCCTACCGCATCATCGAGGATAGCATTAAACTCTACGAGGAAACCTTCCCGAAGGGTAACCCCAAAGACGTGGAGGACGTACAAGAGGCTCTGAGCTAATCCACCCTACTTCCTTCTACACACCGTGCAGCCCCTGGCCGTCAGCAATGATGCCGGGGGCTGTTGCGTATACCGGCATCCGGCAGGGCGTTAGCGCAGCGGTTTCGGTGGTATCTTGCTCCGCTCATTCCGCTGTGTCCGTGCCTGCTTTTCTTTCTGTGCTCCGTCGCCCGCTCGATGCCGTACTGTACAGCAGTACATGGCTGTCGTTGGCGGCACTGGGGTTGATGTGGGCCACATTCCTGTTCTGGCGGGTACACATTCCGGTACCGCTGGGCGGGCTGATTTTTTCGGCTACCCTGTTCCTGTATAATCTGGACAGCGTGCTGCCGTACAAGCAGGGCCAGCACCCTGGCCTGTCGCGGCGTAAGCAGTGGATGCAGCGGCACCGCCGGGCGTTGCTGGGGGTGGCGCTGGCGGCCGGGGCAGTGGCCGGGGCCCTGTTTCTGCGGGATGCGCGGCTGCTGCGCCTGACACCGTTTCTGGTGCACCTGGGGTTGATTTCGGTGCTGTACTCCATGCCGCTGCTCAGGCGCCGCGGCCGCTGGTGGGCTCTGCGCGATTTGCCGCTGCTGAAGGTGTTTCTGATTGCCTACGTGTGGGCTGGCGTAACCGTGTGGATACCGGCCCTGTACCTGGGCCGCGGGCTGCTGGAGCCGGTAGTGGGGGTGCTGTTTCTGCGGCGCTTCCTGTTCATCCTGGCCCTGGCCTTCGTGTTCGACATCCGCGACTATACCAAGGACCAAGCCACCGGCACCCGCACGTTTCCGGGCGTATTCGGCATTCAGGCCACCAAGTGGCTGGCGCTGCTGGCCCTGGGCGTGGCGGCGCTGCTGGTGCCGCCCGGCACCCCGGCGGGCCATCACCTGCCGCTGCTGCTGCCGCTGCTGGCGGCCGCGCTGGTTATCTGGTTTGCCGAGGAACGGCGGCCCGATTACTACTTCGCCCTGCTCACCGATGGGGTGATGGTGCTGCAGTTTGCGGCGGTGTGGTGGAGTACGCGGGGACAGGCCGTAAGTTTCTCGTAGTAACCCGGCTCGGAACTGCCGGAAAAGACCTATTCTTGCCGCGTCTGCACGGTGCGGACGCTCGAATGCAAGGCTCGTATGCTGAACCTGTTGCGCACCGGTGCGGTGCTGCTGGCGGCGCTGGGGTACCCGGCCCGCGCCCAATCTCCCGACCCCGTGGCGCTGGTAAACCCGCTGATGGGTACCGACTCCAAGCCCAGCCTCTCCAACGGCAACACTTATCCGGCCATTGCCCGGCCCTGGGGCATGAACTGCTGGCTGCCGCAAACCGGCAAAATGGGTAGTGGCTGGGCCTACCAGTACGCGGCCGATAAGCTCAAGGGCTTCAAGCAGACCCACCAGCCCTCGCCCTGGATGAACGACTACGGGCAGTTTGCCCTGATGCCCATCACCGGCAAGCTGCGCTTCGAGGAAGAGGAACGGGCCAGCTGGTTTTCGCACAAGGCCGAGGTGGCCCAGCCCCACTACTACCGGGTGTACCTGGCCGACCACGACGTGACCGTGGAGCTGACGCCCACCGAGCGGGCCGCCCGCTTCCGGTTTACCTTCCCGCAAACCGACAGTGCCTACGTGGTGCTGGATGCCCTGGATAAAGGCTCGCACGTGCAGGTGTTGCCCCAGCAGCGCCGCATTGTGGGTTACACCACCCGCAACAGCGGCGGCGTGCCCCAGAACTTCCGCAACTACTTCATCATCGAGTTCGACCACCCGTTCAGCAGCACCACCATCTACCAGGATAAGGTGCTGGACGGCAGGCTGCTGGAAGCCACGGCCAACCACACCGGCGCGGTGGTGGGCTTCAAAACCCGACGGGGCGAGCAGGTGCAAGCCCGGGTGGCGTCGTCGTTTATCAGCCCCGAGCAGGCCCTGCGCAACCTGGAGCAGGAAATCGGGGCGGCCGATTTTGAGGCGGTGCGGCAGCAGGGCCACGCCGCCTGGCAGGAGCAGCTGGGCCGCATTAAGGTAGAAGGTGGTTCGGAGGCGCAGCAGCGCACGTTTTACTCGTGCCTGTACCGGAGCCTGCTGTTCCCGCGCAAGTTTTACGAGCTGGATGCCCAGGGCCAGCCGGTGCACTACTCGCCCTACAACGGGCAGGTGCTGCCGGGCTTCCTGTATACTGACACCGGCTTCTGGGACACGTTCCGCTGCCTGTTTCCGTTCCTGAACCTGCTGTACCCCAGCGTGAACAGCCAGATTCAGGCCGGACTGGTGAATACGTACAAGGAAGGCGGCTGGCTGCCGGAGTGGGCCAGCCCGGGCTACCGCAACATCATGGTGGGCAACAACTCGGCGTCCATTGTGGCCGATGCCTACCTGAAAGGCGTGCGGGGCTACGACATCAACGCCCTCTACGAAGCCGCCCTGAAGGGCGCCAACAACCCGGGGCCGATGGAAGCCGTGGGCCGGGCCGGGGCCAGCTACTACACCAAACTGGGCTACGTGCCCTACGATGTTAAAATCAACGAAAGTGCGGCCCGCACCCTGGAATACGCCTACGACGACTTTGCCATTGCCCAGCTGGGCCGGGCCCTGGGCCGGCCCAAAAAGGAAGTGCAGCTCTACGAAAAGCGCAGCCAGAACTACCGCAACCTGTTCGACAAGCAAACCGGGCTGATGCGCGGCAAAAACCAGGACGGCACGTTCCAGTCGCCCTTCAACCCCTTTAAGTGGGGTGATGCCTTTACGGAAGGCAACAGCTGGCACTACACCTGGTCGGTGTTTCACGATGTGCAGGGGCTGATGAACCTGATGGGCGGCCCCCGGCCGTTTGTGGCTACCCTGGATACGGTATTTGCCCTGGCGCCGGTGTTCGATGCCTCCTACTACGGCTCGGTGATTCACGAAATCCGGGAAATGCAGATTGCGGGCATGGGCAACTACGCCCACGGCAACCAGCCCATCCAGCACATGACCTACCTCTACAACTACGCCGGTCAGCCCTGGAAAACGCAGTACTGGGTACGCGAAACCATGAACCGCCTCTACCAGCCCACCCCCGACGGCTACTGCGGCGACGAGGACAACGGCCAGACCTCGGCGTGGTACGTGTTTTCGGCGCTGGGCTTCTACCCGGTGTGCCCCGCCACCAACCAGTACGTGCTGGGGGCCCCGCTTTTCCCGAAGGTGACGCTGCAGCTGGAAAACGGCCGGCAGGTGGTGCTGAATGCGCCCAACAACAGCGTCGCCAACCGCTACATCAACGCCCTCACGCTCAACGGCCAGCCCTACACCCAAAACTGGCTCAGCCACGAGACCTTGCAGCAGGGCGCTACGCTGAACTTCGACATGGCCCCGGAGCCCAACCGCCGCCGCGGCAACACCCTGCAGGCGGCGCCCTTCTCCATGTCGAAAGCCCGGTAGCGCACCTGGCCCGCAGCTTAGGGCAGCAGGGCCCGCGTATCGGTGGTAAGCTCCTGCAGGGCCGGGCCGATACACCGCACCAAGTCGCCGGCCACAAGGCCGGCCTCGCCGGTTTCGCGGGCGGCCAGGTCGCCCGCGCGGCCGTGGGCGTAGAGGCCCAGCAGGGCGGCATCGAGCGGGGAGAGGCGCTTATCGGCGCGCAACGCCAGCAGCAGGCCCGTGAGCACGTCGCCGCTGCCGCCGGTGGCCATGCCGGGGTTGCCGGTGGTGTTGAAGTACACCGTGCCGTCGGGGGTAGCCAGGGCCGAGTACGCACCCTTCAGCAGGCAGTAGCTGCGGTGCTGGCGCGCAAACCCGCGCAGCTGTTCCAGCCGGTGGTAGTCGTCGCGCGCGGGCTCGCCCATCAGGCGCTCAAACTCCTTGGGGTGGGGGGTAAGCACGGTGTCGGGCGGCAGCAAATCCAGCAGCTCTCGGTGGGTCCCCAGCAGGTTCAGCGCGTCGGCATCGAGCACCAGCGGCACCCGGGCCGTTTCGAGGAGCTGCTGCAGCACCGTCCGGCTTTCGTCGGCCTGCCCCAGCCCCGGGCCGATGCCCACGGCAGCGTAGGGTGTCAGGTCGGGCAAGGCGGTCAGAAAAGCGGGGGCCGGGTCGGGCAGGCACATGGCCTCGGGCACGGTGGCTTGCAGCACGCTGTACCCCACCTGCGGCACCCGCACCGTGAGCAGCCCCACGCCGCCGCGCAGGCAGGCCCCGGCGGCCAGCACGGCCGCGCCCAGCTTGCCGTGGCTGCCCGCCAGCAGCAGCGCGTGCCCGAACGTGCCTTTGTGGCTGAACCTGGGGCGCTTCGGCAGCCGGCCCCGGAGCAGGTTATCCTCAATCAGGTAGTTATCCACAGGGGTTTTGTGGATAACTTCGGCGTCCAAGCCAATCGGGAGTACCGCCCATTCGCCCACGGCGGCGGCGTTGCCGGGCAGCAGGAACGCCAGCTTGGGCAGCTCGAAGGCGAGCGTGTAGTGGGCCTGCACCACCGGACTGTCAGCGGGCTGGGGCGCGTCGGCCAGCAAACCCGAGGGCATATCCACGGCAATACGCAGGGCGGGACACTGATTGAGATGCGCCACCACTTCCGCCGCCAGCCCAGTAAGGGGCCGGCTCAGGCCCGTGCCGAACAGGGCGTCCACCACCACCGCGCCGGCCGGCCAGGCCGGCAGGTGCCCGGCCCGTAGCTCCTGGCAGGGCACGTCGGTGGGCAGCTGTCGGCGGTTGGCGGTAAAGTCGGCCGAGTGTTTGGTGGCGGGCAGCAGCCACACCCGGGGCTGGTAGCCGGCCTGGTGCAGCAGCCGGGCCAGGGCCAGCCCGTCGCCGCCGTTGTTGCCGGGGCCGCAGAGGATATGGAAGGGCGTGGCGTAGGCCGGGTGCAGGGTGTCGAGCAGCCAGTTCAGCAGGGCCGTAGCCGCCCGTTCCATCAGCTCCAGCGAGGATATGCCCTGGGCCTGCAGGGTGCCTTCATCGAGGGCGCGGGTTTGGGCAGCGGTGAGGAGTTTCATACAATGCCTATACTTGAAACCGAATCTATCGGATACACGATGCGCTATTCTCTTTTGCTGCTGGCTCTGGGTGTGCTGGGCTGTTCCGAGCCGAAGTCTGACACCGCCGCGGATTCTGCTGCCCGCAATACGCAAGAGGCCCCTACGGTTTCCGCTCCCGCTGATTCCGTGCGGGTGCAGACGTTACCTGCCAACCAACTGCCTGCCGGAGTGCCCAGCCAACCCGGCAAGGTGCTGGAGCTAAAGCAGTGGACCGATGCCAACGGCCTGAACCTACTGCGTATAACCCGAACCCCGGTTCAGACGCTGCCCGCCCGGCCCGCCGATGACCCCAATGATACCCAATCGGTGCGCCTGTACGTGCGCCAGTACGTGCAACGAGCCGGCCAATGGCAGGAATTGTGGCATTTGCAGGATGCGGTGGAACGCTGCGCCTTCGACACGTGGCTGGGCCCGGTGCCCGGTTCCGTAACCGTTACCGACCTGGATGCGGACGGGCGCACGGAAACCACCTTACTCTACAAGCTGGTATGCCGCAGCGACGTGAGTTCGGCCCCGCTCAAGCTCATCATGCGCGAAGGCCCGGCCAAGTATGCTCTGCGCGGCTACACCGTGGTGCAGTCCGATTCGGTACCGGCCCGCCAGCGCGTACCCGCCAGCTCTTGCTGCCTCGATACCATCCGTCCGGCCCGGTTGGAGGCGCACTATGAGTTGTATGGGGGGCGCTATGAAACGGAGAAGGAGTTTCGGCAGGCTCCGCCCGCGTTTTTGCAGTTTGCCCGGCGGCACTGGCGCCGTTGGGTAGTGGAGCAGGAATTTGAGCAGTTGTAGCCGGCCCGGTCTGGTTCCGGAAAACTTCCGGCCCGGCCCCCGCGTTTGCACAGTAGTTGATTTTCTGATCTTATCCTCCCCAACCATGCAAACCTGGAACGACGTAATCCGGCTGGCCAACCATGGCAGCCCGGCCCCCGATAGACGAGTAGAAAAAACCGACGCCGAGTGGCGCGCCCAGCTTACTCCCGAGCAGTACCACGTAACCCGCCAGCACGGCACCGAGCGCGCCTTCACCGGCGAGTACTGCGAGGCCCACGAAGCCGGCCTCTACGCCTGCGTGTGCTGCGGCACCCCACTCTACGACTCGCGCACCAAGTTCGAGTCGGGCACCGGCTGGCCCAGCTTCACCCAACCGGTGCAGGAAAACGCCATTAAGTACAAGAAGGACACCAGCTACGGCATGACGCGCGTGGAAGTGCTTTGCAACGTCTGCGACGCCCACCAGGGCCACGTATTCCCCGACGGCCCCCCGCCCTCCGGCCTGCGCCTGTGCATCAACTCGGCCGCCATTAAGCTGGTGAGCGAAAAGCAGGAGGCGTAGGATAACCGCCCCCGACCCGTTACTTTAGAAGCCGCTTGTAGTGTTTCCGTTGAAACGCCGCAAGCGGCTTTTTTTAGGTTATAGCAGTACCCAATGACGCGTGAAGAATTTGTAGCGGAGCTGCGCCGTTTGCACCCGCTGGCCGAGGCCAATCCAACATCCTACCGGCGCCGGGTGTGGGGCTGGGCCTTACTGGGATATGGTTTTATCGCCCTGCTGCTGGCGGGCACAGTAGGCCTGCTGGGGGCGGTGCTGGCCGTGGGACTGGCCGCCAAAGCCCTGGGGGCTATCTGGAAAATCGGGGTGCTGCTGGTGGTGTTTGGGTGGCGGGTACTTCGGTCGTTGTGGGTGAAATTTGAGCGGCCCGAAGGGTTGCCCTTGGGCTCCGCCGAGGCCGCCCCGCTGCTGACGCTGTTGCGCGCACAAACCCGCGCCCTGAAGGCCCCGCGCGTGCATCAGGTGCTGCTCACGGCCGAATTCAACGCCTCAGCCGTGCAGGTGCCGCGCCTGGGCATGCTGGGCTGGACGCGCAACTACGTAGTGGTAGGCCTGCCGCTGCTCCAGGCATTGAGCCCCGAACAAGCCGCCGCCGTGGTGGCCCACGAGCTGGGACACCTGCGTGGCGGGCACGGCCGGTTTGGGGTGTGGATCTACCGCGTAAGCAGTACTTGGGACCAGCTTATGAGCCAACTGGAGCAACAGGGCGGTGCGGCCTGGCTGCAGCGCTTCACCCGCTGGTACGTGCCTCGCCTCAACGCCTGGTCCCACCCGGTCCGGCGCACCGATGAGTTTGAAGCCGATGCCGCTGCGGCCCGCCTTACCAGTGCAGCCGCCATGGCCGAGGCGTTATGCGCCACGGTGGTGCGGGAGCAGGCCCTGGATACGTTGTACTGGAATCCGCTGATTGACCGGCTGGCCACGGAGCCGGCTCCGCCCGGCAATGCCATCAGCGGCCTGTTGCCGGTGGCGCGCACCGGGCACCTGCCCATCACGGAGGAAGCCCGCGCCCTGCAGCAAGCTCTGGAAGCCGACCCCGACCCTTTCAGCACGCACCCCACGCTGGGAGAGCGGCTACGGGCTCTGGGCCAGCCGGGGGGAGTACCTGCTCTGCCCACCCAAACGGCCGCGGAAGCCTGGCTGGGCGACCAACTGCCACGCCTGGCAGCCTCCCTCGACGCGAACTGGGCGGCTGAGCGCACCGGGTTCTGGCAGGAGCGGCACGCCGAGTTGCAAGAGCAACGCCAGCGCCGCCAAACCCTGGCCGAGCGGCAAGCAGCCGGGGAGGAGCTCTCGGCCGACGATGCCTGGGCGTTGGCCGACCTGACCGAAGACCACGTGGGAGCCGATGAGGCGCTGCCCCTGTTTCAGGCGCTGTTTACGAACTCCACCTGGGAGTTGGCCGCGCGGTTTGCCGTGGGCCGCATTCTGCTCAGCCGCGATGATGCCGCCGGCCTGCCGCTGCTGGATGAGGTGATGAGTCGGGAGCCAAATTTCATGGGCCCGTGTTTGGCCCTGCAGGAGGCGTACTACACCCGTGCAGGCAACCGGGAGCAGGTCCGTGAGCTGGCGGCGGCCCAACTGCGCCACGCCGATATCTTCGACCTGGCTGCGGCTGAGCGGGCTTCCGTGGAAGTCACCGACCAACTGCATGAGCCCACGGTTTCGGAGACGCTCCGTGCCGAGCTGCAGACGCGGCTGAGCCGTCCGGAACTGGGCGTGCAGGCCGCCTGGCTGTTGCAGAAACGGGTGCAGCACTTTCCGCATAAGCCTTTCTTCGTGCTGCTGGTGCAGCCCGCGGTGGCCCGCCGCTCGCCCGAAGAAGTAACGGCCTGGGTGCGGCAGGTGGCCGGCAGCCTGGATATGGAAGCCGAAATTCTGGTAGTCAACGACAACAAGCAGTGGGCGTGGCTGGGCGAAAAGGCCCGGCAAACCCCCGGTGCCGCCGTGTACCCGGTAGCGTAGCCCAGCGGCCTGAATCAGGTGCCGGAACCAGGACACTGCCTGCTGCCTGGCAGGCTTTCCGCTGCCACTGGCTTGGCCCGCGTAGTGTAACCAGTGCTCTGATAGTTCATGTTCGGCGCGCTAGGGCACCAAATAGCGGCGGGCAGAAAGCCAGCCCTAAAGGTTCTGTGCCAATTTCTCCCGACTTTCGTAGCCCGCTGCCGCAACTTGCCGGTGGCGGGCGCTGTTACTGCTACTTTCCCACCCACCCAATTTTCCCGCCCATGTCGTTGCTTTTCACTGATTTTGCCAGCTGGCAGGCCCACTGCGCGGCTACCCAGGAACCTCTCTACCAGCCCGTGCTGGCCTACGAGATGGAGCAGAAAGGCCGCTCGGAGGAAGAAATCTGGACCGGGCTGCAGCGGGCCTACGATGTAATGCGCGACGCCGTACACACCGGCCTCACCCAAGACATGACGTCGCGCTCGGGCATGGTGAATAACGGGGCCAAAAAAATTGCCGCGTCGCCCGTTACGGTCCTGTCGCCGGAGTTCAAGCAGCTGGTTACGCGGGCGTTGGGAGCCAAGGAAGTAAACTCCTGCATGGGCCGGGTGGTGGCTGCGCCCACAGCCGGCGCTTCGGGCATCTTGCCCGGCGTGCTCGTTACGCTGCAGGATTTGCACAAGCTCGATGACCGCACCATCCTGGAAGGGCTGCTGGTAGCGGCCGGGGTGGCCCTCATCATTGAGCAGAACGCCTCGCTGGCCGGGGCCGTGGGGGGCTGTCAGGCCGAAACCGGTTCGGCCGCCGCTATGGGCTCGGGGGCCATTGTGTACTGCCTGGGGGGCTCGGTAGAGCAGACCTTTGCGGCCGTGGCCATTACCATCCAGTGCATGCTGGGGTTGGTGTGCGACCCGGTCGCTGGCCTGGTAGAAGTGCCCTGCGTGGTGCGCAACGCCTCGGCCGCCGCCATTGCCTTCAGCTCGGCCCAGATTGCCATTGCCGGCGTCGACCCGGTGATTCCCGTAGACCAGTGCGTGGCGGCGCTGGGCGAAGTGGGGCAGAGCATGGAAACGCGCTATAAGGAAACCGCCCTCGGGGGCCTGGCCAATACCCCGCGCGGCCGCGAAATAGAGAAGATGGTACTGGTGCAGGATGTACAGATTCTGCCCGATGAAACAGAATAAATGCAATAGTAGCTGATGATGAGTTTGTTAAAACTGCTTTTTCGCTCCGTTCAGATCATTGATGCAGGGCAGTAGAAGAGATATTTCGACAATCTCAGCAGGCTAAGCGAACAATAAGAGCTACCACCTTTCTGAAACAGCTTATAACGCCAGGGCCTTACTATACTCCGGTATAGTGAGGCCCTGGCGTTGTAAGCCTGCAGGATAAGCTACCGTTTCAGTAGTTTTTCGCGTTGCCGGGAGCCATCGGGCAGCGTAAGGTTCAGGTAGTAAACGCCGTCGGGCAACCGATCCAGCGCATCCAGCGCAATTTCGGAGGCACCTACTTCCACGCGTGTTGTGGCGCGATACACCTCCCGACCCAGGCCATCGAGCAGGCTGGCGGTTACGGGACCTGCCACGGCCGATTGGATTGGTGCGCGGAGGCTGAAGGTGAATGGATTGGGATACACTGTGCGGGCCGCAACCCCAAAACCCACCGTCTGCGTCCCCGACAGGGTTGCTTTACCATCTATATCCAACTGGCGGAGGCGGTAGTAGCGGAGGCCGCTTTTGCCAGCTTCCCGGTCAGTGAATTGGTAGGAGCGGTTGGTTTGGCTATTGGCTGAAACAGCCGGTACGATAGCCAGCGTGCGGAATTGCTGACCGTTGTTGGATACCTGCACTTCAAAACCGGCATTGTTGATTTCCTGGGCCGTTGTCCAGCGCAACAAAGCATCAGGACCCTGACGTAGGGCCTCAAAGCTGGTGAGCGTAACGGGCAGCGGGTTATTCTGGTCGCCGAGGGTGAAAAAGCTGAGCCGGTCAACGCCCGTCTTGGTTATTTCATTCGAGCCTTGGTTTTGCGCGTCCTTGCCCACGAATCCCCAGGTAGCCCCGCTGTTCTGCGACTGGAAGATAACCAGATCAGGCTCCGGAATGCTGTTTAATTCCCGGTCGAGGTAACGGAACACGATAGTGGCATTGAGGCCACCATTCACGTCGGGCACCAGATTGAACTGGCGTTGTACGCTCCGGCTGCTGCCCGCGCCCGAGAAAGTAAGGCCGGTGAGTCGGGAAGCCAGGGTCTGTCCGGCCGCGCGGCCAGTAGTGGTCAGGGTAAAGCCTATGTTACCGAAATCCTGCGGGGCTCCCAGCGTAACGAGTCGGTTGGTTTGTACCACACCCAACAGAAAACTGCTTTCTGTCTCACCTTCTATGCGGGCGTTGGCAAACAGGTTGATGTTAAACACGTTGGGGTCGTTGACGGATGTTTGCAGGATGCCGTTAGTGAAGGTGAGCGTGTTCACGATGCTGGCCGTATTGGTCAGCGTTTTCATACCGCCGCCCTCAATGCGCACATTAAAAAATACGTCGCCATCAAACTGCTGGTCGCCGGTACGGGCCAGCACGAATACGCCACCGCTCTGCTCGTAACCCGATGCAGGGTTGAAAAAATTGCCGAATACGCGCAATTCGCCCTCGGTCAGGCGCAACACAGCGCGGTTGGTGGGGTCGGTGCCATCAATGGTAAGGTTGCGGGTTTGCGCAACACCACTCGTAATGTCGGGAAAGTTGACGGGACCCACCGGAATCAGGGCATCGGTGAGGTCGGTAGGCGTACCGGCCGTCCAGTTGTTGTCGTTGAACCAATTGGTTCCCTGGCTGCCGGTCCAGGTGGTGGTAGCGGGGGTAGCTCCGGTTACCGTGAAGGTAACGCGGTAGTTCTGCCCATTCCGGCTATCGTACACTTGGTAGGTGTTCCCATTATTCACACCGCTGCCTTCAAAATACACATCCAGCACGTAGGTGCCATTGCCGTTAGTACGGGCCAGCAAATCAAGGTTGGCGTTAAGCACGTCCCACTTCTCATTGGTGGGGTTGCCATCACCTCCGCGGGCCCGGAAACCAAGCTCAATGGATTGAAACCCGGCCGCTGCCGTGCCCTGCCGATACAGACGGTAGTAAAGCCGGGTAGCCTGAATATCGTCGCCGCTGTTTTCGAAGGTGTTGGCTTCGGCTCCGTTGAGCAGCAACTGACCGGTAGTGCGGTCGAAGGACCCTAAACTGCCCCCAAAATCAGGATTACTCGTGTTTGTGAGGTCAGTATCGTAGTACACGTTCCCACTGCCGGAGTTGAGCACCACAAAGTTTTTATAGAAGCCGGAGCCTGCCCATGCCGGAACAGCTAGCAGCACCAGCACTAGGGCCGTAATCAGGATGCGGAAAGTAGATTTCCCACAGCGGGATAAGTGTGTATTCATGACGACAAAGCGCGGGCTGAAATGCGGAAAAGCAGATAAGGTGCTCTCTCAAAATGAGGAGCTAGGGGCGCTTAACGCAGTCGTTTTTGAAAAGTTGATCTACTATTGGTTAAAATAAATCAATATTTAATAAGAAAAACCATATATAATACACAGTAAACTGAACTATACCAAGCTGAACAGGCTGCTACATGATAAGCACCCCGTTCGGCTTGGACGAAAGCAGGACAGTAGTAACCCGGTGCGGAGAAGAAATCAGGCCAAAATTATTACCGGTTTTGAAGGCGTTAAAGAAGCCAAAGCGGTATTCTTCAGCCAGTGAGTTAGTGGATTAGCACCCGGGGCAAGCTATCAGATAGGGGCTGTGATAGGAGCCATAATTAGGCGGGTGAGGTAGGCAACGGCTCCGGCGTAACGGCCGCGCAGCTGCTGGTAATGGGCCCAGGCAGCTGGTTCGGGTAGCAGGGATATTCCCGCCGCCTGGAAGCGGGCATAGGCTTCCCGGAAGTTGTCGTGATGGGGAGAGGGCGGGGTTTCGCCGGCCGATTCTTCCGCCCCGGCCTCGTACCTGAAGTAGCGGGCTACCCGGTTCAACGAGATGCACCCGGCCTTGAAGCACAGCTCCAGGTGGGCGTCGCGGGGCTGATCGACGGTGCTGCTGATGAGGGCCGCCGCGTCCAGGATGATGTCGGCCGTCGTAATCCAGGAGCGGCCGGGCTGGGGTGAACGGAAAAAGGCCATAATAGGCAGGGAAGTATGCGTTTCCTCAATTTCCACAAACCACTCTTCCCACGCCCGCCACTGGCTGCCGTCGCCGGGCAGGGACCCGGAGTGGTGAAGCCAGAGCAGCAGTTGCACCGCCGAGGCTTTGAGGCCGGCCCGCAACTCCAGCCGGGCCACCGTAAGTTCCCGCCGCGAAAATGCCTGGTACATGGTGGGCAGGTAGGAAATCAGCAACGTGAGCAGCAGCAGGCCCAGCGTGGCTTCGGAGTACGACATGGCCGTGGCCAATACCTCATGGCTGGGATCTTCGGAGCCGAGCGTGAGCAGGGAACTGTTGCTAATGCGAAAGCACCGCTCCAGATTGCCCTCGCCCAGCCCCCAGAAAATGGCGGTGTAGCCCGCGCTAACGGCCGTAAGCCAGGCAATGGGCAGCATCACGAGGCCCACCGGCGCATATAGGGCCAGAATTCGGTCCCGCTGCTGATAGGAGCGACCCAGTCGGGCAGCGGCTTCAAACACCCAGCGGACCACCCGGAAGACCACGGTATTCAGCCACGCCGAGTCGCTGCGGGGTAGCACAAATGAGCGGATGGCGGCCAGCACCGTATCGGCCACCACATACACGCCAGCAGTAAAGGCCAGCGCATGAATCAGAAAATCACGCATACAGAGCAACCAGGCGCGGCCAAGGTGCCGCCCTGCTTGTACTGTCCGGTCGGGTTCAAGGTTGGCGGGGCCACAGGGCCGGCCGAAAGGGCTGGGAAACTACTTTCGCTCCTTCCAGAGCTGGCGGAAGGTCTTGGGGGCCACTTGCACGGCGTCGCGGCGCTTGCTCCAGCCCACTTCGCCTAGCAGGCGGCTAAGCACCCAGTTTTTGCCGGCGGCCGGAACCATATCCCACATCCAACGGTGCTTCATACCGTAGAGCCACAGCGTAACCGCCCGGCGCTCTTCCTTCTCGGTTAGTCCTTCCTCCACGCTTTGCTGGCGGTTTTTGAGCAGGATGTTGTGAATCGGAATCCGGACGGGGCACACGGAGGTACAGGCTCCGCACAGGCTGCTGGCGTAGCTCAGGTGCTTGTTTTCGGCCATGCCCGAGAGGTGGGGCGTAATCACTGAGCCGATGGGCCCGGAGTAGGTGGCCTCGTAGGTGTGGCCGCCAATGTTCTTATACACCGGACACACGTTCAGGCAGGCCCCGCACCGGATGCAGTTCAGCGCCTCGCGCTTGTCGGGCTGGGCCAGCAGGTTGGTGCGGCCGTTATCCAGCAGAATCACCACCATTTCTTCGGGGCCGTCCTTCTCCAAAGGCTGGCGGGGGCCGGTGTAAATGGTGTTGTACACGGTTACCTGCTGGCCGGTGCCGCTGGTGCTAAGCAAAGGCCAGAACAAATCCAGGTCCTGCAGGCGCGGAATCACCTTCTCAATGCCCACAATGGCAATGTGGGTTTTGGGGAAGGTGGCCGAGAGGCGGGCGTTGCCTTCGTTTTCGGTGACGCATACGGCCCCGGTATCGGCAATGAGGAAGTTGCCGCCCGTAACGCCCACTTCGGCCGAGGTGTACTTGTGGCGCAGCAAATGGCGGGCCGTGAGCACCAGCTGCTGGGCGTCGTCGGTGTACTCAATGCCGAGGTGCTTCACGAAGATATCGGCAATATCGAGCTTGCTCAGGTGCATGGCCGGCGTTACGATGTGGTAGGGCCGCTCCCCGTTCAGCTGCACAATGAACTCGCCCAAATCCGTCTCCACCGACTCGATGCCGCGCTTTTCCAGGTACTTGTTCAGGTGGATTTCCTCGGTAGTCATGCTCTTGGCCTTCACCACGGTGCGAGCCTGGCGGCGGTCCATAATCTTGCCCACCTCGAACAGGGCCTCCTCCGCGTTCTGCGCCCAGATAACCTTGCCGCCCCGGGCCGTGAAGTTCTGCTCGAACTGCAGCAGGTACTCATCCAGCCGGTTAATCACCTGGCTTTTCAGGTAGGCCGCCCGGTCGCGGGCCAGCTCGTGGTCCTGGTAAAAGCCCAGGCCCGTCTGCACGGCCGCGTTGTACTTGCCAATGTTGAACCGGATTTTGCGCCGATGCTCCAGGTCGAAGGCTTTGCGGTCGGCATCCACCAGAAACTGGGCCGATTTCTTGGGGGCGGGCGTAAGGGTCGTCGGGTTCATGGCAGCACGGAGTACAACGGGTTCTTAGCAAAGATAAAAACCCGCCGGACCTCAAGAGGTTCGGCGGGTTTTTATGAAAGAAAAGCCCGAGTCATTGCGAGCGGAGCGAAGCACCCGTAGGACAGCGCAGCTAATCCGTGCCTCTCAATGGCAGAAGCCCCAAAATATAAAAAGCCCCTGACGCCAGCGTGGGCATCAGGGGCTTTAGAATAGGTCAGAGTTAAGAGCTTCGTGAAGGACGGATTAGCTGCGCTGTCCTACGGGTGCTTCGGCTGCGCCTCGCAATGACACGTCTTTCATCAGCTCATTCCTGCGTTACTTCTTGTTCGAGTCTACCACAATGCGTTTGTCGCGGTTGGCCAGGTCCCAGGCGGTGTAGAACACCAGGCGGGCGCGCTTCTCCATTTTGGGGAATTCAATTTTGTCTACCTCGTCTTTGGGGCCGTGGTAGTCATCGTGCACGCCGTTGAAGAAGAAGGCCACCGGAATGCGGTGCTTGGCAAAGTTGTAGTGGTCGGAGCGGTAGTAGAAGCGGTTGGGGTCTTCCGGGTCGTTGTAGCGGAAGTCCAGGTCCATTTGGGTGTACTGCTGGTTCTGGGCCTGCAGAATGGTGTGCAGCTCCGAGCTGAGCTTGTCGGAGCCAATCACGTACACGTAGTCGCCCTTGCCCTCGTGGTCTTTGTCGGTGCGGCCCACCATGTCGGTGTTCAGGTCCACCACGGTGTTTTGCAGCGGGAAGATGGGGTGGTCGGTGTAGTATTCCGAGCCCAGCAGGCCCTTTTCCTCCCCGGTGACCGTCAGGAACAGGATGCTGCGGCGGGGGCCGTGGCCCTCGGCTTTGGCCTTGGTGAAGGCCTCGGCCATTTCCAGCACCGATACTGTGCCCGAGCCGTCGTCGTCGGCGCCGTTGTGCACCTCCCCGTTGATGATGCCGATGTGGTCGTAGTGAGCCGACAGCACCATTACCTCGTCTTTCAGATCGGTACCTTCCAAGTAGCCCAGCACGTTTTCGGTGGTGAAGTCCTCCATTTTCTTGGGGGCTTTCACCAGCACTTTGGCGGGCTTAAAGGGGCTGGCCGTCGGCTTGGCGGCTTTGCTCACGGCGGCCGTGTACTTGGTAACGGCCAGGGCCGTGGTGCCCAGCAGCTGGTAGCCCACCGCCGGGCTCACAAAGTAGGCCGTGGGGCGGGTGGTCTGCGAAGCTTCCTTGAAGGCAATGCTGGGCCGGCTGATGTAGGGCGTCATGCGGGCGGCCAGCTTCTCGTAGTTGCTGTTGGGGTTGAAATCCACGAAGAACACCGAGCGGGCCCCTTTCTGGGCGGCCAGCTGTAGCTTAGCGCGGTAATCCTGGCCCCATTTGCTGTTCTGGCCGTCTTTGCCCAGCAGGGCGGTGCCCTTGTCGGTTTGCGGCTCGCCCAGCAGAATCAGCAGGTCCTTGCCCTTCACGTCGCCCAGGGCGGCGTAGTCGGAGTAGCCGTCCTGCTCAATGCCGTAGCCGGCAAACACGGGCTGCACGCTGGTTTCCTGCTGAAAGCCGTTGCCCCCGAGGGCGTAGAAATCAGTAAGCCACTTGTAGGTGTTCTTGCCCACTTTCAGGGTAGCCCCGTCGGCCCAGGAGCTGCGCACCATGGTGAAGTGCTGCAGGTAGGGGTTGTCGGAGCCCTGCACCGGACCCTTCAGGCCCAACTCGGCAAAGCGCTTGGCAATGTACTCGGCGGCCATTTTCTGGCCTTTCTCGCCGGTTTCGCGGCCCTCATACTCGTCGGAGGCCAGTACGGTAAGGTGCTGGCGCAAATCGGCCTGGGTGATGCTTTCGGCGTAGGTGCGGGCCCAGTCGGCCGGAGCGGCAGTGGCGGGGGCCGGCTCAGCGGGAGCCGCCGGGGCTTCCGTTTTGGCCTTGCGCTTGGCCTTCACCTTGATTTTCTCGGGGGCCTGCTGGGCCACTGCCGACGTGCTAACGCCCGCGGCCAGCAGCCAGGTCAGGAGGGAAGTTTTCTTCATATGGGGAGGGATGGAATAAATCAGGAACGGGCTAAAGACAAGGCCGCGGGAAAAGGCTGCATCCGATGGCCGGCCCCACCGTAGCACGAAGCCTCTGCTTCGCGCCTGGCTGCTGACACCCGCATCAGCGGGTATTGTGCCGGCGGGCGCGAAGCAGAGGCTCCGCGCTACAGGGGGTGCCTACTCTTTGGTAATCAGCACGGCGGCGTAGGCGGCCACGCCTTCGCGGCGGCCCACAAAACCCAGCTTCTCGGTAGTGGTGGCTTTGATGCTGATGTCGTCGGCATCAAGGCCCATTACCCCGGCCAGCACGCGCTGCATTTCCGGAATGTGCGGGTTCACCTTGGGGGCTTCCAGGCAAATGGTGGAGTCGATGTTGCCGATGCGGTAGCCGCGCTCCGTGAGCAGGCGCACTACCTCGGCCAGCAGCCGCTTGCTGTCGATGCCCTTGTACTGCGGGTCGGTGTCGGGGAAGTGGAAGCCAATGTCGCGCAGGTTGGCTGCGCCCAGCAGCGCGTCGCAGATAACGTGGATGAGCACGTCGGCATCGGAGTGGCCCAGGGCGCCGTGGGTATGCGGCACCTGAATGCCACCCAGCCAGAAGGGCAGGCCTTCGCGCAGCTGATGAACGTCGTAGCCGAAGCCGGTCCGGATTTTCATAGGAGGTCGTTTTTTGTTTTTCGGACTGCGTTTTTCGGGTTGGCCTGCTCGGTTGGTGGCGCTGTGGAGGCCAGAAAACGAAAAGCAAAGCACGAAAAACCCAGTAAGCCGTGGCAAGGTACGGCAACGGCGCGGGTTGGGGCTCCGAAAAAATTTTGGTTCCGGGCAAGGTAAAACCGCGTCTCATGCGTCAGGTGAGGCAGACCAGTCCGGTTTCGTCCTAATGCATAGAAAAAAAGGTATGGAAACTTAGGAATCGTTAAAAGTTTCCAGCGTACCTTTGCCGGCGTAGTCATGGAAATCAAAGACCGAATTCTGCAGGCCGCCATCGGCCTCTTCACCCGCAACGGGATTAAGAGCGTGTCGATGGACGACATTGCCACCCACCTGGGCATCTCCAAAAAGACGCTCTACAAGTGGTTTGAGAACAAAGACCAGATTGTGTCGGCCGTTATCGGCAACCACCTCACGGGCGTGCAGGGGGAGTGCGAAGGCATCAGCGGCCACGCCCTCAACGCCGTGGACGAGATGGTGCAGATAATGGACTGGGCCAAGCGGCAGTTTGCCAACATCAACCCCAACGCCATTCACGATTTGCGCAAGTACTACCCCGCCGCCTGGGGGCTATTTCACGAGCATAAAAGCCGCTTTATTCTGCAGCAGATCCAGGCCAACCTGCGCCGGGGCGTGCAGGAAGGCCTCTACCGCGCCGACCTCGACATTGAGGTGCTCTCGCGCCTGCGCCTGGCCCAGATTGACGTGCTGTTCGACCCCGACGTGTACCCGCCCCAGCAGTTCGACCAGATGCGGGTGCAGGTAGCCTGTAACGAGCATTTTCTGCTGGGCGTGGTATCCTTGAAAGGCCACAAACTACTGAATGAGTACCGTCACGTGACGGAAGAAGAATAAGCTTCATCACCTGCTTTCCCTGTTATGAAAAACAATTTCCGCGTTATGCTGCTGGCCGCCGGTCCGGGCCTGTTGGCCCCCGCCGGGGCCGCCCTGGCGCAGACGGCCCCGGCCCCGCAGCCGGCGCTGGCTACCTCCGCGGCCGTGGGCCTGATGCCGCTGAGTTTGCAGCAAGCCATCGACTACGCCGTCAAGAACAAGTCGTCGTTGCTGGCGACGCGCCTGAACGAGCAGACGGCCCGGGCCAAGGTGGGCGAAATTAAAGCCGCCGGCCTGCCGCAGGTGAACGTAGCGGCCAACGTGGCCGACAACTTTAAGCTGCAGAAGAGTCTGGTTGACTTTGGGGCATTGGGCGGCGGCAGCACCGCCACCACCCTCACGCAGGCTGATATTGCTGCCGCGCAGGGTGGACAAACGGTAAACCTGGGCACGGTAACGCTGCCCCGCGACCCGGTGCCACCGCAGGCATTTGCCTTCGGTTTGCAGTGGGCCGGCAACACCAGCGCCTCCGTGTCGCAGCTGCTGTTCGATGGTTCCTACCTCATCGGCCTGAAAGCCGCCAAGGTGTACGAGGATCTGGCCAAGAAGCAGACGCAGCAAGCCGAAATTGACGTGGTGGAGCAGGTGAGCAAAGCGTACTACAGTACGCTGGTCGCCCGCGCCCGCCTGGCCCTGCTGGCCCGCAACGTGCAGCGCCTCGATACGGTATTGTACCAGACCAACGAAACCTTCAAGGCCGGTTTTGCCGAGAAGCTGGATGTACAGCGCCTGCAGGTGCAGCGCAACAACCTGCTGGTGGAGCAGCAGAAAGCCCAGCGCCTCACGGAGCTGAGCGTGGCCCTGCTGAAATTCCAGATGGGCCTGCCCCAGAGCCAGACCGTGCAGCTGACCGACTCGCTGGGGGCCGCCGTGGTGGATGCCGGTGCCCTGCGCCAGCGTCTGGGCGTGGCCAGTGCTACGAATGGCGGCGGTGTTACCGGCCTGGGCAGTGTGCCTGCTGGCACCGCGCCAACTTCCGGCAACACTGACGCCCAGCGTCAGCAGGACCAGCAAACGGCCCTCAGCGGGGCGCGTACCGGGCAGCTGGCCGCCGCCTTCAACTACAACAACCGCATTGAGTTCAGCACGCTGGAAACCCAGCAGGCTTTGGCCGGACTGGACCTGGCCAACCGCCGGGCCGGGGCCTACCCGCGCCTGCTGGCTACGGCAGCCTATGGTTTCTCGGGTTCGGCCAAGCAGCCCGGCGACCTGTTTGCCTTCCGCGGCCCCGACTCACGGGCCAGCAACGGCTTCCCCAACCAGAACTGGTTTGGGTTCGGGAACGTGGGCCTGAGCCTGCAGATTCCGGTGTTTGATGGTTTCCGCCGCAAGTACCAGGTGCAGCAGGCCCGCATTGCCCAGCAGACCATCGAGAAGGGCTTTGAAACCCTGCGCCAGAGCATTGATCTGCAGGATGCCCAGAGCCGCACCACGCTCATCAACGCCCTGGACGTGCTGGACAACCAGAAAGCCAACCTCGACCTGGCCGCCGATGTGGCCCGCGTGTCGCGCATCAAGTTTCAGGAGGGCGTAGGCTCCAACCTGGAAGTGGTAACGGCCGAAACCAGCCTGCGCGAAGCCCAGACCAACTACTACGCCGCCGTGTACGACGTGCTGGTAGCCAAAGTGGACCGGGACAAAGCCACCGGCGAGCTGTACAATCAAGCCAAAAAGTAAGCTGTTCGCTGATGGCTGCTGGCTGTTAGCGTTTTCTCCGACATTCTCCCTGCCACATCGATATGAACTTTTCCCTGCCTAAAGCTATCAGCTACCAGCTAGTAGCCCTCAGCCTGTTCGCTGCTGCCTGCGGCGGCAAAAAAGACCCCAAGGCCGAGTTGGCCGAGCTGAAAAAAGAGCAGGCGGCCAACCAGGCTAAAATTGCCGAGCTGGAAGCCAAAACCGGGGCCGGCGCCGAAGCCGCTGCCGCCCAAACCACGCCCGTATCCGTCATCAAAGTAGCCCCCGAGAGCTTCAAGAGCTACCTGGAGCTGCAGGGCCGCGTGGACTTCGACCAGAATGCCACCGTGGCCGCCCGCGCCGCCGGCACGCTCACCAGCCTGCGTGTGCAGCGCGGCGACCGGGTAAGCAAGGGCCAGACGCTGGCCACGGTGGATGCCAGCATTCTTGACGCCAGCATTGCCGAGCTGCGCACCCGCATGGACCTGGCCCGCGTGGTATATGAGAAGCAGGACCGCCTCTGGAAACAGCAGATTGGTACCGAAATCCAGTATCTGCAGGCCAAAAATAATTACCAAGCCCTGCAGCGCAACCTGGCTACGCTCAATCAGCAGCGTGCCCTCTACACCGTAGTGGCCCCGTTCTCGGGTACCGTGGATGACGTGCTGCCCAAACTGGGCGAAACGGTTGCCCCCGGTGCCCCGGTGGTAAAGCTCATCAGCAGCAGCGGCTCGGGCAAGATTCTGGCCGATGTATCGGAAGCTTACGCCTCCCGCATCAAGGCCGGCGACCAGGCCCTGGTAACCATTCCGGACCTGGGTAATGAGGAGCTGCCCGCCACCGTGCGCGTGGTAAGCAGCACCATTAACCCCACCAGCCGCACCTTCACCACAGAGCTGCGCCTGAGTGGCAGCAAGGCTGGCCAGCTGCGCCCCAACATGGTAGCCAACGTGCGTATCCAGAACTACGCCCGCCAAAGCGCTACTGTGCTGCCCGTGGACCTGGTGCAGAAGGACGAACAGAACAGCTATGTGCTGGTAGTAGGGGAGAAAGGCGGTAAGAGAGTAGCCGCCAAACGCATCATCCGGACCGGGCAGACCTACAACGGCAAAGTGGAAGTAACCAGCGGCCTGCAAGCCGGCGACCAGGTGATTTCCGCTGGCTACCAGACCCTGAACGAAGGCCAGGCAGTGACCCTGTAGGGGACTGCCTGATGTAGAGACGCGACACTTCGCGTCTCCGCGTTGAACGGCCCTGGTGGTCGTTCTGGCAATGAGACGCGAAGTGTCGCGTCTCTACATCAGCTAATCAGCTCAAAGAAAAAGCCATGCAGGATTTAGAAAAAGAGTTTGGGCCGACCAGTTGGTCCATCAATAACAAAACCAGCATCTACATTATCACGGTGCTGCTGTGCGTGGCGGGGATTTTTGCCTACATCAAGCTGGGCAAGGAGAAATTTCCCGACATCGTGATTCCGCGGATTATCGTGGCCACTATTTACCCCGGTACCTCGCCGGCAGATATTGAAAACCTGGTGACGCGCCAGCTCGAAAAGGAGCTGAAAAGCATCAACGGGGTGAAGAAAATTAACTCCACCTCCAACCAGGACTACTGTATTGTCGACATCGAGTTTAACTCGGGCGTGGACGTACAGTACGCCAAGCAGCTGGTGAAGGACGCCGTGGACAAAGCCGCGCCCGAGCTGCCGAATGATTTGCCCTCGCCGCCGACGGTGAAGGAAATCAACATCTCGGAGCAGCCCATCATGTTCGTGAACCTGAGCGGCAACCTGCCCGCCGCCCAGCTTAAAAAGTACGCCGACGACTTCCAGGATAAGATTGAGGCCCTGCCCGAAATTACCCGCGTGGACATCGTAGGCGCCCTCGATCAGCAGGTGAACGTGGACGTGGACCTGAACAAGCTGCGGGCTTCCCGCCTGGGCTTCTCCGACATCAGCAACGCCATTGCCCGCGAAAACGTGACCATTTCGGGGGGCTCCGTGGACGTGGGCTCCCAGAAGCGGGCCGTGCGCGTGGCCGGCCAGTATGTGCGCGCCGAAGACATTGCCGACATTCAGGTGAAGAACCTCAACGGAGCCGCCGTGCGCCTCGGGGACATTGCCACCGTGACGGACGGCTTCAAGGATCGGGAGTCGTACGCCCGCCTGGATGGCAAGCCCGCCATTACCCTGAACGTGGTGAAGCGCCAGGGCGAAAACCTGATTGACGCCTCCGATAAAATCAAGGCGCTGGTGAAGGATGCGGAGAAAACGCTGCCCAGCGAGTTGAAGGTGACCATCACCGGTGATACCTCCAACGACACCCGCGTTACGCTGCACGACCTGATTAACACCATCGTTATCGGCTTCCTGCTGGTAACGGCCATCCTGCTGTTCTTCATGGGCACCACCAACGCCATGTTCGTGGGTCTGTCCGTGCCGATTTCGATGTTCCTGGCCTTCCTGATTATTCCGGGCTTCGATTTCTCGCTGAACATGATTGTGCTCTTCGCCTTCCTGCTGGCGCTGGGCATTGTGGTGGACGACGCCATTGTGGTCATCGAAAACACCCACCGCCTCCTGCACGAGCACCCCGAGCTGAGTACCGAAAAAGCCGCCAAGTTCGCGGCTGGTGAGGTATTCGTGCCGGTACTGGCTGGTACGCTCACCACGGTAGCGCCCTTCGTGCCGCTGATGTTCTGGCCCGGTATTGTGGGCTCGTTCATGTACTACCTGCCCGTGACGCTCATCATCACCCTGATGTCGTCGCTGGTGGTGGCCTTCATCATGAACCCGGTGTTTGCCGTGAGCTTCATGGAGCGCGAGGAGCACTTCGAGGAAGACCTGCACAGCAAGCCCAAGCTGAGCAAAGGCCTCAAAATTGCCGTGGGCGTACTGGTGGCGCTGGGCATCCTGTTCAACGTGTTGGCCCTGGGTGCTACGCCCGAGGTAGGCCCCGATGGCGAAACCAGCGGCCTGATTGGTCACTTCATCGGCAATATCTGCCTGGCCCTGGCCGGCTTCATCCTGCTCGACAAGTTTGTGCTGGTGAAGATGATTGCCTGGTTCCAGACCCGCGCCCTGCCCAAGTTCCAGAACGGCTACGCCAACCTGGTGCGCTGGGCCATCAGCCATCCGGCCCTGGTAATGGTGGGTGTGGTGGTGCTGTTCGTGGGTTCGTTTGTAGCCATTGGCATGCGCGGCCCCAAAGTGGACTTCTTCCCGAAAGGCGACCCGAAATTTATCTATACCTACCTGAAAATGCCGGTGGGTACCCGCGTAGAAATTACCGACTCCATCACCAAAGTGCTGGAAAACCGCATCTACGGCGTGATTGGCCGCAACAACCCCGACGTGGAATCGGTGATTACCAACGTGGCCATTGGCGCCGGTGACCCGAGCGACGCTTCGTCGTCGAGCGGCACGGCTATGTCGAACATGGGCAAGGTAGCTGTGGCTTTCAAAGAGCTCAGCGACCGGACCGGACCGACTACCGGCACCTACATGGACAAAATCCGGGAGGTGGTGAAAGGTATTCCCGGCGCCGAAATTTCGGTGGACCAGGAAGCCAGCGGCCCGCCCCAGCAAAAGCCCATTGCCATTGAGGTGATTGGCGACGACTACCCTACGCTGGCTAAGCTCAGCAAGAAGGTAACCCGCTACGTGGATTCGCTCAACATTGGCGGCGTGGAAGCCCTGCGCTCCAACCTGGAGGACCGCAACCCCGAAATTGCCGTGAACATTGACCGGACCCGGGCCAACCGGGAAGGCATCAGCACTGGCCAGATTGGCATGGAAGTGCGCACGGCCATCTACGGTTCGGAAGCCAGCAAATTCAAGACCTCCGACGATGAGTACCCCGTGCAGGTGCGCTACGCCAAGCCCTACCGCAACGACGTGGACGCCATCATCAACGCCCCCCTCACGTTCCGCGACGCCACCGGAGCCGTGCGCCAGGTGCCCATTTCGTCCATTGCCCAGGTAACCTACGGCAGCACTTACGGCGGTATCCGGCGCAAAGACACCAAGCGCGTCATCACCATCAGCTCCAACGTGCTCAACGGATACACCGGCCCTGATGTGGTGGCCAACATCCGCACGGCCCTGCAGTCGTTCCCCACGCCGGCCGGCTATACCATCAAAATGGGTGGGGCTGAGGAAGACCAAAAGGAAACCACCGACTTCCTGCCCCTGGCGGGTCTGGGTGCCCTGGCCCTCATCTTCCTGATTCTGGTAACGCAGTTCAACTCGTTCAGCAAGCCGGTTATCATTCTCTCGGAAGTGCTGTTCTCTATTGCCGGGGTGTTCTGGGGTCTGGCCATTACGGGCATGAACATCTCCATCGTCATGACGGGCGTGGGTATCATTGCCCTGGCGGGCATTGTGGTGAAAAACGGGATTCTGCTGGTGGAATTCACCGACATCCTGCGCGCCCAGGGCATGCCGCTGCGCGAGGCCATTGTGCTGGCCGGCCGTACCCGTCTCAACCCGGTAATCCTGACGGCCACGGCTGCCACCCTGGGTCTGATTCCGCTGGCTATCGGCCTGAACGTGGACTTCTACGAACTCTTTGCCTCCGGCAACCCCCATTTCTTCATCGGGGGTGAGTCGGTGGTGTTCTGGGGCCCGCTGGCCTGGACTATCATCTTCGGGTTGGTGTTTGCCACCGCCATTACCCTGCTGGTAGTACCGGTAATGTATCTGCTGAGTGAGAGCCTGAAGCTGCGTCTCAAAAAAGAACCTGAACCCGTAGCCGATGCCGAAGAGGTAGAGGCTGCTCGTCCGCCGGTGCTTTCGCACTAAGCGGTTTGCGCAATGGCCGGGCCCCCGCCCGGTGGTCCGGCCATTGTTTTTTTCTCTCGTGATGTGCAACCATTGTGGGGGCCAGCATACTCCTCCGCCCGAACGGGCGGGCCGGCGCTGGAGCCAGCCGTGTTTGCTCGCTTTTTTCTCCCCTGTACCCCTGTCGTTCCTCGTATGGTCATCTCAACGACTACCGCCCCCAAAACCATTCAGCAGCAAGTGCTGCGCATTATCAGCAAGCGCAAGGCCATCAAGGCCCGCCGCCTGCGTATCGGTACCGACCTGAGCCGGGAGTTCGGCTTTGATACGGTGGATGTCGTGGACATCATTCTGGAGCTGGAGCGTAACTTCCACATCACCATTCCGGATGAAGTGCCTTTGGCTACCGTGGGTGATTTTGTGAAGTACGTGGTAACCCACACGCCTGCTCAGCAGCAGGCCGCGTAAGTAGCCACTGGCGGGCATTAGCCGCCAGGCAGTACCCATTCCCAAACGTATGAAGCCCCGTGGGGGCGGCGCATTGCGTGTGCGGCCGCTCCCACGGGGCTTCCTCTTGGCTGGTTAGTGAGGCCTAGCGGACGTTACCGCCGGCATCACCGCCGCTGGGGCGGCTTTCAGCAGTTCCGCTGGGCTCCCGGCTGCTGTCGGTAGTGGTGGACGCTATATCGTGGTGCAGTGTGGCCGAAGTTTGGTCGGTGCCGGAAGCATTGGTGCTGGAAGCGGCGTGGCCCGAAGCCGAGCGGGGCTGTGAAGTTATCGGCTCATCCTCTACCACGGTGGCGTCTTCTACCACGCTGGGGCGGGTTTTCTCCCACTCCAGAAACTTATCCATTTCTTCCTTAATGGTAGTGCTGAACCACGCCACCAGGGCCACGTCATCCAACAAGCCCAGCACCGGAATAAAGTCCGGAATCAGGTCGATGGGGCTAAGGAAGTAAATGGTAACGGCTACGGCCGCAATAACGGTGGAGGTGGGCAGGCCCGTGTATTCCCCCGAAATAGAAGTGCGAATGAGGCGCAGCATCGTTTGCAGGGTCTCCCAGGCTTCGTGGGCAATGGAGCCCACGTCCTTCTTTTCGCTGGCTTTGGTATACGCGTCATTCAGCAACTGCTTCATGCGCGTGGGCTTCTTCATATATTCCTCGGCTTTCCCGACGAATTTCTTGAAAATAGGGGAGGAGGCTATGTCCTGGCCTTTGGGAGTCTGTTTGTCCATGGCTGCGGAGGGAGAGAAAGGAGTGGAGGCCGAACTACAGGTTTCCGGCCGTGTGCTATACCGCACTTCGGCCTAAATGGTTTTCCGGGCCGAAGGTCGCAGAAAAAACAAAAACGCCCCGTTCGGCAGGAACGGAGCGTTTCAGTAAATCGGGGATGGGGGAGGCTTAGCGCTCTACGCGGCCGGCGGCGTAGAAATTGCGGCTATAATAGGCTTGGTGCAGAGAGCTTACCATAACCCCGCCGCCAGTGGCCGAGTGGGCAAACTTGCCGTCTTTCAGGTAGATGCCTACGTGGTAGATGGGCTGGCCCGGACCCCGGCGGAAGAAAACCAGGTCACCGGTCTGCATTTCGTCCTTCTGCACGTGCTTCACGCTGGTGAACATGGAGCGCGAGCTACGCTGCAGGGTGATGCCGTACGCTTCTTTGAATACGCGGGTCACAAATCCGGAGCAGTCGGTACCGCTTTTGCTGTTGCTGCCGTAACGGTAAGGAGTACCTAACCACGATACTACGGTTTCCAGCAGGGTTTTATCGGCGTCGTAGCTGGCCTCAATCCCGAGGCGGTGGGCTACTTTATCGTAGGCTACGGAGTCGGAGGCTGTGAGTACGCGGGCCTCTTCATCACCGGAGAACAGGCTGCCGAGCAGTGAGGCTTCCTGCGTGGTGGCCAGCGGCGAACCAGCCGTAGCCGAGGGATTTTGTTCGAAGAAAAAAGACAGGACCATCGAGGCCGCGGCGAGGCAATACAGAATGCTGTTTTTCATTGTCCGTCGTGGGAGGAAGAAGGCCCGCTGGGGTCAGCCGAACGGGATATGCGTGCTGTGTGCTAGTCGATAGGCAACCGGAAAACCCGGATGACAAAAAGAGAAAGAAAAAGACCTTTCTGGCCGACGAAACCCTTGGATTTGACGATGGCCATTGGTTAAAGCTAAGTCCAAAAATTCAGACCTGATCTAATTTCTCCCATTTTCCTGTGAATTTCTTCTAAAGACACAACTAAACGGTCAAAAATTACTACTGTAGCCAGCAACCTCTTTTTGATTCGTTCCGTAACTTCTGCCCACTTTTATTAGCCTCATGCAGCTCCCCCGTATCGTTGAAAACTCCCCGTTTGCCCGGGTGGCCCGCACCAAGCTGGGAGCCTCCAACGTGGCTATGGTGCTGGGTAACAGTATTCATCTGAGCGGGGTAAGCCGGGAGCAATTCCTGCAGGACCCCTTTTGGGTAGCGCACGAGATGGAGCACATCCGGCAGTTTCAGCAGTATGGGCGGCTGGGTTTCCTGGCCCGGTATCTGCGCGACTGGGTGCGGTACGGCTACTATCATATCCCCTTTGAAGTGGAGGCCCGAAACGCGGCCGAGTTCAATGCCCACCTCTACGCCCAGGGCAAGCCGCTGCCCGGCCCCAACGAGCGGCACCCCACGCCGAAGGTGAAATCGTGAGGTGGTGAAGTGCAGGGTTTGACGCTCGGATTACACAGGAGCCGCCCCATCATCCCTGGCATAACCAGAGGATGATGGGGCGGCTGCATTCTATTGGTGCCGTCCGAACGTCAGACTCACCAGTTTACCTTTTTACCACTTATAAGGCTGCCAGACGGCCACCATCCACTACCAGGGTGGTGCCATTCATGAAGTTGGCTTCGGTGGAGGCCACGAAGCAGATGGCGGCGGCCAGTTCCTCGGGGGTGCCTACCTGGCCGGTAATTTTCTCTTTGCCGCTTTTTACATTAGGGTTGCTCCAGAGCATGGGCGTATCCACGGCCCCGGGCGCTACGGCGTTGATGCGGGCGTGGGTGTACGGAATTTCCTGGCTGAGCCCCCGTACAAACGCTTCAATGGCCCCTTTACTGGCGGCGTAGGGAACTACATTGGCGGTGGTTTGCTGGGCATGCACGGAACTGACCGTTACAATACTGCCGCCTTTCATGTGGGGCAGGCAAAGCTGGCAGAGCCGGAACAGCGGCCGCAGATTCACCTGCATCAGGTGGTCCCACTCTTTGGGGTCGAGCGTGAGAATGGGCTCAAAGGTCATCATACCGGCGTTATCCACTAGTACATCCACGCGGCCCCACTCCTTGAGGGTGCGCTCCACGGCGTGCACCAGCTGGCTATCCTTGGCGACATCCGTACGAATGAACAGGGCTTCGCCGCCTGCTTGTTTGATAAGCTGCACGGTTTTTTTGCCGTCCTCGGCATCACGGCCGATGACGGCAATGCGCCCGCCTTCCCGGCCCATACGGATGGCCACAGCCTGACCAATACCGGAGGTGGCTCCGGTCACGAAGCATACTTTGTCCTTGAATCGTTTAGCGGGGTCGGGGATGGTTGTAAAAGGCATAACGGCAGCGAATGCAATGACGGATGAGCTTTCCTAACGGGAAGCTGGTCCGGATGTTTGCGGTGGTTGGTTAGTTTGTGTCGATTGCCACCCAGTTGAAACTAGGTGCTAGCGGCAAAGCAGCGTGTGCTCAGTAGAATCTTCCGGCAACCTTCTGAGTGTTTTTCACGAATAGGGAGGCAAATGGCCTGATGGTCACGACTATCTTCCTTTCTATCACGAAACCTTCTCCCCATGAGCACGCAAAAATCACATCAGCCCGGCGCTCCTGCCCATAAGCACATCACCTTCACCCCCGCCAGCGAGGTAAATGGCTCGTCGGAAGCTTCGGCTTCTTCGGAAAACACTACTTCGGACCGCTCGTCGCGTCAGAACGACCAGCAGAAATCGTGGCTGGATCAGCAGCAATGGCTGAAAAACATCGACGTAAATCAACTCTCACAGCAGGTAAAAGACCTGAGCGCAAAAGCCAAGGATTTCAGCACGAAAGCCGTTGATCAGGTAAATAGCCTCTCGCCAACGCAGAAAGTAATTGGTGGTGCTCTGCTGGTAGGCGGCCTGAGCTGGCTGGCCCTGCGCTCTAAGAGCAGCGGCCCCAAAGGCGAAACTTACCGCGGCAGCCGCGACGAAGACACCACCTGGAATAAATCCAGCGACTCGGTGTACCGTGGTGCCACCCGCAGCTACGGTGAGGACGACTACGCCGCTGACCTATAAGGCAACGCAGCTTCCTCTACACAAAAAGGGCCCGATTGTATCGGGCCCTTTTTGTGTTGGTATACAATGAAAAAGCGCCGCTTCCAGTACTGGAAGCGGCGCTTCTGGAGCCCCTTATTGGACTCGAACCAACGACCTGCTCATTACGAATGAGCTGCTCTACCAACTGAGCTAAAGAGGCATTTCCCCAGGCAGCGTTTCTGCTAGGGGCAGCAAAGATAGAAAGCCGCGGGAACAACGCGCAAGCTCCACCGATTTTTTTTCGCGGCGGGGCCCTGTCGGGTTTGCGGGGTTTCCGGCATCTTTGCAGCGTTATGATCAAACAACTGCGCAAGCTGCTGATCCGCACTTTGGGTTTTGAGCGGTACATCCAACTAGTGAGCCGGGTGTACCTGCGGCTGGTGGGGGCCGGTTGGGGCCGCCGCAAGTACCCGGAGCTGTTTTTCTTGGAGAAAATTGTGCGGCCCGGTTTTGTGTGCCTGGATATCGGGGCCAACCTAGGCTACTACTCCGTGGCACTGTCCCGGTTGGCGGGTCCGCAGGGGCAGGTGCTGGCCGTGGAGCCCATTCCCGATTTTCAGGCCATCTGGAAAGAAAACGTGCGGCTGAGCGGCATTGCCAACCTTACGCTGCTGCCCTACGCGCTGGGCGGCGAGGCCACTACCGTGCAGATGGGCACGCCCGAGCGCAACGGCCTGCTGCACCACGGCATGACCAAAGTGGCGGCCAGCAACCCGAACGAGCATTATGCCCGCACCTATGAGGTGCCCATGCGCGTGCCCGACGAGCTATTTGCTCACCTGCCCCGGCTGGATTTTGTGAAGTGTGACGTGGAGGGTTTCGAGTACGAAGTGTTCCGGCACATGCAGGATACGCTGCGCCGGTTTCGGCCCCTGATTCAGACGGAGCTAAACGGGCTGGAAAACCGCCGGGCCGTGGCCGATTTGCTGGCTGGCCTGGGCTACAAACCATTTGTGCTGTCGGCGCGTTTGGAACTGGAGCCCTGCACCGACGCCCACCTGACCAGCGCCGTCACGGCTGACTTCTATTTTCAACCCGTTTCCTAGGCGTTTCTTTTTTGCCGATGAAATTTCTGCTGATTCTGCTTGTTCTGTGGGTGTTTGGACGGTACGTGGTGCCGCTGCTTATGCGCTTCATCATCAGCCACCTGCTCAGAAAGCAGGCCCGCCAGTTCGGGCAGCAGTTCGGGAGCAGCCCATTTGCGGCCCCCGCGCAACCCAACAACCCGCGCCGACCCTCCGCCACCGGCGAGGTGCACGTAGAATACGTGCCGCCCAAGGAAAAGCCCCGCAAGCCCGCCGAGTTCAAAGGCGGCGAATACGTGGATTTTGAAGAGGTGAAATAATGAGGAGATAAACAGAAAACCCCTGATACTGGTATCAAAAAGCCCCTGACGGCAGTAAGCGTCAGGGGCTTTTCTTTTCTCAAAGCGCATCACCCTGGACGGGATGAATTAGCTGCGCTGTCCTTTGGGGGCTTCGTTGTGCCGCCGCGTTATGACGGGCTTACGTTGCCCAGCCTAGAACCCGAAGCCCAGCCGGACGCCGGTACCCACTCGCTGGCCCGATTGTAAACCGGTGTAAAAATCGACGCGCAGTAGCTTGTAGATGTGCTCAATGCCCACACCCACCTCCACGTAATGCCCGGCGGCAGGGGTAGTGAGGTAGTTGAGCGAGGCCACCTCCTGCCACTGCAGCTTGCGTAGCAGCGGCAGCTTGTTCAGCAGGAAGCCGTTGAAATGGTGGTTGTAGTGCACCTCCAGAAACTTATCGGCGGTGCTGTAGCGGTAGTAGTCCAGCAGCTGAAACTTGGAGAAGTCCTCCGTCAGGTAGGTGCGGTTGCCGCTGAAGTGGCGGAAATCCATGAAGGCCAGGCGGGGGTTGCCGGGGAAGAAACCGGCTGCTGCTCGGTAGTTGCTGGTGCCCAGCAGCCCCAGGTTTACGGAGTGCCGGATGCCGGCTTCCAGCAAGGTGTAGCGCACCTCAGAACCCAGTACGCCCCCAATGCCCTGCCGCCAGGTGAGCAGGAACGTGGGGTACTTGGAGCCCAGGTTAAACTTGCCGTCGGGGCGGGTGATGTAGCGCTGGCCGGGCCGGAACGACGCCGTAAGCTCCGTGGTCAGGGCCTCGCTGCGGCCGAATCGGGTGCCGCCGGGCCGCTCCTCATTCACCGGCACATTGGCGGTGAATGCCCGGCCCTGCTGGTCGAGAATGAGCTTGAAGGTGGTGTTCTGCAGCTCCCGGCGCACAAAATAGCTGCCGGTAGCCTGCACGGTGAAGCCATTCAGTGGCTCCCACTGGTAGCCCAGCGCCAGCCCGTCGCGGCGGTAGAGCTTGGCGTAGTTACGGTTCTTGAACAGCGTGTAGTAGGAGTTGATGAACGGCGTGAGCTGGCTGCTGGGGTCGAAATTTTCGATGCTGCGCCCCGCCTGCAAGCTGAGCCGGGAGAGCTTCACCGCATCCAGCTGCCAGGAGGCCGCCACGCTGGGGCTTAGCAGCTTGTTGCTGAAGCCGTAGCGCAGGCTAGGCGTAACCGACCAGGTGCGCCGGTTATCGGTGCGCTGGGTATAGGTGGCCTGCGGATTCACCACTACGCCCTCCACGGTATTATAGTTGATGATGTTGAATACCGGAGCCACGTACCACTGCCGCTTCCGGAAGGTGTTGCTGTACGTATAGCCCGTCAGCAGAAACTTGCCCACTTCTACCTCGTTCCGCTTGCGGTCCAGGGAGTCCTGGTAGGGGCGGGAGGTACGGATTACCTCGGTACTGTCCTTCACGTGGTAATCCTTCTGCTCCTCCCGGGTAAGCGGTACCGGCCGGATGCTGGCCCAATAAGCGGTATCCCGCTCGTTCACGCCTTTTTCCACCAGCATTACTTCCCCGCGCTTCAGCTTACCCAGGCTCATCGTGTCGCGGGCTTCGGCCTGCCGGCTCTGGCGGCGCACGGTCCGGCTCAGGCCGTCCAATTTGGGCTTTTGCTTTTTCACCTGCGCCACCGTTTCGCGGGTAACCGGGGCATCGTCGGGCTCCTGGCCGGGGGGGGCGGGCGGGGCTACCGTGGGGGCCGGCCGGTTGGGATAGGTGGGCGTTACCCGGTAGTTGGATAGCACGGCCGTAATGAAGCCGTTGCCCTTGAACCCAAACGCCGTAAAGCCTACCGTTACCTTCTGGCTCTGCATCACCCACACATCGGACGGGCCGGGCGCGGGAGCGAAAATCTGCTCAATGTGCAGGTTCTCAACGTAATTGAGCTGGGCATCCTTGCTCAGGTCGAGGCTGACGGAGTGCAGCCGCCAGGTGCCATCCACAATGTAGATGTGGCCCGCAAACACCGGATCGGTGCGGCGGCGGGGTATCACCTTTATTTTATGAATGAGCAGATTGCCCTGCTGGGTGCTGCCTTCCAGCTCAAAGCGGTAAAACAGCGGGGCATTGGCCGCAATGGGCGACACGAAACCCCGTTCCGAAAAGCCGCTTTTCAGCACGTTCTGGTAGAAATTGAGGCCCCGGCCGGCGCTGGCCCGGTTGAAGCTGATGCCCTTGGTGTCCCCGCTCACCCGGGAGGAAATCATGCGTTCCTGCACCACGTTGGGCTGGCGGAAACTCATTTCCGACACGGTTTCGGAGAGGTAGAAAATCCCGGGCTTAAAATCCGGTCCCACCTTCACCAGGCCCAGAATCTTGCCCGGCACATCGGTAAAGCGGCCCAGGGTTTTAATGTAGGCCCGGGCCTTGAAGGCGGCCACCTCGCGCTGGTGGTAGCGCCGCCACTGCATGGCCTGCTGCACAATGCTGTAGGCGGGGTCTTTGTCGGAGCCGCGCACTACCACTTCCCGCAGCTGGTAATTTTCGGGAGTAAGGCTCACGTCCAGCACCATAGCCGTATCGCCGCCGGCCACGCGCACGGTTTCCAGGTGCGGCCTGAAGCCTACGTACTGGAATACCAGCTCGTAGCGGCCGGGCGTAAGGCGCAGCTGGTAATTGCCTTGCTCGTTGGAGGCGGTGTTGAGCGTAGTGCCTTTCACCGCCACGTTAGCAAAGGCCAGGGCTTCCCCTTTCACGCTCAAAATGCGGCCCCGCACCACTCCGGCTTGAGCTAGACTACTGAGCAGGAAAAAACTGATGAATAAGCAAAAAACACGCATAACCGAATAGAGAAGTGCAGCTTCGGAAAGGTAGAGATAATTTGAGGTCCATCAGTTGCCTGCCCAGGGGAGTCGGCCGCCGATTTGCCGGTTAAGCTTGTTGCCCGGCCAGGGCTGAGTAGGGCCCCTATCTTTGCGTTTCTCCCGTTGTCCGGCATGTCTCGTATTTCTGTTCCTTCGTGTCTGCTGCTGCTACTGGGCTGGCTGGCTACTGCGCCGCTGTTTCTGTATGGCCTCGGCAAGCCGCCCGTGAGTATCTGGGACGAGGGCCGGGTAGGAGTAAATGCTGCCTGGATTCTGCGTACCACCGACTGGCTGGTGCTGCGTGCCGACCCGGCCTACGATAATTTGGGGCCGCACCCGCTGCGGGTATGGCAACAGCCTGCCGGGGAGACAGTAGTTTCCCCGTGGCTGGTTTCGCGCAGTACCGCCCCGCCCGATACCTGGAACACCAAGCCGCCCCTGATGCCGTGGCTGCAGGCTCTGAGTATGCAGTGGTTTGGAGCCTCCGCCTGGGCTATGCGCCTGCCTGCGGCCCTCAGCGGTTGGCTGACGGTGGGCGTGCTGCTGGCGTTTGGGGCGTGGGGGCTGGGCCGGCCGGGTGTGGGCCTGCTGGCCGGATTTATTCTGGCTACTATGCCGTTGTTCAACAGTGAGCACGTAACCCGCACCGGCGACTACGATGCCCTGCTGGCACTGTGCACAACTACCTGCCTGCTCAGCGCCTGGATTTATCTGCGTAACGGCCGCTCCGGCTGGCTGTTTCTAGCGGCGCTAAGTCTGGCTTTGGCCTTGCTGTGCAAAAGCGCGGCGGCCTGTCTGCCTCTGCCGCCCCTGGCCATCTACGCCCTGGCTGATGCCCGGCGCCGGGCCATACTGCGGCACTGGCCAACGTGGGTAGCTCTGGGAGCCGCCTTCCTGCCGCTGCTGGCGTTTTATGTGCTGCGCGAGCGGGCCGCCCCTGGGTTTGTCGCCGCTTCCTGGTACAACGACTGGGCCGGGCGTTTTGGGGCGCACCTGACGCCCGGACACCGGCCGTGGTGGCTATACGTGCACTACTGGTTTCACCCCGGCCTATCCCTTTGGTCGCCGGTGCTGCTGGCCAGCGTGGTGGCAGTGGCCCGGCAGCGTAACCTACCCGAATACTTGCGGTTTCTGACTTGGCAGATTGCCGGCACGATGGTGCTACTGTCGCTGGCCCAAAACCGGGCGCACTGGTACGCGGCTCCGCTGCTGCCGCTGTTGGCATTACTGACAGCCGGGCTGCTCACGGCCTGGCGGGATGTCTGGGCCCGTCGCTGGCCTGCGTTTGCTGGGGCATGGCAGGTAGGCGTAGGGCTGCTGGTAATGGTGGAGGCGGTGGTGCTGGTGCAAACCCATGAGCGGCAGGCCGGCACCCTGCTTGAAAACTCTCACTTAGCGTACGAAGCCGCACTACCCCTGATTGCTACAAGCACCTTGCCGCGGCCCGAACTGATAGTATTGCGCGACGAGTTCAACAGTGCCCTCGATTTTATACTACTCACGCTGCCTGCTTCGTACCGGCCGTTGGTGCTGGTTATGCACCCGCGGCACCCGGCCGGGCTAAGGTCGTTGCGCGCGGGCCAGCAGGTGCTGGGGACCTGGCCTGAAGACCACGCGTGGTTGGCTACCCGGTTCCGGCTGGTGCCTTTGGTAAAGCTGGCCGGGCCCGCGTGGTGCGTGCGCCTGGAACCTCGCCGTCCGGCCCCGGATCGGCCAGTTATAGCCGAAAATCCCTGAACGATTTGGCCCGGGTGCGCGTCGTGAGTAGCGCACTGGTCGGATTGCCTGCTTTGCGTTTTTTCTGATGTACCTATGATGCAGCCCGCCAAAAAGAAATTCTACACGCCCGCCGAAGCCCTCCAGAAAATTGCCGCTTTCTGCACCTATCAGGACCGCAACCAGAAGGAGGTGGAGGCCAAGCTGCGCGAGTATGGCCTGGATGAAGATGAAGCCGGAGAAATCATCATCCGGCTGAGTCGGGAGAAGTTTCTGGACGAGGAGCGCTACGCCCAGACGTTCGTGCGCGGCCACATCCGCAAGAAATGGGGCCGCCGCCGCATTCAGCAGGAGCTAAAGCAGAAGGGCCTGTCGGAATACTGCATTAAGGCGGGCATGAAGGAAATCGACGGCGACGAGTACTACCAGAACCTGGTGGACCTGCTGGAAAAAAAGGACCGGCAGGAAAAGGAAAGCCACCCCGGCAAGCGCCGCCAGAAAATCCAGCTCTACCTCACCAGCAAAGGCTACGAGCAGGACCTCATTAAAATGGCCCTCGACGACCTGGGCAAAGCGCCGGAAGACGAGGATTAGCCCCGAACCATTGCTTCATACCAACTCGTTGTGCCAGACTTGCTGAAGCACGACGGACTGTTTTTGCGGCCGGATACTGGGGTGCGCTACCGCTTGCCGGGCAGTTGCGGGTTCTGCAGCTGATGAGTAAGCACCACGCGGCGGCCGGTCATGGTTTCCAGCATGGGCCGCAGAACCAGCTCGGCGTTTTGGGTGGTCTGGGCCAGGATGCCCGATTGCAGGGCGGCCGTGCGTACGTTGGCTTCGGCGTACTTGTAGCCGGCATCTACCAGTTCCGCATCCTGGAAAAAGCCGTTTTCCACGCTATACACTTTGCTTTTGCTGTGGTCTACCTGCCACACGCACAGCTCCGGCTCGGGCAGGGCTAGGCGCAGCACCGAGTCGCCCTCCAGCACCACATCCTGGGCGCGCACCTTGCGCAAATCGAGGCAGCCCACGGCATGGCCGGCTACGATGAGGGCCACTTTGGCGTCGGGTAGGAAGCGGTAGGTGCTCTTTTTATACTCTACCACATCCTTGAACTGGTAGCGCACCAGCTCCATGCGGCCCAGGGCTTCCACTTTTTCCAGCACCGTGTTATGCGTGACGGTGATGCGCAGCTCGGGGTTCAAGGGGTTTTCGAAACCGGTGAGGGCCGGACGAACCTTCGTCCAAAGAAACCAGCCCAGGGCAACCAGAAACAACAGCGGCAGCAGACGGCGGAACAGGTGGGGCATTATGAATGTGGGGAATGAGGATGGAATGTGGTGTACTGTGAAGAATGTGGCCCGATGTGTAGGATGAGAGGAATATGGGGGAATGCGAGGAATGAGAATAATAACGCAGACAGACAGGCTACGCGTTGTACGCAAAAAGCAGCGCCAAAGTACCGGCTGACTGCCAAAGGCCTATTCGCCACATTTATCACATTCCGCACATTAATTCACATTCTCCTCATATTCTTCCCGTCCTTTGCAGCGTATGCGCATTGCCCCGCCGTCGTCAACTGCTTCTGAAACAGCCATTCCGCCCGGCCCGGTGGGGCTGCAGCGCTGGCACGGGTGGCTGCTGCTGGGGCTGTGGGTGGCGGTGCAGGTGTCCCTGCTGATTCAGCACCACGGCCCCCGCTACGTGAACGACAGTGGCCGCTACCTGGCCTACGGCACCCGCATTGCCCAGGAGTGGCACTTTGAGCGCGACCATAACCTGCGCTACGTGGGCTACCCGCTGTTTATCAGTTTGTGGCTGAAGCTGGGGGCCGGCTGGTGGGGCATTGTGCTGGGCCAGATGGCCGTGAGCGGCCTGGCCGCCCGCACCTTTTACCGCACCCTGCGCCGCCTCACCCCCCAGGCCCTCGACTGGCGGCCGGCGGCCCTGGCCACGGCGGCCCTCATCGGCTGGCGCGATGCCCAGCAGTTCAACGTGTACCTTCTCACCGAAAGCCTGTTTGCCAGCCTTACTATTCTGGCGTTCTGGGCGTTGGTGCGGGCCCGGCGCGGGCCAGCAGGGCGCTGGATGATGTTTGGGCTACTGGTGCTGCTGGCGGGTATTGTGCGGCCCAACGGCTTTGTGGTGGCCGGGGCCGCGGCGCTGGCCGGCCTGGCGCGGCTGTGGCAGGAGCCGGACCGGCGGGCTTTTCGGCGGGCCCTGCTGGTGCTGGCGGTGCTGGCCCCGTTGTGGTGGTGGGTGCTCAATAAGCTGCTGCTCACCTTCACGCTGGTAGAAACCTACCTGCGCGGCGAAATCATCTACGGCTATACGCCCTGGGTGGTGGAGCCCACCGAACCGCTGCAGCTGCCGCCGTCGGGCCTCGCGCCGGTGCTGCGGCTGGGCTACTTCATCCTCGCCAATCCGGTGTACTTCCTGAAGCTGGCCGCGCTGAAAGGGCTGCTGTTTTTCAGCTACGTGAAAACCTACTATTCCTGGAGCCACATTCTGCTGATTGTGGCGTTCATCTACCCCTGCTACTGGCTGGCGGTGCGCGGGCTGCGCACGGCGGGGGCGTGGCTGCCGGCGCGGGTGTTTCTGGGCGGCGTGGTGCTGCTGCAGGGCTTGGTGGTGATGCTCACGGTGGAAGACTGGGACGTGCGGTTCCTGCTGCCGGTGCTGCCCTGCGTGTTTGCGCTGGCGGGCCTGGCCGTGGCGTACTGGCTACCCGGGCGCGCTGCCAAAGCCAGCCCAGGCTTGTAAGCCGCCGGTGTGCACGGCCACCACGGTGCTGCCGCGCCGGAAGTACCCCTGATCCAGCAAATCCAGCACGCCCAGCAGCATCTTGCCGGTGTAGATGGGGTCGAGGAGGATGCCGTGGCGCTGGTGGAAACCGGTAAGGAACTGCCGCAGCTCCGGGCTGAGGCGGGCGTAGCCGCCGCCGTGGTAAGCGGTGTGCAGGTGCCAGTTGGGGTAAAGGCGGCCGATGCTGTGCTGGTGCAGGTGGTTGATGTCGGTGCGCAGAAAGTCCGCGCCTTTCAGGGCGGCAAAGCCCTCGGCTTGCTCCGTGCCCTGCAAACCGGTAGCAAACCCCGCCAGCGTGCCGCCCGTGCCGCAGGCCACGCACAGGTAATCGAAGGACTGTTGGGTCCGCAGCTCGGTTACCAGCTCAGCGCAGCCGGGCAGGGCCCAGGCGTTGGAGCCGCCTTCGGGTACCACGTAAGCCGGGCCCAACTCCTGCAGCAGCGCCGCCAGCACGTCGGGCTCGTGCTTGCGGCGGTAGGTGGCCCGGTCAAGGAAGTGCAGCCGCATGCCATCGGCCTGGACCTGCGCTAGCGTGGGGTTCAGGGGGCGGGTGGCCAGCTCCTCGCCGCGGATGACGCCCACGGTATGCAGACCGGTGAGGCGGCCGGTGGCGGCCACGGCGGCAATGTGGTTGGAGTAGGCCCCGCCGAAAGTAAGTAGGGTGGTGTGGCCCTGCTGCCGGGCCTGCTGCAGGTTGTATTTAAGCTTGCGCCACTTATTGCCCGGCAGCTCGGGGTGGGTCAGGTCGTCGCGCAGCAGTAGGAGCTGCACTCCTGCCCGCGCGGCCGCCGCCTCCGGAAGTGGCTGAAGTAGCATGAGGGCTGGTTGGATTTCGTGTGATAAACAAGGACGTCATTCCGAGCGAAGCCGAGGAATCTTGCGTGCTGACGTCAGAATTACTCTGCAACATCAACACGCGAGATTCCTCGGCTTCACTCGGAATGACGTTCTATTTCACGCTCACAGAACCCTTACGCCAGCAGCGTATCGGTTACGGAGTGGGGCTCGGGGCGGTGCTTGAGGGCGTAGAACAGGGCCACCAGCAATGCCGCAATCAGCAGCACCGACGAAACCAGGGAGACGGTGTTGCCAATGGCGTATTCCGAGGGCTCAAACCGGAACTCGATGATGTGGTTGCCGGCCGGTACCTGCAAAGCGCGCAGCACGTAGTTGGCGCGCAGGTAGGGTACTTCTTTGCCGTCGATGAAAGCCTTCCAGCCATCGGCGTAGTAGATTTCCGAGAATACCACCAGCCCGGCCTGGGCCGCATTAGCGCGGTAGGTGAGGGCGTTGGGGGTGTAGTTGGTGAGGGTAATGGTGGAGCCCTCGGTGGGGAACGTGGTTTGACTGAGGGGAAACTTGGAGGCATCCACCACGGCCGTGGTAGCCGTGTTCAGGCCCGTGAGGGCGTTGATTTCCTCATCAGGGTTCTGCACTTTCTGCACCTGGCCCACAAACCAGGCATTGCCCAGGGCGCCGGGGTTGCGCTGCACCTGCTGGGGCTGGCCCTGCTCGCCGGGCACAATCACGTAGCGGGTATTGAGCATATTGAGCACGGCCGTGTTGTTAGTCGAAATCTGGCGCTCAATCAAATCCTGGTAGCGGCGCAGCTTGGCGCCGTGGTAGCCGCCAATGCTCTTGTGGAAGTATGAGGTCTGGGCTTCGTTGAAGGGGTTCTGCACGTTCAGCACCCGGTAGCTCAGGTCTTTGTCCTGCAGAATCTGCTGGTCGGCGGGGGAAGGCACAAACTGCTCGGCAATGGTCTGCTGCTGGAAGTTGCCATCGTTGAGGTAGCGCTTATCCACGCCCCACAAGTCCACCAGCGTGAGCAGGCCCACCAGGGCCGCGGCCAGGCTGGCCGAGAGCTTACGCTGCAGGAAAAACCACAGCACCCCGGCCGAAGCCACCACAAAGAATAGGGAGCGGAACACGTCCATGCGCAGCAAGGAGGCGCGGTCGGCGCGCAAAGCCTCCAGCGGGAAGCCACTTTGCTGCAGCTGGGCGTCAATGGGCGAAGCAAAATCAGACACCAGACCAGCCAGGAACGCCAGCGCGCACAAACCGGCCGTAATGGCCAACGCCCGCAGCACGTGCTTTTTCAGCAGGGCGGTATCAGCCGCATCCACGGGCTTGCCCGCAAGGGCGGCCAGGCTGGGGTGGGTGCTGGCGGGGGCGGCGGCAATGGCGGAGGGTACACCCCGCAGTACGCGGGCCAGGGCCAGCACCGCCAGCACCGGCATGGCCAGTTGGGCAATGGTGAGGGCCATGCTCACTGCCCGGAACTTGTTGTAACCCGGGAAGTAGTCGAACATCAGGTAGTTGAAAGCTTCAAAGTTCTTGCCCCAGGCCAGTACGATGGACAGCAACGTGCCCGCCAGCAGCCAGATGCGGGTGCGGCGGTCGGCCACCATCAAACCCAGCACAAACAAGAAGAACACCACCGCGCCCACGTACACGGGGCCGCTGGTGATGGGCTGGTCGCCCCAATACGTGGGCATCTGGGCCAGGTAGTCGGCCAGCTGCACGGGCGGCACGCCGGCCGCCGTCAACGCCTTGCCGGTTTCGGAGTTTTCGGAGAGCTTCATCTGCGAAGCCCCGCCGTAGAAGTTCGGAATCAGCAGGGTGGCCGTTTCGCCCACGCCGTAGCTGTAGCTGAAGGCATACTCCTTGCCCAGGCCCGAGCCACCCGCGTCCTCATCGGGGGCCGGGGCCTGGCCGGGCGCCACCGGCGGCGGCGTTTTTAGCTCCGATTTACCCCGGATGCTGTACTTGCTGTATTCGAGCGTGGTGTAGAGGCGGCCGAAGCTCACGCCCACGGCCAGCAGGGCGGCCACGGCCAGCAGGGCCGTGCGCGTGAGGAAATCGGGCAGGCGGTTGGTGCGCACGGCCGATACCAGCTCCACCACGCCAAACACCAGCACCAGTAGCAGCAGGTAATAGGTAATCTGCAAGTGGTTGGAGCGGATGTTCATGGCCAGGCCCAGGGCAAACAGCGCCGTACCCAGCCACTTGTTGCGCCGGAAGGCCACCAGCAGGCCCGCCAGCACCAGCGGGGCGTAGGCCAGAGCCAGGCTCTTGGTGTTGTGGCCGGCCGCCAGAATGATGAGGTTGTAGCTGGTAAAGCCCAAAGCCACGGCCCCTACCACGCTCACCAGCGGCGAGAGGCCCAGTGCAACGCACAGCGCGTAACCGCACACCAGCGCCAGAAACAGGTTGGCCACCACGGCCGGCAGCCCCAGCGTAAACAGCTTGTGCAGGTACTGGCTCAGGTCGCCGGGGAAGCGGGTGCTGATGAGGTAGGTGGGCATGCCCGAAAACATGGAGTTCGTCCAGAGGGCTTCCTCGCCGGTCTGGTCGCGGAACTGGGCGGCCTCGTGGGCCCCACCGTTGAACTGCACAATATCATGCTGGGCCAGCGTCTTGCCATCGAACAGGATGGGGGAGAAGTACACGGCGGCCAGCACCAGGAAAAACAGCACGGCCAGCAGGTGCGGCAGCACCCGCCGCCACCACGGCGCAACGGCCTGACGGGGAGGAGTAGTCATTCGGCTTACTAAAAAGTCGGATAAGGCCAGAGTTGGACCCAAGCCCGAAGGTAAGCAGGATAGGTGATTGGGAAGGTAGGAGGTGATACGAGTAAGTGAGTACAAGGCCTGTCATCCTGAGCGGAGCGAAGGACCTTAGCGCGTAACAGCGTACTATTCATGCGTGATAAAGTCCTTCGCTCCGCTCAGGATGACAAAGGCCATGCGTTTACCGTGTAGCTGGTTTTCTCCAGTTGTACAGCACAATCGACAGGAAAATCACCGCATAAGCCCCCAGCTTCAGCCCCGAGGCCTGCTCGCCGAAATACAGAAACGCCAGCAGAAAGCTCAGCAGCGGATTGATGTACATGAAGATGCCCACCGTACCCGAAGGCAGCTGGTTCAGCGCGTACAGGTTCAGAAACAGCGGAATCACCGTGAACAGCACGCTCAGCAGCAGCACCACGGCCAGCAGATGGCCATCCCGCAGACCGGCCAGCGGCTCGGCCCCCAGCAGCGGGGCCAGCGGCAGAATCAGCAGGGCCGTGAGCGTGAGCTGCACCGTGAGCAGTACCAGCCGGTCGTAGCCCTGCAGGCGGCGCTGGCTGATGAGGTAGGCCGCGTAGGTGGTGGCCACCACCAGGCTCATCAGCAACGAGTGGATTTCGCCGGAGCCCAGCAGCACGCAACTCAGGGCACTAAGCCCAATGGCCAGCCACTGCATGGGCCGCAGCCGCTCACGCAGCACCATAAACCCCAGCAATGAGGTCAGAATAGGGCAGATGAGGTAGGCAAACGAGCCGGCCTGCACACTCACCTGGTTCACCACATAAATGAACAGCAGCCAGTTGGACGTGAGCAGCACGCTGCCCACCACGGTACTCACCAGCACCGGCCGCCGCTCCCGGGCCGGGGCCGCCCGCCACTGCTGCCACGTTTGGCGCACCACCGCCCGCCGCCCCAGCCCATGAATGAGCAGTAGCAGCAGCAACGAGAGCAGCACCCGGAAAAACAGAATCTGCCCGCTTGGGTAGCCCGCCAGCCAGCGTAGCGGAATCGGGAAAAATCCCCAGATAAAGAACGCCGCAAAGGCGGCCAGGTGGTAGCGGGAGAGTTTCAACAGGAAGTAGTAAAGAAGGCCTAAAGGTAACAACTGCCAGGCTCCGGCGGAACAAACCGGGCCGCCCGGTGCTTCTGCTACGCGCACCCCATTGCCTACCTTTGCCCGCGCTATGCTTGCCTTCTCCGACCTGCCCCCGCTGCTTTCCGGTACCCTGCTGCAACTGCCCGCCGCTTCGGCCACGGTGCAGCACCTGCTGCTGGACAGCCGCCGGGTAGATACGCCCGCCGACAGCCTGTTTTTTGCTTTGCGCGGCCCCCAGCACGACGGCCACCGCTACCTGCCGGAGCTGTACCGGGCCGGTGTGCGTCAGTTTGTGGTGCAGCAGCCGGTGCAGCTCACCGAGTACCCCGAGGCCGGCTTCGTGCTGGTGCCCGATACGCTGGCGGCTTTGCAGCAGCTGGCGGCCTGGCACCGGCAGCGGTTCACGTTGCCCGTATTCGGCATCACCGGGTCCAACGGCAAAACCATTGTGAAGGAATGGCTGGCCCAGCTGCTGGCCCCCGATGAACTGATCTGCAAAAGTCCGCGCTCCTACAACTCGCAGGTGGGCGTGCCCCTGAGCGTGTGGGAGCTCACCAGCCAGCACTCGCTGGGTATTTTTGAAGCCGGTATTTCGGAGCCGGGCGAGATGCCGGCGCTGGCCCGCATCATCCAACCCACGCTGGGCATCTTCACCAACCTGGGTACTGCCCACGATGCCGGCTTTACCTCCCACGCCGAAAAGGTGGCTGAAAAGATGCAGCTGTTTGCGCAGGTGGATACCCTGTTCTACTGCGCCGACCACGAACTGGTGCACGCCGCGGCCCGTCGGCAGCTCAACCCCGCCCGCACTACGCTGGTAGCCTGGACGCGCCACCGCCCCCGCTTCGACGGCCAGGAGGCCGATGCGCTGGTAACGGTGCAGGAGGCCGCCGCCGACCGCACCGTGGTGCGCGTGGAGCGGGCCCGGCCCCGCCCGCAGGAGTACACCTTCACGCTGCCCTTCGCCGATGAGCCCTCCGTAGAAAATGCCCTGCACTGCCTGCTGGTGCTGCTGTGGCGGCAGGTGGCCGCCCCCGAAATTCAGCGCCGCCTGGATAGGCTGCAGCCCGTGGCCATGCGCCTGGAAATGAAGCAGGCCCTCAACGACTGCTACATCCTCGACGATACCTACAATAACGACCTAGCCGGCCTGCGCCTAGCCCTGGATGCCCTCACCCGCCAGTCGCGCCGGGGCCGCCGCACGCTTATCCTGTCCGATGTGCTGGAATCGGGGCTGGGGGGGGCCGAGCTGTACGCCCGGGTGGCGGCCCTGCTGCCCCCGCACGGCGTGGAGCGCCTCATCGGCATCGGACCCGATATCAGCCAGCACGCGGCGGCGTTTGCGGGGCTGCGGGCCGAGTTTTACCCCGATACTACTGCCTTCCTCACCAATTTTCAGCCCGAGCAGTTCCGCCAAGAAGTGCTGCTGGTGAAGGGTGCCCGCCGCTATGGCTTGGAGCGGGTGGTGGCGGCCTTTCAGCAGAAGCTGCACGGCACGGTGCTGGAGGTAAACCTGGATGCGCTGGTGCACAACCTCAACTTCTACCGCCGACGCCTGCAGCCCGGCGTGAAGCTCATGGTGATGGTGAAGGCCTTTGCCTACGGCAGCGGCTCGTCGGAAGTAGCCAATCTGCTGCAGTTCCACCGCGCCGATTACCTGGCCGTGGCCTACGCCGACGAAGGCGTGGACCTGCGCCAGCACGGCATCAGCCTGCCGCTGATGGTGATGAACCCGGCTCCCGAGTCGTTTCAGAAGCTGCGGCAGTACCACCTGGAGCCCGAAATCTACTCGTTTGAGCTGCTGGAAACGTACCTGCAGGCGGCCCGCGAAGCCCCCATGCCGGCCATTCACCTGAAGCTGGATACCGGCATGCGCCGCCTGGGGTTTGCCGAAGAAGACCTGCCCGCTTTGTGCCAGATGCTCCGCGCCAACGCCGCCCACCTGCGCGTAGCCAGCGCCCTCACCCACCTGGCCGGAGCCGACGAGGAGCAGCACACCGATTTTTCCCGGGCGCAGCTGGCCGCCTTCGGGCGGATGGCTCCGCAGGTAGAAGCGGCCCTGGGGTATTCCATTCTCAAGCACGCCCTCAACTCGGCTGGCATTGTGCGCTTCCCCGAAGCCCATCATGACATGGTGCGCCTGGGCATTGGATTGTACGGGGTAGAGGCCACCGGCCGCGAGCAGGACGCCCTGCAGCCGGTGAGCACCCTGCGCACTACCATTTCCCAGGTAAAAACCCTGCCCGCCGGCCACACCGTGGGCTACGGCCGCCACGGCCACGCCACCACCCACGAGCGGCGCATTGCTACCCTGGCCATCGGTTATGCTGACGGCTACGACCGGCGTTTCGGCCGCGGGGTGGGGGAGGTGCTCATTCGGGGGCAGCGCGCCCCCCTGGTAGGCAACGTGTGCATGGATATGTGCATGGTGGATGTCACTGATATTCCCGCGGCCCAGGCCGGCGACGTAGCCGTGGTATTCGGCCCGGGCCTGCCCCTCACCGAACTGGCCCGGCGCATCGGCACAATTCCGTACGAGCTGTTGACCAGCGTGAGCGAGCGGGTGAAGCGCGTGTTCGTGGCCGAGGATTAGCAACAGGTCCTCTTCCCCTCGGCTTGGCTTAAGCCGCCCGGATTTGCGTAGGTTAGAGCCTTCAAATAATCTCCCTAACCAAAACACGCTCTCCCATGCACAAAACCCTTCTTTCGGCCCTGGCGGCCACGTTGTTGCTGGCTTCCTGCTCCGACCTCAAGAAGCCCGAAGAAAAAGACCAGCTCTCGGAGGCTACTGCCGATACGGCCGTGGTAGCCCGCACTGGAGAAACCGTGGGCAGTGCCGCCGAAAACGCCGCCGCCAGTGCTGGTGCTGCTGCCGAGAAGGCCGGCAACGCCGTGGCCAATTCCTGGGACATGACTACCGCCAGCCTCGCCGACGTGAAGCTGGAAGAAATTGACCTGCCCGAAGTGTCGGTGCGCGGTGATGACACCTATAACGTGTATGGCCTGGAAGAAAAAGTGCTGTTTGACACCGATAAGGCCGAAATCAAGCCCTCCGCCACCCGCGCCCTCTCCGAAATCAGCGCTTCAATTGCCCGCCGCTTCAAAGGCAAGGATGTACGCGTGATGGGCTTCGCCGACTCGCGCGGCGATAAGAGCTACAATAAAGAGCTGAGCGCCCAACGCGCTGCTGCCGTGAAAAAATGGCTGGTCAGCAACGGCATGATGACCGAAACGCAGGTAACCCTGGAGCCAATGGGCGAAGCCGCTCCCGTCGCTACCAATGCCACTCCTGCCGGCCGCCAGCAAAACCGCCGCGTAGAAATTGCTGTGCGCAAGTAAGATTAACGCACGATTTCGTACCACCGCAAACAAAGAGCCCGCTTGCAACTACAAGCGGGCTCTTTGTTTGCGGTGGTACGAAATCGTGCGTTAATCCTTGATCTGGTCTACCTCGGCCCGGATCATGGCGTTGTAGCGCATGCCGTTGTTAGCCAGCGTAATCAGGCTCCAGCCGCGGCCAATAGTGTAGTTCCAAGTGCGCGCCTCCTTGAACTCAAACGTCGGACGCAGAATCTGACCGTAAGGCGTGTAGTTATCCATGAAGTTGGTGGTGTAGAAATTGTCGCCACTGACAATCCACTCCATGGCTACGAAGAAGCCCTCTACGGGGGCTTCAATGTTGTATTGGGTAAGATCAACAGTGTACCACTCGCCACCCTTCGGAGCCGAAACCACGATGTTTTCCGTCAGCAGATCGGTGTTGGGCGAGTTATAGTTGCCATCAGCCTTGTACAGGCGCACCCGGAACGGCTCCCGGGGAAAACCATTTTCCCCGATATAAAATGATACCGAGCGCACGTTGCCCAGCTTCTTGCCCTTCTCGTTTTTCACAAAGAAAGCGTACTGGCTGCCGGGCATACCCTGAATCATGCCTTCGCCGGGCGTATTGGAGTTGGAGCCCAGCGCCAGGTTTTTCACCTTGCCGCCCTTCACTGTTACGTTAGCCAGCTCAATAGCGCGCTTAGGCACCTCAACAATCATATCCTGCACTTTAATGCCAGGTTTGATGAGTACGGCCTTGCGGTAATAGCCCAATGCCATGACCACCAGAGAATCCTGCTGGTTTTTCTGGGGCATAGCCATCTGAAAGAAGCCATACTCATTGGTCAGAGCGCCCGTTTGCTCTTCCTTCAAGCCGATAGAGGCAAATGGAATGGGTTCCTTCGTCTTTTCATCGACGATTCGGCCCGTCATTTTAGCGTCCTGAGCAAAGCCAAGAACTGGCAGTAAAGCCAGCGCAAAAAGAGAAAGTACGCGTTGAAGCATATGCGAGCAAGCTAGTGTATATCCCAAAATTACAATGAAAAGTGGCACATAACGCAATACTTCCCTGAATATTTATACCAATACAATTCCTCTGCGGAATAATTACAAATCAGCCGCTTACCTGCTTTTCTCTCGGGCTGAGTAGCGCCCTGCGAATTTTGGCTGAAACATAATTGGGTGGTACCTTTGTTTGAAGTAAGTCTAAATAGCCCTCTGCCCGTGTCCAACCGCCCACCGCTTGCCCCCGTTTCTTCAGCGCCCCGCAGCGTAAATGACCTCCAAATGGGGGAGAGCGGTACGATTTGCTGCCTCAAAGACCCCGAAATGGCGCTGAAGCTGCTGGAAATGGGCTGCATTCCGGGCACGCAGGTGCGCCTGAACAGCCGGGCCCCGCTGGGCTGCCCCATCACGCTGGTGGTGGGCGATATGGCCGACTACACGTTGTCGCTGCGGGTGAGCGAAGCGGCCACCATTCTTTTGAAATAAGTACGCATACATGGCAGGTGGGCAATTACTTTCCGGACGGGCCGGGGCCGGTGTTTCGGCCCAGCAGCTGGAAACAGCCGCCCAGCGCCACCCTGGGGCGCTGACCCGCATTGCGCTGGTAGGCAACCCTAACTCCGGCAAATCCTCGCTGTTCAACCAGCTCACGGGCCTCAACCAGAAGGTTGGTAATTTTCCCGGGGTCACGGTTGACCGCAAAACCGGTATCAGCCAGCTGACGTCGCAGCACCGGGCCGAAATCATTGATTTGCCGGGAACCTACTCGCTCTATCCCAAGAGCCTTGATGAGAAGGTAATTACCGACCTGTTCTACGACCAGACCAGCTCTCAGTACCCCGATTTCGTGGTGGTAACCGTGGATGCCAGCAACCTGCGGCGTAATCTGCTGCTGTTCACGCAGCTGGCTGATATGGGCCTGCCCACGGTGCTGGCCCTGAACATGATGGACGTAGCCGAACAGCACGGGGTAACAATTGATATTCCGGCACTGCAGCAGGAGTTGGGCGTGCCCATTATCCCGATGAATGCCCGAAAGGGCGTAGGCATTGCGGCCCTGAAAATTGTAATGGCGCAGACGCTGGATGCCCCCACGGGGCAGTTTTATCAGCCCGCCGAGGACCTGCTGCCCATGATCCGGCAGATCCGCTATTACTTCAACCTGCACAATGATTACCTGGCGCTGCACTACGCCCACCAGTACCGGCACATTGGCTTTCTGTCGGCCGATGACCGGGCCTACGTGCAGGAACTGACGGAGCAATACGGCTTCAAGCCCACCGAGCAACAAGCCCAGGAAACCATCAGCCGCTACCAGCGCATCAACGAGATTCTGCTGAATTGCGTGTCGGTGACGCGCACGGAGCAGAATGAGCCTTACAGCAACCGCCTGGACAGGGTACTGACGCATAAGGTGTGGGGCTATCTGATTTTCTTCGGGGTGCTGTTTCTGATGTTTCAGGCGGTATTTGCCTGGGCCAGCTACCCCATGGACCTCATCGACCAGGGCGTGGCCTGGATCAACGGGCTCATCCAGACCAACTTTGATGGGCCGTTGATTAATCTGCTCACCGAAGGCGTACTGGCGGGGCTGGGCGGAGTGCTCATCTTCATTCCCCAGATTGCCTTGCTCTTTGCCTTCATTGCGGTGCTGGAAGAAACCGGCTACATGGCCCGCGTCACGTTCATGATGGACCGCATCATGCGGCGGTTCGGGTTGAACGGCAAAAGCGTTGTACCCCTGATTTCGGGGGTGGCCTGCGCCGTGCCGGCCATCATGAGTGCCCGCACCATCGAAAACCGCAAAGACCGGCTCATCACCATTTTCGTGACGCCCCTGATGTCATGCTCGGCCCGGATTCCGGTGTACACCGTGCTCATTGGCCTGGTGGTGCCCGATGAGCGGGTGCTAGGTATTTTTAACCTGCGCGGTATTGCGCTGATGGGGCTGTACCTGCTAGGATTCTTCGCGGCTATTCTCTCGGCCTGGGCCATGAAGCTGCTGCTCAAAACTCAGGAGCGGAGCTACTTCATCATGGAGTTTCCGGTGTACCGCTGGCCGCGCTGGAAAAACGTGGGTATCACCATCGTGGAGAAGGTGAAAGCCTTTGTTTTTCAGGCGGGCAAGGTGATTTTGGCTATATCCATTCTGCTGTGGGTATTGGCTTCCTATGGGCCGGGCTCGGCTATGAACCAGGCGGAATATCGCGCGTCTGCTCAAGGACGGGCCTCCGGACTAAGTGCTGCTGAAATTGATTCCCGTGTGGCTTCGGAAAAGCTGGAGGCATCCTATGCGGGCCATTTCGGTCACCTCATTGAGCCGGCCATTCGACCATTGGGCTTCGACTGGAAAATTGGTATTTCCCTGCTCACCTCGTTTGCAGCCCGGGAGGTGTTTGTGGGTACCATGAGCACCATTTACAGCGTGGGCCAGGACGCCGACCAGCAGACGGTACAGCAGAAGCTGGCAGCTGAAAAGGACGTGAACGGGCAGCCGTTTTTTACGCCGGCCCGGGCCTTTTCGCTGCTGGTGTTCTACGTGTTTGCCATGCAATGCATGAGCACCCTGGCAGCAACGTACCGGGAAACCAAGGGCTGGACCTGGCCCTTGTTACAGTTATTCTACATGACGGGCTTGGCCTACGTATCGTCGCTGCTGGTGTACCAGCTGCTGAAGTAGCATTCCCCCTCACGCACGAGCCGCAGGCGAATTGCTCCGCGTACGTATCGCACGCCTGATACTCGCTCCGCTCGTGCGCGAAGCAGAACTGCGCGCTACTGCCCAATCAGGAACACGGCGGGCTGCTTGTGGATATCGGGCAGCGGGTGCTTTTTCCAGCTGGTCACGGTATCGGTGCGGATGTACTCGTTTTCGGCGGTGAGGCTGGCCGCTACGCAGAGGCGGGTGCCAGGGTGCAGGGTGCTAAGCAAATCCTCCAGGAGCGGCAGGTTGCGGTAAGGTGTTTCAATGAAGAGCTGAGTCTGGCGTTGCTGCAGGGCCTGCTGCTCCAGCTTTTTGATGGCCGCCGTGCGTTTGGCCCGCTCAATGGGCAAATACCCGTGAAACGCGAAGCTCTGCCCGTTCATGCCCGAAGCCATAAGAGCCAGCAGAAGGGAAGAGGGGCCTACCAGCGGCACCACCCGCAGGCCCAGCTGATGGGCACGGCGGGCCAGCTCGGCGCCGGGGTCGGCAATGCCGGGGCAGCCGGCCTCCGAAATTACGCCCGCATCCTGACCAGCCACCACGGGCTGTAGCGCGGCCTGAATCTGAGCCTCGGTGCTGTCCTTATCAATCACGCTGATGTGCAGGTCCTCAATTACCTGCTGCGGGGCCATGCTTTTGATGAAGCGGCGGGCCGTGCGGGCATTTTCCACCAGAAAATACGGCAACGCCTGAATCCGCTGGGATACCTGGGGCGGCAGCACCTGGGCGGCCGTATCGTCGGCCAGAATGGTGGGGATGAGGTAGAGGGTACCGGGCACAGGAAAATAATCTTGTGTGTGAAAAAAACGCAGAAGCCGTTACTGTCCCAGAAACGCCGTAACGAGCTGAAATACGTCCTCGGGCTTCTCGGCGTGTACCCAATGGCCGGCATCAACTACGGTTTCCACCTGAGCGTTGGGAAACAGGGCCGGAATGGCGTACAGCTTATCCTCGGGGCTGATGTAATCAGACTTGCCGCCCCGGATGAACAGTGTGGGCTTCAGAAAGGGTTGGGCGGCCGTAATTTCGGCCCCGATGTCGTCCATTTCGGCGGTGAGGGCAGCCAGGTTGGGGCGCCAGGCGAAAGAATTGTCTTCGCGGCGGTAGAGGTTTTTGAGCAGAAACTGCCGCACATCGGGCCACTTGATGTGCTGGGCCAAGGCTTCATCGGCTTGCTGCCGGCTTTGCAGCGTGGCCAGCGGCACAGCATTCAGACCGGCCACAATATCGTCCTGGTGGCGCATGTCGGAGAAGCGCGGGGCAATGTCCACCACAATCAGCTGCCGCAGGCGCTCGGGGTGGTCCAAAGCAAAGCGCATGGCTACTTTGCCGCCCATGCTGTGGCCCATCAGGGTTGTATCGGGCCCTAGCTGCAACTGGTCGAACAGGCCGTGCACATCCTCGGCCATCAGGGCGTAGGTATGCTCGGGAGCATGGGGGGAGCGGCCGTGGTTGCGCAGGTCCACCACAATCACCCGGTGGCCGGCGTCGGCCCAGCGCCGGGCCAGCGTCTGCCAGTTGTCGAGGGTGCCAAACAGCCCGTGCAGAATAACCAGCGGGGTACCTTGCCCCATTTCGCGGAAGTGTAGTTGCAGCATCACCCTGCAAAGATGGGGCTTCGGGGCCGGAATAGCGCGAAGGTTTCCTTCAGGCCTGCACCAGGGAGGCGGCTGGTAGCTGCACGCAGGCATTGGTGCCCTGGCCGGGTGTGCTGCTGAGCAACAGCGCGCCGCCCTGCCGAATGGCAAACGCCCGGCACAGCAGCAGGCCCAGCCCGGTGCCCGAGCGGGGGCCCCGGGGGGCCGGGGTAGGTAACTCTCGGCTCAGCAGAGGAGCTAGCTGTTCCGGCGTCATGCCCGCGCCGCTGTCCTGCACGCACAGTTGCACCGTGGCTGCCTCCGGGGCAGTAGCCATTAGCCGAATGCTGCCGCCCGCAGGCGTAAACTTCAGGGCGTTGCCCACCAGATTGCGCAGCATCGTTTGGGTCATGTGCGCGTCGGCCCACACGGTGAGCTGGGTGGGGCAGTCCACCAGCAGGCTGATTTGCTTGGCTTCGGCGGCATTCACGTACAAGTGTACGGTTTCCTCGAACAGCTCCCGAACTACCAGCCGCTCGGGCCGGAAAGCCAGCTCACCGGTTTGGTTTACGGCCCAGTTGAGTAGGTTGTCCAGCAAGTGATTCAGTTGCTGGGCCGACTGCCGAACCAGCGTCGGCAGCCGACGCAGACCGTCCTCATCGCCCTGGCGCAGGTAAAAATCAATCAGTTCCGTAACGCCGGCGAAGGCCGTAACCGGGCCCCGTAAATCGTGGGCAATAATGGCGTACAACCGGTCTTTTGAGGCAGCCAGCTGGCGCAGTTCCTGCGTAGCTTCTTCCAGCGCGCGGTGGTTGGCAGCCAGGGCTGTCTGGCTGCGGCGCAGCTTGGTGTAGAGGTAAGCCATGCCTCCCAGGCCCAGCAGCAGCGCCGCAATGGCCACCCACTGCGCGCGGTTGCGCTGCTGCATAGCCTGTTCGCGCTCCGTGAGGCGCTTTATCTCGTGCTCCTTGTCAGCGGTTTCGTAGCGGGTTTGCAGGGCCGTGAGGGTTTGCACCCGGGAGCGGCTGTTGAGCGAGTCGTTCAGGTCCCGGTAGCGGGTTTGCCAGTAGTAGGCCTGCTCAAACTGCTGGGAGCTTGCGTTGATTTCTGCCAGCAGGTTATATGCATCCAGTACTCGCTCCTTATAATTGATGCGCCGGGCCAGCTGCAACGCCTGCCGGGTTAGGCTATCCGCCTCGGGTAACTGGTTTTGTAGCAGCAGTACGGTGGCCAGCAGCTCCAGGTGGCCCGGCTTGAATCGGTTGTTGGTTTGCGTTTCGGTGAGAGCTAGGGCCTGGCGCAGTAAGCCTTCGGCTGTTTCCAGCTGGTTCATCTGCATATAAAAAGAACCCATGTCTGCCAGGTACAGCGACTCGCCTACCCGGTCGCCGGTGCGGCGGGCCAGCTGCAACGCGCGCCGGGTGTATAGCAGTCCTTGGGGCCGCCGCTGCAGATAAAAATATAGGTTACCCAGATTACCGAACAGCATCAGCTGAGTGCGGGGCCGTACATCCGGCCGATACACGTAGCGCAGGGCCTGCTGGTAATTGCGTAGAGCCGCGGCCGTATCGTTGCGCTCATGGTAAATGCCGCCCATGCCGGTGTAGCTGCGCACCAAGGCATCATTGGAGCGTAGCTGTCGGGCCAGGGCCAGGGCCTCCTGCTGCAGCCGCAGGGCATGAGGTCCATCGGCTAGGTTCGCATAGCAGCTAGCCAGGTTCAGCAAAGCCGGCAGCAGGCCCGCAGGGTAGTTGAGCTTCCGGGCCAGTGCCACGCTTTGCTCGCCGTAAGGAAGGGCGCGGGTAGGCTCATTATCGTGCAGTGCGTAGCAAAGAGCACTCAGCAGGCGCACCCGGCCGGTGTCGGCGGGCTGGGTGCGTAACTGGCGCAACAGACCGGGCACCGTAGCCGCACGAGTCTCGATGCTCAGGCCAAGGCAACCCAGCAGAAGCGCAACTAAAACAAAACGCCGCATGAAAAACGGGGCAATAAGGCGGTGGTGTATAGGCAACAATAGCCGCCTAAACAAGCAAAGCAGGACAGTAAACAAATATAGCGGGCCCCGGGTAATTTGTATTAAGGCCGTAAAGCAGTTGTACGGGAGGAAGAAAGAGTTGGCTGCTTGTTGGCTTTTTTACACCCAGCAAAACCAACGCTGCCGCCGTTGCAGCGGAGCATTGCGCAGAAAATCAGCCACGGGTTCGAGAGGCAGGAGCAAAGATGTAAGCACGATGACCTGCCCGGAGTGGAGTTGTAGCTGCAGGTAGTTGTAAGAACTCCAGAACAGCCGGTCGGAGGTGCAGGTCACAAACCGCGCTTCCGCTAGATCACGCTTCTCAAACGGAATTCGCTGGTCGTTTTCGTACACTTCCAGCACATTGTGCCTGGGGTCGAAAACGACTCTAGTGGATTGGTTACGCAGATAATATTGCCCGTGCAGTAAAAACGCCGGTACCGAGAAGCCCAGTATGATGGCCGCCAGAGCCAGTAGCAGCAGTAGCTCGTAAGCGGAAAGGCTGGCTGCATACACGAAGGATGCCATGAACGGCAAGCCCACTGCCAAGCACAAAAGGGGCCAGAACAACAGCCGGAAATGCCGGGCGGCCCCCACCCGGTACACCCGGCTTTTACGGCCGAAAAGTCCCGTTAGCAGCCGTAAGCCCATCAGGACCACGCCTACTGCGGCCGCCGCTTCCAGCAGCGGCCGCAACACCGAGAAAAGCTTCATGTGGCTACTGTTGTTGCTGGCCGCTGCTGTGTATCTGCTGGTGTAATGATTTGGTAGCTAGGTAGTAACAACAATCCAGGGCTCAGTAGAAGTGTGTTCCCGCAGCTGCCCGAAGGCCTCCAGCGTGAGTCCGTGCCGGGCAAATATGGCCTGCACGGCGGCCCGGCTATCAGGCTCCACGCACACCAATAGTCCTCCGGAAGTCTGCGGGTCGCAGAGCCAGGCGCGCTGCTCGTCGGTAATGGGGCCTACCTTGTGGCCGTAGGAGTCCCAGTTGCGTACCGTGCCGCCCGGAATGGCCTTCTGCTGCCGGTACTGCTCGGCCTCGGGGAGGCGGGGAACCTTAGCGAAGTTAATTTCAGCCGTGAGGTTGCTACCCTCGCACACCTCGGCTAAGTGGCCCAGCAACCCGAAACCGGTTACGTCCGTCATGGCACGTACGCCGGGCAGCTGGCCCAGCTCCGCCCCAATTTTGTTGAGCTGCATCATGCTTTGGGGGGCAATGTGGGCGTGCTCGGGCTGCAGCAGTCCTTTTTTCTGCGCCGTGGTGAGCATGCCCACGCCCAGCGGTTTGGTTAGGTACAGCTCGCAGCCGGCCGTGGCCGTGTCGTTCTGCTTCAGGTTTTCAATGCGGAGCAGCCCCGTGACGGCCAGCCCGAAAATGGGCTCCGGCGAGTCGATGCTGTGGCCGCCGGCCAGCGGAATACCTGCCTCGGCGCAGATGCTGCGGCTGCCCTCAATTACGCGCCGCGCCACTTCGGGGGCCAGCTTGTCGATGGGCCAGCCCAGCACCGCAATGGCCATAATGGGCCGCCCGCCCATAGCATACACGTCCGAAATGGCATTGGCTGAGGCAATACGCCCGAAATCGTAGGCATCATCCACGATGGGCATGAAAAAATCGGTGGTGCTGATGATGGCCTGCCCGCCCCCGATGTCGTACACGGCCGCGTCGTCGCGGGAGGCGTTGCCCACCAGCAGCTGCTCGTGCGGGGGCTGGGGCAGGCTGGTATGCAGAATCTGGTCGAGAACCTTCGGGGCAATCTTGCAGCCGCAGCCTGCGCCGTGGCTGTATTGGGTCAGGCGGATTTCATCGGTGGGCTGAACGGGAGTAGGCATGGTAGCGGTTGATACGTGCAAGGAAGAGAAGTTTAGAGGGACCAGAATGCCTGTTGCAGCACCACGCGGTAGCCGTCGGGGTCTTCAAATGTAAGACCCTGCTGGTCCCAGTACGGATTATAGGAGGGCACCGGGGCAAATCCGGTTGCCCGCATCCGAGCCACCGCCGCCTGCCACTCAGCCGCGTCGGGCAGGTAGAATACCACGAGGTTATCCAAGGTTGGAGCTCGTCCGACAAGGTGGCCCGGCTGATGAGTAAACTCGAAGTGGTAGGGCGCCTGCGGGTGGCCCAGCATCACCCCATCAAATCCGTTGTGCGCCGTAAATGAGGTGAGTACCTGCAGGCCTAGCCCGTCGCAGTAGAAGTGAAGCAGCGCCGATAAATCATCGGTAGGGCGGGCCACACGCAGGAGTGGAACGGGCATAATAGTTACCGTTAGGAGTGTGTCGCCAGGGTGGTCTGCAGCACCAGCTCGGCATTAACGGCCGGGTCGCAGGTGTCGGATTTGACGGAGATGAGGCGGCGGCCGCCGAGCCCGTGGGTGTAAGTGCGGTCATAATAGTCCAGCACCAGGCTCACCATCTTCTCCATATCCTCTTCACCAATAGCTGCCAGGGCCTCTTTGGTCACCAGCCCGCCCAGCCGCTTCCGGATGCGCAGGATGGAGGCGGCCAAAGCGGCCGGATCGTGGCGGCCGTATTCCTCGGCCAGCTTGCGCACGCGCTGCTGCCGGGGTACTTCCAACAGCACCAGCGGGGCGGCGTGCATCTGCTCGTAGAGGGTAACCGGCAGATGCACCGGCCCGATGGTGCGGCTTTCGTCTTCTACCCAAATCGGCAAATCCGGCGTAAAGGCGGCCAACGCAGCAGCCAAATTGTTCTCGAACTGCTCCTGGGTGGGCGAAGCCGGCTGCCCGATACTGCCGAAGGCCGAGCCCTTGTGGTGGGCCAGCCCTTCGAGGTCGAGAACGGGCTGCTGCCGGGCGGCCAGGGCGTGCAACACGTCGGTTTTGCCTGAGCCGGTGAGGCCACCCAGTACCCGGAGCGTGCGGGGCTGGGCAAATTCGGCCAGGGCCCAGCGGCGGTAATCCTTGTAGCCCTTCTCCAGCAGTTCCACCTGAAAACCAGCCAGCTCCAGCAGCCATTGTACTGCCCCGGAGCGCATGCCCCCCCGCCAGCAATGCACCCGCACGCGCTTGTGCGGGGCCAGCTTCTGCGCCAGCTTCACCAGCTGGCTCATCTTCGGCCCAAAGAAATCCAGCCCTAGCAGTACGGCCCGGTCCTGGCTGATCTGCTTGTAGGTAGTGCCAATGCGGGCCCGTTCATCATCCGTAAACAGGGGAAAGCTTACTGCCCCCGGAATGTGACCCTGGGCGTACTCAATGGGCGCGCGCACATCCAGGATGGGCACTTCGGGGGCACCCGGCAAAAACTCGGAAAGCGGAATACGGGGCACGGCGGCGGTGAAATAGTGAGATGGTGATATAGTGAGATGGTGAAAGGGTGAGTTTGATGTTCAACCTACGCAAACAGTATCAGCTGAACAGACAACTCACTAATTCACCAACTCACTTCAGCTGTCGGCGGTAGAGCTGGATGGTATTTTCCAGGCCCAGATACAGCGCATCGCAGATGAGGGCGTGACCGATGCTGACTTCCTGCAGGCCGGGCAGGTGCTGGTGCATGTAAGCCAGGTTGTCGAGGTCGAGGTCGTGGCCGGCGTTGAGGCCCAGACCCAACTCCTGGGCCAGCAGAGCCGCTTCCCGGTAAGGGCGCAAAGCCGCTTCGGGGCCGGCGTGGTACTGACGGGCGTAGTCTTCGGTGTACAACTCAATCCGGTCGGTGCCGGTGGTAGCGGCGGCGCGCACCAGCTCGGCCACGGGGTCGAGGAAGATGCTCACCCGGCAGCCCAGGTGTTTAAGGTCGGCCACAATGCCGCGCAGGTAGTCCTGGTGCTGAATGGTGTTCCAGCCGGCGTTAGAGGTAATGGCGTCGGGCGCGTCGGGCACCAGCGTCACCTGCTCGGGGCGTACCTCGCGCACCAAATCCAGAAAATCGGGGGTGGGATTACCTTCTACGTTCAGCTCGGTGGTTACTACCGCCTTCAGGTCGCGCACGTCCTGGTAACGGATGTGGCGCTCATCGGGGCGGGGGTGTACTGTAATGCCCTGGGCTCCAAACCGCTCACAATCCTTGGCCGCTTGGAGCAGGTCAGGACGATTATGGCCGCGGGCATTCCGCAGGGTAGCTATTTTATTGATATTTACGCTGAGCTTAGTCATATTCAGAAGCGGCGCTGAGGGTGAGTACGAAGTCAAAGATACGTAGCCCCAACAGCGCCGGCCCATTTTAGTTGAAGTAGCTATGGTTGCCCGCCTTCCCATTTCTGCCCGGCCCGCGCTGTGGTTTGGCCTGCTGGTACTGGCCGTTGTGTGCATTGAGTGGCTGATCATCCGGCAACCGGTGTTTCGGCAGCACCCTCAGTTGCCGGCCGCCGTGAGCTTCGACGTGCTGGTGGGGCTGCCCGTGCTGTTCTACCTGCTGGTGGTGCGGCCCTACCGGCTGCCGGTACGCACCGTAGCGGTGGCCTTCGCCGCTGCCGTGGCTTTGAGCTACTGGCTGCTACCGGCTCCGCAGCAGCAGTACGTGCGGTGGGCGGGACAGGCCCTGAGTGGGGTAGAACTACTGACCACCGCGCTGTTGCTGCTGAACCTGCGGCGGCTACAGCAGGCCTACCGGGCAGCTGCAGCGCACACAGCTGGGGTGGCTGAGCGGCTCACAGCCGCCTTCCGGCAGGTGTTTGGCCGGCCGCTGGCCCCGCTGGTGTTCGAGCTGCTGGTGTTTTACTACGCCCTGGCAAGCTGGCGGGCCCGGCCGGTGGTGCCCGCTGGCAGCCGCGTGTTCAGCTGCTATCAGGAGTCAGCATTTACGGCCTGCGTGGGCACGGTAATGCTGCTGTCACTGGCCGAAATGGGGGCTTTGCACCTGCTGCTGGTCCGCTGGAACGCGCTGGCCGCCGGGGTGGCGCTGGCCCTGCACCTCTACGGGCTGATATTGCTGCTGGCCCACGTCCGGGCCGTGCGGCTGCTGCCGGTGCAGCTCTCGGCCGAGCAGGAACTGCTACTCCGCGTTGGGTTTTTCTGGACAGTGCGCTTGCCCCGCGCTGCCCTGGCGGCCGGGTATCTACTACGCGACGCACCCGCCCCGGCTCCGGGCCGGCTGAACTTGGCCCGACCCCTGCTTACGCCACCCAATGTATTACTGGGGCTAGCCGGCCCGCAAAGTATCATGGGACCTTACGGCCTTCGCCGCAATGCCCGCGAACTGGCCTTCTACGTAGACGATGCTGCCGGTCTGCTGGCGGCCCTGGCACTGCCCGAAACCCCGGCCGGCCACCCCGTATTCGGGAATAAGCCGTAATCTTGCACCCTCATTATCCCCTCTCGCTATGGCTCTGAAAGAAACCATTGACGCCGATATTAAAAAGGCCATGCTGGCCAAAGACAAAGTGCGCCTGACGGCGCTGCGCAGCATCAAATCCCAGATTATGCTGGCCGAAACGGCCGAAGGTCAGCACGGGGCGGCCCTCACGCCCGATGCCGAAATGAAGCTGCTGACTAAAGCCGCCAAGCAGCGCCGCGAAGCCGCCGAGATGTACCAGAAGCAGTTTCGCTCCGACTTGGAAGAAATTGAGCTGGCTGAACTGGCCATCATTGAGGAATACCTGCCCCAGCAGCTTTCCGAGGCTGATCTGGTAGAAAAGCTGGTGGGCATCATCCAGCGCGTAGGTGCTACCGGCCCTTCGGATATGGGCAAGGTAATGGGTGTGGCCGCCCGCGAGCTGGCCGGCCTGGCCGACGGCCGCCTGATTTCCCAGACCGTCAACAATCTGCTCAACAACACAAACCTGTAAAGCGGAGAAAGATGTGAAATGTGACTGAATGTGAGATTCGGAAGGCTTTTAACTCACCAGTGTCATGTACATTTCTCACATTCAGTTACATGTCGTACATTCCTTGCTATGTCCACCTTTGACATCCTGCTTCTGATTCCGCTGGCTATCGGGGCTGTGCAGGGGTACCGGCGCGGGCTGGTACTGGAGGTAGCGTCTTTGCTGGCCTTCGTGTTGGGCGTGGTAGGAGGGCTGGCCCTGCTGAACGACGCCATTCCGCTGGTGCGGCATTACGTGGGCGAAGCGTTTGGGCTGTTGCCGCTGGTGTCGTTCGGGCTGGTGTTTGCCGCCATCGTCTGGGGCGTCCATCTGCTCAGCAAGTTCATCCGGACGGCCGTGCACCTCACCCCCCTCGGGCTACTCGATAACGTGGGCGGCGCGGCCAGCGGCGTGCTGAAATGGGTGCTGGGCATGAGTCTGCTGCTGCACGGCATCGGGCTGGCCGGTATCCAGCTCATTGCTCCCCAACTGCTGGCTACTTCCCAGGTATTACCGATTGTGCGGGAAGCCACGCCCGTGGCCCTGAGCGTGGTGGGGTTTGTGCTGCCCTTTGCCGGCACCCTGCTCGATAGGCTGCGGGAAGTGTTCTGAACTACCCCGGCCAGCGGCTCCGTTACCGGTATTATGCGTCTGTTACTGCTCGATAATTTCGATTCCTTCACCTATAACCTGCTGGATTACCTGCGGCAGCTGGGGTGCGAGGTGCTGGTGCGCCGCAACGATGTGCCTTTAACCGAGTTGCGGCAGCTGTCCTTCGATGCGCTGGTACTGTCGCCGGGGCCAGGCACCCCGGCTACGGCCGGTAACCTGCTGGCCGTGGTGCGGGAGTACTACGCCAGCAAGCCAGTGCTGGGCGTTTGTCTGGGGCATCAGGCGTTGGGCGAGTTTTTTGGGGCGCAGGTGCAGCGGGGGCAGCGGCCCATGCACGGCAAGGTTTCCGACATTGAGTGGACACAGCCGGACGCGCTCTGGCAACACTTGCCGGTCCGGATGCCGGTTACGCGCTACCATTCATTGGTGGTACAGCACCTGCCCCCGTGTCTGCAGGCCCTGGCCTTCACCGCCGACGAAAGCCACGAGTTGATGGCCCTGCGGCACCGTACGCTGCCGCTGTACGGCGTGCAGTTTCACCCCGAGGCCCTGCTAACCCCGCACGGCCTGGCACTGCTGGGCAATTGGGTCAAGAATTGTATCATTGCACAGTCCGCCCCGGCTCCGGCCGGAGGCGGGCTCATTCCTTAGTCATGATGGAGCTGCAGATAAAGGAAAAAAACGAATATCAGTATGTAGATGAAGGCAGGGGCGAAGTGCTGCTGCTGCTACACGGGCTGTTTGGCGCCCTCAGCAACTGGCAGGAAGTGGTGGCCCACTTCAGCCCGAGCTACCGCGTGGTGATTCCGCTGCTGCCGATTTACGATATGCCCCTGCTGAAAGCAGGCGTGCCCGGGCTGGTCAGCTTCGTGGAAGATTTTCTAAGCGAAATTGGCCTCACGCAGCCTTGTACCGTGCTGGGCAACTCCCTGGGCGGACACATTGCGCTGGTATATGCCCTGCAGAACCCGGCGCGGGTGACCCGGCTGGTGCTCACCGGTAGCAGTGGCCTGTTCGAGGATGGTATGGGTGGCTCCTTCCCCAAGCGCGGCAACTACGGCTTCGTGCAGGAGCGGGTGGCCTACACGTTCTACGACCCCGCCGTAGCGACCAAGGAACTTGTGGATGAGGTGTTCAACGTCACCAACTCCAATGCCCGTTGCCTGCGCATCATCAGTATTGCCCGCTCCGCCCAGCGCCACAATCTGGCTAAGGATCTGCACCGCGTGCTGGTGCCCACGCTGCTGGTATGGGGCCTGAATGATACTATTACGCCCCCGGTAGTTGCCCACGAATTTAACCGCTTAATGCCCGCCTCGGAGCTGCGCTTTCTCGACCACTGCGGCCACGCCCCTATGATGGAGCGCCCCCAGCCGTTCAACCAGCTCCTGGATGATTTTCTGGTCCGTACCACGGCGGCAGTGAGAGCGTAGCCTGGCTCACACTGTTCCCGAATGGGCACTGGTGCAACCTCGTCCCTTACTCGCGGCTCTTTCAGTTGACCTGATTCAGTGGCCAGCCCGCGTAACTTTTCGGTTGATTTCCGGCTTATACTGTTCCTGCTCCGGTCTTTACTTTGCTTTTGCTTCTTCTCCCATGAATTCCATTCTTGCCGAAGACTTACTGAATCAGATGATTCCGCCGCTTAAGGTGACGGACTCTACCGAGAAGGCGGCCCGCTGGCTGGAGGAGTTCCATGTGGGTCAGCTCCCGGTGCTCGACAACCGCCAGTACCGGGGACTGGTCACAGAGTCCGACCTATTGGACCGGGAGGGCGCGGAGTGCCTGCTGGGCAGTCTGCCGCTGAACTATGCCGATGTGCACGTGCAGCACGACCAGCATTTCTACAATATTATTGAGCTGGCGGTGCAGAACCGGGTGCAGTTGGTGCCCGTGCTGGATGCCCAGCACGAATACCTGGGGGTAGTAACGGTGAGTGATACGCTGGCGGCTTTCGGCAAAGTGCCGGTAGCTACCGGGCAACAGGGTATTATTGTGCTGGCCATGGAAGAGCGGGATTATTCGCTTACCCAGATCAGCCGGTACGTGGAGGAAAACAACGCTAAAATCATGAGTGCCCATGTAGCCCAGGATGAGCACGACCCGTACCGCATCCGGCTCACACTGAAGCTGAATACACCCAACTTGACGCGCATCATTGCAACGTTGGAACGATTCGGATACTCTATTACGGCGCAGTTCAGCGGTACCGGCGAGGTGACGGAGGACGAGCAGGAGCGCTACAATGCCCTATTGCGCTACCTCAACATCTGAGTAGAACGTCCGCGTGTTATTGTCCGTTTTGCTGCTGTGGCTGGGCGCTTTCCACCCCTCGCCCACAGCTGGCACCGTTGCCTTACCCACCCGGGGCACTTCCATTCCCGATTCGTTGCGCCGCGCCACGCCCGACAGTGTGGTGCAGGCCCAGTGCCCCGGTTATCCGGTGCTGCGGGTTGGACGCATTCTGTTTGTGGGCAATACAAAAACCCGGGAAGTAGTGCTGCGCGCCGAACTGGATTTCCGGGAGGGCGATACGCTGACGGCCGCTACGCTGAACCGGCGCCTGGAAGTAAACCGGCGCCGTCTGTTTAACCTGCAGCTATTTCATCAGGTACTGCTTCAGACGGTATGCCGCGAAGGGGAGCTAACGGTTCTCTACAGTATGCAGGAGCGGTGGTACATTTTTCCGGTACCCATCTTCTCCCTGGCCGACCGGAATTTTCGCTCTTGGCTGGACCGGCCCGACCGGTGGCGGCGCGTCGATTATGGTGTACACGTAGTGCACCGCAACTTTCGAGGGCGTAATGAGCAGTTACTGGGCAACCTGCAGTTAGGCTTCAACCGCAAATACGAGCTGTTTTATGAAGCTCCTGGCTTTGGTCGCCGCCGCCGTATTGGGTTTGGGGCCGGCTATTCCTACTACCGTAGTCGGGCCCTGGATTACGCTACCCAGAACGACCGGTTACGTAACCTACGCCAGCAAGTAGAGTACCCGATAGAGCGGCAGTACGCTACAGCGGGCATTCGCTGGCGGCGTACGGTACAGCACCTGACGGCCCTGGACATTTCTTACCACCGCGAACAGGTCTCCGACTCGGTGTTGTATTACAACCCCAGGTACTTCCTCAAGGGCCCCCGCCGTGAATACCTGGAAATTGGGCTGGTGAGTACGCTCAACCAACGCAATACTTTCGCCTATCCGCTTACTGGTCAGTACGCCCAGGTTGGCCTCACATACCGAAAGTTCACGGTCAACAGCAGCCCTGATATATTCACGGCGCGTGGCCGGTACGCCCGCTACCTGGCTCTGGGCGGGCCGTTCTACTACAGCGTGGGCGCAACCGGGCAGCTGCGGTTTGCCCAGGAACTGGCCTACCCCGATAGTCGGGCTTTTGGCTATGAAGTGCTGGTGCGCGGCTACGATGCTTACGTAATAGAAGGCCGGTACTTAGGGCTGTTGCAGCAGGGGCTCACTTACCGGCTGTTAGATGTGGGTAAGCTGCAATTAGCCGGTGTGCCCAGCTCTCGGTTCAATACCATCCCGCTGGTTTTTTATTTAAATACCTTTGCTGATGCAGGCTACGTACGGCAACCTTCCGTACAACCCGGCAACCGGCTACCCAATCGGCTGCTGGCTTCCGCGGGCGTAGCCCTGCACTTGGTTACGTACTACGACTGGGTACTCACCCTAGAATATACGCGTAACCGGGAGCGTCAGGGCGGCTTTTTTTTTCGCACCCAGTTTCCAATCTGACCGCCCAAACAGGCCGGTATCAGATTATTTTTTTGTTATGAAGATAGCCATTCTGGGCAAGCCTTTCGACGAAAATCAGACTGCCTTCATGCAGGAAATGATTGATGACCTGATTCGGCGGCAGGCTGAAGTCAGCATTCTGGAATCATTTTATACCTATCTCAGCCAGCATATTCAGCTACCGACGGGTATTTCCACATTTCGACGTGGCGATTCACTCCATGGCACCCGATTCGTCCTCAGCATTGGCGGCGACGGGACGCTGCTGGATACTGTAACCCACGTAGGTGCCCTGCAGATTCCAATTCTCGGCATCAATACTGGCCGGCTGGGGTTTTTGGCTACTATCTCCCCCGATAAAATTGGTCCGGCCATTGATGCGCTCTTCAAAGGCCATTTTGTGCTGGAAGATCGAAGCCTCATTCGCGTCGATACCGACCCCGATACGTTTGGAGATATCAACTTCGGACTCAATGAGTTCAGTATTCTGAAGCGAGACACTTCCTCCATGATTGTCGTGCACACATACATTGATGGGGAGTACTTGAACTCTTACTGGGCTGATGGGCTGATTGTATCCACGCCCACCGGCTCCACCGGCTATTCGCTCAGCTGCGGCGGTCCGGTTATGCTACCCCAAACGAACAATTTTATTATTGCTCCCGTATGCCCTCACAATCTGAACGTCCGCCCTCTGATCGTGTCGGATCGGAGCGTAATTTCGTTTGAGATTGAGGGTCGCAGCAATAATTTTCTGTTATCCCTTGACTCCCGCTCCAGCACTGTAGAGGCCGGCATTCAGATTGCAGTTCGTCGGGAAAACTTCAATGCTCGCCTTGTAAAACTGAATCACGTTAACTTCCTGAGTACCTTGCGCAGTAAGCTAAACTGGGGCCTAGACCGCAGAAACCCTGCCGGCATACCTGTTTAAAGGATAGACATTTTCTGATAAATCTTTTTAAAGTCCACGGCTTCTTCTACTTTTGTCACTCACTGCAACCGTGCCCATACCAGTTCTTTGCACTCCTTCAGCCCGATACTACTAACCTTCGTTTAATATGAAGCAATTCTTGACTCACTCTCTAGCCCTGTTGCTGGTCCTCGCGCTGGTAGCGTCTGAGGCGAGTGCACAGCAGTTCAGCAAGCGGAAGCAGTACAACTCTGTTGGCCTGACTCTTAACGGCATGGCTTACTTCGGCGACATTACGCCCAAGCCCAGCATTCCCAGCTTCCGGCCGGGTGCCACACGGCCCAATGTTGGGCTTTATGTGACGCGTCGCTTTGCACCGCGTATCTCAGGTCGTCTTTCACTTTCTTATGGTCGCATCACTGGCGACGATGCCAAAGCAGCTGACCAGACAGATCCGGACGCCAAGTTCCGCTACAACCGGAATATGAATTTTCGCAATGACATTTTGGAACTGGCAGCTACAGGCATATTTGATCTGATCGAAAATCGTAACAACTACATTAAACGTCCGGACTTTGTGCCGTATCTGTTTGGTGGCGTTGGTGTGATCCGACACAATCCGAAGGGGTTGGTTGGTGAGAATAGCAATAACTTGAGCGCTGGTTCGTATATCAATCTGCAACCGCTACGCACAGAAGGCCAATCATCCGGCTATTCACTTGCTCAATTTGTGATTCCATTTGGTGCTGGTGCCCGCTATAAGCTCAATAAAGCTTTTGACATTGGTATTGAGTTAGGTTTTCGGAAAACTTTTACCGACTATCTTGACGATGTTAGTGGTAACTATGTAGCCCAGAAGAATGATCTACAGTCTAATGCAGCACAGTACTTTGGTTGGGATATTACCAAGGGTACAGGTATCGTGCCGAACACCTACGATAAGTTCAATCAAGGTGGTCAGATGCGTGGTAAGAGCAACGAGAAAGACTGGTATTCCACGCTTGGTCTTTCGGTGAACTACATTCTTGCTCCGCGCGTACGCAACCCCAAATTCAGATAGTCAGCAGAAGCTGGCTGTCATTTCTTCAACAGCCAAGCATGATGCTAAAATCAGTCTCCTTACAAATGCTCCTTATCGGCCTGGTGCCGGTAGGGAGTATTTTTTTTGCTTCCACAGCAGCTGCCCAAAACACCAGCGAATTGGGCGTTGGCCTCGGCGGTATGGTGTACAAGGGAGAGTTGTCGCCTAACTACCGGTTCTTGAATAACCGGCCGGCTGCCACTGTTTTTTACCGCAAAGACATTTCTGGGGCGGTTACCCTTAGGGCCAATGCTGTAGTAGGGATGCTGCGCGCCGCCGATCAAACCGTTGAGGGAGTGAACGGCAATACAGCTCCTTTAGCAGTCTACCGGGCCGCCAACGTGAAGGGAAACTTGGTAGAGGTTGGCGGAGGTATGGAGTATAACTTTTTCGATTACCATAACCGGGAAGATAAAGTGCATTTCACTCCTTACGTGTTCGTGGGAGTAGCCGGCTTTTTCGCGGGTACTACTACCAGCAGCGGTAATCAGCCCCAGCTAAACCGGAAGGGTAATGTGCTAAGCGTAGCAATACCGGCTGGGGTTGGCTTCAAATACGCACTGTCCACGCACTGGAATTTGGGTCTGGAAGCGGGTGCCCGCAAAACCCTTTCTGATCAACTGGACCACATCGACGGAAAATCCAGTGGGCAGGATGACCGGGTCGGCAATCCACACGACCAAGACTGGTACTTTTATAACGGCTTAAGCATCTCGTACACTTTTTACAAAATTCATTGCCCGGATAAGAGTCAGGAGAAGGGCAAAAGAAAATAGTCCTCATCGAAACCAGCACACCGCCCCCGATCTGTGGAATGTCGGGGGCGGTGCGTATTTTAGCGGGTGTACCGCAAGTGGTTATCGGGCAGAGGGGAATGCAACCATTTGCGTAACTTGCGGCCTCTTTACGCAAAAAGTACTAATGGCCGTCCGGTCCGAACTTGACTCTCAGAATATTCCTGCGCACGTAGCCGTCATCATGGACGGTAATGGGCGTTGGGCGAAGAAAAAAGGTGGTCTGCGCATCTTTGGGCACCAGAGCGCCATTACGGCGGTACGGGAAACGGTAGAGGCTGCCGCCGAAGTAGGGGTGAAATACCTCACCTTGTACGCCTTCTCCACCGAAAACTGGTCGAGGCCACAGCACGAGGTGATGGCTTTGATGCAGCTGCTGGTGCATACCATCCGGCAGGAAACGCCCACGCTGCTCAAAAACGGCATCCGATTGCAGGCCATCGGGCAGATTGAAAATCTACCAGCTTCTTGTCAGAAAGAGTTGGCCGAGGCCATCGAGCTGACGAAGGCTGGTGCCCGTTCCACGCTGCTGCTGGCTTTAAGCTACAGTGGCCGCTGGGACCTGACGCAGGCGACGCAGCGCGTGGCGGCGGAGGTGGCGGCCGGCCGGCTACAGCCCGAGCAGGTTACGGAGGCCACCGTGGCAGGGTTTCTGTCGACGGCGGGTATCCCGGACCCGGAATTGCTGATTCGCACCAGCGGCGAACAGCGCATTAGTAATTTCCTATTGTGGCAGCTGGCCTACACGGAACTGTTTATTACCGATTTGCTGTGGCCGGATTTCCGGCGCGAGCATTTCTTCGATGCGCTGCGGGCCTATCAGCAGCGGGAGCGTCGCTTCGGCAAAACCAGTGAGCAGCTAACCGTTTCGTAATTCCAGAACATGAGTTCTTCTTATCAAAAGCTACTACCGGTAACCATTTTGGCTCTGGCCATGGGGGCGGCTGCTACGCCAGCGGCTGTTGGGCAAACCCAGCCCACTGCAGCCGAAGGCGAGCAGGGCCAGCGTTACACGCTGGGCGGCATTACCATCAGCGGGGCCCGCTACCTCGACCCGAATACGCTCATTGGTCTGACCGGCCTGAAGATAGGGGACCCGATAACCATACCGGGTGAGGAAATTGGTCGCGCAATCCGTAAGCTGTGGGACCAGGGAATTCTGGGCGACGTAAGCGTGAGTATTGCGCGCGTGGAAGGCAGCCGGGTATTTCTGGATTTCAATCTGAAGGAGCGCCCCCGGCTTTCCAAGTTTGAGTTTACCGGCATCGGCAAAGGCCAGGCCGATGAGTTGCGAAACAAGATCAAGCTCATCCGGGGCAAGGTGGTGACGGATGCCCTACTGAGCAACACCCGCTCGCAGGTGCGGAAGTTCTACACCAACAAGGGCTTCCTGGATGCCAAGGTGAACATTACCCAGAAGCCGGACTCGGCTCTGTCTAACAGCGTGGTGCTGTTCATCAATGTGGATAAGGGCGATAAAGTTAAAATCAACGATATCGTATTTGAGGGCAATACCGCTTTCAGTGATGGTAAGCTGAAGGGGAAATTCAAGAAAACCAAGGAGAAGAAGTTTCCCAAGCTGTTCAACTCCGGCAAGTACCAGCCTAAGGAGTTTGCTGATGACAAGCAAAAGCTCATCGAGTTCTACAACAGTGAGGGATACCGCGACGCCGTTATCCTGTCCGATTCTCTTTCACGGGAAGGCGACGGGCTGCGGCTGACAGTGAAGGTGGACGAAGGCCCGAAGTACTACTTCCGCAACATTACGTGGAAGGGCAACTACCTCTACGACGATAAAACGCTGGCCTCAGTGCTGGGCATCCGGGAAGGCAGCGTGTACAGCAAGGAAACGCTGGATAAGCGCCTGAACTACAATCCCACGGGCCAGGACGTGTCGTCGCTGTATATGAATGACGGCTACCTGTTCTTCCAGATTGAGCCGGTGGAAACCAAAGTGGAAGGCGACTCCATTGATATTGAGATGCGCGTGACCGAAGGGGTACAGGCGCGCATCAAGGATGTAAACATTGCCGGCAACACCAAAACTTCCGACCACGTGGTGCGGCGGTCGTTGTACACGCTGCCGGGGGAGAAGTTCAGCCGGGAAAACCTGATTCGCAGCCAGCGCGAAATTGCCACGCTGGGCTACTTCGACCCGGAAAAAATCGGGCTGAACCCCGTGCCCAACCAGGCTGACGGGACCGTGGACATCAACTACACCGTGGAAGAAAAGCCTTCCGACCAGATTACCCTCTCGGGGGGCTGGGGCGGCTACGCGGGCTTTATCGGTACGGTGGGTTTGGTGTTCAACAACTTCTCCCTGCGCAAAGCGGGCACCCTACGCAACTGGACGCCCGTACCCGCCGGCGACGGGCAGCGCCTAGCCTTGAACGTGCAGGCCAACGGGCTGCAGTATCAGGCCTACTCGTTCTCGTTCACGGAGCCCTGGCTGGGCGGGCGCAAGCCCAACTCCCTGTCGGTGAGCCTGACCAAAACGATTTACCGCCTCGGCACCAATTTCGACGCCAACTCAGAGCAGTCGTTGAAAACCAACGGCGGTAGCATCAGTCTGGGCCGTCGTCTGCGCTGGCCCGATGACTACTTTACGCTAAGCAATGCGCTGTCGGTAACACAGTACAAGCTGAAAAACTACAACGCACTGGGCACCAGCTTCTTTCCCAATGGAACTGGTGATGCTACCAACGTCACGTTCAATACTACCTTATCCCGGAACAGCATTGACAACCCCACATTCACGCGGCGTGGCTCCTCCCTGTCGTTGAGCGTGAACCTGACGCCGCCGTATTCTATTTTCCCGGGCGCGCACCCTAGTGTAAACGAGTGGGTAGAATTCCATAAATGGATGTTCGACGCCTCCTGGTTCTCGCCGGTGGTCGGTAAGCTGGTACTGAATACCCGCGCCCACTTCGGCTTCATTGGCAGCTACAACAGTGCCCGTCCCATCGGGCCGTTCGAGCGGTTTAAGCTGGGTGGTTCGGGTTTGGGCTACGGCGGTAATGCCAACTTCATTGCCGGTACCGAATACATTGGCCTGCGCGGCTACGCTGATCCTAACGAGGCAGAGGCCCTGCCGCCCTCCCGCCAGAATTCGGCCGGGGGCGTGGTGTACAATAAATTCGTGATGGAAATGCGTTATCCGGTCAGCCTGAATCCGGCTGCTACGGTGTACGTGCTCAGCTTCGCGGAGGCCGGTAACGCCTTTGAGCAGTATGCTAACTACAACCCCTACAAGCTGTACCGTTCGGCTGGGGTCGGGGCCCGAATTTTCATGTCGGCATTCGGTTTGCTAGGCTTTGATTACGGCTGGGGTTTCGACAAGGTACCGGCAGCTACTCCAAACCAAAGCCAGACCGGCGGCCGGTTCCACTTTATCATCGGGCAGCAGTTGCGCTAATGCCGGCAGCGCAGCGGGCGGCCTCCATTTCCTCTCATCGGTATGAACAACCTGTTATTACGAACGGCCGCCTTGCTAGGGCTCCTATGGGTGGTACTGGCTCCACAAACCGCGCAGGCACAGAAATTCGGCTACGTCGATTCGGAATTTATTCTGAGCAAGATGCCGGCCTATACCCAGGCCCAGCAGGAACTCAATACGCTTTCCGGCAACTGGCAGAAGGACATCGAAACCCAAAAAAAGGATCTTGATAAGCTCTATCGGAATTATCAGGCCGAAGAAGTGGTTCTGACGGAAGCCATGAAGAAAAAGCGGCAGGACGAGATTTTGACGAAGGAGCAGGACATTAAAGCCTACCAGAACAAAATCTTCGGTTTTGAGGGCCAACTCTTCAAAAAGCGTCAGGAACTTACCAAGCCGGTGCAGGATAAGGTATTTGAGGCCATTGAGAAAGTAGCCAAGAAGAAACAGCTGGCTATTGTATTCGACAAATCCGGCGACCTGACCATGCTTTATACCAACCCCGTGCACGATTACACGGAGTTTGTATTGGAGGAGTTAGGATTGGCCTCGGAGGAACGCAACCAGCCCGGCCAGAAAGGCCCCGTGAAAACTGTGGCTACCCCCCAGTCGCCTACTGCCGACGCTGGGGCGGAGGAAGAACCCGTAGCCGGGAAGCAGCCCGCCAAAACCCCGGCGCGGCCATCTACCCGAAAAAAGTAACTTTACGCATCTAACTCTCTGACTTTTTCCTTTTTGATGACCACCATGAACAAATTCCGCGTTGCGCTGGCGGCTGCCGCTCTTACCTTCACTACGGCAACAGCTTCGATGGCCCAGACGGCCGCACCGCTGAAAATTGGCTATACCAGCGTGGAGTACGTGCTGAGCCAGATGCCCGAAAGCAAGCAGATTGAGTCGCAATTGAAAGACTACAGCACCCAGCTCAAAAATCAGCTGGATGCCAAGCAAAATGATTTCCGCACGAAGCTGGAGGCCTACCAGAAAGGTGGGGCCACCATGCCCGATCCGGTGAAAGCCGATAAAGAAAAAGAGCTGCAGAACCTGCAGCAGTCGATGCAGGAGTTTCAGCAGAACGCTGAGGCCTCGTTGCAGCAAAAGCAGCAGGCTTTGCTGAAGCCGGCGCTGGACAAGCTGCAGAAAAACATTGACGCAGTAGCCGACGAAAATGGCTTCACCTACATACTGAACTCGGACGGTGCCAGCCCGGTGCTGCTGCACGGCCCGAAGGATGGTGACGTATCGGACCTGATCCTGAAGAAAATGGGCATTACGCCCGGCGCGGCTGCGCCAGCTGCTAAAGTAACTACGCCAGCTGCTACACCTCCATCTGCTGTGCCTGCTGCCGCTACCAAAACCAAGACCAAAACCAAGAAATAGAGCCGTGTAGCTTTTTTCTGATTGATTTTCCGCGCAGCCGGGGCGTTAGCTCCGGCTGTTGCTGTTTTATAGAGCCCCGGCTTAACAAGCAGGTGCGTACAGAGAGTTGATAGTATATTCCATGTCGGAACAGGAAGAAGAACTGAGAAACCGGGTTAATCCGGCCGCTCCCATTGCCCCAGCAGACGGCGGCGACGACGAAGACAGCGAGGAAGAAGATGAGCTGTATGAGCATCACCGCATCACGGCTGATAAGCGGCAGGAACTGCTGCGTCTGGATAAGTTTCTGTTGAACCGGCTGCCCAGCACCTCCCGCACCCGCATCCAGAACGCCATTAAGGCCGAGGCAGTGCAGGTGAACGAGCGGGCCGTAAAGTCCAACTACCGCGTGAAGCCTGGCGACACCATCACCATCACGCTACCGGAGCCACCGCGGGAATTTAAAGTACTACCCGAGTCGATGGAGCTGGACATTCGCTACGAAGATGCCGAGCTGCTGTTGGTGAATAAGCCGGCCGGGCTGGTAGTGCACCCGGCCTTCGGCAACTGGAATGGGACGCTGGTCAATGGCTTGGCCTATCACCTGCAGAATCTGCCTACCGGCCGGAACGGCGAAATCCGTCCGGGGCTGGTCCACCGCATTGATAAGGATACGTCCGGGCTGTTGGTTATCGGCAAAACAGAATTTGCCATGACGCACCTATCCAATCAGTTTTTCCATCACACCATTGAGCGGACGTATCTGGCTCTGGTGTGGGGAGTGCCAAAAGAGCCGGAGGGTACTATTCGGGGCCATATCGGACGAAGCCTTAAGGACCGGAAGGTACAGGCTGTGTACCCCGACGGCGAGCAGGGTAAACACGCCGTGACGCACTACAAGCTGCTCCGCTCGTTTGGGAAGGCGGCCCTGTTGCAATGCAACCTCGAAACCGGCCGCACGCACCAGATTCGGGCGCACATGAAACACATCGGCCATCCGCTGTTCGGGGATGCTACCTACGGGGGCGACAAAATTGTGTATGGACAGCGTACGGGAGCATACAAGGTCTTCGCCGAGAAAATGCTGGAACTCATGCCCCGGCAGGCCCTGCATGCCAAATCCCTAGGTTTCGAGCATCCCACCTCTCGCGAATTCATGCAGTTTGAAGCCGAGCTGCCTACCGATTTTGAAACGGTGCTGGCTCACTGGGAAGCCTACGCAGCCGAGCAGGCGTAAGATTACGGGAGAAATTTCTGACTCATAAAAAAGGCCCGCTACTCAGTAGCGGGCCTTTTTATACTGTAAGTGCGGGCACTATTTACGCTTCACCGGGGCTTTAGCCGGAGCCTTGGCAGGCTTGGTAATTTCGGCTACGGCCGTCTTAGCCTGCTGGTCGTTGGGGTCCAGGGCCAGGGCTTGCTGCCAGTAGGGGAGAGCGGTAGTCTTGTCGCCCTTCTGATAGTAGTAGTACCCCAGGTACTTGTTGGCCTCAATCAGGCCCGACTTGTACTTGCTGGCATCCTCGGCGGCACCAGCCACCTTAATGTACTGCTCGTAGTACGGCTTAGCCAAGCCCTGCTTCGAGTCTTTATCCTGGTTGGCATTGGCGCGGGCGCGCATCTGGTAGCCAGGAATGTAGTTCGGGCGTTCGGTCAATACCACGCCGTACAGGCTATCGGCCTGAGCGTACTGACCGTTCATTTCATAAGCACGGCCCAGATATACCTTATCCGTCAGCTCGCCACCTTTATTGGCCACCATACGGGCCTTCAGCGTAGCAATGGCGTTCGGGTAGTCCTTGGCTGCCAGGTAAGCCTGAGCCAACTCATTTTGCAGCTCAGCCGCTTTCTTGGGGTCAGCGTCGATGGCTTTCTTGATGATGGCAGCACCCTCGGAAGTTTTACCTCCCTTGATGAGCATCTTACCGTAGTAGACGTTATCCTCGGTGATAACCTTGTTGCTGGCCTGAGCTACGCCCAGATATTTCTGCATGGCGGCCAGTGCCTCATCGTTCTGGCCGGTTTCGTACAGGCTGTACGCCCGCAGACGGAGCATGGTCAGGTTGTTGGGGTCTTTAGCCAATACCTTATCCACTTCGGCCAGCGCCTCCGGATACTTCTTGGTCAGATACAGGAACGAGGCACTCTTGGCATCGGTAGTAGATGACTTCTCTGCCAGCGAGGAGTACTTCTGAAACTGTGCCAGAGCATCATCGTAGCGGCCAGCAAAATAATACGTCTCGGCCAGCGAGTTGTAAGCCGGAGCGTAGTTCGGGTCGATGCTGATGGCTTTATCGAAGTTCGTCTTGGCTTCGTTGTACGTGCGGGCCCGCATGTTCAGCTGGCCTTTGCGTACGTATGCCTGCACGTTGTTCGGGTCGGCCAGCGTAGCGCGCTCGTAGCTGTTCATAGCCTCGCCACCGCCCGTTTCCGACTTGAGGTAGATGTCGCCACGGGCAATCATCAGCGCCGCGTCATCCTTGCCTTTGTTCAGCTTTTCGCCGGCACTCACGTACTGCAGTGCCTTGCCAGTGTCCTTCACGTCCGATTCTGCATAAGCCTGCGCAATCATCGTGTACACCTTCTGGTCTTTGCCTTTTGAGGCCTTTACGGCGTTGTCAAACTGAATTTCAGCTTCTGCCGTTTTGCCTTGGGCCAGTGAGGCGCGACCGGCGGCCACCAGCGTCATGGCGTCTTTCTGATTCAGCGAAACCCGGTTGAAATAGTAAGCAGCCGAATCGGGCATGTTGCGCATCTGGTACAGACGGCCCAATTCAAAATTCGTTTCGTTCGACTGTGGAGCGCGCAGCAGTGCGGCGCGGGCCTCACCGTAGCGTTCCAGCTCAATGGCTTTCTGAGGGCTGGTTTGGGCAAGTGCGGCCGAACCGGTAACTGATAAAGCGGCGAGGAGCGTGAGCTTCCAGGGCTTGAGGTTCATGAGCAAAAGGTTTAGTGAAAAGTCGTAGGAAAGGGAGAAGAGCGTGTTCAGTTAGGCTTAACTTCAATCATGCGAACCTGACCGGTAGCGGGCATTAGACCCGATTTCAGCATAATGAGCTGGCCCTTATTACCTGCCAGGAAGGATGCAAAACCGGTGCCAAGTCCGGCCCGGGCCTCCCGGCTGATAACGTAAAGCTCCCGCCGAAGCGGATATTTTTTCTGGGCCAAATACCCCTGGTAAGGCTGAATGTAGTCATCAGCCGTGGAGCCAGTGGCTTTGGGACTGATGGCCACTACCCGGACGCGCTTGAGAAACTTCTGCACGGCCGCGTCGTCCCGGTCACTTATCCAGTTTACCCCTACCACGCCAATAGCGTTGGGATGAGTAGCAACGTAATCCAGCAGCGCCGGGTTCGATTTGGAGGCATAAACTCCTTTGGTAAGGGCCACGCCCCGGGTTACGGAGTCCTGCACGAACCGGGCCGTACTGGAGTTATTGTTGTCGAATACTGCCGTAATGTCGCCCAGTGTATTACGGGCGTTCAACTGGCTCCATTGCTTTAGCTGGCCCGTAAAGATGCCTTTCAACTGTGCCATCGTTAGCAGTGAATCGGCATTACTGGGGTGCACAATAATAGCAACCCCATCCACGCCTATTTTAATAGCGCGGGGTTCAATTTTCAACTGCTGAAACCGCTCCTTCTCGGCGTCCAGCAATGGGCGGGCCACCACGGCCAGCCGCAGGCTGTCGGCCATGAAAGCCTGCATCACATCAAGCTCCGGCGAATAAGTGGTTTGCAGGCGGGCATCGGGGTACAGCTTCTGAAACGTATCTACCTGCGACTTCAGAATTGGCTCGAACGTCTCATCCACGCCAACCCGGATAGTGCCACTGGTGGGCGTATCCAAAGCCTGTGAATTGCCTGACGAAGAACCCTGCCCGCCGCATCCTGTCAGCCACGTACTCATTGCCAGGCAGGTGCCCAATACTGCAAGTTTAGCGTGCGTCATCCTGGTTCTTTGTGAAATGTTGCTGATAGGTGCGGACAAATCTAATGATTCCGTAAAATACGAAGACGGCTGCCAGCACATAGCGCGGCACGGTCGGCAGGTTGAACACCCCTGCGGGTGCTAGAAACAGGGCCACCCCAACCAAGGCGTAAACCACTGACATGATGAGGGTAAAGTAACGGACTACCGATGATTGTCGACGGGTGCCGAGCCGCTCATGGGTGGGAGGTAAATCGGACATAGAAAAGCAAAAAAGAGCAGGTAGATGTAGCTGGTAAACGAGATAGAAGGGCATTTTTGTTCAGAAACTCCCAACTACGAGCCAACGGGTTACGCAAAAAAAGCCAAAAAACAGCTGGTTCGCAGCAAACCAGCTGTTTTCAGACTTCCTAAAAACCAATTCAGGCAAAGCTATATGCTGAATTTTAGCTATTCATACTTGAACGTAATGGGCAGAGAATACCGAACGGGTACTGCCCGGTGATTCTGATAGCCCGGCTTCCAGGCCGGCATCTGCCGAATTACGCGGCTGGCTTCCTCATCGGTGCCGTAGCCCAATCCTTTCAGTACCGTCACATCCTGGATACTGCCATCTGTATTTACCGTGAAGGAAATAAATACTTTCCCCTCAACTCCGGCCCGCAGCGCCTGCGCTGGGTAATGCAGATTGCGCTGCAGATACTTGGTTAAGGCGGCGGTTCCGCCGGCAAATTCCGGCATTTCCTCCACATGAACGAAGGGCTGCGTAACAGCTGGCGTTGCGGGTTTCGTAGCCGTGTCGTTACCGGCGGAGCCAGTATTTGCAAGGCCGCCGTTCCCAGCTGCGGGCACGTCACCCACTACTACCGGTCCATCCGGGACGGGCTCCGTAACCACATCGTCTAAAGGCTGGTCCGGTACTTGGTCATCCGGGGCTACGCGCGTTGGAATGGTCGTAATCGGTCGCACTACCACGGTAGCCGTAGCGGGCTCAACGGGTGGGTCAACCGTGGCAGGCAGAACCGGTGGGGGTAGCACCTCTACGATAGGGCCTTTTTCTACCCGGGGAGGTACCGGAGGCACAGTCGGCCAGAAATGCCGTGCTGCAAGCGGTATGGCCAGCAGCAGGACGGCCAGCGTTACGGTAATGCCAACGGCCTTATGAACGTGTTGGCCATACACTTGGCGGAGTACATACGCGCCATAAGCTTTGTTACGTCCCTCAAACACAATGTCGTCGAGGGAGGGTAATGGATTGTGAGTGGCAGTAGCCATAGGATAAACAGGTAAAGTGAATAATAAGAGGAAGTAATCAGTAGCTAAAGCCGGGGTAACAGGTGCCACATCAAGCGGCGTATATCTTGGCTTGTACTCTTTCTAACGTAATACTGCTGGGCGGTAGTATGTGCTACCACGATAATTTTTTACAACACTAGAGAAAAATAAAACCCCAAGCCGGACGAATGTCCAACTTGGGGTTTATCACTGTACCGGGCCAGCCCGATAACAGCGTGAATTACTTGATAGCGAAGGTTACCGGAACGGTATAGTATACCGAAACAGCCCGACCATTCTGCTTACCAGGGGTAAAGCGAGGCAGGTTTTTGATTACCCGCAGCGACTCTTCGTCGCAACCGGCACCAATGCCTTTTTGCACCTCTGCATTCGTAACCGATCCGTCGGGACCTACTACGAACTTGATGAATACCCGGCCTTCAACCTGATTACGCAGTGCCATTGCCGGATACTTAATGTTTTTGGCAATGTACTGCAGCAACGCTTCCTGTCCACCGGGGAAAACCGGCATCTGTTCCACGTAGGTGTAGGGCTTGGTTTCCACCACTTCCTCTACCGCTTTGGTGCCTTCACCGGGCTCCAAACCTGCCAGGTCAGCGGGGTTGTCGGTGTTGCCTTTCACGGTTTCGTTGGCTACTACCTTGTCCTTCAGCTCTTCCTGGTCTGGAATTTCTTCCTGCTTCTGCACCTCGTTATCTTTTTTGATAACCGGGGGCACAAACTTCACCGTGGTGAGCTTGGGTGGCGGTGGCGGCGGCGCGTCTGGTGGCGGCGGCGGTGGGGGTGGTGGCTTTGTGGCATCCAGCGGCGGCGCTTCCAGCGTGTTCACCTTCAGCATCTTCTCGTCAGCCACTACTTCGTCCTTCTTCATCATACGCGCTACCAGCGGGAAGGCGATGAGCAAAGAAAAAACGGCAATGGCGATAAGAACTGCCCGGGTTACGTGCTTGCCATATACCCGCCGGATTACGTAGGCTCCATAGGCCTTATTGCGCCCCTCGAAGACGATGTCATCGAGGCTTGCTTTGGCCAACTGTGCGTTGTCCATCATAATCCAGAAGATTTAATCAGTTCCTGGTCGGGCTTGGCAATGTCCACTAAGGCGTACTTTTTAGTAGCCGTAATGTTCATCTCATCCAGAATATCGACCATGTTCTTGTAAGCCGATTTGTCGTCGGGTTTGATCAGCACCACCAGGTCGGGGTTGCTGTTCCGCTGCAGCAGCACCTTCCGGATGCCATCGGCACCGTAATTGGTGAGCTTTAGTTCCGGCTTCTGCGTAGCGTTCAACAACCCGTCGTAGTAATACAGCTTGTTGTTTTCGCCCAGCAGCAGCGTAAGCGCGTTGGATTCTTTGATTGCCGGGGGCTCCGGGTCATCTGCTTTCGGCTTTACCGGCATTGCCACCTCCATTACGGTGGGCTTGCTGAAGGTAGTCGTAAGCATGAAGAAGGTGAGCAGGAGAAAGGCCAAGTCTACCATCGGGGTCATGTCGATTTTGGTCGACATTTTCTTGGCCCGCTTCTTCCCGCCTTTACCGGAGTCGCCTCCTGATTGTTGTATTTCTGCCATGTCTGTGCGGGTTACTTACCGGCTACTGGTTTAGTTTCCAGGTCGGTAATGAGGTTGAACCGGTTAATGTTCTTCTCCTGCATCAGCTTGATGACTTTCCTCACCGTCGGTACGTCCGTCTTACCGTCGCCTTTGATGGCCACGTAAGCCGGCTTACCGTAGGCCGATTTGCGGCTGAGTTGCTGAGCCGTCTGCACCCACTCGATGAACTGGTTATTGGTGGAGTCGGCCGGAATACCTTCCTGCTTCACCAGTTTGCGCTGCTCGCTGTCGAGGCTAAGCAGGGCAGGCAGTTTTTCAATGGGAGTACCGAAGCTCGAAGCTACGCCTTTGAAAGCCTGAATCTGGGAGGGCGTAAAGCTCACCCCGTATTTGGCTCCCACCTGCGTCAGCAAATCGGATTTGATAGCGTCATCATCTACCCCGAAAAACACGCGCTTCTGGTCGTCAACCGCAATAGTGATTACGTGTGACTCCGGCAAGCGGATCTCCGAGGTAGAGGAAGGCGTATCCACCACCACGGCCTCTTCCGGGGCAAACTTGGTGGTGAGCATGAAGAAAGTCACCAGCAGGAAGGCCAAGTCCACCATCGGAGTCATATCCAACGATGGGGATGTTCTATGAGGCTTTACTTTGGGCATTGCTGGTGTTGGTTAATAGCGTCGTGATTCAGAAACGAAAGAACCTGTGCTTTAGTGCGAAAGGGCACTGAAATTAAGCAGCGTGGTGCTCCGTCTCGCCGTGCTGAGCAGCGTAGGTCTGAATGATGCTGAAACCAGCTTCGTCGATGCTGTAGGTCAACTCGTCAATCTTGCTGGTGAAGAAGTTGTAGGCTACGATGGCCAGAGCCGAGGTACCGATACCCAGAGCCGTGTTGATCAGAGCTTCCGAAATACCGTTAGCCAGACCTACTGCGTCAGGAGCACCACCTTGGGCCAGAGCCGAGAAGGCCTTGATCATACCCAGTACCGTACCAATTAGACCAGTCAGCGTAGCTACCGAAGCCAGGGTTGAGATGATAACCAGGTTTTTCTCCAGCATGGGCAGTTCCAGAGCCGTCGATTCCTCGATTTCCTTCTGGATAGCCAGGATCTTCTGGTCTTTCTCCATGTTGCGCTCACGCGACATTTCCTGGTACTTCAGCAGGCCAGCGCGTACTACGTTGGCTACCGAGCCTTTCTGCTGGTCGCAGGTGGCAATGGCACCGGTGATGTCGTTCACGTTCAGCTTCTGACGGATGGTGCGAACGAAAGTTTCGATGCTCTTCGAACCTTTGGCACGGCCGATGGTCAGGGCACGCTCAATCGAGAAGATGAACACGCACAGGAACATGGTCATCAGTACGGGTACTACTGGGCCACCCTTGTACACTACGCCGAAATAGTCACCCGAAATGGGGTTGTTGTCATGGCTACCACCTTGGAAGTGGCTACCATCGCCGAGCACGAAGATGTAAATCAGTACGCTGACAATAAACGCCACCAGAATGGCGATAACGGCAAATGAGGATGAACCACCACCCTTGGCCTCGCCTTTAGGCGCAGCAGCAGCGGCGGGCCGAGCCGCGGGCTTGTTCATGGCATTCTTTTGTTCCATTGTTCCGGAGAATTAGTGGGTTGTTGGTGAAAGGTTGATGTACGTGTAAAAAAAGAAAAAAAAGACGGCTGGCTGGTTTCGTCCAGTACGTCGCTCACCCGCATTCCGCTGGTGCGAAATGGGTCTGCTCGTGGGCGATGCCTGCGGCAAAAACAGAACTAGCCTTGGCAAACCTAAATAAAAAACTTGACTGCCGCCAAATGAAAAATGGGTTTAAACGCTTTAAAACCATGTATGCCTTAAAAAAAGGCTATTTTATTTGCGGTTTTAGCAAGGCAGGCTACGACAGTTTTTTTGCCTGGTTCCAATAAACGTCCATCTGAGCCAAGGTAAGGTCGTGTAGGGCGTAGCCTTCCTGGGTAGCCTGATTCTCAAGGTATTGAAAACGCTGTATAAACTTACGGTTGGTCCGTTCCAGCGCTTCCTCAGGATTTATGCCCGCGTGCCGGGCGAAGTTGATGAGGGAAAATAGCAGGTCGCCAAATTCTGCCGCTGCCCGATCCGAGTTTCCCTCAGCGGCTGGATGGGTTACAAATTCCGCCTGAAACTCGCCTAATTCTTCCTGAACTTTTTGCCAGACTTGTTCCGGACGCTCCCAATCAAACCCCGCGCCTTTTGCTTTTTCCTGAATGCGCATGGCCTTCACTAAAGCTGGTAACGACGAGGGTACGCCGCCCAGTACCGAGGAGTTGCCTTTTTCTTTCAGCTTGAGTTGCTCCCAATTACGTTTCACGGCCTCTTCATCGTCGGCCTGCACGTCGCCGTAGATATGCGGGTGCCGGAAGATGAGTTTCTCGCACTGTGCGTTCAGCACATCGGCAATATCGAAAGCACCCTGCTCACTGGCAATTTTGGCGTAGAAGGTGAGGTGCAGCATCACGTCGCCCAACTCTTTTTTCAGGTCGGGCAGGTCGTGGCGGATAATGGCGTCGCTGAGTTCGTACGTTTCCTCAATGGTAAGGTGACGCAGACTTTCCAGCGTTTGTTTCCGGTCCCAGGGGCACTCAGCCCGCAGGCGTTCCAATACATCAAGCAGGCGGCCGAAGGCTTCCAGTTGCTGGGGGCGACGAGCAGGGGTGTTGTATTCCATTACACCAAATATACAACGGTTAGCGGCTTCCCCTGTTTTTAACCGGAACACCAGTTTCACTTTGGCATCCATCGGCCCGGATTCTTTCGTAGGGAAAGCAGGAGTAGTTGGCTACTTTTGCGGCCTGATAGGTCTTTACTTTTCGCATTTCAACCTAGCGCACATACTGTGGCACTGATCAAATCAATTTCGGGCATTCGGGGAACCATTGGGGGGGCGGCCGGCGACGGCCTGACGCCTATTGATGTGGTAAAATACGCGGCTGCCTTTGGTACCTGGGTATTGCAACAGACGGACAATAACACCATCATTATTGGGCGGGATGCCCGTCTTTCGGGCGACATGGTGAGCCGGCTGGTATCAGCTACGCTGCAAGGGCTGGGTATCAATGTCATTGACCTGGGCCTGAGCACCACGCCCACGGTGGAAATGGCCGTGCCCGCCAAAAATGCGGGTGGCGGTATCATTCTGACGGCCTCACACAATCCCAAGCAGTGGAACGCGCTGAAGCTGCTCAATAGCAAAGGCGAGTTTATCTCGGACGAGGACGGGAAGAAAGTGCTGGCCCTGGGCGACTCAGAGGCATTTGACTTCGCGCCGGTGACCAAACTGGGCAGCTACACCACCGACGACACCTTCCTGCAGGAGCACATCAACGCCATTCTGGCGCTGCCGCTGGTGGATAAAGCAGCTATTCAGGCCAAGAATTTCCGGATAGTAGTGGATGCGGTGAACTCCTGTGGGGGCTTTGCCGTGCCAATGCTGCTGGAGCAGTTGGGGGTAGAAGTAATTGAAAAGCTGTTCTGCGAGCCGACCGGTGACTTCGCCCACAACCCCGAACCGTTGCCCGAGAACCTGCGCGAAATTGCCAAGACGATGGAAAAAGGCTCCTTCGACCTCGGCATTGTGGTGGACCCCGATGTGGACCGCCTAGCCCTGGTGAACGAAGACGGCACCATGTTCGGGGAAGAATACACGCTGGTGGCCGTATCCGATTATGTGCTGCAGCAGCTGGGCGGTGGTAATACCGTGAGCAACCTGAGCAGCACCCGCGCCCTGCGCGACGTGACGGAAAAGCACGGTGGGCATTACGCCGCTGCGGCCGTGGGCGAGGTGAATGTGGTGAATAAGATGAAGGCAACCAACGCCGTAATTGGCGGCGAGGGCAACGGGGGCATCATCTACCCCGAACTGCATTATGGCCGCGACTCTTTGGTGGGTATTGCGCTGTTTCTGAGTCATCTGGCCAAAACCGGCCTGACGATGACACGCCTGCGGGCATCGTACCCGAACTACTTTATCTCGAAGAATAAGATTGAGCTAACGCCCGAAATCAACACCGACCAAGTGCTGGTGGAGATGGAGAAGCGCTACGCCAAGCAGCCCGTGAATACTATTGATGGAGTGAAAATCGAGTTTGACAAGGAGTGGGTGCACCTGCGCAAGTCCAACACCGAGCCCATCATCCGGATCTACGCCGAGTCGGATTCCAACGCTACGGCCGATCATCTGGCCAACAAAATCATCGGCGACATCAAGGAAATCATTAGCAAATAGTGCTATAGCCGGCCTTGCGCTACTCATCTACCGGGCCACTTACTGCTAACCATGCTGGTTGCAGTAAGTGGCCCGGTGCTAGTTGGGGTAATGGGAGGCTGTACGGCCCGGCGGAAACCACTATTTTTGTGGGCGTTTTCCTTTCCTGCGTTTTCACCCGCCTTTGTCTTGCTTTATGAACGTGTATTTCGATAATGCCGCTACCACGCCGCTGGACCCCGAAGTGCTGGATGCCATGCTGCCGTTTCTGCAGAATCATTTTGGCAACCCCAGCAGCATTCATGGTCACGGTCGGCAGGTACGCGCTGCCATCGAAAATGCTCGCAAGACCATTGCGCACCTGATTAACGCGGCTCCTGCTGAAATTGTGTTCACCTCCTGCGGGACTGAGGCCGATAACTATGCCGCCTTCGGGAGCGTGCATACGTTGGGGCTGCAGCACGGAGTTACCTCTACCCTGGAGCACCATGCCGTGCTGCACACTATGCAGGCGCTGGAAAAGCAGGGTATGCAGTTAAGCTACCTGCGCCACGACGCGCAGGGGCGCCTTGATCTGGCGCATCTGGATGAACTGCTGGCTACTCACCCGCGCACGTTCGTGAGCCTGATGCATGCCAATAACGAAATCGGTAACCTCAACGATATTGCAGCTATTGGCGACATCTGCGCCCAACACAACGCCGTGTTTCACACCGACACGGTGCAGACGATGGGCCATTACCGCCACGATGTACAACAGTTGAAGGCGAACTTTCTCGTTGGTTCGGCGCATAAGTTTCATGGCCCGAAGGGCGTAGGATTCCTGTACCGTCGTTCAGGCCAAACGGTGAATGCGCTGATTCATGGCGGCTCGCAGGAGCGCAACCAGCGGGCGGGTACTGAAAACGTGTACGGCATTGTGGGTCTGGCCAAAGCCCTAGAAATTGCCTACCGCGACATGGCCGAGCACCAACGCCACATTCAGGGCCTGAAAGACCGGTTTATCGAGCGGCTGCGGCAGGAAATTGACGGAGTGGAGTTCAACGGTACTTCCGCCGAGGCTGACCAGAGCCTATACACGGTGCTGAGCGTGAGCCTGCCGCCCTCGGAGCTGAATGAAATGCTGCTGTTCAATCTGGATATCAATCATATATCCGTGTCGGGGGGCTCGGCGTGTACCAGCGGGGCCAATGCCGGCTCTCATGTACTCAACGCCTTGAACTGCGACCCAAACCGGGGGACCATCCGCTTCAGCATGAGCAAGTACAACACGGCCGAGGAGGTGGATTACGCGGTGGAGCAACTGGCCAAGATGTACCGCAAGGTGCCGGCGTAACTTTCTTTATTTGCCAAAGCTCAGGTGCCCCGGTCTGCCAGCAGGCCAGGGCATATGTGTTTTTCGGGTTGCCAGTACTGTGCGCCTGCATCATATTGCAGGCGGAGCGCGTAAGGCACACGCACCCTTTCCAGATTTGTATGGCCGACATCAATATTCAACGCAAGAAAAATACCCCAAGCCCGTGGCTGCTGTTGCTGGTGGTACTGGCAATAGTTGGTATTGGCGCATACTTCCTGTTCCGGGCCGAAACAGCGCCACCGGCCGACGTACTGGCTCCGGCTGGCTCCGGTATTCCGGCTCCGCCGGATAGCACCACCGGCGCCGAAACCGGCCCGTCCCCGGCCGCTGATGCCGTGGGCGACATGGCGGCCGAAGAAGCTGCTGTTCCAGTGACGCCGGGCGTGCTGGCGGCTTTTGCCAAGGGTGATGCCTCGCAGCCCAATTACGGCCAGGAAGGATTGCGGCTGCTGAAATCGGCCCTAGTAGATTTGACCGACCGCGCCGATTTGCAAGACCCCACCATCCAGACCCGGCGCGACGATCTGACCAGCGCCACTAGCCGGCTTGGGGAGCCGGGTATCAGCCTGCGACCCGGGTACGTGGCGGCGGCGTCGCTGATTCAGGCTATCCAGCAAAAGGCCTATCCGGAGCAGGAGCAGGCTGTACGGCAACTGGCTAGCCTAACCGAAGGGCTCAGCGGGCGGACTGCTACCGCGCAAGAGCAGCAGCAGGTGCAGTTGTATTTTCAGCAGGCAGCCGAGCTGGTGCAGGCGCTGAACGAGCCGCCCCGGTAATCGGCTCAAGCCCGCTTTGCTTCAAATATTTGCCTTCAACAACTGCTATATGCAAACTACCCCCGATCCAATACCCTCCGCTGAGGGCATGCACCTGCGCCGCCTCCGCGACCTGACCGAATTTGAAGTAGCCGACGGCAACCCCGACGTGCGAGGCTGGTCGGTGCGCGGAGCTGACGGCCGCCAGTTTGGACAGGTGTTTGAGCTGATTGTGGATGTGGACGCGCTGAAGGTGCGCTACCTCGATATTGAGCTGGACGAAGGTCTGCAGATCAACGAGCGGGACCGGCACATTCTGTTGCCCATTGGAGTAGCGGCCCTCGATGAAGACGCTGACAATGTATTCGTGCCTTCGCTCACGGCCCAAACAGTGCTGGAGTATCCGCCCTACGTCGAAATTCAGATTACCCGTCAATACGAAGAAGCCATGCTGCGGGCCCTGAGTCTGCCGCTACCCGCGCCCGCCGGCCAGGATTTCTACGGGCAGCCCGTGTATGATGGCTCCGGGTTCTACCAGCGCCGCAAGCTCGGGTAGGGAGTATAGCCAAGCAAAAGCCCCGGCTTCGCTGCATAGCGCAACGAAGCCGGGGCTTTTATGTATTCTGTGTTGGCTAGTTCCGCCGAATCATATCCGTCACAGCATCTACCCACAGGGGAGTGGAATTCAGGCTGGGTACCAGTTGCCAGTGCTGGCCGCCGGCTTCCTCAAACAGTTCCTTGAACTCTTCACCCACTTCAATGGTCGTTTCCAGGCAGTCGGCCACAAAGGCCGGGCTGAATGCCAGCACGTTCTTAATGCCTTTAGCGGGCATCTCCTTGATTACTTCGTCGGTGTAGGGCTGCAGCCAAGGGTCACGCAGGCGACTCTGCAGGCGGCTCTGGAAGGAGGTAGTGTACTGCTCGGGGCTGAGACCTAAGGCGGCCCCCAACTGGCGGGATGTTTCAAAGCACTGCGCCCGGTAGCAGTAGCGGTTGTTCTTGTTGTAGCTGTTGCAGCAGCTGCCCAGCTTGCAGTAGTTTTTGTGGCTGCCCTTCAGCACGTGCCGCTCCGGAATACCGTGGTAGCTGAACACAATGTGGTCGTAGTCGTGCTTGGCCAGCTCGGCTTTGCCCAAAGCCGCGAAGCTGTTGATGAAGCCCGGATCATCCACGAACGTGCTGATAAAGCTGATGCTGGGCACTACCCACCATTTACTCACCAGCTCCATTACCTTTTCCTGCACTGAGCCCGTGCTGGCCGCCGCGTACTGCGGAAACAGCGGCAGCACGATAATGCGGTCTACGGCCGCGTCGCGCAGCTCCCGTAAGGCGCTTTCGATGCTGGGGTTTTGGTAGCGCATCCCGAAGGCCACCAAGTACTCCTTACCCAGCTTCTCCTGCACCAGCTTCTGCAGATCCAGACCGTGGTAAAGTAGGGGAGAGCCCCGGTCTTTGTCCCAGAGCTGCTGGTACACCTTCGCCGATTTGGGAGCCCGCAACGGCACCACCAGCCCCCGGAACAGGGGGTAGCGTACAGCGGCCGGCATGTCAATCACGCGGGCATCGGTGAGAAACTCGTTGAGGTAACGGCGCACGTCGGGCGTGTTGGGCGAGTCGGGCGTGCCCAAATTCACGAGCAGAACGCCGATGCGGCCTTTGGAAGATGCGGAAGAAGAAGGCATAAACTATTGATACGGTGGCCCAAACGGCTGATAGCTCGTACAAGAGAGCCGCCAGGGCCACCTTGTCCGCGCAGAAGTGCAAAGGTCGCACAATCCGCCGCCGAAGAAAAACTGACTTCCGTCAGCTTTTTCGTTGCAGCCAAGACAAACTTCCCGCGGCCAATGTTCTGACCAGCCGCCCGAAGGCCGCTAAAAAACCGTACCTTTGCAGCCCAAAATCCAGAATCTGAAGTGAATACCGAACCAACTCCGCACCGCGCCGGCTTTGTGAGCATTATTGGCAAGCCCAACGTCGGCAAGTCCACGCTCATGAATGCCCTGATGGGTGAGCGGCTCAGCATCGTGACCAGCAAGGCCCAGACTACGCGCCACCGCATTCTGGGTATCCTCAACGGCGACGATTTTCAGCTGGTATATTCCGATACGCCCGGCATCATCCAGCCTAAATACGAACTGCACAACGCCATGATGTCGTTCGTGTACTCGTCGCTGGAGGACGCCGACGTGATTCTGTTCGTGACGGATATTTACGAGAAGCACGACGAGGAGCCGGTGGTGGAGCGCCTGCGCAAGATGGTGGACACGCCCATTCTGCTGCTCGTCAACAAAATTGACCAGGCCGACCAGGCCGAGGTAGAAGCCAAGGTGGAATATTGGCGGCAGCACCTACCTAATGCGGCCCGGGTACTGCCCATTTCGGCACTGGAGAAATTCGGTACCGGCGAGCTGCTGGATCTGGTGCTGAGCTACCTGCCCGTGCACCCGCCGTATTATCCCAAAGACGAGCTAACCGACAAGCCCGAGCGGTTTTTCGCCGCCGAGATGATTCGCGAGAAAATCTTCAAGCTCTACAAAAAAGAGGTGCCTTACAGCTGCGAAGTAGGCATTGAGGAGTTTAAGGAAGACGAGGATATTATTCGGATGCGGGCCACCATTTTCGTGGAGCGCAGCAGCCAGAAAGGTATCATCATCGGCCAGCAGGGCGCGGCTTTGAAGAAGGTAGGCACTTGGGCCCGGGAGGAAATGGAAAAGTTTTTCCAGAAGAAAGTGTTCCTCGAAATCCACGTTAAAGTCAACGAAAACTGGCGCACCGACCCAAAAGCCCTAAACCGCTTCGGGTACAGCCAATAGGTGAAATAGTGAGATGGTGAAATGGTGAGTTGACGGTCTGAAAGTGCTACATGCGCAGTCTGGGCCAGTTGAACATCAAACTTACTATTTCACCATCTCACTATTTCATCACTTTTCCGACCTCACATTCACTTAACTACTCCGGGCACTGCCGAACTTGGTCGGGCCGGCGGCTGGAGTCAGACGCATGAAGAATACCATTGCTATTGTGGGCCGCCCGAACGTGGGCAAATCCACCCTGTTCAACCGCCTTGTGGGCCAGCGTAAGGCCATCATGGACAACGAAAGCGGCGTAACCCGTGACCGGCACTACGGCTACGGCGAGTGGACTGGAACCTACTACACCGTCATCGACACGGGCGGGTACGTGCACAACTCCGACGACATCTTCGAAGGCGAAATCAACAAGCAGGTAAAGCTGGCTATTGATGAAGCCGATGTGGTGCTGTTTATGGTGGACGTGGACGCCGGCGTACACCACCTCGATGAGGAGTTTGCCAACGTGCTGCGCCGCTACCAGGGCAAAAAGCCCATCTACATCGTCGCTAACAAAGCCGATACCAACGCCCGCGCCCACGCCGCCGGCGAGTTCTATACCCTAGGTGTGGGCGACGGCGAAATCTACGCCATCAGCTCCCAGAGCGGCTCCGGCACCGGTGATTTGCTGGATGCCGTTATCAGCCACTTCGAGGAAGAAGGGGAGGAAGAGCCCGATCTGGGCATTCCTAAAATTGCCGTAGTGGGCCGCCCCAACGTGGGTAAGTCCTCGTTCGTGAACCTACTGCTGGGCACCGACCGCAGCATCGTGACGGATATTGCCGGTACCACCCGCGACTCTATTCAGGCCCGCTACAATGCCTTCGGCAAGGAGTTCATGCTGGTGGATACGGCCGGTCTGCGCCGCAAAACCAAGGTGCACGAGGACGTGGAGTTCTACTCCGTGCTGCGCTCCATCCGGGCCCTGGAAGAAGCCGACGTGTGCGTGGTGATGCTGGACGCTACCCGGGGCATTGAGGCCCAGGACGTGAACATCATCGGTCTGGCCGATAAGAACCGCAAGGGCATTGTGATTCTGGTGAACAAGTGGGACCTGATTGAGAATAAGGAAACCAATACGGCTAAGGAGTTCGAGGCCAAAATCATGGAGAAGATTGCGCCCATTGCCTATCCGCCCGTGATTTTCATTTCCGTGCTCAACAAGCAGCGCGTGCACAAAGCCATTGAAACGGCCATTGACGTGTACGAGAACAAGCGCCGCAAAATCCCGACTTCGGAGCTGAACGAGGTAATGCTGAAGGAAATCGAGAAGTACCCGCCGCCCATCCAAAAGGGCAAAATGGTCCGCATCAAGTACGCCACGCAACTGCCCACGCACAACCCGGTGTTTGCCTTCTTCTGCAACCTGCCCCAGTACGTAAAGGAAAGCTACACGCGCTACCTGGAAAACCGCCTGCGCGAGAACTTCAACTTCACTGGCGTGCCCATCGGCATTGTGTTCCGCAAGAAATAACGGGCCACGCCGTGGCGGGAAAGCTGAGAAAAAGATAAAATTTCTTTTTGCGGTCGGGTTACCTTCCGGCAAATGACCGATAAAGCTCTGATTCCCGGGTGAAACCGGTGAATACATTTCTTTTGCTATTTCATTTTCTCAACTTACCCACCATGAAAAAAGTACTGTTCCTCGCCCTGGCCGCTGTTTCGTTCTCCTTCGCTTCCTGCGACAGCAAAACCGAAAACGCCCAGGAAGCTCAGGCTGAGCAGGTAGAAGAGGCTGGCGAAGCCAAGGCTGACGCCATGGAAGCTGCCGGCAACGAAGCCGGTGCTGACTCGGTAGAAGCTTCGACCGAAGCCAAAGCCGATGCTATGGAAAACGCTGCTGACGCAACCGACGCCAAGTAAGCCGGTGCGCCGCTCGGCGCCCATAAAAAAAGGCGGTTCCCGACATCGGGAGCCGCCTTTTTTTGTGCTGTTACGCATTCTTGAAAAAAGCCGGAAAAAAATTGATGCAGGGCGGGTTACCTTTTGAGTTATGGCTTATAAAGGTCCGATTGACGGTGCAAGCCGCCAATCACCCTCACTGAATTTCCATCTCTCACATTTCCCTGATCATGAAAAAAGTATTGTTCCTCGCCCTGGCCGCTGTTTCGTTCTCCTTCGCTTCTTGCGACAGCCAGAAAGAAAACAACATGGAGCAAGCTGCTGACAACGTAGAAGAAGCTGGCGAAGCCAAGGCTGACGCTATGGAAGCTGCTGGCAACGAAGCCGGTGCTGACTCGGTAGAAAACGCTACTGAAGCTAAAGCTGACGCTATGGAAGACAAGGCTGACGCTATGCCCAGCCAGGCTACCCCCGCTCCCGCTACGACTCCTGCCCAGTAATTACGGCAGCGTCTAGGACGCAAAAAAGAGAGGCTTCCCGCACGCGGGAAGCCTCTCTTTTTTTTGAAAAACGATAAGAGCAATAAAATTATCCAAGGCGGCGGCGCAACAGACCGTCAACCACCTCAAAAAGCTTGCGCGGCGGATAGGTGCGCCACGGCAACTCATCCAACTGCCCGCCGAAGTTGAGGTAGGAGTCCACGTTGTATTGGCGCATTTCGCGGATGACGTGCTCCTGGAAGTTTACGGCCGCAATCCAGCCGTCTTCCACATCCTCAAACCACTCCTCGTAGTAGGAGTCATCGGAACCGTGGAAGTTGAATACGTTTTCGCCAATGAGCACGAATTTGCGGATACCTTCGTGGGTCATTAAATCCACGATGTTGCGCTTGAGCAGCATGATGTCGTTTTCGATGGCATCATTCCACTCGCCAATGAACTCGATGATGGCCGTGCCCAACTCGTAATCCACGAACAGAATTTTCAGGTACAGCGTGTCGGAATCCAGGCTGTCCCATTGGGGGTGAATGTAGTAGCCGTAAATGGTATTGGTGTACGTGTCGAGGCTGTTTTCAGCTTCGAACAGGGGAGAGCGGGGGTCTTCGGAGGCTTGGTATTGTTCCAGCCAGGCGTAGTGCGGCTCGATGGTGTGCATGGCAGTAGCGAAAGAGAGAAACCCACACCGAAGCCTGGGTCAGCAGTTTTCCTGGCTAACTCTGAATACGCAAACGGGGTTTCCGAAGCCCCGCGAAAAGTGACCTCGGAAACCCCGCCTGACCTAATACAGTGCAGCCACTATCGGGCGTTCAGTGCCGCCCGTACTGAGCCATGCCGGCGCAGCAGTTCCGCCGCTTCAGGCTGGGCAATTCCTAACTCATCCATCAGCATTTTCTCGCCCCGGTCTACCAACTTGGCGTTACTGAGCTGCATATCCACCATCTTATTGCCCTTCACCCGGCCCAGGCGAATGAAGGTGGCAGTGGTGAGCATGTTGAGCACCAGCTTCTGAGCGGTGCCGGCTTTCAGACGGGTGCTGCCCGTTACGAATTCGGGGCCGGTTACCACCTCCACCGGAAACTCGGCCACGGCCGCTACCCGGGAGCCCGCGTTGCACACGATGCAGCCGGTTGCCAGCCCCGCCTGCCGGGCCTGCTCCAGCCCCCCAATTACGTAGGGCGTGCGGCCCGAGGCAGCAATACCCACCACAACATCCTGGGTGGTGATGTCATACGCCTGCAAATCTTTCCAAGCCTGCTCGGCATCGTCCTCGGCGTTTTCCACGGCTTTCCGGATGGCCGTGTCGCCGCCGGCAATCAGCCCAATAACCACGCCGTGAGGCACGCCGAATGTGGGTGGGCACTCCGAGGCATCCAGAATCCCGAGCCGCCCGCTGGTGCCGGCCCCGATGTAGAACAGCCGGCCGCCTTTGCCCAACCGCTCTACTACGGCTTCCACCAAGGCCTCAATCTGGGGCAGCGCCTTGGCCACGGCCTGCGGCACTGTCTGATCAACGCTGTTGATGCCGGCCAGCAACTCGTGGGTGGACAGGGTTTCGAGGTGGTTGAACTCGGAGGGACTTTCAGTAGTGCTCATAGCAAGGGGGAAAGGAATAGCAACGGTTTCAGCTCAACTGGCCAATAACCGGGAATTTGTCGAAAACGTTGGGTGTATGCGGGGCGTCGTGGTCCAGCTCTTTGGTCAGGTCCTGGCCCGCCCAGTGCTCATAGTGGTTGCCGCGCTTCCAGAGTCGGGAGCGGCTCACATCGTAAATCAACCCCCGGTACGCCACCCAGATTTCGTCCCGGTCCTGACCATTACGCAAAGCCAGCTGGCTACGGGTGTACGCGGTGAGGTGCCCGTTATTCGTTAGTGGTTTTTGGTCGTTTGCTACGGGTGCACCTTTATCAGAGTCGGGAGCAGGGAGGTGGTTATCCATAAAGCCAGAAACCAAAAACAATCAACCAAAAATCAATTACCCCAGCAGCGCCTGCGTCAGAATCCAGCGGTGGGGTACGTCGCCCTGGGCGGCGTGCAGGTAATCCTGGTAGCTACAGGGTACAATGCGCTTCACATTGCCAGCCAGGTTCACTACCTCCATCCACCACCGGTCCGTTTGCTGGGATTTATAAAATACAATCCGGTCCGGTCCTTCCTCAACTTGGTCATTGTCGAGGGCACTGTAATCGGGGGGACCGTGCAGGCCGGCCGCATAGCGTACAAAGTTAGGCCCCCGAAAGTCAGTTTCGCGGCGGCGGTGGTAATAGCCTTCGATGAAGTACCACAGCATGGTAGCCAGTACCATAGCCGCCAAGCCATTCGTGTCGTAGTCGGGGCGGTAGCCATACAGGCCAAAGGAGGTCAGCTGGTCGTTGCAGCCGGCATACCAGGCCAGTTTGGCGGCTTCCTCATTAGTGAGCCCGAAGGGGTTGGCCGGGTGGTAGCCCGGAGCATCATTCCAGCGCAGGGCGGCAATGTCCACCGTCACAAAATCGGCTTGGCGGAGCAACGGCTCGGCCTGGCGAATGTCGTCGCGGATTTGGCCCACGCGCAGGGTTTCAAAATGCAGCTTTTCCAGGGCTGTCAGCACATCGGGGGCCACCAGATACTGCTGGTGAGCCAGCTGGGCGAAGTTGAACAGAAAGCTGGGCTCGTGCAGCAGCATCCGGCGCAGATGGCTATCCTCAGGCGTGGAGCCATCGGGCTCAGCCATATCTACGCGAGAGTCAATGGCGGCAAAGCTGATGGGCCGCTCCAGGGTTTCGTAGGCCAGGAACTGCCCGTAATCCAGGTCGTGGGAACCGCCCAGCAGCAGGGGCACGGTATTGTGCTCCAGTAAAGCCGCAATAATCTCGCGCAGCCGCTGGTAGGTATCCTCCAGCGTGAGACCGGGCCGCAGATTGCCCAAATCCACCAGCCGACAAGGACCGAACCCTTTCTGTAGCTGGTAAAAGCAGTGGCGCACGGCATCGGCCCCGTGCCGGGCCGGGGCCCCGGCCGCACTGCCCCGCCACTCATCCAACCCAATGATGGCCAGATCGGCCGCGCGCCAATCCGGAAACGAATCCAGGAAGGGCGAAACATAGCTTGCCAGCGTAGTAGAAGCGGATGCGGAAGAAACCAGCTCTTCGGCGAGCGGGTCAAAAAAGATAGCCAGATTCATCGTGCGCGGCGGGTGCGGAGGCTGACAAAGCTACGCAAAAGCCCGCCACGGCCCTAAGCTCGTTTTAGGGGTAAATTGCGCTTTACCCGGAAAAAAATAGTTATTTAAGCAGCATTTCCTATTACAGTTGAGGTTTTGGCTCGTATCATAGGGGCCAGTACCGCTTCTCTCTCACTGCCAACCCACCAAGCTCCCGCTCTTCCGCATGGATATTCGCCGTACGTTCGACATTCTGCCCCACCTGCAGCAGAAGTACAACAAGCCCGACTGCTTCGCCGCCAAAATCAACGGCCAGTATACACCCATCAGCACCGATGCGGTAGTGGAAAAGGTAAACCAGGTCAGTTTGGGCTTGCGCAGCCTCGGCATTGGCAAGGACGATAAGGTGGCCATTATTTCGATGAACCGCCCGGAGTGGATGTTCGCCGACTTTGGCATTGCCCAACTGGGGGCCACCAGCGTGCCCATGTACCCCAGTATCACGGTGGAGGACTACAAATACATCTTCCAGGATGCGGGGGTTAAGGCCGTTTTTGTGTCGGATAAGAAGCTGCTGGACAAAGTGCGCGAAGCCACCCAGGGCCTGAATATTCCGGCCGAAAACGTTTTCACCTTTGATAAGGTGGAAGGGGCCCGCCATTTCGACGAGCTGCTGGAACTGGGCAAGAAAGGCAACCCCGCCGATCTGGAGCCCCTGAAAGCCGCCGTGCAGCCCGACGATCTGCTCACGCTCATCTACACTTCGGGCACCACTGGCCAGCCCAAGGGCGTAATGCTCACCCACAACAACCTGCTCAGCAACTGCCGCAACTCCCAGCGGTTCGTGCCCGTCACCAAAGATGACAAGGCCCTGAGCTTTTTGCCGCTCTGCCACATTTTCGAGCGGATGGTGACCCACCTTTACCTTATCAACGGTGTGAGCATCTACTACGCCGAGAGCATGGAAACCATTGCCGACAACCTGCGCGAGGTGAAGCCCGAAATCTTCACTACCGTGCCCCGCCTGCTGGAAAAGGTGTACGATAAGATTGTGGCGAAAGGCCATGAGCAGACTGGCGTGAAGAAAAGCCTGTTCTTCTGGGCGTTGGATCTGGGCCTGAAGTATGACAACCAGAAAGACGGCGGCTTTCTGTACAATACACAGCTAAAGCTGGCTAACAAGCTCATCTTCAGTAAGTGGCGGGAGGCGTTAGGCGGCAACCTGCGCTGCATTGTGAGCGGCGGCGGGGCGTTGCAGCCCCGTTTGGCCCGCGTGTTCTGGGCCGGCGGTATCCGTGTAATGGAGGGCTACGGCCTCACCGAAACGTCCCCCGTAATTGCCGTGGGTGGCTACGAGCCCGAAAACAACATGATTGGCACCGTCGGCCCCATCATCGATAATACCGAGGTGAAAATTGCCCCGGACGGCGAAATTCTCACCAAGTCGGAGTCGGTGATGAAGGGCTACTACAACAAGCCCGAGCTGACGGCCAAGGAGTTTGACGCCGATGGCTGGTTCCACACCGGCGACATCGGTGAAATGGTGAATGGCCGCTTCCTCAAAATCACCGACCGCAAAAAAGAGATGTTCAAAACTTCCGGCGGCAAGTACATTGCCCCGCAGGTGATTGAAGGCAAACTGAAAGAGTCGCCGCTGGTGGAGCAGTGCATGGTGGTCGGCGACGGGCAGAAATTTCCTTCCGCGCTGGTTATTCCCTCTTTCGATGACCTCAAAGGCTGGTGCAAGCGCAACGGCGTGAACTGCAACTGCTCCAATGAGGAGTTGATAAAGGACGAGAAAGTGGTAAAGATGTACGAAGACCTCGTGCACAAATACAACACCGGTTTTGCGCAGTGGGAGCAAGTGAAGAAAATTGCGCTGCTGCCCCAACTCTGGACCGTAGAAACCGGCGAAATGACGCCCACTATGAAAGTGAAGCGAAAAGTCATTACCGAAAACAACAAGGACATTATCGAAGGCCTTTACCACCAGGATGGCCATCGGTAAAGGCGAAAAACGGCGCCACTGCAGCAGCGGTGGCGCCGTTTTTCGTTTGAGTATGATGGATGACCTAGATTACTGTACGTGCAGGAGTATACGGACTGGAAGCACCAGCCAAACTTTTTTTGGCTAACTTAGTATGCAAGCATAACAGTTTTCTGTATGTTTACCGAACCAGTAGTTCCCGTCCGATGACTCCCGAAGAAACCGTTGATTATAACATCAAAGTTGCCTGGCACGCCATTTCGCGCATGTACAATACGCAGGCGGCCAAGCACGATATTACCACGAGCATCGGATTCGTGCTGCTGAATATCGACCAGGAAAACGGCACACCTGCTACCAAGATAGCACCTTTATTGGGCCTGGAAACCCGCTCGCTCACGCGCATTTTGCGCAGCATGGAAGAAAAGGGCCTGATCTATAAACAGGCTGACACCCAGGACAAACGTTCGGTGCGCATCTTCCTGACCGAGGAAGGCCTGCGCGGCAAGGAAATTTCCCGCCAGACGGTGCGCCATTTCAACCTGAAGGTACGCGAGAAAATCCCGCAGAGCGAGCTGAACGTGTTCTTCAAAGTAGTAGCCCAGATTACGGGCATGATTGAGGGCAAAACCCTCTACGACGATTTTAAGCTGAAACCCCTGCGCTCCGAGTCGCCGGCCTAGCCGGGCGGCCCGGAGTTTTTTATGGGCTGACCTTCCGGTAAAAAGGTCTCCTGTTTGCCCAAGAACTCGGCATGACGACTAGTTAAGGCTTGTGGCCAGCAACTGGTAACTGGTAACTAATAACTCATTTTCCCACCTCATTCCTCCCCAAGAATGAACCGTACCATCAAGAAAGTAGCCGTACTAGGCTCCGGGGTGATGGGCTCGCGCATTGCGTGCCACTTCGCCAACATCGGTGTGCAGGTGCTGCTGCTCGACATTGCGCCCAAGGAGCTGCTGCCCGCCGAGGAGGCCAAAGGCCTGAAGCTGGACAACCCGGCCGTGAAGAACCGCATCGTGAATGCCTCCCTGCAGGCGGCCGTGGCGGCCAACCCCTCGCCGCTGTACCGCAAGCAGGATGTGAGCCGCATCAAGACCGGCAACTTTGATGATAACCTCAAGGACATTGCCGGCTGCGACTGGACGATTGAGGTGGTAGTGGAACGTCTCGACATCAAAAAGAGCCTGTTTGAGCGCGTGGAGCAGTACCGCAAGCCCGGCACGCTCATCACCTCGAACACCTCGGGCATTCCGATTCATATGATGACGGAAGGTCGTTCCGACGACTTCCGCAAGCACTTCTGCGGCACGCACTTCTTCAACCCGCCCCGCTATCTGAAGCTGCTCGAAATCATCCCGACGCCGGAAACCGACAAGTCGGTGGTGGATTTCCTGATGCACTACGGCGACCTGTACCTGGGCAAAACCACGGTACTGGCCAAGGACACGCCCGCTTTCATTGCCAACCGCGTGGGCGTTTTCGCCATCATGGACGTGGTGCAGGTGATGAGCGAGCTGGGCCTAACGGTGGAGGAAGTGGACAAGCTGACCGGGCCGGTTATCGGCCACGCCAAGTCGGCCACATTCCGCACCTCCGACGTGGTAGGTCTGGATACGATGATCAACGTGGCCAACGGCCTCGCCCAGAACCTGCCCAACGACGAAGCCAAGCACGTGTTCCAGCTGCCCGACTTCATCAAGAAGATGGCCGAGAACAAGTGGCTGGGCGACAAAACCGCTCAGGGCTTCTATAAGAAAGTGAAGGGCGCCGGCGGCAAGTCGGAAATCCAGGCCCTCGATCTGAATACGCTGGAATACAAGCCCAGCCAGAAGGTGAAGTTTGCCACCCTGGAAGCCACCAAACCGATTGAAAAGCTGGCGGACCGCTTCAAGGTGCTGGCCGCCGGCAAAGACAAGGCCGGGGACTTCTACCGCAAGACCTTCGCGGGCCTGTTTGCCTACGTGAGCAACCGGATTCCGGAAATCACCGACTCGCTCTACAAGATTGACGACGCCCTGCGCGCCGGCTTCGGCTGGGACCTGGGGCCCTTCGAAACCTGGGATGCCCTGGGCGTGCAGAAGGGCTTGGAGCTGGCCAAAGCTGAAGGCAAAACCGTAGCGCCGTGGGTAGAGGAGATGGTAGCCGCCGGCCACACCGCCTTCTACAAAGTGAGCGAAGCCGGCGTGAAGCAGTTCTACGACATCGAGTCGAAGAGCTACCAGGCCATTCCGGGCATGGAGAACTTCATCATTCTGGATAACCTGCGTGCCACGGGCAAAGTGCTGTGGAAAAACGCCGGGGCTTCGGTGCTCGACATGGGCGACGGTATCCTGAACGTGGAGTTCCACTCGAAGATGAACGCGCTGGGTTCCGACGTCATCCAGGGCCTGCTGAAAGGCGTGGAGCTGGCCGAAAAGGACTTCCGCGGCCTCGTGGTGGGCAACGACGCGCCGAACTTCTCGGCCGGTGCCAACCTGGGCCTTGTGTATATGTTCGCGCTGGACCAGGAGTACGACGAGCTGAACCTGATGATTGCCCAGTTCCAGCAGGCCATGATGCGGATGCGTTACAGCAGCATTCCGGTGGTGGGCGCACCCCACGGCCTGGCCCTGGGCGGCGGCTGCGAGCTGAACCTGCACTGCGACCGGGTGGTAGCGGCGGCCGAAACCTACATGGGCCTCGTGGAATTCGGCGTGGGCCTGATTCCGGGCGGCGGCGGCACCAAGGAAATGACGTTGCGCACCGCCCTCAAGTACGAGGAAGGTGAGCCGGAGTACAACCTGCTGCGCAACGCCTTCATGACGGTGAGCACCGCCAAGGTATCCACCTCGGCCCACGAAGCCTTCGACCTGGGCTTCCTGCGCCGCGGCGACGAAGTGGTGGTGAACTCCAACCGCGTACTGGCCCAGGCCAAAGCCGCTGCCATTGAGCTGGCCGAGGATGGCTACACCCAGCCGCTGCAGAAAACCAACATCAAGGTGCAGGGCAAAGGCGCCCTGGGTATGTTCCTGACCGGCGTGCACGCCATGAAGGAAGGCCGCTACATCTCCGACCACGACGTGAAGATTGCCAACAAGCTGGCCTACATCATGTGCGGCGGCGACCTGAGCAGCCCCACCGAAGTATCGGAGCAGTACCTGCTGGACCTGGAGCGCGAAGCCTTCCTCAGCCTCACCGGCGAGCGGAAAACGCTGGAGCGGATTCAGAGCATCCTGACCACGGGCAAACCGCTGCGGAACTAACAACGGCCGCCTCACCCCCTAGCCCCCTCTCCAAAGGGAGAGGGGGAACTAGCCCTAGAAAAACTAGATTTTAGTTTTAGCGCTGCCCCTCATAGCAGAACGAAAACTAAAATCCAGTCCCCCCTCTCCCCCTGGAGAGGGGGCTAGGGGGTGAGACGACTAGAGCTACCCACCTTCTCCAAGACTCAAAACCATGAACGCATATATCGTAGCCGGTTACCGTACGGCCGTTGGCAAAGCCAACCGTGGCGGTTTCCGCTTCACCCGCCCCGATGACCTCGCCGCCGACGTCATCAAGCACCTGGTGGCCTCGGTGCCCCAGCTGGACCCCACCCGCATCGACGACGTGATTGTGGGCAACGCCGTACCGGAGGCCGAGCAGGGCCTGCAGATGGGCCGCCTGATTTCGCTGCTGGCGCTGCCCATGAACGTGTCGGGCCTCATCGTGAACCGCTACTGCGGCTCCGGCGTGGAAACCATTGCCATGGCCGCCGGTAAAATTGCCGCCGGTATGGCCGACTGCATCGTGGCCGGTGGTACCGAAAGCATGAGCTTGGTGCCCACCGTGGGCTGGAAAACCGTGCCCAACTACAAGCTCGCCCAGCAGCACCCCGACTACTACCTCGGCATGGGCCTCACCGCCGAAGCCGTAGCCCAGGATTACAAAATTACCCGCGAAGACCAGGACCAGTTTGCCTACAACTCACACCAGAAGGCCATCAAAGCCATTCAGGAAGGCAAGTTCAAGGAGCAGATTGTGCCCGTAACCGTGGAGGAAACCTACCTTGACCAGGCCACCGGCAAAAAGAAAAACCGCTCGTTCGTAGTCGACACCGACGAAGGCCCCCGCGCTGATACGTCGATGGAAGCCTTGGGCAAGCTGCGCCCCGTGTTTGCCGCCAACGGCTCGGTTACGGCCGGTAACTCTTCGCAGACGTCCGACGGTGCCGCTTTCGTCATTGTGATGTCGGAGCGCATGGTGAAGGAGCTGAACCTGGAGCCGATTGCCCGCATGGTGACCTACGCCACCGAAGGCATCGACCCGCGCATCATGGGCATGGGCCCCATCAAAGCCGTGCCGAAGGCGCTGCGCCAGGCCGGCATGAAGCTCCAGGACATCGACCTGTTCGAGCTGAACGAGGCCTTCGCCTCCCAGAGCCTCGCCGTAATGCGCGAGCTGGACCTGGACCAGAGCAAAGTGAACGTGAACGGCGGCGCCATTGCCCTCGGCCACCCGCTGGGCTGCTCCGGCGCCAAGCTCAGCATCCAGCTGTTCCACGAGCTGCGCGCCCGGGGCCAGAAGTACGGCATGGTAACCGCCTGCGTCGGCGGCGGCCAGGGCGTAGCCGGCATCTACGAGCTGCTGAAGTAGCAGTGTAGCATACGCTTTAGCTTGTGCCGTGGGCGGCCCGAAGCCCAGCTTCGGACGGAAAACTCAGCCGCTCACGGCACAAGCCAAAGCTGCGCGGTCAGAACGGTGTAGAGACGCAATATTTTGCGTCTCGTCGTTGCTGACGTTGTTCGATAGGCTCGTGCCAGTCCGTTCAACGGCGAGACTTCAACTATTGCGTCTCTACACGTTCTGCCGAACCGCAAAAAGAAACCCCATATCAAACTGGGGTTTTCTTTTCGTGAACTAGTCGGCAAGCATAACAAATTTTTGTATCTTTCGGTACGACAAAACAACGGGGCTTACTTGCCGGTAAATAGTAGGTAAGCCGAGTAGTTTCTCTTCTTTTTGACTTCGAATTTTCCCACATCAACCCTCACCCGGTCATGGAAGTAACCAACCAACTTGTGAAAGGCGGCGAGTTTATCATCAAGGAAACCGACGCCCAGGACGTATTTACGCCCGCCGATTTTTCGGAGGAGCAGAACATGATGCACCAGACCGCTCTCGACTTCGTGGAGAAGGAGGTGACGCCGCTGCTGGAGCGCCTCGATAACCATGAGGAAGGCCTCATGCGCAGCCTGATGGAAAAGGCCGGCGAGCTGGGCCTGTTCGGCGTGAGCATTCCCGAGCAGTACGGTGGGTTGGACATGGACTTCCCCACCTCGCTGCGCGTGACCGAGGGTGTGGGTGGTGGCCACTCGTTCCCGGTAGCCTTCGCGGCCCACACGGGTATTGCCATGCTGCCCATTCTGTACTTCGGCAACGAGGAGCAGAAGGCTAAATACCTGCCCGGCCTGACCTCCGGCGAACTGATGGGCGCCTACTGCCTCACCGAGCCCGGCTCCGGTTCCGACGCCCTGGGCGCCAAAACTAAAGCCATGCCCACTGAGGACGGCGAGCATTACGTGCTCAATGGCCAGAAAATGTGGATTACCAACGGTGGTTTCGCCGACGTATTCATCGTGTTTGCCCAGGTGGATGGTGACAAGTTCACCGGCTTCATTGTGGAGAAAAACACGCCCGGTCTGAGCCTCGGCAACGAGGAGCACAAGATGGGCATCAAGGGTTCCTCGACCCGCCAGGTGTTCCTGTCCGACGTGAAAGTGCCGAAATCGGCGGTGCTGGGCGAGATTGGCAAGGGGCACCTCATTGCCTTCAACATCCTGAACATCGGCCGCATCAAGCTGGCCGCGGCTTGTTTGGGTGCCACCAAAATGGCTTCCACGCTGAGCGTGAAATACGCTAACGAGCGGGTGCAGTTCAAGCTGCCCATCAGCAAGTTCGGCGCTATTAAATACAAGCTGGCCCAGCAGGCCGTGCGCATCTACGCCGTGGAATCGGCTATTTACCGTGCTGGTATGGACATTTTCCGCATGGAGCAGGAGCTGTTGGCCAAAGGCCAGAGCCACAACGAAGCCTTGCTGGGTGCCGCTCGCGAGTTTGCCGTGGAGTGCGCCATCCTGAAAGTGGAAGGCTCGGAAGTGCTGGATTACGTGGTGGACGAAGGCGTACAGATCTACGGTGGCTACGGCTTCTCGGCCGACTATCCCATGGACCGCGCTTACCGGGATTCGCGCATCAACCGCATCTTCGAGGGCACCAACGAAATCAACCGCATGCTGGCCGTGGACATGATCCTGAAAAAGGGTCTGAAAGGCGAGCTGGATCTGATGGGCCCGGCCCAGGCCGTGCAGCAGGAGCTGATGGCTATTCCGGACTTCAACCTGGAAGAAGAAACCGGCCTGTTCGCCGCCGAGAAAAAGACCATTGCCAAGCTGAAAAAGGCCATCCTGATGGTCGCTGGCACGGCCGTGCAGAAGTACATGAACTCGCTCGCCAAAGAGCAGGAAGTACTGATGAATATTGCCGATATGGCCATCAAGGTGTACACCGCCGAAAGCACGCTGCTGCGCGTGGAGAAGGAAGCCGCCGCCAAAGGAGAGGAGGCCGTTTCGACGCAAATCGATATTGCCCGCGTGTACCTCTACGACACCGTGGACCAGGTGAACAAGTTCGGCAAAGACGCCATCGGCACCATGACCGAGGGCGACGAGCAGCGCCTGCTGGCCATGGGCCTGAAGCGCTTCACCAAAGCCGACCTCTACAACGCCAAGGAAGCTCGTCGCCGCATCGCCGATAAGCTGATTGCCGCCAACGAGTACGCCTACTAAATCACGGATTTAGCCGGATTCATCGGATTTCGCGGATGTTGTAGATGGTGCTGGCAGGCGCTTTCTGCGAGTCGTGAAACCGATGAGAATCTGAGAAACCGCAAGCCGCTCCCGTTTCGGGGGCGGCTTGCTGCGTTTTCGGGCCGAGGGCATTGAACGGTGTAGAGACGCGACACTTCGCGTCTCGCTGTTGCTGATGTTGTTAGAAATGTAGGCCTCCAGTCGTCCAACGACGAGACGCAAAGTATTGCGTCGCTACACCGTTTGGGTAGTTTTAAAAACACGACTCAGCACAACGCCAGCGGCCGGGCTGTCGTTTGCAGGGAGATACTCCCACCTTCAACTCCCTCCAGCTATGGCCAACGAACAGGTACAGGGTAAAGACTTTTACGAGAGCGTGCTGCGGTTTTACGACCACGCGGCCAGCTTCTCCAAGCTCGACCCCGGCATCATTGCCCAAATCCGGGCCTGCAACAGCATCTACAAGGTCAACTTCCCGGTGGAAGTGGACGGCCACGTGCAGGTGTTCGAGGGTATCCGGGTGCAGCACAGCCACCACAAGCTGCCCAGCAAGGGCGGCATCCGCTACAGCGTGTACGTGGATGAGGAGGAGGTAATGGCTCTGGCAACCCTGATGACGTTCAAGTGTGCCCTAGTGGACGTGCCGTTCGGCGGCGCGAAAGGTGGCGTGAAAATTAACCCGCGCACTACGCCCGTTAACATCCTGGAGCGCGTAACGCGGCGCTACGCCACGGAGCTGATTAAAAAGAACCTTATCGGTCCCGGTATGGACGTGCCGGCCCCCGACTACGGCACCGGCAGCCGCGAAATGGCCTGGATTGCCGATACCTACCAGACCTTCAAGTACGGCGACACCAACGCTCTGGGCTGCGTAACCGGTAAGCCGGTAGGGCAGGGCGGTATCCGGGGGCGGACCGAGGCCACGGGCCTGGGCGTGTTTTACGGATTGCGCGAGTTGCTGCTGGACGAGCCGATGCTGGCCAAAGTTGGCCTGAGCAGCGGCATTGCCGGCAAGCGCATTATCGTGCAGGGGCTGGGCAACGTGGGCTACTACGCGGCCAAGTTCTGCCAGGAAGCCGGCGCCCTCATCATCGGCATTGCCGAGCGGGAAGGTGGCATCTATAAGGAAACCGGCCTGGACGTGGAAGCTGTTTTCCGGCACCGGCAGAACGGCGGTTCCCTGCTGGGCTTCGCCGGAGCCGAGGACGTGGCCGAGTCGCTGGACCTGCTGGAGCGGGAGTGCGACGTGCTGATTCCGGCCGCCTTGGAAAACCAGATTCACGAAGGCAACGCCGACCGTATCAAGGCCAAAATTATTGCCGAAGGCGCCAACGGCCCCACCACCCAGGCCGCCGAGAAAATTCTGCTGGAAAAGGGTGTCATTATCCTGCCCGACCTTTACCTCAACGCCGGCGGCGTGACGGTATCGTACTTCGAATGGCTGAAAAACCTATCGAACGTGCGCTTTGGGCGCATGGGCAAGCGGGCTGAGGAAGGGGCTATGCGCCGGCTGGTGGAAACCATTGAGCGCACCACCGGCAAAACCATCAGCCCCCAGGAACGCCAGCTCATCGTGCACGGTGCCGACGAAATTGACCTGGTGCACTCCGGCCTCGAAGATACCATGATTACCGCTTACCAGTCCATCCGCAAGGTGATGGACGATGTGGAGGGTATCACCGACCTGCGCACCGCCGCCTTCTACAGCGCCATCGAGAAAATCGGCGTCAGCTACCAGTCCCTCGGTATTTTCCCGTAAGCCAACAGGGACATCAGTACGCAAAAAGCCGCTTCTGAAGAATCAGAAGCGGCTTTTTGCGTCAAAGCAGATTTACCAGAACAGATCGGCGGCATCAGTGCCATCCGCACCAGCTGGGATTTATTTAACCACAATCTTGTTCAGCATAAGGGCCGCTGATTTTTTGCTGGGCCGGCTTACGCCGATAAGAGTTTTGGCATCCAGCCAGGCCGTGAAATCCTTCACGTAGGATGGATTTTGGTCCGAGGCCACGTTCAGGCCCAGGCCTTTCGGCTCCGATACCACGCCCGTCTGCACGTTCAGGCGGCGCAGGTACAGGTCCGACTTGTTCTTGAGCTTCTCCCAGGTTACCACCTGCACCTCCGGCCCAAACACGGCCGCCCTGTAGCCAATGCTGCTGTAACCTTCAGTGGCCGGTGCTACCTGGTCTTTGCCGATGATGCTGTGCCAGGTAGGGGTCTGAAATTCATTGTAGCCAAACAGGTGTAGCTCGCGGGTGTGGCCGGGCGAGTCGTCGCCGCCTTCCTCGTACTTTTTCTCGGCTGCCACTACCAGCTGCTTGTCGTCGGTGAGTAGCAGGTCGGTGAGGTACACATCTTCGAGACGCTTAGCTACGCTGCCGTTGGCCTTGTTGACTTCGGCCAGGTACTCGGGTGTGAATTTAAACTCGGGCGCGAATTTCATGTCGCCCTCGGCCGTGAAATCAAACTTCACCAGCTTCAGGCTGTGGTACACGCCGGTTTCCCGCTCGTTGCAGATGGCGGCGGCGTACAGCGTGTTGTCGGGCAGCAGGCGGAAGCGCGTGTCAAACACGTTCACCACTTTGCCCCCAAACGTGCCGCCCACTGATACCGACATCACCTTCACCTCGGGAGAGTCGTTGCGGTAACGGCGTACGGTGAGCTTCTTCATCTCGTCGCCCACCAGCGTTACGTACTGTGAGCCATCATTGCCCACATGCACGGTGCTGGAGAAGAAGCCGCCTTGGTCGTGAAAATCATAAGTGCGGTCCTTGAGTTTAGTAAGCTTCTCGTCGTACACGCTGGCGCTGATGGCTTTGATCTGCGGACCCTGCGTCAGGTAGCGCCATACTACCAGCTTGGTGCCATCGGGGGAGAAGGCAGCGCCGGGGCGCCGGTCGCGGGGGCCGGCTTCGAGGAGCTTTTTCGCCGGTGCTTTCTGGCCCGACGCCAGATCCAGCGTGTAGCCGAGCAACTGTTGAGCCGGGCTGCCCTGATGCACTACTACCAGCACTTGTGTACCGTTACGCGTGAAGCCGTCAATACTTTCTCCGGCGGCTAAAGACAGGGAGGTACTCCATAGGCGCTTCAGGTCAGCGTCGTAGCGCTCCACTGCGTATTCCGTGGCCGATTTGTGGGCCAGAATTACAAAGCCGCCAGTGGGTACGGGCAGGGTTTTGCTGGCCACCCGCTGGTTGTAACGGTCCTCCGTCTGCTCGGGTAGGTAGCTAAAGGCTGCCGACTTTACCCGCTGCGCCAACCCGCCTGAAACGGTGGCGAAAATGAAAACCGCTGAAATCCCCGTAGTCAACAAAAAAGAAAAGCGCACAGGCAAAGGCAGTTACGTGAAGGAAAGAGATTCTCTCAAAAAATGTACTCTCCAAAGGTATCCAACTTCTGGTGTAGTCCGTACATCCCCCCGCTTTGCAACCAAACCGGAAGCTCTTCGGTAATAATTCACGCTTTCTTAACGCCAAAAGGGCTATAGTAGTGGGAGTTACTACCGTTCTTTGCAGCAGTATTGCTTCAGAGGGGTTTTGGGATGACAGGTATCAGAGCGTTAGCGAGAAGGTAGCAAAGTGAATATTTTAGATATTCTATCTGCTGACTCCAACGCCTGATAAATGTTCTGAAATTGGGAGTATAGGCTTTTTTCTTGATTTTTCTGCAGTTAATAAGGCCCTTCTTTAGGATTTGCCACCTATTGGTCTGAAATTTGTAACCCGCCGGAACTGCTTACCTCTACTCATCGATTATGAAGTCTTTGTTACGCTTTACCCTCATGATTTCGCTGGTTGTTTTAGGAAAGCTTAATCAGCAGGCTTTAAGATCGGAAGCGGTTGCCAAGCCGACCCGCGTTACCTGGCAGCTTCCGGCCCGAACAGCTTCCTTATTGCAGAACTCACCGGCTGCTAAACGAAAGACGGGAGGTGGATCGTCCTTTTGGCAAGCTACTGCCCCTGCCGTCACTGCTACTTCCATAGAATAGCTCCCCTGCCAGACGACTTGTATAAGTCGTCTTTTTTATGGTATTCACGATAAGGCCCGGCCGGTTTCACACATGGTGAAACCGGCCGGGCCTTATCGTGAATACCAAATAGTAGCAGTTAACTAATGCGGCTCCAGTTTACGGCCGTAGCAGGCAGGCTTTCAATATGCCGCCGGATAGCCAAGTTTTCGGGCTTGCTTAGGTTCGGGTCGTCCTGCAGAATGGCTTGGGCCGCCGCCCGGCTCTCCGTCAGAATGCGGCCATCCTTGGCTAGGTCGGCAATCAGCAGATCCAGCACGCCGCTCTGCTGGGTGCCCATCAAGTCGCCGGGGCCGCGCAGCTTCAGGTCAATGTCGGCAATTTCGAAGCCATTGTTGGTGCGCACCATCGTTTCGATGCGGGTGCGCGAGTCCTTGCTGAGCTTGTAGCCGCTCATCAGGATGCAATAGCTCTGCTCAGCCCCACGGCCTACGCGGCCGCGTAGCTGGTGCAACTGCGAAAGGCCGAACCGCTCGGTGCTTTCAATTACCATTACGGAGGCATTGGGTACGTTTACGCCTACCTCAATTACGGTGGTGGCCACCATAATCTGGGTTTCGTTTTTGAGGAAGCGCTGCATTTCAGCGTCCTTCTCGGCGGCGCTCATGCGGCCGTGCACGATGCTGATCTGGAACTCAGGAAAAGCGCGGGCCACGCTTTCGTAGCCGTCCATGAGGTCCTTGTAGTCGGCCATGGTTTCGCTTTCCTCAATAAGCGGATACACGATGTACACCTGCCGGCCCAGCCGGATCTGGTCGCGCAGAAAGCCGAAGACCTTGAGGCGGTTGCTGTCGAAGCGGTGCACCGTCACGATGGGCTTGCGGCCGGCCGGCAGCTCGTCAATCACCGACACGTCCAGGTCGCCGTAGAGCGTCATGGCCAGGGTACGCGGAATGGGCGTGGCCGTCATTACCAGCACGTGGGGTATCACATGGGGGTTTTTCTGCCAGAGCTTGGACCGCTGGGCCACCCCAAAGCGGTGCTGCTCATCCATGATGGTCAGACCCAGGTTCTTGAACTGCACCACGTCTTCGAGCAAAGCGTGGGTGCCCACCAGCATGTGCATCTCGCCGGAGCGCAGCTGCTCGTGCAGCACGCGCCGCTCGGCAGTGCGGGTGCTGCCCGTGAGCTTCCCGATTTTCAGCCCCAGCAGGTCGGCAAAGCCTTTCAGGCCCACGTAGTGCTGATCGGCCAGAATTTCGGTGGGAGCCATCAGGCAACTCTGCGCGCCGTTGTCGGCGGCCATGAGCATGCTGATGAAGGCCACAATGGTTTTGCCCGAGCCCACGTCGCCCTGCAGCAGCCGGTTCATCTGCTGACCGGCGCAGAAATCCTTGTAAATGTCGTGGATGACGCGCTTCTGGGCCCCGGTGAGGTCAAAGGGCATCACGTTCTTGTAGAAGTGTACCAGCGTGGGCACCTCCTTAAAAATCTGGCCGGCCAGCGTGACTTTGCGCTGGTCACGTTGGCGCAGCAGCTTGAGCTGCACGTAAAACAGCTCCTCAAACTTGAGCCGGAAGCGGGCCGTCTGGAGCAGCTCAGTACTCTGTGGAAAGTGAATCTGCTGGATGGCCGTGGCCTTGTCCATCAGCCCGTACTGCTGAATCAGGGCCGGCGAGAGGGTCTCCTGCACGTGAGGCAGGGCAATCTTCAGCAGATCGGCCACCATGCGCATGATGGCCTTGCTATCGACGCGGTGGTAGTTCTTGAGCTTCTCGGAGGTGTTGTACACCGGCTGCAGGTAGCTCTGGCCGGCCTTCTGCTCGGTCACCTCTTCCATCTCCGGGTGCGCCATCTGGGGGCGGCCATTGAACATGGTGGGCTTGCCGAACACGATGTACTCCTGGTGGTTTTTAATCACCTTTTCCAGGTAGTTCACGCCTTTGAACCACACGAGCTCCAGCTCGCCGCTGGCGTCGGCTACCTTGGCTACCATACGCTTCTTGGGGCCTTCGCCCACCACCTCGCGGTTGCGCAGAATGCCCTTCACCTGTACAAACGGCAGGTCGTCGTGCAGGTCGCAGATGTTGTAGAACTGGGTACGGTCGAGGTAGCGGAACGGGTAGCGCTGAATCAGGTCGCCGTACGTGAACAGGCCCAGTTCCTTTTGCAGCAGCTGGGCCCGTTGCAGGCCCACGCCCCGCAGGTACTCAATCTTGGTCTGAAAGAAGTTGCTCAAGGGAAAATGGCTGGATTGCTGAACGGCTGGAGGGTTTGCACCCTCTGCAAGGAAAACAAGCGGCCATCAAGCCGTTCACCAGTTCAACAATTTGACAGTTACTTGTATTGCAGCGTGTTCAGCAGCCGCACCACATCCTGTTTCACGTACTCAATTACCGGGGCCAGGGAGTCATTGGCGGTGGCAGTGCGGAAATAGAGGGCCCCACGGAAGAAGTGCCGGGTGCTATCGGTGGTGTAAAACTGAAACTGGCTGGGTACCTCGCCCTGCAGCTCAAACACGGCTACGCGCATACCGTTCGGAGTTTTCAGCACCGATTCGTCGATGGCCGTGGCTTTGATTTCGTGCTTGCTGGTAAGCTTGCGGGCATCTTCCAGCAGCTTGGTGTACAGTTGCGGTCGGCCTTTAAGGTCGGCGTACGTAATCTGCACGTTGGCTTTTAGCTGCGGGTAATACACATTGATCCAGTTCGGCTGGGCCAGGTAGGAGGAGTCGCGCAGGATTTTGGCGTGACGTGAGTACTCAAACGTGTACGGCCGACCCGGCGCCAGCTGCTGGTAGGCATGCGGCGGCAAGTCGATGCGGTTGTAGCCCTTGGGCTTGGGCGTGAAATCGGGAGCCGAGGTGCAGCCAGTGGCGAACAGCAGCACTGTACAAACCGCGCCAGCGGCACGCAAAAAGGAGGAAACGACCATGCAGAAGCGGGACGAAGGAAGCAGTAAAGGTAACCAAGAAACCAACGCCCCGCCCGCTCGTGTTCCGGCCCCTACGGAAAATCCCACGCAAAGAAAACCCCGTCGAAACACCAGGTTCCGACGGGGTTTTACTTGAAGAAAAGAACCCGTTAAAACGGCAGCTGGTCCAACTCCGGTTCCTGCCGGAAAGTAACCGGTGCCTCGGCCGCGGCTGGCGTAGCTGCTAGTTGGCCTTCGGCGTGGGGCCGGCCACCCAGCAAGGAGATTTCCTCGGCTACTATTTCCGTTACGTAGCGCGTCTGGTTGTCCTTATCCTGGTACTGGCGGGTACGAATACGGCCCTCCACATACACCTGCTGCCCTTTGCGCAGGTACTTCTCGGCTAGTTCGGCCAAGCCACGCCAGGCGGCCACAGTATGCCACTCGGTGCGCTCTACGCGGTTGCCTTGCTTGTCTTTGTAGTATTCATTGGTAGCCATGGTAAAGTTGGCTACTGAGTTGCCGCCTTCCAGATGCCGCACCTCAGGGTCTTTGCCCAAGTGGCCAATCAGGATGACTTTGTTTACGCTTGCCATACGCTTGGAAGAGAAGTAGTTGAAAGTTAAAAAATAAACCTCGCTAGGTTATCTAAAGATAGAAGAAATAATATTTTTGCCAAATAAATTAGGCTTTTAAATATCTATATTGCTAATATAATTGGTAATCAGAATGGATTTGGGCAGTTCTTCTATTTCGGCGGCACGGTAGGGGGCCAAGCCGGTGGCTGCCAGTACTGCTGTCGGCAGCGGCTCCTGCAGCCACACCGCATGAAACTTCGCTTCTACTTTCTGATGGCTCAGCACGTGCCGTAGCGCAGCTGCCGGCTCCTCGGCGCGGTTGGCAGCTACGCGGCCTCCCAAGCTTTCCGCCACCTCTACTACGGCCACCGCCGGCAGCTCCGCCGACTCAGTTTCGTGCAGCGCGAAATCGTAGAGGCCTTCCCAGATGTCCTTGGGGCCGCGCTTGCGCAGGTACACCGTATCAGCGTAGCGCAACACGAGGTAATGGAAATAGCGGGTACGGGCCGCCTTTGCTTTACTCTTCACCGGCAACTCCTGCACCATCCCGTGCTGAAAGGCAAAGCACTGCTGCTGCAACGGGCAGAACAGGCAGTCGGGCTTCTGGGGCGTGCACTGGATGGCCCCAAACTCCATAATGGCCTGGTTGAACTCAGCCGGCTGCTCGGAAGGAATCAGCGTATCGGCCAACTGTTGAAATACTTTGCGGCTGGCTGGCGCGGCAATATCCTGGCTCAGACCAAATACCCGGGCCAGCACCCGGAACACGTTTCCATCAAGCACCGCCACTCGCTCGTCATAGGCAAACGATGCAATGGCCGCCGCGGTGTACTGACCCACGCCGCGTAGCTTCAGCAGTTCCTGATACGAGCCGGGAAACTGCCCCCCGTATTCCTGCACTACCTGCTGGGCCGTATGGTGCATGTTGCGGGCCCGGGAATAGTAGCCCAGGCCCTGCCAGTGGCGCAGCACCTCATCCTGCGGGGCGGCGGCTAGATCGTGCACAGTAGGGTAGGAAGTGATAAAGTCATGGTAGTAGGGCAGGCCCTGCTTCACCCGGGTTTGCTGCAGAATCACCTCCGACAGCCAGATGGCATACGGGTCGCGAGTGTGCCGCCAAGGTAGGTCCCGGCGGTGGCGGGGATACCAATTCAGCAGGGCCGCCGGAAACCAGGAGCGGGATAAATCGGTTGAGGGTGAGGTCAAGGTTTTGAGAAAGAATAAGTTGGATGCAACTATGACACCAAGTCAGATTGCAGGAAAACCGTTTGTAAAACCAAAAAAGGGGACTACCTTTGTGCCCCTCAAAACGCAGGCAAACTCTTACCGGGCAAGTGCTTACGTTTTGAGGAGCGGCATCTTTTTGCCAAGCAGAATATTTTTCACTCCCTAGTACACTTACCAGCGTGACTAAAGCAGAAGTAATTGCCGAAATTGCCGACAAGACCGGCATCGAGAAAGCAGACGTTTCGGCTACCGTAGAAGCCTTCTTCAAAGTCGTGAAGGACTCGATGGCTGACGGCAACAACATTTATGTGCGTGGCTTTGGCTCTTTCGTAAACAAAAAGCGCGCGAAAAAAGTAGCCCGCAACATTTCGAAAAACACGTCGATCATCATTGACGAGCACTTCATTCCGAGCTTCAAGCCGTCGAAGACCTTTATTGGTAAGATTAAAAACAGCAAAAAAATCAAGGAACTGGCTGCCTAAGCATCCCGTTTCATTTGTTTGCCGGCTGAGCCGCCGGGCATGCCCTGCTAGGGCAACCCGGCGGCCGGCTTTTTTCCCGTGCTGATGGCATCCACTACCGCATCTTCCAAGCATCAACTCCTTATTCTGGCCCTGGCGTTTGCGCTGGTGGCCGGTTTGTTTTTGTTGCCGAAGGTAATTGTGAAGCCCAAGGAGGGCAAAGAGTCGCTGACACAAAGTGCTGCCCGTACTGCCAACCGGGACCAGGGGGCTGCTGCTCCGTCCACCGCTGCCAGCGGTCTGGATGAGCATGGCCATCCGGTAGGCAGCCACGAGGCTACTTCCGAGCAGCCCCACATGACAGTGCCGCCCGCACAACGTCAGGAAATTATTGCGCTGGTGCGCAGGTTCACCTCCGAAACCGAACAGTCGGCTAAGCTACGCCTGGCGCAGCAGCTGGCTGATAAGTACAAGGGTGTGGAGCGTTTCGATAGTGCCGGCTATTACCTGGAGCAAGTGGCTGTGGCCCGCCCCGGCGAGCAAACCTGGAAACGGGCCGCCGATGCGTACTTCGAAGCGTTTAGCTTTGCCACCACCGAGGAGCGCCAGAACCTGTTGGGCGCGAAATGCCGGGAGTTATACGAGCGGGTGTTGAAAAACAATCCCGACAACCTCGACGCCAAGAACAACCTGGGCATGGCCTACATGAATACCAGCAACCCCATGAAAGGCGTAGGCTTGTTGCGGGAAGTGCTGGCCGCTGATCCGAAAAATGAAAAAACGCTGTATAACCTTGGCTTGCTGGCTATTAAGAGTGGGCAGTTCAGCCGGGCGGTGGAGCGTTTCGAGGAGCTTGTGAAAGTAAACCCCGAAAACGTCGACGGACAGTTTTATCTTGGCGTCACGTTAGCCAAAACCGGCGCAAAGGAAGAGGCTCGCAAAGCCTTTCTGAAAGCCAAAAGCATTAGCCCCGACCCGGCCCTGGCCGCTACGGTGGACGAAGAGCTGAAGAAGCTACAATAGTGCCCAGTGTCTAGTGCCTGGTGCTGAGTGCATACGTTGTGTCAAACAACCCAGGCCCTCAGCAGTAGGCACAAAGCACTAAAAAAATAAACTCAACCACTTAACCCACATCAACATGCCCTGCGGTAAAAAAAGAAAGCGTCATAAAATTGCCACTCACAAGCGGAAGAAGCGTCTGCGCAAGAACCGTCACAAGAAGAAGTAAGCCCTCCCGGGGTTTGCTGGCGGGCTTTTTTCAGTAGAAAATGGTGCCGTCTATCTTTCACTTAGGTTCTCTGAGAGTGGCCATAAGTTTGCTTTCCCCGTGGCTTGGAAGGGAAGCCGGTGCCTTGCGCGCTGGCTTCCCTTTACGGGTTTCGGGGGTAGTGGCAATCGGCTTACATTCAGCAGCAGCCTCTTTAACCGCTTAATCCATTGAGTAACGAATTAATCATTAATTCTACTCAGGACGGAGAACGGATTGCCCTGCTACAGGACAAGCGGCTCATCGAATATCATTTCGACCGCAACGATACCGCCTACTCGGTGGGTGATATCTTCCTGGGCACGGTCAAGAAAGTTATGCCCGGTCTGAACGCCGCGTTCATTGACATTGGGTACCAAAAAGATGCTTTTCTACACTACGGGGATCTGGGGGAGAATTTTCCCTCCCTGGTAAAGTGGGGCAAAGGCGTACACTCGCAGAAAATACCCGTTGGCCCCCTGAAAACTTTCCAGTTTGACGGGGCGCTCGACAAAGTCGGCAAAATCGATAACGTCCTGAAAAAGGGCCAGCAACTGGTGGTGCAAATCATCAAGGAGCCGATTTCTACCAAGGGGCCGCGCCTGTCCATGGATATTTCTATGGCCGGCCGTTACCTGGTGCTGGTGCCGTTTTCCAATACCATCAGCGTATCCAAAAAAATCGTCAGCAAGACGGAGCGGGAGCGGCTCAAGCGGCTCATTGCCTCCATCAAGCCGGATAACTTTGGTGTAATCATCCGCACCGTGGCCGAAGGCCGTGAGGTGGCTGAACTCGACCGGGATATGCAGAATATGGTGGAGAAGTGGAACACCTTGTTCCAGAATCTGAAGACGGGGAAACCCAACGACAAGATTCTGGGCGAGCTGGGCCGCACCTCTTCCATGCTGCGCGACATGCTCAATGAGTCGTTCGATGCCATTACCGTGGACTCGGCGCCGATGTATGAGGAAATGCGCGCGTATTTGCAGCAGATTGCGCCCGATAAGCTAGGGCTGCTGAAGCTGCACACCGGCAAGGTAAAAGTGTTCGAGCAGCACGGTATTGAAAAACAGCTGAAAACGCTGTTCGGCAAAACCGTGACGGTGCCCGGCGGCGGCTACCTTGTTATTGAGCATACGGAGGCTCTACACGTTATCGATGTGAACTCCGGTAACAAGAGCAACCAGGAAGGCGACCAAGAGGCCACAGCCCTGCACGTGAACCTCGCGGCCGCCAAAGAAGTAGCCCGCCAGCTTCGGCTGCGTGACATGGGCGGCATTATCGTAGTCGATTTCATTGATATGAAATCGGGCGAGAGCCGCAAGAAGGTAGAGGACGCCGTGCACAGCATCATGAAACATGACAAGGCCCGGTACACCATTCTGCCCATCACCAAGTTTGGCCTGCTTCAGATTACCCGGCAGCGCGTGCGGCCGGCCGAAGCCATCGTAACCGGCGAGGTTTGCCCCACCTGCGGCGGTACCGGCAAGATTTCGGCTTCCATCCTCGTGACGGACGAAATCGACAACAGCATTGACGACCTGCTGGTAGCTCAAAACCAGTCGGGTATTACGCTTTCGGTGCATCCTTTCCTGCATGCTTACTACACCAAAGGGTTGGTGAGCCGGCAGATGAAATGGTACCTGAAGTATTACAAGTGGGTGAAGGTGATGAAGGACACCAGTCTGGGCCTCACCGAATACCGCATTGAGGACGAGCACGGCGAGGAAATCGAGCTGCACTCGGCCGCGGCGGCCATGAGCCGGTTGCAGGACCGGGAACTGGAAATAACTGACTGACGGATTTTTTCTGCGAAAAAAACTCCTCCTGATAGAAGAAAAGCCCGCTGTACTGGAAGTGCAGCGGGCTTTTTGCTTCCAAAGCAGCTTCGGCCTTCGAGAAGAGAGATTAACAGAGCAAAATCAGCTATTCACCCAGAAGAGTTGACCGTTCGGCGAGGGTATGCGTACTTGCGAGGCAGCACTTTTTGACTCCGTATGAATTCGCCCGCTCTCATTCCCGTTGAATTTTCGGATGCCGCTCACGCTTATCAGCGGATTCTGGAACTGGAGCAGGAGCTGCAACGGGTAAAATCGGAGGCACACACTGTACAAACTCGCCTGCAATACCTGATTAACCAGGTGCAGGAGGGCGTGGTGCTAGTGGATGGGCAAGGGCATGTTGCGTTGCTCAACGAGCATTTCTGTGCGCTGTGGGAGTTGCCGGAGCCGGCAGCTTACTGGCTGGGCCGCCCTTGGCAAGAACTGGCCGCTGCCATGCTACGGCTGGTGGCCGATGTCCCGGCCTTTGAGCGACGGATACATGAACTGCGCACGAAGGGAGAGCCGGTATTCAACGAGTTGATTGATTTGAACGATGGCCGGATTTTGGAACGGGACTTTGTACCAGGGCTCAGCGTAAACGAGCTGGGAGCCCGCAGCATGACCCGGGTCCGGGATGTAACGGAGTATCACCGGGCTACGGAGCAGCTGCGGGCTGTGGCCAGCATTCCCGGTCAGAATCCGAATCCTATTTTCCGGATTGATGCAGAAGGCCAGGTCTTGTACAACAACCCAGCAGCCGGGGCTCTGCATGCCAGCCTCAACGAAACCGACCAAGCCCGGCTGCTGACCAAGGCCCAACGGCTGGCGGCGGCAGCACTTGCGCAAAATGCCCCCTGGCAGGTGGATATTCCGGTAGGTAGCAGCTTCTACGCGGTTTTTGTAATGCCTTTCCCGGAAGAAGGCTACGTAAATCTGTATCTGGTGAATATGACTAAGCGCGTGCTGGCCGAGCAGGAGCTAAGTCACGCTCGGGACGAGGCCGAAGCCGCCGTACGGGCCCGGGAGAATTTTCTGGCTAATATGAGCCACGAAATTCGCACGCCTATGAACGGAGTGCTGGGCATGGCCGCACAGTTAGCCAAAACTCGCCTGGATGCTCGTCAGCAGGAGTTTCTACGCGTTATTCGCTCTTCGGGCCAGCACCTGCTCAGCATTATCAACGATGTGCTGGACATGGCCAAGATTACGTCCGGCAAGCTGGAATTTGAGCAAACTGCTTTCAATCTCTGCGACTCCATGGCGGAAGCTTTGCAGCCGCTGATGCATCAGGCTCAGGAAAAAGGTATCACAGTATCGGGTACACCGCTGAAAGCCTCCTGTCCGCTGCCGTGGGTAATGGGTGACCCGTACCGCCTTAACCAAGTGCTTATCAATCTGATGGCCAACGCCGTAAAGTTTACTGACCGGGGCGGGCACATTGATGTAGCAGGCCGGCAGCTGGAAGAAACGCCTGAAACTCTGACCGTGGAATTTTCAGTGTCGGACACAGGCATTGGTATTCCGGCAGAACAGCAGCAGCGGATTTTTGAAGGCTTTACGCAGGCCTATGCTGATACAACACGACGCTTTGGCGGTAGCGGCTTGGGGTTAAGTATTTCCCGGGCCATTGTGGAGCAGCTGGGAGGGGTGCTGGTGGTAGAAAGTGAACCGGACAAGGGCAGCACTTTCCGGTTCCGGCTGACGCTGCCGCGCGCCACACCCGTTAGCCCGGCGGCGCTGGCCCCGGCATTCAACACAGGTCTGCTGCAGGGCAAGCGTGTGCTGCTGGTGGAAGATAATGAGGTCAATCGGGACGTAGCTCGCATGCTACTGGAGGAATGGGGGGTAGTAGTAGTAGAAGCCGAAAATGGGCAGGAGGGGGTAGAGAAATACCAGCAGCAGCACTACGATGCTGTGCTGATGGACATTCAGATGCCGGGCATGAGCGGGCTGGATGCAACGGCCATCATCCGGCAGCTGCCGGATGCCGCCAAGGCCCGGGTACCCATCCTGGCCCTTACGGCCAATGCTTTTCGGGCTGACAATGCCAAGTACTTGGCTGCTGGCATGAATGACTGCCTGACCAAACCCTTTGAGGAGGCGGATTTATACCGGGCACTGGAAAAGCTGATGGGTTCGGGGGCGCTTTCCGTACCCACTACTTACGATCTTACCAAGCTTCGGGCCCTGGCACACGGGCGGGAATCCTTCGTGCTGAAAATTATTCGCTCTTTCCTGAGTAATGTGCCGGGCAGCTTGTTGCAGCTGGAAGCCGCTGCGGCCTCTGGCGACTGGGAGCAAGTAGCAGCCATTGTGCATCACATCAAGCCCGGCGTAGAATCATTGGGCGTACGGGACGTGGCTGCAGTGATGCAGCAACTGGAGCAGCATATTCCGGCGGCCAATGCAGAAGCCGGACCTTCTCACGCAGCGGTGGCCCGGCTGGTAGCGCAGTTGAAACGCGCAGTACAGGAACTGCCGCGGGAACTGCCCGCCGAATAAGGTGCTGGCAGGCAGCTATAATCCCCGCAGTTGCTGGTAAAATTCCTCTTGGTAAGACTTGCCCACGGGCACCTGATACTTGCCCATTTGCAGCATATTATCCTCAATGGCATTAATGCGCTGGGTATTCACGATGTAGCTGCGGTGTACGCGCACAAAGTGGGTAAAGGGTAGCCGCTCGGTCAGCACCTTCAGGGACATATATACAATGTGCTTCTGAGTGGCCGTAACCAAGACGGAATACGTGGACATGGCCTCAATGAACAGGACGTCATCAAAGTCAAGGCGAATCATTTTGGTGCCCACCTTTACGAATAGTTCCCGGTCCTGCATGGCGGGGCTGAGGGCCGGGGGCGGGGAGGTGCGCTGTTTTCGGCGTTCCAGCACGCGCTGAATAGCCTGCGTGAAGCGGGGCAAATCAACGGGCTTCACCAGGTAGTCAGCGGCCTGCACTTCAAACGCATCCACGGCAAAATCCCGGTGCGTCGTGACCATGATGACCTCCGGCGCGGGCTGCGGTAGCAGGCGCGCCAGCTCCAGGCCCGACAGGTGGGGCATTTCGATATCCAACAGGAGCAAATCGGCTTTTCCGCCCTGGCGGAAATATTCCAAGGCCTCCAGACTGCCCGGCAACGAAGCTTCCAGTGAAAGCTGCGGAGTCAGTTCAATCAGGTGTTCCAGTGTCAGCCGGTTGATTTCGTTGTCGTCAACAATTACGCAGGCAAAGGAAGCAGAAGGCATACTGGAGGCTAAAAAACAGGGCAGACGGCAGATTGGCTATTTCTTTCTGAAAAGCTGATGCGCATTAGCTCCGGCAGGTTACAGGCTGAGGGGCAGGAACGGCGCAGCCCGGGGGGCCTGACTGGTTGGACTGACCAAGTCATTTTAGCCAAGTCGGAAAAATGTCCGAGATACGTAGAGCAGGGGGGGAGTGGTTTTCCGTCAGGGGCGAGAATTTTCGCCCGTAACAAAGTTCTGATCAACTGTCCCCTGGGTGGAATACATCAGCTGGTCGGCTGCGTAATCAAAATCAGGCTTGTGGGGAGTTCAACGCTTTACATACCCGCCCCGATAAGAAAGTTCTCAGCCATTTGCTCCGCCTCTCCATAGTGGCGGATGCTAACAAAGTCGCGCTATCCGATTCGCCAGGCGCAGGAAGGGCCACAAACCGGGCGGGAGAAAACTGCTGCCAGCAACGCATCGGAACGGCCTACCCGCCTGGTGGGCTACGTCTGAATTAGGAGCGGTTGTTCGGGCAACTCGGCAACGCAAGGTGTACCAGGCCGGGTGGCCAGCCGTGAGGTAGCCCTGTACAGCGGAGAGGCCGCAGCCCCATCAGGAGCAGCGGCCTCTCCGGTGTATGGAGTAGCAGGGATGAGAGCTAGAACTTGAGACCCAAATCCAGCGCAAATTCACTGTTTTTCAGCTCTACATCCTTAAAGTTACGCTCGTCGCCGAAGTAGTTGTCGATGTTGAACAGGCCCCGATGGTAGCTGAAGCCGGCCAGCACCTTGGTGCTCTGGCCCAGCTGGTATTCTACCCCGAAGCCCCCGCGCAGGGCAGCATCGGGAATGATAACGTGCTTGGCTGCTTTGGTTTCCTGCCGGTTGCCAGGGTCGGTGTAGCGTTTGTCGCCGTTGATGCGGCCGGCAATGGCAGCGTTCAGGGAGCCGCCCAACTGGAAGTACAGCTTGGTATCCGTGGCAATATCGTTGGTGAACAGCTTCACCGTAACGGGTACCTGCAGGTATTGGAGCCCAATTTTCTGGGTGATTCGCTCCCCGTTAGCCCCAGCGTTGGGGTCGAAGTAGCTGATGGTGCCTCCCTTACCGGTCAGCTCCAGGCCGGTGCTGAAGGCGTAGTTCTGCCCAAAGAAATAATCGACGATAATACCGCCGCCAATGCTGACTTTGGACTTCTGATTCTGGAAGCCGTAGGCGCTGGGCGAATCGGCGCGCAGCAGGGAAATGGAGGGTGAAACTTTCAGACCGATTTCGACCTGGGCCGACGCCGCCCCAATGGTGGCACCGCTGAAAACGAGGGCAAGCAGGGCTTTTTTCATGGCAGCTACAGAATTACGATGAGCAGAAACACGAAGCCACGACCATTGGCCGTTTGGTTTTGGCTAATTTCGCCTTAAAGATAGAAGCGTGATGCACATTCCTGCCCGTTTGCGTACCCTGGCGGCCTCGGTGGCGGTCCTTTCTCTGGTATCAGCCTGTGGCAGCAGCCCGGAAAGCTGCGAGATGAACCCAGAAATAGCCAAGGTAGCGGCCCCGGTGCAACTGGAGCGCCTGGAACAACCGTTTTTCCAAATCAAATCACCGGCCGATGCCAACCAGTTTGTGCAGCAGCACGGGCTATTTGCCCGGCAGTTTCTGCAAAGCCGGCAGTACCCGGCCCCGGTGCTGGCCTCCACGCTGGCGCGGCTGGCTACCAATGCCGGTCTGCAAAAGCTCGGCCGGCAGGCCGACAGCACCTTTACCACGCCCCGGCTAGAGCGGGAGCTGAAGCCCATGTTTCAGTACATCCGCTACTATTTTCCCGATTTCCGAGTGCCCCCGGTGAAGACGTTCGTGAGCGGACTCAGCCAGGATCTGTTCGTGAATGATAGCCTGATGGTGCTCAGCACCGACTACTTTGTGGGGCCGAAAGCGGCGTACCGGCCCAACGTGCCCGGGTACATTCTGCGGCGCTATACGCCCGAGCACATGCTGCCCACGGCGGCGCTGGCCATCAGCAGTAAATACAACCAGAAGCAGCTCACCAACCAAACCATGCTGGGCGAGATGGTGCAGTTCGGCAAGGCCCTGTACTTCGCCGAAAAAGTGCTGCCCTGCACCGCCGACTCCCTGCTGATGGGCTACACTGACAAGGAAATGGCGGGCGTACATTTCAATGAGGGCAAAATATGGTCGCACTTCATTGAGAAAAACCTGCTGTACAATACGGCCCCGTTCACGATTCAGAAATACATTGGGGAGCGGCCCAATATCCCCGAAATCGACAAGACCTGCCCCGGGCGGGTAGGGGCCTGGATGGGCTGGCAGATTGTGCGCAAGTACATGGCCGAGCACCCCAATGTGACGCTGAAGCAGCTGATGGCCGAGAAAAACGCGCAACGCATTCTTAACGAATCCCGCTACCGGCCCAAGATAAACCGCGGCAAAATCAGCTAAAAGCCAATCCGCCACCCGTGCACGTTGCCGTCTTCAGCCAGTACCACACCAACCCCGATTGCCCAGCTACCAGCCGGCACTATTCCCTGTTGGCCCAGCTGGCGCAGCACCACCGCGTAACGCTCATCACCACCAGTACCTGGGAGTCGCAGCGGCTTACCTGGGAGTTTGCCTGGGCACCGGAGGGCGTGGAACTGCGCACGGCGGCGGTACCGTATCAGAACCACATGGGCGTGGCCCGGCGCGGGCTGGCCTTCGCGCAATACGCGGCCTATGCCCTGCGCGAAGGCCTGCGCATTGCTAAGCCCGATGTCATCTGGGGCATCAGTACGCCACTTACGGCGGCCTGGGCGGCGGCGCAGGTGGCCCGGTGGCGGCGGGTGCCGTGGGTGTTTGAGGTGCAGGATTTGTGGCCGGCTTTCCCCATTGCCATGGGAGCTGTACCCAACCGGCCGCTGCAACGGGTCCTGTACCACATGGAGCGCAGCATGTACCAGCAGGCGCAGGCCATCGTCACCCTTTCGCCTGATATGACGACCTACGTGCAGGAGGTCAGCCGGCACCCAGCGGACTCTTTTGCGCCGGAGAAAGTGCATACCCTGCTCAATGGTACCGACCTGCAGTTGGCAGCCCTGGCCACCGATGAAGCCGTAGCCGCTTTGCGCCAGGAATGGGGCCTGGCCGGGCGGCGGGTGGTGCTGTACGCGGGCACCTTCGGGCGGGCGAATGATATTCCGCTGCTGCTGGCGGCGGCGGTGCAGTTGGCCCCCGCGCACCCCGATGTGGTGTGGCTGTTTATGGGCCACGGATTCTACGACCAGGCCGTGGCCGAAGCCGCCGCACTGCATCCATTCATCCGGGTGGTGCCCCCGCAGCCCCGCCACGCAGTATTTGCCTGGTTCAGGATGGCGGAAGTATCGATGGTACCTTTTCTGGGGCTGCCCGTGCTGGATGCCAACTCGCCCGCCAAGTTCTACGACAGCCTGGCCGTGGGGACACCAGTTGTCGTCACCAATTCCGGCTGGACCAAAGCGTTTGTGGAGCGGCACCGGTGCGGCTGGTACTCGCCCGCCAGCAATGCCGCCGCGTTGGCGGAGCTTCTTGCGCAGCTATTCAGCACCCCGGCGCAACTGCGCGTGGCCGGTCAAAACGGCCGGCTGATAGCGCAACAGGAATTCGACCGGCAACAGATAGCCAGCCGCATGCAGCAGTTACTGGAAGCTGCCCGCTAACGACCGGAACTTATAAACTCAGGAGAACTACTTTTGTACTAAGTTGTACTGGTAAGGGGGTTTGAACTAGTTATTTCAGCGTTTTTGAGGCTACTGGCTTGATTATATTTTGCTTCCGGATAGTATCTGCGTAAAACTTACACCAGCTTTGCAGCGGGCACACAGTGCATTTGGGGGTGCGGGCCAGGCAGATGTAGCGGCCGTGCAGAATAAGCCAGTGGTGGGCTTTCGGTATCAGCTCCGATGGAATATACTTTACCAGCTCCTTTTCCACCGCCAATGGCGTGGTAGCCGTTTTACTAACCAGTCCCAGCCGGTGCGAAACCCGGAACACGTGCGTATCCACGGCCATGGCCGGCTGGTTGTAGATGATGGATACCACCACATTGGCTGTTTTGCGGCCTACCCCCGGCAGGCGCTGCAACTCCTCAACAGTGCTGGGTACCTCACTCCCGAAATCCTGTACCAGCATACGGCCCAGGCCCGCCAGGTGCTTGGCCTTGTTGTTGGGGTAAGAAACGCTGCGGATAAATGGGAAAATGTCTTCGGCCGTGGCCGCAGCTAATTGCTCCGGCGTTGGAAACTGCTCCAGCAGCGCGGGCATTACCTGGTTCACGCGCTTATCAGTGCACTGGGCGCTGAGCACCACGGCCACAATCAGCTCGTAGGGGTTGCGGTAGTGCAGCTCGGTTTCCGGCTCCGGAAAATGGGTGGTGAAGTAATCGATGAAGTGGCGGTAACGCTCAGGCTTACGCATGATGAAAGGCAACGAAGGGCAAAGACGGCCGGGCCGCAAAAACACAGCGCCACGAAGTTACCGGGTTGGTAGCTTCGTGGCGCTATACGTTCAGAATGACCAGGGCTATTCTTTGCGCAGAAAGGTGCGGGAGTACTGCAGAATGGAATCGGTGGTGCGCTGGCTGGGGGCGCGGCGCAGGTCGTTGAGGGCGCGCTGGGCCAGCAGTAAATCGGCGCAGAAGGCCGCCAGTTCGGCGTCGTGCAGCAGGGCGTGCTCTACTTGTTGGTGCTCCTTAGCTGGCAATTCGTTGTACACGTACCGGAGCAGTGTCTCGTGGGTAAAGGTTTTGATCATAGAAAACGGGTTGTGCGGCCATTTTTTTCCGCAGGTTGATCAGCGCATAGCGCATACGCCCCAGCGCGGTGTTAATGCTGACCCCCGTTGCATCGGCAATTTCCTGAAAGCTCATGTCGCCGTAATGACGCATGATCAGGACTTCTTTCTGCGCCGCGGGCAGCTCCTGAATCAGTTCCCGCAGCCGCGCATGGGTTTCTTCCCGGGTAAGCGCGGCTTCGGCCCCTTCTTCTGCCAACGACAACGAATTGAACGCGTGACTTGTTGTATCAAGATTTAATAAAAGGCTGCGTTTTTCGCGCCGGAAGCAGTCAATGGCCAGATTATGGGCAATGCGGCAAATCCACGACGAAAACTTCCCTTCTTCATTGTAGCGGCCACCCTTCATGGTATGCACCGCTTTGATGAAGGTATCCTGCAAGAGGTCTTCCGCCACGTCTTCGTCGCGGACAATGAGCATAATAGTAGTAAATACACGGGCCTTGTGCCGCTCAAGCAACTGAGCAAAGGCATCCTCTTGGCCGGCAATATAGAGCGAGATGAGAGCGGAGTCGCTCGGCTGCATGGTTTCCATAAAGACTACGAAAATGAAGGGGACGTAGAGCTTTAGGCCATAGAGTGCAGTTGCCGGTGGAAAATCTTCGTGAAGAACGAGTGAAGAGGGAGAGGTAGAATCAAATGTAGAGAACCGCCAACCGAAACACAACGGGTTTAGTACGGAAATGCCAAAATTTTTTTCAGGCCAGTCAAAACCCAGTATCAACTATTTGCAATATGTGATACTCTAGTGTAGTGCCGCCGGCAGAAACTTGGGGTTAACCACCGGCTGAAAAGCTGGTTTTCTGACTATAATTGCAGAAAACCAGCTTGCTAAGAAATGACTGTGCAAGAACCGTGCGCTACGGGCGAAGCTGTTGACTCAGGCTTGCAATGCGCATTTCCAAAGCGGGGTCGGGGGCGCTACCAGTGGCTATGGCGGTGGCGCGCTGGTCGAGCAGGGTGCTGAGCTGCTGCAGTTGGTTGAGCCGCTGGGCAGTGCGCTGAAGCTCGATAGCCAGCGCCGCCAGGTTGGCGGAGGCAGGAATAGATACCGTAGTGGTGCCGGCCGAGCCGGTAGCCTGCTCATCGTGGCGGGCAATGGCTTCCGGGGTCATCATATCGTCGCGGTATAGCACCACGTCGCCCTGCATGTTTACGGCTTTGCCGTTTTCCAGCAGCTGGCGGGTGCCGTTCTTGCTTACCATGATGCCATCGGGGCGCAGGGTGAGGCCGTTGGCGAACCGCAGCGGAGCGGAAAGCGGAAAGGCTTGCCCGGCCTGCAGCCGGAAGGTTTTGCCGTTGCGGCGAAAGGCGCCGTCTTTGAGCAGGGCAGCCGCGGCGACTTTAGTTGAGTTGGGTTGGGCCTGGGCCTGAACACCAGATATAGCCACGGCCCCAAACAGGCAGCTCAGTAGCAAAACGCGCGAATACACGGAGAAGTGAGCCATACCAACGGGATATAAAAGGACAGAGAAAAAAGCTGAAAACAGTAACTCAGGTGCTGTGGTGCTGCTGCCGGCCGGCCAGCCAGTGCAGGGCCGGAGCCTCCTCGCTGAACAACCGAACGTGGGCCTGCTCGTCCTGCACCATCGGTGAGCCGGATTCCTGCTGCTCCTCGCTGAGCTGGCCGGCGGCTACCAGAAAGGCGAGGTACACCCGCTGGCGCGTCTGGTTAACCAACCCATCCACAAACTGCGTGAGCACCCAGTGAGTGTCGTCCTCGCTGGCGGGGCCGCGCCGGCGCAGATCAACCAGCCAGTACCGCCCTGCCTGGGGCTGGTGCAGCAGAGCCTCGTAGCCCTGCACCAGTTCCGCTGCCGAAACCGGGCGCAGCCACCGGACAATGGTAATATGCAGCTCCGGCTGAATCTGGAACGACAGAAACGCCGGTAAGGCGGGGGCAGAGTGGGGTAGCATAGGCAAGCGGGAACAGGAAAAGCAGAAGCGCTTTCAACCGGCCATCAGAACAGGGAACACTACCGGAGAGCGGCTTCCCTGCATCAGCATACGCAAAACTCCGCTGCGTGGCTTGCCTGCCCGCGCCGGAACCCGCTTCGCCACTATTAAAAACGTATGGCTGAGCTTCCGGCGCAGGGCTGGAGTTACCTTTGCCCGGCCGCTTCCTTCCCGGCTTTCCGCACCATGGCTCCTGCTGCTCCTTCCGCAACCCCGCGCCACGACCCGTACGCCGCCCTTCGGGTGCCGGATTTTCGGCGGTTTATCGGGGCCCGGGCCAGCTTTGTTATAGCTACCCGCATTCAGGGGCTGGTGGTAAGCTGGCAGCTGTTTAAGCTCACCGATGACCCGCTGGCTCTGGGGCTGATTGGCCTTACGGAGGCTATTCCCAGCATTGCGGTATCGTTGTATGCGGGCCACGTGGCCGATTCCGTGCAGCGTAAGAATATTATCACGGCCGCCGTAACGGTGCTGCTGGTGTGTGCCGGCGCGCTGGCCTTGCTGGCCTGGGGAGTACAAACCCAGCTGCTGGATATCCGGCAAACAGGCACCCTGCCCATCTACGGTGTGATTTTCGTGAGCGGTATTGCCCGGGGCTTTCTAGGGCCGGCGCTGTTTTCCTACATGCCCCAACTGCTGCCTGATCGGGACAAGCTGGCCAACGCCATTACCTGGAACAGCACCACCTGGCAGGGCTCCTCGGTAATCGGACCGGTGATTGGCGGGTATCTGATTGCGCATCTGGGCGTGGCCAACGCTTACACCATTGCCACGGCGTTGTTTGTGGTGTCGCTGGGGCTGTTTATCAGCCTGACCTCGCACCCGTTGCCCGCGCGGGAAGGCGAGGCACCGGATTTTATGGAGAGCATCAGCGGCGGCCTGCGCTTTATTTTCGGCAACCAGCTGGTGCTGGCGGCGTTGTCGTTGGATTTGTTTGCCGTGCTGTTTGGCGGGGCGGTAGCGCTGTTGCCGGTATTTGCGGAAAAGATTCTGACAGTGGGCGCATCCGGCCTGGGGCACTTGGAGGCAGCCCCGGCCGTGGGTTCGGTGCTGATGGCGCTGCTGCTCACGTATTTCCCGCTGCGACGGTTTGCGGGCCGCAAGCTGTTGTGGGCGGTGGCGGGGTTTGGGCTGGCCACTATCGGGTTTGCCTTGTCGCGCAACTTTTACCTGTCACTCGGGCTGCTGTTCCTTACCGGGGTGTTCGATTCAGTATCGGTGATTGTGCGGGCCACGCTGCTGCAAACCTTTACCCCGGAGTACATGAAGGGCCGCGTATCGGCCGTGAACAACATCTTTATCGGCTCCAGCAACGAAATCGGAGCGTTTGAATCGGGAGTTATGGCTAAGTGGCTGGGCACAACGGCCTCCGTGGTATTCGGCGGTATCATGACGCTAGTAGTAGTGGGCGTAACAGCCCTGAAAGCCGATAAGCTTCGCCGACTGGACATGACGCCGGAAAAAAAGCCCGCGTAATGACCCACGTATAATGCGCAAAGCGGGCTGGCATGAGTAATGCATACCAGCCCGCTTTGCGCACTACACAGTTGGGCATCTATTGCTGGAAAGCCTGTTTCTGGGCCTGGGGGCAAATTGGGTCAGGCTTCATTTCCAGAATTTTGCTGACCATCAGCGCCTGCCCATTGGTGCCCGCCTGGTTTTGCAGTTGCCCCAGCACGCGGGCAAATACCGGCTGACCAGCTTCTCTACGCGTGTCGGTATAGCGCTTTTCCAAATCGGCAGTTACCCCGGAAGCCAGGGCTACGGCATACCGTTGGCCCGAGCCGCACTCCTCAAACACGGCGGCATCGGCCATGTACGTGTATTTGCCGGTGAACTCGCGGCTGGTGCCGACTTCGCTCAGGTTGCCGTCGGAGCGGTAGCGTAAGTCAAAATCCTGCTGGGGCTTGCCATCCGCATTCAGCAGCTGCAATGCACGGCCGGCCACCTGGTAGCGGCGCACCGGGTCGTTGCCACTGGGTTCCAGGGTAATTACCTGGCCGCGTACCCGCCAGGGTCCCCGGCGGTAATTTACCGGAGAGGTGCGGCCCAGGTACAGCTCCTGCAACTCATACAGGCTGTCGGGTTTGAGCGTAAGGCGGGTGGCAATGCCCTGGCAATCGTTGCAGGGCACGGTATCGGCGTACACGCCGGCCAGGGGCTGGGTGGCGGCTCCGGCATCTTTGTCGGGTGCGGGGTTTTGGGAGCCGGTGCCGTAGGGCTGCTCCCGGCCCTGGCAGGCGGCCAGCAAGAGCGCCAAAGCAGCCGCGGAAAGTAATCGGGACATAAGGTAGAGAAGTAGACTGCGAAGAATATCTCCTGCTACGCAAGCCGCCCCGGTTAGATACACCACCATCGGCCCGGTTGCCGCCGCTCAGGCCCGCATGGGTACCAGCACAAACGTACCCCGCAGGCAGCGCGCAAAGCCTTGGCGTTGGCTGTCTTGGTTCAGGTCGTGGCGCTGGTACTGGCCGTTGAGGGACGCGCTGCCCAGTACCAGAATGGTGTAGCCCCGCCGCCGTACCAGGTAGCGCCGCTGCTGCGCGCCCCGCACCGGCGTATACCGCTGCGGATCTGCCTGCATGGCTTCCCAGGCGGCTACTACCCGGGCGGGGTCGGTGCCGGCGGCGCGGGCTTCCCGGTACAGGGCTGCCAGCCGGATATCAGCTGTGTAATGCGCCTCCGGGTTGCGCCGGATAACCAGGTCGTGAGCCTGCCAGAGATGCTTCATGGCAGCCCGCTTCGGGAAAATCTCGCCGCAATGCCGGCAAATATGCTCCTCGGGTCCGCAGACTAGGGTGGTGGCGCGCACCAAAGCCGGCGGCTGGCTGGCACTGGCCCGCTGCTCTCGCAGTACCTGCATCAGTGCCGAAAACAACTCTCCCTCACTAACCGCGTGCTTGCGGCGCAGAATATCGAGCGTATGCCGGCTGAGCATCTCAAAGGTCAGGAGGTCGTGTAGATCGGAGCGAAGGGCGGACATGGTAAGTAGGAACGGTGCCGATAGTGGGCCGGGTTCCGGTTCCGGAAAACAAAACAGCCCCCGAAACTACTGCTTCGGAGGCTGTTTTGTTGGCAGGGCAGGGCTAGCGGCTGGCCTGGGCTGATTTGGTAGCTTTCTTCGTCAGCTTGGCCGGCCCCGACGATTTTTCGGCCGTGCTTCCTCCCGTGGTGGGAGCCGGCTGAGGCCGTTCGGTGCTGGCAAAAATCCACTCCCGCATCGTGTCCAGGGCTTTAGGCGAGAATACCGGCTGCTGCTCCCCGTTTACCACGGGCCAGTCTTTCATCTCGGGCTGATACCAGTGGTTGATACCGGACAGTTTCGTCGATTTCACCTTGGCATTTTTCAGTCCCGATTTTAGAGGAGCCATATTCTGGTGCGGATCCACCTGCAAATCGTTGGAGCCGCCCAGCAGCAGCACCGGGCATTTCACGTCGGCCAGGCTGCGGGTAGGGTCGAAGTCCAGGAAGTAGCGCGACCAGGGCGAGGTAAGCTGCACGGCCCGGGCCCGGGCCATGTGGGGGTCCATATCGGTGTTGTTAAAGCGCAGGGTGGCGGCCACTTTACCGCGGGCCTGGTTATCGTTGGGCGTCTGGCGGATAATCTCCACCATCTCCTTATGCAGCTCCAGGGCGGCCTTCACCTGGGCCGGGTTTGAGCCGATAAGACGCATAATTTCCAGCTGCTGGCGCATAATCACGTCGCGGCCCGGCACCCCGTAGCCCGACAATGACACTACAAAGGCCGGGGTGGCGGGTTGCTGCTCGGCGGCGGCCAGCAGAGCTACGTTGGCCCCTTCCCCGTGGCCTACCAGGCCAATATACCGCTGGTCGATGAGGGGTTTGGCCCGCAGGTACACCATGGCCGCCTGGGCGTCGCTCACCAGATCCACGGTGGTTGTGGAGAAGTGGCTGCCCTGCGACTTGCCCACGCCCCGGTCATCAAAGCGCAGCACGGCAATGCCGCGGCGAGTGAAGTGGTCGGCCAACGCCCCGAACATACGGTAGTCTTGCTGCTCCACGTCCCGGTTCTGGGGGCCGTTATCGGAGAGCAACACCACGGCCGGGAACGGGCCGGGGCCGGCCGGAATGGTGAGCGTGCCAGCCAAAGCAATATCGGCTTTGGGGTTGAAAAACTTTACCTCTTCCTCGCGGTAGGGCGGAGTCAGGCGAGGCTTGCTGGCAGCTACAGACTGCTTGGCGGCCGTCAGGCGGGTGAGGGTAAGCGGGGCCGTGAGGCCGGGCTGCGTCCAGGTGCCCTGAAACGTAGTACCGCCATCCTTTACTTTGCCCACAAACTTGCTGCCGGCCTGCTCAATGCTAATGGTAATATCGGTGCCCTTCAGGGCTACTTCAGCAGGCATGCGGCTGATGCGCTGCTGGGGCGCATCGAGGGCGGCATAGTACGCGCCGTTGGAGAGGGGTACCAGCGTAATAATCAGCGTGAGCTGGCCGCCGGGTACTTTCAGCGGGCCCTTCCACTGGCCGTTCAGGGGAGGCTCGCCGGCTGATACAGTGGTGGGAAGCAGCCAGAAAAAGAGCCCGAGCAGAAAAAATACTGGTAGGAGTTTCTTCATAAAATGAAAAACAGAAATGGTATTTTACTGTCGCCAGGGCAACACGAGTATGAAAATATTAAACTTGACGCACAGATGCCAGTCAGAGTTTCGCAACTTTAGCCAGAATGGGGAATGGCCGCCGCTAAGGCCGAAAAAACTTTCTGCTGCCTCAGCGTATAGCCTACTTGCAGTATAACGGCAACGCTATGTTGAGGCCACAGTGCCGGCCGCCCCGTAAGCTGAACGATGGCGCAAGCTCCCGGGCCGGTTCCTGACTCTGTTATTTACGCCATCTTTTTTCCGCTACAGCATTCTTCTACTGTTCTGTTTACCGTTGCTATGATTTCACCATTTGGCCGCCGGCTTTTGCGCGGTGTTACAAGCATACTGCTGGCTGGAACGGCGCAACTGGCCGTCGCCCAGACCCCGCTCATCAATCCTGCCCAGTGGACCAACGAGCTGCGCGCTTTTGCCCGCCAGGACAGCCTCACGCCGCCGCCCGCGCACCCCATCCTGTTCTATGGCAGCTCATCTATTCGGAAGTGGGAAACGCTAGGGCAGGACTTTCCCGGTCGCCCGGTGCTCAACCGGGGCTTCGGCGGCTCCCGCTTCCCCGATGCGCTGTACTACTTCGACAAACTGGTGGTAGCCTACCAGCCCCGGCAGGTACTACTGTATGAGGGCGACAACGACATTGGTTCCGGAGCCACGCCGCAGGAAGTGTTTCAGTCGTTTCTGGCCTTTGAGCAGCTGATGCAGCAGAAGCTGCCGAAGGTACCGCTGGTGTTTCTGGCCATCAAGCCCAGTCCGTCGCGCTGGGCGCTCTACCCGCAGATGCAGGAAGCCAACCGCCTCATCCGGGAGTACATAGCCGCCCACCCCAAGCGCCTGCGCTACCTTGATACCGCCACGCCGCTGCTCGGCCCCAACGGCCGGCCCCGCCCGCCGTTCTACGAATCCGACAGCCTCCACCTGACCCCCGCCGGCTATGCGGTGTGGAAGCAGGTAGTAGGGAAGGGGCTCAAAAAGTAGCCACCGCCGGCCTCGTTACGTCGCGTGTGGCTAGAAAACCTGCCCGATGCCGAAGTACAGCAACCGGTCTTCCCGGGACATGCCGTAGTCCAGAAACACAATCGTTGACAGGTTCCAGGCCACCCGGGCCCCCGCCCCGTACGAGAGTTTGATGTTGTCGAAGCTCAGGTCCTGCCATCGGTTTCGGACCGTACCGGCATCCGCAAACGGTGCCACGCCAAGCCCAAAATTCTGGCGGCCCAGCTTCAGGTCGGCCACGCGGATGCGCAGCTCGGTGTTGGCGAAAGCTACCGTGCGGGCCAGAAACCGGTTCTGCCGATACCCCCGCAACGACTGCTTGCCGCCCAGCGCGTTGATGCTGCCATCCGGGCTCCACTGGTCCTGAAACTCGAAGAAGGGCGCCTCCTTGCCAAAGATGGTACCGGCACCGGCGCGGGCCGCAAATACCGTCCGCCGGCCCACCGGCAGCTTCTGATACAGGCGCCCCTGGAAAAACACCTTGTTGAAGTTGAACTGCGAGCCGATGATTTTATTGGAAAACTCGTTGGCTGCTTCGAAGTACACGCCCTTGGTAGGGTCGGGCTCGAAGTCGCGGGTATCGTAGATCAGGGCCGTCTGCACGATGGAAATCCAGCCACCTTTCAACCCGAAGATGGCGCCCTGCTCGAAGTCGCGCTCCAGCAGCGACTTGCCGTTGGGGGCGCTGCTGCTGGCGCCGGTTTGCGGGTCTACGGCATCGGTTTTGGTGCCCGTGAAGGTTTTGTACTGCAGGTTCTGAATTTCGTAGCCGCCCATCACCCGCATTTTTCCGGCCCCGATGGCGTAATCGGCCTTCAGGTTGAGCATGTACTCCGTTTCCCGAAACCGGTTGGATAAGGCGTCCGTCACCAGAGCCGCTTCCCCCGCCTGACCGGGGCGCAGCTGCTTGCGGGCGTTGTCGTAGGCCTTATAGGTTGCAAAGGTTCTGGTCGGGTCCGAGGGCAGCCGAAGCTGGCCCAGCGTGGCGTCGGTCAGCCCGAAGTACAGGTTGGTGGGGTTCTGCTGGGCCTTGAAATCCACCCGGTAGCGCCAGCGCGAGCCCCGGTAGTAGGGCACATCGGCGGAAAGCGACAGCTCCCGGGCGTTGGAAGTGTAATAGGCAACGTTGGCCTTGAGGTGCGCCAGATAAGGCGTGTACGCAAAAAGCGGATTGTCGCGCGTGCCATTCCAGTACACGTTGGACTTGATGCCCACCCCAAACCCCGTCACCGGATCAGACGACGCATCCGGCAGGCCGGTAATAAATGTGCCTTCCCGCTTCTTGGCCAAATCGGCATCCGACATCCGCTTAGACCGGATAAACGACAGGCTGCTGGGCGCTGGCGTGCGCCCCCACGCCGAGCGTGAATAGCAGCAGTGCAGGTAGTCGTTTCATACAGGAGCTATCAGGGGAATTTGGGCAGGATGGGCAGACAAACGGCCCGCTGCCATTACTTGGTATGGCGGCGCGCCGTTTGTGGCGCGCAAGTTACAGGAGAAGTGCATGGCGCGGCCGGAGTTGGGGCACAGCTCCTCAAGCGGATGGCTCACTCGACAAAGTTGAGCGATGGCCGGGTAGGTGGTGCGAACGGATTCAGGTGTAATCGAGGTGGAAAATTAAAATGCTACAGCTGGTGAAACTTGCTGCAGACTTGTCGGTACCAAATTCAGCAGATACAGCGCGTTGGCAATACAGGCTGATGCACTGTAGTTGGTGTGCAAAAACACCGTTTTTCCTTGGTGGCTAAAGGCGCTGCTACTTAATCCGGCCGTTGGCTTTTGTAGTGAGAGCAAAGCGGTTTTCTTGCCAGCTCTATCTGGATATGGGAATGTAATGACTGGGTTCTGCGCCAGAACAAACTCCCCGACCTTGTGCAAAATGCCCTTCCACGTTTTCAGATCTGCTACTGACCCATCAGGTAACCGCAGTAGCTTGGGTTTATGTTCGGGTAAGGAAGGAAGCATGTTGAGGTGAGTCAATTCTACGAAGTCTGTTTGCTCAACTACTGCCTTGTGTAGCTTCGGCTGCTTGTCATCTTTAGTAACAACTGAGGGAATAAAAGCTGCTTCCGGCACTGCAGGAACCGGCAGAGCAACGCCATAGCCACTCTGGGCGGCGTCCAACCACTGAATCAGGTGTAAAGCTGCGGGCAGCAAGTCGTCGGCCAGAGAAAACGTAATGGCTTCCGTATTGCCTTTGTGCAGGTTGGAGTAGCAGTGCCAACTCAGGCCGTCGGTAATGAAAACGGTTTGCACTTTGAAGCCCAGCGCGTAACCTAATACTTTGCTCACGTAGCCGTGTTTGTCAAGGCTTGCGTCCAGACACTTGGCTTCTATTACTAGATGGGGTTTGCCGGTACTGTCGCGCAACAGGTAGTCCACCCGCAGGTCGCCGCCAATTGTCTTTTCCGGTTCTACCATCTGCACATTGGCCGTATCCCAGCCCAGCGCCCGTAGCACGGGGTCAATCAGTGCGGCGCGGGTGGCCGCCTCATTCTTGCGGAGCAGCGGCGCGTTGAGTCCCGCACTGGTGCGAACGGCTTGTAAGACAGTATAGAGAGACGCTAACGGACTTGTGACGGACATCAGGAGAAGATAAAATGGCGTAGTACAATGTTAAGAATTTGTGGCCGCCTGCGGGCTGTTGTTGCGCCGCTAGTTACGCCCGGCCGGATTCCCCCGTACCTTCGCTTACCCCAAACCGCGCGGCGGGAAACCAAACCCCCGCCCCACGCTGTTTAACGACCTATGGCCGACAATTCCGCTCTGCAAGTAGCCGCCCCCGCGGCTGACCCCATTGACCAGCTCGACCCGCGCGAGTTTATCCTTATCAAAAACGCCCGCGTCCACAACCTCAAGAACCTGAGTGTGGCGTTGCCGCGCAACAAGTTCATTGTGGTAACGGGCCTGTCGGGCTCGGGTAAGTCGAGTCTGGCGTTTGATACGCTGTACGCCGAGGGCCAGCGCATGTACGTGGAGAGCCTCAGCAGCTACGCCCGCCAGTTCCTGGGCCGTATGGACAAGCCCGACGTGGACTACATCCGGGGCATCTCGCCGGCCATTGCCATCGAGCAGAAGGTCAGCATCAAGAACAACCGCTCCACCGTGGGCACCAGCACCGAAATCTACGACTACCTGAAGCTGCTGTTTGCGCGGGTGGGCCGCACCTACTCGCCCGTGAGCGGCGAGCAGGTGAAGAAAGACAACGTGGCCGACGTGGTGGACTACCTCATGCGCCTGCCCGCCGATACCCGCGTGATGCTGCTGGCCCCGTTGCAGCCCGCCCAGGATGGCCGCCCCATGAGCAAGGAGCTGGATCTGCTGCTGCAAAAAGGCTATAGCCGGGTAGTAGTGAACGGCGAGACTGCCTTCATCGAGGAACTCATTGCCGAAGGCCAGCCCGAAGTAACGGGTGAAGTCTTTATCATGATTGACCGGGCCGTCATTATCCCCGGCGACGAAGACCTGACCTTCCGCCTCGCCGACTCGGTGCAAACCGCCTTCTTTGAGGGCCACGGCAGCTTGCTGGTCAGCGAGCAGGCCAGCACTGCCACGGAGCCCACCACCAAGCAATTCTCCGACCGGTTCGAGCTGGATGGGCTGGCGTTTGAGGAGCCGAGCGTCAACTTCTTCTCCTTCAACAACCCCTATGGTGCCTGCCAGACCTGCGAAGGGTTCGGCTCGGTGCTGGGCATTGATGAGGACCTGGTAATTCCGGACAAGAGCATGACGGTGTACGAGGGGGCCATTGCGCCCTGGCGCACCGATAAGCAGAGCGAGTGGCTGAAGCCGCTGCTCAAAAACGGCATCCGCTTCGATTTCCCCATCCACCGGCCCTACAACGAGCTAAGCGAAGCCGAGCGCACCCTGCTCTGGAAAGGCAATAAGTACTTCGATGGCCTCGATGCCTACTTCAAATGGGTGAGCGAGCAGACCCACAAAATTCAGTACCGGGTGCTGCAAAGCCGCTACCGGGGCCGCACCACCTGCCCCGATTGCCGGGGTACGCGCCTGCGCAAAGACGCCCAGTACGTCAAGATTCAGGGCCAGAGTATTACCGATCTGGTGCTGCTGCCGGTAAGCCGGGCCCTGGAGTTCTTCCAAACCCTCGACCTGCCCGAGCACGAAGCCAAAGTAGCCGAGCGCCTCGTGACGGAAGTAACGAACCGGCTGGAGTACCTGAATCGGGTGGGCCTGGGCTACCTCACCCTCAACCGCCTCAGCAGTACGCTCTCGGGCGGGGAAAGCCAGCGGATTTCGTTGGCTACCTCGCTGGGTTCGGCGCTGGTGGGCTCCATGTACATCTTGGACGAGCCCAGCATTGGCCTGCACCCCAAGGATGCCGAGCAGCTGATTGGGGTGCTGCGCTCCTTGCAGCAGCTCGGCAACACCGTGATTGTGGTGGAGCACGAGGACAAGATGATGGAACAGGCCGACCAGATCATCGACATCGGGCCTGAGGCCGGCTCGGGCGGTGGCATTTTGCAATTCCAGGGTACCTACGCCGAGGTACTGGCTTCTGATACCTACACCGGCCAGTACCTGAGCGGCCGCATGGCGGTGCAAGTGCCAAAGGTGCGCCGCCCCTGGCGCAACGCGCTGGAGCTGACCGGGGCCCGCGAAAACAACCTCAAAAACGTGAGCGTCAAGTTTCCGCTGAATGTGATGACGGTGGTAACCGGCGTATCCGGCTCGGGCAAAAGCACCTTGATCCGGCGGATTCTGGCCCCGGCCCTGCTCAAGCAGCTCGGCGGCGGCGCGGGCGAGGCCACCGGCAAGTTCGACCGCCTCACCGGCGTAAACGGCCAGGTAACGCACGTGGAGTTCGTGGATCAGAACCCCATCGGCAAAAGCAGCCGCTCCAACCCCGTTACCTACGTGAAAGCCTACGATGCCATCCGGACCCTGTTTGCCGACCAGCAGCTGGCCAAGGCCCGGGGCTTCAAACCCTCGCACTTCTCCTTCAATATTGATGGGGGCCGCTGCGAAGTGTGCCAGGGCGAGGGCCAGGTGAAGATTGAAATGCAGTTCATGGCCGACATCTACCTGACCTGCGAGGCCTGCGAGGGCCGCAAATTCAAGCAGGACGTGCTGGACGTGCAGTACAAGGAGAAAAGCATCAACGAGGTGCTGGAAATGACCATCGAAGACAGCATCGAGTTCTTCAGGGACCAGCCCAAGATTGTGGAGCGCCTCAAGCCGCTCGATGACGTGGGGCTGGGCTACATCCGGCTGGGGCAGTCGGCCAACACGCTGAGCGGCGGGGAGGCCCAGCGCGTGAAGCTGGCGTCCTTCCTGACCAAGGGCAACACCCTGCAGAACGATAAAATCCTGTTCATCTTTGACGAGCCGAGCACCGGCCTGCACTTCCACGACATCAACAAGCTGATGACGGCCATGAATGCGCTGGTGGAGCAGGGCAACTCCGTGCTCATCATCGAGCACAACATGGACATCATCAAGTGCGCCGACTGGGTGATTGACCTGGGCCCCGAGGGCGGCACCAACGGCGGCCACCTGCTATTCGAAGGCACCCCCGAGGAGATGGTGAAGCTCAAAGACACCAACCATACGGCCCGCTTCCTGGCCGAGAAGCTGTAGCGTGCCCCGCCTTCTACGGTGCCGCCCTGCCTGAGCTACTCAGGCAGGGCGGTTTGGTTAGCAGGCCTGCGTGGCCCGATACTTGTCTGCCGGATAACCGGCTTGGAATAAAAAGACTCAAAACCGTACAGCCATGATGGTGGAGCAACAACGGAAAGTGCGTGTGCAGTACGATGAAGCAGCCAGTTTCTTGCGGGCCGCCTGGGTTGCCGGGGAGCCGCTGGAGCGGTTTCAACCCGCGTTAAAAGCCCTGACGCAGCTTAGCCAGGAGCAACACGTAACGCGCTGGCTGATTGACATGCACAACGTTCCGCCGCTGGGATTCATGGAACAGACCTGGATTGGCCAGGAATGGTTTGCCGAAATGGCCCGCACGCCGGTGCAGCAGCTGGCCCTGGTGCTGCCACCCGATATGCACAACTATCTGGTGGCTACTGCCCCGGTGCACGATGCCAAGCTGCAGCTACCCTTCAACCTGCACTTTTTCTCGGACGCAGCCTCCGCGTTTCACTGGTTGCTGGAGGAAGTGCCGCATCACCCGGCACTGTGGGCCGAGTGGGCCGCGGCCGACGAGCCGGGCTGAACTTCGCACGAGGGCCGCGCGTACACGCCAACCGGTTTTTTTAGCTACTTCGCGCTATGTCCGGTATTTCTTCCTCTGCCACGGCCACGGCCGCCTTCAATTATCTTTCTGCCCCTACCAAAAGTAGGGCCTGGCGCTGGGCCGCTTTGGTGGCTATTGTGGGTAATATTGCGCTGAACTACGTGTCGCAGCGGTTTCCCTTCAACGGGCAAACCAACGCCGATGTCTCGGGTAAATATCCCACGCCGCTCACGCCGGCCGGCTACGCGTTCAGCATCTGGGGCGTGATATTTCTGAGTCTGCTGGTGTATGCAGTGTGGCAGCTGCTACCGGCTCAGCGGCGTACCCCTTTGCCGGACGCCGTGGCCCGGCCGCTGGTGCTGGTGAACGTATTGACGAGCTTCTGGCTGGTGGTATTCGCCTATGAGCTGCTGCCTTTGAGTGTGGTGGTGATGCTGGGTATTCTGGCCGGGCTGGCGGTGGTGTACGGGCGCGTGCGGTACTATGCCAGTCGGGGCGAGGTGCCGGTTTGGGTGAATGTGCCGTTTGGCCTGTACCTGGGCTGGATTTCGGTGGCGCTGGTGGTGAATGCCACCGTAGCCCTGGGTACCCGCTGGCAGGTAAGCGAGGCCAAAGGCATCGAAATAGCCATTGTGCTGGTGGGCATTGTGGCGGGCCTGGCCCTCAACGTGACCAAACGGTTCCGCGAGCTGGCCTACCCCGCCGCCGTTACCTGGGGCCTGGTGGGCATCTGGGCGGCCCGCCGTGGCGTGCCCGCCACCCTGGTGCTCTCCTGGATGGCCCTGGCTGCCGCCGTGCTGATAACCTTGGTAAGCTTGGGCTTGGTGTGGTGGGGGAAAAGAAATGCAGTAGTAGGTAATTAGGAACGTCATTCTGAGCAGAGCGAAGAATCTCTACCGCTTCGTTGCCGCTCCGACACCACATCAGCACGCGAGATTCTTCGCTCTGCTCAGAATGACGTTCCACTCACTACTCCATCCTTCCGCATTGCCTAACTTGCGGCTCAACTCCCAACCTCAACCCTTTCCGCTATGCGTAAGAATATTGTGGCCGGCAACTGGAAGATGAATACCACGCTCCAGGACGGTCAGGCGCTGATTTCCGAAATCGTAAACATGGTGCAGGACGAAGCGACCAGTTCCTCGGTGGAGGTAGTGGTATGCCCGCCCTTCCCCTTCCTGACGGCCATTGGCAAGCAACTGCCCGAGGGCGGCCGGTTCCACCTGGGCGCGCAGAACTGCCACCAGAAGGAAAGCGGCGCCTACACCGGCGAAGTATCGGCCAAGATGTTGCAGTCAGTGGGCGCGGAGTACGTGATTCTGGGCCACTCGGAGCGCCGCCAGTATTTCCACGAGGATGATGAGCTGCTGAACCAGAAGCTGAAAGCCGCCCTGGCGGCCGGCCTCAAGCCCATCTTCTGCGTGGGCGAGAGCCTGGAAACCCGGGAAGCCGACGAGACGTTCTCCTTCATCAGCAAGCAGTTGAAAGACGGCCTGTTCCACCTCAGCAACGAGGAGTTCGACCAGGTAGTAATTGCCTACGAGCCCATTTGGGCCATTGGCACCGGCAAAACGGCCACCAGCCAGCAGGCCCAGGAGGTGCACGCCTTCATCCGGGAGCAGATTGCCCGCGCCTACGACGCCGAGGCGGCCCTGAATACGAGTATCCTTTACGGTGGCTCGGCCAACGCCCAGAACGCTCGTGAGCTGTTTTCGCAGCCCGACGTAGATGGTGGCCTGATTGGTGGTGCTTCCCTTAAATCCCGCGACTTCACGGAGATTATTAAGTCGTTCTAAGTGTAGAACTGAGAACCGAGAGGGTAGAACCGAGAAGTAAGTCGGCCGCATTTTTGCTGTTTGCCTCTCAGTTCTACCCTCTCGGTTCTCAGTTCTATTATCTAGCCTCCATGCTGCCAACCCTGTTGCTTTCCGGCCTGCTGGCCCTCAACCCGTTCGCCGTACCGCAGCCGCGCGTGCCGCTGGCAGCCGCGGCTGCGGTGGGTTCCGTGGACCCCTGTCGGCTGTACGGTACGGTGTTTCTGGAAACCGACCCGCGCCGCAAAGGGCAGTGTTTTGGGGTGGTGTATCAGGAGCCGGATGAGGCGTTTGCCGATTTGCTGGTGTATTCAGAAACCAACAAGCTCTTCGCTGATAAGGTGGGCTTGTGGTATCTCACCGATTCCCGCGACTTTGCCGATTACGTGCTCTTCGTAACCGACAACCGCAACCTGGCCGACTTTTCATTCCATTACACCAAAGTGCGCGGGCACGCCGGCTGCCGCAAGCAGTAGCCGGAGCCGTTTTTTCCTCCGACCTTTGCCGTCCCGCGCCGCTTGGCGCGGGACGTTTTGTTTTCCTGATTTACTAGCTGAATTGCTGCAATGGACTACGTTGAACTGCGCGTGCAGGCTCCCCGCGAGCTGAGCGACATACTGGTGGCCGAACTGGCCGAAGTGGGCTACAATACCTTCGAGGACAACGACGAGGGCTTTTGTGCCTACATTGATGAGGACCAGTTTTCGGCCGATAACGTAGCCGAAATCATGAGCCGCTACGAGGGCCTGGGCGAGGTGGAGTTTGAGCACCGCGTGATTACCCGCCAGAACTGGAACGCCGAGTGGGAAAAGAACTTCCAGCCCCTGGTTATTGCCGATAAGGTATCAGTGCGCGCCCCCTTCCACGAGGCCCGACCCGATTTGCAGTACGAAATTGTCATCATGCCCCGCATGTCGTTCGGCACCGGCCACCACGATACCACGGCCCTGATGATTACCAACCAGCTCGACATCAACCACCAGGGCAAGCGGGTGTTGGATATGGGCTGCGGCACCGGCATTCTGGCCGTTATGGCCGTGCACCTGGGTGCCAGCTACGTGCTGGCCGTGGATGTGGAACCCTGGACCGCCGAAAACGCCGCCGACAACGCCCAGGAAAACAACGTGCAGGATAAAGTGGAAGCCCGCCTCGGCGACGTAACCGCGCTGGAAGGGGAGGAGCCCTTTGACATTATCCTGGCCAACATCAACCGCAACGTGCTGCTGGAGGATATGGGCGCCTACGCGCAATACCTTAAGCCCGGTGGCCCCATCCTGTTCAGCGGCTTCTACGAGGACGACCTGCCCTTGATTCGGGAGGCCGCCGAAACGGCCGGCTTCCGCTACGAGAGCCACCGCACCCAGAACCACTGGGTATCGGCCGTGTTCCGCCAGCCGGCGTAGTGGCCTTCTGGCTTTTGCCATACAACCCTACCGCTTGGGCCACTTGGCCAGGGCGGTAGGGTTTTTGCTGAAAAAGGGCTGACACTCAGAATTGAACGAAAAAAAGCCCGAGTATGATTGTGGGTAGGCGAGGGCCGGAGCACACCGGAAAGTGCTGTTTTTTACTGAAATTGTAGGCGAGTAATCAGGTTTCTGTGGATAGGTATATGAAGCATTTCGCTTTTAGATGGGTTTGCGCCGTGGTAATGAGTTTGGGGATTGGTGCGCCAGCCTGGGCGCAGCAAAAGGCCCAGCCAGCTAAAAAAGGCGACCCGGCTCCGGTAGCGCCGGCTTTGCCCAAGTTTACGGGCAAGCTGAGTTCGGAGCCCGCGCAGTTTATGGTGGACGTGCAGTCGATGATGGCCACCACCAACAACGCGGCGGCCAAAACGGCCGGTACGCGCCTGCAGCAGGTGTGGGCCAGCAACCGGCTCACCGCTACCCAGCAGCGCTACATTGTGGCCCTGAGCCAGTACATGCTGGGGCGCAAGTTCCGGCCCAAGCCCCACTTCGAGCAGTTCTACACGGCCATTGCCGCCGGCGTGCTGGTGCAGAACTTCTCCGATCAGCAGATGACGGAGTTTCTGGACGTGGCCGGCAAAACGCTGGAGAAGGAGCAGCCCGCCGATGCCGAGAAGTTTCTGGCCACCAGTGCCGCCTTCCTGGATACTAAATTCCTGCATAAGTCGCGCTACAGCTCGTTGCAGGTAGTGGGTGGCACGTTCAGCTTCGCCTATCACGCCCAGGACATGCCTTCCCTGGCCCCGCCGGCTCCGGCCCCGGTAGTTCCGCCCACGCCCACCGTCAGCACCAAGCCGCTCAATACCAAGGCCAAAACCGCCAAGAAAAGCAGCGGCTGGGGCGACGATGACCCCTGGAACAGCACCGACGACGGCTGGGGCACGCCTGCCAAAAAAAGCACCGGCACCGCCGCTGCCAAGCCCGCCGACTCGGGCTGGGACGCTGCCGCCGTGCCCTCCTACGATGCCTACCTGGCCCCGCCCAGCCGGGGGCCGGCCATCATGCTCAAGGACGCCGACCTGTTCATGGTGTCGCCCTCCGATTCGGTGTACATCCGCAAAACCAGCGGTGCGGTGGTTGCCAATACCAACCGCTTTGTGGGCTACGGGGGCGAGTTTGCCTGGCAGGTAAACAATAACCCCGCCTCGGTGGCCTTGGCCAGCTACGACTTTGATATGCTTAAGGCCGAGTTTGTGGCTAACCCCGTTACGCTCACGTATCCGGCCGTGCTGGAAGCCCCCATTAAAGGCTGGTTTGCCTACAAAAGCGTGCAGCGCAAGCCAGGAGTACAAACCGGGTATCCCCGGTTTATTTCGGCTACCAACGATGCCCGGGTAAAGAACATTGGCGACAACATCCGCTACTTCGGGGGCTTCTCGCTTACGGGTAACCGGGCATTGTCGGCTTCCCTGGATGGGGCTATGTCGCGCATCATTGTGGATGTGGATGGCAAGCCCAAGTTCCGGGCCTCGTCGCGGGCCTATGTACTCGGCGACTCCGTTATTACGGCCCAGCACGCGCAGGTATCCATTTTTCAGGACAAGCAGGACTCGCTCACCCACCCCGGCGTGAAGCTGAAATACAACAAGAACAAACAGATTCTGCAGCTGGCCCGTGAGGATGGCCTCTACAAATCCACGCCCTACTACGACTCCTACCACCAGATGGAAGTGGCCGCCGAGCTGCTGACCTGGCCGGTGCGTACGCCCACCATCGACTTCAGCGTGCTGACGGCGAAAAACCAGGTAACGGCCAACTTCGAGAGCAAGGAGTTCTACACCAACACCCGCTACCAGCAAATCAAGGCCATCAACAAGCTGCACCCGCTGCAGATGGTGGTGGGCTACAGTCTGGAAAACGGCAACAAGCGCCTGTTTACGGTGCAGGATATTGCCACCTTCCGCCAGCTCAAGCCCGACAACGTGCGCTCCGCCGTGGCTGGCCTGGCCCGCGACGGGTATGTGGCCTGGTACCCCGCCACCGACCAGATTGTGCTGCTGCCCAAGGCTTTGCACTACGTGAATTCCTCAAGGGGCAAAAAGGATTACGACCACATTGCCATCAAGAGCCTGGCTCCGAACGGCAAAAACGCTACGCTGGACCTGAACACCAACGACCTGATTGTACGGGGCGTGGACCGGTTCAACTTCTCCGACGACTCCGTGACGGTGTTCGTGAAGCCGGATTCGTCGGTTATTCGGATTCAGAAAAACCGGGGTGTGCTGTTCAATGGCACGGTGGTAGCCTCCGCCTTTGTGTTCAAGGGCAAAGAGTTCAAGTTCGACTACGACGGTTTCTACATCGACCTGGTGAAGATTGACTCCATCATTGTGAAGGGCAAGGGCTCGAAGGGCTCGGTGATGAAAGCCCGCAAGGACCTAGACTGGACTCTGACCAACAAGAAGAAAAACTCGGCCGGTCGCCTCTACATCAATGCGCCCAACAACAAATCGGGCCGCAAGAAGCTGGGGGCGTATCCGTCGTTTGATGCCAGCACCGGCGCCTACGTGTTCTTCGATAAGCCGGAAGTACTCGGTGGAGCTTACGATACCACCATGTACTTTGATATTCCGCCCTTCAAGCTTGACTCCCTGAACAACAAGAACCGGGCGGCCGTGGGCTTCAAGGGTACTTTCGTGAGCGGAGGAATCGTGCCCAACTTCGATACCAAGCTGAGCATGCAGGACGATGGCTCGCTGGGTTTCGTGTACGATGTGCCCAAGGACGGCTTCCCGCTGTATGGGGGCAAGGGCCGGCTGTTCAATAAAGTGGCTATGAACAACCACGGCTTCCAGGGCATCGGCAACATCAAGTACCTCACCGGCGACTTCAAGAGCGACCAGTTTGTGTTCTACCGGGACTCGGTAGTGACGGTAGGTAAATCGGCTACAATTCTGCCGGGGCCGCTCAACGGAACCGAGTTTGCCAAGGTGACCTTCCTGCCCGGCTATCAAATGAAGTGGGCCGTGAAGCAGGACTCCATGTACCTGACTACGCAGGACAAAGGCGAGGCCTTCAAGATCTACGACAGCACGTACGGCTTCAAAGGTACGCTCACGTACACGCCTACCGGCCTGCTCGGCGACGGCCGCATGGATGGCCCCCAGTCGTTTATCCGCTCCTCTACGTTTGCCTTCAAACCCACCCGCTACACCGGTACCAAGTCCACACTGAACATCAAATCGGCGGAGGTGAACAAGCCGGCTCTCACGGCCAACAACGTAAGCTTTACCTATGATTTGAAGGCAGGTAACACGGAATTTGCCCGCGAAGCCGACGACAACAAATCCAGTATTGAGCTGCCGTACTCCCAGTACCGCACCACGCTGTCGGGTGGCAAGTGGGATTTCAAGCAGAAGCTGGTGCAGCTGCGCCTGGCTCCCGGGGCCGATTCGTCGCGCTCCTTCTTCTACAGCACCAAGCCCGAGCAGCACGGCCTCAAGTTCCAGGCCGCCACGGGCCAGTACGATTTGAGCCGCTACCGGCTGGTGGCCGGCGGGGTGCCGCGCATTTCCTCGGCCGATGCCTGGATACTGCCCGACTCCAGCAAAGTGTACATTCTGCCCAACGCCGAAATGCGCGCCTTCCAGAACGCCGGCATTGTGATGGACACCCTGCGCAAGTTCCACAACCTGTATAAGGGCGAAATCCGGGTGCAGTCTCGCACGGCCTTCACCGGCAATGCCCTGTACAGCTACAAAACCTCGGCCGACTCCTTCGCCATCAAGTTTGCCAACTTCCACGTCGACTCTACGGCAACGGCCATGGCCTCGGCGGGCCGGAAAGGTACGGGCGGCCTCACAAAAGGTCTGCTGAAGCGCGGGCCCGATGCCGGCGACGACCTGCCCCCGTCGCCCCCCACTATTGCCGTCGCCAACCTGGCCGCCGCCGATAAATTCCACCTGGCCCCGCGCATTGCCTACCGGGGCGGTATCACCATGAACTCCCAGAAAAAGGGTTTCACTTTTGATGGGCAGGCCAAGCTGAACTTCGTGAAGTCGCCAACCTCCTCGGAGTGGTTTGCGGTGCAGGATACCATCGACCCGAAGGCCATTCGCCTCAAGATGGGCAGTCCCAAAACCGAGGACGGCACGCCCATGCTCACGGGCCTGTTTCTCTCGGAGGGGACCAACAAAATCTACCCGCTGTTTGTAGCTCCCAAGCCCGGCGTAACGGATATGAACCTGTTTGAAGTAGATGGTAACCTGACCTACGACATCAAGAAGAAGGTGTACGCCATCAGCCAGCACAACCCCAACGACCCCGATGTGTATGAAGGCTCGGTGCTGACCCTGCGGGACTCCACGGGCCAGATGGATTTCCGCGGCAAGCTCAACCTCATCAACTCTAATAAGGACTACTCCCTCACGGCCGCCGGCCTGGGTACCGCCAAACCCGACAGTAACCTGTACAACCTGGACACCTTTATGGCGTTTGACATTGTACTGCCCGAAAAGGCCGTGGAAGCCATGGGGCAGGACTTGGCCACCAACGCCAAGGGAGCGCCCGAAGCTCTCACCGGCTCCCCGGCTCAACTCTACAAGATGGGCGAGTTTGTGGGCAACAAAGTGGTGCAGGACTACAGCACCCGTAAGGGTGGCTACGTGCCGCTGCAGAAGCTGTCGGCCAAGTTCCTGCACACCATTGTGCTGAGCCAGGTAAATCTGCGCTGGGACAACAAGTTCAAGGCCTGGTACTCGGTGGGGAAGATTGGCCTGGTGAGCGTGGGTAAGAAGGACATCAACGCCCTCATCGACGGCTACATCGAAATCAAGAAGGAAACCACCGGCGACGCCGTGGAACTGTACCTGGAAGCTGAACCCCAGACGTGGTACTACCTTAAGTACTCCAACAACGTGCTGCTGACCAAAGCCCAGCACGGCTCCTACGACGAGATTGTGGGCCTCAAAGCCAAGGGTGACTACAACACGGCCACGCAATACGGCTTCTACCTCGGCGACGACCAAGAGGTGCAAACCTTCCTCAACCACTTCCGCAAGGACTACCTCAAGGACACCAGCAAGAAGAAGGTCAACATCACGCAACCTGAGCCCACCGGCAACTTCGACTTCGACCAAGACGCCAACAAGAAGAAAAAGAAGAAGAAGGACCCCGTGCAGGATGCTCTGGACTATGACCCCAACGCCGAGCCACCAGTAGAGGAACCTAGCAGCAAAAAGAAGAAGAAAAAGGATGAAGCCGTAGAGACGGCTCCCGCGCCCACCGAAGCCCCCGCCGAGGACACGGGCAAGAAAAAGAAGAAAAAGGACGAAGCCGTAGAGGCCACCCCGGCCCCCACCGATGCCCCGGTGGAGGAAAACAAGAAGGAGTCGAAGAAGAAAAAGAAGAAAGACGCCAACGACCCCTTCGGCGACGAATAACCGCAACGCCCCGGCAGCCTCTGCCGGGGCGTTGTGTTGTGAGGGGAGTCTTAGGTCGTCATGCTTCGGCAAGCTCAGCATGACTATTCTATGTATTCACCAACGCCCCCGCATCACCTCCGTATCTTTACCCCATCGACTGAACCGCTACTCTCTTCTCCCGCATGAATCTCCCCTTAGTGCTCGGCCTGCTGGTGGCCGCTTACCTCATTGGCTCCATCCCGACGGCTCTGTGGGTAGGGCGGGCGTTTTTCGGGCTGGATATCCGGGAGCATGGCTCCGGCAACTCCGGGGCCACCAACACCTTCCGGGTGCTGGGTAAGAAGCCGGGCTCCTTTGTAATGGCCGTGGATGTGCTGAAAGGCTGGGTAGCTACCTCGCTGGCTACCGTTATGCTGAACCAGGGCGCTATTCTGCCTTCCCAGCTGCTGTACTACCAGCTGGCCTGCGGGGTGCTGGCGGTGGTGGGGCACATTTACCCCATCTGGGCCGGGTTCCGGGGCGGGAAGGGCGTAGCCACCATTCTGGGCGTGATGCTGGCCATTGCCCCGGCTACCGTGGGTGTGTGCATTCTGGTATTTATTGCGGTGCTGCTGGCCTCGCGCTACGTGTCGTTGAGCAGTATGTCGGCCGGGGTGGTGTTTGCCCTGCTGCAGTTGCTGCCCCCGTTCCGCCCCGATAACCAGCTGCTGGTATGGTTTGGCTTCGTGGTGGCCGGGCTGCTCATCTACACTCACCGCGCCAACATCCAGCGCCTGCGCGCCGGCACCGAAAGCCGCGTGCCCATGCCCTGGGATAAGAAGTAGCAAGGGTATTTTATGCGTTACAGAAATTGATACATGGCCTTTGGTTTCTTCTTTGGATTGATACTGGTTCCTGGAACGATAATCCTTTTAGTCCTCGCTGCAATTACCCGGAAGAAGATATTTCTCAAAGTTTCAGCGGTCAGTTGGTTAGTGGTAGTAGTGCTAGGAATTGTGCTTTTCGCAACTCGTCCGCTGTTCGAAACCATTAAGCTGAAGAAGGAAGATTTATATGGCTCATACATAATCGACCGTAGCAAATTTCCGGGGCGTCAGGCCGATTGGCAGTACAATACCTTCCGTTTCACCATCACGCCGGATGACAGAATTACCTTTTTTGTAATGGATGGTGATAGGGTTGTGAAGCTCCATGTGGGTACGGTATATACTGTGAAGCCATATGAATCCTATCGACTTGCGGTGAGCATGCAGCAGCCAACGCACCATATTATGTCGTCGAACCCGACTATCTACCGCCGAGGTCGGCAGTTCTATCTGGTATTCAATTCCCCGCTTTTCGGAAATGTATTTTTCCGAAAAGATGATTGGGAACCGCTGAATAATTGAATACATCTACCGCCGCGCCTTTCTACCTTTACCCCCGCATTTCCAACCCCAAAACCACCCCGCATGGCTTCCTACCTCGAGCAGAACCAGCAGCGTTTCCTCACCGAACTCATCGACTGGCTCCGTATTCCGTCGGTTTCCGCCGACCCCAAGTTTCACGGCGACGTGCTGCGGGCCGCCGAGTACCTGAAGGCCCGCTTCGAGGAAGTAGGCCTGGAAAACGTGGAGCTGTGCCCCACGGCCGGCAACCCCATCGTGTACGGCGAGAAAATCATTGACCCCGCCCTGCCCACGGTGCTGGTGTACGGCCACTATGATGTGCAGCCCGCCGACCCCTACGAGCTGTGGGATTCGCCCCCCTTCGAGCCGGTTATCAAAGACGAGAAGATTTACGCCCGCGGTGCCTGCGACGACAAAGGTCAGGTGTACATGCACGTAAAGGCCCTGGAGGTGATGAACCAGGAGGGCGGCCTGCCCTGCAACATCAAGGTGATGATTGAGGGCGAGGAGGAAATCGGCTCCAACAACCTCGGCATCTTCGTGCGCGCCAACAAGGAGAAGCTGAAAGCCGACGTCATCCTGATTTCCGACACCGGTATGCTGGCCAACGACGAGCCCAGCATTGAGGTAGGGCTGCGTGGCCTGAGCTACCACGAGGTGGAAGTAACCGGCCCTAACCGGGACCTACACTCCGGCCTCTACGGCGGCGCCGTGGCCAACCCCATCAACGTGCTCTGCAAGATGATTGCCTCGCTGCACGACGAGAACAACCACATTACCATCCCGGAGTTCTACAACAACGTAGCTGTACTCACGGACGAGGAGCGCGCCGAGCTGAACCGCGTGCCGCACTCCGACGACGAGTTCAAGAAAAGCATCGGCCTGCCCGATACCTACGGCGAAAAGGGCTACACCACCGTGGAGCGCATCGGCATCCGGCCCACCCTGGATGTGAACGGCATCTGGGGCGGCTACACCGGCGAGGGTGCTAAAACGGTTATTGCCTCCAAGGCCTACGCCAAAATCTCGATGCGCCTGGTGCCCCACCAGACCTCCGATGAAATTACGGCTCTGTTCCAGCAGCACTTCGAAAGCATTGCCCCCAGCGGCGTAACGGTGGTAGTAAAGCCCCACCACGGCGGCGAGCCGGTAGTAACCCCCACCGACTCGGTGGCCTACAAAGCCGCGGCCGACGCCATGGAAACCACCTTCGGCAAGCGCCCCATCCCCACGCGCGGGGGCGGCTCCATTCCCATTGTAGCCATGTTCAAGAGCGAGCTGGGCCTGGATACCGTGCTGCTCGGCTTCGGCCTGGACAGTGATGCCATCCACTCGCCCAACGAGCACTACGGCGTGTTCAACTTCCTGAAAGGCATCGAAACCATTCCGCACTTCTACCGCAACTACGCGGCCGCCGTGCAAGGGTAAATTCCGTTTCCTTGCACGCAAAAGCCCGGCTATCTATACTAGTTAGCCGGGCTTTTTTGTGCAAGCTGGGTGAGTCTATTTACCGGGCAGCAGGAACCCTACTGAAGCTTGGAACACTGAGTTGCGGGCGTTGCGTACGTCGGCGTCGCCGGTGTAGCCTTCCTTAGCGAAGTCGGTGAGGGAACCGTTGTAACGAATGCCAATCAGAAAGCCGGCATCAGACTGGAAGCCCAGTCCGGCGGCGTACCCAATCTCGTTGCGGTTTACGTTATCCAGATTTTGGGTGCCGGAGTAGTTGGTAAATACAGTGCCGTTGAGGCTGCGCTGGGTTTCGTCTTTTACCTTCATCAGGTAGCTGTACTGCGGGCCCGCCTCAAAGTAGAATCCGTCGGCGTTAAGCTTCAGCAGCACCGGCACGTCAATGTAGTTGTAGGTGCGGCTGCCACTGTAGCGGTACAATCCGAAGGCTTGATTCTCGGCAAATTTGAAGCCTTTTTGGGAGAACAGCACCTCTGGCTGAATAGACAGGAACCCATCATCGAGCAAGCCAATGTTGAGCATAGCCCCGCCATGGAAACCGAATTTATTTTCGTACCGGTCCTCGTCCGTTAAATCACCCGAGAGATTGGAGAGGTTGCCGCCGGCCTTCAACCCGAAACGGATACCCTGAGCTTTGGACTCAGAAACAGCCACAGTGGCAAGGAGGGCCGCAGCGGCCAGTAGGGATTTTTTCATGGGTGCAACAAAATTGGAGTGAGAAAAGGGAATTGCACGAAGACCAGCCGCACGAAAAATGTGCCAGTCTGCTGCCTTTAACGGTTATAGTTGGCAATTGGCATATGAATCAACCGAAAAAAATAACGGCCTCCCCGTTTAGGAAGGCCGTTATCAGGCAGGCAGAGTACCTTATTTGGTAGGAATCAGGTAGCCCAACTGGAGCGTGAAAGCGTTGTTAAATGCTTTCGGCTCATTATCCTGGTCTTTGGTGTCGATGAGGGAGTTAAAGCCCCGGGCGTATCGCAAGCCCAGGCTGATGCCACCATCGGTCATGTAGCCCACGCCGGCCACGCCGCTGATATCGAACTGGGCCAGGTCAGATTTGGACGACTCGCCGCGCTTGAAACCGCTGTAGTCCAGGAAGGTACCGTCGTTGTCGGTTTTTACCTTGGTGCCGTCGGTGTATTTGGTAGTCGTCTGCTGCTTGTTTTTGGAGCCGAACAGATAGCTTACCTGGGGGCCCAACTCAAAGAACAGCCCGCCAGCATTGATTTTGGCTAGCAGGGGCACATCGAGGTAGTGCAATACGCGCTGCTGCTCAATTTCGCGGCTTTCAATGGTCTTGCCATTTTCCATGCCCAGGTTGCCGGTTTGCTTACCGTTGATTTCGTAGCCTTTACGGTTGTACAGCAACTCAGGAGCGAAAGAGAAAAAGCCATCCGACGAAAGCGGAATACTGGTGCTTACGCCCACGTTGTAGCCCAGTTTATAGTCGCCGAGGTCGGTGCTGTAATTAGGCCCGGTAATCTGGCTTACGTTGTCGCCGGAGATGTTGGAGTAGGTACCACCTACTTTTACACCCAAACGGAAGCCACCGGCATCTTGTGCGTGTACGGCGGAAATGGAGGCCACGCCCAGGGCGGCCAGGAGAGCAAAGTTTTTCATGTCAATAGGGGGGGATACGCGTGGGCCAAGGGCCTCACTTCAACTGCACGGCCACGTCTTTCGTGGGTTTCAGGGGCTCATAGCGTAAGTAACGCCAATAGGGTTGCGGGAATAATTATGTTTTATTTAAAATTAACAATGCTCAATTGACCCCGTTTCCGGATAAGCGCTACACTGACAGACCATTATCAACAACCGGGAGACTGGTAGTTTCCGTCCGGTCAACAGGCTGGTTTCATTACTTTTGCTTCGTTGCTTGCTTGTTTTATATGATGCGTTGGAACAGGTGGCTGCTGCCCACGCTGCTTTTACTGGGAAGTGTGCGGCCCTTGCAGGCACAACGCCGGGCCGCTGCCCCGTTGGTGCTGGGAGCGTATGTGCAGGGCAGTTTTATTCTGGCGCACACCCCCGCCGTGCAGCACCTGGCTGTGTCGCATCCTACGGGCTTTGAGCTGAATCTGCAGCGGCAGACCACCGGCGCGGAGCCCTGGCACACCTGGTATAAGTACCCTAAAATAGGCCTGGCGCTGGTGTACTATGATTATCATAACCCCGTGCTGGGCCAGTCTTATGCGGCCACTGCGTATATCAACAAAGCCCTGTGGCGTACCCGGCGGCAGGAGCTGAATTTCCGGCTGGGTACCGGCGTGGGCTACTTTCCGGTGCGCTACAACCCGGCTACCAATCACAAGAACACCATTGTCAGCTCCGGGCTGAATGCTACCCTGCAGACTCGTCTGGAGTATGATGTGGCCCTTTCGGAGCAGCTGGGCCTGTTGCTGGGCCTGGGACTGAATCATTACTCCAATGGGGCTACCACCAAGCCCAACTTTGGCATTAACCTGCCCACGGTGCTGCTGGGCCTCAACTACCACCAGCAACGCCCGTTTAGGCCCCTGAACTCGGCCCCCGCGCCCGCGCCGGCTGAGTTGGGCCGCAGCTTTCTGAACGTGAGTACCTCCATGGGCTGGAAACAGCGCAATACCTCCGATAACCGCCGCTATCCGGTAAACTCCGTGACCCTGGTTGTGGGCCACCGCGTGAACCGCAAAAGCAACCTGATGGCTGGGGTAGAGGGCTTCTATGACCGGAGTCTGCGGGCCCAGCTCCGGGACACGGCCCGGGCTGGCGACCAGCTGCCCGACGTGAAAAAGGCGGGGGCTTACGTGGGGCATGAGCTGCTGTTCGGGCGGCTGGCGTTTGTGGCGCACCTGGGGTTCTATCTCTACAATCCGTACAAGTCCAACAAGTTCTACTATGAGCGGCTGGGCCTGAAATACCACTTCACTGAGCGGGTATTTGGGAACGTAGACCTGAAAGTGCACGGCGGCTCGGCCGATGTGATTGAGTGGCGGCTGGGCGTGAAGCTGTAAAACGTCTCAGCTGACTATAACCACGCTTCGGGCCTGCTGGTCGGCAATTGAGGGAAGTAAAATTGCGCTGGTTTGCGCAAAGCTGCTTGTTTGAGCCATCAACGTACGTTCGGCCCCCATGGAAACGTTTCTGCTCCTGAACCGCTGGCTGCACATTGCGGCGGGGTTCACCGGTTTTTTTGTGGCTCCCATTGCCCTGCTCGTGCGCAAAGGCGGGCCGGCCCACCGGCTCTGGGGCAAAGTGTTTTTTTACGCTATGGTGGTGGCTGGTAGTACAGCCATTGTCTCGGCCAGCAGTAAGGGACTGACATTTTTGCTGCTGACCGGCATTTTCAGCCTGTATCTGGCGCAGTTTGGCTACCGCTCGTTGCAACACAAGCGCATGGGCCAGAATCAGCAGCCCGGCCTCTATGATTGGGCAAGTACCGTAACCGGATTGCTGATTTTCGCGGGTACGCTGGCCTATGGTCTCTGGAGCCGCCCCTTTAACCTGGCCATGGTGGTGTTTGGAGCTATTGGGCTGATGACGACAGTACGGCAGTTGCGTGGCTTTCGGCGACCGGGACCCTGGCCCGCCGGCCAATGGCTGCGCAACCATATTTCGGGCTTTGTGGGCTCGTACATTGCGGCGGTATCGGCGTTTTCAGCTACCAGCCTCAAATTCATCCCGTTTCCGCTTAACTTTTTGTGGCCCACGCTGGTGCTGGTACCGCTGCTTATCTGGCTGCAGCGCCGCTACGCGCCTAAAGGTGAAATGGTGAAGTTGTGAGATGGTGAGCTTACGGTTCGGCCGTTGCGGGCTGAGCAGTAAAATTGAAGCTGTCCGGCTACTTATGACTTCACTAACTCCCTGTTGATTTGCTGAACCAGACTAGGGCCTTCGTAGATGAAGCCCGTGTAGAGCTGCAGCAGGCAGGCCCCGGCCTCCAGCTTCTCGCGGGCATCCTGCGCCGAGTGAATACCGCCCACCCCAATAATGGGTAGGTTGCCCCGGCTATGCTGGCTCAGGTACCGAATAACTTCGGTAGCGCGCCGCCGCAAAGGCTTGCCGCTGAGTCCGCCGGCTCCCAGGTTAGCAACGTCGGCGGCGGGGGTAGTCAGGTTGTCCCGGCTGATGGTGGTATTGGTGGCTACCAGGCCGCTGAGGTTGGTTTCGCGGGCAATCAGCAGGATATCATCCAGCTGCGGGTCCGTGAGGTCGGGGGCAATCTTAAGTAGAAGAGGACGGGGCCTGGGCAGGCTTTGGTTGCGCTCCTGCACCTGCTGCAGCAGCTCAATCAGCGGTTCCCGTTCCTGCAACTGCCGCAGCCCCGGGGTGTTGGGGGAGGATACGTTCACTACAAAGTAGTCTACCACTTCGTGCAGGGCCTCCACGCAGGCTACGTAGTCGTGGGCGGCCAGCTCGTTGGGCGTGTCCTTGTTCTTACCAATGTTGCCCCCGATAATCAGGTCCCGGTTCCGGCGTTGGCGCAGGCGGGCGGCGGCGGCCTCGGCACCGTGGTTGTTGAAGCCCATGCGGTTCACCAGCGCGGCATCCTGCGGCAGCCGAAACAGCCGGGGCTGCGGGTTGCCGGGCTGGGGGCGGGGCGTTACCGTGCCAATTTCCACGAAGCCAAATCCCAGAGCGCCCAACTCGTCCGTCAGCTCGGCATTCTTATCAAACCCGGCTGCCAGCCCCACGGGGTTCCGAAACCGCAGGCCAAATACGTCCCGCTCCAGGCTGGGGTGGCGCAGCTCATACAGCCCGCGCAATGCTGCCGCGGCCCCCGGCACCCGGTAGGCGCGCTTCAGGTTGTTAAATACCAAATGGTGGGCGCGTTCCGCATCCAGCCGGAACAGCAGCGGTTTGACAAGGGCATCGTATAGCACGCGGCAAAAGTAACGGAGTAGCGGAGTAACTGAGTAATAGTCCGGTAGAAAACGCCGTTTGCACCCGCAGAACGATTACTCCGCTACTCCATTACTCGCCACTCATCCCGCCCAGCCTTCCCGGTCGAGGCTGCGGTACTGAATGGCTTCGGCCAGGTGGGGTAGCTGGATTTCCTCGGAGCCGGCCAAATCGGCAATGGTACGGGCCACTTTCAGAATCCGGTCGTAGGCCCGGGCCGAGAGGCCGAGGCGCTCCATGGCGGTTTTCAGCAGTGTGAGGCCGGTAGCATCAACGCGGCAGATGTCCTTTACCATCTGGGAGGGCATCATGGCGTTGGAGTGGATGTCGGCCTGCTCACGGAACCGCTCCGCCTGCCGCTGCCGGGCCGTTTCCACCCGCTCCTGAATGGTGCGGCTATCCTCCGAGCGGCGCGTTTCCGTCATCTGATCAAACGTCACGGGCGTTACCTCCACGTGTAAGTCAATCCGGTCCAGCAACGGCCCCGATACTTTATTCAGGTAGCGCTGCACCACGCCCGGTCCGCACACGCATTCCTTCTCCGGGTGGTTGTAATAGCCGCACGGGCACGGATTCATGCTGGCTATTAACATGAAATTCGTCGGGAAATCAATGCTGACTTTGGCCCGCGAAATGGTGACGCGGCGTTCCTCCAGCGGCTGGCGCATCACTTCCAGCACGGTGCGCTTAAACTCCGGCAGCTCATCCAGAAACAGCACGCCGTTGTGGGCCAGGGATATTTCGCCGGGCTGCGGGTTGCCACCACCACCCACCAAAGCCACATCGGAAATAGTGTGGTGCGGGCTGCGGAAAGGCCGGGTGTTCAGCAACGAAGCGTTGGCTCCCAGCTTGCCGGCAACCGAGTGAATTTTGGTGCTTTCCAGTGCCTCCTGCATGCTCAGAGCCGGCAGAATACTGGGCAGACGCTTAGCCAGCATGGTTTTGCCCGCGCCGGGTGGGCCAATCATGATAACATTATGGCCGCCGGCCGCGGCTATTTCCAGGGCACGTTTGATGTTCTCCTGGCCCTGCACATCGGCGAAGTCGGCGGCGTACTGGTTGGCAGCCTGCTGAAACACGTCCCGGGTATCAACCACCACCGGCTCAATGTCCAGGCGGCCTTCCAGAAAATCTACCGCCTCTTGCATCGTGTCCACCGGAATAACGTCGAGGTTATTGACAATGGCGGCTTCCCGGGCGTTTTCGCGGGGGAGGATGAAGCCTTTAAAACCCTCTTTGCGGGCCTGAATGGCAATGGGCAGCACACCCCGCACCGGCCGTAGCTCCCCATCCAGGGCCAGCTCGCCCATAATGATGTACTCGCCCAGCCGCTCGGTGGTCAGCTGCTGGGAGGCGTGCAGGATACCCACGGCAATGGGCAAATCGTAGGCCGAGCCTTCCTTGCGGATGTCGGCCGGGGCCATGTTCACCACCACCTTGGTGCGCGGCATGCGGTACCCCCGAAACTTCAGGGCCGCCTCTACCCGCTGCTGACTTTCCTTAATAGCATTATCGGGCAGGCCCACCACGTAGAAACCCGTGCCCATCGATACAACTACTTCAATGGTAATAGTATACGCATTAACCCCTTGCACGGCCGAGCCGAAGGTTTTCGTAAGCATGAATAAGGCGAAAAAAGAACGGGTGAATAGACGTGTATCAGGAAGGGAAGTTACGATTAACCTCCACAATGCAAAGGCCCTTTTTCTGCCAGAGCAACCCCCGGGTTAGTGGGGAGCTTCAGTAGAAAAAGGGCTTTGAGACAAGGGCCGGAGTACTGGCTTACGGTTTCACCAGCTGCTCAATGAGCATAATCATAATGTGAATGGCTTTGATATGGATTTCCTGAATCCGGTCGGCGTAGCCGGTGTGTGGGGCCCGGATTTCCACGTCACTGATGCCGGCCAGCTGGCCACCATCCTTGCCTGTAAGGCTCACTACGCGCATACCGGCGGCGCGGGCGGCTTCGGCGGCCAGCAGCACGTTGGGCGAGTGGCCGCTGGTGCTGATGGCCAGTAGCACGTCGCCGGGGCGGCCCAGAGCCTCCACGAAGCGGCTGAACACGTGGTCGTAGCCGAAGTCGTTGGCCACGCAGCTCATGTGCGAGGCTTCGGTGAGGGCAATGGCGGCCAGGGCGCGGCGGTTCTGGCGGTAGCGGCCGGTGAGCTCCTCGGCAAAATGCTGGGCGTCGCAGAGGGAGCCGCCGTTGCCGCAGGTGAGCACTTTACCCCCGGCATCGAGGCTGGCGGCTATCAGGCGGGCAGCCTGCTCAATGGCCTGCAAGTTGGCCGGATTCTGCACAAACCGGTCGAGCACGGCTTGGGCTTCGGTAAGCTCGGCCTGAATGAGGCTGGTAAGCGAAGGTTGGGTCACGAAATGCGAAAATTACGCCGGGTAATTGGGGTTGCGCGGCGGAATGATGGAATTAGGTTGGTCGATGGGGGCGTTGGGCAGGGCCGGGTCCGACTCCGGAAACGTGGGCTGGTGCTGCTCGGGGTAGGTAGTAACGCCGGTACGGGGCACCACCGGGGGGCGCTCAGCGGTGCGCTGCTGGTCCAGTTGGTGGTCGTAGAGGCGGGCTTTCAACTCATTGATTTTGCCTTCCCGGGCGGCCACATCCCGGCGCAGCAACACGCTGTCCAGGTTTTCAGTCAGTAGCTGCAGACCCAGCAGAACCGTGGCCGTTACGAACAGGCCGAACAGCAGACTTTCGCGGGAATCAGCCATGCTGGCGAAGCTGCTTTGCACAGAAGGCACCAGCAGAACCAGCAAAGCAAGGAGCAAAAACACCATCACCAGGATGGTTACCAGTCGTTTGAGAGCAAGCATGGAAGTAAAGAGGTTGTGGTTGAGGAGAGAAAATGCAGCCCGTAATACGCAGGCGCTAACAGAACGGACTAAATATAGGGCTTTGGCAGTGTAAGCCGCGGCCCCTTGCCGCTACCTCTCTCTACGCCAACGCCGCGTTGGTCGCCTGCATCATGTTCAGGCGCTGGTACAGGCCGCCCTGGCGCAGCAGCTCCTCGTGGGTGCCGCGCTCCACAATGCGGCCCTGTTGCAGCACCACAATTTCATCGGCGTGCTGCACGGTACTCAGCCGGTGGGCAATTACCAGGCTGGTGCGGTTCTGCATAAGGCGGGTGAGGGCTTCCTGCACCAGCTTTTCGCTTTCGGTATCCAGGGCCGAGGTGGCTTCATCTAGGATGAGAATAGGCGGGTTGCGCAGGATGGCGCGGGCAATACTCAGGCGCTGGCGCTGGCCCCCGCTCAGACGGCTGCCCCGGTCGCCAATCATCGTCTGGTAGCCTTCCGGCGCGGCCATAATGAAGTCGTGGGCGTTGGCAATGCGGGCCGCCTCCAGTACCTCGGCCTCCGTGGCTTCAGTATTGAAGCGGATGTTGTTGAAGATGGTGTCGTTGAACAGGATGCTTTCCTGGGTCACGATGCCCATCTGGTCGCGCACGGAGTGAATGGTGCAGTCGCGCACGTCGTGGCCATCAATGAGCAGCTGCCCGCCGGTGGGGTCGTAGAAGCGGGGCAGCAGGTCGGCCAGGGTGCTTTTGCCGCCGCCGCTGGGGCCCACCAGGGCCACGGTTTTGCCTTTGGGAATGGTCAGGTTAATGTCCTGCAGCACGGGTGCATCGGCATAGCCGAACTGCAGGTTGCGCAGCTCAATCTGGTGCTCAAAAGCGGGCAGCAGTTGGGCGTCGGGCTTGTCGCGCACCAGCGGCTCAGTATCAATGATACTCAGCACCCGCTCTCCGGCCACCAGCCCGCGCTGGATGTTGCCAAACGAGGCCGACAGGGCCTTGGCCGGCGTTAACACCTGCGAAAACAACACCACGTACCCAATAAATGTCTGCCCATCCAGGCTGGACTTGCCACCCAGAATCAGCGTGCCGCCGAAATACAGCAGCCCGGCCACCACCGACACGCCGGCAAACTCCGAGAACGGCGAGGCCAAATCCCGGGTGTTATCAATGGCGCGGGAAGTGCGGGCGTACAGGTCGTTCTGGTCCTCGAATTTGCCTTTGATGTACTCCTGGGCGTTGAAGGCCTTAATCACCCGGATGCCGCCCAGCGTCTCGTCAATCACCGACAGCATGGTGCCCAACGTGCTCTGGCTTTGCTTGGCCTGGGTGCGCAGGCGCTTGGCCACCGTGGCAATAATGCCGCCCGAAATGGGCAGCAGAATCAGTGTGAACAGCGTGAGCGGCGTAGAAATGTGAAACAGCACCGCGAAGTAGGCAATGATGGTCAGCGGCTCCTTGATAACGGCCGTCATGGTATTCACCACTGAGGTTTCCACTTCCTGCACATCGGCCGTAAAGCGCGACATCAAATCCCCCTTCCGCTCACTCCCGAAAAAGCCCAGCTGCAGGCTGATGATGCGGTGGTACAGGTCGCGGCGCAGGTTCCGGATGACGCGGGCCCGCACCGTAGCCAGCAGCCGCAGGCTCAGGTAGCGAAATACGTTGCTCAGCAACACCGACACTACCACTACTCCGCACACAAAAGCTAGTGCCCCCAACTTGCCCCGCTCTTCCAGTACTTGGGCAAAAAAGAAGTTGAACGTATCCGTCACCCACTGAATGGTCGGGTGGAAATCGGGCAGGTGGCTGGGGGCTTTGGCGGGTACCTTGTCCGTTTTGTCAAACAGCACGCTCAGCAGCGGAATGATGAGCGTGAAGTTGCCGATGCTGAAAAAGATAGTCAGCACAGTGAACAGCAGGTACTGCGGCAGAAATACTGCCCAGGGGCGGGCGTATTGCAGAATGCGGAGGTAGGTCTTCATCGGAACGCGCAAAGGTAGGGCATTCCCTGCGGCGGGGCACACGCTGCGGTAAGACGGTAAGACGGCTGACGGCACCCCCAGAATGCACACAGCCCCCGGCACCTGCGCGCCGGGGGCTGTGTATCGTCAGACGATTTCGCCCGAAGATTACTTTACCGTCATGTTGCCGCGGATTTCTCCGCCGCTGTAGGCTTGTGTATGCAGGTTCACGTAGGTTTCGCCGCTGAGCAGCTTAGCGCCATCAGCCTCGGAGAGAGTAGCTGTGCCAGTAATGGGCGATGTAGCTACACTGGAAAACGGCACGATAACACCGCCGTTCACGCCCGGAGCTGCCTGGTGAATGTGGCCAGCCGACGGCGTCAGGCCGGTGTAGGTAACACGGTAGGTAAGCGTGCGGGTGCTCTTGTCGTAGGTGCCCGTCATGGAGCCGGTGGCGGTGGAGGAGTTGGCGGGCACTTCCTGCTTGCCATCCAGGGTGGCGGCCACGTTTACCATATTGCTGGCGGGCGTCGCATCATCATCGTCGTTGTTGCAGGCGCTGAAGGTGAGCAGGCCGGCGGCCAGTACTAGGGAAGTAATTTTGTGTAGCATGGGGTTGGGGTAAAAAAGGGAAATTGAGTAAGAAGAAGCCGTTAGTTACGGAAGCCTTTTTTGGGCCGTACGGTGAAGTTGCGGTTCACGTTGAAGCCAAAGTAGATGTCGCCATCGAAGAAATTGCCCCGGGTTTCGCTCACGAAATGCTGCTCAATCATGCCCTGGGAGTTGGTCACGTGCAGCTGAAAAACGTGCCCGCCGGTTTCAATATCCAGGCCGGCGGCTATGGCGTTGCGCACGCCGGTGGGCTTGTTGTCTGGCATCAGGTAGTAGTACTCCAGGTTGATGGAGGTGCGCTTGGTAATTTTCTGACGGCCCCCGATGCCCAGGGCGTACACGTCGTTGGCATCTTTGGATTCCATTACCAGGTTGCGGTGTACCAGCGTGGGCATCACCTGCAAAGAGAGGTTTTCGTTGACCTTGCGGGCAATCAGGGCCTGGTAGGAGTACACCAGGCGGCGCGGCAGCGTGCGGTCGATGTTGTCGTTGTACTTGAGGGTGGTGAGGGCGGCGCTGCTGAACAGTGTCAGACTCACGGGCATGGCCCGGGGGCCGGTAGTTTGAGTAAGAGCCCGGTACTTCACGAAGCCATCCAGAGCCTTGCCCACCGAGCTGCGGCCCACCCCAATTTCCAGCCGGTCAGTCAAGGCATATTCCAGGCCCAGCCGTATGGTGGCCTGGTCGAGGCCGAAGAAGTTGTAGGCGCCGCTGTTAAGGGTGCCAAAGCGGTGCGAAATCAGGAATACCAGCGTGCCCTGTCCGGGCGTTTCAATGGTGTGCCCGTTGATGAGGCGGGTGCTTTTGAAAGTGGCGTGCACTGCCTCGCGGGGAGGCTGAGCCGGGGTCTGCTTTTCCAGTTGGCCCAGCAGGTCATCATCCTGAGCCAGGGCCGGGGCCGCCAGGCTCACTAGAAATACTATCACGGCACTCACCCGCGCTAAATAGTGGTAAAAATGTGGCCGCATAGAGCAGAAATGAGAAGGTAAGGAGGAAACCGAAGTAGTTATTTAGCCGAAATCTGGGTAGCCGGTTCGCAGGAGAGGCGCACTTTCACGCCCACCACTTTCGCAATGTTCTCGCGCACCAGCAACGGAATTTCAATGTTGTAGTCGGCCGGGGCCACGCTGAAATAGGCGTTGACCAATAGGGTGCCCTGGCTCAGGTCGAGGGTGCCCGGAACAGTTATGCGGCGCGTAACCCCGTGCAGGGTAATGTCGCCCTCCACCGTCACGCGCTGGGAACCGCTTTTGAGCAGGTTACCAAAGTTCAGATCCAGCACTTTGCCCCGAAACGTGGCCTTCGGAAAGCGGCCCGATTCCATATAGTTTTCGTTGAAGTGCTCCTGCATGAGGGTGCGCTTGAACTGAAATGACTTAATGGGAATACTGAAGGCCAACTGTCCGTTCGACAAATCGAAAATGGCCGAGACCTCCTCGGAATGAGCCTCAATATCCTCGATGATGCTGGTGGAAAAAAAGCTGACCGAGCCGGTTTGCGTCATGTAGCGGCCCTGAGCGTGGCCTTGTAGTACACCAACGCTAAGTAGCAGCAATAATCCCCACCGCAGCGCCGTCCGGCGCGCACATGGCCCGGCCATCTAATTATTAGGGGCGCCAGCCGTTACCCATTGCTGCAGAAGCGCAATGTCGCAGTCCGAAAGTTTAGCCCCACCCTGGGGCATCTGCTGAAAACCAGGCGCGTGCGTGACAACGCCCATCAACTGGCCGGTTCGGGCCCGGGTCTGGATTTCCGTGAGGTTATCCAGGTTTACGTTGCCACTAACTAATACCGCACTGTGGCAGCTGCGGCAGTTGCGGTCCAGCAGCGGCGAAATGTGCAGGGCATAGCTTACCGTAGCCGGCGTAGCGCAGGGCTGTTGGGGCTTCACAATATCCTCGGCGTTGTCGTAAGCACAGCTGCCCAGCAGCAGGAGCGAGAAAAAATACAGTAAGTAGCGGTGAAGCATAGGGGGGTGACAAACAGGTCAGGTAGTATCAGGCTGCCGGATGACGGATCGGCAGTGCTGGAAAGCGGAGCGGCCCTGACAACGTACTGCGTACGATGTGGGCAATACGGTAGCAGGACAGCAGCGTTGTTCCAAAACGAGAATTATTTCCCGTAATGAACAAACCTACGTAGCAGACGAACCTTTGTATTTCCCTACTGGCTGAAATTGTGTCATGATTAGCCGAAATGGCCTTAAATCAAGACGAAGAGTGCTACTGAGCCGACGAAAGAGGCTTTATTTATTATCAGAAAACGTACTGTTGAGCTTAGGTAATTACTATTGGTGATTAGATAAGTGATGTGAATAAACCATTGCGGTAAGGGGTGCTCACGCAGGCAAGCCCCTACCTGGTTGGCAGGGGCGAGTGTTCAGAATGGGATATGCGGTCAGGCCTCCGGTATGCTTACTACCTCAATCTGCCCGATGATGTGGCGGTTGAATTCTTCCAGCTCCCCGGCCGGTACCCGCAGTTGCTGGTATTTCCGGCTGCCCATATCCTGGACTGGAAATAAGTCGGCGTAATCGGCCTCCACAGCAAACCGCAGCACATAGCATACATCGTAGTCGGGCACGTTCCATTCGTGGGCAATCTGGGCAGCGTACTGCTCATGCAGCACCGGGTAGAAAAACGGCTGCTCCGGCAGGCACGGCGGAAACGCCTGCCACCCCGAGGCGGCAATCAAATCCAGCTCCGCCTGGTTCACGGGGCGGTACAGCAGCGTGACGGCCGATTCGTGGCGCATGGCTTTTTAATGTGCTAATATGGTGAATATGAGAATGTGACAAGCGAAAAGTCAACACTCATCACTCATTCTCCACATCCTCACCTTTACTCACATTTCTCACATTCTTTTAAAACTCGTGCAGACGCTGGGCAATGTTCCAGCGCAGGGCCACGGAAGCCAGCAGGCCGCCGTCGGCGGTGAAGAAGGGGGCTACCGGGCCGTCGAAGGTGCGGCGGCGGTACACTACCTTGCCATCGAGCCAGAGGTTGTGGGCCGCCTGCCAGGTGGCTGTCAGGTCGCCGTGGAAGAGGTAGGAGGTGAGGCCCGCGCCTATTTTATAGCCGTACTCGGTGGGACGGGTGTTGTAGGAGCGCAGCACATCGTTGCCGTAGTTGGTGAGGGCCGAATCGGGGCCGGCGGGGTCGAGGCCCTGCTTTACCAGGAAGCCCTTGGCCACCACGTTCAGGCGGGGCAGGGGCTGGTAGCTGGCAATACCAATCAACTCCCACAGATTAGCACCCATGGGGTGGGCCAGGGGCTGAGCCGCGTGCTGGTAGTTGCGGAACTGGTCCTCGTGCTGGTAGGTGAAGGGCCGGATGAAGTTGAACTCGCCCTGCACGTCGAAATTGCGGATGCCGGCCACGTTGAGGTACTTGGCGCCCAGCTGCACGGCCTGCTTGTTGGCCCACCAGCCGTTTCCGCTCCGGATTTCGCTCAGCACGAATTCATCCAGCACCAGTTGCCCGTATAGCTGCACCCGGTTGCGGATATTCCACTTGAAATCGGCTCCCAGCAGCGCATTGTCCTCTGAACCCGCGCTTTGTTCAATAGCCCGGTAGAAGATAATGGGGTTGAGGTACTGCAGCTCCGGGCCCCGCCGCGCCCGGCGGTTCCGGGGTACCGGGTCGGTTCTGGGGTTACCGTCGTCATCCACGTAATCCGTCACCGTTTTGTAGCCGCTATAGGTCACGCTTTCGAACAAGCCCACGTTCAGGTTAGGCTTAATGTCGAAACTCAGGTGATGAAAGGCCAGGTACTTGCGCTGATAGTCTTTGTCGAGGGCGGGGTTGTCGGCCACCAGCTGGGCAAACAGGTTCTGGTAGTGAAACTTCCAGATGCGGGTGTTCACCTTCAAAAACAGGTAAGGCGCGGCGTAATCCGACAGAATCAGGCTGCGGTAACCGTTGCCGATCTGGTTCCGGTCGTGGCCCAGCTGCAGGCTTACGTGGCGGCCGGCGGCATACGTGAGGTAGCCCCGGGCCGAGAGGAAATCGTACTGACCGGGCGTGTTCTTGAATGGCTTCCAGAAGCCTTCGTGGGCCACCGCGCTGTCGCGCTCCGTGCGCTGCTGTACGTACAGCGGCACGGCCATCTGGTTATCGGCCAGGAAGGTGTAGAAGCCCAGCCGCTTGTCAATGGTGCCTTCTACCTGCACCCCGCGGGTATTCAGGAAGGCGTAGCTTTTGGCTCCGTCAGAGTTGCCCAGGCTCAGTCCCAGCACGGGGTTCACGCGCAAAGAAAATTCCGGCTGCTCAATGCTGTACAGGTCGGAGCGGCGCTGGTAGAAATGCTTGAACAGGGGCTTTTCGCGCAGGTTGGTAGCCGAGTCCTGCCGGGCCTCGTGCCAGTTGTCGCGCAGCAGGTAGCGGATGTTGAAGCGGTCCTGCCGCGAGAGGCCGGCCGTGGAATCCTGCAGTAGGCGCTCGGCCAGCCAGGCCACGTCGGCGCGGGTGTAGGGCCGGATGCTGGTGTGCAGCTGCACCAGCGAGTCGGAGCCGTGCAGAATGGCGTACCGGTCGATAAGGCGGTACACATCGGCATCCAGGGGCACGTAGGTGGTGCCCATGGTGGTTTTACGCTGCTCCCGCGCCAGATTTACAGCCTCGGGCCGATATTCTTTGATCGGACCCTGGTAGTCCAGCCAATTGCCTTTACCATCGGAGGGGCGGGTGGGTACGTTCTGGGCAGTGGCGGAATACGTGAGCAGGCTCAGTAGGCCCCAGGAAACTACGTAGTAAATCTTCATAAGCAGAGCCGTGTACGCCAAATCCGGCGCGTGGGTGGGCAAACCTACGGAGTTTATGCAGGATTGGATAAAGCCCCTAACGCCGGAAGCCAGCCGGCAGTACCTTTGAGCATGTCCATCCGCTTGCTGCGCTTCTCAGAACTAGACCTAGCTGCCTGGGATGCCTGCGTCGATTCGGCTTTACCAGCAGTTCCGTACGCTACCAGTTGGTGGCTGCAGGCTACGGCCGGCCGCTGGGATGCGCTGGTAGAAACAGAGCCTGGAACCGGCCGCTACCTGACGGTGTGGCCGTTGCCGGTGAAGTGGCGCTTGTGGGGCCGGGAGATAGTGCAGCCGCCCTTTACGCAGCAACTAGGAATGATTGGAGTGGGAGCCAAGATGCTGGGAAGTCTGGCAGGCCCCTGGCTGGCCTTGGTGCTACCCTGCTACGCCCGCTTCTACGCGCAGCTGAACGTGGAAAACCGGCTGGTAGCCGCTCCGGCCGGGGTAACGGTGGACAACCGTCATACTTACCACCTACCGCTGCATCAGCCGTACGAAACCATCCAAGCCGGCTACTGTGCCGACTACCGCCGCCGTTTGCGCAAGCCTGCTGCTATGCTGGGCCAGGTCCAAGTCACACCCGAGGTAGAGCCGTTGCTTACGCTGTTCCGGCAAACCCAGGGCCCGGCCGCCGGCCTCAAAAGCCGCCATTACACCCTCCTGCGCCGATTGGTGGCCGCGCTGCAAGCCCGGCAGCTACTGGAGCTGCATGAGGTGCGCCACGTCCACACTGGCGAGCTGCTGGCCGGAGCACTGTTTGTGCGGTACCGCTCCCGGCTGATTTATTTGTTTGCCGCGGCCTCCGCCGAAGGTAAAAAGCTAGCAGCCCCGTTAGCCTTGGTAGATGCCGCCATCCGGCGGCACGCGGGCACGCCCGGGCTGGTGCTCGATTTTGAAGGCGGTATGATACCGTCAATTGCCCGTTTTTTCGCCAATTTCGGGGCCGTGCCCGTGCCGTATGCGGCCCTATCCTTCACCCAACGCCCCTGCTACCTACAATGGCTGCGCTGACGCCTTCTCCTGCTGACCTTTCCGCTGCGGCCGCCGCCGCGGCTAACCCACGCGTGCACGTTGTGTGCGCCGAGCCGTCCGTGGCCAACCACTTTCTGGCCGAACTGCGCGATGTATCGGTGCAGCAGGACTCCCTGCGTTTCCGCCGCAACCTGCAGCGCCTGGGCGAAATTATTGCCTATAAAATCAGCTCCCAGCTGAGCTACACCGATAAAACGGTGCGCACGCCGCTAGGCGAGTCCAGCAGCAAGCACCTCCACGATTTCCCGGTATTGGCCACCGTGCTGCGGGCGGGCCTGCCTTTCCACCAGGGTTTTCTGAACTATTTCGACCAGTCGCCCTCCGCGTTTGCGGCGGCTTACCGTATTGAGGGCACAGCCCAGGTGCAGGTGCAGGTCGATTACCTCTCGGCTCCCAGCCTGGATGAGCGGGTGCTGATTCTGGCCGACCCCATGCTGGCCTCGGGCAAAAGCCTGGTGCAGACCTACCGGGCTATGCTGCGCTTTGGTACGCCCCGGCAGGTGCATATTGCCGCCGTTATTGCCAGCCCCCAGGGCGTAGAGTACGTGACCCGCGAAATACCCGAGGCCACGCTCTGGGTAGCCGCCATCGACCAGGGCCTCAATGAGCAGGCCTACATCGTGCCCGGCCTCGGCGACGCCGGCGACCTATCCTACGGCAGCAAGCTGTAAGGTTTGGAGTCGGTGAACCGGGCCTGCATTCGTTGGGTTTCGTAACAGTCTGCTAATAATGCGGTGCTAGCCCTGCGGCCGCCTGCTGGTTATATTTACGCTGCTTCGCTTACCAACTTTGCCTGTGTTACCTGATCTGCTCAAATACGCCACGGTTTTCGCCATCGGCATGTTCAAGTTTGTGGCCGCTCCCGTTGCCGGGGTGGCGGCGGGCCTGCCCATGCCGCTGGTCTGGGGCCTGTCGGTGGCGGGCATGATGACCACGGTAGTGCTGATTTCGGGCCTGGGCCGGCGGTGGGCCCTGCACCTGCGGCACAAGCGGGAGCAAAAAGGCAAGCCTCTGTTTAGCCGCCGTACCCGTACCATTGTAAGTATCTACCGCCGCTTCGGCATGGTGGGCATTGCTTTTCTCACGCCCATCCTGTTCAGCCCGGTAGGCGGTACCGTTATTGCCACGCAGCTGCACGTACCGCGTTGGCGCATTCTGCTGCACATGGCCTGGAGCGCCGCCTTCTGGGGCTTCGCCTTCACGCTACTGGCCATCCGCTTCAGCCACCTGCCCATCTTCGACCACTATCGGTAGTAGCGAGATGGTGAGATAGTGAAATGGTGAGTGGCCGTTCTAAAAGCGCATTTCGCGCCAACAGAACGGCCACTCACCATTTCACTATCTCACCATCTCACTACTTGCTCCGCTTGGCGCGGGCGCGGCCCTGGGCGGCACGGAAGGCTTTGGAGGAGTGGGAGGAGGCTTTGCCCTTGGAAGGATTGGCTTTTTTGCCCTTCTGACTGCGGTTGGGGCCGGCTTTGAATTCCTTGCCGGTGCGCTTGTCAATGGTTACGCCGGGCTTAATCCACTCCTTGCGCTCATGGAAGGCCCCTTTGAAGGTGGGGTCTTCGCGCTTGCGACGGTCATCCTTCTCCCGGTCCATGTTCTGCTGCTCATCGAAGGAGGTTTTGGCAATTTGCACGCCCTCCGGAATGGGCAACAGCGGAATTTCCTGCCGGATCAGCTCCGCTATCTGCTCCATGTGGTACATCTCGGCCTCATTGGCGAAAGTGATGGCCGCGCCGGTGTGCTGGGCCCGGCCCGTGCGGCCAATGCGGTGCACGTAGTCGTCATACACCAGCGGCACATCGAAATTCACCACGTGCGACACTTCCGGTACGTCGATGCCGCGGGCGGCCACATCGGTAGCTACCAGGAAGCGTACTTCCCCGGCTTTAAAGGCTTCCATGGCGTTTATGCGCATGTTCTGGCCCTTGTTGCCGTGAATGGCCCGCACTTCGCCGTGGGCTTTGCGCTGCAGGAAGCTGGCCACGTTATCGGCGTGCTCCTTGGTACGCGTGAAAATCATCACGCGGTGGAAGGTGTCCCAGTCGAGGAACAGGTACTCCAGCAGGTTGATTTTGGTGAGCAGGTTGGGCACTTCGTACAGCGACTGGCTCACGGTCTGGGCCGAGGTAGCGGCGGGCGTTACCTCAATCCGCACCGGAAACTCCAGGAATTCTTCGCTGAGCGTGGTTACTTTCTCCGGCATCGTGGCCGAGAACAGTACGTTCTGACGTTTACGCGGAATCACCTCCAGAATACGCCGGATCTGGGGCATAAAGCCCATATCCATCATTTTATCGGCCTCATCCAGCACCAGCGTTTTCAGTTCCTTCAGCACCAGGTCGCCGCGCAGGTACAGCTCCATGAGCCGGCCCGGCGTGGCAATCAGGATGTCCACGCCTTTGGCAATGGTTTCAATCTGGGTCTTGGGCCCCAGACCACCGTAAATAGCGAAAATGCGCAGGTCGGTGTACACAGCCAGCTTCTTCAGGTGGTTTTCCAGCTGCATGGCCAGCTCCCGGGTGGGGGCCAGCACCAACGCCCGCGGATGCGTACCCTGGGCGTACTTCACCTTCATCAGCAGCGGCAGGCCAAAGGCGGCCGTTTTGCCGGTGCCGGTCTGGGCAATGCCCAGCACGTCGTGGCCGGCCAGCAGCAGCGGAATGGTTTGCTGCTGCACGGGCGTGGGCTCGGTAAAGCCTGCTTCCTCCACTGCCGTCAGGAGTTGTTTGTTAAGCTTGAAATCAGCGAAGGAAAGCGGCTGCGGCGTGTCAGACATAAGGCAAAGCGTGTTGTAAACCACAAAGGTACGCGGAATCCGGGCGCGGTCCTTGGCTACCGGCTGTGGTCTGAACGTAACTGCTGAAAAACCAGCGTTGGCAGGCTTGCTCCACGTATTTGCGTAACAGGTAGTTAGCCGTACATGAGAAAAAAACTGGCCATTTGTTTTGCAAATCTGCGGCCGGCCGCTACTTTTGTGGCTCCAATACCCAACACGGTAGGTATAGCTCAGCTGGTTAGAGCGTCGGATTGTGATTCCGAAGGTCGTGGGTTCGAGCCCCATTACTTACCCTCCGTTTTGAACAAAAAGGTCTCTCCTCAGCGGCAGAGGCCTTTTTTGTTTTCGGCGCCTCGCAGCAGCCTAACCATTTCCGGTACCAATGGAAGGATTCGGTGGCGACTGGTGTTGCGGCCCTGTATAATATAGAACCCTGAACCACTTTTCCCCTTTGAATCTATGAGTCTGGTTGTTATCGGTACGGTGGCCTTCGATGCCCTGGAAACGCCCTTCGGCAAAACTGACAAGATTGTTGGCGGCGCTGCTACCTACATCAGCCTGTCGGCTTCCTACTCCGTGAAGCCCGTGAAAATTGTGGCCGTTGTGGGCGACGATTTTCCGCAGTCGGATATTATGATGCTGGGCGAACATGGCGTGGACACCGAAGGGCTGCAGATCAAGCAGGGCGAGAAGTCGTTCTTCTGGTCGGGCAAGTACTCCAACGACCTGAACTCGCGCGAAACCCTGGCTACCGAGCTGAACGTGCTGGCCGATTTCGACCCCATTCTGCCGGATTCGTACCAGGACTGCAAATACCTGATGCTGGGTAACCTCACGCCCCAGATTCAGCGCCTCGTGATTCAGCGCCTCGTAAACCGCCCCAAACTCATCGTAATGGACACGATGAACTTCTGGATGGACGTGGCCCTGGACGAGTTGAAAACCACCATTGAGATGGTAGACGTGCTCAGCATCAACGACGAAGAAGCCCGCCAGCTGTCGGGTCAGCACTCGTTGGTGAAAGCCGCCAAAATTATCATGGAGATGGGCCCGAAGTACCTCATCATCAAGAAGGGGGAGCATGGCGCGTTGCTGTTCCACAAAAACCAGATCTTCTTCGCCCCGGCTTTGCCGCTGGAAGAAGTATTCGACCCCACCGGTGCCGGCGACACCTTCGCGGGCGGCTTCATTGGCTACCTGGCCGCCACCGACGACATCAGCTTCGAGAACATGAAGCGCGCCGTGATTCACGGTTCAGCCATGGCCTCGTTCTGCGTGGAAAAATTCGGCACCGAGCGTCTGCTGAACCTGACCCAGGAAGAAATTGAAGCCCGCGAAAAGCAGTTCGGGGAGTTGGTAGCCGTGCAGCCCGTCGCCACGGTAGCCTAACTGTTCCGGCAAATAAAATCAAGCGCCTGCCATTCTGGGTATAGCCCGGGGTGGCAGGCGTTTTGCGTTTGCACTCCTGAGAATGGACCGAATTTTATAGCAACCTCCGCCGGGGCCGTTGGGTACAAGGAGTATTCATCCACCCGTAAATCCCACGGCCATGAGCATGAGCAAAAAACAAACCGACCTGACCAACGACCAAACGTCCGTCAACCCGGCTGCCAATACCAAGAAGAAAAGCACGCAGGTACAAAGCCCCAACACCATGGACGTGTCGGCTCACGGCAACACCACCGACGGGGCTTCTGCTGGCGAAGGCGTACACAATATCCGCAACAACCCCCAGGGCAATAACCCTGCCTCCGTAAACAGCGGTAAAGTGGGCAAAGGCGGCGACGCCAAGCACTAGAGGTGAGAACTTAGAGGTTAGAAGTGAGAGCTTAGAACCTCAAAACAAGAAGTGAGACGTTTATTCTGTAACCGATAGGTAGCAGAACGAACGTCTCACTTTTAGCTTCTAGGTTCTCACTTCTAACCTCTAAGCTCTCCATCAAGGCACGACGGTCAGGCGGACTACGCGGGTATCCACGTCGCCTTTGTCGAAGAAGTCCTGCTCAAACAGGATGGTTTTGTTGTCGAGCCAGCGGGGCTGGGTGCAGCCCCACTCGGTTTGCCGCTCCCAGAGCAGGCGCGGGGCTTTGTCATCAAGGCTCCAGAGCTGCAGGCCGCTGGGCTCGAAGCGGGCCAGCACGTCGGAGTTGCCGCACACGAAGTGGCGGCCGTCGGGGGCAATAACGGGCGGGGCCATTAGCTGGGTGCGGCGGCCGCTGCGCTGGTCCACCAGCATGTAGTAGCCGCCTTCGTACAAGTGCACCGATATCAGCCACTGGTGAATGCTGGGCAGCGTGGCCACATACTCATAGGCGATGTTGCGCTCATCCTCGGCCGGGTTGTTCACCAGCCGTACTTCCGGGGCGGCCGTAGGGCGCAGGTGCAACGCCCGGCCAGTGCGCTGAATCCGCTTATCCGCTTTGGCGAGCCGCAGCCGCTCCTCCGCAGCAAAATCCAGAAACGAGTCTTCTTCCTCCGCTGATGCCGGCTTTGATACCACCCAGTCGGGGCTGTGTAGCTGCGCATAGGCGTGCCGGGAAGCCGGATAAATGTGCAGCACCCGGCCAGGCACCTGCACCAAGGTATCAAGGTGCTGGAGCCGGTAGATGCGCGGCGGCTTAGGGGCTGGTGGTGGCGGTAAGGCTACACTGGGCCGCGACTTTTCGGTGGGCTGCATGCGCAACGAACAAGCCGGCAGCGCCACTACCAGGGGTAGGGCAGTAGCTACGGTACGAAACCGAAACATGAGGAGGGAGGTAGACTTGGATCGAAGGGCGCGTCGTTGTCGGGTGGACAGAGAGCGAAAAGAAAAACGCATGCGGAGAGTTCCCGAAAGCGCAAACCCGGCAAAAAGTTTGCGCCGTCCCGGCCGCTGTGGTTTCTACGGGCACGGCAGCGGCCGGGATGTAGCCGAAAAATTAAAAATCCTGCTTCAGCCACTGCCGGAAGCTGGCCTGCTGTTCGGGAGTGGCCGATGGTAATTTTTCCACGGTCACCTTCTGCCAGAATCGGTGGGCCGGGTCGGCGGCCAGCGTCACGGTCAGCAGGCGGTTCTGGCGGAATACGGTTACCTCGTGGTGGTCGGCCCCGTCGCTGAGCAGGCTGTGCAGGTTCAACTCCACGCGGCGGCCGTTAATGGCCACAATTTCGTCATCCACCGTCAGGGCCAGGGCAGCAGGGGCGTCGGGCAGAATGTCGGTCACTTCGGTCCGCTCGTTCTTCACCACCGTCCGGAAGCCGTACACGCCCTCCGAGGCCGAGGCATTCTCATCAATGCGCAGGCGGCAGCCCACAAAGCCCAGCACCCGGTTTAGGGGTTCCTCCAGCGGGGCCGTGCCGTAGATGAATTTGTCGAAGTAGGCGTGCATGTCGCGCCCGGCCACTTCTTGCACCAAGCGGGTGTAGTCTTCCTCCGTGTAGCCCATGCCGGTCTGGCCGAATTCCTCCCACAGGCGGCGCATCACGTCGTCGAGGCTGCGCTGGTGGCCCGAGAGCTGGCGCAGGGTGAGGTCGAGCAGCAGCGCCACCAACGCGCCCTTGTGGTACACCGATACCTTACGGTCGGGTACGCCGGGCTTGTAGCCGTCCAGCCACAAATCCATGCTGGCATCGGCCACGGAGAGGTGGTAGCGGCCGTAGTCGTCGTAGTGCTTGCGCAGCACGGTGTTCAGCTCGGCAAAGTACTGCTCGGCAGCGCGCACACCAGCCCGGGCCAGCAGGTACTCGCCATAGTAGGTGGTAATGCCCTCGGCAATAAAGCAGGTGCGGAAGTAATTCTCGCGGGCATAGTCGTAGGGCTGCATCTCAGCCGGCCGGATGCTCTTGATATTCCAGGCGTGGAACAGCTCGTGGCAGCTCACGCCCAGCAGCTCCTTATACAGCCCTTCGCTCATCAGCAGCTCGGCCGGGCCCAGCACAATAACGGTGGAGTTGAGGTGCTCCACGCCGTGGTAGTGCTTGTAGGGTAGAATCTGGTTGAGGAAGTGGTAGTCCCGGGCCGGAAACGAGCCGAACAGCTGCAGCTGCTCCTCGCTGAAGGCCCGAAAATCCTGCACCAGCCGCGCCCAATCCACCGGGCACTCGCCCTGAATCCAGATGTAGAAGGGCAGCCCGTTCACCTCGTAGTTGCGGTACTGCAAAGTAGGGCTGGCAATCAGGGGCGAATCGGCCAGGTGGTCGAAGCTGCGGGCTTCCAGCAGGTTGGGGCCGCGCTGGGGCAGGCCGCAGGCCAGCTGCCAGCCTTCGGGCAGATCCAGCATCAGCTGGCTGGTTTCCTGTTGCCGGCCTTCCACGTACATCAGCGCCTGCACCGGGTTCAGGTACAACTGGGTTTCATCGAGCCAGGAGCCGCCGGCGTCCATCTGGTGGGCGTAGAAGTTGTAGCGCACCCGCACCGTGCGGCCCGCTGCCCCGCTCAACTGCCACCGGTCCTTCGTGATTTTGCGGCTCGGCAGCGTCTCGCCGGAGGCCGCATCCTCCAGTACCACGTGCTGCAGCTTCTGGGCGAAGTTTTGCAGCTCGTATCGCCCCGGCCGCCAGGCGGGCAGTTGCAGTTCCACCGGCGCCTCGGTGCCGGCCGGCACCTCGAACGTCATCTGAATTTGCAGGTAAAACGTGAGCGGATTCTCGAAGGAAACGTGGTAGTGAATCATAGAAAGAGGTGGCCTAAGCTTTAGCTTGGGCCGGGGTTTGCTTGGGGGCAGCCAGCAGGTACAGAGCGTTATCTTAGAAGCAGAAACGAGCTCTACACGCCCGCCGCCCGCAAAAGCTTCCCCTGCATGAGTTTTTACCAGCGCAATTTACCGCACTTTGTGCCACCAGGCGCTACCTTGTTCATCACTTTTCGGCTCGAAGGTTCCCTGCCTGTCACAGTGTTGCATCGATTTCTGCAAGAAGCTGACGAGCAAATCCGACGGCTGCACCGGGAGATACCCCAGCCCATCCAACAGCGGGAAGCGCTGCTAGATCTGCACAAGCGCCAGTTTAAGCGGCTGGATGCCTACCTAGATACCTGCCAAGACGGTCCGCATTGGCTGCGGCAACCGGCTATTGCCGGCATTGTGGCGGATGAGATGCATCGGTTGTCGGAACTGGCGGTGCAGGTATGGTGCTTCTGCGTGATGTCGAATCATGTGCATCTCGTGGTGCAGCTCCCACCGCAGCCCAATTTCTCGTATCCCCGCATGATGCAGCGGCTGAAGGGCAGAACAGCCTTAGCCGCAAATCGGCTATTGAAGCGCACAGGTGGGTTTTGGCAGCACGAAAGTTACGACCACTTGGTGCAACGTCCGGGTGAGTTGGAGCGCGTCATGGCGTACACGCTGGATAACCCCGTGCGCGCTGGTCTGGTAGCAGAAGCCACTGAGTGGCCGTATTCCTATCTACGGCCCGACTGGTAGTGGTTCAAGCTTTAGCTTAAACCGAATGCGTAATGATGAATGCTGTTGACTATCAATATAATAACGTATGCCCTGTGTTTTCCTTACGGTTCAAGCTGAAGCTTGAACCACATTCAGTGACGCAGGCTTGTCAATTCCAACTCAACCTGTTACCTTTGCCGGCCTAAGTTGTAATAAGAGTCACTTACCCATACCATGAAACGTACTTTTCAGCCCTCGCAGCGCAAGCGCCGCAACAAGCACGGTTTCCGCTCGCGCATGGAAACCGCTAACGGCCGCAGCGTAATCGCTCGTCGTCGTGCCAAAGGCCGCAAGCGCCTGACCGTATCTGACGAAGGTCGTCATAAGCGCTAAGCCGCTGCCGGCGGCTGAATGGCCGCTGCTCCCGCCGATGACGACTCCTGTTTCAACGCCGGGCGCGCGCTCCTACTCGTTTCCGAAAGAAGAACATCTGTGCCGAAAAAAGCTCATTGAAGCGCTTTTCGGTCAGGGTTCTTCTTTTGGTTTATACCCCCTGCGCCTCACCTGGCGGGCCACCGAAGCGCCCACTACCGAGCCGCCGCAGGTACTGGTGAGCGTGAGCAAGCGCAACTTCAAGCGCGCCGTCGACCGCAACTACCTCAAGCGCCTGCTGCGCGAGGCCTACCGCCTCAACAAGTACCGGCTGCTGGAAGCCCCCGGCGGGCATCGGGTGGCCCAGCTCGCTATTATCTATACCGGCAAGGAAAAAAAGCCCTTGACGCTTATCGAAAAGAAATTAACTTCAGGGCTGGAGCGTTTGCTCACCGAGGCCAGTGCAACTGCGGAGGCAGGAGCGGGGTCTTGACAACAAATGCGCTGGGGGGTGGCTTTTCAGGTGTGAAACGCAAACCGACCCTCCGGCCTTCCGTTTAGGGTCGTACAGTTGCCTTCAGCCCCTCTTATGCGCAAAAAATCCTTGGCCGTGGCTGCCCTGCTGGGCGGTGCCGGTCTGCTCGTATCCTTCCGCGCAGCTACCGACAACGAGCGGTACTTCGAAATCGCCAAAAACCTCGACATTTTCGCCACCCTGTTCAAGGAGGTGAATACGTACTACGTAGACGAGATACCCCCGGCCAAGCTAGTGAAAACGGGCATCGACGCCATGTTGAAGTCGCTGGACCCCTACACTAACTACATCCCCGAGGACGACATTGAGGACTTCCGCACTATGACAACCGGCCAGTACGGGGGTATTGGAGCCGTGGTGGTGAAGCGCAACAACAAAACCGTGGTGCAGGCGGCCTACGAAGGCTACCCGGCCCAGAAAGCTGGCCTGCTGCCCGGCGACGAAATCCTGACCATCAACGGCGTGAACGTGGATAAGAAGTCCAACGCCGATATCAGCAAGCTGCTGAAGGGCCAGGCCAACTCCCAGGTGAAACTGATGGTGACCCGCTACGGTCAGGAAGCCCCGGTGGAAATTGCCATTACCCGCGACAAGATTCAGGTCGACAACGTGCCGTACTACGGCATGCTCACGCCCGAAATTGGCTACTTCCAGCTGTCGGGCTTCACGGTGGACGCCGGTAAGGAAGTGCGCTTGGCCGTGGCCAAGCTCAAGGAGCAGGGGGCCAAAAAGCTGGTGTTTGATATCCGGGACAACCCCGGCGGCCTGCTCAACGAGGCTGTGAACATCTCCAACCTGTTCGTGGACAAGGGCAAGGACATTGTAAGCACCAAGGGCAAAGTATCTGACTGGAACAAGACCTACAAAGCCCTTGATGCCCCGCTGGATACCCAGATTCCGATGGTGGTGATTACCTCCAACCGCTCGGCCTCGGCCTCCGAAATCGTGTCGGGGGTGCTGCAGGACTACGACCGGGCCGTGCTGGTAGGGGAGCGGACGTTTGGTAAGGGCCTCGTACAGGCCACCCGCCCGCTGAGCTACAACTCGCAGCTGAAGGTGACCACCGCCAAGTACTACATTCCGAGCGGCCGCTGCATTCAGGAAATCGACTATTCGCACCGCGCCGACGATGGTACGCTGGGCAAAGTGCCCGACTCGCTGCGCACCGCCTTCAAGACCCTGGCCGGCCGCACCGTGTACGACGGCGGCGGCGTGGCCCCCGATGTGGAAGTGGTGGACCGTGAAATTGCCGATATCACCCGGGTACTGCTCCAGAAAAGCTACCTGTTCGATTACGCCACGCGCTACCGCTCGGAGCACGCCACCATTGCGCCCGCCCGCCAGTTCAAGCTTACGGATGCTGACTACCAGAAATTCATCGAATTTCTGAAGAACAAAGACATCAGCTACAGCACCGACGCCGAAAAAGCCCTGGCCGACCTGACCAAGAAGGTGAAGGACGAGAAGCACTACGACGACGTGAAGCTGGAGCTGGAAGCCATGCGCCGCAAGGTGACCACCAACAAAGCCAACGACCTACTGCGCTTCAAACCCGAAATCCGGGAGCTGCTGGAGCAGGAAATTGTGTCGCGCTATTACTTCCAGAAGGGCGGCATTGAGGCCAGCTTCGACGACGACCCGAACATCCTGATGGCGCAGGCCGTCCTCAACGACGCTCCGCGCTACTCGGCGCTGCTGCGGCCCGGCACCCTGGAGGCCAAAGCCCGCCCCGAAGCCAAGCGCAGCACCGCCGGCGGCCGCCAGTAAGCCCACAAATGGAAGTAACAGAAAAAGCAGCCCGATATTGGGTCTGCTTTTTCTGTTTAAACGAAGCCCATCATGAGTACATTGACACTGCGTGCAAAGCATTGGCAGGTTTTTCTGTTGACAGTAATACTGTTGACTATGATGCATTTGACCATTGAAGATCAGATGTTTCTTTCCGGTATAATGGGGGCTGTGGGCTATTGTCTCTATTTCATTTGGTTTGCAGTATTAGGTAACACGCTGTTCCCTCTGTTGCCGCGTGATGCAGATTACAGCCTAACCTGGTTCCTAATAGACATAATCCTAGTTGCCGCTAGCCTATCTGCCTTATTAATCCTAGTAGATAGTCGTTCTTATCAGGCAGAAGGTATAGCTACGTTACCCATGCTGTACATTTTCTTTGCAATGCTTCACGGCCCTTGGTTTTTGGCAGCAGCACTCGTCGCTGTTGAAAAGAAACGCAAACCTGAGTTCGGGTTTTATTTTGGAACATTACTGCTGTTTCTGTTCTGGCCAGTAGGCGTGTGGTTCATTCAGCCTCGCCTCAATAAGCTGCTGGAAGAAGCAGAGTGGGAGAAAAAAGCTCTAGAGGAGTTGGGCACAGAAAAACAAGCATCATAAAGCTTACTGCCGTTGGCCGTACCTTTGCCTTATGTCCAAGTTGCTGCTTTCCCTCGAAACCTCGTCACCGGTGTGCTCGGTGGCGCTGCACCACCTCGAAACGGGCCGGCTGGTCGGTCAGACGGAGCTGCGGCTGGAAAAGTCGCACTCCTCGCACCTGAGTCTGCTCATCAGCCAACTGCTGGAAAATACCCTCCACACGCTGGCAGATGTGGCGGCCGTGGCCGTGTCGGACGGGCCGGGCTCCTACACGGGGCTGCGTATTGGGGCGGCGGCGGCCAAAGGGCTGTGCTACGCGCTGGACATTCCGCTGCTGGCCGTGAGCACGCTGCAGAGCCTGGCCCACCAGGTAGCTGCCGTGACGGCCCGGCCCGAGCAGTACTTCTACTGCCCCATGCTGGATGCCCGTCGGATGGAAGTGTACGCCGGCGTGTACCAAGCTGATGGCGCGGAAGTGCTGGCCCCCACACCGCTGTTGCTCGACGAAACTACCCTGGCCGAACAATTGGCCGGGCAGTCGTTGTTGTTCTTTGGAAACGGGGCGGCCAAGTTCCGTCCGCTGGTAGCCGGGCACCCGCACGCGGCCTTCCTGTCGGGTATTGAACCCTCGGCAGTGGCCGTGGGGGCGCTGGCGCTGGAAGCCTACCGCCGCCAGGAATTTCGCAGCGTAGCCTACTACGAGCCGTTCTATCTGAAGGAAGTGTACATCACCACGCCGAAAAAATAGCTAATAGTGCTTGGTGACTAGCGGTTAATGCTTACTGCCTGGTGCATAGAGAATATGTTCTACCCAAGTATCAAGCACTAGGCACTATCCACCAAGCACCAAGCACTACACCATATGGAACCCCTCTTCGTCAACCGCGTCGCCAATTCCGGCCTCGTTACTTTTAATCTGGAAGACTTCATTCACCCCGGCGAGCGGGTGGTGTATGATATCAAGGACAACCTGTTCCACGGCCTGATGCTGCGCGAAAAGGACTTCCGCGAGTTCATCAAAACCCACGACTGGGCGCAGTACGACGGCCAGAACGTGGCCATTATCTGCTCTACCGATGCCATTGTGCCCACCTGGGCCTACATGCTGTTGGCCAGCAAGCTTCAGAACCACGCTCACCGCTACGTGTTCGGTAACTTGGAGGCCCTGGAGCAGGAGCTGTTTCAGGAGGCCATTGCCGGGGTGGACGCGGAGCAGTTCCGCGACGCCAAGCTGGTTATCAAAGGCTGCGGTGAAAAGCCCGTGCCCACTTACGCCTACGTGGCCATCATGCAGAAGCTGCTGCCGGTAGCGGCTAGCATCATGTACGGCGAGCCATGCAGCACCGTGCCGCTTTACAAGCGCCCCAAGGATAAAGTCGCTGAATAAGCAGACAAAAGATCAACTATCAAACAGGCCCGTCAGTATTACTGACGGGCCTGTTTGTGTATAGTAAAGACCGTCGTGCTGAGCTTGCCGAAGCATCTCTACCGCTTCGTTGAATAAGTCAGGCGAAACGGTAGAGATGCTTCGGCAAGCTCAGCATGACGGTCTGGCGACTTACCAGAACTCATTTTGTACCTTATTTTTCAGAATTTGAGAAATAAGGTACAAAAGTGCCTTTCGTATTTGGCTCCGCCGAAACAGCAGGAAGCAAGCGGAATACTCGGCTAAAAGCCGCCGGCCGGCCGGAATGTGCATCTTTGGCCGCAAATCCTGTTCCTGCATGGCATCACCTTCTGCATCTCCCTACAAAATCAGCGTGCTTACCGGCGTGGCCCTTGTGGTGGCCAATATGGTGGGTACCGGTGTTTTCACCAGCCTGGGCTTTCAGGTAGTCACCATCCAGAGCGGGTTTGCGTTGCTGATGCTGTGGGTGGTGGGGGGCGTAATTGCGCTGTGCGGGGCATTGTGCTACGGTGAGCTGGCGGCGGCCATGCCCCGCTCGGGCGGCGAGTACCACTACCTGTCGCGCATCTACCACCCGGCTTTGGGCTTTTTATCGGGTTGGGTATCGGCCACGGTGGGGTTTGCCGCGCCCACGGCGGCGGCAGCGCTGGCTCTGGAGCGGTACGCCGGCAGCGTGTGGTCCGCGCTGCCGCCGCGTCTGCTGGCGGTGGGCGTGGTGGTGGTGCTCACGGCCGTGCACGCCAGTAGCCGCAAAGCCGGCAGCCGGCTGCAGGTAGTAGTAACGGCCGTGAAGGTGGCCGTGCTGGTGGGCTTCATTGGAGCCGGGCTGGCGCTGGGGCAACCCCAGCCGCTGGCCTTCCTGCCCCAGGGCTCCGCCGACTGGCAGCAGCTGCTGAGCCCGGCGTTTGCTGTCTCCCTGATTTTTGTGTCGTACGCCTATTCCGGCTGGAATGCGGCGGCCTACCTCACGGGCGAGGTACAAAACCCGCAGCGTAATCTGCCCCGCATTCTGCTCACCGGCACGGCGGTGGTGCTGCTGCTGTACGTGGGGCTGAACTTCATTTTCCTGTATTCCACGCCCATTGCCCAGCTGAAAGGGCAGGTAGAGGTAGGCTTCGTGGCGGCTACTTCCCTGTTCGGGGCGGCCGGTGGCCGACTGATGGGCGGGCTGATTGCGGCTCTGTTGGTGTCCACGGTCAGTTCTATGGTGTTTGCCGGGCCCCGCATTGTGCAGGCCATGGGTGAAGATGTGCCTGCCCTGCGGTGGCTGGCCAAGCGCAGCGCCGCCGAGGTGCCGGTGCGGGCCACCCTGTTTCAGGGCGGGCTCACGCTGCTGTTCGTGCTGGTGTCGTCGTTTGCGCAGGTGGTGGTGTATGCCGGCTTCATCCTGAACCTGTTCACGTTTCTGACGGTGCTGGGCCTGTTTGTGCTGCGCCGCCGCGAGCCGGAGATGCCGCGGCCTTACCGCGCCTGGGGCTACCCGCTCACGCCGCTGCTGTTTCTGCTGCTCAACGGCTGGACGCTCTGGTTCATCGCCCGCGACAAACCCACCGAAACGCTCTACGGCCTGGGCACGTTGGTAGTGGGGCTGCTGGTGTACTGGCTCAGCCAGCGCCGGTCCGTGCGGGCCTGACCCTTGCTGCCACCCGTCCCGATGCCTACCCGCTTGCCCGAACCCCCGCAGTCTGCCTGGAAGCAGCGCGCTTACCAGATCATCTTCGAGTCCGACACCCGCGCCGGCCGCAACTTCGATGTGGCTTTGCTGGTAGCCATTGTGCTGAGCGTAGTGGCTGTGATGCTGGAAAGCGTGGCCCCCATCAACCGGGAGTACGGCGCCTATCTGCGGGCGGTGGAGTGGTTTTTTACCGGGCTTTTCCTGCTCGAGTACGCGCTGCGGCTGCTGGTGGTGCGCCGGCCGCTGGCCTACGCCTTCAGCCTGCTGGGCATTATCGACTTCCTGGCCATCGTGCCCACGCTGGCCAGCCTGCTGATTGGCGGCAGCCGGTACCTGCTGGTAATCCGCACGCTGCGGCTGCTGCGGGTGTTTCGCATTTTCAAGCTGGGCCGGTTTGTGGGCGAGGGGGAGTTCATCGTGACGGCCCTCAAGGCCAGCCGCTTCAAAATTCTGGTGTTTCTGGCCGCCGTACTCACGCTGGTAACCGTCATTGGCACGCTCATGTATGTGGTGGAAGGCGGGCAGCACGGTTTCAGCAGCATTCCGAAAAGCATCTACTGGGCCATTGTAACGGTGACTACTGTAGGCTACGGAGACATTTCGCCCGTTACGGTGCTGGGCCAGACGCTGGCTTCGGTACTCATGATTCTGGGATACGCCATCATTGCCGTGCCCACCGGCATCGTATCGGCCCAGATGACCAGCCACCGCCCCGCACCGGCCGCGCCGGTATACAAGCAGGTCGTCTGCCACGTTTGCCATGCTCCCGACCACAAGCCCGAAGCAGAGTACTGCTGGCGGTGCGGCGAAAAACTGTAGGAAGACTATATAAAACGGCTTTTCTTACCTTTCGCCTCTCCTCCACCTTACTTGCTCCTATGCGTTTTTCCCGCGTCCGGCTTTTACTGCCGGCTCTGGTTGCTATCCTGGCAGCCTGTTCCGAACAAAAAACCGCCCGTCAGGAACCCGCTGCTCCCTCCGTAGCCGCCCCCGATACCACGGCCGCCCGGCCCGCCACGCCGGCCGCCTCCGCTACGCCCGATACCTCGGCTACGCACAACGTAGCCGCTTTCCTGGCCGGGCTGCCCGTCAGCCGCCAGAGTGAGCTACGGACCCTCACGGCCCAGCCCGCCTGGCAGGCCTACGCCGCCGACCAAACCAAGAGCTGGACCAATTACCACACCACCCGCACCGCCAAAATTGAGCAGTGGGCCGCCACCGAGCTGGATTCAGTGCGGGCCGCCAGCCCCACGGTGTTTTACCCCTTCAGCGGCCCCGATTTTCTCAACGTCACTACCATGTTTCCCACCAGCACCACCTACGTGCTGATGGGCCTGGAGCCGATTGGTATGGTACCGGACCCGGCTACGCTGGAAAACCCGCGCCTTTTTCCGGCCCTCAAGGCCTCGCTCTGGTCGGTGCTGAACTTTAGCTTCTTCCGCACCAACGACATGGCCGTGGAGCTGAACTCCAAAAAGCCAGACAGCAACACGCTCAACAAAGCCAATTCCCTCGTGAAAACGGCCGAGCGCACCAACCAGCGCGTGAACATCGGGGGGGTGGTGCCGCTGCTGCTGCTGTTCGCTGCCCGCACCGACCACCAGGTGGAAGCCCTGCGCTACGTGCAGCTCACCCCCGAGGGCCAACTCGCCGACGCCGATTCGGCCACTGTGCAAAAACCTGGGCTTAACGTGGTGCCCGGAGTGGAGGTGAAGCTGCGCAGCAAAGCCGGCCAGGAAAAAACCGTGGTGTACCTCTCTGCCGATATCAGCGACTGGAAGCTGGGCCAGACCAAGGATGCCGCCCTGAAGTACGTACGCACCCTCGGTCCGCTTACCACCTACGTGAAGTCTGCTACCTACCTCATGCACAAAAGCTACTTCAGCAAAGTGCGCAACCTCATTCTGGAGCGTAGCAACTACCTGCTGCAGGATGATTCGGGCATTGCCATGAAGTACTTTAAGCCGGCCGACTGGCAGTTTACCTACTATGGCACCTACAAGCGGCCCATCAACCTGTTCGCCAAGCAGTACCAGCCCGCCCTTACCGCCGCCTATACCGATAAGGCCAATCCGCCGCGCCCCCTGCCATTCGGCACCGGCTATAACTGGCGTCAGAACGATTCCAACCTGCTGCTGGCCCGTCGGCAGCAACCGGTGCAGCCGTAAGCCACTCCTATATATAGAGTGGCGGCTCCAAGCTGCCAAAGCTCTCGAAAGTAGTTGTTAGGCTCACACTGCTAAACTAAAACTCGGTATCATTTATAAGAGCTGAAAACCAAGCTTACCCGAAAGCCGCTTCCTGTCAGGAGGCGGCTTTCGTCGTTTTCCGCCGCCCGTTGCGGGGTAGGGGAGAGGTTTTAGCGTATCTTTTCTCTATGATTCGATTTGCTGCGCTGTTGGTAACTGGGGCGCTGGGCGCTGCCTTCGCCCTTCTTCCAGCCGATCCACGACCCCTTTCCATACCCGCCGCACCTGCCGACAGCCCCTTACTGGATAGTCTGCTGCACTCCGATGCCCGCCTGCTGCCGGTGGTCAACCGCGCTAAAGCCTACGAACTGCAAATCATCTATACCCAGATCAACCGCGACGCGCAGCTACGCCCCACGTTCGTGCAGCACAGCTTCCGGCTCGATGCCCGCCAGTACTTCAATCCGGCCAGCTTGGTGAAGCTGCCCACGGCAGTTCTCTCCCTCGAGAAGCTCAACGACCTGCACCAGCCCGGCCTCACCCGCCGCTCGCCTATGCAAACCGGCACGGCCTTCCGCTGTCAGACGCCCGCCCCCTACAACCCCGCGCCCGATTCCGACCGGGTAAATACCGTGGGTAATTACATCAAGCGGATGCTGCTCGTCAGCGACAACCAAGCCTACAACCGCCTCTACGAATTTCTGGGGCAGGGCCCGCTCAACGCCCGCTTGGCCGAGCTGGGCTTTCCCGAAACGCGTATCGTCCGCCGTTTCGCCCCCTGCGACACGGCCGCCAACCGCCACACCAATCCGCTGGAGTTCCGCCACGCCGCTACCGGTGAAACGGTGTACCGGCAGCCCGCGGCGTACAATGCCCAAGCGCTTACGTTCCCGCTCGGCCGCATCACCAAAGGCCGCGCCTACCAGGCCAGTGGCCGCATCATCCCGCAACCCTACGATTTCACCACGGCCAGCTATCTGCCGCTGCAATCCGTCACCGACCTGCTACGGCTGGTGCTGTTCCCCGCCGCCGCGCCCGCCGCCCAACGTCTGCATCTCGCCCCCGATGATTACGCGTTCCTGCGCTACTACCTCCACCACACGCCACACAGCTCTCTATATAGTATGTATACCGGCAGCCGCTATTTCGACGCCTATAAGAAGTACCTCTATTACGGCCGCCGGCCAACTACTACCCCGGAGGCTGGCCTACGCATCTATAATATAGTAGGCATGTCCCACGGCTACCTGGCCGATGTAGCCTACTTTGCCGATTCCACCCGGCAAACGGAATTTATGCTGAGCGCCGTGCTCTACGTCAACCAGGATGGCATCATCAACGACGGTGCCTACGAGTACGACTCAGTAGGATTACCCTTCTTAGCGGCACTAGGCCAAACAATCCATCAGTACGAAGCCCGTCGCCCCCGCCCAGTCCGCGCCCTACCGGTCGATTTCACCACAACAGAGGTGATCCGCTAAACCACCCAGCAAGTAGCCCTAAAACTAATCTCGCTGATACTGTGGCAGAACAGGCGGATCAGCGGGCCTTGAACGGGTTTTTTGGCCCCGGGGTTTGGAAATCCGGGCGCAACCCGCCACTTTTGCACTCCCAATCCGAAACGCGGAGCGGGCCGCTGCCACCCCCTTCGGGCCACCAGCGCGAAACGTCTTCTTCGCCTGCGGGCCCTTTTAGTCGCCCACGGCTTTCCGTATGAAAGGCTCGGTGAAAAAAAAAGTTAGCCACCGGGGTTGCACAAGTCAGCAAGAAGTTGCTACCTTTGCACCCCGCTTCAACCGGAGGCGCTGTACCGGAGCTGAAACCGCAAAACTTTTTTCGGTCAGGTTCTTGGAAAAAGGCAGAACAGCATCGTACCTTTGCAGCCCGGTTTCGAACGAGAAACGGGCACGGGAAACCGGAAAACGAAGAAAAGAGCGAAAAACTTTTTCTTCCCCGGTTCTTGGAAAAAGCAAAAACGGTGTTACCTTTGCAGCCCGCTTCAACCGGAAGCGAGTCACACTGAAAACCAAATGCTTTGCGAAGTTCGCTTCGAAAAAAAAGTTTTTCAGAAAGGCTTGCAGAAAGCAAAAAGCTGCTTACCTTTGCAACCCGCTTCGATCGGAAGGGGTTACCAACACGAATACTGCGCCGCTTGCGAGCGGCCCACGGTTACTTCCACTGCGAAGTGACAGACGTTCTTTGAATGACTGGAAAAGACAAAAACGGTAAGCGGCTTCGCTTCCGAGTAATCGGAATAACGAAGTCGGTTTTACAGGTTTTCAAGCGAATCATGGGATGAGCCCACCAAGAGCTCGTCAACATATACGAGTCGGATCAGCACTTGACATCAGCCAGGCTTCGGCCTGGTGAAGAAATTTCTTACAATGGAGAGTTTGATCCTGGCTCAGGATGAACGCTAGCGGCAGGCCTAATACATGCAAGTCGAACGGGCGGTAGCAATACCGCTAGTGGCGCACGGGTGCGTAACGCGTAACCAACCTGCCCTTGACTGGGGGATAGCCCGCCGAAAGGCGGATTAATACCGCATAACCTCGC
>NZ_CP188172.1:3447500-5190983 GCF_049949205.1 Hymenobacter sp. 102
AGTCATGGAGCCGCAGCGAAAGCGAGTCTGAATAGGGCGCAGAGTCAGAGGGGGTAGACGCGAAACTTTGTGATCTACCCATGAGCAGGTTGAAGGTTGGGTAACACCAACTGGAGGACCGAACCAGTTTCCGTTGAAAAGGATTTGGATGACTTGTGGGTAGGGGTGAAAGGCCAATCAAACTGAGAAATAGCTCGTACTCCCCGAAATGTATTTAGGTACAGCGTCGAGGTGGAGTCAGCGGGAGGTAGAGCTACCGATAGGACTAGGGGGTGTCACAGCCTACCGAATCCTGACGAACTCCGAATGCCCGTTGATATACTCGGCAGTGAGGCTTGGGGTGCTAAGGTCCCAGGCCGAGAGGGAAAGAACCCAGACCATCCGCTAAGGTCCCTAAATTCGGACTAAGTTGAACAAAGGAGGTCCACTTGCTTTGACAGCCAGGAGGTTGGCTTGGAAGCAGCCATTCCTTTAAAGAGTGCGTAACAGCTCACTGGTCGAGCGAGAGGGCATCGATAATACACGGGCATCAAGTCCGGTACCGAAGCGATGGATTTGCCTTATGGGCAAGTGGTAGGGGAGCATTCTCATCAGCGGTGAAGGTGCGTCGTCAGGCGAGCTGGAGCGGTGAGAAAAGCAAATGTAGGCATGAGTAACGATAAGGCGGGTGAGAAACCCGCCCCCCGATAGACTAAGGTTTCCTGCTCAACGCTAATCGGAGCAGGGTTAGTCGGGACCTAAGGCTACGCCGAGAGGCTACGTCGATGGACAGCTGGTTGATATTCCAGCACCTAGTATTTGGAGTGATGCAGTGACGCAGAAGTGAAAGCACCGCGGGCGGACGGAAGTGCCCGTTAAAGCGTGTAGGTATAGCTAGAGTAGTTAAGTACGCTCTGGTTGCTGAAACGTGATAGTACCTAGCGGCCTCGGCCAATGGGATAGTGTGCCTAATCAGACTGCCAAGAAAACCTGCTAAGCGTTTACTGAATGCTAGCCCGTACCGCAAACCGACACAGGTAGTCAAGGAGAGTATCCTGAGGGGCTCGAGTGAATCATGGCCAAGGAACTCGGCAAAATGGTCCTGTAACTTCGGGAGAAGGGACGCTTCCTTGCAGCAATGCAAGAAGCCGCAGTGAAAAGGCCCAGGCGACTGTTTAACAAAAACACATGGCTTTGCGAACGCGTAAGCGGAAGTATAAGGCCTGACACCTGCCCGGTGCCGGAAGGTTAAGAGGGGAACTTAGCGCAAGCGAAGGTTTGAATCGAAGCCCCGGTAAACGGCGGCCGTAACTATAACGGTCCTAAGGTAGCGAAATTCCTTGTCGGGTAAGTTCCGACCTGCACGAATGGTGTAACGATCTGGGCGCTGTCTCAGCCATGAGCTCGGTGAAATTGTAGTCTCGGTGAAGATGCCGAGTACCCGCCACGGGACGGAAAGACCCCGTGCACCTTTACTATAGGTTGACATTGATGCTGGACAACACATGTGTAGGATAGGTGGGAGACTGTGAGCCCGGGCCGCCAGGTCTGGGGGAGTCAACGTTGAAATACCACCCTTGTGTTGTTTGGCACCTAATCTGGAAAACGGAGACAGTGTCTGCTGGGTAGTTTGACTGGGGTGGTCGCCTCCAAAAAAGTATCGGAGGCTTTCAAAGGTCTGCTCAATCCGCTTGGTAACCGGATGTAGAGCGCAATAGCAGAAGCAGGCTTGACTGTGAGGCCTACAAGCCGAGCAGGGTCGAAAGACGGATATAGTGATCCGGTGGTTCCGCATGGAAGGGCCATCGCTCAAAGGATAAAAGGTACGCCGGGGATAACAGGCTGATCTCCCCCAAGAGCTCATATCGACGGGGAGGTTTGGCACCTCGATGTCGGCTCGTCACGTCCTGGGGCTGGAGAAGGTCCCAAGGGTTCGGCTGTTCGCCGATTAAAGTGGCACGCGAGCTGGGTTCAGAACGTCGTGAGACAGTTCGGTCCCTATCTGTGGTGGGCGTGGGAAATTTGACAGGACCTGACTTTAGTACGAGAGGACCGAGTTGGACCAGCCGCTCGTGCACCGGTTGTGACGCCAGTTGCAGCGCCGGGTAGCGACGCTGGGATGAGATAAGCGCTGAAAGCATCTAAGTGCGAAACTCACCTGAAGATGAGATTTCCGATTATAAGAGCCGTTCGAGACGAGGACGTTGATAGGCCCCAGGTGTAGAGCGCGGAATCGCACAGCCGAGGGGTACTAAGGGCTCGAACACTTCTGCAGGATACAGCTCACTACCGCTGCTTTGTTTGTCTCGCCCTCTATGTTGAATATGACAGCCGTGTTCAGGTAACTGAACAGTGTGCTGCGCTGCTAATGGTGGCTTTAGCCCGGGTGTTCACCTCTTTCCATTCCGAACAGAGTCGTTAAGCCCCGGAGCGCCTATGGTACTGCCTTCACCGGTGGGAGAGTCGGTCGCCGCCAACCTTTTAGCACACGCGAGCCCCGCGCATTGCTGGTCCCCCTCGGGCCCCGCAACTGCTGCGGGGCTCGCTGCGTTTACCCCCCCCCTGCCGCACCCCAACACCCCGAATATGGTAGGAATAGGTTTGTGGCCATGATAAGGCGGATGCCGTAGTCGGCTTGAGATCAGACCACTGACTCAAGTGGTCTGACAGGAGCTTAAGGGCCGTATAGTATTTGACAGAGGCTCCTTACATAGAGTTTCTGACAAAACCAGATGCCAGCATCTTAAGAGATGCTTCAGCCACGTAATGCAGCGTTGTGTTGAAGCTTTATTAGAAGCATTTAACAAGAAGCCCGCGCAGTACAGACTGCGCGGGCTTCTTGTTAAGTGGGGTGCCTCTATCTGGTTAGTTAGCCGGGCCAGCAATTACCTGAGTCATCACCGTTGGTGTTAAGTATTGCTGCGCTAGGCGACGGAGTGTTTCGGCATCGACATGCTGAATATTGGTTAAGAAGTCGGTATAGTAGGTTGGGGTGAGGTTGAGAAAAAGTAAATTTTTGTATTTGTCGCATTGCTCAAATACAGTGCTCAGTTCATTGGCAAACTTTCCAGCCATATAGTTCTTGACGGTTCGCAGTTCGGCTTCGGGGATGAGCTCTTGCTGTAGCCGGTACAACTCATGGTGTATTTCTTGAATGGCTGCCTCTGCACTAGCGCCGTTCACATCAGACCCAATAACAAAGCTGGTGGCGTGCTCACGCGGGCCGATGCTGGCGTAGATACCGTACGTGAGACCTTTGTCTTCCCGGATATTTTTCATCAGCCGGGAGCCAAAATATCCACCTAGCACTTTCACTAGTACCTGAAGGTGGTGGGCGTGCTCATCCGTCAGAGGGGGCCAGAGCCGGCCAATGCGAAGTGAGGCCTGCAGGCTGCCATCAACCGGTACGTAGGTGGTGCGCACTGCGGGTACAAGAGAGGGAGTATCCACTTCCAACGCTGGCAGCGTAAGTGGCGGCACGGCCCCGAAGAATTTCTGCAACAACTCTTCATCAGCTACATTGATATCACCGCAGAGGAATAGTTCAGCACTGCTGAGCTGGTAGGCCAACTGGTGGAAATTCTGCAGCTGTAGGGAAGTTATTTGCTGGAATGTCTCTTCGTTGAACTTCTGCCCATACGGGTGATGCGCACCAAATACATCCGCCGAGAACTGTTCAGCAGCCAAGTAGCTTGTTTTCTGCCGCTCTACGCGCACGTTCTGAATGGTGCGGGTTTTGAGCTGGGACAGCTCGGCTTCGGGAAAGGTAGGTTCGGTGAGCACATCCATAACCAGTGGCAGCAGACTGGCCAGATGCCGGGTCAGGCAATAGAGCGTGAGCGTAGCCCGATCAAAGCCCTGTTCACATTCCAACGAGGCCCCGTAGAAGGCTACCTCATCGGCAATCTGGCGGGCGGTGCGGTTACGGGTGCCTTCCAGCAGCATACGGGCAGTAAGTAGAGAAATACCGGAGGCTGGCTCAGCCCATTTTCCAGCTTTCACTACTACCTGTAGCCGAACGACCGGCTGGGCGTTGTTGCGAAGAACATGCAGGCGGGCTCCATTCGGGAGCAAAAACACGTCAGCCGCGGGCAGCGTAACGCTGGCCAGCGGCTGAACGGGAGGAGCGACTGTGCGGTCGAGCATCAATAAGGAGGAGTTAATTGGTCGGGCTGTCGGAGCCACCAAAGGCTTCGCTAAGCTCGTTGAAGTTAAAGTGCAGTGATACGCGTAATGTTTGCGCGAGAGGATTGGCTTTGGAGTTGGGCACCAGATAGGTGCCATCGATACCGAACACCTGATATCGTACGCCAGCCCCAAAGCTCAGGTATTGCCGGTCACCCTTCATCGGGTTTTCGTAGAAATAGCCCGCGCGAACCATCAGCAGGTCGTTGTAGGAATACTCAACACCCGCGGAAAGGTTGATTTCCTTCAACTCTTCCTTAAAGCCCCCGGGGGCGTCGCTGAAGGAGCTGGTGATGCCGCGCACGATGCCGTAGCCTGCGCGCCTCTCGTTTTCCTCTACCACCGCAGGCCGCGTGCGGTCATCGGTGGGGTCGTTTTTATCATAGTATGGCGACGGTACAAGCAGCTTATTAGCGTCCACCGTCAGGGTGAGCTTATTGTAGGCGTCCAACTCTTTGGTAATAGCCGTGCCCAGCTTCAGGTTAGTGGGTAAAAAGTCAGCCTGGTTAGGATCAGTATAGGTAATCTTGTTGCCGATATTGGACACGGCTGCGCCGAAGGCCAAGCCGTAGTCACCAGCACCAATGCTCAAGTCAGTATTATAGTAGGCGCCAAGGTCAACGGCAATGGCGTTGGCCGGATTAGAATCGACGTTGGCGGCCCCGCCGGTAAGATTGGAGCGAATGTAGCGGGCGTTGATGCCTACCCCGAATTTGTCGCTGAGCTTCTGGCCGTAACCAATAGTCAGAGCGTATTCCTTGGGGTTGAAAGTGCCGTTAGGCGCGTTGTTCGCATCACGGTAATCAATCTGACCCAAATCAAAGTACATCAGGTTGGCCGACAAGGTAGCCCGCTCTCCGATTTTGCTGGTGCCGCTGAGGTATGCCAAGCCCATGTCGTTGGAAATGCTGGCCAGCCAGGGCGTGTACGATACGGCCGCGCTGTGCTGGTAGCGCACGAAGCCCAGCTTGCCGGGGTTGTAATAGCCGGCATTGGCGTCGGGGCTAATGGCTACACCGGCCTCGCCCAATGCCGAGGAGCGACCATCGGGGCTGATCGTGAGAATGGGCACGGCGGTGGTAATGGCATTGACCCGGCTCTGAGCATGAGTGGCAGTAGCTGCGAGACCAAGCAGGCCAGGTAGCAGAACAGAGCGCAAGGACAGTTTCGGCAGTGTCATAGACGGGAAAAAGGGTTGGAGGCGGAAGGTAGGCGAAAAGCTGCAGTTAATTCAGCAGCACTAGTTTTTCGTATTTGGAGGTAGTGGATGTGGCCCCGCCGTTGAGGGAGAGAGTGCGTACGCTCACGCGGTACACGTACACGCCCCGGGCCAGCTGGTCCTGGTATTCGTCGCGGCCGTCCCAGCTGATGGCGGACACGTGCGAGCCGCTACCGAGGGCCGTAGCCTGCAGGGTGCGTACCAGCTTACCAGAAACGGTAAAAATCTGCACTTGGATGTCGAGGTCTTCGCCCTGGCGGTTATGGTCGAAATGAAAGGTGGTATTCCGGGCGAATGGGTTGGGGTAATTCAGTACGTGCTGCAAGGCCAGTTTCTCGGTGGGAGCGGCCACAAACTCAATGGTGTGCTCCGCCGAATTGTTCCACGTATCCCAAGCCTTCACGCGCAGCTCGTGGGGGCCGGCGGTCAGGTCCTTGAACTTATACTCCACGCGGCCCACCTGAAAGCTGTCGGTTTTGGCCGTGTAGAAAGAGTTCAGGATGGTGACCTTGCTGGCATCCCCATCAAGGGTGGCCGTCAGGTCGTGGCCGATGCCGGTACCGGCGGTATTGATGCCGCTTTCGTCGCGCAGGGTGCCCAGCAGCGTGGTAGTCAGGCCCGTCATTCCCCCAAATACAAACTGCTCATTATCCATAAACAGCCGGATGCGGGGCGGAATGGTGTCGCGGAAGGCGAGGGGGGAAGCGTCGCCCACACCCACCAGCTGCTGCCCGTGGGCGTCGGTGCGGGTGGTGTTGTCAGCGGCGTAAAGGCTGATTTTGCCCAGCCCCACGTTGTAGTTGATGTCCTTGGGTACTACAAACTGCACCTTAAACTGCCCGTTACGCACGGTAGCCGGGCCATCGTACAGCACGTTTTCCCGGAGCGTTACCGGCACCGGATCCGATTCGTTGCCCAGCGTGCGGGTGGTAATTTTCTTCTCAAACACCTGCACGTTGGCCGTGCCGTTGAATGTGGTATTCACCCGGCCCGCCCGGCGAATTTCCCCGCGCAACTCCACCTGCTGCAAGGCCTTCAGCGTATCGGTTTGGGTGGCCGCTTTGCCATTAATGGCTGTTACCGCGGCTTCCTGCTCCGGGTACGCCAGCCGCATGGACGGGTCGCCGAGCAGGGCGTAGTTGCGGTTGTTGTCGCCGGCCACGGCAATATTTTTGGCCATGCGGCAGATGTCGCCGATGCGGGGCATGGAACCGTCGGCGCGGGGCTTGAACAGGTCGTTGAAGAACTCGATGGCCAGGGCCTGGTTTTTATCGGCGTACACCACGCGGGTGGTGGTCAGCAAGCCAATAGCCCCGCCGCTGATGTCCGTCAGGGCAATTTCCCCGGCTGAGGTAAACTCGGGGTTATCATAGGTGCTGAAGTCGCAGGTGCCCGTGAACAGAAAAGGCAGCGAAGTCGAATTCTGCAACCGTAAAATAGAGGTGTTGGTCAGAATAGACTCATCGGCCCACTTGGCGGGGCCACCATGCCCGATGTAATTAATGAGTAGGGAGCCTTTTTCGAAGGCCTCATCCACGGCTTTTTCTGCGGCGGGCGAACTGGCACCGGAAGCAACAATGGTTTGCGGAAACAGGTCGAGGTACTGCTTGTACACGTTGTAGCTGCGGGCCGTGCGTAGGGTATCCAGCGGATTAGCCAGCTGGTCGCTGTAATACGTGAACAGGTTGCCGTCGCCATCATCGGCCACGAACGAAAGGCGGTTGCGCCACTTCCCGAAGCCGGCTACAGCATCGTAGCCAATGAGCTTATCCACGGTGTTCAGGGCCATGGCGGCGGTGCGCACCGGCAGGCGACCCACGGCCACATCCATCAGCTCGGAGCTGGTGTTGGGCAGCCACGCACCCTCGTTATCATCGAGCAGGCCATAGTAGTCGTCGGAGGAATACGTAAGACCCAGGCTACTCGGGCGGGTACCCATCACTAGGTCAAAGCCTTCCACCGACTCATATACCGGCACGAAGTTCTGGTTGATTTTATCGGCGTTACGGGGGAACCGGTCCTTCCACCAGGCGGGCAGCTGGGTGAGGTCATTGGTCGGGTCGGCCTTATAATCGTAGGAGGCGTCGCCGAACAGCAGCAGATACTGGCGTCGGCCGGCGGTGTTCCGGTCATACACCATCTTCATCAAGTCGCGGATGGCGGACACATCCTGCCCGCCCGAGCCGAACTCATTGTACACCTGGGAGGTGGTTACTACCTGCACCGTCAGCCCATCGTGGGCGGCCCGGTGGGCTGCCAGCTTGTTGGCAGCGGCCAGAAAAGCGGGATGCGTGAGAATTACCAGCTCCAGCTTCCCATCCAGGTTGAGGGCGTGCAGATTCTGGTTGGGCACCCGGCCGAAGCCCCGGGGGGCCAGGAAGCTGTTGCCCGCAAACGCCACGTACTCGCGCACCGAGTCGGTACGAGCCAGGAAGGTGCCGGCCGCGTGCTGCACCAGGGTCGGGCGGCGCGGGTTGGTAACGTCCCAGATGGTCGTGCCGGCCGCTGCGTTGCCCAGTTCAAACTGACTAACCGCGCCGGGAGCCACGTTGCTTAATGAGCGGAATTCCAGCTGACTACCACTAAAACGAAGCTGCCGCAAAGCATTCAACTCCAGATAATCCAGGAAGCCCGTAGAAGCCGGGTCGGAGCCGGGAGTGTACGTCAGGCTGACTTTGACATCAGTTGGCGCGGTAGCCGGGACCGGGTAGGTAAGCTCCGACAGATTGGTATTGGCTTTCTCGGGGTAGCAACCGAAGCCGCCGGTACAGGAAAAGCCGGGCACTACCTGCGTGGCGGTGCCCTGGCCGTTGATGCTGGTTTGGAACGTAGTGGCGTTGGGGGAGGCCGCCACTACTGAGGAAGTAACGCGGGCCAACGAACCGGGCACCAGATCGGCCACCGGAAACGAAAAATCCCGCTGGAGGCCGGCGGTCGTGGAGAACTGCTCTCCCACCCATACCCGGCCCGACTTAGCAACGTTCAGCAATTCCCGCTCATAGAACTGCCGCTCAGCAAACGTGGTAATCCGGGCCGAAGCCGCGCCACTCACGGTGGCGGCGGGCACTACGCGGCGGCCGGGGCCTGTACCCACGGTTACAAAGTAGTAGGCCGTGTCGGCGTACGGGTTCTGCTGGTGGCGAAAAAAAGCCGACTGGCCTTCCCGGGCCCAGGTGTGCGGGCCCCGGGCATAAAACAGGAAATACTCGTTCTCGTCGAAGGTGGGGTTGGCGTCGCCGACGAACTGGATGGAATTTTCCACCAAATCATCGGGGCGGTAGGCACTGTTGGCCTGGGGCAGGGTCCCCATGGCATTGCCGTATAGCCGCAGGCGGCTGGGGTCGAGACTCTGCACATTCAGGCCCAGGCTGCTGAGAACAGCCCGGTCAAGCTTATAAATTCCGCTGCTGGCCACGCCCAGCTTAAACCACTCGCCTTGGCTAAGGACGGAGGCGCGGGCGTAGCTGCGGCTGGCCGTGCTTCGGAAAGCAGTCGGCAAATAGGCGTAGCTAAAGGAAACCAGCTTCTCGGGCTGACCGGTCTGGGGGTTGCGACGCAGAGGACGGAGGGAGAGTAGCGTGACAGGCTGCCGATTTTCCTGGCCGGTAATCAGCTCCACAGCCGGCGTGGTCGGCAGGGCCGCCAGGTCCAGCTGCCGGGCTTCGGCGGTGGGCACAGCCTCGTACACGGCATCCTGCAACTGGCCCTCGGCGGCGGCGCTGGGTAGCCGCATCTGGAAGGTACCCACCTGTTGCCCGGTGCGGAAAGAGGCCCCGCGGAACGACGGTACCCGGCGCTGCTGACCCCGGATGGCTACCGGCTCAGTGCCCGTCCAGGTGATGCGCGCCCGAACCACCTGCGTTGACTGTGCCTGCGCGCCTAAACCGGCCACACTGAGTGCCCATAGCGCAAGTAACCGGAACGTAGAAAAACGCATACGCAATACAGCAACGGAAAAACAACAGGTCAGAGGCGTAACAGACAGCTACGCCGCACAGTTCAGCCCTTGGTATGTAACTGCCAAAACCAGGGATTATTGCTGCCTGCAGCACAAAAAAACACCGGTTCGGCAGCCAGGGCCAGCCCGCATGGGTTAGGACTTAATAATCGGCTTGGCCGGGTTCAGCACCGAAAGCAGCACGTACAGCAGAATAATTACCGGAATGGCCGCCGCCCACAGCCCCAGTAGCAGGCCCAGGCTCAGCAACAGGAAGATAAACCGCACCTGATTATCCTGCCAGCGAAAAGATTTGAATTTCAGTGCGAACAGTGGCAGCTCGGCCACCAATAGCCCCGACAACCCCAGCGTGAGTGCCAGCAGCACCCAGGGAGTGAGAATAAAAGGGCTGAGGGCAAACCGGTCGTTGGCCAGAATCAGGGGTAGAGAAGCTACCACCAGCGTGCAGGCTGGGGTAGGTAACCCAATAAACGACTCCGACTGGCGGGTATCGTTGTTGAACTTTGCCAGGCGCAGGGCTGAGAATACCGTTACGATAAAGCCAGCATAAGGTAGCCAGGTGGGCAGGTCGGCACCGCTTTGCGTGAGCAGGGCGTACAGGAAAGCGCCTGGCACTACCCCAAACGATACTACGTCGGCCAGGGAGTCCAAGTCCTTGCCGATGGGAGAGGACACGTGCAGGGCCCGGGCCAGCAGCCCATCGAAAAAATCAAATACGGCGGACAGTACTACAAAGTAGGCCCCCAGCTCCAGGTTGCCGGCGAAAATCTGACACAGCGCCACGCAGCCTGAAAACAGGTTCAGGCAGGTAACAGCATTCGGAAGATGTTTTTTCAAGGATAGAAGCGTTAACGGCTCAGATTAAGAAGAAAACCCGGCGGCGGGATATGGCGGCAGCCTGGGGCGTTACTGCAGAAACGGGTTGCTGCGCCGCTCCTCGCCTACGGTAGTGGCCGGGCCGTGGCCGGGATACACCACCGTTTCGTCGGGTAGAGTAAATAGCGCCGTCCGGATGCTGCGGATGAGCGTGGCGTAGTCGCCGCCGGGCAGGTCGGTGCGGCCGATGCTGCCCCGGAACAGCACGTCGCCCCCGATGACTACCCCGGAGGGCGCGTGGTAGAACACCACGTGGCCAGGAGCGTGGCCGGGGGCAAACCGCACTTCCAGCTCCGTTTCGCCGAACCGCACCGGTTCTCCGGCCGTCAGAAAGCCCGTGGGCTCAGCCGGCGTGTAGTGTGGAAAGCCGTAGCTGGGCGCGTAGGCCGGTACCGAGCGGAGCGTGCTCAAATCAGCCTCATGAATCAGAAAAGGCACTTGATAAGTATCCAGCACAAACTGATTGCCAAATACGTGGTCGATGTGGCAGTGCGTGTTCAGCAGTAGCACTACCTGCAGCCCTTGGTCGGTAATGAACTGCCGCAGGGCCTGCTGCTCGGCTTTCTCGTAGCAACCGGGGTCTACCACCACGCACTGCCCGGTGGCATCGTGCAGCAGGTAGGTGTTTTCAGAAAAGGCGTTGAAGGTAAATCCGGAAACCGTCATAAAAAGAAAGAAACGAAGAACGGGCACCGCCCGCCCGCAATTGCGTGGGTAAGTTACGCAACACTACCGACGTGGGGCCGCCCCGGTTCCGACAGCGGCGGCCACCGCCCGCGAGGCCGCTACCATGCGTGCCACCAAATCCCTACCTTGCCTCCCATGATGCGCGTTGATTACATTCTGGTGGGCTACGGAATTGCGGGAGCCGCGCTGGCGGCCGAGCTACGGGCGCGCCACCGGCAGGTGCTGGTGCTGGATGCGCCCCAGCCCGATTCGGCCTCCCGGGTAGCGGCCGGCCTCATGAATCCGGTGGCTGGTAAGCGGTTTGCTCTGGCCTGGCGGGCTGAGGAGTTGCTGGCGGCGGCTATACCCTTCTACCGGGCGCAAGAGGAGCGGCTGCGGGTGCCCATTCTGCAAGAGCTGCCCATTCTGAAGCTGTTCTCTTCGGTGCAGGAGCAGAACTCCGTGCTGGCCCGCAGCGCCGACCAGCCCTGGCGGCCGTTTGTGCAGGAAGCCACCGGTGAGCTGCCGGTGCTGCCCGGCGTAGAACAGGAATTTGGCGGCCTCTGCATTCGGGGTGGGGGCTACGTGCTGGTGGAAGAGCTGCTGACCCGGCTTACCGCCCTGGGCCGGCAGGAAGGATGGCTCCGGCACGAAACTTTTGACTGGGGCCGGCTTGTTGCCGATGCATCCGGTGGCTTCCTCTATAACGGGCATGACGGGCAGATACACGCCCGCCACGTCATCAGCTGTGAGGGAGCAGCAGCCGTACACAATCCTTATTTTAACTGGTTGCCCCTCACCCCCAACCAGGGCGAGGTGCTGACGGTAGAATGTCCGGAGATGCCGGCAGGTGCCGTGCTCAACAAAGGCGCGTACGTGGTGCCGCTGGCTGGCGGGCAGCTGCGGGTAGGGGCCACCTACCGCTGGCCGCCCTTCGCAGCGGGTACCACGCCCGAAGCCCGCGCCGAGCTGGTGCAGCGCCTGCAGGCCATTACCCGCTTGCCCTTCCGTGTAACGGAGCAGCGTGCGGGCGTGCGGCCCGCCGTGCGCGACCGGAAACCGCTGCTGGGTACCCACCCGGAAACGCCGGGCGTACATATTTTCAACGGGTTCGGCTCAAAAGGAGTGATGATGGCTCCCCGGCTGGCCCAACTAATGGCCGACTGGCTGGAAAATGACGTAGAGCCCTGGCCCGAAGTCAATATCCGGCGTTATTTTTCGTTGTATCCGTCCGCGCCGGCGGCGGCTGATTCCTCCGTATTTCGCTCCTGACTTTCTGTATATGAGGCACGTGTCCTTTCTTTTCCGGCCCCGCGTGAGTGGGCCGGCTGGCCTGGCGGCTTTGCTGCTGAGCGGGTTGCTGGTGGGTGGTCGGGCGCAGGCCCAAACGGCGCAGGAGCCGTTCGGGCGGGTGCGCATTCAGTACAAGGAGTTTCAGTGGCAGCAGCTGAGCACCCAGAACTTCAACATCTACTACTACGCCGGGGGCGAAAGTAATGCCCGGCACGCGGCGGAATATGCCGAGAAAGAGCTGCAGCGTATTACCGGGCTCATTGGCTACTACCCCTATTCTAAAACCACCATCATGCTCTACAACTCCGTCGGCGACCTGCGGCAGAGCAACGTGGGGCTTTCGGCGGATAAGTACGAAACCGGTGGCGAAACCTCGCTGCTACGCCTGACCAAGGTGCAGATTGCCTTCCAGGGCCAACAGACCCGCTTCAAGCAGGATTTGAGCAACCGCATCACGCAGGTATTGCTCAACGACATGATGTACGGGGGCTCCCTGAAAGAAGTAATTCAGAGTACCTACCTGCTGCAGCTGCCCAACTGGTTTATCAGCGGAGCCTCGGCGTACGCCGCGCAGGGCTGGAGCGTGGAGATGGACAACTACATGCGCACCATGACCAAAGAGTACGAGGGCAACCGGACGGCTCCGTTCTTTTTGCGCAACCCGGAGTTGGCCGGCCAAAGCATGTGGAACTACATTGCAGAGCGCTACGGCTATACCAGCATTCAGAACATTCTGAATCTGACGCGCATCACCCGCGACGTGGAAGTGGGCATCAGTTCCTCGCTGAATGTGCCCTATAAAGTATTCCTGAAGGACTGGCTGGGCTACTACCGCCAGCTGAACGCCCAACCCCAGACGCCCTACCAGGAGTTTGCCGACAATACCAGCGTAACCAGCCGCAACCGCCGGGCAGTGGTGTACAGCCAGCCGGTACTGAGCCCCAACGGGCAGCACCTGGCTTTTGTGCAGAACGACCAGGGCCGCTACCGGGTGCTGGTAATGGATAAGAATGGAAAAGACCGCACCAAAATTCACCGGGGCGGCTACAAAACCCCCGACCAGCAGGTGGAAACCCGCCTGCCGGTGCTGGCGTGGCGCGGCAACGGGCAGGTGGCGGTGGTGGAGGAAAGCAAGGGCCAGCTGACTCTGCAGCTCCGGGAGGCTAACGGGGGCGTGCCCAACATGCTGGCCCGCCTGAAAAGCCTGCTGCCAACCTTCGGGCGAAGCAACTCCCTGTTCGGGCAGTTCTCGCAGGTGACGGATATCAGCTACTCGCCCGATGGCAAGTCGTTGGTATTTAGTGGGGTGCGCAACGGGCAGAACGATATCTACCTGCTGCGGGCCGGTACCCGCACACCCGAAAAGCTCACGAACGACGTGTTTGATGACGTGGAGCCAACCTTCCTGCCGGGCGGGGCGGGCATCGTGTTCAGCTCCAACCGCTGGCTGGATTCGGCCGGTACGGCCAAGGGCAGCTTCAGCGCCGTAGTCAATAATTTTGACCTGTATCTGTATCACCTGGACGGGCGGGCTCAGCCGATAGAAATGCTGGCCAACACCATTTCCAACGAAGGGCGGCCCCGGGCGCTGTCCGATTCGGAAGTGCTGTACGTGAGTGAGGAAAGCGGGGTCCGGAGCCTGTACCGCCTCCCGCTGGCCACCCGGCAGCAGCAGCCAGTAACCAGCTTCCTGGCTGACATCAAGGATTACGACTACAACGCAACCAGCGGAACCCTGGCCGTGGTGGGGACGGAAGACGGGCGCGAAAATGTGTACCTCTACCCCAGCTACCCGCTGCCCACTGACCTAAAACTGTACAAAACGGCCCGTCAGGAAACCCTGGAAGACCGCTCGAAGCCGGCTAAAGCGGCAGCACCCAACCGACCGGGACCTACCGTGGCCAATGCGGCCCAGCAGGAAGGCCAGCCCGCTGCCGCTCCGGCACCCGCTCCGGCCCGGCGGCCGGATACCCGCGCTGTGGATACCAACGAGTACCAGTTTGACGAGGACATCCCGGCTTCCCGGGCCACGCCTGCCACGCCCAAGCGGCGTCCAGCCACCGTAGTAGCCCTGCCCCAGGCTGCTCCTGCCGAAGCGGCTACTCTCAGCGGCCCCTACCGCTACGATACGCGCTTCAGCATCGATAATGTAGTGTCCACGCTCTACTCCGACCCCTTGCTGGGCCTGGGCCTGCTAGGGCAGGTGAACATGTCGGATATGATGGAAAATCACCGGATTCAGGCCGGTATCTTCGCTCTCACCGACCTGCGCACCAGCAATATATTTGCTGAGTACACGAACCTGAAACACCGCTACGACTGGAGCGTCCGGTACCAGAAGCAGGCTTACTTTGTGCAGGGCCAGCAGGCAAACCGGGTGCGTTACGGTCGCCATGAGATTTCGCCCACGCTGGCTTATCCGCTTACTCACAACCTGAGCGTGCGCCTGGGGCCCCGCTTCGTAACAGTAAGCCGTAAAGATTACGGTGACCTGACCAATTCCCAGGACCAGACCAACAACTACCTGGGCGGGGAGGGCGAACTGGTATTTGACAACTCCGTTTCGACGGGCGTGAACATGTTGCAGGGTACCCGCATGAAAGCCGGCATCACGCGCCTGAACGATATATCGGGCAATAACACCAGCTTCACCAAGATCTTCATTGATCTGCGCCACTACCAGAAAATACACCGGCAGCTGATCTGGGCCAACCGAGCCAGCTTCGGGCAGTATATCGGGGGCGGCACTGCCCAGCCGTTCTTCCGCCTGGGCGGCATGGATAACTGGCTGAATTACGACTACAACGACAGTCAGTTCATTACGGCTGATAAAGCCCCGGCAGTAGATCCTACTCAGCTGGACCCCACGCAGATGTTTTACCAGCAGTTTGTGACCAACCTGCGCGGTTTTGATTACAGCAAGCGGATCGGACAGAAATACGTGCTGTTCAACTCAGAGCTGCGCCTGCCTATCGTGCAGTACCTTTCCCGGCGGCCAATCGAGTCCGGCTTCTTTCGTAATCTGCAGCTGACGGCCTTCGGGGATATGGGTACCACGTATTCGGGGGCCAACCCGTTCAGCGTGAACAATTCCAACAACACCCGGCCCGTGTCGGAGGGGGCTTTCAACGTCACCGTCATCAACTTTACCAATCCTATGCTGTACGGCTACGGAGTGGGCATGCGCACCACCATGCTGGGCTTCTACGCGAAGGGCGACCTGGCCTGGGGCCGGGAGCAATACAGCACCAAAGGTCCTAAGCTGTATGTAACTCTGGGCTACGATTTCTAACTGTCCGACCCGCGTCAGACGTGCACTCAGCCGGTTTCCCTGCCAGGAAAACCGGCTGAATTGTTTCAGAACCATGAGTTGCAGACTATTCCGGTTGGGGTAGGGGCTAATCCGGGAGTTGGGTTGTATCTTTGCGGTCCTGTTTACCAGCCGTGTTGCCGTGACGCTTCTGAGCGAAATTTGGGTACTGATACAGAAGGACTTCCGCCTGGAGTGGCGGCAGCGTGCGGCCCTGAACGGGATGCTCCTGTACGTAAGCAGCACCGTATTCGTGTGTTACCTGAGCTTCTCCTCGCGCGGGGGGCAGCTGCCGGCCCCGGCCTGGAATGCCCTGTTCTGGATTGTACTGCTGTTTTCGGCCGTAAATGCCGTGGCCAAGGGCTTTCTGCAGGAAAGCCGGGGCCGGATGCTGTATTACTACACGCTGGTGCGGCCTCAGGCCGTTATTCTGGCCAAAATAGCCTATAACGCGCTGTTGCTGCTGGGGCTGGCGCTGGTGGCACTGCTGCTGTACTCGGTAGTACTGGGCAACCCGGTGCATAACGTGCCGCTGTTTGTGGGCAACGTGCTGCTGGGCGCGCTGGGCTTTGCCAGCACGCTCACGCTGGTATCGGGCATTGCGGCCAAAGCCACCAACAGCAGCACGCTGATGGCGGTGCTGGGCTTCCCGCTGATGGTGCCCATGCTGCTGCTGCTCATCAAAGTATCAAAAAACGCGCTGGATGGTTTAGAGTTTGAAGCCAGCCAAAGTGCGTTGCTGACCCTGGTAGCCCTGAACATGATTGTTGGGGCGGTATCCTACCTGTTGTTTCCTTTTCTATGGAGGAGCTAGAAGTCAGAAGCTGGAAGATAGGGGATGTATATCGACTCCTGACTCCCGGCTCTTAGCTCCTAGCTCCTAACTCCTAACTCCTCATGAAAAAAAACTGGTGGAAAGCCCTGAGTGTGGTGCTGCTGCTGTACGTGGCAGTGGCGGGCCTGCTTATGCCGGTGCCCCGACTGGCTATCCTGAACGAGAGTATCCGGAATCTGTACTTCCATGTGCCTATGTGGTTTGGGATGACATTCATCCTGTTGGCCTCGGTGTACTACTCGGTACGTTACCTGCGTACCCCCACGCCGGAATTGGATATTCAGGCCCACGAATCGGCCCGCACGGGTATTCTGATGGGGTTTGTGGGCTTGGCTACCGGCAGCATCTGGGCCAAGTACACCTGGGGCGAGTGGTGGACCAACGACCCCAAGCTGAACGGAGCGGCCATTGCCATGCTCATCTACGGGGCTTATCTGGTGCTGCGCTCCTCCTTCACCGATGAGCAGCAGCGGGCCCGGGTATCGGCCATCTACAACATTTTTGCCTTTGCTACGGCCATGCCGCTGTTTTACATTTTGCCCCGCCTGACGGATTCGTTGCACCCCGGGGCGGGCGGCAACCCGGCCTTCGCCAAATACGACCTTGATAGCAACATGCGGCTGGTATTCTACCCGGCCGTGATTGGCTGGACGCTGCTGGCGTTCTGGCTGGCCCAGCTGGCCAGTCGCGTTTCCCTGCTCAAACTCAAAGTATATGAAAAACAGCTTGCGTAAGCTTCGGCCCCTGCTGGCCCTGCTGGTGGCTCTGGTGCTGCCCGTACTGCGCGTAGCGGCCCAACCGGCTGACCAGCCCGAAATGGCCGATGCCCTGCGCCAAAACGGTAAAATTTACGTGGTGGTGGCCGTTATTGCCGTGGTATTAGGGGGCCTGCTGTTCTTCCTGATTTCGCTGGACCGGCGCTTGTCGCGCCTGGAAAAGGAGGTACAGGAATAATGCCATGTAACGCCGTCAATTCCTGCTGAAAGAACGGCACCTTTCCGGCGCATCTTGTTGTTCTAAATGACCTTTGGCCCTGAAACTTGGGCCGCCCGTTGCAGTACCGACATGAAAAAAGCACACATTTTCGTCATGGCCATTATTGCCATGGCAATCAGCATCATCGTGAGTACCGCCGGTGATGCCAGCGTGTACGTTTCTTTTAAAGAAGCCCGGGAACGGGCCGCTGATGGCAACCTCACCAAGGTGCACGTGGTAGGCCGCCTGCCCCGCGACGGGGCCCAAAACATTCTGGGCCTGGAATACAACCCCACCGTCGACCCCAACTATTTTGCTTTCACGCTGGTGGATACTAACCGGATTGCCCAGCGTGTGGTGTACTTCAACCCCAAGCCCCAGGATTTCGACAAGTCGGAGCAGGTGGTCATTACCGGAGCCATGCGCAACAACACCTTCGTAGCCGACAAGATTCTGCTGAAGTGCCCCTCCAAATACGTGGAGAAGGATATCAAAGGCGCTACGGCCTCGGTAAATTAGGCTGCGGCCTGCTTGCTCCAACTTCCCGTTTTTCTTCTGCGGCCTCCCCTCATGCGCAGTTCAAACATTTTCAGCAGAGAAGCATTGTAGGCTTAGCTGGTGATTTAACTGAAAATCAATGCTTAACACCCTTATCGGCGACGCGGGGCACCTGAGTGTCATAGTAGCGTTTGTGGCGGCCACGGTGGCAGCGTATTCCTATTACAAAGCCGGCCAGGGCCGCGCCCTCGGCGATACTGACGCCGGTTGGCTGCGGCTGGGCCGGGGTGCCTTTCTGGTGCACAGCCTGGCGGTAGTATCCGTTATTGCCTGCCTGTTCGGCATCATCCACGGCCACCGCTACGAGTACTACTACGCCTGGAGCCACAGCAGCAACCACCTGCCGGTGTACTACATGATTTCCTGCTTCTGGGAAGGGCAGGAGGGCAGTTTTCTGCTCTGGATTTTCTGGCATGTGTGCATTGGCCTGGTGCTGATGCGCTACGGCCGCCGCTGGGAAGCTCCGGTCATGGCCGTGTTTGCCGGCGTGCAGCTGTTCCTCACGTCCATGATTCTGGGCGTAGTGCTGGGCGACCTGAAAATTGGTTCCTCGCCGTTTATCCTGCTGCGCGACTTCATGCCTGACCTGCCGGTGTGGAAAACCAACCCCAACTTCGTACCCAAGGATGGTACCGGCCTGAACGCTTTGCTCCAGAACTACTGGATGGTGATTCACCCGCCTACCTTGTTCCTGGGTTTCGCCCTTACGCTGGTACCCTTTGCCTATGCCGTAGCCGGCCTCTGGAAGGGTGAGCTGACCAAGTGGACCAAGCCGGCGCTGCGCTGGTCGTTGTGGGGCGGCATGGTGCTGGGCGTGGGTATCGTAATGGGTGCGTACTGGGCCTACGAAACGCTGAACTTTGGTGGCTACTGGAACTGGGACCCGGTAGAAAACGCCGTGTACATTCCGTGGCTGGTGCTGGTAGCCTCCCTGCACGGGCTGGTGCTCTGGCAGCGTAGCCGCACGGCTTTGCGTACCAGCTTCGTGCTGGTTATTGCCACCTTCCTGTTGGTACTCTACGCTACGTTCCTTACCCGCTCAGGCGTGCTGGGCAATGCCTCCGTACACTCGTTTACCGACCTGGGCCTGTCGGGCCAGCTGATCATCTACCTGGGGGCCTTCGTGGTGCTGGCTATTGGGCTGCTGGTGTGGCGCTGGAAGCAGATTCCGGTGTCGGAAAAAGAGTTAACTACCTACAACGCCGAGCTGTGGGTGTTTGTGGGGGCTACGGTGCTATGCCTGGGCGCGTTTCAGGTACTGTTCACTACCAGCATTCCGGTGTACAACGCTTTCATGGGCTTCCTGGGCGTGAAAACCAATATTGCTCTGCCCGCCGACCAGATTGCCCACTACACCAAGTTCCAGCTGTGGATGGGCGTGGGTGTGGCCTTCTTTTCGGGCCTGGCCCAGCTGATGTGGTGGCAGAAAAACGACAAATCCAGTCTGTCCAACACGCTTACGGTTCCGGCCATCCTGTCCTTACTCATTGCGGCCCTCGTGATTCTGCTGGTGCAATATTTTGGTCACAAAATGAGCATTACGTACATCGTGCTGCTGACCACGGCCCTGTTTGGGGTGCTGGCCAACCTGAGCATGGTGTTTACGCTGGTAAAGCGCAAGGCCAGTCTTTCGGGCGGGGGGGTAGCCCACATGGGTATTGCCCTGATGCTGCTGGGTGTGCTGGCCTCGGCCGGTTACTCCAACATCATCAGCCAGAACGTATCGGGCCTGCTGTACTCCCGCGAGTTCGACCAGACTACCAACCAGGATAACGTGCTGCTGTGGCGCAACGACCCCGCCCCGATGGGCAAGTACGAGGTGCGCTATACCGGCCAGTTCTGGGACGTTCCCGGCGTGCCCGGTTACGTGGATAAGCAACTGCTCTACCGCACCGCCGACGAGTACAAGACCCTGGCCCGCGCCGACATCAAGCGCGGCGACAAAGTGTACTACAAAGCCGGCGACACGGTAGAAATTAACCCCGAAAACACTTACTACCGCGTCGAGTACAAGGATAAGAAGTCGGGCGACACGTTTACGCTGTATCCCCGGGCGCAGGTGAACGAGGAAATGGGCGGCCTGCTGGCCTCGCCCGATATCAAGAAGTTTGCTGACCACGACATTTACTCCCACATCAGCGCGGTGCCGCCGGTGGACCAGGAGAAAGACTGGAGTGAGGTAAAAGAGCACGTGCTGAGCGTGGGGGACACCATCTACCTCAACGACTACTTTGCCGTGTTCCGGGCCGTGGAGCCCGCCCACCAGACGGCCGGGCTGGGCCTACAGAAGGGCGACCTGGCCATTCAGGGCGACTTCCTGGTGTACGGGGAGAAGAAGCAGTACCACGTACACCCCGTGTTTGTAGTGCGCAACCGCATGATTGGCCGCGTGCCCGATGAGGTAGAAGACCTGGGCCTGCGTCTGAGCTTCCTGAACGTGGATACCCAGAAAGCCAAGTTCACCTTCGGCGTGAGCACCACCCAAAAGGACTACATCATCCTAAAGGCCGTGGAGAAACCCTTCATCAACCTGCTCTGGAGCGGTACGCTGCTCATGGCCCTGGGATTCGGCATGGCCCTCTACAAGCGTCGCCACGAAGCGGAAGGGGCGGAAGCTGCTCCGGCTGCGCCGCAGAAAGTGCAAAAAGCAAAGCCCCGGCAGGTAGCGTAAACTAGCGTTGCTGCAATACAAAAAAGCTCTGACGCCTGCGTTAGAGCTTTTTTTATGCGAGGCTATTGAGTCAGGGAGTTGTGAAAAGTAGCATACTGTCACGCGGAGGCGAAACCGAATTATCCCGCGCACTGACGTTGTAATGGTAATTCAGTGTCAGCGTACCGAATGCTTTGGCTACGCCTCCGGCTGATATATCTCTGCTTTCTGAACTGATATCTGGCTCCGACTGGTAGGGTCGTCAAACGGCGGGCATGACGAATGCTCAGCTACACTGCGGATGCAGGCTTTCATGTCGAATACACCTCAGGCCAATGGATCGTGCAATCCATCAAACAATAAAAAAAGGGCAGCCAAGTGGCTGCCCTTTTTCGTGGAAGAAGTAGTGCTTACTTCTGGATGGCGATGTTGCGCATCATGTACTCGGCACCGTTTTTCACCTTCACCATGTACATGCCGTTCGACAGCTTCGACAGATCCAGCTGGTTGGTCATGTTGTCGCGGATGGTGGCGGTGTGCACGCGCTGACCCAGCGTATTATACACTTCTACCAGCAGGCCGCCTTTTGCGTTGGCCCCGTTTACCTCCACCGTCAGGCTACCGGCCGTGGGGTTCGGGAACAGGCTGATGGCGCGTACCATAGCCGGCGAAGAAGCCGTAACCGTGGAAATGCTGATGTCGTCGAGGTACATATTGAACTGGTCGGCGGCGCTGTACACGTGGAAGCCAACGTAGTAGTTACCCGTGGTAGCCGGCGTGATGGGCAGCACCTGACCAGCGGCCGTGCCACCCGTAGAGAGGGTGAACGTGGTGTTGGTGATGTTCTCGTTTCTCCAGAGCGTGTTGGTCTGGCTGGCGGCGTTGGCGGCAGTGCCGTATTTCACTTCCAGTTTCTCTGAGGTGCCATCAACGGCGGCCTTGTATTTGAAGGAGAGCTGGTATGTGGAGCCCGCCCGCAGGAACAGGGCCGGCGTGTACACCCAGTCATCGGCGGCGGCGGCAGCGTTGTACACGTAGCGCAGCTGGTTGGGGGCCGAAGCCGCGGCTCCGCTGTTCGCATCGGAGCCAATTACTGCCCAGGTGCGGTTGTCGTTGTTGTCGTTGGATACGGTAATGCCGCAGGGCAGGGTACCGGCCGTTACGCCGTCAAACCCTTCCGAATAGGGGAAAGCCGTGATGATGGGGGGCTGGCACACGGTGGTGAACTGCGTGGGGCCCGACAACGAGCTTTGGTCCGTAGCGCCGCAGTTGGAGCGGATGTACACGTCGTACGTCACGCCTGAAGTAAGGCCGGTGAGGTTGATGGGCGACGTGGCAGCCGATATGCTGGTGCCGCCAGTTGCGGGGTTGAAGCCGCGCGGGCCGTAGATAACCGTGTAGCCGGTGCCGTTGGCAACGCCCGTGAAGGATACAGCGGCGCTGGTGGCCGTAACGCTGCCCACAGAAATAGCCGTAGGGGCAAAGCAGGTAGGTACCGGGGCCAGCGTAGCATCAAGCGCTAGGCGAGTACGCAGGGTAGTGGCATTGACGGGCGTCCACGCTCCGCCGCTGGTCTGGAAATAAAATGTATTGGTGCGCAGCGGTTCTTCAAACTGATAAGCCACGCCCACGCTGCCGGATACTTCCTGCAGAGCTACGTAAAAATCACCCGATACCAAGGGGTTCGGTACCGGAATGGTCACGGTGCCGGCAGTGGCCGGGCGGCTTAGCACGCCCGAGGTGTAGAGTACCGCGCCCGGTGCGCCGTTGGCGCCGGTAGCATCCAGCACCACTACCCGGTAGGTAGAGGTAGTACCGGCACTGGCCAGGAAGGTTGCTCTCACCTGGCTGAGGCTGGCGGCCTGAGCGTTTTTGTACTTAACAGCCAGACTGCCGCCGGGATTAGCAGCTGATACACCTACTGACCCAAAAAATGCTTGGGTAGCATCAACGTACGCTACCTGGTCGGTGGTTACCTGCTGGGTGTAGGGCAGGGAGTTGTTGCTGTTGTCGTCGTCGGCCGGTACGCTTACCGTCAGGTTGTTGGTACCCTGGGCCAGCGTGCTGGGGTAGGCATCAAACGTAACCAGTTGCGTGGCCCCGGGAGCCAGCGTGGCAATGGTTTTGGTGCTGGTGAAGGTGTTAGCGCCGCTTACCGTTAGGGTTACCGGTATGTTGGTGAGGGCATTGGTGCCGCTGTTGGTTACGGCTGTGGCAACCGTGTGCGGCAGCGAGTTGGGAACGGCCAGCTTGCCCAGCGTATGAATGGTAGCTACCGAGGCATCGTTAGGCTGCGCCGCCCGGAAGCGGTACGTGCGGCCGGCGTCGGGCAGAACGGCATTTTGGGCAGCGTGGGCGGCGTAGTACCCAGTATTATTTATTACTACGACATTCTGGAATACGGTAGAACTCCAGGCCGCCGTACCATTTTTAGAGGTCAGGCTCAAATCAGCCGGGTCATTGGAGCTGCCTTTAAGACCTGTTAGAAAGAACTGAGTAGTGGCCGGGTTGCCGGAGCTGGTCCAGGTACCGTACACAAACTCAATGTTGTTGGTGCCCTCATACAGCTTCACCTGAAACTGCATGGTCCGGAACTGCGACGGTACCGGATTCGCGCCGGTGATGGCCTTGTCGCTCAGGTTCTCGAATTGAATTGTGCAGACCCGGCTGCCGGCCGCGCCGGTGGTGGACACCCGAAACTCAGTGGGGGAAGCCGTTTGGTCGGCCGCGCCCGTAAGGTCAACCCCGGTGGCGGGTCCGATTACGTTCTGATCAGTGTTGTTGATCAGGATATTCACATCATTAGCTGCGGTGGCTGGCGTAGCTCCCAGCTTAATGAAGCCGTTGGTGTTGAGCGTAAACTGCGTGAACGTGGCCCCGTTGTAAGAAAACGAAAATCCGATGTCCTGCGCGGCCGAGCTGGCATCATCCAGGTTGGCCGTGGAAATGACGGTGCCCGCAGTGCCCAGGTCGGTGTAGGTACCAGCCACATTTTGCGCCCGGCCCGAGGTATAGGGCAGTGCCGTAATGCGTTGCGCCACCGGAGGGGCACTCAGTTCCAGCTGCTGGTGCTGCCGCGAAACAACGGGGCGCTGCTGGGCGTGTGCAGTCCAGCTGAGCCCCAGTAGCCCGGCCAAACCAAGCAGGCGCCAGTGGTTGCCAGTGGGAGTAGGGTAAGCGTGCTTCATAGAGAAAAAAAGAAAAATGTAGGTTCGCACTGAACGGGCTGGTAATCCAGTCCGGGAAGAAGGCAACAATATGGCAAACATTGGTGGGATTAGTTGTAAAATTTGCACAAAATCAAAGAAACAGCTCTTTCTTCTTCAGCTTAACAGCCAATCCGGGATATGAATAGACAACCCGTTAAACCGGTCGGGGTAGTGCTGTTGGGCACCGGTAAAGTGGCCTGGCATTTGGTGCCCGCGCTGCAGAGCGGGGGGCACCGGGTACTGGGCGTCTGGAGCCGAACACCAGCCTCCGCTGAAGCACTGGGGGCAGCCTTCGGGGTACCCGTACTGCCCGACTTAAACTCCCTGCCCCCCGCCGACATGTATCTACTGCCCCTGCCCGATGCGGCGGTACCGGAAGTAGTGGCGGCGGCCCGGTTCCCAGTGAGGGCGTTGGTGGTGCATACGGCCGGGGCACTGCCCCTGAGTGTATTTGCCGCTTACCCAACTATCCGGGGCGGGGTACTGTACCCCTTGCAGACTTTCAGTCCTGGCCGGCAGATTCATTGGGCTACCGTGCCACTGTGCCTGGAAGCAGCCGACCCGACCGGGCTGACCATGCTTCGGCAGGTGGCCGCCTCGCTGAGCCAGGATGTGCGGGAACTTACCTCCGCGCAACGGCTGCAGCTGCACATAGCGGCCGTGTGGGCCAGCAACTTTCCCAACCACCTGCTGGGTATCAGCCACGCCTTGCTGGCGGAGGCGGGCCTGCCCTGGGAGCTGCTGCACCCACTCATCCGCGAAACCGTGGAAAAAGCCCTGGTCCAACCGCCTTTCACGGCCCAGACCGGGCCCGCGCTGCGCCAAGATGCGGGCACCCTGGCCCGGCACGAAGCGGGGTTGGCTGACCACGCCCAATGGCAACTGCTCTATCAGCAGCTCAGCGCCAGTATTCAGCGTACCGCTCAGGAAACACGCGGAAACAATCCGCCCGGCAAGCAGCTTTGATTCGGGGGGGCGCGTGCTTACCTTTGCACCCGCATTTTTGCCCCGTTCTACCTAGTATTCCGACGTGAAAGCCGTAAACATCACCTTCAAGTTTCAGGACGGTCAGCCCGACCAGACGCACGTGGCCGCCGAAGGCGAATCGGTGCTGGACGTGGCCCTCAACAACGACATTCAGCTGCAGCACAACTGCGGCGGCGTATGTGGCTGCAGCACCTGTCACGTGTATATTCTGCAGGGCGAAGACGACCTGCCCGAAATTTCGGACAAGGAAGAGGATTTCATTGACCGGGCAGTTAATCCCCGCATCAACTCCCGGCTGGGCTGTCAGTGCGTAGTGCAGGGCAACCAGGATATTGTGGTGCAGATTCCGCCGCAGGAGTTTCTGGGTCACTAATTTTTAAATGTGCTGAATGTGAGCAATGTGGTAGATGTGATAAATCTGTTTTGCCCGTTGAAGCCCCGCACATTCACCGCATTATTCACATTCCACACATTGAATCAGAATGAATCATTTCGAGCCCCCCATCAAGTGGAGCGACCATGAGGATATTGCCATGGCGCTGTACGAGAAGTTCGGCGACGACTTCAACGAAGCAAAAATTTATCGTATCCGCTTCACCGAGTTGCTGGAGTGGGTGCTGAGCCTGCCCAACTTTGAGGGTACCCGCGAGCAGGCCAACGAGGGCCACCTGGAGCAGATCCAGGCTAAATGGGTGTACGAGTGGCGCGACAACCAATAGTCTGACGTAGTATTCCTTCCTGGCTGAGTAGCTACGCGCCCCACATCGGGGCTGCGCGGTTACTCAGCCGCGTTTTCATTGCCTATGCCTTCCATACTGCCCACGCCCGACTTATCCGCCATTAAAGTGTTCATCTTCGATGTAGATGGCGTGCTGACTGATGGGACGCTGCTGGCCCTGAACTCCGGCGAGCAGGCCCGTACGTTCCATATCCGCGACGGGTACGCCGTGCGCCATGCACTGCGTAAGGGGTACCGGGTGGCTATTATATCGGGTCGGGAAGAGGAAGGCGTGCGCAAGCGGCTGGAGTCGCTGGACGTGCGCGACATTTACCTGGGTGTGGATGACAAGATGAAAATCTTCAACAACTACCTCAACACCTATCACCTGGAGCCCGCCGCCATAGCCTACATGGGCGACGATATGCCCGATATAGAGGTAATGTGCCGCTGTGCCGTGGCTGCCTGCCCTGCCGATGCTGCCACTGATGTGCGCGCCATCAGCAACTACACCGCTGCGCTTCCTGGGGGGCATGGTGCCGTACGCGAGCTGATTGAAGCCGTTATGAAGCAGCAGCAAACCTGGTAGCTCCACAGCCAACGGCTGGAGCCGCCCGGTACAGGGCGGCTGCTGACCCCGCTTGCGCACCGCGTGAGCGGGGTTGTGCTTTTCTAAAATCCCTCTATATTTACCCCAACCATCATCAACTCCATTTCTTTCACTTTCATGAAAACAGGAACCGTAAAATTCTATAATGAGTCGAAGGGCTACGGCTTCATTACGGAAGACGGCACGAAGGAAGATTTCTTCGTCCATGTTACCGGCCTTAACGGGGGCCAGATTCAGCAGAATGACCGCGTGGAGTTTGACACTCAGGAAGGCCGTAAAGGTGTTAATGCGGTAAATGTGAAGAAACTGTAAGCTATAGGTTTACGCAGGTTTTTTAGCACAACAAGAAAGCCTCTTCCGATATCGGGAGAGGCTTTCTTGTGCTGGCTGCGGCCAGGTAATGCATCTTTGCAGGCGCTGCCGCTTAGTGATTTCTCCCTCATGTCTCACCCGCCCGAGTTTCCTGCTGATACCCACCCTGCTCCCGGGGGCGGAACGGCCGCGCCGGAGGCGGGCAACTGGCGGAGCCTGGCCCGGCTGATTCGGCTGCCCAACCTGCTTATCATGGCCCTGTGTCTCCTGCTGGTGCGGGCTTGCCTGCTGCTGCCGGGTGCTCCGGGGCGGCAGGTGCTGGCCCCTGGTTTTGGGGCACTGGTGCTGGCCGCGCTGTGTATCGGGGCCGCTGGCTACATCATCAATGATTATTACGATGTGAAGATTGACGCCATCAACCGGCCGGGCAAGCTGGTAGTGGGCCGGGCCGTGAACCGCCGCCACGCCATGCTGGCGCATCTGGTACTGTCGGGGGTAGGCGTGGGGCTGAGCGGGCTGCTGTCGCCGTTGCTGGGCGTGGTCAATCTGGCGTCGGCGGTGCTGCTGTGGGGCTATTCCGTGCGGTTTAAGCGGGTGGCGCTGGTGGGCAACGTAAGCATTGCGCTGCTCACGGCTGCTCTGGTGCTGCTACCCGAGCTACAGGCCCGCACCGGGCATCAGGCCGTGTGGGGCTACGCGCTGGCTGCCTTTTTGCTAACCGTGGTGCGGGAAATTGTGAAGGATGTGGAGGATATGCGCGGGGATGCCCAGCACGACTGCCGCACGCTGCCCATTGTGTGGGGCGTACCGCGCACCAAATGGGTAGCCGGATTTTTTCTGGCGTGTTTGGTGCTGCTGGTTGCCGGGGCCGCGTACCGGCTGGCACTGGACCACCGCTGGCTGCCCGCCGGCTGGCTGCTGGTGCTGGTGCTGGCACCGCTGGTGGGGCTGGGGTACCGCCTGCGCCGCGCCGACCGCCGCCGGCACTTTGCCCATCTTAGTGCCTGGTGCAAATGGGTGATGCTGGCCGGGGTACTGTCGATGCTGTGGCTGTAGCCGCTGGTGGGAGTGGCCATTCGACAACCGTAGGCTCAACTGTTGCGTTAGGGGGCTACGGGGCCGCGCCCTGCGGAAGGCACTGTTCCTTTGCGCCAAGAGCGGCGGCCACCGGCACCTCCATCCACCATTCTGTCCCCAAGCCATCAACGTATGCGCTTCTTCTACCCGCTGCTGGCGCTAGGTGCGCTGGCTGCTCCGGCTGCCCAGGCGCAGTCGGCCGCTCCGGCCTCGCCCGAGCCCGCCGAGTTAGTCGCTTCGGCTGCTCCGCTTACCACCTCCGACGCCGAAACCCCCACGGCCGGCGCCCCGCTCGGCCTCACCAGGGCCCTGGCTCCCAAAGCCGCCAAGTTCAAGCTCACCCCTTCTGACCCGGATAAGCCCAGCTTTATTCCGGTACCCATTGCCTTTTACCAGCAGGAAACTGGGTTTGCCGGTGGAGCAGCTATTCTGCCGGTGTGGCGTTTTGGCACAGATACCACCGTGCGCAAGTCCAACGCCCGTCTCATTGCCTGGATTTCGCAGAAAAAGCAGACCACCGTGCAGCTCACGCACACCATCTTCACCAAGGAGGAGAAATTCTACTTCTCGGGTGAGCTGAGCTACTATGATCTGGCCTTTAACTATTACGGCCGGGGTAATGAAACCAGCAAGGCCGATGAATCACACATCCAGTATCCACTATGGGTGTTTGATGAAAAAGTGCTGAAAAAAGTAGTGCCCAATCTGTTTGTAGGGGTACGTTACCGCCTCACCGATTTGGGCGAGGTAAAGCTTAAAGACCAGGAAGGCAACCCCGCTTCCTACTATACCATTCCGGAAAAGCAGCGCGCCGGCTACACCACCTCGGGCGTGGGGCCGGCCCTGCTCTACGACGGCCGCGACAACGTGCTGGCTACCTACCGGGGTAACTTTGTGGATGCGCACGTGCTGTTTGCGGGGAAAGGCCTGGGCAGTGACTATAATTTCACGCGCTACATGGTGGATGCTCGTCACTTCAACCCGCTGTTTGGCTCCAACAATACCATTCTGGCGCTGCAGTTTCTGGGTCAGTACCATACCGGCTCAGTACCATTCCGGGAGTGGGGCGGCATGGGGGCCACGCTGGGCGGCTCGCTTTATAACAACGCTTACCTGATGCGGGGCATATACGAAGCCCGCTACCGGGACCGGCAGTTTACCACGGCCCAGGCTGAAATTCGGCAGAAACTGTTCTGGCGCATTGATGGGGCGGTGTTCGGGGCCGTGGGCGAGGTAGCCCCAGCCCTGAGCGACTACACTTTCGACGGGCTGAAATATGCCGGTGGGGTAGGGGCCCGGTTCCGCTTCAACCGCCGCGACCGGCTCAACATCCGCCTCGACTACGGGGTGGGCTCCGGGGGTAACTCGGGTATCATCTTCGCCGTGGGTGAGGCATTCTAGCCCGCGTTTTCTCGTTCTCTTCACGCAGTTCCCCAAAGCTATTCGCTTTGGGGAATTGTGCTTTTTAAGCTCGTCAGTGCGGTTTTTTTTGGCGGTGTCTTGTCTGATACCGTGGCGTTATGCGTAGGAAGCTCTGCATGTCCCACGCCGCTCCCCTTCGTTTTCACTCTACCTCGTCTGCAGGCTCTGCCAGCAGCTCCTTGTGGCAACTGGCACCGCCACCGGCTCCCCAACTGTTTGCCAGTGTTATTATTCCGGCCAAGGACGAAGCCGCGACAATCCTCGCGGCTCTGGCGGCCCTGGCCGCGCAGGTTGATGAGCAGGGGCACCCGTTGCCTCCGGATAATTTTGAGGTGCTGGTGCTAGCCAATAACTGCCAGGATGCCACGGCCCAACTGGCCCGGGAGTTTGGGGCGCGCCACCCACAACTTGCGCTGCACGTAGCCGAAACAACATTGCCCAAAACAGAAGCTCACGTGGGTAGAGCCCGGCAGTTGTTGATGGATGAGGCCTGTCGGCGGCTGGAGCAGGCCGGGCAACCTACCTGCTTTATTGCCAGCACCGATGCCGATACGCAGGTAGCCCCTACCTGGCTAACTGCCACGAAAACCGCACTAGCTGCCGGGGCCGATGCCGTTGGCGGCCGGATTCTGATGCGTGATGCCGTGCCGGGCTGCCCGGTGCGTCGGCGACAATTGCAGGATGCTACCTACCAGCTGCTGCAAACCCAGTTGGAAGAAGTTCTTGACCCCATCCCGCATGACCCCTGGCCCCGGCACCACCAGCACTTCGGAGCAAGTATTGCCATAACTACGGCAGCCTACCGCCGGGTAGGAGGACTGCCGGCAGTGCCTTACCTGGAGGATGAGGCGCTGTATCAGGCACTTCTTCAGCACGATTTGCGAGTGCGCCACAGTGCCGCTGTACGGGTGCATACCTCCGCCCGGCAGCAGGGCCGGGTAGCAGTGGGGCTTTCCTGGCAGTTGCAGGAATGGGGGCGAATGGGCCAGCAGGAGCCGTTAGTACCCCACCCGGCTGGAGTGGCAGCCGAGCTCCGCCGCAGGCGTAGCTTGCGAATCGCCTGGCAATGTGCGCATGGGTTAGATACAAATATGCAGGCCGTTCCCGAGGAGTGCCGGGAGTTGGTTCAGGCCGCCACTGGCTACTCCACCTTCGGGGCATTCTGGAATTGGGCCAAGCAGCAAAGCCTCACCGAACACGTAGTGTTGCCCCTGAGTCAGGCAACGCAGGAGTTGCGGCGGCTGCTGACCGCATTGCGGAACTGAATCATGCATTCCGTTCCAGTACATCCAGCCGGTAAGTAGCCGCGCGCTGGCTAATCAACTGGCGGAATGGGCCGGTGGGCTGCGCTTGGCTTAGAAAAAACTCGTGCACGTCATCCCCGGTGAGGGGATAGTCGTGCACGGGCGGGGTCCAGTGAACCAGCACCACGTGTCCGCCGGGGCGTACCGCTGCCAGAATCTTCTCGCGGGCCGTTTGCAGATCTTCAGGGCTCCAATAGTACCCGACTTCCGACACCACCAGCAAATCAAACTGCTGAGCCGGAAATTCTTCAGGCACCCGCATCAACTCAAAGGTTACCTGGGGCAAGTGCGCGCACCGTTGACGGGCCTTATCGAGGGCGGCGGCGGCTACATCCACGGCCAGCAAGTGCGCGCAATAGGGAGCCAGTTGCGCCGTGAGTACGCCCAACGAGCAGCCAATTTCAAATGCATGGGTATAGTGAGCCCGCGGCAGAGCGGCTACGGTTGCGGCGTATTTTTCCTGCTCGTACTCGCTGGTTTCAAAATTCCAGGGGTCCTCATTCGCTCGGTACACCTCATCGAAATAGGTAGGCGGAAGCGTATGCGGTTGATTGGGATTCGGCTGCATGGAGCAAATAAAAAGGGTTAAGCAGGGGCAGTTTCCAGGTACACTTCCTGCGGGCGGGCGAAGTGAGCCAGCATAGAGGGAGTCAGCGTGAAACCAGTGGGGTCGTCATCAATGGGCGAGCCGGGCAGTTGAGAATGGTGCGCAGCAATGGCCAGCTGCTTTTGAGCCAGCACCGGGCTGATATCGAGTTGCCAGCCCTCCACTTCGCCCGGCTGGGGCAGGTCGGCGGGGGCAGCCCGTTCCCAGGCCCACACCACGTACTCCAGCACCCGGGGCGCAGGGCGCAGGGTATCCACGGCCGCCTGCACCAGCGCCGTCGTGGCGCGGTGGTCGGGGTGCGGGTCGCGGCGCCAGGGTACCAGCACGGTGGCCGGTTGGGTAGCCGTCAGAAACTCGGTGAGGGCCTGAACGGCCGCCTGCCCGGCGGTATCGGTGGGCAGGGGTACCGCGCCGTCGGGCAAATCGAGGCATAGCAGTGCCTCAGCTGGTATGTGCAACGCGGTGAGGGCCGTACGCAGCTCCTGCTGGCGCAGCTGCCGCCGGGCCTCCGCCGGAAACCGGCGGGAATTGGGGTGCGACATGGTGCCGTCGCTCATCAGCACGCACCACACGGGCTGGCCCGCCTGCCGCAGCAGAGCCAGCAGTCCCCCGCAGCCCAACGATTCGTCATCGGGGTGCGGGGCTACCACCACGGTGGAACCCAGGCTGGCAGCTGCGGCCGGGGGCAATACGGGGTAATCGGTTACGGCAAAAGCAGACATGAGGGCAGACAAGGTGTGGTACTTCCTACGCAGCGCCGGCGGGAGCGGCTACATTTCCCACAATTGACAGGCCGGCCCGGGGCGCTCCAGCACGTAGCGGCCGGCGTCGGCCAGGGCGGCATCGGGGGCGGGCTGGCGCAGGTAGTGCGTCAGGTCGCGGTGCAGGCGCTCAAAGGGCTCGGGCCGCAACAGCCCCCGGGCGCCCACGCACCGCTCGGCCAGTGGCAGCACCTGCAAACAGATGGCCTCCAGGGCCGAGCGCACGAGGTTGGCGTGGGCCACGGTAGTATCGGCGTCGAGTTCGGCGGAAGGGCGGGCGGCTACGTCGGCGGCAGCGCGCAGCCAGTGCTGGCCGCTGGCCACCAGCAGCCCCATTTCTCCCAGACGCTGGCGTTGGTAAGGGTCGTCGGTGCGGCCCAGCTGCTGCAAAAAACGGCGGGTTTCGTCGAACACGGCTTCGGCCCCACCCAGCTGCACGGCCGCAAACCGGATGGCCCCGCCGCTAAACCAGGGCTGCCGGTAGTAGTCGCCGGGCTGGCCCAGCAGGTCGTCGTCGGTTACTTCGAGGCCAGTAAAATCAACTCCGAAGCTGGCCGACGCCCGCATGCCCAGCGGCTGCCAGAACTCGGGCTGGTACTGCGGCACCTGCTCGTCGGCGGGCAGAATCAGCATCTGCCAGCCCCCATCGGGTCGCGCCGCCGTGAGCAATGGGCGCGTAACGGAGCCGGCCCCGGAGGCAAAGGTTTTGCGCCCGTGCAGGCGGTAGCGCCCTTCGCCCAGCGGCTCCAGGTGAACCCCGTCCTGCGCCTGCGTATTCCACACCCCAAACAAATGCCCCTGCCGGGCGTCGTCGGCCCAGCGGCGCACCTGCGCCGCCTGCCCAAAGCGCTGCAGCAGCTGCAGGGCATTCACGTGGCCCTCGTACAGGCGGCCCACGGCCAGGTTGCCCCGCCCAATGTGGCGCAGCGTGCTCAGCAGGGCCTGCGTGGCCGCCGGCTCGTGGAGGCCCGCGCCGCCCAGCGCCGCGGGCAGCGGGGCCGTGAGCAGCCCGGCCGCGCGCAGCCAGCTGAACTCCTGGGTAGGGAAGTGGCCTTCCACATCGGTGGCGGGAGCCTGGGCAAAGAGGCGCGGGGCCAGGGCAGCAGCAGCCGTTTCGGCCGTGGCCGGGGTAGCAGGGAGTGGGAGGACCGGAGCGGGGTAGGGCAGGGGCATAGCAAGGAGAAAAAGGACGGACGCCAGCCGGCTATACGGCGGGCGGCGGGCCGGGGCTGCCTGGGCGGGTAGCGCGTCAGTTAATAATTCCGTAACAACGGCCCGGCGGGTGGTGCCTACCTTCGCGCAGCATTACACTTTCCACGTAGCCCCGTTTGCCATGTCGCAGCCCATTCGCTCCGCCCTTGTTTCCGTGTATTACAAAGACCGTCTGGAACCGTTGGTAGCACTGCTGAAGGAGCACGGCGTAACCATCTACTCCACCGGCGGCACCCAGCAGTTTATTGAGGAACAGGGCGCACCCGTAACCGCCGTTGAAAGCCTCACGGGCTTCCCGGCCGTGTTCGGGGGCCGCGTCAAAACCCTGCACCCTACCGTATTCGGCGGTATTCTCCACCGCCGTCACGAAGCCGGCGACCTGCAGGAAGCCGAGCAGCACCAAATTCCGCCCATCGACCTGGTGATTGTGGACCTGTACCCCTTCGAGGAAACCGTGGCCTCGGGTGCCCCCGAGCAGGATGTTATCGAGAAGATTGACATCGGCGGTATCTCCCTGCTGCGGGCTGCGGCCAAAAACTTCCGCGACGTGCTGGTAGTCAGCTCCCGCGACCAGTACGCGGCCGTAACCGAGCTACTGCGGGCCAAAGGCTGCGCCACCGACCTGGAGGACCGCCGCCACTACGCTGCCGCCGCCTTCGAGGCCACCTCGCACTACGACACCCACATTTTCCGGTACATGGCCCAGGGTACCGAGCTGAGCGGCACGGCCCTGAAGCTCTCCGAAAAGCCCGCCACCCCGCTGCGCTACGGCGAAAACCCCCACCAGGCCGGCACTTTCTACGGCGACCTGTCGGCCCTGTTCGACCAGCTCCACGGCAAGCAGCTCAGCTACAATAACCTGGTGGATGTGGACGCGGCCGTGCTGCTGATGCAGGAGTTTCAGGCCGACGGCCCCGCCGCCTGCGCCATTCTCAAGCACACCAACGCCTGCGGCGTGGCCCAGGCCGACAGCCTGCACCAGGCCTACCTCAACGCCCTCAGCTGCGACCCGGTATCGGCGTTTGGTGGGGTGATTATCGTGAACAAGCCAGTGGATGCCGCCACGGCCGAGGAGCTGAACAAGCTGTTCTTCGAGGTGCTGATTGCCCCGGAGTTTGAGGCGGATGCCCTGCCCATTCTGCAAAGCAAGAAAAACCGCATCCTGCTGCGCCAAAAGCCAGTGCAGTTCCCCACCAAGCAAGTGAAAACCCTGCTGAACGGCGTGATTGAGCAGGATTTTGATAAAGTAGTGGAAGGCGCCGCCGATTTCCGCACCGTGACCTCGTCGGCCCCCTCCGCCGACGAGGTAGCCGCCCTGGAGTTTGCCCTGAAAGTGTGCAAGCACACCAAGAGCAACACCATCGTGCTGGCCCGGGCCGGCCAGCTGCTCGCCTCGGGGGTGGGCCAGACCTCCCGCGTGGATGCCCTGCGCCAGGCCATCGAAAAAGCCCGCAGCTTCGGCTTCGACCTGCAAGGAGCCGTTATGGCCTCCGATGCCTTCTTCCCCTTCCCCGACTGCGTGGAAATTGCCGGCGAAGCCGGCATCCGCGCCGTGGTGCAGCCCGGCGGCTCCATTAAGGACCAGGACAGCATCGACGCCTGCAACCGTTTGGGCATGGCCATGGTGCTCACCGGGGTACGGCACTTCAAGCACTAACCTGCGGGCACCGTAAGCAAACAGCAACGGCCGGCTACCCAATCCAAGGTAGCCGGCCGTTGCTGTTTGCTTACGGTGCCCGCAGGCAGTTCTGGCCGTTACTGAACAATAACCACCTGTTTGGTGGTGCTGGCCGAGTTATCGTCGTTTTTGGCCGTAAGCTTAATGGTGAACGTACCGGCGGCGTTGTATTTATGGTTGGTCTTGATGCCCGTGTCGCTCGAGCCATCTCCCCACTCCCACACAAAAGAGGTGGCTTCCGTGCTGCAGCCGGCATTCACCTCCACAGTTTCATTGACTTTGGAGCTGGGAATTCCTTTCTCAATGGTGAAGCAGGCTTCGGGTTTTTTGCCGCAGCTTGCCAGCCCCAGGCCGATGACCAAAGATCCGAAGGCGTAGGCGAGGAAATGAGCTTTCATGAAAAAATCAAAAATGGTGAGCAGTAAAGCTACCAACTTTTTTCTTTGGACAAACCCCAGATAATCTCCACTATGGTCAGTGGGAATAGAGTGGGTTGATTAGTATATAGTACCAGTTGATGACGTGTTGTTTAAAAATGTTGAAATATGATTTAAGAAATAAAACTGGAGGCATTATGAGCAGCTGGCAACTGGCTGTACACTAAATAAGAGTGAGAAATATCATATACGGCACTGAGTAGCGTTATAGCAGCCGACGGCGTGGCAGCGCGCAGAAACTCAGGCTGCAGCTTCGCCGAAACTTGCTTACTTTTGCCCCACTTTTAACGGGTGCAACCAGCCCGTTCTCATCCACTTGCCGTTACTCGATGGGTTTCTTCAATTTTCTGACCAGCGACATAGCCATTGACCTGGGCACGGCCAACACGCTCATCATTCACAACGATAAAATCGTGGTGGATGAGCCGAGCATCATTGCAAAAGACCGCACTACCAATAAAGTAATTGCCGTGGGTCGGCAGGCGCAGCAGATGCACGAGAAGACCCACGACAATATCAAAACCATTCGCCCGCTGAAGGACGGCGTAATTGCCGACTTCCATGCCGCGGAGGAGATGATTAAGGGGCTCATCAAGATGATTGATACCCGCACCCGCCTGTTTCAGCCCTCCCACCGCATGGTTATCTGCATTCCGAGCGGCATTACGGAGGTAGAAAAGCGCGCCGTGCGTGACTCGGCTGAACACGCCGGGGCCAAGGAGGTGTGGATGATTCAGGAGCCGATGGCCGCCGCCATTGGCATCGGTATCGACGTAGAGCAGCCCGTGGGCTCCATGATTATCGACATCGGAGGGGGTACCACCGAAATTGCGGTAATTGCCCTGTCGGGTATCGTGTGCGACCAGAGCATCAAAACCGCCGGCGACGTATTCAACCAGGATATTCTGGACTACATGCGCCGCCAGCACAATCTGCTCATTGGCGAGCGTTCTGCCGAGCGCATCAAGATTGAAGTAGGCGCGGCCCTCACCGAGCTGGAGCAGACCCCGCCCGATTTCGAGGTGCGCGGCCGCGACCTGATGACCGGTATTCCGAAGGTTATCAAAGTAACCTCCTCCGAAATCGCCATTGCCCTGGATAAGTCGGTAGCCAAGATTGAGGAAGCCGTCCTGAAGGCCCTGGAGATTTCGCCGCCCGAGCTGTCGGCCGACATCTACGAAAACGGGATTCATCTGACCGGTGGTGGCGCCTTGCTGCGCGGGCTGGACAAGCGCCTGGCCGCTAAAACCAAGCTGCCCATTCACATTGCCGAGGACCCGCTGCGCGCCGTAGTGCGCGGCACCGGGGCCGCCATCAAAAACATCCAGGCCTTCCGCAGCGTCCTGCTGACGTAAGGAGTTATGAGTGATGAATGATGAGTTATGACCCGGTTTCAGCCAATTCATAACTCATCATTCATCACTTATAACTCACAATTCCCCACATGAATAACCTGCTCAATTTTCTGTTTCGCTACCGGGGCATTCTGGTATTTGCGATGCTGGAAGTAGTGAGCTTGTACCTGCTGGTGCGCAACAGCTCCTACCAGCGGGCGGCCTTCTTCAACTCAGCTAATGCCTACGTGGGACAGGTGCTGGATTGGCGCACGCAGGTGCAGGAGTATTTCCGGCTGGTTGATGTGAACCGGGAGCTGATGAACGAAAATGCCCGCCTGCGCCAGCAGCTATACCCCCCCGACCTGAGCCGCCGCCAGGCCGATTCCCTGCCCGTGAGCAAGGACAGCGTAACGCAGGCCCGCCTGGCTTTGCTGGGCCGCCCCGATTCGCTGCTGCTGGGCCTGCGCCAACTGGCCGCCCACGACCCGGATTACCCGCTGATTCCGGCCCGGGTGGTGAGCAGCACCCAGCGCCGGGTAGATAATTACCTGACGTTGAATGTGGGCACCGTCAACGGGATAAAGCCCGGTATGGGGGTCGTTTCGGCCGAGGGTGTGGTGGGCCGCGTAAAGGTAGCCTCGGAGCACTACACTACTATTACCTCGGTATTGCACTCTAAAACGGCCATTTCAGCCCGCATTCAGCGCGACGGTACCATTGGCACTATCCGCTGGCTGGGCGACGACCCTACTCATGTATTGCTCGATAATGTGCCCCGCCAGAACAAGCTGGTGCGCGGCGATACGGTGGTGACCTCCGGCTACAACGCTGTATTTCCCGAGGGAGTGCGCATCGGCACCATTGAGTCGTTTGTGAAGGAGCCGGACAAGAACTTCTGGACGGTGCAGGTGCGGCTGGCCGTGGATTTCTCGCGCCTCACCTACGTGTACCTGGTAACCAGCCGCCCTAAGGCCGAGCGGGATACGGTAGAAGCCCGCGCTGGTATCAAACCTGAAGCGGAGGAACGACCATGAGAGGCGGCGTACTGGAAATACTGTGGCAGGCCATCCAGGGCATCGTGTACCTGGCCCTGTACGTGCTGCTCATCAGCGGCACCGACTTCGTGCTGTTCAACCTGGGCTGGTGCCTGATTTACCTGGGTTTCCTGCTGTTTCTGCCCATCAACACGCCCGTGGTGGTGCAACTGCTGCTGGGCTTTCTCACGGGCATTACCCTGGATACCGTATTTGATACCGGCGGCGTACACGCTGCCGCTGCTGTGCTGCTCATGTATCTGCGGCCTTGGGTGTTGCGCCTGCTCACCCCCCGCGACGGGTACGACGCTCAGGATTCGGTGAACATTCATCAGATGGGCTGGCAATGGATGGTGGTGTACCTGGCCATGCTGGTAACTATGCACCACGTGGCATTTTTTCTGCTCGAACTGGGTTCTTTCCGCGTGCCGGGCATTACGCTGGCCAAAATTGTGGTGAGCACGCTCTACACTGGCCTCACGCTGCTGATTATTCAGTTGGTGTTCTTTCCCACGCGGCGGCGGAGCCGGTAGGTGCTCAGCACTTCCTGAAGTATCTTTGTAGTTCCGATGAGAGCATCGGAACTCATTTCTTTTCAGACTTTTCCGCTTTGCAATACCTTGAAGGCCGCAAGTACGTAGTTCAGGCAATCTTCCTGACCGTCGCGCTGGTGTTTGCGGCACGCCTTTTCTACATCCAGGTGCTGGATGGCAGCTACAAGCTGGCCGCCGACCGCAACACGCTTCAGCGGATTGTGCAGACGCCCTATCGGGGGCTGATTTACGACCGCAAAGGCCAAATTCTGGTGCAGAACACCCCGGTGTACGACCTGATGGTGGTGCCCCGCGAGGTGAAGCAGCTGGATACCACCCGTTTTTGCCAGCTGCTACAATTGCCCGTAGAGGAAGTGCGCGAGGCCCTGAAGGCCGCCAAAGCCTTCAGCCGCGTGAAAGCCTCCCCGCTGGTGCAGAACCTGAGCACGCCCGAGTTGGCCGCCATTCAGGACAACCTCATTGATTTTCCGGGCTTCAGCGTGAAGGCCCGCATGGCGCGCTCCTACAACACCCACAGCATGGCTCACGCCCTGGGCTACGTGGGGGCCATCACGCCGGCCTTTCTGGAGAAGCCCAAGTTTGCCAAGTACCAGCCCGGCGAGTTTCTGGGCATTACGGGGCTGGAATCCTACTACGAGGATAAGCTCATGGGCCGGCGCGGCGTGCAGTACCGCATGGTGAACGTGCGCGGTATTGAGAAGGGCGCGTTCCGGGGCGGCGAGTTCGATACGCTGTCGGTAGCCGGGCAGGATTTGCACCTGAGTCTCGACTCGGAACTGCAGGAATACGCTGAGAAGCTGATGGCCGGCAAGCGGGGCTCGGTGGTAGCCCTCGACCCTAAAACCGGCGAAATCCTGGTGTTTGTGTCGGCCCCGATGTTCGACCCCGCCACGCTGTCGGGCAAGGGCATGGGCAACCGCTACATGGAGCTGCTGAATAACCCCGAGCGGCCCCTGTTCAACCGGCCCCTGATGGCCACCTACCCGCCCGGCTCTACCTTTAAGCTGGTGAACGAGCTGGTGGCCCTGCAGATGGGCGTGGTAACGCCGCAAACCCCGTTTCCGTGCAACTGGAAGCTGGTGCGCTGCACCCACCGCCACGAGTACCCCAGCAACGTGGGCATTGCCATCAAGAACAGCTGCAACCCCTACTTCTACCAGGTGATGCGCACCGCCGTGATGCGGGGCCGCTCTACCAACCGCTTCGAAGATGCCCGCCTGGGCCTGGCCGAGTGGCGGCGGCAGGTGATGAAGTTTGGGCTGGGGGAAAAGCTGGGCGTAGATATGAGCCAGGAAAAAAAGGGCCTGATTCCGTCATCTGACTTCTACGACAAGCGTAACGGCTACCACCGCTGGAACTTCCGCACAGTGTACTCACTCAGCATTGGGCAGGGCGAGGTAGGGATTACGGGCCTGCAGATGGCCAACGTAATGGCTACCATTGCCAACCGGGGCTGGTACTATACGCCGCACTTTGTGAAGGGCATCGGGCAGGGTGGGCCGCTGCCGCAGTTTCAGGTAAAGCACACCGTAGGTGTTGATCCTATTCATTTCGAGGAAATTATTCCGGGTATGCAGGGCGTGGTGGATGGCCGCGGCGGCACTGGTAGCGCCGCCAGTCTGCTCGACGTGGGTATTTCGGTGGCGGGCAAAACCGGTACCGTGCAAAATCCCCACGGCGACGACCACGCCACCTTCGCCGCCTTTGCCCCGGCCGAAGACCCCAAGATTGCCATTGTCGTGTTCATCGAAAACGCCGGATTCGGGGGCAGCTCGGCTGCTCCGCTGGCTTCGCTGGTCATGGAAAAATACCTGCGCGGCAAAGTGGCCCCCTGGCGGCACCGCTGGGAAGAGTGGCTGCCCGGCCCCGCCGAACGATTTGTGAAACACCATTGAGTTGTTTGAGAACGTCATGCTGAGCGGAGCCGAAGCATCTCTACCTCTGGCTAATTTTTTTGATTACCTCCGGTAGAGATGCTTCGGCTTCGCTCAGCATGACGCGCCACTTTTATCTCTTTTATGTCAACTTCTCCTGCCCGTTATAGCCGCAGCATTGATTGGGTAACGGTACTCATCTACCTACTTATGGTGGGAGTGGGCTGGCTGAACGTGTATGCAGCTAGTTATTCGCCCGATGCCCCGGCTAACCCGTTGAGCAGCCTGGGCTTTTCGGAGCTCATGGCTTATGACTGGTTTAAACAGATACTGTGGGTGGCTACGGCCGTGGTGCTCATTGTAATCTTGTTGGTTATCAATTATAAAGCCTACGATACCTTCGCCTTCGTGCTCTACGGCGGCATGATTGTGCTGCTGATTATCACGCCGTTTATTGCCCGGCCAATCGGGGGCTCCCGCTCTTGGCTGGAGCTGGGGCCGATGCGCCTGCAACCGGCCGAGTTTGCCAAGTTTATAACGGCGCTGGCGGCCTCACGCTACATGGCCAGCATCAACCTGCGCCAACAGAACTTCCGCGACCAGCTGGTGCTGGCGGGCCTGACGCTGCTGCCCCCGCTGCTCATCCTGGCCGCCAACGAAACGGGCCAGGCCCTGGTGTTTGCCGCTTTCCTGCTGGCGTATTTTCGGGAAGGCATGTCGCCGCTGATTCTGGTAATTCTGGCTGCCGGTGGCATTATCCTGATTCTGGCGCTGCTGGTGCCCAAGCTGTGGCTGGTAGGAACGTTTACCGCAATGCTGGTGGGGGCGTTTGCGTTCAACTCCAAGCTCTGGCGCCACCATTTGCCCTTGTCGCTGAGCGTGTGGGCGGTGGTGATTGGCATGGTGTTCGGCGTGGATTTTTTCTTCAACAACGTACTGCAGCCTCACCAGCGCAAGCGCATCGAAGTACTCATCAACCCCTCCGCCGACCCGTTGGGCGTGGGCTGGAACGTCACGCAGTCGAAAATTGCCATTGGCTCGGGCGGTTTTGCGGGTAAAGGATTCCTGCAGGGCACGCAAACCAAATTCGACTTCGTGCCGGCCCAGAGCACCGATTTCATCTTCTGCACGGTAGGAGAGGAATGGGGCTGGCTGGGTACCACGGTTACCATCGTGCTGTTTATGGTGCTGCTGGCGCGCATCGTGTACGTGGCCGAGCGGCAGAAATCGGTGTTCGGGCGCACGTACGGGTACTGCGTGGCCAGCATCATCTTCTTCCACTTCTGCGTGAACATCGGCATGACGATTGGGCTGGCGCCGGTGGTGGGCATTCCGCTGCCCTTCTTCAGCTACGGCGGCTCTTCCCTCTGGTCGTTTACTACGCTGCTGTTCATTCTGCTGGCCATTGATGCCTACCGCAAGCAGGACCTGGAGCGGTATTAGGAGGAATAAACAACGGGCGGATAAACAATTGGCCTGCCCGTTCCGCGCACCGAGCGGGGGTGCATTGCCTTACTCAGCCGGTGTGCTTCACTCGTGGGGGCTAAGATCTTTCGTCCCGCTTAGCCAGCTCAGCCAGGGGTCGAAGGTAAGGAGCCGGGCAAGGGCCACGGCCGCCACGGGAGCCGCCAGGTAGCCCATCCGGCCCAAGTCGCCGGAGAGCAGCATGTGGATGGCTACAATTAGTATCAGCCAGCCAGCCGGCCAGCCCAAGGCCGGCAGCCACTGCCGCCGGCTGGCCGCGCTGCGCAGCCCCGCCAGCAGCACCAAGCTGAAAAACCCAAAAATGCTGAAGATTTCGCCCAGTCCCTTTACTGACAGCAGCCGCCGTAAAGAGTACACCAGGTTCTCAATGTGAGCCAGGGCATTGTGCACGCTGGCGGTAGCTGGTACCCCGAGGCGGGCATCAATCCAGGAGCGAAGGGCCAGGGCCCCCGCCGCGCCGGCCAACAGCCACGCCAGCTGAGCGGGCCACTTCAGAGCCGCCCGCCCGTAGAGCAGCAGCCAGGGCACCAAAAAAACAAACGACTCCTTGGCCTGGAAGCCCAGCAGCAGGGCCACTGCCACTGCCGGCCCCGAGTGGCTGCGGACTCCATAAAATGCCAGCGCAAATACCAGCATATACAGGCTGTCTACCAGCGGTAAGCCGGCCATGTACACGGCCCAGCGGCTGACCAGCACGGCCGCTACGGCCAACGCCGCCGCCGCCGGAGCAGCCCCGTAGAGCAGGCACGTCCGAAACAGGAGCAGCCCCACGCCGGCCATCAGTAAGCAGTTTACCACGTAGAAAGCCAGCCGGAGTGGCCACTCAGAAGCAGCACGCTGGGGCCAGATGCGGGCATAGGCCTGTTCCAGCGGCCAGGCTGCTACGGCGGCCACGGCGGGTACCAGCACCCGGTAGCGCCGCGTAATGTTTACCCCCTCAAACTCGCCCCGCGCCAGGCTCAGGTAGCTGCGGGTATCCAGGGAGTGTGAGTAATCATAGTGCACGTACATGGTGTAGGCCGGGCCGGCCACCAGCCCCAGTGCCAGCACGTACACCACCAGCCACCGGGGCCAGCGCAGCGAAAAAGCAGTTGACATAGGCTGCAAGGTAGGGCCTAAACGCAACGCCGCCGACTGCGAAGAGGGCAGTCGGCGGCAGAGAATCACGAATGCAGAGTCGGTTACCCGTTAAACTTCCGGTCGATAAGCTTGACGAGCTTGGCCACGTGCTCATCCTTGCGCACCCACTGGTATTTATCGGCCAGGTCCTCCGTCACGTAGCGCCGGGCCAGCTCGGCGCTGGGCAGCGTATCGAGGTGCTGAATGGCGGCGTGGTATTCCATATTCTCTCCGTTGAACAGCTCATTGATGAAGCTGAACCGCTGGTTAATGGAAATTGCCTCCCGCAACGACTCCACCCGGGGTGCTTTGTCGGCCAGGGTAGCGGCCCGATCCTGGCGGAGGGTTTCGCTGAGGCTGGGGGCAGCCGTTTGTTCCGCTTTCAGCTTCTGGTACAGCGGCACGCTGCCGGCTACCGGCTCAGCAGCGGGCGGTGCTGGCTGCACCGGGGCCGCTGCCCGCTCCGCCGGGGCGGCTGGCTGCGCTGGCGGAAGCGGGGTGGGCGCCGGGACAGCGGAAGCGGGGCTTACTTCTTCCGAAATCAACTCCGGAGCGGGTGCCGGGCCGGCCGGCTCCGGAGCTGGTTCTGGAACTGGTTCCGGAGCGGGAGCGGCGGCCGGGGCCGGCTCCTCGTCAGGTCGGGCCTCGTGAAGTTCAGCTTCGGTAAGCGGGAGCAGGGCGTTGAACTGATCTACTACGCCAGCTACTGGGTGTAGCTGGGGCTGATTAGACTCGCAATGCAGCCGGAACCGGCTGAGAAGGTAATCCCGCTCCTGTTCCTGGCCGGCTGGCAGCGTGCCCAGGAATGCTTCAAATACCGGCTTGTTGAAATCGAGGTAACGCAGGGCCTCCCGCAGCTTCTCGGGCGTGCAGGCATTCTGCTCACCGAGCAGCTTGCGGGCAAAGGTTTCGGTGGGGTCGAGGCAGCCGGTGAGCGTGTCCGTAATGGCGGTAGCCAGTAGGGGCTCGAAAGCCGGCCGGCTGATTTTAATGCGGCGTGACAGGACGTTCATGAACTGCGTGAGAGCCTGACGCACATCGGCATCCTCGAAATCAAAGTACGGGCTGCGCAGCTGGGCCATTTCCTCCGTCCACTGATGCAGTAGCTGCTGCACCACAAACAGGTTTACCTGCCGGATGGGTGTGAAGCGCAGCACCGCCGGGCCATCGAGTGTAGCAGTAGGGCGGGCACCGAAGTACTGGTCGCAGAGCAGGGCGGCCAGCAGCCGGCCGTATTGTTCACGCTTGGCGTAACTATATTGGGTCTTCATTGAAAGCCTGTTTCCAGCGGGCAAGTTAGGGAAAGATGCCCACTCTACTGATTGAAAATCTGCCCTCCGGTGCTATTACGGCACCCTCCGGCGCCACGCTGCTGGCCGCCATTCAGGCTGCCGGCCACGATTGGCTGCACGCCTGCGGGGCCCGGGGGCGCTGCACTACCTGCCGGGTGCAGGTGCTCGGCGGATTCGACCTCCTAACGCCCCTTACCGCCGCTGAGTTGCGTTACCGGGAAGCTGGCCGCCTGCTGCCCGATGAGCGCCTCACCTGCCAGGCCCGGCTGTCTGAGGGCTTCGTTACGGCCCGCGTACCCCAGGCCACCCAACTCCCGCATGTGCAGTACCTATGAGGCTCCCGCGCCAGCATCGGCACTTGTACCAGCAGGTGCCTTATACCCGGCCTGCTTTTTCCTGGACGGCACAACTCCTGAAAACCATTGGGTTTTCTTTGATTTTTGGCATGGTGGGCCTCTTACATCCCTTTATCCGGCGTCGGCACCCCGCCCTCGCTTCCTGGGAGGAGTACAAAGCAGCGTTGCCCGCAACTGTTTTAGTCTGGGTGCTCGGTACTGCAATAGTTGCTTACTTGCATATGGTGCGCGAATACCAGCTTCCGCGCACTACGCATCAGTGGGTAGGACGTTTTCCGGTGCGCATGAAATCGTACGTGTTGAAGAACTACTGGCTGGAATTTACGCCCGACGATACGCACCGGGTACCGGTAGCGCCCGACCTGTACACGCGGATACAACCGGGTGATATGGTGGAGGTGACGTACGACGATGAATTTGAATTGCAACGTGTAGTCCGGATAGCCAGCTCACAATCAACTGGCTAGAAAAATAGCGGTGCCCGAATACACAAAACGGGGTTGGAGCGAACCGCCTGAACACCGTACTTTGAAGGATACTCACCCGCTTTTTTCGCCGCAACGTCTCCTGGTCTATGTTCATCGAACCCCGCGTTATTACGGGCTCCGGCGTGGCACGCCGGGGCTGGATTGAGGTAGTGTGCGGCTCCATGTTTTCGGGTAAAACGGAGGAGTTGATCCGCCGGCTGAACCGGGCCAAAATTGCCCGCCAGCACGTGGAAATCTTTAAGCCGGCGCTGGATACCCGCTACCACGCTGAGGATGTAGTATCGCATAACCAGAACAGTATCCGCTCCACGCCGGTACCGGTGGCCCAGGAGATGCTGCTGCTGGCCGCCGGCTGCGACGTGGTGGGCGTAGACGAAGCCCAGTTCTTTGATGAGTCGTTGGTGGAAGTGTGCGTGCAGCTGGCCAACCGGGGCACCCGCGTCATCGTGGCCGGGCTGGATATGGACTTTCAGGGCCAGCCGTTCGGGCCCATGCCTGCCCTGATGGCTGTAGCCGAGTTTGTAACCAAAGTGCACGCCATTTGCGTGTGCTGCGGCGAGTTAGCCTCCTACTCCTTCCGCGTAACGGCTTCCGAGGATAAAATTCTGCTGGGCGAAACCGACGCGTACGAAGCCCGCTGCCGGGTGTGCTTTCAGGAAGGCATGAAGGAAAAAACCACTGAGCCAGCCGCGGAGAAAGTGCTGCGGGGCGCGTAGGTGGGGGCGAGCTGTAGAAAAGAACAACTACTGCCGCGCCAGCTGGCTCCGGCTGCCGGATGCCTGCCCCTATCATGGGCCCCGGGTGCCGCCGCATGTTGCACTAAAGCCCGGTCGGCGGCGTTATCTTGCCACTTTCCCGTCACGAGCCATCTGCTGCCCATGATTTCAGTACTACGCCTGCTGCGTGGAGCCTGCCTTGCGGCCTTCCTGCTATCTGCCGCCACTGCTCCGGCCCAGGACCCCGTAGGGTACGGCGACTGGCAGCTGCACCTGCCTGCCAACCAGGCCCGGGCTCTGGCTGAGGTGGATAGCCGGGTGTACGTAGCCGCCGAAAACGCCTTTTTCTACTTTGATAAGAATCTGAATACCACCCAGCTGCTCTCCCGGCGGGATGGGCTGAATGACGTGGGCGTGAGTGCGCTGGCCTACGACTCGGTGAGCCAGCAGCTGCTTATTGCGTACCGCAGCACCAACCTGGATATCCTGCGGCTGCGGGATGGGGCCATCCTCAACCTCAACGACATTACCCGCAAGGAAATCAGCGGTACCAAAACCATCAACCACATTTATCTGAACGCCCGCCGGGCTTACCTGGCTACCAGCTTTGGAATTGTGGTGGTGGATATGGACCGGCGCGAAATCCGGGACTCCTACACCAACATCGGGCCGGCGGGGGCGGTGGTGCAGGTGTACGCTACGGCCGTGGCCAACGGCACCCTGTTTGCGGCTACCTCCAACGGACTGATGCGCACCAGCCTCAGTGCCAACCCCCTCGACTACCGTAACTGGACCACCGACCTGCCCGCCCGCCCCGACAATCCGTACCGGACGCTGGCCGTGCAGGACGGGCGGGTGGTGGCCGGCATCAACGGCGAGCGGCTGGTGACGTACGTGCCCGGCAGCGGCTGGCAAACCGTGGCCGGGGCTCCGGCCGGTGTGCCGTATCGGCTGCTGACGCCCTCACGGGCGGGGCTGCTGATTACCGATAATCGCCAGGTGACGTTGCTGAACCTGACAACCGGCGTTGTAAGCCGGGTACTTCGGCCCGCTCAGCTGCAGAACCCCCAGGCCGCGCTGCGTAGCCGCGACGGATCCTTTTACCTGGCCGACTATGGCAACGGACTGCTGAAAACCACCGATGGCAGCCAGGCCGAGCAATTCATCACCAACGCGCCCGCCTACGCCCAGGGATTCAGCGTGCTGGCCGATGCTCGTTCCGGCAAGGTGAACCTGTTTACCGGGGGCTACGGCGAAAATTATTTGCAGCAAGGATTCCGCCGCGGGTTTGCGGAGTATTTCGAGGGCCGCTGGACGAACATCAATACCGCCACGCAACCCAGCCCGAGCCAGTACCCCAATGTGCAGGATCCGTCGCGGGGCGTGCGCACACCCGATGGTACGCTGTACGTGGGTAGCTACGGCAACGGGGTGCTGGAATGGAAAGGCCCCGGCGAGTTTCGGTTGTTCAACCCTACCAACAATCAGCCTAATCCGCTGAAAAGTGCTATTTCCGACCTGAATTTCACCCGCGTGCCCGATCTGACTACTGATGCGGAGGGCAACGTATGGGTGCTCAACCGCCACCAGATTGCGGGTCAATCGGGCCTGTATATGTTCAACCCTGCCAGCGGAGTATGGCAGGTGCAGGCCTATTTCAGCGGTAGTGAAAACCTGGAGCGTGTGGTGGTAGATGATGCCGGCACCGTATGGGTCACCGGCAGCCGCCGCAGCGGTACGGGCACGGTAGCCTACCAGCCTGCCACCAAAGAAGTGCGCTACTTCACGGAGGCAGTGGGCTTCAACAACACTACCATGAGTATGCGCGAGGCCTACGATATTGTGAAGGACCGCACCGGCAATATTTGGGTGGCCACGGATAAAGGCCCGGTGGTGTTCAACGATGCGGCCAGTGCTTTCGCCCCCAGCCTGAACCTGCAGTTTAGTTTGCCGTATGTGCGCCGCGGCGACGGTACCGGCTTTCCGGCCCTGTCCAACGAGCGGGTGCGGGCTATTGCCGTGGATGGGGGTAACCGCAAGTGGTTTGGTACCGACCGGGGCCTGTGGCTCTTCAGTGCCGATGCCAGCGAAGCCCTACTCCACTTCACCACCGCCAACAGCCCGCTTCCTTCCAACCAGATTGTGGACGTGGAGGTGAACGACAAAACCGGGGAAGTATTCGTGGTGACCGACGCCGGCACCGTTGCTTACCGCGGCGACGCCACCGTAACCGAGGGCAAGCCCAGCTGTGCCAAAGTGTTTCCGAACCCCGTACGCACCGATTTTTCGGGCCAGGTGGGCATTACCGGGCTGGCCAACAATGGCTACGTCAAAATCACCGACGTGACGGGGAAGCTGGTGTACCAGACCCGGGCCAACGGCGGAGCCGTGACCTGGAACCTGCAGGACTACAACGGCCGCCGGGTGCAGTCGGGCGTGTACCTGGTCCTGTCGTCGGACGCGGACGGCAAGAACGGCTGCGTGAGCAAAATAGCGGTGGTGGAACGGTAGGAAAAGTGCGGCCGTAAAAATTAAAAGCCTGCCCGCATTGTTATGCAGGTTCACTGGTCCGGCGGCTGTCAGCAGCTACGGCCGGTCCGTTGCCTAGCCTTTCCATCTTACCCGATTCCGTATGCTCATCAAAACCCGGGGCATTGTACTGAGTTACCTGCGCTACCGCGAAACCAGCATCATTGCCCGCGTGTACACCGAGCGGCTGGGGCTGCAGAGCTATATCGTAAACGGCGTCCGCAAGGCCAAGCCGCCCGGGCGCATTGCCCTGTTCCAGCCCTTCACTTTGCTTGATCTGGTGGCCTACACCTCCCGCAATGGCGGCCTCACCCGACTGTCGGAGTACCGCTGCTCCGAGCCTTTCCGGACGCTGCCCTACGATGTGCGTAAGAGCAGCGTCGCGCTGTTTTTATCCGAAATTGTGGGTCGGGTATTGCAGGAGGAAGAGGAGAACGAGCCGCTGTTCACGTTCCTGCACGATGCCATGCTCCGCTTTGATCAGCAGGAGGCGGGCTTCGAGAACTTTGCCCTGGAGTTTCTGCTGCAGCTCAGTCACTACCTGGGCTTCGGGCCGGAAACCGGTGAGGAAATTACCTCCCAGGTAGCGTTTGCCTCGGAAGGCGGTAATCCTTCGGTGGGCAGCCGTGGCCCGGCGGCACTACGTTTTCGGGAGTTTGAGGAGCACTTTGATGCGCTGCTGCATCAGCCCGCAGCGGCGGCCATTCCCAATGGGCGGGTGCGCCGGGAACTGCTCGATGTGCTGATCCGCTACTACCAGCTCCACGTCGAGCACCTCGGCGACATTCGTTCGTTGGCCGTGCTGTCAGAGGTACTGGCGGAGCTATAGGTGGAGTAGGTGGTTTCTGGTTGGGTGGTTAGACGTATTCAACCACCCAACCAGAAACCACCTACTCCACCTACTTTACTCCCACCAGCTCCACGTTAAAGCGCAGGATGCTGTTTGGTGGAATATCGGCCCCGGCGCCGCGGGGGCCATAGGCCAGGGCTGACGGAATCAGCAGCACGGCTTTTGAGCCTTTCGGCAGCAGCGCAATGCCCTGGTCCCAACCCGGAATTACCTGGCCCTGGCCCAGCGGAAATTCGATGGGCTTATTGCCGTTGCGCGCGGAAGCATCGAAAACCTTTCCGCTGAGCAGCATGCCCGTGTACAGCACCGCTACCGTTTGCCCGGCCTTGGGCTTGGCTCCCGTGCCGGCTTTGGTGATGACGTAGTACAGGCCGCTGGGCGTTTTGAGGCCTTTCAGCTTGTTCTGTTTCAGATACGCCTGAATCTGGGCGTCTTCTTTCAGGGCCCGTGCGGCGGCCTGCTTTTTGGCTTCAGCCTGGGCCCGGGCCTGTTCCTGCTGGAAATCCTGCATGGCCTGCGCCTGCGTCTGAATTTTCTCGGCCCGGGCCAGCACCGTGAGCGTGGAGCCCGCCCGGCGGATAAACGGCGGTACCGGCTGCCGGAACGACTTGGCAAACACCGTATCCAGGTTCAGCCGGAACACGCCCGAGTCGCCGGGCTGCAGCAGGGACAGAGCTTCCTCCACGGTGCCCTGCTGCTGCCGCCGCAGCGTATCCAGCGGGATGCGCACGGGCTGGTTGCGGTTCTGGCGGCGGGAGTGCATCAGCACCGAATCAGTGGCCGTGCGAAACTGCAGGTGGGCACTTAGTATCTGGCCCACACGCGCCGGGTAGGTGGCGTCGCCGGTGGGCGGCAGGGCCGGGCGCAGCACGTAGCGGCCATTTTCGAGGTGATAGATGCGGTACTCCAGCCCCGAGCTGAGCCGGTTGAAGGGCGGATTCTGCGCCCCCCCCTGAAACGACAGCAGACCGGCCGCCGCCAGTCCAAGCACTACTACCCCCCGAAATCGAGCAAAACCAGGCATCAGAAAACTACTACGTGTGAAGAAGCGGCAAGATGGCGAGGATAACCGATACTTCCCCGGCCGGCCGCGTGGGCGGATACGTAACCGGCCCATCTCCGTGGCGGAAATGGGCCGGTGGTTATTTTACTTTGAGCACTTCCAGCTCAAAAATCAGGTCGGCATCGGGCGGAATCAGGTAGCGTTTTCCCGCTTCATCATCGGGGTCGAGGCGGCCTTTAGGGCCGTAGGCCAGCGCGGCCGGTATCCAGATGCGCGCCCGGCTTCCGGCCGGCAGCAGCAGCAGCGCCTCATCAAAGCCTTTGATAACGACGCCACGCCCGGCCTTTACCTTCAGCGGTCCGCCCTGCTGCACCGAGGTATCGAAGATGCGCCCATCGGCGGCCAGCAAACCGGTGTAATGCACCGTTACCCGGTCGCCGGGCTGCGCAGGCGTGCCGCTGCCCGGTTGCCGGATGGCGTAGCGCAGGCCCGAAGCCGTAGTAATAGCCCGGCTCAGCAGACTGTCGGTAGTAGCGGGTACGGCGGTAGTGGTAAGGGTTTGCTGGGCATGGCCAGCCAGGGGCATCAAACCCAGAACGGTAATGCCGTAGCGTACTATCCAACCTGAAACCATTGCCGCCAACGCTATTCTACATTCAGAATTTCCATGTCAAACAGTAGCGGCGTATTGGGCCCAATAGAGCCGCTGGTAGCTCCGCCATATGCCAGATATGAAGGAATCAACACCAGCTTTCTGTCACCTTTGCGCATTTGAAGCGTGGCTGTGTTCCATCCCGCAATAACATTACTGCCGCCATTATAGAAAGTGAAGCAGCCACAGGGAGTCCGGTTGTCACTGGACGAGTCGAATACGATACCGTCGTTGGTGGCATCCAGAAACTTCCCCACGTAGTTTGTCGTCACCTTCTGCCCTGCTTTGATAAGCGGATTGGTGGTGGGGCCATCCGTAACGGTCACCAGATAAATGCCCGAGGGGAGGCGGGTGTACTGGCTGCTGCTGATGTTATTGCGGGTGAGATAGGCCTGGATGGTCGCGTCGTCCGTTTTTTTCTGAGCCTCTATCAGCTTAGCCTGCTGCTCATAGATGGAGTCGGAGCCGCAGCCGGTGAGAGAAGATGCCCCAGTCAGCAGCAACGCCAATAAAAGCAGAATGGGAGAAAATGTCTTCATGAGTGCAGAAGCGGCTAAGTGAGGCCGCCGGTAAAGTTATTTGATGGAAACCACCTCTACATCGAAGCGCAGCACGGCATTGGGGCCGATTTTGCCGCTGCCATTGGCCCCGTAGGCCTGGCCCGAAGGAATCAGCAGAATGGCTTTGGAGCCGGTGTTGAGCCGGGTAAACGCCCCGTCCCAACCCGCAATAACGCGGCCCTGCCCCAGCAGAAACGGAAAACCCAACGTGGTAAGGTTGCTGTCAAACACCGTCCCGTCGAGCAGGCTGCCGGTATACAGTACCTTCACAACCTGATTCTTTTTGGCTTTGGGGCCGCTGCCCGGTTGCGTAACGGCAATGTATACCCCCAGCGTATCCTTCTGGAAGCCACTCAGGCCTTTGTCCTTGATGTACTGCTGAATGGTCGTATCATCCTGGGCCACATAGTCAGGGGTGACCTCTTTATCGTCTTTTTTGCAGGCCACCAGCACCGTGAACAGGCTTAGCAGCAGGGAAAAGAATGCAAGGCGGAGTTTCATGGGAAAAAGCGAAATGCGTGAGCCGAAGCGTTACTGAATGGCTTTCACCTCCACGTCGAAGCGCAGCACGGAGGCCGAGGGAATCGGCCCGTTGGCCCGGCCGCCATACCCCAGGGCCGAAGGAATCAGCAGAATGGCCTTCGAACCCACGCGCAGCCGCGAAAACCCAATATCCCAGCCCGGAATTACCTGCCCAAAACCCAGGGAAAAGGCAAATGGCTGATTGCCCCGGCTGGTGGTGGAGTCAAATACTTTATCCGAAGGTACCAAGCTACCCGTGTACAGGGTTGAAACCACCTGGCCGCGGGTAGGCAGCGGACCAGTGCCCGGCTGGGTCACAATGATGACCATGTTCAGGGTATCAATGCGGGTACCAGTAAAGCTGTTGGCTCGGATGTAATCCTGAATAATCTGCTTGTCACGGGCTGAGTAATCCGTGTTGTCGATGGTAAAATCCTCCGTTTTCTGGCAGGATGAGGCCGCCAGGCTGCCCAGCACCAACAGTAACAACGGCAACCAGACCGCCGCGTGGCGGAAATTCTTCTTCTTCATGGGGCAAAGGTAAGCAGGTAGTAGGGGAGAAGAGTCAAAAGCCCCCGGCTCGGTTGCACCGGGTCGGGGGCTTTTGCAAAACGTCAGGCCAGAGCCATTCGTGCCACTATTGGCCTTTCTGCTGCTGTTGCATGGCTTCCAGCTGGCGCTGAATATCTTCCTGGCTGATCTGGGGCTGGGGGGGAGCATTCTTCACGTCCACCAGCTCCACGTCGAAGCGCAGGATGGCGTCGGCCGGAATATCGGCACCGGCGCCGCGCTGCCCGTAGGCCAGCGACGACGGAATCAGCAGCACGGCTTTCGAGCCTTTGTTCAGCATCGGAATGGCTTTGTCCCAGCCCGGAATTACCTGGCCCACGCCAATCGGGAATTCAATGGGTTTACCGTTGTTGGGCGCTTTCTCCGACGAATCGAACTCCTTGCCGTTCTCCAGCAGGGTGCCTTTATACTTCACGGCTACAATCTGACCGGCTTTCGGCTTGGGGCCGGTGCCGGGCGCAGTCACCACGTAGTACACGCCCGAGGGGTCCTTCTGAGCCGTCAGGTTGTTTTTCTTGATGTACTCCTGCAGCTTCACGTCGTCCGCCTTCAACTGCTGGTCGGCGTGCGCCTTCATTTTCGCCTGCTGCTCCACCTGCATCTTCTGCACGTCGGCCATGGCCTCGTCGCGGGTCTGCACTTTGTCCACCTTCACGTACATGGTCATCGTCTTGCCAGCTTTCTGCATAAACGGCGGCACCGGCTGACGGAACGACTTAGCGAAGATGGTATCCACGTTGAAGCGGAACACGGCCGAGTCGCCGGGCTGCAGCAGGCTGATGGCTTCTTCCAGGCCACCGCGCTGCTCCTTGCGGATGGAATCCAGGGGCACCCGTACCGGGAAGCCCATCTGCTGCTTGCGCGAGTTGAACAGGATGGAATCTTTGGCCGTACGGTACTCTACGTGCAGGGCCATAATTTTGCCCACGCGCTCCTTGTAGGTGGCGTCGCCGTCAGCTCCAATTTCGCGGGCATCGTAGCTTTTGCCGTTGCTCTTGAAAACTTTGTATTCGATTCCTGATTTGGTCTTGCTGAAATCACCGCCTTTGTTGCAGGAGGCGAGGCCCAGAACGCCGGCAGCGAGGGCCAGGCTCAAAAAGTTGCGGGTAAAGGACATGAACGGGTTTGCGGGTTAGAAGACAGAATGAGCGCCCAAGTTACACCGAATTATACCGATGGTGCTACCGGGGCCAGCGGGGCCGTAACCAATTGGGTCTGATACTCGGGCAGCAGGCTCAGGAAACGCTCCACCGTGCTGCTTAAAGAATCGTGGCTGATGCCGCCGGCGGCGTTGTGGTGCCCGCCGCCATTAAAGTGGCGGCGCGAAAACTCGCTCACCGAGAAGTCGCCCACCGAGCGGAAGGAAATCTTGACGGCCTGGGTACGGTCAATGAGAATGGCGGCAAACACGATGCCCTCGATGCTGAGCGCAAAGTTTACCAAGCCCTCCGTATCACCGGTTTTAGAATGGTATTGGCGCAGCTCGTCGGCCGTAATGGCAATGTAGGCCGTGTTGTACTCGCGCAGCACCGTGAGCTTGTCCTTCAGCACGAAGCCCAGGAAGCGCAGCCGCTCCTCGGAGTGCGAGTCGTAGATGCGGCGGTGTACATCGGAGAGGTTGATGCCGGCGTTGAGCAGCTCGGCAATAATCAGGTGCACGTTGCGGGAGGTACTGGGGTGGCGGAACGAGCCCGTATCCGTCATGATGCCCGCGTAGAGGCACTCCCCAATGCCCGTGTCAATCAGCGGCTGGTCGCCCAGGTCGCGGATAACCTCAAATACCAGCTCGGCCGTGGCGGCCGCTTTGGGGTTGGAGTAATCCAGTTGCGCAAAATCCTCGGGCTCCTGGTGGTGGTCGATGAGCACCTTGGTACCCTTGGCCTCCCGCACATACTCGCCCAGCTCATTGATGCGGCCCAGACAGCTGAAGTCAAGGCAGAATAGCACCTCGGCCCGCGCAATGATGTCGCGCACCTGAGCGTCGTTCTGGCGGGGCTCGTACACCACTACTTCCTCGTTGCCGGGCATCCAGGCCAGAAAGTTGGGGTAGTCGGAGGGGGTAACCACCGTTACGCTGTGGCCCTTCTTGCGGAGGTAGCCGGCGAGGCCGAGCGAGGAGCCCAGGGCGTCAGCGTCGGGCTTGTGGTGGGTGGTGATGAAAATCTGTCGGGGTTGCGCCAGCAGCTCCTTCAGCTCAGATATTGTGGACATTGCCTACGGGGTAGGTGACTGAATTTCGGTCGGTTAGGCCGCGTACAAAGGCGGCAAAAGTCGGAAATATTCTGGCTTTCAACAAAACAGCTTGCAGAAAGGTGCAGCCGCAATGTAGACGACTGTAAGGTTGCCGGCCGTGGGAATGTTCCGGGGCTGAAAAAATATGAGAAATGTGGAGTTGAATATGAGCAGTGTACTACTCAATGCGCTGACAAAGATGAAAAAAGATGGGTGACCAGCCGGCTGCGGTAAATAGCTCTACCGTATTCCATCAATTCATTCCGTACTTTTGCGGCCGCAAACGCCTGCCGTTTGCACTGCAACAGCATCCATTTCAACCCCAACCATACGAAGCCCATGGCCACGAACCGCACGTTCACGATGATTAAGCCCGATGCTACCCAGGACAACCACATTGGTGGCATCCTGAGCATGATTGAAGAAGGTGGCTTCCGCATCGTAGCCCTGAAAAAAGTACAGCTGACCCCCGAGCGCGCCGGTGAGTTCTACGCCGTACACAAAGAGCGTCCCTTCTACGGCGACCTGGTGAAGTACATGTCGTCGGGCCCCATCGTAGCGGCTATTCTCGAGAAAGACAACGCCGTAGCTGACTTCCGCACCCTGATTGGCGCTACCAACCCCGCCCAGGCCGCCGAAGGCACCATCCGGAAGAAGTACGCCAAGAGCATTGAAGCCAACGCCGTACACGGCTCCGACTCCGACGAAAACGCCAAAATCGAAGGTGACTTCTATTTCACTGCCGACGAGCAATTCTAGGCTCACGGATTGTAGCGGATGAGGGCGGATTAGTCGGATTTTGTAGATGACTGATGAACCTTCCTGCCGCTTAGTTCGCCGACAAAAGCAACAAAAGAGCCTCGCACTAGCTAGTGCGAGGCTCTTTTGTTATCTGAAATCAAGCAGAAACCAGGGGAAATGAATCAACCACAAAATCCGACCAATCCGCCCTCATCCGCTACAATCCGTGAGCTTTAGGCGTTTTCTACGCTCAGAACGGGCTTTACGTGCTCGGCGTCGGCGGTGGCTTCCTGGGGCGTGTGCTTGTGCTTGAACAGGAGCACGAAGAGCACGGCAATAACGAGGGCGTAGGCGGCAAACGTGAGCCAGATGCCCTGCCAGTCCTTGGTTACACCATCGGCGGCGGTGAAGTATTTCTCGATGACGATGCCGCTCACCGAGCTGCCCAGCACGGCCCCGAAACCGTTGGTCATCATCATGAACAGGCCTTGGGCACTGGCCCGGATGCTGGAAGCCGTCTGGGTTTCCACGAACAACGAGCCCGAGATGTTGAAGAAGTCGAAGGCCATGCCGTACACGATGCAGGAAAGGATAACCAGCGTAATGCCGGGGAAATCGGGGGTGCCGAAGGCCAGCAGGCCGAAGCGCAGCACCCAGGCAATCATGCTGAACAGCATTACCTGCTTGATGCCGAAGCGGCGCAGGAAGAACGGAATGGCTAGGATGAACAGGGTTTCCGATACCTGCGAGATGGACATGATGATGGCCGGGTACTTCACGGCAAACGTGTCCTTATAAGCGGGTACTTTGTCGAAATCGTGCAGGAAGGTGTCGCCGTAGGCGTTGGTGAGCTGCAGGGCGGCACCCAGCAGCAGCGCGAACAGGAAGAAGGTGAGCATCTTGGTGTCGCGCAGGAGGGCAAACGACTTCAGGCCCAGCACATCAATCAGCGAGCGGCTGGGCGTGTCTTTGGCCGTGGGCGGGCAGGCCGGCAGCGTGAACGAGTAAATGCCCAGCGCAAAAGCCGCGGCGGCGGCCACGTAGAACTGGCTGGCCGATTTCTCGAATCCCAGCAAACTCACCGTCCACATGGCCACAATGAAGCCGATGGTGCCCCACACCCGGATGGGCGGATAGTCCTTCACCACGTCCAGGCCCTGCCGTTTCAGCACCGAGTACGATACGGCAATGCTGAGAGCCAGCGTGGGCATGTAGAAAATCATGTTCAGCAGAATTACCCAGAAGAAGGTGCCGGGGTCGGCTACCATGGGTACCGTGCATAGCACCACCCCACCCAGAATATGCAGGATGCCGTAGAGTTTCTCGGCATTCACATACTTATCGGCAATGATGCCCATGATGGAGGGCATGAAAATGGAAGCAATGCCCATCGTGGAGAAAATTGCCCCAAACTGCGCCCCCGACCATTGTTTCGTCTGGAACCAGTACGCGCCGATAGTTATCAGCCATGAGCCCCAGATAAAAAACTGCAGGAAGCTCAGAATAGTGAGACGCAACTTGGTACTCATGTAACTACTGTTGGGGAAAAGTGGGGGGACACAATTTGAAACCTAAAGATACAAGAATTCTCTGCGGTGAAAATTCGCCCCAGCGGGCTGTGGAAGTAGCCGGAACGCAAACTGCCCCCCAACCCGAAGGCCGGAGGGCAGCTAAAGCGGCAGGCCGCGTGTGGGCTTAGGCGTGGGCCGTAGCCAGCGCGGGGTAATCGGTGTAGCCCTGGTGGAAGCCTTCGGGGCCGGGGGCGTAGAAGGTGGAGGGGTCGGGCTGGGTAAGCTCGGCACCTTGCTCTAGGCGGGCTACCAGGTCGGGGTTGGCAATAAAGGCGCGGCCAAAGGCCACGAGGTCGGCGCGGCCGCTCTGCAGGTCGGCTTCGGCGCGGTCCACGTCGTAGCCGCCGCTCAGGATGAGCGTGTTGGTGAACTTCTCGCGCAGGCCGGCAATGATGCTGGCCGGCACGGCCGGTGCGCCCATGCTCTCGTGGTTCACGATGTGCAGGTACACCAGGTTCAGCTTTTGCAGCTCGGTGGCCAGGTGCAGGTACAGCGCGTCGATGTCGTCGAAGGTGGGGGCTACGTCGTTGAAGGCACCGTAGGGCGACACGCGGATACCCACGCGCTCGGCCCCGATGGCGGCTACCATGCCCTGGGCAATTTCCAGCACGAAGCGGGCCCGGTTCTCAAAGGAGCCGCCGTACTCGTCGGTGCGCTGGTTGCTCTTGGGGTTCAGGAACTGGTCGATGAGGTAGCCGTTGGCGGCGTGGATTTCTACGCCATCAAAACCAGCCTCCACAGCCAGCTTGGCCGAGTTGATGTACTCCTGCACTACTTCCTTCACCTCGGCGGTGGTTAGCTCGCGCGGGGTGGGCTGGGGCTGCATCTGCTGTTGGTCGGTCCACATATCACCGGCGGCAGCAATGGCCGAGGGAGCTACAATTTCGGCGCCCTCGGGCATGTTCAGCGGGTGCGATACGCGGCCCGTGTGCATCATCTGCACGAAGATATGGCCGCCCTTGGCGTGTACGGCGTCGGTTACCAGCTTCCAGCCGGCTACCTGCTCGGGCGTAAACAGGCCGGGAATGCGGGCATAGCCCAGGCCGTTGGCCGAGGGCGAGGTGCCTTCCGTGACGATAAGGCCAGCCGTGGCGCGCTGGGCGTAATATTCGGCCTCCAGGGGGCCGGGCACGTTGCCCAGGGCGCGGCTGCGCGTCATGGGGGCCATTACAATATGATTCTGGAGCGTGAGGTTGCCCAGTTTAGCGGGTGAGAAGAGCTTCTTGGTGGCCATGTGCAGTTGATGCTGAGGGTTAACGCGGCTATAAAGCATCAACTAATCGAAATGTTTCGATGAGTTTTGGGAAATTTTTTAAGCCTAGCCCAGCGTGTCGAAAAACGAGGCCAGCCCGCGCAGAGCCTCCCGGTTCAGGGTAATGTTCACGCACCGGCCACACTTCTGAGTTTGCACCAGCCCGCTGTCGGCCAAGATCTTGAGGTGGTGCGATACGCAGGGCTGGGAGAGGCCCGTCAGTTCCTGCACGTCGGCAAAAGCCAGCTGGTCTTGTTGGCTGAGGGCCAGCACAATATTGAGCCGGTACTTATCCGCTAATGCTCCGGCCGATTTGGCCACCAGTTGGGTATCCATAGACAAGCAAGATACAGAAATTTGCCCGCTAAGGGCGGTGGCTGGCGGGTGGCAAAAACCGCTCCGGTTTCCGACCGGTACACGAAAAAAAGAAGGCTGCCGGAACGGCAGCCTTCCTGAGGACTAACGATGCGGAACGCGCTTAGGCGGCCTCGGCGAAGCGCTTGTTCACCTCGTCCCAGTTGATGAGGTTGAAGAAGGCGGCAATGAAGTCGGGGCGACGGTTCTGATACTTCAGGTAGTAGGCGTGCTCCCACACGTCGAGGCCCAGTACCGGGGTGCCTTTGCAGCCGGAGTCGGGCATCAGCGGATTATCCTGATTGGGGGTAGAGCAGATTTGCACCGAGCCATCGGCCTGCTTGCACAGCCACGCCCAGCCCGAGCCAAAGCGACCTACGGCAGCCTTCGTGAATTCTTCCTTGAACTTCTCGTAGCTGCCGAAGGCCTTGTTGATGGCCTCGCCAACGGCCCCGGTGGGTTCACCGCCGCCGTTAGGGCTCAGAATCTGCCAGAAGAACGAGTGGTTCCAGTGGCCGCCGCCGTTGTTGCGCACTGGCGCGGGGGCCGAGGCAATGTTCTGCAGCAAATCTTCTAGGCTCTTGCCTTCCAGCTCGGTGCCGGCAATGGCATTGTTGAGGTTGGTAACGTAGGCTTGGTGGTGCTTGCTGTGGTGGATTTCCATGGTTTGCGCATCAAAGTGCGGCTCCAGGGCATCGTAGGCGTAGGGCAGTTTGGGCAGTTCGAAAGCCATAGTACAGAATGTTTGTGGGTGATGAGGAAAGGCTGCGGGGCGGCGGCGGGCACCGCCCCGCGTTCTAAACCGCCGCAGCCCTTGCAGGGTTACAGCGGCGGCCAAAAGTAGCCTATTTCCGCTTTCGGGCGAAGAACTCGCGCATCAGGGCCTCGCACTCGTCGGCCAGCACGCCGCTCACCACCTCGGCCCTGGGGTGCAGCAGCTGGCCGTGGCGGCGGTACCCGAATTTGGGCTCGGCGGCTCCGTACACCACCCGGCGCACCTGGGCCCAGGCCGTGGCCCCGGCGCACATCACGCAGGGCTCCACCGTCACGTACAGGGTGCACTCCTGCAGGTATTTGTTGCCCACATGGTTGGCGGCGGCCGTGAGGGCCAGCATTTCGGCGTGGGCCGTCACGTCCTGCAGCTTTTCGGTCTGGTTGTAGGCGCGGGCAATGATGCGCTTGTCCAGTACCACCACGGCCCCAATCGGAATTTCGTCTTCCTCAAACGCGTACCGTGCCTGCTTCAGCGCCTCGCGCAGGTAGTGCTCGTCGGAGTGGAGGGAAAGGGTCATGTGCGGGTAATGTGGAAAATCTGGTGGTTAATGCGCAGAATGTGGAAAATGTGAGAAAGGAATAGGCACTGCTCATCCGGCTACAGAACACATTCTTCACATTTCCCACATTCTACACATTCAATTCACATTCCCTGCCTATTTCATCACCACGCTCTGCATCACGGCCTGGGCGGTGGGCTGCCACTGGGCCTGCTCGTCGGCGGGGGCGGTGAAGGTGAAGACGTAGAGCTGGTCGCCCTCAATGGCGTACTGCACCAGCTGGTACTTGCGAATAGGGGCCAAGTTGCCGCCCCGGCGGTTGTCAGTTACCGTGGATACGAACTCCAGCACCACGAAGTCGCGCTTGTTCACCGTCTGGATGTCCTCGCGCAGGAACTGCACCTTGCTGTACATGTTCTGGATGCTGGTCTTGTAAATCTTCAGCAGCAGCGCGTAGTCCCGGTTGCTGAAGGTAGTGGGCTTCTGCTGCACGCTCAAATCCACGCGGCCGCTGGGGTTGCTGAACACGGCCAGCGGCTTGCGCGGCGAGGGGTATTTGGCGGCAATGCCGTCGTCGGGCAGGGCGGCGAAGCCCTCGGGCACGCCGAGGGTAATGTTTTTGCCCACGGCGGTTTTCTTCAGCTTGGGCCCGGCGAAGGCCAGCAGCGCCCCCAGCACCAGCAGCAACGGGGCAAAACGTAGTAGTCTCATAGCGTAAAAGTAACGCAACCTGCCGCAAGGGGCCGGGCGCAGGGTGAAAGAGGAAAACGCCGGCAAAGCACTGCCACGTTCAAATGCAAAGCTCCGAGGCCTCAACGACCTCGGAGCCTGTATCAGTGTCGTTCCGAACGAAGGGAGGAATCTGGGTTAGTCCGTTCAAGTGTTAAACCCAGATTCCTCACTTCGTTCGGAATGACAGTTAGCGGCGCTTTTTGGTAGTAGCTACCGACGGATATTTGATGCTCACCTTCTTCCAGTACACGTAGTTGCCGGTTTTGGCTTCGATGAGGTAAGTGCCGGCCGGGATACGGCCCAGGTCCACGGGCTCGCCGGTATTGTTGGCCGGGTCGAGGGCGGTAGTGTACACGGGCTGTTTCTTGTAGTTGGTCATCACCAGCGTGCCGGGCTTGGTGAACTGCTGGGTGAAGCTGAGCATGATGCTTTGCCCGCTCGACGACGGGAATACGTCAATACCCGACAGGGTTTCCACGCGCTTGATGGGGCCGTTGAGCGTCACGGGCTCGGCTTCCGACTTGGTTTTTACCTCGGTGCCATCGGCAGCCTTGGTTTTGGTTTTAACCTTGGTCTGGGCCTGGGCGGCCGAGAAAGAGAGGAGCGTGGCGGCCAGGGCGAGCAGAACGGGGCGTTTCATATGCGGTAAAAAAAGGAGTGTAGCGAAGGGGAGTTGGTTCGGGAAGGCTTGTTTGCATACTCCGTACCAATTTTGCGCAAGCTTACGCAAAACCGCCCCAAGCCGCCGAAATACGGTTTTCTTGGGGCCAGAAAAGTCATTCTGTCGTTCCTGCAGCCCCGAATTTTTCCGACCCTACTTATTTTTCCTGCCTACCTTCGTTGCGGGTAGTAATGAGTAGTGGGTACTGAGTATTGAGTCGGCAGAAGACTCCGGGATTCCCGCCAGTACCAGCAGTTGCTCAATACTACCTACTCGATACTCAATACCAGAAAAAATGCTCCGGACTCATACCTGCGGCGAATTGCGCCCCGAACACGTTGGTCAAACCGTTACCCTCTGCGGCTGGGTGCAGCGCACCCGCGACAAGGGCGGCATTCTGTGGGTGGACCTGCGCGACCGGTACGGCCTCACGCAGCTGGCCCTGGAAGAAGGCGTGGAAACGGCCGAGGTGCGCGAGCAGGCCCGGCAGCTGGGCCGCGAGTTTGTGCTCTGCGTGACCGGCAAAGTGGCTGAGCGCCACTCCAAAAACGATAAAATGCCCACCGGCGGCATCGAAATCCGGGTAGAGAAGCTGGAGGTGCTCAACCCCGCCAAGCTGCCACCCTTCCTGATTGAAGACGACACCGACGGCGGCGACGACCTGCGGATGAAGTACCGCTACCTGGATCTGCGCCGCACGCCCGTGCGCCAGAACTTGATGCTGCGCCACCGCGTGGCCCAAGCCACCCGCCGCTACCTCGACGGCCAGGAGTTTATTGAAGTGGAAACCCCGGTGCTCATCAAGAGCACGCCCGAAGGCGCCCGCGACTTCGTGGTGCCTTCCCGCATGAACCCCGGCGAGTTCTACGCCCTGCCCCAGAGTCCCCAAACCTTCAAGCAGCTGCTGATGGTGTCGGGCTTTGACCGGTACTTCCAGATTGTAAAATGCTTCCGCGACGAAGACCTGCGCGCCGACCGCCAGCCCGAATTCACGCAGATTGACTGCGAAATGTCGTTTGTGGAGCAGGAGGATATCCTCAACACCTTCGAAGGGCTGGTGCAGTACCTGTTCCGCGAGGTGAAGGGCCTGGAAATCGGCCAGCTACCCCGCATGACCTACGCCGACGCCATGCGCTACTACGGCAACGACAAGCCCGACACGCGCTTTGAAATGCGCTTTGTGGAGCTGAACGACGTAGCCAAGGGCCACGGCTTCCCGGTGTTTGAGGCCGCTGGGCTGGTGGTGGGCATCTGCGCCACCGGCGCGGCCAGCTACACCCGCAAGCAGCTCGACGAGCTGACTGAGTACGTGAAGCGCCCCCAGATTGGCGCCACCGGCCTGGTGTACGCCCGCGTGGAAGCCGATGGTCAGGTTAAGTCGTCGGTGGATAAGTTTTACTCCCAGGAGGCGCTGCAGCAGTGGAAGGAGGCCTTCAACGCCCAGCCCGGCGACCTGCTGCTCATCTTGGCCGGCGAGCCGAACAAGACCCGCAAGGCCCTCTCGGAGCTGCGCCTGGAAATGGGCCAGCGCCTCGGCCTCCGCGACAAAGACACCTTCTCGGCCCTGTGGGTGGTGGATTTCCCGCTGCTCGAGTACATCGAGGAGGAAGGCCGCTACTTTGCCATGCACCACCCCTTCACCTCGCCCAAACCCGAGGATGTGCCCTTACTGGCCTCGCCCGACACGATTGGGGAGGTGCGCGCCAACGCCTACGACATGGTAATTAACGGCGTAGAAGTAGGCGGCGGCTCCATCCGCATCCACGACCGCACGGTGCAGGCTCAGATGTTCGGACTGCTCGGCTTCAGCCCCGAGGAGGCCCAGGCCCAGTTCGGCTTCTTGCTTGACGCCTTCGAGTACGGCGCGCCGCCCCACGGCGGCATTGCCTTCGGCTTCGACCGTCTCTGCAGCCTCTTCGGCGGCGCCGACAGCATCCGGGACTTCATTGCCTTCCCCAAAAATAACTCCGGCCGCGACGTAATGATTGACTCACCCTCCCAGATTTCGGACGCGCAGCTGAAGGAGCTGAGCATCAAAACCGATGTGGTAGCGGGCAAGTAATCAATGAGCCCAAATCCAAGGAAAGGAAAAGCTGAGACCTTTGAGCACGAAGTATACTACTCACGGAGTAGCATCGTCGCTGATGGGTTTTTGGTTTTGCTTTTCCTTGGAATAGCCATTTGGATTGCGGTAATAGGTAATTACTGGACCGCTGTATTTTTCAGTGGTTTGGCGTTATTCATTACAATTCGTGCGGTAAAAAGAGCACGAGTTACTGGACCAGCCCTAAAGTTTGGCCGTGCAGGAATATGGACTGAGAAGCTTGGGCTGAAAACTTGGCATCAGGTTACTGCAACGATTCAAGTACATATAGGTACCCGTGGCAATGCTTCGAATTATTTGTCTATTCTGCAACGCGGTAGTGCCAAATTAGAATTGCAAAGTCTTTCAGTTGATGATCTGGCCGTAGACGGACCTTGCAGGTGTGGTTAAAGAAATACACCGAAGATTAAATCTCCTGACAATTGCTTGAAAAACGCAAAGCGGCATCTAATGCATCAGACGCCGCTTTGCGTTTTGATGGGGCATAAACTACCGCCACGCCATATTCTCCTTGAACTCTACCGGGTACATGTTCAGGTATTGCACGAGGCGGGGGTAGGTGGCGCGGTTGAGGCTGCTGCTGTGGGGCAGGAAATGAAGTCAGATGATGAAATCCCCGGCTTTGGCAGCAATGGGTACGGCGTGCGCATCCAGGTTCACGCGGTGCGGGTCGGTACCGGGCGGGAGGCTTAGCCACGTTTCCAGCGTGCGGTGGAAGCCTGGCACGCAGTAGAAAATGCCCGGCTTGGTGGGCGTACCGCAGCGAAGTATGCAAAGCAATGCAGCTGCCGGCGGGTGCGGCCAATGGGAGAGTATGTGCCCCGGTGGCACCGCGCCAGCTGTAGCCCAATTTGTAGTAGCTGCAGGATCAGCTGGGAAGCTTTGCTATATTACTCTGTTTACCCGCCTTTTTACGTCTGCTACCATGCGCCTGCTCCGCGACCTAAAACTCGATGAAGTGTTTGTGCTCGATATTGAAACCGTGCCCTGCGTAGGCAACCACGACGACCTCCACGAGATGCTGAAAGAGCTATGGGAGCATAAGTGCCATGCCCTGCGTCGCGAGAAAGGCTGGATTTCCCACCACGACCATATTGCACCCCTGCCCGATACTTTGCACGCCGCTACCTTATTTGAACAGGCTGGCATTTATGCTGAGTTTGGGCGCGTGGTGTGCATTTCCCTGGGTCGGTTTCGCACGGCGTCCGATGGGCGGGTGGGCTTCAGCGTGAAGTCATTTTACGGGCATGACGAACTACAACTGCTCCGGGAGTTTAGCGCCGTTATCAGCCAGCGGCCCCAGTTCCGGTTGTGCGGGCACAATGCCAAGGAGTTCGACTTGCCTTATCTCTCGCGCCGCATCCTCATCAACGGCCTGGAGCTACCGCCCCACCTCGACACGGCCGGCAAAAAGCCCTGGGAAGTCAGCCACCTCGACACCATGGAGCTCTGGAAATTCGGGGACCGGAAATCCTTCACCTCCCTGAGTTTGCTGGCGGCTATGTTCGGCATTCCCACGCCCAAAGACGATATTCAGGGCAAGGACGTGGCCCGCGTGTACTATCAGGAAAACGACCTGCCCCGCATTGCCCGCTACTGCCAAAAGGATATCATCACCACGGCGCGTTTGCTGCAGAAATTTCGGGGCGAGGAGCCCTTCCCGGATGAAGCCGTAGTGTACGCCAACGAGGAAACCGTGGTGCTGCGCCGCGCCTGACACTCCGCCGCCCATTTAAGTATCGCGCCCATCAGCTGCCGGCCCCATACAGGGCCGGTACTTTTTTGTTTTTTATGATAATTATTTGAATAAAAAATGTAGTTTTATTTATGTTGGATTTAACGGGAAGGCAAGAATGGAACAGACACTGATGAGCGTTACGCAATTCTCCTTCAGCAACGACCTGCTGGAGCAGCTGGCGCAGGAAACCCAGGAAAGCGTTGGTACGCTGCGAACTGCTCTCACGCGGGCGGTGCCGGTAGCCGTGCAGGCGCTGGCTGGTCGGGTGAGTGGTCCCGATGGTCCGGCTACTATCTGGAAGCTGGGTCGCGAGGCCTACGGAGCCAGCGTGCTGGAGCCCATGGCCGCCGAAACCCACCAGGGCTGGATTGCCCGGGGCGAATCGTTGATGCGCGGGCTGCTGGGCGAAACCTATCACTTCACTGCGCTGCGAATAGCTACGGCCGCCAACTTCGGGCTGCCGGCGGCCGAGCGGGTATTGAGTGCGGCGGCCGTCGCGGCGTTGGGCGTAATCGGGGAACATAGCCAGGAGCATAATCTCACGCCTGAGGCGCTGGCCACCTGGCTCGTGCAGGAGGGCACCAGCCTGTCCGGGACGCTGCAGCCGGAGCCCTCCGCATCATCTGTTGTCCCTGGTCAGGACACCGCAACCGCCTCAACAAGCGTAACTGCGGGCACATGGGTGCCGACAGGAGGAGGACAGGCGTACACTCCCTCAGTATCTGCGGAGCCGGCACGTACGCCGGTGCGGTGGCAGTGGGGGGCATTACTACTGGCCGCTGTGGTGTTAGGCTATGTGTTTGGTAACTGGCAGGACCTGCGCCTTGGCAATAACAGCAATTCGTTGGCAGCTACTACTCCCGCTGCATCAGGCACGACTACCGGCACTGGCGCTCCGTCCGGGCAGTCCGGGCGGTACGACGCCAGCAGCGGCAACTACATCTATGATACCGGCCAGCCCCTCATTCTGCATCTGGCCGATGGCACCACTCAGAAAGTAGGGGCCACTTCCACCGAAAACCGCCTCTACACCTTCCTGGCCGACCCTACCCAGCAAGTGGACTCCGTGAACCGAACCAAAGGCTGGATTAATTTCGACCGGGTGTATTTCGAGCCCGGGTCCACCACGCTCACCGATGAGTCGTTTCTGCAGCTGCGCAACGTGGCCAGCATCCTCAAAACCTTTCCGGCTTCGGTAGTAAAAATCGGCGGATATACCGACAGCACCGGTAATCCGCTCAAAAACTTCCAGCTCAGCGAGGAAAGGGCCAAAACGGCTATGCTGGCCATTGCCGGGATGGGCGTTGATATCAACCGGGTGCAGGCCAAAGGCTATGGCGGCAAGTATTTCATCACCCCCAACACCACGCCCGAGGGCCGCGCGCTCAACCGCCGCATCAGCATCCGGGTCATTAAGAAATAGTCTGGAGGTATAGCAACAAAAAGAGCGGCCCGTGGGCCGCTCTTTTTGTTTTATTCGCAGGTGAGCAAGCTTGCCTACAGCACGCCAGCCACCAGACCGGGCAGCACACCCAGCAACACTGTGAGGGCCGCCAACAGCAGCAGCGCGCCCGCCTGGAAAGTCGTAACGGGTACGGCCTCGCTGGTCGTCACGTCGGTGTCGCGCATGTACATGGCAATGATGGGGCGCAGGTAGTAATAGATGCTCACCATTGACATCACCACGGCAAATACCACGAGGCCGATGTAGCCATTTTCCACGGCCGCCGAAAACACGAAGAACTTGCCAAAGAAGCCGCCCGTGAGCGGAATGCCGGCCAGGCTCAGCATGGATACGGTGAGCGAGAAGGCCAGCAGCGGGTTGGTTTTGGCCAGCCCGTTCAGGCCGTTGTAGTCCTCGCGCTGACGGGCATCCGCCACCAGCTTCACCACCCCAAAGGCTGCCACCGTGGCCACCGAATAGGCCAGGGAGTAGAACAGAATACCATTCGCCGAAGCACCTACCAGCTGCCCGTTGAAGGCCACCAGGGCAATCAGCAGGTAGCCCGCGTGCGATACGCTGGAGTAGGCCAGCATCCGCTTGATGCTGGTTTGGGCCACGGCTCCCACGTTGCCGATGAGCAGCGTAAGCACACACATGGCGGTAAGCGTAGGCAGCCAGATGCCCTGGGCGTTGGCGGCCGGGAAGGCCTGTACCAGCAGCTTCAGGAAGGCGGCGAAACCGGCGGTCTTCACAATAGTGCTCATGAAAGCAGCAAAGAACGTCGGCGTACCCTCATACACATCGGGCGTCCAGAAATGGAAAGGCGCGGCCGATACTTTGAAGCCCATACCAATAAACATCAGCAGCATGCCGATGTAAAGCATGGGCTTGAGCGACTCGAAGCCGGGGGCGGGGTTCTGCACCGCGAAGCTGATGTTGCTGAGTACGAACGTACCGGTAGCCCCGTACACCAGCGCCACCCCGAACAGCAGGATGCCGGTGAAAAAGGCACCCATCAGGAAGTACTTCAGGGCGGCTTCGTTGGAGCGCAGATTGCGCTTGTCGGAGCCGGCCAGCACGTACATGGCAATGCTCAGCGTCTCAATACCCAGGAACAGCATCAACAGGTGGTTGTAGCTCACCAGCATAATGGCCCCCACCAGCGAGAACAGTAGCAGCGAGTAGTACTCGGCCAGGTTGGTTTCGCCGTCGAGCACGTACTTCTGGGAGAAGGGAATCAGCACCAACGCCGTCAGCAGCACAATGCCCGTGAAGGCCACCGAGAAGTCATCGATGGTGAGCATGCCGTTGAAGTACGACTCGGTAGTGCCCCAGTCGATGAAGTTCACCGTCAGCACCAAACCCAGGATGAGCATCATCACGGGCAGCAGCAGCCGGTTGGAGCGGCGGAAACCCAGGAAGAGGTTGCCTAGGCCCAGAACGGAAAGTAGAATGATGGAATTCATGTTCGTCTCAATGTAGCGCGAAGCTTCCGCTTCGCGTATCGTTGGAATCGTTGAACAAGCAATAGGTGCCGGGGCAAACCAAGTCGTTCAACGATACGCGAAGCAAAGGCTTCGCGCTACAGATTAGCGTTTAACTACCTCGTTCAGAATGTTCAGTACGCTGCCTTCCGACAGGTGCAGGAACGTGTTGGGGAACAGGCCAATCCAGAATACCAGCACGATGAGCGGCACCAGCAGGGCCAGCTCCGAGCCGGTGAGGTCGGTGAAGGTTTCGGTGAACGAGGAATCGGGGCCGAGCATCACGCGCTGGAACATGCGCAGCAAATACACCGCGCCCAGAATGATGGTCACGCCGGCTACGGCGCCCATCCAGTGGTTGAACTGGTACACGCCGCCCAGCAGCAGGAACTCACCCACGAAGCCGTTGGTGAGGGGCAGGGCCACCGTACCCAGCAGTAGCACCAGGAAGCACACCGTCAGGACGGGTGCTTTGCGGGTGAGGCCGCCCAGGTCGGCGATGTTGCGGGTGCCGGTGCGGCGCTCAATGGCGTCGGCAATGAAGAACATACCCACCACGTTCACGCCGTGGGCCAGCATCTGAATGCTGGCACCCTGCAGGCCCATCTGGGTGAGCGAGAACACGCCGGCAATCATCAGCCCCACGTGCGACAGAGACGAGTAGGCAATCAGCCGCTTCACATCCTGCTGACGGATGGCAATGATGGCACCGTAGATGATGCCGATGATGGCCAGAATCAGGACCAGGTTCTGCCAGTAGTCCACGCCCATCGGCACCACCGGCAGCAGCCAGCGCATGCAGCCGTAGATACCCATTTTCAGCATGATGCCCGAGAGCAGCATGGTGGCCGGGGCCGGAGCCTCGGTGTAGGTGTCGGGCTGCCAGGTGTGGAAGGGGAAGATGGGCATCTTCACGGCGAAGGCCGCGAAAATCAGCCAGAACAGCCATACCTGCGTTTCGGCGGGCAGGTTGAGGGCGTAGAACGAGGCCAGCGCCGAGTTGTGAGCCGAGAGGCCGTCGGCCAAAGGACCGGTCTGGAAGTAGAGGTACACGAAGCCGGCCAGCATGAACAGCGAGCCGATGATGGTGTACAGGAAGAACTTGAACGTGACGCGGGCCCGGTTCACACCGCCCCACACGCCAGCCAGGAAGTAAATCGGAATCAGGGCCACTTCCCACATGAAGTAGAACAGGAAGGCATCCTGGGCCGTGAACACGCCCACCAGACCGGTTTGCATGAACAGCACCAGCGCGTAGAACACCGATTCGTTCTCGAAGTTGCGGCGGAAGGCGCTCAGCAGAATCACCGGCACCAGCACGGCCGTCAGCAGCACCAGCAAGAGGCTCAGCCCGTCCATGCCCACCGCGAAATGAATGCCAGCCGAGGGAATCCAGTTCAGGTCGAAGCTGAATTGGCCAGAGTTGTTGGCGTTGAACGTGAGGGCGGCGTAGGCTGCCAGCGCAAATTCAACCAGGGCCGCGCCCAGCGCCGGAATCCGGGCCGCACGGCCTTTGAAGAAGTGCAGCAGCAGGGCGGCCGCCACGGGCCAGAGTAAGAGAAGGACAGTCAGCATTTAGGAAAGCAGGTTGTTCTTTTGATTACTTAGAGTTTGTCAATGATTGAATTTTTAACTCTAAGCGCTGAATTTTCTTCTTTAAATCTTGATTCGCTTGATGTAAAACATAATTTTCGTAATTCTCAAATTCATTGAGTTTAATCAAGAATCTTATAGCTTTTTCTATTCCGTTTATGCCGTTACCAAAAGAGTATCCAGGTGAATGTATTTTTCCATTCTTATCGGTAAATTTTATCCAAATATTAATTCCTTGGAAATATTCGTTTCCCAATACTTCTATAGCGTGCAAAGAATAACTTCCTATTTCTACAGTTTTCTCCTTTTTGCCCTCTTTGAATATTTCATAACTGAGGTTGGTGTTTTTATATTTTCCATTTTCCCAATAACTAATAGTTTCAATTAAAGAGAATAAATTTGGCTGCTCGTTTGTCTTCTCGAGAGAAATATATTCTTTAACAGAACCATCTATAGAGAAAGAATAATATTTATTTTCCATAACTCATTCAATATTTAAAACTTCACGTAGTTCAGCGCCATCACCAGCACGATGCCCACCACCATCAGGATGAGGTAGGTTTCCACGGAGCCGGTTTGCACGTAGCGCAGGAGCTGACCCCCGCCCATGGTCAGGCGACCGAAGCCGTTCACGATGGGGTCGATGATGCCGTTTTCCACGTAGCGGAACAGGCCGCGCGAGAGCCACATGATGGGGCGCACGAACAAGGCATTGTACAGCTCGTCGATGTAGTATTTGTGGTAAATCAGGTTTTCGAGGAAGCCGCGCGACTCGCCGTCTTCCACCGGGCGCACCCCGCGGCTCACGTACTGCACGTAGGCCAGGATGATGCCCAGCACGCCCGCACCCACCGAGAGGCCGATGAGCATAAGCTCGGTGGCGTGGTCGGCATGTACGCCGAAGGCGGCCGGGTTCAACTGCTTGGAGTAGGTGAACAGCGGCGCGAGGTAGTTGGCCAGGTAGGCGTTTTCCTCACCCAGGAAGAAAGGCGCGTTCATGAAACCACCTACGGCGGCCAGAATGGCCAGCACGATGAGCGGCAGCGTCATGGAAGCCGGCGACTCGTGCAGGTGGTGCTTCTGCTCCTCAGTGCCGCGGAACTCACCGAAGAAGGTGAGGAACAGCAAGCGGAACATGTAGAAAGCCGTCAGGAAGGCCGTGAACAGGCCCACTGCGTACAGCACCTTGCTGTGCTCGAAGGCGTGCAGCAGGATTTCGTCTTTCGAGAAGAAGCCCGAGAAGGGCGGGATGCCGGCAATGGCCAGGCAGCCTACGAAGAAGGTGATGAACGTAATGGGCAGCGACTTGCGCAGGCCGCCCATGCGGCGCATGTCCTGCTCGTTGCTCATGGCGTGAATCACGGAGCCCGCGCCCAGGAACATCAGGGCCTTGAAGAAGGCGTGGGTGAGCACGTGGAACAGGGAAGTGCTGTAGCCCATCACGCCCAGCGCCAGGAACATGTAGCCCAGCTGCGAAACGGTGGAGTAGGCCAGGACCTTCTTGATGTCGTTCTGGGCCAGGCCGATGGTGGCGGCAAACAGGGCTGTAGCCGCGCCGATGATGGCAATAACTTCGAGCGTATCGGGGGCCAGCGTGAACAGCACGTTGGCGCGCAGAATCATATAGATGCCCGCCGTTACCATGGTGGCGGCGTGAATCAGGGCCGAAACCGGGGTGGGGCCGGCCATGGCGTCGGGCAGCCAGGTGTAGAGCGGCAGCTGGGCCGATTTACCGGTAGCGCCCACGAACAGCAGCAGCGTAATGGCCGTTACCACGCCCGTGCCAATCTGCAGGGTGCTGGCCTTCTGGAACACCTCGGCGTACTGCACCGAGTCGAAGGTCAGGTAAATCAGGAAGATGCCCAGCAGGAAGCCCAGGTCACCTACGCGGTTGATGATGAAGGCTTTTTTGGCGGCGTTGTTGTAGGCAGTGTTCTTGTTCCAGAAGCCGATGAGCAGGTAGGAGCAGAGCCCCACGCCTTCCCAGCCGATAAACAGAATCACGAAGTTGGCGCCCAGCACCAGCACCAGCATGCTGAACACGAACAGGTTCAGGAAGCTGAAAAACTTGCCCACGTTCTCGTCGTGGTGCATGTAGCCGATGCTGTACACGTGAATCAGAAAGCCTACGCCCGTCACGAGCAGCAGCATAATCAGGCTGAGCTGGTCGATCTGGTAGCTGAAGGGAATCTGCATCGAGCCGACCGAAATCCAGTCGAACAGCGTGACGGTGTACTGGTACTGGAAGTTCAGGAACAGGAACACCGAAATGGCGAACGAGCCCAGCACCGCCAGGCTGCTGATGGCGCCGGCCACCGTGCCCGAAAGCTTGCGGTTGAGTAGCCCGTTAATCAGAAAGCCCAAAAACGGCAGCAGCGGAATAAGCACGTACAGAAACGTGGAGTACGGCGCGCCGGCAGCGGGGATTACAGTTTCTTGCATAAGCAGATGGGGGCCTCACCCCCTAGCCCCCTCTCCGGTAGAGAGGGGGGACTAGTTTTTAGTTTTTAGATCCAGACAAGGAAGCATCACCGGGAACCAGCTTCTAACAGCTAGTTCCCCCTCTCCCCCTGGAGAGGGGGCTAGGGGGGGAGGCACTCGTTAGAACTTCAGGCGGTTGAGCAGATTAACGTCGGTATTCTGCAGGTTGCGGTAGATCATCACGATGATGGCCAGCCCGACCGCCACTTCGGCGGCGGCCACGGCCATGATGAAGAACACGAATACCTGCCCGTTGGGGTCGGCGCGGTAGGCCGAGAAGGCCGTCAGCAGCACGTTTACGGCATTCAGCATCAGCTCCACGCACATGAAGATGATGATGGCGTTGCGCCGCGTGAGGACGCCCAGCACCCCGATACTGAACAGGGCGGCGGCGAAGAAGACGTAGTACTGGAGAGGAACCGTTTGGATAACCTGCGGTATGTTCTGGTCCATGCGGTAGCGTTGGCGGCGGAACGAAGCCCCGTCGGCCGGGGCACGGCGGGGCAATTAGCTGGCAAAGGTATCCTGAAAATCGGAAAACGCCACCCTTTACGTGGGCCTGATTCCAGCGTTTTCGGGGCGAAGATTCGCTGCCCTAGGTGGCCATCGGCGCGCTGCCGGGTGTTTTTATGCGCCGGAGATGCTGCTCCGCCGGGCAAACTGTACTTTAGCACTTCCGCCACCGCAACTATTCTTTCGCATGAGCATTACCATTAGCAGCTTAGCCGAGCTGCAGCAGCACGAAGGCCAGGACCTCGGCATCACGCCCTGGCACGTCATCACTCAGGAGCAGATCAACCAGTTTGCCGCCGCCACCCTCGATTTTCAGTGGATTCATACCGACCCCGAGCGCGCCGCCGCTGAGTCGCCGTTCGGAGGCACCATTGCCCACGGCTACCTCACGCTGTCGTTGCTGCCCTACTTCTGGAATCAGCTGGTGCAGGTGGAAAACCTGAAGATGCAGGTGAACTACGAAATCAGCGAGTTTCGCTTCAATCAGGCCGTAGTAGTAGGCAGCGCCGTACGCCTGCACGCCAAGCTGCTGGCCGTGAAGGATCTGCGCGGTATTGCCAAGGCTAACATCGGCGTGATGATGGAAATTGAAGGCCAGAAGAAGCCCGCGTACACCGGCGTTATTACGTTCCTGTACCACTTCTTGTAAGGAGCAAACAATTCAAAACCGAACGTCCTGCTGAGCTTGTCGAAGCATCTCTACCGCTCCGTCCTCATGTAAGGATTTAGCCAGAGGTAGAGATGCTTCGACAAGCTCAGCAAGACGTTCTTTCGTTTCGATAAAATTTCCGCTCCCCGATAAAGTATCTTCCGGCCTTCTACGTCTGCCTCTGCAGAATGGAAACTCTTGCTCTCCCACTCGACGCTGCACGCATGACGGCCGGCCACCAGGACCTGCAGATACAGGAAGCCGTGCGCACCCAACGGAAGCGTCTGCTGGCGTTCATCCGCCGGCGCATCCCCAATGAAGCCGAGGCCGAAGACGTACTGCAGGACGTGTTTGCCGAGCTGGTGGAAAGCTACCGGGTGATGAAGCCCGTGGAGCAGGCTGCTGCCTGGCTGTTCCGGGTAGCCCGCAACAAAATCACCGACCTATACCGCCGCAAAAAGCCTGTTTCGCTGGAAAACGAAATGGCGTCCTTTGCCGCCGACGGCGACGAAAATACCCTGCTGCTGGCCGACATTCTGCCCGCCGTAGATGACGCGCCCGAAAACCGCCTGCTGCGCGAAACCCTGATGGAAGCCCTCAGCGACGCGCTGGCCGAGCTGCCCGCCGCCCAGCGCCAGGTGTTCATTTGGCATGAGCTGGAAGACAAAACCTTCCGCGAGATGGAGGAGGAAACCGGCGTCCCGCTCAAAACGCTGATTTCCCGCAAACACTACGCCGTGCAGCACCTGCGCAAACGCCTCCGCGCGCTCTACACGGAGCTGTTTACTGATTAACCAGAACGTCATACTGAGTGCAGGCGTAGCCGGAGTCAAAGCATCTCTACTGCTTCGTTGCAATGGTAGCTGATTAGCCAGAAGTAGCAATGCTTCGACTATGCCTCCGCTCAGCATTACACGTTCTTCTAAAACCCACTTGAAATGAACCGCTCCTTCTGGCTGCTCCGCGGCCTCAAAATACTGGTCCTTATTGCCTTATTTGTAGCAGTAGCCGGCTACGTGACCATGCGCCTCTGGAACTGGCTGCTGCCCGACCTGTTCAACCTGCCCAGTATCAGCATCTGGCAGGCGCTGGGGCTGCTGGTGCTCTCGCGCATCCTGTTCGGAGGCTGGGGCGGCCGGAGCCATCGGGCTGGCTGGGCCCGCAAGCGCCGCCAGTGGAAGCAGAAGATGGAGTCCCGCCTGGAATGCCTTACGCCCGAGGAAAAGGAGAAGTTCCGCCAGAAAATGGAAGGCGTCTGTACCGGCCCCGCCTGGATGCGCCGCCGTAGCGCGGAAGTGGAATAGGCGGTTTCGGACGAGTCGCAAAGCAGCAGCGGCACCTGAGGAATCAGGTGCCGCTGCTGCTTTTACTGCGTGTATTGGGTTAGCAATTGAGTGCGGTCGGTGGGGCGTTCTGCTTGCGTCATGGCGACGACGAACTGAGTGAAGCGTACTTCGTCGATATGAATCAGCCCTAGTGGAATCGTCAGTTCCTGGAAGCCCAGTTCTTTGGAGAGTCGCTTGAGCGCCTTCCCGATGCCGGTTTTCCGTTGAGAAGGCTCAAATGCTTCCGGAACAACCAGGCACAGCAGTTTCTCCTTGTGTACCTGCATCAGGTATGCATCCTGAATAATTTCCCAGTTGATGAACTCGTAATGAGCTACCCGGTCAAAGATGCCCAACTCGTTGATGATAATCTGGGGCCGCCGGTCCAGAAGCTGAAACAGACTAACCACACCACCCAGCCCGAAAAATACGATACTCGCCCAGCCAACCAGTGTGGGGGCATCGGGCTTATGAATCATCCATAGCCCAATTGCCACGAATGCCGCGCACCCCAGCAACAGCTTCAACGCCCGCCACGGCGACTTATATAGCCTGATTTCCATAATTCAATTATAGCAAAAAGCAACACCTGAAGAATCAGGTGCTGCTGCTGCTTTATTCTGGAATTGAGCCTTTGTGCCAATCTGCCAGCGTAACATGGTTATTCCAGTAGAAGATGCTACTCTGGAATTGGATCCGGTATTCTAACCAGTAAGTCCCTTCTACTCCTTCGTACATTCCACTCAACGATAAGGCTTGACCAGATGGGGTAATGTTAAACTCATCGTGGCTTACTAAGCTGAATGCTGTTTCAACATCTATGGGTACATGCACTTGTAGCGGGCCTATGAATTGGCCCAGACCAAGCGTTTCTTGGTGCCTCAAAAATACTTCGGATGTTACTCCGAAAAGCACTAGATATAGCGGATTCATGAACGGTGTACGTGATAGCCACAGTGATTGAACCAGGCTTGCGCGTCTTGGCTGGTAATCCACCGCAGCGCGTCTTGGATGGCGGTCAGCAGCGCCCCGCAGGTGCGGGCCTGGGCTTGGCGCAGCGTGGTTTTGAGCTTGCTCCAGGCCTGCTCGACGGGGGAGAAATCGGGCGAGTAGGGCGGCAGAAACAGCACCTCGACGCCGCGCCGGGCCAGTTCCTGCGCCAGCCCGCCGAGGTGGTGCACGGGCAGGTTGTCGAGCACCAGCACGTCGCCGCGCCGCAGCTGTGGGCCGAGCACGCGCCCGACGTAGAAAGCAAAGCTGCGCTGGTTCAACGCGCCGTCGAGCACCTGCACGGCTTTGAGCCCGCCCACGCCCAAGGCCCCGATCAACGTCAGGCTCTTGCCACGCCGCAGCGGCACGGCCCCGCCCACGCGCCGGCAGCCCGGCGCCCGCCCATAGCGCCGGGGGTGTAGTCCAGCCGCAGACCGGTCTCGTCGAGGAAGTAAAACCGGTGCCGGTCCGGGCGGGCGGCCACGGCTTCGACGTGCTGCCGCCGCAATTCGCGCACGCGTTCGGTGTCACGCTCGGTGGCGTGCAGGCTTTTTTTTGCGGTGCAGCCCCTGCTCATCCAGCACGCGCCAGACCGAGCCCACGCTCACACGCTGCCCGGTCTGGGCCAGCAGCGCGTCGCGCAGCTCGGCCAGCGTCGCGTCCGGCTGCCGCCCCACTTGGGCCACCAGCCACGCCTGCGCCGCCGCGTCCAGGCAGCGCGGCGGCCCGCCCCGCCCGGGCAGCGCCGCCGCACGAGCTTGCCCACGAAGGCCACGCTCACGCAGAAGCGGGCCGCCACTTGCGCCTGCCGAGCGCCCGGCTCGGCCAGCGCCTGCGCCACGCGCTGGCGCAAATCCAGAGAATACGCTTGCATCCACATGCTTACGTAGTACGCCTGGCAGCAGCTACACCGTTCTCGAATCCGCTATAACACTCGCCGACAACTATATCTATGAGATTAGAATCCTTTTCATAATTCTGAATCTTCGCCCAGTCGAAATGCAATGTCAATTCATTAAAGCTGCGGCTTGCTTTCTCGATAGATGAATCGTGAAAACTGATTCGGCTCAAGTTGTTAGTTATAGTATGCATAGTACTTCCTTATTTAATGATTATAAAAAAAGCGCGGCGGCTGATGCATCAGCCGCCGCGCTTGGTTTCTGCTGAAGCCAGCAGATAGAACGTTAGAAGTTACGCTCGCCTACTTCGCGCTTGCCGAGCATTACGGCGCCTACCATAGCTACCAGAAACAGCACAGAAGCCAGTTCAAAAGGCAACAGGAAGTCCGTGTAGAGTTTTAAGCCCAACTGGTCTACCATGCCAATCTGCGAGTTGAAGACGGTACCGGCCGGTACGCCGGTGGGGCGCACGTCGCGCAGGGCAGCTACTAGGATGAGCAGGAGGGAACCGCCGGCTACGGCTGCCGCAATTTTGGCCAGCGCCGGCTTGTGCGGCTCGGTGTCCACGTTCAGGTTCAGGAACATAATCACAAACAGGAACAGCACCATAATGGCCCCGGCGTACACGATGATGTTCACGGCCGCCAGAAACTGCGCGTTCAGCAACAGGTAATGTCCTGATAAGGAGAAGAAAGTCAGAATCAGGAACAGTACGCTGTGCACCGGGTTTTTGGCAAATACCACACCCAGCGCGCTCAGCAGCGCCACAAACGACAGGAAGAGGAAAAGAGGAGACATCGAAATGTGTTGGTTTTTTGTTTTTCGTTAGTGGTTTTGAGGTTTTGAATGATTGGCTGAAGCCAAAAACAAAAAACCAGCAACTAAAAACCAGTAATTACGCCTGCTGTAGTTTGCTGCGTAGCGTGTCGGCTTGGTCAGCCGTGAGCTGGATGCCGCGCACGGAGCGGGCGTCCGGCGACACGGGCTCTACCAGCCGGTCTTTGCCGTAGATGAACTCGTCCCGCTCGTAGCGTGGGGGCGCAATCTTGTCCGGCTGCAGGTACACGGCCGCTTTCGGGCACGCCTCTTCGCAGAGGCCGCAGAAGATGCAGCGCAGCATGTTGATTTCGTAGCTGATGGCGTACTTCTCCTCGCGGTAGAGGCCTTCTTCACCTTTCTTCCGCTCGCCGGCCACCATGGTAATGGCTTCGGCGGGGCAGGCCACGGCGCAGAGGCCGCAGGCGGTGCACCGCTCCCGGCCCTGCTCGTCGCGCTTGAGCACGTGCAGGCCCCGGAAAATGGGAGCGAAGGGACGTACCTCCTCGGGGTAGCGCACGGTGGCCTTCTTCATAAAGAAGTGGCGCATCGTAATGCTCAGGCCTTGGAAGATGGCCGGCAGGTAAGCCCGCTCAGCCAGCGTCATGGGCTTCTTCTCTAGCTTCTTGGCTCGGTTGGTGAGTTGCATACTATGGTTCCTTCTGTCAGTCTGAGTGGAGTAATGGCTCTTTTTCCGCTAGAGCAAGCCGTTGGCTACGAGTCTCGTTCTGCTTGTGTAATGCTCTTCGCTCCGCTCCGGATGACAAAGTAAATGAAGTTGTTACTGAATCACGCCGGCCAGAATAAGGCCGCCGGTGAGCAGAATGTTGAAGACAGCCAGCGGAATGAGAATGGTCCAGCCCAGGCGCATCAACTGGTCGTAGCGGAAGCGCGGCAGGGTCCAGCGAATCCACATGAAGAAGAAAATGAAGGCAAAAATCTTCAGGAACAGGCCCACGGTGCCCAGCAGGGTAATCAGGTTCTGGGCCGAAGCCAGTTCCCAGCCCTGGCTGTTCACGAACCAGTCGCGCAGCTCGTACTGGAAGGGAAAGTTGAAGCCACCAAAGTACAGCACGCTCATCACGGCCGAAGCCACAAAGATGTTGATGTACTCCGCAAACAGGTACAGGCCCAGCTTCATCGAGGAGTATTCGGTGTGGTAACCACCCACCAGCTCCGTTTCGCACTCCGGCAAGTCGAAGGGTGTCCGGTTGGTTTCAGCAAAAGCACACACCAGGAAAATGATGAAGCCCAGCGGCTGCCGTACAATATTCCACATGGCCCATTCGCCCGGTGCCGACTGCTGCAGCGTGATTTCGCGCAGGCTCAGGGTACCCGACATCATCAGCACGGCAATCAGGGCCATACCCATGGCCAGTTCGTAGCTGATGTTCTGCGAAGCCGCGCGGATGGCACCCAGCAACGAAAACTTGTTGTTGGAGGCCCAGCCGCCAATCATCACGCCGTATACGCCCAGCGACACCACGCCGAACACCCACAGCATACCGATATTTACCTCAATACCCTGCAGAAAAAAGGCGTTGTTGCCGAAGCTCATGTTGTTGCCGAACGGAATTACCGCCGACGACATCAGGGCCGTAATCATGGCCAGGCAGGGGCCGAAGATGAACAGGGCTTTATTAGCACCACCGGGGAAGAACTCTTCCTTCGTGAACATTTTCACGGCATCGGCCAAAGGCTGCAGCAGCCCGTAAGGGCCAGCACGGTCGGGGCCCACGCGGTCCTGCAGGAAGGCCGCAATTACGCGCTCCGCGTAGGTGCAGTACGTCGCAATCAGCAGTGAAAGCGCAAATACGACGAAGATGACAATGGATTGCCAGCCGAGGGCAGGTAGTTCAATCATTTCAGTTGAGAGTTGTCAGTTGCGAGTTGCCAGTTTGATGAGGGCCATGGTTACAGAATCAGGTAACTGGCAACTCGCAACTGGCAACTGAAAACTAGTTGCCTAATTTCAGCGGTGGGTTTTGCTGCAGGTCGCGGGTGGTGCTTTCGGGCAGGTCGGCTACTACCGACTGGTTCAGCACGGGCAATTCGTAGTGGTTGGCCGAAATAACCGAGGAGCGGTCAATGTGGGCCGGGCCTTCGATGGTCCAGTCCGACGTTTCCTTCTTCTCAAAGCGGCACTCGTTGCAGATCCACTCCTTTACCTCGCCGTACTGGTCCTTGCGGGCGGTGGTGCGCAGCACGTCCTTTCCTTTGTACCAGAGTACTACGTTGCCGGAGCACTTAGGGCAGTCCCGGTGGGCATTCACCGGCTTGGTGAACCACACCCGCGACTTAAAGCGGAACGTCTTGTCGGTAAGAGCTCCTACCGGGCACACGTCAATCACGTTGCCGGAGAAGTCGTTATCGATGATGTTCTCGATGTAGGTGCCGATTTCGGCGGCGTCGCCGCGGCCCAGTACGCCGTGCACCCGGTCGCCCTTGGCAATCTGGTCGGCGGTGAACACGCAGCGGTAGCACAGGATGCAGCGCGTCATGTGCAGCTGAATCAGCGGCCCAATGTCGATTTTCTCGAAGGTGCGGCGCTCTTCCTGGTAGCGGGTGGTGCTCACGCCGTGCTCAAAGGCAAAGTTCTGCAGGTCACACTCCCCGGCCTGGTCGCACACCGGGCAATCCAGGGGGTGGTTGATGAGCAGCATTTCCACAATGCCCTTGCGCACGTTCAGCACCTGCTCATTGGTGGTGTTTTCCACCACCATCCCGTCCTGCACCGGCGTCACGCACGAGGCCACCAGCTTGGGCATGGGGCGCGGGTCCTTGGCCGAGCCGGCCGCCACGCGCACCAGGCAGGCGCGGCACTTACCGCCCGAGCCTTTCAGCGGGGTGTAGTAGCACATGGCCGGGGGCACGATGCTGCCGCCAATCTGGCGGGCCGCATTCAGGATGGTGGTTCCGTCCGGAACTTCCACCTCGATGCCGTCGAAAGTTATTTTAGCCATTATTGGTTGAAATCGTTAGGATTTCGACTGATCTGCACAACAAAGGACGTCATGCTGAGCTTGCCGAAGCATCTCTACCGGGGGTAATTAGTTAGCAATGCAACGAAGCGGTAGAGATGCTTCGGCAAGCTCAGCAGGACGTTCTGTTATTACGCCAGCACGGCACCGGCCCGGTACACCGCGCCGGGTTGGGCGGCTTCCTTGGCGTGGGTTACGTGCCACTCAAATTCGTGGCGGAAGTGGCGCACGGCGGCGGCTACGGGCCAGGCGGCGGCTTCACCGAGGGGGCAGATGGTGTTGCCCTCGATTTGCTTGGCCACGCTCACCAGCAGGTCGATGTCCTCCATGTGGCCGTGGCCGTGCTCCAAACGGTGCAGCACCTTTTCCATCCAGCCCGTCCCCTCGCGGCAGGGCGAGCATTGCCCGCACGACTCGTGGTGGTAGAAGCGGCTGAAGTTCCAGGTGTTGCGCACGATGCAGGTCGTTTCGTCCATGGCAATGAAACCACCCGAACCTAGCATTGTACCCGTCACGAAGCCCCCGTCGCTGAGCGACTCGTAGGTCATCAGGCGGTTTTCGCCGGCGGCGGTTTTCAGGATCAGCTCCTTGGGCAGGATTGGAACGGACGAGCCACCGGCTACTACCGCCTTCAGGTCGCGGCCTTTCCAGATGCCGCCGCAGTACTCATCGGAGTAGATGAATTCCTCAACGGGCAGACCCAGCTCAATTTCGTAGATGCCGGGCTTGTTGAGGTGGCCGCAGGCCGAAATCAGCTTGGTGCCGGTGCTCCGGCCCACCCCGATTTTGGCGTACTCGTCGCCGCCCTCGTTCACAATTACCGGCACGGCGGCAATGGATTCCACGTTGTTGACCACCGTGGGGCGGGCGTAGAGGCCCTGCACAGCCGGGAATGGCGGCTTGTTGCGCGGGTTGCCGCGCTTGCCTTCCAGGCTTTCTAGCAGGGCAGTTTCCTCGCCGCAAATGTAAGCGCCGCCGCCGGGGTGCACATGCAGGTCCAGGTCGTAGCCCGAGCCCAGGATATTCTTGCCCAGGAAACCAGCCGCGTAGGCTTCAGCAATGGCTTTTTCCAGGATGCGCAGCACGTACAACAGCTCGCCGCGGATGTATATGTACGAGGTGTTGGCGCCCAGCGCGTACGAGCTCGTAATCATGCCCTCGATGAGCAGGTGGGGCAGCTTCGACATCAGCTGGCGGTCCTTGAAGGTGCCCGGCTCCGATTCGTCGGCGTTGCAGACGAGGTAACGCGGCACGCCCTCGGGCTTGGCCAAGAAGCTCCACTTCATACCCGTGGGGAAGCCCGCACCGCCGCGGCCCCGCAGGCCCGACTTCTTTACTTCTTCCACCACCTCATCGGGGGTCATCGTTTTGAGGGCCTTCTCCACCGAGCGGTAGCCGCCGTGCTTGCGGTACACTTCCAGGGTGTCGATGCCTTCAACGTTAATATGTTCGGTCAGCAGTTTGCGTCCCATAGTCGTAGGCGTTTAGCCGTTGTATTTAGCTTCTAGTTCGGTCAGGCGCTGCTCAAAGGCTGCGTTTACCTGTTGCTGCTGTCCGAGTGCTTTATTGATGGAGTAGGTCATGAACTCCATGTTTTTCCGGTTCTCATCCAGAAGCGTATTGAACATATTGTTCGTATGCTCCTGCTGCTTCACAACAACAGATGCCACCCGATTAAGGGCTTCTTTCATCTCGTGCATCTCAATGAGAATTTCCGAGACAATCAGCGGCAGGTCTTTATTCCGTTCGTCCATGGCGGCAGAGGGCTAGTTGCGGGCCAGCGCGTTGGGTAGGCCGTTTTCTTCCCAAGGCAGCGCCGGGCGGTGCACCTGGTTGCGCAGCTCCGTGAGCATGGCGTCCACGGCTTCCGGGGTATCAAGCTGCTCGTAGTACTTCTCGCGCACCTGCACGATGGGGGCGAAGCCGCAAGCGGCCAAGCACTCCACTTCCTTGAGCGTGAACAGGCCATCAGCCGAAGCTGGGCCGCCTACTTTGGCGCCGGTAATGCGCTCCAGATGGGCCGTCAGCTCGTCGGAACCGCGCAGCATGCAGGGGCCCGTGCGGCAAATTTCCAGCACGTGCTTGCCTACCGGCTTGAGGTTAAACATGGTGTAGAACGACGACACCTCGTATACTTCAATAGGCTTCACGCCCAGCACTTCAGCCACCAGGTCCTGCACTTCGGGGCTCACCCAGCCACCAAATTCGGCCTGGGCAATGTGCAGCACCGGCAGCATAGCGGATTTGCGCCGCTCGGCGGGGTATTGTTTGCAGATACGCTCAATCTCGGCCTTGGCGGCTTCAGAGAATTGCGGCTTGACGGCAGTCGTCTCCATAACAGTTGAATTCAGCAAAAAACTACGCGTCCAGCTCCCCGGCAATTACGTTCATCGACGACAGCGTCACGATGGCGTCGGAGAGGGTCTGGCCCACCACCATTTCGGTATAGGCCTGGTAGTAAATGAAGCAGGGACGGCGGAAGTGCAGGCGGTAGGGTGTGCGGCCGCCGTCGGAAACCAGGTAGAAGCCCAACTCGCCGTTGCCACCTTCCACCGAATGGTACACCTCGCCCACGGGGGCATCAATCTCCCCCATCACAATTTTAAAGTGGTAGATGAGGGCCTCCATGTTTTTGTACACGGCCTGCTTGGGCGGCAGGTAATAGTGTGGCGCATCGGCGTGGTACGGGCCTTCGGGCAGGTTTTCCAGCGCTTGGTTGATGATGCGCAGACTCTGCCAGATTTCCTCGTTGCGCACCATAAACCGGTCGTAGGTGTCGCCTTTGGTGCCCACCGGAATTTCAAACTCGAAGTCCTGGTAGCTGGAGTAGGGGTTCATCACCCGCACGTCGTAATCGACGCCGGCAGCGCGCAGGTTGGGGCCGGTGAAGCCGTAGTTGAGGGCTCGCTCGGCGGAAATAGCGCCCACGTCCACCACCCGATCCATGAAGATGCGGTTGCGGTTGAACATCTTCTCGAATTCCGTCATGACGGCCGGGAAACTTTTCAGCCAGGCGCGCAGCTTCTGCAAAGCTACCGGCGTGAAATCCCGCTCCATACCGCCTACGCGGCCCATGTTGGTGGTCAGGCGGGCACCGCTTACTTCCTCGTAGATTTCGTAGATCTTCTCCCGCTCGTCCATCAGGTAGAGGAAGCCGGTGAAGGCGCCCGTATCTACCCCCAGAATGCCGTTGCAGATCAAGTGGTCGGAAATGCGGGCCAGCTCCATCAGAATCACGCGCATGTACTGGGCACGCTTGGGTACTTCCACGCCCAGCAGCTTCTCCACCGTCATGTGCCAGCCCATGTTGTTGATGGGCGACGAACAGTAGTTCATCCGGTCCGTGAGGGGCGTAATCTGGTAGAAGGGCCGCCGCTCGGCAATCTTCTCGAAAGCCCGGTGGATGTAGCCGATAGTAGGTACCCCCGACACAATCCGCTCCCCATCCATCTGCAGAATGTTCTGGAAGATGCCGTGGGTAGCGGGGTGGGTGGGGCCCAGGTTCAGGGTAGTCAGCTCCTGGTTGAAGTCGTTGACAGTGGGCGCCAGCGGATTGATCCGGGCCTGCTGCTCGCGGGCTTCTTCAATGATTTTATGGGTGCCTTCCAGCGTGTCGTTTACTGCCATGTTGGGTAGTATTGAGTAGTGGGTAGTGAGTATTGAGAAACTATCATCGAGTAAAAGCAGACCGTTGGTCTCATTACTCAATACCAGCTACTCACTACTAAACTCTATCGTCCGAAAAACAGGTCGGTTTTGTCTTCGCGGGTACCGTCTTCCAAGGCGTACTCCTTGCGCATGGGGTGGTAGTCCATGTCCTCCACATTGAGGATGCGGATGAGGTTGGGGTGACCGGGGAAGATGATGCCGTAGAAATCGAAGGCCTCGCGCTCCATCCAGTTGGCGGTGGAGTAGAGGTCGGTTAGGGTAGGTACTACCGGGTCGGCAATGGGGAAGAAAATCTTCAGCCGCAGCCGGATGTTCTGGGTGAGGCTGTGCAGGTGATACACCATGCCCAGCTCTTGGCCCTCCCGCTCAGGGAAATGCATACCGCACATGGTGGTCAGGAAATTAAGCTGCAGCTCCTGATCCTGCTGCAAACCAGCCACAATGTCGTGAATCCGCTCCCGGGTGGTGGTGGCGGTGAGCAGGCCGTAGGGCTCCTCCACATCGGTGAAGGCGTCCTCACCGAATAAGCGGTGCAGCAACGTCAGCAACTGCGCGTTTTTCTGCGCGGCCGGATCTTTGGCAGCCGCTTCTTCCTGGGCCGGAATGGATTCGTTCTGGTCAGCCATTTCTGAGTACTTAGTATTGAGTATTTGGTATTGAGTATTGAGCTGCCGACGGTGAAAAGTCTACCTACTCAATACCCAATACTCACTACTTACTTGATGTTGTAAGACGCCAGCAGGGCCTGGTACTCGGGCGAGTTGCGGCGGCGCAGGGATTCGTTTTTGGCCAGGTCCTGGATGCGCATCAGTCCGTCGAGCACCTGCTCGGGGCGAGGTGGGCAGCCGGGGATGTACACGTCCACCGGAATAATCCGGTCGATGCCCTGGAGTACGGAGTAGGTATCGAAAATGCCGCCGGAGCAGGCACAGGCACCCATGGCCAGCACCCAGCGGGGCTCAGCCATTTGCTCGTATACCTGCTTTACAATGGGGGCCATTTTCTTGGCAATGGTACCCATCACCATCAGCAAATCAGCCTGTCGGGGTGAGAAGGACGGACGCTCTGAGCCGAAGCGGGAAATATCGTAGCGGGAGCCCATAGTGGCCATAAACTCAATGCCGCAGCAGGAGGTGGCGAAGGGCAAGGGCCAGAGCGAGTTGGCGCGGGCAATGCCCACCACTTTCTCCAGCGAGGTAGCGAAGAAGCCCGCTCCTTCCATGCCCTCAGGGGCATCTACCATTTTAATTTCAGGAACTCTAGTATCCATGCGAGTAAGTCAGGTTAGGAAGCGGATGTACTCCACTTGAAAGCAACACCGGGCTGGGCCCAAAGGTTGCTGCTAACGGCTTTCATTCCAGCGTAAAACGCCTTTTTTGATGACGTACGCAAAGCCCGCCATCAGCAGAGCCAGGAATACAATCATCTGGTAGAAACCGGAGGTACCGAGGGCGCGGAAGTTCACGGCCCAGGGATACATGAAGATTACTTCCACATCGAAGAGCACGAACAGGATGGCTGTAAGGAAGTACTTCACCGAAATTGGGGTACGGGCGTTGCCCACCGATTCGATACCACACTCAAAGGCTTCATCCTTCACCACACTCTTGCGGCGCGGACCTACTAGGTGGGAAACAATCATGGCGAAGGCCACGAAAGCAATGGCCAAGACGAACTGCACAACAATCGGCAGAAAGTCAGCGGGTTGATAATTCGTCGGAACGGCGAGAAGCATAGGCTGCGACAGGGTAAAGCCGTGTAAATACGGCATGGAAGGCAAAGGTACCACGAAATGCGGGCGGAACAAACGTGAAATCAGCCTGCAGGGGAAAGGCGTATATTTGGTGAGAATATCAGCCCCTTCGCTATGGAACCAGTATTCACGACACCTCGTCGCTACACAGTAGAGGAGTATTTCGCGCTGGAAGAGGTATCGGAGCAACGGCACCTGTATTACCGGGGCGAAATCTTCGCTATGTCGGGGGGACTTGGGATACACAATCTCACGGTGTTGAACTGCGTGATGAGTCTGCGCAATGCGCTACGCGGGAAAGGCTGCCGGGTATATGCGGAGAACATCCGGCTGGCCGTGCGTGAGGGGGAATTGTACACGTACCCGGATGTGATGGTCACCTGCCACCCTGAAGATTCACCAGATAAAATAATGATGCACCACCCGGTGCTCATTATTGAAGTGCTGTCGCCGGGTACGGAAAGCCACGACCGAATCTGGAAATTCAGCCGCTATACGCAGCTGGCGTCGTTGCAGCACTACCTACTGGTATCGGCTGATAAGTGGCTGGTGGAGTGGTATCGGCGGGAGCCGTCGGGGGTGTGGTCGTTCACGCCATTGGCTGGTCAGGAGGATGCGGTGACGATTCCGGAGCTGGGCATTACACTGCCACTGGCTGAGCTGTATACGGAACTGGACATTCAGCCGCAACTGGATAAACCCTGATTGGAATAAGGTTAGGTAATAGACAAAAACGCCGCCCCAATTTCCCGAGGCGGCGTTTTGTCTGGCTGGTAGCTCAATGTTCCGTGAAGCGAAGCTTAGCGCTACAGCCCTTTGTCCTTATTCAGATCCTCCGCCGGAGCCGAGCCCAGGAAGGGGTAACGGTAGTCCGTAACCGGTACGAAGGTTTCCTTGATGGCGCGGGGCGACACCCAGCGCAGCAGGTTCAGCAGGGAGCCAGCCTTGTCGTTGGTGCCGGAGGCGCGGGCCCCGCCGAATGGCTGCTGACCAACTACCGCGCCGGTGGGCTTGTCGTTGATGTAGAAGTTGCCGGCGGCCTGCACCAGCTTCTTCGAGGCCAAGTCGATGGCGTAGCGGTCCTGGGCGAAAACGGCGCCGGTGAGGGCGTAGGGCGAGGTAGTATCTACAAGCTCCAGCGTCTCCTCGAACTTGTCGGCGTCGTACACGTGCACCGTTACTACGGGGCCGAACAGCTCCTCGCACATGGTCACATACTTGGGGTCTTTGGCTACGATAACCGTGGGCTCAATGAAGTAGCCCTTTGACTTATCGTAGTTGCCGCCCGCCACAATTTCGGCGTTCGGGTCGGCCTTGGCCCCGTCGATGTACTTGGCCAGCTTGTCGAAGCTCCGCTCGTCGATAACGGCGTTGATGAAGTTCGAGAAATCCTCCACGTCGCCCATCTTGAACGATTTGAGGTCCTCCTTCACGTAGCCCAGAATTTCGTCGGCTAGGTTGGAAGGCAGGTACACGCGCGAGGCGGCCGAGCACTTCTGACCCTGATATTCAAACGCGCCGCGGCTGATGCCCACGGCTACGGCTTTGGCGTGGGCCGTGCGGTGGGCCACAATGAAGTCCTTACCGCCGGTTTCGCCCACGATGCGCGGGTAGCTGCGGTACTTGTGAATATTCTGGCCGATGGTTTTCCAGATGTTCTGGAACACGCCCGTGGAGCCGGTGAAGTGGATGCCGGCAAAGTCGGGGTGGTTGAAGATAACCTCCCCGGCGGTGGGGCCGTCCACGTACACCAGATTGATAACGCCATCGGGTACGCCGGCTTCCTTGAACAGCTCCATCAGCACCTGAGCCGAGTAGATCTGAGTGTTGGCGGGCTTCCACACCACCACATTGCCCATCATGGCCGCTGAAGAGGGCAGGTTGGCAGCAATGGAGGTAAAGTTGAACGGGGTGAGGGCGAATACGAAGCCTTCCAGCGGGCGGTGCTCCAGGCGGTTCCACATACCGGGCTGGCTCTGGGGCTGCTGGCGGTAGAGCTCCTGCATGAAATGCACGTTGAAGCGGAAGAAGTCAATCAGCTCGCAGGCGGCGTCAATTTCGGCCTGGAAGCAGTTTTTGCTCTGGCCCAGCATGGTGGCCGCGTTGATGCGGGCCCGGTAGGGGCCGGCCAGCAAATCGGCGGCTTTCAGGAAGATGGCGGCGCGCTGCTCCCAGGGCAGCTCGGCCCACTGGGGGCGGGCGGCCAGGGCGGCGTCAATGGCCTGCTGCACGTGCGCAGCCGAGCCTTCGTGGAAGTAACCGAGGGTATGCTGGTGGTCGTGGGGCGGGGAGATGCGCTGGGTGTTGCCGGTGCGCACTTCCTCGCCGCCGATGTGCATCGGAATGTCGCGCTCCTGCTGCTTGAGCTCCTTCAGGGTCTTGAGCAGTTCGGTGCGCTCGGGCGAATTGGGGGCGTAGCCTTTTACAGGCTCGTTGATGGGGACGGGAACGTTGAAAAAGCCGTTGGCCATAATGGAGTGCTGGTTTGGCGTGATGGGTGGTGGGGAAGGCAAAGGTAGAAAGCCCAATCTTATTCGTGGCGGTACCAGCGCACGGAGTCTTCCTGTATCTGCATCCGGTTGCCACTGTCGGTAATAGTCCAACGTCCGGCGACCTGTTTCAACTCATCAAGATTTTTGCGGGAGGGGCTTATCAGGAAGGCTGCCGGTAGCTGGGGCGCTGAGGGGAAGTAGTGCAACAGAATAGTGTCGCCCATCAGCCGGAAACGGCCCGCCGCCTCAGCAGCAGGTAAGGATAGATGGAAGCCACCATCCTTATATAAATCCAACGCCCAGATGCCGGCGAAACTGTCAGTATAGGCCGCCAGGATTCTCGGACGAACTGGAGTTAGCCAGCAGAAAATCAACAGTAGACCTAAAGCCGGAAGCAAAAGGAGTTTCTTACGTTTCATACGTGCCCGGGAAGGTCATAATTCAATAGGAAGCAGAATGCTAGAATAGGTTGCGCGGAGAGGGAGGGACGTTTTTATAAGTAGCATGACGGTTCATCACATTATAAACAGCATCACCGTACAGATTCCGGACGTATCTATTGTAGTCAAAATTCGTTCGTTTAGGTAGCTCACTGCCGCGTATTCGAATGACTAAAACTGCCTCCACCTATCAAAACCCGGTCTGGGACTTCGATTTTCCCGACCCCACCATTATCCGGGCTTCCGATGGCTACTATTACGCCTACGGAACCCAAACTAAGCGCCCCGGCGGAGCCATTATCAACCTGCAGGTGGCCCGCTCCCCGGATTTGGTGCAGTGGGCGTATCTGGACGAAGGCCTGCCGGAAAAACCTGCTTGGGCCCGCCGACACCAGAAATTCTGGGCTCCGCACGTGAGTGAGCACGCGGGCACATTCTACCTCTACTACTCCGCCAAACCTGACCGGGGTAGCGGGTTGTGCCTGGCCGTAGCCACGGCCACCGAGCCTGCCGGGCCGTTCCGGGACGTGGGCGCTCCACTACGGCGCGGCAAGGATTTTCAGGACATTGACCCCATGGCCTTCGACGACCCGGCTACCGGCAAGCGGCTGCTGTACTGGGGCTCGGGCTTCGGGCCGCTGCGGGTGCGGGAGCTGGCCGAAGACCGGATATCCTTCAAGCCCAACAGCAAAACCCGCAAGCTGCTGCACCCGGCCGGGACTGGCGACCCGCGCCGCTACGACCAACTGCTGGAAGGCAGCTGGGTAATACTGCGCCACGGCTGGTATTACCTGTTCTGCTCGGGCAATAACTGCTGCGGGCCCGCCGCCCACTACGCCGTGCTGGTGGCCCGCTCCCGCCACGCCCTCGGCCCCTTTGAAACGCTGGCGGAAGCTACCGGTAACCCGTACGCTACCCTGCTCGAAGCCAACCGCCACTGGCACGCGCCCGGCCACAACTGCGTGGTAACCGATGCCGCCGGCCACGACTGGCTGGCCTACCACGCCATCGACCCGCGCCAGCCTACCTTCAATGCCATTGACGATGAGCAGGGCCATTCGCGCCGCGTGCTGTTGATTGACCGGCTGGAGTACGTGGATGGCTGGCCCCGCGTCGTAACGGGCGGCACGCCCTCGTGGCAGGAGCAGCCGGGGCCGGTGGGGTAGGGTACTACGGATTCTATAACCGCCCCAGCAGTGCCCGCACCTGCCATTCCAAGTCGGCCAGGGAGCCGGAGTTGTGGATGGTGAAGTCGAAGTTGGGGTAGTGGTCGAGGGCGGTTTCGCTGGGGTGCTGGTCGTCGCGGGTGCCGTCGCCGCGCTGGTGCAGCGGGTCGCCTTCCACGCGCACCATCAGGCCGCCGCGGCTGCGGATGAGGTCGGCCTCGTTGGGGAAGCGCACGTCCGGAATCAGGGTGTGCTTGTCGGTAGGCAACGTGGAGAAGAACGCCTGCACCCAGATATCCGGCTCCCACTGGCGCAGGGCCAGGCCTACTTGTTGCAACATCTCGCCCCGGGTGCGCCCGAAAGCGGGTAGCTTCTCGGCTTTGCCCTGCTGGGAGAAATAGGGGGCTGTGCCTTCGCCCGCCAACGCAGCGCATACGGCCTTGATGGGCTCACCCACCGAGCGAATGTGCCAGCGCTGCTGCGGCTGAAGCTGCTGAATCAGCCGGGCTACGGTATCCTTACCACTGCCGCGCCGGCCCGAAAAACCAAGTAAGCGAATCATGCGGCAAAGGTAAGGGCTGGCTATAATCACGCTGGCTGCCGTCCTCGCTTGATGCGCAACATGCTCAGGATGCAGACGCGGCTTACAGAATCTCCTTCAACTCGCTCAGGCAGCTGATTTCGTAGGTAATCTGGTTGAAGTGGCGGCGCTGGGCGGGGTTGAAGTACACCTGGTCGAGGCCGGCGTTGTAGGCCCCCAACACGTCGCACTCCAAGTTGTCGCCAATCATGAGGCTTTCCGGGGCAGTGGCACCGGTGCGCTCCAACGCGTGCTGGAAAATGCGGGTGTCGGGCTTGAGGTGGCCGCAACACTCGGAAGTCACCATTTCCTGGAAGTAGTCCGTCAAGCGTGACGAGGCCAGCTTGACGTGCTGAATGTCGCGGAAGCCGTTGGTAATCAAGTGCAACTGGTAACCTTTGTCGCGCAGGTAATCCAGCACTTCGTAGGTATAGGGAAACACGGCCGACTTCTGAGGCAGAAGGTCAGTGAACTGCTCCGAAATGCCCGCTGGCGCATCTTCCTCACGTAGGCCCAGCTGCACGAACGTGCGCGGAAACCGCACGGTACGCAGCTGCTGCTGGTTGATCTTGTTGCTCTGGTACAAGCGCCACAGCCCGTGATTCACCTCCGAGTACACGGCAATGAACTTCTCAACGGACACCCCATGCCGGCCGATGTTGTGCTCCGCGAACAGGTGACGCAGGGTTTCATCGGCATTGGCTTCAAAATCCCACAGCGTATGGTCGAGGTCGAAGAAAATATGGCGGTAAGCTTTCATGAGAATTACAAAAGATGAGAATCGAACAGCTTGGCTTTAAACGGTAGCCAAACCACCGGTTCACCGGCAACAATGTCTGTATGGGCAGCAACACGCTGGTAGTCCGTTTCACTACTGAACAGGCCGTAAGAGTTAAGCTCTACGGAAAATTTAGCTTTATACTCTTCCTCTAGTACGTGATAGGAAAAGGGCTCGTAGTCTCCTGTTTCCAACAATCCTAGTAAGTCGAAGCCTATTTCCTTTCCTTCATCGGGCTCCGGTATCTGCTTGTGAAGCAGCGTAAGGAGGGTTGGGAATGCACTGCTAGTAGATGACTGAACTTGCGCTGAAGCTACAGCGCAACAGGAATCATGCAGAAATATTCCAACCAGTTGTACCAGTGAAAGAGTGGATAAAAATTGTTTGCGAAATTCAATTGCCGTATTTCTTTCAAAGAAGAACCCCGGCCAGCCATAGTTTCCTTTGTCAAATTCGGCATCTATCCAAGAGTGTATAGCTGCTAGCTCCGCGTCCGTAGGTTTGAAAGATTTGGGCAAATCTCGGTGGCTGTACATGCCAGGAAAGCCCCAGTTTCCAGGATATAGGTCGCTTATGTAGCTACTAATGGACCATGATCGGCACTGAAAACGGTGGCCGTTTACTGTGCCCCACTGGTGTTTGGGAGTTATCAAATAGTAGCCTGCTGAATAATACATATCAATCAAGCCGCAGCCGTTCTACCACCCGGCCTTCGCCCAAGAATTCCACTATTTCAGCGGCGTCTTTGGGTTTTACATTGCCGTAGGCGGTGCCGTCGGGGTGCACGATGAGGGCCGCGCCGGGGCCTTTTTTGCACTGTTTACACAGGTCGAGGCAGTTGCAGGTTTGCACCCGTACTTTGCGCTTCTCGCCGCCGGAAAGCAGCTTTTTCAAGCCCTGCTTTTTCAGCTCAATCTTCAAAGCCCGGGCTACATCCTTGCCTACCTCGTCTTTCTGGGCGGTGCATACAAACAGGCGGGTAACGGAATCAGCAGGCTTCACAATGAGAAAAACATAGGTTAGGAGTGGCCGGTCCAGCGGCGGTTTTGCAGCTTATACGCGGCCAGCTCCCGGTTCGACCAGAGCGTTTGGTAAATCTTCTGGTCGTGCACCAACTGCGGGTCCCGCTCCATGTAGCTCAGCAGCTGATGCAGAAAGTCCTGGGCCTCGTCTTTAATGAAGTAGAACACCCAGTTATCGAGCCGCCGGAAATTCACCAAACCTGCATTTTTCAGGTACGATAATTGGCGGGACGTTTTGGTCTGGCTGAAGTCCAGCACCTGTTCCAGGTCGGAAATGCACATTTCCTGGTTGCGCCAGAGCAGGTGCAGGATGCGCACCCGCGAGTCGTCGCCGAGGGCTTTGAAGAGTTGCTGGCCGAATGCAACGGTAAAGTGTTTCAGACGCATCTTTAGAGAAATGCAGAGGGCCGGCGGTGCTGGAACCGGGCCCGAATTTATACACAAACCCAGCAGCGGCCCCTGAAAGTGCCGTATCTTTGGTAACTCGTAACACCTTGTATGTCTGTTGTGGCCCGATTTCGTTTCCTGTTGTTTCCTGCCGTAATGGGCATGCTACTGGCCGTATTGCTGCTGGCCCCCGGGCGGGTGCGGGCTCAGGGGCAGCGCCAGGTGGTGCAGTTTACTGGTATTGTTGCCTCGGGCGACTCGTTGCTGGGCGTACCGGGGGCGGCCATTTTCGTGCCCAAAGCGGGCCGGGGCACGGCCTCCAATCCATACGGGTACTTTTCGCTGCCCGTACTGGCCGGAGATAGTATCGTCATCCGGAGCCTGGGCTACCGCAACCAGTACGTGATTATTCCGGAGAACTATCCGCGCCAGAGCTACTCGGTAATTGTGCAGCTGCAGGAAGACGCCACCGTGCTGCCCGAAGTGCGCATCTTCCCCTACGCCACCGAAAAGGCTTTCAAGGAAGCCTTCCTGGCTATGAAAGCCCCGTCAGAAGCTGACCGCTCGCCGGCCGATAAGCTCAACGAGAAAGTGATGCGCCGCATGTTTAACACGCTGCCCGTCACCAGTATGGGCAACTACCGCCAAACCATGCAGGCCCAGCAAAACGACTACCAGCGCCGCATGGGCATGGGGGCCACTCCCGCTACCAACAACCCCTTGCTCAACCCCTTCAGCTGGCTCCAACTCATCAACCAGGTCAAAAACGGCGAATTCAAGAAGAAGGAAGGCGTGGATTATTGAGTTGGGTGGTTAGGTGGTTGGGGGGATGGGTGGTTGAACGGCCATTGCGAGGCGCAGCCGAAGCAATTCGTCCTTTTCAGAGCGCAAAGCCTTGTTATGCAGCAAGCCCCTGACGTCCGTACTGGCGTCAGGGGCTTTCTGCTTCCTCGGGGCGCGGCATCCTGGGCAGGAAGGATTGCTTCACGCTGCTCGCAATGACCGTTCAACCACCTAACCACCCAACTACCCAACCACCTATATCAACCATTCCCCTCTATATTCAGTACAGCCACTGTTTGACCTTCCGACTTTGCTATGGATACCAATCTGCCCCGCACCTCCCAACCTCGTATTGTTATTATCGGCTGCGGCTTTGCCGGGCTGCGGCTGGCCAAGGACCTGGCCGACGCACCCGTGCAGGTGGTGGTGATTGACCGCAACAACTACCACAACTTTCAGCCCCTGCTCTACCAGGTAGCCACCGGCGCCCTGGAGGCCGACAGCATTGCCTACCCCATCCGCAAGATCTTTGCCGGCCAGCACAACTTTTTCTACCGCATGGCCGACGTGCAGCGCGTTGATCCGGCCACTAACACGCTCACCACCAACATCGGCGACATCCGCTACGACCACTTGGTAGTGGCTACCGGCTCGCTCACCAACTTCTTCGGCCTCACCAGCATCGAGCAGAATGCCATGCAGATCAAGAGCGTGCCCAACGCCCTGAACCTGCGCAGCTACCTGTTCCAGAACTTCGAGAAGGCCATCCTCACCGAAGACCCCGCCCGCCGGCAGGCCCTGATGAACGTGGTGGTAGTAGGCGGCGGCCCCACCGGCGTGGAAATCTGCGGCTCTCTGGCCGAAATGCGCAAGGATGTACTGCCCAAAGACTACCCCGAGCTCGACCTCAAGCAGATGGAAATATACCTGGTAGAGTCGGGCGGGGAAGTGCTGGGGCCTATGAGCAAGGACTCGCAGGTGCAGGCCAAGCGTTACCTGGAGGAAATGGGCATCCACGTGCGCCTCAACACCCAGGCCAAACACTTCGAGGACGGCAAGCTGTATTACTCCGACACCGAATTCATCCGCACCGAAAACCTGATTTGGGCGGCTGGCGTGAACGGGGCGGCGCTGGAAGGCCTGCCCGAAGCGGCCGTGGCCCGCAACAAGCGCGTGAACGTGGATACCGTGAACCGGGTGGTGGGCTTCCAGAACGTGTACGCCATCGGCGACGTGGCCAACATGGTCACTGACGAAATGCCCCGTGGCTACCCCATGCTGGCCCCCGTGGCCATTCAGCAGGCCGAGCAGCTGGCCGACAACTTCAAGCGGCTGCTGCGCGGCGAAACCCTCCGGCCCTTCAAGTACACCAACAAGGGCAGCATGGCCATTGTGGGCCGCAACCGCGCCGTGGTAGACCTGCCCGGCAACAAGCACTTCGGCGGTTTCTTCGGGTGGCTAACCTGGCTGTTTGTGCACCTGATGACGCTGGTGGGCTTCCGCAACAAGGTGGTTACGCTGGTAGGCTGGGCCATCAGCTACTTCAGCTCCGATAAGGCCCTGCGCCTCATCATCCGCCCCTACAAGCGCAACGACTTCAAATCGGACAAGGGCCTGGCCACCGCCATCCACAACGCCGCCACGCCTCAGTACAACCCCTCTGTACCTGCCCCTAATGCTCCGGTGGTGGGAGGGTAGTGTTTGGAAGGTGGTTTATCGAAATTAGATAGCCCTGCTCTGGTAGCAGGGCTATTTTTTTAGGGGTAATGGGATAACAGTGTATTGATTTTACAGCGTTCCGCTTAGATTACCACCCCAAACCCCCTGATGCGCCCGTTTTCATGCAAGAGGCCCTGCCGCTTTCCTTCGCCCTGCTGGCCGGCACCGGACACGCCTTCGAGGCCGACCACCTCATTGCCGTGAGCACCCTGGTAGCCCGCCACGACCACCGCCGCGACGCCGTGCGCGAGGGGCTGTTCTGGGGCCTGGGCCACACCACCACGCTGGTGGTGTTCGGGGGGGCGCTGCTGCTGAGCCGTTCCCTCATCACCCACACCAACTACTTCGAGGCGGCCGTGGGCGCGTTGCTGCTGGTACTGGGCCTGAGCCGCCTCACCGATAAAAGCTACTACCAGACCGCCCCGCCGCGCTACCGCCGGGGTACGGCCTATGCCGTGGGCCTCGTGCACGGGCTGGCCGGTAGCGGGGCCCTGGTCCTGCTGCTGATGGGCAGTCTGCGCTCCGCGTGGCTGGGCGTGGCCTACCTGGCGCTGTTCGGGCTAGGCTCGGTAGTAGGGATGCTGGGCGCCACCGGCCTGATGAGCGTGCCCTTCACCCAGCGCATGCGCTTCAGCCGCAACCTGCGCGCCGGCCTGGTCATCGTCTCGGCCCTGCTCAGCATCGGCTACGGCGGGTGGATGATTTATGGGAATCTGTTTAGAAGTGCGGAAATAGTGAAAAGTAAGCACCAGTCATTGCGAGCGGAGCGAAGCAATCCTTCCTTTTCGAAGCGCCAAACTTTGGTCTGCGCTGAGCCCATAGCAGTTTTGGTTGGGAAGCATCCTGAGTTTCTGCCAGGGTAAAGGAAGGATTGCTTCGCTCCGCTCGCAATGACGACACCCATCAACCAACCCCTTCCCCAATGCACCTTTCCCCCAAAGACCTCGATAAGCTGGTGCTGCACCAGGCCGGCGTGGTGGCCCAGAAACGCTACGCCCGCGGCCTGGCTCTGAACTACCCCGAGGCCGTGGCGCTGCTGGCTACCCAATTGCTGGAGTTTATCCGCGACGGGGAGTCGGTGGCGGAGCTGATGGACAAGGGCAAGCAGATTCTGGGGCTGCAGGATGTGCTGCCGGGCGTGGCCGCGCTGGTGGCCGAAGTGCAGGTGGAAGGCACCTTCCCCGACGGCACCAAGCTCGTGACGGTGCATCACCCCATCTGCCGCGAAACCGGCTCCGCCGAGCTGGCCCTCTACGGCTCCGGCCTCGTGCGCGCCCCGCGCTCCGCTGCCGCCCCGCCCGAAACCAATCCGCCCGTGCCCGGCGAGTACCAGCTGGCCACCGAAGACGTGCAGCTCAACGCAGGCCGCGAAACCCTGACCCTCGACGTGCTCAACCGCGGCGACCGGCCCATCCAAGTGGGCTCGCACTACCCGTTCTTCGAAACCAACGCCGCCCTCGACTTCGACCGCGCCGCTGCCCGGGGCTTCCGCCTCAACATCCCCGCCGGCACCGCCGTCCGCTTTGAGCCCGGCGAGCGGAAAACCGTAACGCTGGTGGCCCTGGCCGGGGAACGGGTGGTATACGGTGGGAATGGGTTGATTAATGGGAAGGTGGATTAAGTCTAGAGTAACTCAAGCAACTTAAATTTGATTTATGAAATGCTTTTTCCTCGTGTTTAGCCTACTTTACAGCACAATTTCTCTGTGTCAAGTGCATATTAGAGGTGTAGTCATAGATGCAGAAACTGGCAGGCCAATGCCTGACTTAAATCTTTATGTACACAAGGATTATGATAAATTGGTTGATATAGTCAAAACAGATTACCAAGGCAAGTTTATTTCGACAATAAGAATGGAAGACTTAGATAAGAAGTCTAAATATCAAATTTTTTTAAATGAAAAAAATTATGAGCCTATTAACACTGAAATAGATGTTAATATTAATGATCAAATCAATATTAAGCTGGTACGACGAAAATTAAACTCTGTTGTCTGGGATTGTTCCACGCCAAGCTTTGGATTATACGTTCCTCACCTGACTAATAGTCTTGCTGAGTTGCCTGATTCTATTCAGAAGAAGTTGGCAGCTTATCTGAATGATAGATTAGGAAGCAACTATTATTCACGCACTCTATTTGCGGGGGGACGTGTTGTTGATATCTGCCGACTACATAAGGTTGAGCCTAACTCAGTGAATTATAAATGGCCTGTGCATAATTATTACTTGTGTTTTTCTATTGCCGATACCCTTGGCGGATCGATGGCAATGGATAGTACAGGAAAAGTAACTGAAGAATTGAGTTTTCCTGCAATAGGTCATGATTCATCTAAAGATAAAATTATTAGCAGAAAAAAGGCTATTAAAATTGCCAAGCGGAACAATAGTTACGATAGAAAAACAGAGATTTATTTCGGTTACGATAAGAAAAATGACTGTTTTCAATGGACGTTCAGAAATTGTAAGGAAAATGGCATGAATGTCGGTTGCAGTATTTTGCACATTGCTGCTCACACAGGCGAAGCTCTTAGGACTTCTAGAACAACAGGAATACGCTCCAATTTTCATTAGTGATTATTTTCTTTATTTAATTCCCATGTCCCTTCCCATCTCACGGCGCGCGTACGCCGATATGTACGGCCCAACCACCGGCGACCGGGTGCGGCTGGGTGATACCAACCTCGTGATTGAGGTGGAGCACGACTTCTGCGTCTACGGCGAGGAGTGCAAGTTCGGGGGCGGCAAGGTGCTGCGCGACGGCATGGGCCAGGCCGCCGGCATTTCCCAGGCGGAGGCCCTGGACCTGCTCATCACCAACGCCCTCGTGCTCGACTACACCGGCATCTATAAGGCCGATATCGGGGTGAAGAACGGGCGCATTGCGGGCATCGGGAAGGCCGGCAACCCGCACATTATGCCGGGCGTGACGCCGGGCATGACGGTGGGCGTGACCACCGAAGTGGTGGCGGGGGAGGGGCTCATCCTCACGGCCGGCGGCATCGACTGCCACATTCACTTTATTTGCCCCCAGCAGATTGATGAGGCCCTGGCCGCCGGGCTCACCACCATGCTGGGCGGCGGCACGGGGCCGTCGGCGGGCACCAGCGCCACTACCTGCACGCCGGGCGCGTTCTACATCAAGATGATGCTGAAGGCCACCGATGCGTTTCCGCTCAATTTCGGCTTTCTGGGCAAGGGCAACACCTCCCGCCCCGAGGGCCTGCGCGAGCAGCTGGCGGCCGGGGCCCTGGGCTTCAAGCTGCACGAGGACTGGGGCACTACCCCCGCCACTATCGATACCTGCCTGCAGGTGGCCGAGGAGTACGACGTGCAGGTGTGCATCCATACCGATACGCTCAACGAAAGCGGCTTCGTGGAAAACTCGGTGGGCGCGTTCAAGGGCCGCACCATCCACAGCTACCACACTGAGGGCGCGGGCGGCGGCCACGCCCCCGACATCATCAAAATCTGCGGCGAGCCGAACGTCATTCCCTCGTCCACGAACCCCACCCGGCCCTTCACCAAGAACACCATCGACGAGCACCTCGACATGCTCATGGTCTGCCACCACCTCGACCGCAACATTCCCGAGGACGTAGCCTTTGCCGAAAGCCGTATCCGGGGCGAAACCATTGCCGCCGAGGACGTGCTGCACGATCTGGGCGCGCTCAGCATCATTAGCTCCGACTCGCAGGCCATGGGCAGGGTGGGCGAGGTGGTGACGCGCACTTGGCAGACGGCCCACAAGATGCGCCAGCAGCGCGGCCTGCTCCCCGAAGACGCCGCCCGCGGCTGCGACAATTTCCGGGCCCGGCGCTACGTGGCCAAGTACACCATCAACCCCGCCCGCGCCCACGGCTTCGCGCAGCACATCGGCTCCGTAGAGCTGGGCAAGCTGGCCGATCTGGTGCTCTGGAAACCCGCTTTCTTCGGCTCCCGGCCCGAAATGGTCATCAAAGGCGGCGTTATCGTGCGCAGTCAAATGGGCGACGCCAACGCCTCTATTCCCACGCCCCAGCCCTCGTTTTCGCGGCCCATGTTCGGGGCTTTCGGCGGGGCGGTGGGCCCGATTGCGCTGGCCTTCGTGTCGGGCGCGTCTGTGGAACATGTACGCGCCTCCTACGGCCTGAAAAAGCAGGTAGTAGCCGTGCAGGGCTGCCGCACGGTGCAGAAAAAGGACATGGCCCTGAACGACTACCTGCCCAACATCGAAGTAGACCCCGAAACCTACCGCGTCACCGTCGACGGCGTGCACCTCACCTGCGAACCGGTGGACACATTGCCCCTGACGCAGCTGTATAATCTGTTTTAATTACAGAACTGAGAAGTTAGAACAGAGAGCTGAGAAGCAAGAACCAAGACCGGCACATCACACGACAACGACAAACGACTCACGCCACAGCTTCGCGCAGTTCTAAGCTCTAAGTTCTAAACTCTCACTTCTCTTGTCTACCCGTCTTGCCCGTTTGCTTCACCTGGCCGATTCGGCCCTGCCGACGGGTGGGTTTGCGTATTCGTATGGGTTGGAGAGTAGCCGCACGTTTGGGCTGGTGCAGTCGGAAAGCGGGTTGCGGAATTACCTGTATTCGTTTCTACAGCAGGCGGTGGGGCTGGAGGTGCCGTTTCTGAACGCCTGCTACCGGGCCGCTTTGCCCGCCGGGGCTGGGGCCCTGCGCACCATTGTGCAGGAGTACGATGCCCAGTTGCTGGTGCCGGCCCTGCACCGCGGCAGCCTCACGCAGGGCAAAACCTGGCTGCGGCTGCTGCACTCGTTTTATCCGGCTGCTGGCCTGCCCGCGCTGGGCGCGTGGCTGGCCGCCGAGGAGCTGCCGCTGCATTTCGTGCCGTTGCTGGCCCTGAGCCTGCGCCGCCTCGAATACACCCTGCCTGAAATTCACACGCTCTACCTGCACCTGGCTCTGCGCGACCAAATCAGCGCGGCCATCCGGCTGGGCTGCCTGGGCCCGATGGAAGGCCACCGCCTGCAGCACGAGTTCTACGCCATCTTCGACGACCTGCTGCTCGGGGCCGACGCCCTCGACCACCGCCACGCCACCCGCTCCGCCGTCCTGCTCGACGCCGCCCAGATGCTGCACGAGCAGGTCTATTCCCGCCTGTTTCAGAACTGAACCCCACCCCAACCCCTCCCCTCGGGGAGAGGGGCTTACATTACCATTGCAACGCCTTCATATAGAGTCGTTGTCAAAGTAAAATAAGCCCCTCTCCCGGAGAGGAGGGGTTGGGGTGGGGTTATGCATCCACCAATCCAGCCATTCACATCCATGCCCTTCATTGATAAACTCGCCCTGCTGCTCCACGGCCACACGCACGAGTATTACGAGTCGCCCGGCGACTTTGCCCAGCGGGAAACGCGGCGGCTGCCGTCGCACCGCAACTTCCGGCAGCGGGCCTTCACGGTGGGTATTGGCGGGCCGGTGGGCACGGGCAAAACGGCTTTGCTGAAGGCCTTGTGCGAGCGGCTGCGCCACGAGTTTGAGCTGGGCGTGGTCACCAACGACATTTTCACCAGCGAAGACGCCGAATTCCTCATCCGCCACAGCGCCCTGAGCGAGGACCGGATTGTGGGCGTGGAAACCGGCGGCTGCCCCCATGCCGCCATCCGGGAGGATATTTCCCTGAACATGGACGCGCTGGAAGGCCTGATGAAGCGCTTCGACAACCGCCTCGATTACCTGTTCGTGGAAAGCGGCGGCGACAACCTGGCCGCCCACTTCAGCCGCGAGCTGGTGGACTACTCCATCTACGTCATCGACGTGTCGGGCGGCGACAAAGTGCCCCGCAAGGGCGGCCCCGGCATCACCCAGTCGGACCTGCTGGTGATTAACAAAACCGACCTCGCCGAGCTGGTGCGTGCCGACCTGGACGTGATGGACCGGGACGCCCGCCGCATGCGCGGGGAAGGCCCCTTCCTGTTCGCCCGCGCCCTGCACGGCCTGGGCCTGGACGAGATTATCCAGCACATCCACGAAGCCAAAGCCCGGGCGTATGCGGCCGTTGGGCCGGAGCGGCGGTAGCGCAGGAACAGTATGGCCGAACGGTGTAGAGACGCAAAATATTGCGTCTCTACACCGTTCAGACAACTTCTAATGGTTAACCAAACAATCTAATACTTCCGGTGCCCGGCGTGGAAGCCCAGCAACTCCGGTGCGGCCAGCGCTTCATACAGCGCATCGTAAATGGGCTGCAGGGCGGCGCGGGTGTGGCCCACGGCCCGCAGCAGGTACACGCCGGGCCTCACTTCGCTGCAGGCTGTTATGGCGGGCTGGCCGGAGAGGTTGGGCGGTAATTCGGAACGGGTGTGGGGCTGCCGGGCCGCCAGCGCCGCCGCCAGCTGCTGATACCGGTTATCGGTGGGCGGGCCAATCAGGTACACGGAAAGCGTGGTCTGGTGAGGGCCGAAATGAGCCGGTGAGGTAGCAATGTGCTCTTCCGGCCGAAAGGCAAACCGATCCAGCACCACCAACCGCCCGGCTACGCGTACCCGCACTTCCGATTCCAGCGCGGTGAAGGCGAACTGCTCGCCGCTGTCCATGCGGCCCGAATGGAGCCAGTCGGCCAGCAGCAGCACCGCGCCGGGCTCCAGGTGCCACTGCTGCTGCTGCCGAAAACGGCTGGCCGCCTGCGGTACCAATGGGTCGGGCAGTACGGCCGTAAAGGCACCGTCAGCCAGAACGCCTTCCAAGACCTGCACGGCCGGGTGGCCGTGGTCGGAGCGGTACACGCGGGTGTTGGCCTGGGTGCTGAGCAGCAGACGGGCCGCGGGCTGCACACCAATGCGCAGCCGAATGGTGTCGCCGGCCAGCAGGCCGCCCCCGTAGCTAGATAGCATCACGTGGCAGCTGCCGCCCGATGCCCGGGGGCTGAGCAGCTTCAGGGGCTGTACGCTCCGGCTGCGGGTAAGCACCGACTGACCGCGCACGGCCGTTACTTCTACTTCGCTCCAGAGGGTTTCTTCAGGCATACGTAGCTGGCAAACGGCTGGCTGCGGAGTGTTCGGGGGCTTACAGCGGAGGCAGGGCCGTATTTGCGGTTGCAGGATACTGCCCGTTTTCCAGAAAATAGCAATACCGGCGCAAATCGGTTTCGGCGTCGCCGGCCAGGTAAGCCGCGTAAGCCTCGGCCTGGCCATAGTTGCTGCGGATGGTGGCCGGGTCGGATAGGGCTGCCAGCAGCTCGGGGCGGTTGCGCCACCAGTCGCGGCAGGCGGCGTACGTCCAGCACGCATTGCCATTGGCCGCGTAGCTGTCGAGCACTTCTACCGCCGCGGCATCCAGGAGGCGCAGGAGTTGCGGGTAGTTCTGAGGTTGTCGGAACACGAATTCCTGGCTGTAATCATTATTAGCCACGTTGTCCGGCGCTTCACAGATGCCCGTGCCGCAGGTATCTGATTCGCCTGTGTAGAAGGGTCCGGGAAAGTTGAAGGGGTGTTTATTCGGCCAGTGGTTGTGGTCAAGGAATTGCAGATGCGGATTATCTGGCTTCAAAGCGGGCAGAAACTCCTTTCTGATAAATTCATCGAAATCGGGCCGATACAGAAACGCGGTAAAGTCGCCGTACTGCTCCGGCAGAAATATAGATTTCTGCGCAATAGCAGCTGTTTTCTGTGCTAAGTAGGCCGCATACTGTATCTGGAATTGGGCTGCATCCCAGTGATAAATGGAGGCGAGGTCCGGTGAAACCGGCTTACGGAACAACGCTTTCAGGCGGGCAACCCAGGACATAGCAGGACAAGGGGGGAAGAAGCTGGCTGCTAAAGCTACTGAGACAATTACTGTAATGCTGTAAAATGCAGATGGGACGTTACAAGGCTCTGCCCATAACGTCCCATCATGTTCTGAATGCCTTGCCCCGCTGCGGTGGCTACTGCGCCAGGACCGGCTCGGGATGCAACACGCTCAGCAGTTCCCGCACCTGGGCCGTGAGCAGGGTTTCGTCGGTGGTATCGAGCAGGCGGGCATCAATACCCACGCAGGTAGCGCCGGCATTCCGCCACTCCTGCATGCAGGCCGTGGTGGGCTTGATGCCGCCCGTGACCATAATAGGCACCTGAGGCAGCGGCCCGCGCAGAATGCGCAGGTACTCGGGCGAGAGGTAGGCCGAAGGGAACAGCTTTACCAGGGTAGCGCCCAGGCGGTGGGCCTCGTACACCTCATTCAGGGTTTGGGCCCCGGGCAGCCAGGCCAGGTTGTAGCTCCGGCACACGGCCGCCACATCGGGGCTGGTGATGGGCTGAATCACGAAATCGGCCCCGGCCTCAATGAAGCGGCCCGCTTCTTCGGCCGTAAAAATGGTGCCCGCGCCCAACAGCAAATCGGGGTAGTCGGCCTCCACGAAGCGCTGCAGCCGCTCGAAAATTTCCAGGGCCTGCGGGCCCCGATTTGTAAACTCAAACAGGCGTACCCCGGCCTCGTAGGAGGCCGCCAATACCCGGCGGGCGTACTCTTCCTGGGCGTGGTAGAAAACCGGAATCAGCGGGTGCTGGCGGGCCTGATCGAGGGCGTGGGCGGCAGTGAAGCGGGGCATGGCGGTGAGCAGTGAAATGGTGAGGTGGTGAGTTTACGTTCGGATGGCGCAAAACGGTGCAGCTAAGAACGTAAACTCACCACCTCACCATTTCACCACTCACCTACAGCGCGTATTCGGCCAGGGCGCGGGCCACCTCGTGAATGCTGCTGTTGTTGCGGAAGGTTTTGCTGATGGGCTCCGCCAGCCCCCGCACCCAGATTTTCAGCTCCGACTCCAGATCAAAGTGGCCGGTGGTTTCCATGCTGAACCGCTCAATGCTGCGGTAGGGCACGCTCAGGTACTCGCGCTTTTTGCCCGTTACGCCCTGCTTGTCCACCAGAATCAGGCGTTTAGTGGTGAACACCAGCAGGTCGCGCAGCACGGCGTAGGCCCCGCGCACGGTTTCGCCGGGTGCCAGCACCTGTTGCAGTTCCAGTTGCACATCTTGTGCGTCAGTTTCGGAGGCATTGCCTAATAGGCCGTCAAGTAATCCCATTGTGATGGAAGGATGAAAAGGTGGAAGGGTGAGGGAAGCTAACAAGAAAATGAGGACCCGGGAAATCGGTCATCTGCTTTCGGCAGGCCGCTCTGCTTTTGTTGCGTACCACATTGATGCCTTGTAAATTTGTCGTTTCCCCTCAGCGCATTTTGCCATGAAACTTGCTGATTTACTAGAATTAGGCTTCCGCGATTCGGTTGAGTGCCCCGAAGCGTGGCAAAACAAGGGGCATGTGGTATGCCGGGATTTTGGGCATGCCCTGATTAGCATCTTGTGGTACGCCGATTCGTCTGAAATCGAAGTTATTGTGGGTGATGTGCATACCCCGCTGCTATACTTTCGCTCCGCCCTGCTCACCGTGGGGCACCTGCAGAGTCTGCTCCGCGACTATTGGCCTGTAACCACCGCGTAGGCTTTATCAGGTTTGTCAGGAAAACCAAGGGCGGAGGCGGGCGAGAATTTCCGTGGCAGGAGAATGGTGTGGCAGAAAAAAGGCGGGCGACAGCTCATTCGCGCAGATTATGCTGCTGGTCCGGCTCGCCACGCTTCATATCCGTAATACTCGTTGCCGCGATAGTGCTGGGAGCTTAGGCTTTGCCAGGGTATTTCGGTATGGAACAGAGCCGCGTGCAGGCAGGCTGGTTGTACCGTGCAGCCCTCCACTACCAAACCTGTTAAGGCTTGGCGGCCTATCTTCAAGGGAACCAGTCGATGCTCCGGAAACCACTCCCGAATAGCCGTTTCCAGGCTCACGAACAGGGTGGCGTACTCTTCATAGGGGGAAACGGTAAGCGCATGAATGGCCGAGCGTCCTATTGGCTGAGTGATGGGCTCCTGGTGACCCATTGCATGCCGGGTTTCGGATAGCTCTATTTGAGAGGTGTCGAGGCCGTAAATGGTGTAGTAGGGCCCCAGCAGGCTGATGGCAAAATACAGCTCCTTCCAATGCCCCCAAATGGGGCCTTTGGGCTTCTGCACTACAATGTGGCCGGCGTAGGATGGTATGGGCCCCTGCGAATGGTGCACCGTGCGTTTAAACACGGCCTTCAGGTGGTCCTGAAACGGTTTCCAACGCTGCCGGAACGCCGGGTAGTTCTCGATGCAGTCGGTGCAGATGTCCCACAGCTGCTCGTGGCCCGGGTAGCGGTGACGAAACGCATCATCGTACTCCGGCACCGTCAGACCCAGTGGATAGTACTGTTGAATGGTAGTGTAGAGTGGCCAGAAATTGAAGTCCGGTCCAAAGTGAAAATGCGGCATAACAGATAGAAAGTACTCACGAGCCCGTAGCCAGTCTACCGCCTTAGCCCGGCTCGTCGTGGTGCTCCGCCAAGATACCGGATTGCGTGGCTACTGCGGGCAGTTGCCCGGCGCTACATTGAGCACGGACAGCAGCGGCGCGGGGTAGCTGGGCGCCGGGGCCGGGCAGGCCGGAGCGGGTTGCGCGTCGTCGGTAATGAAAGCTGAAATGTACACGGTGCCGCCCCGCGCGTACTGCACGGTATCGAGGCGGAATACGGCTACCACGTTGTCGTAGCGCTGGCCGGTGGGGGTGGCAGGGTAAGTGAGAGCAACGCCGCGCGCCGCCGATCCGGGGGCCAGCTGAATCAGCGTGGTGTTGCAGGTGTAGCCCAGCACCTGGCCGGAGTAGCATGCCTGCGGCGTCGGCTCGGGCCGCTCCAGGGTGCAGTTGCCAAATACCAGCAGCGCCCCCAGGGTCAGCAGCGCCCCCAGGGTCAGCAGCGCCCCCACCAGACCGGCCCGGCGCCAGGAAGTAACAGGAATCAGCATTGCATCAACTGGTTGATGCTGATGAGATACTCAATTGGGACAGAAGGTTGCGCCGTACTGTCTGTATAACTTACCGCGGAGTGCCGCTGTCGGCTTCCGCCGAAAACTGCTCGGGAAAGCTAATGACGCGGCCGTGACGGGTAAACGTCACAAGTTTCTGTTTGAGCACTCGTCCGTAGAAACATCCGGTTTCTGCCTTTTCTATTTCCTCCCGTAACAGCCGGCCATTAGCGTAGATAAAGCGCCGGGAAACATACGTGTAAGAAGTTGAACCCCACTTATTGCGGCGGTACCGCTCTGTCAATTGGCCGGCTTCGTTCCATCGTTTGGTGCATTGTAGTCCGCAGCCGAGTATATGCTGCCTGCTGCGTGATTTACGCTTTCCGTCAGAGAAAAAACTGTAGAAATGCGCAGTCCGGAATTTCTTCCGGTCAGTAGCACCGTGGGAGTAGAAAAGGGAAAAGGAACTGTCGGCATAATATGTGGCAGTACGCAGGTACTTGGAGGGATAGTGTGTCAATTCGGCAAACTGCTGCAATTCGACTGGAGTAAAAACCCTCACACGGCGAACCTCCTCTTGGCTAAAGCCAGCTTGCGCAGTTACCAGGAGCAGAAATACCAATGAAACACGTAGCATAAAAACTAGAATAAGGAAGAACGCAAAGCAGCCGACCCCACCGGGGCCGGCTGCTGAAAGCTACCATAAAAACGGCAGTGCTTAGTTGGTGCCGCCGGTGCTGGTGCCGGTCGGTTTTTTCTCCTGCTGCTGCAGCACCGACTGTTGCTGCATGGGGTTGGGCTGGGCCCGCTGCTGGTACTCAAACAGCTCGAAGCGCGAGGGCGCAGCCTTCTGGGGCCAGGCGTTGTTTGAGAGGTCCGTATCGGCAGTTTGCAGGTAGGGGTCCAGCACGAAGCTTACCACGGGTTTCTCGGTGATAAACACTTTGGTTACCTCGGCGTTGTTCTTGCGCCAGATTTCGGCCGGAATGTTCATGATTTCCTGCTTGCCGTCCTCATAGGTCATCTGTACAATCACCGGCATGGTGAGGCCGCCCTTGTTTTTCAGGCTCACCTCGTAGAAGTTCAGGCCGTTATTGAGGCGCTGCTGCTGCTCGGGGCTCATGGCCTTCACCATTTGGTGGTAGCGCTGCTTGTCGGCCTCGGTGGTCGCCAGCGGGTCGTAGCTGTTGTAGAAGTCCTTCAGCTCGGGCTTGTCGTCCACCAGGGTTTTCTTGATGTCCTGGAGGTTGCGCTGCTGCGAAATGCTCTGGGGCGCCTTGTTGATCATCTCCCGCTTGCGGGCATTCTCAATTTCGGGGTTCTTGGAGTCCACCGTGTACCACTTCACGCCGTCGATGGCCAGATCGGTTTTATCCACCGAGTAGAACCAGCCGCGCCAGAACCAGTCCAGGTCCACGCCCGAGGCGTCTTCCATGGTGCGGAAAAAGTCGGCGGGGGTGGGGTGCTTGTACGCCCAGCGGGTGGCGTATTCCTTGAAGGCGTAGTCGAAGAGCTGGCGGCCCATGATGGTCTCGCGCAGAATGTTCAGACCGGTGGCGGGCTTACCATAGGCATTGTTGCCAAACTGCAGCACCGATTCCGAGTTGGTCATAATCGGCGTCTGCAGGCTCTTGTCCGACTGCATGTAGGGCACAATGTTGGCCGGCTCCCCGCGCTTGGAAGGGTAATTCCGCTCCCACTCCTGTTCCGTGAGGTACTGCACAAAGGTGTTCAGCCCTTCGTCCATCCATGTCCACTGGCGCTCATCGGAGTTCACAATCATCGGGAAGAAGTTGTGGCCCACCTCATGAATAATCACCGAAATCATGCCGTACTTCCGGTCGGCCGAATAGGTGCCGTCCTTTTCGGGGCGGCCGCCGTTGAAGCTCAGCATCGGGTACTCCATGCCGCCCACCGGCCCGTGCACCGAAATGGCCACCGGGTAGGCGTAGGGAATGGTGAACTTCGAGTAGGTTTTGATGGTGTGCGCAATAACCTCGGTGGAGTATTTGCCCCACAGCGGGTTGCCCTCCTTGGGGTAGTAGCTCATGCACATTACCGGCACGCCGTTCTGCTTCACGCCCATGGCATCCCAGATAAACTTGCGCGAGGAAGCCCAGGCGAAGTCCCGCACGTTTTTGGCGGCGTAGGTCCAGGTTTTGGTGCCTTTGGCGCGGTTCTGCTCGGCCCGCTCCGCCTCCAGCGGCGATACGATGAGCACCGGCTTGTTGGAGCTCTTGGCCTGCTCCAGGCGCTGGCGCTGGGCCGAGGTCAGCACTTCCGAGGCGTTCTGCAGCGTGCCGGTAGCGCCCACCACGTGGTCGGCGGGGGCCGTAATACTCACGCGGTAGTCGCCGAAGGGCAGGGCAAACTCGCCGTTACCCAGGAACTGCTTGTGCTGCCAGCCCTGGTTGTCGGAGTACACCGCCATGCGGGGGTAGAACTGAGCAATTTCGTAGAGGTAGTTCTTGTCCTCCGGGAAATACTCGTAACCCGAGCGTTGGTTGATTTTGGTCTGGTCGTTGATGTTGTAGCTCCACTTGATGCTGAACGTCACGGCCTGCTTAGGGCGCAGGGGCGTGGGCAGGTCAATGCGCATCATGGTGTGGTTAATCACGTAGGGCAGGGCCTTGCCGCCCTTCATTTTCACCTCCGCAATCTTGAAGCCGCCGTCAAACTCGCTTTTCTGGAGGTAATCCAGCGCCTGAAACGGCATGCGCTGCTGAATCTGGCCGACCTCGGTGGCGGTGGTGATGGAGTTCTTGTCCAGAATATTCTGGTCGAGCTGCACCCACAGGTAGGTGAGCACGTCGGGCGAGAGGTTGGTGTAGGTAATGTCCTCGTCGCCGCTGATGGCCTGGCGGGCATCATCCAGCTTCACCCGGATGTTGTAGTCGGCACGCTGCTGCCAGTAGTCGCTGCCGGGAGCTCCGGAGGCAGTGCGGTAGGAGTTGGGCGTGGGCAGCAGGGTTTCAAGCTGCGCAAATTTGTCGGTACCGGAGTTGGTGTTCTGCGCCGCGGCCGGCAGGGCCAGCAGCGCCGCCAGCCCGGCGGCCAGCAGTGGGTGTTTCAGCATACAGGAATAGGGGGAGAAAAAGGCGTTTTAGCGAGGAGAAAGGGCGGGGTGCCGCTCAGTAGCGCCGCGTGCGGCGAAAGACGCGCGCCGCCGCCGCGGGTTGCAGGCCTGCCGAGCTGAAAGATACGGCTTCTGACTCAGCCCAGGAACCGCCCCAGCAGCAGGATAACGGCAATGCCCAGCGCGGCTCCGCTGGTCACCAGCAGCCAGTCGCGGCGGTGCACGCGCAGGCCGCGCAGCAGCACAAAACCCAGCAGCAGAATCAGCCCCACAATCAGCAACTGGCCCAGCTCCACGCCCAGGTTGAAACTCAGCAGCTCCACCACCGGCCGGCTCTGCTGGCCCAGCAGCTCGCGCAGGTAGCTGGAGAAGCCCAGTCCGTGAATCAGTCCAAACACCACGGCTAGCAGGTTAGGCAGCGCCAGCACGATGGGCTGGGGAGTACTGCGCTCAGGCAGGCGGCTGGTGGCACTGCCGGCCCGGGTCAGGTTCAGTAGGCAGGTCAGGATAATTGTGACCGGAATAAGGGTTTCAATAAGTGCGGGCGAATACGGCACTACGTTCAGCGTAGCCAACGCCAGCGTGATGGAGTGCCCCACCGTGAAGCTGGTTACCAGGACCACTACCCGCCGCCAGTCCTGCAACACATACGGCGCGCACAACGCCAGCAAAAATACCAGATGGTCGTAGGCGCGCAGGTTAAAGATGTGGTGAAATCCAAGCTGAAGGTAGGTGCTGAAAACAGACATGCAGGGGGCTGACAGGAAGAGGCAAGTCCTCAAATATCAGCATCCTGACATATTTCTCATCATCCGAAGCAAAGTCCGGCATTGCCCCGGTCCGCTGTAGCGCACAAAAAAACTCCCTGCCAGCTCAGCCGACAGGGAGTTTGTGGGATGGAGCCCGGTGCGCGTTATTCCTTCACAATGCGACGAACATCGGTGCCACCTTCGGTGCGGGCGCGTAGCATATACACGCCAGAGGGAAGCTGTGACAAATCAAGAACCTGCTCCGGGCGGCCGGCCGGCACAGTTACCGCGCGTACCGGCTGCCCGATGACGTTGTACACCATCAGCTCCACGGCCTTGCTATAGCCGGCCAGCTTCACCGTCAGCAACCCATCGATAGTGGGGTTGGGGTAGAGAGTGAGTGAAGAACCTGCCAGCGGCTTGACAGTGGAGGTTATCACCAGCGGCAATGAAGCCTCCGAAGCGCAACCGGCTGCCGAGGTAGTTATTACCGTGTAGGTGCCGTATTGTGCTGCCGTATTCACCACGTAAGTCTGGCCCGTTGCGCCGGGAATCAGGGTATTGTTGAGGTACCACTGGTTGCCGGTAGTGGCACTGCTGGTAAGCGTAGTTACCGGCCCATTGTACTGCACCGTCACCGTTGGGCGGGCCGGCGTAGCGTTGATGGTTACCTGGAACGTAGCCGTTACGGCGGCGCAGCCACCCGAGGCGGCAACGGTATTGGTCACGGTGTACGTGCCCGGAGCAGAGGTGCCAGGCGTAATGGCCCCGGTGGTAGCATTGATGGTCAGGCCCGTAGTAGAGCTGAACGTACCAGCCGTAGCTCCCGCGGCCAGCGTGGGTGTTACCGTACCGGTAGCTCCGGTGCAGTAGCTGGTATTGGCGTAGCTGAAACCAGCTGCCGGAGCTGCCGTGATGGTTACCTGGAACGTAGCCGTAACCGCGCTGCAGCCACCCGTCGCCGCCACGGTGTTGGTCACGGTGTACGTGCCGGGAGTGGAAGTGCTAGGCGTAATGGCACCCGTCGTAGTGTTCAACGTCAGGCCCGTACTGCTGCTGAATGTGCCGGCCGTGGCCCCGCTGGCCAGCGTGGGGGTTACGGAGCCAGCAGTGCTGACGCAGTACGAAGTTGCCGCGTAGCTGAAGCTGGCTGTAGCAGGGGCCGTAATAGTTACCTGGAACGTAGCCGTTACGGCGGCGCAGCCACCCGAAGCGGCAACGGTATTGGTCACGGTGTACGTGCCCGGAGCAGAGGTGCCAGGCGTAATGGCCCCGGTGGTAGCATTGATGGTCAGGCCCGTAGTAGAGCTGAACGTACCAGCCGTAGCTCCCGCGGCCAGCGTGGGTGTTACCGTACCGGTAGCTCCGGTGCAGTAACTGGCATTGGCATAGCTGAAACCAGCTGTAGCCGGAGCAGTAATTGTAACAGTGGCCGTCGCCGTAACTGCAGCGCAGGTCCCTGATGCGGCTACCGTATTGGTGACAGTGTAGGTGCCGGGGGTAGAGGTGCCGGGCGTAATAGTGCCGGTGGTAGCGTCCAGCGTGAGGCCCGCCGCAGAGCTGAACGTGCCTGCCGAGGCCCCGGTAGCCAGCGTGGCCGCTACCGTACCCGCAGTTGAGGTGCAGTAGCTGGCACTGGCGTAGCTGAAGCCCGCCGTGGCCGGAGCCGTAATGGTAACGGTAGTCGTGGCCGTTGCGGCCGCGCACCCACCCGAGGCGGCGACGGTGTTAGTCACGGTGTAGGTGCCCGGAGCAGAGGTGCCGGGCGTAATGGCCCCGGTAGTGGCATCAAGCGTCAGGCCCGTACTGCTGCTGAACGAGCCGGCGGTAGCCCCGGTAGCCAGGGTGGGTGTTACGGTTCCGGTGGTCGTGGTGCAGTAGCTGGCACTGGCGTAGCTGAAGCCCGCCGTAACGGCGTTGCTGATGGTTACGCTGGCCGTAGCTGATGAAGGGCAGGTGCCGCTCACCGCGTAGGTCACGGTATAGGTGCCGGCCGTGCTGGCCGCCAGGTTGATGGTGCCGGTAGTGGCATCAATTGCCAGACCTGCAGTGCTGCTGAAGGTGCCGCCCGTTGTGCCCGTAATGGTGGGCGAGGGGTTGGTTCCGCTCTGGCAGAACGTACTGCCGGCATAGCTGAAGGTAGCCGTAGTGGCCGGATTCACCGTTACTTGCACCGTGGCCGAAGTAGCCGAGCAGGCACCCGTAGTAACCACCACGGAATACGCGCCACTGGCCGTTACAGTAGCCGTGTACGTGGCCGAAGTGGCACCGCTGATGGGCTGGTTGTTAAGCAGGAACTGGTAAGTAGCACCCGTTACTGGCGTGACGTTGAGCGTAAGTGTACCCGAGCCGCAGAAAGTAGTGGGCGTAGTCGCTGCCAGCGTGGCCGTCGGACCATTCGTCACCGTTACCGTGACCGGCGACGAGTACACAATGCGGTTATCCGAGGTCCGTAACACGGCCCGGTAAGTAGTGGTTTGAGTCAGGTTACTGAAGGCCAACGTAGCGCCGGTGTTGGTGCCGGGCACGGCTACGAAGCCGCTGCCGGTGTTAGCCTCATACCCCGTAATGGTACCCGTATAGCCTGCAAGTGTGAGCGTACCCGAGTTGGTGCCGCTGCATACACTGGCTACCGAAGAAGTCAGCGTACCACCTTCAGTATTCGCCAGCACAAAGAAGTCGTTGCCTGGCGTGAGTGGTTGGCTTGATTTAATACCGGTAGTAGGTGAGGAAGCAGCCGTACCCCCGATGCTGGCGTACGCACCGCTGGCCGTGGCGGCCTGCGCTACCACCGAGGTCTGCGAGCCACCCACAATATCGTCGCCGCCGTAGCTAAGCTGCACCGTAGCCGAAGCTGGCAGGGCCGCCGTGTTCTGCAAACGCACGTAGCGCGTGGGATTCAGGAACGAAACCCCGCCCGTGCCTGTACCGCCCGTAGCGCCACTCACAATGGTGGCCGTGAAAATCTGCGCCCCGGAAGTGGTAATATCACTCACCACTGCCGGCCGCCAGCCCGGACCATCACCAATGGCAAACGTGCGGCTTACGGGGGTAGTGCTGTTCACGGTAACAGCCAGCGGGCCGCGCACGTAGCTGGTGGCCGAGCCAGCGGGCAGTACCAACGCTGTTTCTGCCAGCACCAGCGTATTTGCTGCGGAGGTGCTCAGTACGCCGCTGCTGAGCGTCAGCGAGCGGGTAGCGTCGCCACGCACAGTGAGGTTGCCGCCCGCCAGCGTTACGCCGCCGGGATTGGCCAGGGTCAGGAAATCAACGGTGCGGGTGGTCGGAATTTCGAAGCCCGTGGTGCGGCCGGTTGTTTCGGCGGCGTAAATCAGCTCCAGCGTACCCGTGCCCAGGTTGAACTTGGGGGCCACGTCGAACGTGCCAGCGGCCGTAGTGCTGCCGGCAGTGCCAAACTGAATCACGTTGGCAACGGTGGCGCCGCTGCCCACGGTGAGGTTGCCGGCATTCAGCAGGTTGCCGGTTATCAGGTTCAGCCGGCTCACCGTCAGGGGCATATTCAGGGTTACGCCTCCGCCGTTGTTGTCAATGGTAAGGGTAGCCAGGGGGCTGGTGTTGGTGCCCGTACCCTCCAGCAGCTGGGCCACGCTGCCGTTGAAGTTCAGTAGGCTGCCGGCCGTGGTGCCCGTAAGGGTGCCGTTGTTGGTGATGGTGCTGCCTAGGTGCTGCAGGGTAAAGCCATTCAGGTTGAGGGTGGCATTGCCAGCTACCGAGATGGTGCCGTAGGTGGTTACCTGGGCCGTGAGCAGGGCGCTGCGGTTGCTGCCAATTACCACGTTGGGAGCCAGACCCCGCAGGCGGAAATCAAAGTTGGTAGTTGTGGCAGCGGTGCCCACGTTCAGCGTACCGCCCGAAAAATTATAGGTGCCAGCTACCAGATAGTCGAGGGGCGTATTGTTGGTGCTGCGCTGCACCAGGTTAATGGCGCCGCCCGAAATAGTGGTGGTACCGTTTATCCCGAACGAGGGGGCCGCCCCGGCGTTGGCCGTATTGGCCACGTTGATGGTGCCGCCGCTCAGGGTAAAGGTGGTGGTGCCGTTGGAAGCGGTGGCCGAGGTGTAGTTGGTCAGGCGGCCGTTGGTGGTTACCGTGCCGCCCTCCTGCGTGTACACCGAGCCCGCGCCCAGCACCAGCGAGTTGCCGCTGCCAGTACCCACCACATACGTTCCGGCCGATACGCGCAGCAGCCCGTTCGTGGTGGCAGTGCCCGGTTGGCCGGCCACTGTAAAGTTGGAGTTGTTGAGCCAGAAGCCCCCGGTAGCCGGCAGAATATAGGCAGCCGTGGTAAACACCTTGTTGCTGATGGTGGCCGAGCCCGAAATCTTCAGCGTGCCGGTCATGTCATCGGCAGCCGGCGTACCCGTAGTGCGGGTAACCAGAAACCCGTCGCCGGAGGTGGCTGAGCCTTTTACTGACAGCGTGGGCAGGGTCATTTCCACCACGTCGGCGCGGGTGGCCTTGGCCAGGGTCATGGTCTGCAGATCAGTAGCGCCCGAACCCCCGAAGCTGGCGTTGCCGGCTCCGGTAAAGCGCAGGTCGGAGCCTACGTTAGTGCTGGCGCTCAGATCCAGCGTACCGTTGTTGGTTACGCTGCCACCCACCTGCAGCTGGTAGGCCGTAGAGGCGGAGGTGAGCAGGGAGCCGGTGCTGTTGATGGTAAGCGAGGCACAGCTGGCAGCCACGTCAACCGTTACGGTTGCTCCTTCTACAATCGTGACATCATCGGCGCTGGTTGGTACTACCCCGCCGGCCCAGGTGGCGGGGCTACTCCAGTTGCCGCCCGTAGCCGTGGAGCTGATGCTGGCTTGTACCTTGTGGGGGGCCGTTGTTACGCGCCCACCTGTGGCACCTGGCCGGTGCTGAGCCTGGGCAAGCGGACTCGCCAGCAGGCCACAGCCAGCAGCCAGCAAAAGGAGCCATCTGTATTGAGTTCCAACCGACGTTCGTCTGGCTGGAAAATTCTGTACTGTTGGAATCATGCAAAAAAGGGTATGAGTGGGAAAATGGACAAAACAGACCGGCTACGGAATTTCGCAGGCGGTGGAATACGGCTAAAAAGTGGCTGAAAAGGCGCGCAGCAGGCGAACAGATAAAGAAGCTGGAGCAGATTATTGCGTATTTGTATAGCGGAAGTAGGATCTGAGTGTAAGGCAGTAAGGTAGCGTAAATATTCTGTTTATTCGCCTAATAATGTAAATGTTGGTGTAGGCCAGATCAGTAGCTTTACAGGCATATTCTATAAGGCTGATTATATGAAAAAACACGTACTGCTGCTGGCAGCCGCCGCTGTGGTGAGCAGCAGCGCCAGCCATGCGCAAACCGTCATGCCGCTGTCCCGCGCACAAGCAGAAGCTCCGCTGACCCGTGCCGATACGGCTCGGGCCGTGCACGAGTTGTTTAAGAGTCGGCGTGGGGGGGCAGCGGCGTGGCTGGGGCTGGGGGCCGCTAGTCTGGCGGCCTCTATTCTGCCAGCTCAACAATCTACCAGTGCCGGCATCTGGACGCCGGGCGTAGTGGCGGGCACCGCGTTTGTGGGCCTCGGCCTGAATAAAAGCATCGGGTTCTGGTGGAGTCGGGAGCGGCGGGTGATGCGCGAATTGGCCGCTACCGGCCATCTGCCACCCAACATCACCCGCCGTCTCAAGGGCAACTTCAAGCCGCTGCCCGGCTCGGCCGCCGAGTATAACCCGCTGGTAGCAACCGGAGTGCCTGTTGCGCCTTCCACGGCCCCGGCTTCCACCAATATCAGTATTCCCTTTGCCGGGGTAGCTACCTCCGGCTATACCCTCACCGATTCACTGGATGCCGTGGCAGCCCTGTTTCAGAGCAAACGGCTGATGGGGCAGCTACCTACGCTGACTTTGCTACCAGCCGCCCGGCTGCTGTCGGGCAGTAGCGCGGCCGACGGCCAGTACAACGTGTACACGGGGCAGTTCGAGGAAAACAAGCCATCGGCCGGGGCCGTGGCCGCCGGGCTGGGCCTGGCCATCGGCAGCGTTGCCTACATGTTTATCCACAACGCGCCGTACTCCAACGCCAAGTACGCCGAGCTGGTAGCCGCAGCCCAGGCGGGCACTCCCATTCCGGCCAAGTGGCGCGCCCAACTCAAGCCCAAGCACTTCGACCAGGGCCGGGAGCTGCGTACCCGCATGCTCCGCCGCGAAGCCCGCAAAAATCGCAACAAGTAAGCAGCAAAAAAGCCCCGCCGACACAGTGCCAGCGGGGCTTTTTAGTTAATCAGCAGTGGTTACCCAACCGTCGGAATTTCCACGTTGTTGAAGCGGATGTGCCCGTCTTCCAGCACGGCTTCCACCACGGCGTCCTTGCTCACGCGGCCCGAGAGGATGTCTTTACTCAGCTCGTTGAGTACCAGGCGCTGCAGTACGCGCTTCAGCGGCCGGGCCCCGAAAGTGGGGTCGAAGCCCTGTTCGCCCAGGTAGTCGAGCACCTCGTCGGTGGCTTCCAGGCGGATGCCGGCTTCCTCCAGCCGCTGCTGAATCTGGCGGAACTGGATGTCCACAATCTTGCGGATTTCCTTGCGCTTGAGCGGCTGGAACATCACAATTTCGTCGATGCGGTTCAGGAACTCGGGGCGCATGTGCTGCTTCAGCCGGTCCACCACTTCCTCGCGGGTGCGGTCAAGTACCTCCTCGTGGTTGTACTCATTCAGCTCCTTAAAGTTCTTCTGGATGATGTCGGCCCCGGTGTTGGAGGTCATGATGATGATGGTGTTCTTGAAGTTCGCCACCCGGCCTTTGTTGTCGGTGAGGCGGCCGTCATCCAGCACTTGCAGCAAGATGTTGAACACGTCGGGGTGGGCTTTTTCGATTTCGTCGAGCAGTACCACCGAGTAGGGCTTGCGGCGCACGGCCTCGGTCAGCTGCCCGCCTTCGTCGTAGCCCACGTAGCCGGGAGGTGCCCCAATCAGGCGCGACACGGCGTGGCGCTCCTGAAACTCACTCATATCGATGCGCACCATGGCGTTTTCATCGTTGAACAGGTACTCGGCCAAGGCCTTGGCCAGCTCGGTTTTACCCACGCCGGTAGTACCCAGGAAGATGAACGAGCCGATGGGGCGCTTGGGGTCCTGCAAGCCCGCCCGGGAACGGCGCACCGCATCCGAAATGGCCGCAATGGCCTCCGATTGGCCCGCTACGCGGCGGCCCAGCTCGTTCTCCAGGTTCAAGAGTTTGTCCCGGTCCGACTGCAGCATTTTGCTTACCGGAATGCCGGTCCACTTGGCTACCACCTCGGCAATGTCCTCGGAGGTTACCACTTCCTGCAGCATCGAACCGCCGTCCTTCTGGGCTTCGGCCTGGGCCTGCAGCTCCTTCAGCTTGTTTTCAGCTTCCTGAATTTTGCCGTAACGCAGCTCGGCCACGCGGCCGTAGTCGCCCTGGCGTTCGGCCTGCTCGGCTTCCAGCTTGTAGCGCTCAATATTTTCCTTCTCGGTCTGCACGCTGGTGAGGGCCGATTTCTCGTTTTCCCACTGCGCTTTCAGCGTGTCGCGCTGGGCCGAGAGGTCGGCAATTTCCTTGTTGAGCACGTTTTCCCGGTCGTGGTTTTCCTCCCGGCGGATGGCCTCGCGCTCAATTTCCAACTGCATAATGCGGCGCTGCACCTCGTCCAGCTCCACGGGCATGGAGTTCAGCTCGATGCGCAGCTTGGCGGCCGCCTCGTCCATCAGGTCGATGGCCTTGTCGGGCAGAAACCGGTCGGTGATGTAGCGGCTGCTCAGCTCCACGGCGGCAATTACAGCGTCGTCCGTAATCCGTACGCCGTGGTGCAGCTCGTACTTTTCCTTGATGCCGCGCAGGATGCTGATGGCGTCGGGCACGGTGGGCTCGTCCACCACCACGGCCTGGAAACGGCGCTCCAGGGCCTTGTCTTTCTCAATGTACTTCTGGTATTCCTTGAGCGTGGTGGCCCCAATGGCGTGCAGCTCGCCCCGCGCCAGGGCGGGCTTGAGCAGGTTGGCGGCGTCCATGGCGCCTTCGCCGCCGCCGCCGGCTCCAATCAGGGTGTGTATCTCATCAATGAACAACACAATCTGCCCATCCGAATCGGTTACTTCCTTGATAACGGCCTTGAGGCGTTCCTCAAACTCGCCCTTGTACTTGGCCCCGGCCACCAGCAGGCCCAGGTCCAGACTCATGAGGGTTTTGTCTTTGAGGTTTTCGGGCACGTCGCCGGCCACGATGCGCTGGGCCAGGCCCTCGGCAATGGCGGTTTTGCCCACGCCCGGTTCGCCCAGCAGCACCGGGTTGTTCTTGGTGCGGCGGCTCAGAATCTGCAGTACCCGCCGGATTTCCTCGTCGCGGCCGATAACCGGGTCCATCTTGCCCGAGCGCACCCGCTCGTTGAGGTTGATGGCGTAGCGGTTCAGGCTCTGGTACTGGTCCTCGGCGGTCTGGCTGTTCACCTTGCGGCCCCCGCGCAGCTCCTTAATGGCGGCTTTCAGGTCTTTTTCGTTGAAGCCGGCATCCTTCATTAGGGTAGCCACGGCGTCCTTGCCGCCCAGCAGCCCCAGCAGCAGGTGCTCCACCGACACATATTCGTCGTCGAACTCCTTCAGGAAGCCCGTGGCGCGCTGCAAGGCGGCGGCGGCCTCGTTGGCGAGGTAGGGCGAGCCCCCGCTCACTTTGGGGTAGGCGGCTACGATGTCGTCGAGGCGGGGCGTGAGGATGTTCAGGTTTACGCCCAGCTTCTTGGCCAGAAACGACAGCACGTTCTCGTCGCTCTGGAAGAGGCCTTCCAGCAGGTGGCCGGTTTCAATGGCCTGCTGCTGGTTGCCCCCGGCAATTTCAGTGGCCTTCTGCACGGCCTCCTGTGCCTTGATGGTATAGTTATTAAAGTTCATGGGTTGCTTTCGTCGTAGAGTGAGAACTTCGAATAGGAAGATTCTACGGACGACTTAGCAAATGGGGTGCGAGAGGCGTTTTGCTGACTTTTTGGCGTATTTTTATAATTTATCGCATAAGTAAAATGACTTTTTGGCTACTTGCTAATCTGCTAGCATATTAGCCGCCCGTCGAAACAGCCACCCCGCCAGTACCCACAGCCCAGCGAAGAGAGTGTTCAGCACAATCACCCAGAGCACACCCATCGTCAGCTCAGGCTGCTTGATAAGTAGGGCCACAAAGGGCACGGCAAACTGCGTAAGCGCCGCCGCGAACATGGCGCGGGCCATGCCCAGCGGCTGCAGCCGGGCCACTGCAGCCCCCACGAAGCCTACCACCAGCACCGCGCCGTAGAGCAGGTTAACGGGGTTGTCCTCGCTGCCGATGAAGCCCACGGCCAAGTTGCCCCACACCAGCAGGAGGGCAGCCACTGCGGCAACGCCAGCAGCCAGCTTATAGGAGCCGCTACGGCCCCGGCTGGCTACCAGCAGCGTCAAAAGGCCCGCCATAAGCAATAAAAGGCCGGCAATAACAAAGGGTGCTATACTCATAGGAGTGCGAGATGAACTATTAGGATGATACAGACAACCGAAATATTACACCAACTGCCGACCCGATGCCGAACCATTTGCCCGACGGAACAACAGGCCTGCCATTGCCCAGATGCTGGCAAACACTACATTGAATACCACCACGTTCAGCAATGGGGCGGCGGGCTCCGCTGCCACGCCCATTGGCTTCCATACAAACAGGGCCAGGGCCGTAACTACCAGATAGGTGAGGGAGGCCGCAAACATGGCGTTGGAGGTACCCAACGGCCGAAAACGAGCCGCAATAGCACCGCCAAGAGCTACCAGCAGCACTGCGCCGAAGAGCAGATTTGCCGGATTATCCTCACTACCCACCAAGCCCACCGCTGCGTTGGCCCACACCAACATCAGCCCGGCCAGTACCGCAACTCCGGCGGCCAATCGGTACGTGTTGTTAGTAGCTGCACGGGCGATGAGCACGAAGGTGGCACCTGCGCCAAACAGCACCACGGCGGCAAACACAAAGTCGGAGAGAGTCCAGTTGACTTCGGCGGTGAACTGCATAGCTACCAGCGGAACGAGCAACAGGAACCCGGTAACTGCGGCAACGAGCGAGAGGGGTTTGAGGAGTGACATGGTGAATACGCGAAATGTGGTGGAAGTACCAGTTGGCGCTATGCCCTGAGCACAAGTGAAAAACGTATTGCAAATGTATAAAAGAACTTTGTAATTCAAAGTAAAAATAACTTGCTAGTTTCATCAGGCGTGAGGACCCACAGGAGAGGACGCCGTTGGTGTTCCCGACGCCGAGGGGAAGAGCGGGCTACTCCGTTAACTCCCCGTTATCGTGCAGCCAGTCGAAAATAAGCTGATCGACGGCCGAGACCTTCGGGCGGTGGCGGTAAGTGAGCCACACGATTTCCTCGATTTCGGCGGCGGGCTGCAGCTGGCCGGTGTAGGTGGCGGCGTACAGCGTCATATGCACCAGCACGTCGGGGGCGTGGCCGTGGGCGGGGGCCGTGAATACGCCCCGCGGCTGCAGGCTGGCTGGGTCCAGCACCACGGTCAGCTCCTCCCGGATTTCGCGCAGCAGCGTGTCGGCGTCGGTTTCGCCCGGCTCACGCTTGCCGCCGGGCAGGTAATACCGGTCTTTGCCCCGGCTGCGGGTGCTGAGGATGCGGCCGTCGTGCAGGTGCAGCCAGGCAATTTTATCGATGAGGGGCATGAGGTGGCGCAGGGTAAGCAACGGAAATCTACGCGGAAGCCACTATATTCAGCTAGCCGTCAGTTCCTCACCTTCAACCCCTACCGCTATGCCTGCCAGTGACCTCCTCGGCCCGTTGAAAGATGCCACTCGCCGCGAAGTAGGCGGCGTGCAGGTGGATGTGGTGCGCACCGGCAACTCCCGGGTGAAGCGGGTGGTGTACCCGGCGGGCTTCCGGTGGTCGAAGGATATGCGGCCGGTAGTGGGCGGCCAACTGTGCCAGCACGCCCACGTGGGGTTCCTGGCCGCGGGCCGGCTGGGCATCGAGTACGCCGACGGAGCCCGCGAGGAATTCACCGCCCCCCAGGTAGTAGCCATTGCGCCCGGCCACGACGGCTGGGTGATAGGAGAGGAGCCCGCCATTCTCATTGAGTTCGATTTTGAAGGTGAAACCGTGGAACGGTTGGGATTGAAGCGCGACTAACAGCGGATTCGTGCACGGTCAGGCCAGCATGTAGAGACGCGGCACTTCGCGTCTCCCGCCAGATCGACTGGCATTGAACCGTCAAAATAACATCAGCAACGAGGAGACGCGAAGTGTCGCGTCTCTACACCCGTTCATTGGGCCTGCCATTCGTAAAACTACCAGAACAGTGCGGCTTGCTGTTTACGTAGCCTACACCGCCCGGGCGGGCAGCGTCTGGCGCAGCCACTGATAGAGGCGGTCCACGTCGGGTTTGCGGAACAGCTCGGTGCCGGGGTTCATGGTGGCGGCTGAGCCGCAGGCCACACCCAGGCGAATGACTTCGGGCAGGCTCAGGCCGGTGCTGAGGCCGTGCACCAAGCCGGCCACCATACTGTCGCCGGCGCCCACGGTGCTGCGCTTTTTCACGGCGGGGGCGGGCACGTGGTCTACCTGGTCGCGGGTGATGAGGCAGGCGCCCTGCGGCCCCAGCGACACGGCCAGGATGTCGGCCTGGCCGGCCTGTACCAGCTGACGGGCGGCCAGGGTCATGGCGTCGTTGTCGAGCTCATCGGTGCCGGCCAGCTTGCTCAGCTCGCCCACGTTGGGCTTGGCCAGGTACACGCCCTCCTGCAATACCGCCTGCAGGGCCGGGCCCGAGGTATCGGCCACTACCTTCACGCCGCGGTTTTTGGCGGCCCGCACAACCCGCGTCAGCCACTGCGGGTCTACGCCGGGCGGCAGGCTGCCACTCACCACCAGAAACTCGGCATCGGTAGCCAGCTGCTTAAGCTCGTCGAGTACCAGCTGCTGCTCTTCGGGGCGCAGCTCGGTGCCGGGCATGCCGAAGCGGTACTGCTGGCTGGTGCTGCTGTCTACCACAATGAAGTTCTCGCGGGTGTCGGCCTGGGTGGGTACGGCGCGGTAGGGCAGCTGCTCCTGGGTCAGCAACTCCTGCAGGCGCTGCCCCGTGGGCCCGCCAGCCGGAAACACGGCCACCGACTCGGAGCCCAGCCGCTGCAGCGCCCGGCTTACGTTGATGCCCCCGCCGCCGGGCTCGAACTTGGGCGCCGCGCACCGGATTTTCTGGTCGGGCTGGATGTGGTCGGCGGTGGTGCTTTTATCGACGGTAGGGCTGAGCGTGAGCGTGACGATGTGGGCCATAAGCGAAGGAAGAAAACGAGCAGGTGAAGTACCGTGTACTGCCGATTCGGGCGGAGGTTGTGGGCGGGCCGTGGCGGTTGGCGGCAAAAAGTAAACATCCGTGGGCATTTATCGTCTTACCAGATCAGCACCGCCGTGCCCACAACCGGCCGCGGCTACCGTACTTGCCCCCTCTTTCGCTCCGCTATGCTACGCAAACGCCTGCTTTCTCTGCTAACTCTGGCCCTGACGCCGGCCCTGCTCCGGGCCCAGACTACCATAACGGGCTCCATCCGCTTCGGCGGTACCGTGCGCGACTATCGCCTCTACGTGCCCCGCGCCTACACCGGCTCCCGGCCCGTGCCGCTGCTGCTGAACCTGCACGGCTACGGTTCCAACAACGTGGAGCAGGAGCAGTACGGCGACTTCCGGGCCATTGCCGATACGGCCAACTTTCTGGTGCTGCACCCTAACGGCACCGTCGACGCGGCCGGCAACCGGTACTGGAACACGTTTACGGCCCCCAACAGCGGCGGCCCCGACGACGTGGCCTTCCTGACGGCGCTGCTCGACTCGGTGAGTGCGCGCTACCGCGTGGAGCCCGGCCGGGTGTACAGCACCGGCATGAGCAACGGCGGCTTCATGAGTTACGAGCTGGCCTGCCAGCTGAGCGGCCGTATTGCTGCCATTGCCTCCGTTACGGGCAGCATGGTGGCCAGCCGGCAGGCCGCGTGTGCTCCCACGCGCCCGGTGCCCATCCTCGAAATCCACGGCACCGCCGACGGGACCGTGCCTTACAACGGCAACATTCTGTTTCAGCCCATTCCCACGGTGCTCAGTAGCTGGGTACAGCGCAACGGCTGCAACCCCACGCCTATCATCACCCAACTGCCCGATATCAACCCCACCGACGGCAGCACTGTGGAGCGGCAGCTGTACACCGGGGGCCGCAACGGCAGCGTGGTGGAGCATTTGCGCATCATCGGGGGCGGCCACACTTGGCCGGGGGCGCCGGTCAACATCGGCGTTACTAACCGCGACATCAGCGCCAGCCGGGAAATCTGGCGGTTTCTGCGGCCCTACCGGCTTTCGGGGCTGGTAACAACGGCCCGCGAGGCCCTGAAGCAGCAGCTGACGGTAGCTCCCAACCCCGCCCGCGGCCCGGTAACGCTGCGCTTCGGAGCCGGCGGGCTGCAGCCCGCTCAGGTGCAGGTAACTGATGCCGTGGGGCGCGTGGTAGCCACCCCGGTGCGGCGCGCCGCCGATGGCAGCCTGCAGCTGGCCGCCGAAAGCTGGCCCGCCGGTATCTACTGGGTGCGGGTGGAGGTAGCCGGCCAGCACCTCTACCGCCGCCTGCTGAAAGTAGCCGAGTAGCCTGAATCGTCATTGAACCGGGTTATTATGGGGGTTCCGGCCGCAGGGTGCATACCTGTGCGCCGGTAAACCCGCAAATTTGTCCGTCCTTTGTTCCCGCTTGTTTTTCCTTGTTTGCCTATGTCGGCTCCTGTTTTATCGCTGCGCACCGTTGCCGTAACGCGCTACATTATTCCGCTGCGGGAAGGTGGCTCCCTGCCGGCCCTGGTGGAGGCCGATGATGGCTTTATGTACGTGGTGAAATTTCGGGGGGCGGGCCAGGGCCCTAAGGCGCTGATTGCCGAGCTGATTGTGGGCGAAATTGCCCGGCTGCTGGGCCTGCGCGTGCCCGAGCTGGTGTTCATCACCCTCGATGAAGCCTTTGGCCGCACCGAGCCCGACGAGGAAATTCAGGACCTGCTGCGCTTCAGCACCGGTCTCAACCTGGCCCTGCACTTCCTGGCCGGTGCCGTCACCTTCGACCCCATCATCAACGACGTGGATCCCCGGCTGGCCTCGCTGGTGGTGTGGCTGGATAGCCTCACGCTAAACGTAGACCGCACTGCCCGCAATACCAATATGCTGATGTGGCACCGGGAGCTGTGGCTCATCGACCACGGGGCGGCGCTGTACGTGCACCACAGCGGCCCGGGCTGGGCCGCCAAGGCCACCCGCCCGTTTCCGCAGCTCAAAGACCACGTGCTGTTGCCCCTTGCCACCGAGCTGGCGGCCGTGGATGCCGAGGCCCATGCCCGTCTGTCGGCCGAAGCCTTCACGGCCATTGTGGCCCTGGTGCCCGACGAGTGGCTGCAGGAGCCCGACCTGAGCCCCGCCGAGCAGCGGGCCCAGTACGTGGCGTTTCTGACGGCCCGGCTGGCCGTCTCTCCCTCATTTGTTCAGGAAGCCCAATCTGCCCGCAATGCACTTGTTTGAGTATGCCGTGCTGCGCGTGGTGCCCCGCGTAGAGCGTGAAGAGTTTTTGAATGTGGGCGTGATTCTGTACTGCTCGGCCCAGGGGTTTCTGCAAACCCGCTGCCACCTGCCCGAAGCCCGTCTGGAGGCCTTTGCCGGCTCCGGCCTCGACCTCGACGACCTGCGGGCCCGGCTACGGGCGTTTGAGCGCATCTGTCAGGGCCGGCGCGAAGGTGGGCCTATCGGGCAGCTGGCCGTGGCCTCCCGGTTTCGGTGGCTCACGGCCATGCGCAGCACCATGGTGCAAACGTCGGCGGTGCACCCCGGCCTGTGCGAAGATGCCGCGGCTACGCTGGACCGCCTCTATGAGCAGTTAGTAGCTTGATAATGAGCTTGCTTTATGCGAAAATTTGGCTATATTCCAATAGTCAACTCTCACTAAACCAGGTAGATTATGGAATTGCACAACAACTGGCCCGTTCAGCGCGGACTACATCTCAACCGCTTACCGTGGTGGATGTATGCCCTGTCCATTCCGGCCGTGTACCTGTTTGGCTGGGTGCTGCATCTGCTGGGCGTAATTCCGGGGTAGCAGTCAACCCACTATTGCCCATACGCCTGGGGCCGGCAAATCACTCGTGTGCGTTGCCGGCCCCAGGCGTACAGGCAATAGTCAGGCATCAAGCTGTGGGCAGAGCTAGTAGCTGCTGGGTCACGGTAAACAGCAAATGATAGATTTCCTGGAGGCGTTCCGGCTCGGTAATGGCCCGTTCCTCAGTGAAGGTCAGCTGCACGGGGGAGGAGTCCTTATGTGAAGAGGGTGCCAGCGTCAGGCGGGCATTGGGGTAATGCAGCAGCGTATTGCGCACCTCCGCGTAGGCTAATAGCTGCCGAAGCGTGTCGGGCTGGTTGGTGGTGATAATGAATGCTTCATCCAGTTCTGGGTCGCCCAGCTCTATATCCTGCAGCCCCAACAGTTTGCCTATTTCATGCACCCAGTCTTGTTCGTGCAGGGCAAAATGAAAGGCTGTGGGTACAGGAACGGAGGCCATCAGGGTTGTCAATTCATACCCGCCTTCAAATCCGCCCCCCAAATCAATATCCAACTCCAGCCGAACATGAAAATCCTGCTGGTACAGGTCGGCGCGGTATTCGTACAAATCTTGCTGCCGCGCCATATGGTCCGCTATCTGCTGCCATAAAGCGCCCTCCGTATCGGCCCGGAAGGTTGGAAGTGCTGCCATCATAAAGGGAGTAGAAGGGGATGAGTCTGTTACTTGAATTGGCCGCGCAAAGTTGTTAGTACCCCCGTTGCAGCTGTACCGGGTTTTCCACCGGCTCTGCGCGTAGCACATGCTGCAGATTGCGCAGGAACAGTTCCACTTTGCCTTCGTCCTCGGCTGGGCGCCCGCCCCCGCTATGCTGGGTGAGTAGTACCCGCGGCAGCTTCCAGATAGGACTATCGGCTGGTAAGGGTTCCTGGGCCGTTACATCGAGAACTGCTCCCCCGAGACGCCCGGCCTGCAGGGCAGCAATGAGGGCAAGCTCATCGGTGGTGGTACCACGGCCTACGTTGGCGTATAATGCGTGAGCCGGCAGGGCGTCAATCAGTTCCCGGGAAAAGAATTTCTTGGCACTGCCGGGTAGGCAATTCACCACAATATCAGTAGCCGGGAGGGCTGCCAGTAACTCCGCACGGGTGTGTATGTGGGCGCTAGGGTCGGTGCGAGCCAAAAACTGTACGCTGCACCCGAACCCCCGAAGCTGCTCAGCCACGGCCTGTCCAATGGCTCCGCTGCCGAGAATGATAACCCGCTGCCCGCGCAGCAGCCCCAGCCGGGGCCGCACGGCCGCGCCCTCCCAGTGGCGCTGCTGTTGCCACACGGCCAGTTCCGGAATGTAGCGCAGCAGCCCCAGCAGTCCTGCCACCATTGTCTCGGCGCAGGCCCAGGCGAAGAAGTCACCCATATTGGCTACCGGAAAACCCGGCTGTAACTGCTGGTACCGGTCGATGCCCGCTGAGTCAATCTGCCAGAACTGTAGCCTGCCAGGAAGCGTGGGCTGCAGCCATTCAAGGGGCGGGTTGCCCAGCAGGAAGTGGGCCGTCAGCAGCTGCTCACGCTGCTGCTCGGGCGGTATATCCGTCCGGAAAGTAGCCCGTATGGTAGCCGGCAGGTGCAGCAGCAACTGGGCCCGGGCTTCGGGCCGGAGTGGGGTGTGCACGAACAGATGCATGTAACTCATAGGAGTGGCATAGGAGGTAGGTAACGGGCTGACCCTTATACAGCAAAAAGCCCCGTACCGGTTGGTTCGGGGCTTTTTTCAGGCTGCTTGCCGGAGGAGATTAGTCCTTGCGCGAATACTGCTCGTACCGTACAGGGTCTTTTTTCTTGTCTTTTTTACGGCCAATAATGCCGCCGGCTGCGGCTCCGGCTACAGTACCTATTACGGCTCCTTTACCACCGCCTACCACGGCTCCGGTTACAGCGCCGGCACCACCGCCGATGGCCGCACCTTTTGCTTTTTTGCTCCAGCTTTTTCTGGGCCGGGTCTGCGCATCGGCGTCAGCTACAATAGCAGTGCTTTCCAGTACAAACAGAGCCGAAAGCGCGGCTGCAAATATTTTGATGGTTTTCATAATCAGAAGCAGTTAAACCCATATGGGAGTGTATGGTGGATTTAACGGATGGCTGTGGTTGAGGTTCGCAATGTGCCATAATTTTATACGTGCAGGTATTGCCAGGTACAGAAATTAGGGTATGAATAAACCCCGGCTGCCAAGTAGCAACCGGGGTTTCGGGTTCATCAGAAATTTTCCGCGACTTAGCGTGCGTCCGCTTTGGTATCGGAGACAGGTGCGGCGGTACCCGACTTCTTCACGTACGTATCCAGCCAGGAGTTCATTTCCCATAGCATGTGCATGATGGATTCGTGGGCAGTGTAGCCGTGGGCCTCGGCTGGCAACACCACGTAGCGCACCGTGGCCCCGTTGCCCTTGAGGGCATTGTAAAACCGCTCACTCTGGATGGGGAAAGTCCCGGAGTTATTATCGGCTTCTCCATGGATCAGCAGCAGAGGAGTCTTGATTTTGTCGGCGTAATTGAACGGCGACATGGTGTTGTATACCTGTGGCGCCTGCCAGTAGGTACGCTCCTCGCCCTGGAACCCGAACGGCGTGAGCGTGCGGTTATAAGCACCGCTGCGGGCAATGCCAGCCTTGAAAAGGTTGCTGTGTGCCAGCAGGTTCGCCGTCATAAAGGCACCGTAGCTGTGGCCCATAACCGCCACCCGGTTGGCATCAACCACACCCAGGCGCTTGCCCTCATCAATGGCTGCTTTGGCAGAGGCCGTCAGTTGTTCCACATAGGTATCGTTAGGCTCGCTGGTGCCCTCGCCCACAATTGGAATACTGGTACCCTGGAGCACCGCGTACCCCTGCGTTACCCAGAATACGGGTGAGCCCCAGCTAAACCGGGTGAACGTGTACGGCGAGCCTTTCACCTGCCCGGCGTCCTTCTTGTCTTTGAACTCAACGGGGTACGCCTCCATCAGCGTGGGCAGCGGACCATCCTCTTTCTTGTAGTTGGGCGGCAGGTACAGGTTGGCCGTCAGGTCCACGCCGTCGGCCCGCTTGTACTTGAGCACCTGCTTCTGCAGGTTGCCCAGCGTGGCGTAGGGGTTCGGGAATTTGGTGAGTTGAACCGGCTTGGGGTTGGGGGCGTCGCGCAGGAAGTAGTTGGGCGCTTCCGTCTGCGACTCGCGGCGCGTTACGAACACGTGCTTGTTGGCATCCAGAATGGTAACGGGAACCTCGTAGTACGGGGCTTCCGAGCGCCACCACCGCGCGCTTTTCTTGGTGCGCACGTTCATTTCATCCACAAAAGGCCGGTCGCCTTCCGCCGAGGCTCCACCCCCGATGAAGTACACCATATCGGCGTTGGCATCCGTGGCCAGCACCCGCCGGCCCAGTTCGTTGCGGCGCAGGAAAGGCGTACCGGGGTCAGTGTACGTATCCTGCGAGGAACGCTCAAACAGTGGCGTCAGTGAGGTTTTGGTGGCCAGATCCAGGGTCCAGAGGGCTTCTTTCCGGTCGGCCCAGCGGTAGCCTTCCACCAGCGCCAGCTTATCGGAGCCGCTCCAGTAGATGCGGCTGAAGCGCAGGGGCAGCGAGGCCAGTTCCTGGGGCTGCCCGTCGAAGGGGGCGCCGAGGGCGTAGAGCTTGTCGCGCACCGGGGCTTCGGTTTTGGGGTTGCCGCCATCCTGGGCTTCTACCCAGAACAAAGTATTGGGGGCATCTTCGCGCCAGCCCACATTCCGGGGGCCGGTCGGTACCCCGTCGAAGCTGGTAGGCACATTGTCAGCCAGTGGAAGGTTGGCAACTTCCTTCACTACCAGCCCTTCCATATTCAGCACGTCGAGGCGTAGCGGGAAGCTGTTGATGGGCAGCGTGTAGGAATACGGCCGGTGACGGGTGCCAACCAGCACGTATTTGCCGCTTGGGGAAGGCGAGGCCTGCTCAATAACGCCCGGCTGGCCCAGTGGGGCCATGCGGCCGTCCAGCCCTACTTTCACTACTTGGGTAAGGCCGTAATAATCGAATAACCGCTCGTCAACCGGGTTTTTCAGCAAATCCTGGTAGGTGCGCGCCGCGGTGGTGCGGCCCACATTCTGCTGAATGGTTGGCCCTGTGGGCGGGGCCATGGGATTGGGAGCTTCACCCCGGCCACCCACCACGGCCCGGGCAATAATGGTTTTGCTGTCCGATACCCATTCGTAGGGAGTACCCAGCACGCCGTTCAGAAACAGGTTGGGTACCAGCTTGGCCGTGGCCGAAGCCACATCCACCAGCCACAACTCAACGTGGCTGGCTGTGGTGTGCGTGAATGCAATTCTGGTATTATCCGGTGACCATTGCACGTCGCTGATGCGGGCGTTGGCCGGGAGGCCCTGTACCAGCAGTTCCTTACCTTCCGGCAAACGCTGCAGCCGCAGCGACGAGGAGTAGCTCACGCGGCTGGCCCCGTTGGTGCGCGGGTTTATACGCAGCCCGGCCAAGCGCATTTCCGGCTGGCTGAGTTCGGCAATGGAAGGCATATCCCGCACATCCATCAGCAACATCCATTGGCCATTGGACGCGAAGCTGACGCGCGGCGTCAGGGGAGCGTCCACTAAGGTTGCAATGGCCCGCGGCGGCGTTTGGTAGGGAAGATCCTGCGCTTCGGCCAACCCAACGGTAGCCACGCACAAAGCCAGCGTGAGTCGAAGTAATTTCATACAAAAATGGTAAGCAACTGATTAGTATCTACAAAGGACGGTACAATCCGGCAAATTCGCTACTGCCAGTTGTAACTTGTTCATCTGGTGCACCGTACTGTTGTGTTTTGCCTGTTCGTACCCAGCAGAAAAGCCTCACCACATTGGCGAGGCTTTTCTGCGGATAGTACCAAGTACGCCGGCCCGCGTAACTTTTCGTGTTGTCGGGCTGTTGCCGCCGCCGGACCGTAGCTGCTTAGGCAGGTAGTTGTCGGTGAAAGGCAATTTCGGCCACCGCTTTGCGCTGACGGGGCGCTTTTTCCCGGCTAAGGAAGGGCTCTTCCAGCTGCTCCGCGTTGCCAATGTAACCCAAGGCCAGTATAACCACCGGCTCCAGAGTATCCGGTAGCTGAAAAGTATGCTTAACCTTATCCCGGTCAAAGCCGCCCATGAAATGGCCATGGAGACCGAGGGCAGTAGCTTCCAGAATCAGATTGCCGTTTGCCAGCCCCAGGTCGTGCAGAGCAGCACCGTTGGGGGTGCCGTTGTCGTATTGGGTCTGGGCCAGAGCCAGAATCAGTACGGGCGCGTGGCGGGCCCAGGGCTGATTGCCGGGCAACAGGCACTCGGTCAACTGCTGGAAGGCCTCAGTGTCGGCGTGGTGGGCATAGATATAGCGCCACGGCTGCGCGTTCATGGCACTGGGGGCCCAGGCAGCAGCCTCGAAGAGCTGCTGCAGGGTTTCGGGGGCTACCGGGTAACTGGCAAAGGCCCGCGGACTCCAGCGCTGACGAATTGCTTCCTGTACCGGAAATGTAGTGTTGGCAGGTTTCATAAGAAGGGAATGGCAGCTGAAGTTACCTGGTATTGGCGAATGCAGAAGGGAAGGAAGAAAGTAGCAGCGGGTGGCTACAGAGCCATCGGCACTTCCATTAACAGCAAGCGGGTAGCCGTAGCGGCCTGTATCTGCAGGGTGTTGGTGTCCCAGATGCCGAGCCCGTCGCGGCGGCTAAGCTGGTGGCCCGCCACGGCAGCCTCGCCTTCGAGCACGAAAACGTACACCCCATTCCCCGACTTTTTGAGTTGGTAATCGGTGGTGAAGCCGGCATCTAAGTCTGCCAGATGAAACCAGGCATCCTGATGAATCCATACCCCGGCATCATCCGGATTCGGGGACAACACCTGCTGAAACTTGTTGCGGCGGTCTTCGGCGCGGAAGCTCTGCTGGTCGTAGCGCGGGGTAACATTGCGCTTGTTTGGGAACACCCAGATCTGCAGAAACTGCACTGGCTCGGAACTGCTATGGTTCTTCTCGCTGTGGGCAATGCCAGTACCCGCGCTCATCACCTGCACGTCGCCACTGCGGATAATGCCATGGTTGCCGGCGCTGTCCTTGTGCTCCAGCGTGCCATTGAGCGGAATGCTGATGATTTCCATGTTATCGTGCGGGTGGGTGCCGAAGCCCATGCCACCGGCTACGGTATCATCATTGAGTACCCGCAGCGCCCCGAAATGCACCCGCGCCGGGTTCTGGTAGCCCGCAAAGCTGAAGGTGTGGTACGAGTTAAGCCAGCCATGATTGGCGTGGCCCCGGGTTGCGGCTTTATCTAAAATGGTCTGCATGAGGTTTAGTGAGTAAGTAAGAATGCAAATATATGTACATACATCAATTGATGGCAATGTAGTTCATATACTTTTCTGTTTTTGGTGCCACATGCGGCTGGTAGGGCTGAATACGCTGGATAAAAAATAAATATATCGTGTTATTAGTCAGGGGTTCATGAGAAGCGTTGCGAAGGATACAGCTGAAACAGGTGACAAACAACTCACGTCAAACTTCTCACCAGCAAGTATCGGCTGGAGGATGATGCGTAAGGCGAAATAGCGGGCTTGCCTAAGCATCTTTCACCATATATACGGGCTGTAAAACGGAAGCTATACGTTTAGTTGCTGACCTTTGGAAGTTCCCAAGTGCTACGCTTCTTCCGGCTATTCACTATGTTTTTGCTGCCCACTGCTCCCGTTGTTTCCCGGCTGGCTCCTACTCCAAGTGGCTACCTGCACTTGGGTAATGCCGTCAATTTTACCCTCACCTGGCTGCTCACGCGGCAGGCCAGGGGCGTGCTACACTTGCGCATTGATGATTTAGACCGTGCTCGGTTCCGACCTGCTTACCTGGATAATATCTTCCGTACACTAGAGTGGCTGGGCCTCGACTATGACTACGGCCCCACCGGCCCCACCGATTTTGAGCAGCAGTTTTCCCAGCAGCAGCGCCTGCCCGAGTATGCAGCCGTACTGCAGGCCGCCCTCACTGCTTATCCTGGGTTGTTTTACGCCTGCCGCTGCTCCCGTACCGAACTTGCCCGGCAGGTAGCAGCTGACGGGCGATACCCCGGTATCTGCCGGGAAAGCCAGGTGTCGCTGACCGAGCCGCACGTGGCCTGGCGCGTACGGGTTCCACATCCGACAACAATATCCTTCTCCGATTTGGCTCTGGGGCCCGTACACCGGCACCCACAGGCGGAGTTAGGCGATTTTGTAGTCCGGAAAAAGGATGGGACTCCCGCGTACCAGGTGGCCTCTATTCTGGATGACGTACGGCTGGGAGTGACGCTCATTATACGCGGCCAGGATTTGCTGCCTAGCACCGCCGCGCAGTTATGGCTGGCGCCATATCTGCCAGGGCAGGCAACCTTCGCGGCCACGCAGTTTCTGCACCATGGGCTGCTGCTGGATACTCAGGGTAGCAAACTCTCCAAATCGACCCAAGCCGGGAACCAGCGGGGAATTATGGAAGAGGCCGCCTCACCCCGGGTGGTATATCAGGCATTGGCAGCGTTGTTGGGTCTGCCGTTAAGCCACAGCACTTCGTTAACTAGGTTACGAGCCAGCCTGTTTGAAGCCAAATCAAAGTACTGTATATCAAATGTAAATAATTGATTAAGGTCTATGCTGATCTTATTTGTGCCGCATTCTGCAGCCATTGAATTACTTGGGTATGCTTAAAGTAGAAGGTTGAGCAGCTAGCTAAGAAGGAGAGGCACTACTCGTGAGCCAGTGCTGGAACACAAAGTAGAAGAGTGCACGGTGGAGAGGATGATGTGGTCTAGAGGAAAACATCATCTCGTATGGAACGACCCGAACAGTATATGTAGCAGATTCGAGAACGGTGTAGCTATTAACGCAGGGCGTCCGTAAGCGGGTGTATGCAAGCGTATTCTCAGGATTTGCGCCAGCGCGTTGCGCAGGCGTGTGCCGAGCCCGGTGCGCGACAGGCATAGGTGGCGGCCCGCTTCTGCGTGAGCGTGGCCTTTGTGGGCAAGCTGTTGCAGCGACAAACGGGGTCGGTGGCGGCCCTACCGGGCTGGGGCGGCCCGCCGCGCTGCCTAGACGCGGCCGCCCAGGCGTGGCTGGTCGCTGAGGTCGGGCGGCGGGCGGGCGTGACGCTGGCTGAGTTGCGTGACGTGCTGTTAGCCCAGACCGGGCAGCGCATAAGCATCGGCTCGGTCTGGCGGGTGCTGGATGAGCAGGGGCTGCGCCGCAAAAAAAAGCCTGCACGCCAGCGAGCGTGACACGGAAAGGGTACGGGCCTCGCGCCGGCAGCACGTGGAAGCCGTGGCCCAGTGCACAGATGTGCATCGGTGTTACTTTCTGGACGAAACGGGCGTGCACCTAGACTACTGCCGGCGCTACGCACGGGCCGTGGGCGGCCGGCGCGCGGCCGGGGCTGTGCGGCTCAAGCGCGGTAAGAGCCTGACGTTGATTGGGGTACTGGGCGCAGGCGGGCTGACCGCCGTGCAGGTACTGGGCGGGGCGCTGAACAGGCGCAGCTTTGCTTTCTACGTCGGCCGGGTACTCGGCCCGCAGTTGCGCCGCGGGGATGTGCTGGTGCTCGATAATCTGCCGGTGCACAAGCTGAGTGGGCTGCAGCAAGAACTAGTGCGGAGCGGCGTGGAGATGCTGTTTCTGCCGCCCTACTCGCCCTAATTCTCCCCCGTTGAGCAAGCTTGGAGCAAGATCAAAACCAAATTCTGCCAAGTCCAGACCCGCACCCGCGAAGCATTCGACGTTACTATCCAAGTCGCCAAAGCTTGGTTCAACTACTGCGGCTATTATGTACAACGTTCTTGAATCCTCTATAGCTTCCAATTGATAAGGAGTATATATGTTATGATTATATTTTAAGTTATTAGTTAAAAAGACATTAAATTATCAAAATTTATGAGAAATAATTGTAAATGTGTTGGTATTATATAATTTTGAGCTGGTCCATAGTTTTCGTAAATACTTCATCCCCTACATGCGGAAAAAACTACTCAGTGCGCTGTTACTAACGCCTCTGTTTGTACAGTATGCAAATGCTCAGACCCGTGAGATTTCGGGCAGAGTAACAGACCGGGCCAAAGGCGAGGGCCTACCCGGCGTTACAGTACTGGTAAAAGGAACCTCGATTGGTGCTTCTACCAATAGCGACGGGACGTTCACAATATCTGTTCCCACTACCGCATCAGCTCTGATATTCAGCTCCATCGGGTATGTAAGCGTAGAAAGAGCAATCGGCCAAGACACTCAAATTAACGTTGGCCTCGCTTCTGACAGTAAACAACTAGGTGAGGTAGTTGTAACTGCACTTGGCCGGGAGCAGGAGAAAAAGTCTCTGGGTTTCTCTGTCTCCGAGGTGAAAACGGAAGAGTTGGTACAGGCTCGTTCCACCAACGTAGTAAACTCTTTAGCTGGTAAAGTAGCTGGTGTTCGGATTCAAGCATCTAACGGGATGGTTGGATCCTCATCTAACATCTTTATCCGTGGTCTAACCACATTTACGGGCAGTAACCAGCCCCTGTTTGTAGTTGATGGTATTCCAATTGACAACGGCGGCGGTGGCAATGCGTTGCAAGCGGGGGTATCCAACTCTAACCGCGCCATCGATATTAATCAGGATGATATTGAAACGATTTCTATTCTGAAAGGACCTGCTGCTGCCGTATTGTACGGTTCCCGAGCTGCTTCGGGAGCTGTGCTGATTACAACCAAGCGGGGTGCTCGTCTCGGGTCTAAAAAGCAGAGCGTTACGTTGTTCTCCAACTATAACATTGTGAAACCTGGCCGTCTGCCTGATTATCAGAATGTATATGGGCAGGGTAATCGTGGACAACTCAACCTGCTGTCGCAAGGATCCTGGGGACCGAGAGCAGAAGGCCAAACTATCACTAACTTTCGGGGCGAGCAGGAAGCCTTTACTATCAACCCTGATAACGTAAAGGATATCTTCAAAACGGGGTCTAACTTCCAAAACAACGTTTCGTTGTCGGGAGCAACGGACCGGACTCGTTACTTTGCGTCCTATGGTAACCTGCATGAGGTAGGTATTCTGGATAACAACGATCTAAAGCGTAATACCGTTACATTCAATGGTTCAGCCAACCTGACGGAGAAGCTGCGTACCGGCGTTAGCATGGTATTCACGAATAGCACTTCGAAGCGGACAGCTCAGGGCAATACGTTAGCCAACCCGTTCTTCAGGACGTGGTTCCTACCGCGGAGCTACGATGTGAAACGCTATCCTTTTGAGACGACAAATGGTGGTCAGCAGTCGCCCACAAGCACGGCGGCCAGCCAACTGACTACGGCTAACTCTTGGTACAGCACCGACGATAACCCGCTGTGGTCAATCAAGTACAACCGTTATAACGATGAAATTAATCGCATCGTAGGTAACGTGAATTTGGGCTATGACTTCACCAACTGGCTGTCATTGGATTACAAGTTGGGTACGGATACCTACTCCCAGATTATTAAGTATGTAAACCCACGTGATGGCCGGGGAACATTCATTGGAGGCACTCCGACGCTTGTAGGTAATATTCAGGATGAGACTTATACCCGCCGTGAGATAAGCTCCTATCTGAACCTTACTCTAAAGCACAACTTCAATGAGGATTTTGGTGCCCGCCTACTCTTAGGTAATGAAATCAACCAGCGCCGTGCAACGGATGTTGGCGTCGTGGGTAGTGATATTCAGGTTCGGGGATTCGATAATATTACCAACACACTTACCTATAATCCCTTCGCCACTCGTTCAGAGCGTCGTCTATTCGGGGTATACGGTGATTTGCAACTGGATTTCCGCAACTACCTGTTTTTAGGCCTTACGGGCCGCAGTGACTGGTCTTCTACCTTCGGGCCCAAACAGCGCCGTTACTTCTATCCCGGTGCCTCTGCTAGCTTCGTCTTCACAGATGCCATCAGCAGCCTCAAGGACAACCGCGTCCTGACCAGCGGTAAAATTCGGGGTGCCGTAGCGAAAGTAGGCCGTGAAGCTCCTGAGTATAGCACGGATACATATTACTCCTCTACCAACATTCCTGCTGACGGCTTTGGGCCCAACATCACGTATCCCTTCCGCGGGCAGTTAGGACAGTCCCTAAATAACACAGGTGGTAACCCCAATCTGGGACCAGAATTCACTACTACATATGAAGGTGGGGTGGATCTGAACCTTTTCGGGGGGCGTATCGGGTTGGAAGCAACCTACTTTAGCCAGAAAAGTGAGGATATTATCTTCGCAGTACCGGTGGCCGGGGCTTCAGGCTTCACCAATATTTTCCAGAATGTTGGCAAATCGGAATCGAAAGGCTTTGAAGTGCTGTTGAATTCTACCCCCGTAAAAATCGGTAGCTTCACTTACAGCAACTCCATTAACTGGACCCGTATCCGTAACCGGGTGGTGGAATTGGCTCCCGGAGTAACGCAGATTACGCTTGGCGGTTTCGTAACGCCCAGCACGCGCCTGATTGCCGGGCAACCCTACGGCGTACTGTTCGGCAGCGTGTTTGAACGGTTGAATGGTAAACTGCTGCTTGATGCCAATGGGCGCCCCCGCCTAGCTGCAGATAATCAAATTATCGGTGACCCCAACCCTGACTGGACGGGTGGTATGACCAATACGTTCACCTTCAAAGGCCTGTCATTGAGTGCGGTGCTGGATGTACGCTACGGTGGTGATTTGATTTCACGAAACGTGAGCGACCTGCGCCGTCAAGGTGCGGCCATTGAAACGCAGGACCGCAATCGACTGTACATTCATGACGGCGTAACGGCTGATGGGCAACCAAACCGAGTGCAGATAACGGCAGAAGACTACTACAATGATCTGTATGGCTTTGGCCGGGCTGAGTTCGTTGTGTTTGATACCTCGTGGCTACGCCTGCGCGAATTGGCATTGACCTACAACGTTGCAAAGAATATGTTGGATAAGACCCCGTTCGGCGGCATAGAGTTGGGTGTAAATGCTCGCAACGTATTCTTGTATGCCCCTAACGTGCCGCACATTGACCCGGAAGTAAACGCCCAAGGACAGAGTAACTCACAGGGTCTTGAATTCAATGCATTGCCTCAGGCTCGTACCTTCGGCGCCTCTGTGAAACTGACTTTCTAATCTTCTTGCTGGACTGACTCATGCGTATTCCGCACTTTACTAAATATTTGATGTTCACGGCTGCTCTGGGAACTTTCTCCCTGACAGCCTGCGAAGACTTTCTCGACATCAACCAGAGCCCCAACTCTGTGCTGACGCCTCCTACCAACAACCTGTTGGTAGCGGCCGAATCGGACCTGGGCTTTTTGATGGGTTCCGATGTACACCGGTACAGTTCCATCTTCGTTCAGCAATTTGCCGGGCAGGGTGGTCTGGTGCAAACAGTTGACTATGATCGGTATACCGTCACGGCAACCGACATGAATAACCTGTGGCGCACCAGCATCTATGCGGATGCCCAAGCTGATATGAAGAAGCTGATTGAGCAAACCCAGGCTACCAGTCCCAAGTACGCCGGTATTGCGAAGATTATGCAGGCTTTTCTGTTTACCGTTACTACGGATGCGTTTGGGGATATTCCTTTCTCTCAAGCCCTGCAGTTTGAAGCTCAGCTACAGCCTGCGTATGATAAGTCGGAGGATGTGTATACCGGTCTGATTACGCTGATCAACAGTGGAATCGATGATATCAAAAAGCAATCCACTCTGACACCGGGTAGTGATGACTTGCTGTACGGAGGGGATATGCTTAAGTGGGAGAAGCTGGCTAACGCCTTGAAGCTGCGGATTTACATCCACTACTATCCGAAGATATCGGCTACTGCTACTACCAACATCAACACGTTGCTGACTTCTGGGGCTCCACTTATGACCAGCACGGCGGACAACTTCCAGATGGTATTCCAGGCGCTTTCTAACCGGACCAACCCAATTGACCAGTTTGAACCGCGTCGTCAAAATCAGTTCTTCCCTAGTGCTACGCTAGTTGACCTGATGAATAGCAAAGCTGACCCCAGAAGAGCAACGTATTTCACAGAATTCCCGGCCGGACAGTACACAGGTGTAGTAAATGGTACCGGTACAGTAGTGTCAACCAGCTTTTCGCGAATGCACACTTACCTGCGTGGTGCTCGTACAGGAACCGGGGTACAGGATTACGCTGGTGATGCGCCAATCCGGATGCTCACCTTTGCGGAGCAAAACTTGATTCTAGCCGAATTTTATCAGCGCACGGGTAACACTGCACAAGCCACAAAATTTCTAACTGACGGGGTACAAGCCTCCCTGTCAATGGCATCCGTTCCGGCGGCCAATGCAACTACTTACTTAGCTACATTGCCTGCTCAGATTGCGGCCAAAGGGCTATTGAGAACAATCATTGAGGAGAAATTCATTGCGAACTACGGAGTAGCCGTGGAGCCATGGAGTGACTGGCGTCGGACAAAATTTCCAGCTATTACTCCATCCGTGGGAGCTACTTTGCCCGCCATTCCTCGCATTCTGCCTTACTCGGACTTGGAGCGGGTTACTAACCCTAACACACCGGCCCGTAGCAGCAGTGATTTGACTAAGCCCCAAGTGTTCTGGGATCCAGGAGCCTAGTTTTCTTTCCTCTGATAACGTGCGTTTTCAACACTTCATATGAACAAAGTTTTTCGATTAGCGATGTGGCTGCTGGCGGCTACACCGCTCATGAGCTGCGAGAAAGATGAGCCCGTCAATATGATTATGCCGAAGGCAAACATCATTTTTGATGATAACATCGAGAAAATTTCTGCTGACTATAAAGTAAATCAACCAATTGTGCTGAAAATCAGCGTTGGTGATCAAGCTGCTTCCGTGAATATAACGAGCAATTATGTTGTCGGTACCGCAACTAAAAGCAAAGCATTCGCGCTGCCAGTTTCCAATGGTGCAGCAACCTTATCGGTAGCGGCAAATGACTTGCGTAACTCGGGTGATGGCGCAGTTATAGGTGCCGGTTCTGCGCCTGCTTCCAGCCGGGCAGCTAATACATTCACCCTAAAAGTGGATGCTATCCTGCGGGACGGTAGTACTGAAAGTCGTTTCTATACTTTAGTAGTAGTGCAGTAAGGCATACGCTACAAGCCAACAGCAAAAGGGCAGACCCAAACTTGGGTCTGCCCTTTTGCTGTTGGCTTGTAGACAATTCACGTGGGTAATAGGTGAAAAATCCTATTCTGTTTCTTGCAACTTGCTACTCTTACTACAACTCTTTTTTGAACTGCTCGGCCCAGTAATCGGCTAGGCGGGTGGGCTCGGGGAGCTTATAGCCGCGCAGGCAGGCTAAAGTGAGCTGGGTGGCAGTGGCTTGGTCACAGCGGTGGCCGGGACTTACAAACAGCGGATTGATTTTATCCTTGCTGCGGATGACTTCGCCCAGCAGCTCACCCTGTTTATCCAGCAACGGGGAACTGCTGCCCTTGGTGAGTGCCGGCTCGGTGTAGGTGCCGGTGAGCCGCTGCTTGGCTACGCCAAAAGTGGGCAGATCCAGCTCTACACCCAGATGAGCGGCAATACCCATCCGGCGGGGATGGGCGATACCGTGGCCGTCTACCATCACCACATCGGGCTTATGCCGAAGCTTTTCGTAAGCGAGCAACAGGTTAGGCGCTTCCCGAAATGCCAGGAGACCGGGTATGTAGGGTAGTGTAACCGGCCCAACGTGGAAAACTTTCTCCACCAACTCCAGGGAAGGAAACCGCAATACCACAAAAACCGACAGTACCGTTTCGGGCGTGGGGAAGGAGGAGTCGCAGCCGGCAATGAAATTTGGCAGGTGAGGAAGCGGCTCCAGCCGAATTTGGGTACGCAACTCATCCTGCTGCCGGGTCAGGTCGCGGACGAGGAGCGGATCGGGGGCGGGGCCGGGCGGACGGTAATAGGCCATGCGGAGTACGGAGTGAGTGAGCCTGCATGTACTGGAGTTGCGGGCGGGAAGTTCCGAACCTGCCAGGGAGCCGGCCCGTTAGGATACGCTGAACTTACTGCCTTCTTTCCATGGCTAAACCTGAGCAACCAGCCCATACAGGTAGCGGCGCATTCTTCGAGCGGCGTTACTGGATAGATGTGCAACGGCCCCGCCTGACAATAGCGGAATTGCTGGACCATATCAAGTGTCACTTGCCGGACTACGCACCTGGACTACTGGCTGACTTTCAGAAAACCAAGGGCGCGGCGCACTGCCTTGCCCTGGATGACGAATTCAAGATTAAGATTCTGGGGCCCTGGAACGGTGATGTGCGCGTGACGCGGGTAACGGACGAAGGGTTTGAACTGGCCACGCTGGAAAGCCATCCGGAAGCTGGCCGCATCTGGTTCGGCCTCTGCCCCCACGCGGTACTGCCCGATACGGTGCGGTTTGAGATTCACTCCCGGGCCCGTTCCCGCGACGGCCTGGTGGCCTTTACCTACGATACGTTGGGGTTTGGCCGCCGTGTGCAGCAGCAAACCTGGGAAATATTCTGCCAGCGCGTAGTTGAGCGTAGTGGAGGGCTGCCGTTGCTGCCCGTGCAGGTAGAAACCATTAAACAAACGGCCACTGATACGCACGTAAGTCAAGATGCCTGACCACCCGCCCCTGTCCGAGGCGCAGAAAGCTCGCCTCAATGCGTACGCGCATGCCCGCTACAACTTCGACCCCGACAAAGCCGCTGACTATACGCCGGCCACCGGCTGGCGGGTGGATGATTACGAAACAGAACTGCCAGCCGAATTACCAGGGCCGGCCGAGCCGCACGGAGCCTGGGCGGCAGCCCGGGAAGTGCTGCGCAACTACACGTTTCCGCCGCCCGACCTCATCACCGGTATCTTCCTGCCCGACCAGCCGCTGGACCAGCGGGTGATGGTGCTGCGGGGACGGTTCCTGTTGTTTACCTTCTGGTTTGGGGTGCGCATTGGGGGCGTAACCGATGAAACCCGCACCCTGCCCGATGGCAGCCGGGAGCAGGTGTGGGGCTATAACTACCGCACGCTGGAAGGCCACTTCGAGCGCGGGCAGATTGAGTTTACGGTGCATAAGCAGTTGGCTACCGGGCGGGTGTGGTTTCATATTCATGCCTATTCACAAACGGGCCGCATCCGCAATCCGCTATACTGGCTGGGCTTCAGACTTTTCGGGCGGATGCTGCAGAAGCGGTTTGCCAACGAATCGGTGCGGCGGCTGCGGGAGCAGGTGGCGGAGATGCTGCGCAAAGGATGGGCTAGTCCCGCCGCAGGGCAGGCACCACCGGTGCGGGCGACTTCCTCGCACAAGGATGCGGCTGAGCAGCTGGAGCAGAATCGTTGAAGCCAGCCGGCCCCGCAACCTTGGTTGCGGGGCCGGCTGGCTTCTGTACTGGAGGATAAGCGGCGCTTACTCGGCCGGTTCGCCTCCGTTGATCATACCCGATACCAAGCCCGGCGCATCCGTTACCTCGGCCCGGAACACGCCGAAGATGTGCGCCACCACAAAGGCAATAACAGCGTACATGGATACCTCGTGGATTTCCTTGCTCAGGTGCTCAATGGAGCGGAAATAGTCCTCAAATACCAGAATCACCCCGGTTAGCACCATAACGGCCAGCACTACATAAAACATGCGGTACGAATAACGGATCAGAACGCCTTTTTTAGCCACGGCATCACCCTGGGAAGCCAGAGTCTGCAAGTGCGCTATTTTGGCCGCCGTGCGTTGGCTGCCCCGCTGCCGGAAGCTTACCAGCACGCGGTAGGCCAGCAGCAGAGAAATCAGCAGGCCCGCCCAAATGTGCCAGTCCCAGATGTGGTGGGCTACAATGCGCGTGAGGCCCCGTAGCTGGTCGGGGGCCATGACCACACCTTTTTCAGCCAGCACTTTGCTGAACTCGGGGGCCAGCTGCTTTACTTTTAGCACCACAAACAGGAAGAGAATAGTCAGGAGCTGAAACAGCACCAGGCCGGAGCTGGCCCAGTGCCAGATGCGCAAACCCAGCGAGTTGCGTTTAGGCCCGGCGGGTACCGGTGCGGAAGCGGAATAGTTGGAAGTTGCCATGGAAAAAAGAGGGGAGAATATAGGTTGAGCAGGTAAGGTAAGCGGTAATGCGCAGATTTGTGCGCCAGCCGGCCCCAGCCCAAAACATTGCGGGGCTGCCCCGGGTTATAGGGGTTCGTTCTACGATTTTCACTTCTCTCTACAACTAACTCTTATGTCAGCAGCCCAAGGCTACGCCGCCCCGGCGGCGCATGCTCCCCTCGTGCCTTTCTCCTTTGAGCGCCGCGAAGTAGGACCCCATGATGTGCGCATTGAAATTCTGTTTTGTGGCGTGTGCCACTCCGATGTGCACCAGGTGCGCGACGAATGGGGCGGTTCTATCTTCCCGATGGTGCCCGGCCACGAAATAGTGGGCCGCGTAACCGAAGTAGGTGCCCATGTAAAAGGCTTCAAAGCCGGCGACCTGGCCGGTGTGGGCTGCATGGTGGACTCCTGCCAGCACTGCGCCGAGTGCGCCGAAGGCCTGGAGCAATATTGCGACAATGGCTTCACTGGCACGTACAATGCCATCGGTAAGGATGGGCAGCCTACCTACGGCGGCTACTCCAACAGCATTGTGGTGACGGAGAAATTCGTGCTGCACGTATCCGAAAAGCTGGATCTGGCCCGCGTGGCTCCGCTGCTGTGCGCCGGTATCACCACTTGGTCGCCGCTGCGGCAGTGGAACGCCAAGGCAGGCGACCGGGTAGCCGTAATGGGCCTGGGTGGTCTGGGGCACATGGCCGTAAAGTTTGCCGCGGCTATGGGCTGCGAGGTAACTGTGCTCAGCACTTCACCTTCCAAGGAAGAAGACGCCCGCGCCCTGGGGGCCCACAAGTTTGTGGTAACCAAGGATGCCGAAGCCATGAAAGGCATCCGCAACTACTTCGACCTGATCATTAACACCGTATCGGCTCCGATGGACCTGGCGCCCTACATTAATACCTTGCGCCTGGATGGCACGATGGTGCTGCTGGGGGTACCGCCGGAAGCGCCGCAGCTGCATGCCTTCAACCTCATTGCCAAGCGCCGCCGCATTGCCGGCTCGCTCATTGGCGGCATTCAGGAAACCCAGGAAATGTTGGATTTCTGCGCCGAGCACAACGTGATGAGCGACGTGGAAGTAATCCGGATGGACTACATCAACGAAGCCTACGAGCGGATGCTCAAGTCCGACGTGAAATACCGCTTCGTGCTGGACCTGGCTACGTTGTAAGCGGCTCCGCATTCCAATAAACCAGCCGGCCCGACTGATAAATCAGTTGGGCCGGCTGTTTTTTATGCCCGTCCACTGGCCCGGCTGTGGCCTCCCGCAAACCACCTAATGATAATGACCCCAAGCAGCGCCATGGTGGCAATGGTAAGCAGATTGGAAATCAGGTTGGCGTATTCGGTGAGGTGGTAGGCGGTAACTGTCCGCTCAACGCGACCTGTGCGGTCAACCGCCGCGAAGCTCTGGGGTATCGTGAGAACTGCAGTATAGTTCTCCCCAAACTGTATTGGCGCGTAATGCCATTGCCCGGCCTAGTAAACGGCCGCCTGTAAGCTACCGCCCCCTTCAGTTTCGAAAACTACCGAGTCAGTAGCGGTAAGGAGGTAAGATACCCAGTACACTTCCTCCGAGCCCGACTGTTGCCGTGCAAGATAGTACACTCGCTCAAACCGTTGGGCTGGGTTGAGTACGGTAACCAAGCCGGGCGTGGACGCTAAAGTGCCGGGAGAAGACAAGAGTAGCTTATAGCCGCACAGCGGTAAAAACAGCAACCCAACCCCAAGGATGGCCGCCCATTTCTCCGCCGGGCTGTGCGGCTGCCGCAGTACCCGGATGAGCATAGCACATACACTGAGGTCAACAACTACAACGAGCACAACGGCCAGTAGGGGAAGTTGATAAAGCATGCGCTGAAGAAATAATAGTGCGCTATTATTCCTGCTCTACCGGATACTCAAACTCGCCTTCCAAGGTAAAGCGGCGGGCACCGCGGCCGGCCTCGCATACCTGGCAGCGGTAGGTGCCGCGCAGCCAGTGCCGCTCGGCATTTATGCCGGTTATGACTACGCTGCCCGTGTTCTGGCCGCAGGATTTGGAGTAGGCCGCCACCGGACCGAAGCGGTACGACGCGTCCCGGTTGCGCCCGCTTAGAATCTCCTGAAACGTGTAGCTGCCGGCCTGAATCGGGAACCGGTCGATGATGATCGTGAGGCCTTCCCCGTCAGGGTCGTCCTGACGGACGATGTTCAGGCGCAGCGCGTGGTCTGGGCTCAGGAAGAAGCGGGAACTGTTGGTGTCGGCGGCTACCGGCTGTCCGTTGATGCGCAGCGTAAGGTGGCGCCCCGAAGCGGCTGGGGCAGCTTGGTTGGCCGTGAGGCCGAAGGCAGGCAACAGGAGCAGAAGCGGAAGCAGGCGTTTCATACGAGGGTAGGAGCAACAATCAGCCCAGAAGATAGGCAGTTTACGCCTGCCGACCAGGATATTGCTGCAACGCCACGGCCAGGCAATCCATTGCCTGGTTAATGACGTGCTGGTTGATTACGTAGGCCATGCGTACCTGCTGACGGCCCAGGCCAGGCGTACTGTAGAAGCCGGACGCGGGCGAAATCATCAGCGTCTGGCCCTCGTGGCTGAATGCCTCCAGAAGCCACTGCGCAAACTGGTCGGCATCGTCCACGGGCAAATGGCAGATGACGTAAAAGGCCCCGTTAGGGGTAGGCACCCGCACTCCGGGCATGGCGCGCAGCCGCTGTAGCATCAGGTCACGGCGGGCCTGGTACTCTGATTTAGTATGATCAAAATAGGTTTCCGGCAGGTCGGCGGCAGCCTCGGCCAGCAGCTGGCCCAGACCCGGCGGACTCACCCGCAGTTGGGCCAGCTTGAAAAACACATCACGCAGGGCCTGGTTTTTCGTGACGATGGCCCCGATGCGTGCCCCACAGGAGCTGTAGCGCTTGGAAATGGTATCCAAGAGCACAATGTGGTCGTCGGCCCCACGCAGGTGCAGGGCACTGGTGTAATCTGTATCGTAGCAGAACTCCCGGTAGGCTTCATCCGAGAGCAGGTATAGGTTATGGCGCAGGCACAACTCCTTTAGCTGCTCCATTTCCTGGCGGCTGTACACGTAGCCGGTGGGGTTGTTGGGGCTGCAAATCAGGATGGCCTTGGTGCGGGGCGTAATCTTCTGCTCAAACTCCTGAATGGCTGGCAGGGCAAAATTATCTTCCAGATACGACGTAACCGATACTACGTGCGTACCGGTGGCCACGGCAAACGCCGAGTAGGGCCCGTAGAACGGCTCGGGCACGATGAATTCGTCGCCGGGATTGAGGCAGCCTAGCAGGGCAAACGAAATGGCTTCGCTCCCGCCCGTGGTAACAATAATATCATCGGCTGCTACGGGCAGGCCCAGACGCTGATAATACTCGGCCAGCTTGGCGCGGTAGCTGGGGTAGCCGGCCGTGGGGCTGTATTCCAGCACCTGAATGGAGGCCTGTTGCACGGCCGCCAGCATGGCGGGCGGAGTTTCAATATCGGGCTGGCCGATGTTGAGCGGATGCACCGTGAGGCCCCGCTGGCGGGCAGCCTCGGCGAAGGGAGTGAGTTTGCGGTACGGAGACGGCGGGAGGGCCGCTCCACGCTGGGACAGTTGCAGCATGGGTTTAAAGATAGGCCGCGGGAGCAGGAAACCTACGACCGGGCCTGAAAATGAGGTTCGCGCACCGAAGGCGCAACTTCCGGCCCGGCTGCGGGTTGAAGCAGCTATGCGCCCCGATTCTCAACCCGAAGTATGGCTGCGCGGCCCCCTGCCCGCTATGTCGCCGCTGCTGCAACCCATCGCCCACGCCCTGCTGCAGGCCCGGGAGGAGCTGCAGGCCGCCTTGGCTAAGTTTCCGGATGAATTGCTGGCGGCCCGGCCCGCGGGCGTAGCCTCAGTGGGCTTTCATCTGCGCCACCTGGCTGGGGTGCTGGACCGCATGCAGACCTATGCTCGCCACCAGCCGCTCAGCCCCGCGCAATTTGCCTTTCTGGCTGCCGAAAAAGATGGCCCGGCTACGCCCGACACGGTGGCCGGGCTGCTCGAGCAGTTTTCAGCGGCGGTGGAGGATATGCTACACACCTTGCAGACCACTCAGGAGAGGGTGCTGCCCGAGTTTCGGCCAGTGGGGCGGCAGGGTTTGCCCAGCACCGTGATGGGCCTGCTGGTGCACGCTGCCGAGCACACCACCCGCCACGTTGGCCAGCTGCTGGTAACGGCCCGGGTGGTGTTGCGGGACCGTACGGAGGAAGCTTAGCGGCGTAGGGCGGCTGGCAAATCGGCCCGGCGCTTGTATACCTTAATACGATAGGCCAGCGGCTGGGGCAGGGGGCAGGCAATCAGGTGCAGCACCCCGTGGTGCAGCTCCACGTTGCGTGGGTCGTAGTACTCGTCCTCGTGGGCGTTGTTGATGAGGGTGCGGTAGTTATCGGGGGTGAGTTTCCAGGGGGAGCGAGCCTGTAGGTCGGCCACAGTCCGGTAGGTATCAAAGTCTTCCCGCAGGACTAATTGCCAGCCCCGGTAGCGGAGTGGCTGTTGGGCCCTGGCCGTGAGCTGGCCGGTACCAAGCAGAAAATACAGGATAAGCCGTTTCTTCATCGGAGTTGCCCGCTCTAACGCTACAATTGGCCGAAAAAGGTACTGAGAAGAAGCCGCTGACTACGCAAACGGGCGGCTTCCTTGCCGGAAGCCGCCCGTTTGTGGCCGCGCAGATGCGCCAGCTTACTTAGTACATGGCGTCGATGCCCGATTTGTCGCCGGCCGAAAGGCCGGTGCGCTGAATGTTGAATGTAGAGCCGTCCTTCTTCACGATGGTGGGCTGGCCGTTGCTGGAAAAGGAGAACGAGCCGTACATCATGATGGAACCGAAGTCGAGCACGCCGTAGTCGGTGCCGCCGTAGCCCAGGGCCGAATACTTGGTGAAGTTGCCCTCGTAGCCCGACTGAATGTTCTGGGTGAGGATGGTCACGTAGGTGTCCCGGTCGTTGCGGGTTTGCTCGTGGAAGAGGCCCAGCGCGTGGCCGATTTCGTGGATGGTGTTGCCGGTGGTGCAGCCCGAGGCCAGGTTGATGTACTGGCGGCCACCCACCATGCCGATGTTGGAGGAGCAGCCCGAGCCCACCCGGAACGTCACGTAGTTGCTCTGGGTAGTGCGCTTCACGAAGCGGATGGGGGAGTTGGCCTGCCAGTGGGCAATGGCGTCCGTCACGCGGTTCTGACTGGGCAGGGCGGCATCAATGGTATAGTACACCACGGCTGAGGGCCAGCGGCCGGTGGTGCGGCCGGCACTGCCGGGGCGCTGCTGGCCTTCCGATGCTCCGGCCTGCTCCGCCGTGAGCAGAATGTCGCCCTCGTACACCTTCTCCCCGTTGATTTCCTGGTAGGTGATGGACTCCCCGCCCCAGGTGCCGGCTTTGGCCGCGCCCGTCTGACCGGGGTAGGCTTCCTCAGCCTTGGCTTCCTGCGCCTGCTCCAATTGGGTGGGTTGATTTTCAGTTTCCTTACTGCAACTTGCTAATGAAATAGTACCAAAAGCAGCCAATAGAGCAAATGCGGAAAATTGTGGTTTGTACATAGTGTGTAGGTTTTGGTTGTGGATAACCGAATAACGCACATCGGAAAAGAAATATTCTCACTAGGTTACAATAAAATTTTGGCATAGAAGCAGCTGTGGCTATTAAGGGACTTTTTGCAGGAGGCCACTTGGTGTTGTGCCTTTGCTATGCCGCCGCTACAGTATGCAATGGCTGGTGCATTACGCATCACCTGTCGTGCAGATTGCCCATCGGATGGTGTGTACGGAGCATACGGGCTTCTATCAACTGTTGCTGAATTTCCTGGCCGCAAAAGGCCCGTAGCTCCTGAACCTCTACGACGCGCTGGTGTCCGATACCACCGCCCAGGGCAGCCAGATGAGTGCCCAGAAAGGCAACACCGAGGAAAACCTGACGGTGCTCAACGCCCTCCACGAGCCCACGACCCACCTGTTCAGCGACGGCAAAGCCCTGTACGGCCGCTCCGACAAAGCCAAAGCCGAGGACTACACCTTCCGGCAGTTGCTGAAGCACGTGCGCCGCGAACGAAAAGCCAACCAAGCGTAATCCTTTTGGTTCGTTGCAAATGACACAGGGCACCTGGTGGGTGTCCTGTTTTTGTGTATAGAGACGCAACCTTGTGCCCGCGCGCACTCGCTCGGCTATGCCGAGTGAGGCTTACGCCTGAGGGGCTATGACCCAAATCCGGCCGCGTCGAATTGTGCCGCCGTGGCAGGCGCGCGCAGCACAGCTGCTTGTGCGTAGGCCTCACTCGGCACAGCCGAGCGAGTGCGGCCGAGCGAGTGCGGCGGCGAGAAGTAGGCGGGCAGCCGTCTCGTGTGGTGGAGGCACCGGCCTAGCCGAGCGAGTGCGGCGGCGAGTGCTGGTGACGCCAAGGTACCAGCCGCTAGAGTGGCAGCATCTGCAAGGGGCTGAAGTAGGAGGCACTACTCAGAGGATAATGCTCCGGAGCGGTGACGAGGCCGGCAGCAACGGGGTTGTTATGAATATAGTCTGCTTTCTGTCGGATAACTGCGGGTGTCCAGAGAGCAATGGGATAGGTGGTCTTTTGCCAGAACATATACTGCTCGTTCTGGCGCTGCGGGCGGGCATAATAGGCGAAGAGGCGCATCATCCATTCGCGGCGGCTCTCGTGTTCGTTTTCGGCAATGGCCTTGAGAAGTTGGCGGGCGGTGTGCGCCTTCAGGTCACGGAGTACGTCGCTGAGGTTGCCCTCTGTGCGGGCGGCAATCAGGTGGATATGACTGCTCATCACTACGTAGGCATAGAGTTCCAAGCCCTTGTGTTGCTGGCAGTACCGGAGGCTGTCGATAATGATTTGGGTGTATTGCGGCCGGATAAATACATCTACCCAGCCCACAACGGTCAGAGTCAGGAAAAACAGCCCTCCTGGGTATGCTTTACGTAGTTCGGACATATCGAAAAGATGGTATACTTAACGAATAGCTTCTACTCACCATGCAGTATTGCCGCATGCAGCCGCTTTTGCTGTCGCTCGGCTGTGCCGAGTGACGACTATGCCCAAGCAGTTGTGCTGCGCGCGCTTGCTTGTATACTGCGCAGTTTGGCGCAGGCGGATTCGGGGCATAGCCCCTCAGGCGTAGTGCTCACTCGGCATAGCCGAGCGAGTGCGGGGGTAGCCGAGCGAGTGCGGAGGCCAGCCTCCACCTCATGGGCTGGTCACGAGTTTCGCTCCGCTAAACTCGCGCCAGATGGGGGGCGTGAAGTCGGAGTTTTTTGTGTTTTCTTATTTGAATTACAAGGTTTTATGTTTGATGGGGTTGGCTTGAGAAGTCAGGATATGCACTAAAGTGGTAGTGTCGATGAAAGGCCAGCACATACATTGTGTATAGAATTCACCCACAGTTCACAGAAACATGATATATGAAAACAGATGGTAGATTCCTGCGACTCATACTGATGGCTTTCGGTACACTTGCTATACAAAGCTGTGAAACAGAAGAAAATGAGCCAGATATCCCCTATTATAAATTTACAGCAACCAATAAGGAATGGTTGAAACTAAAGAACGGGGAGAGCTGGGTTTTTGAAACTACCTCCGGTAAGCAGCAGAAATATATTATACATGGAATTAAAGAAAAAATTAAGGAAGCATATCATCCAAGTAATTTCGGGGGAATAATCAGTGGAGCATCTTCAGCAACATATTATTATGACGAAGTGGAAATAGAAATAATGAGAACTGACTCAGTAAATGATAATTTACTTGTTTTTAGGCGCGAATTGCCTACTGGAGCCGATAAACGTCATCCACCAAAAGGAGAGGGGGAATTTAAGTTTGGAGGAACTTGGAGGAATTATCGTGGTAGCGGGGTGTATGAGGGAATATATGGCAATATAAATGTTAGTCCAAATCAGGTGAATTATCAGTCGGGAACTACTTTACAGGTGAGAGGAAAAGTATACAATAATGTAATTGCCATATCTGCTACGCCGAATGGCACAGAAATTCAAAAAGCATATATTGATAATATATACTATGCGCAACAAGCGGGTGTTATTCGTATGGTGAGTAAAACGGGAGAAATCTGGGATAGAGTTCCATGAGATAGACATAAATAAAACCAAAAGAGCACCTGTTTTAAACAGGTGCTCTTTTGGTTTTAAGCAGATGAGAACGAGGCTACGGTTCTCTTACCAAGCTACTACATCCGGTTGATAATCTCGTCGCCGAACTCGGAGGTTTTCAGGAGGGTAGCGCCTTCCATCAGGCGTTCGAAGTCGTAGGTGACGCGCTTGGCGGCAATGGCGGCTTCGAGGCCTTTGTAGATGAGGTCGGCGGCTTCCTGCCAGCCTAGGTGCTCCAGCATGAGGGCGCCGGAGAGGATAACCGAGCCGGGGTTCACCTTGTCCTGGTTGGCGTACTTGGGCGCGGTGCCGTGGGTAGCCTCAAAAATGGCGTGGCCGGTGAGGTAGTTGATGTTGGCCCCGGGCGCAATGCCGATACCGCCCACAATGGCGGCCAGCGCGTCGGAGATGTAGTCGCCGTTCAGGTTCAGGGTGGCTACCACCGAGTAGTCGGCGGGGCGGAGCAGGATCTGCTGCAGGAAGGCGTCGGCAATGCTGTCCTTGATGAGGATTTTGCCGCCGTCGAGGGCTGCCTTCTGCTGGGCGTCGGCCACTTCCTGGCCCTGCTTGGCCAGCACTTTGTCGTACTGGGCCCAGGTGTACACCTTGTCGCCAAACTCCTTTTCGGCCAGCTCGTAGCCCCAGGTTTTGAACGCGCCTTCGGTGAACTTCATGATGTTGCCCTTGTGCACCAGCGTTACCGAGGGCTTTTTGTGCTCGATGGCGTACTGGATGGCGGCGCGCACGAGGCGCTCGGTGCCTTCCTTGCTCACTGGCTTGATACCGAACGAGGACGTTTCGGGGAAGCGGATTTTCTTCACGCCCATCTCATCCTGCAGGAATTCCAGCATCTTCTGGGCCTGCGGGGTGCCGTTCATGTACTCGATACCGGCGTAGATGTCCTCCGTGTTTTCGCGGAAAATCACCATGTCAGTCAGCTCAGGATGCTTCACGGGGGAGGGCACGCCCTCGAACCAGCGCACGGGGCGCACGCAGGCGTACAGATCCAGCTCCTGGCGCAGGGCCACGTTGAGGCTGCGGATGCCGCCACCCACGGGCGTGGTCAGGGGGCCTTTGATGCCCACGAGGTAGTCGCGGAAGGCATCCAGGGTTTCGTTGGGCAGCCAGTTGTTGAGCTGCTTGAATGCTTTTTCACCGGCCAGAACTTCCTTCCACACCAGCTTGCGCGAGCCGCCGTAGGCTTTCTCTACTGCCGCGTTGAACACGCGCACGGAAGCCGCCCAAATATCCGGACCCGTACCGTCGCCTTCAATGAACGGGATGATGGGTTGATCGGGCACATTCAGCTTGCCGTTCTTGATGGTGATTTTCTCTGCCATTGTTGAAAAGGTACTTAGGTACTATAGGGTTGTAGTTGAATGGGGCCGCCCCGTCATCCTGAGCGAAGCGAAGGACCTTATCACGTTGGCTGCTCATTGAACAACTTGTTCTGACGTGGTAAGGTCCTTCGCTCCGCTCAGGATGACAGGCGGCGTCAGTACCCGAAAATCTCTTTCAGGGTAAGTTGCTGGACCTGGCCGTACTTGGCCAGCTCCTTGAAATTGAGGCGGTCTTTGCTGCCGATGACCAGGATGGTCTGGGGCTGGCCTTTCACGCGGGCCTGCTGGAATTTGAGCAGGTCCTGGAAGCTCATGTTGGGCGTCTGCTCGTACACGTCGCGGCGCAGGTCGTAGTCGAGGCCCAGGCGCTTGGCCCGCTCGTAGCTGAACAGGATGTCCGACTTGGTGATGCGCTCCGTGGCAATGCTGTTGCGGATGGCGTCCTTGGCGATTTGCAGGTTAGCCTCGGCGGCGGGCATATCGTTGAGCAGGGTGTTCATGCCGGCCATGGCCTCGGGCAGCTTGTCGCTCTGGGTGCCGATGTAGCTGAGGTTGTAGGAGCTGCGGCCGGCCTTATCGGCCGAGGCAAAGCGCGAGGAAGCCGAGTAGGCCAGGGCCTTCGACTCGCGCAATTCCTGGAACACGATGCTGCCCATGCTGCCCCCGAAGTACTCGTTGTAGAGGCTGGTGGTGGGCACCAAACCCTTGTCGTACACGGGGCCTTTGCTCAGGAACAGGATTTCGGCCTGCACCATGTTGTAATCCACCCAGTACACCTTGCGCTCCGTCAGCGGCTGCTCGGCAAAGTCCTTGGCGGCCGGGGTAGGAGTGAGCCTGGCGGGCGTTTTGTGCAGTTGATTCAAAGACCAAAGCAAACCGGGCAATACCACACGGTTTTCGGGCTTCTGCGTTTGGTCGCCTTTGATTACCCCCAGTTCGGCAGAGTCAGCTTTACGCGGCCCGTAGTACAGCACGCGGTGCTGGTAGGTAGGGAGCTTCTGGATGAGGCTGGTGAGCTGCTCGGGCTTCAGGGCCTTCAGCTCTTTCTCACTTAGCTGCGTGGTGAAGGGGTTTTTCGCGCCGTACTTGGCGTAGTTCACCAGGGCCTGGTTCAGAATCACACCTTTGTTGAGCTTGGCATCCTGGCGGGCTTTCAGCACCCCGGCCACCATGTTCTGCAACGCGGCAGCATCAGGCTTGGGCGCGGCCAGCAGGCTCTCGAACAGTTCCAGCGCTTTTTCGAAGTTGCTGTCGAGGCCGGAAAGGCTCACGTAGGTGCGGTCCTGGCCGCTTTGTACGGCGAAGGAGCAGCCCAGCTTGTAGAACTCCTGCTGGAGCTGGGCGGCGGTGTACTTGCCGGTGCCCAGGTACTGCAGGTAGTCGGTGGCGAGGCCCAGCTTGGGGTCGTTGTTCGTGCCCAAATCGAGCACGTAGTACAGGTTGAAGAGGTTGTTTTCCGAGTTATGGGTGTAGTACACCGGCACGCCCGAAGCCAGCTTAGTTTCCTGAATGTCCTTTTTGTAATCGAGGAACACCGGCTGCAAAGCGGGGGAGGACTTGGCCGTTACCTGCTTGTAGAAGTCGGAGGCCACCTCGCGGTTCACGGGCACGGGCGTAATGGCGGGCTTCACCACCTTCACCTTGTTGGGGTCCTGGCCGGTGCGCTTGTACACCAGGGCGTAGCCGGGGCCGTAGTACTGGTTGGCCACGCGCATCACTTCCTCCTTGGTGATGGTGCCGAAGTCGTCCGTTTGCTTAAGGTAGTCCTTCCAGTCCGCGCGGGCTACGAAAGCCGCCACGAAAGCGCCGGCGCGGGCCTCGTTGCTCTCGTAGCTCTTGGTGCGCTGGAGCTGCTCGTTGTTGATGATGGCCGGAATCAGCCACTCCGGGAAGTCGCCCTTTTTTACCTTGGTCAGTTCGGCCAGCAGCAGGTCGCGCACCTGCTCCAGCTTCTGGCCCTGGCGGGGCGTGGCGTAGAGGATGTGCGAGGAGTAGTCGTTGTTGATGTCGGTGAACGAGGCGGCGCTCAGTACGGCCTGCTTCTGGTTCAGATCGAGGTCAATCAGCCCGGCCTGGCCGTTGCTCAGGATTTTATCGATCATGCGCAGCACCAGGGCCTCGCGGGTGTTAGTGCCGGGCAGGCGGAAGCCGAGCATCACGTTTTCGGCGTCGGGGCCCAGCACCTGCTTCACGATGGGGGCGGTGATGGGGGCTTCCTGGGCGGGCGTGAAGGCCGGCACGGGCTTACGCTGCAGCTTGCCGAAATACTGGTCAATCACCCGGATGGTCTGGTCGTAGTCCAGGTCGCCACTCAGGCACAAAGCCACGTTATTCGGCACGTAGTACTGCCCGAAATACTTCTTGATTTCGGTAATGGACGGGTTTTGCAGGTGGTCGATGGTCCCGATGGTGGTCTGGGTGCCGTACTCGTGCTTCTGGTAGAGGCTGGCGCTCAGCGCCTCGTATTCCTTGCGGAAGTCGGAGTCGAGGCCCCGGTTTTTCTCCTCGTACACGGCCTCCAGCTCGGTGTGGAACAGGCGCGGCACCATTTCGCCGAGGCGCTCGGCCTGCACGGCGGCCCACTTCTCCAGCTGGTTGCTCGGAATGTCCTCCTGGTACACCGTCTGCTCCACGGAGGTGTAGGCGTTGGAACCCTTGGCCCCGATGGCACCCATCACCTTGTCGTACTCGTTGGCCACGGCGTATTTGGCCGCCACGCCCGAAATCGAGTCGATCTGGTGGTAGGTGCGTTTGCGGGCGGCGGGGTCGTTGCGCTGGGCGCGGTACTGCTCGTAGAGGGCCTCAATCTTGTCCAGTTCCACTTTCTCCGCGGCCCAGTTCTGGGTGCCCAGCCGGGAAGTGCCCTTGAACACCATGTGCTCCAGGTAGTGGGCCAGGCCGGTGGCGGTGCTGGGGTCGTTTTTGGAGCCGGCCCGCACGGCCAGGTAGGTCTGAATGCGAGGGGCGTCCTTGTAGTCGGAGAGGTAAACGGTCAGGCCGTTATCGAGGGTGTAGATGCGGGCTTTCAGCGGGTCGCCTTCTACCGTCTGGTATTTGTATTCTTTCTGCTGCGAAGCGGGGCTGGCGGCGGTTTCCGTGGCCGGGGCGGCGGCAGTGGCCGCCGGTTTACTGGTCTGGCACTGAGTAAGACCGAGCGTCGCCAGGGCCGGAACGAGGAGCAGCAGAGGTTTTTTCACGGGAAAGCGGACGCGGAAAGCAGAGCGGGAAAAGGATAAGGGCCAAAGATAGGCCGCCCCCCCGGGAATAAAAAGCGCAGTTTGGCCCCCTCGCCCGCAAAGTGCGGAAAATTGCGTATGAGCGGATTACTGATTCCGCGGATTTATCACGGATTTCGAGGACGAAGCGCCGGGGCACAACGCCTTTGCTTCGCGCACTATTGATCCGAACTCGGTATCCTCTGGCAATAAAGATTTCCGGGCGAAACAGCCGCCAACAACATGCCAGGCAAAGGCCGTGGTGCTACGCCTTGCCGTCCACAAAATCCGACCAATCCGTCTAAAATCCGTGAGCTAGTCCACGTCCAGGCCCAGGCGCTGCTTCATTTCACCCAGGGCGGGGTACTTCTCCATCAGGTACTCCATGCGGTCAGAGGAGGTGTAGAGCTTGCGGCCGGTTTCCACGCGCTCCACAATTTCCACCTGTACGCTCAGGCGAGGGTAGCCGGTGCGGCGACGCAACTCGCCCAGCAGCTCAGCGCGCATTTCATTGAACTGGTCTTCCTGCACGGGGTTATCCACGCGCAGCACAATCAGGTGCTGCTCATTGGCCTGCACGGGGCGGTTCAGTAAGCTGTACTGGCTGGGGCTGATGGCTTTGCGTTCCTCCTTCAGCTCGTTCCATACGCGCTGGAGCACCTCGTCGTTGATGGCAGGCAGGCCGGTGACGGGGCCGCTGGGCTCGGCCTCCGTGGCGGCTTTGCCGGCGGCGGCTTTCTGCTCCAGCTGGGCTTTCATGGCATTCAGACTACCCAGACCGGGCAGCTTGGTGCCTACCTTGCCGGTTACCAGGCCCGGGCGGGGCGGGGGCAGGGGGGCGGCCGTTACGGCTGCCTGCCCCGGCTCGTGGCCGGCAATGCTGGGCCGCCCGATTTCCACGTGCGGCACTGAGTCGCGCAGCTGGGGCGTGGCGGGCATCTGGGTAGCCGCTTCATCCTCGATGCTGGGCGTGTCGTGCAGCTCCTCTACGCCGCTTTCCACCGGCACAATGGGCTCCGGGTCGGCGGGGGCGTGGACGATGGGTGGTTGGGTAGTTTGGTTGCTGGGTGGTTGGGTTGTTGGAGCCGCATTGTACACTGCCGGAGCTTCGGCCGTACCGTCGGCTACGAGGCGGCCGTTAGCGGCGGGGGCCAGCGGCGGGTCCGATGGTGGTGCTGCTACCGGGGCGGGGGCTACGGCTGGGCTAGGACTTTTTTTTTTCGCCTCGCCGTTGGCGGCAGGTAGGGCCGCGCCGCCCTGCAGGTCGCGGGCAAACTGCACGGCGCTGTTGAGGTAGGCCAGCTTCATGAGCGTGAGCTCTACGTGCAGGCGCTGGTTTTTGGCCTGTTTGAACTCCCGGTCGCAGAGGCTCACCAGGTTCAGGGCCGAAAGCAGGAAGGGCAGGGGCGCTGCCTGAGCCTGCTGCACGTAGCGGCTGCGGATGTTGTCGGACACTTCCAGCAGCTGCACCGTCACGGGGTCTTTGCACACCAGCAGGCCGCGCAGGTGCTCGGCCGCGCCCACCACAAAGTTGTGCAGGTCGAAACCCTGCTGCATTACCTCGTCCAGCAGCAGCAGCGTGGCACTCAGGTTTTCGCTCAGCAGGGCGTCAATCAGCCGGAAATAGTACTCGTAATCCAGAATGTGCAGGTTCTGCACCACGTCCTGGTAGCGCAGGTTCTGGCCCGAGAAGGTCACCATCTGGTCGAACATGCTCAGGGCATCGCGCAGGCCGCCGTCGGCCTTCTGGGCCAGCAGGTGCAGGGCGTCGTCTTCGGCCTGAATGTGCTCCTGGGTGGCCACGTAGCGCAGGTGGTTGCGCATATCGTCCACCTTGATGCGGTTGAAGTCGAAGATCTGACACCGCGAGAGAATAGTGGGGATAATCTTGTGCCGCTCGGTGGTAGCCAGGATGAAGATGGCGTAGCTCGGCGGCTCTTCCAGCGTCTTCAGAAACGCGTTGAAGGCCGCATTCGAGAGCATGTGCACTTCGTCGATGATGTACACCTTGAAGCGGCCTTGCTGCGGGGCGTAGCGCACCTGCTCCACCAGACTGCGGATGTCTTCCACCGAGTTGTTGGAGGCCGCATCCAGCTCGTGCACGTTGAACGAGGCGTTTTCCTGGAAGGCCCGGCAGGAGGCGCACTTGCCGCAGGCTTCCAGCTCGAAGGGCGTGTTGTCGGGGTCAGCGGCGGCCAGCAGCGCGTCGGGCACAATGTCGGGCTGGGCTTTGATCAGTTCCGAAACCGGCCGGCTTTTGCGCACGTGCTCCTCCACGAACTCGCAGTTGATGGTTTTGGCCAGAATCCGGGCGCAGGTGGTTTTGCCCACGCCCCGGGGGCCGCAGAACAGAAACGCCTGGGCCAGATGCTGCGAGGCAATGGCGTTCTGCAGGGTGGTGGTGACGTGCTGCTGCCCCACCACGCTGCGAAACGTGGCCGGGCGGTACTTCCGGGCCGAAACGACAAAATTTTCCATACGAGCTAGGGGCAAAGATACGCAACCGCCCGCCCGATTCCGCCCGGCTGCCGCCACCAGCTGCCGGATTTACCACCGGAATACAGCTGCCTGTTTAGGTACACTATTATGTAATTATGATTATATTTAATAGAATTTATTTTCTATTTATGCGCCGTTGCGTTGCGACCTGTAGAGTGCCCGTCAGGTGTGCTGGTCTTTCTTCTGTAAAGGAATAACCGGCTGATTGGGTGAGAATTGGGGCAATGCAGCCGGCCCCGCAATAAAGGTGCTGCTGATTGTTTTGTTTCCCTTACTCGTTTTCCGCATGAAACACCCCGTTCTGTTGCCGCTGCTGGGCAGCCTGCTGCTGAGTACCGCCGCCCTGGCCCAGCCATCCGTGCCCGCCGCGCCCACGGGGCCGGCTTCCGATACTTATTTTGGGGTGAAGGTGGACGACCCCTACCGCAACCTTGAGAATCTGCAGGACCCGGCGGTGGCTGCCTGGATGAAGGCCCAGAGCGAGTATGCGCGTCGCACCCTGAACGCTATTCCGGGCCGGCAAGGACTCATCGACCAGATGGTGGCAATGGACAAGCGCAAGGCCGCCCGCGTAACCGACCTGCGCGTGGCCGACAACGACCGGTATTTCTACTACAAATCCCGCCCCCAGGACCAGCAGCCCAAGCTCTACTGCCGCGACGGGTACAAAGGCGCAGAAGTGTTGCTCTTCGACCCCGAAGCTTACGAAAAAGGCAAGGTGTATAACATCAACGGCTTTGCGCCCAGCCCCGATGGCTCCAAGGTGTCGTTCGGCATCAGCGAGAAAGGCACCGAGCTGGGCAGTACGCTGATTCTGGACGTGAAGACCCGCAAGCTTTTCCCCGAGCAGATTCCGCTGAACCGGGGCGGCGGCGAGTGGCTGCCCGACAACCAGACCCTGGCCTACCTGCCCTTCAACAACGGTGACCTGAAGGACATGGCCGCCCGCCAGAATACTCAGTGCCGCCTGCACCGCCTGGGTACGCCCGTGGCGCAGGACCAGGTGGTGTTTTCCAGCCAGCTCTACCCCCAGCTCGGCATCAAGCCCTCCGACTACCCCTACGCCGGCATTGACCGGGACACGAAGCTGGCCTACGGCTTCCTGTATTCTGTGGACCGCTACCTGAACGTCTTCTATGCCCCGGCGGCAACTCTCACCAAGCCCAATATCCCGTGGCAGCCCCTGTTCCGGCCCGCCGATGAGGTGACTAATTTCGTGACCGACGAGCAGCACATCTACTTCGTGACGTCGCGCAATACGCCCCGGCAGAAGCTCATGCGCATGCCCGCCGCCCGCCCCGACGTAGCCGCGGCCGAAGTGCTGGTACCCGAAAGCACCGATGAATCCATCGTGGACGAGCAGTTAAAGACCACCAAGGACGGCGTGTATTTTGTGCGCAGCCGCAACGGGGTGGAGGCCCGGCTGTATTTCGTGCCCCGGGGCAGCAAGGCCGCGCAGGAGCTGAAGCTGCCCCGCGCCGCCGGCCGCATCGAGCTGACCAGCAAAAACGCGCAGTCGTCGGATGTGTGGGTGACGCTGGGCGGCTGGACCACTGACCGGCAGCGCTACCGCTACAGCCCGACCAGCGGCAAGTTCACGCCCGAGCCGTTATCGTCGGAGGCACAGTACCCGGAGTTTGCCGGGCTGGTGGTGGAGGAAGTTCTGGTGCCCTCGCACGACGGGGTGAAGGTGCCGCTGTCGTTGATGTATCCGAAGGGCCTGAAGCGCGACGCTTCGGCACCGGTGCTGATGGTGGGCTATGGGGCGTATTCCATTTCCATGGAGCCTACGTTTATGCCGCCGTTCCTGCTGTGGGCGCAGCAGGGCGGTATTCTGGCCGTTCCGCACGTGCGGGGCGGGGGCGAGCTGGGTGAGGCCTGGCACAAGGCCGGCCAGAAAGCCACCAAGCCCAACACCTGGAAAGACCTTATTGCCTGCGCCGAGTACCTGACCAAAAACAGCTACACCGCGCCCGGTAAAATTGCTATCAATGGCGGCAGCGCCGGCGGCATCCTCATCGGCCGGGCCATGACCGAGCGGCCCGACCTGTTTGCCGCCGCCATGCCGGAAGTGGGCTGCCTGAACGCCGTGCGCATGGAAAACTCGCCCAACGGCCCCGTCAACGTGCCCGAGTTCGGCACCATGACCAAGGAAGACGAGGCCAAGGCTTTATTGGAAATGGACGCCTACCACCACCTCAAGCCCGGCACCCAGTACCCCGCCACCCTCGTCACGGCCGGCTTCAACGACCCGCGCGTGATTGCCTGGCAGCCGGCCAAGTTTGCGGCGCGCCTGCAGGCCAGCAACGCCGGCAGCCGGCCCGTCCTGTTCTTCACCGATTACGAAGCCGGCCACGGCATGGGCGACTCCCGCCTCAAGCAGTTCGAAAGCATTGCCGACCTGATGGCCTTCGGCCTGTGGCAAACCGGTGCCCCCGCCTTCCAGCCCGATAAGGTAGCCGTGAAATAGCCGCCTGTCATGCAGACCCAAAGGCGAAGCATCTCGCGTGCTGACGTTGCAACGATAACTCGGACATCAGCACGCGAGATGCTTCGCCTTTGGGTCTGCATGACGAGATGCGCATCCACCGATTTATTCAGATTTCTCCCTGCGTTCTGCATGGCAAACCGGAACATTTTCGGCCGTTGACAACGTTTTCTTCCCGATGTGCGTACATTCGCACCCCGCTACCTCGGTGGCGGGCTCGTTCTTTCTCAATTGGGGCCGACCGGAATTGACAGCTCGTGCATGTCGCGAGTAAGCGTGTCGGGAGTTGGATGAATCTCCCGTAAAAAAAGCCGTCCGAACAATAACTGGCGAGTATAGCTACGCCATGGCTGCCTAGTTTAGAACTACGCACTGCCATCGTCCCGCACCCGTATTCCTGCTCACGGGTGAGTTCGGGGCGTCGTAAGAGTTAGGATAGCGTAGGTGGCGCTGTGACGCCTGCGCGAAACTCAAACAGATAAGGGGAAATCAAGGGCCTGATGTGCGCCTGGTTTCCTTCGAAAATCCAAGCATAGATACACACGTAGAAAGCTCGACGCCTTCCTTGTCTGGACCAGGGTTCGAATCCCTGCGGCTCCACTTTATTTAGAAGTGAGAGGATAGAAACACGAGCGTAGACTTCTGTTTCTTTTCTCCGACCTCTGAACTATCAAAACCCGATTTAGCCCTGCTGAGTCGGGTTTTTTTGTGAACCAGCACAGCTGTCATTCTGAGCAGAGCGAGCAATCTGGATAATGCCATAGGGATGATTAACCCAGATTCCTCACCCTGCTCGGAATGACAGTTATGTAAGAAATACCCTGCCTCTATGCCCACCGGAACCCTGCTGCTCATCGACGACGAAACCAGCCTACGCCAGATGCTGGCCCGGGTGCTGGAGCTGGAAGACTACACCGTGCTGCAGGCCCCCGACGCCCGCCGCGGTCTGGAACTGCTGCGCCAGCACGCCGAGGACGTGCTGGTAGTGCTGAGCGACGTGAAGCTGCCCGACGGCTACGGCCTCGATTTGCTGCCGCGCTACAAGCAGGTGGCCCCATTGGCTGAGGTAATTTTGATGACGGCCTACGGCACCATCCCCGACGGCGTGCGGGCCATGAAGGAGGGCGCCTTCGACTATCTCACCAAGGGCGACTCCGACGACCAACTGCTGGTGGTAGTGGAGCGCGCCGCCGACCGGGCCCGCCTGCAGCGCCGCGTGGCCGACTTGGAAAAGAAAATAGGCGCTCAGTACAGTTTCGACAGCATGATTGGCGGCTCCCGGGCGCTGCTACAGGCTAAAAAGCTGGCTGAGCGTGCCGCCCCCACCGATAGCACCGTGCTGCTGGAAGGTCCCACCGGGGCGGGCAAGGAGCTGTTTGCCCAGGCCATTCACCAGGCCAGTCCGCGCCGCGGCAAGCCGTTTGTGGCCGTCAACTGCTCGGCCTTCCCCAAGGATTTGCTGGAATCGGAGCTGTTTGGGTACCGCAAGGGCGCGTTTACGGGGGCGCTGACGGATAAGAAGGGCCTGCTGGAAGAAGCCAACGGCGGCACCTTGTTCCTGGACGAAATCGGGGAGCTGGAGCTGAACGTGCAGGCCAAGTTCCTGCGGGTGCTGGAAACCCAGCAGTTCACCAAGCTCGGCGACACCCGGCCCACCAGCGTGAACGTGCGCATTGTGGCGGCCACCAACCGCAACCTGCGCCAGGAAGCCGAAGCCGGCCACTTCCGCCCCGATTTGTACTACCGGCTGGCCGTGTTTACGGTGCCGGTGCCGGGCCTCAACGAGCGGCGCGACGATGTGCCGCTGCTGGCCGAGTATTTCCTGCAGTTCTTCGCCGGCAAGCTGCGCCGCCGCCTGCGCGGCCTGGAGCCCGAGGTGCTGGAGCAGCTGCGCCGCCACGACTGGCGCGGCAATGTGCGGGAGCTGAAAAACGTGCTGGAGCGCGCCGCCATCCTCGCCGACGGCGACACGCTCACCACCGACGACCTGCCCGCCGAGTTCCACTACCTGCCCGCCGCCCCCACCATCGACGAAGCCTCCGACAACAGCCTGCGCACCCTGGAAAAGCGCCAGATCCGGCAGGTGCTCCACGACACCGGCGGCAACAAGATGGAGGCCGCCCGCCAGCTCGGCATCGGCACCAAAACGCTCTACCGCAAGATTCAGGAGTACGGGCTGTAGAGACGCAACATCTTGCGTCTCGTCGTTGAACGACGACGCCTGCGCCCTAGGGCTTCAGCCCTGGGACACAAGCACCCTACCAAACCGGGTTATTATGACCGCCACACCGGGTCAGAATGACCCGGTTTTTTTGTGCCCGGAGCGTGAGGTAGGAGAGGAAGGAAAACATTTCAATCTGATAATCAGATCAATGCAGTGAAAATGGTGGGTGATGGCCGGATGTGGGCCCGGATTGGCAAGAAGCCGCCCGAGCCATTCGTCGATTCGGCAAACGGATCGAACCGGGGCCGGTGCTGGGGTGCCTGACAACCAGCCCAGCGCCATGCCCCGCCGACGCGGGCTCACGCACGGACCCGTTCCACTTCTTTTCATCTCGTCAGATGACTTCTTCTTCCGAAACCGCCACCCTGTTGCTGGAAAGCTTCCCCGAACTGGGGGCGGAACTGCAGGTGCCGGCCACGCGCCAGAGCCTGTACCGGCAGCTGAGCTGCTTTGCCACCTTCACCCGCGAAGCCGCCGAGGCCGGTCAGCTGGCCTTGCTCAAACGCTGCTTCGAGGTGGCCGACCGCCTGCTGCGCCAGGGCGACGCTTACTTGGCCCGCGCCATCGAAAACGTGTACCTGCACTGCCTGCACCTCGATGGCAGCACCTACGGCAACCAGCTGGCCCGCCAGCTCATGCCCAGCCGCCTCTACCAGACCTATCACTATCCGCACACCACCATGCTGCCCTAGGGCCGCTGCTTTTTCGCTTTGCCAATGGCTCCGCTCCTGATGATTCCCGTGCTCACGGCCGCCGGCCTGGCCGGTTTCTGGCTCTTCTACAAGTCCGTCGATTTCTTCGACCAGATCTAACCCCGTCGCGCCATGATGGTCACCCTGTTTTTCCTCTCCCTCGCCACGTTCGGCTACCTCTGCTACGTGCTGCTGCGCCCGGAGAAATTCTAATTCTGTTGCCCGTTACCCGTTGCCCGTTGTCAGGTCGTTCGACGATTGACAACTGGTAACTGGCAACCGGCAACCGGCAACTCAACCAAGATGAACAACGAACTACTCAGCATCGGCGGAATTTACCTCATCGCGCTGGTGCTGGCCCTGCCGCTGGGCGCGTATCTGGCCCGGGTGTTCCGGGGCGAAAAGAACCTGCTCGACTTCATGCGGCCCGTCGAGAATGGCATCTACCGGCTTTCGGGCATTGATGTCCGCCGCGAGATGACGTGGCAGCAGCACATGGTGGCGCTGCTCACCATCAACCTGGTGTGGTTCCTGCTGGCTATGCTGGTGCTGTGTACCCAGGGCAGCTTGCCGCTCAACCCCGACGGCAACCCCTCGATGTCGCCCGATCTGGCCTTCAACACGGCCATTTCCTTTCTGGTGAACTGCAACCTGCAGCACTACTCCGGCGAATCGGGCCTGTCGTACCTCTCCCAGATTGTGGTGATTACCTTCCTGCAGTTCGTGAGTGCCGCGACTGGTATTGCGGCGGCCGTGGTGGTGTTCAACGCCCTGCAGACGCGCACCACCGAGAAGCTGGGCAACTTCTACGACTACTTCGTGAAGAGCCTCACCCGCCTGCTGCTGCCCGGTTCGCTGCTGATTGCCCTCATCCTGGCCTTCAACGGCACGCCCATGACGCTGCAGGGCAAGCAGGAGCTGATTTCCTTGCAGGGCGACTCGGTGGCCGTGAGCCGCGGGCCGGTGGCCGCTATGGTGGCTATTAAGGAGCTGGGTACCAACGGGGGCGGTTTTTACGGCGCCAACTCGGCCCACCCGCTCGAAAACCCCAACTTTATCACCAACGCCGTCGAGAATATTGCCCTGGTGATTATCCCGATTGCCATGGTGTTTGCGCTGGGCTTCTACCTGAAGCGCCGCAAGCTGGCTTACATGATTTTTGGGGTGATGACGGTGGGTTTCGTGGCCCTGCTGGCCCCCACGGTGTACTACGAGATGCACGGTAACCCTGCCATTGCCAAGCTCGGCGTCGATCAGGCGCTGGGGGCTATGGAGGGCAAGGAAATCCGCCTCGGGGCCGCGGCTTCGGCCTACTGGAGCATCACCAACACCATCATTAGCTGTGGCTCGGTGAACTCCATGCACGACTCGTTTATGCCGATTTCGGGCATGAGCCAGATGTTGGGCATGATGACCAACGCCTTCTACGGCGGCTGCGGCGTGGGTTTGCTCAACTTCTTCGCCTACCTCATTATTGCCGTGTTCATTGCCGGGCTGATGGTGGGCCGCACGCCCGAGCTGCTGGGCAAGAAGATTGAGGCCCGCGAGATGAAAATTGCCGTCATCGTGACGCTGCTGCACCCGCTGCTGATTCTGGCGGGCACGGCCCTCACGGCTCACCTCTACGCCGGCAATCCCACCGAGTACAGCGGCTGGCTGGCCAACCCCGGCTACCACGGTTTCTCCGAGATGCTGTATGAGTTCACCTCCGCCTCGGCCAACAACGGCTCCGGCTTCGAGGGCCTCGGCGACAACACGCCCTGGTGGAACATCAGCACCGGCGTAGTACTGCTGCTGGCCCGCTTCCTGCCCATTGTAGGCCCAGTAGCCATTGCCGGCCTGCTGGCCCGCAAGAAGTACGTGCCCGAAAGCGCCGGCACCCTGCCCGCCGACACGGCCACCTTCGGGGTGATGGTGCTGGCCGTCATCGTCATCATTGCCGCCCTGGCCTTCTTCCCGGCCCTGGCGTTAGGGCCGCTGGCCGAGCATTTCTCGCTGTATTAGTCGCCTCACCCCCTAGCCCCCTCTCCGGGGGGAGAGGGGGACTAGCTCTAGCTTTTTAGTCTTCGTCTTTACGCCTGAAAAATTCTCCGAACTAGCTCTAAAAACTAGAGGCTAGTTCCCCCTCTCCCCCCGGAGAGGGGGCTAGGGGGTGAGGCACCAATCTCATGTCAACTAAATCTCAATCTCTCTTTCAACCCGCGCTGGTGTCGGAGGCCGTGAAACAGGCATTCGTGAAGCTCGACCCGCGCATCATGTTCCGCAACCCGGTGATGTTCACCGTAGAAATCGGGACGGTGGTGATGCTGCTCGTGACGCTGGGGCTGCTGGTGAAGCCCGATGCCGCCCAGGGCTCCTTCGGCTACAACTTCACCGTGTTTGTGGTGCTGTTCCTGACGCTGCTATTCGCCAACTTCGCCGAGGCTATTGCCGAGGCCCGCGGCAAGGCCCAGGCCGAAAGCCTGCGCAAAACCCGCGAGGAAACGCCCGCCCGCGTGCTCGATGCCAACGGTCAGGAGTCGTCGGTTTCCTCCTCCCAACTCCAGAAAGGCCAGATTTTCCTGGTGGAAGCCGGCGAAATCATCCCCACCGACGGGGAGATTGTCGAGGGCCTGGCTACTATTGACGAGTCGGCTATTACGGGCGAGTCAGCCCCGGTGATTCGGGAGGCCGGCGGGGATAAGTCCAGCGTGACGGGCGGGACTAAAGTGCTGTCGGACCGCATTAAGGTGGTGGTGACGACGGCCCCCGGCGAGTCGTTTCTGGACAAGATGATTGCCCTGGTGGAAGGCGCGTCGCGGCAGAAAACGCCCAACGAAATTGCCCTCACCATTCTGCTGGCCGGGTTTACGCTGGTGTTTGTGCTGGTGTGCGTGACGCTGGCCCCGTTTGCCGAGTACTCCAACACGCCCATTGCCATTTCGGCCTTCATTGCCCTGTTTGTGTGCCTGATTCCGACGACCATCGGCGGGCTGCTCTCGGCCATCGGTATTGCGGGTATGGACCGCGCCCTGCGCGCCAACGTCATCACCAAAAGCGGCAAAGCCGTGGAAACGGCCGGCGACATCGACGTGCTGCTGCTCGACAAAACCGGTACCATCACCATCGGCAACCGCAAAGCCACCCACTTCTGGCCCGCCCCCGGCATCACGGAGGCCCAGATGATAGAGGCCGCCACCCTGGCCTCGCTCACCGACGAAACGCCCGAGGGCAAAAGCATTGTGGAGCTGGCCGGCGAAACCCGCCGCTCCGACGTGGCCGGTCTGCGCACTCGCCTGCAGGGGGCCGAGCTGATCAAATTCACGGCCGAAACCCGCAGCTCGGGCGTCACGCTGCCCGACGGCACCCGCCTGCGCAAGGGCGCTTCCGACGCCATCCGGCAGCTGGCCGCCCGCGCCAACCAGCCCTTCCCCCAGGAAACCACCCAGCGCGTGGAGGCCATTGCCAGCAACGGCGGCACCCCGCTGGTGGTCAGCCAGAACGACCAGGTGCTGGGCGTAGTGGAGCTGCAGGACATCATCAAGCCCGGCATTCAGGAGCGGTTTGAGCGCCTGCGCAAAATGGGCATCAAAACGGTGATGGTCACCGGCGACAACCCGCTCACGGCCAAGTTTATTGCCGAAAAAGCCGGCGTAGACGACTTCATTGCCGAGGCTAAGCCCGAGGATAAGATGACCTACATCCGCCGCGAGCAGCAACAGGGCAAGCTGGTAGCCATGATGGGCGACGGCACGAACGACGCCCCCGCCCTGGCCCAGGCCGACGTGGGAGTGGCCATGAACTCGGGCACCCAGGCCGCCAAGGAAGCCGGTAACATGGTGGACCTCGACAACGACCCCACCAAGCTCATTGAGGTGGTAGAAATCGGGAAGCAGCTGCTGATGACCCGCGGCACGCTCACCACGTTTTCGATTGCCAACGACGTGGCTAAGTACTTCGCCATTGTGCCCGCGCTGTTCATGGTGGCCATTCCGGCCCTGGGTGCGCTCAACATCATGGGCCTGAAGTCGCCGCAGTCGGCCATCCTCTCGGCCGTGATTTTCAACGCCGTGATTATTCCGCTGCTGGTGCCGCTGGCGCTGCGCGGGGTGGCCTACAAGCCCATCGGGGCCTCGGCTCTGCTGCGCCGCAACCTGCTGGTGTACGGCCTGGGCGGCGTGATTGTACCCTTCATCGGCATCAAGGTGATTGACTTGGTGGTAGGGCTGTTTTTGTAGAAATCAGCACGAAAACTCCCCTCCTCAGATGAGGAGGGGACGCCGTGCCGAAGGCGCGGCTGGGGTGGTTGACCCGCGTGCTGATGTTGTTTACCGGAACGACTTAACTCCGAATCGTTCAACGAATCAACCACCCCTAGCCCCTCCTTTCCAAGGAGGGGAACTAGCTCTAGTCTTAGCTTTTTAGCTCCCTTTTCCATGAAACAGAACCTGCTTCCCGCATTCCGCCTGACTCTTGTGCTGCTGGTGGTGTGCTGCCTGATTTACCCCGCGTTGGTGTGGGCCGGCGCTCAGCTGGCCCCGGCCAGCGGCCAGGGCGAAACCATCCGCCACAAGGGCCGCGTGGTGGGCTACGATAACGTGGGCCAGAACTTCACCCGGCCCGAATACTTCCAGGGCCGCCCTTCGGCCGTGGATTACAACGCCGCCGGCTCGGCCGGCTCCAACAAAGGCCCCAGCAACCCCGATTACCTGGCCACCGTGCAGGCCCGCCTCGATACGTTTCTGGTGCAGAACCCCGGCGTAACCAAGGCCCAGGTGCCGGCCGAACTGCTCACTGCCTCCGGCTCGGGCCTCGACCCGCACCTCTCGCCCGCCGCCGCCGCCGTGCAGGTAGCCCGCGTGGCCAAAGCCCGCAACCTCGATGCCGCCAAGGTGCAGGCCCTGGTGACGGAGCACACCCAGCACAGCGCCTTCGGCCCCGACCGGGTGAACGTGCTGCGCCTGAACGTGGCCCTCGACGCCCTGCAGAACCGTTAGCCGGTGGCTGCCTCCGCGCACCGGGCCCGCGCCCATTGGCGGCTGCGGGCCCACCGGCACCGCGGCCGCCGCTTCCGCCCCGGCTACACCCTGCTGGCTCTGGCGCTGCTGTGGCTGCTGCTGCAACTGGTAGCCTGAAGCAGTAAGCCAGTAGCGCGAACTGTGTAGTTCGCGCCCCCGCGCCGTTGCAACGATTGTCGTTCTGGGGCGCGAACTACACAGTTCGCGCTACTGCCTCCCGGCCCGTTTTCGTTGCTTTACAACTTCAATTCCGTATTACTTCCCCGCCACCCGCCTGATCAAAAATCGTCAGGTTCCCCCTCTCCCCGAAGCTTCGCGCATCAAGCGAACCGGGGGCCGGGGGGTGAGGTCCTCTGCATTCTTTCTTTCCCAATGAAACCACTGGTTCTTTTTACCGCTACTGCACTGCTCACGGCTTCGGCTGCTATGGCCCAAACCACGCCCGATTCCACGGCAGCTGCGGCGGCTCCGGCCAATCCGCTTACTACCTACGGGTTTGTGGATGGCTACTACGGCTATGATTTCAAGCACGCGGCCACCAACCAGCGGCCCGGCTTCCTGTACTCGCACAACCGCCAGAACGAGTTTACGGTGAACAACGCCGTTATCGGTCTGCGCTACGACAACGGGCAGGTGCGCGGGGCCTTGGGCCTGCACGCGGGCACCTATGTATCGGCCAACTACGCGGCCGAGGACCAGGTGCTCAAGCATCTGTACGAAGCCTACGTCGGCTTTCGACCCTTCAAAAAAGCCTGGCTCGACGTGGGTATTTTCGGCTCGCACATCGGGTTTGAGTCGGCCCTGAGCAAGGACAACTGGACGCTGACCCGCTCCCTGATGGCCGAAAACTCGCCGTACTACGAGGCCGGCGCGCGCCTGACTTACGAGGTGAGCCCCAAGCTGACGCTAACCGGGCTGGTGCTTAACGGCTGGCAGAACATCCGCGAAAACAACCAGGCCAAGGCCCTGGGCACCCAAATTCAGTGGAAGCCTACTGATAAGCTGCTCATCAACAGCAGCACCTTCTACGGCAACGAGCAACCCCAGGACTCGGTGCGCCGCCGCCGCTACTTCCACGATTTCTACGTGAGCTACGCCGCCACCGACCGCCTCAGCCTAGCCCTGGTGTTCGACGTGGGCAAGCAGGAAAACGAGCAGCGCGGCGGCAAGGCCGATACTTGGCACACCGGTGCGGCCTTCGTGCGCTACAAGCTAGCCGATAAGTGGACCGCCGCCGCCCGCGCCGAGTACTACAATGCCGACCGGGGCGTCATCATCAGCACCATTTCGCCGGTAGCCGCTGCTGCCGATTTCAAGGTGCAGGCTGCCTCGCTCAACCTCGACTACGCGCCCACCAGCAACGTGACGTTCAGGGTAGAGGGCCGCACTTTCCACGGCCGCCAGCCCTTCCTTTCGGACCGCAACGGCAACCCCACCCGCAACTACGGCAACCTCACCAGCAGCATCGCGCTGGCGTTTTAGCGGGGTTGCCTCACCCCCTGGCCCCCTCTCCTGCAGAGAGGGGGGAACTAGCTGCTAATTTTTAGGAGCTAGTTTGAAAGGTATGCTTGGCGAAAAAACGAAGACTAAAAAGCTAGAGCTAGTTCCCCCTCTCTGCAGGAGAGGGGGCTAGGGGGTGGGGCAACTATCATGAACGATAACGACGACCAACAGCGCGACCAATCGGCCGAGCGGTTTCTGCGGCTGGTGCAGCAGCGGCGGCGCGGGCGGCTGAAGGTGTACCTGGGGCTGGCGGCCGGCGTGGGCAAAACCTACCGCCTGCTGCAGGAAGCCCACGAGCTGCGCGCCCACGGCGTGGATGTGGTGCTGGGCTACGTGGAGACCCACGGCCGCCCCGGCACCGTGGCCCAGCTGCGCGACCTGCCCACCGTGCCGCGCAAGCACATTTTCTACAAGGGCCGCATGCTGGAGGAGCTGGACGTGCAGGGCATTCTGCAGCGCCGGCCCTCGGTGGTGGTGGTGGATGAGCTGGCTCATACCAACGTGCCCGGCTCCGAGAACGAGAAACGCTGGCAGGACGTGGAACAGCTGGTACGGGCCGGTATTTCGGTGCTCACGGCTGTCAACATTCAGCACCTCGAAAGCCTGCACGACCAGGTACTGCGCATCACCGGCACCGACGTGACGGAGCGCGTGCCCGATCAGGTGCTGAAGCTGGCCGACGAGGTGGTGAACGTGGACCTGACCGTGGGCGAGCTGCGCGCCCGCCTGGAAGAAGGCAAGATCTACGATGCGGCTAAGGTGACCACGGCGTTGCAGAACTTCTTTCAGGCCGAAAACCTGCTGCAGCTGCGCCAGCTGGCCGTGCGCGAAACCGCCAACCTCATCAGCCGCCAGATTGAAACCGACGGCGGCGGGGCCGCGCCCGTGGCCCCCGAGCGCCGCAACCAGGACCGGCTGCTGGCCTGCATCAACGCCAACGCCCCGGCAGCCAAGGAAATCATCCGCAAAACCAGCCGCCTCGCCGACCGCCTCTCGGCCGCCTCCTGGGCCGTGCTCTACGTGCAGACGCCCCGCGAATCGGCCGACCGTATCAACCTGGCCACCCAGCGCCACCTGCTCAACAACCTGCAGCTCACCACCGAGCTGGGTGGCCAGATTCTGCGCGTGAAAGCCACCGACGTAGTGCCCGAAATCCTGCGCGTGGCCCAGGAAAAAGGTGTCACGCTGCTGATTTGCGGCGTCACCAGTGAGAAGAGTTGGTGGCAGCGCCTGCTGCGCCCCGGCGTCACGCGCCGCCTCATCCGCGCCGTAGCCCGCTCCCCGCTGGACGTGGACGTGTTTCTGGTGAGTTACTGATGTAGCGCGAAGCTAGAAACTAGCTCCCCTCCTTGGAAAGGAGGGGTTGGGGGTGGTTGATTTTCCCAGAACGGTTTTAGAGCTAGTTTTTAATGAATGTTTAACGATTGTCAACCACCCCCAGCCCCTCCTTTCCAAGGAGGGGAGCTAGTTTCTAGCCCTGATATTGCCCGCCCATGAACCTCAAAACCAAAATCACCCTGGCCTTCGTCACCATGCTGCTGCTGCTGCTGGGGGTGAGTGCGTTTACCCTGTTCTCGCTCAACCGCCTCGACCGCACGGCGCGCAACGTGCTGCAGGACAATTTCTACTCCGTAGAGCTGGGCCAGCAGATGCTGCGCGCCCTCGACCAGCTACAGCTGCGCGAAGCACCTTTGGATGATGATGCCAAGAAACGCTTCGAGCAGCTGTTGACGCGGGAAGCGGGCAACATCACGGAGCCCGGCGAGCAGCAGGTGGTAGACTCCTTGGTTGAAAGAGTTGGTGATTTGAATCGTTATCTGGCCTCCGATACAACCTCCTTACAGGCGTGGCAGGAGCAAATGCAGGAGTTCCGACGGCTCACCTACCGCATGATTGACCTGAACACTCAGGCCCTCACCCGCAAAAACGAAGTCGCCAACCGCACCGCCACCCAGCAGCAGCGCTACGTGCTGGCGTTGCTCACCTTCGCCCTGCTGACGTCGTTGCTGTTTGTACTAAGCGTGCCCGAGGCGGCCGTGGGGGGACTGCGCAAGCTCACGGCCAGCATCGAAAACGCCACCAATCAGGACTACTCGTCCTCCATTCCGGTGGAAAGCCACGACGAGTTTGGCACCGTGGCGCGGGCTTTCAACCGTATGCTGGTGCAGCTGCAGGACTACCGCACCTCCACGCTGGCCCAGCTGATGGCCGAGCGCAACCGCGCCGCCAGCATCGTGAACAACCTCGATGAGGGCCTGCTGCTGGTGGATGAGCACCGCCGGGTGCTGCTGGTGAACCCCGTGGCCGCCGAGCTGCTGGGCCAGCCAGCCGCCGGACTGCTGGGCCAGCCGGCCGACGAACTGGCCCGCCACAACGACCTGTTCCGGGAGCTGCTGCGTCACTTGGATACGCCCGCCGCCCAGCGCCCCCAGGAGGCCGCCCCGGTGCTCACCCTGGCCCAGAACGGCGAGGAAGTGTACTACCGCGTGGCCGTAAACGACGTCATCAGCTTCAACGAGGCGCTGGATAAGATGGAATTCGTGGGCTCTATCCTCACGCTACACAACGTGTCGGAGTTCAAGAAGCTGGACCAGGCCAAGTCGAACTTCCTGGCCACGGTGTCGCATGAGCTGAAAACGCCGCTTTCCAGCATCAACTTCAGCCTGAAACTGCTGCAGAACGGCAAAGTGGGCTCCGTGAACGAGGAGCAGCAGCGCATTCTGGCCACCATCAAGCAGGAAAACCAGCGGCTATTGAAGCTGGTGGGCGAGCTGATTGACGTGTCGAGGCTGGAATCGGGCAACATTCAGCTCAACTTCCAGCCCACCCAGGTGCGCGACATCGTGCAGTTCGCCGCCGATACCATTCAGCTCCAGCTCCAGCCCAAGCAGCTCACCCTCGACATCCAGGTGCCCGCCGAGCTGCCCCCCGTGCGTGCCGACATCGAGAAAACCACCTGGGTGTTGCTCAACCTGCTGGCCAACGGCATCCGCTACTCCCCCGAGCAAGGGCAGCTGCATATTCGGGCGGCGCTGGCCGCGGGCGGGCAGCAGGTGGAGGTGTTGGTGCAGGACCACGGCCCCGGCATTGCGCCCCAGTACCAGGAAAAAATCTTCCAGCGCTTCGTCCAGATTCCCGACAAAACCGGCTACCGTGGCGGCTCGGGCCTAGGCCTGAGCATTGCCCGCGAGTTCATCGGCAGCCAGGGCGGGCAGCTGTGGGTGGAAAGCGAGCTGGGCAGCGGCAGCACCTTCCGCTTCACGCTGCCGGTGGCGGGCTGAATAGGAAAGGGGCTGAGGCAGAGTTGATAGACATGGTTGCGTCTGTAGAGTCGTTTGCGCTCAGCATGACCGTTCTGTATCAAACACAACCAGGGCAAAGCAAGCTCAACGGAGTATAAACAAGATTTCGGGTTCGGCCAGCGAATAGAAGTAGCCTCACGTACAGCTACCTGCCACCCTGCTATTGGGGCGGGCCTTTTCTTTCGCTGATTTATTTCACTATGAAATTTTCCCTGTGTACTGCCGCGCTGCTGCTGACTGTCACGGCCGCCTCCGCCCAGATTTCGCCCTCCGAGCCGCAAAGGGGCGGAACGCTTAACCAAACTACTGTTCCTCCCCAAAATCCGGCAAATCCCACCATCAACCCCGGCACCATCGACCAACGCACGCCCACTACCAGTAACCCGACTCAGACCAGCCTGCCCGGTGCGCCCAATCAGCGACCCACTACCATGCCAGCCGGTGCGTCGGGAACCATGCGTCGCGGCGTGGGTACTCAGTCTGGAATGCCGCGCACCACTACCACTAATAGCCGCCGGGTGCGAACAGTAACTAACCCGGTTTCCACCACGCCAGCCGGTACTATTCGCCCGTAACCTGCTGTGTTATTCAGTAGAAAAGCCGCCCCCTGCTAGCAGGGGGCGGCTTTTCTACTTGAAATTTTTACTGATGCTAACGGGCTTCTTCCAACTGGCCCCCAGCTTTCAGGAGCTGATCGGAGAGGGCGGAAAGGCCGCCACGTACCTCGTCAGGCGCAGCGCGTACTACCTCTGCTACCTGGCTGCCCAGCATACTCAGGGAGCGGCCAATGGCGGCTCCGTTAAGGCCGCCGTTGCCGGCACTGAGCAACGACTGCAGGTTTCCCAGTTCGCGGCCAATATCCTGCAGGGCCGGTTCGCCGCTTTGCAGCAGGTGCTGCTGCCAGGTTTCCGTGTTATCCATGGCAGCGGTAAGCGGAATACCTGTTAGGCCGTTGCTGAGGGAGTGAGTGGTGGCGTTGAGCAGATCAATAAATACCATGAGTAGGGGAGAAGTAGGTGAATGTGAACCGGACTGACAGGGGGCTCCCGAAGCAATACGGCCCGCTGATACTATGGGTTAAGTGCCCGTGTCGCGGGTATTACGATGCCTCGGCCACGGCAATGCGGCCCAGGTTGCGCAGAATACCGCAGGCCCGGCCGGCACTGGCCTCCTTGTCTTTAATTTCAAGCATGATATCCACATCTAGGTCGCCCAAGTCATGCAGAAAGCCGTGGAACAATTCTTCCTCCAGGGAGGCTGTATGCTTGCCTTTCCGCTCCCCGTGGGCCTGGGAGCTGTAGTCCATCATCATCACGCCGTCGTGGGTGGGGTGCCAGGTGGCGGCGGCCAGACGTAAGGCCTCGGCCATTGGCTCGCCGTGGTTCAGGCATTCATGATGAAAGTTATCGAACAGGATAGGAATGCCCACGGCCTGGTGCACGCGCAGGCAATCCTGCAGGCTGAATAGCCGGTCATCGTTTTCAATGACGAGGCGGACCCGCACCGCCTCGGGCAGCCGCTGATAGGTGGCAATGAAGCGGCTGATGGCCAGCTCCCGGTCGCCGTAGAGGCCGCCCACGTGAATCTGCAGCTTATGGGTACTGTCGAGGCCCATCAGGTCCAGCATCGAGCCTTGGTAGATGAGTTCCTGAATGCTGCGCTCCACAATATCCTCACTGGGCGAGTTGAGCACCACAAACTGGTCGGGGTGAAAGGAGATGCGCATATCGTGGGCCTTCACGAAGTCGCCCACCTGCCGGAACTCAGCCGCAAAGCGCGTTTGCCAGGGAAACGTGTTGATGGGGTGGGAGCCAAATGGCACTACGCCTGAGCCAATCCGGAAAAACAGCAGACCCTGTTCTACGTTCCAGGCCAAAATGCGCAGCAAACAGCGTAGGTTGTTACTCACGGCCGTTTCCACCCGCTCATCGGAGTAGGAGGCCAGCCGAAATGTGCTGGTAGTGGTGCAATCCAGCGACTCGTTTACACAGGGATATCCAATCTTCATTCCTGGCTGTACGGGAAAGGGGAATGAAGGATAAAGCAAAATGTGGCGGGCATCCTGAACAGAGCAAAATTGTTGTAATGCGGGCCAGGGCCTGCGTTGGGCTCAGGCTGACAATTTCTTGCCGCTTATTTCACAAATCCGCTGCTATTTCACCTCGTAGCCGGTATTGTCCTTAAAGTTCTTGTTGTAGCGGCGACGGTTCTGGCGGTCCAGCTCGGCGGCTTTGGCGGCGGCTTCCTGCTGGTTGATTTCCTCCATTTTGCGGCGCTGCTTGCCTTCACGGGAGAACTGCTCATACAGCAGACTCACGGGGCTGGCCAGGGTGGGCACCGGAGCTTTAGGCGCGGCCGAATCGACGGGAAACAGGGGTTTGGGCGCGGGTGGGCGCTTCACGGCGCTGGTGGGTGCGGTACTGGGCCGCTTGATGTTACGCAGGGCCCGGTTGATGGTGGCGCGGTCGGGACGGCCTTCCGTGATACGTACCTCACCCAACTGCACGGTATCCTGCTGTAGCCTGATCTGCACGATGAGCTGGGAGAGGCCGGTGCCCGCCAGCAACAGCCGTTGTGGCTTGTGCCCCACGGCCCGAAAAACCAGTGTGTCGGTGTTCTTGGCCGTGATGCTGAAGTCGCCCTCATTGGTGGCCATAATACCAGTGCGGGTGCGCTGTAATAACACTGTTGCACCGGGAATAGGACGGCGGGAAACCGCATCAGTAACGGTACCCGTAACCCGAACCTGCGCCTGCACCAGCCCCACCACTAGCAGCAGTGGCAGCAGTAATAACCCACGCAACGCCCAACGGGCCGGCAAACGAAAACGCATCATCAGGCAGCAAACTAACGCACCCCGGGCACATAAACCCAATAAAACCTACCGGCGCTGGGGCAACATCGACGGAGCAACGCCAAAAGGAGACAAAAAGAGCCCGCCACGTTGCAGGGCAGGGAGCCGCCGGTGAGCCGGACAAAAAAAGAGCCACACCCGGCGGATGTGACTCTTCTTGCGAAATAGGTGCTGGCAGGCCAGCCTTACATCTTGGACTTTTCGCCGTCGGCGTCTTTCATTTTTACCGTGCCGTCGCTTTTCACTTTCATCTTGCTGCCGTCTTCGGCTTTCACCTTCATTTTTTCCACGTTGGTGCCCGACTGCATGTTGTCAGTAGAGGAAGTGGTGCTCATATCGGACGAGCTGCTCATGTTGCTGTTGTCCATGCTCGAGGACGAACTGCTCATGTTGCTATCATCCATGTAGCGGCTGTCCATGTAGTCCGCGCGGCTCGATTCGTAGGCTGAATACTGCGTGGGGTCGGTGAAAATGCCCTTCATCTCCGTGTCGGTGGAGGTGTATACGTCGCGCATGGCGGCGGCGCGGCCCATTGTGTCGGTGGCGTAGCGGGTTTCCAGCTCGGCCAGGCGCTGGCCGCGGTTCATGTAGGCGGTGCGCACCTTGTCGCGGGTGGCGTCGTCGAATTTCATCTTGCTAGCCATGTCCATCGACATTCGGTCGGCGCGGCGCTCAATGGCTTCGGGCGAGTAAGATGTCTGGGTGGCCGTGGTGGTGGTGGTCGTAGTCATGGCGCCGTCATTCATGGCGTCGGTGGTTTCGGCGGTTTTATTCTCGGAGCAGGAAGCCGTCAGGAAAGCGGCAGCAGCCGAGAGGATAAGCAGGGACTTGTTCATGAGTTGAGAGAAATCTGATGAGAGAAGAAGGTGGGAAAAATATAATGCAGCCTATACGGAGTGCAAGCTCGGCCGGTTACTACCGGGCCAGCAAAAAGCCACTGCGGTAGTCCACAGTGGCTGTTATTCAGATGCCGGAAAATCAAGGGTTTATCCGCGTCGCAGCTCGAATACGGTAATTTCGGGCAGGAAGCCAACCCGGCCGTGGTAGCCGATAAAGCCCAGCCCGGCATTCACGTACAAATACTGTTTGCCGCGCTGATACAGGCCTGCCCACTGCTTATAGGCATATTGCACCGGGCTCCACTTCATAAACGACAGGTTCACGCCGAACTGCATCCCGTGCGTGTGACCCGACAGCGTCAGGTCGATATCCTCGTACTGGTGCACCTGCCCGTCCCAGTGCGAGGGGTCGTGGGAGAGCAAAATTTTGAACGGTGCAGTAGGGTCAGCAGCAGCGTGGGCTTTGGCCAAGTTGCCGTACTGGGTAAAGCCCCGGGCTCCCCAGTTCTGCACGCCCAGAATAGCAATTTTCTCGCCGTTGCGCTCCACGGTGCGGGCTTCGTCGAGGAGCAGCTCCCAGCCAATTTTGGCGTGGTTCTGCTTCAGGCGGGCCAGGTTGGCGGTCCACAACGAACGGTCCTCCTTGAATTCTGGCACGTAGTCTCCATAATCGTGGTTGCCGAGGATGGAGTAAATGGGCAGCTTGGACTGGATGCCGGCCAGCGTGTCGATGTGCTCCTCCACCTCGGTGGCGTAGTTGTTCACCAGGTCGCCGGTCATGAAAATCTGGTCGGCCTGCTGCTCGTTGATGAGCTGCACCGCCCGTTGCAGCGGCTCTTTGGAGTGGAAAGAGCCCGTGTGCAAATCAGAAATCTGCAGCAGTTTGAACCCATCGAAGGAAGCCGGCAGATTGGGGAAGCGCAGCGTTACCCGGCGCACGGTGTAGTCGGTGCCGCCCTTGGCCATGCCCCAGACGAGCGATACGAACGGCACGGCCCCCAGCACCAGGGCCGCCTTGCTCAGAAACTCACTGCGCGAAATACTGGACCCGGCATTGCCGGCCGGGCGGCTGCCCAGCTGTAAGGCCCAGCGGCCCAGGCGCGTCAGGTCTTCCAGCAGCAGCGGAATCAGGATAACGATTTTGGCCGCCAGCACGGCCAGCAGCACCCCACCCAGATAGGATTTAAAGGAAGGATGCTCATGGCGGTTGCGCATGGCCCAGATGCCCAAACCCCAAACCAGCAGTGAAACCGCCCAGTACACCCCCGCCACCACGCGGCGGTTCCCGGACTCGGAAGAGGCAAAAGCGGTACGAAACGCCTGATAGCCGTACCACTCGGCGGCGGCTACCAGGGCGAAAAAGAACACGAGAAACGATGGATTGCGCATACGAAAATCAACAAATCCGCCGGCCAGGTAGTGGCCGGTACCGGATTGTTACTGGTAGAAACGGGGTTGCGGGGTTTTTGCTTTAAATTCCGGGGCTAACAACAACGGTGCCCTATGCAAGAGTTTGACAATCTGACCGAAAATATCCAACTGCCCCTGCCGCCCGAGGCTGCCACGCGGCCCTATGAAACGCCCACGGCTTTCGGTATAAAAAGCTGGGCCGAGGAAGACCGGCCCCGCGAAAAGCTGATGCAAAAAGGCCGCGCCGCCCTTTCGGATGCCGAGTTGCTGGCCATTCTGCTGGGTTCTGGCACCGCCAAGCTCTCGGCCGTGGATGTGGCCAAGCTGGTGCTCAACGCCGCCCAGAATGATTTGAACGCCCTGGCCCGCTTCTCCCTGAAAGAGCTGATGCGCCAGAAGGGAATAGGGGAGGCCAAGGCCATTACCATTATGGCGGCCCTGGAGCTGGGCCGCCGCCGCAAGGAAGCCGATGCCCCCGCCCGCGCCACCATCACCTGCTCGCGCGACATTTACCGCGTAGTGCGGCCTCACCTCCAGGATTTGCCCCACGAGGAGTTCTGGGTGGTACTACTGAACCGGGCCAACGTGGTGATGCGCACCGTGAGCATCAGTCGGGGCGGCGTGGCCGGCACCGTGGCCGACCCCAAACTCATTTTCAAGGAAGCCCTGGAGCAGCTGGCCAGCAGCGTGATTCTGGTGCACAACCACCCCAGCGGCAACAAGAACCCCAGCGCCGCCGATATTGCCCTCACCCGCAAGCTCAAGGAAGCCGGCCAGTTCCTCGACCTGCCCATCCTCGACCACCTCATCTACACCGACAACGGCTATTATAGCTTCGCCGACGAGGGCATGCTGTAGGGTGAATGTTGAGTGATGAATGATGAGTTATGAAATACCAGAGCGCTTGGATGTGCTGTGAAGAAGTTTGAATCAGGCCGTATTCACCCTACCATTCCGTAGGCGTAACGAGAGTTGCGCCGGGAATGAAGAACTTTGGGCCGGTGGTGAATCTGCTTCCGGTGTCGGCCGCTCAATTCATCACTCATCATTCATAATTCAACTCTCCCCAAGGTGCGCTTAAATCCCAAACTGCTCATTGCCCTCGGCCTGCTGCTGGTGTTCGGCTACTTTGCCCAGGATATTCTCTTCAACGACGACCAGTACGCCGCCCAATTGCGCAAGGCCCGGGAGGCTAAGAATACGGGCTTCCGCCGGGCCGAGGATTCGCCCCTGAGCCCGGAACAACGTCAGACCTTCGACAGCCTGAAATACTACGCTCCGGATACGGATTACCGCTTTGAGGCCCAACTGGAGCAGTTTTCGCAGCGCGATACCGTGGAAGTACCCCTCACCGACGGCAAGGCCGATAAGTACCTGCGCTGGGGCCGGGCCAGCTTCCTGCTCAACAAGCAGGAGTACAAGCTCACGCTGTTCCTGAAAGCCGACGGCAAAGACACCACGCTGTTCGTGCCCTTCACCGACCGCACCAACGGCTTTGCCACCTACGGCGGCGGCCGCTACCTCGACGCCCCCCTGCCCGCCGCCGGTGACACGGAAGTAGTGCTGGATTTCAACGAAGCCTACAACCCTTACTGCGCCTACGCCGACGGCTACGCCTGCCCCGTACCCCCCGCCGACAACCGCCTGCCCGTGGAAATCAAAGCCGGGGAGAAGACGTTTAAGTAATAGTATTCCACAAATGCGTGTCATTCCGAGCGGAGCGAGGAATGACACGCATTTACTCCTCCCGTAACGGCTGCAAATCCAGGCGGAAACCGGGTAAGACGGGTGCTGCATCCAGCTCCCGGGCGTAGCCGTGTAATTCCTCTGCAGGCTGGCCGACACGGTACACCCAAGCTGTTTCGGTTTCTACATCCAGCAAAAAACCTAACTGTGCGCCGTTGCTGAGCCACTGCTCCATTTTGGCTTGCAGAGTGGAAATTCGGTCGGAGGGAGATTTAACTTCAACCACAAACTCCGGGCAGATGGGCAGGAACTTGTTGCGCAGTTCCGCTGGCACCCGCGCCCAGTTTGCCTGACTAAACCACGAAGCATCGGGTGAGAGCGTGGCCTTATCGGGCAGCACGTACGCCGCCGACGATTCGCCGACGCGGTCCAGCTGGTGCTGCTTATTCCAGAGCTTGAGCTGAAAAACGACTTCGGCACTGGCCGAGCTGGAGAGGAAACCGGCGGGCGACATAAAGATAATTTCGTGGTCGGAGGTGCGCTCTACGCGCAGGTCCCGGTTGTCTTGGCAGAACTGGAAAAACTCCTCGTCTGTGAAGCCAGTAACCAGCGGGCCGCGCAGTACAATGGCCTCCTCCGAAATAGCAGGGCGGTTCGACATATAGATACTACCGGTTGTTGTACCGAAATATACACCGAAACTACCCACGCGGGTTCGTTTTCTGCCGCCCGCCCGAATCCGTACCTTTGTAGTCAGTGAGCTGCTCGTGGTTTGTTGCCAGCACAATTCTGGCAGCGAACCGCCGAGCAACCGGCAACTGACAACTCGCAACTCGTAACTGATGAAAATATCCCTCGACTGGCTCCGCACGCTCATTCCTACCGATAAACCCGCCGAGGAGATTGGCAAGCTGCTGACCGGCTCCGGGCTGGAGGTGGAAGGCATTGAGGAGCTGGAAAGCGTACCCGGCGGCCTGCGGGGCGTGGTGCTGGGCACCGTACTCACCCGCGAAAAGCACCCCGACGCCGACAAGCTCAGCGTTACCACCGTGGACGTAGGCGACGGCACCACCCGCCAGATTGTGTGCGGCGCCCCCAACGTAGCCGCCGGCCAGCGCGTGGTAGTGGCCCTCGACGGGGCCGTGCTGCACCCCTCCGAAGGGGAGCCGTTCAAAATCAAGAAGTCCAAAATCCGGGGCCTGGCCTCCGAGGGCATGATCTGCGCCGAGGACGAAATCGGCTTGGGTCAGTCGCACGCCGGCATTATGGTGCTCGATACCGACCTGCCCAACGGCACACCCGCCGCCGAGTACTTCGGCCTGGGCTCCGATGCGGTCCTGGAAATTGGCCTGACCCCGAACCGCGCCGACGCCGCCTCGCACTACGGCGTGGCCCGCGAGCTACGCGCTTTGCTGCGCCAGCCCTGCCACCTGCCCGATATCAGCGGCTTCCACGCCCCGGCCACGGCTGCCGCGCCCATCCGCGTAACCCTGGAAGATGCCGCCGCGGCCCCGCGCTACGCCGGCCTGCTGCTCGAAAACGTGCAGGTAGGTCCCTCGCCCGAGTGGCTGCAGCGCCGCCTGCGCAGCATCGGCCTTTCGCCCATCAACAACGTGGTGGACGTAACCAACTTCGTGCTGCACGAGCTGGGCCAGCCCCTGCACGCCTTCGACGCCGACCAGATCAGCGGCAACCAGGTGCGCGTGAAGCGGGCCGTGGAAGGGGAGAAGTTCACCACCCTCGACGGCACCGAGCGCACTCTCCGCGCCGAGGATCTGGTTATTGCCGATGCCAATGGCGCGCCCATGGCCCTGGCGGGCGTGTTCGGGGGCAAGGCCTCGGGCGTGAGCGAAGCCACCACCCGCGTGTTCCTGGAAAGCGCCTACTTCGCCCCGGCCGTGGTGCGCAAAACCGGCCAGACCCACCAGCTCAAAACCGACGCCTCTTTCCACTTCGAGCGGGGCACCGACCCGAACATGGCGCTCATCGGATTGAAGCGGGCGGCCCTGCTGCTGCAGGAAGTGGCCGGCGCTACCGTGGCCGCCCCCGTGGTAGACGAGTACCCCGCCCACATCGGCCATACGCCGGTGCGCCTGCGCCTGCCCCGCGTGGAGAAGCTGGTGGGCCAGTTCATTGCCCCCGAGCGCATCCGTCAGATCCTGACTGACCTCGATATCCTCATTGCGGAGGAAATTATGAGTGATGAAGTAGGAATTATGAATGGGCAAACGGGCTCAACTCATAACTCTGCACTCAACTCTCATAATTCCCCGCAAGAGTGGATTTTGTCGGTGCCGCCGCATAAGGTGGACGTGACCCGCGAGGCCGACGTGATTGAGGAAATCCTGCGCATCTACGGCTACAATCACGTGGCTCTGCGCCCCCACAACTCGGCTACGTACCTGGCCCAGTTCCCCAACCCCGACCCCGAAATTATCCGCCAGAATACGGCGCGGCTGCTCAGCGGCCAGGGATTCTCGGAAATCATTACCAACTCCATCACCAACTCGCTGTACTTTGAGAAGGAAGGGGAGCAGGACGAGACGCTGGTGCGCCTGCTCAACTTCAACAGCGCCGAGCTGAACGTGATGCGGCCCACGCTGCTGCACAGCGGCCTGGAGGTAATTCGCCACAACGTGAACCGCCGCCAGCGCGACTTGAAGCTGTACGAGTTCGGCAAAGCCTACCGCCAGAAGGCCGGCGGCCAGTACGAGGAGTACAACAAGCTGGTCATTTACCTCACCGGCAACACCGCCGCCGAAACCTGGCAGCAGAAGTCGGACAAGAGCAGCTTCCACCAGCTGGCCGGCGCGGTGCAGCAGGTGCTGGCCTCGCTGGGATTCCCGCAGCCCACCTCGCAGCCGGTGCAGCACCCGTACCTGGCCGGTGGCCTCACGCTGCTGGCCCAGAACCAGCCGGTAGCTCAGCTGGGCGCGGTATCAACGGCCATCCTGAAGCGCCTCGACGTGAGCCAGCCGGTGTGGTACGCCGAGTTGGACTGGGACTGGCTGATGCGCAAGTACAAAAACGCGCTGGTAGCCCGCGAGCTGCCCAAGTTCCCGGAAGTGCGCCGCGACCTATCGTTGGTGGTGGATAAAACCGTCACCTTCGACCAGCTCCAGCAGATTGCCCGCCGCACCGAGAAGAAACTCCTGCAGCAGGTGAACGTGTTCGACGTGTACGAGGGCGACAACCTGGGCCAGGGCAAGAAGTCCTACTCTGTGAGCTTCCTGCTCCAGGACCCTGCCCAAACCCTCACTGACCAGGCCATCGACTCGGTGATGAACCGCCTCATCCAGCAGTTCGAGCAGCAGGCTGGGGCCCTGATTCGGAAGTAAAATCAGTTACGAGTTTCCGGTTGCCGGTTACCAGTGGCAGATTAGTTATAATTTGACCCGGTAACTGGCAACCAGTAACTCCTGACTGGCAACTGGTAACTGGAAACTCGCAACCCAAAAAAATGGCATCCACCCAGCAGCTTGCGCAACTCGACCGCCTGGAGCGGCAGGTGACCACCTTAGTGGCTGCCTATCAGCAGTTGCGCGAGGAGCTGGCCGATTCGCAAACCACCATTCAGCAGCTGCAGGCCGACGTGCGCGACCGGGAGCGGCAGTTGAAGGATTTCCAGAATCAGGAGAATATCACTAAACTTGTCAATACCATAGCCGGGGAACCGGCCAATGTCAACGAGCTGAAACTTCGCCTCAACGAATACATCCGAGAAATAGATAAGTGCCTTGCCTATTTGAGGGAGTAACCACCACCATACCAACCCCACCGCCCACTGGCTACTGATGTCCGATTTATCCATCAAAATCCGCGTTGCCGATCGGGACTACCCCATGCGGGTAAGCCCTGAGGACGAGGAACGTCTGCGCCTGGCAGGCCGGCTGCTAAACGAGCGGCTGAAGGAGTTTCGGGAGCAGTACGGCATTCAGGACAAGCAGGATCTGCTGGCCATGATTGCCTTATCAACGATGGCTGACCGCCTGAAGGTCACGAAGGAAAAGGATGGGACCGATGCGGCTCTGACTGAGCGCCTCGCGCGCCTGGACAAGCTGTTGTCGGGGATGGTGCTGGTGTAGCCGAGAGCGGCTTGCCGCCACGCGAAGTAGCAGCCCGAGCAGGGCGGGGCAATCGGCCCTGCTGCCTGCGCGGGCATTGGCGTTTCTACGGAGCTATGGGTTTCTTTCTTCCTTTAACCCCCTCTTATAGCTCATGTCCGAACCTCTCTATATTGTCCTGGCCGCCGTGCTTGCCCTCGTGGTAGGCGTGGTACTGGGGCGCCTGCTGGCTGGCAAAGCCCGGCAGGACCACGAAGCCGATGCCAAAGCCCGGGCTCAGCAGTTGCTGGCCGAGGCCGAAGCCCAGGCTACCCGCACCCGCGACGAGCGGATTCAGCAGTCGAAAGATAAATTCCGCACCCTCAAGCAGGAATTCGAACAGGAAAGCCGCCGCCAGAAGCAGGCCCTCGACCAGGAACTGACCGAGCGCCGCGCCGCCGTAGTGGAGCAGGAGCAGAGCATCAAACAGCTCAGCCTCACCACCCAAAAGCAGCTGGAGCAGATTCAGCGCAAGGAAAAAGAGCTGGATGCCACCCGGGAGCGAATTGAAACGCAGGCCCAGCAGCAGCGCGAAAAGCTGGAAGCTCAGGAAGAAAAACGCAAAGCCACCCTCGAAGCCCAGCTGGCCAAGCTGGAGCAGCGCGAGCAGGAAGTGGAGCAGGAACTGGAGGAAACCCGTCAGGACCTGAGCGAAAAGCTGCAGCAGGTAACTTCCCAGCTCGAAACCATTTCGGGCCTCACGGCCGCCGAAGCTCGCGAGCAACTGGTGGAAAGCCTCAAGAACGAAGCCCAGATTCAGGCCAGCTCCTACATCAAGGACGTGGTGGCCCAGGCCAAGCTCACAGCCACCAAGGACGCCAAGAAAGTAGTGCTGGAAACCATTCAGCGCACCGCCGCCGAGCACGCTATTGAGAACTGCGTGAGCATTTTCAACATCGAATCGGACGACGTGAAGGGCAAGATTATCGGCCGGGAAGGTCGCAACATTCGGGCCCTGGAAGCCGCTACCGGCGTCGAAATCATCGTGGACGACACGCCCGAGGCCATCATCATCTCGGGTTTTGACCCGGTGCGCCGCGAGGTGGCCCGCCTGAGCCTGCACCTGCTGGTGAAGGACGGCCGCATCCACCCGGCCCGCATCGAGGAGATTGTGGCCAAAACCCGCAAGAACATCGACGAGGAAATCGTGGAAATCGGGGAGAAAACCATCATCGACCTGGGCATCCACGGCCTGCACCCCGAGCTGATCAAGATGGTGGGCCGCATGCGCTTCCGCTCGTCGTACGGTCAGAACCTGCTCCAGCACAGCCGCGAGGTAGCCAACCTCTGCGCCACTATGGCCGCCGAGCTGGGCCTGAACGTGAAGCACGCCAAGCGCGCCGGCCTCCTGCACGACATCGGCAAAGTAAGCACCGAGGAGCCCGAGCTGCCCCACGCCATCCTGGGCATGGAAATGGCCAAAAAGTACAAGGAACACCCTGACGTGGTAAACGCCATTGGCGCCCACCACGACGAGATGGAAATGACGGCCATGATTTCGCCCCTGGTGCAGGCCTGCGACGCCATTTCCGGCTCGCGCCCCGGTGCCCGCCGCGAGATGATGGAGAGCTACATCAAGCGTCTGAAGCAGTTGGAGGAAACCGCCAACGGCTTCAAAGGCGTGAACCAGTGCTTCGCCATTCAGGCCGGCCGCGAGCTGCGTGTGATGGTGGACGCCGAGAACGTAACCGACGAACGGGCAGCCGAGCTGAGCTACGAAATTTCCCAGAAAATCGAGAAGGAGATGCAGTACCCCGGCCAGATCAAAATCACCGTTATCCGCGAAATGCGCGCCGTGGCCTACGCCAAGTAGCACACGCTTTAGCTTGTGATAGTACACAACCGCCCCCGCAGCCTTGGCTGCGGGGGCGGTTGTGTTTTGGCAGTAATGCAACGCGGCAAGCAATTTCCGACTCCTGGGTAACGGTTACCTCACATAATAAAACTATATGCGCCCAACTATACTTCTTTTTAACCTGCCGGCCGCTAGTGCATCCCTGCTACTGGCCAGTTGCTCCGTGTACGCTCCGTTGCAGCCGGCAGCCCCGCTTATCCGGCAGAAGGGACAGGCCGAAGTAGCCGCCAGTGCTTACATCAATGGCCGGTTGGAAAGCGCCGTAACCTACTCACCAGTGAACAACCTGCTGGTGCGGGTTGCGGGCGGGTTGAAAACGGGCGGCGGCGACTCCAGCTACTTCCGCATCAGGCAACTGGAAGCGGGTGTGGGCACATACCGGGACCTGGGTAACGGGTGGGTAATAGGCGGGTTGGCCGGTTACGGAGGCGGAAAAAGTAGCCGACGGTTTGAGGATGGTGGTTTCGAAGCCCGCTGGGATACAGTGAGATTTCGCAGCTATGCGGCTAAATTTCAGAAGCTCCACGCGGAAGTGTACGTGGTGCGGGATGAAAGCTGGCTGAACGCCGGACGTCTGGGGTACGGAGCAAGCGTGCGGCTGGCGCAGGTGCGGTTTACCTCCTTAACAGACCAAGGCACACCTGTGCCACTGCGCCAGATGACGCGGGTAGAGCCGATGGCCTTTATCAGTTTTAGCAACCCGGATGCATTTTCCTGGCTACAACTGCGTTTGACCACTAGTCTGTCCATATCACCGGATGAGCGGAACCAGCCCTCCCCGGATGAGCGTATTCGCAATACCAAGGAAGGCCGGCTATTCACTTCCCTGGGATGTACGATTTACCCACATCGGTTCAGGGAGTAACCGTATTAGCTCGCCTTCACCAGCTTGGCGAATAAGTTGTTAAGCGCCTCCGCCCAAGTAGGGTGGGCGAATACGGTGTTCTGCAGGTCGTCGCAGGTGAGGCCGCCGGCCATAGCCAGCTGAATCATCGACATGATTTCGCCGCCCTGCTCACTGAAGATAGTGGCCCCGAGGATGTGGTTTTTGTCATCGACGAGTACCTTCATAAAGCCGTCGGTAAGGCTGGTTTCCTGGGCCCGGCCCACCACGCGTACCGGCATGGTGGCTACGCGGTAGGCTATCTTTTCGTGGCGGGCCTGCTTTTCGCTGAGGCCGATGCGGCCCAGCTGGGGCTGGGTGAATACCACGTAGGGCAGGGGGCGGGCTTTGGCCGAGCGGCGCTTGCGGTGCAGAATATTGTCGCGCACCACGCGGTAGTCGTCGTAGGCCAGGTGGGTGAACTGGGGGCCGGGGTGCACGTCGCCGAGGGCGTAAATACCACGCACGTTGGTTTGCAGCCGCTCGTTTACCAGCACGTAACCTTTTTCATCGGTTTCCACGCCGGTGGTTTCCAGGCCTAGGTCGTCGGTGTTGGGCTCCCGGCCCACGGCCACCAGCAGGTGGGAACCGCGCAGGCGCCGCTCCCCGTCGGGGGTACTGGCCGTGAGGGTGTACTCGCCGTCGGCGTTGCGTGAGACGCGGCGCACTTCGGCTTCCAGCACAAACTCCACGCCGTCGGCTTCCAGCTGCTGGCGCATGGCTTGGCACACGTCGTCGTCCTCGCGCTCCAGCAGGTTCTTGGCCGCGTCGATGATGGTGACGCGGCTGCCGAAACGGCGGAACATCTGCCCGAACTCCAACCCAATGTAGCCCCCGCCCAGAATCAGCAGGTGCTCGGGCAACTGCTTGAGGTCGAGGATATCTACATTAGTAAGAAAGCCGCTTTCGGCCAGCCCCTCAATGGGCGGTACGGCTGCCCGGGTGCCGGTGTTGACGAAAATGAGCGGGGCCGTCAGTTCCTGTATTTCTCCCGAATCAAGCTGTACCCGCAGCACGCGGGCACTGCGGAAGCGGGCATGCCCCATGAGCACGGTAATACCTGTCTGCTCCTTGGTCAGATTAGCGCGCACTCCGTCGCGCTTGTGCTGAATGATGGCGTTCTTGCGCCCGATGATAGCCGGAAAATCTGGTTTAGGGACACTGGTTTTTACGCCGTATTCGGCGGCGGTGGCTACTTGGTGCACGCGCTCAGCAGAGGCCAGCAGGGCCTTCACCGGTGAGCAGCCGTAGTTGATGCAGGAGCCACCCAGCAGGTATTTTTCAATGAGGGCTACCTTACGGCCCGCTTTAGCCAGCGCCGTAGCCAGTGGGTTGCCGGCTTGGCCGGAGCCAATGATGATAGCATCAAAACGAGTAGGACGGGGCATACGTGGAGAGGCAGATAAGTGAGCCGTCCGGAAGCCGGACAGTATTCCCCTATACGGCCAAAACCGGTAAACTGCCGGTCCGGGGCCGAAAGCTGCACAACGAAACCCGTCTGCCGACGTTGTGGGGTCAACTTCCTATCTTCCCGTTGCCTATGCTGAGCCTGCTTCGTCGCGTTGCATTTTTGGGGGTGCTGCCGCTGCTGGCCGGCTGCTCGTCGTTGTACTTCCCGCCTCCGCCGCAAGTGCCGCTACTCACCCAGAAGGGCGAGTGGAGCGGGGGCATCCATACTAACTTCAGCCAGAATACCGCCGTACAGGGGGCCTATGCCGTGTCCGACCATCTGGGTGTGATGGGCTCGGCCTCGTTTCTGCACACCGATAAGAAGAAGCGGGCCGAGGACCACGACTTCGGGGAACTGGGCTTGGGCTACTACACCCGTCTGCGCGACTCGCGGGTGCTGGAGGTGTACGGCGGCTACGGCCTGGGCCACACCAAGCGCGTGGAGCGCACGCCCGCTGAGGGCATTACCCGCACCCTCGAAGGCAGCCTCGACAAGTACTTCGTGCAGGTCAACTACACCTCCAAGGACAAGAAAACCTACCACGTGCTCGGCCGCGACTGGCCCGTAACCTACGGTACAGCCCTGCGCGCCAGCTACGTTACGCTCACCAACTTTCGCCTCGACGGCCAGCCCCATACGCCTGAAAACAACATCTTTCTGGAGCCTATTACCTACACCCGCATCAACCTGGTGGGGCCCATTGACTTTCAGTTGATCAGCGGCAGCAATTTCGGGCTGCGGCACCGGCGGTATTTGAAGGCGGCTAACTCCGTGTTTCAGTTTGGGCTGGTGGTGAACGTGGGCGGGCAAAGCGGAGGAAAATAACTGGGAATACGGAATCGGAAAAAATTTAACCCGCCAGGACTGCTATTAACCGAACTCTGTTGATGGCCTGAATGGTAGCTATACCTTGTGAAAGATTCTGCTCTTTCTGGTGTTTCTCATTCAGTGGAAACACCTACCTGCCTGAAGCTCCGGAAAAGACGCCGCGTTGATGAGCAAGCCGGAAAGCGGCAGGTGTAGTGCACGGTAACGGGCAAAAATAAAAGAACCCGGAAGGCCGGCGACGCCGAAAAAAGTTAATGGATTACTGAGAGTCGCTGCCGTCGCAGGTGGGTGCCCACCCGCAGCTCGGCAATGTATGTTCCGGAGGCAGGGAAACCCTGGATGTCCAGCCACTGCTCATGTTGACCCGGTTGTTGCACCGCGCCGCGCTGTAGCAGTAAAATTTCGCGCCCCTGCATGTCCAGAATGCGCAGCCACACCGGTGCCGCCACCGGAATAGTATAGATCAGCTGAGTGGAAACGGCTACCGGATTTGGGTAAGCGGGGGCAAACCGCATGTATTTTTCAATGAGTTCATCATTGTCCGCCTCCTCCATGTCCGTCTCATCCCGGGAAACGGGTGTGTTATCCACAATTGGTTTGCCGGTTGGCTCCAGCTGTGGGCCGGCCTGGTGTTTCACCTGTACATACTGGTGCCCGATAAAAGCGAGGTGTTTGGCATCCCAGACGTCCTCCTGCCCTTGGTCTAGCATCGTCTGGCAGTAAGCTCGGTACACTTGACGCTGGTTGCTTATCTGGGCGGCGGTGAGGTTCACGGGGCGTTTGCTCACATCGTAGCCCACATACTGAAAAAACCGGCATTCCAGCTGCTTCATTACGTTCAAGGCGAGGGAGCCCGCCAGGTAGTGGTCAGAGTGGTCACTAGGGTTACACCGGGTATCCGTCTGCGGAATGTGCAGCGTGAGTTGACCTTTAATGGCCTCTTGTGCCAGCAGAGTCCGGATAGTCTGCGTTAAATCGTTCCAGGAGGTATAGGCGGGCCCGCCATTCAGCGGCACCAGCGGGCGGTTGGCGTCGCGCAGCTGCTGCAGGCTCTGAAAGCGGCCCCGGGCTAGGCCTTTGCCCTGCAAGCCTCCATCGGGCAGGTGAAGGTAGAATGCCACCGCATTCCGCGAACGGTACGCGTCAATGGCGTGTCCGTTTACGAGTACTTTTTCCGAGAATGCCGTGGCTGTCACCGGTGACAGCGGGTTGGTAACCTGTTGCACGGAGGCCCGATGGCCCGCTTCCCGCCCCTGCCAGTAACGATCTGTGGTTACGTCGGCCTGCCCGCCAGTAAGGCAGATAAATACCAGCTTACGACGCGTGTGCCGGGCCTCCTCGCAGATGGCGGCACCCATAAACAGTTGCCAGTCATCAGGATGAGCCGTGATGATGGCCGTCCACCGGGGAGTTTTCTGGAGGGATTTGGGTTGATTTGGAACGACAAACGGACTGGCAACGGGGCCCTGCGCCAAACAGGGCAGGGGGCAGAGTACTCCCAATAGGAAAATCCAGAGTAGCAGTTTTCTCATACGGTGCTGGCAGTACGGTAGCAGAACAAAGCCCCGTTGATTTCAAAGTTATTGGTCCAGCTTCAGGAATCCAGACAATTTTTCAAACCTCTGGGCGAAGCTGCCAGAAATCTTGCCCAATGCACGCTATGGATAGATCAACGGCGCAAAATGGCCGGTCGAACACATTAAATAGATGTCCTTGATGAAAGGAGGAGCTGTTTAAAATAAAAAGCGGCTTCCAGTGACGGAAGCCGCTTTTTATGAAGCTAACTTGTTGATATACTGATTATTTGCTGCCCAGCACGCGCAGCATTGTGTCGCCGATTTCGGCGGGCGAGTCCACTACGTGGATGCCGCACTCACGCATGATGGCCATTTTAGCCGCGGCCGTGTCGTCGGCACCGCCTACAATGGCTCCGGCGTGGCCCATGCGGCGGCCGGGAGGTGCAGTCTGGCCGGCAATGAAGCCTACTACGGGCTTTTTGTTGCCGGTTTCCTTGATCCAGCGAGCTGCTTCGGCTTCCATGCCACCGCCGATTTCACCGATCATCACGATGCCCTCGGTTTCGGGGTCGTTCATGAGCAACTCTACGGCTTCTTTGGTGGTGGTGCCGATGATGGGGTCACCGCCGATGCCGATGGCCGTCGTCTGGCCCAGGCCGGCTTTAGTGAGCTGGTCCACGGCTTCGTAGGTCAGGGTGCCCGATTTGGACACGATGCCCACGCGGCCTTTCTGGAAGATAAAGCCGGGCATGATACCCACTTTGCACTCACCAGCCGTCATTACGCCGGGGCAGTTGGGCCCAATCATGCGCAGGCCTTCGCGGCCTTTCAGGTACTCCTTCACCGCAATCATGTCCTTGGTCGGAATGCCTTCAGTGATGGTCACAATCACCTTGATGCCGGCATCGGCAGCCTCCATGATGGCGTCGGCGGCAAACGCCGGCGGCACGAAGATGATGCTGGTATCGGCACCGGCCTGCTGCACAGCTTCGGCTACGGTGTTGAACACGGGCCGGCCGAGGTGCTGGGTGCCGCCTTTGCCGGGCGTTACGCCGCCCACCACGTTGGTGCCGTACTCAATCATCTGCTGGGCGTGGAACGAGCCTTCGGAGCCCGTAAAGCCCTGCACAATCACTTTGGAATCCTTGTTTACCAGAACACTCATGAGAAGAAGTGGGGTTAGCGGAAGATGCTGATGGTTGGGGTGGGATGCTACCGCAGCGGCGGGGCCGGCGGCGGGGCAAAAGTAGATGTTTTTGCCGCTTAGCCGAAGCGAAGCCCAGATTTATCGGTTCGCGGCGGAGGGATAATGCCTGGGAAGTGCTTTTCCGCCGCGTGGAAGCCTTCTATAGGCCCCCGGCAAACTTTGGCGCGCAGCCAGTGGCTCCCGTCCGGAATCCGTACCTTTGCGGCCTCTCTTCCCGTACCTCTTACCTCTCTCACCCACAGTATGTACCTGAATAACATTGTGGAAGCCGTGGGCAATACGCCCCTGGTGAAGCTCAATAAACTCGCGGCCGGCATTAAAGGCACCGTGCTGGTTAAAGTAGAATACCTGAATCCGGGTAACTCGGTGAAGGACCGCATGGCCATTAAAATGGTGGAGGACGCCGAGCAGGCCGGCCTGCTGAAACCCGGTGGTACCATCATTGAGGGCACCAGCGGCAACACTGGTATGGGCCTGGCCCTGGCGGCCATTGCCAAAGGCTATAAGTGCATCTTCGTGATGAGCGATAAGCAGAGCAAGGAAAAGCAGGATATCCTGCGGGCCGTGGGCGCCGAGGTGGTGGTATGCCCCGTGGACGTAGCCCCCGAAGACCCCCGTTCCTACTACTCCGTAGCGAAGCGCCTGAGCGAGGAAACGCCCAACTCGTTCTACCCCAACCAGTACGACAATATGTCGAATACGGCGGCGCACTACGAGAGCACCGGCCCCGAAATCTGGGCGCAGACGGAGGGTAAAATCACCCATTTCGCGGCCGGCGTGGGCACGGGCGGCACTATCTGCGGCTCGGCCAAGTACCTGCGGGAGCAGAATCCCAACATCGTGACGGTGGGCCTGGATACCTACGGCTCCGTATTCAAGAAATACAAGGAAACGGGCATTTTCGATGAAAACGAAATCTACCCGTATAAAACTGAGGGCATCGGGGAAGATATTCTGCCCAAAAACGTAGATTTCGATCTGATTGACCTGTTCATCAAGGTAACCGATAAGGATGCGGCATTGATGACGCGGCGGCTTGCCAAGGAAGAAGGCCTGTTCGTAGGCTGGTCGTGCGGTTCCGCCGTGCACGGAGCCTTGGAATATGCCAAAGAGCATCTGCAGGAAAGCGATACGATGGTCATTGTTCTGCCCGACCATGGAACCCGCTACCTGGGTAAGATTTACAATGACGACTGGATGCGGGAGCAGGGCTGGCTGTAAGCCCCTTCTCCTCTTCTTTCTCACACATAACTAGGGCTAGGGTATGGCTAACAAATTGCGCACTGTAGTGCTGGTGGATGACAATGAAACAACTTGTTTCCTGAACAACCGGCTGTTGAGCCGGCTGGATGTGGCGGAACAGGTGCTCACGTACTTCCGGGCCGAACAGGCTTACCAGGAGCTGTGGGGCACTACCAACGATGGCCAGGCCCCCACGCCGCCGGAGCTGGTGTTCGTGGATTTGAAGATGCCCGGCATGGATGGCTTCGAGTTTCTGAAACTGTATAGCTCCCTGCCCGAAGATGTGCGCAAAAAAACCGTGTTGGCCGTGCTAACCACCTCTATGCACGCCGCCGATACTGCCCGCGTAGCCCAGCACGAAGGGGTGGAGTACCTCGCCAAGCCCCTCACGGAGGAGAAAATGGAAAAGCTGCTGCAAAAGCGGTTTTAACTCTAGAACTGAGAATTTAGAAGCAAGAAGTGAGACGTACGTTCAGTGGCGCTTTGCCAGAACGTACGTCTCACTTCTTGCTTCTAAATTCTCAGTTCTAACATTTACACGACTGCCTCTACGAAGCGGAAGGCTTCGCCGTCGAACAGGCCTTTGTCGCTGAGTTTGAGGCTGGGGATAACCAGTAGGGCCATGAAGGAGAGTGTCATGAAGGGAGCCTGAAGGCCGGAGCCCAATTCCTTGGCCAGAGCATCAATGGCCGTATAGGCGGCCGCCACCACCGGGCCCGGCTGGTCGGACATGAGGCCTGCCACTGGCAGGGGCAGAATCAGTTCCCGGCCATCGGGAGCTACCACGGCGAGGCCGCCCCGGGCCTCAATTACCAGGTTTACGGCTCGGGCTAAGCTTTCATCGTCGCAGCCTACGGCGGTAATGTTGTGCGAATCGTGGCCGACGCTGCTGGCCAGGGCCCCGTGCCGGAGCCCAAAGCCCTGAATGAACGCCACTGCTGGCGGGGCCGCGTGGTAGCGGTTTACCACCGTGAGCTTAAGTACATCCTGCGGCACGTCGGGTATCACCAGTCCGTTGGCTACCCGGGCCGGTACGTCGTGGCGGGCGGTGATGAGCTGCCCGTCGAAGCACTCAATGACGCGCACGGTGGCGGCCGCCTGCGGAGCAGGCAGCCGGAAGTCGGCGGCCCGCACGGGGTTGGTGTCAAAGTTGTTGATAACGTCCACGGGCACTCCGGCAAGCAGGGACTGGCCGTTTTCGGCTACCAGCGCACCATTCAGGTAGGTCTGCTGCACGGTGAAGTCGCACAGGTTATCCACCACAATAAAGTCGGCCGGGTCGCCTTCCCGGAGCAGGCCTACGGGCAGGCGGTAGTGCTCTACGGGGTTGCGGCAGGCCACGCGCAGTACCTTCAATACATCCTGGCCCCGGGCCACGGCCCGCTGCACCAGGTGGTTGATGTGGCCCAGCAGCAGGGTGTCGGGGTGCTTGTCGTCGGAGCAGAACATCAGGTGCTCGTAGTGTTCCGGCAGCAAATCAATCAGGGCCTCGAAATTGCGGGCCGCTGAACCTTCCCGAATCAGCACCTTCATGCCCACGGCCAGCTTGTCGAGGGCTTCTTCGGCCGTAAAGCACTCATGGTCGGTGCTGATGCCGGCCGAGGCGTAATGAGCCGCATCCGGGCCGCGCAGGCCGGGGGCGTGGCCATCCACGGGGCGGTTGTACTGCTGGGCCAGCCGGATTTTCTCCATCACCTGCTCGTCGCGGCTAAGCACACCCGGCCAGTTCATCATCTCGGCCAGGTAGCCGACTTCCGGATGGTCGCGGAACAGCAGCTCAATGTCCTGGGCGGTTATTTCGGCCCCGGCGGTTTCAAACGGCGTGGCCGGTACGCACGATGGGGCCCCAAAGCAGAACTTAAAGGGCACCTGAGCCCCGTTGCGCAGCATGTACTGCACACCGGCCACCCCCAGCACATTACCGATTTCGTGCGGATCCGATACGGTGGCGACGGTGCCGTGCGCCACGGCCAGGCGGGCAAACTCGGAGGGCACCAGCAGGGAGCTTTCCACGTGCACGTGGGCATCCACGAAGCCGGGCAGGGCGTAGGGTAGGGCTGCGTCGGGCAGAGTAGCGCCGGTGGGCTCAATGCGCCGGATGCGGCCGCCCGCCACGTGCACCGTGGCCGGGGTTATGGTGTTGGCAAACAGGTTAATAACATTGGCGCGGAGCTGAAAATCGGCGGACATGAGGCGGGGGCGGGGCTCAGTGAAAAGTACTATTATCGGGCGGCTAACGGGTAAAGAACCGTATATTTGCCGAAAATCCGTGCCGTGAGAAAGATTGTGACTTTGCTACTGGCCGCCCTGCTTGGAGGGTCGGGCCTGCTAACGGCCGGGTGTGCTACCCGCAGCCCCCAGCAGAAAAAAACGGCTTCCATCAAGCGCAAAGCCAAATTCGGTAAGCTGCCCTGTCCCTGCGAAAGTCATTAGCGCTTCTGCCGGTAGTTCTGATAAAAGTTGTCCGGTTTCGTATCTAACGCTCTGCCCGTTTCCGTGAAGTACATTGTCTGCTATAGTTTGCTGCTGGTTGCGTTGCTCCTCGGCGCTGGTACAGCGCATGGGCAGATGAACCCAGTGTACCATAATATGGGCGGGCGCACCGCCCGGGCCCTCAGCGGACCAGGTGCCTGCCAGTTGGCCGATGGACGCTGGCAGTCCGGCAAGCTACGGTTGGAGCCCTCGGGCCACCTGCGGATTCAGCCCGCAGAAGGGGAATCCAATGTGTATCAGGCGGGGGAAGTGCAGGGGTTTACACTAAAAACCGATACGTTCGGCGTGGTTCGCAACGTGCATACTCCCTCCCAAAGAATAGGTGCGGCATTTGCCCAGAAACTGTACCGGTACGGGCAGTTCACGGCGTATAAGTTTGACCCGCGCTACACGGGCGCAACGGAAACTTTTCTGGGAATGGAAACCGCCAATCCTTCCTATGCAATGGACCTAGTGCTGCAACCCGCCACCGGCGACGCGGTGCTGGTGCCAACGGGCCGGAATGCTTTCACGCAAACCATGCTCCGCCTGGTAGGAAATTGCCCGGAACTAGCCACGCAGATCACCAAAGGCAAGCTGGGCCGCCAGCACATGCGGCAAATTTTACAGACCTACGCCCGCTGGCAGCAAGCCAATCCGCAGTCTGCTACCAATTAACCCCTTGAGTATGCCCGATGAGAATCCGCTGGCTGCGCTGGTAGCCGCCGCCGAAGCCGTGCGCCAGCAGCTGCACGTGAACACCTACGATGCCGCCGCCGTGCAGCGCCTCGCTGAATTTATCGAGGAGCAGCGCCCCACCATCAAGGAGGCGGAACGCCAGGGCGTGATTACCGCGTTGGGTTGCTTTCTGGGCCAGTGCCTGGTAGAAGCTTACCAGGGCGAGTGGGCCACCGGCCGCGACGGCACCACGGGCGTGGGAATCAACGAGGTGAATTTCTTTAACCCTTTTTACCGCGTAAGCGAGCAGCTGACCAAGGGCCTGAGCCACTCAGTTGCCACGTTTTTCGCGAGTGTACCCGAGCGCCTGGCCGCCAAGCCAAGCCGTAAAACCTGGATTTAGTGAGCCCTTTTCGTCAGCCCGAGCCTAGCAGCGAACCTGTCATGCGAAAAATCGTCATTGCCATCGACGGCTATTCTTCCTGCGGTAAAAGCACCACGGCCAAGGCCGTGGCCGCCGAGCTGGGCTACGCCTACATTGATACCGGGGCTATGTACCGGGCCGTCACGCTCTACCTGCTGGAGCACGGTATTGCCTTCGATGACTTGCCCCGCGTGGAGCAGGCCCTGCACGAGATGCACATCAGCTTCAAGCGCAACCGCAAAACCGGCCGCAACGAGCTGTGCCTGGATGGCGTGATTCGGGAAGACGAAATCCGGCAGATGCGCATTTCCAACCTCGTGAGCGAGGTATCGGGCATACCGGCCGTGCGCCACGCTATGGTGCGGCAGCAGCAGCGCATGGGCCGTAAGCGCGGCGTGGTAATGGACGGGCGCGACATCGGCACCACCGTATTCCCGGATGCCGAAGTCAAGGTGTTTATGACGGCCGAGGTGCTCACCCGGGCCCTGCGGCGGCAGGAGGAGCTGGCCGTGAAGGGTGAGCAGGTATCAGTGGAGGAAATTGCCGATAACCTCAGCAAGCGGGACCATCTCGACTCTACCCGCACCGAAAGCCCTTTGCGCCGCGCCCCCGATGCCGTACTGCTCGATACTACCCACATGCTCATCGATGAGCAGGTGGATTTCGTACTGGAACGGGTGTCGGCCACGCTGTTTTCCCTGGCCGCGGCGGGCTGGACACAGAATACCACCAACTAGCGCGGGTTTCGCGTAGTAAGGGAGAGGAAAATGCCTCCCGATTGTTACTCTCAGATTGCGGCACAGGATTCGCAGCAAAAGGCAGCGGGCGGGGCTAGTTTGGCCCTGCTCTCCACGTTAAGGAGCTCATGAACGTCACCATCGATAAAAATTCCGGCTACTGTTTCGGCGTTGAGTTTGCCATTCAGATGGCCGAGGACGAGCTGGCCCAGCAGGAAACTCTGTATTGCCTCGGCGACATTGTGCACAACCGCATGGAAGTGGAGCGCCTGCACGCGCTGGGGCTGCGCATCATCGACCGGGAGCAGCTGGAGCAGCTGCACGATGCCAAGGTGCTTATCCGGGCCCACGGCGAGCCACCGGCAACGTACGAGCTGGCCCTGCGCAACAACATTGAGCTGATTGATGCTTCCTGCCCCGTGGTGCTCAAGCTGCAGAACCGCGTGAAGCACGCCTTCGACGCCAGCACCCGCCAGAACGGCCAGATTGTGATTTACGGTCAGCCCGGCCACGCCGAAGTAACCGGCCTTACGGGCCAGACGCTCAACCAAGCCATCATCGTCATGACGGAGCAGGACCTCGACCAAGTGGACTTCTCCCGCCCCGTTACCCTGTTCAGCCAAACCACCAAAAGCACGGCCGGCTTTTACCACATGAAGGCCATAATAGAAGACCGGATTCGGGCCGCCGGGGGCTCTCTGGAAGAGTTTGATGCCAACGACAGCATCTGCCGGCAGGTGAGCAACCGGGAGCCGGCGCTGGCCAAGTTTGCCACCCAGCACGATGTTGTCATCTTTGTGAGCGGCCGCAAAAGCTCCAACGGCAAGGCTCTGTTTTCGGTGGTCAACAAAACCAACCCGCGCAGCTACTTCGTGGAGAACGAGGAGGAACTGCAGGACGAGTGGTTCCACGGGGCCGACTCAGTGGGTATCTGCGGGGCTACCAGCACGCCCATGTGGCTGATGCAGCGCGTGAAGGACCGCATTGAGGAAGTAGCCGAGCACGTAGCGTAAGCACGTAATGCGCTCATTCCGAACGAAGCGAGGAATCTGGCACAACCACCAACCGGTTGCCTCAGATTCCTCGCTTCGTTCGGAATGACAGTTTTCAGGGTATCCGTCTCTGCCTAACTTGCCGGCTCTATCCCTTCCTCATGCGGCGCATTCTCAATTACTTTCTCAGCGGTTTTCTGATTGTAGCCCCCATCGGGCTGACGATTTACATCCTGTACGCGCTGCTGCGCTGGCTCAACGACCTGTTTACGGGCCTGAGCTTTGATGTACCGGGCCTGGGGCTGGTGGTGGCCGTGCTGCTGATAACGGCGGTGGGGTTCGTGGCCAAATCGTTTCTGGTGCGCCCGTTCCTGATTATCACCGAGCGGCTGCTGCACCGCACGCCGCTGGTGAGCATCATCTATTCCAGCCTCAAAGACCTGTTCGACGCCTTCGTGGGCGACAACCAGAAGTTCAACCGCCCGGTGCTGGTGCGCCTGAGCGCCGCGGACCAGACCTTTAAAATGGGCTTCGTCACCCAGCCCAGCATGCAAGCCATCCACCGCGACGACCTGCTGGCCGTGTACTTCCCGCACTCCTACAACTTCTCGGGCGAGCTGGTGCTGGTGCCCATCCAGAACGTCACTTACCTCGATCTGCCCAGCTCCGAAGTCATGAAGTTCATCGTGTCGGGCGGCGTCTCGCGGCTGGGGTGAACGGTGAAGTGGTGAAATGGTGAAATTGTGATTTAGTGAAGTGGTGATTTAGTGAATGTTCTGGCGGCACTGGTGCAGCTGCAACGCCAGAACATTCACTAAATCACCACTTCACTAAATCACAATTTCACCTTTGTACAGTTGCTCACTTTCTTCGTCGAATACCACGAACGTGACTTCCAGCTCTTGGTGCTGCGCTAGAAACGTGTGCACTTCGTGCACGGCAATGGCGGCGGCTTCGGCTTTGGGGTAGCCGTAAATGCCGGTGCTGATGCCGGGGAAGGCCACGCTGCGGGCCCCGTTCTCCACGGCCAGCCGCAGGCAGTTGCGGTAGCAGCTGGCCAGCAGCTCCGGTTCCCGCTTGTGGCCCCCGTTCCAGACCGGCCCCACCGTATGGATGACGTAGCGGGCCGGCAGCCGGCCGCCGGTGGTCAGCACGGCCTCGCCGGTGGCTAGGCCCCGGCCGTAGTGGCCGGCCCGCAGGCGGCGGCAGGCTTCCAGAATTTCGGGCCCGCCGGCCCGGTGGATGGCGCCGTCCACGCCCCCGCCGCCCAGCAGGCTGGAGTTGGCGGCATTCACGATGGCGTCGGTATCGAGGTGGGTGATGTTGCCGCGGTAAAGCAGTACGCGGCCGAAACGGTGGGCGGCCGCCCGCCAGTTGGTAAAGGAAGCAGGCATACAGGGAAGCAGAAGTGCCCGGGCCGAAACAGTTCGGGAGGCTTATTTGACGGTTCAAGTACGCGAAATGGCCGCTTGGGTAACCCGGGTTTTGGGTATCTTCTTGAAAAGAATAGGTTTGTTTCATCCTACTACCTAAACGCCCCCGCACTATGGAAACCCCGGCCCGTGACCCCCAACTGTGGCGCCTTGCAAAGGCCCGCGCCAAATTCAAGTCGCACCTGATTACCTACGTGCTGGTGAACCTGCTGCTGTGGGCCATCTGGGCTTTCACAGATGGCTATTCCCGCCGCCACGGCTATAACTCCTTGCCCTGGCCCGTTTTTCCTACCGTGTTCTGGGGCTTCGGCCTGGCTATTCAGGGCCTGACCACGTACGGCGTGCTGGGAAAAACCAGCCTAATGGAACGGGAATACGAAAAGCTGCTGCGCCGTCAGGACAAACAGCAAGCGTAGTAGCCGCGTGGCGGCCGGGCAACCTTCCGGCCGCCTCCGCGGTTTCACGCAGTATATGACACTGACCTCCCCGCTTTCCGCCCTGCTGCTGGCCCCGCTGCTGCTGGTTTCGGCCGCTACGCCGCCCCATCCGGCTCCGGCCCCCGATGCCAACCTGAGCAAGATCAAGCTGCCCGCCGGCTTTACCATCAGCTACTTTGCGAAGGGCGTGAAAAGTGCCCGGGAGCTGGCCGTGGGCCCCGATGGAACCGTGTATGTGGGCACCAAGGACGACAAAGTGTACGCCCTGCCCGACCGCAACAAGGACGGCCGCGCCGACGAAGTTGTTACCATTGCTACCGGCCTGAACGCGCCCAACGGCGTGGCCGTGCGCAATGGGGCCCTCTACGTAGCCGAAATCAACCGGATTCTGCGCTACGACAACATTGCCCGGCGCCTGAAGCAGAAACCCCAGCCGGCCGTGGTGTACGGCAAGCTGCCCACCAAGGAGTGGCACGGCTACCGCTACATTGCCTTCGGGCCCGATGGCAAGCTCTACGTGCCGGTGGGCGCGCCCTGCAACACCTGCCTGCCCGAGGAACCCATCTACGCCACCATCAACCGCATGAACCCCGACGGTTCCGGCCTCGAAACCTACGCCTACGGGGTGCGCAACACCGTCGGTTTCGACTGGAGCCCCCGCGACAAAGCCCTCTGGTTTACCGACAACGGCCGCGACCAGCTGGGCGACAACCTGCCCGCCGATGAGCTGAACCGCGCCGCCGGGCCCGGCCAGCACTTCGGCTTCCCGTATTTCTTCGCCGGCGACGTGGCCGACCCCGAGTTTGGCAAGGGCAAATCGGCCGCTACCTACGTGAAGCCGGCCCGCAAGCTGGGGCCCCACGTGGCGGCTTTGGGCATGAAGTTTTACACCGGCACGAAGTTTCCGGCCCAGTACCGCAACCAGATTTTCATTCCCGAGCACGGCTCCTGGAACCGCAGCAACAAAATCGGCTACCGCATTAGTCTGGTGAAGCTGGATGCCACCGGCAAGCAGGCCTTGAGTTATGAAACCTTCGCCGATGGCTGGCTACAGGGCCAGACGCCCTGGGGCCGTCCGGTATGCCTGCTGGTGCTCCCCGACGGGTCCCTACTCGTGAGCGACGACCAGAACGACGCGGTGTACCGCATTAGCTACAAGGGGTAGCGGTGAAATAGTAAGATAGTGAAATGGTGAGTTTGCTGTGCTATTAGCGCTGCCTGTGCATATTGCGCTGGTAGCACAGCAAACTCACTATCTCACCATTTCACCTTTGCTATGAAGCAGCGCGCACCGAAACGCACCGTGGGACGGCGGGAACTGGTCGATTTTCCGCAGTTTCAGCTCTGGGGAGTAGAGGCCAAGATTGATACCGGGGCCTACACCGGGGCCATTCACTGCTCCAACATCCACGTGGAAACTGACGCCGCGGGCCGGCAGCGCCTTCACGTGCAGCTGCTTGACCCCTCGCACCCCAATTTCGACGGTTCCCCCATGCAGTTCGAGCAGTTTACCCTGCGCGACATCCGCTCCTCCAACGGGGAGGTGCAGGAGCGCTACGTCATCCGGGCCGTGCTGCGGCTGTTTGGGGAAGACTTTGAAACCGAGTTTTCACTTTCCGACCGTTCCGATATGCGCTACCCGGTGCTGCTGGGGCGGGTGCTGCTGCGGCAGGCCCGGCTGGTGGTGGACGTGGCCCGGCGCAATATTTCCCACAAAAATCAGCTGGCGGCTCGCTAAAAAACCGTGGGGCGTGCCGCTGGGTGCGCCTATCTTTGCGGCGGTGAGCCCTGCAGCTCCCGTAACTCTTCCATTACCTATTCCTGTTCAATGAAACTGGCTATTCTCTCGCGTGAGCCGAAGCTATACTCTACCACCCGGTTGGTAGAAGCCGCCGCGCAGCGCGGGCACGAAGCTGTGGTAGTGGACCACTTGCACTGCAACCTGGTGCTGGAAAAAGGCAAGCCCGGCATTATCTATCAGGGGCAGAAGCTGGAAGGCTTCGACGCCATTATCCCGCGCATCGGGGCTTCCGTCACGTTTTACGGCTGCGCCGTAGTGCGTCAGTTTGAAATGATGAAGGTGCGCACGGCCGTGGAAAGCCAGGCCATCGTGCGCAGCCGCGACAAGCTCCGTTCCATGCAGATTCTGGCCCGCGCCGGCGTGGGCATGCCCAAAACGGCCTTCACCAACTACTCCGACGAGGTGCCCGAGATGATCCGGCAGGTGGGCGGCGCGCCCGTCATCATTAAGCTGCTGGAGGGTACCCAGGGCCTGGGCGTGGTGCTGGCCGAGTCGGAAAAGGCGGCGCAGTCGGTGATTGAGGCCTTTCACAACCTCAAGGCCCGCATCATTGTGCAGGAGTTCATTGCCGAAAGCAAGGGGGCCGACCTGCGGGCCTTCGTGGTGAACGGTGAGGTGGTGGGGGCCATGAAGCGTCAGGGCAAGGAAGGCGAGTTCCGCTCCAACCTGCACCGAGGCGGCTCGGGCACCCTCGTGAAGCTCACCCGGGCCGAAAAAGCTGCCGCCCTGCTGGCTACCAAGGCCCTGGGCCTGGGCATTGCCGGGGTGGATATGCTGCAGAGCAAGCGCGGCCCACTGGTCCTGGAGGTGAATTCTTCGCCCGGCCTGGAGGGCATCGAAAAAGCTACCGGCCTCGATATTGCCGGCAAAATCATTGAATACACGGTAGATCTGGCCAAAAAGAAAAAGGGGAAAAAGCCCGCCGCCGCACCCGCTCCCGCTCAGCCGGACGCCCAGCCGGAGTAGGGGGCCGCGCTTGGCCTTACCGGCCGGAGTTGCGTATGACCGGAAAGGGGGGCGCGAGTCGGCCGGTGGTTGGGAGTGGGAGTGGCCGGGGAGTTGTCCGTTTTTTTCTGCCACCGGGCCCGCTGCGGGGCCATAACCGTTGCCTGCCAGTGTACTCCATCACGCCTCCCGGGCCGCTTTGCCTCAACAGCCTCACCATTCAGCCCGGCGAGCAGGTGCTCACGCGGCTGGTAATTTCGCGCCTGCCTTCCGGAACGGTCATTGACATTCCGGTGCACGTGTTCCGCTCCCTGGAGCCCGGCCCCACCGTGCTGCTGCTGGCCGGCATGCACGGCGACGAGGTAAACGGTATTGAGGTAATCCGCCGCCTGATCCGCCGCAATATGCTGCAGCCGCTGCGGGGCACCATCATTGCCATTCCCATCCTCAATATTTACGGTTTTCTGAACTTTTCGCGGGAAGTACCGGATGGCAAGGATGTGAACCGCTCTTTTCCTGGCAACCCGCGCGGCTCCCTGGCCAGCCGCGTAGCGCACCGCTTCATGCGCGAAATCATGCCTCTCATTGATTACGGCATTGATTTCCACACAGGTGGCGCGGCCCGGGCCAATATTCCGCAAATCCGCTGCCTGCTGCACCAGGACGCTGAAACCGATGCGCTGGCCGAGGCATTTTCGGCCCCCTTCACCCTGCATGCCGGCCTGCGTCCCGGCTCATTGCGCGAAACCGCCATGCAGGAAGGCCGCCGCATTATCGTGTACGAAACCGGCGAGTCGCTGCGGCTCGATGAGGAGGGTATTGACCTGGGTATTGCGGGTACGCTGCGGGTGCTGCATCACTTGGGCATGCTGCCCGAAGCTGCGCCGGCCAACCAGCCCTCGGTGGTGTGCGTGCGCTCTACTTGGCTGCGGGCCAAGTACGCGGGGCTGTTTCGCAGCCTGGTGAAGTTGGGTGATTACGTGGAGAAAGGTCAGGTATTCGGCTCCGTGGCCGACCCTTACGGGGAGCGTTCCGTGCGGCTGGAGTCGCCGGTGGCGGGCTACATCATCGGCCTCAACCACATGCCGGTTGTCAACCAAGGCGACGCGCTGGTGCACGTGGGCCGCACCGACCTGGTCCCCAGCCGCACCGATCTGGCTGCTCCCTTCGACGAAAAACCCACCAAACCCACCGAGGTAGAAACCGAGGAAGACGAAGAAGCCGGGGAGGAAGAACCGGTATAGACAGCGGGGCTTGAGAAGTATCCGGAGCTGCGCCGTGCTGTCGGCAACTTTCCCGTACTTTGGCCTGCCCAACAGCGGCATTTCTCCTTATTTCCTCATTTTTGAATGAAAAATTCTCTTCAACTGGCCATTAACGCAGTGCTGGTCATTGCCGTAGCAGTGCTGTTTTACCTGCATTTTGCCAGCAAGCCAACCACGGCGACGCGCAAGCCGGTTGCCGTGGTGACCACCACCGATTCCGCCAACACCGTAACCACCGTCCCGGCCGAGGAGGAGGAACCAACTGCTACCGCAGCCGTGGCCGATACCAATAAAGTAGCCTACGTGGAGTCGGGCAAGCTGCTGGATGGCTACCAGGGGATGAAGGACGCGCGTAAGAGCTTTGAAGCCAAGGCCCGGCGCTGGGAAGCCCAGAACCAGACGCTGGTCCGCGGCTTCCAGACGGCCGTGCAGCAGTACCAGCAGAAGGCCGAAGGCATGACGCAGGAGCAGCGCGCCGCCACCGAGCAGCAGCTGCAGCAGCGCCAGATGCAGGTAGGGCAGGAGCAGGAAAAGCTCCAGCGCCAAGCGCAGGAGGAAGAAGCCAAGATGACCCAGCAGGTGCTGGAGCGTATCAATAAGCAGATTGAGAAGTACGGCAAAAGCAACGGCTACCGCCTCATCCTCATTGCCGCCCCCAGCGGCACCATTGCCTACGGCCGCAAAGACCTCGACATTACCAACACCGTGCTTAAGCACCTCAACGACGAGTACCGGGGCGTGAAGAAGTAACATTTCAGGTTTTACCTACATTCCAGCGGCCCGGCTTTCTTGAAAGTCGGGCCGCTGGTGCGTTAAACCCGTGGCAGCGGGCCGTGTCTAACTTCCGGTTCAGGTGCCTCACTCCGGGGCTCCTCCTGTTACGCTTCTCACTGCCCATGAAAAATCTGCTGAAGTTTCCGGCTTTGCTGGTTATGTTGCTGCTGGTGGGTTCTGTACTAACGAGCTGTGTAGCCACCGCACCAGCGGCGGCGGTTGTAGTGCAGTCCCGCCCGTACTACCGGCCCCATTATCGGCCATACTACCGGCCGGCCCCCGTGGTGGTAGCCCCGCGCTCGATTATTGTAGCGCCGGCTCCGCGCCCCTACTACAACTACCGCCCGCACCGCTTCTACCGGGTTCGGTAGAGGAGCCTGCTCCATTGCAAACGAGTCCCGTTGCGCCATACAGCGGGACTTGTCTGTGATATTTACTGCCGGATGAACGGCCGCATCAGCAGGCCGTGGCGTGTACGTACCCGCAGGCTGTACCAGCCCGGCGGCAGCTGGTGCACCGGCAACTCTAGGCGGAGCTTGCCGGCCCGGGGCACAGCGGAAAGCTGCTGCACCAGCTGGCCCGTAGCGGCCCGGATTTCCAGCGTTACGGGCCGGGCCGCTGGGTCGTCGGCGTCCAGTTCCAGCTGCAGCACATCCGTGGCGGGCTGGGGGTACAGATGTAGCGGCCGGGTTGCCAGCGTTGCGGATTTGGTGGGGGTTAGGGTCTGGAAGCTGCTGTAGTTGGTGCGCCGCTGGTTCACGAACTGAGCCAGGAGCGGCGCGTACAGCTGCTCCGTGCGGCGCGTGAGGCGGTTTTGGGCATCATAGCGCAGCTGGGCCCGCAATTCATTGGTGAGCACCCAAATTCCGTTCAGCCAGTCTTCCTGGCGGTAGCCGGTGCTGTTGCCCTGGGCATCAACGGGCTCAGTGTAGCGCATAAAGTTCTGCCAGCTGCCCGCACTGGCTTCCTCCACCAGCTGCACCACGGTGCCAGTGGGAGAGTAGCTGAGCGTGTGCCGCTGAAAATCGGTCCATTGGCCGGTGTTCTGCCAGCTCTGCACCCGGAAGGAGGCGGGTTGCTGCCGGTTCCAGTCGTGCCAGACCAAGTCGAGGAGGCGCTCCTCGTTTACCCATTCGGTACCATTCCAACGCTGGGCCAGGGCCTCCGTCCATTGGCCGTTGCCGAGCTGGTACCGGAAGCGAATGTCATCGACAAATATACCGGCCTTGAAGAGCCGGACCACTTGTTCAGTAAGCGTCGGGCCGGTGTACGTGTTCACGTACCGGTAGCCGTCGGTGGTTTCCCAGGCCCCATTTACCCAGGCCTGGGTGAGCTGCTCGGTCAGCTGCTGGCGGGCATCATAGGTGGAGAGGTAGCGGAACTCATTTACCCAGGGCGAGCCGTTGCCAGTCTGCCTGATGTTTTCCAACAGATTGCCTTGCGCGTCGTACGCGAAGGTTTCCCGCTGGAAAATGGTGGCCGTGGCCGAGTCGGCGGTAATGCGCTCAGCCAGCTGACCCTGAGCCGTGTACGTCAGCCGGTCAAGCAACGGCTGGGTCCAGGCCGCTTGGGCGGGCTCCCAGTCGTAGCGCACGGCCTGCTGAGGGCGTGAAAACGTAGCCTGAGGGCCGCGCGACAGCGGCTGCATAGCCCGGACTGCGGACCGACTCACGGCCGCAGGCAACCGCTGAGCCAGCACTGGCAGAGGATCAATTACCCAGAGAAGCAGCAGTAAACACAACGCTTTCATAGCCTGAGAAGAAAGAGATTCCGCAGCTGATGCTGGCCGCGTGCTACTAAAATATACAGAATTGATGAAGGTTTGTAAAGGAAAATTTATATTTAATAGTGATAAAAATAAAAAGTGGTTCTTCCTTTCAGAAAAACCACTTTTCAGGAAATGCATTCTAGGTACGCCTGTCCACCAGCGGTGCTGACAGACGGAGAATTGCTGGCTAGAAAGCGAAGCGCAAGCTTACGGCCGCATCGTTGTAGAAGCCGGTGTAGCCATCAAACACCTCAAAGAACGGCTTGTAATCAACACCCACCGTGAAGGGCAGATCTTCCATTTTATACTCCAGGCCCAGCACCAAGTCGGCTCCGCCCACAATGTAGCGCTGGTCGTCGCGGTAGTACACGTAGTAGAAGTCCCGCTCCTTACGGCCCCGCACGAACCGGCTGTCCAGCACATAGTAGCGGCCCTGGTAGGAGCCGATGTGGCCTCCGGCCCCGTAATAGAACTGCAGGCCTTTAAAATCGGAAATGGGCAGGTGCTTTTCCAGCAGCAGCGTGAGCCGTCCGCCCCGGGCCTGGTACTCACGGGTGAGCAGGCCCTCGAAGGCTACGTTGTTTTTCCCGCTCAGAAAGTGCTTGAAGGTGAGGCCCGATGACCACCCGCCGCCCCGCAGACCAATGCCAGTTTCGTAGCCAGCCCCGGCACTGCCTTTTTTGCGGCTTTGGGCCTGTACTCCCTCACTCGTAGCCACTACCAACCCCAGCGCCACGGCGCCTACTAACAACTGCTTCATGCAAAAAGGTACAAATGGTTATCCGGCAAAAGTACAAACTGACTCGCTAATCTGCAGATGCGCGCCAGAAGTGGCAGCCCGCTCCAAGGCAGGTCTGGTTTATTCGGGAGCGTGGAGCAACTGGGTATGCTCGGGGGCGAGCTGAACCAAACCCTGTTTGTACAAGGTGCCGAGAGCTTTCTTGAAGACTTTCTTGCTCATGCCCAGGCGACGGTAGATGGAATCCGGCTCACTCTTATCTCCCAGGGGCAGCAGGCCGTTGGGGGCGTTGCGTAGGTGCGCCAGCAGGGTCTCGGCGGCGGCCAGGGCCTCATCGTAGCCGGGTTTCTGCAGGCTCAGGTCCAGCTTGTCATCGGGGCGCACCTGCTTCACGTAGCCGGTCAGCACGTCGCCGAGGCGCAGGGGGCGGAATACCTCATTGTGGTACACCAGGCCCTGATGGGTGCCGTCCACAATCATTTTGTAGCCCAGGTCGGTTTCCTCGGCCACGAACAGGTTGGCCGCGTCACCGGTTTTGCCGGGGAAGGGCTGGTCGCTCAGAAACCATTCCCACTTGGCCGAGGCCACAATCCGGTCGGTGGTTTCATCCAGGTACACGAACACCGTTACCCGCTCGCCGGGGCGCAGGTTGCGGCGCTGGTTACGGTAGGGCAGAAACAAATCCTTCTCCAGACCCCAATCCAGAAACGCGCCGGTAGTACTCACGTCGCGCACGGAAAGAGCCGCAAACTGGCCTACGCGCACGTAGGGCTCCAGGGTGGTGGCAATCAGGCGGTCTTCCGAGTCGCGGTACACGAACACGCGCAGCACGTCGCCCACGCGGGTGCCGGCCGGAATGTACTTGCGCGGAATCAGCAGGTCGCCGTCGTCGGAGGTCAGGTACATCCCGAAATCCACCTCGCGGGCTACTTCCAGGTCATTAAAATCACCAAGGTTCATAGAATCACAGATTAGCACTGATGAACGTGCTGATTGTTGCGCTGGTACAGGCGTACTAGGGTAAGCCGTAAAGGTACGCAGGCCCTGGTGGGTAATGCAGGGATGAACGAGAATAAGAGTTCCCGTACAGGAGCACCGGCTGCATGAGTATGGGTATTGGGCCAAGAATCTGCAACCGGCGAGCAAACGGAGGCTGTCTGCAATTTACTGGTAGCGCACAATGCCCGGCTGCCCAAAGCTGAAATCGGAAAAGTCGTAGTAGGCCCGGGAGTTTTCGAAGATGCGGATGCCGTTGGGCGAGGTCATCCCCCGGGGGTAGAAGCCGAACGTAATCTGGAAGGTGCGCAGGGCGGCGTACTCGTTGCGGAAGCGCAGGCCCAGCCCGAAGCCGGTGTAGGGCGCCTCGGCGAAGGGCAGCGTACGGTTGAGGGTGCGGGCGTTCAGCCAGGCCACGTCGGCGAAGGCCAGTGCCGCCATCCGGAAACCCAGAAACGAAACGGGCGTGAACATTGTCGCCTCGTAGTTGAGCGTAACCCGGCTGGAACCCGTGAGCAGCCCGGCGGGCTGGAAACCCCGCAGGCCCCACTCCCCGTTAATGGTCAGGGGCTGCTCGCCGGGGCGGCGGTTGAGCCCGATGCTGTTGCGCTGCCACAGAAAATGCCGCCACTGGTAGTTGCCCGTGTGGTAGAGACGCGTAAAATACAGAAGCTCGGCATTCAGCAGACCCTGCTGCCAGTTGTTGCCGCGCCCCCGGATAAAGGAGCCAAACTCCCCGTTCAGATACAGGTAGCCCCGCTGAGGATGATAGCCACCGTACGCCAGGCGCAGGCCCAGGTAGCGCCGGTCCGTCACCTCGTTGAACTCGTAACCCGCAGTAAAGCTGGCCAGCGTACCCGTCGGAATATCCTCGGTGCGCCCGAAGCCGAACAGGTACTTATCCTTGTAGTAGCGCCGCACACTGTAGCCAACGGTGCCCAGCAGCAGGTTGGCACTTTCGTAGTCGGGGGTGGGCTTGCGGCTGAAGCTGGTGCGGATAGTGCGGGCTGAGACAATCAGGCGGCCGGGGTTCTCGTAGGCTAAGTCATAACTTTTCAGCCGTAGCGCCCGGCCCAGCCACGCGTCCTGCGTGTTATAGCGCAGGGGCTGAAAAATATAAGGATCCTCCTGCGTTCCGCTGCCCTCAATGGCTACCAGCCGGTCAACGTATTCGTAGCTGAGGGCCCCGGCGTACCGGGTGTTCACAGAGTAGAAGTCACGGCTGAGCCGCGCGCTGGCTTCCCGGGTGCGGGTCTGGCTGAAGTAGCGGGCCTGCCCGTATAGAAAGTCGCGAAAAGGCACCTGATACGTGCCCAGGTAGCGCCATGTCTGGGCCTGCGGCCCATCGTCGCGGCGGCCGTACTCCAGGCGGTTGCGCAGCTGATGCCCCTGGCCCAGAAAGTTCACGTCGCGCAGACCAATGACGCCGGCCTGCACGTCGCGCAGCTGCAACGAGCCGCTGATGCTGAAAATATCCTTGGTAACTACCTGCACATCCACGCTATCGGCCGTCGATGTCCGCTCGTTCACGTACACGCGCGCATCCAGCAGCTCAGCTGTCTGGCGCAGCAGGCGTTCCGATTCAGCCAGATCCTGGGGTTCCAGTTCCTCGCCCTCCCGAAAAAGCAGCACCTGCCGCACCCGGGCTTTGGTGGTTTTTATGTGCAGGGTGTTGCCGATTTTTTCCAGAACGTTACGGGGCACCCGAGTGGTATCGGATATACTGAACCCAAAGGCATCAAGGGTACGGATGTTGATGCGCCGCACAATCTTGTAGTTGTGCCGGTCAAACTGCCGGTCCAGCAGGGTTGCGTCCAGCCCAGCCCGGTCCTCGCGGCGCTCCGTGAAGTTAAACAGGGCCGACGCGGCTTTACCCGCAATGGTTTTGCGTTTGGTGTAGGCCTTCAACCCGTTCAGCATACGCTCCTCGTCAAAGCGCCTCCGCAGAGAGTCGGGGCGGGTTTTGTTGAGCCGGGTAGTGTCGCGGGCGGGCATGGTTGAGGTTTGGGCCGCTGCATTAAGTATGCAGGTCCAACCGAGCACCAACCCCCCAAGCCAGAACAGATATTTCATTATGCAGCCGACACCAGATCTGGCAAGATACAACGCGCCAGGGCTTCAACGCCACTATATAGGTAGCTGCCGGGGCTGCTGGTCTTTGGTAAAAAGACTGGCTGAGCCGGTTACAGGTATTCTGCTCCTTCGGGAACAATTCTAAAAAAATTAGCCTTGTATGATATTGCTTCATGAAGTGTAAACTTCTATTTTTAAGCCGAGAAAGTACCCTATGAACGACCAGCGGATACAGGAAAAGCTAAGTATTTTGGCCGATGCCGCCAAGTATGATGTCTCGTGCTCCAGCAGCGGCGGCAAGCGGAAAAATGAAGACAAAGGCTTGGGCAACGCCGAGGGTATGGGCATCTGCCACAGCTACACCGAGGACGGCCGCTGCGTGTCCCTGCTGAAGATTCTGCTCACCAACCACTGCATCTTCGACTGCGCCTACTGCGTGTCGCGCCGCTCCAACGATGTGAAGCGCGCCGCTTTTACCGTGGATGAAGTGGTGGAGCTGACCATGAACTTCTACCGCCGCAACTACATTGAGGGCCTGTTCCTGAGCAGCGGTATTTTCTCCTCGCCCGACTACACGATGGAGCGGCTGGTGCGCATTATCAAAAAGCTGCGCACCGAGCACCGTTTCAACGGCTACATCCACGTGAAGGCCATTCCGGGCGCCTCGGAGGAGCTGATTCAGGAAGCCGGCCTGTACGCCGACCGCCTGAGCGTAAACATTGAGCTGCCCTCGGAAATGGCCCTGCAGAACCTGGCTCCCGAGAAAAACTACGAGGAGATTCTGACGCCGATGGCTCAGATTCGGGACGGCATCATTCAGAATAAGGAAGAAAAGGCGCTGTTCAAGAAAGTGCCGCAGTTTGCCACCGCCGGTCAAAGCACCCAGCTTATTGTGGGCGCGTCGCAGGAAAACGACCTGCAAATCATCAATTTGAGTGATTCCCTGTACAAAGGCTTCGGCCTGAAGCGGGTGTACTACTCCGGCTACATCCCGATTACTGACGACGCCCGCCTGCCCCAGGTAACGCAGCCGCCCCTCATCCGGGAGCACCGCCTCTACCAGACGGACTGGCTGATGCGCTTCTATGGTTTCCAGGCCGATGAAATTCTGGACCCGGCGCACCCTTTCCTGGACCTGGAAATCGACCCCAAGCTGGCCTGGGCCCTGCGCAACCGCCACGTGTTTCCGGTGGATATCAACGTGGCCGACTACGAGATGATCCTGCGGATTCCGGGGGTAGGGGCGCGCTCCGCCAAGCGCATCGTGGCTGCCCGCCGCTTCGGGCCGCTCAGCCTCGACCACCTGCACAAGTTTGGGGTGGTGCTCAAGCGGGCCAAATTCTTCCTGACTTGCCGCGGGCAGGCCCTGGAGAAGCGCGACTACGACGAGCAAACCATCCGCCGTCAGATTCTTTTCGGGGCGGGCTCCGTCCGCTCCGCCCTGGTTACTCAGCAACTTGATCTATTTGCCCAAGCCTCTTAAAACTGGTTTTTGGGTGGTGGTTTTTGGTTTGTGGTAGCAAGCCGAAACCATAACGAAAAACCACCAACCGATAACCGATAACCAACCAGTCATGACTGTTTCTCATCGCGCCGCCGACGCGTCGGCCGCTACTGCTTCCGCCCCGAAACCCGTGAAAGTGGCCCGGGTGGCCTGCTGCTGCAAGCTCGCTGATTTGCTGCCGCTGGTGCAGCAGATGCATCAGGACACGGTGCAACGCCCCGCCAAAGCTGGTGGGCAGTCGTCGGAGGCGGCCTGAAACGGTTGCGTGTAGGCACCATTCTTACCTAATCTTGCTCACGTATGGCACTAACTCGAATTTCGGGAACGGCGGGAGCAGTTGGTGGGCCAGCTGCCCGGCAGCGTCCTGCTCCGCAACTCACCAACGCGCCCCTCGATTACGCCTACGACGGCACGTTTGAGGGGCTGCTGACGGTGCTGTTCAGTATTTATGACCGGAAGTCGGCGCCCAACAGCATTCAGCCGCTGGGGGCAGTGCAGGGCGGCTTGTTTGTGCAGCCGGTGGAGGTTGCCACCGATGAGGCCACGGCTGCCCGCGTGTGGAAAGGTCTGTTGCAGTACATGGATGCGGAAGCCCGCACCCGGCTGTTTCACACTTTCCTCAGTGAGCAACCCGACCGGGAACTGGTTATTTTCCGCTACGCCGACTTGGCTATGCGCGCCGGCCGCGACATATCGGAGCACTACGCCGACGATAATGTGCGCCGGGTGCAGCGTCTGGCCCAGCAGATGTACCGGGAAAAGCACCGGATGGAGGCTTTCGTGCGCTTCGAGAAAACGCAGGACGGCCTGTTTCACGCCACCATCGAGCCCGATTTCGACGTGCTGCCGCTGATTGCCGCCCACTTCACCAAGCGCTACGCCGACCAGCGCTGGCTGATTTATGACCGGCGCCGACACTACGGCCTCTACTACGATTTGCACCGCACCGACATTGTGCAGTTTGATGCCGATACTGCGCCCCAGCGCAGCACGGCCGTATCGGCCACGGTGCTGGATGAGCGGGAGCCGCTGTACAAGCTGCTCTGGCAGGCCTATTTCGACCACGTAAACATTCCAGAACGGAAAAACATGAAGCTGCACCGCCGCCACATGCCGCTGCGCTACTGGAAATACCTGAGCGAGAAACAGCCCCGGGAGCAACGCTTCGAGCCTATTCGGAACAAGCGCCCCGTGCAGCCCGGCGGGCCGGCCCTGGGCGCTGGTGCGGCCGACGCGGAGTAGGAGAGCAGCGGGAAAGGCGTAATTTGCGGCCGTTCTTCCATTTCGGCTTCTCTTTATTCTATGGGTTCGATTCTCGTTTTCGGTGGTAGCGGCCAGCTGGGCCAGTGCCTGCAACACGTAGCGCAGCAGCGCAGCATCACGGATATCGTGTTTCTGCCCGAGCAGCAAGCCAACATCCTGAACCCGGACGTGCTGCGCACCACCTTCGAACAGTACCGGCCCGCCTACATCATCAACTGCGCCGCCTACACGGCCGTGGACAAGGCCGAGGACGAGGTGGATATTGCCCGCAAGGTGAACCGGGACGGCGTAGAGAACCTGGCCCGGCTGTGCGGGGAGTTCAACACCACGCTGCTGCACGTATCCACCGATTTCGTGTTTGCCGGCACCGGCAACCAGCCGCTCACGGAAACCGACCCGGCCGAACCCATCAGCGTGTACGGCCTCACCAAGCTGGAAGGCGAGCAGGTGATTGCGCCGCACACCAGCCAGTATTTCATCCTGCGCACCAGCTGGCTGTACTCGGAGTACGCCAACAACTTCGTGAAAACGATGCTGCGCTTCGGCAAGGAGCGGGAAGAAATGCGCGTGATCTGGGACCAGCTGGGTACGCCCACCTACGCCATTGATTTGGCCGGAGCCCTGCTCCACATCATCCAGACCGGCAGCACCGAATACGGCATCTACCACTACAGCAACGAGGGTGTGACCTCCTGGTACGATTTCGCAGTGGCCATTTTCGAGTTGGGCGGTCTGCCCACCCGCACCGTGCCCATCCGCACCGCCGAGTATCCTACCAAAGCCACCCGCCCCGCCTTCTCGGTGATGGACAAAACCAAAGCCAAAACCACCCTGGGCCTCGCCATCCCGCACTGGCGCGAAAGCCTAAAGGTGTGCATGAGCCGGCTGGCAGAGCAAGGCTAGTTCCCCGTCATGCAGGAGGTATACCAAGGTCGTCGGGTTATCTGGCAGAGCAAGGCCAATCAACTCCTGACTATCGGTGTTTGCTTTCTGTTTGTAGCGGTGAGCATCTGGCTCGGGGCAGGGTATAATTCCTTTGCTTTCTGGTTGGGCATGCTTCTGCTCGGTGGCAGTGCAGTTGTTATATTGTATAGAATGTTCTCTCCCGACATTCTATTGGTGGACCCGAACAGCGAGCAGGGGCGTGCAATCCGGAAAGAGCTGGACAATGCTTTACTGGAGCAGATAAGCGTGTATGAGGATGGTTTGCTGGTACGGGAGAATCCAGACTTACCAGCGCGTCATTTTGCGTGGCGAAACCTGACGGCGGCCTTCGGCTACAAAATAGACCTCTATTCTTCCGACGAAATTTGCCTCGACCTGTTTTGGGCAGATGCGCCGCGCCTGATACTTTCCGAGTCGATGCCGCAGTGGCTTGCTGTGCTGGCGGAGCTGCAGAAGCAGGTGCCGACAGTGCCTCCCGGCTGGTACGCGGATATTTCCGTTCCGGCATTCGAAACAAAGCTGACCCTCTTATTCGAAAAGGATGGCCTGAGTCTTCCGGAAGCCGAGCAGCTATATTACGGTAGCAAAGGTTAGGCTGCCGCTACGCTGTGCGCCCATAAAAGCGGTTCGCCAGGTACGCCAGCGTTACCAAACCCAAGCCCACGGCGCAGACGCCGGGCCACTCGAAATAGGTCCAGGCGAGGCCGCCGAGGAAGGAGCCGGCGGAGGCACCCAGGAAGCAGGCCGTCATGTACACGGTGTTGAGGCGGCTGCGGGCTTCGGGGCGGAGGCTGAAAATGCGCGTCTGGTTGGAAATGTGGGTCATTTGCTGGCCTACATCCAGCACCACCACGCCGGCAATGAGCCCGAGCAGATACGTGCCGCCGAAGCCCAGCAGCACGTAGGCCCCCAGAAACAGCAGAATCCCCAGGTTCAGGGCGTAATCGGCGCCTTTGCGGTCGGCGGATTTACCGGCGAAGGAGGCAGCAAAGGCCCCGGTAGCCCCAATCAGCCCGAACAGGCCGGCCACCTCGGCCCCGTAGCGGTAGGCGGGGCTTTCCAAAAAGAACACCAGCGTGGTCCAGAACGCGCTGAAGCCCCCGAACATGCACGCGCCCACCAGCGCCGAGCGGCGCAGCACCGGCAGCTCCCGCATCAGCGTACCCAACGAGCGAAGCAGGCTACCGTAGCTACCCGCAAACTGCGGCTGGTTGCGCGGCAGCATCCGGGCCAGCACCGCTGTGAGCAGTACCATCAGCACAGCCCCCACCCAGAACATGGTGCGCCACCCAAACTGCGCCCCCACGTAGCCGCTGACGGTACGCGAGAGGAGCACCCCAATCAACAAGCCGCTCATTACCCGGCCTACTACCTGGCCCCGTTCTTCGTCGCCGGCCAGGGAGGCGGCCAGGGGAATAAGCAGCTGCGGCACCGCCGAGAACAGCCCGATAAGCAGGCTGGCCGCGGCCAGCAACCCGAACGAGGGAGCCAGCGCGGCCCCCACCATGCACGCGGCCGAGCACAGCAGCAAGCCCAGCGTCAGGCTTTTTCGCTCCCGCTTGTCGCCCAGCGGTACTACCAGCAGCAGGCCCAGCGTATAGCCCACCTGCGTAACGGTAGCCACCAGGCTGGCCCGGCTTTCCGACAGCCCAAACGTGCGCCCGATTTCGGCCAGCAGGGGCTGGTTGTAGTAAATATTGGCCACCACCAGGCCGCAGGTCACGGCCATCAGCCACACCAGCCCCGGGGCCATCCGGGTAGCTGGGGCCGGGGCCGTTACCACCGGCGGCCCACCTCCACGCAATTCGCTCATAAAAACGTAAAACCGCCGGACGTAGCGTACGGCGGCATAAGTACGAGTAGCACAAACTGCTAAGTCCCCCGGAAGGTTGCAACGGAGGTATGTGAGTGAGTGAGTGAGTGAGTGAGTGAGTGAGTGAGTGAGTGAGTGAGTAGGTGGCCGTCATTGCGAGGCGCAGCCGAAGCAATCCTTCCTGTTCAGGATGCTCAACGCTGACCTAACGAAAGCCCCTGACGTTCACGCAGACGCCAGGGGCTTTTGAGTAGATCAAGGGTTTGCGCTTCGAATAGGAAGGATTGCTTCGGCTGCGCCTCGCAATGACACGTCACTCACTCACTCACTCACTCACTCACTCACTCACCCCAGCGCCTGGCGCTTGTACATGCCGGGCGTGACGCCTTCGTACTGCTTAAAGATTTTCTGGAAATAGGCTGTGTTGTTGAAACCGGCCCGGAAGCACACGTCGGCTACTTTTACCAGGGGGTTGCGCAGTAGCCGCTTGGCTTCCTGCAGGCGCTCCTGAATCACGTATTCCACGGGCGTGAGGCCCAGTTCGCGCTTAAATACCCGGAAAAAAGTGGCTTTGCTCATGCAGGCCAGCTCGGCCAGTTTTTCCACGGTAATCTGCTCGGTGAGGTGCTGCTTGATGTACTGCACCACGGCCGCAAACCGGTGGGAAGTGGCGTGCTGCTGGTAGTTGTGGAACAGCAGCTGCCGGGCCTGGGTCTGCATCAGGCGCACCAGCATTTCCTGAATGGTAAAGCCCGCTAGCACGTCTTTGATGCGGCCTGTGTCGCGGGAGAGCTGCACAAGGCGCTCCAGGGTGCTGGTAAGCTCGGGCGTGTTCTGAAAGTGGGCGTGCTCGAGGGTATTGAGCTGCCAGGGCAGGTGCGTTTCGGCCCTGGGGAACTCCTCGTTCAGCAGTTCTACCGTGTGGCGAATGGTTTCGGTGGGAATGGCCACGGCCAGGCACTGGGTGGGCTGCTCGGTGGTGGCCTCGGGGAAGTCAATCACCATCGTTTCGTTTTCGCCCACCACCACCGACTCGCCCGGCAGGTACTCAAAGGCCGGCTGCCCGGACAGGTGCATCACCTTTTTGCCCTGCAGCATAGTGGTGAGCACCACCGGGCCCAGGCTCAGTGACACCTGGTGAGCTGTGCGGTGCGTTTCAAACACGTTCAGCTCAAATGCCTCCAGCGTATACACCGTGCGGTTTTCCACCAGCGTGGATAGCTGTTCGGGCTGATGCAGGGCAAGGGGGGCGGGCACGTGAACCATACGAAAGAAGCCAGAATGCAGCCGCTGCCGCCGGCTCGGCCGGCGCAAGGACCTGGGTAGGAGGACACTTAAAGCTACGTAACCCAGCGGCGGAAAGCAACGGCCAAGGCAGCTCAGGCCGCAAAGTAGGCCCACGGAGCGTGAAATGACAGCTATGGTAAGTGAGTACTTACAAGTTGATAGGAAAGGTGATGTTATTGCGACGATAGTAGAGCGGAATGGGGACGGTTGGGCCCTAGTTTGGCAGTATCAACTATATACCTTCCCACCAACGCTACTTGCCTTATGGAAACTCTGGAAAAACCCACCACGCTGGTTGAGCGCCCCAAGTTTAAAGCGCACTACGACAACTTTATCGGCGGCAAATGGGTGGCCCCGGTGAAAGGCCAATACTTCGAGAATATCTCGCCCATCGACGGCAAAGTCTTCACTAAAGTGGCCCGCAGCTCAAAGGAGGACATTGAGCTGGCCCTGGACGCCGCCCATGAAGCCTTCAAAACCTGGGGCAAAACCTCGGCCACGGAGCGCAGCAATATCCTCAACAAAGTGGCTAACCTCATCGAGGAAAACCTGCCCCACCTGGCCGCCGTGGAATGCGTGGAAAACGGCAAGCCCATCCGGGAAACAACCCTGGCCGACCTACCGCTGGTGGTAGACCATTTCCGCTACTTCGCCAGCGTAATCCGGGCCGAGGAAGGCAACGTGACGGAACTGAACGCCACCACCGTATCCATGAACATCAACGAGCCCCTGGGCGTGGTGGGCCAGATTATTCCCTGGAACTTCCCGCTGCTGATGGCTACCTGGAAGCTGGCCCCGGCCCTGGCCGCCGGCTGCTGCGTGGTGATGAAGCCCGCTGAGCAAACGCCCGCCTCCATTATGGTGCTGATGGAGCTGCTGCAGGACGTACTACCGGCCGGGGTGGTGAACGTGGTAAACGGCTTCGGGCTGGAAGCCGGTAAGCCGCTGGCCTCGTCGCCGCGCATTCAGAAAGCCTCCTTCACGGGCGAAACCACCACGGGCCGCCTCATTATGCAATACGCCGCCGAAAACCTGATTCCAGTGACGATGGAGTTGGGCGGTAAGTCGCCGAATATCTTCTTCAAAAGCGTGATGGACGCCGACGATGACTTCCTCGACAAAGCTGTGGAAGGCGCCGTGATGTTTGCCCTGAACCAGGGCGAAATCTGCACCTGTCCCTCGCGTATGCTCATCCAGGAGGATATCTACGACGAGTTCATCGAGCGGGTAATTCAGCGCGTGAAGGCCATTAAGCTGGGCAACCCGCTGGATATGGAAACCATGATGGGAGCCCAGGCCAGCAACGACCAGTTCGAGAAAATCCTGAGCTACCTGGAAATTGGCAAGGCCGAAGGGGCCGAGGTGCTCTGCGGCGGCGACGCCTACCAGCAGGAAGATGGGGCCCTGGCCGAGGGCTACTACATTCAGCCCACCATGTTCCGGGGCCACAACAAGATGCGCATCTTCCAGGAGGAAATCTTCGGGCCGGTGGTATCGGTAACCACCTTCAAAACGGTTGAGGAAGCCATAGCCATTGCCAACGACACGCTCTACGGCCTCGGGGCCGGGGTATGGACCCGCGACGCCCACGAACTGTACGAAGTGCCCCGCGCCATTCAGGCCGGCCGCGTGTGGGTAAACTGCTACCACGACTACCCCGCTGGCGCGCCCTTCGGTGGCTATAAAGCCTCCGGTTTCGGCCGCGAAAACCACAAGATGATGCTGGCCCACTACCGCCAGAACAAAAACATGCTCATCAGCTACAGCCAGCAGAAGCTCGGCTTCTTCTAGCCGCTGAGTGAATGAGGCAATGGTGAGCGGCACTTCCGCCGGCCCGAGGCAGGGACCCGGAAAGGCCGCTCACCATTTGCCGTTTCGCGCAACCTGCGGGGGCTTGGTATAGTCTGTTAGATGATTCAATAACTAGCTGACTATATGAAAACTACCATGCTATTAGGTCGTTTGCTGGCGGCCGTGGGACTCACCCTGGTGGCTGCTTCGGGCATTTTGGCCCAGCAACTGCCACTGCCCGGCCACCCCAACCCCAACTGGACGCTGCTTAAAACCGAACCGCTGTTCAGCAGGCCGGATGCTGACCCCAATCAGCCAATGCCAGTGCCCATGCCCAACATCGACGCCCGGGGCGGCGTGAAGGACAGTGCGGGCCGCTGGGTGATTTACTATGACCCGCAACGGAATGTACGCTACAACATGGCCGACCTGAAACGGAACCGCCTGCGCGTGCAGGACCTGCGCACGGGCACCGTGTACACGTACGCGCCCAAAAAAGGTGTTTCCCGCTAATTGTCTGCCCCGCCGGCTTGTCCGGTTTTCGCTCTTCAACTATGCCCACCGAACCCACTCCGCGCGTACTGGTAACGCCCGCTGCCGAGGCCACCATCGACCTGCTCCGTGAGGAGCACGGGCCCCTGATGTTCCACCAGAGCGGCGGCTGCTGCGACGGTTCCTCACCCATGTGCTTTGCCAAGGGCGAATTCCGGGTGGGGACCAACGATGTGTGGCTGGGCCGGATTCACGGCTGTGACTTTTTCATGAGCGCCTCGCAGTTTGCGTATTGGAAGCACACCCAACTCACGGTAGATGTAGTGAAAGGCCGCGGGGCCAGCTTCTCGCTGGAAATTCCGCTGGGCGTCCGGTTTCTGATTCGCTCCCGGCTGTTCACCGAGGAGGAAGAGCAGAACATGGCCCCGGTGTATGATGGGGAAGAGTACGAGCGCCGGCCTTCGGAAAGGTTGTAAGGAGCCTGGGTACGGCGGAGATTGTACGTGGTAATACCGCCGAAATCCGTAAAAGGTACCAGAGAAATCCGTAGTTATTGAATGGTTATAAGGCGTTTGGGAGGCGTACTCTTACTGTCTGCTTCACGGGGAAGCTAGGCTGTAGAAGTACTAAACACCACCTCCGCGTATGTTTTACCACGATAGAGAGCTCCAGTACAAAGTCCGCGTTGATAAGCCCAACCCGGCATTTGCCCGCATGCTGCAGCAAGCCATTGGTGGTATCGAAGGCGAAATTCGGGTGTGCCTGCAGTACCTGTTTCAAGCCTGGGGGGCCCGCGGCCCCGAGAAATACCGCAACATGCTGCTGGAAACGGGCACCGAAGAAATCAGCCACATTGAGATGCTGGCTACGGCCGTGGCGCTGAATCTGGAAGGTGCCCCCACCAGCTTGCAGGAAGAATTTGCCGGGGATAAAGTAGTGGGTGCTATTCTGGGAGGAATGGACCCGCGCCACATCCTCTCCTCGGGTATGGCGGCCCTGGCCACGGATACCAACGGGGTGCCCTTCAATGGCTCCTGGATAGTGGGCAGCGGTAATATTGTAGCCGACATGTACAGCAACGTGGCGGCCGAGGCTACGGGCCGCACGCTGGCCACCCGCCTCTGGCATATGACCGATGACGCCGGCATGAAGAATTTTCTAGCCTTCCTGATTGCCCGCGACACTATGCACCAGCAGCAGTGGCTGGCTGTTATTGAAGAAAATGGCGGCCTGAACGCCCTGCCGGTGCCCAATAGCTTTCCGCAGAGCGAGGAAGTGCAAGGCTTCAACTATGCTTTTGTGAGCACTTACATCGGCAACGAGGCTACTGCCGGTGGGCGCTGGACGAAGGGCCCCTCACTTGATGGGAAAGGAGAGTTCCACGTGGAGAAGGCCGCCCCACTAGGCGGCGTGCCGAAGCTGGCGCCGCCCGTGCCCAGTGCCTTCGCTCAAAAAGAGCAAATGACGGCCATAGACTCGTTGATTGGGAAGGTAGCCACTAAAATTGAGGGTGCACTCGGCAGCGGCGTCCACCACTCCAACCAGGAAGACCGACAATAGCGTGGTAGCGTAGTGACTAAAAATAAAAAGCCCCGACCAATTCGGTCGGGGCTTTTATGTATTCTATGGCAATAATAGCTTAGTTGGCCACTTTCACGGGCAGGCCTTCGAGCTGCACGTAGCTAAGCTTCCAGGCGTTTTTCTTGTTCTTCTTCCAGAGCAGAATGAAGTTGCCTTCCCCTTCGCCCCGGGGCTGGCCGGGGCCTTCGGGCTCCACATCGGTGGAGAAGGTCCCGGCCTCATAAGCAATACCAGCATCGGCGCCAGTAGAGGTAGTGTACGTTTTCAGATTAGAAATGGTGCCGAGTGTGGCTCGTACCCACTTATCCGATACTTCCGACTTGCCGTTGAAGCGCGTGGCACCCTGGGCATATTGCACATCGTCGGCCAGCAAGGTGTCTAGCTGCGCGGTGTTTTTTGCATTCCAGGCCCCTATAAACTGTTGGTTGAGGCTTTGCACGTTTACAGCGGCGGCATCTTCGGCCTTAGGCGCGGAGCAGGAGGCCAGCAGCGTGCCGGCCAGCAGAAAACCAAAAACGGGTTTCATGGGAACAGAGGTTAGGTGAGGGCTGAACGGGAGAGAAGCAAGGGGAACAGAAAGCCCAGGCCCGGGGGCCTGGGCTTTGAAGCTAATAAAGGAAACCGGATTACCAGCTCTTACGACGAACTTCCGAAGTCGGGTAAGCGGCGTCGCGGGCACCGTAAGCCGTGTTGGGCAGATAGGCCGAGCTCATAGCCAACGCGGTAGGAGCAGCACCGGGAGCCGAGAAGCTGCTCATCATGGCCGGGGTGGTAGCAGTAGGAGCGGCGGCCACCGCAGCGGCACGGGCAGCGGCCTGGCTACGGCCCTGGGCAATACCCTGGCGGTAAGCAGCGGCGCGGCGGGCCTCAGCGCGACGGGCGGCGGCTACGCGGGCAGCTTCAGCGCGGCGCTTGTTATCGGCGTTGCGGCCAATGCTGTACCCAATGGCACCACCGGCTACACCACCCACGGCACCACCTACTACGCGGTTCTTTTTGTTGATTAGGGCACCAGCGGCAGCGCCACCCAGACCGCCAATGATGGCGCCTTTGGCACTGGAGCTAACCTTGCGGTCCTGCGCAAAGCTGCTGGCAATGGTGGTGAAGAACATAACCAGGGCGAGAAGCAAACTTACCTTTTTCATGTCGAGAGAAATTTAGGTTCAACGGGCCGGTTGTGTTGTGACCCTGAATGTGGTTTTGCAAGCACCATGCCAATACGGCCAGAATCGGCTGCGGGTTTACCGCAAAAAAGCTAGGGCCGGGTGGCGTTGCAGAAGCAAAGAGCTTTATTCAAAACCGGCTTTAAATGACTATTAGAGCCGGTTTTGCGTACTGGCCAGAATGCAGGAGAAAATACTATTTAAGGTGCTGAAAAGTTTTTCGCTGACGGGGCTGGGAGTCTTGTTGCTACCCGCTAATCCGGTTCCGGAACTGCAACGCTTTGCCCTGCACACCGCGCTGAAAGTACAGTTACGTTTCCCCGGCGGCCATCAGATTTCCGTTGTAGCCAGCGTGGAAGAAATATCCCGCCCACACGAACCGGAAACCCGAGGATTATTACTCGCTCAGGAGGAACTCGAACCCATTCCGCCGGACACTGCGGTGTGGTGGACTGGACAGGAAGCCGGTTGGGAGGATTTATTCTAGCGGAGCCAGCCCCCGGCCCGCAGCCAGTTGCGCAGCCGATCCATCCACGCATCGGGGGTAGTAGGGTTAGGCATACCGAAGCCGTGGCCGCCTTTAGGGTACAGGTGCATTTCGGCGGGTACGCGGTGGTGCAGGCAGGCCTCGTAGAAGCGCAGACTGTTCTGCACTTTCACTACCTCGTCGTCCTGAGCGTGTACCAGAAAAACGGGCGGCGTTTGGGCCGTTACCTGCTCATCGGCGGAGTAGAGGCGGATTTGTGCGGGCGTAGGATGGTCGCCCAGTAGGTTGGTGCGGGAGCCCAGGTGCGCTAGGCTATCAGAGAAACTGATAACCGGGTAGAGCAGCATCAGGAAATCGGGGGCGGCGGAAGTGGCGCTGAACGTGCCGGCCGGGTTGCCCGGCACCACGCGGCGGGTGGTACCGGCCGTTGCCGCCAAGTGCCCGCCCGCCGAAAAGCCCATCAGCCCAATGCGGGCGGGATTGAGGCCGTACTCCTGGCTGCGCTGCCGCACCAGCCGCACGGCCTGTTGGGCATCGAGCAGCGGGGCGGTGGATTTGTCCAGCTGGCTGGCGGCATCGGGCAGGCGGTATTTCAGTACAAAGGCCGTAATGCCCCATTCGGCCAGGCGGCGGGCCACGTCGTAGCCCTCGTGGTCCATAGCCAGGCGGGCGTAGCCACCCCCGGGGCAGATGATGATGGCCGTACCGTTGGGCTGCGTGGGCCGGGAAACGGTGAGCGTGGGCTGGACGACCTGGGAAATGCGGATGCTGCCATTCGGCTGCTTCTCCACCACCTCCTGCACCTGGCTGGGCCGGGAGTTGGGCACCGGGCCGGGGTAGAGCGGCCATTCCGGGGCCGTTTGGGCCTGAAGCCCCGCGGAAGAAAGTCCCATACACAAGAACAGGAAAAGAAGCTTTTTCATGACAGACCAAGCCGGTATCTAGCGTGTACGCGGCGGCGGTGAAGATAGGCAGTGTACTCTGCCCTGCAGCTGCCTTAAACGGGGTAACGACACTTGTTTGTCATCCTGAGCGAAGCGAAGGACCTTATCACGCCAGAACGATAACCGTGTTAACGACTCGCTCAAACGTGATAAGGTCCTTCGCTCCGCTCAGGATGACAGGCAGGTATCTTTTCCCAGCTTCTGAATTACGCGGCGGCGAGGCAGGTGGCGGCTTTTTTGAGGGTGGCGGAGGTGCTCCAGGTGCGAAGCTGCTGCTGCACCGTCTCGGGGGCAATGCGGCGGGCACGGGTCAGTAAATCCACGTAGGCTTCGATGAGCTTGCGGGTGTTGCGCAGGGGGGCGGCGGGCAGCAGGGGCAGCAGGGCTTCCAGCAGCTGGCGCAGGGCATCATCGGTGGGGCCGCTGATGGCGCGGGCGGCGCTCAGGGCCTCGGCCAGCCGCAGCATCGGCACAAACTCGGCAACCAGCAGGCGGCCCAGGGTGCGGCCCAGGGCCTCGGGCACCAGCCGTTGGTGTTCGATGGCGGCCAGCACCACTTCCAACGCCAGGGCGCGGGTGGTGGGGGCAGCGTGCGTGAGGCTCAGGGCCAGCAGCAGAGTAGCCACCTCAGTAAATACCGGCCCGGGACCCAGCAGACTGGTGAGGGCAGCCTGCAATGCCTGCTGACCGGCGACCTCCTTATCAACGGTGCGGGCCGCCGTCTGTACCACGTGCCAGAGCAGGGTATCGGGGTGGTTGGGCAGCAGGGTGAGCAGGAACGGCAGCGCGCTTGTGAGGGGCCACAGGGCGTACTGGTGATGCTGCTCAGGGGCCGCGTGCAAAGAGTAGACCAGCAACCCGGAGGGCAACGGCCGGGCCGGCGCGGTGGCCTGCACGCTGAGCTCGGTCCAGGTATTGGTAATGGTGGGCTGTGCCTTGTTCCAGGTCTGGGAGTAGGTGTGCGACTTCGGCGTGAGCTCCCAGGCAGGCAGCCAGGGCTGGGCCAAACCGGGGTAGGTGCCCAGGGCCTGCAGAGCGGGCAGCTCGGCCTGGGGCTGGCGGGTGCGGGCGGCCACGGCCCACAGCCAGGGCAACGCATCCGTCAGGGCAGGGGCGGACCCCGCCGCCGGCCGCTGCAGAAACGGAATCAGCTGGCTCAGCCGCTCGGTCAGGCGTTTTTCAAGGGGTGGCCGGGTGAAGGCGGGCAGGGTCCAGTTGGCGGGCTCGGGGCCCAGAAAGGCGGTGAGCAACGGGCGCAGCTCGGGGTGGCGGAATAGCGGGAGCAGGCGGCGGGCCTCGGCTACATCGGCGGGGGCGGCTACGGCCGTGCGGGCCAGGGCCAGGGTGAGGTCGGCGGCGTTGGGTTCCTGGCCGGCTTCCTCGTAGTCGAGCAGGCGGCGCACCAACACCGAGGGCGCCACCCAGTGCGGGGCGTGGCTGGGCGTGCTCAGCAACGGCAGCGGCTGGCCCTGCTGCAACGCGGCTTCGGCGGCGGCCAGGCGCTGCTGCTCCAGGTGCAGCAACGGGTCGGGGCGGCTGTAGGTGTGGGGCCGCAGCGACACCTGCGCCACCAGCAGGCGCGGGAAGCCCAGGTACCAGCTAATCAGCAGCGCCAGTACCAGCTCCTGCCGGCCGTTGTGGCTGTCGTTGAACGAGTAGCTGAGCAGAGCTGCCCGGGTTTCCTCTTCCGACTTCCCCTTCAACTGCCACCGCAGGGCCTGCACCAGGTAGGGGTGCAGCTGCCGGGCGTAGTCGGCCGGGTACTGGCCGTGCAGGCGCAGCAGCCCCTCCACCCAGCGCTCCACCGCGGCCGGCTCGTGCTGCTGCAGCACCTGGCCCGTCAGAAACAGCAGCTCGTGCCAGTCGCGCACCGGCTCCAGAGCCGTGGCCGGCGAAATATCGGGCACGAAGCCGGAGTGGGGCGCGTAGTGGTCGGCAACCGAAGGGGCTTCGGGAGCGGGCAGGTAGGGGGCGAGAAGCTGGCGGGCCGGAGGCGTCAGCAGTTCGGCGTAGAGGCAGAGGCTGGCGGTGAGGTCGGCGGCTTCGGCGGCCGACAGCAAAGGGCGGCGGGCCCCCAGCACGGTATGCAGCATGCGGGCGGCGCGTTCCTGCACGGCCGCGTCGGCGTTGGCCAGGGCGGTAGTGCTGAGGGTAGCCAGGGCCGGGGCCAGGGCTGGAGTACGGCGCAGCAGCTTTTCCAGGCCCCCGAACAAAGTGCGCAATCCGGCGCGCACATCCTGGCGGGTAAGCAGGCCCTCGGCGTAGAGCAGCAGTGGGTCGGCGGCGAAATCGGGGTGCTGCCACAGGTCCTTGAGCTGCTCCAGGGCGAAGTTCACCACCAGCGGCAGCGGGTGCGCCAGCAAGTCCACCAGCTCGGTTTGCCGGGCCAGGCGCTCCGCAGGTGTGGGGCGCAGGGCCAGAAACAGCGTGCGAAACCAGGTGAGCAGCGGCCGGCGGAAGTCGCGGCGCAGGGCCTGCAGGCAGCGGTTGAGCAGCTCGGGCCGGGCCAGGTGGCCCTGCTCGGTGAGGCTGCGGAACACATCCAGCCAGCGCAGCGGCTGGGGCGGGTGCAGCTCCTGCCAGTCGTGCCAGCTATGGGACTGCACCAGCCGCCGCCAGCCCGCGGGCATGGGTGGCTGCACCTGGGCCTGGAAGCCATCCACGGCCGTGTCGAAGTCGAACACCAGCGGCAGGTCACGGGTCAGCAGCGTGGAGTCGGCGGCGAGGCGGGCAGTTACCTCGGCCAGGGCATCGGCCGGCACAGGCTCCTGGCGGCTGAGCTCGGTTGCCCACTCGTGCAACAGCGCCGGTACCGCGCCGGCAAACAGCCGGGGCTCATAAGCCAGCAGCTGCCGGCGCTCCAGCTCGCGCAGCAGCTGGTAGGCCGGGCGGCTCCAGGCGTTGCGGTCGGCCCACTGCCGGAAAAAGTCACCCAGCCAGTCGGGGCGGGTGTGCTCCACCACGGCCCAGAAGTGGGGCAGCTGCTCTGACAGCAGGCTCCAGAACTGAAATCCGGGACTCAGGGCTTCCTTGCGCGAGTACGTGCGCAGACCGGCCAGGCGCAGCATAAACAGCTGTTCGTCGGTGCCGGCCCGGCCCCAGCTGCCGTTGGGCTGCTGCCGGAAATCTTCCAGCTCCCGGCGCAGCTGCCGGGTGCGCTGGCGCACAGCCACCACGTCGGATTTGGGCAGCTGCAGCAGAAATTCTACCAGTGCGGGCGTGGTTTGGTGGCGGATGATGGACTCGAACGACTCAACAGCGGAAGCAGACATCGGAAAGGGCAGAAAAAAGGCGGAGAAAACAACAGGAAAGGCAAATGGCAGGGCACAGGCGGGTCCGGCGACCCACCCCAGGCCCCTTTGCAGCGGGCACCGGGCGGGTCGAAACACAACTACCCTAGACAGAAGAGAAAAGGCGCTGGGCTACTTCACGAAGCGCAGCTGGGCCGCCAGTACGTGCTTGCAGGGGCCGCGCTGGCCCTGATGGCCGCTGTACCAGGGACAGGTGCAGCGGGCCGGCTCGGGGCCGCCCACCAGCACAGTGTACCACACGCCGGTACCACGCACCCGGGCCTCGGTGCGGCCCTGGGGGCCAATGCTGACCAGCTGCACGTCCTCGGCCGCGGCCAGAAGGGCGCGGGCGTTTTTCAGGCGGGGGTTCAGGCTCAGGATGCGCTGGGTTTTGAAGGGCAGGCGGCGGTAGAAATACTGGTTTTCGAGCAGGTCGAAGCCCAGCAGACCCATGGCTGAGAGGCTGGCGCAGAGGCGGTCCACGGTATCGGGGGCGAGGCCGTGCTCCAGAGCAAACAGGGTAGGGTTGAAGGTTTCGTTGCCCCGGAACAGGGCGTTGGCCCCGGCCACCCACTCGGCGGGCAGCTCCTCGGCCAGGGTTTCCAGCTGGTTGCCCTCGCCCGAAAACCCGCGCCACGCATCCGCCGACAACGCCAGCACAAACTGCTGCCCGCCGCCCAGCTCCAGCACGAAGGCCGCGGCTTGCCCGTTGGGCGCGGCGTACACGCGCAGGGTTTCGCAGAGCGGCAGCAGGCCTTCCAGCAGCCGCAGCCGGTGCACGCCACCCACCCGCACCGCGCCGGGGCTGGCTACGGCCGCAAAACCGGGCCGCGGCCCCCGCAGCACCAGAAACATATCCTGCCGGACAGCCCCGGCGGGCAAACTTTGCACCAGCTGCACGGCCTGCAGGCGGGTGAGGCGCAATGCTTCCTCCATCTGGGCCAGGTAGGCCTGCACCGTGGTCAGGCCCTTAATCCAGCGCTCCGGCAGGGCCACTTTGCGCTCCGTCACGCGCCCTTCGGCCCGCTCCAGCACCACCTCCTGCTCACCCACCGACAACAGCACCGGCTCGGTGCGAGAAATGCGGGCCAGGGCATTCACCATCGGCTCGTTGAAATCGACGTTGGTGGTGCCGCTGCACAGAAACTCGCCGTCCAAGGCTTCGGGGCCCAGGTCGAGGCGGGCGTACACGCCATTGCACGACGAAAACGCCTCGAACCGCAGCCGCCCGGCCCCGGCCGTCACAATCGGGTCGCGCAGCACGGCGCTCTGGGGCACGAAGCGGGCGGCTACCACCTTAGCCAGCGTGCTCAGGCCCCGGGCCGCCAGCCAGGAGTCGCGCAAACGGCCGCGGAAAAAGCAGGCGGTACCGGCCGCATCGGCGGCGTTTTCCGCAAAGGCCGATAACAGCAGGGCCTGGCCCTCGGGTCCCGTCTCCAGGGCCGAAGGCCGGGCATAGGCATAAGCAAAATCAGTCATAACAGTGGCAGTTGATTATGATGCCAAGTAAGCGAATTATTTTGGCAAATGCTAATAATGTTAGTAAAAATTTGCGCCCTAGGTCGGCGGCAATGGCTAAATAATTTAGTTGAATATCTGCGCTCAAGTGAATAGGCTAAATCAGGCTTAGTAATACGCAGCGTGGCTTTTTTGCCAAGCAAGCAGACTGCTTCCAGCAGAATTTTCGCAGCTGACTTAGTAGGGGATAAGGCGTATTGTATGATGAGCACGAAAAAGCCCCGGCAACAAGGCGCTACGGGGGCTTTTTATAAGCTGAGAACTAGTGCTAAAGACTAGGCTGTGTCTGAAAAGTGGTGTTGCAAAATGCGCCGAATACAGGCCAACAAGGCCATGTTGAGGAAGTGTGCATCATGTTTGTCGTAGCGAGTAGCCACGCGGCGGTGCTCCTTGAGCGAACCGAAAAAGCGCTCTACGACGTTGCGGCAGGCATACCGTTGCGGCTCGATGCGCGGCGGGCGGCCGCGTCGGCGGCAGTGCTGGCCTGCGGCAGGCCGGCGCCGCGGAATGACCGCGCGAATGCGGCGCCGGCGCAGCCAGCGGCGGATGTGCTGTGCGTCGTAGCCGCGGTCGGCAATGAGCTGACGCGGTCGGCGGCGGGCGCGTACCTGCTCGCACAAGGGCTCGAACTGCGGCGCGTCGTGGCGCTGCCCGGCCGAGAGCTGCAGGGCCAGTGGCGTGCCCGCTCCGTCGCAGACCACGTGCAGCTTCGTGGTCAGACCACCGCGGCTGCGCCCGAGGCACTGGGCTTTTTTTTCGCCCCGCCGGCCGCGCTTTTCGTGGCGCGCACCGTGGTCGAGTCCACCAGCCACGTGTCCAGGTCGAGCAGCCCATCTTGGTCCAGGCGTAAGCGCAAGGCGGCCAGCACCCGCTCGAAGGTGCCGTCCGAGGACCAGCGCCGGAACCGCTCGTAAGCCGTTTGCCACGGGCCGTAGCGCGCCGGCAAGTCCCGCCACGCCGCACCCGTGCACAGGATCCACAACAACGCGTTCCACAGCGGCCGGTCGTCGCGCCGCGGCCGGCCCGTGCGCTGCGGTGGCAACTCGGCTGCCACCACGACCCACTGCGCATCCGTTAACTCGTATCGTGCTGCCATACTCTAAGTTAAGCAACACCACTTTTCAGACACAGCCTAGTTCCCCTCCTTGGAAAGGAGGGGTTAGGGGTGGTTGACAATCGTTAAACGGTTTTTAGAACTAACTCTAGCATCGTTCCAGCGCGAGGTCAACCACCCCTACCCCCTCCTTGGAAAGGAGGGGAACTAGCTTTTAGTTTTAGCTCTACAACTCGGGCTAAATGCTACGCCGGTTGCGGGGCGGCCGAATGGTCGCCTTCGCCGGGGCCTTCTTCCTGGGGGCCGCCGTGCTCTTCGTCGGGCTTGTAGTTGGCTTCCAGCTCGGCCAGCTTCTCCTTACCGTAGGCGAAGCGGGTGATGAGCACGTACAGCACCGGCACGATGAAGATGGCCAGCAGCGTAGCCGACAGCATCCCGCCCAGTACCGTCCAGCCAATGGTCTGGCGGCTTTGGGCACCCGCGCCGGAGGCAAACACCAGCGGCAATACGCCCAGAATAAAGGCCAGCGAGGTCATGACGATGGGGCGCAGACGGAGGCGCACGGCCTCCAGGGTAGCATCAACCAGCGGCATGCCCTTATCCACGCGCTCCTTGGCAAACTCGATAATCAGAATGGCGTTTTTGGCCGACAAGCCAATCAGCGTAATCAGGCCAATCTGGGCGTACACGTTGTTGGTGAGCTTGGGCAGGAAAATTAGGGCCAGAATAGCCCCGAACGCGCCCAGCGGCACGGCCAGCAGCACCGAGAAGGGCACCGACCAGCTTTCGTAGAGGGCCGCCAGGAACAGGAATACGAACGTGAGCGACAGGGCGAAGATGTACACCGTTTGCCCGCCGGCTAGCTGCTCCTCGCGGCTCAGGCCCGAAAACTCGTAGCCGTAGCCAGCTGGCAGCGCCTGGGCGGCCGTTTCCTTCAGGGCGTTGATGGCGTCGCCGGAGCTGTAGCCGGGGGCGGCGTTGCCGTTGATTTCGGCCGAGCGGAACAGGTTATAGTGCGAAATCAGCGGGGCCGACTCGGTGCGCTGGTAGGTGGTGAGGGCGCTCAGGGGCACCATGCCGCCCTGGGAGTTGCGCACGTAGTACTGGCCCAGGTTGCGGATGTCGCCGCGGTACATGCTGTCGGCCTGCGTTACCACCCGGAAGTTGCGGCCGTACACCGTAAAGTCGTTCACGTAGGCCGAGCCCAGGTAGGTGCGCAGCGCCGTACCAATGTCGGAAATGGACACGCCCAGCTTCTTGGCTTTCTCCCGGTCAATGGTGAGCTGGTAGCCGGGGGTGTTGGCGGTGAAGAAGGAGAATGGGGCGGCAATTTCGGGGCGCTTGCGCAGGGCCCCGAGGAAGTTCTGGAGCTGAGCGTCGAAGTTCTTGATGTCGCCGCCCGCCTCGCGCTCCTGGAGCACAAACGAGAAGCCGCCGGTGTTGCCCAGTCCCGGAATGGCCGGGGGCGAAATCACCACCACGTTGGCTTCCTTCAGGCGGCTCAGGCGCTGCTGAATGGTGGCAATCAGCCCCTGCAGCTGCACTTCCTTGTCCTTGCGTTCCTCCCAGGGCTGCAGCTGGCAAAACACCGTGCCGCTGTTGGATTTGGAGGAGAAGTTTACCGCGTTGAGGCCGCCCAGACCGGCGTAGTGCCGGATGCCCTTAATCTGGCTCAACTCCTTCATGATTTCCTTGAGCGTGCTCACGGTGCGCTCCGTAGACGAAGCCTCGGGCAGGTTAAAGGTTACGATGATGCGGCCTTCGTCTTCGGTGGGAATAAAGCCACCGGGCTTCTTGGCAAACAGCAGCCCGGTGCCGGCAATAATGCACACCAGAATCACCACCACGAAGCGGCTGTGCTTGATGCCGCGCTGCACGCCGGCCCCGTACTTGCTGGTTACCTTCTCAAACCAGGTGTTGAACTTGTAGAAGAACCGGTCAAGTCCCTTCGAATTATCATCACGCTTGTGGGGCTTGAGCAGCAGCACGCACAACGCCGGCGTGAGCGAGAGGGCCACGAAGGCCGAGATAATCACCGAAATGGCAATGGTAATAGCAAACTGCTGGTACAGCCGCCCCGTGATGCCCGGAATAAAGCCCACCGGCACAAATACGGCGGCCAGAATGAGGGCAATGGCAATAACCGGGGCCGAAATTTCGCGCATGGCCGCCAGCGTGGCGTCCAGCGGCGAAAGGCCCCGCTCATTCATGTTGTGCTCCACGGCCTCCACCACCACAATGGCATCGTCCACCACAATGCCAATGGCCAGCACGAAGCCGAACATGGTGAGCGTGTTGATGGTGAAGCCCAGCGGAATGAACAGAATGAACGTGCCGATGATGGACACCGGAATGGCCAGCACCGGAATGAGCGTGGAGCGCCAGCTCTGCAGAAACAGAAACACCACGAGTATTACCAGCACCAAGGCTTCCACCAGCGTGTGCAGCACTTCCTCAATGGACACCTTCACCACCGAGGCGGCCTCAAACGGCACCACGTATTCCAGGTCGGCGGGGAACTGCTTTTTCAGCTGCTCCATGGTGGTGTTCACGTTTTCGAAGGTTTCGAGGGCGTTGGCGCCGGGGGCCTGGTACACCAGCAGGTAGGCGGCGCGCTTGCCGTCCACGAAGGAGTTGTTGGCGTAGTTGAACTTGCCCAGCTCCAGCCGAGCCACGTCCTTGAGATACACCACCGAGCCGTCCTGGGGCCGGGTTTTCACAATGACGTTGCCGAACTCCTCGGTGTTGGTCAGGCGGCCCTTCACGAACACGATGTACTCAAACGTCTGGCCCGTTTGAGCCGGGGGCGCGCCAATGGAGCCGGCCGCAATCTGGGCGTTCTGCTCCTGAATGGCGGCCGTTACTTCCTGGGCCGTTACGCCGAGCTGGCTGAGCTTATCGGGCTTGAGCCACACGCGCATCGAGAAGTCGTCGGCGCGGCTCACGATGTCGCCCACACCTTTGGTGCGCAGCAGCGCGTCCTTCACAAACACGTTGGCGTAGTTGTCGAGGAAGGTGGTGTTGTGGGTGCCCTTGGGGGCGTACAGGGCCACCAGCATCAGAATGCTGGGGTTGCGCTTGCGCACAATCAGCCCCAGGCGCTGCACTTCCTGCGGCAGCGTCGGCTGGGCAATGCTCACGCGGTTCTGCACGTCGAGAGCGGCAATGTTGATGTCGGTGCCCACTTCGAAGTTCACCGTCATGCTCATCTGCCCGTTGCTGGTGCTGTTGCTTTGCAGGTAAGTCATGCCGGGCGTACCGTTCACCTGCACCTCCACGGGCGTGGCCACGGTCTGCTCCACCGTCTGGGCGTCGGCGCCGGTGTATGTGCCGCTCACCGATACCGTGGGCGGGGTAATTTCCGGGTACTGCCCCACGGGCAGGTTCAGGATGGCCAGCACGCCCACCAGCACAATCACCAGGGAGGTGACAATGGCCGTGACGGGACGCCGGATAAAGGTTTCTGCAATCATAGCGGTGGACCTCACCCCCGGCCCCCTCTCCTCGGGGAGAGGGGGAGCCTGACGATTGGCGGGGGCTGGTTGCGTCAGATGGATAGTTTGAACTTGATGGGCAGGAATGGCCATTGCCAGCCTTGCGGCTGCGTGCTACAAAGCCGAGAAGCAACAGCCAGCAAGTACTCGTTGAACGCCCCCTCTTCTGAAGAGAGTGGCCCGGGGGAGGTTACCTGGCACCGGCGGCAGGGGCCCCGGCCGTAGCGGGAGCTTCGGTGGTGATTTTGCCCCCGTCGCGGAGGCGGTTCAGGCCCTCGGTTACCACTTTGTCGCCCTCCTTGATGCCGTTCATGATGACAATCTGGTCGCGGAGGCGGGGGCCGAGCTGCACTTTGCGCTGGGCAGCCTTGCTGCTGTCGCCGGCAATGAACACGAAGTTCTCACCCATCTGCTCCACCACGGCCTTAAACGGCACCACCAGCCGGCGGCCCGACTGCCGGTTGAGCACGTTGAGCACGGTGCTCATGCCGTCCTTCAGCTCGCGCTGCGGGTTGGCAAACTGCACCCGGATGGTCACAGTAGCCGTCTGCTGGTCCACGCCCCGGTCGATGGCCAGCATACGGCCGGGCTGGGGGTAGCGCGTGCCGTCGGGCAGCACAAGGCGGAAGGTGGAGTCGGGGCGGCCGCCGCTCTGGCGCTGCAAGTCGGCAAAGCGGCTCAGGTCGGCATCCGGAATTACGAAGTCTACGCCCATGGGATCCTCGGCGCTGAGCGTGTTGAGCAGGGTGGTGCCGGGGCTGACCTGTGCTCCCAGCCGCACCTGCGAAATGCCGATGCGGCCCGTAAACGGCGCGTTGATGAGGGAGTAGTCGAGGTCGGTGCGGGCCAGGGCCACCTGGGCCCGGGCCTCAGCCACCTGGGCCTGGGCGGTGGCGTAGCTGGTGGCGGCGTTGTCCACAATCTGCCGGGCAATGGCATCCTGCTGAGCCAGGCGCTGGTAGCGGTCCAAGTTTACTTTGGCATTTTGCACGGTGGCCTGGGTGCTGCGCAGGCCGGCCAGCGCCTGCTGGTAGGCGGCTTCAAACTTGCGGCGGTCCACCTCATACAAGGGCTGCCCCTTCCGTACTACGTCGCCATCCTTGAAGTAAATGCGGGTAATGAAGCCGGCTACCTGGCTGCGCAGCTCTACCTGGTTGATAGCCACCACAGTGGCGGGGTACTCATCGTAGTACACGGCGTCGGTGGTGCGGGCGGCAACCAGCGTTACGGGCGTGGCCGGGGGCGGCCCGGCGGCTTTTTCGTCTTCTTTCTTGCCGCAGCTGGCCAGGGCCAGCAGGCCGGCGGCCAAGGCGAGGGGGCGGAGGAGGGTATCGTGCATATTGGAAAGCAGGAGGGGCAGAGAGGAGGGTGATGTGTGTTTCAGAACGTCATGCTGAGCGAAGCCGAAGCATCTCTACCGCTTCGTTCTGGCGGGGCGCCTCACGGGACCCCTCCGGGGCAAGTCCCCTCTCTGAGAAAGGAGAGGGGGAGCCGGACGATTGGGGTTAGTCAGCGGTTGAGATGCTTCGACTACGCCTCCGGCTTCGCTCAGCATGACGGGGTAAAAAACGGATACTTAATACTCCGTGGGAAGTTCACCGCGGGCCCGCAGCAGGTCTACTTTACTGCTTAGCAGCTGAAACAGGGCGGTGTAGTAATTGAGTTGGGAAGTGCGGAGGGTCGTCTGGGCTACAATGAGGTCGATGTAGGCCCGAATGCCTTCCCGGTACTGCAGGTTGATGACGTTATACACCTCCTTGGACGCTTCCAGATTGCGCTTCCCCAGTAGGTACTGGGTATAGAGGCCCTTATAGTTAGCCAGTGCCGTCGCATACTCCGTGTTGATCTGGTTGCGGGTGTTGGTGATGTCCTCGTCGAGGCGGGTAGTTTGCAGGCGGGCCCGGCGCACGTTCTGCAGGCGCCGGAAGCCGGTGAAAATGGGTAGGCCCAGCTGCAGCCCCGCGTACGAATTGGGAAAGCGCGTGCGGTACAGCTCGCTGGCCGAGTTGTTCTGAAACACCGAGTTGTAGTTGGCAAAGGCCGACAACGACGGCAGAAACCCGAAGCGGTAGTAGTCCACCGTCAGGCTCTGCAAGGATTTCTCGGTTTGCAGCTGCTGTAGCTCAATGCGGTTGCCAATGTTCAGGGCGGCAGCCGTATCGGCGGAGGCTTCCAGCTCCAGCTGCAGCGTATCGTACTGCACGGTCAGCCGGCGCTCGGGCGGCAACCCCATCAGCTGCTTCAGGTACGCCAGCCGCGACTTAATGGCTTCCTGGGCCTGCTTACGACCAGCCAGCGAGTTGTTCAGCGACACCTCGGCCTGCAGGTATTCGGTTTTGTCGGCCAGGCCGGTGTCGTAGCGGGCCCGGGCGTCGCGGTAGTTGCGCTGGAGGCGGGCAATATCCTGGCTGAACACCTCCAGCTGGCGCTGGGCCAGCAGCACGTCGTAGAAGCTCTTGCTTACGTCCGATACGGTAGCAATCCGCACGTTCACCGTATTCTGCTCGGCGGCCTGGTTGTTGAACCGCTTGCTACGGGCGGCCAGCAGCACGTCGTTGTTGTAAATGGCCTGGGTTCCGCTCAGGCCCACCGTAGTAACATTGCGCACCCCAATCTGCCGGGGCGTAAGCGTGCCGGTGGCGGGGTCGGGGAAGATGGTGAAGGGCAGCTGAAAATAGTGCTGGGCCGTTCCCTGCAACCCTACCTGCGGTAGCCAGCCGGCCAGCGCAATCTGGTTGGTAGAACGGGTAATTTCCTGGTCGATGCGAGCCTGCCGAACCAATGGTTGGTTTATCAGAGCCACATTCAGGCACTGTTGAAGGGAGAGGGCCGTATCGGCGGGCAGTACGGGCGCAGTAGGCTGGGCCGTGGCCCAGGCAGGGGCCAGCCACAGCAAGCCCAGCAGCAGCCGAAGCGTCTGGTGTACGTGTTTCATTGGAAAGGAAAGCGGCTAACCCCCGGCGTATGGGGGCGGCGGGCGGGGAAACCCGGTAAGAGCGGAAGAGAGGATGCCCTGATGGACACCGGCCGCCGGGGGGAGGCTGCACGGGCCGCCGGGCCCGGAAACGACCAGCCAGCCCCGAAAGGCCGGCCCTGTTCCGGTAGATGAAAGGAGCGGAAGCCTACTAAACCCGGCAGTTGCCGAAAGGTTATAGCACTTCTTAGAAACGTACTGGTATTGCTCAGCTTACGCGGGAAACGCAAAGCCGTTGCGCCGAGCTATGCAGGTAGTTAACACACACATTAAGACGACGCAGATAGGCGGCTCTTGGATAGAAAAAGTGTGTGATTATTGCGGCAATTAGGTAGCCGCTCGTCACGTATGAGGTGGTCTTCAAATCCGTTTGATTATGAAATACCACGGCATTTATCACCAGTAATTCGTAGGATATCAAAGTGTGCAGAAAAGGTATTTCTTCTGCTGTCCTCATTTGCTTAGCCAGTGCTTTATTGGCCTATCATTTTCTCTTGAATTAGAGGCTAAATAGCGGAACACGCTGTCGAGAAAAGAGGTAAGCTGTGGTGCTTTATAAGCGGTATCCTGCACTCCGTTGAGTAAATCGGCTTGACCTGCGGGCATTTTGTAGAGTACCATCTGACAAGTGTCGGTGCCCTTCACAAGCAGTAAGGTATAGTGACGTACCGAAGGACGATAATCACCGGGCTTCACGCGTATCGGGCTTAGCTTTTTAGCGAGCTTCCGTAACTGTTGAAGAGTTGAGGTATCGGAAGTGCTTTTATAAATCAAGCGCCCATCATCTGCCTGTCCCACTACGGTGAGGGAGGTTAGACTCGGGCTGCTAATTGACCTAATACACAACCGATCAGCCGCTCGTTGAAGCACTACATCCTCATTCAGGCGCAAACAGCTATACACAAGGAATGCTGGTGCTAAAATGAATAAGCCAGTTTTTACTAAAAGCTCTTTGACGCTCATTGAGTAGTAGTGCTAGAAGTAGACGAATGATAGTTAAGGATAATTGCATGCGGGAGTCTATCGGCTTACTCAACGGCTTCACGCTCGGGGGTGCGACATACAAGGTTTGTGCTACTGGACGGCCCACTACTCCAGCTCCGTCACGGTTACCAGCACGTCGGTGTTGCGGCCGTGGTCGTCGGCGCAGGAGATTTTGAGGGGGCCGGGCTTCGGCCGGAAAAATACCCGCTCGGTAGCCCTGGCGGTGCGCAGAAACTGGTCGTTCACGTACCAGTGCACCTGACGCACCTCGTTGTCGGTGGTGCAGCTGAGCAGGAGCTGCTGCTGCTCGCGGGCGTTGAGCACGTACTCAGTGTTGGCAGTGGGGGAGGTGATGGTAGGGGCCAGCTCCCGGCCGCCGCGCACCCGCTGGCACTGCGGATTGTGGGGCGGCAGGCGGCGGTACGGCAGGCCCTGGGCCTCTTTGTAGGCCGCCACTTCCGGCAGCAGGTTGGGGTACAGCTCCCGCCGGAACCCAGCCGCCGGCGCGCAGGCCCGGCAGTAGGTGTAGCTGCCATCTCCCGACACGAGCACCTCCCGCACGTGCTGGCACCGTTGCCCGGTGCTTACGTTGGGCAGAAAGTAGTCGATTACCTGGTTCGGGCAGTTCTCGCCCGGCACCCGCCCGCTTTCGGCGCACACCAGCCGGAAATCCAGCGCCGCGGGCGGCACAAACCAGTCGTTGGGGGCATTGTAAGCCAGGGCATTGAACAGGTCGAACAGCAAAGGCGTGGCCACGTCGGCCCCGGTGAGGGCGGGGCTGCCCTGCCCGCTGAAGTTGCCCACCCACACGCCGATGGTGTATTGGCGGTTGTAGCCGATGCTCCAGGCGTCGCGGCGGCCGTAGCTGGTGCCGGTTTTCCAGGCCACCTTCGGCAGGCGCATACTGCTGGCGGCTCCCAGCGGCAGATCGGGCCGGGTAAGCTGGCTGAGGATGTCGGTTACGAGAAAGGCAGCGGATTCGGAGAGGAGCGCCTCACCCCCCGACGCCCTCTCCTGCAAAGAAGGGGAGCCTGACGATTCCGAACCGCGCCGCCGTGGCTCTCCCTCCCTGAACGAGAGGGGGCCGGGGGGCGAGGCCAACCGCAGCGGTGCGTACCGTCCCCCATTCGCTAGCGTCACATATACGCCCGTCAGCTCTTCCAGACTCGCCCCGCAGCCGCCCAGGATGCTGCTAAGGCCCAGCTGCGCCCGGTTGCGCTTCACGTTCTGAAAACCGGCCTGCTGGAGTTTTTCGGTGAAGGCGGGTACGCCCAACTGGTTGAGCACGCGCACGGCCGGAATGTTGAGCGAGTAGGCCAGGGCGCGCTCCAGCGTCACCTCGCCGTTGCAGCGCTTGTCGAAGTTCTCGGGGCGGTAGCCCTGGAAGTTGGTAGGCACGTCGGGCAGCAGCAGCTTGGGCGTCACGAGGCCCCGGTCCAGGGCCAGGGCATAGAGAAACGGCTTGAGTGTGCTGCCCGGCGAGCGGACAGCCACCACGCCGTCGTTCTGGCCCTGGCCCGCGAAGTCGCGGAAATCAGCCGAGCCCACGTAAGCTTCCACCTGCCGGGTGCGGTTGTTCACCACCAGCACGGCCGCCTGCGAAATGCCCAGCTCGCGCAGGCGGCGCACATAGCCCCGGGTGAGGTCTTCGGCCTTGCTTTGCTTGCTGCGCTGCAGACTGCTGCGGATGATGGCCTGGTGCGGAAACTGCCGTACCAGCCGCCGCGCCAGGTGCGGGGCCAGCGTAGGCGCGGGGTGGCGCTGCACGTCCAGGGGCTCCAGCAGCGCATCGGCCACGTCCTGGGCTGGGAACAGCCCCGCCGCCCCGAAGCGCCGCAGCCACCGGTTCCGCTCCCGCAGCACGGCCACGTTATTGCGGCCCAGCACCAGCCCCCGCGGGCGGTTCGGAATGATGGCCAGCGTCACCGTCTGCGCCAGGGAGAGGTAGTCGGGCGTTTGCTGGAAATAGAGCAGCGCGGCCGATTTTACGCCTTCCACGTTGCCGCCGTAGGGCACCAGGTTCAGGTAGAGCTGCAGAATCTCGTCCTTGCTGTAGTGGGCCTCCAATTGCGTGGCGCGCAGCATTTCCAGCAGCTTGTTGGGCAGGGTGCGCTCCTTGGGCTCCAGCAGCCGGGCCACCTGCATGGTAATGGTGCTGGCCCCGGTGGTGCGGCCCCGGCCAGACAGGTTGCGGCCGGCCGCCTGCACCAGTGCCAGCGGGTTTACCCCGTAGTGCCACCGAAACCACCGGTCTTCCTTTTCCAGTATGGCCTTGCGCAGCACCGGCGTGATTTCGCGCAGCTCCGTCTTCATCCGCCACTTCTGGGTGGGGTTGAGGTAAGCATGCAGCACGGTGCCGTCCTGGGCCAGTACGATGGGCGAATACAGCGGCGCGGGCGGCAGCGGGAATAGCCGGTCGAGGCTCCACAGCAACAGTGCCACTACCCCGATACCCGTGAAAAGCCGAATGGCAGAGCGCCGCTTCATAGGAGCAAATATAGGGGAGAACTGAGTCCGGCTAGGAATAGATGAAATAGGATACGCGTTAGGGTATATGTGTAAACAAACGGGTTATTTATTGTCAATAGTGTAATGAATAAGCTGTTTCGTTGAAAAATAACCAATAGGGCGAAATCCGGCTGAGAGGTGGCACTCGTACATGAAACTGCCGCTGTATTCTACCAGCTACGCTGCCCTATCTCAGACCTGGCCAGTCGAGGAGAAGGCACCCAGCGGGCACAATCAGAAGCGGCAGCTCCACCTTTCTACCCCCTTTCTATTTCCACAGCCCTACATGAAAAACAAGTTCTTACTCACCCTGGTGCTGCTGGGCGCCGGCGTTCGTGCGTCCTTCGCACAAGCTGTTGTCGACCCCGAGCTGCGGACCGCCCTGGCCGCCAACCCGACGGCACAGGTGATTGTCACCTTCAACGGCAACGGTGCGCCGGGGCTTGCCCAGCTGTCCTTGCTGCAGCGTCTGGGTATTTCGCGCGGCATTACGCTGCAGGCCCTGCCGGTAGCCGGCGTTATTGCCACGGCGGCCCAGGTAGATGCGCTGGCGCAGAACCCGGCAGTCCGCTCCCTTTACATCAACAAAAAGCTCGACTATTATAACTTCGACGATACCCACCTGACGGGCGTGAAGCGCCTGCGGGCCGACAAGCAGATGACGGCCCGCAACGGTGGCCTGCCGGTATCGGGCAAGGGCGTGGGGGTACTCATCAACGATAGTGGCGTGGATGGCACCCACGAGGATATCAAGTTTGGCTCCCACCTGGTACAGAATACGCTGGGCTCCACGAACCTGAACTCCCTGAGCACCCTGCTGCCGGTAACGTACATTGAAGGCGTGCCGAACACCGATACCAACTCCGGCCACGGTACGCACTGTGCCGGTACGGTAGGCGGTACCGGGGCCCGCTCCAACGGAAAGTACGAGGGCGTGGCTCCCGGGGCCTCGCTGCTGGGCTACGGCTCGGGTGGGGCGCTGCTGGTGCTCGATGCAATGGGGGGCTTTGATTACGCCCTCACCCATCAGTTTCAGTACAACATCCGCGTCATCAGCAACTCCTTCGGTAGCAGCGGCGACTTCGAGCCCAACAACCCGCTGAACGTGGCCACCAAAAAGTGCTACGACCGGGGCATGGTGGTGGTGTTTGCGGCCGGCAACGAAGGCCCCGGCGCCGACACCCACAACCCCTACGCCATTGCGCCCTGGACTATTTCGGTGGGTGCCGGCGACCGGAACGGGCTGCTGGCCGACTTCTCCTCCCGCGGGGTGCGCGGCGAGCAGGGCACGTTTGTGATGGACGGGGAAACCTGGACGTTCAAGAACGAGCCCGCTATTGTGGCTCCCGGGGTAGATGTGGTGTCTACCCGCGCCATTGCGCCGGTATCGTCGCTGGGTGCCCAGCAGGATATTGAGGTGCTGCAGCCCGGAGAAGTGCCGTTTTACACCCACAGCAGCGGTACTTCCATGGCTACGCCGCACGTGGCTGGTATTGTGGCGCTGCTGCTGGAAGCCCGCCCGAACCTGACGCCCGACCAGGTAAAGGAAATTCTGCAGAAAACTGCTACCAACATGCCCGGCCGCCAGTCGTGGGAAGTAGGCGCAGGGTATGTGAATGCCTACGCCGCCGTGGACCAGGCTTTCCGCTCTGCCACCTATGGCTCCTCCGTGAATGCCAGCCGCCGCTTCAACAGCAGCGTGAATGCGCAAACCACCACGGTGCCTTTCTCCATCAACTTCAACCCCGCCGTTACGGCCGGCAACAGCATGTCGTTCCCGGTTAGTGCCGGTACCAATAGCTTGGAGGTGAAGATTTCGTCGCGGGGTATCCTGGGCGAAACCGGCAACCTCACCAACCTGGTGCTGCTCGACCCCAACGGGGTGCGCTACAGCTCCGGTACGCCCGTTACCTTCACGCTTTCCACCGACCGGAGCGTAGCCGTGGCCTCGCCCATAGCGGGCACGTGGAAGGTGCAGGTAGAAGGCGTACGCGGCGTGGCTGCCCCCGAAACCGTGAGCGGTACTATCTCCCTGCTGACGGCCGCTGGCACCACGAACCTGAACGATGTAACTGGCCACCCGGCTGAGGCCGCTATCAAGCTGGCCGTTACCAACCGCCTGGTGGATGGCCTGAGCAACGGCTTCCGTCCCGATGCCCCGCTTACCCGCATTCAGCTGGCCGACTACCTGCTGATGGGCCAGGGCATCCGTCAGCTGCTGCCCTTCAGTGGGGCCCGTTCCTTCTCCGACGTTTCCTCCGCCGCCGATGTGCTCCTGACGGAATCGGTGGTTGCGAAGGGCGCGGCCCAGCGCGACCGGTTTCATCAGGCGGGTGGTGTTATGCTGCCCACGGCCACCGGCACGTTCTCGCCCAATGCGCAGGTAAACCGCGCGTCGCTGGCGTACTCACTGGTACAGAGCCTGGGCTTCGAGCAGCAGGCCCTGGCCCGCAACAACCAGCCTCTCACGGTGCAGGTAAACGGTCAGGCCATTCCGGTGGATGATGCGGCCAACATTCCGGCTGCTCTCAAAGGCTACGTGAGCGTGGCCCTGGAGCTGAACCTCATCAACGCCTACTACACGCTCAAGCAGGGCCCCTACGACCTGCAGCCCACGCTGCACGCTACCTTCAAGCCCAGCCAGAATGTAACCCGCGCCGACTTTGCCGTTATTGCAACCCGCACCTTCCCGCAATACGACGCCGTGACCCAGCCCACCGCCGCCCGCGGTACGGCTACGGCTACCACTACGGCTACCACGGCTGCTACTCTGCTGGACCGCAGCACCGTGGCGTACCCCAACCCCTTCAGCGGCTCTACTACCATCAGCTACCACCTGGCTCAGCCCGGCCCGGTAAGCGTGGAGGTGTATAACACGCTGGGCGTGAAAGTACGCACTCTGGTAGCCGGTACCGAAGAAGCGGGTCTGCACCAGGTACGTTTCGACGCCGGTAACATGGCTCGGGGCACCTACTTGTTCAAAGTGAAGAGCGGCGCTGCCGTTACCACCCAACGCCTCGTGCTGCAATAAGCACCGGGTAGCATTTCAACCAACAGGCCGGCTCCATTGGGGCCGGCCTGTTGCGTTGATGGGAACAGGGTTTGGATAACAGAAGCGGGGTATACTGGGCCTTTACACGGCCTTGAACCGTACATTCGTTCTGTTCTTTCGCTCTGTCGCTATGGCTGTCATCACCGATATTTCCCAGCTCGACCTCACCAAAACGTACACCTACGCCGACTACCTGACGTGGCGGTTGGAAGGAGCAGTGGAGCTGATCAGAGGCAAAGTGCGCCGGACGAGTCCCGCGCCGCGCGTGCGCCATCAGCAAGTGTCCTTTCGGCTAAACACGCTTATCGGAGCCACCCTGCGCGGTAAAACCTGCCAGGGTTCCGCCGCGCCGTTTGATGTTCGCCTGCTGAAAGCTTCGCCCAACGGCGACGCCCAGATTACCACCGTGGTGCAGCCCGACCTCTGGGTGGTGTGCGACCCGGCCAAGCTCGACGAGTTCGGCTGCGTGGGCGCCCCCGACTGGATTATCGAAATCCTGAGCCCCGGTAACACCGCCCACGACAGCAAAACCAAATTTGACCTCTATGAGGAAAATGGCGTGCTGGAATACTGGATGGTGAATTATGGGCTGAAAAACGTGGTGGTGTACACCCTGCAAAATGACCGATACGAGCTGCAAGGCGAGTTTTACCAGCCCGGCCCAATTCCGGTAGCTACGCTGCCCGGCGTGGAGCTGGAGTGGGCGGAAGTGTTTGAGGGGATATAGCAGTTAGGGGCGAATCAACTCGTGTCGATAGATTGTGCCATTTTCAAAGTACAGGGTAAGCACAGCAGGGCTGCTGCCGAGAAAACTTGGCTCCTGTCCCAATTCATACGTCCAAGCGTCGGTGTCTGCCCCGGTATCTGGTTTTCCTAACAGCGGCAATGTTCGTGGTTTAGTGAGCCCACGCAGAGACCCTGACTCTACAAGATCTTGTATGATGGTATATCGGGTGCTTGGTTGCGCTGCCCACTGCTGAGAAGAGAAAGGCTGTTGAGGGTATGTATAGGCCAGCCCACCAAAACAGGCTATTCCACCGATAAATATTCCTGATGCCAGCAAAATGGCACTAGTGGAAAATCCTATCATTCTGGGCCAGCCAGAAGGCAGGAATCTATGCGAAATTGCGTAGGTGGCCCATACTCCTCCGACAGCAGACAAAGGAAGCCATATCAGTAAAAACGTCATTGAAGATTAGGTAAAAACGAATTGGTACGAATCTGTCATCCTGAGCGCAGCGAAGGACCTTATTATGTCAGAACGACAATCGTTTCAGCATGACAAGGTCCTTCGCTCCGCTCAGGATGACAGGTTGTTGTTTACCGCACCCGCACCGTGCCGCTGCCGGCGTAGCTGTGGTACTCGGCGTTGTACATAGCGTCGGCGCTGATGGGGCCTAGCTTGAAGGTGCCCTTGCTCACGGCGCGGCAGAGGTAGTAGAACGACTTGGGCGCGGGCGTGACGGTGGTGAACAGGTTGATTCGGTCGTCGCGCACGTCGAGGTAGTCGGGTTGGGCGGCGTCGGTGGCCCAGGTGATGTCGCGCACGGCCCCGATGCGTGGGTTTTCGATTTCCAGACCGGCGGGGAGCAGGTCGGTGATGGCCACGTTCTTGACTTCACCGGCCGACTCAGCTGACTGGATGGTGATTTTCACGACTACCAAATCGTTCTGGCGGAAGCTGGGGCTGCCTACGGGCTGGCCGGTACGGTTGAGGAACTGGCGACGCACCTGCAGGTAAGCGTCTTCCTCGCGGATCTGGCCGGTGGGCGAGATGCCCTCGGTTTCCCAGAAGTAGTAGAGGCTGCCCCGGCCGCTGGTGCGCAGGGCCAACTGGCGGTTGGCCACGTTGCTTACCGTGAGGTCCTTGCCCGAGAAGTTGCCGATAGCCTTGCCGTCGGCCAGCAGACTGGCCGTGACGGTGCTGCCGGCGTTTTTGCGGGCCAGCTTGCCCAGCGCTAGCAGCGCGAAGGCGCGTTCCTGGGTGCTGAGCCAGTTGGCCTGCTTCACCTGGCGGCTGAGCTGGCGGGCCAGCACGTTCACCTGGGCGTTGGCGGGGTCGGCGGCGAGCAGGGCGTTGAGCACCAGGGCTTCGTCGCGGATGGGGGAGGAGAAGGCGTCGCCGAGCTGGCGGCCGGCTATGGACTGCACCCCGAAGCGGGTGGGCAGCGCCTCCCGGTAGCTGCGCTGGTTGCCGCTCAGGGCGAAGGCGCAGGCCAGCACCCAGCGCGAATCTTCGGGCAGCAGCTTGCGGTTGGCTTTGTAATAGTTCAGGCCCACGGCATCGGGGCGGCCGGCCAGGGCCAGCACGTACAGCGAGTAGGCAATTTCCTTCTTGGCCAGCGTGACGGGCTGAATCACGCCGCCGGTCTGGATGATGTTGTAGGTCTCGGTTTCGCGCTTGCGGACGCGGGCCTGCAGGTAACGGAGTACTCTATCGAGCACGTTCTTGTTCACATCGAAGCCGGCTTGCTGGGCTTCCAGCAGGAAGTGCGCTGCGTAGGCCGTGGCCCACCAGTTGTCGTAGTCGCCGCCGGGCCAGTAGCTGAGGCTGCCGTTGTACATCTGCTGGGCTTCCACCTTGCGGATGGCTTCCTGCACGTGGTAATTGGGGTTAAACAGGCCAGTTTTACCCGTTTTGCCGGCTTTTTGGCCCAGGGTGGCGGCCAGGTCGCCGTAGTAGAGCTGCGGGAAGGCGGCCGACACGGTTTGCTCCAAGCAGCCGTAGGGGTATTGCAGCAGGTAGCGCAGGTCCTTGGCAAACTCCGTCATGGGCGAGCGGCTCACCACCAGCTGGCTCCGCAGGGAGGAAGGCAGGAAGTCGGTGCGCAGGTTCAGCTGCTGGGCCGCGCCGCCCGCCACCACGCCCGCCCCCGTGCGCTTCTGCAGCGGCGATGCTGGGCGGATGGGTAGCTCGATGGTTTCAGAAGGCCCTCTAGAAGCAGTTTTTGAATCAGGATTATACAGTATCCATGTAACAAATTTTGCTGAGCCTATTCCTCGAGCGAAGACTCGGAATGTGACTTGTCGTTCCACATTCGGCTTAAGAATTAACGCGTCACTTGGTCCAGTGTCACTCCGGGTCCAGCCATACGAACTTGTAATAAACCCTACAAGCTTACTATCTCTGGCTTCATCGACAAGACCGATTGCAACAGCGGCAGTTATAGGCTTGCTCGTCGTATTCGTCAGCGTTACCGGCACGTCAATCGTGTCACCTGGACTCAAAAACCGCGGTAACGCAGTCGAAATAACCACCGGGTCGGCCACTTTCATGGTATGTTCGGCTGAGCCGAAGGCGTCGCCTTTGTAGGCTACGGCCATGATGCGGATGGCCCCGCTGAACTGCGGGATTTGTAGCTTGTAGCGCACTTTGCCGCTGGCATCGGCGGTGAGTACGCCGCTCCATTTGGCGAGCAGGCGCACCCGGCGGTTGGGCACGGGCGTGGTGCGGCGCGAGAGGTCGTAGCCGTCGCCGCCGGTGCTGCTGGTGCCCAGCTCGGGCAGCAGGAAGGGATACACGTCGTAGGCCTGCACTTCCAGGGCGCGCTTCTGGTAGAAGTAGCCGTAGGGGTCGGGCGTGCGGTAGTCCTTCATCTGCAGAATGCCCTCGTCCACCATGGCCAGCGTCACCTGCGCGCCGGGGGCGGTGGTCACTTCAATGGTCTGGGCGGTCTGGGAGCGGCTTTGGGCGGGGGCTTTGATGGCAACTTGCAGGCGCGCGCCGGGCTTTTCCACCGTGAGCGGCACGAAGCCCCGGGCCACGGTGAGCGGCAGGCGGTTGTCCTTGATTTCGCGGATGGCGGTGGCCGTCACGTAGATGTTGGGCACGTGGTTGCCGCGGATGGGCACGTCCACCTTGGCCGATTTCTCGTCGGTAGTCACGTAGAAGTGGTCGAGCACCCGGTCCCGCTCCACCGTCACGAGCACGCGGCCGGGGAAGGGCGTTTTCAGCAGCAGGTGAGCCACGTCGCCGGGCGCGTACTTGGGCTTGTCGGCCTCAATGGTCACCTCGCCCTCGTTATTCACCTCAAAGGAGTTGCTCTGGGTGTCGCCGTAGCCGTAGGCGTACACGCGTCGGGCCACGTAGGTGCTGGCCCCGGGCCTGGAAACCCGGATTTCATACTCGCCGGAGTAGGTGGGCGAGAAGCCCAGGTTGGCATCGGAGGTGCTGCTGCCGTACACCGGAATGGTGCGGTTGAGCACCACTTCCTCCCGCTTCTGCGAGTTGTACACGTAGCGGCCGCCCTGTCGCTCAATCACCGTTTCCCAAAGCAGGCGCACGATTTGCACCTGCGCCTGGGCCTGGGTGGGCTTGCCGGCCGGGGTGAGGGCCACCAGCTGCACGGCCAGCGGCTTACCGGTGCTCACCAGATCATCGGCACTCCGGATGCCGAACAGCACCGGCTGGGTCTGCACCTCGAAGGTAGCCAGGCGGTTTACCGGGCGGCCGGTTTCGTCGAATACCGTGGTGAAGGCCGCGCCTTCCAGCGTGCCCAGGTCGGTGTAGTCGGGTACCTGGTAGGTGGCGGTGCCGCGGCCGGCGGCGTCGGTGGTGCCTTCGCGGGTGGTCTTCTCGAACCGGTCGGCAATGGGCGTCGATTCCAGGTCGCCGTAGTTGCCGCGCCGCCGCTCGCCGCTGTTGATGGCAAAGGTGTACTGCTCGTAGCCTTTCGGCTTGAAGGCCTTTTCCTTCAGCGAAAACTCGACTTCAAACTTGCGGTCGGCGGCCGGGGGGCCAAACAGATTCTGGGCCGTAATCAGGGCCGAAACCGACTGGCTGGGCTTCACCACGGCGCGGTCGGCCTTCACCGTCACCTTCATGCGGTCCGGAATAAACTCCTCCACCGAGAGCTGGCGTGAGGTCAGCAGCACGTCGTTGCCGGTGAGGACTTCCAGGGTGTAGAGGCCGGTCATCACGGCCGGGGGCAGGATGAAGCGGGCCTCGAAGGAGCCGGCCGCGTTCAGGGTTTTCTGCAGGCTGGCGTACTCCTTGCCGGTGGGCAGCAGCAGCCGGATTTTCACCGGCAGCCCCTTGGGCGGGGCCTGCCAGGCGTCGGTGCGCAGGACGGTGTTGGTCTGGATGGTGTCGCCGGGGCGGTACAGGTCCCGGTCGCCGTAGAGGAAGGCTTGGTAGCGGGCGGCGTTGGTTTGCAGCCCGCCCACCTCGAAGCGGGAGGTTTCCACGCGGCTGCGGCCCAGGTCGAGGAAGGTGAAGTCGTTGCCCTGCTGGGCCATCACCATACCCAGCTTGAAGCGGCCGTTGGCGGCCGTGCTGTCGAAGCGGGCAACGCCGTCGCCGTTGGAAATGCCGGTGCCCATCACCTGGTTGTTGGTGCTGATGTAGCGCAGCTCCACCCCGGAAAGCGGTTTGGCGTTGCGGATGGAGTTGGCAAACACCAGCGTGCTGCCGGCCTTGCCCTGCTTCACAATCAGCCCGATGTCCGATACGGCCACCAGCTTGCTCACCTGCAGCCATTGCCGCTCGGTGTCCTGCACCTTGATGATGTAGAGCCCCTTCAGCCCGCCCGAAAACTCCAGGTCCTTCAAGTTCAGGTTCAGCAGCCGCAGCCCCTGCGCCTTCGGCAGCCCCGACACGGTGTAGGTGCGCTCGGTGAGCACGTTGCCCAGGTTCTCCACGTCGTAGTACTGAAAGGAACGGTCCACGTACTCGCCGCTTTCATCGGTGCTGCTTTCTTCCTCGCCGTCGTACTCGGGGTAGCCGTACTGGCTGCCGCCGCGCAGCAGCTGCTGAATGTTGTTGGCGTACACCTTGGCAATGGTCACCTTCACCTGGTTTACCTCGTTGATGCGCACGCCTAGGTTGCGCGAGCCCAGCGCGTCGAGGTACATGGCCTTCTCGGCACTGCCGAAGCTGATGGTGGGCCGCTCGTCGGAGAAGCTCACGGTTTGACTCACGCCCTCCCCGAGCATTCCGCCCAGCGCCCCGCGCAGGCCCTGGTTCACGCCAATCTGGTAGGTGCGGCCCACCTCAAAGCCGCCTTTCAGCCGCACGCCGTTTTCCGTTTCCTCCACCTCGTAGGCCACCTGCGGCGACACGGTGAGGTAGCTCTGCAAATCGGTGGCCGTGACGGGCTGGTTGGTGGTGATGAGCACCACCGGGTCGGCATTTTTCAGCGAGCCTTCGATGGTGGTTACCTGCAGGGCCTCGGGGTCGGGCACGGTTACCTGGGTTTCGTACTCGGCGGTGCTGGGCTGGTCGCTGCCCACGGCGTGCAGGCCCTGGGCCAGCGCCACGGTGAGCGGTGTGCCGGGGCGCACCTGCTGGTTGAGGCGCACGCGCACCACCTCGCCGGGCTCCCCGCTCACCTCAAAGGCCACGGGCTGGCCGTCCTGGGTCACGCGCAGCAGGGGCTTCACGTCGGCGGGCTTTACGGTGTAGTTGAAGGGCAGCTCCACGCGCATCTCGGCGGTGCCGGCGGTGCCGGCGGCCCGGCTGGAGCGGCCCCAGAACGCCTGCGGCTCCTGCATTTCCAAGTAGGGCGTGTGGAATTTCTGCCGGTTCTCGGGCAGCTCGGCGTTGCGCTTGCCCTCGGGCAGGGCCGAGCTTTGCAGCGTGGCCGTGAAGTTGGTGCTGGGCTTAAACGGCGTGCTGGGCGAGAAAATCAGCTCCCGGTCCGACGTCCACTTGAACTTGCCGCGCACGGCCGGCTCGAAGCGCACCACCTGCACCGTATCCCAGCGGTCCTGCAACTCGGGCGTCACCACGGCATCGGCAAACTGGAACACGAGGTTCTGGTACGGGTCAATTTCCTCGCCGTTGGGGTCCTGGCCAGCATTGGAACCAGACTTAGAGCAGGCGCACAGCACCGCCAGCAACACCAGCAGCGGCAGGCGGGAAAGTGTTTTCGATAGCATGGAAGGGGAGGAGCTTAAAGGGACGCCGGAAGGTAGTGAGAAACGGCGTTTCTGCTAGGTTTTGTATAGGTTTGAATGGGAATAGTTATTCGGCTCCTACTGTATTAGATGATGGATAAAAAGTACACCGGAAGTGTCGCCGATGTGGACCGGCTTTTACACGAGCTCTTAATAGGCACAAGTGTCGAAAGCTTCGGTGTGTCGCTCACAACGCCGTTTATTGACTTCAGAGATACAAATGCAGATGAAATTATTCATCTGCATTTCGACGCCGATATTGTGTTTTATCCTTCTTCCCGATGCCAACTGACCAAAGAAGAGCTGATGCTGGTCGGGATGAATAGCATTCATTTGAAGCGTGTAGTGAAAGTAAATTGCACAGATTCTTATGATTTAGAGATTCAGCTTGAAGGGGGGACTTGGTTCAAGATATGCGGAGACGCCGATGGTTATGAGCCGTGGCGAATATCGAAAGGACTAGGTAAAGTGTTTATTGAACCATATCTAGGAGGAGGTGGATGCGCTATTTGGGCGGAAGAGTAAATGAAATTCTACACTCCCCTCAAACACCTCCGCCCACTCAATGCCGAACCCCGGCAGCGTGTGCACCGGGCCAAGGCGAGGTATAGGCAAAATAGCTTTATAATCCAGCACCGTATTCATGTCCCGCCCCGTTTTCTATTGGCTATTTGCTGCGTTTTTACTGGTGGCGGGGCTGACTTTCTATGTGCTGCGTCCTGTCCGTTCTTCATCCGTTATGCCCACCACGAAAGCCAACCCCCAGCGCCTCTACGCTGATGTGGAGTTTCTTACTTCCCTGCACCCCGCCCGCAACTACGAAAATCTGGCGTCGCTGAATCAGGCCGCCGATTACATCAAAGCCGAGTTCAGTAAGCTCGGCGGCGAGGTAGTGGAGCAGCCCTTCGAGGCCGATGGCCGCCGCTACCGCAACATCATCCTGCGCCTGGGCCCGGCCGATGCCCCGCGCCTGGTAGTGGGCGCGCACTACGACGTATTCGGTGACCATGCCGGAGCCGACGATAACGCCAGCGCCGTGGCAGGACTGCTGGAAACGGCCCGACTGCTGCACGGCCGCCGGCCCCCGTTGCGCTACTGCGTGGAGCTGGTGGCCTACCCCAACGAGGAACCGCCTTACTTTGCCACCGAAGACATGGGCAGCTACGTGCACGCCAAGTCGCTGCACGAGGCGGGTACGCCGGTGCGGGCCATGCTCTGCTACGAAATGATTGGCTACTTCCGCGACGAGCCCGGCTCACAGCGCTTCCCTAACCAACAACTGGCCGCCCTCTACCCCAGCACCGGCAACTTCATCACCGTAGTAGGGTGCACCGGTCAGGAGCCTCTCACTGAAAAAGTACACAACCTGATGCAAGCCAACGCTGATATCAATGTGCAGCGCATCAACCTGCCCGTTGGTACTGCCCTGGCCAATCTTTCCGACCACCGCAACTACTGGCACTTCGGCTACGAGGCCCTGATGCTCACCGACACGTCCTTTCTGCGCAACGACAACTACCACGAAGCCTCCGACACCATCGATACGCTGGATTTCCGGCGTATGGCCGAAGTGGTGAACGGAGCGTACGCGGCTATTCTGGGCTTGTAAGCGGCTGAATCAGTTTCCTGAAAAATAGCCCGACAACAGGGGCCCGGCGAGCTGTACCCGCCGGGCCTTGGTGGTTGGCAGCCTTACTCCAGCGACGGAAGCGGGTCGGAGGGAAGCTCGGGTTCCTCAGGCTCGTTAGCAATGGGTTGCGGTGCCAGCCGGTCCTTGAAGCGGGCGTACAGCGCATTCATGCCCAGCAGCAGCAGCCCCATCAAAATGAAGACTACCGCCCGGGTGATGGTGCCGCTCTGGCGCATATCGAAGAACAGGAGCCGGGCTAGGCTCAGTGCCATACCGGCCAGGGCCACGTATCGCAAATCCTGCCGGCGCAGCAACAAGCTGCACACGAAGGCGGCCACTACTTCCAGCATCAGCAGCACCGTGAGTACCGAGCGGTCGAAGGACTGCACCAGCAGCAGCGTAAGGGCCCCGAAGGCGGGGTAGAGCAGCAGCGGAATGAGGACGGCTGGCGAGAGGCGGCCCAGCCCGGCCAAGGGGGCCAGTACCGGGGGCCAGTAGGCCGGGCGTCCGGCGTCGGGCTGCAACCGCACGGCCACATAGGCAAACAGCAGCGCCACCGCCCCAAACGACACCAGCCACGGCACCGTGAGCAGCTGGCCGGGAGCCAGGTAGCGCAGCGAAACGTAGCCGCTGCCCAGCACCGCCGCCCCAAAAAACAGTAGCCCGTACTCCTGCACCCGGCGCAGGCGCCAGGGCAGGCGGGCTCCGCCCAGCGTCAGCCCGAACGCCCCAGCCACCCAGAGCAGAGGCAGCCATTCGGTCCGGATTTCATAGCCGATGGTGAAGCTGGCGAACAGCAGCAGTGCCTCGGGCAATAGCGGCTGCAGGTAGCGCCAGGAATGGTAAAGCGGTTCCGATGCGGGCGGCCGCTGCCAGGCCAGCCCCCCGAGTAGCAGCAGCACCGCGCTAGCCGTGAGGCGGCGGTCCGGCAGTCCCGGCAACAGGTTAGTCGGGTTATCCAGCAGCACGTATAAGTGGCCCAACAGCCCCAGCGCAAGTAGTGCGTAGGTGAGGTGGAGCAGGAATCGGTCGGGGGAGCCGGCGCGGCGCAGGGCTTCGGGCGTAGCGTAGTGGCGGTGGGCCCAATGGGCGGCGGTAGCGGCCAGGGCCGCCAGCAACAGCCAGAGCAGCACCGGTAACGCCTCGGCTCGCGGGGCAAAGACCGCCCAGCTGAGCAGCGTAGCCTGTACGCCCAGCAGATACAGCCACGGTGCGCGCACCTGCTGTTCGGCCGCCGGCCACCACGAGGTAAACAGCCCCGTAGCGGCCACCAGCAGCAATGGCGCCAAGTAGCTCAGCACATGCAGCGGCTGAAAAACTGCCGTGGTTGGCAGGGCATGGTTCCATTGCAGCAGTTGGTAGCCAATAGTGGTCAGCACTATGCCCAGCCACAGGCCGGGAACGGCAAACCGGCGGCGCACCAGCAGCAAACCGGTCAACAGGCCCGCCGCTACCCAGCCGGCCCAGGTATGCTCGTACACCAGGCCGCCTGCCGTCAACAGCTGCATGGCTGGCAGCAGCCCCAGCAGCCGCACCCGGTGTTGCGGGTCATCGGAAAGCGGCACGGCATCGAGCACCGGGGCCTGTTGCCAGTGCAGCCAGCGCTGGGCCGCTACCGTGGCCAGGGCCGCCCCCACCAGCAAAGCCGCCCGTTGCAGATCAATAAGCGAATCCAGGCGGCAGATCAGGAAGGGCAGCACGGCGGCTAGGACCATGGTAAACAGCAGCAGCCCCCGGTACAGGCCGGTTTCCCGTTGCCCGGCCAGGGCCAGCGTAAATAGTAGGAGCTCCGCATATAGCAGTGTAACGGTGGCGGGCCAGCTGAGCCCCAGCTCGTGCAGCCCCAGCATACTAACGGCCAGCACCAGCTGCCCCAGCAGCAGGTGCGCCGGCCGGAACCAGCCCAGCTGCCCGCGCCACCAGTACGCCAGCCCGAACAGCAAGCCGGCCGCCGCACTGCCGCCGCCCAACAGAGCCCCCAGCGGTGGTTGAGCTTGTCCAAATACGGCCTGCACAAACAGGCCCGTCGCGCCTAGGTAGAGCAGCAGCGTAAGGCCGCACAAGGTCTGTTGTAGGGAAGTACTGTGAGCGGGAGTCAGCAGCCGTTGCCAGGTTGGGCGCAGCACGGGCAGCATTAGCAGTACGGAGCTGCTGAGGCCGGCCGCAAACAGCAGTAGCAAGCGCCGGTGTAATTCCCCGGCTTCCAGCTCGCGAACCGCGCCGGTACATGCCAGCAGGAAAACGAGGCCACTGAGCAGTGCCGCGCCCAGCAGGGTACGGTAGGCGTTGGCTTCGCGGGCCCACCCACAGGCTCCGGCCAGCAGCAGGGTTTCCAGGTATAGTAGCAGCAAGGTAGTGGGCCAGCTCAAGCCCGCTTCGTGCAGGCCGAGGATGACCACCAGCAGCAAGGCCTGCCCGCACAGCAGATGCAGGGTGCGAAACCAGCCGCCCGTGGCCCGCAGCCACCACGCCACCCCAAACACGGCCCCGGCCGCCGCCAGCGTACCGCTCAGCAGGGCAAACAAGGGCGGCTGCGCAAAGCCAAAAATGGCTTTGGCCAGCAGCGCACCCGCACCCAGATAAAGTGCCCCTACGACCCCGCCGAACGTCTGCTGCATGTCGCGGCTTCGGCTTTCTGTTTCTTCCGTCAGCCAAGGGGCTTGCTGGAGCATCAGGTAGTAGGCCGCGCCCAGTAAACCGGCCAGCAGCAGCAGAAACGCATTGCGGGGCAGCTCGGCCGCAGTGTAGGTGCTGAGCTGCGTCAGGTTAAGCAATACTAACCCTATTCCGGCCAGCAGCGCCCCCACCGAAGCCACCTGAAACACCACTTTCTCCTGCTCCCGTGCCATCACGAAGGCCACTAGCATGGTTTCAAACAGCATAAACAGCAGAATGAGCGTGCCCGAGACGTGCCAGCCCTGCAAAGAAAAAGCGGTAAACAGGGCCAACATCAGGGAAATGATGCTATCCGTACGAAACAGCCACCCGATGCCCAGCTGCCGGGCCCGCCGCGCCACCCAGAACGTGAACAGCGCCCCCAGACCCAGCGGCACGGTTTTCCAGGGCGAGCCGGTGCTGTAGCGGTACAGGTTGATGCCCAGGCAGGTCCAGTTGAGCACGTGGGCCGCAAACAGCAGCGCATCGAAGCGGACGGTGGCGTACACCCGGCGGTACTGCACCACGGCGCCCGCCACTCCTACCAGCAGCACCAGCGCCATGGCGGGCAGCCGCACTGCCACGGGCAGCGCGCCCGTTGTTACCTCGGTAAAGCCCTGGTACCAATACTGGTGAAAGGCAAAAAAGCTCAGAATGCTCAGCAGTAACTGGTATTTCCAGCGTTGCCGGTACGTAATACCAATGCTGAAGACCGTAACGCCGGCCGCCGCCGCTAGCGTGAGCAGGTTATGCGGCAATACGGCCAGAGCCACCAGGCTCAGCACGCCGTGTAAAGTGGCTACGGTTTCCCGGCGGGCATCCCAGGCCAGCCACAGGTTCACGGCTACGCCGGCCAGCAGCAGGTAGCTGAGCGGCGGCCCGGCCCACCGCAACCCTGGTACGCTCACGGCCCCCACGCAGGCAAATAGAAACACCGCCGCCGCGCTGCTCTGCAGCCACACGTGCAGCTTCGCTGCAAACGGCCGGGGCCGCAGGTAGTAGTGCAGCCCCAGCAGCACCGCCGCGAAGCCGGTAATCATACCGAAGCGGGCCGGGGCACTCACCCGCAGGGCCGTGTAAATGCCCAGAAAGCCAATGCCGGTCACGAGGACCACCGCTCCAAGCACACCCGTCCAGTTATCCAGCAGCAGCTGCTCGGTCCGGTCCCACCAGGTAGGGGCGGCGGGCTGGGTGGGTTGCGGGCGGGCGGGTACGGGGCGTAAGGTCGGTACCCGGTCCGGTTGTGAAGCCGGCGCCGGGCCGGCAACCTGCGGGGTAACCGGGGCAACCACTGGCGCATCGGCAATGGGTGATGGGGTAGCGGCAACCGGAGCGGGTGTAACAGCCGCTGCCACCGGAGCCGAAGCTGGTAATGCGGGCGCAGCGGGCGGTACCACCGGGCCTGGTGCTGCAGCCGGCGGAGGTGTGACAATTTTGGGTGGGACAGTTTGTGTTGTCTCGCTTGAAGTTGTCACACTCAGAGCCGCCGCAAGTGGGGCGGTACCAACGGCGGCTACTGGCGGTACTGGTTCCCGCTGCGCATCTGGCGCGGGGGGGGCCTCAATTGGGGCGGCAGCCGTTGGGGCCGCGTCAGTAGCGCGGGGTAGCCGAAGCAGCTGCTGACGTAGCTGCTCCACCGTAATCTGCAGCTCGGCGTGGGCGTCTTCGCGCTGCTGCAGCCGGTCGGTCAGGTCGCGCAGCCGTTTGCTGATGTTCTGATACAGTACGGCCAGTACAATGACCGTCAGCATCAGCAGGGAGGTGCTCATAGGGGAAGTCCGTAAGAGATAAAACACAAAGTGGCCGTGGTCAGACGGCCGATAACAGGGCGGTGGGGGCGCTGAAAAATCCGGCAGCCATCTGCAATCCGCTATAGCTAATGGACTGAAAAGTACCGGAACTACGGCGGATAATCCTAATTAAAATGACAAAATTTTACACGTTGCAATTTGAGCGGTTCAATTGAGTCACTGGCGTGAGTGTAGCGCAGCACACTTCGTAACCAACTCGTGCTCATGCAGAGGAGGCTGTGCACCCACTGCCGCGACGCGAAAAGCCTGTATTGCGCCACTTGGATTAGCCGAGCTGGCGAGTGAGTTGAAAACTCGCGGCAAGCCTTGGCACGAGTTACGGTGCGCTACACTCGCGCCAGCTACTCCGAATCCGCCCAAGAATCAGCTAGGCCCGTACCTTCACGGCTATGCTTTCCCACGCCCACGAAGTCTTTCTGGAAGTTGCCCGGCAGCTGAGCTTCACCAAGGCGGGGCAGACGCTGTTTCTGAGCCAGTCGGCCGTGAGCAAGCGGGTGCGGGCGTTGGAGGAGCACTACAAAACGGGGCTATTCGAGCGGCTCGGCAACGCGGTGCAGCTCACGGCAGCCGGCGAGCTGCTGTACCGTAAGCTGCTGCTGGCCCGGCAGCTGCAGCACGAGCTGGAGCAGGAATTCACCGAGCTGAGCCCGGAGTTTCAGCCCCGCCAGCAGATGATAATCGGGGCCAGCACCACCATTTCGCTCTACGTGATTCCGCCGGTACTCTCGGCCTACCTGGGCCGCTACCCGCACACCCAGCTCACGCTCAAAAACCGCAACTCCGAGAACATCCTCAAGGCGCTGCTGGAGCACGAAATTGACCTGGGCATCATCGAGGGTATCCACAAAGTCAGCCACGTGACCTATACCCCGCTGCTCACTGATGAGGTGGTGGCCGTGTGCTCGGCGCGCAACCCGCTGCACCGCCGCGAGCTGGAAGCCCAGGATTTGCGCCGCACGCCCGTAGCCCTGCGCGAAACCGGCTCTGGCACGCTGGCCGTGCTGGAAGAAGCCCTGCTGGCCCACGGCATCCGCCTCACCGATTTACCGGTGAAAGTGCGCCTGGGTGGTACCGAGGCCCTCAAGAATTTCGTGCGGGTAGATACCTGCCTGGCGTTCCTGCCCCGGCAGTCGGTGATGAAGGAACTGGCCGCCGGCGAGCTGGTGGAAGTACCCGTGCGCGACCTGAACCTGGTGCGCCATTTCGATTTCGTGCAGCGCAAAGGCACCGAAAACAATCTGCCCTACAAAACCTTCGTGCAGTTCGCCCGGCGGTATTACGGCAACGCACAGCAGTAACCTGGCACGTCATTCCGAGCCTGTGAGGAATCCCGCGTGCTGATGCCTAACGGGGGTAGAGACGCAATAGCTGGAGTCTCGTCGTTGCTGATGTTGTTTAGAATGTGCGGTTCTGGGCCGTTCAACGACGAGACTCCAACTATTGCGTCTCTACATCGTTCATCATTCCAAACAGGCATAGGCTATTCCAAGAAGGCGTTTGGTTTAGGCATAGGGCGGCGGGAGCTTTGCGTTGAACCTCCTGCCATGACCACCCTCGAAACCACCACCCATTCCCGTCTGCAGGTGCTGCACTGCGCCGCCTGCCACGCCCCCCACGACGCCTTCGCGCTGCAGCGCGTATCGGCCTGCTGCGGCCAGCCGCTGCTAGCCCGCTACGACCTCACCGCCCCGCTGCCCCCCACCGACGTCATCAACCCCACTGATAACTCCATGTGGCGGTACCGGGCTTTGCTGCCCTTGCTAGATGACGCCAACCTCGTGACGCTGGGCGAAGGTTGGACGCCGCTGCTGCCGCTGCCCCGCCTGGCTGCCCGCCACGGGTTGCGCAGCGTGCTGCTCAAGGATGAAGGCCAGAACCCCACCGGCTCGTTCAAGGCCCGGGGCCTGAGCATGGCGGTATCGAAAGCCAAAGAGCTGGGCGCAACGGGCTGCATTATTCCCACGGCCGGCAACGCGGGCGTGGCGCTGGCCGCCTACTGCGCCCGGGCCGGCCTGCGCTGCGTGGTGGTGATGCCCCGCCACACGCCCACGGCCTTCAAGGAGGAATGCTACTGGTACGGAGCCGAGGTGCACCTCGTGGATGGTCTCATCAACGACTGCGCCGCCCGGGTGCGGGAACTGAATGCCGCCGGCGAGCTACTTGATGTATCTACCCTTAAGGAGCCCTACCGCCTCGAAGGCAAGAAAACTATGGGCTACGAATTGGCCGAACAGCTCAACTGGTCGATGCCCGACGTGCTGCTCTACCCGGCCGGGGGCGGCACCGGTCTTATTGGTATCTGGAAGGCCCTGCGCGAAATGCAGGAGCTGGGCTGGTTGTCGCGCCACGCCAAGCTGCCCCGCATGATAGCCGTGCAGGCCGCCAGCTGCTGCCCATTGGTGGAAACCCGCGCTGGCCGCCAGCCCAACTGCCACGCCTACGTGGGCCAACCCTCCATTGCCAACGGCCTGGCCGTGCCCCGCCCCCTGGGCGAACCACTGATGCTGGACGTGCTGGACGAGTCCAACGGCCTGGCTCTGTCCATCACCGATGAGCAGATGCTGGCCGGTATGCGCGAGCTAAGCCACCTGGAAGGTCTGTTCGTGGCCCCCGAGGGCGGCGCACTCTGGAGCGCAGCGCTGCAGCTGCTGCACGCCGGCCAGATCCGGCCGGAAGAGCAGATTCTGCTGCTCAATACCGGCTCGGCGCAGAAGTACCTGGACAACGTGCTGGGCCGGGCAAATGGGTAGCAATGCGAACGGGGTAGAAACGCACTGGTTGAAGTCTCGTCGTTGCTGAGGTTGGGCTGTCTGAACGATGTAGCGACGCGACACTTTGCGTGCCGTCGTTGCCGGGGTTGGGCTATCCGAACGGACCTGATGGCACAGACGATAAGATGCGAAGTGTCGCGTCGCTACAACCGGGCAATGAAGCGGTAGAGACACTTCGACAAGCTCGGCAGAACATTCTTTCTCTCACCAGGTCAAAAACTAACTCCGCAGCCCCATTACCCACACGTACACCAGCGTACCCCCCAGAAACGCCAGGAACAGCGGCCCCTCACCCGGCAGCGCCAGTGCCTGGGAGAGAATAGCCAGTGCTCCTGCGGCTGCTAACCCCCAGCCAAACCATTTCGACTGCTGCCGCCGCTTGGGGTGCCACTGGCGCTGGGTGCCCACCAGCGGAAACAGCAGCCCCAGCCCCACAATACCGGCTGTAGTGAGGGGAGTAATATGCCCGTACCGGCCCGCGCCCAGTAAGGCCAGCGCGCTCAGCAGCAAGGCCAGAAACTGGTTAGAATAGCGCGTATCAGCCTCGCTGAGAGCAAAGCGGCCGTAGCGGTTGAAGCGCAGCAGGGAGTTGAACAGGGGCTCGGCAAACCAGCTCATGTACACCAGCACCAGGTACAGCGGCAGCAGCCCCGGTACCACCCGCGAGAGTAGAAACAGCCCAATAAACAAACCTTGCCGCATACCGGGACTCAGCGTCTGGGTCCAGACCATGAAGCGGTAGAAGCCGTTGTAGAGCCAAAACCGGGCTTTCAGGGCCGAAACCAGGCCTTCGCGGGCGTAGTCGGAGGTGGGGTTGAGGCGCAGGGCTTCGCGAAAGTATCCGGCGGCTTCTTTGGCGCGGCCGCGCTCCAGGGCCACCCAGCCCAGGTCGGCGTGGGTGCCGGCATCCGAGGGGCTGTGGCGCAGGGCTTCGTCGAGGTCGGCGGAGGCTTCGTCGCGGCGGCCGAGGCGGGCCAGGCAGCGGGCCCGCAAACCCAGACAATCCACGTGGGTCGGGTCGGCCTGGAGGCCGGCTTCGGCGGCGCGCAACGCAGCGTGCAGCTGCCCCTGCTGAAACCGTAGCTGGCCCAACACGTGCTGGTAGTCGGCATCCTCAGGATCAAGGGCCAGGGCTTCTTCAATTGCCTGCAGAGCCGCCGGCAACTCGTGCTGGCGCTGCAGGGTGGCACTCAGCACGTAGAAGGCAAAGCTGTTTTCGGGGTCGAGGTGGATAGCCTGCCGGGCTTCGGCCTGAGCCTCGGGCAACCGGGCCAGCTCCATCAACGCCAGAGCCAACAAACAGTGCAGAAAACCGTTGTCGGGGTCGTCGCGCAGCTGGCGGCGGGCTTCCTGCTCGGCCTCCTGAGGGCGCTTGTGCTGCAGGAGCAGCTGTACACGGCCAATATTCGGGATAGAGTTCATGTCAGTTCGGGATGCGCAAAAGAGCCGCTATTCGAGGTAGGAAAAAGCCAGCAGATACAGCCACGTACCCAGATTGAACCAGAGCATAAACGCCCGGTTGCTAAAGCCAAAGTGCAGCTGAAATACCGCCAGCCCTGCTGCCAGCACCAGCAACATAGCACCATACAGATAGCCTGCGCGGCGGCCCCGTACGGTGCCGAGTGTTTGCCTAATTAGCGCTGCTGCCAGCAGGCTAATGGCCACTACTACACCGGCTCCGGCCGTTGTAGCGGGCAGCAGCAGGGCAGCCAGAGTCAGGTAAAATACCACAATGGCCCCGGCTTCCACTGCCATCAGCTGGCGTAGTGAGGGTGGCAGCACGTGGCGGGTAGCCGGCCGCAGCAGCTGCCAGCTCAGGTTCAGCGTCTTAAAGCTGACGATCAGTGCAATAGGGGAGAGAAACAGCAGCACTGCCCCTGCCAGCACTGGTAGCGCATATTGCCGCAGGGTGGTAGCTGCAACGTCTTCCAGCGCAGCATAAAGGATTACCAGGAGCATCAACACAAACGGACCAAACAATAAGAAGCCCGCCCGCTTGTCTTCCACAAACCACGGCCTGGGGGGCTTAGGCTGGGGAGCAAGCCCCGCCTTGGATACCGCTGCCGATACTACGCCTACCCGCGCTTCGTGAGAGGTTGGGTCGAGGGCCAGGGCCTGCAGAAAGTGCGCCTCAGCCCGCCCAAACTGGGCATGCTCCAGGTGGCTGAATCCCAGGTTAATGTGCGTGGGCGCGAACAAAGGAGCCTCGCGCAGTGCCTGTCGGTACGCCGGCTGCCAATCAGCTTCGCCACCCAACCGTGACAGAGCCCGCGCCCGGAGGTTGAGGCACTGCACATGCTGCGGGCGCAGGCGCAGACCTTGGTTGGCGGCGGTTAAAGCAGCTTCCACCCGGCCTTCGGCAAAGGCTACGGAGCCCTGAATAAAATGGTAGTCAGGCACGGTGGGCCGCAGCTGCAGGGCCGTGGCAATGTGCAGGGCCGCTGGCGGCAACTGCCCACTCTGCAGGCAGGCGAGGCTGAGCACGTAAAAGGCGAAGTCGTTCTGCGCGTCCAGGGCCACGGCCCGCTCGGCGAGCGGCTGGCTTTCGGCCGGCTTATTTTGGCGAATCAGGCTAAGCCCCAGCAGCGCCTGCAGCTGGCTGGACGCCGGAAACCAGGCCAGCTGCCGACGCGCTTCTGCTTCGGCCAGATCGGGGCGCAGCTGACGGAGCAAAACCTGAACCCGGCGCGGTTGAGGGGTATCCATAGAACACGTGATAGACTAGGAAAAAGCAGTAGTCAGGCCGCAAAAGCTGCTATCCGCCGAAATATATAGACCAGCAAGCCGCCGGCCACCAGCATACTCAGGAGCGGTCCGTAGGGCCAGGTAACCGGCCAGCATGCCACGGTAATGCTCCCCGCAAACACGGCTGCCGCCACCCCCAGCCACCCCAGCGGCGACTTTTCCGGCACGGGCTGATCGGAGGCGTGCTTGAAGGCGCCGACAATGGCCATCACCACCGTGGTGAGGCCGCCCGTCAGGCCCGGCCCCAGGCTGCTTTCCTCAAACCCCAGTTGCAGCAGCCCCCAAATGAAGCCGGGCAGCAGGGCCAGCACCAACATGCTGAGCGCGGCGGCGGGCCCGTAGCGGTACAGGGTTTCCTGGGCGTAGGGCATGGCCGCGTCGGGGCGGTTGCGCAAACGCCGCACCTGCGGGTGCAGACGCCAGTACACGGCTTCAAACCCCATGAACAGCAGAATCGGGATGCACAGCAGACTCAGCGGAATCAGAATCAGCAGAAAGTAACCCCACGCCTTTAGCTTGCCTTGCTTGGTTCCTTCTGAAATGAACGTCAGGTAGTTGTCCAGCCATACGGCTGCCCGACCAATCCGGAGTTGGCGGCGGATGGCCTGACTGGCACCCTGGAGGGCCGTGGCATCGGTGGGGGCCAGGCGCAGTACTTCCTGATAATGCACCTGAGCAGCTGCGTACTGCTGCTGGCGCATTGCCTCGCGGCCCAGCAGCTGGTGCGCCTTGGGCAGGTTAGGATGCGCTGCTACCAGCTGCTGCAGCACCGGCGCCAGCTCCGGCCAGCGCTGTAACTCGTGCAGCGCATCAGCAAGGGCTATCAGGCAGTCGGCGTGGGTGGGGTTGTAGGCCAGGCCCTGCTCGGCGGCGGCCAGCGCCAGTGCGGGCTGGTTTTGATGCAAGTACAGTTGCGCCTGCGCCGCCAGGTATTTGGGGTTGAAGGGTTGCAGGTGGAGGGCTGCGCGCAATGCCTTGGCCTGGGCCGGTGCCTGCCCTGCCTGGTTTTCCACCAGAAACAGCACGTAAAACGCCTCACTGGCGGCCGGGTTCAGGGCCAACGCCTGTTGGGCCACTTCCCGCGCTTCGTCCAGCCGGTTCTGTTGGTAGAGCGCAAAGCTGAGCAGAATGTGCGCAAACACCTCCTGTGGATTGCGCGCCAGCTGCTGCCGCACCAGCTGCTCGGCTTGCTCGGGCCGGTGAATATCCAGCAGGTTCTGCACTGCGTCCTGCCACTGTGTGGCTGGGGGATGGGGCAGCATAAGGCCGTTATTTCTTAATGCCCAGGTAGGTCAGGATGTCGTCGTAGGTGCCGCCTTCGTTGGAGTACAGGGCGTAGTTTTTGGCGGTGGCAAACCACTCTTTGGTGCTGGGGCGCACCTGCTTGGCGGCGGCCAGCAAGTGGCTCTGCTGCACTGGCCGCACCTGGCCAGCTTTCATCGACTCGCGCAAACACGCTTCCACGGCCGTGTCCACCACGGCCTGCAGGTCGGCACCGGAGAGGCCGGCCGTTTGCGCAGCCAGGGCGGGCAGGCGCAGGTCGGCGGCTACGGGTTTGCCGCGCAGCAGCACTTCCAAAATGGCTACGCGGGCGGCTTCGTCGGGGGGCGTCACCAGCACAATCCGGTCGAAGCGGCCGGGGCGTCGGAAGGCGGGGTCAAGCTGCCACGGCGCGTTGGTGGCGGCCAGAATCAGCACGCCGTCGTTGGAGCTGCGGGCCCCGTCCAGCTCCTCCAGAAACTGGTTGATGAGGGTACGGCCGGCACTCTGGCGTAGGTCGTGGCGGTTGGCCGCCAGGGCATCTACCTCATCAAAAAACAGCACGCAAGGGGCCTGCACGCGGGCCAGCTCAAATAGCTCGTGCAGCTTCTTCTCGCTCTGGCCCATCCACATGTCCAGAATATCGGTGATGCCCACGTGGATGAAGGACGCCTGCACCTCGCCGGCCGTAGCGCGGGCCAGGTAGGTTTTGCCGCAGCCGGGCGGGCCATACAGCAGCAGCCCGCCGCCCGCGGCCTTGCCGTAAGCTTTGTACAGGTCGGGGTGCAGCAGAGGCTGAATCATCTTCATCCCAATTTCCTCTTTCACTGCCTCCATGCCGCCCACGTCCTGAAACGTAATTTTCGGCTTCTCCAGCCCCGCAAACAACGCTTGCTCATCCAGGCCCTGGGCCGAAACGTGGGTGGCGTTGTAGTCAGCGGGGGCACCACCGCCGGCAGGCTGGGCGGCCGGGCGCAGCCCTAGTTGCTCGTCGAGGTCAGTGTCGCGGAGGGTGCCGTCCAGTTGCAGGGCCTGCTGGTAGGCGGCGCGGGCCTCGTCGGGTGGGCCGCCGGCGCGGGCCAGCACGCGGGCGTGCAGCAGGTGGGCGCGGGCGTGGTTGGGGTGGGCGCGCAGCACTTCTTCCAGCACCACCAGCGCCGCCGAAGTCTTTTGCAGCGCCGCATAGGTTTCAGCCAAACCCAGCTGCAGCTCCTCATCGTCGGGGGCGTGGCGCAGGCCCAGGCGGTAGTGTTCCTCGGCTTCGGCAAAGCGGCCCACCTGGCGCAGCAGGCCGGCTACGTGGCGGCGCAGGGGTACGTTTTCGGGCGAAAACTGCAGCGCGTCGAGCAAGGGTTGTAAGTCGGAAGGATTGGGTAAAGCCGCCATAGCGATAGGTCTGGTAAGAATGCTGCAAGCTACGGGTTTCGCCCGCAACTAGGACCCGCCACGTCAGCCGCATGGGGTTGGACGCGGGCAGCACCAAGTACTAATGGTGGATGCAGCTGGGTTGCTGAATGAGGGGGTGTATTAGTATTTTAACAGATAATTTAGATGGGGTGCCTACGATTAAGAAGGTGTTTTGAAGTAAAAAAGCGTTTTTATAGTATATTGACCTCTGAAAACAAGGCCAAATTGCTAGATAGTCGGTTATGTCTCCTGAATCTTCTTCTCTGAAACCCAGCAAGAGCCTGTTTGCACTGGTTGTGCTGCTAGTGCTGGCGTTACTGGCGGCTTTCGTGCGAGTGCCGCACCCGGCCGCTGCGCCCGGCTCCCTCAATGGGGCCGACGTGGCCTGGATGCTCACGGCTACGGCTTTCGTGCTGATTATGACGCCGGGCCTGTCGTTTTTCTACGGCGGGATGGTGCGGCCCAAAAACGTCATCAGCACCATGCTGCAGAGTTTTGTGGCGTTAGGCGTTATTTCGGTGCTATTCTACTTCGTGGGCTTTTCGCTCTGCTACGGCGACTCCTGGCACGGGCTCATTGGAAACCCCTTTACGTTTGCGCTGCTGCGTAATGTGGGTACCGCCCCCAATCCGGCCTTTGCTGCCACCATCCCGTTCATTCTCTACTTCGCGTTCCAGCTCAAGTTTGCCATCATTACCCCAGCCCTGATTACCGGCTCATTTGCCGAGCGGGTGCGGTTCAAGGGCTACCTGGCCTTCATGGTGCTGTTCAGCCTGTTTATCTACTGCCCGCTGGCTCACTGGACCTGGCATCCTGAGGGTTTCCTGCGCCAGTGGGGCGTGCTCGATTTTGCCGGGGGTACGGTGGTGCATATTTCGGCGGGTGTGGCGGCGTTAGCGGGGGCTATGGTGTTGGGCCGCCGCTCGGCTAACCTGCGGCCCTCGTCGTTCTCTACGCCTAACGTGCCCTATGTGCTGCTCGGTACTGGCCTGCTCTGGTTCGGGTGGTTCGGCTTCAATGCGGGCTCGGCGCTGGGCGCAAACGAGTTAGCGGCCCTATCCTTCGTGAATACCAATCTGGCCTCGGCCGCCGCTCTTATGGCCTGGATTCTGATTGAAGTGGTACGTGGGGGCAAACCTACGGCTGTGGGCGCCTGTACCGGCGCAGTGGTTGGGTTGGTAGCCATTACGCCCGCCGCCGGCTACATCGACTATGGGCAAAGCATTCTGTTTGGCGTATTAGCGGCCTTCATCAGCCACGCGGCCGTGCACTGGCAGAATTCCCGCACCACCATCGACGATACCCTGGACGTATTTCCGTGTCACGGACTGGGTGGCATCGTGGGTATGCTGCTCACGGGCGTGTTTGCCGATAAGGTGGGGCTGATTCACGGCACGTTCACCACTTTCGGATACCACGTACTGGGGCTGTTCATCGTCATTTCCTACTCGTTCGTCGGGGCCTGGATTTTATTGAAAATAACTGATCGTATTTTTGGGATGCGCGTAAAACTCCAGGATGAGGAGTTGGGGCTCGACCTCAGCCAGCACGAGGAGTCCACGTACCACATCGACGAAGAATTTGAGCGCACTTACCGCCGCGAGCCAATGCCGGAAAATGCGTAGAGCAACATCGGTCGCCATTGCTGCATTCTCCGGAAAAGGTGCGGCAGCCCCCCTCGGCAGCCGGTGAGTTAGAGAAGGAATGAGGGGATTTATATTTATCCTGAAGGCCACCGGCGGGGAATCCGGTGGCCTTCGTTCGTTAGGTGGGTGGTCGTTGGGTAGTTAGATGGTTGGGTTGTTACGCTTTGTTTTACCCAGAAAAATAGAACCGCCTAACCTCCAACCCCCCAATCACCTAGCCACCCAGCTTACTGAGCACAAACGACACCAAAAACCCGATGACGGTGATGAGGCCCGTGAAGTTGTGGGCTACGGCAAAGGCCTCCGGAATCATGGTATCGGCAATCATAGCCAGCACTGCCCCAGCCGATATGGCCGTGGTGGCGGCCACCACCTCCGCTGAAAACCCGCTGAATACGGAATAGCCAATCAGAGAAGAAATGCCGGAAATTACGGCAATGCCCGCCCACAGGCCCAGCACGTAAGCCGGGCGGCGGCCGGCCTTACGCATACCGGCGGCACTGCTTAATCCCTCGGGCAGGTTACTGAGGAAAATGGCTACTACCGCCACCATGCTCACACCCCCGCCGGCCAGCATACTCAGGCCAATCACAATACTCTCCGGAATACCATCGAGCAAAGCCCCCACGGCCAAAGCAAGGCCGTTGTCGTCACCAGCCTCGTTGCCCTCGGTGTGGCCCTTCTGCACGGCGGCGCGCTCCTGAGTCTGCTCCTCGCCGGAGCGCTTGCGGTGCTTGGCCCCGTAGCGGGCCAGCAGCCAGTTGGCCAGGGTGTACAGGGCAGCCCCACCCACAAAGCCCAGTCCGGTTGAGTCGAAACCACCCTTACGATAGGCTTCCTCCATCAGCTCCAAGGACAGGGTAGAGATTAAGACGCCGCTGCCAAACGCCATGATAGCCGCAATCAGCCGTTGCGGAATGTGGGTAAAATAACCCACAGCAGCACCGAGCAGCAACGCGGAACCGGAAACCAGGCCCCAGAAGCCGGCCACGGCCCAAGTAGGAAAAGACAGCATAAGCACAGGCGGGAGGAGAGGCAGATGATACCAGTGAAACGGCTCGTCCATTCAACGCCAAACTCCGGCCAAAAGATGCGCTTAAGCCGCGTGGTACTGCTGCAGCACCAGGAGTATCTGCTGCTCCGTGGGGCCCTGAATTTCCACTTTCTTGAACGGGGTCGTGTGGCCGCTCAGCAGCGTAACGCGGGCTTTGCTCACGCCAAACAGCTGGGCCAGGTATGCCAGCAGGCAGGCGTTGGCCTTGCCATCCTGGGCCGGGGCCTGCAGGCGCACCAGCAGGCTCCCGTCGGCGGCGCGCTCCAGCTGGGTACGGCGGCTGTTAGGTTTGGCTTTCAGGTGCAGCACCGGCACAACTAGGCGGGGTCATTGTAGGCATCGTACACGTTCCAGGCCCAGATGACGAAGGGCACCACAAATGTCCAGGCCAGCAGGAAGCCAACAACGCCCCCAACGGCCCAAATCAGAAAGGCTTTCAGAATCTGGCCTTTGATGAGCTGGCCCAGGCCGGGAATAAAAAAGGAAAGCAGAGCGGGTACGCCGTAGGTCGGTTTCATAGCAGAGGGAGTGAAGAGTCGGGAAGTTGAGAAAAATTACCGATTCGGGCTTGCCCGAAGGGGCAGTGGCTACGCACTACGCACCGCCCGCAGGCCGGCGTGTGAAAGTAGCAGCACTTTTGGCCGTGAAACATCAGAGCCTCGTGGTGGTCGTACACCTGCTGGGCGTCCCAGCCGGGCGGGAGCAAAGCAGCCAGCTGCGCGTGGGCGGCGGCTTCACCTACCTTTGGGCCGATGAGGCCCAGACGCTGGGCTACGCGGTGATGGTGACTATCCACGGGCATGGCGGGGCGGCGCAAAGTGCTGAACAGTAGTACGGCGGCGCTGGTTTTAGGTCCCACCCCGGGCAGCTGTTCCAGCCAGGCCCGGGCTTCCGGAATGGGCAGTTCGGCCAGAAACTCCAGGTCGCAGGGGCCGTTGCAGCGGCTGCTTACCGCTTGCAGCACCTGCTGCAGTCGGGGGGCTTTCTGCTCCGGCCAGGTGCAGGCGCTGATGGCCGCCTCCACTTCCGCCGTGGGCGCGTCGCGTACCGCCTCCCAGGTCGGGAACCGGGCGCGCAGCTGCTGGTAAGCCCGGTGCGAGTCCGGGTTGCGGGTACGGTGGGAAAGCAACGAGCTGATCAGCTCACTGAGTGGGTCCTTGGTGCTGAAAAAGGCAAACGGAGCCCCGTATTCGGTGCAGAGCGTTGCGTGCACCCATAAAGCCAGCTCCCGGCGCTCGGGAAGGGTGAGGATGGAGACGGGAGTATTCACCTTCCTGCCTACGCAAATGGAAGCAGCCAGGGTTAAGGCGGCGCGCTCCTTCCACCAGCCAAAACGCCCCGGCTGTGGTTGGCCGGGGCGTTTGCGGGGTGTGGGGTGCACCGGGTTACTGCTGGCCCCGGTTGTAGAGCAAAATTGCCTGTTTCACGCTGTTTTGCGACTTGCCGCCGATAACCAGCGGCACAATGGCCAGCGGAATGGCTCCGTACACCAGCGGCGACACCGAGAAACCGTTGCTTCCGCCGATGCTGGAAAGCGTACCCGCCAGAAACAGCGCACCGGCCCCAATGTAGCTCAGGGTAGTGATGCGCTGAAAGCGGCGGGCATCGGCCAGCAGCTGCTGGGAGCCGGGGTTGTCCTGAGTAGCTAGCTGCAGGTTTCGGATGCTGAGGTCTTCGATGGGGCCATTATCCTTGCTGAAGTACTCGTTCCGCACCGTGCGGTAGCCGCCAAACCCGCCATACGGATAACCGCCAAAGCCCCCGTAGCGGCCATAGCCGTAGGGCCCGAATCCGCCCGGGTTACCCGTGTATTGCTGGGTGGTGATGGAATACAGGCTGATGCGGCCCACCCGGTCGCGGCGGAGGGTGGTTTCGCGCTTGGAACGGCCGGGCAGCGTGGTCCGCACATAAAAGCCGGATTCATCCTCGTAGTAGCGCACATCGTTCAGATCAAGCCGCTGCTGCCCGTCTACCAGCAGAAACGTGCGGCCGAACACCGGCTGCTTTACTTCCACATCGTAGCCGCGCAGCACCTGCCCTGATTTCAGACCTACGGCGTAGCGGGTGGTGTTGGCGGGCGGAAGCGGCGCCTGCCGCTGCTGGGTACGTACCGAATCGGGCACTGCGGGCGGGGCTGCCAGGGTGCGGGAGGCCGAGGACCGGCGCGTGGTATCAGGGGGCGGAACGGTGGTAACGGGGGCCGGAGCCGGCGTAACGGGAGACGTCGAAGCAGGCGGAGCCGGCTGCGGAGCCGGAGCACCGGGCAGGGTGTTCAACTCGCGGGGCGTTTGCTGGGCCAGGGCCGGAGCAGCCAGCGCGCACAGGGCCAAGAGCGGGAGGGAGCGGAGCAACATACAGGATAAAGAAAGACGGAAAGAGCGAAATAGCAACCTGGAGTGTGAGCAGACCGTGAGCAAAAATCCGGCCGCTGAGCCTGAAGCGCTGATATGTCGGAGGAACTGCGGTACCCGGCCGAAAGTGCCCGGTTAGCGGCCCATATTACGAGTTCTTTCACCCATATGCAGCATCCCGTCCGGCCGCAGCGCCAAGCCCCACACCAATGCGAGGAGGCTAGCGCCCCGGCCGGGCGTTGCATCCGGGGGGGGGAGGGGCTAGCAGTTCTCCCGCAGCCACGCCCGTGCCGCCTCCATTGTCTGGAAGTGTTCGGCTACCACCAGCGAGTTGCGGACGATATCGGTCATGATGTGCTGCACGGAGGTCTGGTTGAAGATATCCTCCGACTGCACAATGGCAATGCGCCGACTTCCGGCCGCTATCAGCCGCGGAAAATAACTGTCGGTAATCCACTGCTGGTCGGCCCGGGAAATCACGCGCATCTGCCGGGTATCGGCCAGAATGCAGGGCGTTTTGTGTATCCTGACCTGCTGCACAGTGGCATCGTGAGCCTCGCGCAGCAGCTCTCCCGAGGCAAACCCCTGCCACTGCTGATGGATGGCCGGCACGCTTTCATCGTAATAAATTATGCAATGCTCGTTTTCGAACAGGGGCTGCATGAGTAGGAAGCGGATGAGGAAATGGGGGAAGGAGCAGGGATGTTAACGCAACAGCTTTTCCAGCAGATTCATGCTGTCAACCATATCGGTACTGGATTCAAAATCGAGGGGTTTGAGAATATAGCCGCTCACGCCCAGGTTCTGGGCATTAAGGCGGTCCATATCCATGCCGGAGGTAGTGGTGATGAACACTGGAATATCCCGTAGTTCGGGGTTGTTGCGGATTTCGGTCAGAAACTCGTGGCCGTTCATTTTGGGCATGTTCAAATCCAGCAGTATTACCTCAGGCAACGGCCGGATGGGCTCGACTCCATTGCGGCCCAGCAGCAAATCCAGGGCCTCCAGGCCATTGAAAGCCGTGTACAGCTTGTGGGGTACACTGAACTTCTCGAAGGCCTTCTGGGCCGTCATGGTATCAAAAAAGTCGTCTTCAACAAGCAGAACGGAGCGCATGCGGTGAGATGGTGAAGTGGTGAAATGGTGAGTGGTGAAATGTGCGGAAATGAGTGGTGAGTCTGAGATTAACCTGCGCAATTCGCACATCAAACTCACTATTTCACCACTCACCATTTCACCTATTTGTGCCAGGTAAACACAAAGGCGGCGCCCTGGCCTTCTTCGGATTCGATGTGGATGGTGCCGCGTTGTTCCTCTACAATGCGCTTCACAATGCTCAGGCCAATGCCGGTGCTTTCGGCCGTGTGCCGGTCGCGCAGGGTCTGAAACATCAGAAATACTTTTTGCTGAAACTGCGGCGCAATACCGGGCCCATCATCCTGCACCCGAAACTCGTAGCAGGAGCCCAGGTCGCGGGCCGATACGGTTATAAGGCCATCGGGGCGGTGGTGGTACTTGGCCGCGTTGCCGATGAGGTTGGTGAATACCTGCTGCAGACTGAGGCGGTCAGTGCGGAGCATGGGCAGGGGCGTGGGCGTTTCTACCCGGAAGGTGGGCGGCACTACCAGCTCGGTCACTTCGGCTACCAACTGCTGCACATCCACTTCCTCAAGCTTGCGCTCAGTACGGCCGGCGCGGGCGTAGGCCAGCAGGCCGTTAATGAGGTCTTCGAGGCGGTGCAGACGGCCCTTCATCATGTCCAGGTACTGGCGCATCTGGGGGCTCAGCTCGTGGGGCAGCTCGTCCTCAATCCACTTTACCACCGTTACCACCCCGCGCAGGGGAGCTTTCAGGTCGTGGGAGGCTACGTAAGCAAACTGATCCAGCTCCCGGTTACGGTTCTCCAGGACCGTGAAGCTGGTATCCAGCGCCTGCGTCATGTGGTTGAGCGAAGTAGCCAGGTTGCCCAGGCTGTCCTGCTCCTGATCAGAGATTTTTACGGTGTAGTCGCCGGCCACTACACGGTTCGCCAGAGCCTCAATAATACTGATACGCCGGGCCACATCGGCATTGGTGCGCTGCAGCTCCAGCTGCAAGGTCTCGTTTGCTTGCAGCTCCTGATTTATTTTGGTAAAGAGCCAGGCCACCATCAGCGTAGCCAGCAGCGCCGAAATAACGATGGCTGCCGGGGTCGTATTCTCAAAGAAATCCTGGCGCCGCTGTCGTTCTCTCAACAGTATCTTTTCATTGGTCTGAACGCGGGCAATCAGCTCCCGCAGGGTCAGCTGTCGGATGCGGTCCTCGCGCACCAGTTGGCGTACTGCTTCCGTGGAAGGCGGTAATTTGGCCCAGCGTTCCAGAAAAGTCAGCTCATCCCGCAGTCCGCGCTGCAAGGTATCCAGGCGGTCCTGCTGCTGGGGGTTATCCAGCGTGAGCAGTTGCAGCGTGTCAAAATCCTCATCAATTAACGGTTGGCTCTGATAGAAGCCGGGCAGGTAGGTAGAGTCACTTAGCAACAGATAGCCGCGCACCTGACTTTGGGCGTCGCGCAAGTGCCCGCGCAGGCTGGAGGCACTCTCCAGCACCCGATACGTGTGCTCTACTTGCCGGGTATAGTACCCTAGCTGCTGAATACTATACCACGCTGCGGTTGAGGTCAGGAGCAGTACGCCCACTGCAATAACAAACCCAAGAATGATTTTGGTATTGAGCTTTAGGCCCATAGAACAGAAGCAAAAGAAACGCGAAGAACAGCTGCCGCAAGATACTGCCACGACAATAAGTGAGCTTACAACGGCCCGTAGGCCGCGCAAGTTGGCCTCCGTATCTTTGCCAACTTTCCAGCCGGCCGCTCAATTGCCCCCGTATGCCCCTCGACCCCATTACCAGCCCCCAGAATCCGCGCATCAAGAATCTGCTGAAGCTGCAGCAGAAATCGTCGGAACGGCGCGCTCAGGGGCTCACCATCATTGAGGGTCTGCGGGAGCTGACTATTGCGCACGGGGCCGGCGTAAGCATTACCGCGCTGTTCGTGTGCTCTGATCTGGCTGGTCCGCAACGGCTGCAACAACTGCAGGAGCTATTCGGCAACGGGCCCGCGGATTGGTTCGAGGTATCGAAGGCCGTGTTTGAGAAGGTGGCCTACCGGGAAGGCTCCGACGGCGTGCTGGCCCTGGCCCGCCCCCCGCACCTCACGCTGGATACGCTGCCGCTGCCCGCCAACCCGCTGCTGCTGGTGCTGGAAGCCGTGGAGAAACCCGGCAACCTAGGCGCCATCCTGCGCACCGCCGACGCGGCCCAGGCCACGGCCGTCGTGGTGTGCGACCCCCGCACCGACCTGTTCAACCCCAACGCCATCCGCAGCAGCATCGGGTGCTCGTTCACGGTGCCCACCATTGCCACCACCCGGCCCGAGCTGCTGGCCTGGTGCCGGCGCCACGGCATCCGCACCTACGCCGCCGCCCTCACCGACGCGGCCGTACCCTACACTACCTGCGACTTCCGCGGCCCCACGGCCCTGGTCATGGGCACCGAAGCCGACGGCCTCACGCCCGAGCTCCTGCAGGCCTGCGACCAGACCATCATCATCCCCATGCGCGGCGCCATCGACTCCCTGAACGTGAGCACCGCCACCGCCATCCTCACCTTCGAAGCCGTGCGTCAGCGGGAGCAGTAGGCAGCGGCACGTAGCCATCCTGCTGCACTGCCTGCAGATAAGGAGCCAGCAGCCGGGCTGTTACCTGGGCTGGCAGCTTATGCGTGAGCCGGTACTGCCGGATGGCCGTGTACAGTTGCCGACGGTTCCAGGCGGTGGCTTTGCCCAAACCAAACGCCGATACACCCAACAGGCTGAACGCTACCGGTGCCACCCAGGGGTCGTAGTAATATGTGCCAGCGTTGGGTACGATGACGCCGGAGCTGGTGGTGGTTTCTCCCATGTGTCGCCCTACGGCCGATACCAACGGTACTGGGTAGCCGGCAAACTGCATGATGCGGCGCCCGGTGTTCCACTTGCTGTAGTACAGCCGGATAACTGCCCGGGCAGTATCATTGAACCCGTAGGATTCCTCAAATGATGCTTCCGTAAGCCGGAATTCGTAGGGAGCGGGCTGCTCCGGCATAATGCCTGGCTCGCCCAACTGGGCCCGGGCCGCACTGGCCAGTAGCAGCAACAGGAATAGCAAGCCGCAACGTCTGCCGACAACGGTGGTAAAGAAATACATAATGATAGGACAATGGGAAAGCCGATGCACCGGCTTTCCTCGCCAAGATACCCAATTGCCAGAAAGGCCGCGCAAGTTTTAGAACTTTACCGTGGCCGATAGGTTCAGTACCCGCCCTTCCACGGGGGGCCAAAGCTGGGGGAAGTTGGGGTTGAGGCGGGAGCCCAGCACCACGCTTTCCCGGCGCGTCTGGCGGTAGTCGAGCAGATTTTCGCCGTTGAGCACCAGCGTGAGCGGGCCCTGGGTGTAGCGCAGCAGCGCGGCCATAATGGGGTAGCCCGGCGTGCGGCGGCCATCGGAGAGGTACTGCTGGCCGGTGTAGCTGGCCTCGATGCCGGCGGCAAAGTGCTCGGTAAACTCCTGGGTGGCTACGGCGGCCAGCTTGTGGCGGGCGGCCAGCTCCACGTGCGGGTTTACCGCGTCGTAGCGGCGGCGGGCATCCGTAAACACGTAGCCCAGGTACAGCTCGGTTTCGTCCTGGCGCAGGCGCACGTAGGTTTCAAAGCCCTGGCTCACCACGGGCTGGCCGGCGTTGTACCAGGCCAGCGGGGTACTGCCGGGCGTGAGGCCGTAATCGGGCAGCACCAGCGGGGAGTTGAGGCGGGTGTAGAAGAACGACTGGTTGAGAGTCAGGGTCAGCTCGCCCGCGTGGTGCTGATAATTCACGTCCCAGTTCAGGCCGGTGGAGCGCTCGGCCCGCAGGCCCACCAAAGGCTGCAGCTGGGGGTAATCCCGCTCATCCAAGTCGTTCACGTAGGGTACGGGCACGCGGTAGCCCAGGCCGCCGTTGAGGCGCGACGTTACGCTTTCGGAAAACCGGTACAGCAGCGCCAGCCGGGGCAGCAGGAAGTTACCGTACTGGTTATGGTGGTCGAGGCGCAGGCCGCCCTGCACCGTGAGCTGGGGCACGGGTTGTCAGTCATCCTGCACAAAGCCGCCCACCGTGCTATACGTGTAGTTGCCGGCCGGCAGGGCCGAGGGGTCATCCTGGGGCCGCAGCTGCTCGCCGTTAACGTTCAGGCCCGCTACACGGTGTGCTGCCGGCCCAGCCGGTGCAGGTAGCTCAACTCCGAGAAATACGACAGCTGCCGGGCCCGGAACCCCACGGTATGGGTGGTCACGCGCCTATCGAAGCTGCTCGCGGTGCCTTTTACTGTTAGACTGCCGCCACCCACGCTGTCCTGGGTATACACTAGGTCGGCGGTGTGGCGCTGCATGCGGTTGGTCACGAAGTACTGGTGCAGCGCGTCGGGGCCGGCGCGCACCACCTGCTGGTCGCCTCCGCGGCGGTCCTCCACGGTGCCGGTGTAGCCCACGGCCAGCTGGCCCAGGCGGTTGGGGTAGTAAAACAGCCGCGGGTGCACCGTGAAGTTGCGCAGGCGGGGCACGTCGGTAAACCCGTCGCCGTCCACGTCCACGTCCTGCTGGCGGGTGCCGCCCGCAAACAAGGTGTAGCCCACCCGCTGGTTGCGGCCCGATACGAAGCTATTGAGGTTGGTTTCGCGCAGGGTGCTTTGGTTGAGGGTGAGGCTGCGCTCCGGACTACCCAGGCGGGGCTGCTTGCTGATGAGGTTCACCAGGCCGGCAATAGCCCCGCCCCCGTACAGCGTGCTGCTGGAGCCCTTAATCAACTCAATCTGCCGCAAATCGAGCGGGGGTACCTGCAAAATCCCGAAGGAGCCGGCGTAGCCCCCAAACAGCGGCAGCCCGTCGCGTAGCATCTGCGAGTAGCGGCCCTGCAGGCCCTGAATGCGCAAATCGGCGTTGCCGGTGGTGGGCTGGGTGGGCTGAATCTGGGTGCCGGCAATGTCGCCCAGCAACGAGGCAATGTTGCCGGGTTTGATGGCGTTTTCCTCCTGCAGCTCCTCCTCGCCCAGTACCTCTACCCGGGTAGGCAGGTCCTCAATGCGTGAGTTGGTGCGGGTGCTGGTTACTACTACTTCCTCCAGCGCGTTGGCATCCGGGGCCAGCAGCACGGTGGCCGGGGTTGTCTGCGGCAGGGCCACTTGCACCGTTTTCACCCGGTACCCGATAAAGCTGAGCACCACCTCAGCCGTGGGGCCGGTTACGTTCAGGATGCTGAGCTGGCCCTGGGCATCGGAGGAAGCGCCCAGCGCCGTGCCCCGGATGGCCCCGCTTACGGCCGGCAGCGGCTGCCGGGTCAGGGAGTCGCGCACCTGTACCTGCACCGTATATTGGGCCCAGGCGGCCGGAGCCAGCAGCAGTAGTATGATCAGTAAAACGAAACGCATGAGCAGACGGTAAGGAGAAGCTGCAAACATGCGGTAGGCTTTCTGAAGATAAGCTGAAGTGTTGCTAGTGCCAGGTGAGGGTACCGCCCCGGGCAGTGGCGTAGGGCGTCAGGTCATCATCAAACAGCCAGAAATCGGCGCGGTAGGAGCTGCTGAGGTAGCCCAACTCGTGGTCGAGACCCAGCACCCGGGCCGGGTACAGCGAAGCCATGCGCAGGGCCTCTTCCAAGGGCAGCCCCACGTGCTGCACGCAGTTGCGGATGGCTTCGGGCAGCGTGAGGGCCGAGCCGGCGAGCGTACCCTGCGCATCCACAAAATGGTTGCCCGCGCGCCGGAACCGGTACGCGCCCTGCTCACTGTCGGTCACGGCATCGGTAATCAGGAACAGCCGCTCCCGCAGCAGCTTCTGGCTGATGCGCACGGCATCAAAGCTGCAGTGCACACCATCCACGATAATGCTGGCGCAGGCCGTGGCCGAATCGTACACGGCTCCCACCAGCCCCGGCTCCCGCCCCTGTAGCGCCGACATGGCGTTGAACAGGTGCGTAGCCGCCGAAAAACCCTGTCGGAAGCCCGCCGTGGCCTGCTCGTACGTAGCATTGGAATGCCCCGCCGATACCACTACATCGGCCTCCCGCAAACGGGCTACCACCGCCGCCGAGGCCATTTCAGGAGCCAGGGTCATCATCTTCAGCGTGCTGCCGCCTAGTTGCAGCAGCTCCTCAATTTCGGCCACCGTCGGCTCCCGGATAAACTCAGCCTGGTGGGCGCCTTTCTTGAGTGGGTTGATGTAGGGCCCTTCCAGATGAATGCCCAGCAGACCCGGGTACTCCCGGCAAAACTCCCGGCCGGCTTCCAGCGCCTGCCGCATCATCGCCCAGGAGTTGGTGGGCATAGTGGCCAGCACGCCGGTGGTGCCGTGCCGGAACGCGTACTGCGTGAGGATGCGCAACGCCTCGGCAGTTGGCGCTACGGAAAAAAGCTGGCCCTGGGCTCCGTACACCTGTAAATCGAGCAGCCCGGGCGCCACGTTCAGGCCGCGGGCATCCACGGCGGGCACGTCGGCGGGGGCCGCTACCTCGGGCAGTACGGCCTCAATCAGCCCATCCTGTACCAGCAGCGTGTGGTGGGGCAGCACCGTGGAGCCGGTGTAGATAGTGCAATTGCGGAGCAGATAACGCATAACGAGGGAAAAAAGCAGAGCGACAAGGGCGAAACGCGAAGTTGGCAGGTTCCCGGCAAACGCCCGCTGCTTATATTACCTCCGTTTCCCTCGTTGCCTTTCCGATGCCCTTCCTTAAGCCTTTGCCTGCTCCTGGGTCGTGGTGGCCCCGCCTGCTGCTGGGCGCGTTGCTGGTGGTACTGGTGTTCGGAGCCTGTTCCACCTCCGAGTTTACCGTCGAAAACGCCTCTGTGCAGGCTCCGCTGGTGTTGCGCTACCGCATTGAGAAGCGTACCCAACTGCTGTTTAGCTACTACGATACGCTGGCTACCGAAGTGCTGTACCACGGCCGGCCCCTGCTGTCCGCCACCCTCTGCCAGCCTGATTCGGGCGGGCCAACGCTGGGGCGGTTGCAGCGGCTACCCCGGTATCCGGCCCGGTGGCTGCTGCGGGTGCAGTGCCTGGCCGGGTATGAACCGGTCAATAGCGTGTATCTGCTGCGCCTGACTACTGCCGGGCCGCGCCTGCACCGCATCGGGGTTGAGAACTCCGGGTACTCCTCGCCGCCGTTTAACCTGGCGGCTGATACCGGGGCCGTATGGGTGCCGCGTACCGATACCAGCGGTACGGTTTTCGACCTGGAGCAGCTGCGGGCCCTTCCCGTGCAGTTTCCGGCGTTTCCCGATTCCGTCCGGAGGAAGTTTGATGAGCCGACGGAAGTGTACTACCTCGGCCCTGACCGCCGCACGCTGGCCCGCCTCTTCAGCCCCGATACGACCACTACCACGCTTAGCGAGGGCCAGGCAATTGGGCGGCGTACCACGGCTCCCGCCCCGGCCGTGTACATTGATGAGCAGGATATAATTACCGGCCGCTTGCAACGCCGCCGCCTGCCCGGGCGTATGCTTTCCGCCGAAAACCCGTTTCAGAACGCCCGCTGGCAGCAGGATTCCATCGCCCGCTGGCATCTTCAACTGACACCATGAGCACACCCGTTGAACACCGCACCATCCGCGTCCACGGCCACGTGCAGGGCGTTTTCTTTCGTCAAAGCACCCAGCAGGAAGCCCGCCGCCTCGGCCTCACCGGCACCGTGCGCAACAACCCCGACGGCAGCGTAACCCTCGAAGTCGAAGGACCGCTGGAGGTCCTGCAACAGCTGGAAGCCTGGAGCCATCAGGGCCCGCCCGCCGCCCGGGTTGATGAGGTACAGGTTACCGAAGGCGAAGTGCGGGGCTACGTTGATTTTCGGGTAGAGCAGTAGGTGCTCAAACGCGCCGCAACTCCTCCATCCACACGTCCAGCGCATTAGCGGCGTGCAGCAGCGGCGGGCCCTGGGGCGTGGGGAGGCCGTGGCTTTCCACCAACGTAGATTCCCAGTGCTGTAAAGTGGCTTCTCGCAGCTGCCACGGCTCGTGCCAGAGCCGGCCCCGCCAGAGTGCCGCATCATGCTGGCCGGGACGCACCGTGTGGCCCGCCGTGTACAAATGATACCGCTCAGTAAGGAAATAAGTCAACGAACCGGGCTGCGCCAAGGGCAATTCCGCGCCCGGCGTCCAGGTGGCGGCAAACGTAGCCGGAGCCTGGCCACGGTGCGTGCGCGTGGCCGTGGCGTGCAACGCGTTGCCTTGGCGGGTAAGCTGCATGCGGGCGTGCAGGTAGGGCAGGTGAAACAGGGTCCGGGCGGCCCACACGCCCAGCGGCTGGGTTGCATCCAACGACAAAAACCACACGCCCGGTACCCCATTGAGGCGGGCGTAGGTGCGCACGTTCAGCTCGTGCAGCGCGCTTAGGCCCGGCACGGCCGGCAGGCCCAGCGGCCGGATGTGGCTCATGGTAAACGGCACCACGCCCAGCCACGCCTGCCCCGCAAATAAATCCAGCTCCAGCCGCTCCGGCAGGTAGGGCCGTAATACCGCTGGCGGCATAGGCCAATGCGCAAACAGCAGGTTGCTCCAGCGCTGGCGCATTAAGGACCAACGAGGCGGAACGCTGGCGGGTGAGTAAGCAGGTAGTTCGAGCATAAGCGAATGGCGGCGGCGGTTGCCTCATACGTAACCGCACTGGGCCACGTATGTGCTAACCAGGGCCAAAACAAAAAGGGAGCAGCCACCGGCCACTCCCTTTTATCAAAATTATCTGCTGCGAGTTAGTCTACTTTCTTGGCAGCACGCAGACGCTCGTTCTCGTCGAGCAGGATTTTGCGCATCCGCACCGATTTCGGGGTTACTTCCAGGTACTCATCCTTCTGGATGTATTCCATGGCTTCTTCCAGCGAGAACTGACGCTTGGGCACGATTTTCACGTTTTCATCCGAGCCCGAGGCGCGCATGTTGGTGAGTTTCTTACCTTTCTGGATGTTGATGGTCAGGTCGTTGGGGCGGGTGTGCTCCCCGATAACCTGGCCGGCGTACACTTCCTCACCCGGATCAACGAAGAACTCGCCGCGGTCCTGCATCTTGTCGATGGTGTAGGCAGTGCCGGCACCGGTGTCCATCGAAATCAGCGAACCGGAGATACGGCCGGGAATTACGCCTTTATAGGGCTCGTAGGCCGAGAAGCGGTGGTTCATGATGGCCTCACCGGCGGTGGCGGTCAGCACGTTGTTGCGCAGGCCAATCAGGCCGCGGGCCGGAATGTTGAACTCCAGGTGCTGCAGGTCGCCCTTGGGCTCCATGATGGTCAGCTCGCCTTTGCGCATCGTCACCAGCTCAATCACCTTACCGGCCGTTTCCTCCGGTACGTCCACTACCAGGTGCTCGATGGGCTCCAGACGGTTGCCGTCTTCGTCCTCCCGGAACAGTACCTGGGGCTGGCCTACCTGCAACTCGAACCCTTCGCGACGCATGGTCTCGATAAGTACCGACAAGTGCAGAATACCCCGGCCGTACACCAGGAAGGTGTCCTCACGGTCGGTTTCCTTCACGCGCAGGGCCAGGTTTTTCTCGGTTTCCTTGAACAGACGGTCCCGCAGGTGGCGCGAGGTCACGAACTTGCCTTCCTTACCGAAGAAAGGCGAGTTGTTGATGGTGAACAGCATGTTCATCGTCGGCTCGTCGATGCTGATAACCGCCAGGGCCTCGGGGTTTTCAGCGTCGGCCAGCGTGTCGCCAATGTCGAAGCCTTCGATGCCGGTTACGGCGCAGATTTCGCCGGAGCTCACCTCCGCTACCTTGTTTTTGCCCAGGCCTTCGAATACCTGCAGCTCTTTAATTTTTACTTTCTTGATGGTGCCGTCACGCTTAATCAGGCTCATGTTAGCGCCTTCTTTCAGCGTACCGCGGTGCACGCGGCCAATGGCAATCCGGCCCACGAACGACGAGTAATCGAGCGAGGTAACCTGCATCTGGGGCGTACCGTCCAACTGGGGAGCCGCCGGGATGGAAGCCACCACGGCGTCGAGCAGCGGAATGATGCTGTCGGTTTTCACTTTCCAGTCGGTGCTCATCCAGCCCTGCTTCGAGGAGCCGTACAGGGTCACGAAGTCCAGCTGGTCTTCGTTAGCTCCCAGGTTGAACATCAGGTCGAATACCTGCTCGTGCACCTCGTCGGGGCGGCAGTTTTCCTTGTCCACCTTGTTCACCACTACAATGGGCTTCAGGCCCAGGTCGATGGCTTTGCCCAGCACGAAGCGCGTCTGGGGCATGGCACCTTCGAAGGCATCCACGAGCAGCAGTACGCCGTCGGCCATCTTCAGAACCCGCTCCACCTCGCCGCCGAAGTCGGCGTGACCAGGGGTGTCGATGATGTTGATTTTAACGTCCTTGTACCGTACTGATACGTTTTTGGAGACGATGGTGATGCCCCGCTCACGTTCCAGGTCATTGTTGTCCAGAATCAGGTCGTCGAACTGCTGGTGCTCGTCGAACAGCTTGGAAGCGTGAATGATCTTGTCCACGAGCGTCGTCTTGCCGTGGTCAACGTGGGCGATGATGGCGATATTGCGAATGTTCTGCATACAAAGGGTTTTCCGGGCGCAAAGGTACGGAATGAAACTGGCAAAAGCGCGCAGTAATGAATTGTTACTGAGAGAGGAAGAAACTTCGGGCGAGAAGACAGACAACTTATTGTCCCCCTGTGGTTCCCGGAAGTATAGGCAATGGGCTATTTATGGCGGAGAAGGCCGAACTGTAGTCCGGCTCCGTATGTTCTGTCAGCGGCCCGGTTTTGGGCTGGCTTTCTGGTTTTCGTTTATCTCAGACCTCTCGTTTCGCATGCGGTTTCCCCTTCTGATTCTGTTCTTCTCAGTGCTGACCTTAAACTCGGCCTGCTCCCAGAAAAAAAATGATGCTAAAATGGATTTGGCCGATTCGCCCCGGCCGGTAACCAATCCGTCGGCCGCCGCCAAAGCCTATCCCAAGGCAAAACCTGCCACCGGCCGGCCCGATGAGTTTCCGGTGCGTAAATCGGACGCGGAATGGCGCAAGCAGCTGACTTCCGAACAGTATTTTATCCTGCGCCAGGAAGGCACCGAGAAGCCCTACAACAATCCTTACTGGGACAACCACGCCAAGGGTAACTACTACTGTGCCGGCTGCCATAACCTGCTGTTTTCCTCGGCTACCAAGTTTGAGTCGGGCACGGGCTGGCCGAGCTTCTGGGCCCCGGCCTCCGAGGCCAGCCTGAAAGTGGCTACCGACAAAAGCCTGGGCATGACCCGCGACGCCATCATGTGCGCCCGCTGCGGTGGGCACCTCGGTCACGTCTTCGACGACGGCCCCAAGCCCACCGGCCTGCGCTACTGCATGGATTCTTACGGCATGGTGTTCGAGCGGGCTAAATGAGTTGGTTGTTTCTAGTTGTCAGTGGCTCGTCTGCTTATACGCCCTGTCACTGACACCTAACAACCAGTAACTAGCAACTACCCTAATTTTGCGCTGGCCCGCTGGCGACCCGCGCCAGTGGGCCATTTCGTTTGTTGTACCAGTGGAGCCTGCGCTCTGCTGTACTTTTTACCCTCCGTTCTATGTCAACCCAAGTTCATTCTGATTCCATTGCTGAGCTGCAGCGGGCTTTGGCCCCGGCACGCGAGCAGCTGGTAGCACACAGCGTGTACCAGTCGTTGCACTCCCTTGATGATCTGCGCGTGTTCATGCAGCACCACGTGTTTGCCGTGTGGGACTTCATGTCCTTACTGAAGGCCTTGCAGCGGGAGCTTACCTGCGTGGAAATTCCGTGGGTGCCGCGCGGTAACGCCGCCACCCGCCGCCTTATCAATGATATTGTGCTGGAAGAGGAAACGGACGTGGACCCCGAAGGCCGCCCCGCCAGCCATTTCGAGCTGTATTTGCGCGCCATGCGGGAATGCGGGGCCGATACGGCCCCCATTGAGCGGCTGCTGGCAGCATTGGCGGCTGGTCATACCGTAGCGGAAGCGTTGGTAGAGGCCAACGCGCCCGCTTCGGTGCAGGAGTTTGTGCTGGGCACATTTGCCATCATTGAGTCGGGCCGGCCCCATGCTATTGCGGCGGCTTTCACTTTTGGCCGCGAAGATGTGATTCCCGACATGTTCCGCCATTTGGTGGCCGACCTCAACTTCCGCTTCCCCGGCCAGCTCGATACATTCAGCTACTACCTCAACCGCCACATTGAGCTGGATGAGGAGGTGCACACCCCCCTGGCCCAGCAAATGGTGCGCGACCTGTGCGGCCAGGATGCCCAGCGCTGGCAGGAAAGCCTGGATGTAGCCACGCACTGTATGCAGGCCCGCGTGGGCCTCTGGAACGGTATTCAGGCCGATTTGCACCTGATTCACGGATAACGGGCCAACTCCGGCTGCCGATTCACGTTAAACCAGGCAGCCCGTCCGCACCGGACGGGCTGCCTGGTTTTTTGCTATGAAACGGCTGTTGATTTTACCCGCTCTTGCCTTGCTGGCAGGTGCCTGCACCACCTCCGAAACGATAGGGGAGGAGGCTGCCGTGCAGCGCCCACCCACCCGCATCGTCACCGACGCCGACCGGCAGGCCGCCTACAATAGCAACGCCGGCTACGGTGGCTCCGTGCCCGATGCCACGCCCGGTCGGGTGCCCATTCGGGAGCAGGCCAGCGGCATCAATTCCCGCAAGCGCCCCGAAACGCTCAACACCAACGACAACAACACAACGACGCCGGAAACCCGCATGCGCCGCGTCAACGGAGCCCCTGCCGATACCCTGCGCCTGCCCCGGTAAACTTTTAGTGCCGGTATGCTAGTGCCAGCTAAACCCGCAACGCCCGATTTCCATCTGGAAATCGGGCGTTGCGGGTTTAAGCGTAGACAACTTATTGAGTGGCTTCTGACGCAGTATCGGGTGTTGAAGCAGTGGCGGGAGCCGCCGCTTTGGCCGCTGAGCGGGCCGGCCGGGCCGCTGGTTTACCGGCGGTGCTGGTGGGCTTACCGGCGGGCTTGGCTGCTACCGGGCGGGCGGGCGCGGGCTTGGCGGCAGGCCGGTTAGCCGTACGGTTGCGGGCCGGGGCTTTCGCTGCAGCTGTGCCGGCACTGTCCGTGCTGGCGGAGTCGGTTGCACCGGAATCCGTTGAGATGCTGTCGGAGGCGGCGGGCGTACCGGTTTCATGGCGGCTGACAATGGTATGCAGAGCCTGCTCGAACAGGTGCTCCATATCAGTATCCAGGCGGCGGGTGGCGTCTTTCACTACCTCTTTCAGCTTGGCTTTCGTTTCTTGCCGGATGCGCTTCACCACTTCGTTGATGCGGCCATCCAGCTCTTTCTGCAGCTGCTTGGCGGCTGTTTTCAGTGCCTTCTTCTGCGTTGACTTTTTGCTGGCTTTCGAGTCCTGAATGACGGAAGTAGTCGATTCGGCTGCTTTGGCGGCTTTGCGTTGGGCTTTTTCGGCGGCATTCTGCTGCTTACGGGCCTTTTTGTCCGGCTTTTCTTGGTCGGTGTTCTTCATGGCTTGAAAAATGGGAGGAGAGGTGTAAGCTTCTCTACGCAAAACTCCGCGGTAGGTGAGCGAAATATAGAAGGATTACTAGATGAAATTTAGGATAGCTATATTATGATTTACGGCCGGCGGGCTCCATCCCAGGAAACAACCGGGCATGCGTAATCGGTTTAGTACAGACCGGCTGCCTAATTCCTCTTTATTCCTTGTTCCTTTGCACTCCCGTTGCCGGTTTCGGCGGCGCTTACACTGCTTTTTCGCTTACTATGTCCTCTCTGCCCAAGCGCTATACCGTAACGGCCGCGCTGCCCTACGCCAACGGCCCCGTGCACATCGGCCATCTGGCCGGCGTGTACCTGCCCGCCGATATCTACGTGCGCTACCTGCGCGCCCAGCAGCGCGACGTGAAATTTATCTGCGGCTCCGATGAGCACGGCGTGCCCATCACCATCCGGGCCCAGAAGGAAGGCGTGACGCCCCAGCAGGTGGTGGATAAGTACCACGCCATCATCCGCGACTCGTTTCAGGAGTTTGGCGTGTCGTTCGATATCTACTCGCGCACGTCCTCTAAAACGCACGCCGATGTAGCCAGCGGCTTTTTCAGGAAGCTCTACGAGGAAGGCAAGTTCATCGAGCAGACCTCCGAGCAGTACTATGATGAGAAGGCCGACCAGTTTCTGGCTGACCGCTACATCGTGGGCACCTGCCCCAACTGCGGCAACGAAAACGCCTACGGCGACCAGTGCGAGAAGTGCGGCACCTCGCTCAGCCCCACCGAGCTGATCAACCCCCGCTCCATGCTCTCGGGCAACCACCCCGTGCTGCGCGAAACCAAGCACTGGTACCTGCCCCTGGATCAGTACGAACCCTGGCTGCGCGAGTGGATTGTGGAAGGCCACAAGCAGGACTGGAAAGCCAACGTGTACGGCCAGTGCAAATCGTGGATTGACCAGGGCCTGCACCCCCGCGCCGTTACCCGCGACCTGGACTGGGGCGTGCCCGTGCCGGTGGCCGGGGCCGAGGGCAAGGTGCTCTACGTGTGGTTTGATGCGCCCATCGGCTACATCTCGGCCACCAAAGACCTGCTGCCCGATACCTGGGAAACCTACTGGAAAGACCCCGAAACCAAGCTGGTGCACTTCATTGGCAAGGACAACATCGTGTTCCACTGCATCATCTTCCCCACGATGCTCAAGGCCCACGGCGACTATATCTTGCCCGATAACGTGCCCGCCAACGAGTTCCTGAACCTGGAAGGCGACAAAATCAGCACCAGCCGCAACTGGGCTGTGTGGCTGCACGAGTACCTGCAGGATTTTCCCGGCCAGGCCGACGTGCTGCGCTACGTGCTCTGCGCCAACGCCCCCGAAACCAAGGACAACGACTTCACCTGGAAAGACTTCCAGGCCCGCAACAATAACGAGCTGGTGGCCAACCTCGGTAACTTCGTGAACCGGGCCGTGGTGCTCACTCACAAGTTCTTCGAGGGCAAAGTACCCGCCGCCGTAGGTTTCACCACCGAGGACGAGGACGTGCTGCGTCAGCTGCAGGAGTTCCCGGCTCGTATTGGCGAGCTGATTGACAACTACCGCTTCCGCGACGCGCTGAACGAGCTGATGAACCTCTCGCGCCTTGGCAACAAGTACCTGGCCGATCAGGAGCCCTGGAAGCTCATCAAAACCGACGAGGCCCGCACCGGTACCGTGCTGCATGTGTCGCTGCAGCTGGCCGCCGCCCTCGTAACGCTGCTGGAGCCTTTCCTGCCCGAAGCCGCCGCCCGCCTGGGCCGGATGCTGAACACCGAGAAAGGCCCCTGGTCCCAGGCCGGCCGCCCCGATGCCCTGCCCGCCGGCCACCAGCTGGCCGAAGCCGCGCTGCTGTTCACCAAAATCGAGGACGCTACCGTGGAAGCCCAGGTGCAGAAGCTGCTCGACACCAAGAAAGCCAACGAGCTGGCCGCCGCCGTAGCCGCTCCCGCCAAGGACGACGTGAGCTTCGAGCAGTTCCAGCAGATGGACCTGCGCATCGGCACCATTGTGGCCGCCGAGAAGGTCGCCAAAACCAAAAAGCTGCTCAAACTCAGCGTAGACCTCGGTTTCGAGGAGCCCCGCACCATCGTCTCGGGCATTGCCGAGCACTTCCTGCCCGAGGCCCTCATCGGCCAGCAGGTGCAGGTGCTGCTCAACCTCGCCCCCCGCGAAATCAAAGGCATCCAAAGCCAGGGCATGCTCCTGATGGCCGAAAACGCCGACGGCGTGCTTAGCCTCATGCAGCCCAGCAGCCCCGTGCGCCCTGGTTCCGGCGTAGCGTAGGAAGCCTGTCATTGCGAGCGGAGCGAAGCAATCCTTCCTCCGCAACGTGCCAAGCTTGGAGTAAACAGAAAGCCCCTTGCGGACTAACGCAAGGGGCTTTCTGTTTGCAGATTAAAAAGGGTGTCAAATTCCAGCGGAGTTACATCAGTTAAACCCCAGTAAAGCATTTTAAAATTTGATACACTACCCCGTTTTAAGTATATCCGCGCTATACTTATTGGGTCAACCTGTTTCCCTTCTTTGATAGATAGTATGGGAACGACGTAACTGTTGTAAAGCACTTTTCTTTTAATGCTCCAATCAACAGTGTAGCTTTCGATAATGAACTTAGCCATAGCTAGGCCGAAACAGCACATGAGTTTATCCTTCGTCTCAAGGTCGATACTTTTCTTTCGGATACACTTTGCTACTTGTGTATAGCCGTTGGAGCAATCTTCAATGTTTCTGAAGGGAGTTTCTATCCCGGTAATTGCTGCTAAGGGACCCAAATAAAATGAGCTCTCATTCAGAAAATTTGGCATTTCTGAAGCGTAGTCCTCAATCCATTGCTTGAAAGCCATTGTGCAGCTGCTTAACTAGTTGTGATATAAAGGATATTATTTTACGTTCACCACGTTCATGGCCCGCTCTACGCCCAGCGCGCCAAATGCCAGCACCGCCTCGGCGGCTTTTTCCAGGCGGCTTTCCAAGTCGATTTGCTCGTCGGCGGAGAAGGGGCTAAGCACGTAATCCACCTGCCGGCCCTTCGAGAAGCTGGAGTCGATGCCGAAGCGCAGGCGGGCGTACTCGTCGGAACCCAGGGTTTCCTGGATGTGCTTAAGGCCGTTCTGGCCGCCGGCCGAGCCTTTAGCTTTCAGCCGCAGCTTACCGAAGGGCAGGGCTAGGTCGTCGGTGACGACCAGCATGTTTTCTTTGGTCAGCTTGAGCGTGCTCAGCCAGTGGGCCGCCGCTTTGCCGCTCAGGTTCATGTAGGTAGTGGGTTTCACCAGCACGTAGGTGTGGCCCTTGTGCTTGATTTCGGTGGTGAAGGCGTGGCGGCCCAGCTGCCAGGGCGCGGCGTCGTGCTTGCGGGCCAGGTAGTCGCCCACCATAAAGCCCACATTGTGGCGCGTATCGGCATATTCCGGCCCGATGTTGCCCAGGCACAGCACAAGAAACTTGCTCACGGATTTGTAGCGGATTAGAGTCGGATTTTTGCGGATTTGGTAGCCGAAAGATATTCAGCCCGCCGCAATCAAACAGCACGTAACGGATGCCCCGTGCCTATAAAAAAAGGCTGCCCTGCGAACAGGACAGCCTTTTTAATAAGATTATTCCAGAAAATCGTCCGCGAAATCCGTAGAAGTCCGACGCTGATCCGAAAAAATCCGTGAGCCTTATTTGTCAGCCTGCAGCTGGCCTTTGAGGGCACGCGGGATGGTAACGGTGGCAATGGGAGCCAAGGCGTTGGTGAGGATGGTGTAGCCTTTGGGCTCCACTTTGTTCACCTTGATGGATTTACCGAGGCCCAGGTCCGAAATGTCCACTTCCACGTAATCGGGCAGGTTTTCGGGGGTAGCCTTTACTTTGATTTTACGCAGCTTGCTAACCAGCTTGCCACCCGCCAGTACGCCCGGCGAAACGCCTACGTACTTCACAGGAACTTCCATCTTCACTTCTTTGCCATCCTGCAGCTCCAGGAAGTCAACGTGCAGCAGCATCTCGTTCACGGGGTGGAACTGGGCATCCTGCACGATGGCGCGACGGATGTCACCTTCAATGTTCAGCTCTACTACGTGCACCTCGGGGGTGTACAGCAGCTCGCGGAACAGGATGGCCGGAACGGAGAAGTGAACTTCGTCGGCACCGCCGTACAGTACGCAGGGAACGTACGAGTCGAGGCGGAGCGCCTTGGCGTCCTTCTTACCGAGATTCGCTCTTTTAAACCCTACAATCTCGAGGCTTTTCATAAACGTGTGCTTTTGAGGAAAAAAACGCTCACCTACAGCAGGCAAACGGGCCGCAAAGATAGGTAGATAATCCGGAAGTTTAAAAGTGCCTATTGAAGAATTTTATTCAAAGGTGGCTTATAGAGTGTGTTATATATATCAAACATATACCTTTGTGCTTGATGTTAATATACAAACACGTTTCTGTAAGAAATTAATATAAAACGCATGAATCAAAAAAAATATTAATTCGCATTTGAATAGATTATATGAGATAGATGTTTTACGCTTTCTAGCAGCTATATCAGTTGTTTTTTACCATTTTACATACAGGGCTTATCAATCAGATAATCTTAGTCCAATAAATTACCAATTTTTAGGAAAAATCACGCGATATGGATGGTTGGGTGTAGAATTATTTTTTGTTATTAGTGGGTATGTAGTGCTTATGTCAGCAGAGCGAAAAACTGTCAGACAGTTTTTTGTCTCTCGTATTGTTAGGCTATATCCGGCATTTTGGATTTCTTGCACTCTAACAGCTGTTATAGTCAAATTATTAGGTGCGCCAAAGCATATATCAGTGTTGCAGGTTCACTTGGCTGATTATCTTATTAATATGACAATGCTAGTTGATTTTTTGGGTAAAGGTGGACGAATAGATGCTGCTTATTGGTCATTAGCATACGAAATAGTATTTTACTTTTTGATAAGTATAATAATTGGATTTAGATTATTGAATAGATTGTCGTTGTTGCTAATGATTTGGTTGGCGTATGTGGCTTTCGTTGGTCCATCGCCAGAAATTCAAACATTGTTCACTAAGTTACTGATTCCGGATTATGCTCCATATTTTATTTCTGGAATGGTTTTCTATATGTTTCAGTATAAGAAAGACGCTGAGTGGAAATTGTGGACATTACTCACTATTAGTTTTGTATTGTGTCTAAGGAGTATGGTCTTTTACAAAGAAGAGCTAGAAAAGAGTTTTCATGATGAAAATGCTTTTTCTTTAAGTGTATTAATTGCTTTTTTGTGTCTAATATTTATAGTATTTTTTATAATAATTAACAGAAAATTCGTTCTTCCTGAAAGGAAATTAATTTCTATAGCTGGCGCGATAACGTATCCGCTTTATTTGATACATGGACACATAGGATATGTAATTTATCAGCACATAGGTGATTTAGTTGATAAGTATGTTTTGCTATTAATCATCGTAATTGCCTTTATTTTTGTTTCTTATATGATTCATATTTTGATAGAAAAGCCTCTTTCTAAGCCATTTCTACAGTTTATTAATAGATGTATAGATAAGTGGATTGTTGCTTAAGTTCATTGTGATTATACTAATTCATTTCAGGTGATGGATTGGTATGTGTCTGCTGTAGCATTGTACAATGATTATTCCGTAATTAGTTAGCGGCTCCCTCCATTTGCTGCTGTACTACTTGCTCGGCCTGCTGGCGGGCCTGCAGCTCCCGCAAATACCCCACGGCGGCGCGGAGGTGGTAGTCATAAGCCGCTTTGCGGGCGTAGTCGATGGCGCCAGGCAGGTCGCCATTTATTTCCTGGGCTACGGCTAAGTTATAGAAGGCGCGACCGGCTATGCGGGTATCAGTGCTGCGGGCGGCCTGCTGCCACATAGTAGCGGCCTGCGTCCAGTCGGTGGCCGCTACCCGCTGCTGAGCCTGGCGCATAAAGTCGTCTTTGCGGGCCCGGGTGTACAGGTCGCGGGATACGGCCACGTAGGAAGGTGCAATACGGCGGGCGTACTGGTCGCCCACTCGCAACGATACCTGCCGGATACAATCTTCGGGGGCGGGCAGGCCGGCCAGCGCGGCCTGATAAGTAGCCCCTTCACTGATCCAGTTGAGGCGGTCTTCCTGCTTAGCCTGGTCCACCACCGTACCCTGGGGGCCGTAGGTGCGGAAGCCGGTTACGACGCGCATGGCCATGTTCACCACCGTTACTTGCACTTTGCGGTCGGGCTTGTCCTTTTCCTTAATAGTGCGCTCTTCCTTTTTCTGTTCCAGCACCATGTCCGAGTCGAAGGCCTCCAGCACCACCAGGCCTTCTACCTGCGAGGTGCGGCACAGCTGCTGCACGTAATCTGGAGCCAGCGGAGGCAGGAAAAACTCCCGGGTGCGACCCTGTAGCTGCAGGTTGGCCGGCGTTACCCGGAAACGGGGACTGTTGCGCACCAGTGATTCACCCACGCTCATGATGCAGGCTTCAGTGCCGGCCCGGTCCACCATGGGGCCTTCGCCGGTGAACACGCCCTCCAGCACATCAAAAAACTTGTCGCGGCGGCTATCTGGCAGCACCCGGCTGGCCGTGGCGATGCGCTGCATATTGGAGGGCATGTGCACGGCCGCCGGGGCCAGGGCCTGCATATGTACCGTGGTGGTGCAGCTGCTGGCCACCAGCGCCAAGCCGAAGCAGGTAGCAGTAGAACAGAGTAAAGAGAGTTTCATAGCAGAAAAATAAAATGCGAAGAGAGGGAACCTTTTACAGCCCCCTCTCTTCAATACCGTGCCAAAGTGGGGCACAAGCCCGATATTCTAACGGTGTAGCCTACACGAACAGTGAGCTGATGGACTCGTGTGACACCACGTTGTGAATGGCCTGCGCAAACAGCGGAGCCAGCGAAATAACCTTGATTTTCGGATTTTGCTGCTTTAGCGGAATCGTATCCGTCACCACCAATTCTTCCAGTACCGAGTTCTGAATTCGCTCGTGGGCCGGCCCGCTCAGCACCGGGTGAGTAATAACGGCCCGTACCGACTTGGCCCCGCGCTCCATCAGCAGTTCAGCGGCTTTGCAAATGGTGCCCGCCGTGTCCACAATGTCATCCACCAGCACCACGTTCATGCCGGTCACGTCGCCAATCACTTGCATGGACGCAATTTCATTGGCCCGTAGACGCATTTTGTCGCACACCACAATTTCGGCCCCGAACTTCTTGGCGAAGGCCCGGGTACGCACCACGCCGCCCACGTCGGGCGAGGCAAAGATCAGGTTATCCAGGTTCAGGCTCTTGATGTAAGGAGCCGTTACGGTGGAGCCGTCGAGATGGTCCACCGGAATATCGTAGAAGCCCTGAATCTGGCCGGCGTGCAGGTCGCAGGTCATCAGGCGGTCGGCGCCCACGCTCTGAATCATGTTGGCCACCACTTTAGCCCCGATGCTCACGCGCGGCTTGTCTTTGCGGTCCTGGCGGGCGTAGCCCATGTAGGGCATCACTACATTTACCTTGTAGGCGGAAGCGCGCTTGGCGGCGTCCACCATCAGGGCCAGCTCCATCAGGTTTTCGGCCGGGGGGTTGGTGCTCTGAATCAGGAATACGGCGCAGCCCCGCACGCTTTCATTAAACGAGGGGCCCAGTTCCGTGTCGGCAAAGCGCTGAATGCTCAGGTCGCCGAGCTGCATTCCGTAGGCGGCGGCAATCTGCTCGCCCAGTTCGTGCGAAGCGTTACCCGCAAAAATTTTAACCTGCTGTGACATGAAAGGGGTGGAGTGAAAAAAGGAAAACAAAAATGTCATCCCAAGCAGCGTGAGGAACTTAGGTTAGCCGCTAACGGGTAACCCAGATTGCTCGCGCTGCGCAGGATGACAAGTAGTGAAAAAGCGAAAGGCGCCGACTCTTCCGGGGGAGGAAGAATCAGCGCCTTTCGCGTTGTGTGAAGTTGTCCGACCAGGGCTCGAACCTGGACTTTCTTGAATCAAAATCAAGCGTGTTGCCGGTTACACCATCGGACAATTTCCCGCTCGGCTGCCGGTGTAAGCGTGCCGTTTGGTTCTGCAAATGTACGGCGGCTTTTATTCCAGGCAAATTTCCGGGCAAAAATTTTTCTTGGCCAGGCGGGTCGGGTGGGGGTGAAAAGGTATTTTTAAACTGATTTTCAGGGGTTCAGATGCGTAAAAAAAAGTTGATGCAGTGGGCCGGGGAGGAGCCTTGGCAATGCCGGGATTAAGCCGTACTTTTGCGACCTGAAACGTTGAACCCATCCCCTTATATACCAAGAAATGGCGAATACCGGCAAAATCACCCAGGTTATCGGTCCCGTGGTGGACGTGAGCTTCGCGGGTGAAGGCTCCAAGCTTCCCAACATTCTCGACGCCCTCGAAGTCACGAAAGACAACGGCCAGGTGGTCGTGCTGGAAGTCCAGCAACACCTGGGCGAAGACCGGGTGCGCACCATCGCCATGGACTCGACCGAGGGCCTGACCCGCGGTGCCGCCGTACGTGACCTGGGCGCTCCGATGTCGATGCCCACGGGCGAAGGCATCAAAGGCCGTCTGTTCAACGTAATCGGCCAGGCCATCGACGGCATTCCCCAGCCCAAGAGCGACGGCGCGCTGCCGATTCACCGTCAGGCTCCGCCTTTCGAAGACCTCGCTACCTCGTCGGAGATTCTTTACACGGGTATCAAAGTAATTGACCTGCTCGCTCCGTATGTAAAGGGTGGCAAGATTGGTTTGTTCGGTGGTGCAGGCGTAGGCAAAACCGTACTCATCATGGAGCTGGTAAACAACATCGCCAAAGCCTACTCGGGTCTGTCGGTGTTTGCTGGCGTAGGTGAGCGTACCCGCGAAGGCAATGACCTGCTGCGCGAATTCATCGAGTCGGACATCATCAAGTACGGTGAGGAGTTCAAGCACTCGATGGAAGCCGGTGGCTGGGACCTGACCAAAGTGGACGAGACGGAACTGCTCAAGTCGCAGGCTACCCTCGTGTTCGGTCAGATGAACGAGCCCCCCGGAGCCCGTGCCCGCGTAGCCCTGTCGGGCCTCACGGTAGCCGAGAACTTCCGCGACGGCGACGGCACCGGTGCCGGCCGCGACATCCTGTTCTTCATCGACAACATCTTCCGCTTCACGCAGGCGGGCTCGGAAGTATCGGCTCTGCTAGGCCGGATGCCTTCGGCCGTAGGGTACCAGCCCACGCTGGCCACCGAAATGGGTGCCATGCAGGAGCGTATTACTTCGACCAAGCGTGGTTCCATCACGTCGGTACAGGCCGTATATGTACCGGCTGATGACTTGACTGACCCGGCTCCGTCGACGACGTTTGCCCACTTGGATGCTACCACCGTACTGAGCCGCAAAATCTCCGAGCTGGGTATCTACCCCGCCGTGGATCCGCTGGACTCGACTTCCCGCATTCTGTCGGTTGAAGTACTGGGTGAGGAGCACTACAACACTGCCCAGCGCGTGAAGGAGATTCTGCAGCGCTACAAAGAACTGCAGGACATCATCGCCATCCTGGGTATGGACGAACTCTCGGAAGAAGATAAGCTGACCGTAACGCGGGCCCGTCGGGTGCAGCGCTTCCTGTCGCAGCCCTTCCACGTAGCCGAGCAGTTCACCGGCCTGAAAGGCGTACTGGTTGACATCAAGGAAACCATCATCGGTTTCAACGCCATCATCGATGGTAAATACGACCACCTCCCCGAGGCGGCCTTCAACCTGGTAGGCAACATTGACGATGCCGTAGCCAAGGGCGAGAAGCTGATGGCGGACGCCAAGTAATTTCTTCTAATGTGAGGAATGTGCTGATGTGGGAAATGTGAATTCGCTCCGGCGGCACGCTCTCATCAGCACATTCAACACATTTTCACATTTCTCACATTAGAAAAGATGCATCTGGAAATCATCACGCCCGACCGCAAGGTATTTGAAGGGGAGGTTACATCGGCCCAGTTTCCGGGTGTAGATGGCCTGTTTGAAGTTTTGAGCAACCACGCCCCGCTGATTTCGGCTTTGAAAGCCGGCGAAGTGGTGCTGAACGGTGGCTCTACCCGCTTCGCCATCGAAGGCGGCGTGGTAGAAGTGCTGCGTAACAATGTAATTGTACTGGCAGAAGGCGCTTCGGCGTAATCTACACAGGAGCCATTGAGTAAAAGCCCCGCGTCTGCTTGTCAGGCGCGGGGCTTTTGTTTTGCTGGGAGGGCTTGTTGTAGCTTGCAGCTTCTGCGAGAGGCTGGTGTTGCTGGTCTGTCGTGCCACCTTATAGCGGCTGTTTACCCAACAATCCATGCACATCCACCCCAAAATCACCCCGATTTACCAGACCTCCGTTTTCAAGTTTGAAGACCTCAACGAACTGGAACTGTACTTCGGGGAGCCGGGCAGCCGCTACCTGTACTCGCGCAACGGCAACCCCAACTCCGATGAGCTGGCCGAGGCCGTGAACCGGCTGGAAAGCGGGGCTGGAGCTGTGGCTACCGGCTCGGGTATGGCGGCCATTTTCGCGGCTATTCTCACCTACTGCACCGCCGGCGACCATGTGCTGTGCGCGGCCGATATCTACGGCGGCTCGGCGGCCCTGCTGAACCAGGAACTGGGGCGCTTGGGCATATCGGTAACGTACGTACCCTTTGATGACCTGACCAGCAACCTGGGAGCGTACGTGCAACTCCGTACCCGCTTGCTGCTCTGTGAAACCATCAGCAACCCGCTGCTGCGCGTGGTGGACCTGCGGGCGGCGGCCGAAGCCACCCATGCTTTAGGCTTGAAGCTGGTGGTAGATAACACGTTTGCCTCCCCGGTGCTCACCAATCCGCTGACTTTCGGGGCCGATTTGGTGATGCACAGCGTAACCAAGTACCTGGCCGGCCATTCTGATGTTACGGCCGGAGCTGTGGTAGCCCGTACGGAAGAAGAAGCCGCCCGCCTGAAGCAAATCGGGACGCTGTTTGGGCTTACCCTAAGCCCCATGGAAAGCTGGCTGGCGGTACGGGGCCTCAAAACCCTGCGCCTGCGCATGAATGCCCACTGTTATAATGCCCAGGCAGTAGCCGAGCTGTTGGCCGAGCATCCGGTCGTGGGGGAGGTGTTTTATCCGGGTTTGCTTACGCACGCCCAGCACGAGCTGGCCAGTGAGCAGGGCGCGGGCCGGTTTGGCGGTATGGTGTCGTTCCGGCTGGCGGATGATTCGATGGAAGCAGTCAACCGGTTTATTCGCGCCAGTCAGCGGTTCCCGTTTGCGCCATCCCTGGCCGGGGTTGATTCCTCGTTGTCATATCCGGTAGGAACCTCGCACCGGGCCCTGACGGAGGAGCAGCGGCAGGAACTGGGTATTACAGCCGGACTGGTACGACTGTCGGTGGGGATTGAACCGGTGGCCGAACTGCTGACGGACCTGCAGCAGGCGCTGGATTAATGAATAACACCGCAAAAACCGCCTCCGGAATCATTCGGAGGCGGTTTTTGCATATACTACTCAGTATGGATTTTGTACTTTATAAACTGGCTGTGAAACCTTTTGTACTAATTAGGCTATTTACTCAGGTGTGTGTAGTGTTGCTATGGACGATGCAACGCGCTGTAAATCAGACTCAGTCATAGCTGAGCCAGACGGCAGGCACAGGCCGCGAGCAAACAGGTCGGCGCACACCTCACCACCGTACATAGGCGCGTCGGCAAACAACGGTTGCAGGTGCAGCGGCTTCCAGAGTGGGCGGCTTTCGATGTTGCGGGTTTCCAGGTGCAGGCGCAGCTGTTCGGGCGTAACGGCGGTTTCAGTGGGGTTGAGCAGCACGCAGCTCAGCCAGCGGTTGGAGTGCCCGGCTTTTGGTTCCTGAGGCCCAAGGGTGAGGCTGGGAATAGCGTGTAGATGCTCCTGGTACCAGGCATAAATCTCCCGCCGCTTTTTTACCCGGTCTGCCAGCAGCTCCATCTGACCCCGCCCGATGCCAGCCAGCAGGTTGCTCAGCCGGTAGTTGTAGCCCAGTTCGGAATGTTGGTAATGCGGAGCCGCGTCGCGGGCCTGGGTAGCCCAGAAACGGACTTTTTCGGCCCAGTCCGGGCGGTTGGTTACGAGGGCGCCGCCGCCGCTGGTGGTCAGGATTTTGTTGCCGTTGAAAGAGAAGACACCCACGTCGCCAAAGGTGCCCAGCGGCTGGCCCGCGTAACGGCTGCCCAGCGCTTCGGCGGCATCTTCCAGCACCGGTACGCCAAATTCAGCGGCTACGGCCAGCACTTCCCGCAGGCGGCAGGGCATGCCGTAGAGATGCACGATAATGAGGGCCCGGGGACGGCGGTTCTGCCGCTGCATGTCCTCCAGTGCTTCCCGGAGCCGCTCAGGGCAGATGTTCCAGGTTTCGGCCTCACTATCCACAAAAACCGGCCGGGCTCCGAGGTACAGAATGGGGTTAGCCGTGGCCACAAAGGTGAAGGAGGGGCATAATACCTCGTCCCCGGGGCCCACGCCCAGCAGCCGCAGTCCCAGGTGAATGGCGGCCGTACCCGAGGATAGCGCCACACAGTGCCCCGCGCCGGTAAACTCGCAGATGTCCCGCTCGAACCCATCCAGGTTAGGTCCCACGGGGGCAACCCAGTTGTCTTCAATGGCTTTGTGCAGGTAATTCAACTCATGCCGGCCGAGGTGAGGAGGGGAAAGGTACAACCGGTCGTAATCCTGACTGCGCATTGGCAAAAGGGGGTAGGAGAGGTAAGCGGGCTACCGGCAAGATGAGGAATTTGCGGGTAGCCTTGGCCGAAATTAGTCTGAAATCAGTGCGTACTGATGGTTTACATAGCCCGCGCCGGAACGCCCACGGCCGTGCAGCCGCCGGGCAAATCCCGCACCACCACAGCCCCAGCCCCCACGGTGGTACCGGCCCCCACCCGCACCTGGTTGATAACCGTAGCGTTGGTGCCCAGATACACCCCCGTTCCCAGATGCGCCTCGCCGCCAATGTTGGCGTGCGGCATCAGGGAGCAGAAATCTTCCAGTACGGCATCGTGCCCGATGGTGCAGCCCAGATTCAGCAGCACGTGTTGGCCCAGCGTAATATCACAAGTCAGGATGCAGCCCTGGCAGATGATGGAGCCCGCCCCGATGGTATTATGCTGATATGGGGCCAGCACCACGCCAGGGTGCACCAGCGTGGCAAACTGTAGCCGCGGCGAGGTCAGCCGGCCCGCAATGGCTTGTCGGCTGCGGCTGCTGCCCACGGCAATAACCACGTGCAATGGCTCGGGGGTGAGGTTCAGGTCGGCCACGGTGCCCCGGTACGGCACGCCGTGGATGCTGGGTTGGGCCGGAGCCCGGTCATCGTAGAAACCGGTAACCTCCCAGGTAGGCCGTTGCTCGTTGAGCTGCCGGATCAGCAGCAATACTTCCCGGCCTAGTCCACCGGCACCCACAATAGCCAGCGGACGAACGGCAATGGATACCTCAACGGCAGACGACATAGGGTAGATTTACAGCAGAGAAGAGGGGGGAGGCGTACCCCGGAAAGCCTCCATCGTAGCCTGACCAGGGGCCGCAATATCGTGCGCGCCCAGCACCCGGCCTACGGTGCGCAGCAAAATTCGCATATCCAGCCCAAACGACAGGTTATCGACGTACCATACGTCAAGGGCGAATTTCTGCTCCCAGCTGATGGCGTTGCGCCCGTTGATCTGGGCCCAGCCCGTAATGCCGGGGCGCACCGCGTGGCGGCGGGCCTGCTCCGGGGAGTACAGCGGCAGATATTGCGCCAGCAACGGGCGGGGGCCTACCAGGCTGATGTCGCCGCGCAGCACGTTCCAGAGCTGGGGTAGTTCATCTAGGGAACTGGCGCGCACCCAGCGGCCCAGGCGAGTAAGGCGGTCGGCATCGGGCAGTAGCTGGCCCTGGGCGTCGCGCCGGCTGGTCATGGTCTGGAGCTTGTAGAAGGTAAAGAGGTGCCCCTGCCGGCCTGGCCGCCGCTGTCGGAACAGCCAGCCGCCACCGTTCTGCCAGGCCAGCAGTGGAGCCAGCACTGCCAGCACCGGCAACGTCAGCAGCAGGGCTGGCGCGGCTACCAGCACATCCAGCAGGCGCTTACCCCGGCGGGCATACCAGGAAGTGGTGGTGAGAGTGGGCATCAGGTGAAACGGGGAACTTCAGACGGCAAGCTACATGCTGCGCGTTGTTTAGCGGGTGTACGAAACGATGATGACCACGTTTGTCGGTAAAAAAAGGCCGGTAGCATGTAGCTTGCAGCCTCTAGCCATCCATACCCATGCTCGTTTTTCCGAACGCCAAGCTCAATCTGGGCCTCTACATTACCAGTCAGCGGCCCGACGGTTTCCGCAACCTCGAATCGGTGTTTGTGCCGCTGCCGTGGACGGATGCGCTGGAGGTGCTGCCTGCGGTGGCCGGGGCCGAAACTGCGCTGGCCCTCACGGGTATTCCCATTCCCGGCGAGCCGGCTACCAACCTGTGTCTGCGGGCCTACGAGTTACTACGCGCCGATTTTCACCTGCCGCCCGTGCAGTTGCACCTGCACAAAGTAGTGCCCATCGGGGCTGGGCTGGGCGGGGGCTCCGGCGACGCCGCGTTTGCCCTGCGCGCCCTCAATGACCTGTTCGACCTGAAGCTGGATGCCGAGGCGCTGGAAAGCTACGCCCGCCGCCTGGGGTCCGACTGCGCCTTTTTCATCCGGAATAAGCCCGTATTTGCCTACGAGCGGGGCGACGTATTCGAGCAGATCAGCCTAAGCCTGACCGGCGTGGCCTGCAAAGTTATTTACCCCGGCCTGCATATCAGTACGGCCGAAGCGTACAGCCGCGTGCAACCCCGCACCCCGCGCCACGACCTGCGGGCGGCCATCAGCCAACCCCTGGAAACCTGGCGCGACATCATCAGCAACGACTTCGAGGAGGCCCTCACGCCGCATTATCCGGTGCTGGGCGAAATCAAGGCACAACTGTACGCGGCCGGCGCGGCCTACGCCAGCCTGTCGGGTTCCGGCTCGGCCGTGTTCGGGCTGTTCCCGGGGCTGGAAACCCCGCCGCATCTGTCGCTGCCGGTGGCGTATCAGGTGTGGGATGGGCGGTTGTAACGGTGGAATGGTGAGATAGTGAAATGGTGAGTTTGTTTTTCAATCCGCGCAGATGGCACGTCAAACTCACCATTTCACTATCTCACCATTTCACCGTTAGCCTACCAGTACATCGGCCGCCTCAGCTTTGCGCTGGCGGCGCTGGTTCCACTGGTCGAGTAAGGGGTGAATGAGTACGCTGGATAGGATAACCACGGTGCCCAGGTAAAAGCCCGTGGAGAGTTTTTCCTGCCCGAAACCGGGAATGCGCAACGTATACATCAGCACGGCCAGCACAATGCCGTATACGGGCTCTAGGTTGATGGTCAGGTTCACCACGAAGGCCGAAATGCGCTTCATGAGCTCTACGGAGGTGCTGAAGGCGTACACCGTGCACACGCCGGCCAACAGCAGCAGCCACAGCCAGTCGTAGCCGCTCAGGGCCAGCTGCACGCCGCGTCCTTCGGTGAAATACTGGCCGTAGATAGGCAGAAACAGCACAATACTCAGGCAGGCGCCGGCCATTTCGTACAGGGTTACCTGAAACGGCGTGTGGCGCTTCACCAGCTTGGAGTTGAATACGCTGAACAACGCCGACAGCCCCGCCGACAGTATTGCCACCAGCAGCCCCGCCAGTTGGTCCAGCTCCGCCTGCGACACCAGGTACAGTCCCACCATCGTCAGCAAGCCCAGCCCCACCTCGTAAAAGCGCACCCGCCGCCACAGCACCAGCGGCTCCAGCAAGGACGTCCACAGCGCCAGCGTCGCCAGCCCCGCCAGGCACACACTCACCGATGACAGCCGCGCAGCCAGGAAAAAGGTAATCCAGTGCGCGGCCACCAGCACACCCACGCCCAGCAGCTTGGCGGCTTCGCCCGCGGCCACGCGCCAGGGCTGCCGCCGCACCGCCAGTAACACACCCAGGCCCGTAGCGGCCAGCAACGTGCGCCAGAACACCAGCTCCACCGGCGGCACTGATATCAGCTTGCCCAGAATGGCCGTGAAGCCCCAGAGCAACACAATAAAATGCAGACGCAGATAATCTTTGAGCACGGAAGAAGTAATGTGTTGAATGTGGGAAATGTGCTGAATGTGGAAGTAAGTGGAGAGTAGAAACGTGGGGTCACTGACTGACTAGCCCAAGCGCATTCTTCACATTTACCCACATTTCCATCACATTCTTACTGAGGTACCACGCGGTAGAGCACGGCCCCGATGAGGGTGAAGACAATGCTGGGCACCCAGGCCGCCAGTAGGGGCGAAAGGGTCCCCACCGCCGCCAGGTTACGGCTCAGAATCACGAAGATGATGAACACGAAAGCCAGCACGAAACCCAGCGCAATCTGCCCGCCCACGCCGGCCCGGCTCTTGCGGGCGCTCATAATCACCCCGATGACGGTGAGAATGAACATGGCGTAGGGGTAGGCGTATCGCTCATACTTCTCGCTCAGGTACACCTGCGTATCGTCGGAGCCGCGGGCTATTTTTTGGTTGATGTAGCGGTTGAGCTCGGGTAGCGTCAGGGTTTCGGCCAAGCGGTACGTGCTGGCGAAATCCTTGGGATAGAGGTTCAGCACCGTGTCGCGGGCGGGCAGGGTTTGCAGCGTCTCCTTCTCGCCCCGGAACGTGCGGATGAGCTGGGGCGTGAGGTGCCAGGCCCGTTTGGTGGAGTCCCAGGTAATGGCCTCAGCCGTCATACGGCGCTTCAGCAACTGCCCGTCAATGGTTTCCAGCGCAAACTTGTAGCCCACGTTATTCACGTTGTCGTAGCTCTCCATAAAGGCGTAGCTCTGGGGCCCGATCTTGATGTGCACGTTGCGGCCGCTGAATCGGTACGGGTTCTTGATGTAGGCCTTCTCGAACTGCACCCGCGTCTTGTTGGCAATCGGAATCAGCCAGCCCGTCATGGCCATGGTGAGGGCTCCCAGAATGGCACTGCCCATGATGTAAGGCAGCAGAAACCGCTTGAAGCTGATGCCTGAGGCCAGAATAGCCACCACTTCGGTGCGCGCCGCCAGCTGAGCCGTCACAAACACCACCGCAATAAACACGGTGATGGGGGAGAGCAGGTTGGCGAAGTACGGAAACAGGTTCACGTAGTACTCCGACAGAATCTGCCAGGCGCCCAGGTTGTGCTGCAGAAAGTCGTCGTTCTTCTCCGTGAAGTCAATCACGCAGATAACCGACACGAGCAGCACTACCGCGAAGAAAAACGCAGTGAGGAACTTCTTGAGGATGTATTTATCGAGGAGGCGCACTTGGTTTTTAGTTTTTGGTTTTTGGTTTTTCGTGGCTGGGTTCCGAAAACGGCTGGGTCTGTAATCTATTGGCCCACACCAAAAACCACCAACAAAAAACCAAAAACCAACCTACAAACGGGTCATCACCTGCTTCACCATCCGGTCTTTCCACTCGCGGAAGGTGCCGGCCAGGATTTGCTGGCGGGCCTGCTTCACCAGCCACAGGTAGAAGGTGAGGTTGTGAATGGAAGCAATTTGCGGGCCCAGCATTTCCTTGCTGTGGAACAGGTGGCGCACGTAGCTGCGCGAGTAGAAGGTGCTCACGTAGCCGCCCAGTTCCTCGTCAATTGGCGCGAAATCGTCGGCCCACTTCTTGTTGGCAATGTTCATGATGCCCTGGGTGGTGAACAGCATGCCGTTGCGGGCGTTGCGGGTGGGCATCACACAGTCGAACATATCCACGCCCAGCGCAATGTTTTCGAGGATGTTGGCCGGCGTGCCCACGCCCATCAGGTAGCGGGGCTTATCCTTGGGCAGGATGCCGCACACCAGATCGGTCATTTCGTACATCATTTCCGCCGGCTCGCCCACGCTCAGCCCGCCAATGGCGTTGCCCTCGCGCTGCTGCTCGGCAATAAACTCCGCCGACTTCACCCGCAAATCCTTGAAGGTGGAGCCCTGCACAATCGGGAACAGCGTCTGGGAGTAGCCGTAGTGGCCCTCGGTGCTGTCGAAGCGCTGAATGCAGCGCTTCAGCCAGCGGTGCGTCATGTCCAGGGAGCGGGCGGCGTAGCTGTACTCGCAGGGCCAGGGCGTGCACTCGTCGAAGGCCATCATGATGTCGGCCCCGATGGTGCGCTGAATGTCCATCACGCCCTCCGGCGAGAACAGGTGCTGGGAGCCATCAATGTGGGAGCGAAACTTCACGCCCTCCTCCTTGATTTTGCGGGTGCCCGACAGCGAGTACACTTGGTATCCGCCCGAGTCGGTCAGAATCGGCCGGTCCCAGCCGTTGAACTTGTGCAGGCCGCCGGCTTTCTGCAGCACTTCCAGGCCAGGGCGCAGGTACAGGTGGTAGGTGTTGCCGAGGATAATCTGGGCGTTGATATCGTCTTTCAGGTCGCGCTGCTGCACGGCTTTCACGGTGCCGGCCGTGCCCACGGGCATAAAAATGGGCGTTTCAATGGCGCCGTGGTCGGTGTGCACCACGCCGGCGCGGGCGTTGCTGTGCGGGTCGTTGGCTACAAGGTCGAAGGTCATTCTCGGGAAGTCGGTTGCCAGTTGCCGGTTGCGGGTGATGAGTCGTCAAGGGTTCTGAGGAAGAACAGCCTGACAACCGGTAACGGGCAACGGGCATCTGATACAAGTACAAAGGTACTCGCCCCACCTCGAATGCCTACTTTTGCGCTCCGAAACACCCGCGCTACCTTGACTTTTCATCTTTCGCCCGCCCTGTGGGTGCTGCTGACCACTGTGCTGGTGCAGCTTATCTACGCGGCGTATTACTTTCTGCCCTTCGCCCGCCGACCCCCGGAGCCCACCACGGGCCCCGACAGCGAGCCTGTGTCGGTACTGGTGTGCGCCCACAATGAGCTGGACAATCTGCGCCGCCTGCTTCCCCTGATTCTGCAGCAGGATTATCCCGCTGGCTTTGAGCTAATCGTCATCGACGACCGGTCCGACGATGACACGTTCCTGTATGTGCAGCAGCTCACGCAGTACTATCCGCACGTGCGGCTGGTCACCGTTGCGCGCACGCCCGATGGTCTGGCCCCAAAAAAATATGCCCTCACGCTGGGCATCAAAACCGCCCGCAACCCGCGCTTGTTGTTCACGGATGCCGACTGTATCCCGGCCACTAATCAGTGGCTCAGATACATGCAGCGCGGCTTCAGCCGTCCGGCCGATGTAGTAGTGGGGTATTCGGCCTACGTGGAGGAATCGGGTTTTTTGAATAAATTAATCCGGTTTGAAACCTTGCTGTCGGGAGCACAGTATCTGTCCTTCGCATGGCGAGGCCAGCCTTACATGGGAGTAGGGCGCAACCTGGGGTACACCCGGCAGGTCTTTCAGCTAACCAAAGGATTTGCTTCTCACATCCGCAGCCTCTCCGGCGACGACGACCTGCTGGTGCAGGATGCCGTGCAGCAGGGGGCGCGGGTAGCCGTGGTGGCCGATTCGGGGGCGCACACCCTCAGTGAGCCTGCTACCACCTGGGCGGCTTGGTGGCGCCAGAAACGGCGGCACTTATCGGCCGGGCGTAGTTACCGCCTCGCTGATCGGGTGCGAATTGGGACCTTTATGGGGGCCAATCTGGTTTTTTATGGCACGGCAATCGGCCTGCTGTTTTCCCGCCCCAATTGGGTACCTTTGGCTACGGTATGCCTGCTACGCACCGTAGTTATCCTGCCGGTCTATCACCAGCTCGGCCGTCGGCTCAATGACCAGTTTCCGCCTCTGTGGCTACCGGTGCTCGACGCTGTGTATTTTTTTTATTATCTCGCTCTGGGAATCTCGCTGTTCCTCTACCGTACGCTCCGATGGAAGTAAACAATCAGGAAAAACAGTTCTCCGCCAAAGCCAAGCACGATTTCAAGCTGATTCGGGCCGCTGTGGAGAAGAACGACGGCAAGGCCTACGCCGAGCTGATGCAGATCTACAAGAAACCGGTGTATCACGTGGTACTGAAGATGGTGCGCAACCCCGACGACGCCGAGGACCTCACCATCGAAGCCTTCGCCAAGGCCTTCCGCAACCTGCACAAGTTCAACCCGGAGTTTGCCTTCAGCACCTGGTTGTTCCGCATCGCCACTAACAACTGCATCGACTTTATTCGCAAGAATAAGATCAAGACGATGTCGATTGACTCGGCCATCAAGATTGATAACGGCGACGAAATCACCATCGACTTCCGCGACCAGAACCTGAACCCGCAGGAGTCGGCCATCAAAAACCAGAAAATCGAAATCATGCAGCACGTGGTATCCCGGCTGCCCGATAAATACCAGCGCCTCGTTACGCTGCGCTATTTCGATGAGCTGAGCTACGAGGAAATTGCCCAGGAGCTGAAAGCCCCCCTCGGCACCGTGAAAGCCCAGCTACACCGCGCCCGTGAGCTGCTCTATGACATGGTGAAAAACAAGAAGGAAATCATCTAGTGAAAAAGCCCCGTCGCAAGTCGGGGCTTTTTTTGTGCCCGGTAGCGCGCAGCTCCGCTTCGCGCCACTGTGTTTACCTTTGTGCCACGATGAACCTGATCAACCACTACTTCCCGCACCTCGCTGACCACCAGCGCCAGCAGTTTCAGCAGCTCGACACCGAGTTCCGGAGCTGGAATGAGCGCCTCAACCTAATAGCCCGCACCGATGTGGACAACCTAGAAGAGCGCCATTTTCTGCACTCCCTGGGCATTGCTAAAGTAGTGGAGTTTGTACCCGGCTCTTCGGTACTGGACGTGGGTACGGGTGGCGGCTTACCAGGCCTGCCACTGGCCATTCTGTTTCCGGAAGCGAAGTTTCATCTGGTGGATAGTATCGGTAAGAAAATTCACGCCGTGCAGGAAATGGCCCACTCCCTGCAGCTCACTAACCTTACCGCCGAGCAAATCCGCGCCGAGCAGCTGCGTCCCAAATACGATTACATCGTGAGCCGCGCCGTGGCCCGCCTGGCTACCTTCCACACCTGGATTGCCCACCGCTACAAGCCCCGCCACGAAGCCGCTGCCAACAGTGGCCTCTACTATCTCAAAGGCGGCGACCTGACCGAGGAAATCCAGGAATCCGGCCTGAAAGCCACCGTCGTTGATCTGCCCGACTTCTTCCAAGAGCCGTTTTTTGAAACGAAGAAGGTGGTGGTAGTGCCCGCGTAAATAGCTGTCATTGCTTCGTTGTGCCTCCTCACAATGACGGATGGCTTCTAGCTTGGAGTTTCTGCCGTCAGGAACTCCACGGCCCGCCGCTCCGAGTAGTACGGCCCGTCTGGAGCACCTTCCCCAAACCCCACGTGGCCGCCATCGGCGGGCGTTTCCAAGAACAGGTAGGGACTTTGGGCGGCTACCTCGCGGGGGAAGCAGGAGGGGGGCAGAAACGGGTCGTTCTGGGCGTTTACCAGCAGCGTGGGAATGCGGATACCGCTGAGGTAGCGGCCGGAGCTGGCGTGCTCGTAGTATTCATCGGCCGACTTGAAGCCGTGCATGGGGGCCGTAAACCGGTCGTCGAACTGCGGGAAGTCCTGTAGCTCGTCGAGGTTGGTAAGATCAACCTGGCCGGGGAGCAGGGCCGCTTTCTGGCGCATCTTTTCCCGCAGGGTTTTCATGAAGCGGTTCAGGTAGATGCGGTTTTCCAGCCGGGCAATGTGGTGGGAGCTGGATTTCAGGTCGGTGGGCACCGAAAACACAGCCGCCCGCTGCACCTGCTTGGGCACCCGTGCAGGGTTTTCGCCCAGGTATTTCAGCGTGACGTTGCCGCCGGCCGAAAACCCGGTCAGAAACACGTGGCGGTAGCGCGTGGTGCCTAAGGCATACCGAATCACAAAATCCAGGTCGTCGGTGTCGCCGAGGTGGTAGGATCGGAGCAGGCGGTTCATTTCGCCGCTGCAGCTGCGGTAGTTCCAGGCCAGGGCATCGAGGCCGGCGTGGTTGAGGGCCCGCACCATGCCGCGCACGTAGGGCCGGCCGGCGTCGCCCTCCAGCCCGTGCGACACGATACCGAGCGTATCGGTGGGCCGCCCGGCGGGTTGGCGCGACCAGTCCAAGTCCAGAAAGTCGCCATCCTCGGTTTCTACCCGCTCGCGCTGGTAGTGCACATCCGGCACGGAGCGCCACAGGCTGGGCACAATGGTTTGCAGGTGGCCGTTAAATAGGTAAAACGGCGCGTGGTAGGGAGAGTCAGGAACGAGTGGCATGGCGGCAGACGGCTGGGAGTGGTAGTCAGAAAATGCCCGGCGGTAGCATGGAATAAGGTACGCAAAAACCAGCGCGGAAGAACATCGGTTGCGAAAAAGGTAGGCATGCCGAACAGAACTCTCTACGGCCGGGCCGGCTTTCCGCCGGAGGTTTGTTATTTCCAACCAAAGCCTTACCTTTGCACTCCTCAATTGAACTGAATTCGAGCAGAAGACCTTTTTCATATCCACATGGCAAACCACAAGTCGGCCCTCAAGCGCATCCGTTCCAACGAAGCCAAGCGCGTACTGAACCGTTACCAGGCTAAATCTACCCGCACCGCCGTTAAGAAACTGCGTGCTACCACCGACGCTTCGGCCGCTCAGGAGCTGCTGAAGAAAGTATCGTCGATGCTGGACCGTCTGGCCAAAAAGAACATCATTCACAAGAACAAAGCCGCCAACAACAAGTCGAAGCTGGCTAAGTTCGTGAAGTCGCTGGCTGCCTAAGTAGTCAACCGGCTTTCTGCTCTTTTATACAGAAAGGCCCTGAGCGCAAGCTCGGGGCCTTTTGCCGTTGATATAACCACACAGTAAAGAGGCTGCCGGTACTGTGCCGGTCCGGCGGCGACAAGCCGTGAAACAAGGGAAGCCGTATGCAGCCACAAAAAAGCCCGCACAACAGCTGTTGCGCGGGCTTTTTGTTTCCGGTGGAGCAGTGCTTACGCCACGCTTACCTTCACCATGTTGGTTTTGCCCTTCTCATTGATGGGCATTGAGGCCGTGTTGATGAACACGTCACCCTTGTTGAGGTGGCCGGTAGTGGTGAGGGCGTATTTGATATCCGACACGGTGCTGTCGGTGCTCACCATCCGGTCGTAGTAGAAGCCGCGCACGCCCCAGATCAGGCTTAGCGTAGTCAGGAGGGCGCGGTTATCGGTGAAGATGAAGATGTTGGCTTTGGGCCGGTATTTGGCAATCTGGAAGGCCGTGTAGCCGCGGTGCGTCATGCCGGTAATGGCTTTGGCACCCGTGTTCTTGGCCAAATGGCAAGCGGCCGACAGTACGCTGTCCACCATAAACGTGGGCGACTCGGGGGTGATAGGCCACCAGCGGTGGTAGAGCGACTCGCGGCGGGTTTCCACGCTCATAATCGTGCCCACCATCGAGCGGATTACCTCGGCGGGGTAAGCGCCCACGGCGGTTTCGGCGGAGAGCATCACGGCGTCGGCACCGTCGAGCACGGCGTTGGCCACGTCGGAAGTTTCGGCGCGGGTGGGGCGGGGGGCCGAAATCATGCTCTCCATCATCTGGGTAGCCACAATTACCGGCTTGCCAGCCTTGTTGCACTTCTCCACAATCATTTTCTGGGCCATCGGCACCTCTTCCATCTTCACCTCCACGCCCAGGTCGCCACGGGCTACCATCACGGCATCGGTGAGGGCAATGATTTCGTCGAGGTTCTTCAGGCCTTCGGGGGTCTCAATTTTGGCAATTACACGGGCCGTTTTGCCGCTTTCAGCAATCAGGCCTTTAATAAAGCGGATATCCTCGGCCCGGCGGGCAAACGACAGCGCAATCCAGTCCACGTCATTCTCCAGACCAAACTTCAGGTCCTCAATGTCCTTCTCCGTCATCGACGGGGCCGAAACTTCGGAATCGGGTAGGTTGATGCCTTTGCGGGGCTTCACGAGGCCGCCGTAGATTACTTCCACGTCCACCTCTTTGTCCCGGTCGGTGGCCAGCACGCGCAGCTCAATCTTGCCGTCGTCGATGAGGATCATATCGCCAGGCTTCACGTCGCGGGCCAGACCCAGGTAAATCGTGCTCAGGCGGGTAGCCGTGCTGATTTCCTTCTCGCCACACACCAGCTTGATTTTGTCGCCGGGCTTGATTTCCACGCCGCCGCCTTCTACCTCGCCGAGACGAATCTTGGGACCCTGCAAATCCTGCAGCAGGCCCACGTGCGTGCGCATGTCCTTGTTGAGGCGGCGCACCGTGTTGATTACCGAGAGGTGGTCTTCGTGGCTACCGTGCGAGAAGTTCAGGCGAAATACATCCACCCCTTCGCGCATGAGCATGCCCAGCTTCTCGTAGGTATTGGACGCGGGGCCCACGGTGGCAATTATCTTGGTTTTATTAAAATGCGGATGAGCTTCCATTGAGGTGTTGTATGGTCAAAAAATTGTGGCGTTGGGGAGAGGCTTGCGTAGTGCTGAGCATAACAAAGGACCTTATCACGCGGAAACAACTGTAAAACAGCTCATTTCCGCGTGGTAAGGTCCTTTGTTATATGTGGTCTGGCAAACTATTCAAAGCTTAAAAGAGCAGATTTTCTTTGAATTTAAGATCATTTGGATCTACCTGACTGACCAATTGAACTTCGGGCAGGGCTGAAAGCTGCGCGAGCAGCTCTTCCGGTGAATGGCTTACCATGCCAGCGCTAACCTGTAACAGGTAGTCGTATTCCTTAATATCAGGTGCCAGAAAGGGTTTCTTCAGGGGCGAAGGATCCACGGAGCGGTTGCGCAGCAGGCGCAGCGTGTAGTGCTCCGTGGCGTGCAGGTAGTTGCTGATGACGAGGCGGCCTTTGGTGAGCAGGTCATAAATGAGGTCCTGCTGCTTCACCAGGCGCAGGTGCAGCGCCCGGTTGAGGACCCAGGCCAGCGTGTGTTCCCGGCTGGACGAAACGAGCCCGAACAGGTCGAAGTCACAGTCGTACTCCACATCCAGCGTAAGGGTTTTCATAAGCGGGGCAAAGGAAAGGAAACGCAAAAATAGGCACCGTAGTACCCCGGCGAAACACCCCCGGCCATAATCTTGCACCGGGAAGATTACCGGGAGGAAGTTTGACAATGTTAGCGAAGATGGTGTTATTTGTGCCGAGTTTTCCTTAAACCCCCACGGAAATGTCTGAAATTGCAGAAAAAGTAAAAGCCATCATCATCGATAAACTCGGCGTAGAGGCTTCGGAAGTAACGCCGGAGGCTTCGTTCACCAACGACTTGGGCGCTGACTCGCTCGACACCGTTGAGCTGATCATGGAATTCGAAAAAGAATTCAACGTGTCTATCCCGGACGATCAGGCTGAGAACATCGGCACCGTGGGCCAGGCTATCAGCTACCTCGAAGAGCACGCTAAATAGTTGTTAGTGCTTAGTTGGTAGTGCTTAGTGCCTGGTTAGCTCTGGTGCAGCCTGAGCGCTATCAACTAAGCACTAACTACTACAGCTGCTTACCGGCCGGCCTGCCGCCGGCCGTTTTGCTTTTCTAGTGATTTCCTTTCTTTCGCTTCTCTGAGCCAGCCTATGTCTCTTCGGAGAGTTGTCGTGACCGGCCTGGGTGCCATTACCCCGCTGGGAAACACCGCCCCCGCTTATTGGGAGGGCCTGCAAGCCGGCGTGAGTGGGGCCGCCCCCATCACCCGTTTCGATGCCAGCAAGTTCAAGACTCGCTTCGCCTGCGAAGTGAAGAACTACAATCCGGATGCCTACTTCCCCACCAAGGAGGGCCGGAAAATGGACATTTTCACCCAGTTTGCCCTGATTGCCGCCGATGAGGCCATCAAGGATGCCAACCTGGAGGGAGTGGATAAAGACCGGGTAGGCGTTATCTGGGGTTCCGGTATCGGAGGCCTGACCTCCCTGCAGGCTGAGTGCATTGCCTTCGCCAATGGCGACGGCACGCCCCGCTTCAACCCGTTCTTCATTCCGAAGATGATTGCCGACAGCGCGTCGGGCAATATCTCCATCCGCCACAAATTCCGGGGTCCGAACTTCGTGACCACCTCGGCCTGCGCATCTTCCTCTGACTCCATCATCTCGGCCTTCAACTACATCCGCCTGAACATGGCCGATGTGGTCGTAACCGGGGGCTCGGAGGCGGCCATCACCGAATCGGGGGTGGGCGGCTTCAACGCCCTGAAGGCCATGAGCGAGCGGAACGATGCCCCCGAGCTGGCTTCCCGCCCCTACGATAAGGAGCGCGACGGCTTTGTGCTGGGTGAAGGCGCGGCCTCGCTGATTCTGGAGGAATACGAGCACGCCAAGGCCCGCGGCGCGAAAATCTACGCCGAGCTGATTGGCGGCGGGATGTCGGCCGATGCCTACCACATTACGGCCCCCGACCCCGAGGGCAACGGCGTAGTGCTGGTAATGCAGAATGCGTTGCGCGACGCTGGTATTTCGCCCGCCGATGTGGACTACATCAACACCCACGGCACCAGCACCCCGCTGGGCGATGGGGCCGAGGTGAAGGCCATTCAGAAGGTGTTCGGCGAGCACGCCTACAACCTGAACATCAGCTCCACCAAGAGCATGACGGGCCACCTGCTGGGCGGCGCGGGAGCCATTGAAGCCGTGGCCTGCATTCTGGCCATGCAGCACAACGTGGTGCCGCCCACCATCAACCACTTTACCGACGACCCGGAGCTGGACCCCAAGCTGAACTTCACGTTCAACAAGGCCCAGGCCCGCGAGGTGAATGTGGCCATGAGCAACACCTTCGGATTCGGCGGCCACAACACGTCCGTCATCTTCCGCAAAATCGAGTCGTAATGTGGAAAATGTGATTGAATGTGTGAAATGTGAAAAAGAGGGCTGATTCGCTGCTGCGTTCAGTCCGGTAAGTACATTTCGCACATTCAACACACTCAACCACATTTCTCACATTAACTACGATGCCAAAGCCCGGTCAGCCCCTGCCGCTATTCGGTTTTTTCCGCCGACTGCTGGGCCGTGACCGGGCTTTTCGGCAGGCTATTGCTACCCTCACGGGCCACACGCCCGACAACGTGCGCTTGTACCAGCTGGCCTTCACGCACTCCTCAGTGGTGCGCCAACAGGGCGAGCAAGCCCGCCACCAAAGCAATGAGCGGCTGGAGTTTCTCGGCGACGCGGTGCTGGGCACGGTGGTGGCCGAATACCTGTTCCGCAAATTCCCCTACGAGCAGGAGGGCTTCCTGACGGAGATGCGCAGCCGCATTGTGAACCGGGAAAGCCTCAACGGTATTGCCCTTAAAATCGGGCTCGACAAACTGGTGCAGCTGGATGCCGCCCAGGGCCGCGCTGCCCGCTCCCGCTCCGTGAACGGCAACGCTTTGGAGGCGCTGGTAGGGGCCGTGTATCTCGACCAGGGCTACAAAACGGCCCGCAAGTTTGTGCTCAGCCGCCTCATCAAGCCCTACGTGGACGTGAAGGCCATGACCCAGACGACCACCAACTTCAAGAGCAAGCTGATTGAGTGGGCCCAGCGCAACGGCAAAAATCTGCGCTACGACCTCACCGGCGAAGCCCGCCCCGGCGGCGTGATGGAGTTTTCGGCCACCGTAGTGGTGGATGAAAGCCCGGTGGCCGTAGGAATGGGGCTAAGTAAGAAGCAGGCCGAGCAATTGGCCGCCGAACGGGCTCTGGAGACGTTAGGAGTGTAAGAACACTGCGCCCTCTGCGAAACCACCGCGTCCTCTGCGGGCTACGTCGTTGGTACGAGGTGAGCCCGCAGAGGACGCAGTGGTTTCGCAGAGGGCGCAGTGGCAACCCAATCCGGGGAAATGGAGTTGTTTTGCAGAACGAACCTTTCCCCCGAACCCATGCGAATAGCCGGCGCCGCCCTCAACCAGATACCCTTCGACTGGACCCACAACCTGCGCACCATTCAGGAGGCCATTACCCAGGCCAAAGCAGCCGGAGTGGAACTGCTGTGCCTGCCGGAGTTGTGCCTGACCGGCTACGGCTGCGAGGACCTGTTTCTGAGCGACTGGCTGCCGGAGTCGGCGCTGGCGCACTTGCAGCAGATACGGCCCTGGACCGAGGGCATCTGCGTGGTGGTGGGGCTGCCGGTGCGGCTGAGCCACCGCACTTACAACACGGCCGCCGTGCTGCGCGACGGGCAGATTCTAGGCTTCGCGGCCAAGCAGTTTCTGGCCAATGATGGCGTGCATTATGAGCCCCGCTTTTTCCACCCTTGGCCGGCCGGCGAAACCACCACGGTGCAGTGGGAAGGGGAGGAGTGGACTTTGGGCGACCTGATTTTCGAGCACCAGGGCGTGAAGTTCGGGTTTGAAATCTGCGAGGATGCGTGGCGGCCTGATGACGTGCGGCCCGCCTGCCGCCTCGTGGGCCGGGTGGATCTGATTGTGAATCCCTCGGCCTCGCACTTCGCCATGAGTAAGACCGACGTGCGCTACCACTTGGTTACGGAGGCCTCGCGCAACTTCCGCTGCACCTACCTCTACGCCAACCTGCTGGGCAACGAGGCCGGCCGCATGATCTACGACGGCGAAATTCTGGTGGCCCGCAACGGCCATCTGCTGCTGCGCAACCAGCTCATGAGCTTCAAGGAAGTGGATATGGAGTGCGTGGACGTGGATTTCAGCCAGCCCCTGGAGCCGGCCGCCAACATCGTGCCCCTGCCCACGCCCGATGAGTACCGGGAGTTGAATCAGGCTCTGAGTCTGGCGCTGTTCGACTACCTGCGCAAGGCCCGCAGCCGGGGCTTCGTGCTCAGCCTCAGCGGCGGGGCCGACTCGGTGATGTGCGCCGTGGCCGTGGCCGAGCTGGTGCGCCTGGGTACTGCCGAGCTGGGTACCGCCGAGTTCATGCGCCGGGCCGGCTGCTTCACGGCCGAAGAAATCGAGCGGCTGGCCGGCCCCGTGGCCCCCGTACCCGACCATAATGCCCCTGGACCCCGGGATGCCTCGGCGTCGGAAGCAGACGAACAACAAAAAACCATCAACAAAAAACTAACCAACCGCCTGCTCACCTGCGCCTACCAGGGCACCGTCAACTCCTCCGACGACACGTTCAACTCGGCCAAGGAGCTGGCCGATTCCATTGGGGCCGTGTTTTACGACTGGACCATTGACGAGGAAGTGACCGGCTACGTGGGCAAGATTGAGCACGCCCTGGGCCGCGAGCTGACCTGGCAGACCGACGACCTGGCCCTGCAGAACATTCAGGCCCGGGTGCGGGCTCCCGGTATCTGGCTGCTGGCCAACGTGCAGAACTGCCTGCTGATGACGACCTCCAACCGCTCGGAGGCCAGTGTGGGCTACTGCACCATGGACGGCGACACGGCCGGCTCTATCTCGCCCATTGCGGGTGTGGACAAGGCCTTCGTGAAGCAGTGGCTGCGCTGGGCCGAGACGGAGCTGAACTACTCGGCCCTACACCACGTGAATGCTTTGCAGCCCACCGCCGAGCTGCGCCCCCTCGCAGACAAGCAGACCGACGAGCGGGACCTGATGCCCTATCCGCTGCTCAACCGCATTGAGCGGCTGGCCTTCTACGACCGACTCAGCCCCCGGCAGGTGCTGGCCACGCTGGTGCAGGAAGACGCTGCGGCGGACAAGGAGCAGCTCAAAACCTACGTCAAGCGCTTCTACTCACTCTGGAGCCGCAACCAGTGGAAGCGCGAGCGGTACGCCCCCGCCTTCCACCTCGACGACTACAACGTGGACCCGCGTTCCTGGCTGCGCTTCCCCATCCTGAGCGGCGGCTTCACCCAGGAGCTGAACGCGCTGTAAGCGTTGCCCTTTCTGTGATAGTACCTGTCATTCCGAGCGAAGCGAGGAATCGGGAGTTTGGGTCAGGTTGCTGCAACCGATTCGCCCAGATTCCTCGCTTTGCTCGGAATGACAGGCAGGATAGGCCGCGTGAGCGGGGATAGGTACCGGTTATGCCGCAAACCCTGTACTTTCGTAGCTCAACTCTGAACAGCAACGTGGCGGCAAGCAGTCTGACTCAACTATACCAGGAACGCCAGGCCTACCGGCTGCCGGTGTACTCGGCGCGGCAGGTGGCCCACCTGACGGGGCTGGCGGCTACCACCGTGCAAGCCTGGACGCGCGCCGACGATGCCCTGGTGCAGCCGGCCAGCGCCGAGGGACTGTCGTTTCTGAATTTGGTGGAGGTGCACGTGCTGGCCGCCATCCGGCACCAGCACGGTATTTCCTTGCAGCGGGTGCGCCACGCGGTGCAGTTTGTGCGCCAGGAGCTGCAGGCCGAGCACCCGCTGGCCCAGCACCAGTTTGAAACCGACGGCGTGGATTTGTTTGTGCGGGCCCTGGAAGATGAAAACCTGCTCATCAACGCCTCCCGCCGGGGCCAGATGACCATCCGCCAGCTGGTGGAAGCCTACCTGCGCCGCATTGAGCGGGCACCCGACGGATTTCCGCTGCGCCTGTTTCCGGTGTACGGCACCGGGTCAGGCTTCGCGCCGGAAGGTCTGCCCACCCTCATTGCCGTCGACCCCACCATTGCCTTCGGCCGGCCCGTGCTCACCGAAAACTACGTGCCCGTGGACGTGGTGGTGGGCCTGTACCGCGCCGGTGATTCGGTGCGCGCCATTGCCGAGGAATTCGGCCTGACTACCCGCGCCGTGGAAGAAGCAATTCGTTATGAGCTTGGAGCCGCAGCCTGATCCTCTGTTTTTTCTCGACCGCACCGTGGCCACGCCGCGGGTGCAGGCCGCCCTGCGCGAGCAGCAGACGGCCTTCGTGAGCCACGCCGACCTGTTCCGCCCCGAAACGCCCGATACCGAGTGGCTGCCGGCCGTTACGGCCCGGGGCCTGTGCGTGCTCACCCAAGAGCGGCGCATCCGCTACAACCCGCTGGAGCAGCAGGCCCTGTTGGCCAGTGGGGCGGGCACGTTCATCATCGTGGCCAAAGGCCTTACCAGCGCCGAGCTGGCGGCCTGCGTAGTGCGGGCACTGCCGGGCCTGCGCCGGTTTGCCAGCCGCACGCCCCGGCCGTTTCTGGCCAAAGTGTACGTGGATGGCAGCGTGCAGCGGCTGTCTTCTCCTTCCTAACCTGACCTTTTACTTTTCCTGCGTATGAGTCTGCTAAGTGCCATTCTTTGGAGTCCAAACCCTATTCTGGCCGAAATCGGGCCACTCACGCTGCGCTGGTACGGGCTGCTGTTCATGTCGGGCTTCGTGGTGGGTACCTTCATTCTGGGCCACGTGTACAAGTCCGAGAAGGTGTCGCCGCGCTGGGTCGATGTCATCACCATTTACGTGCTGCTGGGCACGGTACTGGGCGCGCGCCTGGGCCACGTGTTTTTCTACGACTGGGCCCAGTACAAGAACGACCTGCTGAGCATCTTCAAGATCTGGGAGGGCGGCTTGGCCTCGCACGGGGCTACCATCGGCATCATCCTGGCCGTGTGGCTGTTCAGCCGCAACAACAAGTTTGATGTGCTCTGGACCCTCGACCGGATTGTGCTGGTAGTGGCCGTGGGCGGCGCGCTCATCCGCATCGGCAACCTGATGAACTCCGAAATTGTGGGCCAGCCCACCACCGCGCCCTGGGCCTTCGTATTCCCCCGTGATACCGAGCACCTGCAGGAGCCGCGCCCCGACCAGCCCGTGCCGGCCGGCTCGGTAGCCGTGCAGCGCGTGCGCCAGCCCGATGGCAAGGTGGCCTACGAAACCCAGCCCGTAACGGGCAGCGTGGCCCCCGGCACCGAGGTAGCCGTGCCGCGCCACCCCACCCAGATCTACGAGTCGTTGTTCTGCGTGTTCCTGTTCGTGGTGCTGTACTCGATGTGGAACCGCACCAAGGAGCACACGCCCCGCGGGCAGCTGTTCGGGCTGTTTGTGGTGCTGCTGTTCACGTTCCGGATTACGGTGGAGTTCTTTAAGGAAGACCAGGTGGCCTTTGAGCAGGGCATGACCCTGAACATGGGCCAGTGGCTGAGCATCCCGCTGGTATTCATCGGCCTTTACGTGCTGTTCACGGCCCGTAACCGTCCCGGCCGCCCCCAGGATGCCCCCCGCGACCTGCACGAGCAGGAAGCGCGCGAAGCCGCGCTGGCCGCTGCCAAGCGGTAGTTTCAACGTATACACCGCGTATCATTCCGAGCGGAGCGAGGAATCTGGGGGAATCAGGTAAGGCTACTTACGCCGAAATTCAGATTCCTCGCTTCACTCGGGATGACAATCACGCAAAACGGCCCCGTGCTCAACCAGAGCACGGGGCCGTTTTGTGTTAGGGCGCAAGCTATAAAACCCGCGCAACCAACCTAGAAGCGGCGGTTTACGGCGTTAAGGTCCTCAAAAGCCGACTTGAGACGGGTAATGAAGGTTTCCTCGCCTTTACGCAGCCATACGCGGGGGTCGTAGTACTTCTTGTTGGGCGAGTCCTCGCCGGTGGGGTTACCAATCTGGCTCTGCAGGAAGCCTTCGTTTTTCTGGTAGTACCCGCGGATACCATCCCAGAACGCCCACTGCAGGTCGGTGTCAATGTTCATTTTGATGGCGCCGTAGCTGATAGCCTCGCGGATTTCCTCCTGCGACGAGCCCGAGCCGCCGTGGAACACGAAGTTGATGGGGCGCTCAGCTTCCAGCGCGTATTTCTCCTTCACGAAATCCTGGGAGTTTTTCAGGATAACGGGCTGCAGCTTCACGTTGCCGGGCTTGTACACGCCGTGCACGTTGCCGAAGGCGGCGGCAATGGTGAAGCGGGGGCTCACCTTGCTCAGCTCCTCGTAGGCGTAGGCCACTTCCGAGGGCTGGGTGTAGAGCTTGCTGGAATCCACGTCGGAGTTGTCCACGCCGTCTTCCTCGCCGCCGGTTACGCCCAGCTCAATTTCCAGCGTCATGCCGATTTTGGCCATGCGCGCCAGGTACTCTTTGCAGATGTCGATGTTCTCCTCGATGGGCTCCTCCGAGAGGTCGAGCATGTGGGAGGAGTACAGCGGCTGGCCGTGCTCGGCGTAGAATTTTTCGCCGGCTTCCAGCAGGCCGTCAATCCAGGGCAGCAGCTTTTTGGCGGCGTGGTCGGTGTGCAGAATTACGGGTACGCCATAGGCTTTAGCCATCAGGTGCACGTGCTGGGCACCCGAAATGCCGCCGGCAATGCTGGCCTGCTGCTTATCGTTGGCGAGGCCTTTGCCGGCGAAGAACTGGGCACCCCCGTTCGAGAACTGAATAATAACCGGCGAGTTCAGGTCGCGGGCGGCCTCCAGCACGGCATTTACCGTGTCGGTACCGGTTACGTTCACGGCGGGCAGCGCGTAACCATTGGCTTTGGCATGTTCGAAAAGCTGCTGCACTTCGTCGCCGTGCAGCACGCCGGCGCGCAGGCCGGTGAGAGTGGTTTGTTCAGCCATTTGCTGGAAGATGGTGGCGCAGGTCGGGGAAAGGCCGCACCGGGTTTTGGAATCGTAGGTCAAACATACTCAAAAGAAAAAGGTCCTGCCACATGCAAAAGCGGGCCCTTAGCGAATTTTCGCTAAGGGCCCGCCTGACGCTTCCATACGGCTTGCCTAACCGGCTTTTCAGCGGCTCGTCAATCAGAATGAATACGTATACAATGCGCCCTGCTCGTTGCTGATATAGAGCGTATTATTATCGGTGAAAACGGCCCCTTCCGTCTGGCCGGCCCCTTTCAAAGAAACCTGCCGGGGCGTGGCCTTGAGGATGTCTTCAAAGCTGTTGCCTTCCAGCACAAACATTTCCTGGCGGGCCAGCAGTACCAGGCGGCGGCCGTCGGGGCTGAGGGCGGCATCGGTTACCTGCCCGGGAATGGCGAGGCGGGTAACTTGCTGGGCAGTGTAGTTGCCGGGCTGGTCGGGCACGGCGTACACCTTGCTGGTTTGCTCCTGGGCGCGGTCCTTGCTGAACAGATACACTTTACCCGCGTGCCAGAGGGTGGCCTCGCAGTCGAAATTTCGCTCTTCCTTAGCGGGGGGGAAATCCTGCTGGTCAGGGTATTTCAGGTGAATTTCCTGGACCTGCTGCACATTGCTGGGGTTCAGGCGGTAAATCACTAGATCCTGCCGGTCATTGTTGTTATTGCCTACGTCGCCAATGTACACGTGGCCGTTAGTGTCGCGGGTAATGCTTTCCCAGTCGTGGCTTTTCACCGGAATATCCAGCTGGGCCAGGGTTTTGCCGGTGGTGCTGATTTTGTACAGAATAGGCTGAGTGCCGTCGTCGCCGTGGGTGAAGAAGGAGCCGGCCTCGCCGGTCAGGGCCAGGCCCGAGCTTTCGGGTACGCCGCTCATGCGGCCCACCTGCGTGAGCCCCGCAATATCGGCGGCTTTGTTGCCCTTTTTGCCTTTCTTCTTGCCCGACTTTTCCTGCTTGCCTTCCGGGTTTTTAGTTTGAGCCTCGGAGCAGCCGCTGAGTAAAGTGCCGGCTAAGGCGGCGGCAAAAAATAAGGTGCGCATGATGTAGCTGGTTATATGAAAAAGCCGTTGCGGGCTGCAACGGCAATTCAGGCTATACGCAAAGCGGGCCGCCAGGGTACATTGAGTGCGCCGCTAGCGAGCAGGAGGCAAGGAGGATTCCCGGATTAGCAACTCTGGCTGCAGCAGAATTCGGCGGGGGGAAAACGGGGTGGATGCCTGCTCACGCATTTCCAGAAATAAGCGCACTGCCGACTGACCCATCAATTCGCAACGCTGGTCGACGGTGGTAAGCATAGGTTCAGTGAAGGACGTAAACAGCTCGTTGCTGAAACCCGATAACGCCATTTGCTGCGGCACACGCAGCGCCCGGCGCTTCAGTTCCTGCAGCGCCCCCACCGCCGAGAAGTCACTGGCGGAAAACACGGCGTCGGGTGGGTTGGGGAGCTGGAGCAACTGCTGCATGCCCGCTACACCATCGTCCAGGGTCATGTCGGAGTGCAGAATCAACTCCGGCTCGATGGGTAGGCCACACTCCCGGAGGGCATCGAGGTAGCCCTGCTGGCGGTCCTTGTAAATATTAAGATGCTGGGGGCCGCCGAAATGGGCAATGCGGCGGCAGCCCTGGGCAATGAGGTGCTTGGTTGATTGGTAGCCCCCGGCCCGGTCGTCGAGCACCACGGCATTCACGTCCAGCCCGTCCAGAATCCGGTCAAAAAATACCAGCGGAATTTCCTGCTTGCGCACCTTCTCAAAATGCCGAAAGTCGCGGGTAGTGCGGGAAAGAGACACCAGAATACCTTCTACCTGTGCACTGAGCAGCGTTTCAATATTCTTCCGCTCGTGTACTACATCCTCGTTCGATTGGCAGATGAGCACATTGAAGCCCGCCTTGGTAGCTACCGTTTCAATGCCCTTGACAACCAGCGTAAAAAAGTGGCCGTCAATGTGGGGAACCATCACGCCCAGCAGATTACTACGGCCTTTGCGCAAGCCCGCAGCCATGTGGTTGGGCTGATAGTGCAGCTCCTGCGCCAGCTTCCACACCCGTTTTTTGGTGGTGTCACTGATGCTGGGGTGGTCGGACAGTGCCCGGGATACCGTAGAAACCGATATGCCCAACTGCGCGGCTAAATCGGTGATGGATGCTTTTGTGCGCGCCAAGCTATTCTGACTTTGAGAAGATTATCCTGAAAACTGAACAGGCAATATCCAAAAACCCTGCGCAAGAACTTGCACTGGTTGCGCAATTTCTTGCGCAGGGTTTGCGCAGACCCGCTTACGCTGGCAGGGGCTGTGGGGTATAGGAAGGGCCCTGGCAGCGGGGACCTTCCTTGGTCCACAGCAACTTATCAATGCAGAGTTGACGTTCCTTCATGCCTTCGTCCCAAGCATGGTACACCAAGTACTCGTGCTTGCCATCGGGGCTCATAACGTGCGAATGATGCCCGGGCCCGCGTACGTGCCCGGGCACAGCGGCCAGCACCCGGGGACCTTTGCCGCCGCCGGCCTCAGAGTAGGGGCCCATAATGCTGTCGGCTACGCAATAATCCACGCCATAACGCGGCGTAAGAAAGTTGGCGCCGCTGTAAAAGCAGTAATATTTACCGCCGTGCTTGCGCACAAAAGGTCCTTCCAGAGTGTGCCATTCCGGAAACGTCTGGCCGCCATACAGCGGCATGGTGCGGTCTTTCTCGAATACCGTCCAGTCGTGGCGGGCGCGCATTACGGTGCGGCTTTGCCCTGCCAGGCGGGTCATATCGAGCAGCTTATCCACTACCAAGCCAGTACCGGGACGGTAGCCGTTATCAGTGTCAATAAAGTCACGGGCGTAAAAGAGGTACCACTGGCCGTCGGTGTCCCGGAATGGGTGGGCATCAATGGTAAATTTGCTGCCGGGTACATCCAACACCGCCACTTGCGTGTAAGGGCCCTGAGGTGTTTGGCTGGCTGCCACGTGCAGGCGGTGCCCCACTGTGGCGGCAATGGCGCCTCCGCCCATGGAGTAATACATGTAGAAAGTCCCATTGTGGTAAACTACCTCCGGGGCCCAGAAATCAGCCCCCTCTGCGCCAGCCGGGGGGGTAAGGGCTCCACCAGCCGGTTTCCAATCTACCATGTTGGCAGAGGTGAGCAGGGTGAAAATGCGTCCGTCGGGGGTGCGGCCTTGCCCAGTAGTTCCGAAGGCATAGTAGCGGCCCTGGTGCTTAAGTACGAATGGGTCGGGGAATTGCCCGGCGTACACGGGATTCGTGTACGTGCGGGCGGCACGAGCCAAAGCAGTGTGCATGAGAGTCAGGGAAGCAAGGCCGGCGGAAGCCTGCTGCAGAAAGGAGCGGCGGGAGTGAGGCATTGTAATGAGTAGTGAAGAGTAAAGAAGGCGGATTGCGGAGGCCTTGGGTAAGGGGCAGCTGAACCAGGAAAACGTAAAGGCGTCCACGTTTCTGACCACCCAATGGCCGCAGAGGTACCCGTGTAAACCAGACTCATAGCTGCAGAAGAGCCGCTATTGCCTAGCAGCTACAGCTGGGCTGGCACTGGCAGGATGGACCAGTAACCCTGGCCTGAACCAATGATGAGTGTGCCGGCCTTTTGATAACCTGCTTTCCCGGCTGAAGGTGCAGCAGCAGATGAGTGAGTACTTCATCAGCAAGCGGTGGTAAGATGAGAAGAAATAAACAAACGTTTGCATAAATTAGGCAAAACGTTTTAGCTTGCAGAGCTTTACTAAGCCAGTGGCTGCAACTTGGCATCGGCGCACTGCCAGCTACGCCATCCGTGTGGTAGCGGCATACGCACGGGTTTAGGTGTGCACTATGTCAATTGGAGCTGCTGTGGCCAGCTATATGCGTGGTGACACAAGCCTTTTTAACTACCTGAGCATAGACAGGGGGCGATTTACCCGTGGATGAAGGTACGGGCTTACAGCCCAGCTGCACGGCAACAAGTTTTGCAAACGTTTGCAGAAATGTAGCTGCAAGTCCTTCCCTATGCTAGTAGCTTAAGCGGAGGCACAGGCGTAGAAATACTCAAACAGATTGTGTTCAACAGATACCAGTTTCTCCTAATGAACGGGCGGTTCTTGTTGCGGATGGTGTACCTGGTCTGGGCCTATGGCTTTGCCTCTTTTTCCTCACTGGAGGCTCAACCACGTGCACAGGCCACTTTTCAGAACCCGTTGCGCAACGATGGACCAGACCCTTGGGTAACCCGGCACGGAGGTTACTACTATTACACCAACACTACAGGCAGAAACCTGACACTCTGGAAAACCAGTGCCCTGAGCGACGTACGGAATGCGCCTGCCGCCGTGGTGTGGACGCCCCCGGCCAGTGGACCTAATTCCGCCGAACTATGGGCACCCGAACTGCACCGGTTGGATGGAAAATGGTACCTCTACTATACCGCCACCGATAAGGCCAGTCCCGGCGACAATACGCGCTACGTATTTGTGCTGGAAAATTCTGCCGCCGACCCGACAACTGGTACCTGGACCGATAAAGGCCGCATGAATACCAAGTACACTGGCCTTGATGGTTCCGTGTTTGAGCACGATGGGAAGCGGTATTTTCTATACTCGGCGTACGTAGGGGCCCAGAGTGTGCTGGCCATTGCGCCTCTATTGAACCCCTGGACATTGCAGGCTAATAAAGAAGTGATTATTGCCCGGCCTACGTTAAAGTGGGAGCAAGGCGGTGGCCGCCAGATTCTGGAAGGACCGGAATTTCTGCTGGGCCGCAGGGGGCAGTTGCTGGTGGTGTACTCGGCCAGTGCCTGCTGGGATGATAACTATTGCCTCGGAATGCTCACGGCCCCCAAAGGCGCCGACCCCTTACAGGCCCAATCTTGGACCAAAATGCCTACGCCCGTATTCAAGCCTTCGGCCCAAAATGGCGTGTGGGGTACCGGGCACAACTGCTTTACCACCTCCCCAGATGGCCGGGAAAACTGGCTGGTGTACCATGCCAAACCAGCCGCTGACGGCAAGTGCGCGGGCCGTAGCGCCCGTATGCAGCGGTTTGGCTGGAAGCCCGATGGCACACCCGACTTCGGCGTGCCGGTATCCTTGAGTCAGCCCCAGCCTAAACCCTCAGGCGAGTAATCCTGCCCGCTGCTAACAAACGCCCTTCTCACCTCACCTCACCTCACCTCACCTCACCTTTCCTTCCTTTCTGTTCTATGAAAAAACTGCTCTTTGCCTTGGTGCTGTTGGCTGCAACTACCACCGGTACACTTGCTCAAAAAACCAAAATCAAAACCAAGGGCGCGGCGGCATCCGCTGTCCAGGGGCAGCGCTGGACGGTAGAACAGGCCAACACATGGTACAAGCAGCACCGCTGGATGTCGGGGGCCAACTTCACGCCCAGCACGGCCATCAACCAGCTGGAAATGTGGCAGGCGGATACCTTCGACCCCGCTACTATCGACAAAGAGCTGGGGTGGGCTGAGGCAATTGGGTTTAATACCATGCGCGTATTCCTGCACAGCCTGGCCTGGCAGCAAGACCCCCAGGGCTTCAAAAAACGAGTAGGCGAGTACCTGACTATTGCTGATAAGCACCACATTCAAACGATGCTGGTGTTTTTTGATGACTGCTGGGACGAAACACCCAAACCCGGTAAGCAGCCGGCTCCTAAGCCCGGCATTCATAACTCGGGCTGGGTACAGGACCCCGGCGACCCTACTTCCCGCGACTCCGCCAGCTTTGTAAAGCTGAAACCCTACGTGCAGGACGTGCTGCGCAGCTTCGCTACTGATAAGCGCATTCTGCTGTGGGACCTGTATAATGAGCCCGGTAACAAGGGGGAGGGCAATGCCTCGTTGCCCCTGCTACGCAATGTATTTGCCTGGGCACGGGAGGTAAATCCCAGCCAGCCGCTCAGCGCGGGGCTTTGGAACTGGGGGTTGGTGGAGCTGAATACATTTCAGGCAATGAACTCCGATATCGTCACCTACCACAACTACGACGACGTACCCACGCATGAACGGGTAATTGAACTGCTCAAAACGCACAACCGGCCCCTCATCTGCACGGAGTACATGGCCCGGCCGCGCAACTCGCGCTTCGTCAACATCATGCCTTTGCTAAAGAAGTACAACATTGGAGCTATCAATTGGGGCCTGGTAGACGGCAAAACCAATACCAAATACCAATGGGATGTGCCTATTCAGGATGGTGGCGAGCCGGGCGAGTGGTTTCATGAGGTGTTCCGGAAAGACGGCACGGCCTACCACCAGGATGAGGCCGACTTCATTCGCAAAATGAACGGAAAATAGCGCTGCTGCCAGATGGCTCCACACTTGAACACTAGAGCTACTGCTTCCCCCTTCCGGCCAGTGCCCACACTGCAGGGCGCGGCAGCAACCATAGCCCCATCTGTCTTTTTGCTCTCATGAAATATTGCTACCCATTGGTGGTTGCCCTGCTGCTATCAGGCTGTGCCCGCGCGCCCCGGCAGCCTGCCTCCGCCGAAGCAGCTACTTTCACCAACCCGCTGCTGCCAGCCGGCGCCGACCCCTGGACCATTCACCACAACGGCTATTACTACTACACCCACACCACCGGCCGCAACATCACGCTCTGGAAAACTCCCTCGCTGAGCCAGTTGCGCACTGCTCCCAGCAAAGTAGTGTGGACGCCCCCAGCCGCCGGGCCCAACTCCCGCGAAATATGGGCCCCCGAACTGCACCGCATTCAGGGCAAGTGGTACCTCTACTACGCAGCCGATGCCGGCCGCAACCCCGAACACCGGCTTTGGGTGCTCGAAAACAGCGCCGCTGACCCCCTGGAAGGCACCTGGGAAGATAAAGGCCAGATAACCGATGCCACGAACAAATGGGCCATCGACGGTTCCGTGTTCGAAAACCGGGGGCAGCTGTATTTCATTTGGTCGGGGTGGGAGGGAGACCAGAATGGTCGTCAGGATATCTACCTGGCCCGCATGAAAAACCCCTGGACCATTGACGGGCCACGGGTGCGGGTATCAACTCCTACGTACACCTGGGAGCGGAATGGCGACCTGAACAACCCCAACGACCCGCCCCACGTGGATGTGAACGAAGGCCCCGAAGTGCTCCGCCACGCCGGCAAGCTCTACCTGATTTATTCGGCCAGTGGCTGCTGGACCGACACCTACGCCCTCGGTATGCTCACCGCCTCCGACAAGGCAGACCTGCTGCAGCCCAGCTCCTGGCAAAAGTCGCCGGAGCCCGTATTCCAGCAGAATGCGGCCAACAAAGTGTACGCACCCGGCCACAACAGCTTTTTTAAATCACCCGACGGGACGCAGGACTGGATTCTGTACCATGCCAACGATGAGCCCGGGCAAGGCTGTGGGCGCTTCCGAACGCCACGGGCCCAACTGTTTACCTGGAATGCCGATGGTACCCCCAATTTTGGAGTACCCGTGGCCGTAGGTCAGCCGCTGGCCCGCCCTTCGGGAGAGAAATAACAACGGTCCTTCGCCATAATCAAAAAAGCCCGTAGTGCTCAGCTACGGGCTTTTTGGTTGCGGCGAAGAGCTGTATTTCAGCGGGCTACTTTACCTGCACCACAAGTTACTGGCGGGCGGCTTTGTAGTGCGTGGTGGGCAGTTGGCGCAGGCGCTGGGCGGCGGCTTCGGGGGTGATGTCGCGCTGGGCGTTGCCGAGCAGCTCGTAGCCCACCATGAACTTGCGCACAGTGGCTGAGCGCAGCAGCGGGGGGTAGAAGTGCATATGCAAGTGCCAGGCCTCGTGCTCTTGGCCGTCGGTGGGGCGCTGGTGCAGGCCGGCGGAGTAGGGGAAGGAGGTCTGGAACAGGTTGTCGTAGCGGATGGTCAGCTGCTGGACCATGTCGGCCAGCGCATCTTTCTCCTCGTCCGTGAGTTGGGTCAGGTCCTGCACGTGGCGGCGGGGCAGCACCAGCGTCTCGAAGGGCCAGATGGCCCAGTAGGGCACCACCGTCACCCAGTGCGCGTTTGCCAGCACCACACGCTGCTGCTGCTCCAGCTCCAGGGCCAGGTAATCGGTGAGCAGGCTGCGGCCGTGCTGCTGAAAGTAGGTCTCTTGCTGCTGGGTTTCCTTGGCCGGCTCGCCCGGTACGGTGCGCTGGGCCCAGATCTGGCCGTGGGGGTGGGGGTTGGAGCAGCCCATCACCTGGCCCTTGTTCTCGAAGATCTGCACGTAGTTGATGTCCGGGCGGGCCCCCAGCTCCTGGAACTGCGCGGTCCACACGTCCACCACCCCGCGAATGGCCTCCGGGCTCATTTCGGGCAGGGTTAAATCGTGACGGGGCGAGAAGCAGATGACCCGGCCCACCCCCGATTCGGCCTCGGCCCGCAAGAGCCCGCCAATGTTGACCTCGCCCACGGGTGTATCGGAGAGCAGGGCGGCAAAGTCGTTGTCGAAGACGAAGGTGCCGGTGTAATCAGGGTTCACCTCACCGTTAGCGCGCACGTTGCCGGGGCAGAGGTAGCAGGTAGGGTCGTAGGCGGGGCGGGGGGCCTCGTCGGTGGCCTCCTGCTGGCCCTGCCAGGGGCGCTTGGAGCGGTGCGGGGAAACCAGCAGCCACTCGCCGGTGAGCGGGTTGTAGCGGCGGTGCGGGTGTTCGGTCAGGTCGAAAGCGGACATGCGGGCGGATGGTGACAAGTAATCGACGATAAAACGGGAGCACGTGAGCCGGAGGTCAGGCGCAACGCATGGTTGCAGTACCGTTGACCAGCAGACTCACGTGCCAAAAGCATCCTCCCTGCATAACCCGGCCCCTTTCCGGTCCCGCATTCCCACGTGCAAGAAGCAGAGAGGATGTAGGAAGTTACTGCAGCACCAAGGCTGGCACCACATCGACGCCGCTCACAATGGTTGTGCAGTACATTTCAAGGGGCAGGCCCAGCTGCTGCTGATACCGCGCGGCCATGTGTTGGCAAAACTCATCTACCGCTTCCGTCGCTACCAGGTTAATCGTGCAGCCCCCAAAGCCGCCGCCCATCATGCGGGAGCCAAATACACCGGGTAAGGAGCGCGCGGCCTCTACCAGCACATCCAATTCGGGGCAGCTTACTTCATATAAGTCTCGCAAGCCGGCGTGGGAGCCGTACATCTGCTGGCCAAAGGCGGGCAGATCGTGTTCTGCCAGGTACTTGCACGCGGCCTCCACCCGCAGGTTTTCCTCCACCACATAGCGGCAGCGGCGGTACAGCACGTCGCCTAATTCCTGCTGGTGAGCTTCTAGCTGCGTCAGGGTAGCATCGCGCAGGCTCAGGACTTGCGGGTAGTAGCGGCGCAGGATGGCTACCCCTTGCTCACACTCCTGACGACGGGTATTGTACTCGGAGCTGGCCAAGGAATGCTTGACACCGGAGTTGCACAGTACAATGCGGCAGGCATCCGTATCGAAGGGAAAATACGCGTATTCCAGGGAGCGACAGTCGAGGCGCACTACCTGGCCGGCTTTGCCAAACAGGCTGGCAAACTGATCCATAATACCGCATTGCACCCCCGCGTAAGCGTGCTCGGCCTGTTGGCTAAGGTGGGCCAGCTCCATGCGGCCCAGCCCGGCGTGCAGGAGGGTATTCAACGCCAGTGCGAGGCCACACTCCACAGCCGCCGATGATGAGAGGCCGGCCCCCATCGGCACGTTGCCGCCAAATACGCAGTCGAAGCCCGGCACAACGATGCCCCGCTGTTGAAACCCAGCTACTACCCCCTTCAGATAGTTCGCCCACAGTACAGAGCCGGGCTGCAGCTGTGCAAGGGCAAACTCCTGCCGTTCCTGCTTATCGTAGGAGTATAGCCGCACGGTATCAAGGCCGTTGAGAGCTACTGCGAAGTAGATTTCCTTATCGACGGCGGCGGGTAGCACGTAGCCGCCGTTGTAGTCTGTGTGTTCCCCGATCAGGTTTACGCGGCCCGGTGCCCGGACTAGCAGTGGCACAGATGAAAATATCTGTTGGAAAGCAGAAGCTACGGCGGAAGCTGACATAGACGTGGTAAATCAAGAAGCGGACGCACAAATGAAGCAAATTAGTGCAAACGTTTGCAAATTCATGTTCAACTATTTTTCTGTAACAGTTCAGCTTCGGCTCTCTGGCTGGGCAACCGGCGCACCCTTAAAACTGACTAGAACCTCAGCAGTAGTGAGTGACTCATTACTTTTAATATAAAAATATTTATTAGTGTTTCTTGACAAAGGGATAATAACTACTTAACCTTACGCAACAATTCGGTACAGAGGAGCAGGTATAGCTGTACTCACCTCCCGTTGCCTCCTCTTTTTATTCTTGGCGGCCTGGTAACACTTTGCTATCAGGCTTTTCTTCAGAACTGCTCTGCAAACGTTTGCAATGATAGATGAAATGCAAACGTTTGCTTCGAAGCAGAACAATTAAGTGTCCCACTGTACATCCTACCCAACTGCTCCTTTCCATGAAACGAATGGTACCCCACCCACACCACCTGTTGCTCCCGGCCCTGCTCGGGTGCTTGCCGCTGCTGGCCGCCGCTGCTCCTGAGGTTCCTGCCTCGCCCGCTACCACCACTGCCCGCGTTGCCGCCACCGTAACGGGCCGTATTACGGATGAAAAGGGGCAGGGAATGCCCGGGGTGACGGTGCTGGAAAAAGGCACGTCCAATGGCGTGACCACCGACAGTGACGGCCGCTACAGCCTCACGGTAGCCGACAATGCAACACTGGTTTTCTCCTTTGTTGGCTATACTACCCAGGAAGTGCCAGTAAACGGCCGCAGCACCGTGGATGTGCGCCTGGATGTGGATAGCAAGGTGTTGAACGACGTGGTAGTAGTAGGCTACCTGACGCAAAAGCGGGAGGATGTAACCGGCTCCGTAGCCAGCGTAAGCGGCCGGGACGCCCAAAAAGCCCCCGTGGCCACCATTGCCGAAGGCATTCAGGGGCGCTTGCCGGGTGTGCAGGTTGTCAACTCGGGCGTGCCGGGCCAGGCACCTTTGATAAACATTCGGGGCTTGGGCTCGTTAGGCGGCAGCAGCAGCCCCCTCTACATTATTGATGGGCTGTGGGTAGATAACATCCGGGACTTTAACACCGCCGATGCCGAGTCGATTCAGGTATTGAAGGATGGGGCTTCCCTGGCACCGTACGGTTCGCGCGGGGCCAACGGGGTGATTATCATTACCACCAAAAAGGGTAAATCGGGCACGCCGGCTATTAGCTTCAATGCCTACAGCGGGGTGCAGAAAATCAACAAGACCTACGACCTGATGAACGCCCAAGAATGGGCCGTTATCAACCGCCAGGCCTACGAAAATGCCGGGCGCCCGGTGCAGCCGTTTGTGGCCAACCCCAACGGGGTGGATACCGACTGGCAGAAAGAGCTGATTCGGACGGGGCGGGTAGAGGATTACAACCTGAGCTTCTCGGGCGGTGGCCCCAACTCCAATTTCCTGCTGTCGGGCGAGTATTTCAACCAGAAGGGCACCACCGTGGGCCCCAAGTTTGAGCGCTACAGCGTGCGTCTGAACTCGGGTTTTAACCGGGGCCGCCTGCGCGTGGGCGAGAACCTGCAGCTGGCCCGCACCAACTCCACGGCCATCAACGGGCTGCCCTTCCTGGATGTGCTGCGCATGCTGCCGGTTATTCCAGTGTATGATGCCGCTAACCCCGGTGGGTTCGGCTTCGGCAACAACAACGCCAGCACCTTCGGCACCAATCCCATTGCCCTGCAAAAACTGCTGAACAACACCTCCGAAAATACTCGGATTCAGGGCAACGTGTACGGGGAACTGGACATCTTCAGCTTCCTGCGCTACCGCCTCAACCTGGGCACCGAGTACCTGGCCTACCACGACCGGGAAAAGCGCCAGTACGGGCAGTGGCGCCAGAACGACCCCCTGAACCCCTCGTACTACGCCGAGAACCAGGGCAACCGCTTCTTCACGATGGTGGAGAACACCCTGTCCTTTGATAAAAGCTTCGGCCAGAACAACGTGACGGCCGTGGCCGGCTACACCGAGCAGCACCAAACCGACGACTTCACCCGGGGCCGCAACAACGACTACGGCACTGGCCCGGTGTACTACTGGGCCCTGGATGCCGGCAGCAGCGCCCCGCAGGTGGTAGGTTCTTCTTACACTTACAACAAACGCTCCTACCTGGGACAGATTACCTACGACTACGACCAGCGCTACCTGCTGACTGCGGCCATCCGCCGCGACGGTTCCTCGCGCTTCAGCCCCGAAAACCGCTACGGTACGTTCTACGCGGCTTCGGCCGGCTGGCGGATTTCTGAGGAAGATTTCTTCGCCAACCTCACCGATAAGGTAAGCAACCTGAAGCTGCGGGCCAGCTACGGGGTGCTGGGCAACGAGCAAATTGGCGGGCCCTACGGCGGTGCGTACCGCTGGCAGGGTGTAGTGAACCCCAACGTGAACTACCCGTTCGGGGGCGACAACACCCAGAATGGTAGCGTGCAAACTCAGCTGCCCAGCACCGATATAGCCTGGGAGGAGCGCCGCACGGCTAACTTCGGCTTTGATCTGGGGCTGCTGCAGGACCGCATCACGCTGTCGGCCGATTACTACCGCTCCGAAACGCGCAATGCCCTGGTAGACCCCGCCATTCCAATTGTGCTGGGCAACGCGGGTAGTAACCCGTACCAGCGCATTGGCCGTATTCAGAACCGGGGGCTGGAACTGGTAGTCGGCTACAACGAAAACCGCAGCGCCTTCAAATACAGTGTTACCGGCAACCTGACCACTATCAAGAATGAGGTAACGCGCCTGAGCAATACCGAGCGTCAGAACTTCTTTGTGGGTGGCCCCGGCGAATCGACCCGCACGGAGGTGGGCTACGAACTGGGCTCCTTCTACCTGTACCAGTTTGACGGTATTTTCCAGACCGGCGACAACATAGCCGGCAGCGCCCAGCCCAATGCCCAGCCCGGCGACGTACGTTACAAGGACATCAACAACGATGGCCAGATTACGGCCGCTGACCGCACGCATATCGGGCGGGTGTTTCCCAAAATCCAGTACGGCCTGAACCTGTCGGCCAGCTACAAGGGCGTCGATCTGTCGGCCTTCTTCCAGGGCGTGCAGGGCAACGATATTCTGAATACCGGCCGCTACTGGCTGGACCGTACCGACGACAACGGCAACTACCGCAAGGATTTCAGCCCCTGGACGCCTTCTAACCCCTCTACTACCACGCCCCGCGCCATTATTGCCGGTGGGGGCGGGCAGGCCGGCGAAGCCGCTATCAACAACTCCCGCCTCAACTCCTCGCGGTGGCTGGAAGACGGCTCCTACCTGCGCCTGAAAAACCTACAGATTGGCTATACGATTCCGAAAACCCTAACGGAGCGGGTGAAAGGCGTGGGCAGCCTGCGCGTGTATGTAACGGCGCAGAACCTGTTCACCGTGACCGACTACACCGGCTACGACCCCGAAGTGGTAAACGGCAACCTCTCCCGCGGCGTGGATGAGGGCAGCTACCCCAACCTGCGCACCGTGTCGCTGGGCCTGCAGCTGGGCTTGTAACAGCCACCGTTTCTTCCCCAACCTTCCCATCTGATATTCCCATGAAACTACATACACTGCGCTTTGCCGCTCTGGCCAGCAGCCTGCTGCTAACGACGGCCTGCGACAAGGATTTTCTCGACCAGGTTAACCCCAATCAGCCCACTACAGAGTCGTTCTGGAAAACGGAGGGCGACGCCATCAAGGGCATCAATGCCTGCTACAGCGGCCTGCAGCAGCTGGGTACGTACCGGCGCTGGCTGCACTTCGCCTACGATTTGCGCTCCGACGACAGCTTCAGCCAGAGCCCCTGGGGCGAGCTGGCCGACTTTACGCGCTTCGTGCAGGCCAACTACGATTTTGAGGTGTCGCAGAACCTGTGGCGGGACCATTACCGGGCCATCTGGCGTACCAACCAAGTGCTGGCCAACGTGCCCGGCATTCAGATGAGCGAAACCCTGAAAAAGCGGGTGCTGGCTGAAGCCAAATTCCTGCGGGCCCTGTATTACTACAACCTGGTTACGCTGTACGGCAACGTGCCGCTGGCCCTTACGCCCTCGGACCCCGCCAACCTGCCACCCCAAGTTACCGAGGCGCAGGTATGGGCCCAGATTGTGCAGGATCTGCAGGAAGCCAAGCCCGATTTGTCGGACACCTACGGCGGTAACGACACGGGCCGCGCTACCAAAGGAGCCGCTACCACGCTGCTAGGCAAAGCCTACATGCAGCAGCGGCAGTGGGCGCAGGCCTCGGCGCAGCTGGCCGAGGTTATCAGCTCGAACCGCTACCGGCTCACTACCAACTATACCGATAACTTCCGGCACACCACGGAAAACAACGCGGAATCCATCTTTGAAGTCCAGTTTTCGGATGCGAAGCTGGGCGGCAACGACGGCGACGACGCTACCTCCTCGGAAGGCGGCCAACGCTCCCAGTTCTGGGGCGTGCCCGGCGCTGGCTTTGTGGATGGAGAGGTGCGGCCCTGGGTGGTAAACGAGTTTCTGCAGGAGCCCACTACCACCGGGGCCCGCGACCCACGCCTGGCGGCTACCGTGTTTTACAACCGCCGCCAGTTTACCACTACGCTGCCCGTTGATGGCGACACGCTGGTGTACGGCACTGGCTTTCTGCGCCGCTTCCGGGGCAATGCCCGCGACCTGAGCCGGGTGTACTGGCGCAAGTACCAAACCGACTACTACCGCACGTTCGAGAATTTCGACTCGCCCATCAACCACCGGGTGATGCGCTACGCCGATGTGCTGCTATTGCAGGCCGAAGCCCTTAACGAGCAAGGCCAGACCAGCGCTGCTGTACCGCTCATCAACCAGGTACGCAGCCGGGCCGGGCTGGCGCCGCTCACGCCGGGCAGCTTCACGCAGGTAACCTTGCGCACCCAGCTGATGCACGAGCGGGTAACGGAGCTGACGGGCGAAGGCCAGCGGTTTTTTGACCTGAAGCGCTGGGGTCTGCTGGATAACCAAGCGAGCATTGACCAGCTGAAAACCCGGGACTCCGACTTTAATAACTTCCGCTTGAACCGTTCCCGGTTGCTGCCCATTCCGCAGACGGAAATTGACCTGGCCCGCTATCAGCAGAACCCTGGCTGGTAACCACCACGTGAGCATCTGAAAATAGAGCCGTTCCGGCCTTGTGTCGGAGCGGCTCTTCTTTGCTGGAAGTGGTACATTAACTCCCAGCGTATGTCTGCCCTTTTGCGAGTATCTTATAGCTGCTAGCCATCCTTTTGGTTTTCCTTTCCCGCCTTCCGCTCTACTCATGACCTGGTATTCCGCCCGATTTCTGCCCCTGGCCCTGCTCTGGCTCACGCTGTCCTGTAACAGTGGTTCCTCGCCTGCACCCGCACCGCCTACTCCGCCGCCACCCACTACCCCCACCGCCACCACGTTTACCAACCCGCTGCTGGGCGTGGGGCCCGATCCTTGGGTGTACCGCAAGGACAATATGTACTACTACATGAGCACGACCGGCGGCAATATCGTTATCCGCAAAACGGCCAAAATAACGGAACTGGCTTCGGCGGTAAGCACGGTGGTATGGACGCCCCAGCAAGCCGGCATCAACCAGCGCGACCTGTGGGCTCCGGAGCTACACTTCTTTGATGGGAAGTGGTACATCTACTATTCTGCCGACCCCTTCTGCTGCGCGGGCCACCGCGTGCACGTGCTGGAAAACGCAGCAGCTGACCCTACCACCGGCACCTGGACTTACCGGGGCCGCATTGCCAACCCGAACTCCGACCTGTGGGCCATTGACGGCACGGTGCTGGAGCAGAATGGCAAGCGGTACCTGATCTGGTCGGGCCACGAGGTGGAAGGCAGCGGGACGCAGCGGCTATACATTTCGGAAATGAGCAACCCCTGGACGCTGGTAGGCCCGCGCGTGGAGCTCTCGCGCCCCGAGTACGACTGGGAAACCATTGGCGAACCGGACGTGAACGAGGGGCCGGAAATTCTGAAGCACGGCGGCAAGACCTTCCTGGTGTACTCGGCCAGCCACTGCAGCACCGATGACTACTCCTTAGGCATGCTCACGGCCAGCAGCACCGCCGACCCCATGCAGCTTAGTTCCTGGACGAAATCAACCAAACCCGTTTTCACCAAGAATACGGCGGGTCAGGCGTACGGCCCCGGCCACAACGGCTTCTTTAAGTCGCCGGATGGTACCGAGGACTGGATTATCTACCACGCCAACCCGCTAATCGGCCAGGGGTGCGGTGATAACCGGAGTCCCCGCATTCAGAAATTCACGTGGAAAGCCGACGGTACGCCCGATTTCGGCACGCCCGTAGCCCTGGGCACCAAGCTGACCAAGCCCTCCGGCGAATGAGCCCGGCCGGCCTTTCCGTTCACCTCCTTCCGCGTATCGTGCATTTCTCTCTGCTCCGCCGGGTTGCCGGTTTTACCAGTTTTCTGAGCCTGGGCCTGCTGGCTGCCTGCCACCAGCCCGCCGCCACCACCCGCGCGAGTGACGCGGGCCGCCCCAACAACCCGGCAGCTGCCGCTGCAACGGTGCCAGCTGTCGGGGCTAACCCCATCCTGCCCGGCGACTTTCCCGACCCCTCCGTGGTGAAGGTGGGCACTACCTATTGGGCCACCGCTACCAGCTCCAACTGGGGCCCCGCGTTTCCGCTGCTGCGCTCCACCAACCTGGGCAGTTGGGAATTGGTAGGGCACGTGTTTCCCGATAAGCTGCCCGCCTGGGCCGATTACTACTTCTGGGCCCCCGAAATCAGTCAGGAAGGCAAGAAAACCTACGTGTACTACACCGCGCACAAGCGGGGTGGCAACCTGGCCGTGGGCGTTGCCAGCGCCGACCGGCCCGAAGGCCCTTACACGGACCACGGCCCCCTGGTAGGCCAGCCTGATGGCTCCATTGATGGGTTCCCGATGCGCGACGAGAAAGGGCAGTTGTATCTTATCTGGAAAGAAGATGGGAATAGCATCAACCAGCCCACGCCCATCTGGGCCCAGCCCATCAACGAAAGCCGCACGGCGTTGATAGGGGAGAAGCGGGAGCTGTTTCGCAACGACCCTGCTACCTGGGAAGGCAACTTGGTAGAGGGGGTGGCCATGGTGCAGCACGGGGGCTACTTCTATGCTTTTTATGCCGGTGCCGGATGCTGCGGCTCGGGCTGTACGTATGCTACCGGCGTGGCTCGGGCCAAAAGCCTGCTGGGACCTTGGGAAAAATACGCCCATAATCCTGTGCTCACCTCCAACGATGCCTGGAAATGCCCCGGCCACGGGACGGTGGTTGAGCACCAGGGCCGCTCGTTTCTGCTGCACCACGCCTACGCAACCAATAGTCAGCAATATGTGGGCCGGCAAGGCGTGTTGAGCGAGTTTACCTGGACGGCCGATGGCTGGCCCGAGTTCCGGGGCGGGAGTACGCCTGTGGCGCCCACTGCACCTGTCGCGCAGTCATTCACCGATGAATTTAGTAGCCAGAAGCTGCAGCCGGTGTGGCAGTGGCCCGTGGAGCAGCGCCCCACGGTAACGTTACGGGGTGGGCAGCTGTACCTGCAAGCCCGACCCGACCACGCGGGGGCCGCGCTGGGCCATAGCACCACTGCCCCCAACTACACGGCTACTACCACCTTGCTCACCCCGGCGAGCCTGCCGGCGGGCAGCCACGCCGGGCTGGCCGCCCACGGCGACCCTGACAACGTGCTGGCCATAGTAGCCGGCGGCAATAAGGTAATGGTAGTGCAGGTTCAGAAGGGCCAATCCACTACGTTAGGGGAAGCGCCCTTGCCGGCTGCTAAAGCAGTGCAGTTCCGGGTACAGGCCCGGCAGGGCAATAAGTTTACGTTTGCCTGGAGCTCCGACAACGGCACTACCTGGCAGTCGTTGCCTGCCGGGGGCACTGCAGTAGATGGCAGCTTCCTGCCACCCTGGGACCGAGGCGTGCGGGTAGGAGTGCTGGCCCACGGCCCCGCCTCGGCTACGGCCGTGTTTGAGCGGTTTGCGCTGACGGACACGCTTTGATATTCCCAACCAAAGGGTTCCTGATTTCCTTCTCTTCCTTTTCATTCGCAGTATTTTATGACGTTTCCTGTGTACCGGAGTCTTGTGCTGGCTGGACTGGCCCTGTCGGCTTGTTCCTCGCCCTCTACTCCCGCTGGCCAATCTGAGGCCCCTTCTTCCTCTGCTTCTTCCGATTCTGTGGCTATGAAACCAACTGCCAGCTCGTTCGGTCGCCTGCCCGACGGCACGGACGTACAACTCTACACGCTCACCAACGCCCACGGGCTCAAAGCCACCATCAGCACCTACGGCGGCACCGTCACCAGCCTGCTGGTGCCTGATAAAGCAGGGCAGCTCGGCGACGTGGTGCTGGGCTTCGACAGCCTGGCCGGCTACCAGAGCCCCGAATACCGGAAATCCGGTCCTTACTTCGGGGCCCTGATCGGGCGCTACGGCAACCGCATTGCCAAGGGCCGCTTCACGCTCGACGGCAAAGAGTACACGCTGGCCACCAACAACGGCCCCAACCACCTGCACGGGGGCCTGAAAGGGTTTGACAAAGTAGTGTGGCAGGCCCAGCCCGGCTCCTCGGCCCAGGGGCAGACGCTCACGCTCCGCTACCGCAGCAAGGACGGCGAGGAAGGCTACCCCGGCACCCTGCAGGTGACGGTGGTCTACACGCTGACCCCGGACGATGCGCTGCAGATTGACTACGCGGCCACCACTGATAAGGCCACGCCCGTGAACCTCACGAACCACAGCTACTTCAACCTGGGCGCCGGAGCCGATGTGCTGGGCCACGAGGTGACCCTCCCGGCTGACCGCTACACGGTGGTGGATGCTAGTCTGATTCCGACCGGGGAGCTGCGCCCGGTAAAGGGCACGCCTTTCGACTTCACCTCAGCCCACGCCATTGGGGAGCGGATAGCCCAGGTGCCCGGCGGCTACGACCACAACTGGGTACTCACCCAGACCGACGGCCTGCACGAGGCGGCCACGGTGTACGAGTCCACCACGGGCCGCACCATGACGGTGCGCACCACCGAGCCGGGCGTGCAGTTCTACACCGGCAACTTTCTGGACGGCAGCCTGAAGGGCAAGGGCGGCAAGGTGTACGGCAAGCACGCGGGCTTTTGCCTGGAAACCCAGCACTTCCCCGATTCGCCCAACCAGCCCGCCTTCCCCAGCCCCATCCTGCAGCCCGGCCAGACGCTGCGCTCCACCACCAGCTACACCTTCGGCGTGCGCAAGTAAGCCATACGGGCTGTTGCGGGCTCATCAATCAGCCGTACCTTGCTTACTACGCGTTCAACCCCCCTTGCATGAATTCACTTAACGCACTTGACCTGGCGGTCTTCCTGTTTTACCTGGTGGGCGTGTCCTGCTACGGCTACTACATCTACCGGCGGAAACAAAGCTCCCAACTCTCCACCAAAGACTACTTTCTGGCCGAAGGTTCGCTCACGTGGTGGGCTATTGGGGCCAGCATGATTGCCTCCAATATTTCGGCCGAGCAGTTCATTGGAGCTTCCGGAGCGGGGTTTACGCAGGGCTTGGCCGTGGCTGCCTACGAGTGGGTAGCGGCACTGGTGCTGGTATTTGTGGCCGTGTATTTCATGCCCATTTACCTGCGGCAGAAGATTTACACGATGCCGCAGTTTCTGGAGCAGCGCTACAATGCCACGCTCAGCCTGATCATGAGTATTTTCTGGCTGTTTCTGTACGTGCTGGTCAACCTCACGGTGATTCTGTACCTGGGGGCGCTGGCCATCAACAACCTGGTGGGCAGCCCCGACGGTAGTTCCTTTCACCTGATTCTGATTGGCCTGGCCGTGTTTGCGCTCTTCATCACGCTGGGCGGCATGAAAGTGGTGGGCTACACCGACGTGGTGCAGGTGACCGTGCTGCTGCTGGGCGGGCTGGCTACCAGCTACCTGGCTTTGGTGCTGGTAAGTCAGAAGTTTGGCCTCGGCAACAGTGCTCTGGCTGGTTTCCAGCAGCTGCTGCATTCCGCCGATGACCATTTTCACATGATTTTCGCCAAGCCCACGCCCAACTCCAGCCAGGAATACATCAGCAAGTATCTGGCCTTGCCGGGCTTGGCCATGTATGCCGGTGGGCAGTGGGTAGCCAACCTCAATTACTGGGGCTGCAACCAGTACATTACCCAGCGCGCCCTGGGGGCCGATTTGAACACGGCCCGCACCGGTATCCTGTTTGCGGCTTTGCTCAAGCTGATTATGCCGCTGGTAGTAGTGCTGCCCGGTATTGCGGCCTATGTACTGCACCAGCAGGGCGCGTTGCAGCAGGAAATGAGTGCCGGCGGCTCGCTCAACCCCGACAACGCCTACTCGGCCATTCTCACTTTCCTGCCCAACGGCCTCAAAGGCCTGAGCTTGGCGGCTCTCACGGCGGCCATTGTGGCCTCCCTGGCCGGCAAGGCTAACTCCATCTCCACCATTTTCACCCTCGATATCTACAAGCGTTACCTGGATAAAGAGGCGGACGAACAGAAGCTGGTGCGCGTGGGCCGCCTGACCATTCTGCTGGCAATGGTGCTGGCTGTGGCCTTCACCTGGAAAGATTTGCTGGGCATCAGCGGGGCCGGGGGCTTCACGTACGTGCAGAAATACACGGGCTATATCTCGCCCGGCATTGTGGCCGTATTCCTGCTGGGTATGTTCTGGAAGCGGACTACGGCCACTGCGGCCGTAATTGGCGTACTGGCGGGTTTCGGCTTCTCTCTGCTGTTCAATGACTTTGCACCCCGCTTGTTTGGCAATGAAACGCTGCTGTATTCGGCTTTCCCCAACGCGAATGGCGTGTACGAGGTGCCCTTCTTGGTGAGCATGGGCTGGTCGTTTTTCCTGACGGCCCTGCTGATGATAGTGGTCAGCCTGGCCGGGCCGGCCATCAACCCCAACGCCATTTCCCTGCCCACCGGTCTGTTCCGCACCACGCCCAAGCAGCAGGCCCTTATTGTGCTGATTGTGCTGCTGATTTCGGCTCTGTACATTAAATTTTGGTAGTAAGTAACGTGTCATTGCAAGCCGACGGCGATGCACTCCTTCCTGTTCGGAGGTAGAAGCCTTGAAAAAATGAAAAGCCCCTGACGCCTAATTCTGGCGTCAGGGGCTTTTGCGTAAGCCAACCTTGCTCGCTTGGAGAAGGAAAGATTACTTCGTCGTGCCTCCTCGCAATGACACTCGCTCACTCACGGTACCGGGTCGTGGCCGTGGCTGCCCCAGGGGTGGCAGCGGCCGATGCGGCGCAGGGCCAGCCAGCCGCCGCGCCATGGGCCGTACTTGGTGACGGCCTGCACGGCGTAGGCCGAGCAGGTAGGCGTATAGCGGCAGCTGGGTGGCTTCAGGGGCGAAATCAGGTGGCGGTACACCCAGAGCAGGCCCAGCACCAGTTGGCGGAACAGGTAGGTCATAACGCAGGCAAAGGTCGGGAAAGATGAGAACAGCGGGGTTAAGGGAGGAGTTTCCAGTGAAGCGCGGCGGTGGTACCGTTGAGCCCGAACGAATCGGGTAGTTGCGTACCTTCGCCGCAAAACCACTCATCCACCCCAACTACTATGCAAAAACAACACTGGGCCAAGGTGCTGCTGCTTACCCTGCTGCTACCTCTGGCCGCCCGCGCCGATGAAGGCATGTGGCTGCCCCTGTTTGTGAAGCGCCTCAACCAGGCCGACATGCAGAAGAAAGGCCTCAAGCTCACGGCCGAGGAAATCTACGACGTCAACAATGCCTCGCTGAAAGACGCCGTGGTGCAGCTGGGCGGCTTCTGCACCGGCGAGTTCGTGAGCAGCCAGGGTTTGCTCCTCACCAACCACCACTGCGGCTACGACGCCATTCAGAGCCATAGCACCCCCGAAAACAACATTCTGCAGAACGGCTTCTACGCCGCCAGCAAGGCGGAGGAGAAGAAGAACCCCGGCCTGTTCGTGGATATTCTGGTGCGCATGGAAGACGTAACCGGTAAGGTGCTGGAAGGCATTACACCGGCTACTTCCGAGCAGGAGCGGATGGCCACTATTCAGAAGCGGCAGAAGGAAATGGCCGATAACGCCAAGGAAAACGGCAAATACGTAGCCTACGTGCGCGACATGTTCGGGGGCAACGAGTACTACCTGTTCATTTACCAGCGCTTTGGTGATGTGCGCCTGGTAGGCGCGCCACCGGAAGCCGTGGGCAAGTTCGGGGGCGACACCGACAACTGGATGTGGCCCCGCCACACCGGCGACTTCTCCATGTTTCGGGTGTACGCCGACAAGAACAACCAGCCCACCGCCGGCCCTCAGGAGGGCAACGTGCCCTACGTGCCGAAAAAACATCTGCCCGTGGCCCTGCAGGGCGTGAATGAAGGTGATTTTGCCATGGTATTCGGCTTTCCCGGCCGTACTCAGCGTTTCCTGCCCGCTGCCGGCCTGCAGCTGACCCTCGACCAGAGCAACCCCGCCCGCATCAAACTGCGCGACACCCGCCTGAAGCTGTGGAAAGAGGATATGGACCAGGATGCGGCTCTGCGCCTGAAATACGCCTCCAAATATGCCAACATTGCCAACTACTGGAAGTATTTCATCGGCCAGAACGAAGGCATGAAGCGGTTGAAAACCGTGGATGCCAAGAAGGCGGAGGAAAAAGCCCTCATGGAGTGGATTGCCCAGGACCCCACCCGGGCTCAGCAGTACGGTGAGGCCCTGAACACCATCAACCAGAGCTACGCCGGCATCCGCCAGTACAACCTCAGCAGCCAGTACGTAAACGAAGCCGCTTTCGGCACCGAAATCGTGACCCTGGCCGCCCGCATGGTGCCCCTGGCTACTGCGCTGAAAGCCGGCGACAAAGCCGGAATCGATAAGGCGGTAGCCGACCTGAAAGAGCCCGTAGCCGACTACTTCAAAGACTACAGCGCCCCCACTGATAAGAAGGTGTTTGCGGCCCTGATGAACCTGTACATGCAGGACGTGCCCAAAGACCAGCAGCCCGACGTGTTCCAGACGGTGCAGAAACAGTACGGCGGCTCCATGCAGAAATACGCCGACTACGTGTTCAGCAACTCCTTCCTAACCTCGGAAGCCAAGGTAAACGCCTTCCTGGCCGCGCCCACGCTAGCCAAGCTGGAAGCTGACCCCGGCTACAAAACCTACCAGTCGGTGTACTCCAACTACGTGCAGAACATCCTGCCCAAGCTGCAGGGCCTGCAGGCCGGCCTGGGCCGCGCCAACCGTTTGTACGTGGCCGCCCTGCGCGAGAAAAACAGCCAGAAGGTATACTCGCCCGATGCCAACTCCACTATCCGCCTGAGCTACGGCACCGTGCGCCCCTACAAAGGCCGCGACGCCGTGGAGTACGACTACAAAACCACTGCCCAGGGTATTCTGGAGAAGGAAGATGCCACCAACCCCGAGTTTGTGGTGCCCCAAAAAGAGCTGGAACTGCTCAAAATGAAGGATTATGGCCGCTTCGCCGATAAGCAGGGCAACCTGCCCGTAGCCTTCATCACCGATAACGACATCACCGGCGGCAACTCCGGCTCCCCCGTTATCAACGGCCGCGGCGAGCTGATTGGCCTGGCCTTCGATGGCAACTGGGAGGCCATGACCGGCGACCTGGCCTACGACCCTGACCTGAAGCGCTGCATCAACGCCGACATCCGCTACGTGCTCTGGTGCATTGAGAAGCTGGGTGGTGCCAAGCACATCGTGGATGAAATGACGCTGGTCAACGGTGCTCCCAACCCCGGCGTGGGCCCCGCCACCGCCACCGGTGCCGATATGAGCGACGTGGAGAAGATGAAGGTGAAAACTGATAAAGGCGGTAAAACCAAAATCAAGCGCAAGAAGGACGCTGCCATGCTGTAGGACTGCGCGGGTTAGCCCGGATGCCAACCGCAAAAAGCCCCGGTACCAGATGGTGCCGGGGCTTTTTGCGGTTGGCATCCGGGCTACGTGAGCAGTATAGTAACAGCTCGTCATGCTTCGCCTCCGGCTTTGGATAAGGAACCGTGGTACCGCAGGAATCTTTTTGTTCCCGAACTCAGCGCCGTTGTACGGTTCAGCTGAAGTAGCTATTTTCCAGCAATAGAAACCGTTATCCTTCTCTATGCTGAAAATCTACCTGTTATCAGGGGTGCTTATGGTATTTGCTACTACTGCCTACGCCCAGGGCAACGGCCCCGGCCTGTGGGGTGCCCGCGCGGCCGGGCTGGGGCACATCGGGAGTGTGCTGGAAAACGACGGCTGGGCCGGCGCGGCCAACGCGGCGGCGCTGGGCAGTCTGACGCGGCCCGCGGTGGGCGTGGGGGCCGAAAACCGCTACTTGTTACCGGCGCTGAATACGGCTTCGTTGATGGTGACCGTGCCCATCGGCTACCGGTCGGGGCAGCCGGTTGCTCCCGTTGCGGGCGTAGCCGCGGCGGTGGCGGCGGCCGAGGCCCCGCGCTACGGCGTGGTGGGCTTCACGGCCCACCGGTTCGGGAGCAAGCTGTACTCGGAGCAGCGGCTGGGGCTGGGCTACGGTTATCAGCTGGGCACGGTGCGGGTAGGAGCGCGGGTGGAAGTGCTGCAAACCAGCTTTGAGGGGCTCGGGAGCCGGCGCGTGGTGGCCGCCTCCCTGGGCGGGCAGGCCGATATCATCCCGCGCAAGCTCACCTTCGGGGCCACGCTCTACAACCTCAACCAAGCCCGCCTCTACGAGTACCAGCAGGAACGCCTGCCCACCGTGCTGCGGGCCGGACTGGCGTGGCGCGCCTCCGAAAAAGTGCTGCTGCTGGCCGAAACCGAGAAGGACGTGGAGCAGGATGCCGACTTCAAGGCCGGGCTGGAGTACCAGCCAGTGCCGATGCTGGTCGTGCGGGCCGGGCTGTCAACGCTCATGCAGCAGCTTACCGGCGGGGTAGGGCTGAAGGCCGGGCAGTTTCAGGTGGATTACGCCGCCGCCTGGCACGAGGCCCTGGGCCTGAGTCAGCAGCTGAGCGTGGCCTACGTGTGGGCCAAACCGCAGCCCCAGCCATGAGCCGCCGTGTAGTTGTGGCCGGAGTGCTGCTGCTCGCGGCCACCGTGGCCCGGGCCCAGGAGTACCCGCGCCCCGCCGTGCCCGACCTTGACCGGCTCACGCAGGAGCTGTTCGCCGAAATTCAGACCGACCAGGTGCCCTACGAGGACCTCTACGAAACCCTGCTGCAATACTACCAGACCCCGCTCAACCTCAACACGGCCACCCGTGAGGAGCTGCGCGGCCTGCTGCTGCTCTCCGAAACCCAGATTACCAACCTGCTGGAGCACCGGCAGCGCAACGGCGCGCTGCTGAGCCTGTATGAGCTGCAGGGTGTTCAGGGCATTGATTTGCGCACTATCTATCGAGTGGCCCCCTTCGTGTCGGTGCTGACTACGGACCCTAACGCCGCCCGCGGACCGCTGTGGCGGCGCATCTGGCAGGAAGACAATAACGCCCTGTTCGTGCGCTACCAGCGGACGCTGCAGGGCCGTCCCGGCTACCTGCCGCCCGATACCACTAGTACCGGCGCCCCCGCCTCCCGCTACCTGGGCTCCCCCGATAAGCTGCTGGTGCGCTACCGCGTGAGCCACAGCAAGGATTTCAGCCTGGGCCTCACGGCCGAAAAGGATGCCGGCGAGCAATTTACCTGGGACCCGAAAACCCGCCGCTACGGGGCCGATTTCTACTCCGGTCATTTCGTGCTGCAGGAGCGGGGCCGGCTCAAAACCCTGGCGCTGGGTGATTATCAGCTGCAGTACGGGCAGGGGCTGCTGCTGTCGTCGGGGTTGGCGGTGGGGAAGGGGGCCGAAACCATTACTACCCTGCGGCGCAGCTCGGTGGGCGTGCGGCCGTATTCTTCGGTGCTGGAAAGCACGTTTTTCCGGGGCGCGGCGGCCACGGTGGCCGTTACCAGTACCGTGCGGGCCACGGCGTTTGCCTCCCGCAAGCGGGTGGATGCCTCTCTGCAAGCAGCGCGTGATTCGCTGGCTGATTTCAGTGAATTCACCTCCGGCCTGCTGCTGACCGGCATGCACCGCACACCCACCGAACTGGCCAACCGCCAGGCCCTACGCGAAACCGTGCTGGGCGGCAACCTCAGCTACGCCAGCACCAGTGGCGACCTGCAGGCGGGCATCACGGCCGTCAATACGCTTTTCGATAAGCCCCTGCTGCGCCGCGACGAGCCGTATAATGCCTTCGAGCTACGCGGGCGGCGCAACCTGGCCCTCAGTGCCAACTACAGCTACGTGTGGCGTAACCTGCTATTGTTCGGCGAAACGGCCCGTAGCAGCGGAGGCGGGCTGGGCACCGTGAACGGCCTGCTGGCCAGTCTGGCTCCGAATGTGGACGTGTCGGCGCTGTACCGGCACTACGCCCGCAACTTTCACACGCTCTACGGCAACGCTCTCAGCGAAAACACCCGCAACATCAACGAAAGCGGCTTGTACCTGGGGCTGAAGCTGCGGCCGGCGGCCCGCTGGGAGGTGTCGGCGTACTATGATAGGTTCCGGTTTCCGTGGCTGCGCTACCAGGCCGGGGCCCCCACCACCGGCCACGACTGGCTGGTGCGCCTCGCCTTCAGCCCCACCAAAACCAGCCTGCTCTACGCCCAGATCCGGCAGCGCACCAAAGCGTACGACGCCGATACGCTGCGGCCGGTGCCTCTGCCCGTGCCCACGCGCCGCCGTAGCTTCCTGTTGTTTTACGATGCCAGCCCTGCCGCGTTTCTGAGCCTGCGTACCCGCGTACAAGGCTCCGAGTACCGGGAAGATGCCGGCCCCGCCCGCCACGGTTACGTGCTGGCCCAGGACGTGACCGTGCAGCCGCTGCCTCGCCTGCGCCTTACCGCCCGCTACGCCCTCTTCGATACCGATGATTACGACACCCGCCAGTACGTGTTCGAGCAGGATGTACTGTACGCCTTTTCGGTGCCCGCTCTTTACGGGCAGGGCACCCGCGCCTACGTGCTGGCTCAGGTAGAAGTCAGCCGCCACCTCACGCTCTGGCTGCGCTACGCCGATACGCACTACCGCCACCAGCGCACCGTGGGCTCCGGTCTGGAGGAAATCCAGGGTTCCCGCCGTTCCGAGGTGCACGCTCAGCTTCGCTACCGGTTCTGAAGGAGAGGTTGCGGCGCAATACGTGCGGTGTACTACAGGGTGCCGAACGGTGCATACCCCGGTGTAGAGACATGCTGCTGCTGGTGTCTCGGCATCCGCACCGCCTGGTTCCGGAGGAAATTCAAAAGCATAGAAAAAGCCGGCCCCTGTAGCAGGAGCCGGCTTCTTCATGTTCATGAGGCTGATTTATTGCTTCAGCAGGCGCACTACCGTCGAGCCGTTGGGCATATCGAAGTGGAGGGTGTACACGCCCATGGTAAGACGACTGAGGTCCAGGGGCACCTGCAGGGCAGTGGCCCCTTTGTTCAGCGTCTGGGTTTGCACCTGCCGGCCCAGCGCATCCGTCACGCGCAGCGTGATGCTGCCCTGCTGGGCATTGTCGATGCGCACGTTGAATACGCCGGCGCTGGGGTTGGGGGCCACCTCAATGCCTTGCAGCAGCGTGGCGTTGCTGAGGGCCGTTACCCCGGCTACCGTCTGGCAGCTTTCATTGCTGTAGGCTGAGGCCCCGGTGGGGTTTATAGCCCGCACGCGGTAGCAATAGGCTCCGTTAGACGTTACCTGGTCGGTGTAGAAGGTGGTATTGGCGGCCACCGTGGCAATGCGGGCGAAGGCCCCGCCCGAGCGGGAACGTTCAATCTCAAAGCCGGTTTCGTTGCCCGAGTTGTCCAGCCAGATCATATCAATGCTGGCTGAGGTAGCGGTAACAACGGGGGCCAGTGCGGTGAGGGACGCCGGCGCGGCGGGCAGGGCGCCCAGGGTACAGAGCTCCAGCGTCCAGCCCGTGAGGGTGCCGCCGTTGGCCGCGTTGTTATCGGCAATGGTCAGGGTCCAGTTGCCGGTAGCGGCCGTATTCAGCAGCTCGGCCAGGGAGGTGGCCGGCCGTACGGTGGCCCCGCTGGTAAGCGGGCAGGCCAGGGCAGCGGCGGCCGCTTCATCAAACGAGATACTGAGGTTGCTGGTGCCCGGGCAGGCCCGCGCGAACAGTACCGCTCGCTTGCCTGCCGGGTTGGTCAGGGAAATTTCCAGCTCACTCACGTCCGGGTGCGTGATGGTGAGGTTGCGCACCCGGATGGCGGATACCACTTCCGCGTTCTGCACATTGATAACCGACGTAACCGTGGCCGTTGCTCCGGCCGGAATAGTACGGGGCACGGTAGTGGCCACCGTGCTCTGGCAGGTTTGGGTGCCGGTGGTAAACTGCACTACGGCCGAGAACGGGGCCGTGCTGCAGGGGCTCAGGCCGCGCACCCGCACGTAGTAGGTAGTGCTGGGCAGCAAGGGGGCGGCAAGGGTGTAGCTGGTACCCGTGATGTTGGTTTGTTGCTGCACAATGGTGGTGAAAGCGGCGTCGGAGGCTACCTGCACTTCGTAGGCCGTAGCATTCGGCACGGCATCCCAGCTAATGACGGGGCGCAGGGTAGTGGCGCTGGCGCTGGTGGGGGCCCTCACCACGGCCGCCTGCGTAGCCGAAGGCTGAATGGTCAGGGTGACATCCTGGTAGCGGATAACGCCGCCGCTGGTGCCCGTCAGGCGAATGATGTAGGTGCCCGCCGCCGCCGTGCTGCCCGCGCTGATGGTGGCGGTAGTGCTGGCCCCGGCCTGTACCGTGGCGGTGGGGTAGGTAACGGTGATGCCCGTGGGCAGGTTGGTAGCCGAGAGCGTTACGTCACCGGTAAAATTCTGCAATTGTCCTACGGTTACGGCTACACTGCCGGAAGCACCCGGGCAGAACGACAGGGCCGGCGCGCCGCAGCCCGGCCCCTGCAGGAAGAACGTGGGGCCCGAGGGCGTTTCCAGCGTAAAATTCTGGTTGGAAATATCGAAGAAGATACCCCCCGTAGCCTGCACCCGAATGCGCGCCTGCGAGGAAGCGGCCACGGTAGCGGGCACCGTCAGGGTTTCGCAGCCGTCGTTGGGAGTGTTGGCCAGCAGGGTGGTGGGGTAGGTAAGGCCCCCGTCGGTGGAAAGCAGGATGTCCACGTTGGCGGCGCTGATAGGAGCCTGCGTAGTGTTGGCCACGTTCCAGGTAACCTGCTGCGGAGCGCCGACTACCCAGTTGGTGGCCGTGTTGGGGGCCGTCACCACAAATGGCCCGGCTGAACCCACCACCACCACGTTCATCGAGTCGTAGTCCACGCCGCCTCCGCCCACGCGGTTATCACGGGCGACCAGCCGGAAAATCAGCCGGCGGCCGTAGCTGGGCAGCAATTCTCCCTTGGTCTGGGTGTTGCTGATCAGGTCGGTGAGGCGGGGGAAGGTGCGCGTAGGGCTGGTAGTGGGCGTGAAAAACCGGAACAGCGGCGCATCGCCCGAGGGCGAGTTGGGGGCGCCCCCGTTGCCCAGGTTGTACTGCTCCCAGCTGTAGGTAAGCGCGTCGTTGTTGGCATCCGTCGCCGAACCAGTGAGCACAAAGGGAGTACTCACCGGAATAGCGTAGTTGCGGCCGGCGTTTACTACGGGCGGCGTGTTGCCGGTGGCCGTATTGACGGAGCAGTTGCCCAGGCCGGTGATGTGAGCCACAATCTGGTCGAAGCTCCGGGAGTGGAAGTAGGGGTCGGAGTTGCGTTGCAGGTCATCAATGCCGCAAATACCCGCGTAAGCCATGATGGTAGTACCCGAACCCGGCTCGTAGGCCGAGTTGGGGGCCCGGTTAACGCCCCCGCAGCTGCCGGTAACGCTGTTAAAGGTGTGGTCGGCCCCAAACTGATGGCCTATTTCGTGGGCTACATAGTCCACGTCGAAGGCATCGTTGCGCGGCGCGGAGGAGCCGGTTACGCCCCGGGCTTTGCCGGAAACGCACACCGACGGCTTCTGGGCTATGCCCCCGCCCCCGGTACTGAACACGTGCCCGATGTCGTAGTTGGCCGAGCCAACGCGCAGATCCACCGTGGCCTGGTTTTCGTTGAGCATGGCCGGACCGCTGGTATTGGTGTACGGGTCCGTATCGGGGTTCAGGAAGATGAGCGTATCGTTCTGGGGAATTATCACCATGCGCACGGCCAGCTCCTTTTCATAGATGCCATTCACGCGGTTCATGGAGGCCACCATGCCGGCCATAGCCCCGGCTTTGGTGCCTCCGTGGAAGGCCGTGTACTCGCCGGTGCAGGCCAGGGCCAGGCGGTAGGTGCGCAGGGTGGTGCCGTTGGCCACGGCCGCGCGCTGGGCCGCCGTTATCATTGGCTCGGGGCTGTTATCCGAGGCGGTAGCGCACACAAATGGGAAAGCACTCCGGTTCATGGCGCGACGCTCAAACACCAGGTGAGTTTGCTGGCCCCGCTCGGCCGGGTCGATGTATACGGTGCTCCGGGCCGACAGAATCATGGCGTGCAGCCCGTCGGGGCTGATGTCGAGGCGGGCGGTGGCGGTGGGGTCGTCGATGCCCTGAGCGGCGTAGGTGCGAATATCGGGGTATTTGGCTGCCAACTCCGGGGCCATTACCGGCACCTGCACCACCCGGAACCGCTGCGACGTGCCATCGGGCAGCGGCAGCGAGATAACGGGCGCGGCAGCGCGGGCCGCCGTGGCCCGCTCGGTTGGCGCAGCCCGCAGTACCGAGCGCACAGCGGCCAACTGGAAATCAACGGCCCGAAAATGGCTCAGGGGTTGCGTGGCCGGGCGTGCCGCAGCGGCTGCCGGGGCGGCATCGGCCCACAGCACCCGCTGAGCGGCTGCCGGAGCAGCGGCCCCGAGCCCGGCCAGCAGCAAACTGCCCGCCAGCCAGGGTCGCACTGCCTGCCGCAATGAAGTAGACGTTTCTTGCATTATATGGAAGTGAAGGAAATGAGTATCAGCCAGAATAAGCCGGTGTGATTGGCAGCCCAAGTTAAAGTTTTTGCCTGCCGAAGGCCCTTACCGGGAGGGATAAATTTTCTGACCTTTCGGCCGGCCTGTCGGGGGAGCCTGGGCAGCATTTCTTCCGAGGCAGCAAAAAAAATACTCCCCGCTACCTGGAATAGCGGGGAGTAGCAGATGAGACGGTATAACCGGTTTATGCCTCCGTTTTCAGCAGAACCAGCTGCGCCTTATCGGCCGCGCTGATTTTTCGCCGAAACTCCAGGTACGCCGGATACTCGGTGCGGGCAAAGCGGGTGCGGGGCATTACCAACCGGCGCACGTAGCGGAAGCTGCCATCGGGCAGCGCGGTGAGCTGGGTGCTGTACGTGCCGAAAGGAGTGGAAAGCTGCACCGGAGCCGGCAGCTGCTCGGGGCGCAGGCTGGCGGGCAGATGCAGCAGTACCGTATCCTGCTGCGTGAAGGCGTGGTCCAGCAACAAGTCTGATTGCCGCTCCCCCACTGTGGCCTGGGGCGGGGCCAGGCGGCTTAGCAGGTTGGGCGTCAGGAATACCCGCTTACCGCTGGGCGGGGCCAGGGCCGGCAGCGTCAGCGCCAGGGTTTCAGTGAGACCCGGCAGCGGAGCGGTTGGGCTGGTGTGCTGGTAGGCTACCTTGGTAAGCGTGAAGTTGGGCAATGACAGCCGGCTGCCAATGCGCTTTTTCTGCTCGGCCAGCTCCAGGCCCGGCAAACCCGAAACGGCGTCGTACTCCAGCCCGGTGCGCAGCGTGCGTAGGGTAGCCGTAGCGTTACCATCCACATCCAGATACACGTGAGCCAGCCGTTCCTGGCGGTTTTCCGCCGCGCCGTACCGGGGGGTCGGAATCAGCTTGCCGCCTTCGGGCAGCAGCAGCAACGCGTGACGGTTGCCCGTAAAGCCGCCCATGTAGCCGAACGGGTTGGTCTGGCTGGTGCATTCCAGCCACACGGTATCGGGACGGGCACTCTGCCGGAGCGGCACGCACAGCACTACGTGGTTGAACTGGGAGCTGGGAAAGGCGGTGCGGATGTCCTGCTCATCGGAGCCCGCCCGCACCAGGGCGGCGTGGGCCGTAATGCCAGCCGCCCCCAGCAGAGCCTGGCAGTAATTGGTGAGGGCTTTACAGTCGCCGTAGCCATTGGCCGCCACTGCGGAGGCCGGAAACGTCTGCCAGCCACCCAGGCCCAGCTGCACCGATATGTAGCGCGTATTGGCCTGCAGAAAGCGGTACACTTTCCGGATGCGGGCCCGCTCGTCGGTTTCGCCTTGTACCAGGGCCGCCACCCCGGCTTTCAGGGCCGGGGGCAGCTCGTCGCGGCCGGCGTTCAGCTCGTAGGTCCAGCGGCCCAGATCGGCCCAGGAGTTAAGGCGGCCGGCGTGGCCCTGCACTTCAAACTCAGAGGGGGCCGTGTACACGGCGGGCGTCAACTCGGCCAGGGGCGGGGCATCGGCTTCTTCCTCGCGGGCCACCAAGTTGTTTACCTGCCACTCATATACCTCTTGGCTGCCCTGGGTACGCTTGGCCTGGGCCGTACCGGCGGGCAGTAGCTGTTCCTGGTAGCGCAAGGCCATGCCGGCCGGCATCAGCACCTTAAAGGACGCCTGCTCCACGGCCAGCTGCTCCACGGGCTGGGGCCGCCAGGTAGAGTAGAACAGCGGATTGTCCGATACCACTTCGTAGTCGAACTCCACCGTGTAGGGGTAGGTTGGCTGGCTGAGGTCGGCTACGCGGCCCCGGGCATCGGAGGCCAGGCTAAACCCGTCGGAAAGGCTGATGTCCTGGATGTCCTGACTGCGCAGCTGCCGCAGCAGGTGGCCCCCGGCATCGTACACCGCCCCCCGGAAGTAGCTGATACTATTCAGGGAGCTGTAATACACCAGCTCCGACGCCCAGCGCGCCCCGGCCTCATCCAGAATCGTAACGGCCCGGTGCGTGGTTTCCACCGTACGCGCCGCCGATTTTACCAGCAGCTGCTCCTGCTGCTGCCGGATAACGGCGTGGGCATTTTCGCGCAGCGCGGCGGGCAGGTCGGCTACGGCATACTTGGGAGCCGGGCCATAGGCGGCCCAGGCCGCGGGGGGCAGCAACAGGCACAGCAGCACCCCCGGATAGATAACTCGAAGCATGGCTTAGCTTTTCTTCTTGAGGACCAGCTGTTCGCTCTGCTTGCTCATCATGCGGCTGAAAAACTCCCGCAGGTGCGCGTATTCTTCGGCTGCGTACACGGTCCGGTTTAGGCTCATGCGGCTGACAATCTGCAGGGTGCCGCTACCAGGCTGCACCATGTAGGAGAAGCGGCCGCCGCCCTCGGGCAATTCTACCACCATGCCCTTGGGTACTTCCTCCAGCTCGTAGCCGGTAGGAAGGGTCAGATTCACCATGACCGTTTCCTCCAGGTTGGCTCCGAAATCGACAGGAAAGCGCCGATTTTCGTGCAAAAAAGGATTTTTCTCGGTGCCAAAGTCGTGCAGGGGACTCAGGTAGATGGTGCCAACTGCTGCTTCAGCCCCGGTGGCAGCAAATTCGTAGTCCAGCGTGAGCGGTCTGTGCAACGCGGCCTGTTCCTTGAACGTGTACTTGGGAATGCTCCAGTTTTCGTGGGCCGAGGCCAGTTCCTCCACGTATTTCTTCTCACCCAGTTTGCGCAGTCTTTCCCGCTGGGCCAGGGCCTGGTAGCCGGCGTGCTCCTGGTGAACCTTTCCACTGAGGCCACCTTTCTCATCTACTACCAGGTTAACCTGGCTGTACTGCAGTATCCGGTCGGCGGGCTTGAGTTCCACCCAGCGGGAGGTCCCGTTCTTGCCTGCTAGCAGGCGCCCCATGCCATTAAGGCAGCGCGGGGGCAGCATGCCACAGGGGGCCAATTCCTCGGTAGCATCCACTAGCATGGTGTGGCCATCAGACAGTTCCACGTGGGCCAGTACGTAGTTGAAGCGCGAGATCAGCGGTACGTTGGTTGCCAGGCGGCCGTGGCTGCGGGTGCTAAGCAGCAGCGGATCGGCCTTGAAGCCTGCCTCCCGCAGAGCGGCAATCAGCAGCAGGTTAACATCGGCGGAGTTGCCGGTTTTCTGCTCGAAGGCTCGTCGCACAGGGCCAGAGGCATACATGCCATTAGTACCGTTGTGCTTCACGCTGCTGCGCACCAAGTGGTGAATGGCGGCCAGGCGGGCGGTGGGCTCCTGGTGCTGGGCCTGCAGAATGGTCAGTTGCTCTTTCAGAAAGCCGGCCCGGTTCAGCTGCCCACCCAGATTTTCGTGGGCCAGCAGTTCCTCATCAATCTTTTCCCACGTGTCGGCCACTGGCTTGTACGGCTCATCGGGCCACTTGAAACCAGCCAGCTCAAAGTCGATTTTGGAGACGTAATCGGCGGTGGTCGTCATGAAGGGCTCCTCGCGCAGGGCCGGTACGTTTTTCATGGCCCAGCGGTGGTTGGTCACCTGGGGGGTAACCACTTGGGAGCCGCCCGATGTGCGCTGACCGAATTCCAACGTCGGCGACCAGCTGATGGTGTACTGGGTGGAGGCTTGATTGCGCTCCTGCACTTCCAAGGGCTCATAGCCCTGCATCAGCATCTTGTAGTCAAAATACTCGGGAATGGCAGCCCGGTACTCACTCCAGCGCACCGGAATATCCCGTTGGAAGGTCCAGTCCTGGAAATTAAAGGTAAACGGCGACAGAACCTGGTAGGTATACTCGATAACGGAGCCCACGCGCACGTTGGGCAAGGTAAACTTGCGGGTTGTGATATTAGCCGTGGTTTCTTCGCGGAAAATGGCGTCGGCGTTGAGCTTTTCCTTTATCACCTGGCCATTTGCCAAATTATAGGTGAAGCCTTTCAGACCCAGCAGCTTTTCCTCGCTGCCGCCCTTATGGTAGAGGGGTACCTCTACGGTGGCATATTCGTAGCCGGCTTTGCTGAGAATCTTCAGCCGTGTTACCCGCTCGAATACGACTTTGAACTGGCCGTCGTTGAACTCAAAGCGGGTACGGCCGAAGTCGCCCAGAACCACAGCCGGGGCGGTACTATCGGCCACGAAGTTTTTGGACGTAAGGTCTAACTCGTCAATCTTGCCAAATTTGAGCGGGTCAGCTTGGGCCTGGGCCTGGTTATAGGCCGCGCCGGTGAGCACACCAGCCAGCAGCAGCCGGCGGAGTAGAGGTGACTTCATAGGAAGACGAAAGAGAATAAAAGAGGATTTCAGCAACTAGGATATTCCCCGGCGGCACACAGGCAGAGCAGGCAATAAAACACCACAGATGACGTAGATAGAAACAGGCAGAGGATCGGAACCGAAATATCCGACTTGTTTGGAACAAGCGCAAGCGCAGAAGCGCAGAACCCTACGGTTGAGTCTGAAATACCATTGGCTTCTCCGGGGCTTCCCTGCTAAGCCGTAAAAACGGCCTACCGGCGCTGCAGTACAATGGGCTCCGCCAGCTTGCTCAGGGCCGTGGTGTACAGCTCCCGGATGGCATGGTACTCCTCGGCGGAGTAGTGCGTTTTGAGCAAATGCAGCCGCCCAACTAGGTTGAGAGTAGTGGGGCTGGGCTGGGTGATGCTGAACAGGAAGCGTCCGCCGCCGTTGGGCAATACCAGCTGCATGTTGGCCGGCAGTTCCGCTACGGCATAACCGGCCGGGAGCGTGAGGTCGGTGGAGTATTCAATCCGCTGTACGGTGGCGAAATCAACCGGAAACTGCCGCTCGGTGGCCGTAAATGGGTTGCGGCCCAACACCAGCTGCTGTAAGGGGCGCAGGTAGAGCGTAGCTGCGGGGGCCTCGGCCCCGGGCAGGCTGGTAGCCAGCTCCAATACCACCGGCCGGCTCACATCGGGGGCAACTATTTCGGCCTTATCAATCTGCCAGTCTGGGTGCGCCTGCTGCCAGCGCTGCCGCAGCTCCGGCAGCAGGCGGCGCTGGCCGTATGCGGCGTATCCCGCGTATTCCTGCCGAATATTGCCCCGCAGTTCGCCCTGGGCCGTGGCCGTGAGCTGGGCGCGAGTGTAGAGCAGCGTGGGGGCAGCATCCATCAGGTTAATCCAGCGGCCGGCCGGGCCCAGCAGGCGTCCCTGGCCATTCAGGCAGGTTTCGGGCAGCAGCTCCGGGGGCAGAGTAGCATCGGTGGCATCCAGCAGCAGGTCCTTCCCATCGGGCAGGGTCACGTGGGCCAGCACGTAGTTGAACTGGCTCATCACGGGCAGCTCCGTCTGAATTTGCCCGTTCGAGCGGGTACTGAGCAGCAGGGGCTGGGCATTCAGCCCGGCAGCCCGCAGGGCCGCCAGCAGCAGCAGGTTTACCTCGGCCGCGTTGCCTTGGCGCTGCTCCGTAACGCGCTTGGCCGTGCTGCCGGGCCGGGCATACGCGGATGTCATTTCGTTGTACGCCACGCGCTCCAGCACCAGCTGCCGCACGGCCCGGGCCCGCTCGGCGGGGTTGGGCATGGGCTGGAGGATGGCAGCCAGGGTGGTCAGGGGCGTGGTTGCCTTCAGGTACTGGCCAAACCGCTCGTCCTCGAGCAGCTCCTTTTCAATATCGGCCCAGCTGCCCGTTATAAACTGCGGGTTACGCTGCGGGTCGAACTGAATGCGCTCCAGCTCAAAATCCACCCGCGTCAGGTAGTCGCGCCGCGTAGTCATAAACGACTCCGCGTGGAAGGCCGGCAGATTTTTGGCGGCCCAACGGCGGGTCAGGGCCTGGGTGGAAATGTTGTACGTGCGGTCGGAGCCGGTAGTCATGGAACCGTAGCCGGTTTGCTGCGACTCCCGGTAGGTGGTAGAGTAGGGCGTAGTGCCGGTTTCGTTGATGGTAAAGGGCCAGTAGGTGCGGGTTAGCTCCTTGTAGCGGTAAAAAGCCGGAATAACGGCCCGGTACTCACTCCAGCGCACCGGAATATCCTGCTGAAACTGCCAGTCTTGCAGATTAAACAGGAACGGCGAGCGAATCACGTACGTGAATTCCAGAATAGACCCCGCGCGCACGTTGGGCAGCGTGAAGGCATACTCGTCGAGCCGCTCGTTTATTTTCTTGCTGAATACGGCTTCCGTGCGCAGCGGCTCTTTGCTGAGCGTGCCGCCCGTGAGGTTGTACGTGAAGCCTTTCAGCTGCTGAATCTCTTCGCGGCCGCCCTCGCGCGGGTTGTGGTAGAGGTATACCCGCACAGTAGCATGCTCGTAGCCGGCCGGCCGCCGAATCAGCAGGCGGGCCGTACGCTCAAAGCGCAGCTCAAAGCCTTCGTTCTTCCCGTTGATAGTAGATTGGCCAAAGTCGCACAGTACTTCGGCCGCGGCGGAATCGGGGGTGGGAGAGGCCAGCAGCGTAGCGGCCTCTTTCGCATCCAGCTTACCAAATTTGATGGGAACTTCCTGCGCCCGGGCTGTGCCGGTGAGGCAGGCCAGCGCCACCACGGGCAACAGCCAGCCCGCAAAAACACGAGTAAACGTCACGATATATAGAGAAAAAAACAGTCGGCTAAACTTCGTCGCCCTAAAATTAAGGACAGTGCGCAGTATAATCCACTTACGCTTCCTGTTGATCAAGGCTGGCCGGGGGCGAGGTGCGCTGCAGCACCAGCAGATACCCCAGGGCAGCTACCACGCTAACAGCACTCAGGGCGTGCACGTAGGGTAGATGAGCCGCCTGGTTGCTGAATATCCACCCCGCCAGCAGCGCCCCAATACCGATGCCGGCTTCCAGGGCAATGTACATAGTGGCCACGGCCCGGCCGCGCCGCTCAGGGTGGCTCAGGTCCACCGTCCAGGCGTAGAGGGTGGGGGAGTTGAGGCCCGTACCCAGCCCTAGCAAAATAGCTCCCGCCAGAAATACCGGTACCGACTGTGCCAGGGCCAGCAGCCCCAACGAGGCGACCATGATAATTGAGGAGCCAATGAGTACCGGTACCCGGCCGTACCGGTCGGAGGTGCGGCCGGCCACCAGGCGGATAACCAGCGAGGCTCCCGTGTAGCAGGTATAGAACAGGCCCTTGTCCTTGCCCAGCAGCCCCAGGAACCGGCTTTGGTCGGGCACCACGGTGAGCACCGCCCCGAAGGGCAGCAGGCACAGCAGCGTTACCAGGGCCGGGGCCAGCACCTGCGGCTCAAATACTTCGTGCCAGCCTTCCAGCTTCAGCAGCCGCCAGCTGAAAGGCTGCCGTTGGGCCCGGGGCAGGGTTTCCGTCATGGTACCCTGCACCACCAGGCTCAGCAGCGCCAGCCCCGAGGAGCAATAAAACAAAGTGTCCAGGGAGAAGCGTTGGGCCAGCTCCGAACCCAGCATGGGGCCGGCCGCCATGCCCACCGAGCCCGCCACGCCCAGCAGGCCCATGGCCTCGCCGCGGCGCTCCAGCGGAATAATATCGGCAATGAAGGCGGCCGTGCCGGTGGGCTTGAAGCCGGTGCTGAACCCGTGCAGCAGCCGCAGCCCCAGAAACGCCGTCACCGTCATCGTGAACGGATAAAAGAAGCCGCAAATGAAGCACACCAGTGAGCCAAACACCATCACCGGAATACGGCCCACGGTATCGGCCAGCTTGCCGCTGAACGGCCGCGAAATGCCGGCCGTGAGGGTAAACAGGGCAATGATGAAGCCTTTGTAGTCGGCCCCGCCCAGGCGGGTGAGGTAGTCGGGCAGCTCGGGCAGCAGCATGTTGAAGCTCATGAAAAAGAGCATCGACGAGAGGCACATCAGCCAGAACCCAACCGTATACACAGGGCGGGAAGTAGAAACGGGGGCAGGTGAAGTAGGAGCAGGCATTACGGCTGCAAAGGTAGCGGATACCAGACGGGTCCGCACCGGCAGCCGGGCCACTAATCCGCAACCTCAACCGTGCAGCTGAACTGTAGCGACGAACTGTTGAGCGAGCTTCAGCATAAGCTGCGCCGAACATCTGACAAACGAAAAACGGCTGCCACAGAGCGTGGCAGCCGTTTTAGCAGATGCAAGGGCAGGTAGGTTGCTACTGCCAGCCGCCGCCCAGGGCCCGGTACACATTTACCGAGGCGTTGAGCTGCTGCATCTTGGTTTCGATCAGGTCAAACTTCGATTCCAGGGCGTCGCGCTGAGTGAACAGCACCTCGGTGTAGTCGGCGCGGGCGTAGTTGAACAGGTTGCTGGAGATGTTGATGGACTGGTTCAGGGCCTGCACCTCCTTGGCTTTGGCATCGTAGCTGCGCTGCAGGTTCTGAATGTTGGCCAGCTGGTTTGCCACTTCCACGTAGCCGTTCAGGATGGTGCGCTCGTACTCAAACACGGCCTGCGTCTGGCGGGCGTTGGCCGAGTAGTACAGGGCCTTGATGCCGTTGCGGTTGATGAGCGGAGCCACCGCGTTGCCGGCAATGGTCAGCAGCATCGACTCGGGCGCATTCACCAGCAACCCCGGGCGGAACGCCTGGAAGCCGGCCGCCGCGTCGATGCTCAGGCGGGGGTAGAAGTTAGCCCGGGCCACCGTTACGTCCAGTTTAGCGGCGGCCAGGTTCTGCTCAGCCTGGCGGATATCGGGGCGGTTTTGCAGCAGTTGGGCGGGCACGCCAGCCTGCACGGCTTTGGGCACCAGGTCCAGGAAGCTGGCCGAGTTGCGGGCTACCGGCTGCGGATACCGGCCCACCAAAAAGTTGATGCGGTTTTCGGTTTCTGTGATGCGCTGCTGAATAGTGTACTGCCGGGCTGTGGTGTTCTGCACCTGGGCCTCGAAACGCTGCACGGCCAGCTCGGTGGTCCGGGCGGCATCCTTCTGCATGCGCACCGCCTTCAGCGCGTTGGTCTGAATACCGATGTTCTGCCGCAGAATGGCCAGCTGATTATCCAGGGCCAGCAGCTCATAGTAGGAGGTGGCAATTTCGGCTACCAGGTTGGTGGCCGTGAAGTTCCGGCCCTCTACCGAAGCCAGGTAGCGCGAAGCCGCCGCCTTTTTGGCGTTGCGCAGCTTATGCCAGATGTCCACCTCCCAGCTGGCAAAGGCACCAACCTGGAAGTTGGTGAGCGGGTCGGGGGTGCGCTGCGAGGGACGAATGTCGATGTTCTCCTCCGTCGCGCCCTGAATGGTGTAGCGGCCCACCCGGTCGGCGGCGGCCTGGGCCCCCAAGTTCACGAACGGCAGGTACTCGCCCTTGCGGATGCGCACTTCCTGCCGGGCCAGCTCAATTTCCTGCTGGGTGATGTTCAGCTCCTGGTTGCGCTGCAGGGCCGTATCGATGAGGGCCACCAGGTTGGGGTCGGTGAAGAATGTGCGCCACTGCACCCGCGCGGCGTTGCCGGTTGAGTCTTGGGCGGTGCCGGTAAAGGCTACCGGCACCACTTTGTTTTCCTGTTTCTGCACCAGCGTCGGCGTTTTGCAGCCGGCTACGGCCAGGGCCAGGGTGGCCGCGCTCAGACTCTGGTAAATGCGTGATTTAAGCATACGACTCGGTTTCTTCCACTACTACCCGCTGCTCGAAGGCCTCGGATACGGGATACTCGTTTTCGTCTTGGATGAGTTTGCGACCCTCGGCCAGCGAGCCGAAGATGTAATACAGGCCGGGCACCACAATCACCCCGAACACGGTGCCGAAGAGCATGCCGCCCAGGGCCGCCGTACCGATGGTGCGGTTGCCGATGGCCCCCGCGCCGTGGGCTAGTACCAGCGGAATCAGACCGGCAATGAAGGCGAAGGAGGTCATCAGAATGGGGCGGAAACGCACCTTGGCTCCTTCCACGGCCGCGTCGCGCACCGACATGCCTTCCTCGTGCTTCTGCACCGCGAATTCCACAATCAGTACCGCGTTTTTCCCCAGCAGGCCCACCAGCATTACCAGCCCCACCTGGGCGTAGATGTTGTTGGCCAGGCCCATGGTTTTGATGAGCAGGAAGGAGCCGAAAATACCGGCCGGCAAGGAGAAGATAACCGACAGCGGCAGCAGGAAGCTCTCATACTGCGCGGCCAGCACCAGGTACACGAAGGCCAGTACCACCAGGAAGATGTAGATGGCCTCGTTGCCGCGGCTCACCTCGTCCTTCGACAAGCCGCCCCAGTCGATGTCGTAGCCGCGGGGCAAGGTTTTGGCCGCCACTTCCTGCACCGCCTTGATGGCCTCACCCGAGCTGTAGCCGGGAGCCGCGTCGCCGCGGATGGAGGCGGTGGGGTACATGTTGTAGCGGTTGATTTCGTTGGCACCCTGGCCCTTCACAATCTTCATGAAGGCCGAGAACGGCACCATTTCGCCCTTGTCGTTCTTCACCCACATGTTCAGGATGTCGGAGGGCAGCCGGCGGTACTCCGTCGAGGCCTGCACGAACACCTTGAAGAAGCGCTGGTACTTGATGAAGCCCAGCTCGTAGGTGGAGCCCACCATGATGCTCAGCGTGTTCATGGCGTTGCCGATGCTCACGCCCTTCTGCATGGCCAGCTGGTTGTCAATCTGCAGCTCGTACTGGGGGTAGTTGGCCGAGAAGAAGGTAAACAGCCCGGCCAGCTCCTTGCGTTTTTTGAGCTCCTTCATGAAGTCCTCGTTCACCTGCTCCAGCGCCTTGTAGTCGCCGGTGGCGGTTTTATCGAGCAGCTGCAGCTGGAAGCCACCCGCCGCGCCGTAGCCCGGTACTGCTGGCGGCTCGAAGAACTCGATGGTCGCGCCGGGAATTTCCTTGGCCTTCTCTTCCAGGCCCATCACAATATCGTGGATGCTTTGCTTGCGCTCATCCCAGGGCTTGAGGTCAATCAGCAGGGTGCCGGCGTTGGAGCCGCGGCCCTCGGTGAGTACCTCATAACCGGCCAGCGAAGAAATGCTTTCGATGCCGGGCACCTCTTTGGCCAGCTTGGAAAGCTGCTGCGAGAGGGCGTTGGTGCGCTCCAGCGTGGAGCCGGGAGGCGTCTGGATGATGGCGTAGAGCATGCCTTGGTCTTCGGCCGGAATGAAGCCCGAGGGCAGCGTGGACGAGATACCAAAAATGCCCAGGCCAAATGCTACCAGTACCGCAAAGGTCACGATGCGGCGGTCCACCACTTTCTCCAGGAAGCCCACGTAGCGGCCGGTCAGGCGCTCGAAGCCGCGGTTAAACCAGTCGATGAAGCGGTTGATGGGCGTTTTCTTCCTGGGGTGGCTCGGGTCGTGCTTCTTCAGAATCATGGCGCAGAGCACCGGCGTCAGCGTCAGGGCCACGATACCGGAAATCACAATGGACGAGGCCATGGTGATGGAGAACTGCCGGTAGAAAATACCTACCGGACCGCTCATAAAGGCCACCGGCACGAATACCGCCGTCATCAGGATGGTAATGGCAATGATAGCGCCGCTGATTTCGCCGATAACCTCGCGCACCGCCCCGTACGGGGATAAATGCTTCTCCTCCATCTTGGCGTGCACGGCCTCGACGACGACAATGGCGTCATCCACCACAATCCCGATGGCCAGTACCAGGGCAAACAGGGTAATCATGTTGATGGTCATCCCGAAGGCCTGCATGGCAATGAAGGCCCCCACCAATGACACCGGCACGGCAATAATCGGAATGAGCGTGGAGCGCCAGTCGCCCAGGAACAGGAACACCACCAGGGCCACCAGAATGAAGGCGTCGCGCAGGGTGTGGATTACGTTTTCCGTCGAGGCGTCGAGGAAGCTCGATACGTCGTAGCTGATTTTGTAGTCCATGCCGGGGGGCATGGTTTTCTTCAGCTCGTCCAGCTTGTCCTTCACGCGCTTAATTACGTCGGAGGCGTTGGAGCCGTAGGTTTGCTTCAGCACGATGGCCGCCGAGGGGTAGCCGTCGAGGTTGGAGTAGATGTCGTAGAACTCGGAGCCCAGCTCCACGTTGGCCACGTCTTTGAGGCGGAGGGTTTCACCGTTGGCGTTGGCCTTGATGATAACGTTCTTGTACTCCTCCACGTCGTTGAAGCGGCCCTTGTAGGTCAGCACGTATTCCAGCGCCGAGGCCTCCTTGCCGTCGGAACGGCCGATACGACCCGGCGAGCCAATCACGCTCTGGTCGTTCAGGGCCTCCATCACATCATCCACCGACAGGTTGTAGGCCCGCATGCGGTCCGGCTTCAGCCACACGCGCATGGCGTACTGGCGCGAACCCAGAATGCTGGCGCGGCCAATGCCGTCGATGCGCTGGATTTCGGGCAGCATGTTCACCCCGGCATAGTTGAACAGGTACCGCATGTCGGTATTCTTGTCCTTGCTATACAGGTTCACATACATGAGCATGTTCGGCACCACGCGGTTTACCACCACGCCCTCGCGCTGCACCAGCACCGGCAGGCGGTTCAGGATTTGCGCAATGCGGGTGTTCACGTTTACTACCGCCTGCTCGGGGTCGGTGCCCAGGTTGAACACAATCTGAATATTGGCTTCCCCGGCCGATACGGCGTCGGACGTCATGTACTTCATGCCGGGCACGCCGTTGATGGCCTGTTCCAGCGGAATCAGCACCGATTCGGTGAGCACCTTGGCGCTGGCACCCGGGTACGCCGTGCTCACCATGACCATGGGCGGCGAAATCTCCGGGAACTGGGAGTTGGGCAGGGTATTGATAGCCAGGATGCCCAGGAATAGGATGACCACCGAAATAACGATGGCAAACACTGGCCGACGAAGGAATTTACTGAACATGACAAATGAGTTCAGTTACCTGTTGCCCGTTGTCGGTTACCAGTCCGCGCCATGGTTGATTTCTGGCAACTGGTAACTGACAACGGGCAACTGATAACTATTCAGAATAGGTCTTCAAGTGGGCCACTACCGACTTGGGCTCCTGGTAGGTGAAGTCGATTTTGTCGCCGTCCTTCACCTTGCGGATGCCTTCCAGCATCAGCTTATCCCCGGCCTTCAGGCCCGCGGAGATGATGTAGAGGTCGGGCATTTCGGCGGCCACGGTTACCTCCGTCTGGTGCACCCGGTTCTTGGCGTCCACCACGTACACAAACTTTTTCTCCAGCACCTCGAAGGTGGCTTTCTGCGGAATAATGAGGGCGTGCTTCAGCGGCACGGTCATCAGCACCGAGCCGGTTTCGCCGTTGCGCAGCAGGCTTTTGGGGTTGGGAAAGGTGGCGCGGAAGGCAATGTTGCCGGTTTCGTTGTTGAAGTCGGCCTCAATGGTTTTCACCACGCCGGGGTACTGGAACAGCTCGTTGTCGGCCATGCGCAATTGCACCCGCATGGCGCTGTCGCCGTGCACGTGCTGCTTGTAGGCCAGGTACTCGGCCTCGGGCACGTTGTAGTACACCCACATCTGGCTATTGTCGGAAAGCGTGGTCAGCAGGTCGCCCTCGTCCACCAACGAGCCCAGCCGGGCCTGAAAGTGGTCCATGATGCCGCTGAACGGGGCCCGGATGGTGGTGAAGCCCAGGTGGGTTTTGGCCAGGGATACCTCGGCATTGGCCTTGGCCAGCTTGGCCCTGGACAGGGCCAGCTCACTGGAGGATACCACGTTGCCGCTGGCCAGCTTCTGGGTGTTCTGGTACTCAATGTCCACAAACTTGGCTTCTGCCTCGGCCTTTTTCAGCTCGGCCTCATACAGCATGGGCATAATCTGGAACATCAGCTGGCCCTGCTGCACACGCTGGCCCTCATCCACGAAAATCTTCTGCAGGTAGCCCTTCTCCAGCGCCCGCACCTCAATGTGCTGGATGGAATGAATCTGGGCCACGTAATCCTTGGTGATGGTAGTGTCTTTGAGCAGGGGGCTGGTAACCAGAAATTTAACTTTCTCTTCTTTGGCTTCTTCGTGTTTTGAGCAGCTTGTGGTAGCGGCCAAGACTCCCGAACTCATCAGCAAGAGCAGGCATGTTCTTTTCATAAAGCTTATGGGCAATGACGAGCGTTGCGCAACGCCTAAAAAATGGTGGTAGGAGAGGAGTGTCGAACTGAGAAGCCGGCGGTACAGCAGGCTTGCGTGGTACAAAGCACTGGCCGCTTCATGAAGCCGATATGAAGGGATAAAAAGATTCGGTCCGAACCGGGCCCCGGCCGATGCGGGCCGCAGGGCAATAAAAAAAGGCCTCTGCGCAGTGCAAAAGCCTTTAGGAGAAGCAGAAGCTGTTTAGAGAAGAGTAGCGCGCGTCATGCTTCGCGGCGCTCTGCATGACGTTCCGCTGATTTTCAGACTTTCTAAACGGAAAAGAAGGCGGAGAATTAAATGTCGCCGCCGGGGTTGTCCGCCGCTACTGAATCCAGCAGCTCACCCGCGTCGGCTGGCTGGTCCAGTGAGTCGGCCGGTACCACAACGTCCTCATCCGGGTTGGCAGCATCCTCGCCGGCGTCCTCCGCAATGGTATCAGGCTGGATATCGAACAAGGTAGGGGCCGCGGCTTCGGTGTTGTCGTCGAAGGTGTTGTTGGTTGGGGTGGGTGCCTGCCGGATAACGGGCTGGGGAGGGTGCAGCAGGGCCGGTAGCTTGGTTACGCCCCACAGGCCTACGCCCAGCGCACTCACGGAGGCAACTACCAGCGCGGCCCGTTGCCACTGCAGCCGCCAGGCTGGTGTAGATGCGGGTGCCGGTTGCCCAGCCGGAAGCTGCACCGCTGCCGGGGCGGCTGGGGCTATTGTGGCCGTAGGAGCCGGCACGGCCGTGGCTTGAGCCTGCAGTTGCGCAAGCTGCCGCCCCAACTGCTGAATACGCGCATCCAGGGACTGGTTTCGGGCTTCCGCTTCGGCCTGGGAAGCCTGAATAGCGGCTTGTAATTGCTGCTTCTCCTGGGTTTCGGCGGCCAGCCGGGCTTGCAGCGCCGTCACCTCAGCAGTGGCGGCGGGGGCGTGGGTGAGCTGGTCCCGGAGTTGGGCAATACTCTGTTCCCGCTCGGCCTCCCGGGCTTCCATTTCCTGGCGCTGCTGCTGCATTTCCCGCAGCATCTGATGGCGGAGCTGCTCCAGCTGCTGCCGCTCAGCGGTTTGCTGCTCAATAAAAACGGCCGACGAGTTGCCGTAAGGCGGGTCGGCGGGAACGTCCTCGGCACCCAGCCAACCCCAGAGCTGGCGCAGCTTGCCGGCCACAAAGCCTGGCTGCTCGTTGTGGTTCAATTCTGGTTCCGGCTGGTGCGCGTGGGTTAGGTCCTGGTGCCGGAGGGTTTCAGCCCAATGCTGCAAAGCGGCTGGGGGCAGGACGGCACCGGTTTCCAGCTGCTGCAGTCGTCGGGGTAGCTGGGGCAGCTGCGGTACCAGTTGAAACTGCTCATCGGCAGGGAACTGGGCCAGGCCGGCTTCTACATCGGGGGCAAACTGCACGGCCTGGGTAAATACTGCCAGCCCGGCCACGTCGGAGAAGGTTAGCGTCGGAAAATCGGGCTGTTCCCGTAGCCACTCTACCAAAGCGGCGCGCTGTCCCTGAAACTGCTGCCACGGCGAGCCAGCGCGTATGTCAACCGGCTGCCCGTTCAGGAGCCAGGGCCCAGCCACAAAATCCGGGGTTGAGAGTACCCCTCCGCCCGCTAGCAGCAGTAGCACCGCAATGCCGCCCGGCTGCACCAGCGCCAGTACGGGGGGCACGGCGGGCAACGGCAGGTTTACCAGTAACACGCCCTCCGTTGCGGCCCCGGCCAGGGTGGCTTGCAGGCGCTCGAAGCGGGCTTCGGTGGCTGTATCCGGGAAAGGGGCAAACAGAATACTGTGCAGCATAACGGCAGGAAACGACGGGAAGCTGGTAAAAGTACGGCCCGGCGCGGCTTCGGTACGGCCCAACCGGAGAACTGCCAAAACGGCCGCCGCCGCACTCCGGCCCGAAGTATGCCGTATAGCCCGTTCTATGGCTCGTTCCGATTCGTTTTTCTCTACCATTTCCGCCAAAAAGCCCCGCCCCGACGGCAAACCCAGTCTCACGGTGCGGGAGCGGTTTTCGGCCTTGCGCAACCTGCCGGCCTTTCTGCGCCTGATCTGGCAAACCAGTCCGGCCCTAACGCTGGGCAACGTGGCCCTGCGCCTGCTGCGGGCAGCCCTGCCCGTAGCCATGCTGTATGTGGGCCAGCTGATACTGGATGCCGTAGTGGAACTGAGTCGCCTGCCCGCCACCGAGCGTACCCTGGGGCCGGTGCTGGGGCTGGTGGCTTTGGAGTTCGGGCTGGCGGTGCTGTCGGATGCGCTGGGCCGGGGCGTGGCCCTGCTGGATTCGCTGCTCGGCGACCTGTTTGCCAACCAGAGCTCCATCCGGCTGATGCAGCACGCCGCCGAGCTGGACCTAGACCAGTTCGAAGACAGCAACTTCTACGATAAGCTGGAGCGGGCCCGCCGCCAAACCCTGTCGCGCACCGTGCTCATGGCCCAGGTGCTCAGCCAGGCCCAGGATGTACTGACGATGGGTTTCCTGGCCGTAGGGTTGGCTGCTTTCAACCCCTGGCTGCTGCTGTTGCTGCTGGTGGCGGTGGTGCCGGCGTTTTTGGGCGAAAGCCACTTTAATGAGCGAAGCTACTCGCTGGTGCACGGCTGGACGCCTGAGCGCCGGGAACTGGACTATCTGCGCCAGACCGGTGCTTCCGATGAAACGGCCAAGGAGGTTAAGATTTTTGGGCTTTCGGGTTTTCTCATCGACCGGTTCCGGCAGCTTTCGGATGAATTCTATCAGCAGAATAAGTCCCTGGTAATAAAGCGGGCCGGCTGGGGTACGTTTTTCGCGGCGGTGGGCGCGGCGGGCTACTACGCAGCCTACGTGTACATCATCAGCCAGGCCGTGTACGGGCGCGTCAGCATTGGGCAGCTCACGTTTCTGGCGGGCTCGTTTGCCCGCATGCGGGGCCTGCTGGAAGGCATCCTGAGCCGGTTTAGCTCGGTGGCTGAAGGGGCCCTGTACCTGCAGGATTTCTTTGAGTTCTTTCAGCTGCAGCCCCGCATCCGCCGCGACGAGTCGAGGCCGGTGCGGCCATTTCCGCGGCCCATCCGGCAGGGCTTCACCTTCGAGAATGTGGGCTTCAAATACCGCACCGCCGAGAAGTGGGCGTTGCGCAACCTCAGCTTCGAGCTGCAGGCCGGCGAGAAGCTGGCGCTGGTGGGCGAGAACGGGGCCGGCAAGACCACGCTGGTCAAGCTGCTCTCCCGCCTCTACGACCCCACCGAGGGCCGCATCCTGCTCGATGGCCACGACCTGCGCGAATACGACCCCCAGGAGCTGCGCCAGGAAATCGGGGTGATTTTCCAGGATTTCGTGCGCTTTCAGCTGCCGGCCGGCCAGAACCTGGCCGTGGGCCGCATCGAGGAGAAAGAAAACCAGCCCCGCATTGAGCAGGCTGCCCAGCAAAGCTTGGCCGACTCCGTAATTGCCAAGCTGCCCCAGGGCTACGGGCAGATGATTGGCCGCCGCTTCAACGGGGGCGTGGATTTGAGCGGGGGCGAGTGGCAGAAAATTGCCCTGGGCCGGGCCTACATGCGCGACGCCCAGCTGCTCATCCTCGATGAGCCCACCGCCGCCCTCGACGCCCGCGCCGAGTATGAGGTGTTCCAGCGCTTCAAGGAGCTGACGCAGGGCAAAACCGCCGTGCTCATCAGCCACCGCTTCAGCACCGTGCGCATGGCCGACCGGATTCTGGTTATCGAAAACGGGCAATTTGTGGAAATCGGGAGCCACGAGCAACTGCTAGCCCGCAATGGCCGCTACGCCGAGCTGTTCCGGCTGCAGGCCGCCGGGTATCAGTAAAGAGATAACATAGCCGGGTGCAACCTGCGGCCGCTGGGGCTTCTCTGAAAAAGAAATACTACGCAATACCGAAGGCTATGAAACGACTTCTACTTTTTACTTCGCTGGTACTGGGCGTGCCCGCTTGTAACGAATGCGGGCCAGGGCCCCAGTACGTGGATGTGACTGGCTTGTCGGCCGTGTTAACGCGGCAGGCGGCGGGTACTGCAACGCAGGTAGTCACAACCGGCCAAGCTTTGCCCGTAACTGAATTGCATTTGCTGCTCCGGCCTGACACCCGGCTGTACGGTACCGCTCCGGTGCGTACGGGTGGCTTCGCGGCTATGGCCTGTGAACCGGCTGACCCCACCTTCACCGAGCAGATTGATTCCATCAGAATTACCAGCCGCTACGATTTCGACGGGCAGCATCCGGCTGGTACCTCGCTGAATGACCTGATCCGGCTCGATAACGGGTACGGAGGCAGCATATTATTAAGCGAACTATTGCGCACTCCGCAACCAGTGCCCATGCTTGTACAGAACAGCCTGCAATTTACCCAGACCCCCACCAGTTCGGCCACGCAACAATTTCGGGTGCGCTACCACCAGACTAACGGCGAAGTGTACACCGCTGAAACGGTTGCGGTGATGATTCGCCCTTAGCCAGTTTCTGAGAAACTGCCTTTTGATAATTGCATTACATACTTTGATTAACGCATGAATTATACGTTTCGCATGCTTCCGGTAATAGCCTCGGACTTGGCACATTCCCGGCAGCTTACTGCGCTGCTGGCTGGGGCGCTGGAAACCACCTCTGCCGAGCTGGAAGCCGACCTGCAGTACCAACATGCCCGCCAGCCCGTGCAGGCATGGCTGGCCTACGAAGGGAATCAACTTATAGGCTGCAAGCTGGGCTACGAGCGGCAGCCAGGCCACTACTACAGCTGGCTGGGTGGGGTACACCCTGATTTTCGGGGCCGGGGTGTGGCGGGCGAGTTGATGCGGCAGCAGCACGCGTGGTGCCAGGAGCAGGGCTACCGCCGCATCCGCACGCACACGTATAACCGCTGGCGGGCCATGCTGCTCTTGAACCTGCGCCACGGGTTTGATATTGTGGGGACGGTGCAGGGTACGCGCGGCCTGACTATTGTGCTGGAGAAAAACGTGCTGCCAGCTGGCGGACAGTAGGCTTCAGCAAAGGCAATGGAGCGAAGAGAAAAAATATTACACGTTTTTTTATTCTGGAAGTCAGTCTATTAGGTCCGGGAGTTTCGTATTTTAGTTAGTACGATCTTTTACCCTCCCAGCGCCTATGAAATGGTATGTTACTCTGTTAGCCGGCAGCAGCCTGGCGTTTTCCAGCTGTCTGATGTCGCGGGAGGCCCGCGTGGAATCTGATTATAGCTATGCCGGGCAGTTCCGGCGCTACCGTACCTATGAGTTCATTAGCGGCGACGGTATCAACTCCGATACCAGCAAGCTGGGAACAGCCGTGCGCGACGCTATCCGGACGCGCATGAAGGTGCAGGGCTACCGCGCCGCCCGCCGCCGTCCCGATTTGCTGGTGAATTTTCGGCTATTTGAGGGCGATATGCGCTTTCGGGGGTATGCTCAGGAGGATTTTTCGCGGTGGGTGAAGGCAGGCTATACCGAGGATGATGAAACGCCCAAAGAGAGCCGGCAGGGCTACCAGCCGGTGCGCCTGCTGCTGCAGGAAGGCACGCTGCTGGTTACACTCATCGATAACCGCACCAACCGGGCCGTGTGGAACGGGTATGCCTCAGGAGTAAGCGTGCCCTCCGGTCCCCAGGGCGAAATTGTGCTGCGCCGCTCCGTACGTTCCATCTTCGACCAATATCACATCTTCACCGAGGGTTACCTCAATGGGCAAAATACTGCCAGTGAGGCAGATGAGTAAACGAGGGCAAGGGGAAATAACGCCACTACCCCGGAGCGCAGTCCCGGGGTAGTGGCGTTTATACCAGATTTCGCTCCCGGATCAGCTCGGCAGCAATACTAATGGCTATTTCTTCGGGTGTGCGGCTGTTAATGGGCAAACCAACAGGTGCGTGTACCCGGCGTAGGGTTTCATCGGCTACGCCTTCGGCCCGCAGAGTGGTTAATAGCTCCACAATTTTGGCTTGGCTGCCCAGTACGCCCAAGTAGCGCACGGGGTGGTGCAGCAGGGCCCGTAATGCCACCAAATCCGAGCGGTACCCGAAGGTCATCAGGATAACATACTGGTGCGGGCCGGCCGGAATTTCCTGGGGCAACTGCTCGTAGGCCACGGTGCGCTTGTAGTGCGCGTAAGGATTCCGTTGATGGGTATGCAGATTGGGCCGGTCATCCAGCACAGTAAGGCCAAAATCAAGGGAGGTCAGCACCCGCGACAGGGCCAGGGCCACGTGGCCGCCCCCCACAATAGTTAACTGGTCGCGGAATCCCAGCTTTTCGGAATAAGCCCAGTCGGGCCCAGCCTGAAAAGCGTAGTGCGGTTCCGGAGTAGCCTCCGTTGCTACGCGCAGCCCCTCAGCCGCCGACAGCTGTAGCCGGCCTTGGCCCAGTTGCAGCAGCTCCACAATGCCGAGAACTGCAGGCAAATCAGCGGCCGACAGCGGGTACACGAGAAGCTGTTGCTCCCCGGAGCAAATCATGCCTGAGCGGTCGGTAGGTGCTTCCTTGCGGTGAATCTGGCGGCGCAGCACCGGGGCAAAGCTGCCCTCGGTGAGCAACGTGCGGGCCAGTTCCACAAATTTGTGCTCCATGATGCCGCCCCCAATCGAGCCGGTCATATCATCAGCCGTCACTACCATCTTAAACCCTTGCCGGCCGGGGCTGCTGCCTTCACTGGTCAGCACGCACAGCAGGGCCACCGGTACTCCCGCCCGCAAACTGGCAGCGGCGTGCTGCCAAACCGGTAGGTCGCGCGGAACAGGGGGCGAAGCAGAAGGCGAAAGCACGGGCAACATCAGGGTAAAGGTAAGCAGCCCCGGTGCAAGCCGGGCCCGGCTACCAGGTAGAGCTCAGGGCGTAGTACACCGCCATAAACCCCGAAAACAGCGCGCTGGCTATAAACCGCCAATCGGCCGATACCTTGTTTTGAATGTAATAATTCACCACCAAGGCCACCGGCACATTCAGCAGGAACGAGCGGGCCGCAACGGGTACCAAGTCCAGGGAAATCTGCTGAAACTGGCCGCTGAATAAGTGCAGGAACACATAGTGCCGCACAATCCAGAGCGGGTTGAAATACACCTGCGACAACGCCGCCCGCAGCCACTGCCGGCCCAGGCCCGCGTTGCGGCGCTCGGGTACCTGCCGGTCAATCCAGCGGAAAAAAGCGGGCACTTCCCAGGAGTAGAGGATACCGCCAACCAAGGCCATGCCCAACAACCGGGTCCAGGAAAACTGGTGCAGTAAAATGGCGGCGGCGGTGTCGCCGGCGGCGTAAATCAGGAAGCCGCGGAGGTGATTGCGGAGGTTAAGGGAGCGGGTGAGTTCCAAGCGTCAGGAGCAGGTATTCGTAAATGGGGGTGCAAATTTACGAGAACCTTTTCCGGCGTCATAGGAGCGGTGAAAGAAATACTGGAATCGGGGTTGAAAGCCCGCACCGCGTCGCGCAATGCGAAGTAGGCCCCGATGCCATACATCAGCGGCGGCTCACCCACGGCTTTAGAGCGCAGCACGGCCCGGGAATGGCCCGGCGTATCCAGGAAATGCACGTCCAGCACCTTGGGGGCCGAGTACAGGTCGGGGATTTTGTAGGCGTTGAGGGAGTTGCTCAGCAGGCGGCCTTCCTCGTTGTACACCAGCTCCTCCAACGTCATCCAGCCAATGCCCTGCACGGCTCCGCCTTCAATCTGGCCCCGGTCCACGGCCGGGTTCATACTTTGACCGAAGTCGTGAGCAATCTGCACGGCCTGTACCTCGTAGGTGCCGCGGCGGCAGTCCACCTGCACGGTGGTCAGAGCCGTGCCGTACACGTGGTAGGCGAAAGGGTAGCCCTGGTTGGTGGTGGCGTCGAAATGCAGGTCGGGCGTGGCGTAATGGGCGTTTTCGGAGAGACTCACCCGCTGCCAGTAGGCCGCCGAAACCAGCTTCTCCCACGTGGTATCGGCGGGTTTGCCAGCCGCCAGCACCTGCTCGTTTTCGATGTGCAGGCCCTCGTAGTCCATGCTCAGCTCGGTGGACGCCAGCCGCAGCAGCCGTTCCCGCAGGGCTTGGCAGGCCAGCTCGGTGGCTTTGCCGTTGAGGTCGGCGGTGGCGGAGGCGGCCGAGGGAGACGTGTTGGCCACGCGGGTAGTGTTGGTGCTTTCCACCTTGATGCGGTTTACGCTGATGCCCAGCGTGCGGGCCGCTACCTGCGCAATTTTGGTGTTCACACCCTGACCCATCTCCACGGCCCCGGTGCTCACGCCCACCGAGCCATCGGTGTAGATGTGCACCAGCGCCCGGGCCTGGTTCATGGCCGTTTTGGTGAAGGAAATACCGAAGCAGATGGGCATGACGGCTAGCCCCTGCTTCTGCCAGCGGTGGGTGCGGTTGAACTCGTCCACCTCGCGGCGGCGGCCGGGCAGGTCAAATAGCTCGGCAGCCGTATCCCAGGCCTGCTCGGCGTGGCAGCCCTCGGCCGGTTGGCGGTACGGGAACAGGTCACCCTCGCGCAGCAGGTTGCGGCGCTGAATCTCGGCGGCCGGTACGCCTAGCCGCTCGGCCGCGCTGGCAATGGCCGACTCTATCACAAACATGCCCTGCGGCCCCCCAAAACCCCGGAAGGCGGTGTTGGGCGGCAGATTGGTACGGCAGCTGTAGGCCGTGGCCGTTACATTCGGAATGAAATAAGTATTGGTGCTGTGAAACAAGGTGCGCTCCATGACGGCCGGCGATAAATCGGCCGCCGCACCGCCGTTCTGGTAGAAGGTCACCTCATAGGCCACAATCTTCAGGTCGGCACTGAGCCCGATTTTGAAGTCGGAGGAGTAGGGGTGGCGCTTGCCGGTCATGCGCATGTCGGCCATGCGGTCCAGCACCAGCTTTACGGGGCGGCGGGCCACAAAGGCTCCCAGCGCGGCCAGGGCGCCCCAGGGCGTGGCCTGGTCTTCCTTACCCCCGAAACCGCCGCCCAGGCGCGTCACATCCACTTCTACCTGGTGCATGCCCAGGCCCAGCACGTGGGCCGTGTGGCGCTGCACGGCCGTAGGGCCCTGGGTAGAGGAAATGATGCGTACCCCGCCCATTTCGGTGGGGAAGGCATAAGCGCCCTGCGTTTCGATGTACAGGTGCTCCTGCCCACCCGACTCGGCCACGCCCTCGAACACGTGGGCACACCCAGCCCAGGCCTCGCCCGAGTTACCGATACGGAATGTGCGCGGGGGCACCAGCAGCTCCCCTTGGGCGGCGGCTACGCGCGAGTCGGTAATGATGGGAAGCGGGGCTACCTCCACGCGTACGTGGCGCAGGGCGGCGTGGGCCGCGTGTTCTGATTCGGCCAGCACCAGGGCCACCGGTTGCCCCCGGAAGTGCACGTGGCCCTCGGCCAGCAGGGGCTCATCGGGTACGATGCCGCCAATCTGGTTTTCGCCCGGAATATCCTGGGCCGTGAGAACGTGCACCACGCCGGGCAGTGCCAGCGCCGCCGTGGCATCCACCGTCAGCAGCTGGCCGTGCGCCACCGGCGACTCCACCACGGCCGCGTACAGGGTGCCGTGCTGCACCGGCACATCATCCAGGTACTGGGATTCGCCGCGCACGTGGCGGATGGGGTCAAGGTGATTCACTTGGGTAGGAGGGTATGAGGGTGTGAGGGTAGGCGTGAGGTTGAACGATGTAGAGACGCGACACTTCGCGTCTTCCGTCTGCACGACCTTGCCAACCGTATTGTAACAACGTCAGCAACGACAAGACGCGAAGTGTCGCGTCTCTACAGCTGTTCTTCGGTGAGCAGGCCCATTTCCACGAAATGAGCTTCCAGCAGCTGGTGCAGCAGCAGGCGCTTGTATTGCTCAGTGCCGCGCACGTCGCTGATGGGGCTGATTTCCTGCTGCGCCAGCTCCTGAGCCCGCCGCAAGGTATCGAGTGTAACGGGTTGGCCGACGAGAGCGGCGGCGGCGCGGGGCAGCAGTAGCGGAATAGGCCCCACACCGCCCGCCGACAAGCGGGCTTCCTGCACAAGGCCGTTTTCCAGCCGCAGCCACGCGGCGGTGTTCACGCTGGCAATATCCAGGTGAGTGCGCTTGGATACTTTTTCGAAGTTGAAATAGTCGGTGGAAGCCGGGGCCGGGAAGCGAATTTCCGTTACCTGTTCATCGGCAGTTTTGCGGAGCTGTTTGTAGCCCTGGTACAACTCGGCCAAGGGCAGGGTGCGGCGCTGGCCGGCCGTGTTTTCCAGCTCCACTTCCGCGCCCAGGGCCAGGAACAAAATGGTCAGGTCGCCGATGGGGGAAGCGTTAATGAAATTGCCGGCCACGGTACCCATCTGCCGGATGGGCGTGCTGCTTACCAGCTTCAGGTAGCGCGGCAACTGGGGCAGGGCCCCCAGCATTACCTCCGATTCGAGGAGCTGCTGAGCCGTTGTGGCGGCTCCCAAAACTATGGTGTCGCCTTGCTGTCGGATGCCGCGCAGGTGGGTTTGGTCGTACATCAGCTCTACGGTCGTATCCCGCAGATTTTCGGGCTGTTGCACCAGCAAATCGGTGCCGCCGCCCAGAATGCGGGCCCGCGCCGCGGCCGGGGCATCCAGCTCTGCTCCGTTAGATGGGAGGGAGACAGTAGCTTCGGTGCCGCCCGTGGCAGCGGCCGTGGCAGCGCTACGCAGTGCCTGCAGCTTGCCGGGCATATCGGCGAAATATGGGGGCACGAAACCCTGTTCCGCCAGCCAGGGCAACGTTTCGGTAGGGGGGCGCTGCTCCAGCTGCTGCTGCAACTGGGCAGCGGCCCGCTCCAGGCTTTTGTACCCGGTGCAGCGGCAAATGTTCCCATCAATGGCGGCCAGCACGCTGCTTTCGGTGCTGGGCTTGGCGCTGAGGGCGTGACCGGTCAGGCTCATCACAAACCCTACCGTGCAGAACCCGCACTGGGAGCCGCCTTCCTGCACAATGGCCTGCTGCACCGGTGTGAGGCCGCCCTTGGCTTGGTTAATGCCTTCTACCGTTACCACGTGCTTGCTATGGGCATTGCCCAACGGCGTGAGGCAGGAAGTCATAGACTGGTACTGCACCGCTTCGCCCGTGGCGCTCAGCTCCCCTACCAGTACGGTACAGGCTCCGCAGTCGCCCTCCCGGCAGCCTATTTTGGTGCCTTTCAGGTGCTGGTTGTACCGCACAAAATCGAGCAGGGAGCTACCGGCGGGCTGGTTGGTACGGATGAGCTGGTTGTTGAGGTAAAACTGGTGCATAACCGGGCAGAGTTTCCAATAGCGGAAAGGAAAGTTACAGGATTTTCAGGTGTAGCCGTAACAATTCGGTAACGTTGGTGGCTCCGGCATACAAACTGTGCAAGACCGTTAGTTGATGAAGCAACCCACAGCTTCCGTGCGGGGCACTGCCACGGGCTGCCCGCTTACTACCGCTGCCAGCGCATCCCGTAGCTCCTGATGGGCAACTACCGTACGCCGCTTGCCCAGCGCCACGTAACTATCGTCAATGCGCCCCTGGTAGAGAATACGACCGTTGGGGGCCAGCACCACGGCTTCGGGTGTGATGCGGGCGTGGAACCGCCGGGTCAGGAGCTGGCCTGCATCCTGCCGCAGGGGAAACGGCACCTGGTACTGCTGCTGAAACAGGATGATATCGGCGGGGCGGGTTTGGGCATCCGGGAAAACCCCCACGAAGGCAACGCCCCGGGGAGCGTACGTGGCGTGCAACTGCCGCAATGCCAAGGTAGTGGTCTGGCAGATCGGGCAGGTATCCGCCAGAAATACGTACACGGTGGCTATGGGGGGAAATGAATGCCGCGTGGCCCCCGTTGCGCCCAGCATCAGCAACCCGCAGAGCAGAACCTGCCAACCAGGCAAATGCCAGGTGAAGTATCGTTTCATAGTCAAAGATAAAAAGCAGGGCGTACTGGTCCCGCCCAACAACCTTGGCTCAGCAACAGCCTCGTTCTGCTGGCGGGTTCAATCCGACTGCGGGCACTATCTGGAATAGCGGGGTTGCCGGGCTTTTCCTACTTTCGGCCTGATTTTGGCCACTAGCCGGTCTTGCTCCTTCCTATTCTGCTCGCTGATGAATAATTTCTTCTCCTTGCGTACTGCCCTGAGCCTGCTGGCCGGCGCGGGCTTATTGTTCTCTACTGCCTGTACGGCCCCCCGCGCCATTGTGAGCACTGGTAAGGTAACGCCCCGGGGCGAGTTCAAGGTAGGCGGCAATATGGCCTTCAATGTGCCCACCGAAACCATCGGCAAAACCGGCTCGGCGCTAATAGATGCGGCCCGGTCGGCGGCCGCTAAAACGAAGGAGGACACTATTCGCTACAACCAGACCCTCGATAAGCTGCAGATTGGGGCCCTGGCCTACGTGCTGGACCCCGTACGCCCCACCTCCGACTTATACATCCGCTACGGCGTTATCGACCGGGTAGATGTGGGCTACAAGTATGGTTTTGGCTCCCACGTTTTCGATGCCATGTACCAGTTTCTGGGGCCGGTGGGCACGCCAGAAAACCCGGGTAGCCGGGCAGCGGGGGCTACCTATGGTAGCATTGGGCTGCAGTTTGCTACCCAGCGCAGCAAGCTGCCCAGCGTCCCGTTCCTGGACAATATAACCGATTTTCTGGGTTTTGAAGCCAGCCGCCACGACCTGATTGTGCCACTGGTGTTCAGTAAATCTTTGGGTGTTGAAGAGGAAATAGGGGCCATTTCCTATGGGGTAGTATACGCGCACAGTTTTTTCAAATACGGCTTTCAACCCCGGAATGTGTTTGATGCAGCTGGCCGGCTGGCGCTGCCGGCACTGCCCTCGGCGCGCCGCAATTTTGGCTCTTACGGGGCCTTTTTCAATGCCAAGCTGGGTTACCGCTACGCTTACTTTATTCCGGCTCTGTCAGTGTATTACCAGAACTACGGCGAGTATCAGCTGCTGAACAACAAAACGGCCAAGCTCAGCGGCCTCACTTTTATTCCCAGCCTGGGTGTACAGTTCCGTATTCCTACTACCCGCCGATAATTCAGCGCACGATGAATATCCTGTACGGAGTGCCGGGCGAAGGGCTGGGCCACGCCACGCGCAGCAAAGTAGTTATTGGCCATCTGCTCAGCCAGGGGCATAACGTGTGCGTGGTGAGCAGCTCCCGGGCCTACCAGATGCTGGCGGCCAATTTTCCTGGTCGGGTGCACGAAATCCGGGGTTTTCACCTCGCTTACAAGCACCTCACGGTGTCCAAGTCGCGCACGGCGGCCCTCACGCTGCGCACGGCTCCGGAAAACCTGCTCATCAACTTCCGCAAGTACCGGGAGCTGCTCTGCGACTTCGAGCCCGAGGTGGTTATTTCCGATTTTGAGTCGTTCAGCTTTCTGTTTGCCAAGTGGAAGGGCCTGCCCATCATCAGCATCGATAATATGCAGATTATCAGCCGGGCGGCGCTGGATATTACGGTGCCGGCCCAGGAGCGGGGCAACCTCACGCTGGCCCGGCAAATTGTGCGGGCCAAGCTGCCCGGCAGTCAGCAGTATCTGGTGTCCACGTTTTTTCCGCTGCCGGTTATCAAGGAGCGCACCACGCTGGTACCGCCCATTCTGCGGCCCGAGGTGCTGGCGTTGCGGCCTACCAAAGGCCAGCACGTGCTGGTGTACCAGTCGGCCACTACGCAGAAGGACTTGGTGGCGCAGTTGCAGCAGCTGCCGGGGCAGGAGTTTCGGGTGTACGGCTTCAACCGGGAGGAAACGCACGGCAACGTACAGTTGCGGGCCTTCAGCGAAGCTGGCTTTCTGGACGACTTAGCCAGCGCCCGGGCCGTAGTGACCAACGGTGGTTTCTCGCTCATCAGTGAGGCCGTGTACCTGCACAAGCCGGTGTGTGCCATTCCCATTCCGGCCCAGTTTGAGCAGTTCCTGAACGCCGCCGAAATAGAGAAGCTGGGCTACGGCCGCCACTTCTCCGCCATCACCCCCGATAACCTGAAGGCCTTCCTATACGACCTGAGTGGGTTTGAGCAGGCGCTGGCGGGCTATGCGCAGCAGGGAAACAAGGTGTTGTTTGCCGCCTTGGATAAGGCTTTGGCGGAAGTGTAGACTCCGGAGTGCTCGTTTCTACAGGGCCGCCAACTGCTGCTGTACCTCAGCCAAGCGGGCTTGTTTCTGGGCTTCGCGGCGGGCGGTGGCGGTAGTTGTCCAGTAGCGGTGGCTGCTCAGGAAATCAACCTGGAGCTGCAGCCAGGCGGTTTTGTCGCTTACCATACCGCGGGCGGCCAGCTCATCGTAGAGCGACTGACTGATGGGCCAGAAATCGGGGCGGCCCAGGTAGTCCAGGTCGGCGTCGCAGAGGATGCGCGCCAAGGGCAGCGTGCCGGGCGTTTGGGGCATGCGCGTGGCCATAATCAGCTGCTCAATCAGCGCAATCTGAGCCGGCTGATAGCCAAAATCGGGGAGAACCCGCCGGGCTAGGGCGCAGCCAGCGGCTTCGTGGCCTTGGTAGGTAGTCAGAAAGCCGGAGTCGTGGTACAGCGCGGCGGTGCGCAGCAGCGTTACCTGTTCCTCATCGGTAACGCCCGCCGCTTGCGCCAGGGAAAGGGCCTGCTCCACTACATCCAGCGTGTGGTGCAGGCCGTGGTAATAGAGAGTAGGCGAGAGGTGCTGACGAAGTTGAGAGAGGATGTAAGCTTCGGCGCGGAGGCAGTCCATGTGGTGGCAGGCTGAGCGTAGAGGCCGTAAATAGCGCAAAAAATCGGCAGTAACCCGCCCGAAGGCTCCTATCTTGCGGCGAAGTAGTGATGAAATGATGGGGAAATGAAGTGATGGAGAAGGTAGCGGCACCGGCCGCCTTTCTCAATTTCTTTTCTTAGCACCTGTCGTAATTCACCACCGCCCCCCCATCATCCTATTCCCTCATTACCCCCCCATGACCTTGCGCGCACGTTGGCAACAGTTGCTGGGCATCCGTCCGGAGGAAGGCCGTACGGTCGGGCTATTCTTTCTGCACAATTTTCTGCTCGGTATCGGCACCATTCTGGTGTACGTGGCCGCCAACGTGATTCTGCTCGAAAACCAGCCCGAGCGCAACCTGCCGCTGGCCTACGGCGTGGCGGCTTTGGCCATGATGGGGGCGGGCCGCATCTACGAGCATTTCGAGCACCACCTGGGCCTGCAGCGCGTGGCGGTGCGGGTGCTGCTGGCGGTGGTGGTCCTGATGGCCGTGCTGGGCGTGCTGGTGGCGGTGGGCCATTCGGTGGCCGCGGCCGTGGCCATCATGACGGGCTACCGCGTTATTTACCTGCTCACCAACTTGGAGTTCTGGGGCGTATCGGCGGTGGTATTTGATGTGCGGCAGGGGCGGCGGCTGTTCAGCGTCATCAGCTCCGGCGATATGCCGGCCAAGGCCCTGGGCGCCGTGCTGGCCCTGCTCATTCATCACCACACCGAGCTGCTGTGGCTGCTGCTGCTGGCTTTCGGGGCGTACGTGGGCGCTTTGCTGGTACTGCGCACTACCGGCCGGGAGCACGTGGTGGAAGCCCATTCCCGGGCCCGCGCCGCCCGCACCGAAGCCGTGGCGGCCCCGTTGCAGCGGTGGTTTGGCAGCAGCCGCCTGGTACTGACGATGTGCCTGAGCATGCTGGCCATTGCCGCCGTTACCACGGGCATCGAGTACACATTTTTTGTGAATGTGAAGCACCGCTTCCACGACCAGTCGGTGGTGATGCGCTACGTGAGCACCGTGCTGGCCATTACCTATCTGGTAGCGTTGCTGGTGAAACTGCTGGTAACGGGCAAGGTGCTGGACCGGGCCGGGGTGCGGCCGGTACTGCTGGCCCTGCCGGGCCTGGTTGTGGCTGGTTTGGCGGCGTATGTGCTCAACGCTTCCTGGAGTGCCGCCGGACTCATGCTCTACTTCTGCGCCCTGTTTCTGACGCTGGAAGTGCTGCGTCGCGCCTTCTTCGACCCCGTATTCCTGGTATTGTTTCAGCCCCTGCCGGCCCCCGAGCGGCTGCAGGCCCACACCCTGGCGAAAGGCCTGTACGAGCCGCTGGGCATGGGCCTGGCCGGGGTACTGCTCGCGCTGCCTCACCTGATGCCAGAGTTGGGTACCGGGTTTGCGTTTGGCTGGATGACCCTGCTGATGGCTGGCGCTCTGCTACTGCTCTACCGAACCTACGGTCAGTATCTGGGGGAGCTACAGCACGCCGTAAGCCGCCGATTTGCTACGGATGAGGTGCCAGCTACTCTCACGCACAACGGCCATGCTGCGGCCGCCAACCAGGATATTCCGACGCTGGTAGAAGCCCTGCGAGATAAAGCAACACGGCCCGATGCCGCCGCCCAGCTCCGGCAACTGGGAATAGCGGCCGTGCCAGCTCTGGTGCAGGCGCTGGCCGCTGCAACCGACGAGCCCCAGGTACGCCGCGTGGCCCAGCTGCTGGGTCACGTGCCGCAACCCGCCAGCCGAGCTGCGCTGGTTGCCTTGGCTCAGCGGCCGGAGCTGACCCACCGCGAAGCTGCCCTGCGGGCCCTGCGCAACTTCGCTCCCGAGCCCACCGATGCCCCCGTGTTCCAGGCACTACTGCAGCAGGAACTGCTACTGGCCCGGCAACTGCTGCACGGCAAAGCCGCGTCCGACGACCAGCCCCTGCGCGATGCCCTGGCCTACGAGCTGCACCGCTTAGAGCAGCGGCTGTTTGGCTTGCTGCTGCAGCTCTACCCGCCCCAGGCCATTGCCGATGCCCAGCGCAGCGTGACGCATGCCGCCCGGGAGCGGCAGGCCAACGCCCTCGAAATCCTGGATAACCTGATTGCCCGGCCGGTGTACCAGGCCCTGCAAACCCTGCTGGAGCTGCGCCCCGCCGCCGAAAAAGCCCGCGTGTTCGACCGGCTGCTGCCTGCAGCCCCGGCACCCGCGCCCATTCTGGCCCTGGTAGCTGAGCACGGCGAAACCGTGTTTTCTGACTGGACGCTGAGTCTGGCGCTACGGCAGTGGCAGCCCGCCGTAGGAGGGTTTGAATTGTTGCGGCCCCACGCGGCCAGCGCCAGTCCGCTGGTACGGGAGGCCGCGTGGGCTGGCCTTGCCCAGTGGGCGGCCGCGTACCCAGTGGCGTACCAGGCCGCCCTTTCTCATCATCCCGAGTTACCCGATTTGCTTATGCATCATTCCACCGCCGCCGCGCACCTTTCCGCCGCCGACCGGGTGGCCCTGCTGCAACACACGGCCCTGTTTGCGGCCACCCCGGCCAACGTGCTCAGCAGCATCGTGCCCATCATGCAGGAAGTGAAATTCAGCCCCGAGGAGCAGATTTTTGCCAAAGGCGACCTGGGTGCTTCCCTGTTTGTGGTGTACGAGGGCGAAGTCGGCATCTTCAACGGCAGCCAGCAGCTGGCCACCTTCCGGGCGGGCGACTTTTTCGGCGAGCTGGCCCTGCTGGATGCGGAGCCCCGCTCGGCCACGGCCGTGGCCCAAACGCCCGTACTAGCCTTCCGCCTCGATCAGGACGACTTCTACGACGTGATGGAGGAGCGCCCCGAGGTGCTGCGCAACATCCTGCGCGTGCTCTGCCAGCGCCTCCGCCGCCAGAATGAGATGGTGAAGTAAGCCCGTCATTGCGAGCAGCACGAAGCACCCGAAGGACAGCGCAGCTAATCCTTCCTTTGCAGAGCGCGAAACCCAGAAAAGCAGAAATCCCCTGACGCCAGTGCTAGCGTCAGGGGATTTTGAGTATTCCAGGGCTTGGTACTGCGAGAAGGAAGGATTAGCTGCGCTGTCCTTCGGGTGCTTCGGCCTTCGGCCTCGCAATGACAAAGTAGTAATGCGTTGCTACGCCACCACCTCGTAAATCATCACCGGCTGCGACTTGTTCTTGAGCGTTACCTCGCGCAGCGGGCGGCACTGGAACGACTCTTTCACCCGCTCGTAGGTGGATTCGGTGATGATAATCTGGCCGGGTTGAGCTACGGATTGCAGGCGCTGGCTCACGTTCACGTTGTCGCCAATAACGGTGTAGTCGAGGCGCTTGAGCGAGGCCGAGCCGATGTTGCCCGATACCATTTCGCCGGTGTTGATACCGATGCTAACCTCCGGCTGGTAGGGGCGGCCGTCGGGCAGTATATCGTTGTTGGCCTGTACCACTTGGCGCACGGCCAGGGCCGCATCAATCGCCCGGTCGAGGTGGTACTCGCCCCGGAACACGGCCATCACGGCGTCGCCCATAAACTTATCGATGTAGCCGCCCTGGGCAATAACTTCCTGCACCATCTGGTCGAAGTAGCGGTTCAGCATCGTCACAATGTCGGCGGGCGGCAGTACCTCCGAGAGGCTGGTGAACCCGCAGATGTCGATGAAGACCACCGTGGCTTCCACCGTTTCGGAGGCCATGAGCGTGTTCTGAAACTCGGGGCGTTCCACGAACTTCAGCACGGTTTCATCCACGTACATGCGCAGGATGTTGTTTTCCTGGATGGCCCGCAGGGTTTCGCGCAGTTGCTGCACGTGCTGGGCGGTTTTATCCATGGTCGTTTCCAGATCCTGGAAATCCACGGGCTTGGTCACGAAGTCAAACGCGCCCCGGTTCATGGCCGTGCGGATGTTCTGCATATCCCCGTAGGCCGATACCATCACCGTCTTCAGCACCGGGTTGGCCTCCTGCAGCTTGCTGAGCAGGGTGAGGCCGTCCATCACCGGCATGTTGATGTCGGAGAGGATGATGTCGAGGTCGGGGTGTTGCTGCAGGGTGTTCAGGGCCTCCTGGCCGTTGCTGGCAAACACAAACTCGTACACACTCTCCCGGATTTTGCGCCGGAATTTCTGTTTGATGAGCAGCTCCAGGTCCGCCTCATCATCCACTACCAGAATCTTAGTTTTCATGCTCGGTGAGGTGCAGCAGTTTTTCCTTGAGGGCGGCAAAATCTACGGGTTTCGCCAGGAAGTCGTTGGCCCCCAGCTCCAGGGCCTGCTGACGACTGGCCTCGTCGCCGTAGGCGGTAATCATCATTACCTGGGGCGGGGTGGGCGGCGGGGCCCCGTACTCCTGCCGGATGTGGCGCAGCAGCTCCAGCCCGCTCATGCCGGGCATGTTAATGTCGCTCAGAATCAGTACGACCTCCGAGGCGTGCCCGTGCAGATACTCCAACGCTTCCTCACCGGAATACGCAAACGAAAACGTGAATACGCCACTCCGGATTTCGCGCCGGAACCGCTGCTCAAACAGCGTCCGCACGTCTTGTTCGTCATCAACAACTAAGATCTTCATCAACAGCAAAACTAACAGAAACTACCAGCCAATGGCCTTTTTAGGCTGGCAACGTAATAATGAACTCCGTGCCCTGGCCTTCTTCCGATTCTACCTCCAGCGTGCCGCCGTGGGCTTTGGTTACGATGTCGTAGCTGAGCGAGAGGCCCAGGCCGGTGCCCTCGCCGGTGGGCTTGGTGGTAAAGAAGGGCTGGAAGATTTTCTGGCGCACACTGGCCGGAATGCCGGTTCCGTTGTCGCGTACCCGCACTTCCACGTCGCCGGTGGGCAGCTGGCGGGTGGTTACGCTCACGGTGGGCGCAAAATTGGCGGGGCTGGCTTCTTTGCGCTTCTGCACGGCGTAGAAGGCGTTGGTAAACAGGTTCAGCAGCACCCGGCCCAAATCCTGGGCCACGGCATCCACTTTCACCAGAGTAGGGTCGAAGTGGGTGTTAAGGGTGGCGTTGAAGGTTTTATCCTTGGCCCGCAGGCCGTGGTAAGCCAGGCGCAGGTACTCGTCGGCCAGGGTATTGAGGTCGGTGGGTTGCCGCTCCCCGGTGCTGGCGCGGCTGTGCTCCAGCATGCCCCGCACAATGCTGGCCGCCCGCTGCCCGTGGTGGGTAATTTTCTGCAGGTTCTGGCGCAGATCCGCCAATAGCTCCGCTTCCAGCTCATGGTCCCGCTCGGGGCGCTGCTGCTCCTCTTCCAGCTCCTGCACCAGCTCGGCCGATACATCGGAGAAGTTGGTCACGAAGTTGAGCGGGTTCTGAATTTCATGGGCAATACCGGCCGTCAGCTCGCCCAGACTGGCCATTTTTTCGGCCTGAATCAGTTGGGCCTGGGTGGTTTTCAGCTCCTCCAGCGCGTGCTGCAGCTCCTCGGTTTGTTGGGTCAGGGAGGATGTCCGCTCGGCTACCAGCCGTTCCAGCTCGGCGTTTTGGGCGGCAATGGCGCGTTTTTCCTTTTCCTCTGCCTCCCGCACCACCCGCTCCGCCTCCAGGTGCTTTTTCTGATTGCGGGCAATGAATACGAAGGTGATGAGCCAGATAATGGCAAATACCTTGGACGTGTCGAAGGCATCATCGTACTCCTTGATTAACCAGCTGCTGAGCCCGGCGGCGACCAGCTCAATAACAGAGTAGAGCACAAACGGCGCCACTGCCAGCAGCAACGTGCGGGCTGGGCGGTACGCCTGGCTCCGCAGCAGCACCAGTACCACCACGGCCAGCACAAACAGCATGTACAACTCGTCGAGTCGGTCGGTTTTCCAGTGAATCAGTAAGGAAAACGCGTAGAGCACCACCCCAGGCAGCCAGAAATAATTCAGCAGGGCATTGAGCCGGGGAAAGCGCGTGGGTAAATCCAGAAACTGGCGGAGACTGCGCACTACCAAGGCCGCAATGACCATTGTGAAAAGCACAGAGGCGTTGACGTCCATTCAACTGAAGATTTCGGAGAAAGCGGGAAAAACGGGAGCTTGGGTAAGTATAAGGTAATTACGGCTGACGCGGAGCCGGATCGGTGCTGCTCAGGAAGCGGGGCAGGGGCACGGCCAGCGTTACCACGGGGTTTCGGGTAGGACTATTTTTCTCGTTGGGTGCGGCGCGGGGAATCCAACCGGCCATTTCGCCCACTTTGCCTACCACCGTGGGCAGCGTTAGGCGCACGGTAAGCACTTTGCGAGCAGGTGGGGCAGTCGGCTTGTGTTGGCAATAGCCGGGCTGGGCTGCCAGGAGCAGTAGCAGAAACAACAGCCAGCAAAAAAGCGCGCGGAACATGGAAGGAGGGATGCTGCTGTAAATATGCACGGATAAACTACGTTTCCTTCTGGCGGCCCCCGCCTCATTTTATCAGCCGAGGGCGTACGCCCGGATAGATGGGTTTTGTGGGGGAAGCGTTGCCTTCGTGGGCAGAGTATTTACCTTAGGGCACCCATGAGCCACTCTTCCACGTACCGCCTTGCCGCCAGCCTGGCTGCCACCGGCTGGGCATTGCTCCAGGCCTGCGCCCCGCATCCTTCCGCCACTTCCGCTCCGGCCGCCGTCAATCGTTTCGCTACCGACAGCACTTTCCGGCGCATTGCTACCCTGCAGGATGCGCGCCGTACCACCGGGCTGCTGCCGTACCTGAGCCACGCCGAGGCGCGCTACCGCCGCGCTGCCGCCGAAGCCCTGGCCTCCGTGCAGGATAAAATCGCCACGCCTCAGTTGCTGGATGCCCTGAAAGATACCGACTGGATGGTGCGCCGCCAGGCCGCCTACGCCCTGGGCCAAACCGCCGACTCCACGGCCGAAACCACGCTGTGGCGAATGGTAGTGGAGGAGGCTAACCCAACAGTGCGCCGCTACGAGCTGGAAGCGCTGGGCCGCTGCACCTCCCGCGGCACGTTTGCGCTACTCACCAGGCTCCCGGCCAACCTGCCCGCCGACACCGCCACGCTCAGCGGCCAGGCCTGGGCCCTGTACCGGGCCGGCCTGCGCGGCCTCACCTCCGAAGCAGCCGTGAAGCGGCTGGTACAGCTGCTGGGCCGCAGCAACCCGACCAGCGCCCGGCTGGCGGCGGCTAATGCGCTGGCCCGTACCCGGGGCCTGAACTTGGCTCCGTTTGCCGCCGATATCAGCACCGCCGCGCAACAGGATACCGACTACGCCGTGCGCAGCGGGGCCGCTGCCGCCCTCGGTAAAGCCGCCGCTGCCCCCGCCGTGCCGGCCACCCTGGCCACGCTGGCCCGCCGCGACGCTGATTACCGGGTGCGGGTGAGTGCCTTACGGGCCATGAACAAGGCTATGTACGCCCCTGTGAAAGAGGCTGCGTGGGCCGCCCTCACCGATGAAAATGCTCAGGTAGCCCTTACCGCCGCCGAGTTTTTTCTGGCTAACGCCGCCGATGAGCCCGGTACGCTGTTTCTGGAAAAGGCCAACCGTCTGCCCCAATGGCGGGTACGGGCCACGCTGCTGGCCGCCGCCCTGCGCCAGCCGGACTCCGAACGGGCCGCCATTCGCCGGGCCATTGAGGAGCGGTACGCGGCGACTACGAGTGTGTACGAGAAAGGCTATTTGTTGAAAGCCCTGAGCGAAGACCCCGCCGCCTTTGATTTCGTGCGGCAGGTAACCTTTGCGCCCGGTCATCCGGTGGTAATTGGTACCTATGGCATGGAGGCCCTGGTCGCCCTGCGCCGTCAGGCCGATTTTCCTTCGGCTCGTTACCCCGAGGTGGCGCTGGCTCTGCGTCAGGGCGTGCTCAGCGGCGACGTGGCCATGATGGGCACGGCCGCCGAGGCCATCCGGGACCCCAAGCTGGATATGCGTCGGCTGCTGCCCAACCCTGATTTTCTGGTGCAGGCCCGTGACCGGCTGACCCTGCCCCGCGACCTGGAAGCCTGGCAATCCTTACAGCAAACCATCGATTATGTGCAGCAGCGGCCCGCTACGCCCACGCCCGTTGCGCAGGCCGCCACCCACCCCATTGATTGGGGATTGGTGACTACCATTCCGGCCGGGCAGCGGGCCGTGGTGCACACCAGCAAGGGTGACGTGGTGATGCGGCTATTGGTAGAGCAGGCGCCTAGCTCGGTAGCCAGCTTTGTGGCTCTCATCCGTCAGGGCTTCTACAATGGCAAGAACTTCCACCGGGTAGTGCCCAACTTTGTGGCCCAGGGTGGCTGCCCCCGCGGCGACGGTTGGGGCAGCTCCGACTACAATCTGCGCTCCGAGTTTGCCGACCTGCGCTACGGTGAAGGAACTGTCGGTTTGGCCTCGGCCGGCAAGGATACCGAAAGCTGCCAGTGGTTCATCACCCACGCCCCCACGCCCCACCTCGACGGCCGCTACACCATCTTCGCCCAAGTAGTGCAGGGTATGGACGTAGTCAGCCGCTTAGAAATTGGGGAACGGATTGATAAGGTGGAGCTGGTGAAATAGTGACGGCAATTCGGTTAGAAACCAAGCTCCGGACGGTTTGCGTGGCGTTATCAGACGCACGCAAACTACCCGGAGCTTGTACTTCCAGTGGGTAGCCGACAATTGAGTTATTCCTCGTCGCGGCCGTGGGCCTGGGCAGGCGGCGTGGTAGCTTCCACGGCCGAAAAGGTCTCCAGAATCTTGTAGGTGTGGGAGGCTCCTTTGGGTACTACCCAGGAGTTGCCTTGCTCCAACACTACCATCTGGCCTTCTATGTGCAGTTCGGCGCGGCCTTTCAGCACGTAGCCCACCGTTTCGTAGGGGCGGGCTGAAGGTTCTTTCGGCTCACCGGGCTGCTCGTTTTCCCAGAGGCGCATGGCCACGTTTTTACCGGAGGCCAGGTATTTTTCTCCCTCTGAGCCGGTGGGGGAGGTACGGGAATCTATCTTGGTGATGGTGGTATCAGCCATGGTACTGCGCGGATAAAAGAGGTGAACGGAACGTATAGCAGGGCTAACGCAGGGCGGCGGGAAGAGGTTGTTTCGGCGGAGCCCCAAACCTTCCGGGGGCGGGTAGGTTAAAAAAGGCCGTGGCAGCCCGCTGGTTTTTTGCTTTTCTTTGGTCTGCTGCCGCGCGCCCGGTTACGCCACCATGTACGACTCTGACTTTTTAAACTCACTGGCCCAGTCGCATCAGCACACGGCCGTACCGCTGCCAGCCGCGGCGTTCTGCCAGCTGGCCGACCAGCTGCTGGAAGTTCTTTTTCCGGAGCGGGCCGCCCGCCCCCTGCGCGACGCCGATGCTATTGCGGCCACGTTGCGGCTTTTGCAGGATGATCTGGCTGAGTTGCTGCGCGTGGTTCCAACGGCCCAGCCTGCCCCGCAACTGGCGGCCGCTCTGCTGGCCTCCCTACCGTTTCTGCGCGATACGCTGCTGCTGGATGCCGCTGCTATTGTGGCCGCCGACCCCGCCGCCCAGGGCCTGGCCGAAGTCATCAGCACGTATCCGGGCTTCTATGCCATTGCCATGCACCGTTTCGCCCACGGTCTGCACCTGCGCGGGGTGCCCCGGGTACCGCGCCTGCTCAGTGAGTATGCCCACCAGCGCACCGGCATTGATATTCACCCCGGAGCACAAATTGGCCCCTCGTTCTGCATCGACCATGGCACGGGGCTGGTTATCGGCGAAACCTGCGTTATCGGGGCCGGGGTGAAGATCTTTCAGGGCGTTACGCTGGGGGCGCTCAGCGTGGCCAAGCAGCTGCAGGGTATCAAGCGCCACCCCACTATTGAAGACCATGTGGTGATTTACGCCGGGGCTACTATTTTGGGCGGTAATACCACCGTAGGCAGTCATAGCATCATCGGGGGCAACGTGTGGCTGACGGAGAGCGTGCCCTCGCACTCCCGGGTCTACCATCAGGCCCAGATTCACGTTACCCGCTCTCAGGACCCTGCCGAAGACATAGTTTTCTCTATCTAGTCCTGGGATGCTGAAGTCCGGAATCTGCTTCAAACAGCACCATCCTAGCCTGTCGCTCCTGTTCAGCCACTAGTCTCAAGTCTTACTTCTCCTAGTCTTAGTTCCCAGAAATGAAAGCCAATTCCATTCTCGACACCATCGGCAATACGCCGCTTTTGCGCCTTACCAAACTGTTTGCCCACCGTCCCGATGTGGAAGTGTGGGTGAAGCTGGAACGGGCCAACCCCGGTGGCAGCATCAAAGACCGCATTGCCCTGAGCATGATTGAGCAGGCCGAGCAGGACGGCACGCTCACGCCCGACAGCACCATTGTGGAGCCTACCTCCGGCAACACCGGCGTGGGCTTGGCAATGGTGGCTGCCGTGAAGGGCTATAAGCTCACGCTGGTCATGCCCGAGAGCATGAGCATTGAGCGTCGTCGGCTGATGGCGGCTTACGGAGCCAACCTGGAGCTCACACCCCGCGAAAAGGGCATGAAAGGCGCCATTGAAAAAGCTCATGAGCTGGTACAGAACACGCCCGGGGCCTGGATGCCTATGCAGTTCGAAAATCCCGCCAACATTAAAGTACACCAGGAAACCACCGCCCAAGAAATTCTGCAGGATGTGCCTGAAGGATTTGATTTCTACATTACCGGCGTGGGCACCGGCGGCCACCTTACCGGCGTAGCTGAGGTACTGAAGCCGAAATTTCCCGATATGAAGGTGTTTGCCGTGGAGCCGGAACTCTCGCCCGTTATCAGTGGTGGAGCCCCCGGCCCGCACCCCATCCAGGGTATCGGCGCTGGTTTCATCCCCGCCAACCTGCACCAGAACGTGCTGGACGGTACCATTCAGATCAGCCAGCAGGAAGCTTTCGATATGGCCCGCCGTGCCGCCCGCGAAGAAGGCATCTTCATGGGCGTATCCTCTGGAGCCTCATTAGCAGCCGTAGCTAAAAAGCTGGACGAAGTTCCCCAGAACGGTCGGGTACTCACCTTCTGCTACGATACCGGGGAGCGGTACCTGTCGGTGGAGGGCTTATTTGTCTAACCACGAATTCCGGCAGATTTTCCGGCTGCAGCGAAGTAAAACGATAAGCTGCTTCGGCTTCATCGTTGACAAACAAAAAGGCCTTCCCGTCGGGAAGGCCTTTTTGTTTGTCAACGATGAAGCCGAAAAAATCAACCTGAACCTGTAGTACAACAAAAAAGCCCAACCCGAAGGTTAGGCTTTTATAACGGGAGTGGAGAATATCGGAGTCGAACCGATGACCTCTTGCATGCCATGCAAGCGCTCTAGCCAGCTGAGCTAATCCCCCGTTAGGTAAAAACTGCTCGTCAAGTACGAGTAGGAAAGTGGAGAATATCGGAGTCGAACCGATGACCTCTTGCATGCCATGCAAGCGCTCTAGCCAGCTGAGCTAATCCCCCAAGTAGTATGGCTACCAAACCGCCGGATGCGTTTTGGTTTGGCAAAAGTACGCCGGCTTTTCGATTTCGCAAGTAATTAATCAAAAAAAAGTGGGCTGACGATATCGTCAGCCCACTTTCAGGTGGCTAAGTGGTTGAGACTTAGTTGAAGATGTAGCGCAGGCCCACCTGCATCCGCCAGCGGGAACCTTCGCCCGTGTTGTAGCGGAAGGTTTGCGACAGAGGAGTGCCGGGGGTTGTTACACCGTTAGACGTGGTGGGATTCACCAGGTAGGGGTACGTGAAGCGCGGCTTGCCGGTACCGGATTCAAAATCCGAGAAAGTCAGCAGACCCGAACGGTTAGCGCTCTGACCTACACCCCACTCTTTGTTAATGAGGTTGCCTACGTTGAAGATGTCGAAGCTGAACTGCAGCGAGTTCTTGGTGTTACCAATGTTCGTGAATACGTCCTGCAGAATACGGGCGTCCACGAAGTTGATCCACGGAGCCACACCACCGTTACGCTCAGCATACTCACCCCGGCGCTTGCTGAGGTACTTGTCCTGCGAGATATAGGCGTCGAGGTCGGACCACTGCTGAGCAGCCGTGTAGGTAGTACCAGCCACGGTAATGTCGCGCAGTACAATCTCACCCTGGTTGCGAGGAATGTAGATCAGGTCGTTGTTGTTCTGACCGTCCCCGTTCAGGTCACCGTTGTAAGTGTAGGTAACACGGCCCTGAGGACCAGCGTCCATGAACAGCGAGAGCGTGGTAGCCAAGTGGCCCAGGTATTCCTTGCGGTAAGAGAGCGAACCTACTACCCGGTGCTGCTGCAGGAAGTTGGTGTAGCTAAGCACGTCTGCGTTCGGGTCGCCGGAAATCTGCCGGTCACGCCAGATCGATTGGGCAATCGAGCCACCATCGTTTACTGAGCGGGCATCGGCGTAGTTATAGGCCAGCGAGGCGGCCAGGCCGTTGTCGAAAGTTTTCTGCAGTTGAGCCGTTGCCGTGTAAGAATACCCTTTCTTGGTATTCTTCATCAGGATGGCATCCGTGATGTTGGTATTGATGCGGTTAACAGCCGTACCCAGCGCAGCCGGGTTGCGGTAGAGGATGCGGTTATCCGCACCCGCAGCGCGCACCTGCGAGTTGGGCAGGTTCACGTTGACGTGGTACACGCCATTGATGTCCTTGCTGTAGATACCTTCCAAAGTCAGCAGAATGTCGCCGGGCAGGCGCTGGTCAATGGCCAGGTTGGTACGCCATACCTGCGGGAAGCGGAAGTTCGGATCAGTTACGGCCAGGTTGTAGCTGGCAGCCGCTGCCGCGTTAACGGGCAGGTTAGCATCTACATTCGGCGAGAATACCACCGCTCCACCACCAGGCACCGTGGTGCTGCGGTACGTGCCGAACTGTACCCCGTTGTTGGAGGCTTGGTTGGAGATGTACACGTAAGGTACCCGACCGGTAAAGACGCCGGTACCACCACGCACTTGGGTTTTCTGGTCGTCGTTCACATCCCAGTTAAAGCCCAGGCGCGGCGACCAGAGCGGCCGCGTTTTCTGCACCTTATCAGTTTCCAGTCTCACGCCGTCGCGGAAGGTGAGACCGGCAGCCTGCTCGTTGCGGGCAATGTCGGTGTTGATAATTGGAATATCAGCCCGGATACCAGCCGTTACGCGCAGGTTCGGTAGCACGGAGTATTCATCCTGGGCGAAGAAGCCCAGCTGCACCGCTTTAATATCAGCAAAGGGGAACTCGCGGTTCGGCAGGGCTGAGTAGCGGAGTTCGTAGTCGCTGATAGCAGCGTTGTTTGCGCCGTTAGTACGCGGAGTCAGGCCACCGGTGGCCGGATCGTACGTGTAGCCGGCAGCAGCGTAGAAGTTAGTCAGCGAGGAGAAGCGGTAGCGTCCGTAGAAGTTCGGCGCAAACCCGTTACGGAACTTGTAGGCCTCGTTGTAAGTACCCACTGTGAGCACGTGTTTGCCCAGCGAGTACGTCAGGTTGTCGGAGAACTGGTACGTGTCAGTGTTGAGCACGTTGTTAGCCGAGAAAGGCTCATAGCCGAATGCCGTGAAAGCCTGACCAGCGCCGTTCTCAATGTCTACCAGCGGGAAAATTCCCCCTGAGCTCTCGCGGAAGTCACGCATACCCACGTACCCGATCTGCAGGTTGTTGGACAGACGCGAGGTAATCTGCGAGTTCAGCTCGCCGATATAGGAGTTCAGGTTGTTGTTAATACGGTAATAAGCCGCGAGGAAGGGCAGGTTGGTGCTGCTGGGACCCCGGCCTCCGGACGGTGCCCCCGAGCTGCTCGGCGGTACGTCGCGGTACGACTTCAAGTACGTGTACTTGAGGTTGAAGGTGTTTTTGGCGTTGATGTTCCAGTCCAGCTTGGCCGAAACTTTGTCGCTGTAGGTATTGAGACGGTAGTTCTCATACGGACCAGCCTCGTAGCCATACTGGTCGCGCAAGAAATTGGAGAGCTGGGTCAGTTCACGGGCCGAGGCCTGCGAAGTGCTCGAACCAATGCCAGGTGCGGGCGTTTCGCCGGGGCGGTTGGCGATGAGCGTCGTGCCCGGATCGTCGCGCCGCTCGCTTTCGGCACTCACAAAGAAGAACAGCTTATCCTTGATGATAGGGCCACCTACGCGGGCACCCACCTGCCAGAGGCTGAAATCGGGAAAAGCCTGCTTCAGGTCACGTACCCGGTCACCTACCAGGTTTTCGTTGCGGCGGAAGGCGTATACCGAACCGGTAAACTTGTTGGTGCCCGAGCGGGTAACGGCATTAATGCCAGCACCGGTAAATGCACCTTGACGAACGTCGTAAGGAGCCAGGTTTACCTGAATTTCCTCAATAGCATCAAGCGAAATCGGCTGCGAGTTGGCCTGCCCACCGATGGTAGATGACAACCCGAAAGCATTGTTGAACAGAGCACCGTCAATGGTTACGTTGTTCGACTGGCCACTGCGGCCACCTACGCTCAGACCCCCGCGGTTAGCCTGGGGCGTCAGACGAGTGAAGTCGTCAAACGAACGGCTCAGGGTGGGGAGGCGCTCAATCTGCTCGCGCTGCACGTTGGTAGCGGCACCTGTACGGCCGGAGTTGATAACCGGGTCGCGGCGGCCGCTTACAACTACTTCACCCAGCGTCTGCTCCGCTTCGCTCAGGTTAATGTCCAAGCGCAAATTCTGACCCAAGGTCAGAAAAATGTTTTCCCGCACCGCCTCTTTGTAGCCCACAAACGAGATGCGGATGGTGTAAGGACCACCCACACGCATGTTCTGCAGGTTAAAACGTCCCTCCGAGTTGGTGGGCGCTACGTACTGCGTGTTTGTAGGAGTGTGTACGGCAATAACCGTGGCTCCGGGCAAGCCTTCACCAGCCTTATCGGTAATAATACCGTTCATGGCCGACGTGGTACTACCCTGCGCCCAGCTCAACTGCGCTGCAAGAACCGCTATGGGCACCAGCGCCACTGAAGCGTAATGGTTGCGTTTCATAAAAGGGGGATTGATGAAAAAAGGGGGGTGCTTACTCGGGGTGAAAAAGCGGCGCAAAAGTACGGCCTGTTTCATGGTACTGCGTTACCGCAGTGTTATGATTCCGGCGACCTCAGGCTACCTGATTTCGGCGCAAAGGTAAAGGGAAAATTCACAATCTGGGTCGTACAGCTTTAATGAATCTGCTCAGATAGTAGTCAGATTCCAAGGCATTTTCAACAACCCCTAATGAGCTGGAAGAGTGTATGAACTGTACGCTTTCGGGCGAGGCTTCCGTCACCATGCCCACGTGCGTTATTGTTGCGCTGCCAGGTGAGGCTCCAAAAAATACCAAATCACCGGGGCGTAAGTCTTGAGGGCGCACGGGCTCCCCCCACGCCGCCTGCTCGTTGCTGGAGCGCGGAATAGCCACGTTAATGGCCGCAAATGACTCGTGCAGCAGCCCCGAGCAGTCCATGCCCTGGCGGGTGGTGCCCCCAAATTTGTAGGGCGTACCTTGGTAGGAGCGGGCCGTTTCGATGACGGCTCCCAGCTGGGCGGGTACGTTGGCGGGCAAGGGCCGCCGCACCACTGTTTTGCTGCGGCCGGCAGCAGTGGGCGTCTTGGTTTTGGTTTTGACCGTAGCAGTGGATCGGGCCGGCGTGCGGCGCCGGGCCGCCGCCTTCATGCGGGCCATATCCCGGGCCGAGTAGTAGCGGCCGTTGCGGTAGTTTACCTTGCTGGTGGGGCTACAGGCCCCCAGCCAGCTCAGCACACTCAGCAACACAACCGTCAGCAGCGGCCGGGACCACTGCCCTGAATGCCGTACCTTCGTAGCGTATTCGCGCATCGGGGCAAAGATACGCGAAGCTGTCATTTCACTCCTCATCTTTCTTATGGACTTTCAACTCCTGAAGCCCGCGCTACTCACCGAATTGGCCGCTATTGTGGGACCGGCCCACGTACTCACGGCCCAGGGTACTGAAGCTGACGTGTATGCCGACTACGGCCGCGACCATACCGAAGACCTGCAGTTTGTGCCGGAGGTAGTGGTGCGCCCCGGTAACGCGGAGGAAATCAGCCGTATTGTGCGCTTGTGCCACGAGCACCGGATTCCGGTAACGGCCCGGGGGGCGGGTACAGGTCTTTCCGGGGGAGCACTGCCGGTACACCAGGGCGTGGTGCTGAGCACGGAGCGGCTCAACCGTATCCTGCACATCGACGAGCGGAATTTGCAGGCCACCGTGGAGCCGGGCGTGGTGAACGAGGTGTTTCAGAACGCCGTGAAGGAAGTGGGCCTGTTTTATCCGCCCGACCCCGCCAGCAAGGGCAGCTGTTCATTGGGGGGCAACCTGGCCCACAGCAGCGGTGGCCCCAAAGCTGTGAAGTACGGTACCACGAAAGACTACGTGCTGAACCTGGAGGTCGTATTGCCCACGGGCGACATCATCTGGACGGCCGCTAACACACTCAAAAACTCCACCGGCTACAACCTTACCCAGCTCATGATTGGCTCGGAAGGTACGCTGGGTATCATTACCAAAGTAGTATTCCGGCTGCTGCCCTTCCCCAAGCATACCATTCTGATGCTGGTGCCCTTCCGGCAGGAGGAGCAGGCGGCCGAGGCTGTATCGGCGGTATTCCGGGCCGGTATTATTCCCTCGGGTATGGAGTTTATGGAACGGGAGGCCATTCTGTGGTCGTCGGAGTACTTGAAAATTCCGCTGACGCTGCCCGAAGACATCAAGGCCCACCTGCTCATTGAGCTGGATGGCCAGGACCTCGACCAGCTTTACAAGGAGGCCGAAGCGGTGTATGGGGTGCTGGAGGGCTACGATATTGATGAGATCCTGCTGGCCGATACGGCCGGGCAGAAGGATGACCTCTGGCGCATTCGTCGCAACATTGGCAATGCCGTGCGTTATAACTCGGTATATAAGGAAGAAGACACCGTAGTGCCCCGGGCCGAGCTGCCCACGCTGCTGGCCGGCGTCAAGGAAATCGGCCGCCGCTATGGGTTTAACTCCGTGTGCTATGGCCACGCCGGCGACGGCAACCTGCACGTGAACATCATCCGCGGCAACCTGACCGATGAGCAGTGGCACCACGGCCTGCGGCAGCCCATCAGCGAGATTTTTGAGCTATGCGTAAAGTTGGGCGGTACCATCAGCGGGGAGCATGGTATTGGGCTGGTGCAGAAAGGCTACATCGGCATTGCCCTCAAGGAAACCAACCTGGAGCTGATGCGCGGCATCAAGCGCGTATTCGACCCCAACGGCATCATGAACCCCGGCAAAATCTTTTAAATCACTGATGTTGCAGATTTGCGGATAACGCAGATTCGTTCGGGTAAGCAGCTAACGAGAGGCGTAGTAGTAAAACAGCGCAGGCTACCCAAGTTGGGTAGCCTGCGCTGTTCTGGTGCAGTAGTACAGTACGCTGGCACGAATCTGTGCCATCCCTATAGCTGCAACATCAGTGATTTAGCTTTGGTCGCCTTTCAGCTTGTCTTCGCCGCCGTAGGGTGCGCCGGCCGTAATATCACCGCGCAGACCGCCCTGCGATACGCCCGGACCCGTGGTGGGCTGCTGCGAAGTGGTAGTGTTGTCGTCATTCTGCACGTTGGGGCCGGAGGCTGCATCGGCGCCGCCTACCTGCGAGCCGGTAGCTGGGTGACCGTTGCCGGTAATCACGTTGGCTTTTTCCGCCACGGGTCCAGCCAACTCATTCACTTTCGCCACGTATTGGCGACGGGCATCGTCTTGGTCGAGGCCCTTGTATTTGCTCCAAGCGTCCCATTGAGCCTGGGACAAACCGCTCGGACCGTTGGGGTTATCAGGCGAGTCGTCACCTACCTCGTCGCGTTTGGTGTCATGGTCGCCCTCAGTAGCCTGCTTATACAAGCCGTACAACTCGTTCATGTGGGCGGCGGCCCGGTCGCCGGGTAGGCCGTCTACGCGCGTAACGGCCTTCTCAAATTCCTGCTGCAAGCTTAATTGGTCCTGTAAAGTCATGGTGCAAAACTGAAGAGTAAGGAATGGGAATGGAAGTTGTACTAGGGCAGCAGAGCTTAGGTTGCGGGAGGCAGCCAGTAGTTTTCTAAAACTCAAGTCCTGATAGTTCGTACTTTTGCGCGCCTTATGTGTGGAATCTCCGGAGTATTCGCTTTTACTGATGCAGGCCGCAGTTCGCTGGCCTCCCTACGTGCTTCAACTGACGCCATCGTGAGTCGGGGTCCCGATTCGCAGGGCCACTTCGTGTACGAGCGGTGCGGGCTAGGCTTTCGGCGGCTGGCCATTCTTGACCTTACGGCCGATGGGAACCAGCCCATGACCGACGAGTCGGGCCGCTACACCATCGTATTCAACGGCGAAATCTTCAACTTTAAGGAGCTGCGCCAGAAGCTGGTGGCCCGCGGCCACCGCTTTCATTCCCAGACGGATACGGAAGTGGTACTGCACATGTACATAGCCGAAGGCCGCGGCTTCCTTAAAAAGCTCAACGGCTTTTTTGATTTCGCCATTTACGATAAGGAGGAGGACTCCATTTTCCTGGCCCGCGACCGGATGGGGGAGAAGCCCCTGCTGGTGTACCGCGACGAGGACAAGCTACTGTTTGCTTCGGAAATGAAGTCGCTGCTGGCGCTGGGCATCCCGCGCAAGCTGGATTACGTGTCGCTCAGCCATTACCTGCAGCTGAATTACATTCCGGGCCCGGCTACCATCTTCAAAGGCGTAAAAAAGCTGCTACCTGGCCACTACATGTATATTAAGGGCAAGAAGGTGGTGCGCAAGCGCTGGTACAAAGTGCCCTACGACCCCAAGCGGGTTGAGAAAAACAAATTCAGCTACGAGCAGCAGCAAAAGCAGCTGGTGGATATTCTGGACGACGCCACCGCCCGCCGCTTGGTGGCCGATGTACCCGTGGGCGCCTTCCTCAGCGGCGGCATCGACTCCTCCGTGGTAGTGGCCTTGGCTTCCCGCCACACCCAGCACCTGAATACGTTCAGCATCGGGTTTGCCGACGAGCCGTTCTTCGATGAAACCAAGTACGCCAAGCTGGTAGCCGACCGGTACAAGACGAACCACACCGTCTTCTCCCTCACCAACCAGGATTTGTACGACCACATCTTCGATGTGCTGAACTACATCGACGAGCCTTTCGCCGACTCCTCGGCCCTGGCGGTGTATATCCTCAGCAAGCGCACCCGCGAAAAAGCTACTGTAGCCCTGAGCGGCGACGGGGCCGACGAGCTGTTTGCGGGCTACAACAAACACATGGGGGAATTTCAGGTGCGGCAGGGCGGCTTCAAGGCCGAGGCTGTAACCGGCCTGAATCTGCTCTGGGACGTGCTACCCAAATCCCGCAATTCGTTCTTCGGCAACAAAATCCGTCAGTTTCAGCGGTTCTCGCGCGGCATGCTCAGCGGCCCGAAAGACCGGTACTGGGACTGGGCCACGTTTGCCTCGGAGAAGGATGCCCGCGGCCTACTCAGCGCTGGCTCCCGCCGCAAAGTGGGCAAGAAGCTGGCTGAAAAGCGCCGCCGCGTAATTCTGGAAGACATTCACGCCGATGGCGACCTGAACGAGGTGCTGCTCACCGATACCAAACTGGTGCTGCCCTACGACATGCTCACGAAGGTGGACCTGATGAGCATGGCCAACTCCCTGGAGGTGCGCCCGCCCTTCTTGGATCCCAACGTGGTGCGCTTCGCCTTCTCGCTGCCCGTGTCGAGCAAAATCGACGCGAAGATGAAGAAGAAGATTGTGCAGGATGCCTTCCGGCCCATGCTGCCCGAGGAGCTGTACAAGCGCCCCAAGCACGGCTTCGAAGTGCCGCTGCTGAAGTGGTTCCGCGGCGAGCTGCGCCCCCTGATTGAGGACGACCTGCTCTCCGACAGTTTCATTGAGGCTCAGGGAGTATTTGACGTGGACGCTATTCGTAGCTTGAAAAAGCAGCTGTTCAGCAGCAGCCCCGGCGACGTGCACGCCCGCATCTGGGCCCTTATCGTGTTCCAGTGGTGGTGGAAACGGTGGATGATGAGCTAGGGTAGCCTTGGCCTCGAAGTTTTATCCGGTTTATTCATCCCAGCCCCTGTTCTCATCTCCGAAATGATTGCCCCCCGTAAGCTTTCCATCATTATTCCGGCTTACAACGAAGGCGCAACCATTCAGCTGATTCTGGACCAGGTGAAAGCCGTAGAACTGATAGGTGGATTTGCCAAGGAGATTATCTTGGTGAATGATTGCTCCCGGGACAACACAGAAGAAGTCATTCGAGGGTATATGGCCGCTAACCCGGACGTGCATATTCAGTACCACCGCCACGCCGTAAACCAGGGCAAAGGCGCGGCGCTGCATACCGGCATCCGGGAAGCTACCGGCGACTACATTATCATTCAGGATGCTGACTTGGAATATGACCCACAAGAGTACAACGTATTGCTGCGCCCGATCGTAAGGGGCGTGGCCGATGTGGTGTATGGTTCCCGATTTGTGGGAGGGCGCCCCCACCGGATCCTCTTCTTCTGGCACAGCATCGGTAATAAGTGGCTTACCATGCTCTGCAACGCGTTTGCCAACCTAAATCTGACTGATATGGAAACCTGCTATAAACTGTTTCGACGGGATATAGTACAGGGCCTGCGGTTGGAGGAAAAGCGTTTCGGCTTTGAGCCCGAAGTAACCTTGAAAATGGCCCGCGTGCCCAACGTACGCGTGTACGAAGTGGGCATCAGCTACTATGGCCGCACCTACGCCGAAGGCAAAAAAATTGGCTGGCGAGATGGATTCTGGGCCATCTATTGCATCATCAAATACGGCCTGCTGAGCTAATTCTCAGGGGACGTACAAAACGTTTTTTGTACACATAGTTAACCGACCTTTTCCATATGAAAGTTGCAGTAGTAGGCACTGGCTACGTAGGCCTTGTGACTGGCACCTGTTTCGCCGAAGTGGGCATTGATGTAACTTGCATCGATATCGACCAGCGTAAGATTGATAATCTCCATAAAGGTATTCTGCCCATTTACGAACCGGGATTGGAGGAAATGGTAACCCGCAATGTGGCCGCTGGCCGTTTGCACTTTTCTACTAAGTTAGCTGACGCTATTAAGGGCTGCGACGTGGCCTTTATTGCCGTGGGCACTCCTCCTGGCGAAGATGGCTCAGCAGACCTGAAATACGTGCTGGGCGTAGCCCGCGAGATTGGCGAGAACATGAGCAGCTACGGCGTGATTGTAACCAAGAGCACGGTGCCTGTGGGCACGGCGGCCAAAGTGCGCAAGGAGATTGAAGATGCCCTGGCCCGCCGTAACGAAACTATTGAATTCGATGTGGCCTCCAATCCCGAGTTCCTGAAGGAAGGTGCCGCCATCGACGACTTCCTGAAGCCTGACCGGATTGTGGTGGGCATCTCATCGGAGCGGGCGGAGGAAGTAATGCGCCGCCTGTACAAGCCATTCCTGCTTAACGGCCACCCCATTATCTTCATGGATATTCCGTCGGCGGAGATGACGAAATATGCGGCTAACTCTATGCTGGCTACCAAGATTTCGTTTATGAACGACATTGCCAACCTGTGCGAAATCATGGGGGCCGACGTGAACATGGTGCGCAAGGGCATTGGCTCCGACGCCCGCATCGGCACCAAGTTTATCTACCCTGGCATCGGCTACGGCGGCTCCTGCTTCCCGAAGGACGTGAAAGCCCTCATCAAAACCGCTCAGGAAAACGGCTACCAGATGCAGGTGCTGCAGGCTGTGGAAAGCGTAAACGAAGCCCAGAAGGAAGTACTCTACAACAAAGTGCAGAAGCACTTCGGCGACGAGCTGAGCGGTAAAAAAATTGCCGTGTGGGGCCTGTCGTTCAAGCCCAAAACCGACGACATGCGCGAGGCTCCCTCGCTGGTTATCATTGAGAAGCTTCTGGCCGATGGCTGCACCGTAACGGCTTACGACCCCGTAGCCATGGAGGAAGCCAAGCACTCACTCGGCGACCGGGTTACCTACGCTAAAGACCAGATGGAGGCCCTCATTGACGCCGATGCCCTGCTGGTAGTGACGGAGTGGCCCGAGTTCCGCGTGCCGAATTTTGAGGTAATGAGCCGTCTGCTCAAGCAGAAAGTTATCTTCGACGGCCGCAACATCTACGATGCCGCCGAATTGCAGGCGGCCGGCTACGCCTACCACTGTATCGGTATCAAAACCGCGCACCACGAGCCGGCTTAAAAAGGAGTTTCTCGTTTCTGGTGGTTGGTTTTTGGTCGTCATACAAGCTGGAACCAACCACCAGAAACAAGAAACCAACAACTAGAAACTCTCAGAAATACAATGGCTGATAAAAAACGAGTTCTGATTACGGGTGGGGCCGGCTTCCTCGGCTCCCACCTCTGCGACCGGTTTCTGGCGGAAGGCTACCATGTCATTGCCATGGATAACCTGATTACCGGCGACCTGAAAAACATCGAACACCTGTTCGGCAACGCGGATTTTGAGTTTCACCACGCCGATGTGTCGAAGTTTGTGTTTGTGCCTGGTAAGCTGGACTACATCCTGCACTTTGCCTCGCCGGCTTCGCCCATCGACTACCTCAAAATTCCGATTCAGACGCTGAAGGTGGGCTCCCTGGGTACACACAATCTGCTGGGTCTGGCCCGCGTGAAGGGTGCCCGGATGCTGATTGCCAGTACCTCGGAAGTGTACGGCGACCCGGAAATTCATCCCCAGGTAGAGGAGTACTTCGGCAACGTGAACCCCGTGGGCCCGCGTGGCTGCTACGACGAGGCCAAGCGCTTCCAGGAGGCCATTACCATGGCCTACCACACCCACCACGGGCTGGAAACCCGCATTGTGCGCATCTTCAATACCTACGGCCCGCGCATGCGCCTCAACGATGGCCGCGTATTGCCGGCGTTCCTGAGCCAGGCCCTGCGCGGCGAAAACCTGACGGTATTCGGCGACGGCTCACAGACCCGCTCGTTCTGCTACGTGGACGATCTGGTGGAAGGCATCTACCGCCTGCTGCTGTCGGACTACCCGCTGCCCGTTAACGTGGGCAACCCCGACGAAATCACCATCAAGGAGTTCGGTGAGGAAATTGCCCGCCTGACCGGCGTGGAGTTCAAGCCCGACTACCGCCCCCTGCCCACCAACGACCCCATGAAGCGCCGGCCCGATATCAGCAAGGCCAAGGAAATTCTGGGCTGGGAACCGAAGGTTGACCGTGCCGAAGGTCTGCGCCGCACGCTGGAATACTTCAAGGAAAACGTGCCGGGTGTAGTGAGCGGTGACGTAGACAATACGCCCCGCAGCTTCTAGGCCTGCACCTGCTCACGCTGCCAAGCCTAGCTAGGTGGCGCACCAAACGGATAAAAGAAGAGGATTCTCACGCTGGTGAGAATCCTCTTCTTTTATCCGTTTGGTGCACGTTGGAACACTATATATTTTACAAGGGGCCTGCCGGCGCATCGGGGAGTCGTAGCTTCAGGCGCAGGGCTCTTTCCTCTACCAGCTTCCAGGAAAGATACCCCATGATGTAGGCCCCGATGATGGAAAAGACAACCAGCTGCAGATACGAAGGGTGGAAGTAATATATCAGCAACTGCTGCACCGGCCAGCCCCACAGATACACGCCGTAGCTGATGTCGCCGAACCGGGGTAGTGCGGAAATGCCAGGGTAGGCCAACGACCCCAGCGGCACCAGGATAAGCGGAAACAGGAAGTAGGAAGTCCAGGCCATATGAGGCAGGCTGAGAACCAGCCCGAAGAAGACAACGAAGGCCGTACCCGCCAACAGATTGCGCCGCCGCTCCGTGGGCAGCGGCAACAGCGCCCAGATAGCTCCTCCAACGAAATACAGCGCCAGATGCACTACCTGGGAGGGTTTCAGCAGCCAGACCCCCAGGCCCGCTTCGGTGGCCGGATTGGCATTGGCATACAGCAGAAACCGGGCAGCCAGCAACCCCACAAATGCCAGAACCATCACCACCAGCATTGCCCGGGTATTTTTGCGGATGTACCAGGTAGAGGCCAGCACGATGTACATAAATACCTCTACCGGTATGGTCCACAGGGAGCCATTAATCAGGTGCCAGGGAAGCTGCTTAAAAACGCCGTCTATTTCGTACTGCATGCGTAGCAGGCCGCTGAAAAAGACGTAGTCCCGCACGGTATAGTGGCTGAAATACTGCACCGCACTCTTGTTGCTCACGAAGAAGCACACCCCGGCCATGATCATAAGTACCGTCCATAGCCCAGGAAAGATGCGCAGGGCCCGCTTGTAGAAGTAATCTACCAGTGAGTTGCTGCGCATCATGCTTTTGGTGATGAGCAAGCCACTCAGCACCATAAAGCCGGGTACGGCCAGAAACGTAAAGCTGACCTGTCCGCCCGTAAGTTGGTACAGTACATCCTCTTCCGGCAGCCCCAGCAGCGCGTAACTGTGGGTGATAATGACAAAAGTGGCAAACAGCAGCCGCAGAAAGTGAAAGTTGTTGGCGTGTGTAACGGAAGCCTTTTTGGCCGGCGGCGCAGATACAAGTGTACTACTCACGATGTTGGACAGGTTAAACGCCCGCAAAGATAGAAGAATGCCTGCCGGTGCCACCCAACTGTGCGCCAGAGAACGGCACCCGACCGCAGAGGCGCGTGCAGGCGCGTTTCTGCCGTAGTTTGTAGATTTGCTACGCTACCCTGCGTGGTACAAACAGAGTCCCTTCTCCTGCTTCTCTAATCAGCCTATGCCGTCAGGAATGGATGGTGCCCGGAACCAGCCGCACATAGTGAATTTTCCGCGTATCGGAACCCCCGAAACCGGGTGCATTTCGGTGGCGGAGGGTAGCCTGGTTCTGCCGTTTGCGGTGAAAAGGGTGTTCTGGACCTACTACACGCCCGAGAGCATCGTGCGGGGGCGGCATGCGCACCATCGTACCGAGCAGGTGCTGCTGGCCGTAGCTGGCCGGATTGTGGTGCTTACGGAAATGCCCGGTCAGGCAATTCAGACGTTTGTACTGGACCGGCCGGATATTGGGGTATACATTCCGCCACGCTGCTGGCATACGATGCAGTATTCCCAGACAGCCGTTCAGCTGGTGCTGGCTTCCGCCGAATACAACGAGGCCGACTACATCCGGAGCTACGCCGAGTTTCAGCTGCTGGCCGGGGCCAGGTCATCTGACCTAAAGCGGTGAGTGAGCTACCGGATTGTGCATAGTATAAAAATAAGCGGTGATGATACGCGGGTCGAGACGGAGTGGTAACGCATACAGGCTTTCCTGGGAGCAGTGGCAATGGATTGGCCTGGGAGCAGTGGTGAGCGTGCAGCTATTCCCGTTCCTCTTTCTTGGCTTCTTTAATCAGCCGTTTTACGATGACTACATGGAAGCCGTGCGGGTCCGGCAATACGGGCTGTGGGGCGCGCAGCGGCAGCTGTACCAGCACCATACCGGGCGATTCGTTACGTCCTGGCTGTTTACGGCCCTCAATCCATTGGTGTATGGGTGGGCCTGGGCCTTCCGCCTGATTCCGGGGTTCACGCTGGGCGGCCTTACGGGGCTGCTGTACTGGGTGAGCAAGCTGAGCTTGCCGCAGCTCCGGCGGTGGCAGCGCCTGCTGCTAGCCACCAGCCTGCTGCTGCTCTACCTGAGCACTCTTACCAATCACTACGAGGCATTGTACTGGTTTACCGGCATAGTCGTCTACCAGACGGGTACTGTTGGCCTGCTGCTACTCGGGATAAGCGCGTGGTACCACTGCCGGCAACAGCCCCGGGCGGGCTGGCCGTGGGTGCTGGGCAGTCTGGCCGTAGTGGGCAGCACGGCGGCCAATGAGGTAGCCCTGGCGCAGGCGATGCTGTTTCTGCTGCTGATGACAGCCGTGAGCTGGACCACTGCCTCCGGCTACCCCAACCGGAGGTGGTGGCTGTGGCTGCTGGTGCTGGGAGCGGTAAGCAGCGCCCTGAGCTTGCTGGCCCCAGGCAACTACCAACGGATGGATGTTACGCAGTTTGACCATCGGTTTCAGCTGGGATATTCCGTGCTGCATACGCTGGTTTCCGTGGCAGAAATTGTTACCCGTCCGGCGGTGTGGCTGGTCCTGGTAGCAGTGGCCGGTTACAGCCTGTATGCTTCCCGTAGTGCTACCGGCTGGCAGCTGCACCCGGTGGTAGCGGTGCTGTATTGGGTTGCCAGCATTGCCAGTGGCTTTTTTTCCTTTTGGTGGCTCGGCTTCGGGCCCGCCCCGGCGCGTACCGAAAACGCCATTATCGGCGGAGCTATGCTAAGTCTGGCCGTGCTGGTGCCGCCCGTTGCGCGGTGGGCCAGGTCGCGCAGGTACCTAGGCGGGGCGTTGTCCGTGTCCGGGAATGTGTGGTGGGTAGTCGGAATCGGGTTGGTGCTGACGGCCCGGAGCGCACCGTTACGGGCCTGGCAGCAGCTGCGCCACAACGCCTGGGCCTACGAGCAGCAGATGCAGCGGCGCTACCAGCGGCTGCATGCCGCTCGGCGTGCCCATCAGGCATCTGCAGTGCTACCTGGCTTAAAGCTGGCCGCTGACCGGGATATTTTTATGCACCCGGCCGATCTGGATACTGTGGCCGGCACCGAGCATAACCTCATGGTAGCGGCATATTTCGGGCTCGATTCCGTGCGGCTGGCCTCGCCTTTGGGTCGTGCCCCGGGCCGGGTCACCAGGTAGTACGTGCTGCGGCCACTACTACGGTTCTTCAGTACCTTGCAGCATGCCGAAGCTGTCCGTTGTCATTCCCTGCTACTTCAACGAAGAAAATATCCCCGTTACAGGCGCGGCCCTGGTGGCTAGTGAAGCCCTGTTTCCGGCTGGCGTCACTTTTGAATATGTGTTCGTAGATGACGGCTCGCAGGATGGCACCGTGGCGGCCTTACTTCGGCTTCGGCAGCAATACCCGGAGCGGGTAAGGGTAGTGGAGCTGGCCGGTAACGTAGGGTCTTACAACGCTATTGCCGCGGGCTGGCAGTACGCCACCGGCGAGTGTATTGCGGTGCTTACGGCCGACCTGCAGAACCCGCCCGAGCTGCTGGCTACCATGTACCAGTACTGGCAGCAGGGCATTAAAGTGGTAATTGCCAGCCGGCAGGACCGTCCCGAAAGAGGTTTGGCCCGCGCCACCGCTGAGCTGTTTCATTACCTGATGCGCCGCTTCGCGCTGCCGAACGTGCCCCAGGGCGGGTTCGACTTCCTGCTGATTGATAGAGCTGTGGCTCAAGAGGTACTGGCTCTGCAGGAGCGCAACAGCAATATCTTCTACCTCGTACTATGGCTGGGTTACCCCTACATCAACCTGCCCTACACCCGGCTGGCCCGCAGCATTGGCAAGTCCCGCTGGACACTCAGCAAGCGCGTAAAGCTGTTCGTGGATTCCTTCGTTTCGTTTTCCTTCTTGCCCATCCGGCTTATCTCCGTTGCCGGGCTGCTGCTGGGAGGCGGTGCTTTCTGCTACGGGCTGTACGTTATCGGCATGCGGCTGCTAGGGCTGCACGAGCCTGAGGGTTGGTCGTCGCTGATGGTGGTGATGCTGTTCGTATCCGCGTTCCAGATGCTGGCCCTGGGAATCATTGGCGAGTACGTGTGGCGGGGCCTCGATGCCGCCCGGAGTCGACCGCTCTACGTGGTAAAGCAGGCCCACGCGCCGGCGGCGTTTCCCGGTACATAATTGCGACGCACAGCAACGCTGTTGATAATTGCCTATTTTTGCCCCGCACAAACGCGCCTAACTTTTCGCCAATGAGTCATATTCCCTTTCTTGCCTTCGGTCCACAGCACAATGCAATCAGAGAAGAGGTATTGCAGGCAATGGCCAACGTGTACGACTCGCAGTGGTATGTGCTGGGCGAAGAAGTAAAGAAGTTTGAGGGCGAATACGCGGCCTTCAGTGACACTGAATATTGCATCGGCGTAGCAAATGGCCTGGATGCGCTGCACCTGGCCCTGCTGGCCCTGGGAGTGGGCCCCGGTGATGAGGTCATTGTGCCCTCCAACACCTACATCGCCACGTGGCTGGCCGTATCGTACGTAGGGGCTACCCCGGTGCCAGTAGAGCCAAACCCCGCCACGTTCAACCTCGACCCGGCCCGCATCGAGGCGGCCATCACGCCCCGTACCCGGGCCATCATGCCGGTGCATCTGTACGGGCAGGCCTGCGAAATGACGCCCATCATGGAGCTGGCCCGCAAGCACCAGCTTTTTGTAATTGAAGACAACGCCCAGGCGCAGGGGGCTTCATCGGGTGGAACAACCACTGGTAGTTTCGGGGATGTAAATGCCACCAGCTTTTATCCCGGCAAAAATCTGGGGGCTCTGGGTGATGCGGGGGCGGTAACCACCAACTCAGCGGAGCTGGCCCAGAAAATCAGAACCCTGCGCAACTACGGCTCGCAGCAGAAATACTACAACGAGGTAATCGGCTACAACTCCCGACTCGATGAGCTGCAGGCCGCCGTGCTGTCCGTGAAGCTGAAGCAGCTGCCGGAATGGACGCGCCAGCGCCAGCAGATTGCCCGGTGGTACGATGAGCAGCTGGCCGGCGTAGAGGGCGTGCAGCTGCCGCAGATTGCCGCCGGCTGCACCCACGTCTATCACCTCTACGTAATCCAAACCACGCGGCGCGACGCGTTGCAAAAGTTCCTGACCGAACAAGGCATCGGAACCCTGATCCACTACCCGGTTCCCCCGCACCTGCAGCAGGCCTACGCGGAGAGTGGCTATCAGGCCAGCGACTTTCCTGTGGCCGAGCAGTTGGCCGCTACTTGCCTGAGCCTGCCGATGTGGCCTGGTATGACGGAGCAGCAGGTAAAGCAGGTGGCGGAACAGATTCGTTTTTTTCTATCGGGCAAATGAGTGCTGAACCTATACTAATAGAGTTTCCCGTCATGGGTAATTCGGACATAGGCTATTTGACAGTAGCTGAAAGTCCATTGGTGCCGTTTGATATCAAACGAGTATATTGGACATACTACACATCTGAAAAAATAGCAAGAGGCCATCATGCTCATTATAATCTTCAACAGCTAATTTTTGCTGTCAGCGGCAGTATAATTATTACGTTGGAGGATTTGAGCGGAAGTGTAAAAGAGTTTCTACTTGATAAGCCAAGCATTGGTTTGTATGTTCCGAAATTACATTGGAGAACCATAAAATTTTCTAACAATTCGGTTTTGCTTTGTTTGGCTTCTGATAAGTTCTACGAAAGTGATTACATTAGAAGTTTTGAGGAATTTAAAAAAATAAAATAAATATGAAAATTTGTGTTGCTGGAAAAAATAATATTGCATCTAATGTATTAGAATTTATACATGGCAATATTATATTTGATCAATTATTTGTTGTGTGTACTGTGAACGATGATGGAAACCATAATTGGCAAAAGTCATTGCGAAGAACTGCCGGTATCTTAGGTGTCAAAGAGGTGTTTCTTGAAGATGTGTATGAAATTGATGATTTGTTATTTCTTTCAGTTGAATTTGACAAGATTATAAAGCCTAGGCTATTCAAAAGTAAAAATTTAATTAACATACATTTTTCATTACTGCCTAAATACAAAGGGGTGTATACTTCTGCTTGGCCTTTGTTGAATGGGGAAAAAGAGGCGGGAGTTACATTGCATAAAATCGATAGTGGCATAGATACCGGCGATATAATAGATCAAATGAGTTATTATATAGAAAATATGAATGCGAGAGATATTTATATGAATAATATGATTTTAGGATTTGATATAATTAAAAAAAATATTGTAAAACTAATAAATAATGACTTTGAAAGTTTTCAGCAAAGTAAAAACGGGTCTAGTTATTATTCTTTAAAAAGCATTGATTATTCTAATGTAAATATTGATTATAATAATACTGCATCTGCTATAAAAAATCAAATAAAGGCATTCTCATTTTTTGAATATCAATTGCCGGTATTTTTGAAATATCATGTATCTGATGCGTTGATATTGGATGAGAAAAGTAGTGGCAAATCAGGTAGAGTTTTATATGATACAGAACGATTTGTTGATATTACGAGTATAGATTATAATATCAGATTATTTAAGAATTATTCAATTGATATGTTTTCTGCGGTATTGCGGAATGATATTCAGACATTGATTAATGTGATTGACTATATCGAAGATTTAGATATAACGAACCGAAATGGATGGTCTGCTTTGATGATTGCTGTATATAATAATTTTCATGATATATCTAAAATTCTCGTATCTAAAGGGGCGAATGTTAACAAAGCTAATTTAAATGGAACATCGGTGTTAATGTATGCGAAAGATGGTGCTATCAATACAGGTGATATGAGCACTGTTGTACTGCTTTTAGAGAATGGTGCTGATGTTTATGCTACGGATCTGAATGGAAAAAATGTCTTAGATTACGTAGAAGGGCAGAATAAGGAAGTTTTTGAAGCAATAAAAGCAAATTTGAAAGATGGAAAATAGCCCGCTTGTTTCTTTTGGTGTAGCTTCGTATAATAACAGCAAATATGTTTTGCAAACGCTGAATAGTATAAAAAATCAAACGTATAAAAATTTTGAAATTGTAATTGTTGATGATTGTTCAGTTGATAATTCTATTGATGTTATTAATAATTGGATTAAAAATAACTATAATTTAAAAGTTTCTCTTGTTTGTAACAAGAGGAATAATGGCATTTGCAAAGTATGGAATCAACTAGTATTGGCATCTAATGGCGAATATATTTCTATAATTGCTTCTGATGATTATTATTATCCAGATAAACTGGCAGTACAAGTTCCAATCCTTAACTCAATGCCTGATATAGGTATGGTCACTAGTCCAGTTTCGTACGTAAGTGAAGTTGGAGATATTATTGAGGAAAAAGTTTACGGGGCTTTTTGTGATTATTTAAACACATCTACGAAAGAAGAAGCTTATATAGAAATGTTAAAAATGAATTATGTATCCACTATGGGTACCTTAATTAGGAAAAAGTGTTTCGATAAAGTAGGTCTGTATGATGAAACATTAGCTTATGAAGATTGGGATATGTGGATCAGGATTGCGAAACAATTTAAAATATGGTTTTCTCCTATAGTAAGTGCAGCTTACAGGCGGCATGATAAATCTATATCTTCTACACGTGCTATTCAGTTAATGGAATCAACTATACAGTTATTAAATAAACAAAGAGGAAACGATGATAATGTAAACAAGATAATTGTAAATCATACAAAAGAGATGTCTGAGTTTTTATATGTTAATAATAGTGTTCATGCGAAGAAGTGGCTAAAGGTTAGAATGAGTGATTTACGTGATATCAGAAGTGTAATGCTCTATACACTATCTTTTTTAGGTGTTAAAGGAAATGTAATTCAAAAAACCAGGGCTAAGCTCGCAAAGCTTAAAGCATGAATGAAAAAGAAAAGCCATTAGTTTCGATTATTGTTCCGTGCTTCAACTATGGTTGGATTATTGCGGAAACTCTTGATTCCATTATTTCTCAAAGTTATGAGAATTGGGAGTGTATAGTTGTGGACGACGGCTCAGAGGATGATACATCTTCTGTGGTATCAATCTATGTGAAAAGAGATATTCGTTTTAAATATGTATATCAGACTAATGCAGGTTTGTCCTCTGCTCGTAACACAGGCATAGCTGCATCTTCAGGTAGATATATTCAACTTTTAGATGCTGATGATTTACTGCACCACAATAAAATTATGACACAGGTATCATATTTGGAGAATAATCCATCTATGGGATTGGTTTTTGGTGATGTCAGGTTTTTTTTGCATGAAAAACCTGATCAATATAGTAGGTCAATTGATATGCTGGACCGAGAATGGATGAAATCTGTTCCGGATAGTGGGGAGCCATTAGTGTCAAGTCTTCTTGAACACAATATTATGGTAGTAAATGCTCCATTAGTACGGAGCGAAGTTTTTAAAAAAAATGGTCGATTCAATGAAGAACTTCGTTCGATGGAAGATTGGGAGTATTGGCTGAGATGTGCAATTGCTGGCATTCATATGGTGTATGACCCGTGCAAGGAGAGTTGGGCTTTTGTGCGTGTTCATCGTGCCAGTATGAGTCAGAATAATATAAGAATGCTTACGTATCAGTTAATGGTAAGAAAAAGTGTTGTTGATGAACTGAAACATAAAAAGTATTTTCATGCAAGTGAGATGAATGAAAAGTTTATAAATGAATGCTATTCACATCTGGCAACGATAGAGATGAAGCAAGGAAGTATCAGTAAAGGTGTACTATTATTCAGTAAATTAGCATACAGGTCGTCTAATTATATAGACAATATGAAAAATATTATGTATTGGATGATAAAAAGACTGAAGTCCGTACAGTCTTAATGCAGAAGAAAATAGTATGAAGAAAATTCTTCTCTACCATATATATTCGGTTAATAACTGGCGCGAGATAACCGATTTTCTGTTTCAAAAGCTGCCTTTTGATGCAATAGTAGTGCATGTGTCGTTGCCAACGGATGGGAGCGTAACGGAAAGCGAAATCGAAAGCTACTTTGCCAAGTACCCGATAACCCGGTTTCTCTACTCGCAGAACAGCGGGTTGGGGGAGGTGGATGGCCTGTATCGGTTCGTGGAAACTCAGGATTTGACGGGGTACGACATCCTGACGTACATGCACTGCAAAGGAGTTACCAAGCCAGGGCACGAGCACATCTTCAACTGGACGAAGCTGATGCGGTACTTCGTTATTGAGAAGATGGATGTCTGCGAAAAAGCCTTTAAGAAAGGATATGCCACGTTCGGTGCCAACAAAGGCATTCCGGATCATAACATGAAGCACCATTTCGTGGGTAGTAACTTCATTTATGAGGGCAATTTTGCCTCCATCAACCTGCATAAGATAACGCTTACCAAAGCAGTGCTTGATAAGTACCTGGACCGCTCCTATTACGGAGTGGAAGCGCTATGGGGAAAATTGTGCCGCTACGAAGAAGGGTATACCGTATTCAACTCCGGCCTAAACCATTACAATGCCTCAGTGCCCGAAAAGCTGTATACCACCCGTTTGGGTAGAGCCCGGTACAACCTGATGACGTTCTACTATCGCATGCGCAAAAAGCTGCTGCAGTAAAGAGGTAATGATTTAGTAATTATCAGCCAGCAAAAACTGGTGCCCAGCGAAGCATATGCTTTGCTGGGCACCAGTTTTTGCTGGTGGGCACTCCGACATGCAAAGTCGGGCCGTTACAGCACCGCTGCCTGCGTCGATACGGGTACCTGCGTCCAGTGGGGCGGATAAATATTGACTGGATACTCAATGCCGAAGTGGAATCCCAGAAAGTACTGCGGGCAGTATATTTTTTGCGCCGTGGTGTTCAGATAAGCCCCCCACCAGGCAAACGTGCTGTTGCTGATGATACCGTAGTCGGCGTGTTGCAGCAGCAGGAGCTGGGTCGGCACATCGGCCCGCACATACTCCAGATTAGGATGCTGCAGCTGCAGCCGCTGCTCAACCTGCTGAATATCGTCGCTGATGATAAACAGATTGAACTGCTCGAAATCGAAGGTCAGTAGGATATCCCGCTGCCACTCCAGGGGCAGAATAGGCGGCTGGCCATCCTTGGCAAATACATCGAAACTCTGGTAGTCGCCCAACCGGAAGGAGGCCACAACGCTGGGCCGCTGCCGGAGCTTGGGGGCGTACTTGGTTTCGAAGGTTTGCCGGTATTTGGGCAGCACCGTGAACCAGCGCAACAGGTCCGCTTTAATGGGCTCGTACAGCTGGTACTCCTGAAAATAGCCCCAGTACACAGCCTCATCACGCAGCCGGGATTCATCCAGCGGCACCCGGCAGTCACGCAGATCGACGAAGGGAGCCTTTCGCAAAAAGGCCTGCTGCAGCTTATTGTATACTTTCCAGACGGAGCGCCGCTGCAACAGGGGCCAGGCCCCATGCAGCTCAAAATAAGGCAGGTCGAACGGCTGGTCGTTGGTATCCAGCAGGAAATGCGTGCCGAGCCGTTTGGCCAGCAAAGAGGCAAACGCGAACTGAAAGAGCTGATTGCCTAAACGGCCGAGGAGTTTTACTTTAATCATACTGAGCAGGCCGCATCTGAGCCCTCACAATGTGGTGCCGCAAAGGTAGGCAAACCGGGCTGAGGGCGTAGGTACACAGCGGGTTTAACTTGGGTAGCCTATCTTTGCAGGTAGTTAGCGTGGAGGGACATCTTTGTGGGCCAGTGCACGTATAGCGGCCGCGGATCTAACACTTAGGTCTGTTACTTCTTTCAAGAAATAGTTTGTAATGAGTTCTGCTCAAGCTGAGAACCAAGGTATTGTAGGCCCGGCACTTAAAAGTGCACTGTATTATCTGACGCTTGCCGAGAAGCGCAAAGCGGTAGGCATGTTCGCTTTGCTGGTACTATCCTCACTGCTTGATGTGTTTGGGCTGGCCACGCTGGTGCCGGTAATTATGGCCGCGTCCCGGCCCGGCTCAGTATTTCAGAATAAGTATTCCCTGTGGCTGTATCAGACCCTGGGGTTTCAGACGGAGCGCAGCTTCCTGGTTTTTCTGATTCTGGGGTTGCTGGTATTTTTTCTGCTGAAAAATCTGTTCACCACTTTTATTAATTATCAGCAGGTAAAATTTACGGCGTATCTGGGGCTGAAAATTATTGAGAAGCAGGTTGATAAGCATCATAACTTCCCTTACTTAGAATACATGCGGATCGGCTCGGCGCAACTGGTGCACAGTACGCTTGGGGTACCGCAGGCATTTATCGGCAACGTTATCCGGCAGCTGTTTACGTTCTTCCAGGAGATAATCATCATTGCCATTATTGTAGTTGGTATTCTGGTGTACCAGCCTTCGTTGTTTATTATTCTGATGGTGGTGCTGGTGCCGGCCACGGTGATGACGTATCGGGCCCTCAGAACCCGCTCGGCCAAGCTTGGGCAGGAAATTGATATTCTGCGTCCCATTTCGCACGCTATTCTCACGGATGCGTTTATTGGCTTCATTGATTTGAAGCTGGCCAACAAGCAGAAGTTTTTCAAAGAGCGGCTGCTGGCCAATGAAAAGCGTTTCCAGAACGTAGAAGCGCTGACATACCTGTATGGGCAGCTGCCGGTGAAAGTAATTGAAATGGTGGCCATTATGGCGGTGGTAACCATTTTCCTGTATTCACTATTCTTTAGCCAGAATGTCACGGCTTTGGTCACAACGATTGGTTTGTTCGCGGCAGCCGCTTACCGCCTGATGCCGTCCGTGAACCGAATGATTATTGCCATGGTGGCCCTTAAGCAGTTTAAGTTCACCTACGCCAATATGCAGAACTACCGGGAATATGCCGAGATGCAGAAGCCCGAGCAGCAACTGTTACCGTTCAACCGGGAAATCCGGTTTGACAACCTAACCTTCACGTTTCCGGACACCGAGAAGCCGGTGCTGGACCACGTGTCGTTCACGGTGCAGAAAGGGGAGAAGATTGGTATCATCGGGTCGTCGGGCTCTGGTAAGACAACCCTGATGAACCTGCTGCTGCGTTTCTACAAGGAGCAGGAGGGAGCCATCCGCATTGATGGGCAGCCATTGAACGATGCCAACCTGGAAGCCTGGTACCGCCTGGTCGGGTACGTGAAGCAGGATACCTTCCTGATGGATACGACTATTCGGGACAACATCACCCTGATGGATGCCCAGGTGGACGAGGCGCGGCTGACCTATGCCATTGAGCAAGCCTCGCTGGCCGACTTTATTGCCGGTTTGCCGGAGGGCGTTGATACCCGGATAGGGGAGCGAGGTGCCCGCTTATCGGGGGGGCAGCGCCAGCGCATTGGTATTGCGCGGGCCCTGTACAAGCGCACGGAAGTGCTGGTAATGGACGAGGCCACCAGTGCTCTTGATAACGAAACGGAGCGCGAGGTAAATGAGGCCATTGGCCGCCTGGCCCACACCGATATTACCATCTTCATTGTGGCTCACCGCATCACCACCCTGCGCGACTGCAACCGCATCTATGAGCTGCGGGCCGGCGAGCTATATGCGGAGCACCGGTACGAGGACTTGGTAAATAAAATCCTGACCGCGTAATGGCTGTTACCCTACCCGCTGAAGCGCTGACGGTATCCGTCATTATACCATCCTACAATGGCGCGGCCAAGCTGCCCAATATCCTGGCGGCCATTCAGCAGCAGCTAACCGTCCCCCACGAGGTGATTGTGGTGGTGGACGGCTCCACGGATAACACGGCTGAGGTGCTGCAAAGTTACCAAGCGCGGATGGCCAACCTGCGCGTTGTTATGCAGGAAAACAAGGGCCGGGCCGCCGTCCGGAACCGTGGGGCGGCAGAAGCTACCGGGCAGCTCCTGGTCTTCTTTGATGACGACATGCGCCCTCAGCCGGAGTGTCTGACGGCCCACGTAGCCCATCACCAGCAATATCCCGGCAGCCTGGCAGTGGGCATGCAGCAGGAGGAGATGCTGCCGGAAAACTCCGATTTTCAGAACTACAAGGCCTCGTTAAGCCGTAAGTGGCTGGAAAAATACGTGGCCATTCCGGATGGCGTACCCATGGACCCGCAGGGGTTATTCGTGTCAGCGGCCAATTTATCGGTACCAGCCATTGTTTTTCAGCAAATCAGCGGATTTGACAGCGTACTGCGGGATATCGAAGATTTCGACCTGGGTATGCGCGCCAGTGAGCAGGGCTTCCCGATTTATTTTTTGCGCAATGCCATTGCCTGGCACGATGATTTCGTGACGTGTGGGCGGTACGTAAACCGGCTGCGGGAATACCGCAAGGCCCACGCTATCCTGGCCGGGCACCGGGGCGCCTTGTATTATAAGTACCTGCCAGGGGCGGCACAGAAGCCCACGGGTATTAAAGCAACTATTTTCAGGCTGCTGGCTGCTCCCGGTTGGGTAAAGCTGGTGGATGGCAACTCGTTGCAGGTGCTGCCCAGGGCCGCCCGCTACAAGCTGTACGACCTGGTGATTACCGCCCAGGGTAATAACATTGCCTAGCGGCCCTTTTCAACCACTCACTTCTTACGCTCTCTGCCCTTTGTCGTTACCGGTTAGTGTCACGTATATCGTCTCGGACCTGAACAAGTCCATGGCTTTTGAGTGGATTGCGCAGTACCTGAGCCGCGAAAAATGCCGGTTGTCGTTCATCCTTCTCAATGCCGGGGACACGGAGCTGGAGCAGTTTCTGCGGGCGCATAATGTACCCGTGCACCGGATTGTGTACACGCGGAAAACGCAGCTGATAGGGGCTATCAAAGAGGTATATCGGTGCCTGAAATCCTGGAAGACAGCCGTGGTGCACACGCACCTGTTCAACGCTAACGTGGTGGGGCTGGCCGCCGCCCGGCTGGCCGGCGTACCGAAGCGAATCCTGACCCGACATCACTCGTCGCTGCATCACCACTTCTTTCCGCGGGCGGTTTACTATGACCGGCTCACCAACTACCTAGCCACCGACATTGTGGCCATCAGCGAAATTGTGCGCAAGATTGTGGTGGACTGGGAGGCCGTGCCGCCGGCCAAGGTTCACCTGATTCACCACGGGTTCGACTTGGAGGCCTTTGCGGAGGTTGCGCCGGACCGGGTAAAGGCCCTGCGGGATAAATACGGCATTACGCCCGATGGCCCCGTTGTTGGTATCATCGCCCGACAAACCATCTGGAAGGGCATTCAGGACGTAATACCGGCTGTGGCCGAGTTGCGCAAGCAATACCCCGCCATTCGGCTGGTGCTGGCTAATGCGCACGGTGATTACCAGGAGCAAATCAAGGAGCTGCTGCAAACGCAGCTGCCGCCGGATGCCTACACGCAGATTCGGTTTGAATCGGACGTGCCGGCTCTGTACCAGCTGTTTGATGTGTACGTGCACGTGCCCATCGACAACCACAGCGAGGCATTCGGACAGACCTACGTAGAAGCCCTGGCCAGCGGCATACCATCAGTATTTACGCTGTCAGGCGTCGCGCCGGAATTTGTGCGGGACGGCGAAAACGCGCTGGTCGTGCCTTTCCAGGATAGTGAGGCCATCCGGCAAGCCATTCAGCGGCTGCTGACCGATGAACCACTGCGCCGCACCTGCACCGAAAACGGCAAACGGAGCGTGCAGCAATTTGCGCTGCAACCGTACCTGGACAAGTTGGAGCGCCTGTATACCCAACCTTCATCTTACAACCCGTAGAAGCGACCAGCTTCCCGAACCCAGCTTTATGAAACTACTCGTTACTCAATCATTCGGCCGCGAAAGTGAATACCGCCGGGCCATTCTGGCAGTGCTCAGCTTCTGGGCCTGGTACACCGGCCCGGCAGAAGAGGTGCAGACCGTCGTGTTTACAGATCAGCCGGATTATTTCCGGAAGTACATCACCGGGGTTGACGTACGGTATGTGCTGCTGACGCCCGACAAGATGAAGGCCATGCGCGGGTATATTGACTTCCTGCACCGGATGAAAATTGCCTTGATTGAGGAAGCATTCGACCTGTACCCGGGCGCGGATATGCTCTACGTCGACTCGGATACGTTCTTCACGACGGACGCTCTGCCGTGGATCAAGCAGTTCAAGCCGGGCCGCAGCTTTATGCACCTGCTGGAGTACAAGTTTGAAACCTGCCGCGACATGCCGCTGCCGGCCGGCGAAACTTTCCGGGCCTACCTGAACCTGATTGAGAATACCGGCTTCACCACCAGCAACGGCACGGAGCGCTTTGCGGCCGATACGGAATCCTGGAACGCCGGGGTGATGGGTCTGCCGGCCCAGGTGCGGACGTGGCTGCCCGATGTGTATGCCCTCACGGAGCAGAGCTACCCGCAGACGCAGAACCACGCCAGTGAGCAGTACGCGTTTTCCCTGATTCTGCAGACGCGCACCGAACTTTTGCCCTGTGATGAGTACGTGTACCACTACTGGTACCGGGTCAAAAAGCAAATTACCGACCTCGTGCTGGATCAGGAGCTCGGCAACGCTTTCGTCCAACTGTCCTGGCCTGAAAAGCTGGCAGCGGTAAAGCGGCTGACCAACCAGCTGCCCCGCACGTACGAAACGCACGAGCTGATGCTGCGCGACAACGCTATTCAGGCCTTCACCTCCGACCAGTTCGGGGCGGGCTACAAGCACGCATTCCAGGCGCTGAAAAAGTCGCCCTTCAACCCGCAGTTCATTAAGGATGTGCTGTACCACACCAAACGGCATCTGACGCGCTAACCGGCACAGGGGGTATGAAGAACGAGATAAAAGTAGGTTTTTGCGTGGCGTACGACTGGTACTACCTGGCGCAGGCACTGCCGCTGGTCTACGCCGAGGCCGACCGCATCTGCCTCTCGCTGGACGCGGCCCGCTGCAGCTGGGCGGGCCAGCCGTTCGGCTTCGATGAGGCGGGCTTCCGGGCCCTGGTGCAGCAGCTGGACGTGGCCGGCAAGGTGGACGTGTACGAGGACGACTTTCACCGCCCCGAACTCACGCCCATGCAGAACGAGAACCGCCAGCGCCAGCTCATGGCCCAGCGCCTGGGGGCGGGCGGCTGGCACGTACAGCTGGACGCGGACGAGTACTTTCTCAACTTCGCCGGCTTTGCCGCCTGGCTGCGCGGGCTGCGCCCGGGCCGGCCGGTCAACATCCGCTGCCCCTACATTACCTTGTTCAAGGAAGTGGACGGGGGCTACCTGGTGGTGGAGCAGCCGGACTACTTCAAGCTCGACGGCAACCCGGTGGCCACCAACGAGCCGGCCTACCAGCACGGGCGGGTCAGCGGCTGGTTCAACGTGCACGCGCCCTTTTTCATCGTGCACCAGTCCTGGGCGCGCTCGGCGGACGAGATTGAGCAGAAGATCGGCAACTGGGGCCACAAAAACGATTTTGACACCCAGGCCTACTTTCAGTTCTGGAACAACCTCTCCAAGCTGAATTATCAGCAGGCCGATGGTTTTCACCCCATCATTCCGCAGCTATGGGATAAGATGTCGTTGGTACCGGCTCATTCTGTCCCGGAGTTGATTCAGCATTACCAACAAAAACCGCCGGCAATTCCTTCCGCGCTTCAGTTGGCACTAAAAAATTCCATTTGGCTTGCCCGGGCTACTTCTTTGTTTTCTAGATTTCTGAAATAATATGATTCAGGTTTCCATTGTAGTCATTAACTACAATACGTTTGCTCTTACGACGGCTTGCCTCGAATCAATCATTGCGCACACGCACGGGGTTTCCTACGAAATTATCCTGGTAGACAACGCCTCGGTAGAAACCAGGCCGGCGGTTTTTAAGGAGCGGTTTCCGGCTATTAAGCTAGTGGCCAGTGAAAAGAATCTGGGCTTTGCCGGGGGCAACAACCTGGGCATAGCGGTTGCTGAAGGCGAAGTAATATTACTCCTGAATAGCGACACCTATCTGGAAGATGACGCTATTACCAAGGCCTACACGTATCTGAAGCAACATAAGGAAGTGGGGGTTGTCTCCACGCGGCTCACGTACGTGCAAGGCGGCAACCAGTCGCCGGCGCAGCGCTTTCCCTCGGTGCGCTACTACCTGATTGAGTTGCTGCGCTTGCAGAAGCTGCTGCCAAAACGCACGCGGCAGAAACTGCTGCTCGGGGCTTTCTTTGACCATTCCTTCACTACCGAAGCCGACTGGGTGTGGGGAACATTCTTTATGTTCCGGCGGGAGCTATTGCAGCAGTTGCCAAACGGTAAGCTCAATGACGACTTTTTTATGTACTGCGAGGATATCCAGTGGTGCTGGGATATTAAGAAGCTGGGCTACCAGATTCATTATTATTCTGACGCCTCCGTTGTCCATGTCATGGGTGGCAGCTCCGGTAAAAAGAATGTGCTGAATACGGATAATCGTAAAACATTCCTGCAAAAAAACTACGCCGGAATTCACTATAAATCCATCGTATTGCTAGAAAAGCTGCTAGGAATCAATTAGTAATACCAGGGGAGATTCAGTGTTCCGAAAAGTACAGAAAGCATAGATGGGAGTTGAGATAAAAGTAGGTTTTTGCGTGGCGTACGACTGGTACTACCTGGCGCAGGCACTGCCGCTGGTCTACGCCGAGGCCGACCGCATCTGCCTCTCGCTGGACGCGGCCCGCTGCAGCTGGGCGGGCCAGCCGTTCGGCTTCGATGAGGCGGGCTTCCGGGCCCTGGTGCAGCAGCTGGACGTGGCCGGCAAGGTGGACGTGTACGAGGACGACTTTCACCGCCCCGAACTCACGCCCATGCAGAACGAGAACCGCCAGCGCCAGCTCATGGCCCAGCGCCTGGGGGCGGGCGGCTGGCACGTGCAGCTGGACGCGGACGAGTACTTTCTCAACTTCGCCGGCTTTGCCGCCTGGCTGCGCGGGCTGCGCCCGGGCCGGCCGGTCAACATCCGCTGCCCCTACATTACCTTGTTCAAGGAAGTGGACGGGGGCTACCTGGTGGTGGAGCAGCCGGACTACTTCAAGCTCGACGGCAACCCGGTGGCCACCAACGAGCCGGCCTACCAGCACGGGCGGGTCAGCGGCTGGTTCAACGTGCACGCGCCCTTTTTCATCGTGCACCAGTCCTGGGCGCGCTCGGCGGACGAGATTGAGCAGAAGATCGGCAACTGGGGCCACAAAAACGATTTTGACACCCAGGCCTACTTTCAGTTCTGGAACAACCTCTCCAAGCTGAATTACGCGGGCGTGCGCAATTTCCGGTACCTCTACCCGGAAACCTGGCCGTCGCTGGGCTATGTGCCCGGCAGCAGTATTCCTGAACTGGTAGCGTACTACGCGGCCAATCCTCCGCAGGTCCCCGGCCGTTTGCGGCTGGCAGTACAGAACTCAATCTGGCTGTCCCGGCTGCGGCGGGTTTTACGGCTCACTAATTAATCTGCTACGCTGTTCTGTCGTACTTGCCTGATGCAACAAGCTCCTTTTTTCTCAGTCGTTATTCCCACCTACAATCGGGCTGACTTCATTACCGCTACCGTGCAGTCGGTGCTGGCCCAGCAATTCGCCGGGCTGGAAGTGCTGATTGTGGACGATGGCAGCACCGATGCTACCGCGCAGGTAGTGCAGCCATTGCTGGCCGATGCCAGAGTGCAGTACCTGCCCAAACAGAATGCCGAGCGGGGAGCAGCCCGGAACTACGGCTTTGCCCGGGCCACTGGGGAGTATGTCCTGTTTCTGGATTCCGATGATTTGTGGCTGCCCCATTACCTGACGGTACTGCATCAGGAAATTGAGCAACAGCAGCAGCCCAATTTCATTGCCTGCAAATTTGTGCTGGACCGGGGCGGTCGGCAGGTGTCCAGTGATTTGGCCCCGCTGCCGGCTGGCCGCTACGGGTTGCCGCTCTTTCTGCACGGTAATCCGCTGGCGTGCAATTTTGCCGTGCGTCGGCAAAATCCGCAGCTGATTTTGTTTGAAGAAGACCGGCAGTATGCCTCAGTTGAGGACTGGATGTTTCTGCTGCAGAACATGCAACAGGATCAATTTTATCTGGTAGACGACGTGGCCATCGTCATGAATGACCACGACGCCCGATCCATGCGCGCCGACCACCGGACCATGACCAGCCGCTGGCTGAAGCTCCCTCAGTGGATTGATGCGCATCTGCAGCTCAGTGTGGCGCAGCGCAGACAGCTGCTGGGGCACATTTACTACCTTTGCGCCATTCATGCGTATGCAGCGGGGGCGCGTGAGGAGTCGTTGCAGTTTGCTTGGAAGGCCGCTGGGGTGTTACCCAAAAGCAAGGCGGCCATCTTGTTGCTGCGGTGCCTGGCTGGGGTTTCTGCCGTTGATGCGGTAAAGAAGCTGGTAGTCAGATAGTCCCCTGACCATATTTCTCAAGGAGAGGCCGCATCCAGCGGCTCTTTTCATGTTTACATAATTGCTTTTGCCCATGTGTGGTATTGCTGGTTTCCTGAATCGTACGGCAGCTTCGCCCTTTACCGAGGACATGCTGCGCAGCATGACTACCTGTCTGGCGCACCGGGGCCCCGATGCGGACGGCTTCTATTTTGACGGCACCGTAGGGCTGGGGCACCGCCGGCTGAGTATCCTGGACCTTTCCTCGGCGGCCAACCAGCCCATGTTCTCGCACAACGACCGGTACGTAACAGTATTCAACGGCGAGGTATACAACTTCCAGGAAATCCGGGACCGGCTGGGGGTGGCCATGCATACTACCTCCGATACGGAGGTGCTGCTGGAGTCGTTTGTGCGGCAAGGGCCAGCCTTTGTGCAAGAGCTGAACGGCATGTTCGCCATTGCCATCTACGACAAGCAAACCGGGCAGCTGGATATCTTCCGGGATAGAATGGGCAAGAAGCCCGTGTACTATTATCTGGATGCCAACAGCTTTGCCTTTGCGTCGGAGCTGAAGTCAATTACCAACCTGGCCGCCGTACGCAAGCGCCTCTCGGTTGACAAGGCCGCCGTCAACCAGTTCCTGTATCTGGGCTACATTCCCCGGCCCCGCACCATTTACAGCGAGGTGAAGAAGATGGACTCCGGCGCCCACATTCGGGTTACTGCCACCGATTTCCAGGAAAGCCGCTACTGGAAGCTGGAGGAGCAGGTAAAACCGGAGGTGCTAAGCGACGAGGCCGAGGCCAAACGGCAGCTCCACGAGCTGGTGCGCTCCTCCGTGCAGTACCGCATGATTGCCGACGTTCCATTTGGTACCTTTCTGAGCGGCGGTATCGATTCGAGCCTGGTAACGGCTATGGCGCAGGATGTTTCCGCAACGCCGGTCAAAACATTCTCCATCGGGTTCGATTCGGCCAAGCACAACGAGTCGAGCTACGCGGCAGCCGTAGCAAAGCACCTGGGCACCGACCACCACAGCTTTCTGGTAACGGAGGCCGAAGCTCGGGAAAGCATGGCGGAGCTGGCCACCATCTACGACGAGCCCTACGCCGACTCATCGGCGGTGCCCACCCTGCTGGTGTCCCGGCTGGCCCGGCAAAACGTTACCATGGCCTTGTCGGGTGATGGCGGGGATGAGCTCTTCCACGGGTACGGTATGTATACCTGGGCCAACCGCATGGCCAACCCGGCCGTGAACATGCTGCGGCACCCGGCCCGGCTGGTGATGCAGCGTATGGGCAACCGCTACAAGCGGGTGGCCGATTTGCTGAACTACCCGGCGCAGGAGCGCCTGCGCAGCCACATCTTCTCGCAGGAGCAATACCTGTTCTCCGAAAGAGAAATCGAACGGCTGGTAGTACCCGGCACGTACAACCTGCCGGCTTTGCCGGAGCAGTGGCCGGCCCCACGCCCGCTTACGCCCGCCGAGCAGCAGGCTCTGTTTGATATGCAATATTATCTGCAGGACGACCTGCTGGTGAAGGTGGACCGGGCCTCGATGCGCTACTCGCTGGAAACCCGCGGGCCGCTGTTGGACTACCGGATTGCGGAGTTTGCCCTGAACCTGGACCCGGCCCTGAAGGTGAAAGATGGGGTGAGCAAGTATCTGCTCAAGCAAGTGCTGTACGACTACGTGCCGGCTCACATCTTCGACCGACCCAAATGGGGCTTCTCCGTGCCGCTGGGCACGTGGCTGAAAAAGGACCTGCACTACTTGGTTGACGAATATCTGAAGCCGGAAGTGCTTGAAAAAGCGGGTTTTGTTCGGCCTGAGGTTGCCCGGGAAGTGGTTCGCCGTTTCGAAGCCGGCGAAGACCACCTCTACAACCGGGTGTGGTTGCTGATTGTGCTGCACCAGTGGGCCGAAACTCACCAGTTTGCTGCTTAACTACCTTTTTCTGCCTGAACGCATGGCCTCCACCGCGCCCCGCATCCTGTTTATTTCCTACGATGGCATGACTGACCCGCTTGGGCAGTCGCAGGTGTTGCCGTACCTGGTAGGGCTAGCCCGGCAGGGCTACAACATCACGCTGCTTTCTACGGAGAAAAAAGACCGGTTTGCGCAGTACGAGAGTACAATCCGGGCCATTACCGATGCAGCGGGCATCCGCTGGGAGCATATTTTCTTCACCCGCAAGCCGCCGGTGCTGGCCAAGTTCTACGACCGGTACCAGCTGCGGCAAAAGGCCCTAGCGCTGCACCAAGAGCTACGGTTTGACATGACGCACTGCCGCAGCTACGTAAGCGCGGAGGTTGGCCTGCTGCTGAAGCGCAAATACGGCGTGAAGTTCCTGTTTGATATGCGCGGCTTCTGGGTGGATGAGCGGGTGGAAGGTGGCATGTGGAATCTGCAGAATCCCATTTTCCGGCGTGCCTACCGAACCTACAAGCGGAAAGAAGCGGAGTTCATTGCCGCCGCCGATGGTATCATTAGCCTTACCGAAAACGGGAAAGGCGAGATGCAGACCTGGCCGTCGTACACTGGCACGCCCATAACCGTTATTCCCTGCAGCGCCGATTTTTCTGTTTTTCCGCTGCTGACGGCTCCGGATAAGCAGGCGGCCCGGCAGCAGCTCGGCTACGCGCCCGACGGGCTGATTGTCAGCTACCTGGGCTCGATTGGTGCGTGGTACCTGCTGGACGAAATGCTAGCACAATTTGCCGTCATCAAGCAGCAATACACGGGGGCCAAAATGCTGTTCGTGACGCAGGAGCCCGCCGAAATGGTATTGGAGGCTGCCCGCAAAGTGCCTGGGCTGGAACCCTCCGATTTTCTGGTGCGGCCCGCTACGCGCAAAGAAGTGCCCAAATTGATTGCCGCCTCCGATCTGAATTTGTTTTTTATCAAGCAGAGCTATTCCAAAAAGGCCAGCTCGCCCACCAAGCTGGGCGAAATTCTGGCCATGGGCTTGCCGGTTATCTGCAACGATGGGGTGGGCGACGTGGCAGGTATCATTCAGCAAACGGATGGGGGCCATGTGGTATCTACCCTAAACAGGGCGGGCTACGAAGCGGCTGCTGCCAGCATCCCAGCGTTGCTACAGAAGGATGGCGCCCAGCTCCGGCGTAAGGCGCAGCAGTATTACGATCTGCAAACGGCCATTGGGCGGTATGTGGGTGAGTATCAGCGCCTGGTGCCGTTAGGCCAAGCAAATCCTGCTCTTGCTCAGTAACGCTGCGCGGTGCGGCTACTGCGCGTAGAAGCGGTGGATGCACTGAATGATGAACTGCTGCTGCGCTGGTTGTAACTCGTGGTAAAGGGGCAAGCGGATGATTCGGTTGCTGAAATGCGTGGCCCACGGTAGCGGCCGGCCATCATGTTGCGCCTGAAAGAACGGGCTGCTGTGCAAAGGCAGGTAATGAAAAACCGCCAGAATATGCCGTTGTTTCAGAAAGGCTATCAGCGCGTCCCGTTCCTGCTGGCTGTTACAGATAAGGGCGAACAGGTGCCAGTTGGCTCTATCCGCAGCCCTGGTTGGGAGCAGGCTGAAATGCCCGTTAGCCGCCAAAGGAGCTAGGCCCGCCGCATACGTCTGCCACAGTACCTGCCGCTGCTGCTGAATCTGGTGCCGAGCCTCCAGCTGCCCCCACAGGTAAGCGGCATTCAGCTCGGAGGGCAGGAAAGAAGACCCGATATCCACCCATTCGTAGCGCGCGGCCTCGCCGCGGGCAAATGCGGCCCGGTTGGTACCCTTTTCCCAGATGATTTCTGCGCGGGCGGCCAATTGGGGCGCATTTATCGCCAACAGCCCCCCCTCACCCGCGCTGATATTCTTGGTTTCATGAAACGAGAAGGCCGCCAGATGGCCAAACGTACCCAGGCGCTGCTCGTGGTGCCACGCCTCAATTGCCTGGGCGGCATCTTCCACCACCCATATGGTATGTGCCTCGGCCAGTGCCAGTAAAGCGCGCATATCACAACCCTGCCCGCCGTAATGCACCGGCACAATGGCGCGGGTGCGCGGGGTAATCAGCTGCTGAACCTGTGCAACATCCAGATTGGGATGCGTCGGGGAGCTGTCGGCAAACACAATGTGGGCTCCGCGCAGCAGAAAGGCATTAGCGGTGGAGGTAAACGTGAAGCTCGGGATAATTACCTCGTCGCCGGGCTGGATGTCCAGCAGCAGGGCCGCCATTTCCAGCGCATCGGTGCCGCTGGTTGTCAGCAGGGCCTTGCTGAATCCGTATTCGGTTTCGAAAAAATGCTGACAAAGGCGCGTAAACATACCATTGCCGGACAGTTTGCCATTCGCAACGGCCTGCCGAATATGTGTTAGCTCGGAGCCGGCAAGAAAAGGCCGGTTGAAGGGAATGAAATTGGGCGGCAGATTTTCGAGTATCATTCCGGGTGGGTGGTTTGCGCAATTATGTACAGCGGCCGGGCCCGTACTCCTTCAAATGTTTTGCCCACGTACAGCCCCACCATTCCCAGTAGGGAAATAATAATGCCGGAAAACAGGCTGATGGAGACGATGAGACTTGCGTAGCCGGGGATCGTTATCTGCCCAAGCAGGTAGCGCAGCAGCATAATGAATCCCAAAAAAAAGGCGCCTCCCGATAGCAACAGGCCAAAATATACGGCGAGCCGCAACGGCTTATCGGAGTATGTGAGAAGAATATCCAGCGCCAGCCGGAGTCTGCTGAGCAAGGAATACGATGATGGCCGGGTGCTGCGGCCGTGCGTAACGGCCAGCGTGGTTTGTCGAAACCCGGCCCAGCGTACCAGGGTAGGGAAGTAGCGGGTCGTTTCCCGCATCTGCACCAACACATCAATAAGCTGCCGGTGATAAATCCCGAAATTACCAACTCCGGAATTCTGCGCCTGCCCGGTCAGGCGCGTCAGCACCTGGTAAAACAGCCAGGAGCCCCACCGGGTGCTTCGCGTGTCTGTGCGCGCGTGGCGGTGCGCCAGCACTGCTTCGTAGCCTTGGTGGGCCTTGGCCAGTAACCGGGGAATTTCCTCCGGTTGGTCCTGCAGGTCGCAATCCATCACCACCACCCATTCGCCGGTGCTCCGGTCCAGGCCGGCCGTAAGCGCGTAGTGCTGTCCAAAGTTCCGGGACAGGCGCAGCCCGGTAATGCGGAAATTTCGGCGCGCGGCCGCCTGAATCAGCTGCCAGTCAGTGCTTTCCGGGCTGGCGTCGTCTACCAGAATAATCTCGTAGGTGATGTTCCGGGCTTCCAGCGTGTGCGTCAGGCGTTGCAGCAACTCCGGTAGTGCATCTCCCCCCCGGTACACCGGAACAACTACTGAAAGCGTTGGCGAGGAAGCAGGTATCATAGGGGTTTTGCGGGAGAGAAAGCCAAATATACGTCCCGCCCGCGCAGGGCAAGAGCCGGTCGGCGTCGTTCCCGTACCTTTGTGGCAGGTACTACGGTTTGGTAGTGCGTTTTTCCGACTATGCAGATTCTATTCATTGCGCCTTACCCTCATGGCAAGGCACCTTCGCAACGCTTTCGGTTTGAGCAGTATTTTGACCTGCTGACGCAAGCGGGCTACAAATGGAAGCTCGCACCATTTATTTCGGATAGTACGTGGGCTATTCTGTATAAACCCGGGCACACGGTAGCCAAAGTCAGCGGTATTGTAGCAGGATTTATCCGGAGGTTCCTGTTATTATTTACCCTGAGTAACTATGACTATGTTTTTATTCATCGGGAAGCCTCACCAATTGGCCCGCCGATATTTGAATGGATAATAGCGAAGCTCCTGCGGAAAAAAGTGATATATGATTTTGATGATGCTATCTGGCTGGCAAATACTTCCGAAACCAATAAAATAGTAGCAGGTATTAAATGGCATCATAAAGTTGATGCCATATGTAAATGGGCGTATAAAGTAAGCTGTGGCAACGCGTATTTAAGAAACTATGCCCGGCAATTCAATACAAACGCGCTGATTAACCCCACTACTATTGATACGCTGAACCTGCACAACCAGGTGCGAAATCAACGCGCTGGAGGACCTTTGGTAATTGGCTGGACCGGTACCCATTCAACTTTGCAGTATTTACAGCAGATAGTGCCGGTATTGGCTAAATTAGAAAAGGAGTTTGAATTTGAATTTCGGGTTATTTCCAATCAAGCTCCCAATCTGCCATTAAAAAGCCTTATGTATCAACCCTGGCGCAAGGAATCGGAAATTCAGGATTTGCTGGGGTTTCACGTTGGGCTGATGCCATTGGAAGATGATCTTTGGGCAAAAGGCAAATGTGCCTTCAAGGCGCTGCAATATATGGCTCTCGGAGAGCCGGCACTGGTTTCACCAGTGGGTATGAATACCGAAGTGGTGCAGAATGGCGTGAACGGATACATCTGCGCGACGCCCGAAGAGTGGGAGCAGAGTCTGCGCAACCTATTACAGAATCCTGAACTGCGCGAAGAGTTGGGTACGCAGGCCCGGCAAACTATTGTTGAGCGCTACTCAGTAGTGGCGAACTGGCCCAATTTCCTCGCTCTTTTCAATTGAGCCGGATTCACAGCCTGTTTTCTGCGCGGCGCAGCTGCCATGAACTGCATAATATATAAACCTGATAAATAAAAAGGCATTAACGGGATTTTATAACGCACCAAGGTGCCAAAATTTCCGCTGTTAACTCCTACACCGATGGAGAAAATTATGGCAAACAAAAAACTAAACCACAGTATTGGTTTGGATGCTATAAGCTTCAGGCTGCGTACTATGCCTGTTTTGTATAATAGTGTGACTGTTAGGTATATAAACAAAGTGGCCTCTAATGCGGAAAGAAGCATAACGGGATTACGAGCTTCAAACAGAAACGGCCGGTAAAGGGAAACGATGATGGCTTGCGGGGCAACTTTGATAATTGAGCCAATTGAGCCATCTAATTCACCAATATTGTAAACGGACCCACTGACTACCTGCGTTGTTAAATAGTCGCGGGTAATTTTGCTTCGCTCACCAATTTTCTCGACATCATAGCGCTCGTCACCGGCGGTTAAGTTGGTAGCACCAAGGTAGCCTGCCGCAACGCCAACAAGCAGAAATACAGGTTTTAGAAAAGTGCGTAGAGCGGCAGACTTAATGCGTTGGTTGTTTTCGGTGAATACCCAGAATAATGCAGGCGGCAGAAAGGAAAGCAGGATATATACTTTTACGGTCATGATAACATACATGCCGATGAAGCCCATTATAACTGCTGATAAAATACTCTTGCGAATAATGAGGCCATGATAAAAGCCGTAGAAAACCCAGCCGAGGGCACCCATACAAATAGAATCCTTCATAAGGCCAGAGCCCCAGAAAAAGACGGATGGAAGAAAGAAAACGGCTACGGCTAACTTTTTGTAGGCGAGCGGATATATTCGAATAAACGTCACGTACATTGCCCACATGCCCGAGAAGCTAATAAATGCAAAGCCCAGCGCAATAACCGTGTAAGTATTAAAGCTAATAAGGGCAAATAAAGTGGCTATTTTTATAACAAAAAACTCGGTTGGTGACCTGTACCACTCCATCATACCAGCATATTTGCTCGTGACCGGATCAAATTCGCCGTGTGAGAATAATAGCTTTAACCCAATGGCAGGGGAATCTGTAAAGGCCTGATAAACTACTTTTACGTGATTGTAGTAATTATAAGTATCGCCCCCACTATAGTAGAATTGAAAAATCAGGCCTAGGCCAATAGCGCCCAGAAACTTCACTGAAAGCGCGGGAATAAAGTATTTTTTGGTGAGTGGGTTGGTAAACCGCTTGCGGAGCGCAAAGGCCAGCGCGTAGAACAGGCCCAGGTACAGAGGGGTGAGAAATAAATCCTTCAGTTCCATGGCAGGCGGGGTACTAGTATTTCTTAGGCTTGGCTTTCAGGTACGCTTTAGCCTCCTGATACTGCTCCGACTTCTTATCGGATTTATCCAGTACTACCGCATAGTACCGGCGGGCGGCAGTGGCATCCTTGGCCTTATCAGCCAGCCGGGCCAGGGCCAGATTCGCAAACACGTAGAAGCCGTACTTGGTTTCCCCGTTCTGCTCAGCAAACACAACGCTGCGCTGGTAATATTCCCGGGCCTTGGTGTAATCCTTATAACGGTTCTGCATTAGGTAACCCAGAAAGTAGGTGGCGTACCGGCCGCTGTTGGCCTCGTAGCCGGGCAGGCCCCGGTTAAGCTTATCCAAGATGTCCCGGCTTACCCGCTCGCACTCCCGGAACTCGCCCTGCCGAAAGCAGATATTGGCATAGATGCGCTGGAAGTAACCGTTATCGGGGTAGGTGGTGGCCAGGTAGCGCGCCACGGGCAAAGCCTGCTCCGGCTTATCTTCCTCGTTGAGCAGGATGCGCATGAGGAATACGCGGGCTTCCGGACCCACGTAGAAACCGTTGTCGGCCACGTTGCGCAGCTGCTGCAGGCCCAGTTGCTTGTTGCCCTTGGGGAAGAACAGCAACACCGGCTTGAGCAAAGGATAGTTTTCCGGAATCCAGACGGCGTAGTAGTTGAACAGGGCCTGTCCGAACAGAAACTCGGGGCTTAGCCCGTTGGCTTCTTTGCTTTTATCAAGGTAGTCCAGAGCCCGCTTGGCACTGACGGTGGCTTTGCGCCAGTCGTGCCGCTCGGCGTGCAGGCGGCCGTCAAATCCGTAGCCGGCCGCCAGGAAGAAGCAGGCTTCGTAGTTCTTGCTGTCTGCTTTGTACATGGCTTCCCCCTTGGCAATGGTGGTATCCATGTAGGCAAAAAACTGCTTATCGTAGAGGGTAGTCTGAATACCGCTGGGCATGATTTTCCACCACGTGCTCAGCCCCAGCAAAAAGTAGGGCATGGGGTGGTTGGGGTAGCGGCGGCGCAGGCTGCGGAACTGGCGCTCGGCTTTGTCGTATTTGAAGTTGTAAAGGTTGTAAACGGCTCCTTCGAGCTCTGTTTGCATATCCTTATCCAGCAGCAGCCACCCTTTGGTATCTACGGCGGCAGGGGCTACATCTACGTTTTCCAGCCGGACCTGCTGCACCGAATCGGGGAGAGCCGCGGGCCGGGTTGTGTCCGGTTGCTGTGCCCAGGCTGCTTCCGGCAGCCAAGCGAACAGTAGCAATAGGACAAAAGGAAAACGTGAGAGCATACGTACACTACAATTGCGGTTTCACACACTAACAGAGCCTGCCCTACACCGCCTATCCGGGCAGCTAAAGTAGAACATTTGTCCTAGTTTTGGACAAATAATATACGCTACATGCAGCTTTTACAGAGCCTTTGCCAGATTGCTGCCCCATCCGGCCACGAAGCTCCTCTGACAGAATACTTGCTTCATTACGTTCGGCAGCAGCAACAGCAGTGGCGCACTCGGCCAACGGTGCTGACCGGGGGAGAGTTCCAGGATTGCATTATTCTAGTATTTGGAAAGCCGCGTACGGCTGTATTTGCCCATCTCGACAGTATTGGCTTTACTGTTCGCTACGGCCGGCAACTGGTGCGCATTGGCGGGCCGGTGGTCAAAACCGGCTACCAACTGGTAGGGGAGGACTCGCTGGGGAAAATAGATTGTACGCTGGTGGTGCACGAAGAAACCGGGGCCCTCAGCTACGAGTACCACCGGGAGATTGAGCGGGGAACGGACCTGACGTTCCGCTGCGACTTCCGGGAAACCGATAGCACGGTACAAAGCTGCTACCTCGACAACCGCCTGGGCATTTGGAATGCTTTGCGCCTGTGTGAGACGCTGGAAGATGGCATCGTGGCCTTCAGTTGCTGGGAGGAGCACGGCGGTGGCTCGGTGGCCTACCTGGCCAAGTACATCTACGACACCTATGGCGTGCGGCAGGCGCTGATTTCTGACATCACTTGGGTGACGGAAGGCGTGCAGCCGGGCCAGGGCGTGGCTATTTCCCTGCGCGACTCCCTGATTCCGCGCCGCAGCTACGTGGAGCGTATCCGGCGCATTGCCGAAGCCTCCGGGGTGCCATTTCAGCTGGAAGTGGAAGGCAGCGGCGGCTCCGACGCCAAAGAGCTGCAGCACGGGGCCCAGCCCTGGGACTGGTGTTTCGTTGGCGCGCCCGAAGACAATGTGCACACGCCCGACGAAGTTGTGGATAAGCGCGACATCGACAGCATGCTGGCTTTATACCGGGTGCTGATGCGCGAATTATAAGCACCTGAAGGTGGGGAGGAAATGGCTGAAACGGCTGCAGGCGGAGCATGGTCTCCACCAGCAGCCGTTTTTCTGTGGAGGGGCGGAGCTATCAGCTGATTATTAGGGAATAACTTCTATTTTACCCGCCCATTCGTTCTTTCAGTTCTCTCCCAACCATAACTCCCTGTTCCCACCGTTTATGATGAATTTTCTTTACGTAGTGCCGGCCCTGGGTGTGCTGGCGTTGCTCTACACGTGGCTACGCGCCGGCTGGGTGAGCCGGCAGGATGCGGGTGATGAGCGAATGCGCACTATTGCCGGCTACATTGCCGATGGGGCTATTGCCTTCTTACGCGCCGAGTACAAAGTGCTGGCACTGTTTGGGCTGATTGCAGGGGCGTTTCTGTTCTATCTGGGCAGCACCGGTGAGAAGTCCAGCCCTGTCATCGTTATTGCCTTTCTGATTGGAGCCGTATTCTCGGCGCTGGCGGGCTTCATCGGAATGAAGATTGCCACGAAAGCCAACGTACGCACAGCCCAGGCCGCCCGCACTTCGCTGAGTAAAGCCCTGAACGTGTCGTTTTCGGGTGGCTCGGTGATGGGGATGGGCGTGGCCGGGTTGGCGGTACTGGGGCTGGGCTCGTTGTTTTTGATTTTCTACCAGATGTTCGTAGTCAGCAAGAACGGCTCGGCCAACGGTATTGAGATGGAAACGGCCCTGGAAGTGCTGACGGGCTTCTCGCTGGGGGCCGAAAGCATTGCCCTGTTTGCCCGCGTGGGCGGCGGTATCTACACCAAAGCCGCCGACGTGGGCGCTGACCTGGTAGGCAAAGTGGAAGCCGGTATTCCGGAAGACGACCCTCGCAACCCCGCCACTATTGCCGACAACGTGGGTGACAACGTGGGCGACGTGGCCGGTATGGGCGCCGACCTGTTCGGCTCCTACGTGGCCACCATTCTGGCCACTATGGTGCTGGGCCGGGAAGTAGTGGCCCGCGGCGACCAGTTTCAGGGACTTTCCCCCATTCTGCTGCCGATGGCCATTGCCGGCATGGGCATTGTGGCCTCACTGGTTGGCATTCTGATGGTGCGGGTGAAGGAAGGCGGCAGCGTGCAGGCTGCGCTGAACCTGGGCAACTATGTGTCGGTGCTGGTATCGGCCGTGGCATCTTACTTCATCATTCGCTGGATGCTGCCCACCGAAGATCTGACCATCCGGGGTATCACCTTCAACTCGATGAACGTGTTTTATGCCGTGCTGGTGGGCTTAGTGGTGGGTACGCTCATGAGCATCATCACCGAGTACTACACGGCCATGGGCAAGCGGCCGGTGCTCAGCATTGTGCGGCAGAGCAGCACCGGGCACGCCACTACCGTAATTGGCGGCTTGGCCGTGGGCATGGAAAGCACCGTGCTGCCCATTATTGTGCTGGCCGCCGGCATTATTCTTAGCTACGAGTGTGCGGGCCTCTACGGCGTAGCCATTGCCGCGGCCGGCATGATGGCCACTACGGCTATGCAGCTGGCCATTGACGCCTTCGGGCCCATTGCCGACAACGCCGGCGGTATTGCCGAAATGAGCGAGCTACCCAAGGAAGTACGTGAGCGTACCGATATTCTGGATGCTGTGGGTAACACCACGGCGGCTACCGGTAAAGGCTTCGCCATTGCCTCGGCAGCCCTTACCTCGCTGGCCTTGTTTGCCGCTTTCATGGGTACGGCCAATATCAATGCCATTGATATCAGCAACGCCCGGGTACTGGGCGGTCTGTTTGTGGGCGCTATGATTCCGTTCATCTTCTCGGCGCTGGCTATTGCGGCCGTGGGCCGGGCGGCTATGGCCATGGTGCAGGAAGTGCGTCGGCAGTTCCGCGAAATTCCGGGTATTATGGAAGGCACCGGCCGGCCTGAGTATGAGAAATGCGTGGCCATTTCCACCCAGGCCGCTATTCGGGAAATGATGCTGCCCGGTGCAATTGCCCTTATTGTACCGGTGCTGGTAGGCTTCACCTTCGGGCCCGAAGTGCTGGGCGGTACGCTGGCCGGGGTTACGGTGTCGGGCGTGCTGATGGCCATGTTCCAGAGCAACGCCGGCGGGGCCTGGGACAACGCCAAGAAGTCGTTTGAGAAAGGCGTGCAGATTGACGGCGAAACCCACTACAAAGGCTCCGAAGCCCACAAAGCCTCCGTCACCGGCGACACGGTAGGGGACCCGTTCAAGGATACCTCCGGCCCCAGCATGAACATCCTCATCAAGCTCATGAGTATTGTGTCGCTGGTAATTGCTCCCCACATTGCCGCCCCCGAGCGGGGCATGGCCGGGCAACAGGAGCCGCAATGGCAGCGCAAAACCGAGGAGACCGTGCGCCCCAAGGTGAAATACGCGGATGTCACGGACCGCACCCTGGAGGCTGTACAGGTGCTGCTGGGGAAATGAGTTAGTAGTGGTTCGTTGTCAGTTGTTAGATGGACGTCCTCAGGGATTCAGAACAAATACCAAACAACTGACAACGAACAACCAGCAACAGGCAACTCGAAACTGACAAAGCCGCTTCCTGAACCGGGGGCGGCTTTTTCTGTTACCTTTGCCCGCCCGCTCACCCACGGCCCAACCCCAAACGGATGAACCCGGACTATATTTCGCTGCACAACAAGCAGTTTGCACCCTACCTGTCGGCTGCGGAGTTGCAGGCGGCCATCAAGCAAGTCGCTACTCAACTGAACCAGGACTATACCGGCCAGCCGGTGATGTTCGTGGTAGTCCTGAATGGCTCGTTTATGTTTGCCGCCGACTTACTGAAGGAAGTAAGCCTGCCCTGCGAAGTCTGCTTTATTCGGGTAGCCTCTTACCAGGGTACCAACAGCACGGGTGAGGTCAAGGAGGTATTGGGCCTCACCGAGGACCTGACAGGCCGCCACGTCATCATTGTGGAGGATATTGTGGACACTGGCCACACCATGCGCATGCTGCTGGAAACCCTGGGTAAGCAGCAGCCGGCTTCGCTGGAAGTAGCCACGCTGTTCCTGAAGCCCGAGTGCCTCCAGCACGAGCTGAATCTGCGCTACGTGGGCTTGAGCATTCCCAACGATTTTATTGTCGGCTACGGCCTCGATTTTGACGGACTGGGCCGTAATTACCCTGATGTGTACAAGGCAGTGTAGGGCCAACGGCGGCGACGGCGTAGCTGAAATTCGCTGACGCACGTACAGGCTTTCCCATTCCTTGTGTATCTTACCCAACCCCTCCCGTTTTCTCCTTCCCCGCGTAACCCCTAGCTACTCATGCTGAATCTCGTGCTCTTCGGCCCGCCCGGTGCCGGCAAAGGAACGCAAAGCCAGAAGCTGATTGCCCGCTATAATCTGGTTCATTTGTCCACCGGCGACCTGCTGCGCGCTCAGATTGCGCAGGGTACTGAACTGGGCCTGCGGGCCAAGAAATTAATGGATGAAGGTCTGCTGGTACCCGATGAAGTGGTGATTGGCATGATTGACTCGGCCCTGAAAACCAATAAACAGGCTTCGGGCTTCATCTTCGACGGTTTCCCGCGCACGGTACCCCAGGCCGAAAGCCTCGACCGCCTGCTGGCCGAGCACGAAACCGCAGTATCGTGCATGGTGGCGTTGGAAGTAGCTGAGGAAGAGCTGGTGAAGCGCCTGCTGGAGCGCGGCAAAACCTCCGGCCGCCCCGACGATCAGGACGAAACCAAAATCCGCAAGCGCGTAACGGTGTACAATACCGAAACCGCCCAAGTGGCGGGCTATTACGCCAACCAGCAGAAATTCCACGCCCTGAACGGCATTGGTGCCATCGAGGACATCTTTGGGCAAATCTGCACCATCCTGGATGGGCACCAGCCTGCTGCTACCGAAGGCAGCCGCCAAGCAACCGACGAAGTAAAAGCGTAACTTTGCCGCTGCTACCCGTCTGGGTAGTGGCAGAACCATCTGTCATCCCGGCTATTTCTCCCGTTCTGCGGCAGAAATAGCCGGGATGACAGTTTTTTTAACATCGCACAGCAGCATGGCTTCCAATAATTTCATCGACTACGTCAAAATCAACTGCCGCTCGGGCAAGGGTGGAGCGGGCTCGCATCACTTTTTCCGGGCCAAGGGCCTGCCCAACGGCGGCCCCGATGGTGGCGACGGGGGCCGGGGCGGCCATATTATTCTGGAAGGCAGCTCCCAGCTTTGGACCCTGCTGCACCTGCAGTACCAGAAGCACCTGATTGCCCAGGCCGGCGAAAACGGCGGTGAAAACCTGCGCTCCGGCAAGCAGGGCGAGGACATTATCATCCAGGTACCCCTCGGTACCGTAGCCCGTGACGCGGAAACCGGCGAGAAAAAGCTGGAAATCACGGAGGATGGGCAGCGCCTCATTCTCACGCCCGGCGGCCGCGGCGGCCTCGGCAACGACCACTTCAAATCGGCCACCAACCAGGCCCCGCAGTACGCCCAGCCCGGCGAGCCAGGCATTGACGAGTGGGTGATTCTGGAGCTGAAGCTGCTGGCCGATGTGGGCCTGGTAGGCTTTCCCAACGCCGGTAAAAGCACGCTGCTCTCGGTGGTGTCGGCGGCCAAGCCCAAAATTGCCGACTACGCCTTCACCACGCTCACGCCTAACCTGGGCGTAGTAGCCTACCGCGACTACAAGTCGTTTGTGATGGCCGATATTCCGGGTATCATCGAAGGAGCGGCCGAGGGCCGGGGCCTGGGCCACCGCTTCCTGCGGCACATTGAGCGAAACTCCATTCTGCTGTTTCTGATCAGCTGTGACTCGCCCGACATCAACGCCGAGTATAACGTGCTGTTGAGCGAGTTGGAGCAGTTCAACCCGGAGCTACTGGATAAGAAGCGCCTGCTGGCCATTACCAAATCAGACATGCTGGATGAGGAGCTGGAAGCGGAAATCCGCACGTCCCTGCCCACTGATCTGCCCACCATCTTCATTTCCAGCCTGACCAACAAGAACATTCAGCCGCTGAAGGACCTGATCTGGCAGGCGCTGCACGCGCAGGAGTAACCCCACCAGCATTGCGCCGAAGTCCGCCACCTAGTCCGAACTAAACGCAGCCGACCAATGGTTTCCGTGTCAAACTGACAGCCGGATTGCATTTGGCGCGCTCCTTGTTGCCGGTTTCTGCTCTATGTCCCCAAGCTTCAACCCATTCCGACGATTTAAAGCGAAAATGGCTGACGATATCAACCTGAACCCCGAAGAATCCCAAGAGTCAACAGCTGCCGAACAGGTAGCTGGTGAAATGACCGACGATACCGTTGGCAACGGCGAAGCAGCCGGTGCTGAAGGTGCTCCTCACGCTACGGCTTCCAAAACCGATGCGGAGTTGACCGACCTGAAAGATAAGTACCTGCGCCTGGCTGCCGAATTTGAGAACTACAAGCGCCGCACCACCAAGGAGCGCGCCGACCTGTTCAAAACCGCCAACCAGGAGCTGATGGTGTCCCTGCTGCCGGTGCTCGATGATTTCGACCGGGCCCGTCACCACACCAAGGATACCGATGACGCCGATGCCGTGCGTGAGAGTGTGGACATCATCTACAACAAGCTCAACAAGACCCTTACGCAAAAGGGCCTCACTACCATGGAAACCAAAGGTGGTGCCTTCGACCCCGAGCTGCACGAAGCCATTACCCAGATTCCGGCCCCCACGGAAGATCTGAAGGGTAAAATCGTGGACGAGGTGGAGAAAGGCTACTACCTCGGCGACAAGGTAATCCGCCACGCCAAAGTGGTACTGGGTCAGTAAACAGAAAGAACGTCATGCAGAGGCGCAGCCGAAGCATCTCGCGTGGCACATTGCATACATAGTAACACCTACTGTCAGCACGCGAGATGCTTCGGCTGCGCCTCTGCATGACGGACGAAGTACACTACCAACATGGCAACGAAGCGAGATTATTACGAGGTGTTGGGCGTAGCCAAATCAGCCTCCGGCGACGAGCTGAAATCGGCGTACCGGAAGCTGGCTATCAAGTATCACCCCGATAAAAACCCCGACGACCCTTCGGCGGAAGATAAATTCAAAGAGGCGGCTGAGGCCTACGAGGTGCTCAGCGACCAGGACAAACGCGCCCGCTATGACCGGTTTGGTCACCAGGGTGTGGGTGGTGGTGGTCAGGGCCCCAGCATGGAGGATATCTTCAGTCACTTCGGCGACATCTTCGGCGGGGGCGGGGGCGGGGGCTTCGAGAGCTTCTTTGGGGGCGGGGGCCGCGGCCAGGGCCGGCGCGTGCGCAAGGGTTCCAACCTGCGCATCAAGCTGAAGCTGGACCTGGAAGAGGTGGCCAACGGCGTGGAGAAGAAAATTAAGGTGAAGCGCTACGTGGCCTGCAACACCTGCTCCGGAACCGGCGCCAAAAACGGTACCGACCTGAAAACCTGCGGTACCTGCCAGGGCCAGGGCCAGGTGAAGCGCGTGGTGAACACCATGCTAGGCCAGATGGTAAGCGCCAGCACCTGCCCCACCTGCGAGGGCGAAGGCAAAGTAGTAACCAGCAAGTGCGACGTGTGCCACGGCGACGGCCGCCAGCTGCACGAGGAAGTAATACCCATCAACATTCCGGCGGGCGTAGCTGAGGGCATGCAGCTCAGCATGAACGGCAAGGGCAACTTCCCGGAGCGCGGCGGCGTGCCCGGCGACCTGCTCATCCAGATTGAGGAGGAGCCGCACGAGTCGTTGAAGCGTGAGGGCAACAACATCATGTACGAGCAGTATCTCTCGTTCGTGGATGCCGCCCTGGGGGCCAGCATTGAGGTGCCCACCATTGAAGGCAAGGTGAAGATTAAGGTGGAGCCGGGCACGCAGCCGGGCAAAATCCTGCGCCTGCGTGGCAAGGGCATCAAGGACATCAACGGCTACGGCCGCGGCGACCAGCTGATTCACCTGAGTGTGTGGACGCCTAAGAACGTAACCAGCGAGGAGCGCGAGCTGCTGGAGAAACTCCGTGACGCCCGCAACTTCACGCCTAACCCCGGTAAAAACGAGAAAGGCTTCTTCGAGAAAGTGAAGGAGTATTTCCAGTAAACACGGACTCAGCCGGATTTCACAGATAAGTATAGCCCGCTTCCCTGCCCAGGGGAGCGGGCTTTTTTGTGGCCCGAGCTTGCGCTTGGGCCGAACGGAAACTACCGGATTGCAGAATTATAGCCGTTTTGCGAACAGTATATCTAGCGTGTAGAGACGCGACACTTCGCGTCTCCCCGTTCGCGTCGCCCGAACAAAATCGTTCAATAACGAGACGCGACACTTCGCGTCTCTACAGTATCCACCGTTCGCGACACGGCTATAGGTTCCGGTCCGATGGCGCAGTCGTCCGACCGGTTGTCGTGCGGAGCCGTTGCTGTCGTCGTCATTTGGCCGTCAGGATGCAGCAAACCGGCCGGACAACTGCGCCATCGGACCGGTGGCCGGCTAAGCGTGCAAAAAAAAGGTTGGACTGAGTTGTAATGCGGTAGTGGGGGTGCCGATATATCCGGCAAACTTCCCCACCGTATGCCCGCCGCTGCCCCGGATTTTCTGCGCCTGTTGAACGAGCACCAGCCCCTGCTGCAGCGGGTAGCACGCCTGTACTGTGCCGATGCAGAGGAACGGCAGGATTTGTACCAGGAAATAGTGCTACAGCTGTGGCGGGCGTGGCCGCAGTACCGGCCGGGAGCGGCCAAAATCAGTACCTGGCTGTACCGGGTGGCGCTGAACGTGGCCATTACCGATTTGCGCCGCCGCACCCGCGCCCCCACGCCAGCCCGCTTTGGCGGGGCCGCCCCGCCGGAGCTGCCCGCCCCGCCGCCCGAGGGCCCCGACGCCGACGACCTGGCCCAGCTCTACTGCGCCATCGAGCGGCTCTCGCAGGTGGAAAAGGCCTTCGTGCTGCTGTACCTGGAGGAGCGCACCTACGAGGAAATGGCCGATATCCTCGGCATCACCCAGAATAATGTGCGCGTGAAAATGCACCGCGTGCAGGAAAAACTCCGCCAACTTCTTCCCCTCGTTGCCTGATGGAACTCGATGATTTTCGCCGGAAATGGCAGCAAATACCCTCTCCCGTTTCTCCTGCCGATACTTTTCCTACTGAACAGACCCTACGTGCCATGCTTGCCTCCTCTGCCTCTACGAATCCGCTGCACCGGTTAAGAAAAAATGCTACGAAAGAGCTCCGATGGGTGATAATGGCTTTCCTTTTAAGCGGATTTAACGCCTTGGTATTGGGCCGGCACGAAGCAAACCTGCAACGGTTTGCCGTGGGAGTCATGCTGATGCTGGTTGTAGTGGGGGTGATTGTGTACCGGCGTCTGCAGGTAATCAAAGAAATGCAGCATCAGGACGATAATCTGTACACCTTCCTGCAAACCCGCATTGTCAAATTTCGTGGGCTGATGCGCCTGCATGATTACGTGGGGGTAGCATGCTTGGTGATGCTCGTCATGGTAGTGCTGATGGTGCGGTCCGGAGACGTACGGGATTATCTGAGTCCTGCGCATGCCGCCTGGAACTGGCATCTGGCCGTTGCGCTCAGCATCGGGTTGGTAGTACTGGCAGTCATCTACGCCAGCTACGCGATGGGCAAGAAAGAACACCAGCGCCGTTACGGCCGCCACCTCGACCAGCTGGAAGCGGCTCTGCGCGAGCTGGAGGCCCCCGAATAACGCCCGTTCAGGTAGCCTTTCCGACAGTTCAGGTCCCGAAAATGCCGGTTGGTTGGAATTCCGGTGGTGCCTTTATCGGGTTCCTGTAATATTACATCTGTAACCTTTGTGTCTCTCTGCGCTGTGAAAACACCTATCCTCGAAGTCCGCGACGTACGCAAGCAGTACGCCGCCCACACGGCCCTCGATGGCGTGAGCCTCGTGGTGCCCGAAGGCTCCATCTTTGGTTTGCTGGGCCCCAACGGAGCCGGCAAAACCTCCCTGATCCGCATTATCACCCAGATTACCGGGGCCGACTCGGGGCAGGTGCTGTTCCGGGGCGAGCCGCTGAACCCTTCCCACATCGGGCGTATCGGCTACCTGCCCGAAGAGCGGGGGCTCTACAAGAAGATGAAAGTGGGGGAGCAGCTGCTGTACCTGGCCCAGCTCAAAGGCATTCCGAAGGAAGAAGCCCGCGTGAAAATCAAGAGCTGGCTGGAGCGGTTCGATATTAAAGGCTGGGCCGAGAAGAACATTGAGGATCTGAGCAAGGGCATGCAGCAGAAGATTCAGTTTATTGCCACCGTGGTGCACGACCCCGAACTGGTGATTCTGGATGAGCCTTTCTCCGGCTTCGACCCCATCAACGCCAACCTGCTCAAGGATGAGATTCTGGCCATGCGCGACCGGGGCACCAGCATCATCTTCAGCACCCACCGCATGGAATCGGTGGAGGAAATGTGCGACCATATTGCCCTGATCAACCGCTCGCGCAAAGTGCTGGATGGGCCCGTGCGCGAGGTGCGCGACGCCTACCGCACCCAGACCTACGAGGTGGAGGGCAAAGGCCGCCCCATGCTGGTACACCCCGATTTCGAAGTAGTGAAGCACCAGGAGCGCGAAAACGGCTTCTTCTACGACATTGTGAAGCTGCACGCCGGGGCCACGCCCAATGACTTGCTGCGCTACCTGATTGGGCCGGCCGGGGTGGAGGTGCACGCCTTCCGCGAGATGGTGCCCAGCATCAACGACATCTTTATCCGGCGCGTGCGCGAAACTCACCCCGATTACGTGCCCACGGAGGAGGAAATGGCCGTGAAAGGATAGAAGCCAGACGTTGTGCCTGGGTTCGGTCGTCAACCAATTTTTCTCTTCTCCTGACTTTCCGCATTTAACTTTCCTACTCTCATGTCCAAGACCTGGCTGATTGCGCAGCGCGAATACCTCACGCGGGTGCGCAAAAAGAGTTTCATCATTATGTCGCTGCTGGGGCCGCTGATTACGGCTGCCATCTTCGCCGTACCGGTGGTTATTGCCCTGATGTCGGACAACAACAAGGTAGTAGCCGTGGCTGATGCTGGCGGGCTTTTCGTTGACAAGCTGCCCGATCCGAAGGAAGATATCAGCTTCACCCGCGTATCGCCGGAGCTAACGGCCGCCAAAGCCGAGTTTAAGAAGGCCAAGTATGATGCCCTGCTGTACATCCCGAAGCTGGACCTGACCACCCCCAACGGCTTCCAGGTGTTCTCGCGCAAAGGGCTGGGCCTGTCGTTGCAGCGGGATATTGAGCGGGCCGTAGAAAACGCCGTGGAGGCCCAACGCCTCAAGAAAGCCGGCCTCGATCAAGCCGTACTAAATACCATGAAGGCCGATGTGGAGCTGCAGACCATCAGTCTCAGCGACGATGGGGAGCGAAGCTCCAGCACCGGCGTGAGTACTGGCGTAGCCTACGTGTGCGGCTTCCTGATTTACATGTTCATCTTCATCTACGGCATTCAGATTATGCGCGGGGTAATGGAAGAGAAGACCAACCGCATTGTGGAGGTGGTTATTTCTTCGGTAAAGCCCTTTGAGCTGATGATGGGCAAAGTGCTGGGCATTGCCGGCGTAGGGTTTACGCAGCTGGCCCTGTGGCTGGTATTGTCGTTCGGCATTATGTCGGCCATTACCGGGTCCATGAGCCCGGAGAAAATTGCGCAGCAACGGGTGGAGCAGGTAAACACCGCCGCTGGTAACACGGCCGTGGTGGCGGAGGACAAGGAAACCAAGAAAGAAGGTAACGCCATTGTGCAGGCTCTGAAAACGGCCGACATCAACGTTGCCCTGATTGCCGGCTGTTTCCTGTTCTACTTCCTGGGTGGCTACCTGTTCTACGGGGCACTGTTCGGGGCCATTGGTTCGGCTGTGGACAGTGAGACCGACACCCAGCAGTTTATGATGCCCGTGACCATGCCGCTGGTGCTCACTTTCGTGGTGGCCCAGGCCACGCTCACCACCAACCCCAACGGGCAGGTGGCCTTCTGGATGTCGATGATTCCGTTTACCTCGCCCATTGCCATGATGATGCGCCTGCCCTTCGGGGGCGTGCCCATGTGGCAGCTCGGCCTTTCCATGCTGCTGCTGATTGCTGGGTTCCTGGGCACCATCTGGCTGGCCGGCCGCATCTACCGCGTCGGTATCCTGATGTACGGCAAGAAAGTGACCTACGGCGAGCTGTCGAAGTGGCTGTTCTATAAAGGCTAGAACAGCACTGCGCCCTCTGCGAAACCACTGCGTCTTCTGCGGGCTAAGTCGTTGTTACGATTTTAGCCCGCAGAGGACGCAGTGGTTTCGCGGAGGGCGCAGTGTATCTTCGTGGTATGCGCACATCGTTGTTTTTATTGGCTCTGCTGTTTAGCCTGGCGGTGCAGGCGCAGGACAAACCCGCCTACCGCCTGTTTACGGCCGCCGGCAAGCCCACCGGGTATAACCAGATGCTGCAGGAGCTGGCCCGCGCCGACGTGGTGTTCTTCGGCGAGCAGCACAACGACCCCATCGGGCACTGGCTGGAGCTGCAGCTGACCCGCGACCTGCTGCGGCTGCGCCAGGGCCGGCTGGTGCTGGGCCTGGAAATGTTTGAACGCGACGTGCAGCCCCTGGTAGACCAGTACACCACCGGCGAGCTGGACGACAACGCCTTCGAAGCCGACAGCCGCCCCTGGCCCAACTACGCCACCAACTACCGCCCCCTGCTGCAGTTGGCCCGGCAGCAGAAGTTTCGGGTGGTGGGCACCAACGTGCCCCGCCGGTACGCCTCGCAGGTAGCCAAGGGCGGGCTCGAAACCCTGAATACCCTGCCCGCTGCCGAAAAAGCCTGGCTGGCCCCTTTGCCGCTGACGGTGGATTTTGCGCTGCCCGGCTACCAGCAGATGGCCGCCATGTTCGGGGCCGATGCGGCCCACTCGGCTGGCACCCAGAACATCATCCGGGCCCAGGCCCTGAAGGATGCCACCATGGCCTACTTCCTCAACCAGGCCCGCCCCGAGGGCCATCTGCTGCTGCACCTCAACGGCAGCTTCCACTCCGACAACCACGACGGCATTCTGGCCTATTTGCGCCAGCAGAACCCTAAGCTGAAGGTGCTTACCATCAGCACGGTGCTGCAGGAGCAACTGGATAAGCTGGCGAAAGACAATCAGCAGAAGGCAGATTTCGTGGTGGTTGTACCGGCTGATATGACCAAAACGTATTGATAATATGAATCAGCAAGCTTTAAATATTCTAGCAGAAGCTATCAGTGATGTAGGAGTGTGGAGTTGGTGGGTAGCTGAATGACCTGACCTGGTTCAGCTTGAGTTTCGTGGAACACAACTACTATTCTCGGGCCATACTGCTGAAAAAGCTGCCTCAACGATGGTGGCGCTGCAATTTCGCAATCCTGTTTCCGTGAGCTTTCTGTCAGATGAGAATTTGCCAATTGAAGAGGCGCATTCATGGCCACAGAAACTGCACAATGACGAAACAGATGGCTTCACATGTAGCTACGGCTTCTTCACTTTCGTTGATGATGCATTGATGCAAGAAATAGTGAGCGAATTGGGTACTACCCACACAGTGTTTGGGACGAAGCCTTTTTCACCGGAATTCAATGAAAGTCCTGTTAAAATATGCTTTAGAGCGGGCGATATAGGAATGATAATCGGCGCCGAATCACTGAGAATTTTATCCCACGAAGGAGAAGTATTGTTATCAGAGGTAGAAGAAAAGAATCGACAGTGGTGGAGCTATTGGAAGCAGTATTGGCAAGTAAAAGATACTGCTGATGCATATCCTATAGATTACGCCTGTGAAGTGACCATCCCGTTGCAGGGATAAAACCAAATTGAAGTTCTACCAACCCATGATTTCAACCCTCGACCCCGCCCAGCTACCCGACGCGGCTACACTGCAGCGCCTGTGCCAGTCGCTGGCTGCGCTGGATGCCATCAACTCGCCCGAGCCGGAGTACCGCTACTACACCTACAACCCGGAGTGGGATGCCCAGGAGGCCGTGTTTGAGATGACCGACGGGGAGGGCGACCAGATGCTGGTGCTGTTCCGGCCCGAGGGCTGCGTTATCAATGGCTTCCTGCACGAGTACGACCAGCCCGATAAAAGCCAGGTAACCCGCGGCCTGCCCGATGCTTTCGAGGAGTTCATGTTCGGGGAGCCGGTGAATTCCATCGGTACTACCTTCTGCCTGTGGTACACGCCCGCTCACGGTTGGCAGACCGGCGTGGTGGAAAACGAAGATGACGGCTCAGAGGAGCTGCTCTACATTTTCGACCAGAACCCCGAAACGTACGCCGACTGGGCCAACGAGTACTACCTCGACGGAACCGAGCGGGAGCTATTGGAACCAGAGGACGTGGCCGCTATTTACCGCCACGAACCTCTGACCCGCGAAACTGCCCGACGCATGAACAACGAACTGGAAGACTGGCCCCAGCTCGCCGCCGACCTCGACGGTATCGGCTACCCGCATCAGGTAAGCTAGGTTGTAAAGCCTCCGGCCTCTGCATGACGGTCTGGAGATTTCAGGGCAGATAGTGCCGTGCTACCTGCTCAAACTCCGCTATCTGCCGCTGCTGCCAGTCGGCCCCAAACCCCAGCTCCTGCGCCAGCAATGCAGCTACGGTGGGGGCTACGCGCAGGGCGGCCCGGGCATCCAGAAACAGCAGCCGTACGCGGCGGGCCAGCACGTCTTCCACGGTGCGGGCCAGTTCGTAGCGAACGGCCCACACCACTTCGGCCTTGGTGAATTCCAGCGCAGGGTCGAGCGGCTCGCTCAGCTCCGGATGCTCCTGAAGCAGCTGGCGCAGGGCGGGCTGGTCGGAGCCGTAGAGGGCGAGGTGGGGGCGGTCGGGTGGCGTGGGCGCGCCTCCGGCACCGTGGATGGGCAGCGTGGCGGTGCGGCTGGGGGCAGCGGGCAGCTTGCCCAGGGCAATGAGGCGGTCCACTACATCCTGGCCCATGCGGCGGTATGTAGTCCATTTACCGCCCGTGATGGTGAGCAGGCCGGTATCGGAAACCAGGATTTTGTGGCTGCGGGAAATTTCCTTGGTTTGGGCTGAGCCGTGTTGCGGGGCGGCTAACGGGCGCAGGCCGGCAAACAGGCTCAGCACATCTTCGCGCCGGGGAGGGCGGGCCAGGTATCGGCCGGCGGTGCGCAGCACGAAGTCTATTTCCGCTTCCAGGGCCCGGGGCTCTTCCAGGGTTTCGGATAGCGGGGTATCGGTAGTGCCCACCACCACGCGGCCGTGCCAGGGCACGGCAAACAGCACGCGGCCGTCATCGGTTTTCGGAATCATCAGGGCATCCGTACCCGGCAGAAACGACTTATCCAGCACCACGTGAATACCCTGGCTGGGCCGCACCAGCGGGGCCGTGCCGGGCGCATCGAGCTGCCGGATGGCATCCACGAACACGCCGGTGGCGTTTACCACAGCTTTACCGCATAATAATTCGTAGGTGTGGCCGGTTTCCTGGTCCACGGCCTGTACGCCGGCCACCTGGCCTTTGCCGGTTTTCAGCAGACCGGTTACGGCCATGTGGTTGAGCAGAGTGCCGCCCAGCTCAATACCCGTCTGGGCCAGATTCACGGCCAAACGGGCATCGTCGAACTGTCCGTCGTGGTACACCACGCCGCCGCGCAGGCCCTCGGGTTTGATGGTGCTGAGGCGGTGCAGGGTTTCCGATTTGCCAATGTGCCGGGCCGCGCCTAGGCTTAGCTTACCCGACAACAGGTCGTACAGCTTCAGGCCGAGCGTGTAATACGGTCCGCTCCACCAGTCGTAGTTCGGGATGATGAATGACTGGTTCTGGCAGAGGTGGGGGGCATTGCGCAGCAGCAGGCCCCGCTCGTGCAGGGCTTCGCGCACCAGTGCCACGTCGCCCTGGGCCAGGTACCGCACGCCGCCGTGCACCAGCTTGGTGCTGCGGCTGCTGGTGCCCTTGGCAAAATCGTGGCGCTCCAGCAGCAGCGTTTTATAGCCCCGGCTCAGGCCGTCCAGGGCCACGCCCAGCCCGGTGGCCCCGCCGCCTATCACAATGAGGTCCCAAAGCTGGGGCGAATCAAGTTGTCGGAGCAGGGTTTCGCGCTGGAAGGGCAGGGTAGGCGGGAGCATAGCCGGAAGGTAGGATGGATTCCCCGGAACGGATTGCGCCGGAAATGGATAATTTTCGGCGCCCGTTTCTGAACTCCCTACGCTGTACCGACCTGCCCAACCCGCGGATATTCCGGCCCTAATGGAAGTCCGCTTCGCCGTGCGCGAAAACGTGCTGCGCAACCGCGCCCTAGTGACGGAAGCCGACTGCCTGCACTACCTGACCGAGCGGGGCCGGGGCTGGGTGGCCGAAGAGGCGGGCCGGGTGGTGGGCTTTGCCATTGCCGATGCGCGGGAACACAGCGTGTGGGCCCTGTTCGTGCATTCTGATTTCGACCGGCAGGGCCTCGGTAAAACCCTGCTTCACCAGCTGCTGCACTGGTATTTCGCACAAACCGACCATCCCATCTGGCTCAGCACCTCCCCCGGCACCCGCGCCGAGGAATTTTACCGCCGCCAAGGCTGGCAGGACACCGGCCGCACCGCCAGCGGCGAAGTGCGGTTTGAGTTGACGAAAGAGGAGTGGAGCCGGGTAGATGATTTTGATAAATAGTTGGCCGGCTACTGATGACTAAAATCCTGAACGAGGCAGACTGGCCGTTACACCAATTGGTACCAGGCACTGCGCTGGACGTTACGCTGCACCTGACGAATCCACCATTGGATGTTCTGCTGCCGATGCTGCCTAAGGTCCGGCTGGTATTCAGTAACCAATTCCGCAAGCAGCATTTGGAGCAGCTGAAAGCGTCAGGCCTGCTACTGGCTTGCGTGCCTTTTCCTTCCAGTCGTCAGCCCAGAGGTGCTACGGGTAGTGTCGGGATAGAGCAATTACAGCAGCTTGCCAAACTGCCATTTGTGGAGTCGCTCTGGATTAATGGGATACAGAGTGTGCAATCCAGGAAGCGCCGGAAGCGGCCTGCACGGTCGTTTCATTGCGTGCAAACAACCGTGGCCGTTCAGATCGAGGGCGAAACTCAGGGGCTGCAGTTATATGAGCAGCGGTGGCTCCTGATAAAAGCAACCTCGTGCGAGGACGCCGGCGAGAAAGTCCGAAATGCCAGCCGGACTTACGCCGAACCGTATCTGAATTCAGATGGGAAGCTGGTCCGGTGGCAGCTGGAAAGCGTGGATGACTGTTACGAAACCGGCCTCACAAAGCTGAGTGAGCTGGATAATCCGGACGGGGCAGAGGTCTTTTCCATTCTGAAGCGCCGTCGGCTGACATCTGACCGTATGTGGGACGGTAAATCAGACTAGATGAGGATAAAAGCATGGTGCGTAGGGCTTGGTATGGCCCTGGCAGGAATCCAGAGCGCCACGGCCCAATCGGCCTTCACGGTGGTGCCGCTCGGGGTGAAGGGCGGAGTGGATGAAAGCAACCTTTCGGCCTATCTGGTGGCCCCGGCCGGCTCGGCGGAGTACGTGTGCCTGGATGCCGGCACCGTGTACAGCGGCGTGGTGCGGGCTGTGGCCCGGAAGGCGTTGCCCGGCCCGGCCGCCGAAACCATCCGCACCCGCATCATGGGCTACCTGGTGTCGCACGCCCACCTCGACCACGTGGCGGGCCTGCTGCTGGGTGCCCCCGATGATGCCCCGAAACCCATCTACGGCCTGCCCGAGTGCCTGGCCACGCTCCAGAACGACTACTTCAACTGGCGGGCCTGGCCCAACTTCGGCCCGGCCGGCAACCCGCCCGCGCTGGGCAAGTACCAGTTCCGGGAGCTGACGCCCGGACCCGAGCAGCCCCTGGCCAACACCGCCATGAGCGTACGGACGTTCCGCCTCAGCCACGGCCGGCCCTTCCAGAGCGCCGCGTTTCTGGTGCGCAGCGGCAGCAGCTACCTGCTCTACCTCGGCGACACCGGCGCCGATACCGTGGAGCAAAACGATAACCTGCGCCAGCTCTGGCAGGCGGTGGCCCCGCTGGTGCAGGCCCGGCAGCTCAAGGCCATCTTCATCGAAACCTCCTACGCCAACGCGCAACCCACCCGGCAGCTGTTCGGCCACCTCACCCCGGCGCTGCTACTGGAGGAGCTGACGGTGCTGGGCCAGTTGACCGGCCCGGGCGCGCTGCAGGGGCTGCCCATCGTCATCACGCACCGCAAACCCGGCAACGAGGCCGCCATCCGTCAGGAATTGCGGCAGGCTAACACACTAGGCGTACGGCTGGTGTTTCCGGAGCAGGGGCGGCGGCTGAGGTTTTAGTGGGACAGTTTATAGCAATTTTGCGAACGATACGCCCATTGAACGGGTGTAGAGACGCGACACTTCGCGTCTCGTCGTTGCTGACGTTGGGTACACCCGGTTGGCCAGACCGTTCGACGGGGAGACGCGAAGTGTCGCGTCTCTACGCGATGGTCAGGCCGGTTTTCTAATCTGCTATGTCGAAATAAACTAACAATGAATACCTCTGAAATTCCGATTAAGCCACGCTACAGGATACGTTCTGTCTTGGCCTGCATTATCACGGTAACAATGGGTGCTGCATTAGCAGTGTTTGCCGCTTTTGTTCTAAAAGCCATTCTGAATGATTTTAGCGGATTAGGCCTGTTTATATACCTGATGCTCATTTCTATATCAGGTATGGCTTTATTAGGCGGGCTTACCAACAGCTTCGGTATCAGAGTGGCAGCAAAGGATGCGCGTATCGACATTTACTACCTGTACTTCTTTAAAAAGCGGTACTCAGCTCATGATTTCGTAGGGTATAAGATGTATACCCACTTGACCAAATACGGTGTATACCAAGCGTTTTTCATTGAAACCGAACGGGGCACCCAGTTTGCCTTCAATGAGTTCCAGCTGTCGAACTACATTGCTATCAGGTCTGCTGTTGAGGAGGTGTTGCCGAACAATGCCAGCTTACAACTGCGGCTGTGGAGGCTTTTGCCCCGGCAGTTCTATATCGGTATGCTGGCCTGGGTTGTGCTGTGTCATGCATTAGCGCTGCTGAAATAAGCAAGGAAACCTTTACTGCCCCGGCGAATACGTGCGCTCTACGTGCTGCTGGATGTCTTCGGGGTAAAACCACACGTCTTTGAAGTTCTCCTCGGCGTAGAGGGCGGCCTGGTCGCGGAAGTGGGGGGAGGTGGGCAGGTTGCTGTTGCCGCCAGCCAGCACCGAGCGGGCTTTCACGCGGGGGCCGAGCTCCACCACGGCAATAAAGCTGTTGCCCACGTCGCCGTAGCGTTTTTTGGTGCCGGGCCGGGCCTTGGAGCCAAACGCCGCCAACGAGCCCCAGGCCGAGGAGGTGAAGGCCACCGGCAGGCTGGGCTGGTCGTCGCGGTAGGTTTCCTCCACGTTGCCGGTTAGGCGCTGAAACCGGTTTACCTCGCCCCATGCGGTGCGCCAGGTGCCAAAGTCCTGTGTCAACTCGTCCAGAGTTTCCTGCAAAGCCGCCACCTTCTCGGGGGCGGTGGTGTGGCCGATGGTGAACTGGGTGAGGCTGATGTAGTCGAGGGGCTGGTTGGCGGGGGCGCGGCTGCGGCCCAGGCGCAGCAGCCGCTCGGCCCAGTAGGTAGCCACCGTTTGGGGCACCGAGGTGCGGACGTAGCGCCGGTCCCAGCCCTGCAGCAGGCGGGCGGCTTCCAGCACTTCGGCGGTGGGCGGGTTGGGGCCGTCCTGCACCGACTGCACGTCCTTCGTGAGGGCCGAAATCAACTCCTCAAACCCGGCCAGGTACGGGTCTTTGGCGGCGGCAATCAGCGTATCGAGCGTGAATACCGACTTACGGCCCAGCACCCGCACCGCGTTGATGCCCCGGTAATTCTCGGCGTCGGGGGCCATGTAGGCGGGGTACTGGCTGCGGGCGGGGCTGCTGGGGCCGGATACCGTGTAGGGCGTGGCGTTGCAGTTCTGAATCCAGCCGCTGGCCGGGTTGCGCACCTGCACCAGCTCCTCCACTTTGTGCAGGCCCCGCCACTCGGTAGCGGGGTTGCTGCCGTCCACGGGCTGGCTCCAGTCGAACTGCGGGTTGCGGCGGGGCATGAAGTTGCCGTGCCAGTAGGCAATGGTGCCCTTGCTGTCGGCAAACACGGTGTTGTTGCTGGCGTTGCCGTTCAGCTTCATCACCTCCCGGAAGCTGGCGTAGTCGGTGGCCTTGGTGCGCAGGAACGACTGCTCCAGCGCGGCCAGCGGCGTGTCCATCATGCGCACCGTCAGCCACCGGGTGTCGCTCAGCTGGCCCACCACCGGGCCGTGGTGGGTGCGGTAGGTGGTGAACTGCCGACGGCTCATGGTGCCATCTGCCTGGCGGTAGGGCAGCGTGACGGTAGCCGTTTGCACCGGGCGCAGCTTGCGGCCGTAGCGGTAGTAGTACTTGCCGTTTTTTTGCTCAATGGTTTCCAGATACTCGTCCATCGAGTCGGCCTGGCTGGAGGTGTGCATCCAGCCGCAGTGCTCATTGAAGCCTTGGTACACGAAAAACTGGCCCCACGTAACGGCCCCGTAGGCGTTGAGGCCGGCCCGGCTGGTTACCTGCACCTCGGGCCGGAAATAGAACGAGGTGTGCGGGTTGATAAGCAGCAACGGGTGGCCGCTGGCGCTTTTGGCGGGCGCAATGGCAAACCCGTTGGAGCCCACCGGCTCCCGCTCCAGCAGTCCTGCATCGGGCCGCACCCAGGAGGTGGATTTGCGCTGGCTGCCATAGAAGTTCTTGAGCCGTTCCAGTGGTACCACGCTGATGTTGCCGCCAATGCTGCCCTCACTGAACAGCAGCGGCATCCAGGGCTGGAAGCGGCGCAGCAGCCGGGGCTTCACCGTGGGGTGGGTGTAGAGGTAGTAGTTGGTGCCGTCGGCGAAGGCGTTGAGCAGCTGCTGCATCCAGGCCGGGCTTTTCCGGTAGAGCTGGATGGCCTGGGTGGTATCCATGAACAGGCGGGCCCGCAAATCTTGGTACAGGGCCGCTTCGCCCTCCACTTCGGCCAAGCGACCAATGGCGTCGAGGTAGTTGGTTTCGACGCGCGGAAAATCGTCCTCGCATTGCGCATACAGCAGCCCGAACACGGCGTCGGCGTCGGTCTGGCCCTGCACGTGGGGCACGCCCCAGGTGTCGCGGGTGATGGTGACCTGCCGGGCCTGCTGTTGCCAGCGGGCAATTTCGGTGGGGGTGAAGGCCTGGGCCCGCAGGCCGTGGGCCGCCAGCAGCAGCCCAACCGAGAGTACGTACCGCATCAGAGAATTCGCAGAAATTGGGTGGTTGAATATCTGCCCGGGGGCATGAAGCCGCCGCTACGCGCAGCATGCTAACTTACCGCCAATATCCTCCATTCTTTCAAGCTATAAAACCCCGTGGTAGAAGTAACCAAAGACGGCGACCTGGTAACCTTCCGGGTGAAGGGCCTGCATAAGCTGTGGGCCTTCAAAAGCCAGCTGCAGATTCCGGCCCGCCATATCCGCGGCGTGCGGCAGGATCCGCAGATATTGAAAGGCTGGTGGAAAGGTATTCGGGCCCCTGGCACCCACATTCCTGGCCTGCTGGCCGCCGGCACGTTTTACCAAGATAACAAGCGCATTTTCTGGGACGTACACCGTGCCGAAAACGCCCTTATCATCGAGTTGGAGCATGATGAATACCAGGAGCTGATTATCGAGGTGGTTGACCCCGCTGCCGTGATGCAGCTACTATCCTCATCAGAACGCTTTTCTGACTAAGCAGGGTAGAAAAGGGTGCCAGCAGAACAGTTGTAGAGACGCGACACTTCGCGTCTCATCGTGGGGACGACCAGAATTGAACCAGCCAAAACAACGTCAGCAACGACGAGACGCGAAGTATCGCGTCTCTACAACCGGGCCAGGCCCCGGGAGGTCCAATAAAACGCAACGAGCCCCGACTACTGCCGGGGCTCGTTTTACTGTAGGAAGAGAGGCTGACTACGCCGAGAACGACGAGCCGCAGCCGCAGGTGCTCTTAGCCTGGGGGTTGTTGAACACGAAGCCGCGGGCGTTGAGGCCGTCCTGGAAGTCAACCTCCATGCCCAGCACGTACATGGCGTGTTTCTTATCCATGATGAGCAGTACGCCGTCGAGGTCGAAGGTTTCGTCCTGGTCTTTGGGTTTGTCGAAGCCCAGCAGATAGCTCATGCCCGAGCAGCCGCCGCCCTGCACGCCCACGCGCAGGCCGTATTCGCCGGGTACGTTTTTCTCAACCAGAATATTCCGGACTTCCTCCAGCGCGCGGGGAGTGAGGCTGATGGGAGCAAGTTTCGTGGAGACGGCCGTTGCCATAGTGAGTTCTTGTTTAGGAAAGTAAGGCGACAAAGATACGAAGCAAGTAGTAGTTCCGAATGCTGCTTGGCATCGGGGCTGCCACACTACGTCGGTCGCTTGGTGCGTTTGGTCGTATAACAACGGCTTGGGCCCTCCGGTTCACGAAGTATCTTTGCCGGCCCGGGCAGCTGCCGTGGGGCTTTTTCTGCTACTCCCTCTCGCATGGATTCTACTGCGTACATCTTCGACCTGCTTAAAATTATTCTGCCGGCGCTCATCGTAGCCGGAGCTATTTACTACCTGTTTCAGCAGTTTCTGGAGCGGGAGCAGCAGCGCCGCCTCATCGAAATGCGCCTCGAAGCCAGCAAAACCACCCTGCCGCTGCGCCTGCAGGCCCTGGAGCGCGTGACGCTGCTGCTGGAGCGTATCAGCCCCAACAACCTATTGGTGCGCGTGAGCAGCGCCGGCCTGCCCGCCGCCGACTACCACCGTCTGCTGCTGCAGGAAATCCGGGCCGAGGTGGAGCACAACCTCAGCCAGCAGCTCTACATGCAGCCCGAAACCTGGGACGCCGTAAAACAGGCGCAGGAAGCAGTCGTAAACCTCATCAGCACCCAGTTCCGCAGCCTACCCAACCCGCAGGAAGCCCGCGGCCCCGAGTTGGCCCGCCGGGTGCTGGAAACTCTCATGCAGGACAACCAGCCCGACCCCACCGCTGCCGCTCTGCTGGCCGTGAAGCGCGAGGCGGTGGCTATGTTCTGATGCAGAAGTATACATGGATTGCTGCTGCCGGCATGGTATGGGTGCTGACAAGTGTGCCCGCGCATGCCGAAATGAACAAAGGTGCGTCGATGGGCTCAACGCTATGGGCGCTTATCCTATTAGCAGTAGGCATTCCACTTGGCATCGGGCTGCTAATGCAGGTGCTGATAGCCAACGCAACCGACAAGCATCCCAGTCGTGCCGCCACCTTGTTCATGGCTTTCACCAGTTGGTGGGGAGGAATGTTTCTTGCCATGGGGAGCCACGAAACAGGACAAAATGAGTCTGGCAGTACGTTTCTATTGATTCTGATTACAGCAGTATTAACGGCTGGCATGGCTTACTTGAGTGGCACCTCTGCTCCTCCGCATGAGGAGTAGCAGTGAGCCTCCACGCAGTCAGTAACCGGAACAATTAGGTATAAATGCAGAAAGCCCCTGACGTCAGCACGGACGTCAGGGGCTTTCTGCATATCGAGATTTTGTGCCTTGAAAAGGACGGATTGCTTCGGCCTCCAGCCTCGCAATGACAGGCTTCTACTCTTTACCCCTACGCCGTCACCAAAGAAGCGGCAATGGCGCGCTGGTAGCAGGCTTCGTAGCGGGGTACAATGTGCTCCACGGCGAAGGTTTCGGCGTGGGCGCGGGCGGCGGCTTTGAAGCGGGGCAGGTTCTCGTCTTCCAGCACGAACAGGGCGTTCTTCACCATATCCGGCACGTCGCCGATTTCGCTAACCATGCCCGTTACGCCGTGCTCGTTCAGCTCGGGAATACCGCCAGCGTTGGAGCTGACTACGGGCACCTCGCAGGCCATGGCCTCCAGGGCCGCCAGCCCGAAGCTTTCCTTCTCGGAAGGCATCAGGAACAAATCGGCAATACTGAGCACCTCCTCCACGGCTTCCAGCTTGCCGAGGAAACGGATATCGTCGCAGAAACCTACTTCCCGGCACAGTTTCTCGATGCGGGGCCGGTCGGGGCCGTCGCCTACTAGCAGGAGCTTAGCCGGAATCTGTCGGCGCACGCCCGCAAAAATCTGCACCACGTCGTCGATGCGTTTCACGGAGCGGAAGTTACTGGTATGCACCAGCAGCTTTTCGCCATTGGGGGCAATGGCCGCCTTGAAGTGGCTTTTGTTCTGCTTCTGGAAGCGGGTGAGGTTGATGAAGTTCGGAATTACCTCAATGTCCTTCTCCACCGCAAAGTACTCGTAGGTTTCGCGGCGCAGGTCGGCTGATACGGAAGTTACCCCGTCGCTCTGGTTGATGCTGAAGGTTACTACCGGCTCGTAGCTGGCATCCTTGCCCACCAGGGTAATATCAGTGCCGTGCAGGGTGGTAACTACCGGAATGCGGATGCCGCGGGTGAGTAGAATCTGCTTGGCCATGTAGGCCGCCGAGGCGTGCGGAATGGCGTAATGCACGTGCAGCACATCCAGCTTCTCGTTCTGCACAATGTCCACCATCTTTGAGGCCAGGGCCAGCTCGTAGGGCGGGAACTGGAACAGCGGGTAGGGCGGAATGTAGACCTCGTGGTAGAACAGGTTCTCGTTGAAGAAATCGAGACGAACCGGCTGGCTATAGGTGATGAAATGCACGCGGTGGCCGCGCTGGGCCAGGGCTTTGCCCAACTCGGTAGCCACCACGCCGGAGCCGCCGAAAGTAGGGTAACAGACAATGCCGATGTTCATGTGAGCGGTAGCTTGAGCTTGCGCCGTTGCGGGAACGGCTGAAGTGGTGAGAGAGGGGAGAGCCGGTTATGGGGTCATGCGACAGAATCCGGGGTTCGACAGTAGCGTCGGCTTCAGATGCTGCGCGGAACCCGCAACGGCAGGGCAAGGACAAAAAAATCGGCGGCAGGTCGCTCCGAGGAACGTACTGCCGCCGATTGCGGAATCAAAGGAACGGAAAAGCTGGACAACACATCATGTCTTCTGCAGCGACTTGTAGATTACGTCGTGGATGCGGGTGCGGATGTTGTACTGGCGCAGCTTGTTATTGCCGGCGTCGGGGTACACGCGGTTAGAAAGAAAGATGTAGAGGATTTTGTTTTCGGGGTCCATCCACACGCAGGTGCCCGTGAAGCCGGTGTGGCCGAAAGTGCTGGCCGGCGACAGGTTGCTGGTGGGACCCTCGGGCTTGGTCGGGTCGCCCCGGTCCCAGCCCAGGCCGCGGCGGTTGCCGGCCTCGGTGCTGCGGGCAAACTCGGTTACCACGGGCGTCTGGAAGTAGCGCTGCCCACCGTAGCGGCCGTTCTGCAGATTCATCTGCATCAAGATGGCCAGGTCGTTGGCATTCGAGAACAGGCCCGCATGGCCGCCCACGCCCCCAATCATAGCCGCCGTCTGGTCGTGCACGGTACCCTGCAACTGGGTGCGGCGGAAGTACGTGTCGTTTTCGGTGGGGGCAATGCAGGATTTGGGGAATTTGCTGAGCGGGTTGTAGGTCATGTTGCCCAGGCCCAGCGGCTGGAAGAAGTTCTTCTGCAGGAACTCATCAATGGGCTGCTGCAGCACTTTCTCAGCTACCCGCTTCAGAATGATGAAGCTCAGATCAGAATACTCCACCGGGTACTTGCCCTTGGTTTTGGGCAGCAGGCCGGAGCGCTGCACCCACGTCCACACGGAGTCCTCGGAGGTGCGCAGGCTAAACAAATCGGGCGTTACCTCCCGCGAGAATTCGGCCGACTCGGTGCTGGCGTAGAAGGTGGGTTTGGGGCCGGTTTTGGTGATGGTTTTTTCCCAGGTAGGAATGCCGGGCTTGAGGCCGGCCTGGTGCATGAGCACCTCGCGCACCGTCATGTCCTTTTTATTGGTGCCTTTCAGCTCGGGCAGATAGGTGGCTACCTTTTCGTCGAGGTTGAGCTTGCCCTGGTCTTTGAGGTACATAATGGCCTGCAGGGTGCCGGCTACTTTCGTTACCGAGGCTAGGTCGTAGAGGGTGGTGCTGTTGACGGGCTGCTGCTTGTCGTAGGTGCAGTAGCCGTAGCTTTTATCGAACACCACCATGCCATCCTTGGCCACCAGCACCTGGCAGCCGGGGGCGGCGGCGTAGGCCACGGCCTCCAGGGCCACGTTGTCAATCTGAGCCAGCACCTTCGAGTCGAGGCCTACTTCCTCGGGCGTGCCGTAGCGCAGGCGCTTGAAGTCGGGCGTGGGCAGGCCGGTACCCACCTTCAGGTTCTCGGACACCGTAACGGGCAGGCGGCCCTTGGCCGGCAGCGCCCCAAACAGCACCTGCGGCACCACCAGGTGCGAGGCGTAATTGTCCTCGTAGGCGCACACCAGGTTGCGGTTTTCCTCCAGAAACTTCAGCGAGTAGGCATTGCCGAAGGCCACCACCACTGTTTTGATTTTCGGGTTGGCCCGCAGGTCTTTCAGGAATTTCAGTGCCCCTTCCCCAATGCCGTAGCTGTGGGTAGGAGTATTGTTCATGTTGTGCAGGCTCACCACCACCACGTTGTAGGGTGAGAGGCGGCTGCTGATGCGGGCAAACGTGCTGTCGAGGGCGTAGCGGTTGGGCACGGCGTACACCGGCCCATTCTGATACTTGCCCATAATTTCCCGGTAGGTGGGCGCATCCGAACCAATGGTAACGGCGGCCACGCGCAGGGTATCCAGCCGGTGGAAGGGCAGAATATCGTCCTGGTTTTTCACCACCGTGGTGGCGTGCTCGTAAATCTGCTGCTGCACCATGCGGCTCAGGGGCCGGTTCAGGTTCTGCATCAGATTGGGCACGTCGATGGGGCGGTAGTGGTTGAGGCCGGCCCAGAACTTGGCCCGCAGCATCTTGCGCACCCGCTGGTCCACGTCGGTTTGGTCGATTTTGCCAGCCGCAATGGCCTCCTTGATTTTCGTGAGAGCTATGGGCACATCCTCCGAAAACAGCAGTACGTCGTTGCCGGCGGCCAAGGCTAAGGCATCCAGTTCCCCAGGCTTGTAGAGGTTAGATACGCTTTTCATGTTCAGCGCATCCGTAAATACTAAGCCTCGATAGTTCATCTTCTCCTTCAGCAGCCCCGTCACTAGGTTTTTGGAAACCGTGGCCGAGAGGGTGCGCACTGTATCAAACAGCGGCATATAGAGGTGGCCCACCATCACGCCCATCACGCCCTGCTCAAATGACTTCTGGAAGGGGTAGAGGTCCACGTTGGTGAGGCGGCCCAAATCGGAGTTGATAACGGGCAGGGCAACGTGCGAGTCCACATCGGTGTCGCCGTGGCCGGGGAAGTGCTTTACTACGGCAATAACGCCGTGGTCCTGCAGGCCCCGGATATACTGCACGCCCCGGCTGGCTACCTGCTCCTTGTTCTCCCCGAACGAGCGGTTGCCAATCACCGGGTTATCGGGGTTGGAATTCACATCGAGCACCGGCGAAAAGCTCACGTGCACGCCCAGCGTCTTCATCTTCAGGGCAATTTCGCGGCCCATCTGGTACACGTACTGCTCGTCATCCATAGCCCCCAGCGTCATGCCCTTAGCGAAGTGCATGCTGGAGTCCAGGCGCATATCCAGGCCCCACTCGGCGTCCATGGCAATGAGCAGGGGCACTTTGGCGGCGGCCTGGTAGCGGTTGGTGAGCAGCGCCTGGCGGCGGGGCCCACCCTGCAGGAACATCAGCCCACCCACGCCCTGGTTGCGCACCAAGCCTTCAATGGCCTGGGCGTGGCGCTTATCCTTGTTGGAGTAGGCGGCCACCATAAATAGCTGGCCCAGGCGCTGGTCGGGGGTGAGCGAGTTGAACACGCTGTCCACCCAGTTCTGCTCCGCCACCGACATGGGCCGGGCCCCGTTGTCGCGGGGCACCGAGGAGGAAACAGCCCAGCCCAGGCAGGCCAGTACTAGCAGGAAAAGTCCAATCCGAAAGTCTTTGAGCATCGGCTCCGGTGGTTCGTGCTGAAGAGGTAAAGAACTGGTAGGCGAGCCGAAAAGCCCTACTTTTGCCCCTCCAAAAAGGGTGCCGGGTAGGGCTGCCGGCCGGGATAAGGGGCCGCTGTAGTTGGCCTTTGAATCCCTGCCTGCCTCACTTCCCAACGCAGGAACCAACGAATTAATCTCCGGTGGTACGCACAAAAGTTGGCCGCAAACTTACGCATAAATTCCCGAGGCCCGTTGTACTCAAGCGGATAGCTGCCGTACGCCTGCCCAGCGCACCCGCCTTTTTTTCGTTGATTTTAGCTTCGCTATGGCCGATATCATTCAACTTCTGCCCGAATATTTAGCCAACCAGATTGCCGCCGGCGAGGTGGTGCAGCGCCCGGCCTCGGCCGTAAAGGAGCTGCTGGAAAACGCTGTGGATGCCGGGGCCACGCAGGTGCAGCTCATCATCAAGGAAGCCGGCAAGCAGCTGGTGCAGGTGGTGGATAACGGCTCGGGCATGAGCCCCACCGACGCCCGCATGAGCCTGGAGCGCCACGCTACCAGTAAAATCCGTACCACCGACGACCTGTTCCGCATTCGTACCCTCGGGTTCCGGGGCGAGGCCCTGGCCTCCATTGCGGCCGTGGCCCAGGTGGAGGTGCGTACCAAGCAGCGCGGCCACGATACCGGCACCCTGCTGCTGGTAGAAGGCTCCCAGATTACCAGCCAGCAGCCCGTAGCCTGCCCCGACGGCACCAGCATCAGCGTGAAAAACCTGTTTTTCAACGTGCCGGCCCGCCGCAACTTCCTCAAGAGCAACGCGGTGGAAATGCGCCACATTCTGGATGAGTTTCAGCACGTGGCCCTGGCGAATCCCCAGATCAGCTTCTCGCTGTTCCAGAACGATTTGGAGGTGTTCAACCTGCCGGCCGGCAAGCTCAGCCAGCGCATTGTGGCGTTGCTGGGCAACGGCTACAAGGAGCAGCTGGCCCAGGTGGAGGAGGTAACCCCGTTTCTGTCGGTGAAGGGCTTTATCGGCAAGCCGGAGTCGGCCAAGAAAAGTCGGGGCGACCAGTTTTTCTTCGTCAATAACCGCTTTATCCGCTCGGCCTACCTCAATCACGCGGTGCTGACGGCCTACGAGGGCCTGCTGCCCAAGGACACCCACCCGTTCTACGTGCTGTTCCTGGACCTTGACCCCAAGTCCATCGACATCAACGTGCACCCCACCAAAACCGAAATCAAGTTCGAGGACGAGAAAACGGTGTACGCTATTGTGCGGGCCGCGGCCAAGCAGAGTCTGGGTCTGCACAACATGGCCCCGTCGCTGGATTTCGACGGCAACGTGAACTTCGCGCCCATTCAACCCCTCCGGCTCTCGGGCCAGGAGAAAAACCCGTTCGATGACAGCTACCAGCCCGATGCGCTGGCCTCGGCGGCCCGGGCGGCGGCCAAAAGCCCCGGCCGTCCTGCCTCCGCTGATGCCTACGAGCGGCAACTGCCGCCCCGGCCCACCGAGCAGGCCAAGCGGGAGCTGGAGGAGTTCTATAAAAGCCTGAGTCAGCTGAGCGTGCCCGACGTGGAACACGAGGCCACGGCCGTAGGCGTACCCGTGCCCACCATCACGCCCCTGGCACCGGATGAGGACCTGCCGGCCGATGAGCAAGCCCCGCTTCCCGGCGGCCTCGATTTGCGCGCGGGCTTCACGGCCATGCCCACCGCCCCGGATTGGGCCCCGGCCACCGACCAGCCCACCCCACCTGCGCCGGTGGTGTTGCCCAGTGTGGCCGCGGCCCCGGCCACGTCGCCGGAACTGCCGCTGCGCGAATCCAGCACCGGGCCCGGCAATAAGGTGTTGCAGCTGCACCAGCAGTATCTGCTGGTACCCGTAAAATCGGGGATGATGCTGATTGACCAGGTGGCGGCCCGGGAGCGGATTCTCTACGAGCAGTATGCCCAGAGCCTGGAGCGGGAGGTGAGTGCCTCGCAAACCCTGCTGTTTCCGCGCACCATCACCTTCACGCCCCAGGATTTTGCCATTCTGCGGGAGGTAGAGGAGTCGTTGAAGGCGCTGGGCTTCCGGTTCACCGATTTCGGCAAGAACACGATTGCCGTGGAGGGCATTCCGGCCGATGTGCCCGCCCGCGACGAGAAGGAGCTGCTGGAAGGCCTCATTGAGCAGTTCCGGAACTCGGCCGGCCCCATGAAGCTGGACCGGCGCGAGCAGATGGCCCGGGCGCTGGCCCGGCGTGTGGCCGCCAGTGCCGGTGGGGCCCGCCTCTCGGAGCGCGAAATGACAACTATCGTGGATAAGCTGTTTGCCTGCACCGTACCCAACTATACTCCCGATGGCCGCCGTACCATTGTGATGCTGGAAATGGGCCAGATTCAGGAGCTGTTCCGGAAGTAGGCTTAAAAATTCTGTAGGGTCCGGCACTTACGCTATGCACTACGTATCTGAGTAGCTTCACCTTTTGCAACCATCCCGCCTGTAGTAGTCCGCTATGTTCCAATTCACCCCCATGGTTCGCAACCTGCTCATCGCCAATGTGGTGGTGTTCATTGCGAGCAAGTACCTGCTGAACCTTGATCTGCTGGCCTTGTATCCCATTGGCTCACCAATGTTCTGGCCCTGGCAGTTCCTGACGTACATGTTTATGCACGCCGATACCGGCCACATCTTCTCTAATATGCTTGGGTTGATTTCGCTTGGGCCGTTGTTAGAGGAGCGGTGGGGTGCTAAGCGGTTTCTCACATTCTGGCTGATTTGCGGGGTAGGAGCTGGGGTGCTGTACGATGGCCTACGCACCTACGAGGTACACCACATGGGCCAGCAGTTGGAGGCGTTTCGTTCCGAACCTACAGATCTTAACCTGCTACAATTTGCCGAAACCAACCTGCCCGATCAGGTAGAGACTTTCAAGCCAGCTGCCATAGCGCTGCATAAAAATCCAGGTGATACCTATGTGGTGAGTACCACTTTGGAAGTGTTTAATCGGCTCTACGAAAACAGCCTGAACACTCCAATGGTAGGAGCTTCGGGGGCGCTGTTTGGGGTTCTGATTGCGTTTGGCATGCTGTTCCCCAATACTACGCTGATGGTATTTCCGCTGCCGGTGCCCATCAAAGCTAAATACTTCGTTATCCTGTACGGCCTGTTTGAGTTCTTCTTCGGCGTCCGGCGTATACCCGGCGACAACGTGGCGCACTTTGCGCACCTAGGCGGAATGCTGGTGGGCTTCGTGTTGTTGCAAATCTGGCAGCGCAACCGCACCCGGTTGTACTAAATATGGCAGGCTGAAGCTTCGGGTAGCAGCTTGCACGAAAATTGCGGAATTTCCGGCCACCCCACCGTTGCTCCGGACGTACTGCTTCCATCCACCCCACCACGCATGAGTATCGTTACCGACATTCGAACTGCCTTTAGCCGCCGCGACAATGCGCTGAATCAGCTGTTGCTGATTAACGTGCTCGTGTTCGTGTTTCTGGTGCTCACCAAGGCCATCATGAGCCTTTCGGGGGTAGGAGACTACTTTCTGAATGTACTCCGGCAATTCCAGCTGCCCTCCGATGTTCCTAGTTTGCTGCGCCACCCCTGGACGCTGCTCACGTATGCCTTTTCCCACCAGGAGTTCTGGCATATCCTGTTCAACCTACTGAACCTGTACTATTTCGGGGCGCTGATCCGGGAATACCTCGGCGACCGGCGCCTGGTGAGCCTGTACGTGTTGGGGGCTTTGGCCGGGGCACTGTTTTTCCTGCTGAGCTTCAACCTGCTGCCGGCATTGCGCCCTATGGTAGGGATTCCGTTGCTCGGCGCTTCGGCATCGGTAACGGCCATTATTATGGCCGCCGCCACGCTGCTGCCCGACTACACGTTTATGCTGTTCCTGCTGGGTCCGGTGCGCATCAAGTACATTGCCGCCGTGGTTATCCTATTGTCGGTGCTGGCTATTAACCAGGGTAACCCCGGCGGCGGCATTGCCCACATCGGCGGGGCGCTGCTGGGCTACCTGTTCGTAAAGCAGCTGCAGGCTGGTCGCGACCTGGGCCGCCCCGTGCAGGCCGTAGGGGACTTCTTTGTACGATTGGTAACGGGCCGCCCCAACCTGCGCGTTACGCACCGGAGCGCTGCCTCAGCTCCAGCCGCGCCAGCCGCTAAAACCAAATCAGGACCTGCTTCCCAACCCGGCGAAGATGAAATCAACCTGATTCTGGATAAAATCTCGCACTCCGGCTACGAGAGTCTGAGCAAGGAGGAAAAGCAGAAGCTGTTTCGGGCCAGCCAGAAATAATTTCGTCACCGGCTACACGCGGGCCGCTTCTGGGAGCAGAGGCGGCCCGCTCTTATTTGCGCATGTGCCAGGTGCGCCGCTCAAGTGGTAGCCGCTCAATGGCGTAGCGCAGGGTGATGCGCGGTAACTGCCCGTGGTGGTCGGTCAGAAATTCTTCCAGGGCTTCCTCGTTGCGCTTGCCTACTTCGCGCAGCATCCAGCCCATAGCTTTGTGCATGAGGTCGTGGGGATGGGCAAGCATCAGCTCCACCAAGCTGAAGGTATCCTGAAACTGGCCCTTGCGGATGAAGGCCAATGTGGCTACCACGGCCATACGCTGGCTCCACAGCTGATTTTCGGCGGCCAGCTCGTACAGCGGCTCCCGATTCTTATCCAGTAGGTAGCTGCCCAGCAGGGTAGGAGCGGTAATATCCACCAAGTCCCAGTTGTTCACGCGGTGGCGGTTGGCGAGGTAGTGCTCATGGATGGCCTGCCGCCCGGCCGGGCCCGCCTTGGCAAACTGCAGCGTCCAGATAACCAGGCCCACAGCCCGGGCCTCATGCCAGCGACTACGCAACAGCTGCTCCACCTCAGCCATTGGCAGCGCCCGAAACTCCCGGGCCAAGGCTCGTTGCTGGGGCATCGTCAGGCCCAGAAACTGGTCACCCTCGCCGTACTCGCCGGGGCCAGTCTTGAAGAACCGGGCTACTCCACCGGCACGGTTGGGGTTGGCCAGGGCCTGGAGGCGGGCAAGTACGTCGGCGGCAGCGGGCATCGTCAGGGAATGTCGTAGGTGATGTGCTTGGGGTCGTGCGTGTAGAAATAGGCGTAACAGCTCCTCTTTTGACGGAAAAGGTCAAAGGGCTGGCTTCAGAAAAATGCGCAGTTCAGTTCCGTCAGACGCACATAAAAACGGCTGCCCCGCGAGTGCGGAGCAGCCGTTTCGGGTGATACCAGCCGTTACCGACTAGGCTTCGGCTTTGCTCATGTTGTCGAGGGCGTCCATTACCTCTTTCACGTGGCCGCGCGAGGTTTCCAGCAGGGCTTTTTCCTCGTCGTTGAGTTGCAGCTCGATGATGCGCTCAATGCCGTTTTTGCCCAGGATAACCGGAGCACCCAGGTACACGCCGTTGATGCCGTACTCGCCCTGCAGCTCTACGCACACGGGGAACACGCGGCGCTGGTCGCGCACGATGGCTTCTACCATCTGGGCGGCGGCGGCACCGGGAGCATACCAGGCCGAGGTACCCATCAGTTTCACCAGCTCGCCACCACCTACGGCGGTGCGCTGCACAATGGCGTCCAGTTCTTCTTTGCCAATCAGCTCGGTTACGGGAATGCCGCCCACGGTGGTGTAGCGGGGCAGGGGCACCATGGTGTCGCCGTGGCCACCCATCAGTACGGCCTGAATGTCTTTGGGGCTCACGTTGAGGGCCTCGGCCAGGAAGGCGCGGTAGCGGGCCGTATCCAGAATGCCGGCCATACCAAATACCTTCTCGCGGGGCAGCTTGGAGGTGAGGTGGGCCTGGTAGGTCATTACGTCCAGCGGGTTCGACACCACGATGATGATGGCGTTGGGCGAGTATTTCACCACCTGCTCGGTTACCGACTTCACGATGCCGGCGTTGGTGGCAATCAGGTCGTCGCGGCTCATGCCGGGCTTGCGGGGCAGGCCCGAGGTAATTACTACCACATCCGAGTCGGCGGTGCGCGAGTAGTCGTTGGTTACGCCCACGGTGCGGGAGTCGTATCCGATGATGGGGGCTTTCTGCCAGATATCCAGGGCTTTGCCTTCGGCAATGCCTTCCTTGATGTCAACGAGGACGATTTCGTTGGCAATTTCGCGGGTGGCCAGTACATCGGCGCAGGTTGCGCCTACGTTGCCGGCTCCAACTACGGTAACTTTCATCAGTGGATGGAATTGGGTGTGAACTATGGGATGCGCGTAAAGCTACTTTATAGAAGTTAGATATGAGAAGTAAAAAGGGAGACTTTTCCTAAAAAGCCCCGCGCGCTTAGAAGGCGACCCGCACCGAAATCAGTAGCTGACGGGGCCGCAGTTCATACTCGTTTTGCACCAGTACGAAGTCCGAGACAAATGCATACTGATAGGTGCGGGCGTCCAGCAGGTTGCTGGCTTTCAGCTCCACGTCCAGCTTGCGGGCTGTGGGCAGGGTGTAGCGGTAAGTGGCATCCAGGAAAAACGTGCGCACGGCCGGGCCTGCACCGGTACTACGGAAATACTCGGCGGTCAGCAGTACCTGGTGGTGGTCGGTAGGGTAAAAGGCTAGGCCGGCCCGGTGCTCCTGCATACGGGAGGTAGGTTGGGCCGCTTCACCCACTTGGCTGCCCAGCAGTGTTAGCTGGCCGGTGTACTCTAAGCTGGCCCAGCTGATGGGCGAGGCATTGGCCCGCAAACGCGCGGTGCTCTGCCGACTGCGGGTGGTAGCTAGGATAGTATTCAAGAGCACAGGTTGCTGACTGCTGCTGCCGCTCAGCTGCAAACTCACACTCGTTTTCCAAGGGCTGATGAACTTGCTGGCCTGGGCTGCCACCGTATGCGTGGGCGCCACCGTGCGCCGGGCCACGGCTACGGTGGTCAAAGAGCCATCGGGGCGCACCAGGCTACGCAGCAGCTGGTTGCGAGTAGTGCTGCTGAAGCTGTACGTGGCTTGGTAAAACCAGGAGGTCAGTGGGTTTTCGTAGTGGAAGCCTAGCCGGCCGCTGACCACGCGCTGGCGGGTGAGCAGGGCGGCGTTACGCTGCAAAGTACGGTAGTCGCGCAGTAGGTAGCCGTAGTACAGCTGCTCCAGGCTGCCTGCTGGCGTGGTCAGGTCAGCCCCAAACTTGGTGTGCCACAGCCCGCTCAACTCGTAGCGGCCCGAAACCTGGGGCTCTAGCGTTAGCCAACGGCGCTGCTGAGTAGCGAACAAAGGCGCATCGGTGGCGCGCAGGGTGCGGTAGCTCAGCGGGGCCTCGGCCTCCAGACTCCACCGGGCGGTTTTATAGGCCAGGGCGGGTTGCAGGTAATACCGGGCCTGATGGGCGTGTAGCTGGTTCTGCAGCGTATCAGCCGGGGCTTCGGACTCAGCGGGCAGCTGTAAGGCTGAGGTCAGCGTCGGCAGCTCCTGCGTGATGCCAGCCTCGGCCGTGTAGCGCCAGCGGGCCTGCCCCCACAGCAGCGCCGCCGAGTTGCTAGTGTAAAAGGTGCGCTGCCGGGCCTGCTGAGCGGCCTGGGCATAGGGCAGCCCGGCGGTCAGCATTTCCGGCAGCGGGCCCGGCTCCACCGTCAGCCGCTGGGGGCTGGTGGCCAGCGTCAGCACCGAATTTACCTGGAGCATCCGCCCCCGGCTCAGCGGCTGCACCAGCCCCAGCCGGTTGCTGAGGCTGGTGAAGGGCAGGCGGGCTCGTTGGCGCACGGGCTCAGCGTCGAGGCTGCGGGTAAGCTGGCCGGTTTGCTCCTCCCAGCTGGAAGCCAGGCTCAGCACGTTCTTCAGGTAGTACCGTTTCACGTTGCGGATATAGGCCAAATCGGTGTTCAGCTGGTGGGGCCGCAGCACGTTGCGCTTGTCCTCCGTGAGCGTGATGGCGCGTCCGTCGGGCAGGGTATAGCGGGTGCGGGTGCTGCCCCGGCGCAGCTGCTCATCGGTAAGGTAGAAGGCATTCACGCGCAGGTTGGCGTCTTTGCTGAAAGGCACCAGATGGTTGGCATTGACTAAATGAACCCGGTTGAACAGCCAGCGGTTGGCGGGCAGCGGGGGCTGGCCCAGCTCCTGAATACTGGTCAGGTCGGGCCGGCGCAGGCCCGGCTCCCGCAGCCGCTGCAGCTCATCCAGACCCAACGGTTTCAGCTCGGTGGCCACGTCCTGGCCGGTGTTGTTGGTCTGGTAAGTATCCAGCAGCTGCTGCCGGGGCGTAAATAGCATGGGGGCAAGGTTGGCCTGCCAGAGCAGCGGGGGCGCACCCACGCCCAGCCGGCCCTGCCCGGTGGCGGTAATGTTCTTTTTAAGACTGATGTTTAAAGAGGCCTGCTCCGACTGCCGCACCCCGCGCAACGCCGCAATGGGTTGGTGGCGCTTCAGCACCTGCACGTCCTGCACAGCGTCAGCGGGCAGGTTATTGCTGGCTTGACTGTAGCGGCTCTCCAGCAAATCGGCCCCATTGATGTAGAGCTTCTGAATGGGCCGGCCCTCGTACAGAATGCGCCCACTGGCCTCTACCTCCACGCCGGGCATTTTCTTCAGCACGTCGGCCAGTACCCGATCCTTCTTCTCGGTAAACGCCGATACGCGGTAGCTGAGCGTGTCGCCCTCGCGCCGGATGGGCGGAGCCTTGATGGTGACTTCCCGGAGTGGGGTGAGGTTGTCTGGCAGAGTGAGGCTTACGGCCTGCGAATGGTTGCGCAGCCGCCGCGTCTGGTCCCGGAAGCCCAGGCTGCGGGCGCTCAGCAACACCGAATCGGTGGCAAACGGCAACTGCACCCGGAAACGCCCCGCCTCATCGGTCACGGCTACGGCCGATTCATCCAGTCCCGGCAGAGGCTGCACTTCCACCAGCGCCCCCGGAATGTGCTGATGCCGAGTATCGGTGATGGTGCCGGTAAGCGTAGTTTGGGCGTAACCTATAGCTGTTGTAATCCACAATAATGGAATGATATAATATGCTCTGTATTTATATATGTCTAACATTTTAATACTTAAGCTCTATTGGATTATTGCGCTTTTTTAGTTTTTCCAGATGATTTTTTTTGAACGCCTCCATGTTATTAATTTGTACCATTCCGTTGTTTGTTATATTTTCTATAAAATTATTTTTGTAATCAAAATAGCTAGTGTAATACTTGTTTTTAGAAACATTAACTGTTGTTTTTGCCAGAGTCATTACTTCTTGTGGCATTCTAATAGCATATTCTTTGGCTGGTTTATACATATGTGTGAGTTCAAAACGGTAGCTATTTGTTTTGTCTACAGCTTGTATAATCAAGCCAGGTAATCCTCCAAATTTATAAGGTCCATTGCTGAATGGAAGCTGTCGGGTAAACCAGACAGCATAATCCCTGCCGCCTAGGCTTGTGTAAGCACGCTGGCACCTGTAACCGTTTATGGTTGTAGTATCCGATGAAATTCGCCATTTCATTGGATAATCTTTTTCTTGATAATATGATATTACTTTTCCAATTGTTCCAAAATAAGTACATGTGTTGTATTTAAAGTTTTTTATAACAATACCGTCAAACTTATACCGGGGAAGATTATCCATCTCATTCATTCCCTCATGAAACAAAGGTGAGTTTAATTCGGTATGTTGATATTTGTTAATAAGAGAATCGGCTTTGTAACGGGCAATGCTTCTGAATTCTGATATACTATCTGAAATAGCCAGTTGAGTGAGTTCGGTCCATGTTGCTTTCGATGTAGAATCTGGTCTGCTTGTCATCCGGTATAAAAAAATAATTTTTGCGGACGATGGGTGCATACTCATAAATTTGCTTGATGAGAGCAGAATTACGGTGAATAAAAGGTAAAGTAAAATTTGTTTTTTCATATAAAAATTTCTTCTGCGAGTTGATGACAATTGTATATAAAAAGCCACACTCATATGAGTGTGGCTTTTTATATAGATAGGAGTTAGTAGCAATGCTCTTCCTGTAATCTGTATTTCGCGTCAAAAACGTCGACTGAGCTACAAGCGTATGTGCGGCCAAGGAAATCGATGGGGTTATTATTAGAATCATAGTCACCGCAGCTGACACTGAAGCTCACCCATCCGCATCCTTCAACTACTAATTTCTTAGATACACGCGTATTTCGTTTGTCAACTTTGGGCTTGGCACTGATGCGACTTGCACTAGATGCCGCCATACTGCTGAACGATACGCCACCCAACAGGGCGCCATTAGAAGAACTCTTTTTATGATAGGGTAAGGGTTAGATGAAATGATACCCCAATAACCCGTCGCATCAGCGAGCAGTCAAGGGCAGAAAGTTGCTGTTTGTGACTGGGTGCATCTTGCTCTGTTGGCGAAAATACAATGCTGCAAAATGGCAAATATCAGTAAGTCAATAGTTTGTATCATGTAGATAATGGCTATTTGTGACATGTGGTAATATATGTACTACATCCGCTTCACCAGCAGCACCCGCTCGGTATTCTCGGTTACCTTAAACCGCTCATCGGGCCGGAAACCGATAACCCAGGCAATTTTGCCGTCGGCGGACACCAGCACCCACACGTTGTCTTTGAGGTTGAGGGGCACTTTCTGGTCGATGAGGAAGTCGGAGAGCTTCTTCTTGCCCTTCATGCCGATGGGCATAAACCAGTCGCCTTCTTGCCAGGGGCGTACTGTGAGTGGAAACTTAAGCACGTCGGCATCCAGGGCGGCCAGGGCTTTGCCCTTCGGTACGGCGTAGCCCTCGGTTATTTCCAGCAACTCAGTGCGCAGGTGCAGGCCGTCAATTTTCAGGGCTTCCTGCCCGGCCTGCAGCTGGTGGGTGCCAAAGTGCTGGAGCTTGCGCGGGGTAATCACCAGCTGCTCCCGGTCCTTCACCAGCTGGTGCGTCGGCGACTCGAAGCGGCGGCCCGGCTCGGCCCCGAAGCTCTGCACAATGTCTTTGGTGACGAGGTAGCTGAAGCCGAAGGGCCGCAGCAGCTCGTGCAGCACCAGGGCCGTGGCGGCCGTTTTCTGGAGCAGGCGGATGTCGAGGTACGTAACTTCGGCCTCCTGGCGCTGGGCCTGGGCGGCGGTATCGGCCACGTAGCGGCGCACAATTTCTTCGGCCGCGCCCACGCGCTCCGCCGTTATGCTCATGGTGTGGTCGAGGCTGGGGTTGATGTCGCGCAGCACGGGCAGCACCTCCAGGCGCAGGCGGTTGCGCTGGTACACCGGCGAATCGTTGCTGGCATCCTCGCGCCAGATCAGGCGGTTTTCCACCACGTAGTCGTACAGGTCGGGCTTGCTCACGGCCAGCAACGGGCGCACCAGGTGGCCGGTTTTGGGCCGGATGCCGTGCAGGCCAGCCAGGCCGGTGCCGTGGGTGAGGTTGAGCAGCATGGTTTCGGCCGTGTCGCGCTGGTGGTGGGCGGTAGCAATGGCCGTGTAGCCCTGCTGCGCCCGGATGCGCTCAAACCACTCGTAGCGCAGAGCCCGGGCAGCCATCTGGGTCGAAATACCCTCCTGTTCGGCAAACTTCTTGGTCTGGAAAAACTCCACGAAGTAGGGCGCCTCGTATTTGTCGGCCAGTTTGCGCACAAACTGCTCGTCGGCGTCGGCTTCTTCGCCCCGCAGCCCGAAGTGGCAGTGCGCCACCCCAAACTTCACACCCAGCCGGTGCAGTACCTCGGCCAGCACCACCGAATCGAGGCCGCCGCTGACGGCTACCAGCAACTGGTCGGTGGGGGAGAAGAGGGTATGTTCCTGAATGAAGGCTTGAATCCGGTCGAGCATGAGAGAAGCAAAGAAGCAGCGCTAGAAGGCTGCGAAAAATAATGACAAAGTTAAGCGGCCGGCAATGCGTCCACCACGCGGGCCACGCGCTCCGCCACAGTCAGGTCGCCGCGCAATTCCAGCACGGGGCACTTAAGCTGTTGCATCCAGGCCGTGTGAATGGCCAGGCTGCGGCTCGTGGTGCCGCCAGTATCGTAGGTAGCGGCCCAGTCCAGGAAAGCGGCCGACTGCTGCTGCCGAAACGCATCGGTGCGTAGCAGCTCCCCGTACCGCTCCTGTTCCCGCTGTTGCAGCCGGGCCAGCCGAATGTTGGGCGGCAGCCACAGAAATACAGCCAGGTCGAAAGCGTGCAGCCACTGTTCCCCCCAACTCACCAGGGACCCACCCAGTACCCAGGCTGGGTGCCGGGCCAGGGCTTCCGCCAGAAGTTGGTTGCGTTCCGGCAGGGGGCGTTTCACCGTAAACGGCTGTTCGGCCGGAGCCCAGTAGAAATCATCCGCGTCGAAATACGGCACCTGCAGCCGTTCAGCCAGCGCCTGCCCGAGGGTGGTAACACCGGAGCCGGAGGCCCCAAACAGGTAGATTTTCACGGCAGGGAAACAGGTGGATTTGGCAGACAATGGCGTACTATTCCACAAAGAAAACCGTTAGCAACGGCCCTTCTGTACCTTTGCGCCGAAATGTCGTTCCCGAAGCCACTTTTTCTTCTGTTGCTGCTGTTGCTGCCCGCCCTGAGCTGGGCCCAGCAGCGCCCGGCCGCGCGGCCCGGCAACCAGCCTGCGCCGGTTCAGGGGCAGCGTATTGAACTGCTGCCCGGCACCCAGCAACTCATTGGCGGTACCTTTAATGGGGTCGAAATCCGGAAGCTGATTGGCAACGTGAGCTTCCGCCAAGGCACTACGCTGCTCTACTGCGACTCAGCCTATCAGTACACCGAGCGGAATGCGCTGGAGGCGTTTAGCAACGTGCGCATCATTCAGAACGATACCATCACCATTACCGGCGACCGGGGAACCTACGACGGCGACACCCGCAAGGCCCGCATGACCGGCAACGTAACCATGCGTGACCCGCGCATGACGCTCACCACCCAGCTGCTCGACTACGACCTGAACAACAACTTGGCCTATTACAGCACCGGCGGCCACCTCCAGGACCCCGAAAACACGCTCGACAGCCAGTTTGGCTACTACAACACCCAGAGCAAGGTGTTCAGCTTCAAACGCAACGTGAAGCTGATTACCAAGGAAAACACCATCGACACGGATACGCTGCAATACAACACCGTCAGCAAGATTGCCTACTTCTTCGGGCCCACCCGCATCAAGGGCAAGCAGGGCAACCTCTACGCCGAAAACGGGAACTACAACACCGTTACCAAGATTTCCAACTTCGCCCGGAACGCCAAAATTGAAACGCCCAACTACCTGCTGGGCGGCGACAAGCTGTACTACGACGAAGCCCGGCAGTACGGCGTGGCTACCGGCCGCGTGTCGATGACTTCAAAGAAGGATAACCTCGTGATTCGCGGGGACGTGGGGCGGTACTGGCGGGCCCAGGGCCGGGCCAAGGTGTACGGTAGCCAGCCGGTGATGCGCAACATCAACGATAAGGACACGCTGTATCTGTCGGCCGATACGCTGGTGAGCATTGAGGGCCGCCCGCCCCAGAACAAGGCCGGCGTGATTTACGCCTACCGCAAGGTGCGCATCTTCCGCTCGGACCTGCAGGGCCGCTGCGACTCGCTCACCTACGACCGGCAGGATTCCGTCATCTACCTCAGCCACGACCCGGTGCTCTGGAACAAGGGCAACCAGCTCACCGCTGACTCCATGGAGATTCAGCAGCGCCGGGGCCAGATTGACCAGATGCGCCTGTTCGGGCACGCGTTCAGCATCGGGCAGGACACACTGCTCAACTTCAACCAGGTGAAGGGCCGCAACATGGTGGCCTACTTCCGCGACAAGTCCATCAAAAAAATTGATGTGCTTGGCAACGCGGAGAGCCTCTACTATGCTCTTGAGGGTGACACGGCCGTGTCGGGCGTCAACAAAAGCCTCTCCGCCACCATGGCGCTGCGGTTTCAGGACGGCAAGCTCAATACCATCAGTTTCCTCACCAACCCCGAAGCCCAGTTTATTCCGCCCAACGAGCTGAAGCCGGAAGAGGCCAAGCTCAAGGATTTCCGCTGGCGCGCTGAGGAACGCCCCATCCGTCGGCAGACGTTGGGTAAGCACTTCGCGCCGCCCGCTAAGCCCAAAAAAGCCGCACCGGCCAAAAAGAAGCCGACCACCAAGAAAGCCACGCCGAAAAAGCCAGCCGCTCCCAACGCTAAACCCACAACTAAGCCGGTGAGGAAATAGTGGCGGAGGGGCAGTATGCAGAGCTACCAACTCCGTTTCTGCGCTGGCAACTGACAACTTGTAACTGGCAACTGATTTGCCTCACCGATTCTTCTTACCTTTGCGTCCTTATGCTGTCTTTCCGTCCTGCTTTCTTTGTTCTGTTAGTGAGCACCTTGCTGCTCGGCTCCTGCACTGGCTACCAAAAGCTGCTCAAGAGCACCGACGTGAACAAGAAGTACGAAGCCGCCATCCAGTACTACGATAAAGGCGACTACTTCAAGGCCGGTACGCTGCTGGAGGAGTTGATTCCGCTGCTGAAAGGCCGCCCGGAGGCTGAGAAGGCGCAGTTCTACTTCGCCAATACCAATTTCCAGCAACGCAACTACACGCTGAGCGCCTACTACTTCAAGACGTTCTACGAAACTTACCCGAACTCGCCGCAGGCCGAGGAAGCGGCTTTCATGCAGGCCAAATCCTTGTTCCGCGACTCCCCGGAGTTTCAGCTCGACCAGACCAACACCTACACGGCGCTGGAAGTAATTCAGGACTTTCTGAACCGCTTCCCGGAAAGCAAGTTCCGCTCCGAAACCGACGGCATGTCGCAGGAGCTGCAGAAGAAGCTGGAAAACAAAGCCTTTCGCGGTGCCCGCCTCTATTATGATTTGCGCTACTACCAGTCGGCCGTAACGGCGTTTACGCAGTTTCAGCAGCAGTTTCCCGCTTCCGGCTATGGGGAGCAGGCCGCTTTCCTGAAGCTTAGCGCCCAGTTTGATCTGGCCACGGAAAGCGTGGAGGAAAAGCAGCGGGAACGGTATCTGGAGGCTATTGCCTTCTACCAGAACTTTGTGGATGCCTTCCCGCAGAGCAAAAATCTGAAAGACGCCGAGCGGATGTACGACCAGTCGCGCGACGCCGTGGCCAAGCTAAAGCCCACTGAGGGAACAGCCGCCAACTAAATGTGAAAAATGTGGGCAGAATGTGGTTGAATGTGAGTAGTTGTATTCACCACACCACATAGGCTTCCCCACCAATTTTTTACAGAACTCACATCAAAACACATTCAGCACATTTGTATATGAAAGCTCCCAATAACGTCCCTGCTTCCATCGTAACCCGCAACATGTCGGATTTCACCACCGAAACCGGCAACGTGTACGAGAGCATTGCCATCATTTCGAAGCGCGCCAACCAGATTGCCGTGAAGCTGAAAGAAGAGCTGAACGGGAAGCTGGCCGAGTTTGCCACCACCGTGGACAACCTGGAAGAGGTGTTCGAAAACCGTGAGCAAATTGAAATCAGCAAGCATTACGAGCGGCTGCCCAAGCCCACCAACCTGGCCGTAGAGGAGTTTCTGGAAGGCAAAGTGCACTTCCAGACGCCCGCCATCGAGGAGGAGCAGAAAGGCTAGTCGTTGCGTCGCATACGCATTCTGTGAGCGTCATGCCGAACCCGTGCTGTTACCAGCCTGGTTCGGCATGACGTTTTTGTGTGTATCCTTGTCTGTGGGCTTCGTGGCCCATATTCCATTGGCCAAACCTATGCTGCAGGAACGTAAAATTCTGGTGGGCGTGAGCGGCAGTATTGCCGCCTACAAATCGGCGCTGCTGGTGCGGCTGCTGGTGCAGGCCGGGGCCGAGGTGCAGGTAATTCTGACGCCCGCGGCCGTGGCTTTCGTAACGCCGCTAACATTGGGTACGCTATCCAAAAATCCGGTTTTGCAGGGTTTTCTGAAGGATGAGCAGGCCGGCGAGTGGCACAATCACGTGCACCTGGGTTTGTGGGCCGATGCGCTGGTAGTAGCTCCGGCCTCGGCCAATACGCTGGCTCATCTGGCCAACGGCCTCTGCGATACGCTGCTGGATGCCGTGTACCTCTCCGCCCGCTGCCCGGTGTTTGTGGCCCCGGCCATGGACCTGGATATGTACCAGCACCCGGCCACCCAGCGCAATCTGCACCGCCTGCGCGAAGACGGTACCACCGTGTGGGACTCGCCGGCCGGTGAGCTGGCCAGCGGCCTCAGCGGCCCCGGCCGCATGCTGGAACCCGAGGAGATGGTACGTGAGCTGGAGCGGTTTTTTATGAAGCAGTTGTAAAAGCTTTTTCTCTTGCTGAGAATGAAATTCGGGTGTGAATTAGTGCGCTGTTGACCGCAAAACTCAACTCATAACTCATCATTCTTAACTCATAACTCCAACGTAATGCGCGTCCTCATCACTGCCGGCCCTACCTACGAGTCCCTCGACCCGGTACGCTTCATTGGGAACCACAGCACCGGCAAAATGGGATACGCCCTGGCTGAAACCTTCGCGGCCGAAGGGGCTGAAGTGACACTCGTCAGCGGCCCCACTAACCTGCCCGATCCGGCCGATGCGCGTATCCGGACGGTGCGGGTGCAAACGGCCCAGGAGATGTACGAAGCGGCTATGACTGAAGCGGCTGCCGCCGACGTGTGGGTGTTTGCCGCCGCTGTGGCCGACTACCGGCCCGCCCAGGTGGCCGAGCAGAAAATCAAGAAGGCCGGCGAAACCCTCACCCTGGAACTGGTGAAGAACGTGGATATTGCCGCCGAGCTGGGGAAAACCAAGCGGCCCGAACAATTTTCGGTGGGTTTTGCGTTGGAGACGGAAAACGAGCAGGTCCACGCCCTCGATAAGCTCCGGCGCAAAAACTTTGACGTGGTGGTGCTGAATTCCCTGCGCGACGCCGGGGCCGGTTTCCGCCACGATACCAACAAAGTAACCCTGCTGGCCGCCGACGGGCAAAGCACTATCTTCGAGTTGAAAGCCAAAACCGAAGTAGCGCAGGATATTGTGCGTTTCGTGTTGGCCCGCCTTTCATCCCAAGCGCATGCGTAAGCTTTTTCTATTGTTGTTGCTCGTTGCTGGCAGCACCGCCGTGGCCCAGGCCCAGGAGCTGCTGGCCGAAGTAACCGTGTCCACGGAAAACGTGACCATCTCGGACCGGCAGCTGGTGCAGGACATGAAGCGGGACATTCAGCAGTTTCTGAACACCCGGCCTTTCACCAACCAGGCGTACCGCCCCGAGGAGAAAATCCGCTGCAAGGTGTTTGTGGGCATCACCGAAATTCCGCAGAACGGCACGTACAAGGCCACTGTACGCGTGCTGAGCACCCGCCCGGTGTACGGCACCGGCTACGAAACCAACCTGCTGAGCTTCGCCGACCGGGGCTGGGTGTTCAATTACTCGCCCCAGAATCCCATCGACTACTCCGAAACCACGTTTGTGGGCAACCTGTCGTCGTTGCTGACTTTCTATGCCTATCTTATCATTGGCATGGATCAGGACAGCTTTTCGCCCCTGAGCGGCTCGCCGTACTATGACCGGGCCCGGACGGTGCTGGTAAATGCGGCTTCCCAGAACATCACCAACGAGGCCGACGACGGCTGGAAGGATACCAACAACGGCAACCGGTACTGGCTGCTGAATAACCTGCAGGATCCGCAGCTGGAGGCATTCCGTAGTGCCATTTACGCCTATTACCGGCAGGGAATGGATATCTTCATTACCAAGCCCGAAGAAGCCCGCACCAACATGGCTACTGCTCTGCAAGGGGTGCAGCAGGCCGTGCAGCGCCGCCCCGGTACCCTGCTGGCCAAAGCCTTTTTTACCACCAAGGCCGAGGAAATTTCCAACGTGTTCCGCACCAGTCCCGACCAGCAGCAGAAAACCCAGGTAGCTACCCTGCTCACCGAGGTGGACCCCACCAACTCGGCCCGCTACCAGACCATTCTGCGGCAGCCATAGGGCGTGCTGTTCGAAAAGATCAAGTGAGCAAATTTTATTGGCATTTAACTAAATGAACTAGTAGCTTTGCTAAAGCTACTAGACCCGGCACTTGCTGACCGGCCCGTAGCAGGTTTTTTTGACAGCTACGGTCGGCGTCCCGGCCTTCATTTGGTGTACCATGCTGGTTGATCTGCGAATTCAGAACTACGCTCTAATTGAAAAATTGGAGTTGCGCCCCTCGGCGCTGCTCAACATCATTACCGGCGAAACCGGGGCGGGCAAATCGATTATGCTGGGGGCCATTGGCCTGCTGCTGGGCAATCGGGCTGATTCGCGCATGCTCTTCGATACGAACAAGAAGTGCGTGATTGAGGGCCATTTTGATATTCAGAGTTACCAACTGCAGGATATCTTCCAGGCCGAAGACCTGGACTACGACCAGCAGTGCATTCTGCGGCGGGAAATCAGCCCCGCGGGGAAAAGCCGGGCGTTCATCAACGATACGCCCGTGACGCTGGAAACCCTGCGCCACATCGGGGCTAATCTGATGGACATCCACTCCCAGCACGATACCCTGCTACTCGGTGATACGGTGTTTCAGTTGAATCTGCTGGATTTATACGCCGGGCTGATTCCGATGCGCGGGCAGTACAGCAACGCCTACCGCCAATACCGCAAACAGGAAGCCGACCTGAAAACCCTGGAAGACCAGGTAGCGCAGGCCAATAAGGAACTGGATTACCATAGCTTTCTGCTGAATGAGCTGGAAGACGCCAGTTTGGATAATGAGCGGCAGGATGAGCTGGAGCAGGAAGTAAAAGAGCTGGAGCACGCCGAGGAAATCAAGTTCAAGCTCACCCACGCCCTGCAGGGCCTTTCGGAAGGGGAGTACTGCGCCACCGGAGCCCTGAAGGATGCGGCCGTGCTGCTGGGGCAGATTTCGGCCTACTCGGAGCCGGTGCGGGAGCTGAAGCAGCGCCTGGACAGTTGCCTGATTGAGCTGCACGACATAGCAGATGAGCTGGAAGCTGTGGAGCGCCGTACCGAAGGCGACCCGGCCCGCATCGACGAGCTGCAAAGCCGCCTGAATGTGCTCTACAGCCTGCAGCGCAAGCACCAGGTGCGCGACGTGGTGGCCCTGCTGGCCGTGCGCGCCGATTTGCGCGATAAGGTAGGCTCGGTGCTGAACCTCGATAAGCAGATTAACCGCCTGCGCCGGGAAGTAGAAGCCAGCCTCGCCACCATTACCAAGCAGGCGGCCCGCCTCTCCGAAGCCCGCCGCAAAGTGTTTCCGAAATTCGAAAAAGAACTGGCCTCACTGCTGGTGGATCTGGGTATGCCGCACTCCCGCATTGTGGTGCAGCACCAGGAAAGCGCCCCCGCCGCCAGCGGCATTGATGTGGTGAGCATCCTGTTCACGGCCAACAAAGGCGCCCAGCCCCAAACGCTAAGCAAGTCGGCCTCAGGTGGGGAATTCTCGCGCCTGATGCTGTGCATCAAGTACATGCTGGCCGATAAAACCGCCTTGCCGACGATAGTATTCGATGAAATTGACACCGGCATCAGCGGGGAAATTGCGATGAAAGTGGGCCGTATGATGCAGCAGATGGCAAAAAAGCACCAGCTTATTGCCATCAGCCACCTGCCCCAGATGGCCGCCGCCGGCGACGCGCACTACTTCGTGTACAAGGAAGACCGCGCCGACCGCACCGTGAGCCGCATCCGGGAACTGAACCAGGAGGAGCGCATCCGCGAAATTGCCCAGATGATTTCCGGCGCCAACCCCAGCCAGCACGCCACCCAGAGTGCCCGGGAGCTACTAGCCCTGCGTGGCGCAGAAATGGCGGGGTAAATGGTGAAATGGTGAGATGGTGAAATAGTGAGTTATGAATAGCTAACTTGGGGCACTTAATCTGAACACTTCAAAAGGTGTAGTGGAGTAACGAACATCAACTCACCATTTCACCATTTCACCATCTTACCTCATATGGCAAACCTGCTTGCGGGCAAAGTCGGTATCATTTCCGGCGCGCTGAACGAAGAATCTATTGCTTGGAAAGTAGCCCTGAAGGCCCACGCCGAAGGGGCCCGCTTTGTGCTCACCAACGCCCCGCTGGCCATGCGCATGGGCGAAATCAACAAGCTCTCGGAGCAGTGCAACGCGCCCATTATTCCGGCCGACGCCACCTCGATGGAGGACCTAGAGAAGCTATTCTCGGGGGCGCAGGAGCACCTCGGTGGCAAGCTGGATTTCGTGCTGCACAGCATTGGTATGAGCGCCAACATCCGCAAGGGCAAGCACTACGGCGAGCTGAACTACGAGTGGTACCAGAAAACCCTCGACGTGTCGGCGCTGTCGTTCCACAAGATGCTGGCTGTGGCCGAGAAGCAGGATGCCTTCAACGAGTGGGGCTCGGCCGTGGCCTTGAGCTACATTGCCGCCCAGCGCGCCTTCCTCGACTATACTGACATGTCGCAGGCCAAGGCCATGCTCGAAAGCATTGCCCGCAGCTACGGCCAGCGCCTCGGCAAGCTCAAGAAAGTGCGCGTGAACACCATCAGCCAGTCGCCCACCAAAACCACGGCCGGCACCGGCATCAGCGGCTTTGATGCGTTCTACGAGTACGCCGACCGCCTTTCGCCCCTGGGCAATGCCCCGGCCGAAGCCTGCGCCGACTACTGCATCAGCCTGTTCTCGGACCTGACCCGCTACGTGACCATGCAGAACCTCATGCACGACGGTGGTTTCAGCACCACCGGCATCTCGGAGGAGATTGTAGAGCTGGTAACCAACGCCAAGCAGTAATCTGGCCTGAATTTATACTGAACAACAACGCCCAGCCAAACCGGCCGGGCGTTGTTGCGTTTGGACGAGCCGTCCAACCTTAAAAATTCAGCTGGGCCTGGAGGCGTAGCAGGCCGCCGCGCTGGCGGTTGCTTTGCTTCTGGAAATCCTCGAAGCGGCGGTTGGAGAGGGTGTACATCGTCACCAGCTCGAAGCTGGGGAAGGGCTGCCACTCCACGCCCAGCTCGGCCTCGCGCACGGTATAGCTGCGGGCATCCCGCTCGTGCTTCTTGCCGCCATCGTAGTACTGGGCGCGCAGGAAGGGGTAGAACTGGTGCTCTTTGTATTGCAGGCGGTAGTTGAGCAGCACGTAGCCGCCGTGCAGGCGCTGGGTTTCGATGCTGTCGGTGCGCGGGTTGAACTCGGGGCCGCGGCCCACATTATACTCGGCTTGCAGGCCGAAAGGCTGGGGATAGAGCACGAACGTAGCCGCCACGCGCTGGTCGGGGTAGCGCAGGTCGGGGCGGTGCTTCACGCCGCTGGACAGCTGGTCCCGGTTCACTACGTACTCGCCGGAGTACGCCTGCACCGCCGGCTCAATTATCTGGTTCCCAACTTTCAACGGGTACGTAATGCGGGCCACTACGTGGCGCTGGTTGTTCAGCTCGGGGCGGTTGGCCGTTTGACCGTTAAAGGCTCCGATGCCCACTACGCCGTAGTCGCCGGAACCCTTCAGGCCATCCTTCACCAAACGGCTGAACTGCTGCCGCACGGCCGTAGGGGCCCAGTACAGGAAAGCGCCCAAATCCCGCTCGTTGGAAAAGGAGCTGTTGATGCCGTCGCTGCGGTCCAGGGCCAGGCGGTTCTGACTCGACTGCATGTTCTCGAATCCGAACGGAATCTTGCTCTGCCCCAGCCGCACCCGAAACTGGCTGGCTTTGTCGAGGCCCAGGTCAATGTAGGCGTCGCGCAGGAGGGTGGCGTTCAACGAGGAGCTGCCGCTGAGCGTGCTGGCAAAATCGGGCTGAATGTAGAAGTACACCCGCTCGTGTAGCTGGCCGAAGAAGATGATGCGAATCCGCCGCAAGGAAAAGCCCCCGTTGCGGCCCCACGACCGGTCGCACTGCTCGCAAATAAGGTCAGGATTGGTTTCCAGCAGCCGGTTGTAGCGCGCCTGCACGTAGCCCCGCACCGATACTGCCTGGTACCACTTTTTGCCCGGGGCCGGCTCCGAGGAAACCGAGTCGGCGGCCTGGCCGTGGGCCCAGCCGGCAGCCAGCAGCAACAGGATGGTTAACAGTTTCTTCATGAAATGATAATGCTACCGCAAAGTGCGGCATTATCTGTTACCTGAATGTGTCCGGTGTATTACGCCAGTGTTACCAATGCCCCGGACGCACATCGGCCCCCACCAGGCTGTTGCGTTGGCGGGGGCCGGAAAAGGCGGAAACGGTAGTAGCCCGAACTTTGTCTTTCGCGCTTCGGAACGAAATTTTCCGAATGGGGCGGAGTGCGGATAACCCCGTTCGTGCTACGGAATCAGCCGGTCGGTCCGGAGCTGTCCGAACAGGTCGAAAAAGGAATCCTCGGTGGATTGGTATTCCCGAAAACCCCGTTTGCGGCTGTTGGCCATGTCGGTCATCACCTCAATGGGGCGGCCCAGATCCAGGTCGGTGTGCCAGGGAGAAGCGAGGCGGTTAAGGTCCGGCTCCTGTAGCTGGTACCGCTCGGCAATGGCCTGCCACACGGCAGCATCTTGGCTAAGTTCGGCTTCCAGTGGGTGTACGGTACCATCGAAGCCCACGGCCGGCACCCCAAACCAGGCGGCCAAGCGCGGCCACAGCCAGCTCCAGCGGAATACGTCCCCGTTCACAATGTTGAAAGCCTGATTTTGGGCGGCCTCGGTGGTGGCGGCCCAGCGTAGCTGCTGGGCAATGATGCGGGCATCCGTGACGTCGGACAGGCCATGCCACTGGGCCGCGGAGCCGGGCCAGCGGAAGGGGCGGCCGGTTTCCTTACAGATGCTGGCATACACGGCCAGGGTGGTGCCCAGATTCATAAGGTTGCCCACGGCCTTGCCAATAATAGTGTGGGGCCGGTGGATGCTCCAGGTAAACCCATCACGGGCGGCGGCGGCGTACACTTCATCTTCCTGGGCGTAGTAAAAGTTATCGAGCGGAAGACGGGGCTGCTCCTCGCGCAGGGGCGTGGGTGGCGGGGTGCCCCCGCTCACGTACGCCTCAAACGGCCCCAGGTAGTGCTTCAGGCCCGTGACCAGCGCCACGTGCCGCACCGAATGTTTGGGAGCCAAGGCATCGAGCAGGTTACGCACCATCAGGCTGTTGACGCGGATGTTCTCGGCTTCCGTATCCTGGCGCATCCAGCTGGTGATGAACACGTGGGTGGGCGCTACATCGGCCAGGGCGGTTTGTAGGCTGTCGGGGCTGAGCAAATCGGCCGCTACGGGGCGCAGGCCGGCAACATCCGGGCGCGGGGAGCGGGCCAGACCGTAAGTGGTCCAACCGTGGGTCAGCAGCTCCTGGGCCAGGTTGCTGCCAATGATGCCACTGGCACCCACTACGAGGGCAATATTCTGCATAAAAAGGGAGTTTCAGGAAATGAAGTTGCCGGCTTACACGCGGCGCAAGGCGTTATAACAGCCCACTGGCGGATTTGTCTTGTTGCAACTACATGACCGTGCCGGCTCAGCGGCAGCCAGCCGCCGGGCCGGCGCAGTAGCGGCTTGCTGCTGGTGCGGCGGTAAGTTGGTTCAGGCCAGCACAATCCGCTTCGGGGCCATTTCCTCGTTGTAGTCCCGTACCACCTGCTGCAGAATCTGCATGTCGCGGGGGCAGCAGCGGGCAAATTCCTCCCAGTTCGTGAGCGTGAGCACGGGCGGCATTTCCACAATGGCCACGATGGAATCCCAGAAAGCGTCCCAACTCGGGCCGTACCAGTCCTCAAAGCCCAACTGCTCCTTGAACAGCTGGTGAATGGCAGCTTTGCTGGTGATGCCGGAGAGGTCGAGGGTCATGGGAGTGAGTTAACATCGAATTGTGGTGATGGTCTAAAAGGTGGTTTTTGCGTAGCACAGGCGTATGATCCAGACCACACTTCGGTGTGCCAAATGAGGCAGTGACGCCTTGCGCAAAAATGGCATGAGTAAAGGCAAAGCCAAGTATCGGTGCACCGCTTGCCGCCATCAAGCGGTATTCCAGCCAGCAGCCCCGCGCAAAGCGGCGCAGTACGCTCGGGTGGAAAAGCTGCTGCTGGAGCGGGTGTCACAGTGGGCCATCGTGCGCCTGACGGGCGTAGCGCGGATGACGGTGGCTAAACTGGCAAAAAAAAGCGCAGAACCGTTCCCTGAGTTGTCCGTTGCCGCACCGGCCGAGGGAGTTAGAGCTGGATGAGCTATGGACGTTTGTGGGACGGAAGCGGCGCAAAACATGGCTATGGCTGGCCGTGGAACGTCATACCAAGCGGATCGTAGCCTGGGTGCTGGGTAGTTGGAGACTCGCCATAGGTGCCGGGCATGTGGTACCACACGGACGAATGGGACGCCTACCGGGGGAGTATTGCCGGCGCGAGCCCATCGGGCTCATCTCAAAGGCAACGGCCAAACCAGCATTGTGGAGGCCATCAATTGCTCCTTACGGCAAAAGTGCGCCGTGCTCGTGCTTAAATTATGTTCGTTCAGTCGCTGCTTAGCCATGCACCATGTGCGCTTTCAACTCGTCATTGACGAGCACAACCGACGATGCACCATCACTTAAACCACCGCCCTAAATGTGAGCTACACGGCTCTCGTCGTAGGGGTATGCATAGCTTTGATAGAATCAAATTCAAGAGGCGTAATGCATGTACACCTATCTTTTCGTTTGTTTCTAACATCTTTATTGATATAGTTTCATTCTCACAGCTTTCTGCTAGAGATATTAGCGTTTATCTAACGCTACTTTTTTACTCTGAATGACCAGCGTGTCACCTAGGAGCATTTTACTCAAAATACTGCGATTAAAAACTCCAAATATATTGCTTCCCCAAGAAAATGAGGTTGTACCATTGCGGCTATTTCGCAGGAAATAGGAAAACAGAGGTAAACTTAGCTCACCGCTGTTATGATGAATTGGGAAGACGGGAGGGGCTTTACAAATAATTGAATAACCACCTGACGTGCTTATGGGACGGCATTTACCTTGAGAATTGTATAGGTTAATGTTACTACCGTAACTGTCTGACGATTCAACCGACGTAATCCGAGTAATGGAATCGAGGCCAGTGAGAATTATAAGTTTATTATTTTTTTCAGTAATCTGTGTTTCAATTGGGTTTGAGGAGGATGATTGGAAGGGCAAAGTAACAGTCGCTTTCTTCTCCTCTCTAAAAGAAATTGAAAAGAGGCCTTTTAACTCCTCTGTATTTTTACCTTGAACGAAGCCATCTCCATATTTCTGCCTTATATTGATGCCAATATCATGATTCAAAAAATTAGTAATAACTGCTGGGTCAGTAATCTGCCCAGCACTGGAATATAGCTGTAAATCCTCTAACTGAGCAAAAGATTGACTTTGGTAATCACCTGTTAGAATAAGCTCAGCTTCTTTTTCAGAACTGCCGCACGATGAAAGTGAAACCCAGGATAATGTGAAAAACAGGAATAGAGAGAAGCGAAGAATCATTAGTAAACTAACAGCAAGTGGAGCACTAATATAGCGGATTTGATTGGCTGTCTTTATCGTGTATGACTAATAGTAGGTGGTAATAGCAAACAAGCCGTACCTCACCCCGCCGTGTCGCCTACCTCATCCTCCACCAGCACCCGGGCCAGCTTCTCGATGTTGAGGCTGCGGGCGGAGGCGTCGAAGATTTCCCGGTAGGTGCCGCGCAGGTCGTAGAGGTGCTCGTGGGTGCCGCTTTCCACCATGCGGCCCTGCTTCATCACGTAAATGCAGTCGGAATCCACAATCTGGGCGAGGCTGTGGGAAATGATGACCACGGTGCGGCCCTTTTTGATGGCGTCAAGGGAGTTTTTGATCTGCTCGGTGGCAATGGCGTCGAGGGAGGCGGTGGGCTCGTCGAGGAAGATGATGGGTGGGTTTTTCAGGAACAGCCGGGCAATGGCAATGCGCTGCTGCTGCCCCCCGGAAAGCTGCTGGGCGTCGCTCCCGTAGCCCTTGGGCAGTTCCATGATCTGCTCGTGCAAATACGCCTGCCGGGCCGCGTGCTGAATCTGCTCCAGCGTGGCGTCCATCACGCCGTAGCGGATATTCTCCTCAATGGTGCCCTTGAAAATGTGGTTTTTCTGCAGTACCAACCCAATTTTCTGGCGCAAAGCGTGGGTGTCGTAGTCGGCCAGCGGGCGGCCGTCGAGCAGCATGTGGCCGTGGTCGGGGGCGTAGAACTTGCAGAGCAGGTTGATGATGGTGCTCTTGCCGGCCCCGCTCAGGCCCACCAGTGCGGTGGTTTTGCCGGCTTCAATGGTCAGGCACACATCGTGCAAAGCCTGGGTGCCGCTGGGGTAGGTGAAGTCCACGTGGCAGATGTCGAAGGTACCCTGCAGGTGGTCGGGCCGGAGCGGACCGGTGGGCTCCACGGCGTCGTGGGCATCCAGAATATCGAAGAAACCCTCAGCGTAGGTCAGGGCGTCGTTCATCTCATCATAAATGCGGTGCAGCTGCCGGATGGGGGCCGAGACGTTGTTGAAGAGCAGGATGTGGAACATGATGGCCCCGATGCTGATCTGCCGGTCCAGCACCAGATAGGCCGTCAGGATGATGATGAACACTACGCCAATCTGCTCGGTGAAGGTCTTGAGGCCGTCGTAGAGGAAGTTGGTTTTGCGGGTCTGGAGCTGGGCATCCTGCAGGTTTTGCTGCACCTGAGCCTGCTTCCGCTCCTCGTAGTCCTCGCGCACGAAGCTCTTGATGACCACCGCCGAATCAATCAGGTTCACGAGGCCCTGGCTTTTAGCTTCCCGCAGCCCGCGCAGGGCCCGGCGGGTGCCGTTGAGCTTATCGGCCTGGCGGTAGCTCAGCCAGAAATACACCGGCAGCACCGCCACGGCCACCAGCCCCACGTACAGGTTGGCCGTGAACATGACCACCAGGGCCACAATGGCGTTGGCAAATAGCGGCAGAATATCAATGAAAAAGTTCTGTACCAGCTTCATCAGGCTTTCCACGCCCCGGTCAATGCGGGTCTGGAGCTTGCCGGTCTGGTTGCCATTGTCGGAGTAGAAGCCGAGCTGGTAGCTGAGCACCTTGTGCACGGCATCCTGGGAAAGGGTGCCGGACACGTTGATGCGGATTTTCTCGCCGTAAAACTTCTGCCCGAACTGAATAAGCGTGTTGATGATTTCCTTGCCCAGCAGTACCCCGCTCACCAGCATCAGCAGATTGGCTCCCTGCACGAGGCCCTGGTTGCGGTCCAGCATATCCTGCACCGTATCCACGGTGTAGCGCAGTACAAACGGGTTCACCTGCGCCGCCAGGGAGCCCACTAGCGTGAGCAGCAGCGTGGCCACCACCAGCCCCCGGTACGGACGCACGTAGGGCAGCAGGCGCTTGATAATTTCCCAAAGACTCATGCGTAATCGGCTAGATAAGCGGCAACCGGTTAGACGAGCAGGGTGGGAGTGGGGTTATGCCTTCTTGAGTAAGCGAGTAAGCCGGTAAAATGCTACGGGAGTTGCGCCGCCTGCCTTATGGCACAACTAGTGTACAGCCCGAAAGCACGTAAGTTACCCTTTCCGCTCCGTTTTCCGCAGGAACCTGATCAACGCCGGGAAATAGTGTTCAGGATCATCCCACATGGCGTAGTGCGAGCCGTCGGGGCAGACGTAGGCCTGACAGTTCGGAATGTGCTTTTTCATGTAGGCAATATCGGCTGGCGGCACAAAATCGTGCTGCGCACCAACGACCAGCGTGGGGGGCTTGATGGTGGCCAGCCGGTCAGAAAAGTCCCAGGCCAGCATGATAGGCATGAAGGTAGCGGCGTAGGTGCGGGTAATGTGGGCCTGGCTGCGCGTGAAGATGGGCGACTCCGGCACCCGGCGCATCATATGCAGGGCGCGAAACTCCTTGGTAACGGCCGGGCTGATGTAAGGCGCAAGGCTCATCAGTCCCATCGTATCGAGGCCGGCAATGACCTTGCCTTCCTGCGCCTGCTGCCGCCGAATGATGGCCGCGTACTGGCTGAAGCGGTTCTTATTGAACACGGCGGCCTTATAACCGATGTTGGAGGTAATGAGTCCTTTGATATGCTCGGGGTGCCTGGCCGCGTATTCCAGGGCCAGCATGCCGCCCCAGGAGTGGCCCAGCAGATAAAACGCGTCCAGCCCCAGCCCTTGGCGCACCTGCTCCACCTCCTCCACAAAGCGCGGAATGGTCCACACGCTTTTATCATCGGTTTTATCGGAATGGTAGGAGTTGAGCTGGTCGTAGTAGTAAATTTCCACACCCTCCCGGGCCAGGTACTGCGGGAAATTCTCGAAATACTCATGCGTGTTGCCTGGGCCGCCGTGCAGCACCAGTAGCTTAATGCGGCCCGTGCCTACCTTCTGGGTCCAGACCCTGTACTTGCCATCGATGGATATCATTCTGACCCCGGGAGCCGTCAGCTTGGCGGCGTAGCTACTATCGGGGGCGGGGGACTGGGCGCTGGCGAGAAGTGGCAGCAGGTACAGAAACGTGAGTAGCAGAAAGCGAAGCGGCACGGAAGGATAGCAGTAGAATGAAAACCGGACGGGCTGAATATCCGCAAAGATTTCGTTTTACCCCAGGTGCAGCATTTCGCCTCACGCCGCCATGTAAGCCTCCAGGGCACTCAGCGTTTCGGTGGGGGCGCTCACGTGGGGGCAATGCCCGGCCACGGGCAGCGTAATGAGCCGGGCATGGGGCAGGCAGGCCTGCAGATAGTCGCCTACTTCCAGCGGAGCAATTACGTCTTCGGCGCACTGTACCAGCAGGCAAGGCGTCTGGCACTGGGCGACATCGGCGCGGTTGTCGCCCAAAAAAGTCACGCGCGCAAACTGCCGGGCAATAACGGGGTCGTTCTGACAGAAGCTGTGGGCCAGCTCCGCGGTCAGGGACGGCCGATCAGGGTTACCCATGATAAACGGGGTGATATACTCGGCCCAGCCCACAAAATCCTGCTCCATGAAGTCCAGCATCTGCTCCAGGTCGCGGCGCGCAAACCCGCCGTGGTAGCTGCCTTCGTTGAGGTAGCAAGGCGAAGGGCACAGCAACAGCAGTTGCTGGAAAAGCTGCGGCTCCCGGATAGCAGCCAAGATGCCAATCATAGCGCCCACTGAATGCCCGATCAGCGTAACCTGCCGCAAACCCAGCTGTTGGCAGATGTCGAGCACATCATGGGCGTAGCCATCCAGCGAAGCGTAACGGGGTGGCTCGTAGGCGGTCTTATCCGACAGCCCGGACCCTACGTGGTCGTACAGTACCAGCCGGAACTGCTCCGAAAACGCCGGGGTGATGTAGCGCCAGATGGTTTGGTCGCACCCGAACCCATTTACAAACAGCAGCGTGTGCGTCCCGTTGCCCAGAATCCTGACGTTGTTGCGCTTTAGCACATCCATGGCGCGTAAGCTTAGTTATGCGTAAAATATAGAACTGGTCTAATAGATGCGAAAACGTGCACTCGCAGTCAACTGATTGTCAGAATAGGACGGGTCCGCTACCCGAGTATGTCCGTAGGCAGCCCCCAGATCAACAATGCAATGAAATGTATATCAAAATGAGAATCTGCGGCATGAGCAAAGCTGCAGCGCGAAGGTGCGCGCCGCAGCCTGTGCTGGCCTTGCCGTACACCCGCAACAGACGATTGAAAGACGAAGCCGGCCAATAGCACGCAACGCCGCGGTTTTTTCTGGTTCTTTAGGGCCCTGAAGCACTCAAACAACCAACTTCCCCGCATGAACAAACTTCAACTCCTCGCACTGGCCGGGGGCCTGGCTTTCACCGCCCCCGCCCTGGCTCAACAAGGCACCAAAGCCGACCCGGCCATGCTGGCCAAAATCAAGGATGAAGGTATGAACCGCTCCAAAGTGATGGAAACGGCCTTTTACCTGACGGATGTGTGCGGCCCCCGCCTGGCTAACTCAGCCGGCCTGACCCGCGCCAACGAGTGGACGCAGAAGCAGTTCACTACCTGGGGGCTGAGCAAATCCACCATTGAGCCCTGGGGTACCTTCGGCCGCGGCTGGGACATTGAGAAGTCGTACGTAGCCATGACGGCCCCGTACTACCACACCCTCATTGGGGCTCCCAAAGCCTGGACGCCCAGCACCAACGGCCCGCTGAAAAAGCAGGTGGTGGTGGTAAAGGCTACGACCGAGGCTGAGCTGGACAAGTACAAAGGCCAGCTGCGCGACAAAATTGTGCTGCTGGACGTAGCCAACCCGCCCAAGCCCAGCTTTGAGGCTGATGCCCGGCGCTATACCGCTGAGGAGCTGCAGAAGATGGCCGACTTCAAGCCCGAGCCGCCCGCCGCCAAGCCCGACGACGCGGAAATGGAGAAGCGTATGGCCCAGCGCCGCACCATGATGGCCCTGCGCACCAAAATGTCGGACATGATTCTGAGCGAAGGCGCGGCGGCTATCCTGAGCACCCGCGGCGGGTCCGATGGCACCTTCTTCACGAGCAACGGTGCCCCTTACGCGGCGGACGCCAAGCCCGTGCTGCCCGAGCTGGAAATGGCCCCCGAGGACCAGCTGCGCCTCATCCGCCTCGCCGAAGCCGGCATTCCGGTGGAAATTGAGCTGGAAACCCGCACCCGCTTTCAGAATCAGGACCTGAAAGGCTACAACGTGGTAGCCGAAATTCCAGGTACTGATAAGAAGCTGAAAGGCGAAGTGGTGATGCTGGGTGCCCACCTCGACTCCTGGCACGCCGCCACCGGGGCCACCGACAACGCCGCCGGCTGCGCCGTGATGATGGAGGCCGTACGTATTCTGAAAACGGCCGGGGTGCAGCCCCGCCGTACCATTCGGGTGGCGTTGTGGGGGGAGGAAGAGCAGGGCCTGTTCGGCTCGCGCGGCTACGTGAAAAACCACTTCGCCGACCCCGCCACCATGAAGCTGCTGCCCGACCACGAGAAGCTGGCCGCCTACTTCAACCTCGACAACGGGGCCGGTAAAATCCGCGGTATTTACGCCCAAGGCAACGAGGCCGCCGCGCCCATTTTCCGGGAGTGGCTTCAGCCCTTCGCCGACATGGGCGCTACCACCGTTACGCTGCGCAACACCGGCGGCACCGACCACCTCTCGTTTGACGCCGTAGGCCTGCCCGGCTTCCAGTTCATTCAGGACCCCCTGGACTACGGTACCCGCACCCACCATACCAACATGGACACCTACGAGCGGCTGCCCGCCGACGACCTGAAGCAGGCCTCGGTGATAGTAGCGTCCTTCGTGTACCAAGCCGCCATGCGCGACGCTAAGCTGCCCCGCAAGCCCCTGCCCGCCGCCAAGCCTGAGCAGCGCATGTAGCGGTGAAGCTGAGGTCATTGGGAGCAACGCGAAGCAATCCTTCCTTTACGATTCGCAAAGCCCTGAAAAGCAGAAAGCCCCTGACGTCCATACTTGCGTCAGGGGCTTTTGAGTAGGTCGGAAGTTAGTGCTTCGTGAAGGACAGATTGCTTCGCGCTGCTCGCAATGACAACCTCTTCACAAATTCACCTACTGCACTAGCAACTGCTTCGTGATTTTGCCGGTGGCGTTGGTGGCCTGAATCAGGTACACGCCGCTGGGCAGAGTGCGGTCCACTTTCACGGCGTTGCCGAAGGCCGTGTGCTGCCACACTTGCTTGCCGCTTACATCCAGTACCTGCACGGTAGTAGGTTGGGTGAGGTCGGCATTCTGCAACTCAATAGTGAGGGCGGAGCCTGCGGCCTGAGGGTTGGGGTACACGGCTACGTCGAAGGCACCCGTTTTGGCGGGCGTGGTGGCCGTAATGGTGGAGGTGCCGGCGGTCCGGGCACTGCCGGCTTTGGAAATCCGGATCCAGTTGAGGTTCCATCCCCCGGTTTGGGCAAATACGCCGAAGTTGTAGGTGCCCGCATTTACATTCACCGTTCGGGAAACCGTAGTCCAGTTCTGCCAGCCGCCCGTAGCCGGAATGGCCGTATTGCCCAACTGAACGGAACCCGCGTTCAAATCCGAAGACAGGGTGCCGCCCGAGGGGCTGGCCACGCGGTACTCAATGAGGTAGGAGCCCGAGGTGGGGAAGTTTACGCTGTTATAGGCCATCCAGTCGCCAGCGTCAATGTAGGCCACGTTCTGGCCCCCGCCCGTATCGGAGCAGCCTTCTACCTGCACGCCGTTCATGCTGCTGTAGCTTTCGGCCTGCAGGGTGGTAGCCGTGGTAGCCGTAGTTTTCTGGTACACCCGCACGTAATCCACCGACATGGTAGCGGGCAGCTTGCTCTCGTCTACCGTCTGGCCGGGCCAGTTGCCGGCTACGGCCAGGTTCAGCAGCAGGAAGAAAGGCCGCTGAAACTCCTCAGTGCCGCCCGTGCCGTTGGTAATGTTGATTTCGTGGTACTTGGTGCCATCCACAAACCAGCGGATGTAGGTCGGCTCCCACTCGATGGAATACACGTGGTATGCCTCGGGCGAGGTGATGATGTTGCCACCGTACTCGGCGTGGCCGTTGCTGTCCCAGTGCACAGTGCCGTACACCTTGTTCTCGGAGTTGATGTGCTCCATCACGTCAATTTCGCCGCAGGCCGGCCAGCTTACCGTGTTGATGTTGGCACCCAGCATCCAGAACGCCGGCCACAGTCCCTGGCCCAGCGGCATCTTAATGCGGGCCTCTACCTTGCCGTACTTGAATTCCTTCAGGCCCTGGGTTTTCATGCGGGCCGAGGTGTAAGGCATACCGCCTACGCTCTGCTTGCGGGCCGTAATCTGCAGCTCGGTGCTGGTGACGGTGGCGTTGGCCCGCTGGTAGTACTGCTTCTCGTTGTTGCCCCAGCCGCCGCCGCCGGTTTCAAACACCCAGCTGGAGCTGATGCTGCCGTTGAACTCATCGGCCCAGACCTGCTGGTAGGTTTGGGCTTGGGCAGTGAAGGAGCCAAGCAGGCACAGAGCCGCGGCTCCCAGGAGGGAGGTAAACTGGTGTTTCATTGGTTGTGTGGGAATTTGGTGGAACGAAAGAGCAGTGGGGAAAGTCCGGTGTTATCCGGCCAGTTTCGGGGCTTGGGGAACCTTCGAAAACGCTCAAGTATGGTGGGCTTTTTCGGTAAATCCAAGCTGCTCAACGCCATCAAGTCCTATCATCCGGGCAGGATTATACACCTACCGCACAACGCTGGGGAGTTCGTATATGCACAAAAAAAGCAGCCCACGTAGCTTGAAGCTAGTGGGCTGCCGCGGATAAAAAACAAGAAAAAAGACCGAAGTAGGAGCAACAGACGGGTGTACTGCCCGAGTTGTTCGGGCTACGTGGTCATGCGCTCTGCTCAATCTGTAAAATACTGCCGGACGCGAAGACCAATAACGATGAGCAAGCCCAGTAGAATATGCACTACCATAACGGTTAAAATGGTAGATAATCTACCCAAGCCGTATTCATCGTGCTCAAGGTAGGATAGAGGGCGTGTGCTCAATACGTATAGGTAACTCATTAGCAGCAGCCCATTCAGCCAGATAGCGCGCCGAAAGTACTGCCAGTTTCTCAGCAGTATCAGTGTTGCCACCCAGAGCATAGGAGATATGAGTAGCAAGCCCAGAAATAGGTTGTTCATCTGTTTAAGTGGGTTAGGTCTCCATTACCCTAACTGTTCCTTAAACAGCTTCAGCGTGCGGCTCCAGGCCAGCTGGGCGGCTTCGGCGTTGTAGCGGGCCGGGGAGGAGTCGTTGTTGAAGGCGTGGTTCACGCCCTCGTACACGTACTGCTCATACTTCACGCCGGCCGCTTTCAGGGCGGCTTCCCAGGCATCTTTGCCGGCATTCACCCGCTCGTCGAGGCCGGCGTAGTGCAGCAGCAGGTGGGCCTTGATGTTGGCAGCTTCGGCAGCGGGCGGCTGGGTGCCGTAATAGGCCACGGCGGCATTCAGTTGGGTATCGTGGGTGGCGAGGCTGTTGGCCATGGCTCCGCCCCAGCAGAAGCCTACGCAGCCGGTTTTGCCGTTGCAGTCGGGGCGGGCGCGCAGGTAGCGCAGGGCGGCCAGGTAATTCTCCAGGTTCTGCTGCTTATCCAGCTTGCCGATGAGCGTGCGGCCCTCGTCCTCGTTAGCCGGCGTGCCCCCGAATACCGACAGGGCATCCACGCCTAGGGCCAGGTAGCCAGCCTGGGCCACGCGATGGGTTACGTCCTTGATGTGAGGGGTGAGGCCCCGGTTTTCGTGAATCACCACCACAGCCCCGCGCTTCTTCTTGCCCCGCGGATGCACCAGGTAGCCCTTCATGTCGGTGCCGGCCGCACCGGGCCAGCTTACGGTTTCCTCCGTCAGCTTGTCGTCGGCCGCCGATACGGTGGCGGCGCGGGCGTAGCCGGGCTCCAGCACGGCCAGCGCGGCGGTGGCCAGGGCCGTGCTACCGGCCAGCTGCAGCAGCCGGTCGAGAAACTCTTTGCGGGATAGGGGGGCGTGGGTGTACTCGTCGAAGAGGCGAATGATGCGCTGGTCCATGCGGGGGCGGGAAAGGAGGTGGTGACGAAGAAAGATAAACAAACCGGCCCGAAGCTGCACCGGGGCCGGGCCCGCTCGCGCCCCGGTTTCCGGCACTCGCACGATTTTTCCGGCACTCGCGCGAAATCACCTGCATTCGGGCCTGCCAGGCAGCAGTTTTGGAGCATCAATCACCCCCTTAACCCCGCTACCGCTATGAACACCAACCAACTTGCCCGCGACGTAAAATTCCTGAAAGCCTACGCCCTGGGCGCTACCGTAGTGCCGCTGCTGGCCTTGCTCTGCGCCTTCGGTAAGCCCGACAAACCGGTGCACTTCAGGGAACTATCAGTAGAGCGCCTGAACCTGGTGGAGCGCGACGGCACCGTGAAGATGATCATGAGCAACAAGGAGCGGTTTCCGCAGGGCGTGACCATCGACGGCAAGCACATCGACTATAAGCGCGACCATCCCGGCATGCTGTTCTACAACGACAAGGGCGAAGAGTGCGGCGGCCTGATTTTCGGGGGCGAGAAGGGGCCCGACGGCAAGCCCTCGGCCGGTGGCCACTTCTCCCTCGACCGGTTTGGGCAGGACCAGGTAATTGCCCTGAACTACCAGGAGCAGGGTGGTGGCTACAAGGCCGGCCTCACCTTCAACGACGCCCCCGACGAATCCATGACGGCCCTGGAGGAGAAGTACCAGAACGCCACGCCCGAGGAAAAGCAGAAGGCTGTGCAGGAAGGCAAGCTAGGCCTGATGCGCCGCATGTACGTGGGCACTACCGCCGGCCGCTCCTCCGCCATGATTATGGCCGACCAGCGCGGGGCCACCCGCGTGATGCTGGTAGCCAACACCGACCAATCTACCCTCGACTTCAAGGACAGCCAGGGCCGCACCCGCCTCACCATCGGCGTCGATAAAAACAACCAGCCCGTGCTTCGCTTCCTTGATGAAGCCGGCAAAGAAGTGAAAATGGCCGGCCAGCTGTAGGGCATTTGCTGATAGAGCCCGTCATGCTGAGCCTGCCGAAGCATCTCTACCGGAGCTACTCAAAGAAGTTAGCATTGCGGTAGAGATGCTTCGCGGGGCTCAGCATGACGGGCTATGTTTTGCTAACTGCAACCCTCGTAGCTTGCTGCTCGAATCCGCTACGCATGCGCAAAAAGCCCTGGTTTTACCTGTTCATGTTCGGGCTGGCGTTGCTGCTGGCGCTGTACACCCGCCTGACGATGGCCCCAACGGTGGCGGACTTCTACCTGTTCCCGGATGCGCCGTTCTGGCTGTTTCTGCAGGCGTTGCTGATTGTGGGGCTGCTGGACCGGCTGCACGCCCGGGCCGTGCGCCGGGGGCGGGCTTCGGGACAAGCATCGTACTTTTTCGGGCTGCTGTGGCGGGGGGCGCTGCTGTTCGTGGGGCTCACGCAGCTGCTCACGGCGGTGCTGGAGCTCACCCACATCGGGCATGGCAACTACGCGGGCTGGTACCCGGTGGTGCGCAGTCTGGCTTCGGATGCGTTTCTGTACCTGCTGGTGGGCAGCGTGTATCTGCCGTTTCTGTACCAGCAGCACGCCGCCCAGGTGCGGGTAGAGGTGGAACGGTTGGAGAAGGAGGCCACCCAGGCCCGCCTGCAGGCCCTGCAGCAGCACGTAGACCCGCACTTCCTGTTCAACAACCTCAATATCCTGGCCGCCCTCATCGAGCCCGCCAACACCGCTGCCCACGACTACGTGGTGCACCTAGCCAGCCTGTACCGCTACCTGGTGCGCACCCGCCAGCAGGACGCCGTGCCCGTGGCCGAGGAGCTGGCTTTTCTGCGCGACTACCAGTTTCTGCTGCAGCGGCGCTTCGGGGCGGCCTACGTGTTTGAGGAAGATGTGCAGGTATCCGCCGCCGAGCTGCAGCACCTGCTGGTGCCGCCCGGCGTGGGGCAGGAGCTGCTCACCAATGCCCTTAAGCACAACCTGGGCAGCCGCGCCCGGCCGCTGCGCGTGCGCCTCACCCTCACGGCCGATTCCCTGCAGGTGAGCCACGCCCGCCAGCCCCGCCCCGTGCCGGCCCCCGGCGAGGGCAGCGGCCTGGCCGGCCTGCGCGCCCGCCTGGCCCTCCTCCACGACACCCCCGTGCGCATCGACGACACCCCCGAGCACTTCAGCGTGACGCTGCCCCTGGTGCGCCGCGCCCCGGTGCCAGCGCAGGATTTCCGCGACTAGGATTAGCGGCTTGAGCTATTCGGGTGTTACCACACAGAATGCCGCGGCCGCGCTTTTGCTTGACGTTCAGATTCCACAGAATCTCACCGCTTCAGCAAATTTTACCCAGCTTTACCGATCAATCCGCGTAGCCACTACTCACTACTCACTACTCACTACTCACTACTAACCTATGCTCCGCCTGCTGCTGATTGAAGACGAAGAACCGGCCCTGGACCAGCTGCGGCGCTTTGCGCTGCAGTATGCGCCAACGGCCACCATTGTGGGAGAGTGCCAGCAGGTGAGTGAGGCCGTGGACTTCCTGCGCCAGCACCCAGCCCCCGATTTGATTCTGTCGGATATTGAGCTGCTGGATGGCAATGTGTTTCAGCTGTTCGGGCAGGTGGCGGTGAGCAGCCCGGTCATCTTCGTAACGGCCTACGACTCGTTTCTGGTGCAGGCCTTCGAGCAGAACGGTATTGCCTACGTACTCAAGCCGGTGCAGTACGCGCAGTTTGCCGCCGCCATGCAGAAGTTTGAACGGCTGCGGCAGGCGTTTCAGGGGGCGGCACTGCAGCAGCTGGCCGCCACGCTGGGCCAGGCCGCGCCGGCTCCGGCCTACAAGCAGCGCCTCGTGAGCAAGTCCCGCCAGGGCCTGTACCTGCTCGATGTGGCCGACCTGGCTTACTTTCAGCTGCGCAACGGCGTCACGCACGCCCTCGACGCCCAGGGCCGGGCCTACGTGCTCAGCGAAACCCTCAGCCAGCTCGAAGCCCAGCTCGACCCGGCCCACTTCTTCCGCCTCAACCGCACTGAGCTGGTGCAGCTTTCGGCCATCGAGCGGCTGGAGCCTTACTTCAACGATACGCTGGTGCTGCATTTGAAAGGCCAGCCCACTACGCTCACCAGCAGCTCCCACCGTACCCCCGAGCTGCGCCGCTGGCTGGGTATGAAGTAAAGCAAAGTAGGCCCAAAACCGTCATGCCGAGGCGCAGCCGAAGCATCTCGCTTGGCTGACCTTGCTAAGTCATCCAGATATCAGCCCCGTAGGCACTCACCAAAAAGCCCTCATCCCCGGTTCATCCAGGAATAAGGGCTTGCACTGGTGTCACCCAAGTGGGATTATTCTTCCCGGTGTACGGTGGCGGGGGAAAAGGCCGGCACGCACACCGACCAGTACTCGCACTCCTCGCCAAAGGGGTTAGAGTAGCGCACCCGGGCGCCGGCCTTAATCAGCAACGATTCGCCCGCGCCCAACTCCACCACGTCGCCGTCAATTTCAAACCGCTTGCGGCCACGCACTACAATGGTCACCTCGTCGAACTCGGGGCGCTGGTGCGGCTCGCTCCACTGGGGCGGGGCCACCATGTGGGCCACGCTGTACTGGTCCGTGCCGGTGCTGGCCAGCCCAATGTGCTCCTCAATGAGCTTACCATCGGTGGTGGGCACTACAAAAGGATTCTGTTGGCGGAAATAGCGTTTCTCTGACATACGAAAACGAAAAAACAAGGCGGCACCCCGGCCGCACCGCAAGCTACATCAGCCGGTCCGAAACCCCGGCCAGCTGCTACTTGGCCGCGCCCGGACAGGCTCCCTGGGTGTAAGTTTTGACGCCTGCATTGGTAGCCTGGCAGGCGTTGCTGTACGTTTGGTTGTTGCAGCCGCACACGGGGGCATACTCCATCGTGCACATAGCATCCTGCTTGATTTTGCTGGGGTCGATGCAGTCGGTGGTAGGTGGGGTTTCGCGCTGACAGGCGGCGGTGGCAGCTAGTAGAACCAGGGAGGCAACAAAGCGAAGCATGAAGCAAAATGTGAAAGTGAGCAAATTAACAGGCCGGTACTGCTCATTCTTTACGGCAGAGCAACCCGGAGGGTAAGCAAGGATATAAAATTTGAATATTTTACCGCGCTAATTTCCGACGCAGGGAAAACCCCGGCCGTTTGGTCGCGTATAGCTGCCCATAATCGGCTGCTACTGGTTGCAGTGCGCCGGCTTTCCATTCTGAACCTATTTTCAACCCATTCTCTCCCCCAAGAATCATGTCGTACCACGAAGAAGACAACTCCGGTAAAATTCTCCTCGCTGCGTTGGCTGGTGCCGGTGCTGGTATCATTGCCGGTCTGCTGATGGCTCCTGACAAAGGCAAAGCTACCCGCGAAAAGCTCGGCTCGGCGGCCACCAAATACAGCGGCCAACTGGGCGAGCAGCTCTCGAAATACGGTGAAGACCTGGACTCCAAGTTCAAGGGCTACATCGAAAAGCTGGAAGACCTGGGTATCACGGGGGCCGGCTCGAAGCTGAAGCTGAAAGGCAACTGGGATGAAGCCAAAGGCAAACTGAAACAGCAATACGCCCAGCTCACGGACGAAGACCTGGATTACGCCGAAGGTAAAGGCGATGAGCTGGTAGGACGCCTGCAGAACAAGCTGGGCAAAGCCAAGCACGAAGTGGTAAAAATGCTGAACGACCTGTAAGTCGCACCGCACCCACAACAAAGCCCCGGCCTATCAAGAGGCCGGGGCTTTTTTTAACCGCGTGCAGGTGTCGTGTGTTCTTCTGTAGGCTGGCCTCAGCTATTCCTTAACCCAAATGGTTTACACGTTATGCAAGACACAAAAGGTAAAGTGATTTTCTCGTTGCTAGCTGGCGCCACGGCTGGCATTGTGGCAGGTTTGCTGCTGGCTCCTGAAACCGGAGAGGAAGCCCGGGCCAGCCTGAAGAAATCGGCTGGCCGCTTCGGCGACGACCTGAGTAAGCTGCTGAAGGATGGAAAAAACCGTTTGGATGCGCTCAAAGGGCAGGCCCCAGCCGATTCTGAACAGCACCGCACCGACCGCGCCGCCGCCGATGGCCTGCTGAACTCATTCAACCAGCCTGACAGCAGTGGCTATGGCACCGAGAATGACCCGGATTATGACGGCATGGGGGGCGACTCTCGCCATTATCCGGGCTACCGGAGTTAGAAAAGAAAATCTTCCCAGAGAAGTAACCTTCCGGATGCATCCTCGTTATATAGCATACAATCAGCCTGAATGATGGCTGGAGATGGTACGAGTGTAAAATTGCCGACCATGGAGCTTCTGACAGAATCTGGTTAAACAATCTGTCAGTAAAATCACATGTTGTCCATCGCAAGCTTCTCCCGTATTCCCAGCCTGAAGGGTAAGCTGATTTGTAACAGTAGAAGGCCTCTCGTCCATTTATCGGCGGGAGGCCTTCTCATGTTTGGCGCGGGCCGCCCAGATAACCTGCTCATACACCAGAGAGTATTTTTTACCGGCCTGTAACCCTAGGTGGAAAGCGGCCGTTAAAGAACACATAACTGACTTACTGATTGCCGAGTAAGGGTTTGTCGTAAAATTGCCGGCTGTAGAGCTTCTATTGGAGAATGGTTAACAAGACCCAGTAGTAAAATCGTACATGCCCATCGCAAGCTTCTGCAAACTGTCTTTATAGGCAGAAAATAAGGTTAGTTAAAAAGGAAAGCCTCCTGCTATCAATAGCAGGAGGCTTTCTGATTTTCAGTCCGTAGCTGACACAGAACTATGCTTCCGACTCGGGCTTGGGGGCATTCTCCGATTTAGCGTATTCCGGTTTCATCTGTGGGAAGAACAGCACATCCTGGATAGAGCCGGAGTTAGTCATGATCATGCTTAGCCGGTCAATACCGATGCCGAGGCCGGCCGTAGGTGGCATACCGTATTCCAGAGCGCGCAGGAAGTCCTCATCGAGCACCATTGCTTCCGTGTCGCCACGCTTGCCCAGCTCCAGCTGCTCCTCAAAGCGGGCCCGCTGGTCGATGGGGTCATTCAGCTCGGAGAAGGCATTACAGATTTCCTTGCCATTGCAGATAGCCTCGAAGCGCTCCACCAGGCCCGGCTTGCTACGGTGCTTTTTAGCCAGCGGAGACATTTCCACCGGGTAATCGGTAATGAAGGTGGGCTGAATCAACTTCGGCTCCACGTGCTCCCCGAAAATTTCGTCGATGATTTTGGCTTTGCCCATGCTCGGGTCGAGGCCTACTTTCAGCTCCTTGGCAGCGGCGCGCAGCTCGTCCTCACTCTTGCCGTCGATGTTGAAACCGGTGAAGTGCTCAATGGCCTCGGCCATGGTGAAGCGCTTCCAGGGGCGCTGAAAATTAATGAGGTTGGCACCCACCTGCACTTCAGTTTTGCCATGCAGGGCCAGGGCCACGCGCTCCACCATTTCTTCCACCAGGTCCATCATCCAGTAGTAGTCCTTGTAGGCCACGTACAGCTCCATCTGCGTGAACTCGGGGTTGTGGAACCGGCTCATGCCCTCATTGCGGAAGTCCTTTGAAAACTCATACACTCCATCAAACCCACCCACAATAAGGCGCTTCAGGTACAGCTCGTTGGCAATACGCAGGTACAGAGTCATGTCCAGCGTGTTGTGGTGCGTTTTGAAGGGCCGGGCCGCTGCTCCCCCGTACAAAGGCTGCAGGATAGGCGTTTCCACCTCCAGGTAGCCTTTGTCGTTGAGGTAGTTGCGCATGGCCTGTACCAGCTGCGTACGCTTGACGAAAGCGTCGCGCACGTGTGGATTTACCACCAGATCCACGTAGCGCTGGCGGTAGCGCATTTCAGGGTCCGTGAGGCCATCGTACACCACCTTTTCGCCCGTGGCTTCATCTACGCGCTCCTTCACTACTGGCAATGGCCGGAGGCTCTTACTTAGCAGCGTGAAGCCGGTTACGTGCACGGAGGTTTCACCTACCTGCGTCTTAAACACGTGCCCCTTCACGCCCACAAAATCACCCAGATCAACTAGCTTTTTGAAGACAACATTATACAGCGTTTTATCCTCGCCGGGGCAGATCTCGTCCCGGTTGATGTAGAGCTGAATCCGGCCCGAAGCATCCATCAGCTCCGCAAACGAGGCCTTACCCATCACCCGCACCGACATAATGCGGCCGGCCAGGCTTACCTCCTGAAAGTTGTTCAGCTCGGGATGATAGTTGTCGTGGATTTCCTGGGCGTAGAAGTTCACGTCGAATAGCTCGGAAGGGTAGGGCTCAATGCCCAGCTTCTGTAGCTCTTCCAGTTTATTCCGACGAATAATCTCCTGTTCGCTGAGGTGCTGCATGGTACGGGGTGTAAAACGAGGCCAATGGCCAGTAAAATCAAGCCGCAAAAATAGCGCGGCTTACACACTTATTCGCATAAACCAACGAATACTTGGTTAGTTGTGCCCCTCAGCAGGCTCCCAACGCAAAAAGTGCCGACCCAAGGGGCCGGCACTTACGTGTATATGGAGTCGGAACAAAAGAAGCGGCGGTTGGAGGGCAGGCCGTTTAAGCGGCCATCTGCAGCATGGGCGCATCGTCGCGCAGGGCTGGCTCAATGCGGGTGCGCAGGCGCTCCTGTACAAAAGAGTTCTGCAGGTGCTTGGGCAGCTCCGCTACCAGCTGCTGGTACCGCTCCAGGCCCATGGCCTTGGCCACATAAGTCTCATGCAGGCCGTTGAGGTAACTCACAATGTTCAGCAGGGAGTGGTGAAACAGCTGGAAGTCAATGTCTGCCTCCACAAAACGCTCAATTTCCCGGCTGGTCTGCGAAATGCGCAGGCGGCCCAGCAGATCGAAGATGGTAGTGTAACCCAGACGCCAGGTAATCTGCTGCCAGTGCGCGGCCGTCCACTTATCCAGCACCTTGCCGGTTTTCTGGCTGCGGATGGCAGTGTTGGGGTTGGCCTGCACCTGCTGGCGGGTAGCCTGCGCCTTTATTTTGCGGGTAGTACGCAGAAACTGACCAATCTGCGCCTGGGCGTCAATTTCCTTACCGGCAATGTGCAGGCCCGCCTTGTAACCCGCCAGCGGCAGCCGATGGATGCTGAAGTCGCCGTAGGCTCCGGCAGCGTAGAAGGAAATTGGTCGGGGATACGCATTGCGTACGACCAACCGGCCTACTTCCCGGCGTACCAACGAAGGATTATTGCTCCTGACACCGGTCGTATACAGGAAGCTCTGCAGGCCAGCCATAATGGTGTGGTATGCCTGCGGAAAGGTCCAGTGCAAGGCGTGGCGCAGGTATTCCTCGTCACCCAGCTCGGCAGTGGCCCGCAGTGCGTATTCGGTGCTCCAGCTGGCGTGCAGCAGCTTAGTAATTGCTTGCACGTCCTCCGTGGTCAGTTCCGCTTGGTGAGCCCGGAAATAGGGCAGATGCTGCAAACCGCCCATAGCATCGTCGGCCTGCTCAATGTGGTAGTTGATGGCAAAGAAGTAGTTCAGGAACACCTGCGCCGGAATCGATTTGCGCCAGGTTTCCTCAGCTTGCTTCTGCTCGTCGGTAATCAGCGGAATGATGGTGGTTTCCATGTCGTTCGTTGTCATATCTACTCAACCAAGATACTAAGAAATAGGTTCTTATTTGCTAAAAATATTGTCATAAATAAACAATAAGTAAATAACTGTAATTCAGTTGCTTGTATTTTATTTAAAATGTTCTTGAGGAACCTGTTTAGAGCGTTGATTTGCTAACGAACAAGCGGTGGTCTTTGAGTACAAAAAAAGCCCCCTGCTCAGAAGCAGGGGGCTTTCAGTATGCCTGCAAGCAGCTGTTTACATCTGATCTTTCAGTACAGCAACAGCTTCGCGTAGGGTGATGTCCTTTTTCAGGGGTTTCACGAAGCGGGAGGCCCGGTTCACTTTAAGAGTATCCGTACCCAGCTGGCGCAAATCGAAAGCAAGGGGTGCAATAGCCATGGGCTGAGCGGCATTCTGGATAGCTTCGTACTTATCCGATTCCGTTTTAGCCTGCACCTGCTCGGCGCGGTAGTTCGCCAGCTTCAGCGACACCTTGGTGTCATCTTTCCGCTTCACCATACGCTGTACCATATCCGACAGCTGTTTGAAGCTGGGGCTGGCATTTACGCGAGCCGTACTGGATTGGCGGAGCTTGTCGATGGCCGGTGCGTTGTTCCAGGCCCGGTACTTGGCGGGCGTAATTTCATCCCACTTCAGCGGATAGTCGGTTTCCTTTTCGCCCTGGTCCAAGTAGCTGTAGGCATCCGGCAGGATGATGTCCGGAATAACCCCTTTGAACTGCGTGGACCCCCCGTTAATACGGTAGAACTTCTGGGTGGTCAGTTTCAGGGAGCCAAACGGCTTGATGCTATTAAACTCGGCCGGCATGGCGTCGTCCAGATCAAAGATGCGCTGTACGGTGCCTTTGCCATAGGTACTGGCCGAACCCATAATTACGCCGCGCTTGTAATCCTGAATGGCGGCAGCCAGAATCTCCGAGGCCGAGGCGCTGTATTTGTTTACCAGTACCACCAGCGGGCCGCTATACTGCACGCGGGGGTCCCGGTCGTTGAGAATAGTGGCCGAACCCTGGCCGCCACGCACCTGCACTACCGGGCCGCTGTCAATGAACAAGCCAGCCATTTCCACGGCGTCCTGCAGAGAGCCACCGCCGTTAAAGCGCAGGTCGAGGACTACGCCCTGTACGTTTTCCTGCTTGAGCTTTTCCAGCTCCTTTTTCACATCGGCAGCTGAGCTGCGGCCGCCATTATCGTTGAAGTCGGCGTAGAAGTTCGGCAGCTTGATGTAGCCCAGTTTCCGTCCGTTCTCGGTAATAGTAGCCGATTGAGCGAATGTTTCCTCAATAACCACCACGTCGCGGATGATGGGAATAATCTTGGTGCTATTGTCGGGCTTGCGTACGGTAAGACGTACTTCGGAGCCTTTTTTACCCCGAATCAGGCCAATGGCCTTATCCAAGCGCCAACCTTCCACCGAAACCGGCTCCTCAGTGCCCTGGGCTACCCGGATAATGGCGTCGCCGGCTTTCAACTCGCCTTGGCGGTAAGAGGCTGAGCCAGGTACGATGTCAGCTACCTTGATCTGGCCGTCCTTCTCCTGCAGCGTAGCCCCAATGCCCTCGAAACGGCCCGTCATGGCAATATCGAAGTTGTCTTTGTCGCGGGGGGCGAAGTATTCAGTGTGCGGGTCGTAGGTGTTGGCAATGACGTTGGCGTACATGGCCAGCCGGTCATTAGCATCCGTCTGCGACAGATCTTTGAAGTAATCATCAAAGTACTTCAGCACGCGCTTGCGGGCTTCGGCTTCCATCTGGGCCGGGGTACGGGCTGGCTCCGAGGTAGTAGCCGCTGAAGGCGTAGCCGTAGTAGAGGCCAGCGGCTTGTCCTTCTTTTTGGCCTGCTCGTCCATCATTTCCGAAACGCGGACCAGCGTCTGGTACTTCAAAAACTTGCGCCATTCCTCGCGCTGGGCGGCGGCATTAGCAGCAAAACTGGCCTTATCGGGCTCCGTTTCGAAGGTTTCCTCCGAAGTAAAATCAAAAGGCTGCGCCAGAATCTCCCGGTACAGACCCTGCACATCCTTCACACGCTGCGCCATAATCTGGGTGCTCTTGTCCAGAAACTCGTGCGTACCGCGCTGCACCTCATCATCAATACTTTTTTGATACTGAGAAAGGGCCGCTACATCGGACTGAAGCAAAAACTTTTTGCTGCCATCCAGCCGCTTCAGGTATAAATCGAATACACGCTTGGAGAAGGCGTCATCAATGCGCTCTGGCTGATAATGCGCCGCGCTGAGGCCTTGTAGCATCGCCTTGATGAGGACTTCATCTTTTTGCGGGGAGCCACCGTCGTTGCGCTTGTACAGCTTATAAGAAGCCAGCACAAACACCGCCAGCAACACAGAGGCATACAAGCCTATTTTGAGTCGGGGGGAAGACATGAACTAACGAGGGGGGTGAAATGAAGAAAATTCCTGAATGATGGGAGTGCCAGCGTGAAAGTGCGCCGAGCAACTGCCGCCAATCACATAGTACAACGCTGCCGTTAGCGCAATAAGTGCCCTTATTACACTGCTGTTCTTACGCAAAGGGACGAAAAATGGTCGTCGGGTTGCATTGCTTTGGGTGCTGTCAGTTGGTGAATATAGGGGTTCAGCAAATAACCACCCAAAAATGAGTTGCCAGTGAGCAGCCAGAAGATCAGTCACAAAAAAAGGCTCTCCCCACCAAGGGGAGAGCCTTTTTTAGAAAGAACTGAGTGCGTGCTTAGTAGCGGCGTACCTTGTCACCGCTGTGACGGCGGAATTCTTCTTCAAAATAACGAGCATCTTCTTCGCTACGCGGACGCACACCCATTACGATGTTGCCGTTTTTCACGTCAGATTCGTACTCCGCAGCGTGCTCTTCGGGAATACCCGAGCCTACCAGGGCACCTACCAGGCCACCCGTGAGGCCACCGGCACCAGCGCCAGCCAGTGCGGCAGCAATAGGACCGGCAATGATCAGGCCCAGACCGGGCAGTGCTACCGAGGTGCCGATGGCAGCAATGGCACCGATTACAGCGCCGGCCGTACCACCAATGGCGGAACCTACGCCGGCACCTTCCATGGCTTTATCGCCCAGGTCCGTATCGGGCGTGTTGTCGCCGAAGTGAGTTTTGCGGGTGTCATCCGACATCAACAGGTTTACGTCGTCTTTGGAGTAACCACGTGAAGACAGCGACTCGTAAGCACGCTCTGCGCTGGCGCGGTCACGGAACGTACCAGTAGTGTAATTGCTACCGGAGCCGTACGTACGGTCAGAGTCGGTTACGGCGCGGGCAGCATCACCAGCGGCGTTCTGGGCAGCATCAATACCGGAGCCTACCGCAGCACCTACCGAGCCAGCAACGGCAGCCCCTTTCTGGGTGGCGCTGTAGTCATGGTGGGGGTTGTTATCGGTAGAAGAGTTGGTGGGGTAGCTGGGCGAAGTTGAAGAAGGAATCGACGAGTCGCCAGTGGTGGAGTTACCCATGTTGCCGCTCGAAGTAGTATTGGCACCAGTGCCGTAGCCCGTGCCGGCTGCGCCAGTACCGTAGTTAGCGCCCGAACCAGTACCTGAATTTGTTGGGTTGATCGAATCGTTGGTGTTCATGAGGGTGGTAGTTTTAAGAATGAATTGGAGAGAGACGCCAGCGGAGGTATGGAAAGGAAATCCGCCGCAGGGTTTCGAGGTTGCTAAACGCAGCCTACCAGGCGAGGTTGCGGCCAGTTCCCTTGGTATCTCATCCGTATTCAGCTCATAAGCTCATTTCCGGCCCCGGAACGCCATTTTTTGCTTACGCAAATTTTTCGAAATTCTCATCATCCTGCCAAAAGGCCCGGCACTCCCGACGCATGGTTTTCAGAAAATCCTCCTGTTGCTTCAGCGTCCGCCATTCACCCAAGCCCAACCGCTCACATAACTTATAAAAGGCATCACCCTGGCCCTTGGAGCCTTCTACTTTCACTAGGCAACTCAAAATAGGACGACCAGCTTTGTGCTCCTGTTCTGATATCTCGGCCAGGATTTCATTGAGTCGGGCTTTTTCGTGGGAAATATCGAGGTTCAGGCCTAGCTCAGCCTCCTGAACCAGGTTCAGGTAGCTGGTAGTACCTACCTGCGTGCGGGCAAAACGGATTAGATGGCTGCGTACTCGGCCAGTCATGGGCGGGAAAAATGGTGGAGAGAAAGGGGGAATGTAACAAAAAAAAGTCCGTTGCGTAAAGGCGGACCTTTGCGCAACGGACAGATATTTTCCAAAAACTGTGCCGTTCAGCAGGTTGAGTGAAATGCTCGCTTAGGACTGCTGCAGCTTACGGCGGTTCATCTCTTTTTGAATCAGCAGAAATTCCCGGCTGGTCTGGCCCGCAATGGCGGTATTCTCATCAGCCCGCCGGAGCAGGTAGGGCATTACGGCGGCCACGGGGCCATACGGAACATACTTGGCCGTATTGTAGCCGGCATGAGCTAAGTTGTAAGTCAGGTTATCACTCATACCATACAACTGAGCAAACCACACCCGGGGGTCGTTAGGACTGATACTGCGCTCCTGCATCAATTGAGTAAGCAGCAGAGAGCTAGCCTCATTGTGAGTGCCGGCGCACACCCCAATCCGGTCCAGATGATCTACACAGAACCGGAGTGCCTGATTATACAAGTCGTCGGTGGCGGATTTGCTGGGGTTGATGGGCGTAGGGCGGCTTTGCTGCGTGGCTACCCGGGCTTCCTTTTCCATATAGGCTCCCCGCACCAGTTTGGCCCCTATGTAGTAGCCACCGGCCACGGCATCAGCATGGGCCTTCTCCAGGGCAGTCAGCCGGTCGTGGCGGTACAGCTGGTAGGTATTCCAGACAATGGGAGCTTCCCGATTGTAGCGTTGCATCATCTCGTACGTGAGCTGGTCAACAGTTTCCTGAAACCAGCTTTCCTCCGCATCCACAAACACGCGCACCCCGTGCTGATGTGCCCGGGCGCAAATAGCATTCATGCGCTTGCGGGTTTTCTCGAAGCTGGTGTGCTCTGCGGGCGTCAGGGCCGTGCCCGCCTGCACTTTTTCCAGAATAGTGGCGTCGCCGATGCCCGTTACCTTGAATACACTGAAGGGAATATGCTGGGAGCGGCTGGCTAAGTCAATGGTAGCCAGAATTTCAGTGGTAGTGGCATCAAAGCCTTTATCGTCTCCCTCGCCCTCCACCGAATAGTCCAGAATGGTGCCGATGCGGTAACGGCCCAACTCCTGAATGACGGGTAGGCACTCCTGAATAGTTTCTCCCCCACAAAACTGCTCAAAAATAGAGTTCTTGATGAGGAATTTCGTTCCGGGAATGTGCCACTTTAATGCAGTTTTTACGAGCCCGCTCCCGGTCTTTACCAGCGTGTTGTTGTTCATAGCAGCGAACAGGGCATACATCTTGCGCAGCTCCCCATTGGATTTGGAGGCAAATGCAACGGCAGTATCGTCGAAGGAAACGCGGGTGGCTTGAGTAACGGGCATGATTGGGGTGGTTAAGCGGCGCAGTGGGTGGTTGCACTTTCGGCAAAGATAACCGCTAATTGCGGGGTTTAGCCTAGCGGTAGCCGGAAGATGAACCGACCTTAAAACAGAAAAGACAGCGGATCCATTCCGCTGTCTTTTTTTAGGATGGTAGCTGTTCGCTCCCCTAATACGGCTTGTGAGCATCCAAATGGGCCGATACTTCCGGTACTACGCGTACGTAAGTGTGGGCTAGTAGCTTACCGTTGGTATCCTGAAGCTGCAAGCGGTTGCCAATTACGGAATAGTACTGATTGTTCTGGTAGCCACGGTAGATGATGAGGTGCCGGGAAGGTGCGTTGAAACCACCGACTTCCCGACGCACTGTAAACGCTGCGGCACTGATGAGGGTACCATCCTGGTAGAAGCGGGCCCGGCCCCGACGGTCAAATTCCACCACCACTCGGTGGCCGGTGTTATCGGGGGTAAGCAATGCCTGACGCTCGGCGGCAGTCTGCTGCCACTCCCAGCGGCCCACCAAGCCTTCTTCCATGGTAGGCATTGAGTCTTTACTGCATGAGGAAAACAAAACACCTGCCGTCAGAACTGCGGCAGCGTATAGTACGCGCGTAGAAGAGTTCATAAAGGAATAGAAAGTAAGTTGCGCCTGCATGATCCGGGTTGGGCTATAATAGTTGCATCAAAGCAAGCTATTTTTGTCTGATTTCTTGCAACCGTTCATCGAAAAGTTTTACGAAATTCATATAATTTTGAACGAAACAATGTTTGTAGGTGCCGATGCCCTGATAAAGCTGGCTGAAATAGTGCGCCGCCCGGCCATAAGTGCAGTTTTTGTACTGGCTGATACGCATACGGCCCGGTTGTGCCTGCCGTTGCTGGAACCGCACCTGCCCCAGGGCTTTACCCTCATAGAAATTCCGGCCGGGGAGGAAGCCAAAACGCTTGCTACCTGTGAGCAGGTGTGGCGCACCCTCACGGAGCACCGCGCCGACCGGCAGGCCCTGCTGGTTAATCTGGGGGGTGGGGTAGTGACGGATCTGGGCGGCTTTGCAGCGGCACTGTATAAGCGCGGCATTCGGTTCGTACAGGTGCCTACCACGCTGCTGGCCCAGGTTGATGCCAGCGTAGGTGGCAAAACCGGCGTTGATTTTATTGGGTTTAAAAATCAGCTGGGTGTATTTCAGGAGCCAGCCGCAGTGTGTATCGAGCCCCGCTTTCTGCAGACCCTGGACCCCCGTCAGCTAAAGTCGGGGTATGCGGAGGTAGTCAAACACTGGCTGATTGCCGATGCTGAGGCGTTTGAGCGCAACCGCTACATCGGAGTAGTGGGGGTTGAGGACTGGACGCCCATTATCCGGGAGTCGGTGAAGCTGAAGCAGCGTATTGTGGAGCAGGACCCACTGGAAAGCGGCCTGCGTAAGCTCCTGAATTTCGGCCACACAGTGGGCCACGCCCTAGAGAGCTATCTGTTGCAGCAACCCGGCCGCGAAATTCTGCACGGAGAGGCCGTTGCTGCCGGTATAGTGTGCGAAGCCTGGCTAAGTCACCAGAAGGGTCTACTATCCATTGAGCAACTGGACCAGATTGAGACCTTCCTATTCTCGGTGTACGAGAAAGTGCAGTTTGTGCGGCTCGAAACCGAGGCAATTGCCGAATTTGCGCTCCAGGACAAGAAAAACGCGGGTTCGGTAATTAACTGTACGCTGCTGGCTGAAATCGGCCGGGGCGTGTACGACCAGCCCGTTACGCTGGCTGAAATTGCGGAGTCGCTGAGCTATTATCACCGGCTTTGATTCGGCCTGAAACAGAATTTGTACCACTGCAGGCCCTCATTGGGGCCCGCTGATTTTCTACTTGCCATTACTACTTCCCTGACTCTGACCGGGCCCACGGGGCCCCTGCGCGGCACCGCCCAGGTGCCGGCTTCCAAAAGTGAAAGCAACCGGGCCCTCATTATTCGGGCCCTGGCCGGCGGCGGCGCGCTGCACAATCTCTCCGACGCCAACGATACCCAGCTGATGCAGCGCCTGCTGCTGGACCCCACTGCCGCGGAATTTAACGCCGAGGACGCCGGCACGGTAATGCGCTTCCTCACGGCCTACCTGGCCATGACGGGCCGCCAGACTACCCTCACCGGTACCGCCCGCATGAAGGAACGTCCCATTAAGGTGCTGGCCGATGCCCTGCAGGAACTGGGAGCCCGCCTTGAGTACCTGGAGCAGCCCGGCTACCCACCGCTGCGCCTGCTGGGCCGCACGCCCCAGCCGGCCACCGAAGAAGCCGCCGACTTCACCGAGCTGCGGGTACGCGGCGACATCAGCAGCCAGTACATTTCGGCCCTGCTGATGGTGGGTCCCACTCTGCCCCACGGCCTGCGCATCTGGCTGGAAGGCAAGGTGGGTTCCCGGCCCTATATCCGGATGACGCAGGCGCTGATGCAGCACTTCGGGGCCGTGTGCCGCGACCTGGGCGAGGTGCTGGAAGTGCGCCCCCAGGCCTACACGCCCACCGATTACACGGTGGAGGGCGACTGGTCGGCGGCCAGCTACTGGTACGCGGTGGTGGCCCTGGCTCCGGAAGGCTCGCACCTCACCCTACCCACGCTGCGCCGCCACTCCCTGCAGGGGGACCAGGCCATTGTGGACATCATGGCCCACTTGGGCGTGCACACCGAGTTTCTGGCCGATGAGCAGGTGCGCCTGAGCAAAACGGCCGTGGGCACCGGGTTCAGCCAGGATTTCACCGACTGCCCCGACCTGGCCCAGACCGTAGCCGTGGTGGCCGCCGCCCTGGGGGTGCCCGTGCTGATGACGGGGCTGGAAAGCCTGCGCATCAAGGAAACCGACCGGATTGCCGCCCTGCAAACGGAGCTGGCCAAGTTCGGTGGCTTCCTGCGCGACGAAGGCAACGGCCAGTTCCGGGCCGGCTCGGAAAACTTCCAGGTAATCGGCCAGACCGTAGCCACCTACCACGACCACCGCATGGCCATGGCCTTCGCCCCGCTGGCCCTGCGCGGCTCCCTCACGGTAGACGACCCCCGGGTAGTGCGTAAATCGTACCCGCAGTTCTGGCGCGAGCTGGAAAAAGCAGGCTTCATCACCGACCCTGCTCCGGCACCGGGGTTCTAATTACTACAGCATAAAGCGGCCCGTCTGATCCAGACGGGCCGTTTTCATGTCGGCGCATGCTGTCAAAGTCAAAGGATACAAAAAAGACGACTGATGACATCTCCGGCTTTGAAAGATATTCTGCTTATTGCCCGCACTATACACTACTTGTCTATAACTGCCATGCATAAACTGGTACTCATCATAATCGGGGTGTGGGGGATAAGCCGGGCTGGATGTGCTCAACGTCCGGTAACTGCCTTGCCAGACACGTTGGAGCCCATCTATCTGCTTAATTCTACCACGGTAGTCAATGGAGTGGTGGCTGATTTCGATCCGGCGGACATCCAGCAAATCCTGGTGTACAAGCCCAGCCTGCGTACAGCAACTGACTCAGTACCGCCTTGGCAAACGACAATGGGTACCGGAGTGATTATGCTGAAGTCGAAACGGCGAATCCCGTCGGAGCCTTTGCGCGCTTTTGGTCAGCGGCTGAACCTGACGGAGCCGCTGCACTTTGCGCTGAACGGCCACCGGTTGAGCACGGAGGCGGCGGCAAAGCTGCGGATTGCATCGGCTGCTGTTGCGCAGCTGCACGTCAGTTACCCAACTGCTGATCAACCTGTTACAATTGTCGATATTTGGCTGAAGCAGATGCCCCGCAAAGACCATCCGCCCGGCACAATCCTCATTCGTTAGTTACGGCACCGTAGCTCCCGGAAATAGGCGGCGGAGTGGCGGAGGCGGCTGCCGTACCAGCTAAACAGCTCTCCATCCACTATGCGAATCTCCGCCGCGGGGCAAATTTCTTGAAACTCCGCCATGTGCTTTGCGCCGAAGGGGTAGGGCTCGGAAGACAGCAGAATCTGCCGCGGAGCGGCCTGGCGGAGCTGGTCGGGCGTGATTTCGGGGTAGCGGCCCAGCGCACCGAATACGTTGCGGAAGCCGGCCCGCGTCAGCAAATCATCAATGAACGTGCCGCCGGCCGCCACCATGTACGGCTTACGCCAGATGAAATAGGCCGCTGATACAGGCTCAGCCAATGGGGGCAGGGTGGCGAAGGAAGCGTCAATTTCGGCGGCCAGCGCGTCGGCAGCCTCGGCGCGCTGCGTAAGTAGCCCCACCCGCCGGATCATGCTCAACGAGTCGGGCAGGGTGCTGATGTCGCTCATCCAGACCGGGTAGCGCGCCGCCAGCTGCTCAATGCCTTCCTGATAGTTTTCCTCCTTGTTGCCGATGATGAGGTCGGGCTGCAAGGCGTCAATCTTGTCGAAGTCGAAGTTCTTGGTGCCACCGATGACGGTAGCCGACCTGCGGGCCTCGGCCGGATGAATGCAGAATTTCGTCATGCCTACCACCCGCGCCCCCAGGCCCAGCGCAAACAGCAACTCCGTCTGCGACGGTACCAGCGACACAATGCGCTGCGCCGGCAGCGGCACAGCCACCCGCCGCCCCATCTGGTCGGTTACGGAAAGCGGAATCTGGGGTAGTGAGGAATGATTCAAAAGGGCTTTTTAGTATGTACCGTCTGGTCGTTGATATGGGCTGCACGAAGAACTCATATTGAGAGCCTGCATCAATAATGGTCTCAATGCTTTTATCACTGCCTGACGGGAAGCTTCACGATTGAGGGACGGACAGTAAGTGGATACACTGCCGTATTCAAAATAACGATACTGCTTATCAGATATGTCTAATACAACTTCTCTCTCTTCATAGGGAGCCAGCAATGGAGGCACAAATTTCAGCCGGTTCTCCATTTCAACCGCCCATTGTTTGCCCGAAGCGGTGAGGCTGAATATGGAAGACGGAAGAGAAATTGCTTGATATAAACAATTATCGGTAATGAGTCTGGCCCAAATGGTCCTATTGTCTTTAGGCCAGATTAATAGGCTATACATCTTAGCTGTCTTGGTGTCATCTTCACGTGGCGCTGAGTGTATTGTTTGATAAACAAGCGTCTGATGAATGCCTCGTTTACGCAACCCAACGGATACTTTTTTTATAATTTGCTTGTCGATAAAGCTATATGGTTCAATATAGAGTCGTTGGGCCAAGCAGAATGGTCCCATCAACAGGAAGCATAAGCTCAGAAAATATCTCATAGTAGTATGCTACTTAATAAGAGAATAAATAAAACGGCCGCTTAACAAGCGGCCGTTTCAATCTACTTAGCTGAAGTACCGGAAATCGTGCTTGTCCTCGATGCGCAGCAGGGTTTCATAGATGAGCTGGATGACGCTCTGCACGTCGTCTTTGTGCACGGTTTCCACGGTGGTGTGCATGTACTTAAGGGGCAGCGAAATCAGGGCCGAGGCCACGCCCGAGTGGGAGTAGGCGAAGGCGTCGGTATCGGTGCCGGTGGCGCGGGTGGCGGCGGCGCGCTGGAAGGGAATTTCGGCATTCTGGGCCGTTTCGATGATTAGTTCGCGCAGGTTGTTTTGCACCGCCGGGCCGTAGGTAATCACGGGGCCTTTGCCGCAGAACAGGTCGCCGGAAGTTTTCTTCTCGTACATCGGCGACTGGGTGTCGTGAATCACGTCCGTCACGATGGCCACATCGGGTTTAATGCGGTGGGCAATCATTTCGGCCCCCCGCAGGCCAATTTCCTCCTGCACCGCATTCACAATGTAGAGGCCGAAGGGCAGCTTCTTCTGGTTCTCCTTCAGCATGCGGGCCACCTCGGCAATCATGAAGCCGCCGATGCGGTTGTCCAGCGCCCGGCCCACGTAGAACCGGTCGTTGAGCACCGTGAATTCGTCCTCAAACGTCACCACCGAGCCCACGTGAATGCCCATCTGCTCCACTTCCTCTTTGGAGGAAGCGCCGCAGTCGAGGAACACGGTTTCGATGGTGGGGGCTTTGTCCTGCTCCACCTTGCGCACGTGAATGGCCGGCCAGCCGAATACCGCTTTCACAATGCCCTTCTTGGTATGGATGTTCACCCGTTTGCTGGGAGCCACCAGCGGGTCGGAGCCGCCGTTTTTGCGCAGGTACAAAAAGCCCGACTCCGTAATGAAGTTCACGAAGTAGCTGATTTCGTCGGCGTGGGCTTCAATGACCACTTTGTACTCGGCCTCGGGGTTCACCACGCCCACCACCGTACCATAGGTATCCACGAAATACTCGTCGATGTAGGGCTTGAGGTAGTCGAGCCAGATTTTCTGGCCTTCCTTTTCGAAGCCAGTGGGAGAGGGGTTATTGAGGTACTTCTGCAGGAAGTCGAAAGATTCTTGACGCATAGAGCAAAGATTCAAAGAGATATACTACAAACGGGTGAGCGGATGGTTTCGTGCCGCCTCCGGCGGTGCCGGGGCGTGCCAGGCCATCGGAATATCCGCTTCCAGGCCCTGAGCACCGGCTACCCGTCCCTCAAAGCGACCTTCCGGCCGGAAACCCAGCTGCTCGTACAGCGCAATGGCGCGGGTGTTGCTTTCGCGCACCAGCAGCTCCACCCGGCGCACCTGCGGAAGCTGGGCCTGGGCGCGGGTCAGCAGCTCGGTGAACAGCCGCCGGCCCAGGCCCTGGCCCTGGGCGGCGGGGGCAATAGCCACCGTCAGGTCGCCAAGCACGTGGGCGAAAATCCGCAGGCCCGCCTGATAGGCATGAATCTCCGCCACCAGCTCGCCCGTCTGCTCCGCCACCAGCCCGATGCCCTGGGTCAGGCTGCGCGTCAGGAAGTGCTGCACGTAGTCCTCGGTTATTTCCTCTGGCCGCCGGGCCAGCCCGCCGCTTTCCGCCGACACGCGCTGGTACAGCCGCCGAATGGCGGGCGCGTCTTGAAGCGTGGAGGGGCGGATGGTGACGGACATGGGCAAACGGTAAACCGGAAAAAGCTACTTGTGGAGTATTGATTTCTAGCCAGCCAGCCGCCAGCGGGTGATTTCAACTTCCGCGCCTTTAGCCAGCGCCTCGTTGGCGGTGTTGAGCACCTGAGTGGCCACGGAGGCATCCAGTTGGTAATTACCGCAGTTTTCGCATACCCGGGCCGGCACTTCCTTCAGCACCACCACGGCCCCGTCGCGCTCCAGCGTAACGGTGGTAACTCCGGGTAGCAGCTGGCCGGTTTTGCAAAGTGTACAGGTCATGGCTACAGTTTACGGGTGAAGGTTTCGTCCCACAGCAACGGGTCCGGCACGTACGCAGTAATCAGCACGCAGATGCTCGTGGCCGGGTTCTGAGCTACTACCACGTGCAACGGCTGCCCGGCTTCCATGTACAGCAGCAGAACGCTGGGGTAGGGCGTGTCATCCTAATGGCGGCGAATCAGCAGTCCGTTCTGCACGGCCTTTTCCACCAGCTGCATATCCAGGCGGCGGCTGAACATGCGCTGAACAACGTGGCTGGTCAGTTCCAGGACCGTGCAGTTCATGGGCTAAGTGGCAGCTTACAGCGGAATGTTGCCGTGCTTTTTGCGGGGCAGCGTGTCCACTTTGTTTTCCAGCATCTTGAAGGCGCGGATCAGCTTCTGGCGGGTCTGCGAGGGCAGAATCACCTCGTCCACGAAGCCGCGGTGGGCGGCGCGGTAGGGCGTGGCAAACTTCTGCTGGTACTCGTCTACCTTCTCCTGCAGCTTGGCTTCGGGGTCTTCGGCTTGGGCAATTTCGCGTTTGAAGATGATTTCCGCCGCGCCCTTCGCGCCCATTACGGCAATTTCAGCGGTGGGCCAGGCGTAGTTCATATCCGCCCCGATGTGCTTGCTGTTCATCACGTCGTAGGCCCCGCCGTAGGCTTTGCGGGTGATGACGGTAATGCGCGGCACGGTGGCTTCGCAGAAAGCGTAGAGCAGCTTGGCCCCATTGGTGATGATGCCGCGCCACTCCTGGTCGGTGCCGGGCAGGAAGCCGGGCACGTCTTCCAGCACCAGCAGCGGAATGTTGAACGAGTCGCAGAACCGCACGAAGCGGGCCGCCTTGGTGCTGGCGTTGATGTCGAGCACGCCGGCCAGCACCGCCGGCTGGTTGCCCACGATGCCGATACTGCGGCCCCCCAAACGGGCAAAACCCACCACGATGTTCTCGGCGAAATTCTGGTGTACTTCCAGGAAGGAGCCAGCGTCGATAATGCCGTCAATTACTTCCCGGATGTCGTAGGGTTGGTTGGGGTTGTCGGGGATGATGGTGTCGAGGGCGGGACGGCTTTCGTCCTGGCCGGCCTCGTAGGGCACCATGGGGGCGGTTTCCTCGCAGTTCTGGGGCATGTAGCTCAGCAGCTGCTTGAGGTGGGTGATGCAGGCCACTTCGTTGGCGCACGAGAAGTGCGTTACGCCGCTTTTGGCCGAGTGGGTGCTGGCCCCGCCCAGTTCCTCGCTGGTTACGTTTTCGTGGGTGACGGTTTTCACCACGTTGGGGCCGGTCACGAACATGTAGCTCGTGTCCTCCACCATCAGGATGAAGTCGGTAATGGCCGGCGAGTACACCGCGCCGCCCGCGCACGGTCCCATAATGGCCGACAGCTGCGGCACTACGCCCGAGGCCAGGGTGTTTTTGTAGAAGATATCGGCGTAGCCGCCCAGGCTCACCACGCCTTCCTGAATCCGGGCCCCGCCCGAGTCGTTGAGGCCGATAACGGGGGCCCCGTTTTTCATGGCCAGGTCCATAATCTTCACGATTTTCTCGGCGTGGGTTTCGCTCAGCGAGCCGCCAAATACCGTGAAATCCTGCGAAAACGCGTACACCAGCCGGCCGTTCACGGTGCCGTAGCCGGTCACTACGCCGTCGCCGAGGTAATACTCCTTATCCAGACCGAAGTCCTTGGAGCGGTGCATCACAAACTTGCCGATTTCCTCAAACGAGCCTTCGTCAAACAGCAGGTCAATCCGCTCCCGGGCGGTGAGCTTGCCTTTCTTATGCTGGGCATCAATGCGGGCCTGGCCTCCGCCGAGCAGGGCTTCGGCATTTTTGCGGGCGAGAATTTCGGTTTTGCTTAGTTGGGCGTCAGCGTGCGGATCAGACATTGTGGGGTGGGAAAGAGTCAGGGTAGCTACTTCGGTAAGAGGTTCAAAGGTAACGCACAGGTACAGAAAAGCCGCACCAGAATTCTAGGGCGGCTGGGTTATAGTGCTATTTTTACACAAGCTTAAGTCGCAGAAGAGGGAATCACCCCTTTTGAAACTCAACTTATGTTTGAAAGCATTTTTAGTATACAATGAGGTACATATTTCTTGCAATTTTCTTGGCTCTAAATTTTTGCCAGAATACACGGTGCAATAGTGTCAGCGTGTCTTCGTATAAGCTAATACCTGAAGAGTTGTTCGTTGATAGTGTAACTGTGGGCAAGAGAGGAAAGAATAGAATAGATATACTTAAATATAAAGGAGAAGATAGTATGTATATTGTTATAAAATTTTATTCAAAAAATAAGAATAAATGGATTGTGATGAATGAGTATGAGCTTGAAAAAGATTATTTGTCTAGTATCGATCCGGTAATTGCTGATTTTAATGGTGACGGCCTAAACGATGTGACTTATGTTTCCGATGTTGCCGCTAGGGGCTCAAATGAAATCAGACGTTTATTTATCTATAGAAGAGAAAGTAATGATCTAATGCTAGTGAAAAATTCTGAATTATATCCTAATATGTTATATAATAAAGAGTTGAAGTGTATTGATGCTTTTTTGATGCACGGAGGATGTACAACAGTATTTCTGAAATTAGTTAACGACAGCTTAGAAACAATTGCCAGTGTCGAGTTGTCAGATAGCCTGTATATAAAAACGTACGACGAGGATGGTAGAGAGAAAAGTAGGGCCATAAAGGCCGCAGGCGACGATGAATATATAAGGTATAAAAACTTTAACCCTTTAGAAGAGTATCAATAATATAATAAACAAAACCGGCCGATTCCTCTGCAGGAACCGGCCGGTTTCAATTAAAGATCAAGCGAATTATTCGCCTTTCTTCTTCGAGTCCGCAGACTCATCATTGTCAGGCTCGGGCGCTTCTTCTGGCCGCTCGTCGCTGGCCAGGTTGGGCGTCTCGCCGCTCTTGCTTACCGAGAAGGTCAGTTCCTCCGCGCCAGCCGTGTAGTCGGCAGTGATAACGTCACCCTGAGCAATTTCAGCCTTCAGGATTTCCTCAGCAATCGGATCCTCGATGTACTTCTGGATGGCCCGGTTCAACGGACGCGCACCATATTTGGGGTCGTAGCCTTTTTCGGCCACAAAGTCCTTGGCGGCGTCGGTCAGCTCCACGCGGTAACCCAGCGTCTGGATGCGGCCCAGCAGCTTGCTGAGGCTGATGTCGATGATCCTGTGGATATCGGCTTTCTCCAGCGAGTTGAACACCACCACATCGTCCAGACGGTTCAGGAACTCGGGTGAGAAGGTTTTGCGCAGGGCGTTGGTGATGGTGCCCTTCGTCATCTCGTCCATGTTCTCCTGCCGGGCCTTGGTACCGAAACCGATGCCAGCACCGAAGTCCTGCAGGTCACGCGCCCCGATGTTCGAGGTCATGATGATGATGGTGTTGCGGAAGTCCACCTTGCGGCCCAGGCCGTCGGTCAGGATACCGTCGTCCAGCACCTGCAGCAGCAGGTTGTACACGTCCGGGTGCGCCTTCTCAATCTCGTCGAGCAGGATAACCGAGTACGGCTTGCGGCGGATTTTCTCCGTCAGCTGGCCGCCCTCTTCGTAGCCCACGTAGCCGGGAGGCGCGCCCACCAAGCGCGAGATGCTGAATTTCTCCATGTACTCCGACATGTCAATCCGCACCAGCGAATCCTCCTTGTCGAAGAGGTAGGTGGCCAGCACCTTCGCCAGCTCCGTTTTACCTACGCCCGTTGGGCCCAGGAATACGAAGGAGCCAATGGGCTTCTTGGGGTCTTTCAGGCCGACGCGGGTCCGCTGGATGGCTTTCACCAACTGCTTGATAGCCTTGTCCTGACCGATTACCTTGCCTTTCAACTCTTCGCCCATGTTCAGGAGCTTGGAGCTTTCTTTCTGGGCCACGCGCGAGACGGGAATACCGGTCATCATGGCAATAACCTCAGCCACGTTCTCCTCCTTCACGGTGTAGCGCTTCTTCTTGGTCTCCTCCTCCCAGTCCTTTTTGGCCTGGTCGAGCTGATCAATGAGCTTCTTCTCCGTGTCGCGGAGCTTGGCGGCTTCCTCGTACTTCTGCGACTTTACCACGCGGTTTTTCTCCCCCTTGATGTTCTCAATCTGCTCCTCGAGCTTGAGAATATCCTCGGGCACCACAATGTTGTTGATGTGCACGCGGGCCCCGGCCTCGTCGAGAATGTCGATGGCCTTATCGGGCAGGAACCGGTCCGACATGTAGCGGTCCGACAGCTTCACGCAGGCCTCAATGGCCTTGTCGGTGTACACCACATGGTGGTGGTCCTGGTACTTGTCCTTGATGTTGTTCAGGATTTCAATCGTCTCCTCGGGCGTGGTGGGGTCCACCATCACCATCTGGAAGCGACGGGCCAGGGCACCATCCTTCTCAATATACTGACGGTACTCGTCGAGCGTAGTAGCGCCGATGCATTGGATTTCGCCGCGGGCCAGGGCTGGCTTGAACATGTTGGAAGCATCCAGCGAGCCGGAGGCTCCGCCAGCGCCCACAATCGTGTGCAGCTCATCGATGAACAGGATTACGTCGGGCGACTTCTCCAGCTCGTTCATCACGGCCTTCATGCGCTCCTCAAACTGGCCGCGGTACTTGGTGCCAGCCACCAGCGAGGCCAGGTCAAGGGTGACCACGCGCTTGCCGAACAGTACCCGCGACACCTTCTTCTGGATGATGCGCAAAGCAAGACCTTCGGCAATGGCCGTTTTACCAACGCCGGGCTCCCCGATGAGGATGGGGTTGTTCTTCTTGCGGCGCGAGAGGATCTGGGCTACACGCTCAATCTCCTTTTCGCGGCCCACAATGGGGTCGAGCTTGTCCTCTTCGGCCAGCTTGGTCAGGTCGCGGCCGAAGTTGTCGAGCACCGGGGTGCGCGACTTCTCGTTGCCCTTCTTGGCCGCAGCACCGCTGCTGCCTGCGCCGCCGCGGCCGGCCGAGCCCCCGAAGAGGCGGTCGTTGTCGTCGTCATCGGCCTCGGGGCCGGAGGTGGGGTTGTTCGCCGTGTTACCGTGGTAGTCCAGCGAATCACGTACGGATTCGTAGTTCACGTTGAATTTGCTCAGGATTTGGGACGAAATATTATCCTCATCACGCAGAATCGAGAGGAGCAGGTGCTCCGTGCCGATAATTTCGCTCTTGAAGATTTTAGCCTCGAGGTAGGTAATCTTGAGGACTTTCTCGGTCTGTTTGGTCAACGGGATGGAGCCGGTGATGCTCGTGCCCTGGGTGGCCGTATTACGGGTGGCCTGCTCCAGGGCGTATTTCAGCTCCTCCACTGATACGCCCAATTTCTTGAGCAAACCAATGGCGGTGCCTTCCCCTTCGCGGATCATACCCAGCAACAAGTGTTCAGTGCCGATATAGTCGTGCCCGAGCCGGATGGCCTCTTCCCGGCTCAGGGAGATGACCTCCTTGACTCTGTTTGAGAATTTAGCTTCCATGCAGATAAGGTAGTGAAGAAAAACGGTACCCCGCAAGGCTCTAGAAAAGGAGCTGACGGGTTGGGCCGATATAACCTGAAAACAGATTGAGTCGGGCGTTGGTTCGGGGGCGACAGGTACACTACGCAAGAAAACTGCCGGCGGCCGGACCCTGCATAAAGAGCAGGTCTAAGATGCTGAGTCCCGGTACAAAATCTTTACCAAAACTCTGGGCATACGGCCGGCCGGACGTCCTGTCAGGTCCGGCCAGTGCGGGGACCTTTGGTGTCAGCCAGTCGCGGCGGTCCAGGAGCAGGGTAGGCGGGTTAGAGGGTAGGAGGGTAGGAGTGGTGGAAGGTGGTAGGTACTCGGTGGTGCGGTAAATGGGGAGGCGCAGGCGCAGGCAGCGGAAGTAGAACTGCAGCAGCAACTGGTTCAGCTCGAATAAACGCCGGGGCTTCTGCAGGTAAATGTCGTGCAGATAATCAGCATAGTACTCAAAGTACGGGGTGCCGCTGTAAGCGGTTTGCAACGTGCGCCAGTGGCGGTGCACCCAGTTCTGGCGGTAATCTATTTCAATTTTCGACGTGAGCACCTTTTCGCTACGGTTGCCATCTACTACGGGCACCGTGAGGGCCTGCACGCCCTGCGCTGTGAGGATGAGGCAACGGTTGCGGTAGGTTTGCTTGTGGTAATGGTCGTGGGCTTCCAGCCACAAGGCATCAGCCCCCCGCAGCTCAGAAAAAAAGGCAATAGGTGGGTTATATTGGGATTCGAAAAGAACGGAGGGCATGCGAGGAACTGGGGCAACAACTGATAAATACTCGGACAAATAAACGGGCTGCTACCTGATATGTGGATGCAACGCCTGCTTTTCAGGTCTGGTATTCCGGAAATGCTTGGGCCGGATGTCAAAGTAGGATGACTGGCATGTAACGCCCAGGGCTCGGAGTGTGTTAAGTCAGGAATCAACCAAAAGCCCCACTTTTGCAGGGCTGCGGCTGAAACTCTCCACTGCCATCCGGTTTCGTTTTACCGCCAATCTGACACTATGTTGCTGTTCGCCCGACTCCTGCCCGTTGGTTTTGCGCTTTGCCTAGGTACTGCGCAGGCCCAAACGCATCAGTTGCAACTGGATGCCGTTCGTTTCCGCAACGATGATGTAGCCATCAAAGGTGGAATAGTAGAGGTGTATGCCACCGTAAATGGCAAGCACCTGACCTACCTAAAGCGGGCCCCCAAAATCTACCAAGCCGGGGCAGCCGTGACCCTGGAGGTTATCCGGCCCGATGGCTCTGCGGTGTACCAGGAAACCCTAACGCTGCGGCCGCCAGTGCTGCGGGATACCACGGCAGTAATCAAAAATCCCATCAGCTTTCAGAAGCGCCTGACTTTACCGGAAGGGCACTACACCCTGCGCGGCCAACTGAAAGACCAGAACCGGGCCGGCTTCACCGATATTGTGGAACAACCACTGGTAGTGGAGGCCAATACACCGAAACCTGCGCTCAGTGACGTGGTACTGCTGTTGAAGCCCGCCAGCCGCTCCTCAGTGGAGGCCAACAACTTTGTGCGGCAAGGACTGAGTCTGGTGCGGGCGGCGGGTGGCCTGTATGCCCGGGGCCAGGACAAGCTATTCTTCTACTCAGAGCTGTACAACGCTGCGCCGGGGCAGGCCTATACCGTGCGCTACCGCCTGCGTGCCGCCAAAGCGGCCAAGGACGCCGGCGCTGGCCAAGGTACCGTGCAGGGAGCCGAAGGGCGGCCCACGGTGCTGACCGGAGAACTGGATCTAAGCAAAGTGCCCGCCGGGACTTACACCCTCACTGTAGAAGCCCGCAACGCCAAAAACCTGCTGCTGGCTACGCAAACCACCACCGTACACCGCAACTCCACTGACTATGCCCCAGCCGGGGCTGTAATGCCCCGATGACAACAACTCCTCCCGTTTCTACATCTTATCCATGGTATTATCGGCCGCTGGAGTGGCTGCTGGTTGGCTTGGCCCGCTTACCGTTGAGTGTTCTGTACGTGCTTGGGCGCGGAATGTATTGGCTGATGGCCCACGTAGTGCGCTACCGCAGGCGGGTAGTGCTGGAAAACCTGCGTAACTCATTCCCGGAAAAATCGGAGGCGGAAATTGCCCGGCTGGCTAACCAGTTCTACTGGCACTTCGCGCAGGTGATGGTGGAAACCATCAAGCTGGCCGGTATGCCGGCCCAGGAACTGAAAAAGCGGGTGCTATTTCGCAATCCGGAGGTACTGGAGCGGCACTTTGCCGCCGGGCGCACAGTCCTGGGGCTGTCCTCGCACGCGGGCAACTGGGAGTGGGTACTGACTTCCGGGGCCGTATGGCTATCATCCCACGCCGACGGCGTGTATAAACCGCTCAGTAACCCGTTTTTCGAACATTTCCTGTATTGGCTGCGCACCCGCACCGGGGCCGGGCTTATTCCGATGCGCGATACACTGCGCGACATGGTACAGCGGAAAGGGGAGGTGCGCGTGGTTAGTATGTTGTCAGACCAGGCCGCCGGCCCCGAAGACCGGCCTTTCTGGACAACCTTCATGCACCAGGATGCTGGCTTCTATACCAGCACCGAGCGGCTGGCCGGCCGGTTCCGGTGCCCGGTAGTGTACGTAAGTATCCGGCGCCTGCGCCGCGGCTACTACGAGATATACCTGACCGAGCTATATGACGGCGATACTCCGCTGGCACCGCATACGTTTCCCATCACAACGGCCTTTGTTCGACAGCTAGAACAGGATATCCGGCAGCATCCGGCCGACTATCTCTGGACCCACCGCCGTTGGAAGCACAAGCGGCTGGGATAAAATTGTAGGGTAGGAAGGTAAGAGGCTAGGCGGGTAGGAGTTGAAAAATATAACTCCTACCCGCCTAGCCTCTTACCTTCCTACCCTACAGATACTGCTCAATGTCGCCGGCACCCTGGCGAATGATGTCAAAATCTTCATTGGTGCAGTCGACAACAGTACTGGCGGTATTGTTGCCAAAGCCGCCATCAATGACCAGGTCTACCAACGGGCGGTACTTTTCAAAAATCAGGTCGGGGTCGGTGCTATATTCCAGAATCTCGTCGTCGTCGCGGATGGAGGTGGTCACGATGGGGTTGCCCAGGCCTTGCACCAGCTGAATGCAAATCTGATTATCAGGCACCCGGATGCCCACCGTTTTGCGCTTCACGCCGCCGTAGCGCGGAGCTTTGGTACTGGCTTCGAAGATGAAAGTGAACGGGCCCGGTAACGCCTTTTTCAGCACTTTGTACACCGGCGTGGTAATGCCATTGGCGTAGTCGGTGATGTGGGAGAGGTCGGAGCAGATAAAGGACAGATTGGCCTTTTCGGGGTGGATGCCTTTGATGCGGCACAGTTTTTCCACGGCCCGGGCGTTGTGAATGTCGCAGCCCAGACCATAAATGGTATCGGTCGGGTAGATGATGACGCCCCCACTGCGCAGTACGTCAACGGCTTGCTGAATGCGGTTTTGGGGCGGGTTGTCGGGATGAATGCGGAGCAGCGTGGCAGCCATGGCAGAAAAGCAGAAGGTGAGGGAAAGCCGCCGCTGGCACGGCCGGGGCGGAGCAAAGCAGCCAGCCTACCAGGCTGGTGCGGTACTGTCTTCGGGTAAAACCAGCGGTGGGTTGCTTCCGGAGGCAAAAAGTATGACTCCGTTACCAAAAAAGCGCCCCGGCTGCGGGAGCCGGGGCGCTTTCTGCGTGCAGAGCGGGTGCTACTACTGCTTCACAATCTTGTGAGAAGTCAGCGTAGTGCCATCCTGCACCAGCAGAATGTAGCTGCCGGCCCGCAGGGAGTTCAGACTGAACGAGCCGTCTAGGGCAGAAGTCCCTTGCAGCACCGTGCGGCCGGCCAGGTCGGTTACGGTTACGGCCGTTTTGGTGGCGCGGCCGGCTACCTGGATAATCAGGTTATCGGCGGCGGGGTTCGGGAACACGCGCACGTTACCGGCCGTCAGAGCCTTACGGATGCTCAGTGGTGTAGTGCCCGTAGAAAGAGCGAAATTGTCAATGGCCAGCAAAGCGTCGTTGCCGGTGTCATTATTATCCTTCCAACGAATCCACATTGTGGTGTTAGCAGGCCAGGTAATGCCAGTAAGCGAACCAGTTAATGAGGCCCGATTGGCAGCGTCGTTACCATTGAGAGCCGTATTCGATGTGTTGGCATTGGCCAACTCCGTTACGTTCAGCGCTGTAACGGGCGTCCAAGTGCCTGTAGTCAGGCTGGTGGCATCCAGGCTGTATTCAAAAGCCAGCACCTCGTTCTGGCTATCTAAAGAGCCGGATTTCCACTGCTCACCCCGGTATGCTACGTTTACCTGCGTTACGGCGGCTCCCGTGGCATTCGTGAAGGCAACTCCAAAAACAGGAGTGGTAGAGTTGGATGAGATTGTGCCGATGGACCGGTCAGAGTCGTTGGCCGTGCCAACGTTGTAGACCCCTCCGGAACCGGCGCTACCATCAGTCGCTATCAGATCCAAGACCTGACCAAGTGTGCCTGTGCCCGCAAAGCGAAGGCCGGACCAGCCGGTTGGGTAGGCTGTGCCCGTGGGGCCGATACCATCAAAATTCTGGGTGTAGACAGCCCCTGCAGTAACGCTGACGGGCGTTTGGGCTGAAGCAGCTACCGTACCCAGGCTCAGGCCGAGGCCCAGCAGTGCGCGAAACAGATTTTTGGAAGTGTACAGGTGTTGCATGGCAGTAGGAAAGGAGAAGAAAATGAAAGTGAGAATCTAGAACGTGTACTTTTGAAGATCTAAAGGTACCCAACTTCTCAGTCGCTCCGCAAGCGGCCGGTTAGCAAGGTAATGTTACCAATTTGTTACCACTTTTTGCCTCATGGCCAACACCCGCATCAACGAATACAAGGAAAAGGCCACCCGCCGCCGCAACCGGTTTGCCTACATTACCGGCATTCTGGGGCTGATTCTGATTACGTTTTCCTACTACTTCTACCAGATATTCTTCACACCCAACATTGAAACCAAGGGCAAGCGCACCTACGTGCTGATTCCGCGGGGCAGCGACTGGAAAACGGCTTTGAACCGCATCGATGCCAGCGGGGCTGTGGTCGATAAAATGTCGCTGCACTTTGTGGCCCGCATGATGAAGTACGACCAGCCCGGGGCCGTGAAGCCCGGCAACTACGAGCTGAAGGAGGGCCTGACCAACCGCCAGCTCATCAACATTCTCAAAAGCGGCTCCCAGTCGCCGCTGCAGCTCACCTTCAACACCGTGCGCCTGCGCCAAGACCTGGTAGACCGCCTGGCCGCGCAGGTAGATGTAAAGCCCCGCACTCTGGACTCGCTGCTGCGCAGCCCTGGCTACACCCGCAGCCTGGGCTTCGATACCACCTCGGTGCTCACCATGTTCATCCCGAACACCTACGAACTGTATTGGAACACCTCGGCCCAGAACCTTATGCAGCGCATGAAAAAGGAGTACGAGAAGTTCTGGACGCCCGCTCGCGACGCCAAGCGCAAGGCGTTGGGCCTTACCCGGGCTGAAGTAAGTACCCTGGCCAGCATTGTGGAGGCCGAGCAGCAGCAGCACGCCGACGAGCGGCCCCGCGTAGCCGGCGTGTACCTCAACCGCCTCAAGCGCGGCATGAAACTCCAGGCCGACCCCACTGTGGTGTACGCCAACGGTGATTTTGGCATCAAGCGCGTACTCAACGTGCACCTCACTAAAGATTCGCCCTACAACACGTACAAGTACGCTGGCCTGCCGCCCGGCCCCATCAACCTGCCCAGTATTGCCAGCATTGATGCGGTGCTCAACCCCGAAAGCCACCAGTACCTGTACTTCTGCGCCAAGGAGGATTTCAGCGGCTACCACGCCTTTGCCCGCAACGAGCAGGAACACCTGGTAAATGCCCGCCGCTACCAAGCCGCTTTGAGCCGGGCGGGTATTATGAAATGAGTTGGCAGTTGTTACCTATGGATTTCATGGAGACCAATAAGTTGAGTCACGAGCAGTACCAAGCTACATTTCAAGCACCAATGCTTGATGTGACGGCAACGGCTGAGCCAATACTCGATATTTGGCCTTACGTGGATTCGGTAGTGCCAAATGATTTAGAGGGGTATCAACTCACGGATAGAATAGTACGGCATGTATATCAGGACCCTAAAAGAAGGTTTCTACACGTGCTGGTTTCAACAAATGACATCAACGTGTTTTTGGTGGTGATACTAAATCTGAAATCAATAAAAGTGCATGGTCATTATCTACTCGACCTGCCAAAACTGTACAACTTACAATCAGCCCCTGAAAAGTAACCTATGTATCAGTCCGACACCCAGATTCGCGTACGGTACGCCGAAACCGACCAGATGGGCTACGTGTACCACGGCAACTACGCGGCCTACTTTGAAGTGTGCCGGACTGAGGCGTTTCGGCACCTGGGCATTAGCTACAAGGCCCTGGAGGCCGATGGCGTAGGCATGCCGGTGGGGGAGATACGCACCCGCTTCCGCCGCCCCGCCCGCTACGACGACCTGCTGACAGTGCGGCTGCTGCTAAAACAGCCCGCCGAGGGCTCCCGCATTCTGTTCGAGTACGAAATCTACAACGAAGCCCGGGAGCTGCTCACCGAAGGCCACACCCTCATGGTGTTCGTGAGCATGACCACCGGCCGGCCCGTGCCCATTCCGCAGGATATTGCCGCCAAGCTGGCCCCGTACTTCACCGACGATGAAACCGCCGGCCCGCTCACCCCGCCCAAAGCTCCGGTGGATGCGCCTGCCCCGGCGGCCTTTCTGAAATAGAGTAACTGCGTAAGTTTTTACGGCCCATCCGGCGCACATCGATTCGCTAAAACGGTTATTCAGCTACTCCGCCACTCAGTTACTGCCCTCCCGCAATGCGTATTCCCGTCCGCCGGTATCATTTGCCCGATGTGCGCCGCCGCCGTAGCGTGCGCCGCGCCATCGTGTTTCTGAAGCAGCTGCGGTTTGCCGGCGGCAAGGCTTCGGTGTACGATGTGGTAGACCGGCTGCTACAGGAAATTAAGCTGGATGGCATTGCCAAGCGGGCCTCCTACATGGCCTTCAACCTGACTATTGCCATCTTTCCCACCATCATCTTCCTGTTCACGCTCATCCCCTACATCCCCGTCCCCAACCTGAATATCGATATTCTGCAGTTTCTGGCCGACCTTATTCCGCGGGAGATGTACGCAGCCATATCGGGCACCATCGAAGACATTGTGAATATTCCGCACGGGGGCCTGCTGTCCTTCGGTTTTGCTACGGCCTTGGTACTCAGCTCCAATGGAATTATGGCCCTGCTGGATGCATTCGAGAAGAAATACCCCTCATTTAAGAAGCGCACTTACCTGCGCAAGCGGGTTATTGCCACGGTGCTTACGGTAGTGCTGTCGTCGGTGCTGCTGTTTGCGGTGGCAGGAATTTTCTTCGGTACCTATATTATCGATGCGCTGGTGTTTCACGAAATCGTACCTGAGTCTATGACCGACCAGCTCATCAGCCTCCTCCGGTACGGTTCCGTGACGGGCCTGTTCCTGTTGACAACCTGTCTGGTGTATTACTACGTGCCTCCAGTGCACGACAAATGGCCGTTTGTTTCGGCCGGAGCAGTAGTAGCCACGCTGCTGATTTTCCTAGTATCGTTCCTGTTCATTCTCTACGTCAAAATCTTCGACAGCTACAACCACTTCTACGGTTCCATTGGTACGCTGGTGGGCTTTATGGTGTGGCTTGACTTTGTATGCATGACGCTGATTCTGGGTTTTGAGGTAAACGTGAGCATTGATGCCGTAACCGGCCGGCTCAAACGACCAACCGCCTTGGCCAAAGCCTGAGACCAGCACTGTGCGTAATAATTTCTTCCTGAAAATGAGCAGTTAAGCGGTCTGCGGAATAAAAAATAGAGAAGACAACTTGCGGATTGCTGTTTCGTCTCTACTTTTGCCTTCCCAAACCACGCCGTTTGACCCTTACAGAGAGGTGGCAGAGTGGTCGAATGCGACGGATTCGAAATCCGTTATACCGGCAACGGTATCGGGGGTTCGAATCCCCCCCTCTCTGCAACTGGCTTTTTCAACCGTGAAAGGGCCTTGTTCTTGGCATCTGAAGTAGCATCGTACTTGAGTGTACTCTTATCCAGAGGAGTGGCAGAGTGGTCGATTGCGGCGGTCTTGAAAACCGTTGAGGGTTAAACCTCCGGGGGTTCGAATCCCTCCTCCTCTGCAAGCTGCCCCAGAGTGTCAGGAATATTAAACGCCTTCCAAGTTACTTGGAAGGCGTTTTTGTTTGTCTGTTCGGTGAGCTGAACAGTAGCGGGCAGAAAAAACCACAAACCGCAATTCAAACTCGCCCGTTATATTGTAGAAGATACGTGGCTGGCGCATTATTTGTATTGCGGCTGTCCATTACCTTTGCCCGCACTTATGGCCGAATTACTGTTCGACGTTAATCTGCAACAACTGCCCGATGAGTTTTTGAACGGAAACTGGCGGGTGGCGGATCGGGTACTCAACCATACTGATCCAACCAGTATGTTGGCCCGCGCGGAGCTGTTTGCCCTGCAACCGGGAAAAGTGCAGGTGAAGGCCTTGCACGGGCAGGACGCGGGCCAGTGGCAGATTCAGCGGGATGCATTGCTGAATCGGCCTTACCTGGAACTGATGCTGGGCCAGGAGCAGACCCGGGCTTTGGTGACGCGTTTGCGCCGCTCCCGCAACGGGGCCGAGAGCCAACTGAGCCTCTACTTCCAGTCGGGAATGGAAATGTACCTTACGCAGCCGTAAGCGGCTATGTGTTACCTTTTTAGTTGATTTCGTATGGCTGCTGCCACTTCTGATACTTCGGGTTTGTCTTCTGCAGCGGCTGGCCGGTCATCGGCCAGCGACAGTGTGCTGCTGAGCGTGACGGATGCCGCGAGTAATACCCTGTATGCCAGCCCGCAACTGCTGCAATTCACCGGGTTTTCGCTTGAAGACTTAAACGCTAGGTGGATGGAACTGGTACACCCGGAGGATGGCCCCCGCGTGGTAGCGCAGGTGGAGCACATGAAGGAAACGGCTCAGCAGTACCAGATTGAGTGGCGCATTCGTCGCTACGATGGGGAGTACCGCTGGGTACGTACCACGGGGTATCCCCAACTGGACGCCGATGGGCGCGTTCATCAATGGATTATCGGGACAGTAGATATTGAAGAGGCCCGTAACCGGCAAGGGGCTTCCGGAGAGGATTTCAGCTTCTTGGCTGAGTTAATTCCGCAATTGGTCTGGACGACGGACCCTACGGGTTTTCACACCTACTTCAACCAACGCTGGACCGATTACACGGGCTATACTCTGGCTGACAGCGTAGGCCCGGATATGTGGAACAACCTGCTGCACCCCGATGACCAGCAGCTTGCTCGCCGGGTCTGGGGTCACTCGCTGGCTACCGGTGATTTCTACGAAATTGAGTACCGCTTCAAGTCGCGGGCAGGAGATTACCGCTGGTTTTTAGGGCAGGCCCTGCCCGTGCGGAACGAGGCGGGAGAAATTGAAAAATGGTTTGGCACCTGCACCGATATCCACGACCAAAAAATGCAGGAAATAGCTCTGCGCAAGCGGGAGCAGGATTTCACCACGCTGGCCAACGCCATTCCGCAACTGGCTTGGATGGCTGATGAAACCGGCAGTATCTTCTGGTACAACGAACGGTGGTTCACCTTTACGGGGACTACACTGGAGCAAATGCAGGGCTGGGGCTGGCAGACAGTGCATCATCCCGAGTACGTGGATGCTGTGCGTGAGAAATTCCGTAGGGCAGTTGAAGCCGGGGATTTGTGGGAAGATACCTTCCCACTACGCCGTCACGACGGGGAATACCGCTGGTTCCTGAGTCGGGCCGTACCCGTGCGGGATGATGAGGGCCGTGTGTTGCGCTGGTGCGGTACCAACACCGATATAACGGAGCAAAAGCAACTGCAGGAGCAATTGGAGCGGGCTTACTCAGATCTGGAGGCTAAAGTGATGTTCCGGACATTGGACCTGGAGCGTGAGGTACAGGAGTTACGTCAGCAATTGGGCAAGAGCAACTGAGTGAGGTTTTCTCGCAACCCGCGCCTGTCATCCTGAACGCAGTGAAGGGCCTTATTTCCTCCAAACAGAGGAAATAAGGCCCTTCACTGCGTTCAGGGCGAGATGGGCCGGTGGGGTGACTGCCGGGCTACTCTTCTGCGTCCTGGCCCTTTTTCAGCTCAGCATCCAGAAAATACGCTCCCCGCTGTACCACGTGAGTGGAATCCGAGAGCGGTTCGAGCAGAAGCAGGGCAACGTCGCCATTTTCGATGGTTCCCGGTTTTACTTTGATGCGGCGGAACGTATCGGGGGCAGTTTGGGCAAAGATGTAGCTGAACTCTCCCGCCTGAATAATGGCCTCCTCGGGCAGGGTACGCTGCCGGGCTGCGCCGGTCTGGATGGCCGCGGCCACATACTGGCCCGGAATCAGGTCGTCGCGCTCCGGCTCCAGGTGGGCGTGTACGTTCACGGTGCGCTTTTCAGGGTCGAATGATTTCCCGACCAGATACACAGTGGCGGTCATGTCCGGGCTGCGGCGCTGACCAGGTAGCCGGAACACCACCTGCTGGCCCTTGCGCACCTGGTTTACGTCGCGCTCAAACACCTGCAGCTCCAAATGCATATGGCTGGGGTCCACCAGCTCCACCAATATATCCTGCGGATTTACGTACTGGCCGGGGTTGATGCGCACCATGGCTACGTTGCCGCTGATGGGGGCCGTAAGCGTAACGGAGGGCGAAATCCGGCCTTGATTCAAGCTGACGAGCGAAATTCCCAGCATGCGGAGCTGTCCGGCCGTAGCCTGCAGATTGGCCTGTTCCGAAGTGTAGTCACTCTGGGCTTGCTGCAGCTTGCGCTTGGCCCCCACGTCCTCGGCATCGAGGGTTTGCTGGCGCTTTAATTCCTGCTGCAAAAACGTAACGCGGGCCCGACTTTGCAGGTATTCCTGCTGCAGGCGCAGGTAATCGGGGTGACGCAGCACGGCCAGCACCGCCCCACGCTGCACCTGCTGGCCCGGCAGCACGGCCACGCTTTGCACGTAGCCACCCATTACCGCCGATACGGAGGCCCGGTTCTGGGGCGGCACATCCACCACGCCGTTGGCCTGCACATCGGAAGCCAGGTTTTTCCAGGTGAAACTGCCCAGCTCCAGGCCGGCCGCCTGCATCTGGGCAGCACTTACCCGTACTTCGTCGGGGGAGGTGGGCGGGGTGGGTGAGGCGGCAGCGGGGGCCTGCTTCTCCGGGGCTTGGTTTTGGCCACAACCGGCCAGCAGCGTCAGAATTATCAGAAAATGATACGCTCTCATAGGGTTCGTTCGTCGGGAGCCGGCCTGTGTTGCGGCCGGTAAAATCAATTATTGGGCGTCGGGGCTGGTGAGGGCCAGGAGTTGCAGGGCCAGCTCGTTGTAGCGGCTTACCTGGTCGAGATAGGCTGTGCGGATCTGCCAGGCTGGCTCGGTATTTACCACGTACTCTACGTATTCAATATCGCCGGCCCGGAAGCTCTTTTCGGCGGTATCCAGAATCAGGCGGGCCTGGGGCAAAGCGGTCTGCTCGTAGTACGTGAGGGAAGCGCGGGCCCGCTGCAGTTGGCGGCGCAGGCCAGCCAACTGGCCACCTAACTGGGTGGTGGCGTAGCGCAGCTGGGCTTCGGCGGCCTGTTCGCCAATACGGGCGGCCTGAATCCGGCCCTTTTGCACGCCGCCTAACAAGGGTACTGCCACCCCGGCCTGGGCTACGTGGAAGCCGGCTTCCCTATTGATAGTCTGATTAAAGTAACCCAGACGCACATCGGGCAGGCGGCGCAGCTGCTCTACCCGCGTCTGGCGGCGGCTCACTTCCACTTCCTGCTCCAGCAGGGCCAGGGTAGGGTTGGTACCGGTTGTCAGGCTGGCCGTATCGGCGGGCGTGAGAACCAGTACCGGCGTGGTCGAGGTGTCGATGAGGGCGAGGCCGGGCTGATTGAGCAGTACCGCCAGCTGCTGTTGCTGCACCTGTTGCTCGGTGCGTACCGTAGCCAGCCGGTTCTGCAGCTCCAGCCGCCGCGCCTCGGCCGATACCTGCTCCAGGCGGTTGGTTTCGCCGGTTTGGTAGCGGATGCGGGCCGCCCGGGCGGCTCGTTGGTAGAGGCTGTCCTGGCGGCGCAGCAAAGCGGCCCGGCGGTAGCTTAGTAGCAGCTCGTAGTAGCTGCTGCGAATGCGAAAGGCCAACTCCCGGCGCTGCTGCCGCACCCGCTGCTCGGCCGTGAGTACCTGGCCTTCCAGCAGACGGCGCTGAGCCCCGTACACGCCCGGCAAGGCTGATTGTTGCACCACGTTGAAGCTTTGGTCACGCAATGGGCCCGAAATCTGGCCTACCTGGAAGTCAAGCACGGTGCGGGGCACGTCGTAGCCGGTGCGGGCCAGGGCGCGCTGGCGCTCAATTTCCAGGCTGCCGGTTTGCACCAGCAGGCTTTGGCTGAGGCCGGTTTGCAGGGCCTGGTTTACTGTAAGAAGGCTGCCGGGCGTTACCATCGGAGCTGGGGCCGCCGCGGGCGGTGGCAGGGTGCGGGGCGTGGTCTGAGCCTGGGTAAAACAGGGGAGGGCCAGCAGAATGAACAAGAGGTGTCTCATGATTGAATGCTGAAATATGAGTTATGAGAGATGAATTGGCCTTCCGGCCGCCGACCATCATGCGCTGGTGCAAGGCACTGTTGCACTCGGCAGATATTGAGTTCTGAATCGGTCAGCAGCCTAATTCAGAACTCATCATTCAACTCTCAACTCTATTCTAACTCGTGGTTTTCCTTGATTTCGGCCAGCAGCTCGGGCGTGGGTTCGGTGGGGCTCGGCTCACCGTCTTTGGTGAAGAAGGTATAGAGCACCGGCAGCACCACCAGCGTGAGCAGGGTGGCCGAAATCAGCCCGCCGATAACCACCGTCGCCAGGGGCTTCTGCACCTCAGCGCCGCCGGAAGTGCTCAGGGCCATGGGCAGGAAGCCCAGCGAGGCCACGGCCGCCGTGAGCAGCACCGGCCGGAACCGCTCGTGGGTGGCTTTCAGCACCCGCTCCCGCACCGAGCTAATGCCGGCCAACGCCAGCTCGTTGATGCTGGCTACCAGCACGATGCCGTTAAGTACGGCCACCCCGAACAACGCAATAAAGCCCACGCCCGCCGAGATGCTGAACGGCATGCCGCGCAGCCACAGGGCCAGAATGCCGCCAATGGCCGCCAGCGGAATACCCGTGAAAATCAGCCCGGCCTGCTTCACCGAGCGGAAGGACAGGTAGAGCAGCACGAAAATCAGCAGCAGCGACACCGGCACGGCTACCGCCAGGCGGGCCTTGGCCTGTTGCAGATTTTCAAACTGGCCGCCGTACTTCAGGGTGTAACCCTCGGGCAGCTGCAAACTGGTGCTTAGCCTCTGCTGAATTTCCTGCACCAGGCTCTCCACGTCCCGGTTGCGCACGTTCACGCCGATGTTGATGCGGCGGCGGGCATCGTCGCGGGAAACCTGGGTGGGGGCGTTGCGGAAGTCCACTTCGGCTACTTCTTCCAGCGGTACTTTCTGGCCGCCGGGCACATCCACGTACAGCTGGCGCAAATCCTGCAGGCCGCGGCGGTTGGTGCTGTCCAGGCGCACTACCAGGTCGAAGCGCCGCTCGCCCTCGTACACCTGCCCGGCCACGTCACCGGCGAAGGAGGCGCGCAGCAGCGTGTTCAGGTCCTGCACGCGCAGGCCGTACTGGGCCATCTTCTGGCGGTTGTAGCGCACGCGCAGCTGGGGCAGGGCAGCAATCTGCTCCACCTTCAGGTCGCCCACGCCGGCCAGGGGCCGGATGAGGGTGGCGGCTTCGTTGGCCTTCTCGAACAGCAGGCCCAGGTCGTCGCCGTAAATCTTGATGCTGATGTCCGACTTCACGCCCGAAATCAACTCATTGAAGCGCATCTGGATGGGCTGCTGAAACTCTAGGTTGATGCCCGGAATGCCGGCCAGCGCGGCGCTCATCTGGTTGGCCAGCTCTTCCCGGGAGTGGGCTGAAGTCCAGTCCTGCTGGGGCTTGAGCACCACAATCTGGTCGGAATCCTCGAACGACATGGGGTCAGTGGGAATTTCGGAGGTGCCGATTTTGCCCACCACCTGCTCCACTTCCGGAAACTGCTTCAGCAGAATTTTCTGCACCTGGGTGGTGGTGGCAATACTTTGGGCCAGGGAGGAGCCCGGGGCCAGCGTCACGTTCACGGCAAAGTCGCCCTCGTCCAGCTGCGGAATAAACTCGCCGCCCATGCTGGCAAACACCACGCCCGCCAGTACCAGCAGCCCCACGGCCGCGCCGGCCACCACCCCACGCAGGCGCAGCGCCCCCCGAATGATGGGCGCGTAGCCGCGGTACAGAAATTTCATGATGCGGTCGGCCACCGTACCTTCCTCCTTGATATCCTTGCGCAGGGCCCAGGCCGACACGGCCGGCACGTAGGTGAGGCACAGGAGCATGGCCCCCACAATGGCGAAGCTCACCGTAAGGGCCATGGGCCGGAACATCTTGCCCTCGATGCCGGTGAGGGCCAGAATGGGCAGGTACACGATGAGGATGATGAGCTGCCCGAACAGCGCGGAGCGCATCATGCGGGTGGCGGCCGTTTCGGCTACCTGGTCCATGGTTTCGCTCTCGGCCTTGGCCCGGAAGTGCACCAGGTGGAAAATCATGGCTTCCACGATAATCACCGCCCCGTCCACAATCAGCCCGAAATCCAGCGCGCCCAAGCTCATCAGGTTGGCCGATACGCCAAAGGTGCGCATCAGGCCCAGGGCAAACAGCATGCACAGCGGAATCATGGAGGCCACCACCAGCCCGGCCCGCCAGTTACCCAGCAGCACCAGCAGTACCACCATCACAATGATGCCACCCTCAATCAGGTTTTGGGCGACGGTGTGAATGGCCGTATCTACCAGCTTGGTACGGTCCAGAAACGGCTGCACGTACACGCCTTGAGGCAGGGCCTGGTTGATTTCGGCCACGCGGGCCTTTACACCCTTGATGGTTTGCTCCGACGATGCGCCCTTGAGCATGAGCACGATGCCGCCCACGGTTTCGCCGCGGCCGTTGCGCGTCATGGCTCCGTAGCGCACCGAGTGACCGAAGCGCACCTCGGCCACGTCGCGCACCAGCAGCGGCACGCCGCCGCTTTGCTTTACCACGATGCTGCCCACATCCTGCAGGGAGTTGGCCCGGCCTTCGCCCCGGATGAAGTAGGCGTTACGGCCCCGCTCCAGGTAGCTGCCGCCGGTGTTGGCGTTGCTGGCCTCCAAAGCCGAGAACAGCTCGGGCATGGTTACGCCGCCAGCGTTGAGCCGCTCGGGATTCACACTCACCTCGTACTGGCGCACGTAGCCCCCGAAGCTGCTCACGTCCACCACGCCGGGTACGCCGGCCAGCTGCCGCTTCACCACCCAGTCCTGCAGCTCGCGCAGGCGGGCCAGGGAGTATTTCTGCTCGAAGCCGGGCTTCACGGCTAAGCTGTACTGGAAAATCTCACCCAGGCCGGTGGTGATGGGCGCCATTTCGGGACGGCCCAGCCCCGGGCCTAAATCGGCTTCGGCGGTACGGAGCTTTTCGGCCACCAGCTGGCGGGTTTGCAGCGTGGGTACATCGTCCTCGAACACCACAGTAATTACCGAGAGGCCGAAGCGGGACACGCTGCGCACCTCCGTTACGCCCGGAATGGTGCGCAGCGTAAGCTCCAGCGGAATGGTCAGCAGCTGTTCCACCTCCTGGGCAGCCAGGGCGGGGCTTTGGGTGAGTACCTGAACCTGGTTGTTGGTTACGTCGGGAATGGCATCCAGCGGGAGGGTAGTGGCCGAGTAGCCACCCCACGCCACCAGCGCCAGAAGCAGCAGCACCACAAACAGCTTGTTGCGGATGCTGCCCCGGATAATGCGGGCAAGCATAAAAAAGGGAGTTGCCGCCGGCTGAGAGGTAGTATTGAGTAGTAAGTATTGTATACTGAGTATGGCGTAACAGTAGCAACCCGGAAGCTGGACGATGCCATCCAGTCTGTACGGCTTACATCTGATACTCATTACTCAATACCAGCTACTCACTACTAACGGGAAGCCAGCGGAATGAGCGAAAAGACTACGGGAAGCGGCCGGACACACTGCGGCCGGGGGCTTCGGGTAGCTACGCTCGGGGCGGCTGCAGCAGCGGGTTGCTTACGCTGAAGGCGTAGAGCGGGCCGGGAGCCACGCGGTAGGCGGCGGCAGGCCAGGCCAGGGGGCGCGGGGGCAGCAGCACCCGGCCGATGGGCAGCACGAAGCTCACCATCATGCAGTCGTGGTGGTGCTGTTCCAGCGGAAGTTTGTGGTGGTCCTGGGCGTCGCGCCGGGAGTAGGGGTGGCGGCGGTGGTCAGCACCGTGGGGGCCGTAGTGCAGCGCCAGAAACGCCAGCGGCGACAGGTTGCCGCCCGCCAAGGCCCGGTGGTAGCGGTAATGCTGAGCCAGCTCCGGTAGCTTACTTAGTTCTGACAGGTCGTTCTGCGGCACCAAGCCGCTCACGAGCATCAGCATTCCCAGAAAGAAGGCTACCAGTTGCTTCACAGGAGCAAAGGTACGGCTCAGCCGCCAGGATGGGTACAGAAAAGTGCAGCAGCAAAGAAATTTGGAAGGTTTCTGAATTCAGAGGACGCTAAAAATGCAGGGAGTAGGACTTTTTTGCAGGCCACTATTCGCCCCAACAACCACCACGGTAGCCCCCCCCGTACTTTAGGGGCCCGCGGCCACCTTGTTGTTTCTGCCCGGACTTCTCCATATGTACAAATGGCTGCTTGCCCTGACTGTAGTGCTGGGGCTGACTATTCGCCCGGCTTCGGCTTACTCGGTGCTTACGCATCAGGCCAACGTAGATTCCAGCTGGCAGCGCTGCCTGGTGCCGCTGCTGCAGGCCCGTTACCCCGGCACCACCGAGGATCAGTTGCTGGAGGCTAAGAGCTACGCCTACGGGGGCTCCATTCTGCAGGACATGGGCTATTATCCGTTCGGCTCGGTGCTGTTCACCAACCTCACCCACTACGTTCGGTCCGGAGATTTTGTGCGTAACCTGCTCAACCAGGCTCACAACCGCAATGAGTACGCCTTTGCCCTGGGGGCGCTGGCCCACTACGCCGCCGACATCAACGGCCATCCGGAAGGTACTAACCGGGCCATGCCCACCGTGTATCCTGAGTTGAAAGCTAAGTTCGGCAACAGCATTACGTACGAAGAAGCCCCCATTCAGCACACCCAGCTGGAGTTTGCGTTTGATGTAGTGCAGGTGGCTGCGGGGCGCTACCGCACCGCCGATTACCAGCGCTACATTGGGTTTCAGGTAAGCAAACCGGTGCTGGAACGGGCGTTTCTGAAAACCTACGGGCTGGAGCTGGGCCAGGTAGTGTTCAACGTTGATCTGGCCATCAGCTCGTTCCGGTTTGCGGTGCGCAACCTTATTCCCATTGCCAGCCGGGCCGCCTGGCAAAGTCAGAAAAAGGATATCCGCCGGCTAAGCCCCCAGGCTCGTCGCCGTGAATACGTGTACAAGGAAAGTGAGCGGGAGTACCGTAAGCGGTACGGCACCGACTATGAACATCCGGGCACCGGTGCTCGGGTGCTGTCGTACTTTGTGCGGGTACTGCCCAAAATCGGCCCCCTCAAGCCGTTTGCCTTCAAGCTGCCTACGCCCGAAGCCCAGGAACTCTTCAAAGCCAGCTTCCGGACGGTAATGCGCAATTACTGTACGCTGCTGGAACAGGAACCCCGGGACAGCACGGCGGTATCTCCCCGCCTAGCTAATACTGACTTTGACACGGGCAGACCCACCAGACTGGGCGAATATTCCCTTACTGATGAAACCTACGGTGAGTGGCTGCGCAAGCTGGCGGACAAGAAGTTCGAGCACCTGACGGCCGCGCAGCAGCAGCACATCCTGGCATTCTTCAGCTCACCCATTCAGGAGCCTATGGGCGAGGAGGAAAAGGAAAAAGACAAGCGGAAGGAAACCCTGGCTGCCCTGCAGCAGCTGCGCACGCTGAAACCGGAATAGCGCGTTGCATACCAAAACCTGCCCTAAGCCGTTGGCCCCGCTTGCTGCATACTTCAGGAGACGGTACCAGCGGCTTTTACGCTCCTCACCCAAGCGTACAGCTTGGGCCTGTTGCACCCGCAGTGAAAGGAGGCCAGTAGTGCCGATAAGCACGAAGTATCCGATAATTGGATGAGTGTACCAGGATATACACGCGCTGCCTGGCTTTTGCTGAAGGAAGTGAAGAAGTTAGGCAGCAACGGTCATCGTGCAGGGCGGAAAGCTAACGACCTAGTTGGCCCCCTGCACCAGCCCACTGCTGAGGCGGCGGAGCACAATTTCGGCCTGCTTGGCCTGGTAGCGGATATCGAGCAGGCGTACTTCCGCATCCAGTTGGGTGCGCTGGGCCACGCGCAGGTCCAGGGGCGTGAGCAGGCCCAGGCGGTAGCGCTCCAGGGCAATGGCCACGTTTTCGCGGGCCAGCAGGATGTTGGATTCTTCCAGCTCCAGCAGCTGTAAGCGGTTCTGGTACTGGGCCCAGGCCTGCTCAGCTTCGGCATCCAGCTGCAGCTGAGTCTGGTCGAGCTGCAGCTGGCTCTGCTCCTCGGCTATGCGCGCATTCTGCTCCAGACGGTTGCGGTTAAACCCGTCGAAGATGGGCACCGAGGCCACCACGCCGTAGTTAAGCCCATACGTTCGACCAGTGTTGGTAACCAGCTGATTGCCGAAAAAGGCGGCTCCATTGATGTTGCGGTTTAGCCCATAACCCGAAGTCAGGCCGATTTGCGGAAAACGGGAAGCGCGTACCAGCTTCCGGTCGTAAGTGGCTACTTCGATGGTAGTGCGGGCCTGCTGCAGGCGGGGGTTGTTCTGCCGGATCTGGGCCAGCACTGCATCCCGGTTCAGGTCCTGGGCCACCACAATGGAGTCCTGAGGCTGAAAATTGAGGTTAGGGTTGCGGCCCAACAAATTGTTGAGGTTGATTTTGGCGGTTTGTAACGCCTCCTGTTGCTGAATCAGGATGGAGCGGTCGGCATTGTAATCCACGCGGGCGGTTAGCACTTCCACCTTGGCTGCCACGCCCACATCTACCCGGGCCTGGGTCAAATCAATGCGCGCCTGCCCGATCTTCAACGCTTCTTCAATTGACTTGATTTTGCCCGATTCGCGCACTACCACAAAGTAGGCATCGGTAATGTTGGCTACCGTTTCCTCCACGGTGGCCCGCGTCAGTTGCTGCTGGCTTTGCTCCAGGGCCTGCAGCCGGTCGTAGGCAATGAACATTCCGAGCCCATCGAAAATCGTCCAGGTGGCGGCCACATTGGCGTTGAGAAGGTTGGACTTAGCGCCGTTGGCAATGCTGGGCTCGGGCCGGCTCGAGGACTCCTGCCGCACGTTGTTGCGGTTGAACGTGCGCGTGAAATTGCCGTTTACCACCGGCAGCTGCCCGGCGTTGCCGCGGGTCACGTTGTTTTCGGCAATGCGCGCATCCTGCCGGGAAAGGCGAATGTTGTAGTTGTTTTCAATACCCGTTCGGATGGCCTCCGCCAGCGTGAGCGGTGGGGCCGGGGCTACCGTTTCGGGTTTTTCTGTCTGGGGCTTGCTCTGGGGCTGCGTGGCCGGCGTACGGGTCGGCAATACCGGTCGTTGGGCCAGCAGGGGTAGGGGAGAAACCAGCAGCAGAGCGAAAAGAAAGAAACGAGACATGGGGGAAATCAACTGCAAAACGGGACGTGGCGAATGAGAGCAGCACGGGGCGGCTCTTAAGCGGCAACGGCTTTTTCTTCGGCTTCGGCGTGCTTGTGTTTCTTAGCCGTAGCGAAATACGAATACATGACCGGCACCACGTACAGGGTAAGTGCCGTAGCAAAGAACAGGCCGCCTACCACGCCAATGCCCATGGCCCGCCGGCTGAGCGCGCCCGCGCCGGTAGCTACCGCAATGGGCAGAATGCCCAGAATGGCGCAGAGGGAGGTCATCAGAATGGGGCGGAAACGGGCGGTGGCGCCCTCAATCAGGCCGGTCATGTAGTCCTTGCCGTTTTCCACCTGCTGGTTGGCAAATTCCACGATGAGGATACCGTTTTTGGTCACCAGCCCCACCAGCATGATAATGCCGATCTGGGAGAACAGGTTGAGCGTCTGGTTGAAGTACCACAGGCTGAGCAGCGCGCCCGACAGGGCCAGCGGCACCGTTACCATGATAATCACCGGGTCGCGGAAGCTCTCGAACTGAGCGGCCAGCACCAGGTAAATCAGCACCAGGGCCAGCCCGAAGGCAAACACGAGGCTGCTGGAGCTTTCCTGGAAGTCGCGGGAGGAGCCGGCCAGCTCGGTGCTGAAGGTGTCGTCGAGCTGCTTGTCGGCAATGGCCTGCATGGCGGCAATACCGTCGCCGAGGGTGCGGCCGGGGGCCAGGGAGGCCGAGAAGGTGGCCGAGTTGTAGCGGTTGAAGCGGTAGAGCTGGGGCGGGGTGCTGCTCTCCACCAGCCGGATCACGTTATCCAGCTGAATCAGCTCCCCATCGGCGTTTTTCACTGACAGCAGCCGCACGTCCAGCGGCTGGCTCCGGTCTTCGCGGGCCACCTGGCCGATAATCTGGTACTGCTTGCCTTCCCGGATAAAGTAGCCGTAGCGCTGCCCGCTCAGGCCCGACTGCAGCGTCTGGCTGATGCTCTGCACCGATACGCCCAGGCTCTGGGCCTTTTCCCGGTCGATGTTTACGCGCAGCTCGGGCTTGTTGAACTTCAGGTTCACGTCCACGAACTGGAAGGTGGGGTCCTGGCGGGCCGCATCCAGGAACTTGGGCACGGCCGTGCGTAGCTTGTCGAAGTCCTGGGTCTGGATAACGAACTGCACCGGCAGGCCGCCGCCCCCGCCACCAATACTCTGGTCCTGGCTCACGGAGGTGCGGGCGGCCGAGAGCTTTTTCACCCCGGCGCTGAGCTTATCGGCAATGGCGGGCTGGGGCAGGGGGCGCTTGTCGGCCTCCAGCAGCAGCACCCGGGCCGTACCCGAGTTAGAGCCACCCCCGAAGCCCGGCGACGTTACAGCAAACACGCTGCTCAGATTCTGCTTCCCAGCCGAGTCCATGGCCATTTGGGTGAGCTGGGTCATGTAGGCATCCATAAACTCAAACGAGGCACCTTCGGGGCCAGTGGCATTCAGGTTGATGCGGCTGCGGTCCTCCACCGGAGCCAGCTCCGAGGGCAGGGCCTTCATGAAATACCAAATGCCCACGCCCGTGCCCGCCACCACCAGCCAGGCCAGCCAGCGGTTGCGCAGGAAGGTTTCGAGACTCTCCTTATAGCCCCCAATCATCTTCTCGAAGAAGGGCTCGGTTTTGCGGTAGAACCAGTTGTGCTTTTCCTCCCGCTTGAGCAGCACCGAGCACATCATGGGCGTGAGCGTGAGCGACACAAACGCCGAAATCAGCACCGAGCCGGCCACCACAATGCCAAACTCGCGGAACAGGCGGCCCGTGATGCCCGTGAGGAACACCACCGGCAGAAACACCGCCGCCAGCACGATGGTGGTACTCACAACGGCCATCAGAATTTCCTCAGAGCCCTTGATGGCGGCCGTTTTGGGGTCTTCGCCCTCCTCAATGCGGGAGTAGATGTTTTCCAGCACCACAATGGCGTCGTCCACTACCAGGCCAATGGCCAGCACCACGGCCAGCAGCGTAAGCACGTTGATGGAGAAATTCATCAGGTACATCACGAAGAAAATGCCCACCAACGACACCGGAATGGCCACCACCGGAATGATAGTGGAGCGCCAGTCGCGCAGGAACAGGAAGATAATTACTACCACCAGCACGAAGGCCTCGATGATGGTGTGCTCCACCTCGTTGATGGATTTGCGGATGAACACCGAGTTATCGAAGCCCGGCTTGAGCACCAGGTCCTTGGGCAAATCCTTGCCGTAGAGTTCGATGCGCTTGTTGAACTCATCGGCAATGTCAATCTGGTTGGAGCCCGGCTGCGGAATAACGGCTAGGCCCACCATCGGCACGCCGTTCACTTTGAAGATGGTCTGGTCGTTTTCGGGGTAGAGCTCGGCGTAGCCAATATCGGACAGGCGCACCAGCGAGGATTCGTCCTTGCGGATAATCAGGTTGTTGAAGTCTTCCACCGAGCTCAGGCGGCCCATGGTGCGCAGCGTGAGCTGGGTGGCCTGGCCCTGCACCGCGCCACTGGGCAGCTCCACGTTTTCGCGGGTGAGGGCCTGCTGCACATCCACGGGGCTTACCCGCAAAGCCGAGAGCTTCACCGGGTCCAGCCACAGGCGCATGGAGTACTTTCGCTCCCCGTACACCCGCACCTCCGATACGCCCGGAATCGTCTGGAGGCGCTCTTTCAGGGTGTTGTTGGCGTAGTCGGTCAGCTCCAGCAGGTTACGCTGGCTGGAACTGAGGTAGGTCATGACAATGGGCTGAGAGTCGGCGTTGGCCTTGCTCACCACCGGCGGGTCAATATCCCGGGGCAGGCGGCCCTGCGCCCCCGAAACCTTGTCGCGCACGTCGTTAGCGGCGGTTTCCAGGTCGGCGTCGAGGTCAAACTCCACCGTAATCTGGGTGCGCCCGTCGCGGGAGTTGGAGGTCAGGTTCTTGATGCCCTGAATGCCGTTGAGGGCTTCTTCCAGCGGCTCGGTCACCTGGCCCTGCATCACGTCGGCCGAGGCTCCGGTGTAGCTGGCCGATACGGTAATGATGGGTGGGTCCACGCTCGGGTACTCCCGCACGCTCAGGTAGCGGAAGCCGATGACCCCGAAAATCACAATCACCAGGCTCATCACAATGGCGAGCACCGGGCGGTTGATACTAGTGGAGGAAAGACTCATGACTTCGTCAATTAGGAATTAGTAATTAGGAGTTAATAATTGATGAATGTCTGATAATGAATAAATTAGAATTATTAATTACTAATTAATAATTGGTGGGGGTTTCCCGGGATGAGCGGATTATAGCAGTCAGTATTTTCAATATTTCCTCGCAATCATCAAGTAAAGAAGTCGCTTGTGGCTGGGCTAGGTAATCGGTGTCACGCAAAAGACGAAGCCAGTAGTGCGTCTCCCGGGCTTCCCTGTAAGCAATGCCGGCCTTCATCACAAAATCCTTGCGCGACAGCCCGCCGACAGCTTCTTCCATATTCGCCCCAATGGAAGTACCGCTCCGCCGAATCTGGTCAGCCAACTGAAAAGCGTGCTTTTCCTGAATCAGGTACTGGCTTAGTCTGACAATGCGAACCGCAAAAGCATAAGTCTTTTGTAGAATAACGTTGTCTTCCTTCATGGCAGCAGGAGCAGTAGAAAGAATTATTAATTACTAATTCTCAATTACTAATTAACCCGCACCGCATCGCCCGGCTTCACCTGCAGAATGCCGGTCCGAATCACGGAGTCGCCCACGGCCAGGCCATCGGTAATCTGGATGAGGCGGTCGGAGCGCACCCCGATTTTTACCTTTTTCGGCACCATTTTGCCCTGTTGCACGGTGTACACGCTGTAACCGCTGGCTTCCGGAATCACCGCCTCAGTAGGCACCTGCAAAGCGTCGGAAGTCTGGCCGAGCTGTAGGTTCACCTTCACGAAAGCGCCGGGGCGCAGCTCATTGTTGGTATTGGCGTAGCGGGCCCGTACGGTCTGGGTGCGGCTCACGGGATCAATCTGCGGGTCGAGGGCGTACACTTTGGCTTCATACTTCTTGTTGGAAGCCTCGTCGGTGATGGTGATGGGGTCGCCGGTGCGGACTAGGCTGGAAAAGCGGCTGGGCACCGTGAAGTTGATTTTTACCGGCTTCACCTTGGAAAGCGTGGTAATTTCGGCCCCGGGGCTCACGTAGGTGCCTACCGTGGCGGTGGTCAGGCCCAGCACGCCGGCAAACGGCGCCCGTACGTACGCCTTGGCCAAAGAAGCCCGCAACGACTGCAGGTCGGCCTGGGCCGTGAGGAGTTGGTTATTGGCCTGCTCGTACTCCTGGGCACTGATGTATTCCTTATCCAGCAGGGTGCGCTGGCGCTTCTCCTGGTCGCGGAACAGCTTGATGTTGTATTCCTGCTTTTTCAGGGCCGCCTGTATCTCGTCGGCGTTGATGCTCAGCAGCAGCTGGCCTTTGCTTACCGGCTGACCTTCCCGGATGTTGAGGCTGGTAATCTTGCCCGAAATTTCGCTTTTGATTACCACCGATTCTTCGGCCAGAATGGAGCCCGTGGCGGCTACCTCATCGGCCAGGCTGGTAGCCTTCACCACGTACACCTGCACCGGCAGCTTCTGGCCGCCGCCCTTGCCTGCTGGTCCGCCCCCAGAGCCGCCTTTGCCGCTACCGGCCGCCCCCTTCCCACCACCGCCCCCTTTGGCATCGGGGCTTTGGGAGGGGAAGTATTTTATCTTGATAAACGCCAGCGCACCCACCACGGCCAGCGCCACCAGCAGCCAGAGGATGCGACGACCGGCACTGCCGGAGCGGGTTTCGATTAGATCGGGGGTAGGATGTTCCTGGGTTTGCATGGAGGTACTTCGGAATGAATCCCACTCAGGTACAATGAAATGGGAGCAACTGCCACAACGCGAACCAGCGGGTTTTGGTTGACGCCGGGGCCAGACGGGAATAATGGGGGTAAGACACCAAAAACGCCGCCGGGTTGCGCCGGGGCGGGAAAGATGAGATGGTGAGTTTATTATTTCCTCTGCGCTACTTGCGCCGGTAAGCCTGACCTAGTATCAGACTCTTCCCTTCCCTACTTCACTAAATTTACCTACTGCCGTGTCCATTCCCCACAACCCCACCGAAGCGCACCGCAATTTTTTCCAGGACGTGCACGAGGTAGTACGGCTGGTGCCTGCGGGGCGCGTGACTACCTACGGGGCTATTGCCCACTATCTCGGGGCCCGGCACGGGGCCCGCATGGTAGGGTGGGCCATGATGGCTGCCCACACCGCCAGCGAATACGTACCGGCCCACCGTGTTATCAACCGCAATGGCCTGCTCACTGGCAAGCAGCATTTTGCTACCCCCACGGCCATGCAGGAAGCCCTCGAAGCTGAGGGCGTATCAGTGCTGGATGATCAGGTACAGGAATTCAAAACCCGTTTCTGGGACCCCGGCACTGAACTAGGGTAGAAGCTTCATGGGACTTCAGCCGACAGAGTAGTTCCGAAAATTGGCGGTTTTTTGGCCACCGGCTAAAAGCTGCGCCGAGGCCAGGGCCGGTTAGAACGAGGCCGTAAGGATAGCCCGGGAGTTGCCTGAGCCGGGGCCGGTATCAATGGCACTCTGAATAGCCCCCAGCACTTCTTCGGGACTGGCGTTCTTGAGCAAGTAGCCGTGAGCACCCTCGGCCCGCAGCGACTCAATCAGCTCCGGCTCATCGTGCATGGAGATAATGATAGAGCGCACCTGCGGATACTGGGCCCGCAGCAACCGCACAGTCTGCAGGCCGTCGAGCACGGGCATCTGCAGATCCATCAGAATCACATCCGGAATAGTGCCCTGATCCAGGCGCTCCAGCAGTTCCTGGCCGTCACCGGCTTCGAATATTACTTCCATGCCCGGAAACCCACTGATGAGAGCCCGCAAGCCCTTTCGGAACAAAATGTGGTCGTCGACGACGGCCAGACGGATGGCGGGTACACTCATGACAGGGAGAGGCTAGGTGCTTGATCAGTAACAAGGTACGGTAGGGGCAGTGAAATCCAAACCTGGGTGCCCTGCCCGGGGGCCGACTCATGCCGCAGCGTACCGCGCAGTACGCCCACGCGGCTGCGCAGGTTGGTGAGGCCCAAGCCCGTACGGGTGCCCGGCAGCGGCGGCTGGTCAGAAACGGTTGGGTCGAAGCCCACGCCGTTGTCGGAGTAGCGCAATGCCAGGGAGGTGGCCCCGTATTCCACCGTAATCTGAATCTGGCTGGCGTGGGCGTGGCGCAGGCCATTACCCAGCAGTTCCTGCACTACCCGAAACACAATCAGCTCGTGCTTGGGCTCTAGGCGGCGCGGGGCACCAAGCTGTTCTACCGTTACGTGGGTAGGCCCATCGGCGGGCATGGTGCGGGCCAGCGCCTCCAGGGCGAAGGACAGGCCGAACTTCTGCAACGCTGCCGGCAGCAGGTTACGCGAGATGCGCCGTACCTCATTGATGGCCTGATCCAGCAGGAGGGTGGCTTCTTCAGTAAGGTCGGGTTGGTTGAGGGTATTCAGGTGCAGCTTCACAATGGCCAGGGTAGTACCCACGCCATCGTGCAGGTCGGCGGCAATGCGGCGGCGTTCCTCTTCCTGGGCCAGCAAGGCAGCTTCGAGAGCCTGTTGCTGGGCATCTTCCTGCATCTGACGTACTTCGTGCTGCTGCTGAATCAGCCGTCGCTGGTAGCGCACCACGAAGCCCACGATGCCCAGAGCCAGCAAAAGCAGGATGGGCGTCACCAGAACTAAGGGCAAAATTGCGTCGGGCATTGAAGAAAAGCAGGCAGCTGCATAACTATTCGGCTAAAGTAAACGAAACGCGGCTATTTCGGGCGGTCGGTGGGCGAAGAAGCGGGCAAAACAAGCGGCCCCCGCCGCCGGCCGAAGCGGAAGCGCAGCCACCCGGGCAAGGCCCGCCGGGGAGCCGGCCCGCCCGGCAAAATGCTGATCAGGTAAATCAGCAGTCCTACCTGTATTATACGCAGCGGTGGATATAGCAACATGCTGCTGATGGCGGCACTATCTCCAGGAAAGCGGGTTATAAGGTCGGCTGGCAATAATTCCTGCACAATAAACACTAGTGTCGAGCAAGGATAATACAGCAAAACCATAGCCCCCAGAATAAGCTCCGGGTTTTTTTCCGGGCGCACGGAAGGTCGCAAATTCCAGACGTGGTACATAGCCAGTATCGTCAACAGGCTATTGCCGGCTATGCGGCTTACTACATTGATGCTGTTGGTAAACGGATCAAACCACAGTGCGTCGCCGAGGGCTATCAGCGCAAATGTGACCCAGCACCAGGCAATTATTTTGCGCTGTTTGTGAGAAAGCAATGCGCCAAATGCCCAACAAAGCGTGGTGACATCGAAAAGAGTAGAAAGGTGATAATTGAAGATGTTATTATGGAGAATGACCCGACCGAACATATCCAGTAGTAGGCAAATAACATCACCAACCAGATAAAAATATACCGGCTGAAAGCTTCGTGGCAGCAAAGACTTTCGGCCGGTATACAGTGCAAATGGAACCACAGTGATGATGGTGCAAATACGAATTAATGCCACCAAATTACTGAGGTAATTTGTCACTCTAGTTACTCATTGGGCTTGTAGGATCACATACGTTGGGACATTTCAGAGAGGAATCTCCCACAATACCATCCCCATTCAGCAACTCGCCGGTTGGGCTGGTGCGGGGCACTAGGTCGTAGCCGTTTACATCTACGCCCACGGCCAGTAGCTGGTACTCGTCTTTGCTTTTGTCACCGGTCTGGTCCTGCTCCAGCCCCATGTAGAAGCGGATGCCCACGCAACCGGGCTGCTGCTTGATGGTATCGAGCAGTTCGTGGCCGAAGTAGTAGGCTTTAATGCGCTTGCGGCCGGCCAGCTCTTCCTGATTTTGGGGCTGGTTGCGGTAGTTGGCGGTCCACTGCTCAGCTTCCGAAGCAGGGATAGGGGCTCCGGCATTGGGGTTGAACCCAGGTATAGGATCGGTAAAAAGCATCAGGTGTGTGGGAGAAAAGGGAGAGAAGTATTCGGAGGTAATATATAGAGGTTTTTTTGAACAGTTTAGAAACGCGACACTTCGCGTCTCGCATTAGAACTACCCTACTGGGAGCTAAGATGTGAAAGACCACATGGCCGCCCTCCCAGCCATGCAGTGCGCGAAACCGTTACAGCAGTAATAAGAATCTAAAAACCTGTTGTAAACAGTTTCAAAGATGGTTTTGGTTGTTGTGCCAACCAGAATGCCCGGCTGAATAGAATGGTCATAACGAGCAGTAAAATAGAGCTTATTAAATAAACTAATCGGGCGCTGCCTTCGTCATTCGTAGCAATGAGATAATTAGTTATTAAATGCACGACAATAGTGCCAGCTAGATAAAGTATAATACCAATAGAAGCTATAAACATTGGTTTCCGTAAAGCTACAATCTTTCGATTCTTTAATATGTGTATTTCAAAATAGATAAGTATGAGTGTAATAATCAAGCCACTCTCTAGAATGTTTGTGTAGGAATTAATTTGATGAAAACCCTCGAGCCAGAATGAATCAATTAAGGCAAAGAATAGGAATATAACGCTTGCAATGCGGATACGACGTTTGATAACGGTACTTGTAAATTCATCATGATATACCTTTAAATAAAGTAGGGTTTCACCAATAGTATTTAAATGATTGAGTGGAAGACCATACGCCCATACATGTATGGCTACTTGCAAACCACAATACATTGCAAGCAGAAAAAGAGGAACAAAGCGCAGCGTTCGGAGGCCGCCGACCAGCCATTTACGATTATACTGGGCTATGGCAACAGGTATCACCATAGCCCAATAGACTACAAAATCAATGCCTTTGCACAGTGTTATAAACCAAACGGGCATTATAATAACGCTATGCTTAGCTATTCAACGGATTGTCAATACTGCAACAGGGCGGGCAAGGTGGCAGAGCTGTTGCAATTTGGGCAGAAGAGCTCAGGGATTCGGCTTCTTCATCCGTTTCGCGGCGGGCCGCAACAGCTGTTTCACTCAGGATGTCGTTGTCGTTGGCATCGTACCCCACCAGTACCAGTTTGGGAGCACCATCGTCGTCTAAACCGTAATAGGCGCGTACTCCCACGCAGTTGGGCTGCGACAGAAGATCATTCAGCGTAGCAGCTGGAATACAATGCCCTTTGATGCCACCAGGATTCTGCGTGCGGTAATTGCGCGTCCAGTTGCTGGCTTGTTGCAGGTTGTCGTTGTTCATAGGTGGGAAACAGGAAGAGTAGAAAATTAGAGGCGGTCAAATATAAATGATATCCTATGCCCTATATAAAGATGGTTATCTTATTCTTCGGGATACTCGTCCTCATCCTCCAGGTTCTCAAACACCTGGTCGATGGCCGATTCGGCGGAGCGGAGCTTTTGCTTGCACAGGCGAATCAGCTCGGCGGAGCGCTGCACGCGGGCCGTGAGGTCGTCCACGTCCACGGCGTCGGTTTCGAGGGCCTGCAGGATGGTTTCCAGCTCTTCGATGGCCTGGCGGTAAGTGATATTCTGGGGTGACATAGGCGAAAGATGGAGTTAGGGAAGAAACAGCGGCAGCTGCCCGCCCACCCGGGCCGGCACCACCGCGTCGTCGGGGAGGCGCAGCAGAAACTCCTGGCCCGGCCGCAGCGGCCCCTGCCAGGGCCGGCCCTTAGGCGTAAGCAGCCGAACGGCCCCTCCGCCCCCCGGCGCGAGGGGTAGTTGGGCCAGCCGCAGCTCCTGGCGGTGCAGCAGCTTCAGGGCGGTCAGCTGCACGGCAAACTGCTGGCGCAGCAGCTGCTCGCGGCGGCGGCGGTGCAGGCGGCGGAAGCGCTGGGCCAGCACCCGGCCGCGCCGCCGCAGCCCCTGTTCCTGGTGGCGCAGGGTGGCGCGGGCAGCCCGGTGCAGCTGGTGGCGGCGGCGCGTGAGAGCCTGCTCCTGGTGGCGCAGCTGGGCCCGCGGAGCCGCCGCCGCCAGCCGGATGCGCTGGTGCAGCAGGTGGCGGTGCTGCTGCAGCTGCTCCTGGGCCGAAAGCTGAGCGTGGCGCAGCAGCCGGCTCAGGTGGGCCGCGTGCTGCTGCACCTGGGCCTGGGCCAGCTCCCGGATGCGGCCCCCGTAGCCTTCCAGCGCCGCCTCCAACCGGGCCAGCCGCTCAATCAGGAAAGCCGCCACGGCCGTGGGGGTTTTCAGGGCGGTGTGGGCGGTGAGGTCAACCACGGCTTCGTCCCGCTCGTGGCCGATGCCGGTAAGGACGGGCAGCGGAAACGAGCCCACGGCCGCCGCCAGCCCGTACTCATCGAAGGCCAGTAAATCGGTTTTGGAGCCCCCGCCCCGGATGATGACCACCGCGTCGAAGTCGTGGCGGCGGGGCCGGATGCTGTCGAGGGCGGCCCGGATGCTGGCCGGGGCATCGTCGCCCTGCATGAGGGCCGGGAACAGGGTGAGGGCGAAATCGTAGGGCGCTTCCCGAAGCTGCTGCACGAAATCCTGCCAGCCGGCGGCCGTGGGCGAGGAAATAACGGCCACCCGCTGAATGCCCAGCGGCAGGGTCAGACGCTTCTGCCGCTCCAGCAGGTCTTCGGCCTGGAGGCGGCGCAGGGTTTCGAGGCGCAGGCGGGCCAGGTCGCCCACGGTGTAGGTGGGGTCGAGGGCCAGCACATCGAGGCTCAAGCCGAACTGCTCGTGGAACTTCACCTGCACCCGCAGCATCACCTTCAGCCCGATGCGCAGCGTCAGGCCGGTTTGCTCCTCAAAAGCCGCCGCCAGCTGCTGGTAGCGGGCACTCCAGATGGTAGCCCGGGCTTGGGCCTTGAGCTGCGCCCCCCGGCCGGTGGTGTGCTGGTCGGTGAGGGTGAGGTAGCAGTGCGCCCCGTAGGAGCGGGGTAGGGTCAGGTCGGCAATTTCGGCCACCACCCAGTACGAATCGGCAAACCGCTCACTCAGCGCCTGGCGCACCCGGGCCAGCAGCTCGCTCAGGGGCATGGCGGCCGGGGGCAGGTGCTTGGCAGGAGTAAGGCCCGGCTCGGGCCGGCGGTTGTATAAAGGCATTGCAGCAGTAAAGGTAAGGGGGGAAACGGGTGGTTAGGTGGTTGGACTGTTGGATGGTTGAATTGTTGAAGGGGTAGAAAACTGGTCATCTTAAGCGGAGTGATGGACCTTATCCCGTTGCTACAACTTGTTCACGCGTGGAAAGGTCCTTCGCTCCGCTCAGGATGATTGGTTTTCTATCCGTCCGTCCATGCAGCAACCCAACTACCCAACTACCCAACCACCAATCCACCCAGCGGCCAGGATTTTCTTTTACCTTGGCTTTCCGTTTCATGTCCCACCTTCTACTTTCCTGCTAATACCCCCTATGAAAAGTACCACGAATCTGAAGCTGGCGGCACTGGCAGCCGCTGGCTTGTCGCTGGCGGGCTGTGCTTCCAGCAAAACGGCCGCACCCACGGCCGCCGCTACCACCACCGCCCCGGCGACTCCGGCTCCGGCCCCCGACCCCAAGGGCACCGGCCTGAACGTGGCCAACATCGACCAGTCGGTAAATCCCTGCGACGACTTCTTCCAGTATGCCTCGGGCAACTGGCTCAAGAATAACCCCATTCCGGCCGCCGAAGTGCGTTGGGGAGCCTTTAACGAGCTGGCTGACAAGAACAACGCCGTGATGCGGCAGATTCTGGACGAAGCCGCCGCCAACACGACGGCCGCCAAAGGCACCAACGCCCAGAAAGTAGGCGACTACTACGCCTCGGCTATGGACTCGATGGCCATTGAGAAAGCCGGCCTGAAATACCTGCAGCCCGAGCTGAACCGCATTGCCGCCGTAAAGGACCTGAAAGGTCTGCAAAACGAAGTGGTGCACGCCCAGAAAATCCAGACCGGCGCGTTCTACAACGGCTACGTGGGCCAGGACGATAAGAAGAGCGACGAGTACGCCGTGAACCTGTACCAGGGTGGCCTGAGCCTGCCCGACCGGGACTACTACCTGAAGGATGACGCGCGCTTTAAGAGCATTCGGGCAGCGTATACCACCTACCTGGTGAACACCTTCAAGATGCTGGGCGACAATGAAGCTACGGCCGCCAAAAACGCTGCCACCGTGCTGCGCCTAGAAACCCGGCTTGCCAAAGCCAGCAAGAGCCGCGTGGACCTGCGCGACCCCAACGCCAACTACAACAAGATGACGGTGGCCGAGGCCGCCAAGCAGTTTCCCAACCTGAACCTGCCCAACACGCTGGCGCAGATGAAGCTGGGCGCTGCCAAAACGGTGATTGTGGGCCAGCCCGCCTTCTTCAAGGAGCTGAGCACCATGATGAAGCAGGAGCCCCTCGGCGACCTGAAAACCTACATGCGCTGGCACCTGGTCACCTCGCTCACGCCCGCCCTGCCCAAAGCCTACGGCGACGAGTCGTTCCGGTTTGCGCAGGTGCTCACGGGGGCCAAGAAGCAGCAGCCCCGCTGGAAGCGCATGCTGCGCTCCACCGACGGGGCGCTGGGCGAAGCCTTCGGGCAGGTGTACGTAGAGAAAGCCTTTACGCCCGCCACCAAGGCCAAGGCCCTGGAGATGGTGAACAACATCAAGGAGGCCATGGGTGAGCACATCCAGAACCTCGACTGGATGAGCGACGCTACCAAGGCGGAAGCCCAGAAGAAGCTGGCCGCCTTTACCGTGAAAATCGGCTACCCCGACAAATGGAAGGACTACTCGGCCCTGAACATCTCGCGGGAGAGCTACCTGAAAAACGTGCTGGCTTCGCGCGAGTGGGCCATCAACGACAACGTAAGCAAGTTCGGGAAGCCCATCGACCGGCAGGAGTGGGGCATGACGCCGCCCACGGTGAATGCCTACTACAACCCGTCGATGAACGAAATTGTGTTCCCGGCCGGCATCATGCAGCCCCCGTTCTTCGACCCCAACGCCGACGACGCCGTGAACTACGGTGGCATGGGCGCGGTTATCGGCCACGAAATCACCCACGGCTTCGACGACCAGGGCCGGCAGTACGACGCCCAGGGCAACCTGCGCGACTGGTGGACCAAGGAAGACGCCGCCAAGTTTGAGCAGCGCGCCGAGATGGTGGGCAAGCAGTACTCGGCCTTCTCGCCCCTCGATTCGGTGTACGTGAACGGCAAGCTGACCATGGGCGAAAACCTGGCCGACTTCGGCGGGCTGGCCCTGGCCTACTCGGCCCTGCAAAAGCAGCTGGCCAAGCAATACGGTAACGCGCCCCGTCCCAAATACGACGGCTTCACGCCCGAGCAGCGCTTCTACCTGGCCTGGGCGCAGGTGTGGCGCACCAACGCCCGCCCCGAATACCTGCGCCAGCAGGTAATGACGGACCCGCACTCCCCGGCCCAGTACCGCACGGTAGGCCCGCTGATGAACATGCCTGAGTTCTTCGAGGCCTTCGGCTGCAAGGACCAGGGCAAAATGGTGCGGGCGCAGGCCGACCGGGCTAAAATCTGGTAGTGCTTGTGTAGCTGTTAGCTTTTGGCTGACGCATTGTTGAAAAGGCGTTTCGTGCACTGCACGGAGCGCTTTTTTTTTGCGCTGACTGGTCGGGGTTTCTACCTTGGGCCGGGGTATCGTTGGCGGAACCGCCCTATCTTGCCGCATGCAAAACCTCATTCGGGCCCTGCTGGGCGGTAGTATGCTTGTGCTGGCAGCCTGCCGGCCCAACGTGCAGGAGCTGGTGCAGCAGCCGGCGGTGGGCGACGTGTACGTGGTGCAGTTTCAGCCGCCCGGCAGTCCTAAGCCGCAGTTTTACCTTTACCGCGTGCAAACCGTGCGCCCCGATGCGGTAGAGCTGGCCGCTGCCCGCCAGCCCGTGCCCGAGGTGCCTGCAACGCCGCCCGCGCCCGGCACCTTCTCCACTACCCTGGAAACCTACACCCGCGCCCAGGCCCTGGAACTCCTGCACGAGCAGCGCGGCGACGTAAACCACGCCCGGCTGGTGGAGGTAATGAGGTGAGAAAAATAGTAGCGCGAAGCTCCGCTTCGTGTATTGTTGAACACGTGGCTTTGGCGGCCCACTACCTGCTGTTCCACGATACGCGAAGCGGAGCTTCGCGCTACTACTCACTTCAGCACCTTTACCTTAATGCCCACGTCCTGAATCGGCCACTTATCGTTGCCCACGGGCTCAGCGGCAATTTTGTCGATAACGTCGAGGCCCTCCACTACTTCGCCGAACACGGTGTACTGGCCATCGAGGCTGGGCACGCCGCCAATGGTGGTGTAGGTGCGCAATTGGTCAGGCGTGAGGGTACGACCGGTGCTGGACTGGGCTCCGTATTCGGTAAGCTTCTGGCCCTGCACAATGTAGAAATCGTGGCTGGACGATAGGCGGCCCGGGTTCTGCTCGTCGTCGTAGCGGGCCATGCCCACGGCTCCGCGCTTGTGAAAATGGTTGGGCCGGATTTCCGGGGGCAGCCGGTAGCGGCTCAGGCGCAGGGCCAGCTTATCGGAGGTGCCGCCCTGGATAGCAAAGTCCTTCACTACCCGGTTAAACACGGTCTGATCAAAATAGCCCTTACGGCTCAGCAGCAGAAAGTTGGCCGTATGCAGGGGCGTATCCTCGTACAAACGGATACGCATATTGCCGTGGCGCGTCTGCAGCAGCACTTCGCGGGCCGGGTGCTGGCGGCCGTAGGCCGTCAGCAGACGCACCACGTTGGAATCGGCCAGGGCCCGCAAATCGGGGCCGGGAATGGGGGGCGGGGCGGTGGCGGTGGTGGTGTCGGGGCTGGCTTGATTGCAGGCGGCCAGCAGGCTAAGCACGGGTAGCCACAGAAAACGGAGCTGCATTGGAGCGAAAGAACTAGGCCGGAGAGAAGTGCAAGAAACCAAAAAAGTGCGGCTCCGCCGGGGCGGGGCCGCACTTCTATTATGGAAAGCCGGGCCGGAACGGGTTACCAGCCTGAGCCGGCCGGGGTATCCCAGCCATCGGAAGCCGGCTTCTTTTTGGCTTTGGCCGGCTTCTCCACTTTGGTTTTCTCCTTTTGGCTGGGGCCGTCGGCGGGCTTGGTTTTCGTTTTGACTTTGGTGGTGCCGGCGGGCAGCGCCGGGGCTCCGGGTACGGGAGCGGCTGGTGCGGCCGGCGCGGGTTTGGTGGCTTCCGCATCGGCGGGTAGTGGGGCCATGTCGCGGGCGGCGTTGATGAGGTCGGGGCGGGCTTCTACCTGCATCTTCTGCATCGAGAGCAGCAGGCCCTGCTCCAGCAACTGGTTGTCTTTCCAGGCATCCAGTTCCATTTTAAGCTTTTCCTCTTCTTCCTTTTCGGGCTTGCGCTTCAGCAACGCATCCAGATCAGGCGAGCCGGCCTCTTTCCAGGCCGTCATCCACATGGAGGCCACCAGGGTCGGGGCCAGTTTCAGGCGGAAGGCTACCTGGCCGCCCACCTTCTCATGGTAGGAGTCGGCGAAGGCATCGGAGTAGGAGCGGCGGGTTTTGCCGTACTTGTGGCTGAACACGTACTTGGTTTCGGGCGTGTACTTGCGCGTGACTTCTTCTTCCCGGTCGAAGGTGTCGCCCAGGAAGCCGTACGATTCCTGAATGACCTGCCAGATGTCCTTCAGCGGGTCTTTCTCGTACCGGCCCGGCTCATTATCCAGCTTGTACTTGCCAATATGGCGCTCGGGCAGCTTGCTTTCCCACAGGGCATGAATGCCCTCCTGCTTGGTGAGCTGGCCGTCGTAGTTTTCGGTGGTGTGCAGGGGCACGTAGGCGTCGGCCACGTAATGACCCAGATCGGCCGAGAGGGCCAGAATAGCAGTAGTATCCTTCTCCCGAAACGCTTTCACAAGCTTGTCCTTGGTTTCGATGACAGCCCAGGGAAGCGTACCGTATTTGCGTAGGGTATCGGCGGTGTATTTGGCTACGGCTTTCTCCCACATTTTAGGCATCAGCCCAAACGGGTCGTCGCCGTAGTGGTCAATGTCGATAAAGTGCTTGCTGGCCTCGGCGGGGTCCTGGTCGCGGCGCTCATCGGCGGCGGTGCTGAGCTTGATGAGCTTGCCCATGTTGCGGTAGTAAAAGCCGCGCATGGACGAAGGCAACGAATACACGGCAAGCTGCGTGATGGTACGGTGACCGAAAAAGCCCCAACCCGGCGACAACACCGGGCACAGCAGCACGATAAGAAGGGTGAGTAGTAGTTTTTTCATAACGCAAGCCAAACGGTGAACGGCGAAAAGCGAAGGTACATGATGCCGGCTTGACGTGCTGATTTTTTGCGGGTTGCCCCTCCAGACCCCGCACGGGCAAAACCCGTATCATTGAGCCCTCTACCTGCCCCGCCCGCCCGTGACGCTCGTTTCCAAGAAGAAGATACCCTACGCCATTCGGCCCCGGCTGCGCGCGTACCTGCACCAGTACGACCGGGAGACGCAGCTGCCCGTGACGTATCAGGAGCTGACCCGCTTTACCGGGTCTTTTCCGCTGCTCAACCGTCAGGGCCGGGATACGCTCTGGGAAACGGTGTACTACGAGCCCCAGGCCCTGCGCGAACTGAGCGAAGGGCTGGCCGAGGTGTACGCCCTGCTCAAAACCGCCGGCGACTTATCCTTCACCGACCACCTGGTGGCCGACCGGGTGGACTACTGCCGCTTCGGCAACAGCAACCCGTTTCGGGTACGCATTGTAAATCAGCTCAACGACAACTACGACTACTTCTACGTGAAGCGGGCCGATGCCTCGCGGGTGTACGGGCTGGAGCTGGAGCACCTGCTCAGTCCCAACAGCATGAATTACCTGGTGCACGGCGATACGCTCATCGAGGAGCACATTGCCGGCATCCCCGGCGACGACTTCATCCGGGACCATCTGCAGCGGCCCCACCTCAACCAGGTACGCATTGCCAAGGAGTTTGTGAAATTCAATGAGCGGTGCTTTGCCCGTCTGCTGGGTGATATGCGGGCCTACAACTACGTTATCGACGTGACGCCCGATTTCGAGGATGAGCAGTACCGGGTGCGGGCCATCGACTTCGACCAGCAGTGCTACGAGGGCAAAAAGAACATGTACCTGCCGCAGTTTTTCAAGGATAACCGGGCCGTGGTGATGCTCTGCAGCCAGCTGCTTACGCCCGAAAGCATCCGGCAGTACCAAACGGAGGAGCGCACCCTCATGGCCCGGCGAGTCCGCTCGGAGCGCCGCCGCCTCAAAGACCTCATTGATTGTCTGCGCCACGACGACGTATCACCCCCCGAAAAAGTGGACCAGCTCAAACAGCAGCTCAACCAGCACCACCATACCCAGCAGTTCAGCCGCTGCCGCAGCATGGGCGACGTAGTGCGCCTGAACCTGAAAATCATGCTGCTGGCCCCCAACAAGGCACTGGAGGGATAATGGGTAGTTGGGTGGTTGGGTAGGTGGGTGGTTGATGGTTGGATGGTTGGTACTGTCATCCTGAGCGCAGCGAAGGACCTTATCACACCAGAACGAACCCGCATGGCAGTTGTCGTTCCAGCGTGATAAGGTCCTTCGCAAGCTCAGGATGACAGTACCACCTACCCAACCACCCAACCATCAACCACCTAACCACCCACCTCACGCCGGGGCTAGTTGCTGGCGCTCCAGCAGGTCGGTTAGCTTTTCGTAGATAAACTCGGTGGCGCGCTGGCGAATGGCGTCGCCGGTACCGTCGAACTGCTCCCGGTACTCGTGCGCCTTGCCCTGGAACAGAATGGTAACGAACACCGTGCCCACCGGCTTCTCGGGCGTTTCCGATTTGCCGGGGCCGCACAGGCCCGTTACGGCCACGCACACGTCGGCTTCGGGCAGGTGGCGGTGCAGGCCCAGGGCCATTTCGTTGGTGGTTTGCTGGCTCTCGGCTGAGTACGTGGCCAGGGTAGCTTTCTTCACGCCCAGCAGGTGCTGCTTGGCCTCGGGGTGGTAGGTAACCACCGAGCCCAGCAGCACTTCACTCACGCCGGTAGCCGGGGCCAGTTGGGCGGCAGCCAGGCCGCAGGTGCAACTTTCGGCCAGGGCCAGGGTGAGCTTGTGCTTCAGAAATTTCTGAACTAGCTCGTCAGGAAGCGTCTTTTTCATAGCAGGCAGGAATGTACCCCGCCTACGCAGGCCCCGCGGGAAGGGTGCAGCCGAGCTTGACACGAGCCAGCCCTAACGTTGAGCTACTCCTGCCGGTACACGGTGCCTTGCTTCATCACGAAGCGCACCCGTTGCATGGCGTTGATATCCTGCACCGGGTCGCCCTCCACGGCTACCACATCGGCCAGCTTACCGGGCTCCAGCGTACCCAGGCTGCCCGTTTGCCCCAACAGCTCAGCCGCCGCTACGGTGGCGCTGCGCAGGGCTTCGTAGGCGGGCATACCAGCCTCCACCATGTAGCGAAACTCCAGGGCATTCACGCCGTGACGGTACACCGAAGCATCGGTACCAAAGGCAATTTTAACGCCCGCTTTGTACGCCCGCCCAAAGGTGTCCTGCAGCTTGGGGCCAATGGCCAGGGCCTTAGGCGTTACCAGCGGGGGGTAGTAGTTGGGAATTTTGGCCGAGTCGGCCACCGATTTGCCGGCCGTGATGGTGGGTACGTACCAGGTGCCGTATTTCTTCATCAGCTTCATGGTTTCATCGTCCATGAGGGTGCCGTGCTCAATGCTGGTCACGCCCGCCCGAATGGCCCGTTTCATGCCCTCGGCCCCGTGGGCGTGGCAGGCCACGTTCAGGCCCAGGTCCCGGGCCGTTTCCACCACGGCCCTGATTTCTTCCTCGGTAAACTGCGGGGCCGAGCCATCCTTGGCCACGCTGAGCACGCCGCCGGTGCTGGCAATCTTGATGAGGTCGGCCCCGCGCTTGTACTGCTCGCGCACGGCCTGCCGGCCCTGGTCGGGGCCGTTAGCCACGCCGTCGGGCGGGCCGGGCATGCCCATCAGGTCGAGGCGGTAACCGTTGGTGGGGTCCATGTGGCCGCCGGTGCCCGAAATGGCTTTGCCCGCCGTGAAAATGCGCGGCCCCACCACCTGCCCCCGGTTGATGGCGTTGCGTAGGGCAATGTTCACGCCCGAGCCGCCCAGGTCGCGCACCGTAGTAAAGCCGGCCAGCAGGGTTTTGCGGGCGTGCTCCAGGGAGCTAAAGGCCACGTCGGCCGGATTCTGGGTGAATTCCTTGAGGTAGTTGTCCTTGCTGGTTTCGCCCTCCAGGTGCACGTGGCAGTCGATGAGGCCGGGCAGTACGGTGCGGTTTTTCAGGTCCACCACCTTGTCCTGCGCCCCGGTGGGCGCGGTGTAGCCCGATTCCACGGCCACAATACGGCCGTTTTCCACCACCAGGGTCATATCGGGGCGGGCGCGCTCGGTGCGCATGTCCAGCAGGCGGCCGCAGTGCAGGTAGGTTTTCTGGGCCTGCGCGGCGGTAGCCAGCAGCAATGAGCCCGCCAGCAGCGCCAGGCGTACGGGTGAAAGCATGGGGTAGGGGAATGAAAGTGGGAGTTGCGGGAGGAAGATACAGTACAATTAAATGCTGCATGCCTACTAAATTCCGGGCAATCCGTATATTTTGCCAGCCGTTCGACTTTCCGGAACGGCTCACTCACCATTTCACCACCTCACCATTTCGCCCTCATGGCCACTATCGAAGAATTTGAAGCCGCCGCCGCCCGCAGCAAGGAGCTGCCCGCCAAACCCGACAACATGACCCTGCTGAAGCTCTATGCCCTGTACAAGCAAGGCAGTGAGGGCGACGTGAGCGGCGACCGGCCCGGCGGGTTCGATTTCAAAGCCATTGCCAAGTACGATGCCTGGGCCGGCCAGCGCGGCAAAAGCCAGGAAGAAGCCCGTCAGGAGTACGTGGACTTCGTACACTCGCTGTTTGCGTAACCCTCTGTTTGGATTAGGGTCTGTGGATAGCGCATGACGACCTAAAGAGTCCCCAAACACTTATTCCTGTTACTATCCACACAGCCAAGGATGAGGCTGAATAAACCTCACTAGCACGTCATGGAGAGGCCGGAGGCCGAAACATCTCGCGTGCTGATGTCAGGATTGCCCTTACACGTCAGCCGAGCGACATGATTCGGCATCCGGCCTCTGCATGACGGTGTAATGATTTTTCACTTCGTGAAAAGCCTCAACGTAAACAGGCCCGCTTAGCAATGTGCTGAGCGGGCCTGTTTGTTGTTTTGCGGTTGCGTAACCGCTACGCCAGCGGCGCGGCTCCGGCATCGGGAGTGGTGGGGGGCGTCACGGGCGCGGCCGGCTTGGGAGCGGGCAGGTCGAAGGCTTCGGCGTTGTGCTCGAAGTGGCCTTTGTGCGAGCCGTCGCAGAAGGGCTTGTTTTTGGAAAGGCCGCAGCGGCAGATGCTGATACGCTCCCGGCCAGCCAGGCCGTAGGGGTTGCCCTGGGCATCTACCAGTTCAAAGTCGTTGCCATCAACGCGGAGGGAGCCATTGCTCAGCACGGTCAGTTTCGTGGCCATAAGGAATGCAGAAAAAAGGTTGGTGAGGGTTCAGAGAAGAAGAGCAGAAGCGGCTTAGAGTGCCTTCTGCATCACGTAGTCGTTCATCCAGTAGGGGCCGATGGCAATATCCTCCTCCCGCTGCCGCTGAAAGCCCAGGTGTTCGTAGAAGTTCAGGGCGGGGTTGTGGCGGTTTACGTTCAGCTCCAGCGTGTGGCCGCCGGCCGTGCGTACAGCCACTTCCACGGCACCCACCAGCTGCTGGCCCAGGCCCAGGCCCTGATGAGTGGGCAATACGTAAATTTTGTTGAGGTGATAATGCCCGGCCGGCGCTTTGGCCGAGTACGAGGCAAAACCCGCTGGCTGCTCCTCCACGTACACCAACAGAAACGTGTGGCCCTGCTCAGCCATTTGCCGCTGCAACGAGGCCGGCGTGTAAATCACGCGGTACATGTACTCAATCTGCTCCTTGGAAATGATAAAGCGGTAGGTGGGCTCCCAGGTTGCTTCGGCTAGTGCCACAATGGTCGGAATATCGGCCAGCGTGGCCGGCTGGATGCGGACGGGAGGGGCAGTAGCAACGGACATAGCCAGCAAAAAACGGCATAATCCGGCGCAAAACCGAACCCATTTAGCGGTTTCCTTCGTTTTTGGGCCGGAAATTGCCTGTAACGCTATACCAATTCGGCGCAGGGAGCCGTTTTCGGTAGCCGTACTCTATCACCCACTTGCCCTTGCCTTTGCTTATGAAACGTTCTTTTGCCTATATGCTGCTGACGATGGCCGGCCTGGCTACGGCCACCGGAGCCTCGGCCCAGCAAACCCCCAGGAAAACCACCACTACTACCCGCCCCACCAGCGGAACGGCCACTTCGGCCGGCCTTGAGCGGGATTTGGCTGATTTCAGCGACTGGGTGAACGATAAAGTGGACCGCGTAGCCACCACGGCCCGCCGCGAATTGCCCCGCCTCAGCGAAGAGTTTGACCGCCAAAGTCGCCGCATTGATAAAGCGGTGGATAGCCTGACGGTGGAAGGCAAAAAGGAATACAACACTCAAAAGGTACGCTACAAACGCTGGTCTGACCGCCAGGATAGCCTGGATGCCGCTGCCCGCCGCCCTGCCACTGCCGACCAGGCCCAGCGCCGCCTGCTGAACGAGGACGTGAACATCAGCAAAGCCCGGGCCTCTGAACTGCCCGATCTGTATTTCCACCTTGTGGAAACCATGCGCAGCGACAAAAAGGACTGGACCCAGGCCGACTGGAGCGCCGCCAGTGCCGTGCTCAGCCGCCTCAACGCCCGCTACGACCAGGTGCGTGACCAATTGCCGCTGGAAGAGCGCCTGCGCATCCGGAGCCTTCAGGGCGAGTTTCGCACCCTGGAAAAAGCCCGCGACGTGAAGGACGTAATCCGCGAATAAGCAGAAGCCGGACCACCTACCACGCGCAACGCCCCCGGTTATGCTGATAGCCGGGGGCGTTGCGCGTGGTAGGTGGTCAATCAGACGGATGCTTCCACCGGGCGCGGTGGACGACCTTGTTTGCGCAGCCATTGCCAGGCCGAGGAAAGCTCCTGAAACAGCTGAATAGGGATATAGGCCCGCACCCGCTCAAAAAACTCCAGGCTGGCCAGCTGGTTGTGCATATCCGGCGAAAATACGTAGGCAATGGCCCGCAGCCCACTGTCCATTGACTGCGGCAGCCACTCATACTCCAGCCAGTCCATCGCCTCTACCCAGTCGCCGGTGGCGTGGGTTTTGTCGTTGAGCAGAAAGGTGGTGGGGTACTGGGCGTACAGCTTCAGGGCTTCGTTGGCTACATACATTACCTCCCGGCTGGTCAGGTTGCCAAACCAGCGCACGTACAGCAGCTTTTGCGTTGCCGCATAGTGCAGCTCCACCAGTACGGCACCGTTTGTATCGGGCAGGGTCCCGATGGGCTGGAGGTCTAGCGAGTCCATGAGTGCTTATATAGAGTATGCTCTATGTAAGGTACGACGTTGCCGGGAATGTATAAGGTTCAATTGCTATCCTTATTTTTGCGCCTCGCTTTTTCTTCCGCTTCTCGCTCATGCACATTGCAATAGTCGGCAACATTGGGGCCGGCAAAACCACGCTGGCCAACAAACTGGCCCACCACTTCAACTGGGAAGTTTTTCTGGAAGATGTGGACCACAATCCTTACCTGAAGGATTTCTACGATGATATGCCGCGCTGGGCGTTTCACCTGCAGGTATACTTCCTCAACAGCCGCTTCCGCCAGACGCAGCGTATCAAGCAGCTGCAGAGCACTAACAAAGGCGTTATTCAGGACCGGACCATCTACGAAGATGCCCACATCTTCGCGGCCAACCTGCACCAGTCGGGGCTGATGGAGGAGCGGGATTACCAGAACTACCTGAACCTGTTTCAGTCGATGATCAGCATGGTGAACCCGCCCGATTTGCTGCTCTACCTCCGGGCCGATCTGCCCAAGCTGGTGCAGCAGATTGAAAAGCGCAACCGCGACTACGAAAACAACATTAAAATTGACTACCTCAAGCACCTCAACGAGCACTACGAGGACTGGATCAAGAGCTACGACGCGGGCCGCCTGCTGATTGTGGATGTGAATAACCTCGACTACGTGAACAACCCCGAGGACCTGAGCGTCATCATCGACAAAATCAACAGCACCTTGTTCGGGCTGTTTTAGGGCTTGTTAGTGCTTGGTACCTCGTTGTTGGTGCTTGGACTAAAGAAGTAGCAAAAAAGGGCCCCGCCGGGTTACGGCGGGGCCTTTCGCGTACACCCTAATTCCTAGTCCCACTACTCTTCAGCGCGCATAGCTTCATTAAGAAACTCCACAAGCGGTTTGGCCGCCTGCCAACTGGCCACTACCCGCTCCACAAAGTCGGGTCGTACCACCTCCGCATCCGAGAAGGACTGCCACACGAAGTAGCTTTTCAGCCGTAGCCACTCAATATCCGGGTCCTGCTTATCGTAGCCCTTGGGAGCTGTTTTGAGTGCCTGGGATGTGTCGAGGCCCTGGGGGAAGTGGCGCACCAGCTCCGGGTGTTGCCGGATGGCGTGGAAGGCAGGGCCATTATAATGGATTTCCTGGCGGATGCGGGCCAGCTGCTGGGACTCGGGCATCCAGCGGCCCGCCCCAATATACGTTTCGCCGCCGGGCTCCAGCGCAATGAAATAGCCGGCCCAGGGGCTGTGGCGGCCACCTGGTTTCAGACCGGCTCCCATGTGCCGCTTGTAAGGCTCATCACTCTGCTGAAACCGGTCGTTCTTGTTGATGCGGAACATCACGTCGCCCGGGGCAAGGCCGCGCAGGCCGGGTTCCAGCTGAGCTGAGGCCTGGGTGAGCAGGGTATTCACCAATGCGGTGTACTCGGCCCGGGCCCGGTGGTAGTCGGCGCGGTGGGCATCCATCCAGGATTTATTGTTGTTGGCGGCCAGCTCCCGCAGAAAATTCAAAACAAAGGCGAGGTTCATCAGCAAAAAAGAGTGAAACAGCCAGGGCGTAAAAAGCGTGCCCCGCACCGCTAGGCGGTACGGGGCACGGAAAGGTGGGGTTGGCCCGGCGGGGCTAGTGTTTGCCCAAGGCCTGCGAATTGCTCAGGCTGCCCCGATCATTCAGGGCCCAGCTAAACGAGAGGTACTCCACTTTGGCGGTGGGCAGCACGGGCACGCGGGCGTAGCGGTTGATGAAGTTCAGCAGCTCAGCCTCGGAGCCAAACTCAGCCCCGTAGGCCTGAAACAGGCCTGACAGCTGCACATGCTGAGGAGTGAGCTGGTTGAAAGTGGGGTCGTTGAGGAAACGGCGCACCTGCTGGTCCAGCTGCTGGTCGAGCCGGGTTCCGTCGTAAGCTTCGGGCAGCAGGGCGGGGTTGGAAGCCGCCCCGTACATCAGGCCGAAATGCACGCGCGGGTCGTGAAACTGGTTGCGCAGCATTTCCCGCTCAATCTGGTTGAGGGAGTACAGCTGCCCGCCTACGTTCACCACTGGCGCTTCCCAGGGCGACTTGGTGCCGCCCAGCACTTTCACCCGAATATCGTTGATGCTGGCCACCGGATAATACTGAAGCACCAGGTACGTGGAGGCCGCGTTGTAAGTGTTCAGCCAGAAGGCTTCCGTTTCCGCCGCCGACCAGGAAGATGGGTCAGGCTTTACTTTCCGCAGGTTTTGGAGGTAGCCCAGCAGCACATCTTCATCGTCCAGCAATGCCTCATAGTCCAGCCGGCCATCGGCGGTAACGTGGCGATGCAACAAGTCGCTCCAGGGTTTGTGCAGCAGCTGAAGCATGTTGTTATCCTCGGCAGCCGCCAAAAAAGGCAGTAGCAGAACAGCAACGGTAGTGAGCAAACGGGCGAGCGAACAGTGTGTAGAGCGCATAGGGTGGGGCAGCAGGAGCGGAAACACGGAGTGAGAGCATCAAACCGTGCTTTCAGAGCAAGAAAAACCCTGAAACAACTGAATTGGGATTATTTCAGATTCAATTGTTTTGTCAAAGATACACTTTTCCCTATGGCTTGGCAAAACACAATTATCATTCTGTTAACCAGCGCGGCCTTTGGGTACGCAGCTGACAGGCGGCAGGCTTGTTCTCCCTTTGAGTTGACAAATCGGCCGTGGCGGGCTGGTGCAGGTTATCTGGTTCTCGCGTGCTTCAATCCGGCTCCCGTTCCGGAATTTCTTCAGCCCTTGCGGGTGACGATGGTCAGCGGGGTGCCCACGCGGAGTAAGCCCCGGCCGGGGCCGGTAACGTTTTGCCCGAAGAGCACTTTGCTGTCCTCGGTGCGGTAGGTGGCCAGCGTGCGGAGCGGTTCCCCCTGGGGGCTTTTGCGGGCGGTGGCGGGGTCGATGGTGGTGAGTACGCACCGGCCACAACCGCGCACGGCCCGGAAGGCTACTTCGCCGATGGTGAACTGCTCCCAGTTATCTTCAGTAAAGGCCTGGCCGCCGCTGAACACCAGATTAGGCCGAAACCGCTCCATGCTTACCGGCTCGGCTAAGCGGGCGTTCAAATCGGCCAGCGACTCCTGCCCGATCAGCAGGAACGGATAGCCATCGGCAAAGCTTACCAACTGGCCCTCGGGGTTGTACGCAGGCTCCACGTCGCGCCGCACCATATCCGACATGTACACCAGCTTGCACTCCTGGCCTAGGGCCTCGGTCAGCCAGGCGTCGCACTCCGGTTTGGCCCGCCAGGCAAACACTATATCGTCCCAGATAGTCACAAACAGCGTTTTTTCGGGAGTGGCTTCGAAGGGTACGTACAGCGGCAGCAACTCGGGGCGCTGCTGGTGGCTGAGCAGGAACCCATTGTAGGCTGGCGCTACCCGCAGGTGGGCCATGGCGGCGGTTTGCCGTTGGGTCATGAACTGATTCCGCGCATTCACAATCAGCCACCGCCGGTCGTGGCGCAGGCCGCGGGGTTCTATGGTGGCCTCAGTGAGGCGGATGCCTCCCAGAGATTTTACCGGGTAGATATAGAGGTCGGAGAGCAGAAGAGGAGCAGCCATGCTGCAAAGATGGGGAAATGACGGAATGGATGGTCTGGCTGATAGCTATACTATCACCCGTTTACCCGTTCACCATCAGTGCAGGGGGCGTTTCTTGATCATGCCGCCTTTGGTTTCCTTTACGCTGTGCATGACCATGAAAGCGTTTGGATCCAGCAGCTCCACCTCGGTTTTGAGCTGAGTTAGCTCGAGGCGGGTGATAACCGTGAATACGATGTCGATGGCGTTGGGCTGGTGGCCGTGGGTGCCGTAGCCCCCCTTGCCGCTGTACACGGTGGCGCCCCGGCCCAGCTTCTCCGTTACCATGCGCCGGATGGCATCGGCCTGGCCCGACATAATGGTGACGCCGGTGTATTCCTCCAGGCCGTCAATCACAAAATCGATGGTTTTGGCGGCGGCCAGGTAGGCCAGAATAGAGTACAGCGCCGTTTCGATGGACAGGATGTAGGCCGCTACGCCGAAGATGATAATGTTGAAGACCAGTACGATGTCGCCGATGGTCATGCTGGATTTCTTGCTTAGGTAAATGGCCATGATTTCAGTGCCATCGAGCACGCCGCCCCCCCGCATGGCCATACCAATACCGGCCCCCAGGAAAAACCCGCCGAACACGGCAACCAGCAGCTTGTCCTGCGTGATGATGGGAAAGGGCACCAAGGCCAGCACCAAGGCCAACGCCACAATACCAATGAGGGTCCGCACGGCCACACCGGGGTCGAGCTGCCGCCAGGCCATGAACACGAAAGGCACGTTCAGCACTACAATCAACACCGGCAGCGGCAAGCCGAATACCTGGGCCAGCAGCAGAGAAATACCCGTTACCCCTCCGTCCAGAAACTCGCCCGGCAGCAGAAAGCTCTCCAGGCCGAAGCCTGCCGACAGTACGCCCGTTACCATCAGCAGAGTATTCACAACCTGCCGCCGCCACCAGCCCCGGTCATGCACGGGTGGCGGAACGATGGGCGTTGGTGAAGACGTAGGAGGTGAAGCAGATGGGCGCATTTTTCGGAGAAACATGAGTTGAGGTATCAGCATACGCGGAGCAGCAGTTACAGAAGAAAATACGCCAGTGGCCCCGGATAGTTGAGCACGGCAGCTACCGCACCTTACGCAGCTGCCCCCGCCACCGGCCCTTTTTTACGGACTCGGTAACGGGGGCAGGGTTGCGCCAAACCGCAAAAACAGCGCTAGGGCATCGGTTGCTGGGCCAGTTGTACGGCCCGGTACATATTCACAATGCCGCCCGTGCGTGAGAGGTCAGCAAAATCGACGAGCTTGCTGCTGCCGGGCTGCCGCACCTTGGTATGAATGGGTTGGGCCGAGGCCAGGATGATACGCTTCAGCTGAGCGGCCGTAAGCTGCGGGAAGTACGATTTAAGCGTGGCGGCAATGCCCGCCACCACCGGGGCGGCCATGCTGGTGCCGCTCAGGTTGCCGTATTTGCTGCCGGGCAGGGTCGAGTAAATCTGGCTGCCGGGAGCAAATACATCTACCTGTACTTTGCCATAATTGGAGAAGTCGGCGGCCAGCGTTTCATCGTTGAGGCGGGCCGAGGCTCCCACGGTAATCATGTTGGGGATGCGCTGCCCACTCGAAAAATTCGGCGAAGGATACTGCGTTACCTGATCGAGGTTGTTGTTCTCATTGCCGGCCGAGTGAATCAGCAGCACCCCTTTGCTATCCGCGTAGCGAATAGCCTCCTCCACGGCTGGGCGCTGGGGCGAAAAGTACTTGCCAAAACTCATGTTGATGATCTGGGCACCGTTGTCCACGGCGTAGCGGATGGCGTTGGCCACGTCCTTGTCCCGCTCGTCGCCATCCGGAATAGCGCGCACCGACATAATCTGCACGTTGGGGGCTACACCCAGAATACCCGCATTGTTTTCCCGGTCGGCTCCGATAATGCCGGCTACGTGGGTGCCGTGCATGGGGTCGGGGCCGGTGGCGTCCCGGTTGCCGTAGTTACGCTGCTTCACATCCTCGGGCCGGTCGCCCACAATGGCGCGAGGGTTGAATTTCAGATTCAGCCCGTATTCCTGCTGGTCTTTGGTTTCCTGCAAGCCCTTCTGCATTTCCACCAGTACATCATCCAGGGAGGCAAAGCCTGTTTGCAGCAGCGTTTGGTAGAGGCCTTGGGTTACCTGGCGTAGCTCGGCGTCCTGGGTGGGCGGGTTACGCAGGGTGGCCGTATCCAGGCGCTGCACACCAAGAGCCTGCTTGAGGCCCTCGGCACCCTGCTTGTTTTCGGCATACGCTTGGCTGAATTGCTGCAACTGCTCGTTGTTTTCTTTCACCTTGGCCTCATAGGCCTTTTTTACTTTGAGGTACAGATCATACTCGGCGCGTTTGGCGGTGGGCACGGTGGTGCGGGTTTTGCCCTGGTAGAGCGGCTGTAGGCGAGCCAGCAAACGGGTTTCTTCCAGGGCTTCTTCGTTAATGTTGCGGCCATCGGCCCCGCCCAGGAAATTCCAGCCGTACACGTCGTCCACGTAGCCGTTCTTATCGTCGTCGAGGCCGTTGCCGGCCACTTCCCGGGGGTTGCGCCACAGCACCCGGCGCAGGTCGGCGTGGGCCGTGTCGATACCGGCATCAATAACGGCTACCAGCACGGGTGTGGAGGCCTTGCCCTGCAGCAGCTCTTTATACGTACGGTTCACGCTTGCGCCCATTACGCCGCCGTCCTGCTGGGCATCGAGCAGATACCACTGGGGTGAAGCCGGAGCAGCCGGAGTGGGGGAAGGCGAAACGGGCGGCGTAGTTTGGGCCGTAGCCAGCACCGGCAGCAACAAGGATAGGCCCAACAAACGCAGGCGCGAGGGGAAAGAACGAGTCATGAGCGGAAATACGGATACAAACCCCGGTGTACGCAAGCACCGGGCCAAGAGGGTGAAGTCGGGCAGCCGAAGTTACGGAACCAGCCCGACCCGACCCCGGCCCGGGCGGAGTGAACGGTAACGCACAAGACCATCATACTGAGTCTGCCGAGGCAACATACCGCCAACCTTCGTGAAATACTGATCCTGGGCCGACCTGCCGCCTGTCAGGCATGGATTCGGGCTGTATTCCGGAGGGGCATGACATATAAGCGAAGGACGGGTGATGCTGGCGGCTGCAACCTCCCGCTTCGGCCTCTATCTTTACCGCCCGGCTTCTCAACTGTCCGTTCCATGCTCCTTCGCTCCGTTCTGCGCACGGCCCTGCTGGCTGTGATATTCACTCAGTCACTCATTCGCCCATTCACCGCTGCCGCCCAGGCCCCCAAAACCTGGTCGTCCTCCGAGATTCTGCTGGGGCTCAAGAAGCTGAACGTGCTGGGCTCGGCCCTGTACGTGGCCGCTCACCCCGACGACGAGAACACCCGCCTGATTGCCTACCTGGCCAACGGCCGCCTGGTGGAAACCGGCTACCTCAGCTGCACCCGCGGCGACGGGGGCCAGAACCTCATCGGCCCCGAACTGCGCGAGGGGCTGGGCGTTATCCGCACGCAGGAACTGCTGGCGGCCCGCCGCATCGATGGGGGCCGGCAGTTCTTCACCCGCGCCAACGACTTCGGCTTCTCGAAAACGCCCGAGGAAACCTTCACCATCTGGGATAAGGAGCAGGTGCTCGCCGATATGGTGTGGGTCATCCGGCAGCGTCGGCCGGATGTGATGATAACCCGCTTCCCGCCCGACGCCCGCGCCGGCCATGGCCACCACACGGCCTCGGCCATGCTGGCCATTGAGGCCTTCTCGGCTGCCGCCGACCCCAAGCGCTTCCCCGAGCAGCTCCAATACGTGCAGCCCTGGCAGGCCAAGCGCCTGCTGTGGAATACCGGCAGCTTCTTCGTGAAAGCCGGCGAGGACATGAGCCAGTACTTCAAGCTCGATGCCGGTGGCTTCAACCCGCTGCTGGGCCAGAGCTACGGCGAAATTGCCGCCCGCAGCCGCTCCCAGCACCGCAGCCAGGGCTTCGGCAGCAGCGCTCAGCGCGGCGAGGCCCCAGAGTATTTCCAGCTGCTGAAAGGCGAGCCCGCCAAAACCGACCTGTTCGATGGCGTGGATCTGACCTGGAACCGGGTGCCCGGCGGCGCGACCATCGGGAAGATGCTAGACGAGGTAATTCGGAAGTACGACCCGGCTAATCCGTCAGCGAGTGTGGCGGGGTTGCTGAAGGTGCGGGAGGAACTTGTAGCTTTTAGAATTTCAGCTATATCAGATAGTCAGTTCTATGGAAGTTTCTTCTGGCGCAATGAAAAATTGACAGAAGTTGAACAACTGATACAAGGATGCCTGGGACTACATATTGAAGCTATTATAGCTAGTCCAACAGCCACTAAAGAGAGCTTAGTTCAGGATAAGAAGTCTGTGGTATATCCTGTTCTATATGAAATAGTCAACCGCTCAAATGTAACTGTACAGTTGCTTGATGAGGTTGCTTATCCTTCTTCAGCAACTCTTGATAAACTCTATTCGCAAGGTGGGATGCAAGGTATGCACAGTTCAAACCCACATCGTATCAATATTATACCAAGCAAGAGACACCAAGATACTCTCTTTATTAAGGAAGATTCAAGGGGCTCTATTGAAAGCTCACAGCCATATTGGTTGCAGAAAAACGGCACCGTTGGCATGTATACTGTTGAGGATTTGCTCAGCCGTGGAAAAGCTGAGAATGAGCCTGCAGCTAAGGCCCGTTTTATCTTTGATATTCCAGGGCATCGAATAATGCTCACCGTTCCCGTCCAATACAAAAGCACCGACCCGGTGGAAGGGGAGAAGTACCGCCCGCTGACGGTGGTGCCGCCGGTGGCCGTGAACATCGGCGGGCGGGCCTACGTGTTTGCCGATAATCAGCCCAAAACGGTGCCCGTGACGCTGCGCGCCGGCAAAGCGAGCGTGAAGGGCACCCTGGCCCTGAGCCTGCCCAAAGGCTGGACTGCCGAGCCCGCCAGCATCCCCTTCGAGCTGACCGCTAAAGACGCCGAGCAGACCGTGCAATTCCGGGTGCAGCCCGGCGTGGGCGCGGCGGAAGGTAAATCGGAGCTGCGGGCCGTGGCTACCGTGGACGGGCAGGCGTACTCGCGCGGCTACCAGACCATTGCCTATTCCCATATTCCCACCCAAACCCTGTTCCCCGAGGCCGTAGCCCCGCTGGTGAAGCTGGACCTGCGGCGCAAAGGCCAGGAGATCGGCTACCTGATGGGGGCCGGCGACGAGGTGCCCGACGCCCTGCGCCAGATTGGCTACACCGTCACCCTGCTCAAACCCGAAGACCTCACCGACCAGAACCTGCGCCGCTTCGACGCCGTGGTGCTGGGCGTGCGGGCCTATAACACCCTGGACCGCCTCAAAACCCTGCAGCCCACGCTGCTGCGCTACGTGGAAAACGGCGGCAACCTGGTGGTGCAGTACGTGGTGAACCGCGGCACGGTGCTGCCCCAAATCGGCCCGTACCCGCTCACCCTAAGCTCGGACCGGGTAACGGTAGAAAACGCGCCCGTCACCTTCCTCAACCCCAGCCAGCCCCTGCTTAACACCCCCAACAAAATCACGAGCAAGGATTTTGAAGGCTGGGTGCAGGAGCAGGGCCTCTACTACCCCAGCCAGTGGGACCCCAAATACCAGACCGTGCTGAGCAGCCAAGACCCCGGCGAAACCGCCAAGCAAAGCGCCATCCTGGTAGCCGATTACGGCAAAGGCCATTACATCTACACCGGCCTCAGCCTGTTCCGGGAGCTGCCCGCCGGCGTGCCCGGCGCCTACCGCTTGCTCACCAATATGGTGTCGTTGGGCAAGTAGCGCGAAGCTTTGAAACCAGACTCCCTATTTCAGGCTGTGGGGTAGAGCTAGTAAGCTAGTTCCCCTCCTTAGAAAGGAGGGGCTAGGGGTGGTTGACCTCGCGTTAGAACGGATTTTAGAACTAGCTCTAGTATCGTTCCTGCGTTCATCAACCACCCCTAACCCCTCCTTTCCAAGGAGGGGAACTAGTTTCTGGCTCTAACTCACGTGTCAAGTTACAGTGCTCCTATGCGACTATATCTGCGGTTATTACTCATCACATTGGCCTCAGTGCCGCTCATTCTGCTGCTGGTTTTAACCGTGGACGAGCCGCTGGCCGGGCTGCTGCACCGACATGGCGCACCGCTGCGGCCGTTTTTTGAAGGACTGATGCGGGTACACGACGAGGTAACCGGCCGCCTGCTGACACCGTGGCTGTGGCTGGTGTTACTGGTGATTTTCGTGGTGGCCCGGCTGCGGCACTGGCCGCACTGCACCATTTGGTTGGTAGCGCTGCTGACGATGGTAAGCAGCCAGGGCCTGCGCAACTTGCTGGCTATGTACTTCAACCGGCCCCGGCCCTTTGAGGTGTTTGGGCAGCTGGCCGCCAACGCAGATTTCTGGCAGACGGTGGGGCGGTTCGATGCGTTTCCCTCGGGCCACGCGGCCGGCACGGCGGGCTTGCTACTTCCCTGGGCGCTGCGGTTTCACAAAGCCCGGCCGTGGCTGCTGGGCTGGCTGGTGCTGGTGTGCCTGGGGCGGGTGGTGCTGGAATACCACTGGCTCAGCGACGTGGTAGCTGGTGTGGCGCTCGGGCTTGTCCTTACCTGTCTCTGGGAACTGGCCACCGGCTGGCTGCGGCTGAGCCCAGCTACCCCATCGGAATAGGCCTGCTGCAGAAGTAAAAGACCAACACAACTGCTCGCCACTGCGTCGGTGCTACCGTTTCCGGCGTTATCTTTCGCCAGTCAATTTCCTCTCCACTGTGCCGCATAGCTCGTCTTCCGAAACTGAAACCGAACAACCGCCGCTGTTGCCTTCGTGGCGGGCGTGGTACTGGCTGGTGCTGGGGGCGCTGGCCCTGGAAATCGGGCTGTTTGTGTACCTGACCCGGGCGTTTGCATGAGTGGGCTCGACTGGCTGATTCTGGGCGGAACGCTGCTGTTCATTGTGGGCTACGGCACCTGGCGCACCCGCCGGGCCGGTGAGTCGCTGGACGGCTATTTGCTGGGCGGGCGGCAGGCCTCTTGGTGGGCCATTGGGCTTAGTATTATGGCCACCCAGGCTTCGGCTATTACCTTCCTGAGCACCCCCGGGCAGGCCTACGATGACGGCATGCGCTTCATCCAGTTCTATCTGGGGCTGCCGGTGGCTATGGTGCTCATTGCCGTATTCGTGGTGCCCATTTACCACCGGCTCAAGGTGTTTACGGCCTACGAGTACCTGGAAGGCCGGTTTGACCGGCGCACCCGCACCTTCGCGGCGCTGCTGTTTCTGGTGCAGCGGGGGCTCAGCAACGGCCTGAGTTTGTACGCCCCGGCGCTGGTGCTGTCGGCCATTCTGGGCTGGGATATTCAGCTGACGGTGTGGCTGCTGGGCACCGTGATGATTGCCTACACCGTCTCGGGCGGTACCCGGGCCGTGATGGTGACGCAGCAGGGGCAGGTGGCCGTTATTTTCGTGGGGCTGCTGGTGGCGGGCTACCTGCTGGTGCACTACCTGCCCCAGGAAGTGGGCTTCACCGATGCGCTGCGCGTGGCCGGCCACCAAGGCAAGCTCAACCTCATCGACTTCCACTTCGACCCCACCGACCGGTACAACTTCTGGTCGGGCATGACGGGCGGCTTGTTCCTGGCCCTTTCCTACTTCGGCACCGACCAGAGCCAGGTGCAGCGCTACCTCACCGGCCGCAACATCACCGAGAGCCGCCTGGGCCTGCTGATGAACGGTCTGCTCAAAATCCCGATGCAGTTTGGCATTCTGCTACTGGGCGTGCTGCTGTTCGTGTTCTACCAGTTCAACCCGGCCCCGCTTACCTTCAACCGGCCGGTGTACATGGATGTGGCCCACTCCGAGCAGTACGGCCCCCGGCTGCGGGAACTGGAGCGGGAGCACGTCACCCTGTTTGAGGTGCGCCGCCGCGCCACCAGCCGCCTCGTGCAGGCCCTGCAAACCGAAGACCCCACGGCCATTGCCGCCGCCGAAACCCACCTGCAAGCCACTCAGGCCGCCAACCTCGGCCTGCGTCAGCAGGCCCAGCAGCTGCTCAAGCAGGCCCGCCCCGCCACCGAGGCCAAGGACACCGACTACGTGTTTCTGACCTTCGTGCTCAACTACCTGCCCCAGGGGCTGGTGGGGCTGCTGGTGGCCGTGGTACTGAGTGCCGCGCTGGGCTCGGCCGCCGCCGGCCTCAATGCCCTGGCCTCTACCACGGTGGTGGATTTGTACAAGCCGCGCCGGCCGGGCCAGCCGGAGCTGCACTACGTGCGCGCCTCCCGGGCGGCAGCCGTAAGCTGGGGTGTGCTCGGCATTGGGTTTGCTACCTTCGCCGCCCGCCTCGAAAATCTGATTCAGGCCGTCAATATCCTGGGCTCGTTGTTTTACGGTACCATTCTGGGCATTTTCATGGTGGCCTTCTTCCTGAAAGCCGTGGGCGGCCGGGCCGTGTTCTGGGCCGCCGTGGTAGCCCAGGCCGTGGTGCTCACCCTGTTCTTCGCCACCGACATTGGCTACCTCTGGTTCAATATCATCGGCTGCGCCGTGGTGGTGGGCGGTAGTTTGTTGGGGCGTAAGACGGCACAGGCCTAAAGCACAAAGCCAGCGCCCCCTACGCTGTCATTGCGAGGAGGCACGACGAAGCAATCCTTCCTTTTCTAGGTGCTAAGCCTTGAGGAAGCAGAAAGCCCCTGACGTCCGTGCTGGCGTCAGGGGCTTTTGCGTAGGTCAGGGCTAAGAGCTTTTGGCAGGAAGGATTGCTTCGGCTCCGCCTCGCAATGACAGTGTGGATGCAGATGTAGCCTTTCGCCTACAGCTTGCCGGCTTTTTTGGCTTCCATGATTAGGTCCTCGTCCATCTTCACGTAGTCGGCGTTTTTGGCGTCGAGGGCCAGCTTCTTCGACTGCTCCGCGGCTGTAATGGCACCTTTGTAATCCTTCATTTTCATGCGGATTTTGGCTTCCGTGAGCAGGTTCCAGAACTTGGGGTCCGTGGCGTTGGCCTTCTGCATCCAGGTCAGGGCCTGCTTCAGGTCCTTGTTATTGTCGAGGTAGTACACGGCAGCGGCGGCCATGTCGCCGTTGCTGGGGTTGGCGTTCTTGATGACTTTCTCGTCAATCTGCGCCATCACCTTGGGCTCCACGTCGGTGGTGATTTTGAACTTGGCCCCGGTCATTTCCCACTGGATATCCACGTTGGCGGTGGCGGGAGTGAGGTCGGTGAAGTTCATGGTGAAGGTTTCCACTTTAGTGGGCACCTTGTAGGTTTTGATGGTGAAGCGGGCCACGTCCTCGTCGTCCTTGAAAGCGTCCACGTCGGCGCCCATCTTGGTGCTCTTGTTCAGTACCACAATCCACTCGGTTTTGCCGGGGATGGTGTAGAGGCCGTACTCGCCGGCGGGCACCTTTTTGCCCTCAATGGTTACGTCGTCGGAGAATTTGAGGCTGGTGGTGGCATTGGCCCCGGTGCGCCACCGCTTGCTGAACGGTACTAGGTTGCCGAAGGCCACCCGGCCGCGCAGGCTGGGGCGGGAGTAGGTGAGGGTTACGTCGGTGAGGCCCACGCGCTGCTGGATGGTGCTTTTGGGGCTGGCCTGGGGCGTGCTGATCTGGGCATCGGCGGCGGCGCTCAGCAGCAGGCCGCTCACCAACAAGGTAGCGCTCAGCGTGCGGGAACCGGACGTGAGAAAAGTCGAAGTAGTCATTCGTGAAGAGAAAATGGCGTTGGGAATACGGGGCGAAAGTAGGCAAATCTGCCCGGGTAACGGGTGCAGAATGTCGGCCTACTGACGGGTGGCCGCCCGCTCAGCTGCAGCTACCGGTGCTGTTGCGGAATCTGCTGGCGCTCCAATAAGGCGGCCACGTCGGCGGCCGTGGCAGGGGCTTGCAGGCGGCGCAGGTCCAGGTAGTAGCAGGCGGCCTCGGTGGGGTAGAGCAGCAGCCAGTGCGGCTGCACCCACACGGCCCGCCGAATCAGCGTCCATTTGCCGGAAAACTGCCCCAGTGTATTGCGGCCGATGATGTCGGTGTTGGTGAGCGTAAAATCGGTGGGCTGCTGCAGGGCTTGGTTACGGGCGTAGCCACGCCGCAACTGGTAGCGCACCAGCCCAAAGCGCAGGCAGGCGTACAGCACGCCCACGGCCAGCGGTACCAGCGTGGCAGGCTGCGTGAGCCGGCTATTCGCGTACACATCTAGCCCCACGCTCACGGCCAGCAGCACCACGGCCGCGCCCAAAATCCAGTGGTTGAGGCGGGTGCGCGGGCGGGCCCGCCAGAGCCGGAAGTTTACGGCTACAAACTCATCGGCCGTGAGTTGCACGCCGGTGAGGAGTATCGGGGTTGATTTCATCAGGAGGCGAAGGTAGCGCCCGGCACGCTCATATCACGCCACCCGATGAGGGCCAGTACATCCACGGCCGTGTACGGCTCCGGTACCCGGCGCAAATCCAGGTAGTAGGCGAAATCGGGGCCGGGATAGAGCAGGAGCCAGTCGCCTACCTGCTGCACCCGCGTGAGGTCGTACCAGGGTAGAAATTGCCAATTTTGATGGGGCCACTGCACCGTTATGCCAATAGACTCAATATCGATACTTAACGGCTGAGAAGATGCTTGCTCCCGAAAAGCGCGGTAGTACTTCAGGCGACTCCTCAACGCGCCTATTGCGTTAATGAACAGGGTTATACTCCCAAGCACTGCAGTAGCAATGAGCGGTTTGCCGGATAAAAGCCAGTCTCGCCATTCGGACCAGTTGAAATTCGAAATAAGGAGTTTGAAATACAGCACCACCAGCACCACACAGCCTACCCATTCGGCCGTTTGACGAAGTACACTTTTAGCAACTGGTGCCGGAGTTGTATTACCCAAAATCCGCTGCCGCTCCTGCGTCTGGTGAATCAGCTGGTACTCCTGGAAGGTGGGCGGGGTGGCGGGGAATGCAATAGTGGGCATAGCAGCGTATATAATCGATAATCTATTATAAAAGAAAGCGGGCAGTGCTCCAGCGCTGCCCGCTTTCTTTTCGGGCTTTTCCTACTTCCTACGTCAACTCGAACTGCAGCTTCAGCAGGTTGGCGTAGAGGCCGTTGTCGTTGTGGGCTAACTCGTCGTGGGAGCCTTGCTCCACGATGCGGCCGCCGTCGATGACCAGAATCTTGTCCACCTTGCGGATGGTGCTCAGGCGGTGGGCAATGATGATGCTGGTGCGATTCTGCATCAGCTCGTCCATGGCCTGTTGCACCAGCTTCTCGCTTTCCGAGTCGAGGGCGGAGGTGGCTTCGTCGAGGAGCAGGATGGCGGGGTTTTTCAGGATGGCGCGGGCAATGGCAATGCGCTGGCGCTGCCCACCCGAGAGCTTGATGCCCCGCTCGCCCACCAGCGTATCCAGCCCCTCGGGGAAGGAACTGATGAACTGCCAGGCATTGGCTTTGCGGGCTGCTTGGATGATTTCTTCGTCGGTAGCGTCGGTCTTGCCATAGGCAATGTTCTCCCGAATCGAGCCCCCAAACAGGATGGTTTCCTGGGGCACGATGCCGATGTGGCGGCGCAGCTCCGTGAGGTCGTACTGCCCGATGGGGCGACCGTCGATGGTAATCTGGCCGCCGCTGAGCTCGTAGAACTGCATCAGCAGCTGCACGATGGTACTTTTGCCGGCGCCCGACGGGCCTACCAGCGCAATCTTCTCACCCGCCCGGATGGAGAACGTAATGTCCTGCAGCACCGTTAGGTCGGGGCGGGTAGGGTACTGGAACTGCACGTGCTCGTAGGCGATGTTGCCCTGCAGCTGCACCGGCTGCGCGCCCGGCTGGTGGGTGGGCTCGGTGGGCTCGTCCAGGATTTCCAGAATCCGCTCGGATGCGCCCAGCGTGCTTTGCACCTTGCCATACAGCTCGCCCAGACCCGCCACCGAAGCCCCAATGAACATGGTGTACAAGGCGAACTGCGTCAGGTCGCCGATGGTCATCTGGCCGGCCTGCACCAGCGTGGCGGCGCGCCACAGCACCAGTACAATGCCACCAAACAGACCGATAATGACGAACGACACGAAACCGCCGCGGTAGAGGTTGCTTTTCAGGGCGGCCCGCACGGTGTTGGTGAGCGAGGCGGTGTAGCGCTGGGTTTCAAACTGCTCGTTGGTGAAAGCCTTCACCGTGTTGATGCCCTGCAGAGTTTCCTCCACGATGACATTGGTCTTGGCCAGCTCGTCCTGGGTGGTTTTGGCCAGCCCCCGGATTTTCTTGCCGAACACCATCGCCAGCACTACAATCGGCGGAAACGTCAGGAGCATAAACAACGACAGCTTCACCGATACCACCATGATAAACACGATGCCCGCCAACAGGGTCGTCACCTGCCGGAACAGCTCGGCCAGCGTCAGCGAAAAGGAATCCTGGATGATACCAACGTCGGAGGTAATGCGTGAGGTGATGGCGCCCACCCGGTTTTTCTCGAAGTACGGAATGGGCAGCGTCACGAACTTACGGTAGAGTGCCTGCCGGATGTCGCGGACGGTAAACTCGCTTACCTGCGTGAAAAACCAGATGCGCCCGAATGAAAACAAGCCCTGCAACAAAATCAGTACGCCAAAGCCCAGCGCAATCTGGTTGATGGAAACGGTCATGCCGTTGGGCAGCACCACCGGGTTGCCGCTGGCGGCATCGGCCAGCTTGCCAATCAGCCACGGAAAGGCCATGGTGCTGGCACTGGACAGCGTGAGCAGCACCGTGCCCACGATGAATTTGGCGCGGTAGGGCAGCGTGAAACGGAAAATCCGCAGGCCTTGCTGAAAACTCTCTTTGGTAAGCTTGACCTTGGGGGCGTCGGCCCCCGCCTGGCCACTGGTATTCATTCCGCTTCTGGCTGCCATTTCTTTTAGAAGTGAGCGTTTAGAAGTAAGAAATGAGACAACGTCCCGGTGCCCTTTTCTTGACGCCGGAACCTTATCTCACTTCTCACTTCTAACCGTCTCGGGTCTCAATTCACTATTCAAATTTATTCTTACCCTGTTCCACCTTCAGGCCCTCGGAGTTGCCGAAGGGGATGGGCAGGCGCACCTGGGTGGCAATGGGCTGGCCCTTGCGAGTGGCCGGCTTCCAGGCCGGCATCTGGCCCAGCACCCGCAGCGCTTCCGTGTCGCACTCGGGGCTCAGGGGCTGCACTACCGAAGGGTTGGTGAGGTGGCCATCGGCTTCCACCGTAAAGGTCATCACCACGTTACCGCTGATTTGCTTGACGCTGGCCGCTTCCGGATACTTTAGGTTCTGCTGAAAAAACGTGTTCAGGCCCTGCGCCCCGCCCGGAAACTGGGGCGGCGCATCGGGGCGGTTGGCGGCGGGTTTGGCCTGGGCCTTCATTCGGCCCGGCTGCAGCTCAATGGGCTGCTTGGGGGCTGGCATTGGGGTTTGCTGGGCCTGCGCCGCGCCAGCCGACAAAGCTACGAGCGCGAAGATGAAGAAAGCATGTTTCATAGGGCTGGCGGGTTAGGAGTATCAAGTAGTGAGTATTGGGTAGTTAGTAGGCCCAACAACTGCGCTTGCCTTGCAGGCTGTCCGGCACTCACTACTCAATACCAATTACTCACTACTAGTACAAAGGTACGCCTCCCTAAACAACGCCTAGGCTACCGGGTTCAATTCCAGGTTGCGGGGGCGCGAAATTGCCAGCAAACCCAGGAAGGTGATGAGGCCGTTGAGCATCAGAATCTCGAAACCGAACTCATACCCCCACCAGGCTTTGGAGTTGCTGTTGATAAACCACGTGAGCAGCGGGGCCACCACGCACACGGGTAGTACCAGCTTATCGGTGAGGCCGCGGCTGGTGAAGATGCCGAACGAGAACAGGCCCAGCAGCGGCCCGTAGGTGTAGCCCGCTGCCTTAAACACGGAGGTAATCACGCTCTGGTCGTTGATGGCCCGGAAAATCAGGATAATGATGATGAGCACGATGCTAAAGCCGAAGTGCGTGGCCTGGCGCAGCTGCTTCTGCTTGGCCTCATCGTACTGCTTGATGTCGAGCATATCCACGCAGAAGGAGGTGGTCAGGGCCGTCAGGGCCGAGTCGGCGGAGGCGTAGGTGACGGCAATGATGCCCAGGATGAACACGATGCCGGCAAACAGGCTGAAGTGGTTGGTAGCCAGCAGCGGAAACACATTGTCGCCGATAACCTTGCCGGTGGCCGGGTTCAGTGGCAGCTGAATGCCCTTGGCGGCGGCAAACTGATACAGCAGCACCCCCAACGAGAGGAAGAACACGTTCACCACCACAATGGCCAGCGTAAACCAGAACATGTTTTTCTGGGCGTCGGGGAGGCTGCGGCAGCTCAGGTTTTTCTGCATCATGTCCTGGTCGAGGCCGGTCATCACAATGGTGATGAAGGCGCCCGAGGCAAACTGCTTCCAGAAGAACTTGTCGTCTTTAGGGTCGGAGAAGTAGATCTGCGACATGGTGCTTTCCTTCACCGTTTTTACCAGCCCGGCAAAGCCCAGGTTCAGCTCATCGGCCATCAGGTAGATGCTCACGGCCACGCACACCAGCATAGCCATGGTCTGGAAAGTATCGGTCCAGAGGATGGTTTTGAGGCCGCCCCGGAAGGTGTAGAGGTAAATCAGGAAGATGCTGACCGTTACCGTCACGGCAAACGGCACGCCCAGCGCATCGAACACGGCAAACTGCAGCACGCCCGCCACCAGGAACAGCCGGAACGCCGCGCCCACGGCCCGGGAAATCAGGAAAAACAGCGCCCCGGTTTTGTAGCTCCAGAACCCAAAGCGCTGCTCCAGGTAGGTGTAGATGCTCACCAGCCGCAGGCGGTAGTACAGGGGCATGAGCACGGTGCCGATGACTAGGTAACCCACAATGTAGCCCAGCACCACGGCCATGTAGCTCCAGCTTTGGGAGGCCACCATGCCGGGAATAGAGATGAATGTGACGCCCGACAGGGAGGTGCCAATCATGGCAAAGGCCACCATATACCAGGGCGCGTTGCGGTTGGCAATGAAGAACGACTCACTTGTGGCCTTCCTGGAGGTGAGGTAGGCAATGATGATGAGGACGACAAAATAGCCCGCAATCAGGCTCAGAATAAGGGTGGGGGACATACGGGAAGCTATTAGCTGCTGGCTGCTGGCTGCTGGCTATCCAGCCAAAGACAACAATGGCCCAGCTGGCTTGGCTACAGCACCAAACAGACATCAAAGCTAACAGCTAGCACGCAAACCGCCGCTGCTTCCGGCAGTGCACAAGTACACTTATGCCTAGTCTCTATTTCGTATTATAAAAATGCTATGCAGCAATATGGTAACTCAGGGCACCGTTACTTCTTCATACTCACAATCACCTAACCATTATTCTCTATGAAAGCGTTATTCGTCTTGCCGGTACTATTGGCCGCTAGCGTAAGCCAACAGCAGGCAGCAGCGCAAGCAGTATCCGCGGCCGCAGCGGAGGCGGCTACAGTTCATTTCTACCAGAGCAAAGCATACGGTTTCCTAGTGCCGCGGTATCGGGTGTACGCCAACGGCACGCTGCTTTGCAAACTAGGCCGCAACAGTCGCTGCCAAGTAATACTGCCGGCCGGAGCTACCGCATTTACGGCCCGGATTCCGCTATTTACTTTCGGAACGCCCCCACCTTTGGCCATCACGCTGGAACCGGGTAAAGAATATTATCTGCAGGGCGATGTGGCTCCCGCCGGGGCGGGCGTTGCCGGACTCACGTATGGGTTTACAGAGGTGGTGGGCAATCAAAGTAAGCTGGCGCAGCTGGAACAAGCCAAACTGCGCCAGCCCACCGTAGCGGCCGGACAATAGTCCGTTATTCTCCCCGCAGAGTGCGGGTGCCGGCGTAGTAATACAGCTCGGCCAGGGCTTTCTCGTAGCTGGCGCGCATGCTCTCCTGCTTCAGGCGCAGGTCGATGAGCTTGGTTTCGCGGGCGTTGACGAGGAAAATGGTGCTTTCGCCCAGCTCAAACTTCTGCGACTCGGCCGCCAGCAGAATGCGCTGGTTGGCAATGGTCTGGGCCTGTAGGGCCAGCTGCCGCTCATAGGCTTTGAGGCTGGCGAACTTGGCGTTTACCTGGTTCACGATGTTGCGGCGGCTGTTCTGCTGCTCCAGGTTGGCATCCTGCACTTTCACGCGGGTCTGCCAGAGCTTGCCCCGCTCCTTACGCAGAAACAGCGGAAACGCGAAGTCAACGCCCACCTTGTAGTTGTCCCGGCCGAAGTCGTAGTAGGCGGGTACCTCGGGGCGGTAAAAGTCGCCGCGGCTGAGCAGGTAGCCGCTCACGTTGATGGTGGGCTTGAGCAGCTCGCGCCGGTAGCGCTCCTCCACGCCCAGCTGCCGGATTTTCGCATCGAGCTTGAGCAGGGTGGGGTGGCGGTTGGTGGCGAAGTCTACCAGCTGCTCAAAGCCGGCCGAGTCGAGCGGAGTGAGGGGTGGGGTTTGCGGCACGGCGTAGGCGGGCAGCTCGGCGGGCTGGCCCTCCCGGTTCCAGAGGTGGTTGGAGAGCAGCAGGCGGGCGTTCTGCAGCTCCACGCGCAACTGCTCAAACTGCACCTGCCGGTCCTGCACCGTAATCTGGGCCTCCACCGAGTCGATGGGGGCCTGGTCGCCGAGCTGGGCCCGGCGGCTGGTGCCCCGAAACCGGGTCTCGGCCAGCTCAATGCCTTCCTGAATCAGCAGCATCTGCTGGTAAGAGTAGTACCAGTTCCAGTAGTCCTGCACGGCGCGCAGCCACACTTCGTTGATCTGCTTCACCCGCTCAGCTTCGGCCGCATCTACCAGTATGCGCGCCTGCCGCAGGGTGCTGCGGCGCTCATCAATCAGCAGGCCCTGCCCCAGCGGCACCGACAGGCCCGCCACGGCCAAGCCATCCTGGGGCGTGCGGTACTCCGGGTTCACGTAGGTACCCACCATCCGGTCGTAGCCCACCTTCAAATCAATCCCCCCGGGCCAGATGGGGACCTTCAGTTCATTGGCCCAGTTGTTATAATAATCGGTGCCCCCGAAAACCTTCCGGTCAAAGCCGGAACCCAGTTTGGGGTCGAAACCGCCCCGGGCCTGCTGCACCTGGGCACGGGCATCTTCGCTGAGCAGCGTTGCCTGCTTCACCACAGGGTGGTTGGCAAACACAAGGTCCGCCAGATCCTGCAGCGAAAAAATCCGGGCCGTATCCACCGGCGGTCGGTCCTGGGCCAACTGGCGGGTTTGCAGAGGCGCAGGCTCCAGACCAGGTTTCTGCGTGGGCAGTCTGGGGTCCTGAGCAAATGAAGCGGTGCTGATAGCCAGGCTACCAGCAAGTAGCCAGATAGCCCGAGTTGGGGAAGCAGAGGGGAGCACCACGGCGGCGAGGCGCCGGAGTATAGGCAGGAGCGGCATAAGCACTATTTCTTGTCCTTCGAGGCAGTCTCTTTAATGGGTGCTTCGTTGGGGGCGGCCTGCAGGCTGGGGGGGAAGCCATTGAGCTGCCGCCAGATTTCATACCACACGGGCACCGAGTCCAGAATAACCCAACCGTACACGCCCGAGCCGAGGCGCAGTTGCGCCGGCCACTGGTGGTCTTCCTCGCCGGGCTGCTCGGGGTGGCGGTCCGGGCGTACCAGCAGGCGGTATTTACCGTTGGTGCTGCTCACCACGTCAATCACCGAGACGGTACCCGCGAAGGTGCCCACCGCCACCGAGGGCCAGCCCGAAAACTGCACGGCTGGCCAGCCATCAAATTGCAGCCGCACCTGCCGGCCCCGCTGAATCAGGGGGACATCCATGGCCCGCACATACAGCTCCACGGCCAGCACGGGCGCATCGGGCTGCAACGTGGCAATGGATTCGCCTTCCTTGATGGTCTCGCCAATACCGGCCTTGAGCGTGCGCACTACGTAGCCGCTCTGCGGGGCCCGCACCACGTACAAACCCCGGCGTACCACCACGTTGGCAATCTTGTTGCGCAGGGAAGCCACTTCTCCCTCCGAGGAGGCGCGGCTCGATACGGCTGAGCTACGGTCGGACAGGGTTTTGGCCACGTCCTGCTCGTACTTGGCGCGCAGGTTGCTCAGCTCAATCTTGGCGTTGGCCAGGGCCTGGCGGCTGCTGGCTACCTTGTTGCGGGCGGCCGTTACCTTAGCCAGGTCTTCCTGCAGCTTGAGGCGGCGGGTTTCAATGTCCGTTAGCGAAAACAGGCCATTCTTATACCCTTCCTCGTAGCGAGCCAGGCGGGACTGGGCTATCTGGTAGAAATTGGTAGCTGCTGCCAGCTCGGCCTGGTCGATGTTGAGGTAGTTGGCCGCCTGCTCCACTTTATTGCGGGCCGAGGATAGCTGCACTTCCAGCGTGAGGCGCAGGGCCGCCAGCTGCTGGTCGGTGGCCTGAATTTTGGCCGTGTTGGCGGCCACGTTGCCCCGTTTGGCTACCAGTTGCTCGTTGAGGCGCACCGGCAGGTTGGGGTCGAAATACTCGTCCTTGATTTCTGAAATGATGAGGATGGTATCCCCCCGCTTTACCAACTGGCCCTCGCGCACACTCCAGCGCTCAATACGGCCGGCAATCTGGTTCTGCACGGTTTGGGGGCGGTCCTGGGGGCGCAGGGTGGTGAGCGTGCCGCTGCCCTCAATGGTCTGACGCCAGGGCAGAAACAGGATAATCAGAAATACCAGCCCGATGGCCAGCAGAATCCGGCCCAGCCGGCGGCTGCCCTTGGGGTTCAGTAAGGCGGCGTGGGAGCGTTTCAGCTCCTCGTCCCACACGGTGTTATCAATATCCTGGTTCGACAGGTTAAGCATGAGTTTCGTCGGTTGTGTGCTCATCAATGGGCAGGTCCGTTACCACGGCCAGCTTTTCCACCCCGGTCAGCATATCAAAAACAGTGCTTACCCCGGTCATCAGCTTTTCAATGGAGGCGCTGATTTGCACAATCAATACTTCGGCGGCCACAAACTGGCCCAGCGTCATCTGCCGGGATACCACGAACAGCGTGCCGGCAACCAGCAAACCGGCCGTGAGCACGGTGCGCAGGCCAATGGCCCAGCTGTAGTATGACCTCAGTACCCCAAAGTGGCCATTGCGGGCCTTCAGGTAGTCGGCCGTTAGTTCATCAGTGTGTTCCAGCGCGTGCTGCTGGGCTTCGCTATTGTGGCGGAAGTGCGGCAGGTCGCCAGCCACTTTTTCCAGCCAGGCCACCGTTTTGTATTTATAAGATGATTCCTCCAGGCTGGTACGCAGGGCCCGGCGGTAATTCAGCACATAAATCAGGGCCAGCATGAGCAGGGTAATCAGTCCGAACCCAATAAAGATGGGGTGGTAGAATGACAGGACGATGACGGCAAACAGAATCTGAAAGCCGGCAAACATCAGGTCAATCAGCAGCTTGGTCAGCCCTTTTTGTACCGTCAGAATATCGAAAAACCGGTTCACCAGCTCCGGTGGATTCTCGCCCTCCAGGGCTTTGGGCTCGATGCGCGGCAGGCGGTAGGCATACTCGATGGCTGCTTTGGCAAACAGCCGCTGCTCAATGGCCTCCACCAGTGTCAGCTGGCCCACCAGCAGCATTCCGCCCATTAACACGCCTAGTACTACCACCCCAATCAGGATGTAGGTAGAGCTGAAAATGGCCCCCGTGGATACCAGGTTAAATACGGCCTGGGTGCCCAGCGGCAGTGTCAGGCTGATGAGGCCTGTAACGATGGCGTAGTAAAAGATGTAGCGGATGGAGCGTCGCTCCGTATCGAGCATACGGGTGAGGCGCTGCCACGGAGTAGGAGGCGGTAAGTTGAGGTTTTTAGAGGCCATAAGGGGCAAACAAGTAACTAGGGCAACCGGGTAAGAACTACTGCCGGCCAAGTAGCCTGGGCAGGAGTTGGTACTGCCGCAGCGCGGCGTGACTATTTAAAAAGCCAACCGGCACCACCGCACTGCATACGCACATATAAGGCGTATATCACTTTTCAACCACAAAGGTATGGCTCAGGTTGCGGGAGTAGGATTTAATTATAGTTAAAATGGTATTAAAGGAGTTTAATGTCACTTAGATACGGTCAAACCGCTTTTTTACCGGCCCTGCTACCGTCCAATGTCAGCCGACGGCCTTCCTTAAACTGCTTCCGTGTGATAAAGCCGGGCTTGCAAAACCCGGCTATATTTGAGCGCCCTACTCAGTGATGGCATCAATCTGCGTGCCCGGTGCCGAGCACGGCCGAGATAGTTATTTCCCTGTTTATAAAGTTTATAGAAACATCATGAAACACTTGTTACTCGTTGCGGCAGTGGGCTTGGGCGCAGCAGCCAGCCAGGCGCAAACGTATCCGGGAGCACCCGCAGGCAATTTGCCAGTCCCTGCTTTTCCGCCAGTTGAAGGCGTGGCCTTACGCAAAGCGCCCACGGGGGCAGATGCCAGGGCGGTGCCCGGCCGCACCGTCAACTACCGGTGGAGTGCTACCGCCAGCCATTGGGAGAAAAACCCGGAGCTGGTAACTACCAGCTACAACGCCGTTGGCTACCCCACCGTGGAAACAACGGCCGACTCGGCCACGCTGCAGCCAATTGGGCGCAGAACCCACACGTATGATGCGGCCAATCAGGCGCTGGCGGAAACCGAGGAGAAATGGAACGGTAGTAGCTGGGAAAATACGTACCGGAATCAGTATTCGCGTAGCCCCAGCCAGAACATCATCACCGAGAGAGTATTTCAGAGCTGGAAAACCGGTGCCTGGCAAAATATAAGCCGCACCGTTTTAGCCCAAAACCGTTACGGGGCCGATACGCTTCGCTTAAACCAACGCTGGAGTAACTCGGGCTGGGTAACGGAAAATACCAGCACACAAAGCTACATTACCTACACTGCCTTCCGACAGTATAATGAATTGTTTTTGAGCTCCTTTGATGTAGCTACTGCTACTTTCAAGCCTTACAGCAAAACTACTTATACGTATTCATCCGCCCTGGCGCAGCAGCCCGCCGAAATTCAGGAGCAGCTATTGAATAACGGGACATACGTGAATAATGCCCGCACATTGATTATCCGTGATGCCGAATCTCGGCCGACGCAGAGCGAAATGCAAACCTGGACTACCGGAGGCTGGGTTCCGTCGCAGCGGGTGATGTATAGCTATTCGGCCAATGCACCGGGGTACACCTATACAGTTCAGCAATACCAGCAGGGAACCTGGGTAAATAACCAGAGAGTCACCAATAGCTACGACGCCTACGGGAATATCACGAGATATTTATACGAGTTGTGGAAAAACGGGAGCTGGGAAACTCAGGTAGATGACCGGGTACTGCTCCGATATGATGCTGATAATAACGTGGTGCGGCGTGTACGACAGGTGTACAACATTTACAATACACACAGCACTTCGTTAGTAAACGTCAGCATGTCTACCCACAGTAATTACCAGCGCATTGTGCTGGGCACCAGAAGACAAGCTGCGCTGGCAGCGCAAACCGTTGTGTATCCCAATCCGGTGAAGGGAATATGCCGGGTGAGCATGCCGGAACTGAAGGGCAGCGGCGTAACGGAAGTTGAAGTGCTGAATACTCTGGGCCAAGCGGTGCAGTCGTACACGCTTCAGCGTGGGCCGGGGCAGCAGGACTACCTTTTAGACTTGCACCAGCTTCCTAGCGGCCCTTACACCATTCGGATACAAACCGCAGAGGGTATCATTTGCAAGCCGATAGTGCGGCAGTAACAGTATCTGAAACTGCCTGAGCATCCTCAGAGTCTTTAGCCAGACGCGCCGTTGAGCGGAGTCGAAGTAGCATCCTGCTTTGTTTGCCCTTCGTTGCACTAAAATACCGGGTCCTTCCTGCTGAACAACGTCGAAGCAGGAAGGACCCGGTATTTTAGTGCAACGAAGGGCGCGTACCCGCTTGAAAATAGCGCCCAAAACGCGGCGCGTTCCTGCCCGCCTCCTGGCCTACTCCCAGTCCTGCCAGCGCAGCACCTCGCCCACGGCCGGTACGTGCAGTTCCCCGCGCAGCATGCCCTGGCCAGCTACCAGTTGCAGTTCCCGGATGGGCTCGGAGGCGGGCTCGTCGCTGAGGTCGAAGGTGCCATAGTGCATAGGTACCACGTGGCCGGCCCGCAGCAGGTTCACGGCCTTGGCCGCTTCGTGCGGATTTACGTGGCTCATCTGCATCATATAGGGCGGCTTGTAGGCTCCAATGGGCATCAGTACAATATCCAGGGGGCCGAATTGCCGCTCAATCTCCTCAAAGTGACCCGCCATGGAGGTGTCGCCAGCGAAGTAGATGGTGCGGCCATCGGGCAGGCGCAGCAGAAACGAGCCCCACAGCACCGTGTTCAAATCCAGCAGGCCGCGGCGGTGCCAGTGCGAGGCCGGCAGGTAGAACAGCTCAAAAGGTGGCTGCTTGGTTTCTTCCCATCCCATAGCTTCCCAATCGATAGTGAACTGCTGCCACCAGCCGGCTTCCTGCACCGAAATATCTGGCGCCATACCCGTAAGCAATGGCGTCATGCCTAGCGACGTAAGAACCTGCATTGACCGGTTCTGCCGGGCCAGGAGCTTCACCGACTGCGCGTCCAGATGGTCGCGGTGGCCGTGGCTGAGCAACAGGAAATCAATGTTGGTAAGGTCTTCAGGCCGGCAAGGAAGGGCATGACGGCGGCGCAGCCCGAGGGAGGAAAACAGCACCGGATCAAACAGCAGCGTTGTGCCACTCACCCGCAGCACAAAGGAGGCGTGTCCCAGCCAGACCAGCCCATCCTCTTGACCTTGCAGAAAGGCCGTGCAGTCTACCACCTCGGGTACCCAGGTGTCAGCCTTTTTCTCCTCCTTCTGCGGGTTCTTGCTAAGCTGCCACTTCAGCACGGTGCCGAAGCTGGGCTCGTACAGCTCCTCCCCGTTGCAGTATTCGCGCCCCATCATCTTGTTGCCGGGGTAGTTGGGCTTGATGATGGGCAGTTGTGGATTGTGGACGAAACGGGGAGCAGAGGCCATAGGAGCGGGGGAAGCGGCGGAAAATCAACCCAAAGAAACGCCAAAAACAAGCGGGCAACCCGAAGTACGTTCAGATTGCCCGTGGCAGTTGATCGGCAGTAAAACCTAGTACCCAACGGAACTGCCCGGCCCGAACAAAGGCGAGTAGCCGCCTGGGTAGGCCATGGCCCCGTTGCTGACCCGTACCCCACCCGATACCGAGAAGTTCTCGGTGATGTGGTAGTCGGCGCGCAGGTTGACGCCCGTGCCCATGCTGCCCCCGAAACCGGCGTAAGGGCTCACCAGCGGGCCGGCGGTAGGGGAGAGGTCTTTCCAGGCGGAGCCGGTAAGCGTGACGCGGGGCGAAAGGGCATACTGGCCGCCCCCCTGAATCAGGTACTGATTGGTAGCCATCGGCAGGGGCCGGCCGGCTTCCCCGAACGGCGCATACGCCAGGCCCGGCGTGGCCCGCAGGTACGTAACGCCCCCAAACACCGAAAACCGCTGCGTAACCGGCACCGAAACCAGCGGGCTCAGGTACGTGGCCGAGCCGTAGCGCCCGGCAAACAGGGCCCCGGCCTGCAGGCTGTACTGGGGCCGTAGCCCCAGGCGCTTCGGGGCCGCTGGCTCGGTGGTTTGAGCCTGGGCCGAAACCGTTGCCAGCAAGAGGAAAGCCGCACCCAGAAAAGAAAGGCGTGAAAGCATACGGAAGATACTACCAGGTAGTGTAAAGGATGGTCAGCTAAGGTACGAACGTAGAGCAGCGCGTACCAGTGCGCGTGCGGATACAAGAACCCCACCCGCGCTGATAAGTTGCCTGAAGCCCGCGCAGGTGCCCCCTCACTATTGCAGACACCGGTATCCTTCGTACTTTGGACGGTCTCATTCTCTCATTTTCATTTTATCCCTGTCCAGTATTTCATGGAAAATCTTTTACCCGAAGAGGCCGGCACTCAGCCAGTCGTGCAGCTTAGTGCCGAAGAGGCTTCCCGGATTCAGAGTGCCTTTATGCGGCAGGTGTACGGCTGGATGGCGGCGGCCCTGGCCCTGACGGGCGGGGTGGCACTGCTTGTTAGCGGGACGCCCGAACTGGTGGAGCTGGTAGTGGGCAACCGCTTGGTATTCTTTGCGCTGCTGCTGCTGGAAATGTTTGTGGTCGGCTATATTTCCGCCCGGGCGTTTGATATGGAATCCGGTACCGTAACCGGGGCGTTCCTGGCATATTCTGTGCTGAATGGCATTACGCTCAGTATTATCTTCCTGGTGTTCACCGCCGATTCCATTGCGTCCACATTCTTTGTATCGGCGGGCACGTTTGGGGTGATGAGCGTGTACGGCTACTTTACCCGTACCAACCTTTCGCACTGGGGCAATATTCTGATGATGGGCGTTGTCGGCCTCATCATTGCTTCCGTGGTGAACCTGTTCTGGCTGAACTCGTTGCTGTACACCATCACCTCCTGTGTAGGGGTGGTTCTGTTCGTGGCCCTCACTGCCTATGACACGCAGAAAATGAAGGCGCTGGCCTTCGTGGGCATTAACGATGAGGAAACAGACCGGAAAGCGGCCGTGCTGGGGGCTCTTACGCTCTACCTTGATTTCGTTAATCTGTTCCTGTTTCTGCTGCGCATTTTTGGTCGGCGGCGCTAACAGGCAAATACCTTCGCCTCACCTCGCAACAGGCCCCCGGTATGTAGCATCGGGGGCCTGTTATTTTACTGTGGAAGTGCATATTCAGCCAAAAAACGCAAACTTGGGCGGCCTTATTCTTTTATGATGAGTGAATTTCAGTCGTATCAGCGTTTCCCGAATGTGGAGGTAGCCCAGCCACTGCTGCAGCTGCTGCGCCAGCATGGTATTCTGTACGAAACGATACTGGACCAGCCGCGCATCGACCCATCGTTTGCGTTTAATCCAACCAGCTCTTACTTCGTGGTGAAGGTGCGGCCGGCCGACGTAGAGGCTGTGCGGGCCCTGGAAATGGCCGCCGATGAGGAGCTGACGGCCACCGCCGCGCCTGACCATTATCTGTTTAGCTTCACTGACGCGGAATTGCTGGATGTGCTGCTCAAGGCCGATGAGTGGAGCAGCTTTGATGTGGCCCTGGCCCGGCGTATTCTGCGTCAGCGCGGGCAGGAAGTAAGCCCCCTGCTGCTGGAGCGGCTCCGGCAGCAGCGCCTGCACGAGTTGGCCCAACCCGAACCATCCCAGAAAGCCTGGGTGCTGTTTGGCTACGCGGTGGCGCTGCTGGGTGGACTGGTGGCCATCTTTATCGGCTGGCATCTGCGCACGCACTCCAAGCCACTACCCGACGGCCGCAAGGTGCCGGCCTTCAGTCCCCGGGACCGGGCGCATGGGCTGCGCATCCTGATTTTGGGCGTTGTGTGCTTTGTAGGGTCGGTGGCGCTGCGGCTGATGCAGGGCGAATAAGTGCCGGCGGACGCCGATGGTTTCGCCGGTTGCGGGGGCAGCTACGTAAGCACAGGCCTGTACCTGACGTAGCTGCTCATGCAAACTCCCGTTCTCAACCAGGCCCGCGGCACCCGCCTGCACGGTCAGAAAGTGCTGGTATTGGTGCTGGCCGGCGGCAAAGGCTCCCGGATGGGCCTGCTCACCCAGCGCCGGGCCAAGCCGGTGCTGCCCATTGCGGGTACCTACCGCCTCATCGATTTCGCCCTGTCCAACTGCGTCAACTCAGGGTTGACGGATGTGTGGGTGCTGGAATCCTACGAGCTGCACACCCTCAACGACCACCTGGGCGGGGGCCGGCCCTGGGACTTGGACCGCACCTACGGCGGCCTGCGCGTGCTGCCCCCAGTTACGGGCCCCGAGGGGGGAGGATTTGCCGGCGGCAACGCCGCCGCCCTGTACCAGCAGCTGCCCCTCATCCGGCAGTTTGCCCCCGATTTGCTGCTGGTGCTATCCGCCGACCACCTGTACACGCTGGATTTCGGCCCGGTAATAGCCGCGCATCTGCGCCGCCGCGCCCAGGTAACAATGGTAACCACGGCCGTGCCGCCCCAGGATGAGGCCACCCGCTTTGGCAATGTGGCCCTGACCCAGGGCGGGCGGGTGCGGCGCTTTGCCTATAAGCCCGCCAGGCCGTTGTCAGACAGCATCACCACCGAGGTGTTTCTGTACGATATGCCAACGCTGGACCGCACCCTCACCCAACTGGCCGAGGAGCATACCAACCTCAAGGATTTCGGCGACTACCTGCTGCCGGCGCTGGTGAAAGCCGGAAAAGCCTATGCCTATCCATTCCAGGGCTACTGGCGCGACGTGGGCATCCCGCAGGCGTACTGGCAGGCCCACATGGATTTGCTCGACAACCAAGGCGTATCCCTGGACCACCCCGACTGGCCGCTCTATACCCTGGCCTTGCCCCGGACCCCGGCCCGGCTGGCGGCTGGGGCCCAGGTGGCCGATAGCCTGATTGCACCCGGCTGCCACGTAGCCGGTACCGTGCGCCGCAGCGTGCTGGGTCCCGATGTAACTGTAGAAGCCGGCGCGGTATTGGAGGAGTGCATTGTGCTGGCGGGCAGCCACATTGCTGTTGATGCGCACCTGCGCCGGGTGATTGTGGATGCCGGTTACCAGGTAGCAGCAGGCCGGAAGTGGTGGGGCGGGCAGGTAAAGGTGCTGGGCGAAAAGAAGGACGAGAAGTAGACTACCCCGAATAGCAAACCGACAGCAGCCCCCAACACGGTGAAATGCTGGGGGCTGCTGTCGGTTTGAGCTGGTGCTGTTTCGGCGAAATGCTTAGCCTTTGGCTTTCCCGTTCAGCCACTCGGCACGGAATTTCTTCTGGGCTTTGCTGACGGGGCGTTTGGCCTGCTCGTAGGTAACTACTTCCAAGGTATTGTCCTCCTGCAGCGTTACGGAGGCGGTACGCACCAGGCCGCGGGAGCGAACTTCTACCGGCAGCACGTCGCCGGGCTTGTGGGCCGCCAGCAGGGTCTGTACTTCCTTGGCATTAGTGGGTTTGCGGCCATCAATCTTCAGTACCACATCTTCCCGGTCGAGGCCGGCCTGGTAGAGGGGGCTGCCCAGCAGGGTAGTGCCCAGCGTGGCGGTGCTGTCGGGGTTGAATTGCAGGCGGGCACCCAGGGTAGCCTGACCGGCGCGGGCCGGGCGGACCAACATGCCCGCCGGGGCCAGCAGCGCATCGTACTTCGGCAGTTCATGGCCCATGATGTGCTGGCGGAAAAACTGCCCTGCAAAAGCGGTATCCTTGCTTACGGTGCCCAGCACCCGCTGCAGGTCGCGCAGGGTGTAGGGCTTGGCGGGGGCATAGTTCTGCTGCTCCCCGTGCTCTTTCCACAGGGCCCGCATGTAGGTGTCGAGGTCGGTTTTAAAGCGGCTGCGCAGCTCCAGGTCCAGCGCCAGGGCATTGGCGGCCCCAATGTAGTAGTAGCTTAAGTAGGTATTGGAGCGGTTGTTAGGGTCGATGGCCGCGGCAGCATCCACGAAGGGGGCCTGCTGGCTCATTTCCACCGGCGAGTACCGGCTGGCCCCCGGTGATAAGAGCATGGCCCCTACTATCCCACTCAGGGCCTGCTGGCTGAACTGGTCGTCGGTTTGCAGGCCGGCGCGGCGCATCAGCAGCATGCCGTAGTACTGCGTGAATCCCTCGGCAAACCACAGGTTGCTGCTCATGTTGGCCCGCTGAAAGTCAAACGGCTCCAGATCCTGGGGGCGCAGGCGTTCCACGTTCCAGCTATGAAAAAACTCGTGGGCCACGGTGCCCAGGTTGGCCATGGCCTCGTTGCCGCGGATGGGGCGACTATTGGTAAGGCTGGTGGAGTTGCGGTGCTCCATCCCGTCGCCGCTGGTCTGGGGCAGGTAATTGGCAATGAAGGTATAGCGGCCGAAGTCGTACTCGGGCAGCCCACCGAAGATGGCGGCGGCTTCCTTTACAATCTTCTGAGTGTTGGCCACGTAGGCATCCAGCTCGGCGGGCGTACCATCGTGCAGCACCTGCATTTCAATGGTGCGGCCCTGTTCCTGCCAGGTGCGGGTTTGCTGCGGCCCCAGCGAGGTAGGGGAGTCCATGAGGTACTGCAGGTTCGGGGCTGTCCAGCTGCCACCGGCTTCGGGCTTCAGCTGGGTGGCCACCGTCCAGCCCTCCGGCAATTGAAACTGCACGGTGGCAGGGCGCTGTTCCAGGCCCTGAGCATAGGCCAGCGTGGCCGGCATGTTCAAGTGAGCGTGGCGGCTGTCGATACCGGCATAGGTACCATCGGTCCGGTCACCGAACAGGGTGTAAGTCAGCACTACCGCGCCGTCGTGGCCGGCCACCATCCAGCCGTACGGGTCGGGCCTCACCACCGACAGAGCCTTGCCTTTGGAGTCCGTGGCCTGCACGTCGTACACGTTCTTGGCAAACTCATGCAACGCGTAGCGGCCCGGCGAGGAGCGGGCCATGCGCACCTGCAGCGGCCCGGCCGGCAGCTCCCGGAACGTCACCGTCACGCGGGCTTCGTGGTGAGCGGCATTCGGGAAGGCCACAGTGTATTGAACAGGGGCCTGGGCAAGTGCCGGGCGGCTCAGGGCCAGAGGCAGGCTCAGAAATAGCAGGGCGGCAGTTTTCCGCATCATACTCCAGGAAACAGGTAAAGGATGGATACAGACGCGAACCTACGGCTTTCCGTTGCTAATTGTCGGTTGTTCGTTGTCAGTAAAAGCTTATCCATCGATACCTCAGCGCCACACACTGGCTTCCACCATCCCTCCAAAAGAACGGCCCGCCGGCGCGGCTGTTAATCCGGCCCAACGCAGGGCAGCCTCAATGGGTGGCCGCTGCCGGGCGCTGATACCGGTGCTCAGGCCGAAGAAACGATACATCAGCCACAGCAGTATGTGGTGCCACCAGCGGTGGGGCGCGGCAAAATCGGCCAGCAGCCACACGCCGGCGGGAGCTAGTCCCGACCGCAGGCGTGCTACGATGGCGCGCAGGCGCCCCGGCTCAAACAGATCCAGGAAAAAGAACGTCAGCACCACGTCGAACTGCTCATGCGGGCGCAGGGCTGCCTCGGTACCCAGACGAAACTCTACCTGCGCCAAGTGCTGAGGCAAATATTGATGCAGCCACGCCTGGCTGCGGGCCAGCATACGGGGCGAAGCTTCCAGATATACAATGCGGGCTGGCGGGCTGCGCCGCAGTACCTCGCCCAGCACCCAGCCAGTGCCGCCCCCAATCACCAGCACCCGGCCGGTACCGGCCGGCAAGCCCGCATCCAGCGCCGCCTGCTGGGCCTGCCGCAGTGCCGGACCGTACACCAGCCGGGCCAGGGCATCGTAAAAAGCAGCAACGGTATCAAAACCGGAATCGGGCAGGCGCATCGGGAGCAGAGAAGGGCGGAAGGGGTGGTGCTTCAACGAAAGTAGCAGCCGGCAGTTTCTGCCCCCAGTGCAGCGGTGGCAGCGCACTTTCCGTATCAGGGAGCATGACGGGTACTTTTCGCCGGCTGCTGGCCGGCACTACGCTGTTTCTGACGGAATTTGCCGTGACCCTGCTGCTGGGGACGCTGGGCGTGGTGGCGTTCCTGGCCCTGAGCCGGGAAGTGTTCGACCAAGATGCTGCCACGTTTGATGCCGAGGCGTTCCGCTGGACGCGCCAGTTGCTGGGCCCCGACCGGCAAAACTGGGTGGAGGCCGTCACGTTTCTGGCTTCCCGCAACTTTATCACGGCGGCCGGCTGCCTGCTCATCAACTGGTTTCTGCTAATGCGCCGGCACCGCTGGTACTCCCTGCTGGTGCCGGTAGTGGCGCTGGGCAGCATCACCCTGAACCTGGTGCTGAAACAGCTCTACAACCGGCCCCGGCCGCTGCTGCCACTCACCTCCGCGTCTGGCCTGAGCTTCCCCAGCGGCCACGCCATGATTTCTGCTTCTTTCTACGGCCTGCTGATTTACCTCGTCTGGACCAACGTGCGCCGCCCGGTCTGGCGCTATGGGGTGGTGGTGGCCCTGAGCCTGCTGATTTTGCTGATTGGCCTTACCCGCGTGTACCTGCGGGTGCACTATGCCACCGACGTACTGGCGGGCTTCACCGCCGGGCTGGGGTGGTTGGTAGTAGCCATACCCGTGCTGAAGCAGCTGGAAATTCAGGCAAAAAAACGCTTCAGAAAAAGGCTGCAATTAGCTGAAAAACAGCCTATATAGCGCGGAAACGAAATTTTTTGTGAAAAATAATCTGACTTTTTTTGGGCCAAAGCTTGACATGCGTTGAAAAACGCCCCTATCTTTGCAGCATCAAATGACACTCACCCGGAGGTCAGACGATAAAAAAGAGTGCTGCGCTTGTGGCGAAATTGGTAGACGCGCTGTCTTCAGGCGGCAGTTCCTAACGGTGTGAGAGTTCGAGTCTCTCCGAGCGCACAAAAGCCGATCCAGTAATGGGTCGGCTTTTTTGTTTTCACGGGTTTCATCGTGGGTGACTGCCCGGCTTGCCGACGGGGCCGCAGGTGCATTTCCGTCTGGCGACCGACTATCTGCGTAACCAGCTTCATCAGCGAAAACCTACAATTGGATGAAGAACCTCATGGCCCGGCTGGCGGCTCTGCTCAGCCTGCTTACGCTGGAAGTGCTGGTGGTGGGCGGCGTATTTGTGGGCGTGGCGCTGCTATTCTTCTACCTGACGCGGGTAGTGTTTGTGGAGCACTCCGTGCGGTTTGATACCTGGGCATTTGCGCAGATGGACACTTTGCGCACCGCGTACCCCGGCCTCACGGGCCCAGTGCGGGCGCTGACGTTCTTTGCCTCGCTGCCGTGGCTGGTGGCGGCGGGTGGGGGTGTTCCGGCGCTGCTGCGCTGGCGGGGGTACCGTCGTGAGGCGCTGGAAGTGTTGCTGGCCGTAGTAGGAGCTACGGTGCTCAACCAACTGCTCAAAACCCATTTTCACCGGATGCGGCCGTCCTCCGCCCTCATCTTCCAGCCGGGCCTGAGCTTTCCCAGCGGCCACGCCATGATTGGGCTGGCCCTCTATGGCTGCCTGGCCTGGCTGCTGTGGCAGCACCGGCGGCACCCGGTCTGGGCGGCGCTACTGCTGGCATTTGCCTTCAGCATTGGCCTCACCCGCGTGTACCTGCACGTACACTACGCCACCGATGTGCTGGCGGGCTTCGCCGGAGCCGTTTTCTGGCTGATCCTGCTGCGTACCGCCCTGCGGCTGTTTTGGCGGGAGTCGAAGGAAATAAAGTAATTTATGTCGTCAACAAACGATACAACAGTATGATGAAAATAACGGTGTTTCTATTGTTTATAGCAGTTGTATATATTCTATCATCGCATGCCCATAATGTTGATTACAGGATATATCAGAATGAAATAAAAGCAGAATACAAGGGTGTCGTTAAGAATAAATGCTTTACGAAAGTAACTCACATACAAATAGATATTAATGGAGTTCGAAAGGATTTGGCAGTCATGAGTCCTGAATTGAGAAGGAAAGTAAAGATAGGAGACACCATATATAAGATGCCAAACATAAATGAATGTGAATTAAATGGCGTCCGTATGAAATACGTCTCACTGCCAGAGTTTGCGCAGGATTTAGATAAATAGGGCGTAGCAGGTTTCTGACTTCTCTTAATTCAGCTTCACCTTCACTCGCAGAGCCAGCAGACCTTTCACGCCCTGAAGTTCTTCCAGCTCCAGTTCCTCAATTTCGGGTTCCAGCAGGCCCCGGTCCTGGAGGTAGTCGATGTACTCGTAGTACTCGTCGGCTTCGCGCTGCTGGCTGTACACCAGAGCAATGCGGCCGGGCTGGGTGAGCCGCTCGCCGGTGCCCTGAATGGTGGCCTTGTCAATACGCTTCTTAATGATTTCGTAGCGGATGTTGTAGGCCCCATCCACGTCGAACTGACGCTCATCCTGCCGGAACCGGATGCTCAGCGGCTGGCTGTGGATGAGGATGAGCTGGGTGGTATCCAGTGGTACGGGTAGGGTAGGCTTGAGGGCGGCAGTGCGGCGGGTGATTTCCACCATTACCAGTAGCTGCCACAGCCGCAGATTTTTCAGGAAAACCAAGTCAAACGGCTTGTCCTGCACCAGTGCCGCACCCACGTAAATGTTGTGCTCCACGCCGTCAGTCTTAAAGCGCTGAAAGTAGTGGGGGAACATCTGCTGAGCCTTGGCGTCCTCCTCATCCAGGTAGCTGCTCACGGCATCGTTGAGCAGGGTAGTGGTTTCCTCGAAGGCCTTGCGGCGCTTATACAGAATACCCAGCTCGGGGTCGATGTGCGACCAGTACTGCTGAATGACGGGTTGCAGCTCCGGCGTGTTCTGACGCAGGTACTCAAATAGCGGCTCCATCTCCGTGCGGATGGACTCAAAGATGCTTACCTCGTCGCCAGTGAGGATGCCCTGGCGCAGGCGGCGCAGATTTTTGTTGGTGTAAAACTTCAGCTCATCCAGAATGGGCAGCTGCTGAAACTCGGAGGCCTTTTTCAGCACCTTACCGGCCAGGGTAAGGTGCTCAATCAAGTCGCCCTGAATAGCCTCATTGCGGGCCGTGCTGCTGCCCCGAATGTCACTGGAGCCGTGCAGCGGGTACACGTCGTGGAACACAATGTCCTCCATTTCGGCCTGACGATTGCCGTCCTCCACTTTCTGCAGCAGATTCTGGGCAGCATCCGTGAAGCGCCACTCCATGGTGGGGTGAATGGCCGTGAACTTCTCCTTGATGATGGCCTGCACGCGGGTCTGAATGTCCTCGGCGTTGCGCTTGACGGCCACCGCAAACAGCGGCAGAAACTGGTTCACATTTTCTAGGCTGAACTCGTTCAGGTCGCCCACGTTCGGGGAACCCAACTCCAAGAGGCCCACCGTATCGTCGCCGTAGGGCAGCAGGGCCAGAATGGCTGAGCGGATACCCAGGCTCAGAATCTGCTGGCGCAGGTCTTCGGGCATGTCGGCATTTTCCACATCCTCCAGCACCAGCGGGCGGCGGTCCTGCCAGAGCTGACTGTAAATCTGCCGGAAGCCGGAGCTGGCGTCGGGGTTGTGGAGCTGCTTGGTCAGGAAGCTGTGGTTGATTTTGCGGCCGAAATCCACAAACGCCTTCTTTTTCTCATCGTAGGCGGCAATGCCCAGCTGCAGGAAGGGCTTGCCAAATAATACCCGCAGCTTTTCCTGAATCTGCTCCAATCGGTCGGAGGCCTGCAGCACGTCCCGTTCCAGCAGGTCATACTTCAGCTCCGAGAGGATTTCCTGCTCGGTTACATCCACCAGGTGCAGAATATTGAAGCCTACCAGCTCAAACCGCTCGGGCGGTAGCAGTTCCAGCCACAGTTCGGTGCGGTGGGGGTTGCGGCTCAGGAAATCCAGCTGCTCCGGGGTTAGCTCGGGCTTCTCGCCGTGCAGCTGTACGTCCAGGAAAGTAGAGTTGAACTCCACGCCGTAGTGCCGGTACAGGCCAATGCTGTAATCGGGGACGGTGAAGATGATGGTACCCTGCAGCGGCAGCTTTACCCCATACACCTTCTCCAAGATGAGCTGGTAGGCCATACGGGTGGTGTACACTTCCAGCTGCCGCATATCAATATTGAGCGGCTGTTTGATGCTGTTGCTGGCGTTCAGCAGTACCTCGGCAAAACGGGGGGTGTGGTAAAAGCTATGCCGCTGAAACGGAGTAATGGCCCCCACAATATCGGTGGTGAAGGAGGCCGGCGGGAATACGGCCAGCATCAGGGTTTCCACCAGGTCGCAGTTGCATTCCAGCAGCGTCAGGTCGGTAATAGGGCCGCGGGCCCAGTCGGCGGCGGCTACCTGCTGACCCACTGAGCGGGACAGGAGCGCAATGCCTTGGTTGGCGGACTCTTCGCCGGCCCGCCAATAGGCAATCAGCGACTCCAGACTCAGGGTAGTCCGGAAAGGGAATGTGGGGGAAACGGCCGGGGTCGGTTCTTTCAGCATAACGGGAGGGGGCCGCCTACCTGCTAACAGCCGGCCGACGAATAGTAGGTTATACGGGAAAGGTGGCGGGCCGTTGGTAGGATGCTAGGGCTTGGCCAGCACCAAGGGAACCAGCTTATTTTCGCCGCTGGGGTCGGTGAGGTTAAGAGGGGTGGTGCTGCCGTTGGCGTACACCAGCTTGCTGATATTCTGGTAACAGGTGCAGCACCCGTCGCCCTGCAAGCGGGTGGTCAGGGTGACCCTATCAATTTTGTAGTTAAACAGCTGGGTGCCCCGGCGGGCAGGCGCCAGGTACACTTCGTAGCGGTACTCATCGAGGTTGCGGTTGCCGCTGCGCGTGAAGGGGGTGAGGTTGTTGATGATGAGCGTATCGCGCAGCTGCTGGGCGCGAGGGCCGTTGAAAGCCACGGTATCGGCCTTGGGACGTTGGGTGGTATCCAGGGGTACGCGCACCAGAAACACATTGCGGATGTCCCGGGCCGTGAAGCCTTTGCCCCCGGCCAACGTATCGGCGCTGAACTGCAGCTTGATGGCCTCGGCAAACCGGTCGTTGCATTCGCAGGCCACCGAGCCACAGCACGCGGCCATCATGCCAGCAAGGGCCAGAATACACAACCAGGTAAGAGAAGTACGCAGCATAGGGCGTAAAGATAGAAAGTAGCGCGCCTTCGTGAGGGCCAATGTCCGCAAAAAGCCGGCTCACTTTTCCCGTGAGCCGGCTTCCAAACGTAGCAGAGCCGCTTCGTATTGGCGTGCTCGGGCTATTCCTTCACGAAACGCCGGGTTTCGGCCCCGGCGCGGGTGCTTATCTTGAAGAAATACGTGCCCGCTGGTAGGTCGGCCACATCCACCGTGAGGGTGTGCGGGCCTTTTTCCTGCTTGTCAGCCTGGGCTACGGTGCGCAGGGTATTGCCCCGCCCATCCAGCAGCTCCACCGTTACCGCTCCGGCTTTGGCTACCTCGTAGGTGAGCTGACTAGTGCTGTGAGCCGGGTTGGGATACACTTGGCTGGGCGCGGGTGGGGGAGTTGCAGCGGCCGAATCGGGCTGGAGCAGCAGAAACGTAGCCGGGCGGAAAAACCGGATTGCGCGGCTGCGGTGGCGTTTGGCCCGCGTATCAGCCGACGCTATGCCCTGTGCCGTTAAGGCCCGGATATCCGTCGCCCATTGGTCTTGCTGGGCCTTGACCTCCTGGGCCAGCTGCGCAATATCGGTGGTGTACGGCTGGGCCAGTTTGTCCACCTCCCGGAGTAAAGCACGGATTTCAGTGCGTAGCTGCTGCAACTGGGCCTGCTGCTCCGGAGTGGGGGCCGCCGGGGTAGTTGCCGGGGTGGAAGAAGGCGGCGCGAAGCTCCGGGGCAACGTCTGGCCGCGCTGACGCAGCTCCTGCAGTTGGATGCGGTACACGGCCAGTTGGGCTCTATCAGAATCGGAAAGCCGGGCTTCCAGCTTTTGGCGCTGTTGACGCAGAGTCGGCAGCACCCGCTGGTGCACATAGGCGCGCACCTGCGGCCGGGGGGGCTGGTTGTTGCCGGTTAACTGGCCAAACCGCGCGGGAGCCGCCCCCGCAACAGCAGAAAGAAAGATGCCTAGGATGCAGGCTAGAGCCAGGGTGGTTGGTGCTTTCATGTAAGGTTAAGGAGGTAAATGGGGGAGGGCCAGACTGGCTTCTGTTTCATAGAAGATAAAATGGCCCGCTGGTTTAACCCCGGTGCCAAAACGTCGGCCAACAGGTAGGTTTCATCTACCAATCCGCCATCTTGCAGGCATGATACTTCGAGTTATTGTGCTGTGCCTGCTGCTGGGCGGGTGGTTGGGGCTGGGTACGGGCGCTGCTCAACCGGCTCCAGGAGGCGCGGCGGCTCCGCTCGTCTGGCTGGAGCAAACGCTCCGGGAGTCGGCGGTATTGCGGCGGCATATGGTGGGCCTGAGCGTGGCGGACGCCACCACCGGTCAGCCGGTTTTTGCCCTCAACGACGACCGGTACTTTACCCCGGCCAGCACCATGAAGCTGTTCAGCCTCTATGCCGGTCTGCAGCTGCTGCCCGATTCGCTGCCCAGTCTGCACTACGTGCGCCGCCCCGACACCCTGCTGTTCTGGGGCACCGGCGACCCGACGCTGCTGCACGGCGACGTGCCCTCACGCCGGGCATTTACCTTCCTGCAGACGGCTCCCGGGCAACTGGTGTACGCGGCGGTGCCTACCGTTACCGCCTTTGGTCCTGGCTGGGGCTGGGACGATTACAACTACTATTTCCAGCCGGAGCGGGGCGCATTTCCCATCTACGGGCACACCGTGCGCTTCTACGGCAAGGCCGGCCAGCCCCTGCCCCGGGTGCTGCCCCGCTTCTTTCGCCCGCTTACCTACCCCGCCCCAGCCGGCACGCCTAACCCCAGCCAGGACCACGTGCGCCGCCCAGCGCTGGAAAACCGGTTTCTGGCCTTTCCGGCCGCCAATAATTGGGTTGATGAAACTCCCTTCCGAACCAGCCCGGCCCTGTTGCTGCAGCTACTGCAGGATACGCTGCGCCGGCCAGTAGCACTGGGGCCGCTACGCCTGCGGGCCCAGGACTCGGTGCGCACGCTGCGGGGGCTGCCGGTTGATTCCCTGTATCGGCGCATGCTGCGGGTGAGCGACAATTTTCTGGCCGAGCAGCTGCTGCTCATGTGTGCCTCCAGCCTAAGCAATGACTCGCTAAGCGCCGGGCGGGTAATCCGGCTGGTGCAGCAGAATTACCTGCGTACCCTCCCCGACGCGCCGGTATGGGTAGATGGCTCGGGCCTTTCGCGCCTGAACCTGGTCACGCCCCGCTCCCTCACGGCCTTGTTGCTCCGGCTGCACCAGCAAGTATCCGAGACCCGGCTGCTGGGGTTGTTGGCGGCGGGGGGCGGGCAGGGTACGCTGCGCCGGGTGTACCGGGATACGCGCGGCCCCTGGCTCTGGGGCAAAACCGGCACGCTCACCAACAACCACAATCTGGTGGGCTATCTGCGCACCCGCTCGGGCCGGCTGCTGGCGTTCAGCTTCCTGAATAATAACCATGTGGTGCCTACCGCCGAGGTGCGCCGGGAAATGGAGCGGGTGCTAACGTTACTACGGGAGCGGCTATAAGGTCGAAATACAGCGCCCTTGTCTCAGTATGGGAATGATAATACGCGGTGCGGTATGGCAGCAGTGTGGCACTTGCTGCGGTATTTGAAATGCTCATTGGTTTTTAATAACGTTGATTTACAGTTGGTTATAGATAGAAAGATTGATTTTCTGTACGAACAGCAGACTTTTCTATGTAAGAAACTCAGCCAGAATACCGACGAGTTTACGGAGTGATTTCCCAGGTTCGGCGTGAATATGGCCCAACTTGGGAAAGAGCGTTGGGCGGGCTGGCAAAGGGCCGATAGTTTTGTCATAGTCAACGGGAAAGAAGTGGTTTCACTCCCCCCAATTTGGCTTGCCCTGACTTCTCTACGCCGCCGTTTTTGCCTTCCGTATGAACCGTTCTCTGCTCTCTTGTTTCTCCTTCGCCGCCTTTGGTATGCTGCCCCTGGCTGCCTTGGCCCAGGCCCCGGTGCTGGTGGGCTTCTCGCCCGCCAGTGGCAGCTCCGGTCAAATGCAGGCACCGGCCGCTCCGGCCACGGTAGTAACCATCACGGGCACGTTCCTGTCGGGGGTTACCGCCGTGGTGCTGAATGGGCAGCACATGCCCATTGTGGCGGGCTCCAACTCCGCCACGCAGGTGCAGGTAACCGTTCCGCGCGGGGCCTTATCGGGCCGGATGCGCATTACAACGGCCGCCGGCACGGCCCTCACGGCCACCGCCCTCACTGTAACCCGTCCGGCGGGCACCGGCACTTTCCGGTTAGTAACCAGTTCTTTCAATGGCTTGGATGTGGGCACCTACTCCACGGCCGCCACTACCGACCTGGACCACGACGGACTGATAGACCTACTGGTGGGTGAAACGACCGGTACCATCACCCGCCTGGAACAGTCAGCCCAGAACTCGGCTATCTTCAATAACTTGGGCACAGTGAAGCTGCAGGACGGCACCACAGTGCTCAATAACAATAACGCCGGCAATACGAGGCAATTTGCCAAGCCCGTAGTGGCCGACCTGGATGGGGACGGGCTCCTGGATCTGCTGGTGGGCGCTCAGGACGGTTTCATTACCCAGTACGAGCAGTCGGCGGTGAACTCCGGTACGTTCGTGAAAGTAGGCGACCTGCCCATTGACGCCTCCGATGTAGTGAAGCCGTCCATCGTGGACCTGGACAATGATGGGTTGCTGGACCTGATTGTGGGCTCGGCCGATGGCCTGCTGCGCCGCTACGAGCAGACCTCAGCCAATGGCCCCTTCAGTACTACGGCTGCCTTTCTTACCGCCGATGGCGTGAATATGGATGCTGGCAACTACTCCAAACCCGTATTCACGGATATGGACGGCGACGGCCTTATCGATATGATTGTGGGCAACCAGGATGGTACGCTGTACCGCGCCGAGCAAACGGCCGCCGGGGCGGCTACTTTCACGGCTCTGGCCCTGATAACCGACGGCAATAACACGGCCCTGGACGTGGGCGCCTTCTCGGCTCCTTCGCTGACGGATGTTGACGGGGACGGCTACCTGGATTTGCTGGTGGGCAACGATATCGGCACAGTGTACCAGCTGGAGCAGATTGTATCGGACACCCGGCCCCTGCCCGTTACGCTCACCTCGTTTACCGGCGCGGCTATAACGGCCGGTAACCAGCTCCGCTGGACCACGGCCCAGGAAGTGAACAGCGCCCGGTTCGTGGTGGAGCGCTCCGCCGATGGGGTGAGCTTCCAGCCGGTGGGCACGCTGGCCGCCGCCGGCAACAGCAGCGGCACCCGCACCTACCAGTACCTGGATGCCACCACCCTGCGCACGGCCTACTACCGCCTGCGCCAGGTAGATACCGATGGCACTACCGCCTACTCCTCGGTAGTAGTGGTAACCCGCGCGGCGGCCGTGGTATCCAGCGCCTTGGCTTTCCCCAACCCCTTTGAGGCCGAGCTGCGGGTGGCCCTGCCCGCCGGCTCCGACGCCCAGCCGGTAGCCGTGAGCCTTACCACCCTGGCCGGCCAGACGGTGTACAGCCGCCAGCTCCCACTCTCCTCGGTAGCCCAAACCCTGCCCGGTCTGCCCGAGCTGAAAGCCGGCACCTACGTGCTGCGTCTCACCACCGCCGCCGGCAGCAGCAGCCAGCGCGTCGTGCGCCGCTAGCTACTGGTCAAACATAAAGCTGCCGGCCGCCCTGCAACAGTTGCGGGGCGGCCGGTTGGCGTTTGGGAAATTTAACAGCTCTGATATAGCCAGCGGTACGTGCGACCAGTCCAGTAGAGCAAGCCCATGCTACTTTCATCCTTTATGAATTCAATGGCTGGGTGCTGGAGTCGAACTGTCCTGGTACCGCTTATAGCATCGTAGCTGTCAGGTATAACTTCAAAAGTGGTGCGCTTAACATAGAGCTTCCATTTGCTGGCCCAATCGAAACTAGCCGCTGGGGGCTCAGCACTTGCTTTGCTCGACATACCCAGAATGAAGGGTTTGCTTTGACCTTGGTGAAAAATAACCATCCCTCGGCTGGGAGAGGTGCGGTGAGCCACCGCAATGGCTACATCCGGTTTCCCATCACCATTAAAATCCGCTTGTAGAAAGCCTGGCCGGATATACGTACTGCGTACGTGCGTGCGGTCAAGCTGAGCCTGTTGCCAAGCCGTTTGTGCCCACGCGGGCAACTGTGCGGGAGCAATAGTGGCAACGGACGGAAACGGTGGCAGAAACATAACAGGTAGCGGGACTGAACAGACAAATTAATACAGCACCCGGAACTTGATGGTGTGCTCTACCTCGCGCAGGGCCTGAATGACTTCGGGGGCGTACTGCTTGTCGATGTCGGTAATCACGTAACCGATGTGCTCGTTGGTTTTCAAGTACTGGCCCAAGATGTTTACCTGGTGCTGGGCCAGCACGTTGTTGATGCGGGCCAGCACGCCGGGCACGTTGTGGTGAATGTGGATGAGGCGGTGGGCCTGCTGCTCGGGCAGCTGAATGTTGGGGAAGTTGACGCTCTGCTGGGTGTTGCCGGTGTTCACGTACTGCATAATCCGCTCGGGCACAAACTCGGCAATGTTGCGCTGGGCCTCGGCGGTGCTGCCCCCGATGTGGGGCGTGAGCAGCACATTGGGCAGGCCCCGCAGCTCGCTCTCAAAGGCTTCCTGGTTGGTTTTGGGCTCGTAGGGAAACACGTCGACGGCAGCCCCGCCCAGGTGGCCCGAGCGGAGCACGGCGGCCAGGGCCGGTACGTCCACCACGTGGCCACGGGCATTGTTGAGCAGCAGCGCGCCGGGCTTCATCAGGGTCAGCTCGCGGGCCCCGATGAGGTTAGTGTTTTCCTTGCGGCCGTCCACGTGCAGGGTCACAATGTCAGCCTGCTGCAGCAGCTCGTCGAGGGTGCGGCATTTGGTGGCGTTGCCCAGCTGCAGCTTCTCGGCCACGTCGTAGTACAGCACCTGCAAGCCGATGGCCTCAGCCACCACCGACAGCTGCGAGCCGATGTTGCCGTAGCCCACAATGCCCAGCTTCTTGCCCCGCACCTCGAACGAGCCCCCGGCCGACTTATCCCACTCGCCGCGGTGCATTTTGGGGTTTTTCTCGGGGATGCGGCGGGCCAGCATAATGATTTCGCCCAGGGCCAGCTCCACCACCGAGCGGGTGTTGCTGAACGGGGCGTTGAACACGGCAATGCCTTTCTTCATGCAGCCGGTGAGGTCAATCTGGTTGGTGCCGATGCAGAACGCACCCACCGCAATGAGGCGGTTGGCGGCCTCCAGCACCCGCGGTGTTACCTGGGTTTTGCTCCGGATGCCCAGGATGCTCACGCCCTCGATGCGGGCGGCCAGCTCGTCCTCGTCGAGGCCGCCGGGCACGCTTTCCACCTGGTAGCCTTCCTGGCGGAACAGCTCGGCGGCGCGCGGGTCGGGGTTTTCGAGGAGTAGGACTTTGATGCGGTTCTTGGGATAGGAGAGGGTCATCGGGAGCTTGTTCTGGTAGAGAAATTCGTCGAAGGAAGGCAGCACTTCATCGGCGCGGGCCACCACGGCGTCGCGGGTCACGTTTTCGGTGAAGGCGTAGAAACGGTCGGCCAGGCCGGCTTCCCGGATCTGGTAGTCGGTGTAACCGTCGCCGAGGGCGTAGACGGGGCCGTGTAAATCGAGCTGGCGCAGCTGCAGGATTTTGCCGCCGTCCTGGCTGAGCGGGTTGGTGGCATCGAAGCCCGTAATGCGGCCCTCGGCATCGAAGGTGAAGGTGTTGGCTAGCACGTGGTCGGCGTCGATGCCGAACTCGGCCACCACCGGCTCAATGAACTCGCGGAAGCCGCTGCTCACGATGTACACCCGGCCCGGAAACTGCTCGAAGAAGCCCCGGTTGCGGCGGATGCTCTCCGATACCTTACCCTTCAGCCGCTCCACCAGCAGCCCGATATGCTCGCGCCGGGCCGGCAGCAGGGCCAGCCGCTGCCGCAGCGACTCCGAAAACTTTAGCTCCCCGCTCATGCCCCGGTCGGTGAGGGCGCGGATGGCGGCTACTACTTCCGGGCGGTTGGGCTGGCCGGAGAGGGCAATGTCGGCCAGCTCGTCGAGGCCTTCCACCTGGGTAAACGTGCTGTCGAAATCAATGATGAGGTAGGGGAGTGGTGCGGGGTTGTCGGGCATCATGGGGGCAAGGTAGGGGGCCGCGGGCAATAGCGCGCAAGTCGGCCCCGGCCCATTCTACGATTTCCAACCAAAAAGTATAGCCGGGGCCATCGGCGCAAGTGAATTTTGCGAGTAGCTTGGGCCATGCAACTGCTTGTTCTCCTGCTCCTGTTCCTGCCGGGCCTGCCCGCCCCGGCTCCCGTAGTAACGTTCCACCGGATTTCGGCCGCCACCTACGCTCAGGCCCGGCGCGCGGCCCGGCCGGTGAAAGTGCCTACCACCTTCCCGGTAAAAGCCCGCAACGGGCAGCTGGTCATCCCGACCACCGCCGGCCCCCAGACCTTCCGTGACGTGGTAATCGACGAAAAAGCCATTGCCAACGGGCACGGGGAAGCGGAAACGACCCACTATACCTACCACGGCTTTCTGCCGGGGCTGCAGCGGCATGTGGTGGAAGTGGGGTTCTACGAAACCAGTGAATGGTGGCTCATTAGCCCCGAAGGCCGGCGGCTGACGCTGTACGGGCAACCGGAGTATGCCCCCGGCCTGCAGCGGGTGGCGGCCAGCAGTGCCGCTCTGGAGTACGAGGGTGGGCAGCCTAACATTGTACAACTGTTCCAGCTGCAGCAGGGCGTACTCCGGCCACTCTGGGAAGTGCGGCCTACTCGCTGGGAGCCGCAGGAGTTGTTCTGGACGGATGCCAATATGCTGTACCTGAAGCGGCGGGAGTTTCCGCAGGGGCAGGAAGGCCCTATATCGTACTGGAAGCTGACGGTGGCCGCCCCCACCCGGTAGCCGCGGCCGTAACCTTTACCGGCCCGCGCTACGTACACCCCAGAGCATACCATGCAAGCCTGCGAGTTGGCTCAAATTCGATTCGCAGCTACGGCAGCGCCCCGGTCCTTGTGGCCGGGGCGCTACTTTTTTTGGGTCGGTTCAGACCTCGTAAAACTCCAGTGGCAGGCCGTTTGCAACCTTGATGAAAAGAGCCAAGTCAGGGACAGTTGCTTCCGTCGGCTAACGAGAGTGGTTATGCTCATAAATTGTAAGTTCGCAACGCAAGGCTGGCTATGGCCAATCCAATAGGTGGTGTGTTTTTTACTTTCTAATTTATGAGACAATTACGGTTACTACTGTTGCCATTATTGACTTCAACTACCGTTGTTCAGGCTCAGCATACTGAATTCTCTCTGCACGCCACGTCAGGCTATTATCGTTATCGGGGTGAGTCAGCAACCGGCACTACTCAACTATTTGGCGGTCAGTCACAGATTAGCCCGGCTCATACTGATAACCCTTACGGGAATCGTTTTACACTCTCGTATGGTGGTGGAGTGCAGACACAACGCATCACAGCCCATACACTGGTATTGGGAGCACAAGCTGGCTATGAATGGTTACGCAGCCGCGCCAATGTCAATTATCTGATAACTACACGCATTGCTGAACCAGTGCGTAGCCATGTTACGCTCACCAACCGGTTCATCAATACGCATGTGTTTGGTGGAAAGCGCTTCACCGCAGGCATTTGCAGCATAGACGCTACAGTTGGTCCAGAGGTGGGCTTATTACTTCAAAGCCGGGAACAAAGCACCGCAAGTGCAGCCGGCGTTACCTTACAGGCTGATAACAAGGTGTTTAAGTACATTAAGGCTGATATTCGAGTCAGGCTTAATGTGACAGCCTATTATCAACGTTTCGGACTAACTGGGGGATACTCGTATGGCTTGACCAATTATTTACCTGATTACGACGGCATTTTAGTTGATAGAAAACTCTACAGCCAGATGCTGCGAGCAGGACTCATCTATCGTATGCACTAAGTTACGTTGAACGGATAAACAGTAGGAAAGATGGAAGATGCCTTACTGCTGAGTTCAAGTTGCTGGTTAGTTAAGCTTCTTCGTAAAACTCCAGCGGCAAACCGTCCGGGTCTTCAATGAACGTGAAGCGGCGGCCTGTCAATTCATCTACCCGAATGGGCTCCGACGGCACACCGTGGGCCGTGAGGTGGCGCACGGTGGCATCCAGGTCGGAAACGGCAAAGGCTAGGTGGCGCAGGCCGGTAGCCTCGGGTTGGGTGAGGCGCCGGGGCGGATTGGGGAAGGAAAACAGCTCGATAATGTACTGTTCGCCCAGCGCCAAATCCAGCTTCCAGGACTGCCGGGCCTCCCGGTGCACCTCCCGAATGACGCGCAGGCCCAGCACGTGGGTGTAAAACCGCTTGGCGCGGGCGTAATCGGCCGTGATGATGGCAATGTGGTGGACGCGGAGCAGGGGCAGCATATGGCAATAGAAGATTCTGGCGCAATATCGGGGAAATTAGAGTTCTTTAGGAGGTAAACCAGCCGGGTAACAGTCATGCTAGTACGCCTCTTATCGGCCGCGTTGCTGGCCGCAGTGCCGCTGCTGAGCGGGGCCCAACCGGCCCGGCCATTTCACACCCTCGATGGCCGCCGGCTGCGCCCCGTCAACATCGACCAGACCGTGCGCCAGCTCATGGATTCGGCGCGGGTGCCGGGGCTGGCGGTGGCCTTGCTGGAAAACAATCAGATGCGCTACCTGCGCACCTTCGGCTACCGCAATGTGGCCGAAAAAGCTCCGTTGGAACCTCATACGGCCATGTATGGGGCCTCGCTGAGCAAGGCGGTGTTTGCCTGCCTGGTGATGCAGCTGGTGCAGGCCCACCAGCTCGACCTGGACAAGCCGCTGCACGAGTACCTGGGCCAGCCCATTCCGGAGCTGCCCGGCTGGCAGGACCTGGCCGGCGACGAGCGGTGGCGGCAGCTTACGGCCCGCATGGCCCTCAGCCACACCACCGGCCTACCCAACTGGCGCTGGATTGAGCCCGACAAAAAGCTGCGCTTCAAGTTTGCGCCCGGAGCCCGCTACGGCTACTCCGGCGAAGGGCTGCAACTGCTGCAGCTGGTAGTCGAGAAGATTACGGGCAAAGGCCTGCGGCAGCTCAGCGAGGAACAGCTTTGGCAGCCGCTGGGGCTCACGCGCAGCAGCTACGTGTGGCAGCCCGCCTTCGAGAGTAATTACGCGCTGGGCTACGATGAGGCCGGGCAGCCCCTGGAGAAGCGCCGCCGCACCAAGGCCCAGGCGGCCGGCTCCCTCGAAACCACTCCTGCCGACTACGCCGCGTTTCTAGCCGCCCTCATGCAGGGCCGGGTGCTGGCTCCCGCCGCCCTCACGGAAATGACGCGCCCGCAGGTGCGCATTCCGTTTCGGGCGCAGTTCGGGCCGCTGGCCACGGTAGCCGCGCCCGACAGCAACCGCACTATTCAGCTGGCCTACGGGCTGGGCTGGGGTGTTTTCCAGACGCCCTACGGCCCGGCGTACTTCAAGGAGGGCCACGATGACGGCTGGGAAAATCACAGTGTGGTGTTTCCGCAGCAGAAAAAAGCCCTGCTGCTGATGGGCAACAGCTCCAATGCCGACCGGATTTTCTGGCCCCTGCTACGCCAGCTGCTCGGCGACCAAAGCACGCCCTGGCAATGGGAAAACTACGTGCCCTATTACGTAGCGGAAAAATAGCAGCCGGTCAGGAGCCGGTGCAGCCGTCCGTTTTTCCTGATAGAAAATTCTTTTTACCACCTGCGGGAGCTTGTGCCGCTTACTTAACCCGCTTGGTGTCGCAGGTCGGAATCCAGACGCCTTCGTGGCAGCTGCGGCACTCGGCGTGCTCTCCCTTGGCAATAGCCTGCACGTGGCCGCAGCAGGCGCAGGCGTAGGTGCCAGCCTGCTCCACACGGTGCCGCTTATCAGCTTTGCGCTCGGGCAGGATGGGCAAGCCGGGGCGCACTTCCTGGTCCTCAAAAAAATACACGCTGACTTCTCCGGTAGCTTCAATGTAAGCGCGCCGTACCTGCCCCAAGTGCTCCACCTGGTACTGGCGTAGCTCCCCGAATAGCTCTTTTTGCGTCAGGTTTTGCTTGGTGAAGTTGGGTAGGTTGATTTCGCCGTTTTCAATCAACAGCACCGGGGCACCTTCCAACCAGTCGGAAAACCGGGGAAACCACTCCGTAAGCCGGTTAAATAGTCCGTACAGTATTGATACCACAATAAATACCACAGCCGCGTGCAGCAGAGGCGTATCGTGGTAGAGCATGGCGTCGCCGGCGGCGGAACCCAGGGCCAGGATGATGCTGAGCTCGAAAATGGACAGCTGCCGCACCCCGCGCCGGCCCGTTACGCGCAGGGCCGCCAGAATCATGAGGTAGGTAACGAAGCAGCGCAGGCCCACTTCCAGCAGGAACAGCGGCGGTGCCTCATCAGAAAACAGAATCCGGTTCCAGTCGAAGGGCTGGATGTCGGCGGCAAGCAGGAAAGGCAAAACGGAAGACAGCTAGCAGTGGCAGGGATACAGTGCCTAACGCAAAGCTCTGCCAAACAGTTAGCGGCACTGCATCAGGCCGGCCATTCGTGGGGGCCGGGCGGGGGCAGCAGCGGCTGCACCAGATGGTAAGTAGAAGGTGCAAACCCCATAGCCGCCCAGAACCGTTGACCAACTTCGTTCGGCACGGCTACCTGCAGTTCCAGGTGGTCGGCCCCCTCCCGCAGCAACCATTGTCTGGCCGCATAGAACAGCTCCCGGCCAATACCCAGGCGTCGGTAAGCGGGGCGCACCATCGTTTCGGCAATGTAGCCGCGGTGCTTGTAGTGCAGCCCGTGGTGGCCTACTTGGTACATGGCTACCAGTATCCCGGCCAGCTCACCGGATACTTCGGCCACAAAAAACCGGGTGTAGGGCTCCCGCATACGCTGCTGCAGCATGTGCTTGAGCTCCACCTCGGCCCGGCGGTAGTAGCCGAACACGGGATGATAGGCGGCGTGCGTGTCCATCAGCTCGCACCATACCAGGTACACAGCGTGCAGATCAGAACGGGTGGCAGGACGGATAATCATGCGGGCAAGGACGCGAACGAAGCCGTAAGATGTGCACGAAGCGTTGAAAACTCAATTGCCGGCCGGAATATGCAGCCCAGCAGGCAAATAGCAACGAAGAGCCAGCGGCCGCGGAAACGCCCCTGGCAAACAGGTTACCAAGGGCGTTCGGGCATCAGGCAAAACGGCTTGTTCAGGCGCTGGCTTTGTTCAGCTCCTGCACGTCGGCAGCGGTGAGGTGCAGGTGCATGGCCTTCAGCAGCTCCTGCACCTGTTCGGGCGTGGTGCCGCTGGCAATGGGGGCAGTAAGGCCGGGCTGGGCCAGTATCCAGGCCAGGGCCACCTGGGCGGGGGAGGAACCGCCGTGCCGGGCCACCACGGCGTCCAGAGCGGCCAGAATGCGGCGGCCCCGGTCGTTGAGGTATTTAGGGCCAATGCTGCTGCCGCGGATGCTTTTCGAGAGGTCGGCCTCGGTGCGGTACTTGCCGGTGAGGAAGCCTGAAGCCAGCCCGAAGTACGGAATCACTCCGATGCCGTATTCCTGGCACACAGGCTGCAGCTCCTTTTCAAAGTCGGCGCGGTTGTAGAGGTTGTACTCCGGCTGCAGGCTTTCGTAGCGGGGCAGGCCGTGCTGCTGACTGGCTTCCAGGGCTTCGCGCAGGCGGGCAGCCGAGAAGTTGCTGGCCCCGATGGCGCGCACCTTGCCTTCCTTAATCAGCTCGGCATAGGCTTTCAGCGGCTCCGTTACCGGCAGGGTTTCGTCGTCCTGGTGGCTTTGGTAGAGGTCAATATAGTCGGTTTGCAGGCGCTTAAGCGAATCCTCCACTGAGCGGCGGATGTAGTCTTTGGCCAGGCCCTTCGAGCCGTCGCCCATCTGCATGCCTACTTTGGTGAAGATGAGCACATCGTCGCGGCGGCCACGCTGCCTGAGCCACTTGCCAATGACGGTTTCCGACTCGCCGCCCCTGTGGCCGGGGGCCCAGGCGGAGTACACGTTGGCAGTATCAATGGCGTTGCCGCCGCCGGCCACAAAGGCGTCGAGCACGCGGAAGGATGCGGCCTCGTCGGCCGTCCAGCCGAATACGTTGCCACCCAGCACCAGCGGGGCCAGCTGCAGGCCGGAGCGGCCCAGTTCACGGTGTTGCATAGGAGAGTTAAAATGGACAGGAAGATACATCTGCGTACAGGAGCCGGTATAACTGCCAGCCGCGCCCGATGGTTACAGCTTATGGTTGCCCCGGCCAGATTGCCCGCGTATCTTCGGCTATGGCCCGCAAACTCGATACCTTGCCCGTTGTAGATGCTCCTACCCGCGCGGAATGGCGTGCCTGGCTGTCCACTCATCATACCCGGCCAGATGGTATCTGGCTTACACTCTACAAGAAAGCAAAAGGCCCGGGTTACCTGAGCTACGCTGAAGCGGTGGAAGAGGCGCTGTGCTTTGGCTGGATCGACTCGGTGCCGCGCAAGGTAGATGCGGAGTGCTACCAGCTGTATTTCTCGCCCCGCAAGCCGGGCAGCGTATGGTCGGGGCTGAATAAGCGGCGGATTGCGGTATTGCAGGCCGCCGGCCAGCTGCACCCGGCCGGTCTGGCCAAGATAGAAGCGGCCCGGCAGGACGGAAGCTGGGCCGTCCTCGACGCGGTGGATGCGCTGGAGCTTCCGCCCGATCTGGCCGCCGCCTTTGCCGCCGATGCGGCCGCGTACCAGCACTTTCAGGCTTTCCCGCCCAGCACCCGTAAGGCCATTCTGCAGCAACTGACAGCCGTGAAGCGGCCCGAAACCCGCCGCCAGCGCATTGCCCGCATCGTGGAAAAAGCGGCCCGTAACGAGCGGGCCGTGTAAGTCAGGCCTCGGCAGGTGAGTAGCTGTATCTTCGTGGCATGTACCGGATACCCCTGTTTTTGCTGAGTATGTTTCTGCTGACCACCGCAGCGGCCCCACCGGCCCCGGTAGTGGTGGAGCGGGATTTTGCGGCGCAGTTTGCGCGGCACGGCGTGCAGGGCTCGTTTCTGCTCTTCGACGCGCCCGCCGGGCAGTACGTGGCCTACAACCCGCGGCGGTGCCGGCAACGGTTTCTGCCCGCCTCCACCTTCAAAATTCCCAACACCCTCATCGGCCTGCAAACCGGGGCCCTGCCCGATACCGCCGAAATCTGCCGCTGGGACGGCGTAACGCGCAGCTTCCCGCAGTGGAACCAAGACATGACCTACGCCCGGGCCCTGCGCGTGTCGTGCGTGCCGTGCTACCGGCAGCTGGCCCGGCGCATCGGCGTGGCCCGCTACTGGCAGTGGCTGCCGCGGCTGGGCTACCCCGGCATGGTAATCACGCCCGCCACCCTGGATACGTTCTGGCTCGGGGGCCGCTCCCGCATCAGCCAGTTTGAGCAGGTGGCTTTCCTGCGCCGCCTACAGGCCGAAACCCTGCCGGTGGAGGTGCGCCACCAGCGCGCCGTAAAGCAGCTGTTGCTGCTGAAAAAGACGCCCGAATACGCGCTCTACGGCAAATCGGGCTGGCGTTTCCGCTCCGCCCATAACCCCGACAACGGCTGGCTGGTGGGCTGGGTGGAGCGCCCCGACGGCCGCCGGGCCTACTTCGCCCTGAACGTGGAACCCCTGCCCGGCCCCCCGAACGACGACCAATTCCTGGCCAGCCGCCGCGCCGTAACGGAAGCCATCCTGCAGGAACTGGGCTGGCTGTAAGTCGCCAAACGAAAGCTAGAGCTAAGAGCTAGTTCCCCTCCTTGGAAAGGAGGGGTTAGGGGGTGGTTGATGCACGTCAGAACAGTTTTATAGCCGTTTCGCGACCAGTGTACCTAAGGTGTAGACGCGACACTTCGCGTCTCCTCCGTTCGCGTCTCCCGAACAAAATCGTTCAACAACGAGACGCGAAGTGTCGCGTCTCTACAGGATCCACCGTTCGCGAAACGGCTGTAGAACTAGAGTTAGCTGATGTTCAACGGAAATCAACCACCCCTAGCCCCTCCTTTCCAAGGAGGGGAACTAGTTTCTAGCGCTTAGCTCTGGCTTTCACCTCCTACCTTAGCCGCATGCGCCTTTTCCTGTTGCTTCTGTTGCTGCTGCTGACCCCGCCGCTGGCGGCCCAAACGCCCGAGCGGGCGGATATCCTGATTCGGAACGGGCGGCTGTACGACGGCACTGGCAATACCTGGACGCTGGGCGACGTGGCCGTGCGCGCGGGCCGCATTGTGGCCGTGGGCCGACTGCCGGCCAACTACCCCGCCGATACCGTGCTGGATGCCCGCGGCCTGGCCGTGGCCCCCGGCTTCATCGACGTGCACACCCACATCGAGGACGACGAAGTGCGCCAGCCCACGGCCGACAACTTCCTGCTCGACGGCGTAACCACCGTGGTAACCGGCAACTGCGGCTCCTCCCGCCCCGATTTGCGCCGCTACTTTCGCCAGCTCGACAGCCTGCACCTGTCCGTGAACGTGGCCTCGCTGGTGGGGCAGGGTACGGTGCGCAAGGCGGTGATGGGCCGGGCCCGCCGCCCACCCACCGAGGCCGAGCTGCGGCGCATGGAAACCCTTACCGACAGCGCCATGCGGGCCGGAGCGGTGGGCTTGTCGTCGGGGCTGATTTACGTGCCGGGCACCTACACCCGCCCGCCCGAGCTGGTGCGGCTGGCCCGGGTGGCTGCGCGCTACCACGGCCTCTACGCTACCCACATGCGCAACGAGTCCGACAGCGTGCGGCAGGCCATTCAGGAGGCGTTGCTGATTGGGCGGGAAGCGGACCTGCCCGTGCAGATTTCGCACCTGAAGCTGGGCGGCCAGCGCAACTGGGGCCACGCCGCCGAGCTGCTGCAGCTCATCGAAACCGCCCGCCAGCAGGGCCAGCCCGTCACTATCGACCAGTACCCCTACACGGCCAGCTCCACCAGCCTCAGCACCCTGTTGCCCGACGACGTGCAGGCTGACGGCCGAGACTCCCTGCGCGCCCGGCTGGCCCGCCCCGCCACGCGGCGCGCGGTGGAGCAGTTTCTGGTGCAGCGGCTGCGCAGCAAGGGGCTCCGGCACTTCAGCTACGCCGTGGTAGCCAGCTTCCCGCCCGATACCAGCTACAACGGCCGCAGCCTGGAGGAAATCAACCGGCTGCGCCACCGCCCGCACAATGCCCGCGCCGAAGCCGCCACTATCCTCGACCTGGTGCTGCAGTACGATGCCGGCATGGTGTTTCACGGCATGAGTGAGCCCGACGTACAAACCATTATGCGCTACCCCCAGAACATGGTAGCCTCCGATGCCAGCATCCGGGTGTGGCGGGAAGGCGCGCCGCACCCGCGCGGCTACGGCTCCAACGCCCGCGTGCTGGGCCACTACGTGCGCGAGCTGCGCGTCATCACCCTGGAAGAAGCCATCCGGCGCATGACCAGCCTGCCGGCCCAGACCTTTGGCTTCACCAGCCGCGGCCTGCTGCGACCCGGCTTCGCGGCTGATATTGTGGTGTTCGACCCCGCCACCGTGGCCGATAAATCCACTTTCACCCAGCCCCACCAGTATTCCGTGGGCATGCGCTACGCGCTGGTAAACGGCCGCCTCACCGTGCGCGAAGGCCGCCACACCGGCCAGCGCGCCGGGCAGGTGCTGTACGGGCCGGGAAAGCAGTAACACGGTGTAGAGACGCAACATCTTGGGTCTCGTCGTTGCTGATGTTGTTCGGACTGTGCATTGCCGTATCGTTCAACGACAAGACGCAAGATGTTGCGTCTCTACACCCGTTCCAGCACGCGCCAGCCGTGGCCGGGCACCGGCAGCTCGTCGCCGGGTTGGAACAGCAGCTGCTGGCCGCTGAACACGTCCCGCCAGGTGCCGGCGGCTTCGGTGGGTAACGTAAGAGGCGTTTCGCGGGGTTCGGTGTTGATGACGCAGAGGATGGCCGCGCCTTGTTTTTCGCGGAGGAAGCCGTAGAGTTGTTCGGGGCCGGGGAGGCGGTGGAAACGGCTGGCCGGGTCGCCGTTGCGCAGGGCGGGGTGGCGGCGCTTGAGCTGGAGCAGGGTGGTGTAGAAATCCTGGAGCGGAATGCTGGCCCAGTCAATCGTGTCCCGGTCGAAGAACTGCAGGCGGCGGTTGAGGGCGGCTTCCTGGCCGGTGTACACCAGCGGCATGCCGGGCAGCAGCACCGTGAGGACGGCAAACGGCAGCGCCAGTGGGCCCAGCCGCTCGTACTCGGTGCCGTCCCAGCTGTTCACGTCGTGGTTGCTGGTGAAGTGCATCAGGTACACCGAGGGCGGGTATTTGGCCCGCTCGGCGGCCAGGTACACGTCAATGTCCTGCAGGCGGGCTTTGCCTTCGGCAATGTGGTCGAGCAGGTAGTGCAGGCGCAGGCCGAAGGTCATGTTGAAGGCCCGCTCCAGCAGTTTGGTGTCGGAGTTGAACTCCTCCCAGCTCAGGCCGCCGCTGGGATACAGTTCGTCCCACTCGGCCAGCATAAACAGGGGCTTCACCTCGTCCAGCTCCAGGCGGGCCTCGTCCCAGAAATCGGTGGGCACCAGCCCGGCCACGTCGCAGCGGTAGCCGTCAATATCGGCCTCACGCACCCAGTACAGCAGGGCGTCGGTCATGTATCGGCGCAGGTTCTGGTTCGAGTAGTCGAAGGCTACCACGTCGGTCCAGTCGGCTACGGGCGGTACCAGGTTGCCCTGGGCGTCGTGCTGATACCAGTCGGGGTGCTGCTGCACCAGTGGGTTGTCCCAACTGGTGTGGTTGGCCACCCAATCGAGCAACACCCGCAGGCCGAGGTTATGGGCGGTTTGCACCAAATGGCGCAAATCATCCAGCGTACCAAACTCCGGGTTCACCCCGAAATAATCCTGCACCGCGTACTGGCTGCCCAGCGTGCCCTTGCGCTCCACCGTGCCGATGGGGTGAATCGGCATCAGCCACACAATGCTGATGCCCATGGCCGCCAGCCGGGGCAAATGCGCCTCAAACGCCCGGAACGTGCCCTCCGGGGTGAAATTACGCAGGTTGACTTCGTAGATGGTGGCCTGGGCGGCCCACTCGGGGTGGCGCACCTGAAACAGGTGCGACTGGGGATGCAGCGGTTCTTCGGCAGACATAACAGGAGTATTTCCTGCGGTTGAACGACGAGCAGCGACGGAGGTTCCTGCGGGAGGAAGCGGCGCGGCAAGAGACCCGGGAAATCAGAACGTCATGCTGAGCTTGCCGAAGCATCTCTCCCGCTTTGTTGGGTTGGCATTGCAACGAAGCGGGAGAGATGCTTCGACAAGCTCAGCATGACGTTCGTTTTCAATTCCGTTGGGCTGGCATTTCAACGAAGCGGTAGAGATGCTTCGATTCCACTCAGCATGACATTTACCATGGCAACATCAGCACGCGAAATGCTTCGGCAAGCTCAGCATGATGGTCTTTTTCAATTCTCCTGACCCATTTTCCAAGTCCTGCCCGTCAGCGGGCGTCTCCTCGTACCTGCTCCACCTCCAGCACGCCGGGCAGGTGGATGTGGGGTGGGAGTTGGCCGGTGCGGGCAAAATCGGCCCAGAACCGACGTACGGGGCGGCCGGCGGCTTCCACTTCGGGCCAGGCGGCCTCGCCCAGCAACGGTACGGGCGCCCAGGCTTCGGCTGAGCCGAACAGCAGCGGCAAATCGATGGTGTGGGCCCCGCCAAACTCGCTGCCGGGCGGGTGGTAGGGCACCCGGAACAGGTAAGCCCGGCCCCCGGCCCGGGCGTGGCGGCGGGCAAAGGCGGCGGCCGGCCCCACGTAAATGCGCCGCGAGCCGCCCGTAATAAGGGCCTGCAGCAGCGTGGGCACCGGCCGCGGCAGCGTGAGCAGCCGGCGCAGCGGCGGGGCAATAACGGCAAAGAACCGCAGCTCATCGGCCGTGGCCCCAATCAGCACGTCGAAGTGCCGGGCGGCGGCCTGCCAGGCGGCCGGGGCTTCTGTTTCGGGTGGCAGCGGGGCGGCGCCGTACTGAATTCCGAACGGCATGCCGGCCCGCAGGCCCGACCACCGGGCGGCCCGCTCGGCCCGGGGCTGGGCGGCCAGCACCGTTTCCAGGGGCGCATCGGGCGGGAGGGGGTGCACGGCGGCAGCCATAGCCCGGCCCATGCGGGCCCGACCGGCAGCCAGACCCAGCGGGGCGCTGTGCAGAATCACGCGCCGGAACAGACTTGCGGCCCCGTCGGCCAGCATGAGGTGAGCCGCCGCGTCGCCGCCCGAGGAGTGGCCCAGCAGGGTTACCCGGCCGGCATCTCCCCCGAAGGCGGCAATGTTGCGCTGCACCCAGCGCAGGGCGGCCAGCAAATCGAGCAGGCCCAGGTTGGCGGGGGCGTGCCGGTGTCCCAGAAACCCGAGCATGCCCAGCCGGTAGCTCACGGCCACCACCACCAGGCCCTGCTCACGCACCAGCGGGGCGGGGTCGTAGAAGGCCAGGTCGCCGGCCCCGCTCACGTAGGAGCCCCCGTGAATCCAGACCAGCACTGCCCGTGGTGGGCCGGCGTGGTAGTCGGGCGGGGCCGTTACGGTCAGGCGCAGGCAGTCCTCGTCGAAGGTGCGGCCGGTCAGGGCGGGGCCCAGGGCTTCCTGCAACGCGGGGTCGGGCACCTGGGGGCACACCGGGCCGGGGGCCGTGGCCTCGTACACCTCGGGGTGGGCGGGCGCATCCACAGGGGGCTGAAACCGGGCGGCGCGGGCGTAGCGGATGCCGCTGGCGCGCACCAGGCCGGCATGAGAATGACCCCGTACCGGGCCGTCGGGAGTCAGAAAGAGGGGAGCAGGGTTAGTCATGCCAGGCGGGAGCGGCGCACCAATGCGCCGCCCTGCATACCACCGTCCGGCCCTCAGGGTTTTTTCGGGAGAAGAGCTTATTCCCGGAAGTTACGCAGCCGCTTCTTACTCAGCTCGTAGCTGAGGATGGCGGGAACGTAAAACGTCACATCAGCCAGGAGCTTAGCCACCAGAATACTGCCGTTGCGGCTACCCAGCAGGCGGGGTAGCCACACCATCAGGGCTGGCCGAATCAGCAGGCTGTCGAGGAGCTCGGCGGGGCCAAACTCCACCACTAAAGCACGGACGTTCTGGCCGAAAGTGCGGCGGGTGTACTGCTGGCCGCTGCGGCGCAGGTGGTGCCGGGTCTGGCGCACATCCTGCCCCAGCAGCCAGCCGAAGTACGCTACGTTACCGGCCCAGGTGCCAGCCAGGGCCGCCCGTATTTCCTGACCGGGTGCCACGTGCCAGGCCAGCCCCGCGCCCACCAGCGTAGCCACCACTGATAATACCTCAGCGGGCAAATAGCGGCGCGCCCATTCACGAAGTTTGGCTGGCATCGGGTTGAAGAAAAGAAACGGCTATTTTTCCGGGGTCTGCCAAAGATACTGCCCCGTTTATGCAAATACCGTTTACCCCGTTGGTGCTGGTGCTGTGGGCCGTGGTAGCCCAGGCCCTGTTGGCGGCCGGGCTGCTGTGGGTGGCCCCGGCCAACCGTCGGCCCAATCGGTTTCTGGCTCTATTGATGCTCAGTATTGCGTTGTGGCTGCTGGATGGGTTCTTCCGGGTGGCCACCATCTATGGGCAGAATGCCAACTGGTACTTTGCGCCCATTTACTACTCCTTTGCATTTGGGCCGCTGCTGTACTTCTACGTGCGCAGCCTCATCAACCATAACTTCCGGTTTACGCGTCGGCACCTGGTGCATTTCGTGCCCGTACTGCTACAGGCGGCGCTGTACGGCTGGTTGCGGCTGCAGCCCTATGCCACCCGACTCTGGTTTTGGGAGCAGGTGCACCGGCCCGTTACCTACCGGCTGGAGTTCATTGGTACCTGGATTTCGCTCACTGTCTATCTGCTGTTAAGCCTGCAGCTGCTGCGTCACTATCGCCGCTGGCTTACCGATAATTTCTCGGAGGTATCCCGGCTGCGGCTGCAGTGGCTGCGGGTGCTGCTGGTAGCCGTGGCGGTGGTGAGCGGGCAATGGCTGCTGGAAGTAGTGCTGCGCGAGGTAGTAGGGTTGTACTATGAATATGACTACTCCACCGAGCTATTGGGCGGGGTGCTGATTCTGGTGGGCATAGTGGGCCTGCGCCAGGCCGATATGCGGGCCGTGCAGTTTGAGCCCGAAGCCGAGCCGTTTTCGTCGCCTGCTACCGCATCAAACCCTGCTTCCATCAGCTCTATTGGTGCCTTGCCGCCCACTGCAGACGACCCGGCCGATACCCCGCCACCCGCCGTGCCGGCTGTGGATGCGGCCGTGCTGGAGCGCATCCGCCGGGCGCTGGAAGACGAGGCGCTGTACCGCAACCCCACGCTCACGCTGGCCGAACTGGCGGCCCACACCGGCCTCGCCCCCCGGCTGATTTCCTTTACCGTCAACCAGGGCTTCGGCCGCAGCTTCAACGACGTGGTGAATGGCTACCGGGTAGAGGAGGTGAAGCGCCGCCTTGCCACCCCCGATGCCCAGCGCCTCACGCTGCTGGGCATTGCCTTCGAAAGCGGCTTCAATTCCAAAACTACCTTCAACCGCATCTTCAAACAGGTTACCGGCGTGGCCCCCCGGGAGTGGCAGGGCAATTAGGGTAGGAGGGTTTGGGGGTGTGAGTGAGTGAGTGAGTGATGTGTCATTGCGAGCGGAGCGAAGCAATCCTTCCTTTCCAAGGCACTCAGCTTTGACCTATTCAAAAGCCCTTGGCGCCAGCACGGACGCCAGGGGCTTTCTGCATTTCAGGGCTTGGCGAATTGAACAGGGCGGATTGCTTCGATACTGGCTTGATGCGCCACATGCTCGCAATGACGGCCATTCAGAACTTCGTCCCACATCATGATCTGGGGCGTTCCACGGGCGAAAATGGGGCGTTCGGGCCGGTTTGGAAGGCCACCTTTGGGTCGTTCATTTTTCTTCACGCCCCATGAAAACCTGTCTGCTTTTGCTGCTGCTGACCGCCGCCACTGCCGCGCCGCTGCTGGCCCAGACCACTCCCGCCACCGCCTGGAGCAACCCCCGCCGCGTGCTGCCTGATAAGCTGCGCGCGGTACCGGTGGGTCTCACGCTCTGGCACACGCCCAACCCCGTGTACCCTGAGCCCAACCCCGCGCAGCCGGGCGGCTATGTGTGGAAGCACAGCACCCTGCTGCGCTCCGACGTAGGACTGCTGACAGTGGTGGAGTGCGGGAGTTTCATCTGGTACGATGCCACCGGCTGGAAGCAGAACCTGGTAGAAACGCCCGCCGAGTTTGCCGAGCTGTTTCAGTGCCCTGGCGGCCGCCTGGAGTCCGGCCGCACCTACACCTTCGCCAAAAACTACCGCTACGCCGACAACGCCCGCCAGCTCTACGGCGGCGACGCCCTCTGGTACATCCTGGCCCGCGACGCGGCCGGCACGCTCTACAAGGGCATGGGGCTCATTGAAACCGAAGCCACTCCGCGCTAAGCCGCGCATTCCCGGCAGTCCTCAGCCTACATCCTAATCTCTTCATCATGAAAGCACTGTTCATTCTGCTACTCTGCACGCTGCTGGCGGCCCGGCCCGCCGCTGATACTTACCGGGTTGACCCCACTGCCAGCCGCGTAACCTGGACGGGCTACGCCGAGGTGGGCGGCTATGCCCCCACCGGCACCGTGCAGCTGAGCCGCGGCACCTTCACCTACGACGGCCGCCACCTCCGGGCTGGCCGGTTTGAGTTCGATATGCGCACCATTGCACAGGAGCAGGCTCAGCTGGTCGAGCACCTGCGCGGCCCCGATTTCTTTGACGTGGCCCGTTACCCAACAGCCGTATTTGTGCTGGACAATGTGCAGAACGGTACGGCCGCCGGTCACCTCACGCTGCGCGGCGTTACCCGGCCAGTGCAGTTTCCGCTCACCCTCACCAAGCTCCCTAATGGCCAGCTCCGTGTAACCGGAAAGGCCACCCTTGACCGCACCCAGTTTGGTATCAAATACAACTCCGCTAGCTTTTTTCAGAACCTGGGCTCCTATGCCATTCGCAACGAGTGTGCGCTGGCCTTTGCGGTAGTTGCCCAAAAGAACTGAGTGGATGCACCGAGGCGGTAAGAGAAGCCCGCTGCCGGGCAACACCAATGCGCCCGGTGGCGTACAGATTCCGGAACCTTCGTGTCTGACTCTCAACCCCCACGCGCTATGAACCACAACGCCCGCATCGAAGAAACCATCCAGAACATTTACGATGCCCTGGAAAACCACCACAACCACCCCGTCGAAAACGGTATCGGCTACATCGACGGCTGGATTTCGGCCCTGGACGGCCTCGGTGGCTCGGCCCTGACCGGCCTGCAAACCGAGCTGCGCAACCTACGCGGCCACGTAGAGCGCGACGACCGCGCCGCCATGGCCGCCTCGCTGCAGCACCTGGGCCAGGAAACCTCCCTCATTGCCCGCAACCTGCACGATGCCACTGGCGACCAGCTTCGCCACCTCGGCCAGACGCTCATTACCGCCGCCGGCAACCTGAAAGTGTCGTAAGCCACTATCCGGCACGTTGTAAATGCCACCGGCCGCCGCTTCTGACACAGAAGCGGCGGCCGGTGTTGTTTAATGCCAGGTTGAGTACAATAGACATTGGCTGCTTAACACCCAACCCCTAATACCCCGCTGCCGCATCGTCGCCGCGGGGGTCGGCGCCGCCTTCCAGCTGGCCGCTGGGCAGTATCCGGATGACTTCTACCCGGCCCCAGGGGTTGCGCGGGTTGAGCTTGTAGCCCCGGGCCCGCAGCGTATCCTGGGCGGTGGGCAGTAGCGCGTCGGCTTCCACGTCAATCTGATCCGGGAGCCACTGGTGGTGCAGGCGGGGGGCGGCCACGGCCTGCTGGGCGTTCAGGCCATAATCCACCACGTTCAAGATGGACTGCAGCACGCTGGTGATGATGGTGCTGCCGCCGGGCGTGCCGGTTACCAGGGCCAGTTTCTTGCCGCGCGTCAGGATGGCGGGCGTCATGGAGGAGAGCATACGCTTGCCGGGGGCAATGGCATTGGCCGCGCCGCCCACCAGCCCGTAGGCGTTGGGTGTGCCGGGCTTGCTGCTGAAATCGTCCATTTCGTTGTTGAGCAGGAAGCCGGCCCCGGCTACCACCACTTTGCTGCCGTAGGCTCCGTTGAGGGTGGTGGTGCAGCTTACAGCGTTGCCCTGGGCGTCCACCACGTTGTAGTGCGTGGTCTGGTCCGATTCGTAGCCGGGCAGGCCCGGGCCGGCCGTTACCTGGGCGCTAGGCGTGGCGCGGTAGGGCAGGGTAGTGGCCATGCGCTGCTGGTTGTAACTCTTCTCCAGCAACTGGGGTACGGGTACGCGGCCGAAGTCCGGGTCGCCGAGGTAGGTGGCGCGGTCGGCGTATACGCGGCGCTGGGCCTCGGTAATCCAGTGCGTGGCCTGGGGGGAGTGCCAGCCGGCCCGGCCCAGGCTGTAGGGCTCCAGCATCTGCAGCATCTGCAGCAGGGCTACCCCGCCGGAGCTGGGCGGCGGAAACGTGAGCACCTCGTAGCCGCGGTACTGGCCGCGGAGTGGAGTGCGCCACTTGGGTTCGTATTTCAGCAAATCCTGTCGGGTGATAAGGCCCTTGCCGCGCTGCATTTCGGCCACGATGAGGTCGGCCGTTTTGCCTTCGTAGAAACCGGCTTTGCCCTGGTCGCGGATGCGGCTGAGGGTGGCGGCCAGGTCGGGGTACTGAATCACCTCCCCGGCTACCCAAGGGCTGGGCTTGAGGTAAGCACTACCGGGGTTGAGCCTGGCGAAGGTGTCGTGTTGGTTGTTCAGCCCGGTGGCTTCCTTCTCGGTCAGTTTGAGGCCCTTGGCGGCCAGGTCCACGGCCGGCTGCACCACGTCCTTCCACGGCAGCTTGCCCAACTTCTGGTGCAGCACCCACATGCCGGCCACGGTGCCGGGTACGCCCGCGGCCAGGTGGCCCAGGGTGCTCAGGTTGGGGATGACGTTGCCCTGGGCATCGAGGTACATATCCCGGGAGGCGGCGGCGGGGGCAGTTTCGCGGAAATCCAGCGCTCCTTCCTGCCCATCGGCCCCGCGGTAGAGCAGAAAGCCGCCGCCCCCGATGTTGCCGGCCACCGGCAGGGCTACGGCCAAAGCAAACTGCACGGCCACGGCCGCGTCGTAAGCGTTGCCGCCCTTCTGCAGAATTTCCACGCCTATCCGGGTAGCCTCGGGGTGGGCTGATACCACCATGGCCTTAGCCGCGACGACGGGCGTAGCGGCCGGGATGGGCGCGGCTAAGGTAGTGGTGGCCGCCGCCGGGGCGGGGCCAGAGGGTTGGGCGGTAGTGCAGGCGGCCAGGGCCGTCAGGAGCAGGAAGGGAATACGGTGGCGCATAGGAACGCAAAGGTACGAGAGGCTGCAGGTAGTTTCCGGGAGTGCTGCTCCGGCCCGTAAGGTGGCTTATACGTGCCGGTTTAACCTGCAACTGGCCAATCAACAACCAGTACCGGCTAACCTACAACCAACCTCGGTTCGGTAATCCGCGTAGCTTTGGCCTGAACCAGACCTGTGCCCTGACTATGACGACTGAACCGTTGGCCCCCGCTACCGCCGAAGAAACCACGGCTCATCTGCCCCTCGTGCAGCACGACCCCTGGCTGGCTCCGTTCGAGCCGGTGCTGCGGCAGCGCCAGCAGCGCCTGGAGCAGCGGCTGGCCGAAATAACGGCCCAGTATGGCTCCCTGAGCAAGTTCGCCCTGGCTCACCAGCACTTATGCCTCACCTACGATGGCCGCCGCCGGGGCTACTGGTTCCGGGAGTGGGCCCCCGCCGCTGAGGCCCTGTACCTGGTGGGCGACTTCAACGGCTGGGACCGGCAGGCTACCCCGCTCACCCGCAGCCAGGATGGGGTGTGGGAAGTTTTTCTGGCCGACAAAGACTATAAGGACCGCCTCACGCACTACTCTCTCTACAAAGTGCACGTGGTAACGGCCAAGGGGGGCAAAGACCGGCTGCCGGCCATGCTGCGCCGCGCCGTACAAAACCCCGAAACCAAGGATTTTGCCGGGCAGGTGTGGCGGCCTGAGCAGCCGTTTGTGTGGTCGGATCAGAAGTTTCGGGTACCGAATTTTGTGCGTGAGCCGCTGATTTACGAGGCCCACGTGGGGATGGCCCTGGAAGAAGGGAAAGTAGGCTCCTACCTGGAGTTTGCCGAGCAGGTGCTGCCCCGCATTCAGGCCGAGGGCTACAACTGCCTGCAGCTGATGGCCGTGATGGAGCACCCGTACTACGGCTCGTTCGGCTACCACGTGGCTAACTTCTTCGGGGTGTCATCCAGGTTCGGGACGCCCGAGGAGTTGAAGCACCTCATCAACGAAGCCCACCGCCGCGGCATTGCGGTGCTGCTGGACGTGGTGCACTCCCACGCCGTAAAAAACGAGGCCGAGGGCCTGGCCGATTTCGACGGCTCGGGTGGACAGTATTTCCACGAAGGTCCGCGCGGCAACCACCCCGGCTGGGATTCCAAGCTGTTCAACTATGCCAGGCCTGAGGTGCAGCAGTTTCTGCTCAGCAACCTGCGCTACTGGCTGGAAGAGTTTCACTTCGATGGGTTCCGCTTCGATGGCATTACCAGCATGCTCTACCATCACCACGGTGAGGGAGTCGGGTTCGGGAGCTATGAGCAGTACTTCGGCGAGGATGCGGATGAAGATGCTATCCTCTACCTGCAGCTGGCCACCACGCTGGTGCGGGAGCTGAAGCGCAGCGCCCTGCTCATTGCAGAGGATATGAGCGGCATGCCTGGTCTGTGCCGGCCCATTGAGGAGGGCGGCATCGGGTTCGACTACCGCTTGGCTATGGGCATTCCGGACTACTGGATCAAGCTGCTCAAACACACCCGCGACGAAGACTGGAACCTCCACGACCTCTGGCACGTGCTCACCAACCGCCGGGCCGGCGAAAAGACGGTGGCCTACGCCGAAAGTCACGACCAGGCTCTGGTGGGCGACAAAACTCTGGCCCACTGGCTGCTCGATAAGGCCATCTACGAGCACATGCACAAAGCTGACCCCGACCCCGTAGCGGCCCGGGGTGTGGCCCTGCACAAGCTCATTCGGCTGGCCACGCTCAGCCTGGGGGGGGAGGCCTACCTGAACTTTATCGGCAACGAATTCGGCCACCCCGAATGGGTGGATTTCCCCCGGGAAGGCAACGGCTGGAGCCACCATTTCGCCCGCCGCCAATGGAGCCTGGCCGACAACCCGGAACTGAAGTTTCAGTACCTGCTGCAGTTCGATAAGGCCATGCTGAGCGTGGTCAAAAGCAACCGCCTGCTCGCCGCCGGCCCGGCCCGGCAGCTAAATCTGGATACGACCAACCAGGTCCTCATTTTTGAGCGGGGCAACCTAGTATTTGTGTTCAGCTTCCACGTTGACCGCAGCGTGCCCGATTACCGGTTCCCGGTACCCACCGCCGGCCGTTACCGCATCGTACTCAACTCCGATGATGTGCAGTTCGGCGGCTTCGGCCGGGTTGATGCCGGCCTGACTTACGAAACCTTCCAGGAAGAAGGCGTCAATAAGCTGAGCCTTTACGTGACCAGTCGCACGGCGCTGGTGCTGGCCCGCGTGTAAATGAGTTGCCAGGTAGTAGCTGCCAGTTGCCAGAACTGCTCTGGCAACTGACAGCTACTACCTGGCAACTCATTTACTGCTTGGTTTTGCGGCCGGTGCGGGCAATTTCCAGGGCGTCTTCGATGCGCTGGGAGCGGGCTTCGTCCTTTTTGGTGCGGGCAATGCGCATGGCCAGGTCCTTGCGCTGGGTGAAGGGCAGCGCATCGAACTGCACGCGCAGGCCGGCCCGTTCCAAGGCTTGGTCAAAATCGGCGGGCAACTCAATACCGCCGGGCTCGGTGTCGCGCTCCAGTACCAGGTGCACGGTGTCGGTCCAGGTTTTGTTGATGGAGTTGCGTACTTCTTTGCGGATGCTGAGCATGTGCTGCCCGTCGCCGAACGGCACCAGGTTGGTGCGGATAGGAAAGCCATCAATAGTCCCGATAACCGGCAGCGTACCCTTCACCCCATAAGTGTCAGGCACGCTGAACGGGACAACCAGGAAAACGCCGCTGTCGGCCCCGTCCATTTCCATGGGGGCGTCGAATTCGTGGCGGAGGGGGGCTTCTGTACTCATGCGGTAGGCGGAAAAAGAGGAACTACGGACTGTTGTCCGGGGATGCGGTTTTCAAATTGCTGCAGCACGCGGCGGAGCGTATCAGTATCAGCTGGCGCTACCAGCTGCAGCCGCTCGGGGGCTATCTGGTACCGCGTCCGAAGCCGGTGGGCCAGCTCATCGGAGGCAGCCAGAATCAGGTCGGCGCGGCGCAGGGCCAGGCGTTCCAGCTCCAGCGCCCAGCCCCGGTCGGCGGGGGTGGCGCGCTCCTGGGCCAGACTGTGCACGTGCAGCACCAGCGGACGGCCGGTTTGCTGCCGGATTTCCAGCGCCGCCAGCCAGGTGGGCCAGTCGGGCGCGTAAATCACCGCAAAGGTATCCTGTACTGCCTGTTGCGTGGCAAAGCGGGCGTACTGAATTACCTGAAAGTTGAGGTCGGCATCGGGGGCCAGGTCCACACCCAGCACGGCTAACGCCCCGGGCAAAGTAGTCTGGGCGGCGGTAAAGGCGGTTTCCGGAGCAGAATCCGGCGTACCGGCGGGTTGAGTAAGGTTGGCTGCTTCGGCGGGGCTGAGCTCGGCTTCTTCCTGGGCAACCTCATCCGGGTTCAGCAGCAGCGTATCGGCGGGGGCTTCTGCCGTTTCGGCCAGCGCCGCTACGGCTTGCTGCACGGCGGCCCGGGTGGCGCGCTGGTCGATAACCGGCGGGCGTTCCTCGTCAGCCACCAGGCCGTGGGTGCCGGTCAGTACGGCGTTGATTTCTGTGTCGGGCCGGCCCGGGGTGGCACCCAGGTAGGGGGCGGCGGGTGTGTTCCAGCCTCCGCTGGTTCCGCCGGGGCCGGCGGCGGTTTCATTGCCCGGGCCGGCCGCGCCATCGGCCGCAGTGCCGGTATAAGGGGCGGCGGGGCGGTGCCAGGCGGCCGGGTGCGGGTTTTTCAGCGGAGCTGAAGCAAGGGCCTGCTCGGGCGACAGATCCGCCAGGGAGGTTACGTGCGCCGCCTCGGCCAGCGGAGCTGCCGGCAGGTGCGGTACTAGTACGGATAACGGCGCCATCGGGGCCATATTTTCAACTAACGGGCCAAGTTCCGGAACGGATTCCCCGGTGCGGGGCGCGTTGTTCCAGCCAAGCAACAGCACAGGTAAAGGAGCAGGGGGCATAAGAAGAGGTAGCTAAGCAGTAACCCGGAGTACGGCAAGGTAGAGAAAAAAGGTACCGGTAGTGTGAAAACGGCGGCTAGTCGAAAACGGCGGGCTTTCCGCTGGGCGGTACCCCGCAAGCTGTTTACCTTTACGAACCACTGCTCTGCCAAGGCACTGGCAGTGCGCTGAACGCACCTCTTTTTTCTTCTCGACCCCCTATTTGCATGGCCGACAATATCCAGGAGCTTAACTACATGGTCAATGACCTGGCCGCCCGTTCCCGCCAGGAACTGTACCCCGGTCGGGTACTTTCGGGCGAACGGCAAGGCACTGACTTTATCTTCCGCTGTGATAATGGCGTGCAGCTGAGCCTGCAGGTAATTACCGATAAAGTGCTGCGCTTCCGCTACATCACGGAGGGCGTATTTCCACCCGATTTCAGCTACGCCTTCCCCGACGGGGTGCCCGCCCGCCAGGAGCTGGAATTTCTGGAGTTCCGCGAAAAGCCCGACCACTACCGCATTACCACCGACCGGCTGATTTGCGTGGTGGACAAGGAAAATATGCGTACCCGGGTGCTCAATCGCTCCGGCCTGGTGCTCACCGACGACGAAAAGGGCTTCCACTGGGAGTACGAGTATGAGTCGGGCAACGACATTGTGAAGATGAGCAAGCAGGTGCAGAGCGGGGCCCACTACTACGGCCTCGGCGACAAGCCCGACAACATGAACCTGCGCGGCAAACAGTTCACCAACTGGGGCACCGATACCTACGGCTACCAAAAGGGCTCCGACCCGCTCTACAAGAACATTCCCTTCTTCCTGGCCCTGCACCAGAAAGTTGCCCACGGCATTTTCTTCGATAACACGTTCAAAGCCTCCTTCGATTTTGCCGCCGAGCGGGCCGACGTGGCCTCGTTCTGGGCCCAGGGGGGCGAGATGAACTATTATTTCATCTACGGTCCTTCCCTGATGGAGGTAACTGAGGAGTACACTCGCCTCACGGCCCCGCCCGAGCTGCCCCCGCTGTGGGCCCTGGGCTACCAGCAGTGCAAGTGGAGCTACTTCCCCGAGAGCAACGTGAAGGCCATTGCCCAGGGCTTCCGCGACCGGAAAATCCCCTGCGACGCCCTGTACCTCGACATTGACTACATGGACGGGTACCGGTGCTTTACCTGGAGCCCCACGCACTTCCCCGAGCCTAAGCGCATGGTGCAGGAGCTGGCCCAGGATGGCTTCAAAACCGTGGTGATTATCGACCCCGGCATCAAGATTGACCCCGATTATGCGGTGTTCCGGGAAGGCCTGAAAAATGACTACTTCTGCCGCCGCGCCGATGGCCCGCTGATGAAGGGCTCGGTGTGGCCCGGCCTCTGCAACTTCCCCGACTACACCCGCCCCGAGGTGCGCGAGTGGTGGGCCGGCCTGTTCAAGGGCCTGATTCAGGAAGTGGGCGTGAAGGGCGTGTGGAATGACATGAACGAGCCGGCCGTGTTCGAAAAGGGCACTTTCCCCGACGACGTGCGCTTCGGCTACGACGGCCACCACGCCTCCCACAAGAAGGCTCACAACATCTACGGCATGCAGATGGCCCGCGCCACCAATGAAGGCGTGAAGCGCTTTAGCTACCCCAACCGGCCGTTTACCATCACGCGCAGCACCTACGCCGGCGGGCAGCGCTACTCCTCCGGCTGGACCGGCGACAACATTGCCAGCTGGGAGCACCTGTGGCTGGCCAACATCCAGTGCCAGCGCCTGAGCATCTCGGGCTTCTCGTTTATCGGTTCCGATATCGGGGGCTTCATCGACACGCCCGATGGGGAGCTGTACGTGCGCTGGGTGGCTCTGGGAGCCTTCCACCCGTTCTTCCGCACCCACAGCTCCGGCGACCATGGGGACCAGGAGCCCTGGAGCTTCGGGGAGCACTACATGGAGCTGGCCCGGGGCTTCATTGAGCTGCGCTACCGCCTGCTGCCCTACATGTACACCACATTCTGGCAGCACACTACCCAGGGCACGCCCATGCTGCGCCCGTTAGCCTTTCTCGATCAGACCGATACTGACACGTACCTGCGCATGGCCGAGTTCAGCCTCGGCGACCATCTGCTGGTGTGCCCCATCACCACGCCCGGCGCCGATGGTCGCTGGATGTACCTGCCCCGCGGCGACTGGTTCTACTACTACACCGACGAGGCCAAAACCGGCGGCCAGGAAGTGTGGGCCGCCGCCGACCTGAGCCGGATTCCGCTGTTCATCAAGGCCGGAGCCGTGGTGCCCATGTACCCGCTCATGCAGTACGTAGGCGAGAAAGTGGTGGAAGAAATAACCCTGCACGTGTACTTCAAGCAGGGCACCGAAACCAGCGTGCTGTACGAGGATGGGGGCGAAGGCTACGGCTACCAGCAGGGCCAGAGCACCACCCGCCGCTTCCGCGTAACCGGCTCCGAACAGGGCCTGCTGCTGCAACAGGAGTTGGAAGGTCAGTACCAACCCACCTGGAGCACCTACCGCGTGGTGCTGCACGGCCTACCATTCCAGCCCACCGCCTTCAGCACCGACGGCCAGCCCGCCACCGCCACCGAAGCCACCCTGGAAACCGGCCTCACCCTGCCCGCCGTGGTAGTAGGTGCCGGCTTCACGGAGCTGGTGATTGGGTAGGCAGTGAGTGAGTGAGTGAGTGAGTGAGTGAGTGAGTGAGTGAGTGAGTGGCCGTCATTGCGAGCGGAGCGAAGCAATCCGTCCTTCACACGGCGCTAAACGCTGACCTAAATAAAAGCCCCTGGCGTTCGTGCTGGCGTCAGGGGCTTTCTGTATTTCAGATAGTGCGCTAGATGAAAAAAATAGTTGGCAATTCAGAAAATAGCTTTGATATTGGTGCCGTTAATCATTCAAGTAATAATTCTTTAGTGTCATGAGAAAAGTAGTACGATGGAGTATAGTAGCTGCTGTTTTTTTTGGGGGGTAAGCTGTGAGAAAGAAAATCCTGTAACCAAAACAAGGCCACAAAAGCAGCAGGAGGAAAAATTGTGGACTGAGTTTCTTAACCAGGTTGAAAAAGATGAGCAGGAGGATCCGCTAGGTCAGTACGTAAGTAAAAAGCATCAGCTAAAATCCAGTGCTGATGGCAGCCGGCCCGTTCGCCCGAAGTACAATGATTACGAGCGTTCGATAGAGAAAAAGGCGAACGGAAAATACAGCAGTAATAAAATTGCGCCGGACGAGCCTTGTGAAACGGGCGGCTGCGGTGGCGGAGGATACATCCCGCCCACGTTCGTGTCAAGCGAGAATCAGGGGGCTTATAGTGGTCCGGATAACCCTAATGGATATATCTATGACCTGAAAATTGTCAGTAACAGTGGCGTTAACCCTACTAATCCGCCGGGTTATACTCGTCTTCCTATAGACTTGAACGATAAAGCAGGAGGTAGTTATATATACCTGACTTTCATTCGTGACCCTAAAGGTGTTCATAACGGCGTAGAATACTATAGGAACCATAATTATGCATCAGGGCCAGTTACCAATGTAGAGATAAAAACTGGGGGAAGCAGTGCGCCTAGTCCTAGCTTTAATTATTATCATATATACGAATATAGCACCTACGGGTACGCGTATTACGGTCCGCAAGATTTGAATAATGGTGCATGGGGCTCATATATATGGTCATACCAGACGAAACAGCCTGGTATTCCAATAGAAATCGGTATTCTGTCGGGAGATAATGACAGAATACAGCCGCCTATAGGCTGGTATAAATATCCCACTGATCTTAATCAGGGTGCAGGCGGAAAGTTTATTTATTTGTGTAAAAAAGACAGATAAATATGAAGAAGTATTTTCAAATAATATTGTTGTTAGTATGTTGTTTTAATAGTAAAGCTCAGAATTTTAAGCCAAAAACAGCAAGTTATAAGCCGAGGTTTTATTTGGGTATAACGCGGGGGTATAGTAAACACGAAATTTTTTATAAAGAAAATATTGTTCAGCCTGGAACATTTTACTTTGGTCCTTGGCAGTTAGTTGGTGGCTTTACTATTCACGATAAACTAGCTGTTGAAACAATTTTACTTATTCACAAGGAAAGTAGTAGGAGTAGGGCTGAAGGAATTTCACTGGACGGCTTGCCAATGGCGGAGTATCTGAATAGTAATGCGAAAGGATTTGCTATACCTGTAAAGTTTAAATATGTAGTTAGAAAAAATAATATAAGTCCCTTTCAGATTGATATAATTGGAGGAGTTATATTAGTCAGGCAACAGGCAGATTCAGAGTTCACGAAAGTTAAGAATCAGCAGATAGTAGATTACTATTATATAGAAGGTGTGTCATCAAACATGTATGCTACATTTGGGATAAGCGGACGATACTTACTATGGAATCGGCTGGAGTTGGTGGCTGAATCAGGGTTCAACCGTATTTTGAAAAATGTCCCGGCAGAAGTTCATCGGAATATTATCGGCAATCCGTCGGGTCTGACCGGAAACCATAATATCGGCGTGCGCTACAGATTTGATTTAAAATTTTCGAAAAAGTAAATGTGGCGGTGGTCTAAAAGCAGGTGATAGTGTTTTGCTATCATCGGTAAAAAGGTGGCAGGCTTTTGCTACGTATGGCTTTCAGGCCATTCAGCAAAAACACTATCACCTGCTTTTAGACCACCGCCGTAAATATATTAGAGTTGCTTCACGAACGACGTAGTTGGGGCGTATGGTTGCCTGATTAAGTATTCGTACTGAAGACCCCACGGCGCAGATACGCGTCTGTGTACTGTTCGAAAACAGTTAGGGGTGCTATAGAAGCTGAGTTTGGTAATCGTCATCCTGAGCAGCGCGAGGGGCCTTATCATGCAGAAACGATAATCGTAGCAACAGCAACGATTCGTTCTTGCGTAATAAGGCCCTTCGCGCTGCTCAGGATGACAGTGCAATGACAGCCAACCCTTACCCTCTTACCCCCAAACCCTCCTACCCTAAACTACCCAACCCTCTTCCGTAGGTATTGGTACACTTCGGGGCTGCTGAGCAGGGTGCCGTGGTGGAGCTTGGAATACACGTGGGTGCTGATGAGTAGTTCGGGTGGGGCGGCGGGGTCCTGGAAGATGCGGCCCCGGGCGCTGCCCGCGCCCACCAGCCCGTCGCCGAAGTAGTCGTGCAGGGCGGAGGTAGCGGACTTCAGCAACGAGCCCACCAGAATATGGTAGCGCACTCCCGGCAGCGGCGGCACCACCGTGCGGGGCGGAAACAGGTCGTCGGCGTGCTCACTCTGCCAGTCCTCATCCACCAGCCGGGCGTGGCGCAGGTCCTTGATGCCGTTGCTGCGCTTGTCAATGAGGCCACTGATGGCACGGGTGGGCCAGAGGTTGATTTTGCGCAGAATCAGGCTGGTGAGGTGGCTGTTCTGCTCCAGAAATGACCCGTCATTGGGTACGCCCAGCAAAAAAACGTCCCGTAAACGGTTCAGCCAATGTGAGTTACTTGTTGCCGACTGCTCGTTGTTGGAGCCTGACAACTGACAACCAACAACTGACAACTCATCCCGACTTCCATAATACCCCGCCGAGCGAATGACCAGCCCGCCCATGCTGTGGCCCACCAGCACCAGCTCACCCACGGCGTCGGGGTAGGTGAGGAGTAGCTCGGAGAGCAGCTGGTGGAGCAGGCGGCCGTTTTCGGAAATGTGCAGGCCGGAGTTGTAGCGCACGTATAGGCAGCATACGCCGGTTTCCTGCTGCAGGCGCGGGCCGAAGCGTACATCGTCGGGGCCGTTGCCGGTTTGCCAGATGATTTCGTCGCCCATCAGCCCGTGCAGAAACACCACGGTTTTGCGAGGCCTGCCATCAGCCGCCGGCTGCAGGGCCAACTCCGCTACCGCTACATCGGCTTCGTAGCGGCGGAAGCTCATCCGGATGGCGCGCCGGTCGTGGCGGGCGGCCAGCTGGTCGCCGAACGCGCCATTGAGTACCGGCAGCGTGAAATGCAGATTATCCTGGCTTACCCGATAAAGCAGACCCGCCCCATCAAACGGGGCCCGGGCCGCGCGCCCCACGGCCGCCGCCACCCGCCGCCAGCGCGAAGGCCGCGGCGTTCCATCATCGGGGGTATTATCGTTCGGAAGGTCTGGTGATTCGGACACGGAAGCAGGAGTGATGCAGGTGCAGCGGGTGGGTGGCAGAAAGCCGGCAAAAGATACGCAGCTGCGAATGGTTATGCTGTGCGAGCCTGCACTTCGGTGAAGTTCAGGCAGCTTAACTGGTTGGCGGAGTAGCCGCCGCCGCTGGCGGAAACGCGGCCCCCAGCACCGCGCCGGTTACCAATCCGCCAAGGTGGGCGGCATTATCGGTGGTGTAGGATTGCAGCCCCCCGGCCAGGCTGCCGGCCAGCAGGTACAGCACAAACAAGCCCACGGTGTAGCGTTGGGGCCGGGAAAAGACCTCGGGCCGCCTGAGCAGCGTAGCCAGGAGAAGTCCATATAGTCCAAAAATAGCCCCCGACGCACCCACCGAGTTGACGCCCTGCGCGTGCCACCACAAGCTGGCCAGACTGCCTGCCACTCCGCACAGCAGGTAGATGAGCAGGAGCCGACGGGGGCCGGTCAGCCTTTCAGTAAGCAACCCCAGAAATACCAGCGAGGCCATGTTCATCAACAGGTGGCCCACGCCACCGTGCAGGAATACGCTGGTTAGCAGCCGCCAGGGTTGTCCGGGCAGGGTAAGCGGTGAGAAGTTGGAACCCCACTGCACCAGCGTCGCCGCCGTCGGCTGCCAGAAGTTCCGGCCGGCCAGGGCCAGCAGCGCGTAGCCCAGCAGGTTCAGCCACAGCAGCAAGGGCGTGATGCGGTAGCCCTCCCGGAATCCAAAAATGCCGGCCAGTGTGCTGCCAATGGTTGCCTCGGTGGTAGGGGCGGAAGAAGCTGCTGGCGGTGTCGGCTGTCCGGCCGAAATATCGGGTACCAGGCCCCGGCGCTGCAATTCGCGCACGGCGGCCTGCCCTACAGCGGGCGGGTACTGCCGGGCATGCTGCGCTAGGTACAGCAGCTCGGCATCCGTTTTCTCAGCAAATAAATCAGCGGGTGAATTGGGCTCCTGCATACCACAGCGCGCGTAGCAAAACCCCAACGGCGGGGCTTCACTACGCGCGTCATAAACCCTGCCAGCCCACCAAGCCTGACAGGATAGCACGATGCCAGTGGCCGGGGCTTACAATTCAGAAAGTTTACCCTGCATGGGAGCCCGCTTGATGGGCTGGCCCTGCAACTCCCCGCTAATGTCGGAAGCCTCAAAATCGGCGCGGTTCAGGTCCCGGTCCAGGTAGGTTTCTCCGTACGTTTCGTAGCGGGTTTTCAGGTTTTCGAGGGAGTTGCGACGTAACAGCAAGCCTTGCTGCATGAGCTGCAGCCGTTCTTCCATAACCGGCGTCAGGTGCTGATTATAGGCTTTGGCTTTCATAAACCAGGTAATGCGCTCCAGGGCAATCGTAACCTGGCCCGGAAACACGTCGGGTACCTTTTTGCTGGTGGCCTGCTTGGTGAGGTAAGCGGCGGCGTTTTCGGCCAGCCAGTAGCGGCGGGCCATGCGGCCGTAGCGGCCGGTAGCGGTAGTATCGGCCCGGTCAGTGGCCGAAAGCTGCCGTTTGGCGGTGGCTACCTGCCGGGCGGTTTCCGCCTCAAAATCGGGCATGCGGTCCGTCTTAACGGCTTCCAGCAAAATGGGCGCGGTGGAAGCGGGTTTGGCGGCCACTGCCGCTGACGTGGCAGTAGAAGAGTCAGACAGGCCCCACCACGCTAAGCCCGCCACGGCCACGGCAAGCAGGCCGGCGGGCCACCAGCGGCCCAGGGAAGAGGGAGCGGGTTCTTCGTAGGCATGGGCAGCGGAAACCGGAGCAGCAACAGTTGGCTCCGCTTCCTGATAACGCGGAAGCGCCACACCCCGGCGGCGTAGCTCCCGGCCGGCTTCCGCTACCAGCGTGGCATGATACAGCTCGGGATGCTGCACCAGATACAATAATTCTTCGCTGGTTTTCTGTAAAAACGAATCAGATGAGGCAGACATGGATAGGTAAGTAGGCGGGTAGACAAATGAAAACGGCCCTAATTTGACGAAATGCGCCCGAATTTCAAATGGCGCAGGCTGAACGCCGCCTGCCCTCGTGCGTATAGACAGCCAAACGGCCCGGCTCCTGTGCTGGGTATTTCACCGAACCTCTCTACCCATGACGCAGCCCCCCGAAAAACCCACCGACGCCCGGAACCTGCCCGAGGCTACTGATAACCAACCGGCTCAGCGCCAGCCTGAAGGCCGCCAGGCCCCCGGCAGCCACGATACCGGCCTGAACGCCGACGATAACTCCGGCAGCGGCGGCACCGACGGTGGCCAGCCCATCAGCGGCAGCCGAATCCGCTCCGGGGCCCCCACCTACGACGCCCCCGGCAATGCCCAGGACGGCGACGTGGGCGGCAACACTACCAGCAGCGGCACCGGTGTATCGGGCGGCGAAACCGGTCAGGTAAATCTGTAACTCTTTAGCACCTACTTCTATGACTCAGCACCCCCAACAACCAAGCCAGGAGCAGCCCGAACCTGCCAAAACGCCCGAAACCACTCAGGAGCAACTCCGCCACGACAGCGGGGCCGGCATCCGGGGCGGCTACGGCAACGCTGACCAGACCAACGGCCTGGAAGGTGGTCCCGATTCGCCCTCGGAAAACAGCCCTGCCACCCCTGATTCTGAGCGGCAGAAGTAGCGCGAAGTCAAACGATCAACACAACCGGGCCCGACTACCGCTAACTTGGTGGTCGGGCCCGGCTGCGTACAGACCAGTATCTTGCCAGCTATGAAACGACTACTGGCTTTGGGCGGATTGATCTGGCTGCTGGGCGGCAGCGCACACGCGCAGAATCCGCTGCCCCGCCTGCTGCGCTCCGATGCGGTGCTGGCCCCGGTAGTGCGGGCCGCCGGCCACTACCGGCTCCAGGTGCTGTACACCCAAATCCGGCGCGATAGGCAGGGCCAGCCCCATTTCCGGCAGTACCGGTACCGGGTGCGGCCTCGGGAATATTTTTACCCGGCCAGTGCTATCAAGTTGCCCACGGCCATCCTGGCCCTGGAAAAGGTACACCAACTAAGTCAACAGGTGCCGGGGCTAACCAGCAGTTCTCCGCTCCGCATTGATTCGGCTGCCTACGCGCAAACCCGGGTGCTGCGCGACACCAGCAGCCAAAACCAGCGGGCCAGTGTGGGACAGTACGTGCGTAAGTTGTTGCTGGTGAGTGATAATGATGCCTACAACCGATTGTATGAGTTTGTGGGGCCGGCCGCCCTGCAGGCCGGCCTGCGTCGGCATGGCCTGCGCCGCACGGTGCTACGCCACCGCCTGTCCGTCGGCGACCAGGATTCCACGGCCCGGCGCACCAATCCGGTAGCTTTTTTCACGGATTCCAGCCTCACGCGGCCCCTGTACGTGCAGCCGGCCGCCACGTTTGCGAGGCGCTGGCAGCCCGGGCCCCGGCAGCGGCGCACGGTGGGGGAAGCCTACCTGCAAAACGGACAGCGCCTCAGCCAGCCCATGGATTTCAGCACCAAAAACGCCACCACGCTGGCCGATTTGCAGCGCATCCTGCGGGCCGTGGTATTTCCGGCGTCGGTGCCCCGGCGGCGGCAGTTTCAGCTGGATTCGGCTGATAGGCGGTTGCTGCTGGATTACCTGCACCGGCTGCCCCGCCAGAGCCAGTGGCCGCGCTATCCGGCCACGCAGTACCCCGATAACTACGCCAAATTTTTGCTGGTGGGCGGAAACCCCGGACCGTTGCCGGAGGGCGTCCGTATCTACAACAAAATCGGGCAGGCCTACGGGTTTCTCATCGATAACGCCTACCTCACCGACCCGGCCCACGGCGTGGAATTCCTGCTCAGCGCAGTACTGTACGTGAACCACGACGGGGTGCTCAACGACGACCAGTATGACTACGACACCGTGGGGCTGCCGTTTCTGCGGCGGCTGGGTGAGGTCGTGTACCAGCGGGAACTACAACGTGCACGCAAACAATAGCCCCGCCTATGCAGTAGTAGCTGCATAACAGTATGATCCAGTTCCGCGTATGCCACCAGTACTGATGAGTTTCGGCTTTCGTTTGTTTTGAGTAGTGTATGGCCGTAAACTCTTTCGGACTCACCGTAATTTCTTCCGCTGATGAGTACCGGCAGCGTGTGGCCCACCAGGCGGAACGCGAACTGGTAGACCTCGCCGCCCTGATTCCGGGGCTGGTGCTGGACGTGCGGTACGCCACCGCGCGCAACCTGCTGGGGCGGCCGGCTTACCAGCAGGCCCGCGCCTTTTTGCGGCGGCCCGTGGCCGAGGCCTTGGCGCGGGTGCAGGAGGCGTTGGGACGGTTAGGACTCGGGCTGTGCATATACGATGCCTACCGGCCGTACAGCGTTACGGTACAGTTCTACGAGCACGTCCGCAACGAGAAGTTTGCGGCCCCGCCCTGGCGTGGCTCCCGTCACAACCGGGGGTGCTCCGTGGATGTGGGCCTGGTAGAGCGTACCACTGGCCGCCACTTACCGCTGCCGACTGATTTTGATGAGCTGACCCCGGCCGCCAATTCCCGCTACGCCGATCTGCCCCCGCATGTGCTGTTCAACCGCAGCATTCTGCTGGCAGCCATGAAGCGCCAGGGGTTTGTAAACTACGTGGATGAGTGGTGGCACTACGACCATAAATGCTGGTCAGATTTTGAGTTGCTGGATTTGCCGTTTGAGGAGCTATGAGGTAACGCGCTGACGCCGGGTCGCAAAAAAAGGCCGGGTTCCTGCGGCCGAATGCGCTATTTTTGGGTAATGACCCAGTTGCGTACCACCTACCGTTGCCTGTTTTTGCTGTTGCTGACCTGTGGTCTGCTGCTTTCCGCCAGTGGCCACGCCGCCGACGTACCGCCCAAGCGGGAGTTGCGCGGCGTCTGGATTGCCACCGTCGAGAATATTGACTGGCCCAGCAGCCGCAGCCTCACCCCCGAGCAGCAGCGCCGTGAATACCGCCGCATGCTCGATGACCACCAGAAAAGCGGCGTAAACGCGGTGTTTGTGCAGGTGCGGCCCGCCTCCGATGCCTTTTACCAGAGCAGTCTGGAGCCCTGGAGCAAGTGGCTCACGGGTACTCAGGGCAAAGCCCCCGCGCCCCTTTGGGACCCATTGCCGTTCCTAATCGACGAAGCCCACCAGCGCGGCATGGAGTTTCATGCCTGGTTTAACCCCTACCGCGCCACTATGGACACCGTGACGCGCCGGCTGGCTCCCAACCACCCGTACCGCCACCATCCCGAGTGGTTCATCCGCTACGCCGGCAAGCTACTCTACAACCCCGGTCTGCCCGAGGTGCGCACCTACATCAATGAGGTGATTCTGGACGTGGTGCGCCGCTACGATATTGACGGGGTGCACTTCGACGACTACTTCTACCCGTACCCCGAGGCCGGGCAGGTGATTCACGATGAGCAGGCTTACGCCCGCTTCAACCCCGATAACCTGCCCGTGGCCGATTGGCGGCGACAGAACGTAAACATCCTGATCCGGGATTTACACGACTCTATTCACCGGGCCAAGCGCTGGGTGAAGTTTGGCATTTCGCCCTTTGGCGTGTGGCGCAACCAGACGTCCGACCCCAACGGCTCGGCCACCAAAGCCTTCCAGGGCTACGACGGGCTGTACGCGGATGCTTTGGAGTGGACCCGCCAGGGTTGGGTTGACTACGTGCTGCCCCAACTATACTGGAGTACCGGCTTCAAGGTGGCGCAGTATCCGGTGCTGGTGGAGTGGTGGGCCCGCAACGCCAATGGCCGCCACGTGTACATCGGGCACGGGGCCTACCGCATGCTGGAAAGTACCCGCTCCGATACCGTGTGGCGCAACCCCCGCGAGCTGCCCCGGCAGGTACGCTTCAACCGCACGTTTCCGGCGGAGGTGAACGGCAGTGTGTTCTTCAGCTCAAAATCCCTGATGGCCAACGCCCTGCACACCACCGATTCGTTGCGGGAGCATGAGTTTCGGTACCCGGCCCTGCCGCCGGCTATGCCCTGGCTCGATGCCGTGCCGCCGCTGCCGGCCCAGCAACTCAGCGTGAGTACCCAGCTCAACGTGAATACGTTGAGCTGGCAGCCCGGCCCCGCCGCCCCCGATGGCGACGAGGCCGTCTACTACGGCCTCTACCGCTTTACTCCCGATCAAACGCCCTCGCCCGACGACCCCCGCAACCTGCTGGCCATCGTTCGGCCGCAAGCGGGCCGCAAGTTGCAGTTTCAGGATACCACGGCCCGCTTCGGCCATGCCTACGCCTACTACCTTACGGCTTTCGACCGGCTGCACAACGAAAGCCGGCCCATTTCAGTGCGTACTACAGGCCGCCCCGCCGAGGTGGTAGTGGCCCAGCAGGCCCCGCCTGCGCCGGTTCCCGCTCCGCCGTCTGCCCCGGCGCCAGGTACACCCCCACCAGCTGCGACGCCTCAACCAGCTGCCCCGCGGCCGGTAGTGACCCGCCCGGCCCCAGTACCTGCCAAGGTGAAGGTGAAAACCAAGGGTAAGCGCGGCGGCTTCTTCCGGCGACTGTTTGGTGGATGATAGCCTCGCTGTAATAGAGAGTACTCTTCACAAAAAAGGCCCTTTCTGAAACTCAGAAAGGGCCTTTTTTGTGAAGAGTACTCTCTATTACAGTGTCCGATACTCAAACTTTACGCGGCCGGTAGAGCCAGCAGAACTGCTTTTGATGCCGGTGACACGTAATAGCATCATCTCGCCGGTGCCCCGCACACGCACAGCGTACACGTCATTCACGGCCACGATACCCAGGTCGGCGGAAGTGGTGTTCTGGAACAGCAGCAGGCCAATGGCGTTGGCCGTGGCCGAGGTGTACAGGCCCGAAGCTACCTGCGCGGGCGTGAGCTTGTAATAGCGGGTGGTATTGGCCGCCGCCAGCGTAAAACTAGTGGTTGAGATGCCCGAGACATACAAATCCTTATTGGCCGTGGGGCCGTTGTTCGGCTCATTCAGGGCCGTTTTCAGGTTGAAGGCCACGGAATCGGCCGGAGCCCCGGCCCCAAATACTACCCGGCCGGTTTTCAGGGCCGTAGCGAAGGAAGTGGGCCCCACAATATTGATGGGAGCCGCCGTGAGCGAAGTGGACGTGTTCTGGGCGTAGGCCACGAATGAGTACGTGAGCGTCTGGCCGTTGGAGTTGGCCGGTACGGGCGCATTCACGGTGACGGTGGTAGCCGCGCCGGCCGAGGGGCCCCGTACTACACCCAGGCGCTTCGGGGCATCTGTGCCGCTCCGTACAAAGTAAGTAAGGCTATCCACGTTCTTGAACAGTGTAGCCGTGCTGCCGGCAGTGGGTACCGTGGCAATACCGCCTTCGTTCAGCAAAATAGAGTAACCCAGCACGTCGCCGGAAGACTGCTGGGTGGCACTCAGACCATTACGGTAAGTAACCGGCGTAGTTCCGAACTTAAGCGTAGGCGAGTTGGCCGCCGTGTACGTGAAACGACGCAGCCGCTTGCTACCATCGGCAAAATTCAGGGTCACATCTACCCGCACGGGCGTTTTGTTGGCAAGCGTGCCAGGCACCGTGTAGGGTACAATCTGGGTGTACAGTTGCGGGGTGCTTTGATATTGCCCATTAGCTGAATATGTACCCACTACCATGGAGTCCAGCTTATTAATTACCTGGAATACGGTGATGTCCTTCAAATTATCAGCTTGGTTGAAGGCCACAATTACTGGTACGGTTTCGCCGGGGGCATACTTAGTGGCCAAAGATCCACCTATTGTGGAAACAGAGCCAAAGCCGGCATCGTCCTGCAGGGTGTAATGGTCATCAAACTCTTCCTTTTGGCAGCTGGCTGTAACCAAGCCCAGCGCTAGGAGGCCGGTTAGTACCAGCGGCTGCCATCCGTGGGAGGAGACGAAAAGAGAACTATATCGTGTCATGAGAGAAGTAAATGAAAGAGGACAATTGGGTGCCAGCCTTACGGACGGTCCCACCACAGGGGCTTGCCAATGTAGTCGTCGTTGGAGGTAGCCATGGCATCGGCAAACAGCTTGGCTACGGCCTGTGGGTTGTACAATACCTCCGTGGCACCCGGCAGCATGCGTCGGGGCCACCGATCCTTGAAATCGGGCTTGGTAGCCAGGGTGCTGTTTATATTGGTGCCCGTGGGGTAGCGCAGGTTCGGGTAAATGGTAGGGTCGTAATCTAGGCGGCGCAAATCGGCCCACGACTCCGGATTCAGGAAAAGGGCAATATACTTCTGCTCCATGATGCGCTTGAGCGTAAGCTCGGAAGTATTCTGGGCAACAGCGGCGCTATTCAGGTAGGTTTCAATCTGAGCCCCGGAAATCAGGGGAAAAGAAACCGGCGGCACGGAATTGTTGCCGCCTACGCCAATTTTGGCAATGTGCGCCCGAATACCTTCCCGATACGCCGTCAGTGCCCGGTTCAGGTTGCCGGCCCGGAAAGCAGCTTCGGCCTCAATGAACTTGATTTCGTGGTAGCTCATCACCTCAAAATACCCCAGGTCGCGGGCATACCAGGAGCTGTAAAAGTCCGTAAAGCCATTCACCGTAGCCGCTGCCGAAGTGGTGCCCACGCCGGGGTCGGCGCCGGGGCTGCCGGCCGTAGCCATAATGGTCAGGCGCGGGTCCACTACACCGGGGTAGGCGGCACCAGCGGCGTTACCGTTCAGGTACTTAATGAGGTTGGTGGAAAAAGTGGCCGTGCTGAAGTTGTTGCGCGTTGTGCCGAAGATGCTGGTGGTACCCGTAAGCGGTGCTACCGCCACCTGATATTGCAGTTGCGCGTCATCGGCTGAGGAGGTCATGCTCTGATCCACCAGCGCCAGCACTTTGGCCGGGTCGTAGCTACTCTTCTTGGTGAGGTGGTTGAGCTGCCGTGCCTTCAAGCCGTTGGCGAATTTGATCCATTTTTGGGTGTTGCCTTGGAACAGGATGTCACCGGAAATGCTGGGCGACGTCACATACAGGGGCCGGAAGTTTTCTGAGGACGGCTTCTGCATCAGAGCAATGCCCTCGTCGCAGAGCATATTGATGGTGGCGTAAATCTGCTCCTGAGAATCGTACTTGGGGGTATAGTTGGCCGCGCCCTGGTATGCCTCCGAATACGGAATGTCGCCCAGCATATCGGTGGCGTGCGCCAGCAGCATGGCTTGGATGATTTTGGCCGCCCCGATGTAGTACGGCGAGCCTTCCTGCTCCGCCGCCTTCGTTAGCGTCGGGATGGTGCCACCCGAGTAGAAGTAGCTGTAGTTGAAGGTATTGGTGCTGTTGGCGTTGGTCAGAAGAAACTGGTCGGAGCCGCCAATGGCCGACTTGCGCACCAGATACTGCGTCAGGTAAGGCGTTACCAGGGAGGTAAACATCTGGGTCTGTACACCCTGTGAGATAATGCCGGGCAGTAGGAAGTTGGGTGTGGAGGTAACCGGGTTGTTGGGGTCAGTATTAACGTCGAAGAATTTGTCGCAGGACGTCAGTACCCCACTGCTTACGGCCAGTCCCAGCAGCAGAATATACTTTTTCATCAGAAGAAAGTCAGTTGAGAATAGAAATTACTCATTGTCAGTGTTATGCTGACAGCGAGTAACTGATTAAAAATTCACGCGCAGGCTCATATCTACGCCGCGGGTGCGGGGTACTCCGCCATAGTCGAAGCCACCCGAGCCGCCACCGCGTACCCCGGCACCGGCCGAAGATGTTTCCGGGTCGCCGCCCGAGTACTTGGTGAATAGCAGCAGGTTGCGGCCCGTTACCGACAGCTCCACGCCTTTCACTGACTTGGAATCAGTGAACAGCTTGGCTGGTAGCAGGTAGGAAAGTGTGGCGTAGCGCAGCCGGGACCAGGAGCCATCCTCAATAAAGGGAGTCCCAATCACGCCCAGAATATTCTGGTAATAGCTCTGCGTGAGTTCAACAGGGCGGGTGTTAGGTACATAAGTGCCATCGGCCTGCCGAATTACCCCATCAAATACGGCTGTTTTGTAGCGGTCCAAAGTCCGCTCGCTCAGGCCGGTGCGGGTGGCCAGCCAGTCGTTGCCATTCACCACTTTACCGCCTTTACGGAAATCCCACAGGAAGGAGAAAGACAGTTCTTTGTAGCGCAACGTATTGGTAACCTGCACTGTGTATTGGGGTGCACGGTTGCCAGCGTACACGAAGGTGCTGGTATTCACCAGCGGGTAGCCGGTAGTAGGGCTGATAAGGATCTGACCATCGGGGGCGCGCTGGTAGTCTAGGGCGCTGATGGAGGAAATAGCGTAGCCGGGGAAGGCACCGCCGCGGGCCACGTCAATCACCCAAGCGTCTGACTGGTACACCTCGGTGAGGAAACCGGGCAGCTTGTTGGCCTGGTTGCGGTTGGCGTAGTAGTTGGCCACCACATCCCAGGTAAAATTGGCCTGCTGCACGGGTGTGCCGCGCAGGGCAATTTCCAAGCCCTTATTTTCCACGGTGCCCCCGTTAATGTACTGCAGAATGAAGCCGGTGGCTTGGCTAACGCGCGGTGCAATCAGCTGGTCGCGGGTGGTTTGCTGGTACACGTTGGCCTCCAGGCCCACGCGGTTGCGCAGAAACTGCAGGTCTACCCCGAACTCGATGGCGCGGGTGTGCTCGGGTACCAAGTTAGCGTTTGAACCGTAGAAGCCGTTACGGAAGCCGCCGCCAATGTAAGTGCCCTGAGCCAGCGGCGAATCGACGCGGTAAGGGCCGGTGTCTTTGCCCACATCCGAGATGGAGCCGCGTAGCTTACCGTAGTTCAGCCAGGGATTCTGCGAGAGGCCCAGCAGTTGGGTGAATTCCCAGCCCGCTGAAACCGCGCCGTAGTAGAATACGCGGCCGTAGTTTTTGCCTTCGCCGGGGCGGGGCAGGGTAGAGGTCTGGTCGCGGCGTCCGTTCAGTTCCAGGCTTACCTGGTTGAATAAGTTCACGTTCAGGCGGGCGAAGTTGCCTATCAAGCGGCGCTCCGAGTTGGTGGTAAGGGCGTTGCGGTTAACCGTGTTGTTGATGGAGGGCACCGCCGGGTTCGGATTCTGGAAAATCAACCCTAGGTTGTCCACAATTTCTGAACGGCTCACGTCCACCATGTTGCCCAGCACCAATGCGCCTCCGATGTTGTCGGAGAAATTATGTTTGAAAGTGAGTAGGGTATTGGAGTTGAGCAGACGGCTCAGCGTGCTGGTTTCCGAAATACCGCCGTCCTGATTACCGGTGAGCGAAGTGCCCACGGCCCGCACCGAGCGGTCCTTTTGGAAATAGAAATCAGTGCCGCTGGTGTTCGATAGATTCAACCATTTCAGAATATCCAATGAGGCCTGAATGCTACCAATGAAGCGGTTGTTGCGGGTAGTTTGAGGGTTGCGGTAGATAGAAAAATACGGATTATCGGCATCGTTGGCCGAGGTAGCCGAGCCCAGCAAGCGACGGCGGGTACCGTCGGGGTTCAGGTACACACTTGCGTTGTCATTGCGGGGCCAATTGAGTAGGCTGGTATAGAAGCCGCCCGTACCGCCAAATAAACCTGGTCCCTGAATCGGCACCGTGCCGCCGGAGTTGATGTACTGCGTGGAGCCCGTCAGGCTCAGTTTCTCCGAAAGCTTAGCCGAGCCGCCCAGTCGCAGAGTAGTGCGCTCGTAGCGGCTGGTGGGCACAATCCCATCGGTGGTATTGCGTGAGGCCGAGAAGATAAAAGAGCTTTTATCTGAGCCGCCCGACATGGTGAGGAAGTGCTGCCAGCTTTTACCTTTCTGAAAGAAGTCACCCACGTTATCGTATACGGTTTCATCGGGCTGGAACTGAGGACCGAAAGAAGAGCGCACCGTAGGGTCGAACGTACCGTTGGTGCCCTGCTTGTACCGGTCTTGCAGCTTGGGTAGCTGCCGCACCTCATCAACCGAAAACTGCGTGCGGTAACTGATGGTCGTGCGGCCGGCGGTACCTTTTTTGGTAGTGATGATGACGGCTCCGTTAGCGGCACGTAGGCCATAAATAGCGGCTGCAGCCCCGCCTTTCAGCACCGTAAGGGAGGCAATATCCTCAGGATTCAGGTCGCCTACGCGGTTCTGGCTGGCCACCGAGCGACCCAACAGCCCGTTAAAGCCCGAGCCGCCGCCCGGAGCCGTGCTTTCCGTAAACGAGGAGTTATCCATAATTACTCCGTCAATCACGAATAGAGGCTGGTTATTCCCATCTAAGGAATTGCCGCCCCGGATTACAATGGCGGCTCCTTCGCCCGGCGCGCCACCCGAGGATGTGATGCTCACCCCAGCCACTTTGCCCTGCAAGGCATTCACGATGTTAGTCTGGCGGGTTTCCACAAGTTCGCCACCTTGTACTTGGGGGGCGCTATAATTCAACTCGCGCCGCTCCTGCTTAATACCCATGCCCGTTACCACTACTTCACTGAGGCTTTTGGAATCAGGGCCAAGGGCAATGTTGGCGGTAGTGTTGTTGCCTACCCGATACTCTTGCGAGGAATAGCCGATAAAACTAAATACCAGCGTACTGCCCGTAGGTACATTGGCCAGTAAATAGCGACCATCGGCTCCTGTCTGGGTACCAATGGTGGTGCCTTTTACCAGCACGTTCACGCCGGGCAGGGGCTGGCCGTCGTTGGTGCCCGTAACCACGCCTTGCATAGTTACAGTGGCCTGCTGAGCCCACGCAACCGGGGCAGCCAGCAGCAACCCCAGGGCCAGCGGAGAGGACCATAGTTGTCTTTTCATACGCAATAGAGAGAAGTGAGAGAAGGAGGGGGGAAAAGAGGAAGCCAGCGTACCGAAGACGGTGCGCGGCAGTTGGACTATGGCAGGATACCAGCGGTGGGAGGAAGGGGCTGAAAAAGAGGAGAATCAGCCTGGCCGGCTGAAAATTACAGCGGCTAGAACGAGCAACGGGTGGGAGAAGGAAAGGGCGGAAACGGATGGAATGCAGCTAAAACTAGCAGTTGTTGTACAGCGAAACAACTATATATGGTATTTTTTGAAGGCTATACCAACATTCGCACACGGTAACCTACTGGTATGCCTCCGCACGGTTGAGCTGCAAAACAGAAGCGTTAAAACTCAGTCGGATGCTGCATCTTGCTGGCAATTCCGCCCTTCGACCTTTTTCCCATGCAAACCACTACCCAGGCTGCCCGCACCACTACGGGTACCACGCCCTTGGCCGAAGCCTCCCAGCCCGGTCGCCTCATGAGCCTTGATGTATTCCGGGGCCTCACCGTTATGGGTATGATTCTGGTGAACAACCCCGGCGACTGGGGCCACATCTACGCCCCACTGGAGCACGCCCACTGGCACGGCTGCACCCCCACCGACCTGATTTTCCCCTTTTTCCTGTTCATTGTGGGTGTCAGCATTACCTATGCGCTGGACGGGGCCCGGCAGCAGCCCGCCATCCACGGCCGCACCATGCTGCGGGTACTGAAGCGGGCGGCCATCCTGTTCGGGCTGGGGCTGTTTTCGGCGCTGTTCCCGAAGTTCGACTTCAGCACAGTGCGCATACCGGGGGTGCTGGCTCGTATTGCGGTGGTGTTTCTGGTATGCGGCGTGCTATTTCTGAAAACTAACCGCAAGCAGCAGATTGGGTTGCTGGCGGCTATTCTGATTGTGTACAACGTGCTGCTGCAGCTAGTGCCGGTGCCCGGCTACGGGCCGGCCAACCTGGAGGCCGGTACCAACCTGGGGGCCTGGCTCGACCGCACGGTGCTGGGTGAGGCGCACCTCTGGAAACAAAGCCGCACCTGGGATCCTGAAGGACTGCTCAGCACGCTGCCGGCCGTGGGCACCGGGCTGTTGGGTATGCTGGCGGGCCAGTGGCTGCGCCGCCGCGAGGTGGAACCTGCCACCCGCGTGGCCTGGCTGTTTGTGGCCGGCGCGGGTGGCGTGGTGCTGGGTATGATCTGGAATGGGTGGTTTCCCATTAACAAAGCCCTCTGGACCAGTTCCTACGTGCTCTACACCGGCGGGCTGGCGCTGGCTTTTTTAGCGGCCTTGTACTGGCTGGTAGATGTGCAGCAGTACCGCCGCTGGACGCTGCCACCGCTGGTGTACGGCGTCAATGCCATTACCGTATTTTTTCTCTCGGGCCTGATTCCGCGGCTGCTGAATATGATAAAAGTAACGGGTGCAAACGGGCAGGAAACTGGTTTGCGCAACTGGCTCTACGATACCCTGTTCGTGCCCTATTTCAGTCCCGTCAATGCTTCTTTGGCCGGGGCCCTTGCCTGTGTGCTCATCTGGTTTGGGGTGCTGTGGCTGATGTACCGGCGGAATATTATCATCAAAGTGTGACAAAGTGACCAGTGAATTATGACAGGTGGATAGCGTGCAATGAGTATCAACAGAGTGTATAAGCAGCTGTTATCCTGAGCATGTTGCGCATCAAGCAGGGAGAAAGGACCTGAGCACTCCCAGGCCAGTTGCGTAAGCGGGTCCTTCCCAGGCTCAGGAACAGCCACCAATCAACAAGTCCCAACAGAATGTCCGCTGCTAAATCTACCCGTTTACTTTCCCTGGATGTTTTTCGGGGGCTGACGGTGATTCTGATGCTGCTGGTGAACAACCCCGGCGACTACACCCGGTATTACCGGCCATTGGCTCATGCACTGTGGCACGGCTGCACCCCTGCTGATTTAGTGTTTCCGTCCTTCGTGTTCATCATGGGCGTGGCGCTGGTATATGGACTTGCAGGGATACGGTCGCAACCAAAGCAGCATCCGGTTGCTCTTTGGCGCATTGGCCGCCGCATGGTGGTGCTGTTGGTGCTGGGCCTGCTCATTGGGTTGGTGCCCTATTTTTACTTTACTTCCTTCCGCATACCAGGTGTTTTGCAACGTATTGCGTTGGTGTACGGAGTGTGCAGTGTGCTTTTTCTGAAAACAAGCTGGCGCCAACAGCTCTGGATAGGGGGTGGGCTACTGGTAGTGTACAACGTACTGCTCCAGTTGGTGCCGGTTCCCGGCATTGGTTCCGCCAACCTGGAGCCCGCTACCAATCTGGGTGCCTGGTTGGATCGGAAGCTGTTTACATCCAGTCATTTGTACCTGAACCAGCAGGGCTGGGACCCGGAATCAGTACTGGGGACGCTGCCCACTATCGTAACCGGGCTGCTGGGCGTGCTGGTAGGGCAGTGGCTGCGCCGGCCGGGGTCCGATGCACCCACCAAAGCCGTCTGGATGCTGGTAGGCGGCAGCGGGCTGGTGCTGGCGGGCCTGGTTTGGAACGGGTGGTTTCCCATCAACAAAGCCCTCTGGACCAGCTCTTACGTGCTGTACGCCGGGGGCATCAGCGTGCTGGTGCTGGCCGTGCTGTATTTTCTGGTGGATGTGCAGCAGTGGCGCGGGGCCTGGACCAAGCCGCTGGTGGCCTGCGGCAGTAATGCGCTGCTGGTGTTCTTTCTGCCCGAAGCTCTGGAGCGCCTGCTCACCCGCCTGAAGCTGCACGATGCCCACGGTACCGTGTTTTACGCCCGCGACTGGCTGTATGAACACCTGTTCACGGCCCATATTGCCCACCCGTACCATGCTTCCCTGGCGTATGCCGTGTGCTACACGCTGGTATGGATAGGTATTTTGTGGGTGCTGTACCGCCGCCGGATCTTCTTCACGGTGTAATGTTGGCCGACTGCCCGCCCAAATTTTCCGTACTTCGGGTATGAAATACTGCTGGATATTGACCGCCGCACTGGCCCTGACTGCCTCCGCAACGCAGGCGCAGACAACTGCTTCCACCACCGCCGCTGCGGCCCAGGCGCCCCTATCGGCCAGCCAGCGCAAAGCCGCCGAGGAACTGCTGGCCGCTACCAACGCCGAGAAGAACCTCACCACATCCATCGACCGGATGCTGGCCATGCAGATAGAGCAAAACCCCGGCATGAAGACGGTGGAGCCCGAAATGCGCGCGTACATTACCAAGTACATGAGCTGGAGCGCCATGAAGGAAGACATGGTGCAGCTCTACGCCCGCGAGTTCACCGAGAAAGAACTGAAAGAGCTAGCCAAATTCTACCAAACGCCCATCGGCCGCAAAACCATCGACAAGATGCCCCAACTGATGGCTGCCAGCATGGAAATCGGCCAGCGCCGCATGCAGGAACACCTGCCGGAGCTGCAACAGGCCATTGCTGAAAAGATGAAAAGCCAGGCCCCAGCCGACGTGAAGTAGCCGGGTGGTTGCGCTAAAGCTACCGTCATTGCGAGGACGAAGGACGAAGCAATCCGTCCTTCACCCAGTTCTCAGCCCTGACCTACTTAAAAGCCCCTGACGCCAGTTCGGACGTCAGGGGCTTTGTGCTTCTTTAAGGCTTCGCATTCTGCAAAGGACGGATTGCTTCGTCCTTCGTCCTCGCAATGACGGTGGCTGTCTCGCCTTGATACTCAAGCTACCACTGGTAGCCGTCAAAATCCTTGCGGAGCTGGGTTTTGAGCAGCTTACCGGTAGCAGTGTGCGGTAGTTGATCCACAAACTCCACAGCCTCCGGCACCCACCAGCGGGCCACCTTGCCGTCGTAGAAAGTCAGGAGTTCCTCTTTGCTCAATTCCTGATTGGGCTTGCGCACCACTATCAGCAGGGGCCGCTCGCTCCATTTGGGGTGGGGCACGCCAATTACGGCGGCTTCGGCCACGCTGGGGTGGCCGATGGCCAGGTTTTCCAGCTCGATGCTCGAAATCCACTCCCCGCCCGATTTGATGACGTCCTTGCTTCGGTCGGTTATGTGCATGAAGCCAGCCGGGTCGATGGTGGCTACGTCGCCGGTGCGGAACCAGCCGTCGGGAGTGAGGTGGCCGGGCTCGGTGCCGAAGTACTCGGCCACGATAAAGGGGCCGCGCACCAGCAGGTCGCCGAAGGCCACGCCGTCGTGGGGCAGTTCCTGGCCTTCGTCGTCCACAATCTTCATATCTACGCCAAAGATGACGCGGCCCTGCTTGGTCTGGATGGCAAACTGCTCATCGGGGCTGAGGCTGAGCTGCTGGGGCTTGAGCGTGCACACGGTGCCCAGAGGCGAGGTTTCCGTCATGCCCCAGGCGTGGCGGATGGTTACGCCCAGCTCCTCATCGAAGGCTCTCAGCAGCGCCGGCGGGCAGGAGGCGCCGCCTACAATCGTCTGCCGCAATGTGGAAAACCGCAGCTGCTTTTCCCGCATGAAGGTGAGCAACCCAAACCAGATGGTAGGCACCCCGGCCGAAAACGTCACGCCCTCCGTCTCGAACAGCTCATAGAGGCTGGCCGCATCCAGCCCCGGCCCGGGCAATACCAGCTTGCAGCCCACCATGGGCGCCAGATACGGAATACCCCAGGCATTGACGTGGAACATGGGCACCACGGGCAGAATTACGTCGCGGGCCGAGCAGTTGAAGCAGTCGGGCAAGGCGGCGGCGTAGCTGTGCAGCAGGGTGGAGCGGTGCGAATACAGCACGCCCTTGGGCTGGTCGGTGGTGCCGGAGGTGTAGCACAGCGAAGAGGCCGTATTTTCGTCGAACACCGGCCACTCAAAAGCGTCGCTTTCGGCAGCCAGCAAGTCCTCGTAGCAGCGCAGGTCGGGCAGGGTGGAGGTTTCAGGCATGTGGGCCCGGTCGGTCATCAGCACCCAAGCTTCCACGGTGGGGCAGCTGGGCGCCAGCTTTTCCACCAGCGGCAGAAACGTAAGGTCGAAGAACAGCAGCCGGTCCTGGGCGTGGTTGATGATGTACACCAGCTGCTCCGGAAATAGCCGCGGGTTGCTGGTGTGGCACACCGCTCCTGAGCCCGAAATGGCATAGTACAGCTCCAGGTGGCGGTGCGTGTTCCAGGCCAGCGTGCCCACCCGGTCGCCGCCCTCAATACCCAGTCGGCGCAGAGCGTTGGCCAGCTGCCGGCTGCGGCGGCCCAGGCCGGCGTAGGTGGTGCGGTGCAGGCCGCCTTCGGGCAGGCGGCTCACGATTTCCGTGTCGGCGTGCCATTTTTCGGCGTGTTCCAGCAGCCCCGCAATGCGCAGGGGCGTGTTCATCATGAGGCCTTGTAGCATGGTCTGGTGGGGTTTCGCGCAGTGGTTGGGGGTGGAGGACGGAGGGTTTTGCAGGGATAAGGAAGCTAGTCAGAAAATCAGTAGGTTTGGCTCATTACTCCGCTATTCCTTCTGTTATTCTGATGCGTATTTCTTCTTTAGCCGGGACGGCTCTGCTGATGGTCTTGCTTCCCCTGTTTACGTGTGCAGCCTGGGCTGGCACCCCACCGGTCGTTTCCTCACTCGGCGTTCAGGCAATACCCGCGCTAGCTGATGTGTTAAGCCCGGATGGCACGTTGCGGACGGGGGCCAGCGGCTCGTTTGACCCTGCCGGCTACCGGCTGCGGATGGCACCTGACGGCAAGCCCGTGTTTCAGCCGGTTGGCGTTGCCGGTACGGGCGATGAGCAATGGCAAGATGGATTTGGACTAAAGGGCGTAAATGGTCGAATCTATGCGGTGGCCAGTTCAGGGACTGATATATATGTTGGCGGCTTATTCACCACAGCGGGTAATGTAGTCGCGAATAACATTGCTAAGTGGGATGGTACACGCTGGAGTAATCTTGGCTTAGGAGTAACATCTGCAGATTTTGATGGTGGGGTACGTGCGCTGGCCGTGAACGGCCACACGCTATACGTAGGGGGACGGTTGACTGCGGCCGGAGGCCTGCCTGTAAACAACATTGCCAAGTGGGACGGTACTACGTGGAGTAGCTTGGGCACCGGCACGAATGATATTGTGAATGCACTGGCCGTGAGCGGGACTGATTTATATGTGGGTGGAGTCTTCACTACGGCTGGAGGTATAACGGTAAACAGTATAGCTAAGTGGAATGGTACCCAGTGGAGCAGCATGGGAACCGGAACAAGTGGCCACGTCACGGCACTGGCCATAATGGACAATGACCTGTACGTTGGGGGTGGAGGATTCAAAGTGACAGGAACGCATAATTCCATCGTCAAGTGGGATGGTACTGGCTGGAGCTCTCTAGGACCCGAGATGAAAATGTATAACGTCGTGTATTCGATGGCTGTGAGCAACCACACGCTATACATTGGAGGGCGGTTTAGTGAGGTTGGGGGAGTAGCCATAAGCAACATTGCCCAGTGGGATGGTACTACTTGGAGTAGACTCGGTACTGGGTTAACAGAAGGCGTGTTGGCACTGGTAGTACATAATAACGCGCTGTACGCCGGGGGATACTTTTACAGGACTGGGGGTGTAAATACGCTTGCCCAGTGGGATGGAGCTACTTGGCGCAGCATCGGAAACGGAATAAATGGGACCGTGAGTGCGCTGGCCGTGAGCAACGGGAAGTTGTACGCCGGCGGAAATTTTACCACAGCTGGGAGCATAGTTGCCAACAATATTGCTACATGGGATGGTGTAACCTGGAACAGCCTTAGTACTGGGAAGGGCATGAGTGGTACAGTACGCGCCTTAGCCGTGAGTGGTACAGACGTATACGCTGCAGGCCAGTTTACCACGGCCGGAGGCGTAGTTGCCAATAATATTGCTAAGTGGGACGGTACCCAGTGGACGACACTGGGTACGGGAATCGTGTTAGACGGTCTAATGTCCAGCGTACGTGCGTTGGCCGTAAGCGGCCACGATCTGTATGTTGGGGGATCCTTCTTGATGGCCGGTGGGGTATCAGCTAGCTACATCGCCAAATGGGACGGCACAAGTTGGAGTAGCCTTGGCACTGGTATGAATGGTCCTGTGCTGGCACTGGCCATAAACGGCGGAGAATTGTACGCTGCGGGCAGTTTTACCACAGCCGGGGGCGTGGTTGCCAATAACATTGCCAAATGGAACGGCACGCGCTGGAGTAGCTTAGGAACTGGAGTAGATAACATGGTGACAGCGCTGACTCTGAGCGGCGGGGATGTGTACGTTGGCGGAACCTTTACTACTGCCGGGGGCATGGCCGCCAGTAAAGTGGCTAAGTGGGACGGCTCGGGCTGGAGCCCATTGGGAATGGGAGTGGATAGGTTTGGAGTTGTCATTTCGATGGCAGCCAGCGGCCCGAACGTGTACGTTGGGGGTGTTTTCACTTCCGCCGGGGGCGTGGCAGTGAACCATATAGCCAAATGGGACGGTGTGGGCTGGAGTAACTTGGGAACGGGAGTGAATGTGACAGGTGCGAACGGCTCTGGCCTATACGCACTTACCGCCAATGGCCCTAACGTATATGCCGGAGGAACCTTTACCACCGCCGGGGGCGTGACAGTTAACCACGTGGCTAAATGGGATGGTACACGCTGGAGCAGTCTGGGAACTGGACTGAATGACTTCGTGAGAGCACTGGCTATGAACGGGAGTAAGGTGTATGCGGGCGGGGAGTTCACCGGAGTGGGCGACGGCAGTAAAGCAACTGTGCACATTGGTGTTTACGAGAGTACGTCCAGCGGGCCGTTAGCCGCTGCTACGGCCCACGCTGCGGCATTACGGCTTATTCCTAATCCTGCGCGGAACTCCACCACGCTAACGCTGCCAGCTACGAGTCAGCGGCGGCGGGTACAGCTACTCGACGCGCTAGGCCGACAGGTGCAAACGGCGGTAGTTCCGGCCCAGTCAGTAACAGTAGTACTCGACCTACGCGGGCTGCCCGCCGGCCTCTACACCGTTCGGTGCGAAAGCGCTTCTTGTCGCCTCATGGTAGAATAATTCTCTATTTCCATTCTCCTTGAATTGTTGAGATCGAAACAGGATAGTAGATTTTTAGATGGCAGTGTTTATTCCAAGACAGTGTAGGTAGTGCAGGCCGCCTTCGGGCAGGCGGCTCACAATTTCCGTGTCGGCGTGCCATTTCTCGGCGTGTTCCAGCAGCCCCTCAATGCGCAGGGGCGTGTTCATCATGAGGCCTTGTAGCATGGTCGGGTGGGGTTTCGCGCAGTGGTTCGGGGTGGGAGACGCAGGGTTTCGCAGGGATAAGGAAGCTAGTCAGAAAATCAGTAGGTTTAGCTTACTACTCAATTATTCCTTCTGCTATTCTGATGCGTAATTCTTCTTTGCTCGGAGCGTTTCTATTGGTGTCCATACCCTTGTGTACCACCCAGGCCCAGGGGCTGCAAGAGGGCGCACAAGTGCCCTCATTTACGCTGACCACGCTCAACAGTACGCGCTCCACATTTACTTCCTCGGAAGCCGTTGGTAAGCTGCTGGTGCTGGAGTTTTGGGGTACGTGGTGCGGACCCTGCATTCCTGCACTTCAGCACCTTGATTCCTTACAGCAGGCATTTCCCGGCCAGGTACAGGTGGTAGGTGTCGCCAACGACTCAGAAGCGCGAGTGCGCACGTTTCTGCAACGCCGACCGGTGCATATTCCATTGGCACCACTCCCTGACCAGCAGGCCGTATTGTATCGTTATTTTCCCCATCGTACAGTACCACACACTGTAGTAATTGGTCCTACAGGAAAAATATTGGCTATTACTACGCCTGAGCTGATTACGGCGGAGGTGGTAGAAAAGTGGCTAGCTGGCCACAACGCAGCAGTGAAACCCAAACACGACGAACTGCGCAACCCTCTGAGTTTTTTTCCGGCCGATACCAGTACCCGCTTCGCCCTGAATGTGCTGCCTTACCTGACGGGCGTGGGCTCCCAGATGCGCCGCGACCAAACGCCGGGCCTGCGCGGACGCCGGGTGACGTTTATCAATACCACGCTGCAAAACCTGGTGCAGCAAGTGTATCACGTGTCGCATCTGCGGGTCAAGAATCAATTGCCGACCGACCGGAATAAGTACGAGCCTGCCAACCTGTTTTGCGTGGACCTGATTGTGCCCCGCGAGCAGGCCGGACAGCTGTTGGAGCGGCTGCGGCCGGAGCTGGAGCCGCGGTTTGGGTTACAGGTGTCGGTGCGGTCGGAAAACCAGCCGGTGTATGTATTGCGTCGTCTGCCTAATACTGCTGCTTGGCTGCAATCCAACAAAGCCGAACAGGTTTCGTGGTCGGGTGAAGGGTTTGAAGCGGAAGGTGGCCGCGTGGAAACGCTGCGGGAGTTCTTGGAGAATATGGCAAGCAGGCCTGTGGTAGATGAAACTGGTCTGGCAGGCCGCTATGATATGAAGTTGGCATTACAGCCGGAAGACAAAATCCTTGAGGTCAAGCAGCATTTGCAGAAGCTGGGTCTTACTCTGCAAGAAGCTACCCGGCCACTTGATATGGTATACATGGCTGAGAAGAAAACACCATAACGAAAGCGCCCCGACCATCTGGCCGGGGCACTGTGCTTATTCCTCCTTCGGAACGGTGCTTTCCACTTCCTGCTTTTGCGCTTGCCGGACGCTTTGCAGGGCAATCTGGAGCAGGTTGCTCCGCACGCTCAGCTCGGTGAGCTTGTTGTTGCGGCGGGTGGGGTTTACGCGGTTGGTGAGCAGAATGCAGAACAGCTCTTCCTTAGGCTCTACCCAGAAATACGTGCCGGTAAAGCCAGTGTGCCCGTAGCTCTGGGGCGAGGCCAGCGGGGCCGAGTTGATGGCCGGGTTGGCGGCGGGCCTATCGAAGCCCAGGGCGCGGCGGTTGTCGGGGCAGAACTGGCAGCGGGTGTACTCCTGCACGGTTTCGGCTTTCAAAAGTTGCTGCCCGCCGTAGCGGCCGTTCCAGGCATACATCTGCACCAGTTTAGCCAAATCGGTGGCCGAGCCAAACAGGCCGGCGTGGCCGGAGAGGCCGCCGAGTAGGGCCGCGCCTTCATCGTGCACGGTGCCGTGCAGTTGGCCGTGACGGAACAGGGAGTCATACTCGGTGGGCACAATGCGGCTGAGGGGGAAGCGGCGGGTGGGGTTGTAGCCCAGCGTGGTAGCGCCCAGCGGCCGGTATACCTCATCCGTTACAAACTGATTAATCGGCTTGCCCGACACCCGCTGCACAAAGCGCGGGTACAGAATAAACGATAAATCAGAATACACATAACCTGGCTTCTCGTTCAGAGGCGACTCCGCAATGGCCTTCACAATGCGCTCCGGGAAATCCTTGCGGGCCCACAGGCCGGGCCCGGCCGGCAGTGGGAACCGCGCCGATGAATCGGGGCGAAAGTAGCGGCGGTTCAGCTCCGAGGGCTTCGTGGCGGATACCTCTTTGGCTTCGGGGCTCTTGCCCAGCAGCGCGTTGAAGAAGCCGCGGGGCTTGGTATAGTCTTTCCAGAACGGAATCCAGGCTTTCAGGCGGGCCTGGTGCGTTAGCACGTCGCGCAGTTTCAGGTCCTGCTTGTTGGTGCCCATTAGCTCCGGAAACAGCTGGCCCATCGTCATATCGGGGTTGAATTTGCCCTCGTCCTGCAGCTTCATCAAGGAAGGCAGCGCGGCCGATACTTTGGTCAGCGAGGCCAGGTCGTACAGGTCGTTGCTCTGCACGGGGCGGGCTGGCTTGCCGGCCTCGGGGTACTGCTGGGTGCCGTAGTTTTTGCGCAACACCACGGTGCCGCGGCGGGCAATTAGCACCTGTCCGCCGGGGAAGGCCCGGGCGGCAATGGCGGCCTGCATCATCGAATCCACCCGGCTTTCCAGGTTGTTGTTCATGCCCACCGCTTCGGGGAAGCTGTAGCGTAGCCGGGTGCCGCCTTGGGTGGCCAGGCCCGTCCCGTAGGCGTATCGGTCGGAGATGGTAACGGGCAGCTTGCCGCTGGCCGAAATACCGCCGAAAATCACCTCGGCGGCTACTTCCTGAGCGTTCTTGCTTTCCTGATAGGCCATTACCACGGCGTCGGCGCGGTCCAAGTCGCGGAGCTTGGCGGCGGCGTAGGCCGAGCCGAACACCGAGACAATCAGCCGCTGACCTTTGCCGCCCAGCTCCCGCAGCAGCACGTTGGTTTCGGGACTTACCCCAAAGTTGGTTGCGGGCAGGCGGCCCAGGTTGTTTACCCCAATCAGCACGGTGTTGTAGGCTCGCAGGGTTTCGCGCATCCGCGTCAGCTCGTCCATGGTGGGCGTGGCGGGCAGCCAGAAGTGGCGTACCGGGGCATAATCGGCTACCATGCGCTGGAAGTCGGTGGTATCCTTGGTGCCGATGGTGAGGGTAGCCAGCCGCAGCGTATCGAGGCGCTGGAGGGGCAGCACGCTTTTCTGGTTGCGCAGCACCGTTACGCTCAGCTCCGTGAGCTGGCGGCTCAGGTACTGGGCGTGGGGCGTGTTGAGGTCGGCCGTGAGGCCCGCCAGGTTGATGGGCCGGTATTTATTCAGGCCCGCCCACTGTTTCAGGGCCAGTACCTTGCGGCAGCGCCGGTCAATTTCGGCCTGGGTCAGCTCGCCCCTATTAATGGCCTCCCGCACCATGCGCAACGCCAGCGGAATGTTCTTGCTGAACTCCAGAATGTCGTTGCCGGCCACCAGGGCCCGCACGTCGGCATCACCGGGCGGGTACTTGCTGATAACGCCCTTCATGTTCATGGCGTCGGTGAAGATGACGCCTTCAAACCCCAGCTTCTGCTGTAGCAGGCCCTGAATAATGGGTTTAGAAAGGGTGGAGGGCAGGCCCGTGGTATCGAGGGCCGGAATGTTGAGGTGGGCCACCATCATCCCCCCAATGCCGCGCTTGATCAGGCTTTTGAAGGGGTAGAGCTCCAGCGTGTCAATCCGCTTCCGGTCGATGCGGAGTAGGGGCAGGGCCAGGTGGGAGTCGGTGTCGGTGTCGCCGTGGCCGGGGAAGTGCTTGGCTACGGCCAGCACGCCCGCGTCCTGCATGCCCTTCATGTAGAGGTAGCTTTTCTCCGTCACGCTTTCCCTGTTTTCGCCCCAGCTCCGGAAGCCGATGACGGGGTTGGCGGCGTTGTTGTTCACGTCAATTACCGGGGCGAAGTTTACGTGCATACCCAGGCGCTTGAACTGCGCGGCCACCTCGGTGCCCATGTCGTAGATGAGCTGGTTGTCGCGCACGCCGCCCATACTCATCTGGTAGGGGAAGCGCACCACGCTATCCAGGCGCATGCCCACGCCCCACTCGGCGTCCATGGCTACCAGCAGGGGCACTTTGCTCTGGCTTTGGTAGCGGTTCAGCAAGCGGCTCTGGCGCACCGGCCCGCCCTGGAAGAAAATCAGCCCCCCAATACCGTATTGCTGAATCAGGGTCGAAATGGAGTCCTCATCGATGCGCTTCCGGTTGGAGTAGGCCGCCACCATAAACAGCTGGGCCACCCGCTGGTCGGGCGTAAGCGTCTGCATCACCGAATCAACCCACCGCGAGGAGTTCAGCTGTCCGGCAAACGGTACTGGCTGGTTGCGGCTTTTAGCGGTGGTTCCGGGCCGGGGAGCTGGTTTCGCAACCACGGTAGCCGGGGCAGCTGGTGTTGCGCGTCGTGCGGCTGGCGCTGCGGAGCGCGCTTTGCGTACCGGGGCCCGGCGGGCTACGGTACGGGTGGTTGTGCGGGCAGAGGCTTTTTTGCGACGACGCTGGGCCGAGCCAGTATCGGGGCTGAGCAATACCAGCGCCAGCAGCAACAGGGAAAGAAAGCGGGAGAAGGACAAAACGGCGGAAGGCAAAAGGTGAGGCTGCGAAGTTAGCCGAACCAGGGCAGGAACCGACGTACAGGTTCCGGGCCCCCGAGGAAGTTGGCTAACGGTTCAAGTTAATTTCTTCGGTGTAAAACACCTGCCCATCGTCGCCGCGCAGGGAGGCCGTAACGCCCAGCCGCCGCCCGTGGGGGCGGAATTGGAATAGAGCGTAGTGTTTCTGATTCACCAGGGGCCCTACCCGGTACTGGTTGGGCTCCGATGTATTATGCGTGGCCGGGTGAGTGAGGCCACTGGAGGTTATTTCGTACACCGGCCGCTTCAGGCCCGCTACCGGTACCCGGGATATTTCACCGATGTGCCGGTCGCCGCTGATGAGCAGCACGCCTTTCGGTTTGGTGTCCTTGAGCAAGGTAAGCAGGCGCTGCCGGGCCACCGGAAAGTTGGCCCATTTCTCGAACCGGTGCTGGTAAGGCAAAAATTGAATGCCTGAGGCAATGATGTGGGCGTCGGCATCGGAATTGGTGAGCTGCTGCCGCAGCCAGGCCCACTGGGCCTCGCCCAGCACGTCGCCGGTAGGGTTGGGGTGGTACACCAGCGCCGAGTCGCGGAACAGCGGGTCCTGGAAATACCGGTCGTCCAGCAGAATCACCTTCACCTTTTTCTTGCCTACGGCATACTCATACGAGGCGTAAATACCTTCCTGCGTGCGGCGCGGACTGCCGGCGGGCTCCTGCAGAAAATCCAGGGCCAGCTGCTGGTTCTGGGCCTTGAAGGGGTAGTTCTTGTCGCCGTCGTTACGGCCGTAGTCGTGGTCGTCCCAGGTGCCAATTACCTGCGTACCCCGGGCCTGCAGCTGGCGGTAGCCGGGCTGAGCGCGCTGGGCGTCGTATTTGGCCCGCAGCACGGCGGGGTCATCGGAGTCGCCGTAAATGTTGTCACCCAGCCAGATCCACACCTGGGGCTGGTCGTGGGCAATGTCATCCCAGAGGGGCTGGGGCAAGTCGTGGCGGTTGCAGGAGCCGAAGGCAATCCGGAGTTCGGAAGGAGCAGAGGCCGGGGTAGTTTGCGCTTGCGTCTCACCAGGAGGTCCGCTCAGTAAAGCACCTGTCAGCAGCAAGCCAAGCAAAGTTGTTTTCATGCGCCAAAGATGCAGTCCAGCCGTGCAACGCTGCGCCTCAACCATTAAAAACTCCACATTGCCGACTCTGCGGGAGACTTTTTGCCGTTTTGCGGGTTAGCTAGGTATGCCAGTTCGCCGCCCCACCGACCGCCCCACGCATTTTTCCTCGTCCGATGCCCGCCTGCTTAAGGGCATTGCCATCGGCATCGGTAGTTCCTTTCTCATAGGACTATTGCTGATGCTGCTGGTGGCGTTTCTGGGATAGTGCGCCCAAAAGAGAGCCCCGCGCCTGTGCCCCGTAACAGGGTTGTAAGCGTGGGGCTCTTGTAGGGATGCTAGGTGCCTGGTTACCGCACTACGGAGCCATTGCGGAGGCTGCGGGTGGGTTGAGCAGCGGGTTTCTTCACCATTGAGCCGAAAGCGCCTTTCTTCTCGAAGGCACTCACTACTTCTTCCTCCGCCGGGGTACGCTGTACCACGGGGTTGTTGGCCCAGAACTCGGGGTCGTAGGGCTTGGCCCGGATAGCGTCGAGGTCCCGGTCGGTGAGGCTGGCGCGGGTGTAGGGCAGGTTTTGAGGTTTGCTGCTCTGCTCGAAGAAATACGTGAACGACGACACATTGATGGCCAGAGGCTGTTTGCCCGGCTCGGTGAGATTGGTAGTCAGGTCCATCTTCATCAGTTCCAGGGGAGCCACTTCGCCTTTGCCGTTGGTGGCATGGAAGGCCATTTCGATCATGAGCTTGGCCTCGTCGAATTTTTGGCGGGGGTTGTTGGTGCTGCCCGTAAAGCTGGGCTGCGTCATGCGGTAGCGCACCACCTGATAATTCTCAATATCAATCCATACGGTGCCCTCGGCGCGGTATTTTAGCTCAGGGCGGGTTTCAAAGTGAATTTCGGCCACGCCCCCGGTAGAGTCCTCGCCCACAATGCCTTTCAGCTCCAAAAGGTAATTTTTCTCTACGTTGGGGCTCAGCAATGCCAGGGAGGTGGTGCTGTCCTGGCCAGGGTCAAACAAGCCGAACTTGCGGGTATATACTGAGAAGTTGCTCAGGTTGATGGGGGCCTGCACAGCGGCGTAGCGGCCCTGGGCGAGGGTGGTGCCAATGATGCGCGCGGGATTCGACTTCACGTTCCACACTACTTCCTGCAGCTCAGTGGGCTGCTTGTCAATGCGGGTAATCTGGCGGTAAAAGGCCTTGCCGTAATAGGTGCGGCGGTAATTGCGCTGCAGGTTCCGGAAGGCCCGGTCAACCACCTGGAATGGGAAGCTGGCCACCTTCACCTCGGGCAGCACCACGGTAGCTTCGGCCAAAACCGCCGTAATAGGCACCGTGGCCGAGGTAATGCGCAGGGTATCCTTTACGTGGTTCAGCTCCGAAAACAGCAGCGTTACGGGCAGCTGTTTTACCACCAGGGTAAACTCGCCGTCGATGTTGGTGGTAGTGCCGTTGGTGGTGCCGGGTACGGCTACGCTGGCAAACGGCAACACTTCCTGGGTTTCTTTGTCGCGCACCACGCCGCGTAGCTGCACCTGGGCCTGGGCCAGCCGAGTGAGCAGAAGAAGCGTCAGCAATAAACCAAGCCCGCGGCCGGCGCGGGTAATGGAGAACGAAAGAGCGGAACGACGGGTAATGGCCATGGTAGTGGAAGCGAATGAAACGGCAAGGTAGCTTGCGGATGAACGCGCAGCCAACCCAAAACCGTGCCCGCCTGCACAAAAGTAGGCCCCAAATGCAACAGCAAGCCCTTAATTCGGGTAAGTAGTTCTACCTTGAACCGCCGCGGCCGGCGCTGGTCGTCCGCCGTGTTCTTTCCACTTTTTCTGCCTTTCTATTCCCATGCTGAAGCGAGATTTTCTGAAAAATGCCCTGCTCACGGCCATTGGAGCGTTGGTTAGCCCCGCCGTGCTGGCTGCCGCTCACGAGGAAAAGCTGCTGCGCGAAGCCCGCGCCACGCCCATTGCCGATGGCCCCTTCACGCTGCCCGCACTGCCCTACGCCTTCAATGCCCTGGAGCCGCACATCGACGCCAAAACCATGGAAATTCACCACGATGCGCACCACAAAACCTACGTATCGAAGCTGAATGAAGCGGTGGCCGGCAAGCCGGAGGAAAAGCTGAGCCTGGCCCAGCTGCTGGCTTCCGCCAGTAAGCAGTCCGATGCCGTCCGCAACAACGCCGGGGGCCACTGGAACCACTCCTTCTTCTGGCAGATTCTCTCGCCCAAAGGCGGCGGGCAGCCTACGGGCGGCCTGGCCGCGGCCATTAACAAGGATTTCGGGTCCTACGAGAAGTTCACGGAAGAATTCACCAAGGCTGCTACCGGCCGCTTTGGCTCCGGCTGGGCTTGGCTGATCTACGACAAGAAAGCCGGCAAGCTGATGATTACTTCCACCGCCAACCAGGATAACCCCCTGATGGACGTGGCCGGCATCCAGCGCGGCACACCCATTCTGGGCCTTGATGTGTGGGAGCACGCCTACTACCTCAAGCACCAGAACAAGCGCCCGGACTACGTGAAATCCTTCTGGAACGTGGTAAACTGGGGCGAAGTGAACAGCCGCTTCGACGAGGCCCGCAAAGGCTAATATTGCCGGTGATGGCACCAAAAAAGGCGTCCTCCGCAGAGGGCGCCTTTTTTGGTGTTAGCCTCAACAGAAAACCGGTGCCTACCGGTCGTTGGCCGCTCCCACAGCTTTTTCAATCTGGCTGTTGACCAGGGCCAGCAGCTTTTGCAGCTCCTCCGGGGCCCCGTCCTCCACCCGCACCGACTTTGTGGAGCCATCAGGGTAGTTGATGACCAGCGTAGTAGCGGCCATATCGGTGGCGCCACTGGCATACTCCGGCTTGAAGCTGCGGAAGTGACTTGCTTCGGCAGCCTGCAGCAACCGGCTTACCACGGTGGGGTCCAGCATCAGATCCAGGTTTCCTTCCACCGGGGCATACTGCTGGCCCTCATATTGCAAGCGGCCGTTGGCGTACAGCCGGGCCGTGAAGTGTGGGCACTTGCCGAAGCAGGGCGTTTTGCCAAATACCAGCACCGGCCCCGCCTGCACCTCTGAGTCCAACTCAACTTTACCAGGTCCGGAAACAGGAATGGTACTGGCGGTAGGCACCATCTGCGCGCCGGTAGGTGCCGGGGCGTCCAGTGTTTCATTGGGCTGCACGGGTGCTTCATCCACGGGCTTACTGGGCTTGATGCCACCCGTGGGGTACGGATAAGCGGGAGCGGGGGCCGGGGGTGCAGGAGCCGGTGCCGGAGCAGGCGTGGGGGCAGGTGCTGCCGCTACATCCTTGCTAGGCTTGATGCCGCCCGTAGGATAGGGATATGCCGGGGCGGGAGCCGGCGCAGTGGGTGCCGGAGCCGAAGGAGCTGGCGGGGGCGGCGTCACCGGTTTGCTGGGTTTGATGCCACCCGTGGGATAAGGATACGTTTGCGGAGCCGAAGGAGCCGGAGCCGGTGCGGGAGCCGGCGTTTCCTTTACCGGGCTCCGGGGCGGGCCCGGCTGCGGAGGCGGCGTTTGCCGCACCGGGCCGCTAGGCTGCGGAGCCGGTGTGGGCACCGAAGCTACCGGTGGGTACTGCCCCTGGCGGGGCGGGCCCGGTACTTGCTGCCACTGCCCGCGGGGCGGGTACCGGCGGGGGGCGTTGCTGGCCACGGGGGCATCGTTGGCAGCCGGCACGTAGTAGTTCACCGTGCAGGCAGGCAAGGCCGCCAAACCCAGCAGCGTGATAATCGGAGCAAGTAAAGCAGCACGCATAGCGAAGGAGGGAGGGAAGATGAGAGCAGCAATATAGCTGAAAGCCTATAGCCAAACTTGGTGCCAGATATGGGAAACGCCCTGCTGCCGGATGGCAACAGGGCGTTTCACTACGAGGTAACTTCAGCAGCTACTAAGAGCGGCGCGTTTTGCGGGGCTTCTTCGGCGAAATATCCGAAGCACCCGTGCCCGGCTCTGAGTCCGAGTCGTCATCGTCGGAAGCGGCGGCAGTGGCGCGACCACCCTGCCGGTTCTGGGCCTCTTTTTCCTGGGCGGCCTTCATGGCATCCTGCAGGCGGGCCGCAAAGCCGGTAGGCTTTTTGTCCTTGTTCTTCACTTTGTTGGCTTCCAGCTTGGCGCGCACCTTGGCGTCATCCACGAAGCGGCGGGTAATAGCCTGCTGGGCCATTGTCACCAGGTTCGATACCAGGTAGTACCACGTCAGGCCGGCGGCGAAGCTGTTCAGCACGAAGAAGAACACCAGCGGCATCAGGTAGCTGTAGAACTTCATGGGCCCCTGCATGGCGCTGTTGGTCTGGTTGCTCTGGTAGGTCATGGCCAGCGTCGAGAGCGTCATGAGCACCGTGAACAGGCTGATGTGGCTACCCAGGAAGGGCACCTCGAACGGCAGCTTAATCAGGTCGTCGTAGGTGCTCAGGTCGTGGGCCCAGAGGAAGGGCTGCTGCCGCAGTTCAATGGCGTTCGGGAAGAACTGGAACATGGCAAACAGAATCGGAATCGTGAGCAGCGTGGGAATACAGCCGCTGAGCGGGTTCACACCCATGCTCTGGTGCAGCTTCATGGTTTCCTGCTGCTGTTTCACCTGGTCGTCGGGGTACTTCTCCTTGATGGCGTCCAGCTCGGGCTTCAGCACCTTCATCTTGGCCTGGCTCTCGTAGGTTTTGTACGTGAGGGGCCAAGTAACCAGCTTAATCAGCACCACCAGCAGCGCAATGATGATACCGTAGGAGCCAATAAACTGCTCCAAGAAGTGGAACACGGGCAGTACCAGGAAGCGGTTCACCCAACGGAACAGGCCCCAGCCCAGGTACACGTTCCGGTCGAAATCGGGCGCTACTTCTTTCAGAATGTTGAAGGAGTTCGGGCCGAAGTAGAAGCGGAAGTTGGCTTTGCCCTGCTGCACGTCGGCGGCCGGAATGGCCAGCGTGGTGCTGAGGGTTTTGATGTAGGTGGAGTCGTTCAGGTCAACTTTGGAGTTCAGCTGACCCGAGTTGAACTGGTTATCGGCAATGATACCAGCCACGAAGAAGTCGTGCTTGTGAGCCACCCATTTCAGCGGTTCCGTTATCTTAATTTCTTCGGGGTTTTCCGAAGTCTCGGCCAAGGCCGTATGGTCGCCGGAAACCAGGTAGCGGTTGATGGTGGTGTGGTTGCGGTTCTGCTTGCGGTCCTGCTCGGTCTGGCGCACATTGTCCACGAAGGTGAACGTGAGCGGCTCCTGGGCCACGGCCGAGGTCAGGCCGTTGAAGCGCAGGTTGTAGCTCAGCTCGTAGCTGTTGGCGGGCAGGGTGTATAGCTGCTCAATCTGGCCCCCGGCCACATCGGCCACGAAGCGCAGTGCATTGGTGCCCTGGGGCTCCGCCCGGAAATACAGGTCGGAGAGCTTTACCTGCCGGCCGTCGGTGGTGCGGAAGCGGGTATCCAGCTGGGCGCTCTTGGCATCAAAAATATCCAGCGGCTGCCCGAAGAATGTCTTGTAGTTATTCAGGCGGACGGCTTCTATGCGGCCGCCTTTTGAGGAAAACGAAACCGTCAGCCGGTCGTTTTTCAGTTCCGTGGTCTGGGCTGTGCCCTGGGCGGCAGCGGCAAACGTGCCCAGCTGCCGGGCCAGCGCCGCCGAGTCGGCGGGGGCGGGGGCAGCGCCGGGCACCGTAGCGGTGGCCGTGGTTTTGGCGGGGGCCGCCTTTTCCGGCTCTGGCTTGGGCGCGAACTGCAGGTAAAGCAAAAGCAAGGCGGCCATCAGGAAGACGCCAATTGCTGAATTTCTGTCCATCTAGGTACTGGTGAAGCAAATAAAAAAGGTAGCAGGGCAGCCAGCAAAAATCCGGCAACCCTGCTACAAAGGTCGGTGTTGTCAGGCGAATATTTTCCGCCCCGGCGTTTTTGTCAGGAAAGATGAAATGGTGAGGTGGTGAAATGGCGAGTTTTATGTTCGGCTGCCGCTTACGGCGCGGCTTGCGCAGCACCGGACCTCTGAGCCTTCTCAAACAGGAAACTCACCATTTCACCAGTTCACTAGCTCACCTACCCTTTCCGGAACTGAATGGCGGCCTTTACGAAGCGCACAAACAGCGGGTGGGGATTCTGCACGGTGCTTTTCAGCTCGGGGTGAAACTGGCCGGCCACAAACCACGGGTGATTGGGCAGCTCCACCACTTCCACCAGCCCGGTTTCCGGGTTGCGGCCCGAGGCCAGCATGCCGGCGGCCTCGTAGCGCTCCAGGTAGTCGTTGTTGAACTCGTAGCGGTGGCGGTGCCGCTCACTGATGTGGTTACGGCCGTAGGCTTTGGCGGCTTTGGAGCCCTTACGCAATTCGCAGTCGTAGGCTCCCAAGCGCATGGTGCCGCCCTTTTGGGTGATGTTCTTCTGCTCTTCCATCATGGCAATGACGGGGTTAGCTGTCTGGGCGTCCATCTCCGTGGAAGAGGCGTCCTTCAGCCCCAGTACGTTGCGGGCAAACTCCACCACGGCCACCTGCATACCCAGGCAAATTCCGAAGAACGGAATGCCGTTTTCTCGTACGTGCTGCACCGCCAGAATCTTGCCTTCAAAGCCCCGCTCCCCGAAGCCCGGCGCTACCAGCACGCCATCCACGCCGTGCAGCAGCTGGGCCACGTTGTCGGCGTTAATGTGGTCCGACTGCACGCTGCGCACTGTCACTTTACACTCGTTCTGCGCGCCGGCGTGCACGAAGGCTTCAATGATGGATTTGTAGGCGTCGGGCAGCTCCACGTATTTGCCTACCAGAGCAATGGTTACTTCCTCGGTGGGATTTTTCAGGCGGCCCAGGAAATCCTTCCACGCCTCCAGATCGGGGTGGGTGCCACCCTGCAGCTTCAGTTTCTTGATAACCCGCTCATCCAGGTGCTCCTTCAGCATCAGCAACGGCACCGAGTAAATGCTGTCGGCGTCAAGGCTCTCGATAACGGAGTTGATGTTCACGTTGCAGAACAGCGCAATTTTACGGCGCATTTCCGTTGGAATCGGGTACTCGGAGCGGCACACCAGAATATCAGGCTGCAAACCGGCGCTGCGCAGGTCGCGCACCGAGTGCTGGGTGGGCTTGGTTTTCAGCTCGCCGGCCGCCTTCAGGTAGGGCAGCAGCGTGAGGTGAATCACGAGGGAGCTGTTCTCGGGCAGTTCCCAGCGCAGCTGCCGCACCGATTCCACGAAGGGCAGGCTTTCAATATCACCAATAGAGCCCCCGATTTCGGTAATTACCACGTCGAACTGCCCGGTCTGACCCAGCAGCAGCATGCGGCGCTTAATCTCGTCGGTAATGTGGGGTACCACCTGCACGGTTTTGCCCAGGTACGCGCCTTCGCGCTCCTGCCGGATTACGTGGTCGTAGATGCGGCCGGTGGTGACGTTGTTGGCCTGGGAGGTAGGCACGTTCAGGAACCGCTCGTAGTGGCCCAGGTCCAGGTCGGTTTCGGCGCCGTCGTCGGTTACATAACATTCGCCGTGCTCGTAGGGGTTGAGCGTGCCGGGGTCGATGTTGATGTAGGGGTCGAACTTCTGGATGGTGACCCGGAAGCCGCGGGCCTGCAGCAGCTTGGCCAGGGAGGCCGAAATGATGCCTTTGCCCAGCGAGGAGGTAACGCCGCCCGTTACGAAAATGAATTTGGCCGTAGTGGCAGCCGCGGAAGTGGAATTTCGGTCTGGCATAACGGGAAACAAAGGTAGCGTTTATCTCCGGCGGCGCAGGGTTGTATTTCGTTTTCTTTTCAGCTAAGGTACCTCCCGTAACCGGGTCAGTCCCAGTTTAACTACGCGCGGCTTTTAAGTACATTGGCTCCGTTTTCTAATTTATCCAGCATCTACCCTTGATCTTCGGTATGAAATATAGCTACCTCTGCTTCGGCCTGACCTTATTTGCGGCAGAAGCAGCCGCTCAGGGTAAGTTGCCGGTTGTCACGCAGGATATTACCAATTTCTGGAAGGCATACGACAAAATCATAAGCACCCCCGACAGCGCCCAGCAGTATGCCTACCTCAACACGCTTTTTATTGAGCCCGGCTCCCCGGGGCTTCGAGCCATCATGCAGGTTCGCGGCTACACCGCCGCCGACTATATTCAGGCTATTGCCGGGTATCCCCGGTTTTGGCAATCTGTGAGGCCTAACACACTCCGGGCCGCCGCCCTGGGCCAGCGCGGGCAGGCTGCCCTTCGAAAACTGTACGTCCTGTATCCGGAGGCCAAGCCCGCTACCACGTATTTTACCATCGGCGCTTTACGTACCGGAGGTACCACCGCAGGCAATATGGTGCTGATAGGTAGTGAAACGCTACTGGCCGATAAAACCACTGTAACCGAAGAATTCGGGCCTAAGCTGGCACATTTGCCCCCTCATTTTCGGGAGCGGTCCGATGCGGAAATCATCTTTACCAACGTACACGAGTTTGTCCACACCCAGCAGAAAACCACCGCCGCTACTACGTTGCTGGGGCAGTGCCTGTTAGAAGGGGTGGCGGAATTCGTGACCGTACTGACCACGGGCCGGCCCTCAACGCTGCCTGCCTTGCGCGTCGGCTCGGCCCAGGCAACGAAAATTCAGGCCCGGTTTGCCTCTCAACTGCTCAACTCCTTCACCGGCTTCTGGCTGTACTCCAATGACCCCAATGAGTTTGCCACCCGAGACCTGGGGTACTACGTAGGCTATGCCATCTGCGAAAAATACTATGTTCGGGCAGCTGACAAAAAGCGGGCTATCAAGGCCATGATAGAGCTGGACTATAACGACGAGCGGGCCATGCAGCAGTTGGTTGATGAGTCGGGATATTTCAACCGGACTTTTGCGCAGCTCAAGCGGGATTTTGAGCAAAACCGTCCCGAGGTGGTGGGCATTGATCAATTCAGCAACGGCCAACAAGTCGTAAATCCGCAGTTCTCCACTATCACGCTTCGGTTTTCGGTCCCAATGGATCCAAACCACCGCAATTTTGAGCTAGGTCCGCTTGGTTTCCCCAATCTGTTGCGCCTCGGAAAGCTAGTCGGTTTCTCTGCGGACGGTATTACCGCAACCTACGAAATAGCGCCACTGAAACCCGGCCAGCACTATCAGCTGTTAGTTGGTGAAAATTTTCGCAGCCTCGATGGCGTTTCTCTGAAACCGTATTTGATTGATTTCACAACGGCTCCTTAGTCTGCCAGCCCCGCATACGGGTCGTAAATTGCTCAGGACCTGGTGAGTCAGAAACAAGTCGTTGGTACGATGCTTATTCCTGAATCAACAGGTCCCGAACACTGCGCAGAAAGACGAACGGCCTTCTATGTTTTCTCTTTTGCGGAACCTTACCGTACTTCCGCCGAGCCAATGATTTCCTCCACGGGACCGGAAGTAGCCAGCTGCAGGCGCAACGTGTCGGCGTCGGCGTCCAGCTGGGGGCGAATCTGGTCGAGGGCGAGGCGCAGGGCCTGCACGTCGGAAAGGCGGGCGGCTTTCGACTGGCCGTAGCCGTGGTACATGGCCACGCGCACTTTGCTGCGGCCGGTGCCGGTGTAGGTGCCAATTACCTCGCCGCGGGCATTGATGATCTGTACTTCGGCCGTAATGTTGGTGCGGTACCACTCCAGGGGCACGCCCAGCAGGCTCGGCGTCATGAGCGTGAGCATCTGGAAAGCCTGCAATACGCGGCCGGTGCGCTGCTGCTCGGCCTTGGTGACCATGAATTTGGCGTAGCCGTAGCGCGTGGTATCATTCTGCGGCTCGGCTAGGTGGTAGGAAAGCTCTTGGCGGAACAGCTTGCTGGCATCGTCGGGGTGGGCACCTTCCCCTTCCTGCATACTTAAGGGGCCGGGCTCCACTACTGCGTCCAGCTTGGGCAAGCGGCCCAGGGCCACGGAATTGTTGGAGCGCACCGTGCGGTACACGGCCTTTTCCGTCGATTTACAGCTCGTCAAACCCAGAAAACCCATCAGGCACAGGAGCGAGGCGTAGCGGTACATCATAGCAGACGGGAAATAAGAAGGGGAGTCGTTGATTCGCGAAGAAGTTCAAAAATAACCAGTCCGTCGGCAGTAATCCACCGGTTCGGCCGGAATTATGCAAAAACTCGGTGAGCGGCCCGGAATCAGGCGGTTACCGGCACTACGTACTGTCCGGCAAAAACATTCCCGCCCCCCAGAACAGGAAGCGGGAATCCCAAAAAGGCAGGTAGCACTCCGGCTGATTAGTGCCCGTGGTGAGCCAGCGTACTATCGGCCTCGGCCAGCTCTTCCACGGGCTCCGGGGCCACGTAGTTGTCGATAAACTCGCCTTCCCAGCGGGCTACCACGGCCGTGGCCAGGCAGTTGCCCATCACATTGACGGCGGTACGGGCCATGTCCATCAGGGCATCAATTCCCAAAATAATAAACACCGGCCAGGAGGGCAGATTGAATGAGGCCACCGTAGCCAGCAGAATCACTAGCGAAGCCCGGGGCACGCCTGCTACCCCTTTCGAGGTGAGCATAAGCGTAAACACCATCACCAGCTGCTGCCCGAAGGTCAGGTCAACGCCGGCGGCCTGCGCTACAAAAATGGCGGCCAAGGACAGGTACAAGGTGGTTCCATCGAGGTTGAAGGAGTAACCGGTAGGCATCACAAAGGCTACAATCCGGCGCGGCACGCCAATGCTTTCCATAGCTTCCATAGCCCGGGGCAGGGCCGCTTCCGAAGACGTAGTAGCAAAGGCAATGCTCACCGGCTCGGCAATGGCCTGCACGAAGCGCTTGAGCGGAATGCGGGCCAGCAAAGCAATGGGTACCAGTACCAGCAGCACGAAGGCAAACAGGGCACCGTACAGGGTGAGCAGCAGCTTAAAGGCGTTCAGCAGTGGGGCAAAGCCCATCTTGCCTACCGTGTAAGCCAAGGCTCCACCCACGCCCAGCGGGGCGAAGAACATGACCACGTTGGTGAATTTAAACATCACCTCCGAGAGGCTTTCCGTCCACTGCAGCATGGGCTGACGGTGCTTCTGGTGCACCATAGCGAGGCCGATAGCGAAGATGATGGCAAACACGACTACCTGCAGTACCTGCCCTTCGGCAATGGATTTGGCAATGTTTTCGGGGAAGATGTGCAGGATGATGTCGGCGGTGGTTTGCTTGACGGTGGCCAGCTGCTCCGTATCGGCGGCAATGCCGCTGCGGTCCACGCCCTCGCCAGCTTTGGTGAGGTTGATGGCTGCCAGCCCGATGAACAGGGCAAACGTGGTCACCACTTCAAAGTATACCAGCGCCTTCAGGCCCATCTTGCCGACCTGTTTCAGGTCGGCGTGGCCGGCAATACCCACTACCAGCGTAGCGAATACCAGCGGGGCAATGATGGTTTTCACCAGCCGCAAAAACACGTCGCTGAGCACTTTCAGCCCGATAGCCTGCTCGGGAAAGTCGTTGCCGATTTCAGCGCCTACCAGCATGCTCACCACAATCCAGAAGGTGATGGAGCGGCGCTTGACGGCCAGGAAAACGATACCGGCCAACGCCAGCCACCGCGCCACCAGGGCCACCAGGGGGTCGAGGGCGGGGGGCGTTTGGGCCGCCAGCACGGTGCATACCGCCGCTACCAGGAACAGAATAAGTACAACAAGCGAGAGTCGCGAAAACTTCATGCGCGGCAATTCAGGAGAGGAAAAACAGTGGGAACCGGACAAAGATAGGCTTCTCGGGGCTGAGAACTGTGCCCAATGCCGTAGCTTGGCTTACTGGTTGGTAAATTCCTCGTCCGGCAACAGTCAACGGGGCGAGCCAGCCGCTTTTTTGCTGCTCTCTTCAGTTCCTCTCCATGCTCACCTGGTCCCTCACGCTGCTGCAGCTGCCCCTGCGCTACACCTGGAAAATCTCCCGCAACTCCTCCACGTTTAAAACCAACCTGCTGCTGCGGGTGGAAGGCCAGGGCCTGCAGGGCCGGGGCGAGGCGGCCCCCAACATACGCTACGGCGAAACGCCCGAGGGCCTGGAGCAGGAATTTGCCCAGCTGCAGGCGGCGGGCTTGGGCCAGTGCGAAACCATCGAGGAGCTAACGGCTTTTCTGCACCAGCATCAGCCGGCTCACGCCCTGCGGTTTGCGCTGGAATCGGCGTTTGTGCATTGGCAGGCCGCCCGCCGGGGCCAGACGGTGCCGCAGTGGCTGGGTGTGCCCGCGCCAGCGGCGGCCGTGGGCACGGCCGCCACCCTGCCCATCATGGAGCCCGGGGAGGTGGCCGGGTTTCTGGAAGCCCAGCGCCTCAGCCGGTTTCCGCTGCTGAAGGTGAAAGTAAACCGGGAGGGAGCCGTGGACCTGCTGCGGGAAGTAACGCGCCTGCTGCCCGGCCACCCGCTGATTGTGGACGGCAATGAAGCCTGGACCGATGCCGACAGCCTCCGCCAGAGCTGGGAGCAGATTCGGCCGCTGCCGGGCCTGAGTGTGCGCCTGCTGGAGCAGCCCCTGCCCGCCACCTGCGCCGCCGATTACCGCGCCCTGAAAGGGCAGCTGCAGTGCCCGGTTTTCGCCGATGAATCGGTAACCGACGAGGCCGACTTCGCTGACATAGCCCGACAGTTTGATGGGGTGAACATGAAGCTGATGAAGGCCGGGGGCTACCTCAACGGCCTGCGGATTCTGCGGGAAACCCGCGCCCACGGCCTGCAAACCATGTTGGGCTGCATGGTGGAAACCTCGCTGGGTATCTGGTCGGCGGTGCAGCTGAGCGCCCTGGCCGACGTGTGCGACCTGGACGGCATCCTCATCGTGCGCGACGAGCCGTTTGGGCTGGTGCACGAGCGGGACGGCATGTTAGTGGAAGACCCCGCCCGCTTGTAAAAATCACTGGGAAATAAGAAGAGCCCGATATCCTATGCCAAGGATAACGGGCTCTTTAGTGCTGTAGGGTCAATCAATCCCTGAGCGCCTATTTCAGTTCCTGCACCCAGATGTTGCGGAAGCTGAGCGGCGCGCTTGGGTCGCCGTGGGATTGGAGCTTGATGGGGGCGGGGCCGTGGGCTTCGTACTGGGGCGGGCCGATGTAGCGGGTGGGGCCGGCCAGGGCCACATTCTTCTGTACCGTTACGCCGTTAAACTCCACCGTTACGCGGGCCGGGGTGTTCAGCGTGCCATCGGCCTTGAAGGTGGGGGCCGTCCACCACACGTCGTACGATTGCCATTCGCCGGGCTTGCGGCCGGGGTTAGCCAATGGGATGCGCTGCTTGTAGATGCTGCCCGCCATGCCGTTCACGTAAGTCGGGTTCTGGTAAGGGTCGAGGATCTGCAGCTCATAGCCCAGGTCGCCCTTGCCCAGGGAGGCCAGAAATACGCCGCTGTTGCCGCGCACCTGGCCCTGGCCGGTTATATCGGCCGGTACGCGCCACTCCAGGTGCAGGCGGTAGTTGGTGAAGGTGCGCTTGGTTTCGATGTTGCCCTTGGGCTTATCCACCGTCAGCAGACCATTGGCAACGGTCCACTGGGCCGGCTGGGTCCGGTCGTCGGCCGATACCCACTCGTTCAGGTTCTTCCCATCAAACAGTACAATGGCCTTGGCAGGCGGTGGGGTCGTTTTCAGCTTGCCCGCTACCACTTTGGGCTCGGGCTTCCACACCTCGGTATCTTCCGGTTTACCGGCTTGTTGCGCACAGGCGGCCACGGAAATACTGAATAAAGCGGCAGTCAGAAGCGGGAGTTTCATAGAGTGGTGGGGTAAGGCTGGCACAGCAGCTTTAAGTTCTAGTGTCATTCCGAACGAAGTGAGGAATCTGGGGTAAGTACCTATCGAATGGGTAACCCAGATTCCTCATTTCGTTCGGAATGACAAGTTGTAAAAATCGGGCCAAACCGCATTATACGTCGCAGAGCTGCACCGCCTGGCGCAGGGAGGCCAGCTTGTCAGTTTGCTTCGGGATGAACTCCTGGGCCACGTAGCCCTGAAAACCGGTGGCCTGAATGGCGCGCATGATGGCGGGATAGTTCAGCTCCTGCGCGTCGTTCAGCTCGTGGCGGCCGGGTACGCCGGCGGTGTGGTAGTGCGCAATGTAGCGGTGGTGCTCGGTAAGGGTGCGGATAACGTCGCCCTCGTCAATTTGCATGTGGTAAATGTCGTAGAGCAGCTTGAAGTGCTCGGAACCCAGGCGTTTGGCCAGTTCCACGCCCCAGGCCGTGCGGTCGCACTGGTAGTCCTTATGGTCGATTTTGCTGTTGAGCAGCTCCATTACCAGCACCACGTTGTGCTGCTCGGCCAGCTTCATGAGCGGCTTGAGTCCGGCTACGCAGTTGGCCCAGCCCTGCTCGTCCGTTCTGCCCCGGCGGTTGCCGCTGAAGCAAATCAGGTTGCGGTAGCCGGCCTTGGCCACCTGCGGAATCATGGCGGCGTACTGCTTCTGCAGGCGGGCGTGAAACTGCGGGTCGTTGAAGCCGTCGGTGAGGTTGATTTCTGCGCCGTTGCACATGGGCGAATCCAGCCCGTACTTTTTCAGCGTGGGCCACTCTTGCGGGCCCACCAGGTCAATGCCCCGAATGCCCATTTCCTTGGCCGCCGCGCACAGCTGCTCCAGCGACAATTCAGAAAAGCACCAGCGGCACACCGATTGGCGGATATTTCCTTTCAAGGCAGCAGGCATAGCAGTTGTGGTTTCAACGGGCGCGGCGGACCCGCTCAGGCCAATAGTGCTCACGGCAGCGGTAGTAGTCAGCAGTCCTTTCAGAGCGGCGCGGCGGTTCCAGGTGGTAGCCATAAACTCAAATGTATAGGCTGAGCCGAAGGCCCAGCATGCAAAGGCGGATTAGTTGGCGTTGGCTAGGCGTGGAGCAGCATCAGCGTCGGCCGTTTCGGCGGGGGCAGGAGCAGTGTTTCGTTCCTTGAACAGCAGCAGAAACAGCACCAGCACGGTGGCGGCAATACCGGCCGGAATCAGCCAGATCATGCGCCAGTCGTGGGCCCCGGCCGCGAGTTGGTACTGGTCGAAGATGCGGCCCGAGAGCAGCGTGCCAATCAGCATACCCACGCCGTAGGTAGCCAGGGTGATGAAGCCCTGGGCGGAGCTCTTGAACTGCTCGCCGGCCAGGTTATCGGTATAAATCTGGCCCGTCACGAAGAAGAAATCATAGCAGATGCCGTGCAGCACAATACCGGCAATCAGCAGCCAGTAGCCGTTTTCCCCGCCGCCGTAGGCGAAGCACACGTAGCGCAGCACCCAGGCCGCCATGCCAATAGCCAGCATCTTCTTCACGCCCAGCTTGCTGAAAAACAGCGGAATAGCCAGCATAAACAGCAACTCCGATACCTGCCCCAGGCTCTGCACGCCGGCTGCGGCCTTCATGCCCACCTCATTCAGGAAGGGGTTGGTGAAGCCGTAATAAAAGGCCAGCGGAATGCAGATAGCAATGGAAGCCAGAAAGAACGTGAGGTAAGAGCGGTTTTTGAGCATTCCAATAGCATCCAGCCCCAGCAAACTGCCCACGGAGCTGGACTGGCCCTTTTTCACGGGTGGCGTGGCGGGCAGCGTGAAGCTGAACACGCCCAGCAGGGCCGAGGCCCCCGCGGCCATCAGAAACGTAAGCTGCAGGCTGTTGCTCTGCTCCCAGTTCAGCCAGCCAATGGTGAGGCCGGCCACAATCCAGCCCAGCGTGCCCAGCACCCGAATGGGCGCAAACTCCTTCTGCGGGTTCTGCATCTGCCGAAACGCAATGGAGTTCACCAGCGCCAGCGTGGGCATGTACAGAATCATGTAGGTGAGGATGCTGGGGTAGAAGCTGCCGAAATCCGGAGCCTGAGAAGCCCGCCACAGCAGCAGAGCTCCGGCCAGGTGCAGCACGCCCAGTATCTTCTGCGCCGAGAAAAACCGGTCGGCAATGAGCCCCACGATAAACGGGGCCACAATGGCCCCGATGGACTGCGTAAGAAACGCCACACCCACCTGCGTGCCCGAGGCTCCCAGGTTGCGCAGCAAATAGGTCCCCAGCGTGACAAACCACGCGCCCCAGATGAAGAACTCCAGGAACATCATGAGGGACAGTTTTACCCGGATTGCAGAGGTCATAAGCAAGGGCGAATAGGGGGTTGGGAATAGGCTGTCATTCCGAGCGAAGCGAGGAATATGGGGATGACGTTACCTAGGTAATTGTCATGCTGAGCTTGCCGAAGCATCTCTCCCTCTGGCTAAGTAATGGGCCTTGCAACGAAGCGGTAGAGATGCTTCGGCAAGCTCAGCATGACGGCCTTTATAGGTTGTTAAGAGCTGGTTTTTATTTCAGGCTCAGGATGTAGCGGGTCATTTCCTCGGCGTCTTTCTGGGAGAGGCCGGGGTGGGGCGTCATGGCCACCTCGCCCCAGTTGCCGCTGCCCCCGGTTATGATTTTCTTGGCCAGCATGGTCACGTTGGCGGGGGTGTTGGGGTACTTGGCGGCAATGTCCTTGTAAGCCGGCCCCAGCAGCTTTTCATTGTCGCGGTGGCAGGTGGTGCAGTCGGAGCCGGCAATGAGCTTGGCACCCATTTCGGCCGGCGTGCCGGTGGGCGTGGTGCCAATTTTAGTGGCGTTGGTATCTACCTGCGGCTGCCGGGCCACGGCACTGACGTTGGCACCGGTAGTACTGTCCTGGGCGGTTTCGGCCTCGTCAGCCAGGGTGTAGGTTTCCTTGGCGGCGGGCTTATCGGATTCGGAGCCGCAGGCGGCCAGGCCGGCGCAGAGGGTCAGGAGAAGAAGGCTGTTTTTCATGGGTGAGCTTGGGAAGAGTTAGAGGCCGAGCAGGGTATTGTTGCGGGCCGCGTCGATGCCGGAGGCGGCAAAGTCGTCGAAGGCCTTATCGGTGACGCGGATGATGTGGTTTTGAATGAAAGGCGCACCTTCGCGGGCTCCGTCTTCGGGGTGTTTGAGGGCGCATTCCCACTCCAGCACGGCCCAGCCGGGGTAATCGTACTGGGTGAGCTTACTGAAAATGGCGTTGAAATTCACCTGCCCATCCCCCAGGGAGCGGAAGCGGCCGGCGCGGTCTACCCAACCCTGGTACCCCCCGTACACGCCCTGGCGGCCGCTGGGGTTAAACTCGGCATCCTTCACGTGAAAGGCCCGGATTCGCTCGTGGTAGATGTCAATGTACTCCAAGTAGTCCAAGCATTGCAGCACAAAGTGGGAGGGGTCGTAGAGCAGGCAGGCCCGGGGGTGCTGGCCGACTTTCTCCAGGAATAGTTCGTAGCTCACCCCGTCGTGCAGGTCCTCGCCGGGGTGAATTTCGTAGCACACGTCCACCCCGCACTCATCAAACACGTCCAGGATAGGCCGCCAGCGGCGGGCCAACTCGTTAAAGCCGGTTTCTACGAGGCCGGCCGGGCGCTGGGGCCAGGGGTACACGTAGGGCCAGAGCAAGGCCCCGCTAAACGTGGCGTGGGCCGTGAGCCCCAGCCGCTGCGAAGCCTGGGCCGCGTACTTCAGCTGCTGCACCGCCCACTGCTGCCGGGCGGTGGGGTTGCCGCGCACGGCTTCGGGTGCAAAACCATCAAACAGCTGGTCGTACACGGGGTTTATGGCCACCAGCTGGCCCTGCAAGTGCGTGGATAGCTCGGTAATTTCTAGACCGGCTGCCCGCACCGTGCCGCGCACTTCATCGGCGTAGGTCTGACTTTCGGCGGCCAGTTGCAGGTCAATGAAGCGGCTATCCAGGGTCGGGAGCTGTACGCCCTTGTAGCCAAGTCCCGCCGCCCACTGGCAGATGCTGGCGAGGCTATTGAAGGGGGCTTGGTCGCCGATGAACTGGGCCAGAAATATGCCGGGTCCTTTGATTGTTTTCATTGTTAGAGCTTAGAGCCAAGAACGTAGAGCTTAGAAAGTAGGCCTTTTCGGTTGAACGGAAGCTGAGTTCTACATTCTAGGTTCTAAGCTCTCAGAAGCCGGAAAGTCCGTCCATTTCTGCTCGGAGCGGCCCGAGGCAATGACGGTTTCGATGAAGGCCATGCCCCGCACGCCGTCCTCAATACCGGGATAATCCTGGGCTTCGGGCGGGGCGGGGTGGCCGGTTTGCTCGGCCAGCAGGGTCAGGGCGAAATTGCGGTAGAGGTTGGCAAAGGCTTCGAGGTAGCCCTCAGGGTGGCCGGCCGGAATGCGGCTGTTGTGGCGGGCGGCGGCGCTGAGGTAGCCCGCGCCCGTGCGCCGGATTTCGGTGGGCCGGTCCAGCCACTTCACCAGCAGCGTGTTGGCGTCGGCCTGCTGCCAGTCGAGGCCGCCTTTTTCGCCGTAGAGGCGCAGGCGCAGGTTGTTTTCCTCACCGGCCGCTACCTGGGTAGCCACCAGCACCCCGCTGGCCCCGCCCGTCAGGCGCAGCAGCACGGCCCCGTCATCATCCAATTGGCGGCCGGGTACTACGGTATTGATGTCGGCGCAGAGTTGGGTAGCCTGCAGGCCGCTCACGTATTCGAGCAGGTTGAAGGCGTGGGTGCCAATGTCGCCCATGGCTCCGGCCACGCCGCTGCGGGCGGGGTCGGTGCGCCAGGCGGCCTGCTTGTTGTCGCCGCCTTCCTCAAAGGCGCTCAGCCAGCCCTGCGGGTACTCTACGTACACTTTCCGGATGGTGCCCAGTGCCCCGGAGGCCGCCAACTGCCGGGCCTCCTTCAGCATGGGGTAGCCGGTGTAGGTGTGGGTGAGGCAGAGCTTACGGCCGGTAGTGGCCACCACCTGCTGCAACTCCTTCGCCTCCGCCAGGGAAAACGTCATCGGCTTATCCAGCACCACATCGAAGCCGTTTTCCAGGGCCAGCTTGGCCGGCGCAAAGTGCAGGTGGTTAGGCGTCACGATGCTGATAACCTGCACCCGCTCAGCCGCCGGCCGCCGGGCTTCCTGCTCGATAAGCTCCTGATACGAGCCGTACACCCGCTCGGGGGCCAAGCCCAGCTCCCGGCCAGTGGCCCGGGAAGTGTCGGGGTTGCTGCTGAAGGCACCGGCGGTTAGCTCATACAGGCCATCCAGGGCGGCGGCCATGCGGTGCACCGCCCCGATAAATGCTCCCTGCCCCCCGCCAATCATGCCCAGTCGTAGTTTCATGCGGTTGTTAGGTGCTGTAGAGACGCGACACTTCGCGTCTCAATCGTTGCTGATGTTGTTTTGTCAGTTGGTGCATGGTCGTTCAACGCCGAGACGCGAAGTGTCGCGTCTCTACATTGTTCTGTACCTATAACTCAGGTAGTAGCCCAGGCCCGGTCGCCTTTTTTGTAGGGGACGCAGCCCTCGTACTTGCCGGGGACGGGCAGGTAACGCAGGGCTTTGGTGGCCCCTACTTCGGAGGTGAAGTAGCCCAGCAGCGTGAGCTCCTTAATCATGCGGAAGTAGTGGTTGGGCTGCTCCGGCGTTTTGGTTTTGGCGTAGGTTTTCTGCTCCGCGTCCAGGGCCGTGAGCAGGGCCGTGCGCTGGGCAGCGTCCAGTTCCATAAAGCCCTTGCTGTACTTCTGCTTGGCGGCGGCTTCCAGCTTGTTCAGGCCCTGCTTGAAGATTTGCTGGTCTTCGGGCTTGTAACAGTCGCGCACCATCACGGCCATAAAGCCGCCCACGTCGGCGGCTTTGGCACCCGGCGTTTTAGTGGGGGGCAGAATGGTGTCGCCCACTTCGTTCAGGTAGGCTACCTGCTCGGCAGTCAGCACGGCCGGCAGCTCTTTGGGTGCGGTAGCCGTGGGTTGTTTGGTCTTCGTTTTTTCCTCGCTGGGCGAAGAGCAGCTGCTCAGGAAATAGTCGCCCCCGATAACGACTCCGCCCATCAGCAGAGCTACGCGGGCCAGGGCATCACGTCGGTTCATCATCGTTGGTAGGGGTTAGATGTTCTGTTTTTTCAGCTCACCCACGGCGTGGTCCACGGCGCGGGCCGTGAGGGCCAGGTAGGTGAGGGAGGGGTTCTGGCAGGCCGCCGAGGTCATGCAGGCTCCGTCGGTGACGTACACGTTAGGGGCATCCCACACTTGGTTGTGCTGGTTGAGCACCGAGGTTTTCGGGTCGCGGCCCATGCGGGCGGTGCCCATTTCGTGGATGCCGCCGCCCAAAGTATAGCCGCTATTGTAGGTGTTTACGTTTTTGAGGCCCGCTTTTTCCAGCATTTCCTGAGCATCGTTCATCATATCGATGCGCATTTTCTGCTCGTTGTCCCGGATGGTGGCGTCGATGGCCAGCACCGGCAGACCCCACTTGTCCTTTTTGGTTTTGTCGAGGTAGGCGCGGTTATCGTGGTAGGGCAGGGTTTCGCCGAAGCCGGTGAGGCCCATAGTCCAGTTGCCGGGCTCGGTGAGGGCATCCTTGAAGTCGCCGCCGATGCTGAGCTCGGCCACGTCGCGGCCCCAGCCTTCCCGACCGGCCCCGCCCTGGTAGCCAAAGCCCCGCAGGTACTCGCGCTTATCCCCGAACAGGTTGCGGTAGCGGGGCACGTAAATGCCGTTGGCGCGGCGGCCGTAGGTGTACTTGTCCTCGTAGCCGGGCATTTCGCCGTGGGCCCCCACCCGGAAATGGTGGTCCATGAGGTTGTGGCCTAGCTCTCCGCTGCTGCTGCCCAGGCCCTCGGGCCATACATCAGTAGCCGAGTTCATCAGCACCCAGGCCGAGTTCAGGGCCGAGGCATTCACAAACACGATTTTGGCGAAGTACTCGTAGGTCTGGTTGGTTTCCGCGTCCAGCACCTCCACGCCCTTGGCCCGCTTGGTGTCCTTGTCGTAGAGGATGCGGGTGACGATGGAAAACGGCCGCAGCGTGAGGTTGCCGGTAGCCATAGCCGCCGGCAGGGAGGCCGACTGCGTGCTGAAATAGGCCCCGAACGGGCAGCCCAGCCAGCATTTGTTGCGGTACTGGCAGTTTACGCGGTTGTTGTGGGGGCGGGTGATATTGGCCGTGCGGCCAATGACCATGTGGCGGTCCTTGTAGTTTTTGCGGATGCGGGCGGCCACGTCCTTTTCCACGCAGTTCATCTCCATGGGCGGCATAAACTCGCCGTCGGGGAGCTGGGGCAGGCCGTCCCGGTTGCCGCTGATGCCGGCAAACTTCTCGGCGTGGCTGTACCAGGGGGCCAGGTCTTTGTAGCGGATGGGCCAGTCCACGGCAATGCCGTCCTTGGCGTTGGCCTCAAAGTCGTACTCGCTCCAGCGGTAGCTCTGCCGGCCCCACATCAGGGAGCGGCCGCCCACCTGGTAGCCCCGGAACCAGTCGAAGGGCTTCACCTCCACGTAGGGGCTCTCCTTCTCCTTCACCCAGAAATCCAGGTTGGTTTCGTTCAGGGTGTAGTCCCGGCTCAGCACCGGGTAGTCCTTAATCATCTGCTCGGTTTTGCCACCCCGGTGGGCAAACTCCCAGGGGGCCTTATTGGCATTCACGTAGTCTTTGATGTGCTCTACGTTGCGGCCCCGCTCCAGCATAATAGTTTTCAGGCCCTTTTCGGTCAGCTCCTTGGCCGCCATGCCGCCCGAAATACCGGACCCGATGACAATGGCATCATAGGTATTCTTTTCCATATCGAAAGAAGTTGCTGGTTGTCAGTTGCTGGTTGTCAGTTAAGCAGACAGAGGAGGTACACCATGCCTAATAACTAACAACCAGCACCCAACAACTAGATGAGGTTGCGCTTGAGGTAAGTGATACTCTGCTGAATGCTGTCGAAGGGGGAGCCGGGGGTTTGGTCCTGCTCCACGAAGTAGTATTTCAGACCCGCCAGCTTGGCCTGGGCGAAGATGCGCTTGAAGTCGATGCTGCCGTTGCCCACTTCGGTGAAGTTGCGCTGGGGTGTTTTGTCCATGTCCTTCACGTGCCAGAGCGGGAAGCGGCCGGGGTTCTTCTTGAATAGCTCCACCGGGTCGTGGCCGGCTCTGGTGGCCCAGTACAGGTCCAGCTCCATCTGCACCAGGTTTTTGTCGGTTTCCTTGAGCAGCACATCGTAGGGTAGCTTGCCGTTCTGGGCGGCAAACTCGAAGTCGTGGTTGTGGTAGGCCATCTGAATGCCCGCTTTCTTGCACCGCTCCCCGGCTTTGTTCAGGCGCTCGGCCAGCAGCTTATAGTGGTCCAGGTTGCCCCGCTCCGACTCGGTTAGCCAGGCGCACACCATGTACTTGATGCCCACCTGGGCGGCATCGTCCACGGCTTTGTCCCAGCCGTGCAGCATGGTGCCCTGAGTGGCCTGGCCGTTATTTTCCTGCTCGCCCAACAGGTAGTGGCTGCTGGGCATCATGAGGCCGGTTTGCTTCAGGAGCTTGGCAAAGGCGGCCGGCTCCATTCCGTAGAATTTCTGGCTGCCGGTGTAGGTGGCGCCTTCCACCGAGTTATAGCCCAGCTTGGCCAACCGGGCCAGGGTGCCGGCCGCGTCCTGCTGCATAGCGTCGCGCACGGTGTACAGCTGCAAACCAATGGTAGCGGGAGCTTTAGCCAGCAGGGCCGGAGCCGCCAGCACGCCGGCCGAGAGCAGGGCGGCGGACTTCATAAACGCACGACGGGAAGTCATAGGAGCAACGAAGGAGTAGGAGGTAGAATGGGTGACTCCGTAAAGATTCAGGGTCCAGCCTCCCGGCTTATGCTCAAATCGTGCAGCGCGCGTTCAATTTAAAATAATTATGTAATTGATTTTGTAGTAATGAGTTATGAGGGGTGTAGGATGTGTTTTCGTCAGGTTACGGTGTGTGTTGGGAGCAGTGGATGCACAATTATTTCAACTGACTCCGGCCTGATGCCGCGCCCGGAACTCCGAGGGAGCCAGCCCGTAGCGGGCCTTGAAGCTGTTAGAGAAGTAAGAGTGAGAGGCATACCCCACTTCATAGGCTATGGCCGTCACGCTAAGTGAGTCATCACGCAGCAGGTCGCAGGCCTTCTGCAATCGTACGCGCTGGATAAAGTCGGTGATGCTGGTGCCGAGCACGGCTTTTACTTTCCGATACAGCTGCATCCGCGAGAAGCCCAGAGCGTGAGCCAGCTCTTCCACCGTAAGGTCGGTGCGGGTAAGATCAGCTTCCACCTGGGCCGTTAGGGCAGCAATAAATTCCTGATCGGGGTTGGGAGCTTTCTGAACGGGCTCGGCAGGGGCTGCGGCCAGCAACTGCCTACTCAGGTGCTCCCGTTGCCGGGCGCGGTTGGCCAGCAGGGTGCGCACGCTCTCCAGCAGGAAGGCCGGGTTGAAAGGCTTGGTCAGGTACACATCGGCGCCGGCCTGCACGCCTTCTACCTGCTGCTCGGGGGCATTGCGGGCCGTGAGCAATATTACCGGTACGTGGGAGGTGCGCCAGTCGGCGCGGAGCCGGGCCACTACTTCCAATCCGCTCAGGCCGGGCATCATCACGTCGCACACAATCAGGTCCGGTATCAGCTCCAGGGCCAGTTGTAGTCCCGCCTTCCCATCGGCGGCCGCCTGCACCCGGAAATGGGGGCGCAGCTTGCGGGCTACAAACTCGTTTACGTCGGCGTTGTCCTCAATCACCAGCACCAGCGCCTCAGCTTCCGCCGGCAGCGTATCGGTTTCGGTGGCCGGCAGGGCCAGTGGCTCATCCAGCGTCATCTCCAGGGGCTCGGCCGGGTTGGTAGCGCGCAGTTCGGTGGGCAGCTCCCGGGGCAACGTTACAGTAAAGGTGCTGCCCTGGCCTACCTGACTGCTAAATGTAAGCTGACCCTGGTGCAGCCGAACCAAGCCCTGCGCCAGGGCCAGCCCCATGCCAGAACCTTTGCCTGTGGCTGGCTGCTCGCCCTGGTAAAACCACTCAAAAATATGGGGGCTATCCTGGGCCCGGATGCCGCGGCCGGTGTCAGCCACCAGTACCTGCAGACTGCGGCCTTCCTCGGCGGACTGCACGCCCACGGTAATCTGGCCGCCGGCCGGAGTGTATTTAAGGGCATTACTGAGCAGGTTCAGGAACACTTTGTCCAGCACGTTCCGGTCCAGCCAGCCCGGTAGGGTAGGAGCAGCCGGCTGGAAGCTTAGCCGCACCTGCTGAACCCGGGCCGCTGGCTCAAAGGCCTCCACCAACTCCCGTACAAACGCCACCAAATCGTCGGGCCGGGCCTGCACGGCCATCTTGCCCACTTCAATCTTGCGGAAATCGAGCAGTTGGTTTACCAGTTGCAACAGGCGTTGGGTGCTTCTCCGGATCAGGCCCAGGTCGTGGCGTTGGGCTGGTAGCAGCGCGGCCCCGCTGCGGCCGGTCAGCATCTCTTCCACCGGGCCCATAATCAAGGTAAGGGGGGTGCGCAGCTCGTGGGAGAAGTTAGTGAAGAAGCGCAGCTTGGCTTCGGTTTCCACCCGGGCCTGTTCGGCCAGCGCCGCCAGCTGGTTGCGCTGGGCCCGGATTTCCTCATTTTGGGCACTGAGCTGACGGTTGATGGCATCGTTGGCCGCATTCTGTCGCACCAACTCCTGGTTAATGGCATCGTTGGCGGCGTTCTGCCGGGCCAGTTCCTGGTTGATGCGGCGGTTGTTGCGCGCCGCCCGCCACGCGCTGGCCCCCAGCCCCAGCGCGGCAGCCAGCGTCAGCAGTAGCCCATACAATACCGTGCGCTGGCTGGCAAACGTGGCCTGTAACGTGTGCAACAGCTGCTGCTGCTGCTTAATGCCTTCCTGCTGACTGGTCAGCTTGGCCGCCTGCTGCTGCAGCGTGAGGGCGTTGGTCGAGTCAATAACGATAGTACCCAGGATATTCTCCCGCTCGTAGGCCTGGTGCTGCAAAATCTTTAGCGCCACCCGAATGGCTTCTTCCCCGCCTGGCGAATAAAACAACGAGGCAGTGCTGCGGCCCTGCTGCACCATTTCCAGCCCGTTGCCCTTGCCCGCCAGGCCATCCACCCCAATAATGCGGATATCCGGCCGATTCAGCCGCTGGCATACCTCGTAGGCGCCTTGGGCCATCTGGTCGCTGTGGGCAAATATCAGGCGGGTTTCGGGGCGTTGCTGCAGCAGGCGGGTCAGGGCCGGCTGCAGGGCCGTAACGCCCCAGTCGCCGGGTACGATGCCGGCCACCTGCATGCGCGGATACTCTTTCAGCGCCTGCGTAAAGCCCTGGTGCCGCTCCCGGGAAACGGAGGAAGTAGCTACCAGTATTTCCACCACCTGCCCCCGTTGCTGCAGCAGCTGCGCGGCGTAGCGGGCGGCCGTAGCTCCTGCGCTGGTATTGTCGCCGCCCACGTAGGCGGCATAGTGGGGCGAGGCAGTGCGGTTATCCAGCAGAATGACGGGCACTCCGCGGCGGTACGCTTCTTCTACTGATGCTGATAATGCCTGCGCGTCGTTGGGAGCCACAATGAGCACATCTGCCCCGGCATCCAGCAAGTCATGAATCTGCTGCTGCTGCTGCCGGCTGCTGCTCTGCGCGTCCCGGGTCAGTAGCTGAATTTCGGGGTGAAACACCAGTTCCCGTTCCATTCCGGCCAGCATGGCCTGCCGCCAGTCGCCGGCACTAACGCTCTGCGAAAAGCCGATACGGTAGGTGGGCACCGGCGGCGTGGGCGAGCAGCCCGCCACCGCCCAGAGCAGCCCCAGCCACAATCCAAAACAACGCAGATGGGCTATACAAAGCACGCTAAACTATTCGGGTAAGAGTGAGGAGTGGAATGCTCAAGATACTGGAATGCTGCGGGAAGTACCGGCCAAAGGCCAGATCCAATGTGCTGACTGCTGGCCGACACTTGTGCCCAAAAGAAAACTCCCCGCCCCATGACGTTGCATCGGGCGGGGAGCTGGTGGGCAGAACACCCGCAGCAGCTTATTTCAGTTTGGCATCAATGGCCTGAATTTTCTGGTCGAGGGAGGCCGTGTCAGTGGGGCGCTGGGCGTTGGTGCTCAGCAGGCTGATTTTCTGATTCAGCAGTTGAATTTTTTCGGCCATGAGGCTGATTTTGCTATTCATCTCCGAGAGGCGGGTTTCCATGGCAGCGGGGGTAGCCGGAGCCGGGCGCGGGTCGGTGTACGTGGCAAACTGGGCGGTGGCGGGCACCGTGTTATCACCGCGCGACTGGGCGGCGCTGCCGGCCGTGGCAAATACAATTTCGCCGGTGGGGCGCACATAGTCGCCTTCTTTCAGGGTAGTAATCTTGCCGCCGGGCAGCTCCACAATGCCGCTTTTATAGTTGATTTTAGTGCCATTGGGCAGCAGCACATTGTGAGTAAGTGGCATGGGCCGGCGGCCACGTACCTGCACTACCTCGCCATTTTGCAGGATGAACCGGTCGGTAGGTGTGGTTTCTACCGCGCTGGCTACGGTGTTAGAGCCAGTTTGGGCGCTGGCAGCCCCGACGCTGCACAGCAGCAGGGCAAGCAGAATTTTTTTCATAACGAAGCGAAGAAGCGTGGAGAATACGCCTACGTACGCACCAGCCGGCCATGGCGTTTGCAACCGGGCATTATAATTGCCCCGGGGTAAGCAAGTATTAGCCGGTTCCTTTATTTTCGTAAAAAGATTCGGAACTGTGTTTGCACATTAAATGTATGTACATATATTTGCAACGCGTTCCGTCATTTTGCCGCAGTACATGAAAATCGAGGACGAAATCAAACAGCCTGCTTTCAAGAACAACTACCAGAAGGCTCTCATCAATCTGGTATTTACGACGGGGTGGGTGCAGCAGCAGCAGAGTGCCCTGTTCAAGAGTCACTCCCTGACCCTGCCGCAATTCAACATCCTGCGCATTCTGCGGGGACAGCATCCTAAGCCGGCCACGGTAAATCTACTCATTGAGCGCATGCTCGACAAAACTAGCAACGCCTCCCGTATTGTGGACAAACTGGAGGCCAAGCAGTTGGTTACCCGTACTGTGTGCCCCAGCAACCGGCGTGCCGTGGATATCCGCATTACCGATGCGGGGCTGGCGTTGCTTAATGAGTTGGACCCTGTGCTGGAAAACCAGCGCAATGGCCTGCAAAACCTGACCGATGAGGAGGCTGCCCAACTCAGCGACCTGCTCGATAAGATCCGCAACTGACGGTTTCAGTTACCCAATTCGACTTTTCGTTTCCCTTTTTCTGTTTTTCTAGATCATGAAAAAACTGTTTACGCCAGCGCTGCTGGCTGCTGCCCTGTTTGCTGTTTCACCCGCTTCGGCTCAGAAAAAAGTAACTCCCGGCTCGGAAAAGGCCGCTTCGCAGTCGTATGCGCTGCAGCCGCAGCTGAGCACGCTGGGTTGGGTTGGTAAAAAAGTAACCGGCCAGCACAACGGTAACGTGCAGTTCAAAGAAGGTACGGTACTGGTGCGTGGCAGCCAGATTGTGGGTGGTACGTTTGTGGTGGACATGAACTCGCTGAAAGTAGAGGACATCAAGGAAGCCGAATACAACGCCAAGCTGGTGGGCCACCTGCGTTCCGAGGACTTCTTCAGCATTGACAAGAACCCGACCTCCACGTTCAAAATCACCAGCGTAACCCCACTGAAAGGCGACGCCAACGGCAACAACGCCACTGTAGCTGGTGACCTGACCATCAAGGGCATCACCCAGAAAATTACCTTCCCCGCCAAAGTAGGCGTGAAAGGCGGCGTTGCCTCGGCTAGCGGCACGGCCACCATCGACCGGACCAAGTTCGACATCAAGTACGGCTCGAAGTCGTTCTTCGAGAGCATTGGCGACAAAGCCATCATGGATGACTTCACCATGAGCTTCAACGTAATTGCCAAGAAGTAATTCCGGACAATGCCACAGTAAAAAGCCCCGCTGCATTGCGCAGCGGGGCTTTTTTGTTTTCGTAGCGAGTTACTGAAAACTACTGGCCGCCGTTGGACGGAGCCGGCGTAGCAGCCGGGGCCGTGGCCGGCACGGTAACCGGAGCCGAGGCGGCGCTGGTGCGGAGCGTGAGCTTCAGCGGGGCCACACTGGTTTCGCGCAATGGCACAATGCCGTACGCCGTTTCTCCCGGCCGAATCACTTTGTTGGTGAGGTCAAACTTGGCAAACTCGTTGCGCATATTCTTATTGGCCGAGCTGGCTCCAATCATATTACCGGCCGCCGCGACAGGACCCCAAGGGAAGATGGTACCGCCGGTAGTCTGGCCAGTGTACGGGTCCCGGGTACCGCCGATCTGACCGATGCCCAGCACGTACAGCAGATAAATAGCCACGCCCTGCTTCAGGTCGCTGGCGGCCTGCACACTGGGTACGGGCATGATGGGCCGGTCGCCGAACGTCAGCTCCAGGTCGCGGGAGAAGTTCAGGTCGGTGCTGGTGTTGTTTTTTACCTTCACGGCGACTACTTGGTAGCCCTGCTTGCGCTCCTTTTTAACGTACTTTTTGTTGGCGCCATTGGCGAGTAGCGCGCTGTACCGGTATTCAAACTCAACCGGAGCACCCGCTTGCGTGGCTGTCTGATAGTTACCGAGGCGGTCGGGCCGGATGGCATGGTAGCTGCCGGCGCAGCCGGACATGGTGGCCGCTACGGCAGCAGCGGCGGCTAAACGAGTAAACTGTTTCCGCATAGGAATAAGATGAAGGGAATACTTGCCAGAATACCAATCTGATATTCTGAATAAAACTAAATAGGAAGCAGTGGTATTGCGAAATAAAGGTGAATAATTGATGAATTATCTTGTAAAAATTATTAAAAACAGTAAAACCTTTTGGCATACTGTACGTTTGGCGGGCCGCTAGCCGGGCAGGACTAATTCCCGGGGTAGTTCAAATTTGAGGCTGCGGCTTTTGCTGCGAGCGTGTAGCTGTTGCAGGAAATCATCCAGCTCCGCTTTGTACTCCAGCCACAGATCCTCGTGCAGGTTGCTGAGAATGAGCTGGGCCGTGCGGGTGGCCAAGCGGGCTGTGCCGGTGTAAAACCCTGCATACACGCTTTCAAACTGCCCGGTGTAGTTCTCGAAAATGTGGCGCAGCGTGTATAGGTTCAGATCTACCTCCAGGCGCTTATCCTTGGTGATGCGGCGGGCCCGGGCTACCTCCTTAGTGGCCTTGCCCAAAGCCTTGGTGAGGCTGCGGTTGAGCAGACGGCCGGTAGCCCCCACGGCAAACAGCTCATGAATCTGGTCAGAGGCCTGCTCGAAAACAGTTTCCGTCGTCACGTCGGGCAGCAGCTCAAAGCACAGCGTATCGTACAACTCCGCGTCGCGGCGGGCCGCGCGCAGCAGCAAGGCCTCCTTTTCTTTATCGGTGAGGCGTTTGAGGGCGCGCTTAAACTCGGCGGACGGAACGGGCATGGGGCGGAGCAGAAAACAGATGCAGGCTAAAAGTACGCTACAAACGCGGCGGCGCAAGAATGGGTGCACTCGCCGGGCCGGCTGGCGACTTCATGGCCTGGAAAACCACCGGGTAGGTTTCAGTTCTCGCAACCAATCAAACAATCAAGCAGTTATATCAATCCGAAGTCGGGCGTTTCCTGCGCCTGTTTAGCGGTTTTTGCGTAATTTTGCCTTATGAACAGTAACCCGCAAATCGAGTACGACGAGGACGTACTGCTCCTGGAAGAAACCACTGATGTGCGTGACCTGGTGGTGTATAACGATGATATCAACACGTTTGACCACGTTATTAAAACCCTGATGGACGTGTGCGGCCACCAGCCCGAGCAGGCCGAGCAGTGTACCCTGCTGATTCACTACAAAGGTCAGTGCACCGTGAAACACGGCGTGTATGAGGAGTTAGCCAGCATGTGCACCGCTATTCACGACCGGGGCATCTCGGCCGACGTAGTATAACCGGCGCCCTCCAAAAAAATCTGTCATCCGGCGTTTGCCAAGGACCTATCGGAGCCCATCTGGTGTTAGTAACCAGGCTCTCTGATATACCGGGCAAGCCCCGGATGATAGTTCTTTTACCCACTTCCCGACCTGAATGGAATTTCCCTCCAAACTGATTGAAAATGCCGTTGGTGAATTGTCGAAGCTGCCGGGCGTGGGCAAGAAAACTGCCCTGCGCCTGGCTCTGCACCTATTAAAGGCGGAGGCCGACAGCACAGCGTCGCTGGCGGAGGCCCTGGCTAAGATGCGCTTCGAAATTCGCTACTGCGACACTTGTCACAATATCTCCGATACGCCGGAGTGTGCTATCTGCGCCAACCACCTGCGCGACCAAAGCACCGTGTGCGTGGTATCGGACATCCGCGACGTAATTGCCATTGAAAACACGGCCCAGTACCAAGGCATGTACCATGTACTGGGCGGCGTGATTTCGCCCATTGAAGGTATTGGCCCTTCTGATCTGACCATTGACTCGCTGGTAGAGCGGGTGACGAAGGAAGGCTCGGAAATCAAGGAGGTGATTCTGGCCATCAGCCCCACCATGGAGGGCGACACCACGGCCTTTTACCTCTCGCGCAAGCTCCGCGACCTGCCCGAAATCAACGTGAGCACCATTGCCCGCGGCATTCCCATGGGCGGGGAGCTGGAATACGCCGACGAAATTACCTTGGGCCGCTCCATTGTGGAACGGCAGCGGCAGGCCCGGTAGTATGGTAGCCGCCGGCAGCCAAAAAAAAAGCTGCAAGCCTTTCCGGGCTTGCAGCTTTTTTTTTGGCTGCTGTACGCAATAGCCCCCGGTAGCTTGCTGCTTACTGCTGCCAGCTTCTCGCTTTTCAACTACCTTTCGGAGCCTTTCTGATTCTGTTCCGTGCCGCCCGCATCCGTTAAGCTTTCCGTCGTCATCGTCAACTACAACGTCTGCTACTTCCTGGAGCAGGCGCTGCTGTCGGTGCGGCGGGCGGTGGAAAAGCTGGGCCAGCCGGTGGAGGTGTTTGTGGTGGACAACAACTCCGTGGACGGGTCAGTGGCCATGGTGAAGGCCCGCTTCCCGGAAGTCATTCTTCTTGAAAATCACGACAACCCCGGGTTCAGCAAAGCCAACAACCAGGCCCTGCGGCGGGCTACCGGCCAGTACCAACTGCTGCTCAACCCCGATACGGTGGTGGAGGAGGACACCTTCCGGCGGTGCTGTGAGTTCATGGATGCGCACCCTGCGGCCGGTGGCCTGGGCGTGAAGATGCTGGACGGGCAGGGCCGGTTTCTGCCCGAGAGCAAGCGGGGGCTGCCCACGCCCTGGGTAGCATTCTACAAGATTTTTGGGCTGGCGCGGCTGTTTCCGAAGTCAAGGCGGTTCGGGCGCTACCACCTGGGCTACCTCAGCCCCGAGCAGACCCACGAAATTCAGGTACTGAGCGGGGCCTTTATGCTCATGCGCAAAACGGCCCTGGATGCCGTGGGCCTGCTGGATGAGGACTACTTCATGTACGGCGAGGATATTGACCTGTCGTACCGCCTCACGCTGGGCGGCTGGAAGAACTACTATTTCGCCGACACCCGCATCATCCATTACAAGGGCGAGAGCACCAAGCGTACCAGCGTGAACTACGTGTTCGTGTTCTACCGGGCTATGGTGATTTTCGCCCGCAAGCACTTCGCGCCGGGGCGGGCGGGTACGTTCAGCTTCCTGATCAATCTGGCCATCTGGCTGCGGGCTGGCGCGGCCGTGGCCCAGCGGCTGGTTGCGCAGGCCGCGCCCATCCTGCTGGACGCTGCCCTGCTATACGTGGGCATGTATTTTTTGAAAGAATACTGGGAAGACAACCACAAGTACGTGCCCACGGCTTACCCGCCGCAGTTTATGTTGGTGGCCGTGCCCATGTACATAGTTGTGTGGCTGCTGGCGGCCTTCTTCAGCGGGGCCTACGATACGCCCACCCGGGCCAGCCGCATTGTGCGGGGCGTATTTTTCGGCACGGTTCTGATTTCGGCCTTCAGCAACTTCCTGGATGCCTGGCGCTTCTCCAAGGCCCTGATTGTGCTAGGGGGCGTATGGGCCACGGCGGCTCTGGTACTACGCCGGGTGGCCGGTAACTTTTTGCGCTACCGCACCTTCAGTCTGGCTAGTCAGCAGCAGAAAAACGTGGGTATTGTGGGCTCCTGGCAGGAAAGCCAGCGCGTGCGCCAGCTGCTGGAGCAGGCCGCCGTGCCGGCCCGGGTAATTGGCTACGTAGAGCCCCCGGCGGCACCGCGCCCAACCCAAGGCGCGGCCGATGACCTGCTGGGCGAAGTGCGGCAGTTGGAAGATATTATCCGCATTTACGGGCTGAATGAGCTGGTTTTCTGCGGCCGTGACCTGCCTGCCAGCCAGATTATTGGGCTGATGGTGGGCTTGCCCCAGCACCCACCGGTAGCCTATAAAATCCTGCCCCAGGATAGTGAGTACATCATCGGTAGCTCCGGCAAGGATTCGCCCGGCGACTACTACGCCCTCGATATCACCCTGAACTTGTACCGGCCCCAGCAGGTACGTAACAAACGGCTGCTGGACTTGCTGTTGGGAGTGGGGCTGCTGGGCTTGGCCCCGATGCTGGTGTGGCGGCAGGAGCACAAGGCGGGTTTTCTGCGCAACTGCCTGCGCGTGCTGGCGGGCCGCAGCACCTGGGTAGGCCTGCGTTACGCTTCCAGCCCCCGCCGCCAGGCCCGGGCCGTGCTTTCCCCCGCCGATGCGGTGCAGGCCGTGGAGCCGCTCACGGAGGCCACCTGCCGCCGCCTGGAGTTGCTGTATGCGAAGGATTACGAGCCTTCCACCGATGTACGCGTGCTGTGGCAGTGCTTCCGCAAACTGGGCCGGGAGGAAGGATAGGGTAGGAGGGTTTGGGGGGTGGAGGGTAGGAATTGTATGGTCTTCCTGAGCTTGCGAGGAACCGCATTACGCAGAAGGAGTCGTTGTTACGAAGTGTCGTTCTGACGTGATAAGCTCCTTTGCAAGCTCAGGAGGACAGTGCCATCCCAACTCATACCCTCACACCCCCAAACCCTCTTACCCTACCAAAACCTCCGTACCTTACCCGTACCTTTGCGTTCCACCCATTTCTCTCTTTATCCCCCCACGTACATGTCGGCTGACGCTACCACCCTCGCGCCCCTCGTTCTTTCTGACCGCATCAATGCCATGCAGGAGTCGCAGACCATTGCTATGGCCAAGAAGGCCCGGGCATTGGCGGCCGAGGGCGTGGATGTGATTAGCCTGAGTTTCGGGGAGCCGGATTTTCAGACTCCGCAGTATATCAAGGATGCCGCCAAAAAGGCCTTGGATGAAGGCTACACCTTCTACACGCCCGTACCCGGCTACCCCGAGCTGCGCCAGGCCATCTGCGACAAGCTGCAGCGCGACAACCAGCTCAGCTACAAGCCCGAAAACATTGTGGTGAGCACAGGGGCCAAGCAGGCCCTGGCCAATGCCGTGCTGGCCCTCATCAACCCCGGCGACGAAGTGCTGGTGCTGGCCCCGTACTGGGTGAGCTACGAGGAGATGGTGAAGCTGGCCGAGGGCACCACGGTGCAACTGATGGGCAGCCTGGAAAACGACTTCAAAGTAACCGCCGAGGAGCTGGAAGCGGCCATTACGCCCCGCACCAAGCTCATCATGTACTCTTCGCCCTGCAACCCCACCGGCTCAGTCTTCAGCCGGGAAGAGCTGGCGGCGTTTGCCGAGGTAGTGGCCCGCCACCCCCAGGTGTACGTGCTGGCCGATGAGATTTACGAATACATCAACTTCACCGGGGAGCACGCCAGTCTGGCCCAGTTCGACGCCGTAAAGGACCGGGTAATTACTGTTAACGGTTTCTCCAAAGGCTACGCCATGACGGGCTGGCGCATCGGCTACTTGGCCGCCCGCAAGGAAATTGCCGCCGCCTGCGAAAAGCTCCAGAGCCAGATTACTTCGGCCACCTGCTCCATTACACAACGGGCCGCCCTGGCCGCGTTGCAGGGCGGGCGCTCCTCGGCCGATGAAATGGTGGAAGCCTACCGCCGCCGCCGGGATATGGTGCTGGAGCTGGTGAAGGATATTCCCGGTTTCCGTACGCCCACGCCCAGCGGAGCCTTCTACATCTTCCCCGACGTGAGCGGCTACTTCGGCAAAACCACGCCCACCGGTGAAACCATCAGCAGCGCCGCCGACCTGGCCCTGTTCATGCTCAACGATGCCCACGTGGCGGCCGTGGACGGCGGCGCGTTCGGCGCACCCAACTGCATGCGCTTCAGTACCGCCGCCGCCGATGAGAAGCTGCGGGAAGCCTTTCTGCGCATCAAAACCAGCCTGGCTAAGCTGCAGTAGGCTTCCTGAAAGAACGTCATTCCGAGCGGAGCCGAGGAATCTCGCGTGCTGATGTTGTAATAATAATCCAACGTCAGCACGCGAGATTCCTCGGCTCCGCTCAGAATGACGGTTTTCTAGCATGCTCCGCCAGACGAGCCTTATTTCTTCCGGTGGGTTACCTTTGCGGCCTCTTACCTTGAACACGCCGTAATGCCCGCTGCCGTTCCCGCTTCGCTGCCCGAGTTATTTGCCGCCTTCAACCGCCTCAGCGTGCTCATTGTGGGCGACGTGATGATGGATGCCTATGTATGGGGCAAGGCAGCCCGACTCTCGCCCGAGGCCCCGGTGCCGGTGGTGAACGTGAGTCGCACCGAAAACCGCCTGGGTGGGGCCGCCAACGTAGCCCTGAACGTGCAGGCCCTGGGCGCCACCCCGCTGCTGTGCGCCGTGATAGGGGAGGACCAGGGTGGCGACCAACTGCTGGAACTGCTGCACACCACCGGCTTGTCGGCCGATGGTATGGTGCGCTCGGCCCACCGGCCCACTACCGTGAAGCAGCGCATTCTGGCCCACGGTCAGCAGCTACTGCGCATCGACTCGGAAGTGGAAACCAACCTCAATGCCGAGGAAAACGCCCAGCTCACCGCCCGCTTTGAGGAACTGCTCGGCCGCGCCGACGTGGTGATTTTCGAGGATTACGACAAGGGTGTGCTGCAGGAAAGCAGCATTCAGCACTTTATTCAACTGGCCCGGGCGCAGGGGGTACCCACGGTAGTGGACCCCAAGAAAAAGAACTTCCTGGCCTACCGGGGCTGCACCCTGTTCAAGCCCAACCTCAAGGAACTGCGCGAAGGCCTGAAGCTGGAGTTTGACGAAACGGACGCGGCCCGCCCACAATTTGAAGCAGCCGTAACCCGCCTGCGCGAAGTTCTGCAGCCCGAATCAGTCTTGGTGACCCTCTCGGAGCGGGGCGTATTCGTGGAAAACGGCCGGCTTCAGCGGACCTACATTCCTGCCCACCTGCGCACCATTTCCGACGTATCAGGGGCCGGCGACACGGTAATCAGCATTGCTGCCCTATGCGTGGCACTGGGCTTATCAACCCCGGCCACGGCCGCCCTGGCCAACCTCGGTGGTGGCTTGGTGTGTGAGCAGGTAGGCGTAGTGCCCATCGAGAAAACCCTGCTGCTGAAGGAGGCTGAACGGGTAGGGCTGGCCTTATAGCTTATCATTGCGAGGAGAAACGACAAAGCAATCCGTCCTGTTCAGGGCGAATTGCTTTGTCGTTTCTCCTCGCAATGACATGTGGCCATTAGCGCAGCGTCGCGCTGTATTCCTTCACCGTATTGATGAATACCTTCACGTTGTCGGGGTTGGTGTCGGGGTACACGCCGTGGCCGAGGTTGGCAATGTGGCGGTGCGGGCCGAACCGGTCGAGCATGGCGATGGTGGCGGCGCGCACCTGCTCGGGCGTGCCGTAGAGGGCGCAGGGGTCGAGGTTGCCTTGCAGGGTTTTGTCGCCCACGAGAGGGCGCACGGCGCGCGGGTCCTGGTTCCAGTCGAGGCCGATGGTGCGGCAGGGCAGCTGGGCGAAATCCTCCACGGCCCAGAAGGCACCTTTGGCAAATACCGTCACCGGCACATCAGCCGGCATGGCTGCGCAGATTTCGGCAATGTAGCGGGTGCTAAACTCCTGGTAGTGGGCGGGCGGCAGGATGCCGGCCCAGGAATCAAACACCTGAATGATATTGGCTCCGGCTGCTACCTGCGCTTTAAGGTAGGCAATAGTAGTAGCCGTGATTTTACGCAGCAAAGCGTGAGCCAGCTCGGGCTCGGCGTAGAGCATGCGGCGGGCCTTGCTAAAGGTTTTGGAGCCGTGGCCTTCCACCATGTAGGCCAGAATCGTCCAGGGGGCGCCAGCGAAGCCGATGAGCGGTACGCGGCCGTTGAGGGCGCGCTTGGTTACCCGGATGGCTTCCAGCACGTAGCCCAGGTGTTCCTCAGGATCGGCGATGCGCATGCGCTCCACGTCGTGGGCCGTTCTGATGGTTTCCGGGAACAGCGGGCCACGGGCTTCCACCATCTCGTAGGTGAGGCCCATGGCTTCGGGTACCACCAGAATATCGGAGAAGATGATGGCCGCGTCCACGTCCAGCGCGTCGATGGGCTGGATGGTTACTTCGGCGGCGAGGTCGGGGGTTTCTACCAGCTCTTTGAAGCCACTGAGGCGGGCGCGCAGAGCGCGGTATTCGGGCAGAATGCGGCCAGCCTGGCGCATGAGCCACACGGGGGTGCGTTCCGTTTCTTCGCCACGGGCGGCCCGGAGGATAAGGTCGTTCTTCAGCATAGGAAGCGCAAAGGTAACGCCTGCCGGGTATGTTGTCAGCCGCTCAGCGGTTCAAATGCTGAATCTGTACATAACAAGTGACTTGCCATCATCCAGCAAACCGATATAGAGTAGATGAAAGCTGTCCTTTTGGGCATAACCATAGGCGTACCGGGAGCATGGAATGGCACCAGCTACCTTTTCAAACGAATGGCTTCGATAGTACTCAGAATTAGTGTCTAAAACACAGGAATGGGGCAAAAACCGGGAGTCGTGCGCCAGATACTGTTGCAACTGTCGGTATTCCTGCGGAGCCACTTCAATAAGCGCACAAGCCTGGTAGTGGCCTTGAGGAAGACTTGGGTAGGAAGCATCTTTCTCAATGATGCGGCCGAAAGGTGGAAAGGGATGTAAGGTTATCTGCTCGTACTTTTCCCTATAAAACTCGTCAAGGGGATAAAGTGCTATGTAGAGACTGTAGAAGACCGGTAGACTCACCCCGGTTAGGAAAAGAATACCTGCCCAATTGCCGCTGCGCCGTCGGAGCCATCTATATACCGCCCAGTAAATGGCGAGGAACGCCAAAATGAGCAGTACAGGAATAATAACGATAAGAATCCACATGCACTGCTACCGGCTCAGCCCCGGAAACAGCGCCACAATGGCCGTAGCCAGGAAATTCACCCCAATAGCCAGCGTCAGAAAACCCATGATGCGGGCCAGCGCCGCCATGCCGGGCCGCCCCAGAAACCGCGTGAGCCGCAACGACGACATCAGAATGATGTAGGCCGCCAGCGCCACCAGGCAGAAGCCCAGCACAATCAGGCCCATATCCGGCACACTTAGCTTCTTGGTGAACAGGCCAATGCACACGGCCATAGAGCCGGGGCCCGAGAGCATCGGCATGGCCAGGGGCGTGAAGCTGATATCATCCTTGTGCATACTTTCCTCCAGGGTAGCTTCCGATACCTTGGCCCGGTTGCCGCCTGGCGTCAGCAAATCGAAGGCCGAGCGCATGAGCAGGATACCGCCCGCAATGCGCAGGTGGTGAATGTTGATACCGAAGAAATTAAGCACGTACTGCCCCGCGAAAAACGAAACCGTGAGCACGCCTACCATATACAGGCAGGCCTTCAGGCCGATGTTGGCCCGCTCGGCGGGGGTGTCCTCCTCCGTGAGCGTCAGGAACACGGGCATGGCCCCGAAGGGATTGACTACGGAGAATAGCGTGGTGAAAGTGGCGAGCAGAATTTCCATCGGCAGGGCAGTAGGGCGCGGGTAAAGGTACGAGCCTTTAAGTAGCCGCAAACAGAGAAAATGCTATGTTTAATGCCTGAACTCTGCCAGAGGGTGTGCGTAGAAGCAACGCCTCCCAACCTGTTCGTACTCCTCTCCCCACCTTTCTTTTTTACTTTCTCTTGCCCGACTTTACTACTCTTCCGTGGTGGCTTACCGTGGCGCACGGCCTCACCTGTTTGCTGGCGCTGGCTTCGCTGGTGGCCACGCTGCTGCCTCTGCTGCGCCAAACCGCGTGGTGGATTCGGGTGTTCGACTTTCCCCGCCTCCAGATTGTGGGCGTAACGCTGGCCGTTATCCTGGCCGGGCTGGCCCTGGGCTGGGCCGATTTGCCAGGCTATTACGGCCCGGGCCTGCTGGTGCTGTTGGGGGCCACCGTAGTGTACCAGGCCTTCCGAATCATGCCTTACACGCCGCTGGTGAGTAAGCAGGTAGGCGACAGTACCCTGAAGGACGGCAAACGCCACCTGAGCTTGGTAATGATGAATGTTCTGCAATTCAACAAGCAGGGAGCCAAGGCCCTGAAAGTGTTGCAGCAGGCCGATGCCGACATCATTATGGCAGTGGAAACCGACGACTGGTGGTACGGGCAGCTGAAGCCGCTGGAAGAAACCCACCCCCACACCTGCCACGAGCCCCTCGACAATACCTACGGCTTGCTCTTTTTCTCGCGCCTGAAGCTGGAAAGCTGCGAGGTAAAGTACCTGCTCGATGATGACGTGCCCAGCCTGCACACCCGCGTACAACTGGCCGACGGCCGCACCTGGGTGCAGGTGTACGGTCTGCACCCCAAGCCGCCAGCACCGGCCGAATCTAAAACCAGCACCAAGCGCGACGCCGAACTGCTGCTGGTGGGCAAGCAGATTGACAAAAAAGACGAGCCTACCATCGTGTTCGGCGATATGAACGACGTGGCCTGGTCGCACACTTCTGAATTGTTCCGGCGCATCAGCGGCCTCATGGATCCGCGCGTGGGCCGGGGCCTGCTTCCCACCTTTCACGCTGACTACTCTTTGCTGCGCTGGCCCCTCGACCACGTATTCGTGTCGGCGCACTTTAAGGTGGATGACATGGAGCGCCTTCCCTATGTCGGCTCCGACCACTTTCCCATCTACATCAAGCTCAGCTACGAGCCCCACGATAAAGAGGAGCAAGAGGAAAACTGCGAGGAAGCCGACGCCGGCGACCATGAAGAAGCCAACGAAAAGATACAGGAGGGCTTCGAGGAAGAGGATGAGGAAGAAGCCGAAGAAGCGGCCAGTTCCGGTGAGAAAAAAGAGCTGACTACCTAAGGTAATACGCCGCGTGTTCTAGAAACGAAACCGCCCCCGGCTGTAGCCGGGGGCGGTTTCGTTATTCACCTTCGTAGAGAAATGCCATCTGTTGCTCGTTGATCCGCCGGGGTAGGTGGCGCATCACCCAGTCGCGCAGACTTACCAGCGGCGCATTCGTCAGCTGGGCCACCTTGCCCAGCTGCCACGACTGTTCCACGATGCGCGTAGTGCGGGGGCGGCGTTGCTTGGTGAACCGGGCAAAGGCCGCGGGCCAGTCGTGCGGAAACTCCTGCAGGCAGCGGGCAAGTATGGCGGCATCCTCCACGGCCATACCTGCGCCCTGGCCCATGTTGGGCGTAGTGGCGTGGGCCGCGTCGCCCAGCAGTAATACCCGCCCAAAATGAAAGCGGGGCAACGGGCGTAAATCCAGAATATCACCCCACAGCAGCTGCCCGGGTGGGGTATGGGCCAGCACCTGCGGAACGGGCGCGTGGAAATGACCAAAGTGTCGCTGCAGGTCGGCTAGCGTATACCGCTGAAACTCCGGGTTACGCGGTGTGCTGCTATTGATGCAGGCAAACCAGTAAGCGCGCCCGTTCGCCAGCGGTACTACCCCGAAGCGGCCGTGACGACCCCAGGTTTCGGTGGTGCGGCCCGGTACCAGCGGAAGGCCAGTAGCATCCATGATGCCCCGCCAGCAGGTGTAGCCGGCGTAGCGGGGCTGGGTGTTGGGCAGTAGCTGCAGCCGCACCCGGGAGCGGATACCATCAGCCGCTACAAGGGCGTCGCCCGTCGCGGCAGTGCCATCATCAAACCGGATGGTAACCTGCTCGGCCGTCTGCTCGAAACTGGCCAGCCGCTTGCCCAACTGCACGGTATCGGGCGGCAGAGCTGCCAGTAGTGCCTGCTGCAGCTCTGCCCGGTGAATAGCCAGGTTATCGAATCCCAGCCGCCGGGTGAAAGGACGGGTATCCACCACGTTCAGCGGGCGGCCGTGCGCATCCAGCAGGCCAATGCTGTCCACCACAAAACCGCGCGCGTGCACGGCCTCGTGCAAGCCCAGCGTGTCCAGGGCACGCATGGCGTTAGCCCCCAGCACCACGCCTGCCCCGATTTCGCGCAGCTCCGGAGCAGCTTCGTACACCCGCACGGTATACCCTAGCCGCAACAACGCATAGGCAGCAGTCAGCCCACCTATTCCGGCCCCGATAATCAGAAAATGCCCCATGCGTTACGTGTTACTGTTCCCGGAGCCATCCTAGCTACCAACAGGCTGCAAGCTGCCTTACATCGGGGAGTGGAAATTAGATAAAACATTGTTCAGCTGTCAGATTTGAAGAGTTCTTAGTAATTACGTGCCCTTTCTGCTCCAAACAGTTTCCCAAGCTGCTCCATAATTTTTTGCTTTTCTATGGCGTTTTCCTTGCAACGTACACGCCTATACTTCGAAAATCCAGTAGGCCGCTTGCTGGAGATAGGAGACCCAACTAATTGCGCGGTGGTTCAATACAAACCAGGCAAGCGGAATTTCGAAGAATTGCAGGCGTTTCTTACCCACACCCGCCAGTTACTCGCTTCCCGCCATTGGTACAAAATTCTCAACGATCAGCGCGACATGATGGCCTTCACGGAGCATGAGCGGGCCTGGATAGCCGAAAACTGGCTCGATGTCCGGCCTGAGGGTGCCCCGCTGTATCATGTGGCCGTGCTCCTCTCGCATGATGTATTCGCCCGTTTATCCATGACCCTGATCATGAATGAAACACGCGAGTTGGGGTTGGTGTATCGGCTGTTTGAGGATGAGGCCCTGGCCCGGGCGTGGTTGCTGCAGTTGGACTGACTTCCGGAGTCAGAAATAATTGCACCCTCATATACCGCAAAAAGGCCCGCAGCAACTTGCTGCGGGCCTTTTTACCTCTGTACTGCGTCTGCGTTATCCGCAGAATCAACACAGTATGGGGTTTATTTGCCTACTTCTTCGTAGTCCACGTCGGTCACGTTGTCGTGGCCGGCGCCTTGCTGGCCGTTGCCACTAGGCTGGCCGGCACCGCCGAAGGGGTTGCCACCTTCCGCGCCGGGCTGACCCTCGGGGCCGCTCTGAGCGTACATTTCCTGTGAGGCAGCCTGCCAGGCGGCATTGATGGCGGCCATTGCCGTATCAATAGCACCTAGGTCTTTGCTCTCGTGGGCTTTCTTGAGGTCGGCCAGCGCCGTTTCCACGGCCGTTTTGTTGCCGCCGCTCAGCTTGTCGCCGTACTCCTGCAGTTGCTTCTCGGTCTGGAAGATCATCGAGTCAGCCTGGTTTACCTTCTCAATTTTCTCCCGCTCGGCTTTGTCCGCATCGGCATTGGCTGCAGCTTCCTGGCGCATGCGCTCAATGTCGGCATCCGACAGGCCCGAGGAGGCCTCGATGCGGATTTTCTGCTCTTTGCCGGTGCCTTTGTCCTTGGCCGTTACGTGCAGGATGCCATTGGCATCAATGTCAAAGGTTACTTCAATCTGCGGTACGCCGCGGGGTGCGGGCGGAATCGAGTCGAGGTGGAACTTACCAATGGTGCGGTTCTGCGAAGCCATCGGACGCTCACCCTGCAACACGTGGATTTCCACGGAAGGCTGGTTGTCCGAGGCCGTCGAGAAGGTTTCCGATTTCTTGGTCGGGATGGTGGTGTTGGCTTCGATGAGCTTGGTCATCACGCCGCCCATCGTCTCGATGCCGAGGCTCAGCGGGGTTACGTCGAGCAGCAGCACGTCTTTCACCTCACCGGTCAGTACGCCGCCCTGGATGGCAGCACCCACGGCTACTACTTCGTCGGGGTTTACACCTTTCGAAGGCTTCTTGCCGAAGAACTTCTCTACCTCTTCCTGAATGCGCGGAATACGGGTCGAGCCACCTACCAGAATCACGTCGTTGATGTCCGAAGTGCTCAGGCCAGCGTCCTGCAACGCTTTTTTCACCGGCTCCATCGAGCGACGGATCAGCGAATCGGCCAACTGTTCGAACTTGGCGCGGCTCAGCTTCACCACCAAGTGCTTGGGGCCCGAAGCCGTAGCGGTGATGTAGGGCAGGTTGATTTCGGTTTCCGTCGACGAGGACAGCTCTACTTTGGCTTTCTCAGCGGCTTCTTTCAGGCGCTGCAGGGCCATAGCGTCCTTGCGCAGGTCGAGGCCTTCGTTTTCCGAGGCAAACGTGTCGGCCAGGAAGTTGATGATAACCTGGTCGAAGTCGTCGCCGCCGAGGTGGGTGTCACCGTTGGTGCTCAGTACCTCGAATACGCCGTTGTCCAGCTCCAGAATCGAAATGTCGAACGTACCACCGCCGAGGTCATACACGGCTACTTTGTGGTTCGAGTGGTCTTTATCGAGGCCGTAGGCCAGGGCGGCGGCCGTGGGCTCGTTGATGATGCGCTTCACATCGAGGCCGGCAATGGCACCAGCTTCTTTGGTTGCTTGGCGCTGGGCATCGTTGAAGTAAGCGGGAACCGTAATAACGGCTTCGGTTACGGGCTGGCCGAGGTAGTCTTCGGCGGTCTGCTTCATTTTCTGCAGAACCATGGCCGAAATTTCCTGGGGCGTGTACTGCCGGTCGCCGATTTTCACGCCAACCGTGTTGTTGGAGCCGCTGCCCAGGGCGTAGGCCACGTGCTTGGCTTCTTCGGAAACCTCCGAGAAGTTGCGGCCCATAAAACGCTTGATGGACTGGATGGTGTTATGCGGGTTGGTAATGGCCTGACGCTTGGCCGGGTCACCTACCTTACGCTCACCTTTACCGTTGTCGAGGAACGCGACAATCGACGGAGTCGTGCGGCGGCCTTCGCTGTTCGGAATCACCACCGGCTCGTTGCCTTCCATTACGGCCACGCAGGAGTTGGTGGTGCCGAGGTCAATACCAATTATTTTTCCCATGTTCAGGAGTATCGTTAGGGTGTTGAGGTGTCAGATAAAAAGAGTGCCGAAGCACTCACGCCGGGGTAGTTACAAGACGCGTACCAGCCCGAAAAACGCCCTTTGTTCGTGACAGATTGTCATTTTAAGCGAAGCTGGACCGTTCTTTCCGGACGGACTGACTTCTACGGAAAACTTACCGTTGAGATTTCCTGACAGGCGGGCAGAGGGTACTACTCGTGACGTTCCCTTACGGTGTTGTTGCATTATAATGGAGCTATTTAACAAGTCTAAAAATCTCAGGAACGTCATGCACTGCATGTGACCCAGCAAGCCGGTTCCGAAGCATGGCGGTCTGCTAACTTCTAAACTGCTTCATTGCCTGCTTGATCGGCTCCAATTTATACTGCCGCGCCTTGCCCATCTTTTTATACCTTACTCCGCGTTGCCACTCTCGCTCTGCGCACCACTAAATGAATCATCTGAGTAAGGAAACCTATCTGGGCACTACCGAACACAAGTTTAGTAGCGGGCAGGGCGTTTCGGTGATTGAGGCGGAGTACAAGCAGAAGGTTTCGGAGAACTGGCACTCGCACCAGAATGCGCACATCACGCTGTTTCTGAAGGGCGGAACCCTCGAAAAAAGGCGGCACGAAACCCACGCCGTGCACCCGGGCTCCGTGCTGTTCTATCACAGCGACGAACTGCATCTAAATCAGGATACCCTGTTCCCGTCGAAAAATATCAACGTGGAATTTGATGAATGCTTTCTGAAAACCCACGGCATTACCGAGGAGCAGCTTCAGCAGGGGGCTGCTAATTTGGTTAAGACACAGCTTCTGGTTCTGCGGATGTACAAAGAGTCGTTGGTGAAGGATGCATTTTCGGATGATTCCATCAAGATGCTGCTTGCCGACTACGCTGCGGATGCGAATTATGCGCAACGGTTTGTGCACAACCCGCAATGGGTGAGTGTGTTGTTTGAGTTGCTGAATGATTGTTGGAATGAAAACCCTAGCTTGGCGCAGCTGTCAGCAACACTTGGTATCAGTCCAGTTTCCATTTCGAAGCATTTCCCCCGATACTTTGGCTGCACCTACGGCGAGTATATGCGGCGCTTAAAGATTAGCCGCTCGCTGGGGCTGCTGGCCCGGCCGGCTTATTCCCTGACGGAAGTGGCCCTGGAGTGCGGTTTCGCCGACCAGAGCCATTTTATCCGGACGTTCAAAGCGCAAACCCGTTTCCTGCCCAAGGATTTCAGGAAGTTGTAACGTGAGTTCGGCTGGCGAACAGCCGACTCGGGTCATCCCGGCCGATGAGCCGATGAGCTTCCCGGCTACGTGGTTAAAGCGCCTGGGAGCCATGCAACGAAGGTGGTGCTTCACCGGCGTGGCATTTATGATAGCGCAGGATAAACCGGGCGCGGCGGCCAAACACCAGGAAACGGGCGCGGTGAAAAAATAAAGGAGATGCTAATTTCATTCTATTTCTGGCCGTCGGTAAGGGGCACATTTGTCACAACAACCCCTAACCCGTACTCCCATGAGCGCTGCATCTTTTAAACAGAGGGTATTGAGCACGTCGATAGCCAGAATATTCGGTGGTATACTGGTTTGCTTCGTGGTATTTATCCTGGCCCAACAGCTCACCGCCGTCCTCTTCGATGTATTTCCTGTCGACAGAAACTCCCGCAACCTCATCAAAGGGCTGATTTCTTCCGCGGCCGTAGTCTGGACTTACCGCAGCTTCTACGGGCGCATCGAGCGCCGGGCCGTTACGGAACTGTCGCTGAGCCGCTGGGGCAGGACTATTGGCCCCGGACTGGCACTGGGCGCGGTTCTGCAAGGTCTGACTATCCTGGTCGTTGCGTTATTTGGCAAGGTGCAGGTGGTAGCCGTAAAGCCGGCGACCAGCGTACTGATTCCCCTATCGGTGGCTTTCTCGGTGGCTATTTTTGAGGAAGTGCTGCTGCGCGGTATCCTGTTCAGAATTGCGGAAGAAAAGCTGGGCAGCTACTGGGCCCTGGCCATTTCAGCACTCGTTTTCGGACTGCTGCACTTGGCCAATCCGGGCAGTACGCTGTTATCAGGACTGTGTGTGGTGGTGGCCGGGGCGGTGTTCGGCTTAGCCTACGTGGCTACCCGCAGCCTATGGTTCCCCATTGCCATTCACTTCGCCTGGAATTTTGTGCAGTCGGGCATTTTTGGGGCCGTGACTTCCGGCAATGAAAAAACCAGCAGCCTGCTCACCACGAACCTCATGGGGCATCCGCTGCTAACCGGGGGCGCGTTTGGGCCGGAGGCCAGCTTCCAGGCCGTGTTACTGCTGCTACTGGCCGCCGCGCTGCTGCAGCAAAAAGCCAAACGCAACCTGATTATTCCACGCCGGAAACACAAGCCCGCTGCCTCCGCCGAGGTTGTGTTGGCAGGGTAGCTCAGGTCGGTTTCTGCGGCTCGTATAATAGCATAAAAAAGCCCTGTCGACGTCGGTAGAGCTTTTTTTGTGAGGCGGATGACAAGTTATTTCACTGCCGGCACTTTCTTAAACTGCCGCGCCTTGCCGGGCAGCGTTTTCTCCCGTTCCTTGCCCAGCGCCGCAACTGGCTCGGGTACCCAGTGGTGACGGCCGCCGGCGCGCTCAACGAACCAGTGCGTGGCGGCTACACCAGCGGGCTACTCTACGTTTCCAAAGCACCTTATGCTTCCACCAGTACGGCTCGTGGCCGGAGCCGGCAAAATCCTGCCGCTGCTTGGGGCCGGCCAATGCCGCAAAAATGGCGTCGGTTTCCGGGCGGGTTACGCGTGGGTCGGCGGTGCCCCAGAGCAGGAGGGTAGGCGTGGTAACGCGGGTGGCGTAGCGCGTCGTATCCAAATCAAAGGCCCAGAAGTTGTTTTCCACCCCGCCCCAGAACACCAGCAGGTTGGCCATCGGGAAGGACGGGACACGCATGGAGCGGAAGCGGCTTTGGGCGGTTTCGAGCATGGAGCCGTAGGGGCACTCCAGCACGTTGGCGGTGGGTTGCACGCCCAGTTCGGCCTCGGCCCGCAGCGTGGCTACTGCGCCCATGGAGTTGGCGTACACCAGCACCGGCCCGCCCCGGCGCTGCAGCCAGCGCACTACCGTGGCCACATCGGCGGCCTCGTGGTGGCCCACGGTGCACACGTTGCCTTCGGAGCCGCCGTTGCCCGCAAAGTCCGTGAGCAGCACGCTGTAGCCGAGGCGGCGGAAATGAGAGGCTTCCGTCAGGAGCTTGCCTTTGGAGCTGGTGTAGCCGTGAAACAGGGCCACCGTGCCGCGCGGGCGGGCTACCGGGCCGTACCAGCATTCCAGGCGGCCGTTGGGGCTGCGCAGGTGCAACGTGGTATAGGGGAAGTCGGGCCGTTGTGCGTTAACGGGCTTGGGGTTTTTGATGCCGGTGAGCAGCACCCCCAGCTTCTGCAGCGGCGTCAGCTGCTCGGGGTTGTTGGTGTGCGGGCTGGCTGCGGTGGTGAAGTGTGTGAAGCGCCAGGCGTGGAAGGCGGCTACCAGGTTCAGGCCCGCAAACACCACGGCCGCCAGCACGAGGGTGCGGCGGCCGTAGCGGAAGAGTGATTGGCTACGCATTAGCCGCGGCGTTTGCCCCCCGAGGGGCCGGGCTTGCGGCCGGGACTGCCACCCGGCGCGGCCGGACCCCGCCCCGTGGGCTTGCTCCCAGGCTTGCGGCCCGCGCCACCCGCTGCCGCGGGGCGGCCACCGCTTTTGCCCCCAGCCGACTTGGGCGAGAAAGAGCCCGCGCCCGCCGAGCGGCCAGCACCCCGGCTGCCGGCGGCGCGTTTGCCGCCTTCAGCGGCGGGTTTGGCGGTGTTGCCACTGCGGTTGAAGCCGCCCGTGGGAGCCGGCTTGGTGCTGGCCGGCCGGATGCCGCCGGGCCAATATTCGGAGCCTTTGCCGGGCGTGCGGAAGGTGCCAGCGGCGGCCGTCTGAGCGGCCATGTCGTCAGTGAGGGACTGCACTTCCTTCTCCGTCAGCTCGCGCCACTGGCCGGGCTGGAGGTCGGCCACTTTGAGGTCGGCCAGCTGCACGCGCACCAGGCGTAGGGTAGGAAAGCCCACGGCGGCCGTCATCTTGCGTACCTGCCGGTTCATGCCCTGGGAAATCCGAATCTGGACCCAACTGGTCGGGATATTGGCCCGGAACCGCACCGGCTTGCTTCGCTCCCAGAGCTGAGGAGTTTCGGGCAGCAGCTCAGCCTCCGCGGGGGTGGTGAAGCCGGTTTTCAGGTCTACGCCGCGCCGCAGGTTCTCAAGAGCCTCCTCGGTGGGCACGCCTTCCACCTGCACCCAATAGGTTTTGGGTACCTTAAAGCGAGGCTCGGAGAGGCGGTGCTGGAGCTGCTTGTCATCGGTGAGCAGCACCAGGCCCTCGGAGTCGTAGTCGAGACGGCCGACGGGGTAGATGTTGGGAACGGATACGAAATCCTTGATCGTTTGCCGGCCGTTTTCGTCGGTAAACTGGGTCAGGACTTCGTAGGGCTTGTTGAGCAGAATGTAGCGCATGCGGGGCGTGGGCCTTCCGGCTCACCATCAAATGTAGGCGGCAAAGGTACGGCTACTTCCCGGCCAACCGCTTGCGCCGGAGGCTTTCGGCCACCAAGCTGCGCACGGTGCCATTGGGGCGGGCCACAAACTCCCCACTGTCCTGCACCATCACGCCGTTGCGCATCTGGTCCCGGTAGCTATGGTACACCAGCGTACCGATGCGCACGGAATCTTTGGGCGTAGGGGCGGGCGGGGCCGGCAGGTTGTTGATGCGGGCCATATCGGCCAGATACAGCAGCGAATCCCGCTTGGTGTAGGGCCGGAACCGAAACTTCTCAGGAAAGTAGTTGCCGGGGTCAGAAGCGCGGGTGCGCACAAAATCCTGTACGGCCAGCTTGGCCTGATCTTCAGTGCTTTTGGCGCAGCTGGCCAGCAGAGCCGTAACCGGCAGCAGAAAGACGATAACGCGTTTCATATCAAGAAAAGAGGAAGAATTAACCCGGCCGCTTACCTTACACGCCGCCGGAGTACTTGCGCGTAGCCCACTCCACCGTCAGCAGGCCCAGCAGCAGGAAAAACAGCCATTTCAGGTTAATCAGATCCTGCAGATCTTCCTGCTCGTACAGCACGGGCTTGTAGTTGGCTTTGCGGATATCCTGAGTCAGCTGCTGTAGCTGCTGCGGGAAATATAGCCGCTGCCCGCTGCGCCGGGCCACCTGCGCCAGCAGGTTATGGTCGGCTTTGGATTGCGTGGCTTCCAGCTGCTGGGCTTGCACCAGTACCTCACCCCGATCCTGCTGGGGCTGGCCGCCGAGCGTGGCGCGGGCAGTGTAGCGGTACAGCCCGGCCGGTAACGGACCCAGGTGCAGCGGGGCCCCGTCTTCGGTATTGGCGAAGGTGAACGTGCGGACTTTCTGCCGCTCGTCGGTGAGGGTAAGGGTGATGGACTGATTATAGATTCGCTCGAAGATGGCGTTGTAGGTTTCCGCCCCGAAGGTTACATCATCCTGGATATCAAAAGCGTCCTGAGTGGGGTACACATCGAGGCGCTTCTTGTTGGCATTCTGGGTGAGCAGCTGCAGAGTGCGCAGCACCAGCCGGTCGTAGGCTTCGGGCCGGTCGTCGTGCTCCACGGCTTCCTGCAGGCGCCACTGCCAACTGCCCTCCGTGAGCAGCGTGGCCTGGCGCTGGGCCGGCGAGCCGCCAAACACCAGCAGCGGCTTCTGGGTTTTCAGGCGGCCCACCTGCTGCCACAGCGCCACCTCCGTACCTCCGCCCACGCGCACATCCCCGAACGGAACCGCCGCGGGCGGGTACGCCAGAAATCGGCGCAACGCATCTTCCTCAAAGGAAAACCGCGTGAAGCTAGGGTTGGGTACGGGCGTTACTTCGTCGGTCTGGCTGCCACGGGGCGTTACGGTAAGGCCGGTGCCCAGGGCGTTGTAGGCCCCGAAGTTGGTCTGGGAGCCCAGCACGTACAGGGCGGGCACCCGGCGGGCTTTCACCTGGGCCAGTACTTCCGCACCCACGCCACTTTGCGCTGGCAGCTGGTGCAGAATGGCCACGTCAAAGTCCTGGCGTTGAAGCGGACTGATGCCGGGCAGATAAGTGGTCAGGTCGAAGTTGTCGTTTTGCAGAATAGCGGCCCGCAATGCCTTCAAATCGGGGTGGGGAGCCGCGCCGGCCAGCAGCACCCGCAGCTTGCCTTTTACCACTTCCAGGTACGCAAATTTCTGGTTGTTGAGGCGGGTGAACTCCCCGGGTAGTGAGGCCACCACCACCTCGTAGCGCCGCTTGCCGGGAGCCGGGGCCGTGAGTAGGAAGGTGGTTTTTACGCGGCGCTGCCCGGCGGGCAGGCGCACCTGCCGGGTTTGCAGCACCCGGCCGTTTTCGCGCACCTGCACGGTGGCCGTGCTGCCGGCGTACGCGTCATAGCCGATTTCGGCTTCAATGGGAAACTGGTTGCCACTGAAGGCTACGCGGTTGTAAGTCAGGGCCGGCAGACTCAGATCCTTCTTCGGAATGGTGTCGCCCACGCCCACGGCATACACCGGAAACGGGTATTCGGCGTACTGCGGCGCCCGGCCCTGGTTCACCAGCCCATCCGACAGCAGCACCACACCCGCCAGATTGCGGCCTTCAAACTCGCTGCCAATGCCCGCGAGCAGTCCATCCACATCGGTAGCGGCGGCCTGAAACCGTACCGAATCAGGCCTGGAAGTTGAAGTAGTCAGCGTGCGGGTTTCTACCTGAAAGCCCTGGCCGCGCAGCTCGGTAGCCAGCTGCTGCAGGCCCTGCGTGGCCTGGCTTAGCACCACCGGGGGCGTAAACAGCCCCACCGATTGGGAGTTATCCAGCGCCAGTACCAGCGTGGGCTCCTGCCGGGTAGTGGTGGTGGATTTCAGAAACGGCGACAACAGCAGAAAGCACAGGAAGCTCACCACCGCGAAGCGCACGGCCGCCAGCGCGTAGTTCACGCTGCGGCTCCACGGAGCTCTGGCTGAGTACAGCAGGGCCGCGTAGCCCAGCCCCACCAGCAGGCACAGCGCAATAAACCAGGGAGAAGCAGATAACAGCAAAAGCCGACAGAAATCAGTGTGAACCTAAAAACCCCAAACCGGCGCCCATAGTTGCGCCGCACGCCGGGTAGCGAAGGTAGCAGGTTGCGGGGGAGCTGGAGAAAAAGTAGGTTTGAATTCGAGCTTTCGATTCAGATACAGATAAAATCGATTTGTAGTGAGCCTAGCGTTAAAGATTATCATTGGTATCAGTACTGTTATTGTTGTGCTGATGGCCGCGTTTCTCGGGTATGTGGGATTCATTGCACATGCCTTTGGGGTATTTGATAAAGACTATACCCGAAAAGAAATAGTGAATAGCTATACCGAACACTACTCCGCAATTCAAACGGCCATCAGTTGTTATGAATCAATAGTACCAGCTGGCAAGCAGGTGGAAGTTGAGTTTGAAGATGGTGATATTGACCGGATAGTGGTGCGTGAAGGGCCTGCGCAACATCCTACGTACAGTTTGGCGTGGGCCAGTTCGTCCAAACATCAACTTGACAGTTTAGTCACCAGTTTAGGGTGGAGTGAAGCCGCAATGCAACAGCTTCAGGAAAAGCTGGAGGCCGCCGATTGTATTTCTATTCAGAACGGTGAGCCGGCCGTTTTAGGCTTCAAGAGAAGCGGGATGGGCATGTACTCATTCAATATTTTCAGCAGGCCAATTTCAGACAGCCTTCGGGAACAATACGCCCGCGGTTGCACCCACATCATTCAGTCCGATGAATTAGTGCTGGAATACGGCGGCGGTGCCATCGGCCCTCAGTGTTTTCCGGCTGGCTACTGATCAACCTCCATTCCCGCACACAGCCGCGCAATTTCCAGCTCCTCGTTGGTGGGCACTACCAGCACCCGCACCCGGCTGCCGGCCGCCGATAAGTCGCGGATGCCGGGGGCGCGGCGGGCATTTTCGGTTTCATCGAGCCGGATGCCCAGGAAGTCTAGGTTGGCGCACACCAGCTGGCGCACCAGCGCGTCGTTTTCGCCCACGCCGCCCGTGAACACCACGGCATCGGCGCCGTTGAGGACGGCCAGGAAGCTGCCGAGGTACTTCTTGATGCGGTGGGCGTAGAGGTCGTAGGCGAGGCGGGCGCGCGGGTCGCCTTCGGTGAGTTGGCGCGTGATGTCGCGCATGTCGCTGTGGCCGGTGAGGCCGAGCATACCGCTTTCCTTGTTGAGCAGGTTCTTCACGTCATCGAGCGAGTAGCCCAGCTGCTCTACCAGGTGGAAGATGACGGCCTGGTCGGTGTCGCCGGCGCGGGTGCCCATCACCAGCCCGTTCATGGGGCCGAAACCCATGCTGGTATCCACGGCGCGACCGGCCACGGTGGCGGTCATGCTGCAGCCGTTGCCCAGGTGCACCGTAATAACGCGGGCGTCGGGCTGGCCCAGGTAGCGCAGGGTTTCCTGGCTCACAAACTGGTGGCTGGTGCCGTGGAAGCCATAGGCGCGCAGCCCGTGCCGGGTGTACAACTCCTCGGGCAGCGCGAAGCGGTAGGCGTGGGGCGGCAGCGTGCTATGGAAAGCCGTGTCGAACACCGCCACCTGCCGGGCCTGCGGAAACAGCTGCTCGGCCACCTCCATGCCCAGCAGGTTGGCCGGGTTGTGCAGCGGGGCCAGCGGAAACAGCTCCCGGATGCGGGCCTTCACCTCCGGCGTTACCAGCGTCGGCTCCCGGAACTCCTCACCGCCGTGCACGGCCCGGTGCCCTACCAGCTGCACATCCTCTGGGTTTTGCAGCACGCCGGTTTCGGGGGCGGTGAGCAGGCGCATGGCCTGTTCCAGGCCGGTGCGATGGTCGGGGATGGGCAGGGTGCGACGCTCGGTGTGCTCCTGGCCATCGGGCCGTAGGGTGGTGTGCGTGAGCTGGCCGTCGGGCAGCCCGATGCGCTCCACCAGCCCCCGGGCCAGCGGCTGCTCCTGCGGCCAGCGAAACAGTTGGTACTTCAGCGAGCTGCTGCCGGAGTTGATGACGAAAATGTGCATGGAAATGACAAGGGGGAAACGGAGCTGCAAAACACCGGACTGTCGTACTTCGGCAAGCTCAGCAAAGTGGTCTGGTTAACCTAAGTTGCAGAAAACAAGGGTTAAAGCTAAAAAACTAGTTCCCCTCCTTGGAAAGGAGGGGTTAGGGGTGGTTGACCTTGCGTTAGAACAGTTTTTAGAACTAGCTCTAGAATTCGTTCTGAAGGTATCAACCACCCCTAGCCCCTCCTTTCCAAGGAGGGGAACTAGCTTCTAACTCTAAATCTAGTGTGCCGCCACCTCCTTCTTGGCCGGCATTAGCTTTTTCACCAGCCGTACTACCTGATCAACTATAAAGCCAACTACCAGACCGCCCAGGCCGCAGGCCACTACTTTAGCCAGCCACGCCACGGCGGGCATGGAGGCCAGCGCCACTTCCAGCTCGTGCAGCAAGTGGGCGGTGAACGGGATGCCGTGGGCAATGATTTCAAAGCCCACCCACAGCATGGCGGCGGTGCCCACGTAGCTCAGGATGCTGAGAAACTTCGGCATGAACTTCACGAGGCCGCGGCCGAAGCTCTTGGTGGCCGCGCTGTTGTCGCCCTCGGCCAGGTGCAGGCCGATGTCGTCGGCCTTCACAATCAGCCCCACGAAGCCGTACACGGCCACCGTGATGAACACGGCCACGGCCAGCATCACCACAATCTGGTTCACGATGGGCTGGTCGGTTACCTGGCTGTAGGCAATGGCCATGATTTCGGCCGACAGAATGATGTCGGTGCGGACGGCGCCGGCCACGCGCTGCTTTTCCAGTTCCTCCGGCGTAATGGTTTCCAGCTGCTCGGTTTCCGCGTGGGCCTCGGGGTGCTTGCTGAACATGGAGTGGACCTTCTCGTAGCCCTCGTAGCACAGGTAGGCCCCGCCCAGCATCAGGATGGGCGTGATGGCCCAGGGCGCGAAGTAGCCCAGTACCAGCGCCGCCGGCGTCAGAATCAGCAGCTTATTGAACAGGGACTTCTTGGCAATCTGGAAGATGATGGACAGCTCCCGGCTGGGGTCGAGGCCCACCACGTATTTGGGCGTCACGGCCGTATCGTCAATCACGATGCCCGATACCTTGCCGGTGGTTTTGGCCACCTGCGCCGGCACATCGTCCAGGCTGGCGGCACTGACTTTCACTAAAGCCGAAATATCATCTAGTAAGGCAAAAAGTCCGGAGGCCATGTAGGTTGGTTGGGTGAAAAAAGCAGAGGTGAAAGCGTGCAGCCGGCCCGCGTGCCCGGGTTATCGGACGGCAGGCTGCTGCAAAGGTATCCGGAGCAGCTGTACGTTGGCTGCAGGCCCGGAGCCGAAGCTCCGCAGGCCATCTTGTATGTAACGACTGCCAAGGCACGCCGTAGTATTACGATTTTCTCGCAAAAAGGACGTTAGGTACACCTATTTCTTGCCTCAATAGCCTCGTGTTGCAAAGACCGGTTTGCGGTAATAAGGCTAACGTCAGTGCTATTGTCGAAAGACTCTTACGTGCAAAGGGTATATTGCCGAAACTCAAACATCTTCGCCACAGTCGGCAACAGGGATGTTAACACCAATTTTATGAACCTCTGTACATCAATACTGTTTGTTCTAATCAGTTTAACCAGCATGACTGCTTCTGGGCAGATAATGGAACCGCTAGATTTAGCAAAGAAGATTTTCGACAAAGAGCCGTTCCCAGACACTGAAAAATACATTGCTGGTGAATATAAAGGACGCCCCAACGGACAAGACTTGCAGAGCGGTTCGATAACACGTTTTTTGCTGCTTAAACAGACAAGTAATAAAGCAGTAGTTGCTATGACTATTTTGGATTCCGCAGGTAAGGGTTTAGACACTTACCTACACTTTGAAAAAGATTCTATTTGGAAGATGCATGCATTCCGAGCTTTATCTATGACAGGTATGATAGAGCAAGCAAAAAATGAGTTGGAAAGAATGACACCAAGACAGGTGGATGAATTAATTGAAAAAGCAAAAAATGCTAAGAGAAAGAGTCATGTCGTGTTTGCTTCGCGAGACGACTACAACTTTGAGCTTGGCAATGCTAGGCTTATATTAGAACTGGATGAAAATATTATTCAGCACTTCATTCAGAATAAAGCTGGGTTTGAACGAATCAAAGAAGCTGCACTAAAAGAGGTTGCCAGTAAAAAAAGTGATGGAGAACGTTCGATGAAGCTGGTAGAAAGTTTCAGAAATGATTTCAGAAAGTTGTTTATTTCTTCTGTTTCTTATGGTGGTTATGAACTTGGTGAAAAATGTGTGAATTTCTCAATTGGAGGAATGGTAGATAATACGGTTGGTTACCTCTTTGCAAAGGATGAAAATGACCTGCCCGAAATGAATGCCAGTCGAATTATTATGCTAAGAGAGATTGGTGACGGGTGGTATCTCTATAAAACGACGTAAGAAAAAATGGCGTTAATATGGTATTTATGCAATAGTAAGTGACATGCATGTTACCAGTTTCGAATATCAAATTAGCTTTTTGTCTTTAGTTAGATCCAAAAGAACAGGAAATGCTACCACTGCATAAATTCCGTCCCGTTAGTCAAATAACCAAAAGGCCCCGTTGCTTCACCTGAAGCAACGGGGCCTTTGTGCTGCTGCCGAAACTAGCCCTGTGCCTGAATGGCCGTCAGCAGCACCGTATTGTAGATGTCGTCGACGGTGCAGCCGCGGCTCAGGTCGTTGACGGGTTTGTTCAGGCCCTGCAGCATCGGGCCGATGGCCAGGGCGCCGGTTTCGCGCTGCACGGCTTTGTAGGTGTTGTTGCCGGTGTTCAGGTCGGGGAAGATGAGCACGCTGGCCTGGCCAGCTACCGGCGAGCCGGGCAGCTTCTGCTGGCCCACGGCGGGGTCTACGGCGGCATCGTACTGGATGGGGCCTTCCACCAGCAAATCGGGGCGGAGCTGGCGCACGAGCTGGGTGGCCTGGCGCACCTTGTCCACGTCGGCACCCTCGCCGGAAGTGCCCGAGGAGTAAGACAGCATGGCTACCCGTGGCTCAATGCCGAAGCGCCGGCTGCTGTCGGCCGAGGAAATGGCAATTTCGGCCAGCTGCTCGGCGGTGGGGTTGGGGTTCACGGCGCAGTCGCCAAATACCGCCACCCGATCCGGCAAACACATAAAGAATACCGACGACACCACCGACACGCCCGGCCGCGTCTTGATAAACTGCAGCGCCGGCCGAATGGTGTGCTGCGTGGTGTGCACCGCCCCCGACACCATCCCGTCGGCCAGACCCTTGTACACCATCATCGAGCCGAAATACGACACGTCGGTCATCAGGTCGCGGGCCATTTCCAGGGTCACGCCTTTGCTGCGGCGCAGCTCAAACAGGGTTTCGGCGAAGTCCTGGAACAGCGCGGAGTTGGCCGGGTCCAGCAGCTGCACGCGCTGCGGGTCCAGGGGGCGGCCGAGGCGCTTGGCGGCGGCCAGCATCTGGGTAGGGTCGCCGAGGATGGTGAGGCTCACCACGTCCTGCTCCAGCAGGCGGGCCGCCGCGCGCAGCACCCGGTCATCGTTGCCCTCGGGCAGCACAATGTGCTTGCGCTGGCTGCGCGCCCACTGCAGCAGCTGGTACTGGAACATGTGCGGGGTGAGGCCGCGCGGCGCAAACGTGCTGAGCTGCTCCAGCAGGCGCGGCGCATCCAAGTGGCGCTCAAACGTCTGGATGGCCAGCCGGATTTTCTTGGTTTGCTGCGGCCCGATGCGCGCCTGAATGTTGCCGATGCGGGTAGTGGTCTGGAACGTGCCGTTTTCCACCAGCAGAATCGGCACGGCCGCAGGCAGGCCCTCAATCAGGCGCAGTACTGAGTTTTCGGGCTTGTAGCCGCCCGTGAGCACCAGCCCCGCCACCCGCGGGTAGCTGGCCGACATATTGGCTTGGAGCGCCGTCAGGATGAGGTCGGCCCGGTCGCCGGGTGTGATGATGAGCACGTTTTCCTGCAGGCGCATCAGGAAGTTGGGCACCTGCATCGAGCCGTTGATGAAGTGGTCGACGGGATTAGCGAGCTGGTCGGCCCCGAACAGCAGCTCCCCGCCCAGCTGATCGTGGATTTCCTGCATGGTGGGGCTGCGCAACGCCGCGCTTTCCGGAATCAGGGCCAGCTGGGTTTCGGGCGGTAGCTGGTCGCGGAGCAGAGCACGCACCTCGTCCACTTGCTCCGGCGCCACGCGGTTGAGCACCAAGGCTAGCACCTGCACCTCGCTTTCCAGGGCGTCGCGCCGGATGGACAGGGCGGCGTTGACGAGCTGCTCCACGGTTTTGTCGAGGCCCGAAATCAGCAGTACCACCGGCACGCTCAGGTTGCGGGCCACCTGCCAGTTGAGGTCCAGCTCCAGGGCCAGGCTGCTACCCACGAAGTCGGTGCCTTCCACCACCACGAAATCGTGGGCGGCTTCCAGCTGCTTGAAGCGGTGGATGATGGTGTCGAGCAGCTCCCCGGCGCGGCCGGCTTCCACCATGCGCAGGGCCTCCTGGCCGGTGGTTGCGTAGGTATCGGGGTAGGCGAGGGGCAGCTGGAAGTGCTGCAGCACCGTCTGGATGTGGTAGTCGGGCTGGCCGTCGGCGAGGGGCGTGATGATGGGCTTGAAGTAGCCCACCCGCTGCGCCTGCCCCAGCAGCAGGTGCACCAGCCCCAGCGTCACAACGGATTTGCCGCTGTACGGCTCGGCAGTGGCAATGAAAACGGCTTTGCTCATGCGGATGCGTGAATGGTCAGGAGCACTTACGGATGGGTCGTAAGGTACGGCTGAATCGTTCGGCAGAATACAGGAGCAATGCAGCAACCCTAATCTGCGCAACGAAGCGCAACGCTTCAGGGCAAGCGCAGTACCAACATACCCGCGGCGGTTGAGTCTCCGAGGAACTCCTGAAGCTGCGGCAGACGAGCCAGCATAAAATCCGCCAGCATCTTCGCTGGTAGCTGGGCATTGGTCACCACCACTATTTTAGGCGGAAAACCATGTGCGAAGAGCAGCCGGATGAAATCCTCGTCTTTGGTCAGGATATGAAATCCGTGCTGCTGGGCATACCGCCAAATGGAGGTGTCCGGGCTGTTATCGAGGTCAACGTCGCGTACGTGCAGCACTTCCGCAAAATGCGGCCGCAGGTAGGCTGCCACCCGCCAGGAAATATTTTCATCGAGCAGCAGGCGCATACTTAGGCTGCTACCAATACCACGCTTTCCTTATAAGCAGCGTACAGCAAACAAGCCCGAACCTGAGCCGGCCCGATACTGGGAAAATCCTCGGCAATCTGCTCCGCTGCCATGCCATTCGCCAACATCTCCAGTACTTCTGCTACTGTAATGCGGGTGCCCTTCACCACAGGCTTGCCAAAGCGTACCTCTGGGTTGAGGACGATATACTGGGTTATTTCAGCTGCGTTCATAGCAAACAAGATACGTAGTTTCGACAGGTAATGATAGGCTTTTCACCACACCATCACCAGCTTCGAATTCTCCAGCCGCCGCACGTGCCAAGTCATTTGCTCATTACCTCCTGCGTTTCCCGGAATTGCTCAGAAATAAAACCATCCGGCCACTTCCGCTGCGGAAATGGTCGGATGGTTTTATTTCTGAGCAATTCTGCTGCGGAAGAGGGCAGATGTATCTGTTTCCAAGCACTTCCTGAGTGGAAGAGCATAGAAATAAATATTTCCGGGCACTTCCGCAGCGGAAGAGGGCAGAAATAACTGTTTTCGGGCACTTCTGGTACGAAAGCGGGCGGCTGCGCTTGTGGTTGGGCACCCGTGCCATCCACACCACACAAGCCAGGGCCACCGAAGTATCACCGTGTCGTTACCGTCACCAACTGCGGACTATCAAACATGGCGACGGGGGAAATGACCTTTTCATCCAGCGGAATCTGCCGGCCGTACCGCTCCCACAGCTTCTGCTGCACGGCGGGGTGGGAGAGGTCGAAGTCACGCAGCTGTTGAAGCTTTCCGATTTCGCGGCCGATGGCTTGTTGGTAGGTTTTCCAGAGCAACTCGGAGCAGTAAATTCGCTCGTCGCTCCAGCCGAAGTATAGGTCGTAGGGGCGGCCCTGGTACTGCAGGCCGGTGCGCCGGAGCTGACGTAAGGTGGCGGGTGTAAGCACTTGGTCGGCGTCGCGCAGGCACTTCACTACGAAGTGGCTGCCCCGCCCGCGACCAATCCACTGTTCCAGCGGGGTGAGGCGCACCGGCTGCACGGCCTCCAGCACCTGCCACTCGCCGCCCTGCCGCAGCAGCATCCCGCAGTGGCTGTAAGTTGAGTGGGTAGCCAGCTGAATGGCCTGGCTCTGGGTGGAGCGCGAAGTCTGGAAAACCAAATTCCCCTCGCGCAACTGCAGCGAAATGGACAGAATCGTCAGCTCGCCCCGGTGCCGCCGCTGAAACCGACTAAACCGGTGCTGCAAATCGTGGCAGCCATAGCGGCCACAATCAGCAGCAGGGCCAGCATAATAGATAAGGGCCGACGCATGTGCTTTTAATTAGGAGCTATCGGGGCAAGTGTATCTGCGTTAACCGCCTATTGAGCTGTTTGCTCCTGATTAAAGTGCTGAATTCTTGCATGTACGGTTTCCCGCTGCGCATAAGGTCTGTAAAGTTGCAACCCAATCCAGAGTAACGTGAATAATAGAAAAAACAGGATTGTGGTCAGAGACAAAAAGTAGAGAGTCTGTCTCATATTGCATTATAAATCAACGTCATGCCGGGCCTGTTGGAGCCGTTTTACCGAACATCGATAGTTCAGTAAGGATGCTCCGACAGGCCCAGCATGACGTTTCGGTTACTTTAGCTGTTTCTGTATTCCTACGTCAGCATGCCGCCGTCCACCTGCAGCACCTGGCCGGTGATGTAGCTGCTGTCGTCGGAGGCGAGGAAGGCGGTGGCTTTGGCAATGTCCTCGGGCTTGCCGCCGCGCTTCAGCGGAATAGCCTTGCGCCACTCATCTACCTGCTTGGGGTCGAGGGCATCGGTCATTTCGGTTTCAATGAAGCCGGGCGCAATGGCGTTGCAGCGGATGTTGCGGGAGCCGAGCTCCAGCGCCACCGACTTCGTGAAGCCGATGATACCCGACTTGGAAGCCGCGTAGTTGGCCTGGCCCGCGTTGCCCTTGATGCCTACCACCGAGGTCATGTTGATGATGCTGCCGGCTTTGGCGCGCATCATAGGCTTGGTGGCCGCCTTGGTCAGGTTAAACACCGACTTCAGGTTCACGGCAATTACCTGGTCCCACTGCTGCTCACTCATGCGCATCAGCAGGCCATCTTGCGTAATGCCGGCGTTGTTCACCAGAATGTCCAGCTTGCCAAATTCGGCCACCACATCGTCCACCAGCTTTTCGGCTTCGGCGTAGATGGAAGCGTCGGAGCGGAAGCCTTTCACCTTGGTGCCGTGGGCCGCCAGCTCCTGTTCCAGCTGCTGGCCTTTCTCCACACTGGATAGGTAGGTGAAGGCCACCTGAGCGCCCTGCTGGGCAAAATATACCGCAATAGCGCGGCCAATTCCTTTGGAAGCGCCCGTAATCAGGGCCACTTTTCCGTCGAGCAGTTGAGTCATGGGGCGAAGATAGGTTTTCTGGTTTATGGTAATTGGTTTTTGGTTTGTGGGTGGAATGCCGAATCCTTGCCATCTTCGGCGCTAGTTGCGGGAGTCTGGAACAACCAAAAACCAAAAACCAGCAACTAAAACCCCACCCAATGACCAATATCTGCATTCTGGGGGCCGGGCCGGGCGGGGCCACGGCTGCCCTGCACCTGGCCAACGCCGGCCACCCTTGCCTGCTGCTGGATAAAGCCACCTTCCCCCGCGATAAAGTGTGCGGCGACGCGCTCAGCGGCAAAGTCATCAGCGAGCTGCGGCGCATCGGGGAGAAGCTACCGGCCCGGCTGGCCGCCGAACCCATGCAGCTGCCCAGCTGGGGCATTGATTTCTACGCCCCCAACGGCCGCCGCCTGGCCGTACCGTTCAAGCCCCGCTACAACCCCGCCCTCGACCAATCCGCCGGCCACATCAGCAAGCGGCTGCACTTCGATAATTTCCTCATCGAAGAAGTGCGCCGCCGCCCCGAAATCGACTTCCGCGAAAACACCGACGTAGCCCGCCACGAGCAGCTGCCCGATGGCACCTGGCGCCTGCTGGCGGCCGATGGCCAGGAAATTGCCACCTGCCGGCTGCTGCTGGTAGCTAACGGGGCGCAGTCGCACTTTGCGCGGGTAGTGGGCGGCCACGAGCTGGAGCCCGCCCACCACTGCGCCGGCCTGCGGGCCTACTACCGGGGCGTGCAGGGCCTGCACCCCGATAATTTCATCGAACTGCACTTCATCCGGGAGTTTCTGCCGGGCTACCTCTGGGTGTTTCCGCTGCCCAACGGCGAGGCCAACGTGGGCGTGGGTATGCTCACCGAAGCCGTATCCAAGAAGAAAGTAAAGCTGCGCGAGCGGCTGGAGGAAATACTACACACCCACCCCGCCCTGAAAGACCGGTTTGCCACCGCCGAGCGGCTGGGCCCGGTGCGGGGCTTCGGGCTGCCGTTGGGCTCCAGGCGCCGCCCGCTCTCCGGTTCCGGCTACTTGCTGCTCGGCGATGCCGGCTCCCTCATCGACCCGTTCAGCGGGGAAGGCATCAGCCACGCCATGGTATCGGGCCGCCACGCCGCCGACTGGGCCGCCCGGGCTCTGGCCGCGCAGGATTTCTCCCCGGCCTTCCTGAAAGGCTACGACGCGGCCGTATACAACCGCCTCTGGCAGGAGCTACGCCTGAGCCGGGCCATGCAGCGGCTACTAAACTACCCCTGGGTGTTCAATTTCGTCGCTAATCGTGCCGCCAACAACCCCACCCTGGCCGAAACCATCAGCAACATGTTCCTGGACCTGGACCTGCGCGAGCGGCTGCGCCAACCCAGCTTTTACCTGAAACTACTGCTGGGCAAGTAAGCCCGGCATTGCAAGCGGAGCGAAGCAACCGGAGGACAGCGCAGCTGATCCGTCCCTTTCAAGGCACAAACCGTAAGAAAAGCACAAAGCCCCTGACGTCCTTGCTGGCGTCAGGGGCTTTCGAGTAGAGGAAGGATGGCGCCTTGAAAAGGAAGGATTACTTCGCTCCGCTCGCAATAATGGTTACTTGCCCGCGTAGCGGCGGAGGCTTTTTTCGGCTTCCGGGTTCAGTTGAGTAGCTTTTTCCAGGTCGGCTTTGGCTTCGGCTGGCTTGTTGATGGAGGCGTAGCTGATGCCGCGGTACTCGTAGGCATCCGCGTAATTCGGGTCGATGCTGATGGCTTTGGCGAAGTCCGGTACGGCCCCTTTGAAATTGAACAGCTGCATTTTGGCCGCCCCCCGCCCGAAGTAGGCTTCCTTATCAGTAGGATTGTATTTCACTGCTTTGCTGAAATCCACAATGGCGGCGCTGTACTCCTTCATTTTCAAGCGGTTCAGGCCCCGGTTGTAGTAGGCCTCAGCACTGGTCGGTTTCAAACGCAATGCCGCGTTGTAGTCGGGCATGGCATCTTTGTAATCTTTCAGATGGCTTTTGGCCTTGGCCCGCATCAGCAACGCGTCGTAGTCGCGGGGCTTGGCCTTCAGCTTCTGATCCGCCATCCGGATTTCGTCCCGGTAATCAGCGTTGGTTTTGCGGGCGGCAGGTTCCACGGGTAAAGGAGTAGCCGGGGCCGCCGAAGCCACTATGGTAGTCGAGGTAGGCCGGGCCACCGAATCGGCGCGCTGGGCTACGGCGGTTTCGCGGGCCACATTCCGGGCGGCGGAGGTGGGGCGCTCTACATCGGCGGTGGTACCCCGGGCACAAGCCCCGGCCAGCAATAGGGTAGAGCCAGCTAACAGCGAGAGTAAACGTAATTTCATGACGGTGAACGAGAAAGGCAGTCAGAAGCAAGAAGTTGGCCGACGGCCAACGGGCGTTGTACGCACTGCTACCGGCAAAGGCTGGGCTCGGGCACAAAATTTTGTCTGAGCTGGTGCACCCCACTTCCCGGCGGCAACGCGGCGGAGTAGCGCGGCCTGCCTATCTTTGCCCGGCCCTTGTCCCGGCGTAGCCGCTGCGGGTGGTTCTTCTTTCCTCACCTTCAATTGAACATACTATGGCATTGCAATACGACCTGGTCGTTATCGGCAGCGGCCCCGGCGGATACGTAGCCGCTATCCGGGCTTCGCAGCTGGGCTTGAAAGTAGGCGTGGTGGAGCGCGAGTCGCTCGGCGGAATCTGCCTCAACTGGGGCTGTATTCCCACCAAAGCCCTGCTCAAGAGCGCCCAGGTATTTGAATACCTCAACCACGCTAAAGACTACGGTCTGACGGCTGAGGGCGTTGGGTACGATTTCGGCGCGGTAATTCAGCGCAGCCGGGGCGTGGCCGATGGCATGAGCAAAGGCATCAACTTCCTGTTCAAGAAAAATAAGATTGATGTGGTTTCCGGCTCCGGCAAAGTGCTGGCTCCCGGTAAAGTAGAGGTAACCAAGGCTGATGGCGGCAAGGAAACCGTAGAAGCCAAGCACATTATCCTGGCTACCGGGGCCCGCTCCCGTGAGCTGCCCGCTCTGCCCATTGATGGCAAGAAAATCGTTGGCTACCGCCAGGCTATGGTGCTGCCCGAACTGCCCAAGCGGCTGGTGGTAGTGGGCTCCGGTGCCATCGGCGTGGAGTTTGCCTACTTCTACCGCACCATGGGCTCAGAGGTAACGGTAGTGGAGTACCTGCCCCGCATCGTGCCCGTAGAGGACGAGGAAGTAAGCCGGCAGATGGAGAAATCCTTTAAGAAAATCGGCGTGAACGTGCTGACCTCGGCCGAGGTAACCAAGGTGGATACCAGCGGTGAAGGCTGCAACGTAACTATCAAAACGGCCAAAGGTGAGCAGCAAATTGCCTGCGACGTGGTGCTGTCGGCTGCCGGGGTAGTTACCAACCTCGAAAACATCGGCCTCGAAGAGCTGGGCATCAAGGTAGAGAAAGGCCGCATCATCGTCGACGACTTCTACCAGACCAACGTGCCCGGCATCTACGCCATCGGCGACATCGTGCCCGGCCCGGCGCTGGCCCACGTGGCTTCGGCGGAAGGCATTATCTGCGTGGAGAAAATTGCCGGCCACCACCCCGAGCCGCTCAACTACCAGAACATTCCCGGCTGCACCTACGCCTCCCCGGAAATTGCCTCGGTAGGCCTCACCGAAGAAGAAGCCAAAAAACAGGGCTACGACATTCTGGTAGGCAAATTCCCCTTCTCGGCCTCGGGCAAGGCCTCGGCCGGCGGCGTGAAGGACGGCTTCGTGAAAGTGATTTTCGACAAGAAGTACGGCGAGTGGCTGGGGGCCCACATGATTGGCTCCAACGTAACCGAAATGATTGCCGAGGTGGTGGTAGCCCGCAAGCTCGAAACCACCGGCCACGAAATCATCAAGGCCGTGCATCCGCACCCTACCATGAGCGAAGCCGTGATGGAGGCCGCTGCGGCTGCCTACGGCGAGGTGATTCACCTGTAAGCAGCAACCCACGCGCACTTAACCAAAGCCCCGGCCAGAGTTACTGGTCGGGGCTTTGGTTAATGTGGTAGTTCCGTGTGGGCCTGGTTAATGGGCAGATAGGGGAAATCGGGTCCAAACATTCCATCCGCACTGAATTTCTCGTCCAGAAAACGCGGGTCAAACTCTTGGCTGAAGTCCCAGGTACCTACGTACTGCACTTCCCCTGGCCGAATATCAAACAAGTAACGAGTATTGCGGAGTGTCTGGCTGTTGCGATGTTTTCGGATTGGTTCTACGTGTAACTCTGCCCCATACCATTTGCTATCTGAAAACTCGTAGTTGATGAGGGCATAGCGGCCCGGAGGCAGAGCGTAACAAAAGGCGTTTTCGCGGCGGGAGCGAAGAATAGGTTTAACACTGAGCCTGAAATAGTTGCCCGTAGTGAGGTTCACTAGCCGAATGTACTGGCCTAAACCGCCACTGCGCGTACCTCCTAAACGCTGCACACAACTGCCATACAGCACGCCCTTATCAGCAGGGAGTTGTTTGTGGGAACTGCTCCAGGCAGCCAGAGGCCACACCAGCACCGGTCCCGGATGCTGGTCGAGCGAATCAGGTTGCAACCGCACGTATGCCAACTCTTGCTCCAGCTGTTGTACCTGTATCCTCGTCTGCGCCTGAGCCGAAGTGATGCCGAATACGCTAGTGAGTGCTACACCTCCTAGCATCCAGTGCAAACGCATAGCTGTAGTGAATAGGTAGTAATATTCTATTGCCGGCCGTATTTCTGCTTGATAAAGTCCAGCATGCCTTGGCCGTGCGTATCGTCGGTCTTAGTGGCTTCCTGCTTCCAGAGCGCCTCCACCAGCAGCAGCAGCAGCTCGGTTTCCTTTTCGGGGTCTTCGTAGCCAAGCTTCCCGAAGGCGTCGCGCAGCAGAGAAGGCACCGGCTTCATAAACCGCTCGTGTTGCTGCCGGGCCATTTCAGAGTCGGCCAGGCGGTACTGCAGCTTCCAGAAGTGCGGCTCGGCCTGCACCAGCTTAAACGGCAACTCAATCACGCTGTAGATGAATGCCAGCGGATCAGGCTCAGCCAGGCCCCCCCGGTTATCTTCAATAATGCGCTTATAGCCGTTGCGGATAACAAATTCCAATAGCTGGTCCTTGGAGCCGAAATGCTTGAAAATAAGGGCTTCGGATACTCCGGCGGCTTTGGCAATCAGCTGGGTGGAAGTATTCTCGAAACCTTTTTCCCCAAATAGCTGCAATGCTATGTCGGCAATGTGCTGTTTGCGGTTTGTCATGTAGCGGTTGGTTTAGCGCAGCGAAGAGAGACGGAGGCGGATGGCACACGGAGTTCCATTCCAGGCGCAAGTTCGGGCTCTATTCGCTAAAAACGCGTTTTTTTTCAAAAAAGCAACGGGATTTCCAAAAGCCCTACTACGTGACCAAACAGAAGCCGGCCGACTCGGAGGTTCCGAATCGGCCGGCTACGTGGTTTCCGAAGATCAGCTGGCGAGGAGCCGGGGGCAAACTCGCGCGATTTTTCGGAAAGGCCGGCTGAGGGTGGGAGTACAGCCGGATTAACAGAGCGTGGGAATTGCTACGCGGCAGCTAGTGGGAGTCGCTACCGTTAGTGGGACAATATTACGCAAGGATTCGGAAACAAGTAAGTATTAGCTTACTTTTTTTCGTGAGTAATCACTCACCACTATAAATATTGTATTTATACTTCTGAAAAACAGTTGTTTATAGTAATTGTATATAATTTTGTCATTTCTATATAGGAGAGTTAAAACCTGTTCGTCACCCAATCCGAGCCCGCGTTACCGACACGAGTCGGCAACACGGGCTGTGGTTTTATCTGGCACTGGTTAGGTGGCTGCCTTGGCGGAACCGCGCCACCTTCGCCCGGATTTCGTCGAGGCCCAGGTTGTGCACGCTACCCAGGTGAGTGGTCTGGAATTCCTTGTGCGGCACGTAGGAGCCATCTTCCACGGCCAGTCCCACCTGCTTATAGGCCGTGCGGAAGGGCGTGCCGGTCTGGATCAGCTGGTTGATGTTCTCCACCGTAAACACGGCGTCGTACTTGGGCTGGTTGAGCAGGTCGGGCTTGATGCGCAGCTGGGGCAGGGCAAACAGCACAATGTCGAGGATGTCGAGAAACTGCGTCATCGGCTCGAACAGGATTTCCTTCAGAATCTGGAAGTCCCGGTGGTAGCCGCTGGGCAGGTTGCTGGTAGCCAGCATGAGCGTGTTGGGCAGGGCCTGCAACGCGTTGCACCGCGCCCGAATCAGCTCAAACACATCCGGGTTTTTCTTGTGCGGCATGATGCTGGAGCCGGTAGTAAACTCTTTGGGCAGCTCTACAAAAGCCATGTCCTGCCCGTTGTAGAGTACTAAGTCGTAGCTCATCTTGGCCAGGGTGGCGGCCATGCCGGCCAGAGCAAAGGCCACAGTTTTCTCAGTTTTGCCGCGCAGCATCTGGGCCCCCACGCTGCTCACGGCCAGGTTGCCGAAGCCCATTTCCTGGGTTGTCCGCAGCCGGTCGATGGGGAAGGAGCTGCCGAAGCCCGCGCCCGAGCCCAGCGGGTTCTGGTCGGCCACGGTATGGGCCGCTTCAAACAGGGCCAGGTCCAGCAGCAGGTGCTCGGCGTAGGCCGAAAACCACAGCCCGAACGAGCTGGGCATGGCCGCCTGGAAGTGCGTGTAGCCGGGCATCAGGTCGGTTTTGTGGGCCTCCGCCTTTTGCAGCAGCACCTCTACCAGTTCCAAGGTTTTGATGGCCGCGCGCCGGGTGTAGTCTTTCAGGAACAGCTGAATGGCCGTCAGCACCTGGTCGTTGCGGGAGCGGGCGGTGTGGATTTTCTTGCCCGCGTCGCCGTAGTGCTCGGTCAGGTACGCTTCGATTTTGGAGTGCACGTCCTCGAAATCCTCGCCGATGGTGAACGTGCCGGCTTCCAACTGGGCGGCCAGCTCCTGCAGGCCCTGCTGCAGCTGCTGGTTTTCCGCCGCGGAAAGCAAGCCCGCCCCGGCCAGCATATTGGCCTGGGCCCGCGACGCCTGCACGTCGAACTGCGCCAGGTACATGTCCAGCTCCCGGTCGCGCCCGACGGTGAACTGCTCGATTTTTTGATCAACGGCAATGCCTTTATCCCAGATTTTCATGTTCAGTTGCTGCTAAAAGCTAAAAGGCTAGTTCCCCTCCTTGGAAAGGAGGGGGTAAGGGTGGTTGATGAACGTTGGAACGCTATACTGAGCTTGCCGAAGCAGTAGAGATGCTTCGGCAAGCTCAGTAGGACGGTCTTTTACCGGCAATATTCTCACAGCTCCAGCCCCTCCAATAGCTCCACGTAGCCTTGCACGCCGGCGCGGATTTCGCTGAGCAGGATGTACTCATCTGGGGTGTGGGAGCGGGCCGAGTCGCCGGGGCCGATTTTGACGGTGGTGAAGGGCATCATCGACTGGTCGGAGAGGGTAACGGAGCCGAACGTACGGCGGCCCAGTGCCCGGCCGCGCTGCACCAGCGGATGCTCAAGGGCAATGCGGGAGGAGTTGAGATGGGTAGAGCGAGGCGTGACGTCGGACGTGAGGTGCTGGCGCACTAGCTCTACTACCTCCGGATTAGAGTATAGCTCGTTGGTACGCACATCAACTACGAAGGTGCAGCGGTCGGGTACCACGTTGTGCTGGGAGCCGGCTTGGAGCTGCGTTACCGTCAGCTTCACCGGGCCCAGCAGCTCCGACACCCGCTCGAACCGATAGTCGCGCAGGCGCTGCACGTCGTCGAGGGCTTTGTAGAGGGCGTTTTCGCCTTCCTCGCGGGCGGCGTGGCCGGTGCGGCCGTGGGCTACGCAGTCGAGCACCACGAGGCCCTTTTCGGCCACGGCCAGGTCCATCTGCGTCGGCTCGCCCACGATGCCCAGGTCAATCCGGGGCAGCAGCGGCAGCAGTCGGCGGATGCCGTTCAGGCCCGATACTTCTTCCTCGGCCGTGATGGCGCAGATGAGGTTGTAGGGCAGGTTCTCCCGTTCGTGGAAGTAGAGGAACGTGGCCAGCAGACTCACCGCTGAAGCCCCCGCGTCGTTGCTGCCCAGGCCGGTCAGCCGGTCGCCTTCCACCGCGGCCCCGAACGGGTCGGCGGTCCAAGACGCGCCGGGCTTCACCGTGTCGTGGTGGGAGTTGAGCAGGATGGTGGGCTTGGCCGGGTCGAAGTGCTTCGAAACAGCCCACACGTTGTTCGCGTCGCGCTGGGGGCGGGCCCCCCGGAACGCCAGAAACCGGAAAATCAGCTCGGCCGTCTGGTCTTCTTCCCGCGAGAAGGAGGGCGTCTGCACCAATTGGGTCAGCAGCTCAATGGCGTCGTCGGTGAGGGCGGTTAGCTCCGGCATAGCACGGTTTTTACGGGCTCGTTGATGCGCAGGGCGTGCTCGATAACCACCCGCTCCACGCCGGCTTCCAGGGCGGCAAAGGCGTTATCCAGCTTGGGCACCATGCCGGCCGCAATAATGCCCGCGGCCTTCAGCTGCTGGTATTCGGCGGCAGTTATCTGCGGAATCACCGAGGCGTCGTCGGCCACGTCGCGTAGTACGCCGTCCTTCTCGAAGCAGTAGTGCAGCTCCACGGCGTAGTGCGGGGCCAGGGCGCAGGCCAGTACGCTGGCAATGGTATCCGCGTTGGTGTTGAGCAACTGGCCCGCTCCGTCGTGGGTGATGGCGCAGAACACGGGTAGCAGGCCGGTTTCCAGCAGCTGGCGCAGCAGGGGCACGTTCACGGCATCGGCCGGCAGGTCGCCCACGAAGCCGTAGTCGATGTCCTTGACCGGCCGCCGCACGGCCCGGATAGCATTGCCGTCGGCCCCCGAAAGGCCCAGCGCATTCACGCCTGTGGCCTGCAGGCCGGCCACCACCTGCTTGTTGGTTTTACCGGCGTAGAACATGGTCACGATGTCGAGGGTGGCCGCGTCGGTGATGCGGCGGCCCTGCACCATCTGAGGTTCCTGGCCCAGGTCGCGCAGCATCTGGCTGGCACCTTTGCCGCCGCCGTGCACCAGCACCTTGCGGCCCGGCACCCGCGCCAGCTCCCGCAGAAACCGCTGCAGCTGGGCGTCATCATCAATAATGCCGCCCCCGATTTTAAAAATTTTCAGGCCTTCGCTCATAGGATGCAAGTAGGGAGAAATGCGGCATTGCGCGCCGTACGCTGCCAAAACGGGGCTCATCGGGCCCCGGCCGCAACCGGGCGGCTTCACTGTTAAGAAATTTATTTTGCTCCCGGAGCGGCAAAGTTTCCGAAAAAAATCATCTAGTTTTGCAACGATTTAGCGGTTTAAACGATTTAAACCGTGAAAACACTCCCTCGCCGCCCCGCGGCCCCCGTCATGATTCAACTCTCTTCTATTGCGCTTCTGCGACGACCTAGACTGGTCGTGCGAATCATGCCAGCTTAACCGCTGGCTGCAATAGTACGTCCGGGTTCCGCCTCTACCGCGAACCGACGCCGGGTCCTCCCTCCGGAGCCCACCCCAAGAGACACTTTACGAATCAACCGACCATAGTCCGAGTGTAAGCCTTCGTGTGACGTTGCCCGGTATCCGCCGGGATGCCCCGCTCCCCGGCCTGCTGGCCCCACCTTCTTTTTGGGTTTTTGTCGCTATCGGCGTTTCTGCCTGAGCATAGGCTTTGCCTGGCCCGCGCCGTTCCCCTCCTGCTTTTCGTCTTTCCGAGTCTGCTGCCCAACTCAGGCAGCCCACCGAGCTTTGACCATGTTCCTACGAGTCGCCGATGCTGCCGATGCGCAGTACGTGGAAACCCTCTGTCAATGGTACGCCGAATCCGCCAAAACCCGCGGCGTCGGTATTGCCAAGCGTGATCCTAACTATCTGATTAAGAAGATGGAGAAAGGTGATGCCATCATTGCCTTCATCGGTGACCAGCTGGCGGGTTTCTGCTACATCGAAACCTTCGAGGATGCCAAGTTTGTGGTGAACTCGGGGCTGATTGTAAATACTGAGCTGCGCAAAGAGGGCCTGGGCCGCGCCATCAAGCACCGCGTGTTTGAGCTGTCGCGCACCAAATACCCGGCGGCTAAGATCTTCGGTATCACCACTTCGGCGGCCGTGATGAAGATCAACAACGAGTTGGGCTACCGTCCCGTGACCTTCCCCGAGCTCACGCAGTCAGACGACTTCTGGAAGGGCTGCTCCAGCTGCAAAAACTACGGCATCCTGATGGAAAACCAGCGCAAGATGTGCCTCTGCACCGGCATGGTGTACGATAATCTGGATGACAGCTTCACGCAGCAATCCATTGAAATTCTGGAGCAGAAGCAGTAGAGAATACCAACCAGAACGTCATGCTCCATCTGGCGTCCGCTTGCCGAAGCATCTCTACCGCTTCGTGCTCACGAGTGAGTTAGCCATAGGTAGAGATGCTTTGACTACACCTCCGGCTTCGCTCAGCATGACGTTATTTTTCCCACAATATCAGCACGCGAGATGCTTCGGCAAGCTCAGCATGACGTTCTCATAATCTTCAGCACTCCATGAAAAAAAAGGTAGTTCTCGCCTATAGCGGCGGCTTGGATACGTCCTATTGCGTGGTGTACCTGACCCGCGAGCTGGGTCTGGAAGTCCACACGGTGATTGTCAACTCGGGCGGGTTCTCCGAGGAGGAGTTGGCCGGCATCGAGCAGCGCGCCTACGAAATGGGCTCCACCCGCCACGAGGTGATTGACGTGACCGAGCGGTTCTACCAGCAGTGCCTGCGCTACCTGCTGGCCGGTAACGTGCTCAAAAACGATACCTACCCGCTGAGCGTGAGTGCCGAGCGGATGTTCCAGAGCCTGGCGCTGGCCGAGTATGCCCGCGAGAACAAGGCCGACTACATTGCCCACGGCAGCACCGGCGCCGGCAACGACCAGGTGCGCTTCGACGTGGCCTTCTCGGTGATTTCGCCCGACACCGAAATCATCACGCCCATCCGCGACCTAGGCCTCTCGCGCCAGCAGGAAATCGAGTATCTGCAGGCCAACGGGGTGGAGATGAGCTGGGAAAAAGCCAAATACTCCATCAACAAAGGCATCTGGGGCACCAGCGTGGGCGGGGTAGAAACCTTGACCTCCCGCCAGGGCCTGCCCGAGTCGGCCTGGCCGACGCAGCTGAGCAAGCACGAGCCGCTGGAAATCAGTATCACCTTCGAGAAAGGCGAGCCGGTGGCCCTGAACGGCGAAACCATGAAGCCAGTGGACCTGATTGTGGCCCTCAACGAGTTGGCCGGCCAGTATGCCATCGGCCGCGACACCCACGTGGGCGACACGATTCTGGGTATCAAGGGCCGTGTAGGCTTCGAGGCCCCCGCGCCGCTGATTCTCATCAAAGGCCACCACTTGCTGGAAAAGCACACTTCCAGCCGCTGGCAGCTGCTGCACAAGGACTACATCGCCAACTGGTATGGCACGCTGCTGCACGAAGCGCAGTACCTCGACCCGGTGATGCGCGACATGGAGGCGTTCCTGGAATCGTCGCAGGAGCGGGTGTCGGGCACGGTGTACGTGACGCTGAAGCCCTACCAGTTTGAGCTGCTGGGCGTGGAGTCGCCGTTTGATATGATGCAGTCGAAGGTGGCTACCTACGGCGAGGAAAACAACGCCTGGGACTCGCGCGACGCGAAAGGCTTCATCAAAATCTTCAGCAACCAGCTGCGGATTCACGGCTCGTTCAACGATGAAAATTAAGGCTGGTATCGTCGGCGGGGCCGGCTACACGGCAGGGGAGCTGTTGCGGATTCTGCTGCACCACGAGTTTGTGGAGCTGGGTGGCATCGTGAGTTCCTCCAACGCCGGCAACCCCATCTACCAGGTGCACGACGACCTGGTGGGCGACACGGAGCTGCGCTTCGCGGCCGCGCTGCAGGGCGATGAGGACGTGGTATTCCTGTGCCTGGGCCACGGCAACTCCAAGGCCTGGCTGACCAAGCACGAGCTGCCCGAAACCACCCACATCATCGACCTGAGCAACGACTTCCGCCTGGAAGCTGACGCGGAGTTTGAAGGCCGGGAGTTTGTGTACGGGCTGCCGGAGCTGAACAAGAGCCAAATCCAGCAGGCCCAGAGCATTGCCAACCCCGGCTGCTTTGCCACGGCTATCCAGCTGGCGCTGCTGCCGCTGGCCCAGGCCGGCAAGCTCCGGGACGACGTGCACGTATCGGCCATTACGGGCAGTACGGGCGCGGGGCAGAGCCTTTCGGAAACCGTACATTTCTCGTGGCGCACCAACAACGTGTCTATCTACAAGCCCTTCACGCACCAGCATTTGGGCGAGATAGGGGAGAGCCTAGCGCAGCTGCAGCACGCGCTGAACGTGGACATCCACTTCATCCCGTACCGCGGCAACTTCACCCGGGGCATCTTCGCCAGCGTCTACACGCCGTCGGACCTGACCCAGGACGAGGCCCGCACGCTGTACCAGCAGTTCTACCAGGACGCCCCGTTCACCACGGTATCGGAAACGGAAGTGCACCTGAAGCAGGTAGTTAACACCAACAAGTGTCTGCTGCACGTGCATAAACTCGGCAAGCAGCTACTCGTCACCTCGGTTATCGACAACCTGGTGAAAGGCGCTTCCGGCCAAGCCGTGCAGAACATGAACCTGATCTTCGGCCTGCCCGAAACGACGGGGCTGGGGTTGAAAGCTGGACTGTTCTAGTTCAGAACGTCATGCTGAGCTTGCCGAAGCATCTCTACCGCTTCGCAAGACCATTGATTACCCTCGGTAGAGATGCTTCGGCAAGCTCAGCAAGACGTTCTGTTAGGATGTTCTGTAGGCTTGCTTCTAAGTTCTAACCTCTCAGCTCTCACATCTATACCATGGAGCTTTTCAACGTGTATCCGCTCGTCAACATCACGCCCGTGAAGGCGCTGGGGGCGAAACTCTGGGACGACAAAGGCCAGGAGTACCTGGATTTTTACGGCGGCCACGCCGTTATCAGTATCGGCCACTCGCACCCGCACTACGTGCAGCGCATCACCGGGCAGCTGCAGAACCTGGGCTTCTATTCCAACTCGGTGCAGATTCCGATTCAGCGGGAGCTGGCCGAGAAGCTGGGCCGGGTGTCGGGCTACGAGGACTACACGCTGTTTCTGTGCAACTCCGGGGCCGAGGCCAACGAGAATGCGCTGAAGCTGGCTTCCTTCCACACTGGCAAAAAGCGCGTCATTGCCTTCAAAGGCGCGTTCCACGGCCGCACCTCAGGCGCGGTAGCCGCTACGGATAACGCCAAAATCGTGGCACCTTTCAACGCCGACCACCACATCAGCTTCCTGGAGTACGACCTGGCGGCGGTGGAGCAGGTGCTGCAGGGTGGCGACGTGTGCGGGGCCATCATCGAATCCATCCAGGGCGTGGGCGGCATCATTATGCCTTCCGATGAGTTTTTGCAGGGGCTGGCGGCGCTGTGTAAGCAGTACGGCGCGTTGCTGCTGGCCGACGAGGTGCAGAGCGGCTACGGCCGCAGCGGCAAGTTCTTCGCCCACCAGCACGCCGGCATCCGGCCCGACGTTATTTCGGTGGCCAAGGGCATGGGCAACGGCTTCCCCATTGGCGGCATCCTGATTGCGCCCGAGCTGAAAGCCTCCTACGGACTGCTGGGCACCACGTTTGGCGGCAACCACCTGGCCTGCGCCGCCGCGCTGGCTGTGCTGGAAGTCATTGAGCAGGAAAACCTGGTGCAGCACGCCGCCGAGCTGGGCGACTACCTGCGCACGGAGCTGGAGGCCCACGCCGGGGCCGAGGAAATCCGCGGCCGGGGCCTGATGGTGGGCATTAAATACGATTTCCCCATCAAAGACCTGCGCGACCAGCTGCTGGCGGAGCACCACATTTTCGTGGGCAACGCCTCCGACCCCACGGTGCTGCGCCTGCTGCCCCCGCTCAATATCACCAGGGCCGAGGTAGACCGGTTTTTGCAGGCGCTGTACGCATTAATTCCGGCCGAAGTGAAAAAGTAAACGACCTGTGGCCTAACTTGCAGCCCCAATGAGTAGCACCCTGAAGTTACCGAGCCACGCTCCCCTTCTGATAAGCTGCCCGCTGCCATTGGTGACTCCTGCGCAGCAACCGGCCGGTTCTTTCCCCGAAAGAACAGCCTCCCCCTTTTCCTTCCAGCAGTTGTGCCCGCCCGACTTTCCGATGCCCGACATCTGGAAATGGCAGGGTGCGGGACCGATTGAGCTAGTTTCTTTCTCTCCCGTTTGGCTTACCTCCTTGTTCGGCTGGAATAGACCCCCGGTATTCGGTTCTGTTCCAGCCGAAATTGTATCCGGCCGGTTGCAAATCCTGCTCGCAGCCCCGTTGCGCCCCGCTACACGCCCGGCCCCATGCCTCGCCGATAAGCTGTTTCCGACCCGCGTTGCGCGGGCGACCAGGCGCACCTGCCGCCTCCGGGAACGGGCCCGGCAGCTGCATGCTCGCTTTACCGCAGAAAATTAATCATCAGAGTAAACCCTTTTTCGCATAACAGAGTGGAAAACGCTAAATCGGTAAAACTCGTCCTCGAAGACGGTACTGAAATCCAGGGCCAGTCGTTCGGCGCCTTCACCTCCGCCGCGGGCGAGGTGGTATTCAGCACGGCCATGACCGGCTACCCTGAAAACCTCACCGACCCGTCCTTCGCCGGGCAGATCCTGGTGCTGACGTACCCCATCGTGGGCAACTACGGCGTGCCGGGCGAGGAGCTGTACGAGTCGATTTCCAAGATTTTCGAGTCGGACAAGATTCACGTGGCGGGCCTGGTGGTCAACTACTACTCCGAGGAACACAGCCACTGGCACGCTGCCAAGAGCCTGGGCGAGTGGCTGGCCGAGTACAACATCCCCGGCATCTGCGGCGTGGACACGCGCATGCTCACCAAAAAGCTGCGCGAGAAGGGCGCCATGCTAGGCAAAATCGTGGCCGAAGAGGATGTGCCCCTACACGACCCCAACCAGGACAACCTGGTGGCCCAGGTGAGCCCCGCCGGCGTGCAGCACTACGGCACCGGCAAGAATAAAATCGTGCTGGTGGACTGCGGCACCAAGACCAACATCATCCGCTGCTTCCTGGAGCGCGACGTGGAGCTGATTCGGGTGCCCTGGGACTACGACTTCACCCAGCTCGACTACGACGGTCTGTTCCTGAGCAACGGCCCCGGCGACCCGAAAATGTGCGTGCCCACCATCGAGCACCTGCAAAAGGCGCTGGAGCAGGACAAGCCCATCTTCGGCATCTGCCTGGGTTCCCAGCTCATGGGCCTGGCCGCCGGCGGCGACACGTTCAAGCTCAAGTACGGGCACCGCAGCCACAACCAGCCGGTGAAGCTCACGGGCACCCAACGCAGCTACATCACCAGCCAGAACCACGGCTTCGCGGTGGACACGGCCACGCTGCCCGCCGAGTGGGATATGCTGTTCGAGAACCTCAACGACGGCACCTGCGAAGGCATCAAGCACAAAACCAAGCCCTTCTTCTCCACCCAGTTTCACCCCGAAGCCGCCGGCGGCCCCCAAGACACGGAGTTTCTCTTCGACCAGTTTCTGGACGAGGTAGAGAAGTACAAGGCTGGCAAGTAGCCGGACGACCAAGCTCAGCACGACGGAAAAGAACGTCATGCTGAGCTTGCCGAAGCATCTCTACCGCTTCGTTTAGTTTGTCAGTATTTCTCTCTGTCTTCTCTGCTGATAAAAGCATTAGAAACTGCAACCTTACAGAAACCTGACAACTAACTGCGCGTCAACGTCATGACTTCAAATATTAGCTTGGAAATCAAGGTAATTGAAAGGTTTGTCAATAAGGATAAACGCGAACGGTACATTCAGTTTGTTGCTTCTGAGAAGAACAGAGCAAAGTTTATCAAAGACTTGTCTCACTGGAATTTTCTCGAGTCGTCGCTATTCACTCCGGTAAATGGAATTGAAGAAGATGTGGTTATGACAACTACCGCAAGAAACGGCGTAGCTAACGACACCTGTTATGTCATAAGTGAAAACAAGCAAATAGACGGCAGATTCTTAGGTACTAAGGAAGCTCTAGCGGAAACAGTAGGGCATGGGTTAGGCTCGATTCTGGTTTTCGGGAATGCTGAAATGATATTTTATGAGTGCGAAACGCGAAATATTAGATATATAAGTAAAAAGGTCGTTAGGTGATACATTTCAATTCTGCCCCATCTCACCCTCTAACTTCGCTCCCTCAAACGCCCTTCCCACATGCCAGAAAAACGTAGAGGTTTGCCAAACTGGGTGTATTTAGCGGCTGGCGCATTGGTGTTAGCCATTTACCTGTTCAGCAAGTTTCTGGCCCGGCCGTTGCTGCTGAAAGCGGTGAGCAACACGCCGGCCGCGCTAATTACCAAGCTGATGGACTCCACCCGGGTTTCGCCGCGCATTACTGACCGTACCGGCCGGATTCAGAAGCGGGACTTTAAGATGGCGAAGATGAGCCCCAAGCGAGATACCCTCGTTTTTCGCTACCTGATGCACGGTCCGCGGGCCGATGCTACCGTGAAGCTCCGCATGGTCCGGCGGCCCTCCGGGCAATGGGACATGACCACCCTGGACACGCTGTTCAGCGCGCCAGCCCCACCAAAGCAAGCTAGTAAGCGGTAACCTACCTCACACGACTTTTACACAGGACTCGCGCGCGGGTCTGGTACTCAACTCCTAGAATGGAAAAACCACAGAAAGTTCTCATCCTCGGTTCCGGCGCCCTCAAAATCGGGGAGGCCGGTGAGTTCGATTACTCCGGTTCGCAGGCCCTCAAGGCGCTGAAAGAGGAAGGCATCCGCACCATCCTCATCAACCCCAACATTGCCACCGTGCAGACGTCGGACGACATTGCCGACGACGTGTACTTCCTGCCCGTGACGCCCTACTTCGTGGAGGAAGTCATCAAAAAGGAGCAGCCCGACGGCATCCTGGTGGCCTTCGGCGGCCAAACGGCCCTGAACTGCGCCGTGGCCCTGTACCGCGCCGGCGTGTTCGAGAAGTACAACGTGCGCGTGCTCGGCACGCCCGTGCAGAGCATCATCGATACCGAGGACCGCGACATCTTCAAGGAAAAGCTCGACCAGATTGGCGTGCTCACGGCCCGCAGCGAAGCCGTAACCACGATGGAAGACGCCTTGGCCGCGGCTGAGCGGATTGGCTTCCCCATCATCGTGCGCGCCGCCTTCGCGCTGGGCGGCCTGGGCAGCGGTTTTGCCAACAACATGGACGAGCTGCGCACTCTGGCCCAGAAGTCCTTCTCGACCTCCGACCAGATTCTGGTGGAAGAGTCGCTGAAAGGCTGGAAAGAGGTGGAGTACGAGGTGGTGCGCGACCAGTTCGACAACTGCATCACCGTGTGCAACATGGAGAACTTCGACCCCATCGGGATTCACACCGGGGAGAGCATCGTGGTGGCCCCGTCGCAGACGCTGAGCAACCGCGAGTACCACAAGCTGCGCAGCATCGGCATCAAGACCATTCGCCACCTGGGCATCGTGGGCGAGTGCAACATCCAGTACGCCCTCGACCCGCACTCGGAGGAGTACCGCGTGATTGAGGTGAATGCCCGCCTCTCGCGCTCCTCGGCCCTGGCCTCCAAGGCTACGGGCTACCCGCTGGCTTTCGTGGCCGCCAAGCTCAGCCTGGGCTACTCCCTGGCCGAGCTGAAAAACAGCGTGACGCAGACCACCTCGGCCTTCTTCGAGCCCTCACTCGACTACCTGGTGGTGAAGCTGCCGCGCTGGGATTTGAGCAAGTTCGCGGGCGTGCAGCGTCAGATTGGCTCGGCCATGAAGAGCGTGGGCGAGGTTATGGCCATCGGCAAAACCTTCGAGGAAGCCGTGCAGAAGGGCCTGCGCATGCTCGACACCGGCCGGCGCGGCTTCGTGGCCAACAAGCCCGAGCCCATTGACCTGGCGGACCTCGACCGGCTGCTGAGCGAGCCGAACGAGGAGCGCATCTTCGCCATCAACGAAGCTTTCCAGGCCGGCTACGACGTGGAGCGCGTGTACGAGCTGACGCGCATCGACCGGTGGTTTTTGCAGCGCCTCTACGGCATCTACCAGCTGGGCCAGCAGCTCGGCGAGAAGCGCCAGCAGGGCGGCCTCGATGCCCTCGATACCGACCTGCTGCGCCAGGCCAAAAAATCGGGCTTCTCGGACCAGCAGCTGGCCGTGCAATTGCTCGGGCCAGCCGAGGTGAAGGCCAACGAAATGCTGGTGCGCGCCCGCCGCAAGGCCCTGGGCGTGCTGCCCGTGGTGAAGCAAATCGACACGCTGGCGGCCGAATTCCCGGCCCAGACCAACTACCTCTACCTCACCTACCACGGCACCGAAAACGACCTGGCGCCGGAAACCGATAAGTCGGTGGTGGTGCTGGGCTCGGGCGTGTACCGCATCGGCTCGTCGGTGGAGTTTGACTGGTGCGGCGTCAACGCGGCCCAGACGGTGAACGAGGAGGGCTACAAGTCCATCATCATCAACTACAACCCCGAAACCGTCTCGACCGACTACGACGTGTCGGACCGCCTGTACTTCGAGGAATTGAGCTACGAGCGGGTGATGGATATCCTGGACTTCGAGGCGCCGCAGGGCGTGATTCTGAGCACCGGCGGGCAGATTCCGAACAACATTGCCACCCGCCTCGAAGCCGCCGGCGCACCCATCCTGGGCACCGCCGCCTCGCGCATCGACGAGGCCGAAAACCGCCACAAGTTCAGCAGCATCATGGACGAGCTGGGCATTGCCCAACCGCGCTGGAGCGAGCTGACCACTATGGAGGCCATCTACGACTTCGTGAAGCAGGTGGGCTTCCCGGTGCTGATCCGGCCGAGCTACGTGCTGTCGGGCGCGGCCATGAACGTGGTGTCGAACCCGCGGGAGCTGGAGGAGTACCTGAAGCTGGCCGCCGAGGTCAGCGCCGAGTACCCGGTGGTGGTGTCGCAGTTCATCCAGGATGCCAAGGAAATCGAGCTGGACGCGGTGGCCGACAAGGGCGAAATCGTGTCGTACGCCATATCGGAGCACGTGGAGTTTGCCGGCGTGCACTCGGGTGATGCCACCATGTACTACCCGCCGCAGCGCGTGTACGTGGGCACGGTGCGCAAGCTCAAGGTCATTGCCGAGAAGATTGCCAAGCGCTTCCAGATCAGCGGGCCGTTCAACATCCAGTTCCTGGAGAAAAACCGCGAAATCCGCGTCATCGAGTGCAACCTGCGCGCCTCGCGCTCCTTCCCGTTCGTGAGCAAGGTATCGGGCAACAACCTGATCAAGAAGGCCACCAAGGTGCTGCTCGGCCAGCACGTAGACCGCGACGCGAGCGAGCTGGTGTACGACCTGCCCTTCGTGGGCGTGAAGGCCTCGCAATTCTCCTTTACCCGCCTGCAGGGTGCCGACCCGGTGCTGCGCGTGGACATGACCAGCACCGGCGAAGTGGGCTGCCTGGGCGACACGGCCGAGGAAGCGCTGCTGAAGTCGTTGCTGTCGGTGGGCTACCGCATTCCGGAGAAGACGGTGCTGATGTCCAGCGGCCCGCTGACGTCCAAAGTGGCCCTGCTGGAATCGGCCCAGGTGCTGGTGCAGCGCGGGTACACCATCTACGCCACCCACGGCACGCACAGCTTCTTCGCCGAAAACGGCGTGCCCAGCTCCCTGGTCTACTGGCCCGACGAGCTGCAGGAGCCCAACGCCCTGACCTACCTGCGCGAGCGGAAAATCGACCTGGTTATTAACATCCCGAAGAACACGACAAAGGGCGAGCTGGACAACGACTACAAAATCCGCCGCACCGCCGTCGACTTCAACATCCCGCTCATCACCAACGCCCGCCTGGCCAAAGCCTTCATCCACGCCTTCACCACGCTGAAAATGCAGGATCTGAGCATCAAGAGCTGGAAGGAGTTCAAGGCGCAGACTGAGCCGGTGCTGTAAGCCGGTAGCATCGGGCTGAAACGAATGGTTTCCGGGCACCTTCCCAGTGGAAGTTGTTCGGAAACCATCGTTTTTGCCCTACTGCCACTGGGAGGTTGCCCGGAATCAGTTGGTTTTAGCCTACTTCCTAGTGGAAGTGGCTCGGAAACCATTGATTATGTCCTCATGCCACTGGGAAGTTGCTCGGAAACGATGGTTTTCGGGCCACTTCCACCGGAAAGGCGCTTCAAAACCATACATCATCAGGACGTTCTTATGCTTTTGTTCTGGAACCTCTTATAGCGCTTGTCAACGATGGGACACAAAAACGTTTGCCTGAACTGTCGCAAAGCCTTCAATATGCCTTTTGGCGTGACTGGCGAAATGACGTGCAGAGAATGTGGGCAGCAGATGATTCGACTGCCACACCGGTTTCGCCCGCCGAAGAAAACGGAAACGGCTAAATGGGAAACCGTGAAATTTCTTGTTGAGCACGGCTTTTCGTATCAGCACATCTACCACGTTGATGAGAATCCTGTGCGAAACGACAAGGTTGAAAACTATGTCCAGTACCCGGAGAATATGCGGGAGGCGCAGGAGTTTGTAATCATGTACCGCGCCCAGGCTAAACAGAAATAGTAGTTGGTAAGATTACCAGCGCAACGGCCGCAAATACGGTCCAGAAACAAGGAAAAGCGGTAGGCGGCGCTTCGTACCTTCGTACTACCGCACGGTTATTCCACCTCACCACACGGCTGCCTCCTGAAAAGGTGAAGCCCCCGGTGTTGGAGCACCGAGGGCTTCGAGAAGTAGGTGGAAGAAGTACCTGATTTCTTGTTGTAACGAGAAGAAAGTGTGCGTTGAAACCGGGTTGCTACCGCACTTGGTAGCCGACTTTCTCGCGCACTTTGTTGAGGACGGTGCTGCCGTAGGCCTGTGCTTTAGCGGCACCCTCGGCCAGTTTGCGGTCCAGCTCGGGCAGGTTGTTCATGTAGTACGTGAACAGCTCCCGCTCCCGGGCAAAGCGCGTGCGGATGGCCTCGTACAGGGCCTGTTTGGCGTGGCCGTAGCCGTAGCCCCCGCGCAGGTAGTTCTGGCGCATGTCCTCCACCTGCTCGGGCGAAGCTACCAGCGAAAACAGCCGGAAGGTGTTATCTGTATCGGGGTTTTTGGGCTCTTCCAGCGGGGTGCTGTCCGACACGATGCTCTTGATGGTTTTGAGCAGGGCCTTATCATCCACGAAAATGTCGATGATGTTGCCGTAGCTCTTGCTCATCTTCTGGCCGTCGAGGCCGGGCACAATCATCACCTGCTCATCCACGCGGGTCTGGGGCAGCACGAAGGTTTCGCCGTAGCGGCTGTTAAAGGCCGAGGCAATGTCGCGGGTGATTTCCAGGTGCTGCACCTGGTCTTTGCCCACGGGCACAAACTCGGCGTCGTAGAGCAGAATATCGGCAGCCATGAGCACGGGGTACGTGAACAGGCCCGCGTTTACATCGGCAAGCCGCCCGCTTTTGTCCTTGAAGGAGTGGGCGTTGGCCAGCATGGGATAGGGCGTGAAGCAGGACAGGTACCAGGCCAGTTCCGTTACCTGCGGCACATCCGACTGGCGGTAGAGCAGGTTCTTGTCCGTGTCGAAGCCGCAGGCCAGCCAAGAAGCGGCCACGGCGTAGGTGTTCTGACGCAGCGTTTCGGCGTCGCGCACGGTCGTGAGGGAGTGCAGGTCGGCAATGAACAGCAGGCTTTCGTTGGCGCTGCTTTTGGAGAGTTCAATGGCCGGAAGGATGGCGCCAAGCAGGTTGCCCAAGTGCGGGCGGCCGGTGCTCTGAATGCCGGTGAGGATGCGGGACATGAATCAAAGTTTAGCGTGGATGGCTAACCTGTTGGTTATAGCTATGCACGTATGCAGGAAAATTGCGGCAAGTAAGCTGTTGCTGCGTCAGTAGCTGGCGCAAGTTCGAGTTGTTACCGAATACTTTCAACAACAGCTTTTGGTCTCGGGAAGAAAAGGTGCCGTGGTCATAGTGGCTGCTATTATCGTGAATGACGACAAAATTTGTTTCGCCACGTTTTCTTAGCAGGAAGGATGTAGTAGAACGACCTGGGCTTGTAAACAGGTAATATATGAATAGGGCAATATCACCAGTGTCCTTTAATATGGCGAAATCATGCGCTATGTGTATACTTTCTCGCTTGAAGCGCACAGTGAAGTTAGATACTGGTTCAAACCGAGAACTGCCCTGTTCAAACCAGCTTATCTGTTCAGGAGCTAGTATTAGCTGTTTTGCAGAGCCTGTATCGACAATAACATTACGTGTTCCATCTGGGAAATAATGGATCTTTCCAGTGCGTACAGGTTCACCTTGCAATTGATACCTCTGAGCAGTGGCCAGACTTGGAACAATACTCAAACAAAGCCAGAAGCAGTATGCTCGAATGTTCACACTAGTTGAAGATAAATCCTGAATAAAGAGCAATTCTATTTGTTACACAGCCTCGTCGGCCACGGCTTCCTGCTGCAGTTCCCGGGTAGCCTCGTCGCCCAGGTATCGGTCGATGATAGCGTGGGCGAGGTAGAGCACGGGCGTGAGCAGAATGGCCGCCGCAAATTTATACCAGTAGTTGGTGTTTGCCACGCTCAACACCTGATCAAAGCTCCAGTTGCCAAATATGTAGAAGGCCACGAACAGCACCACAAACGAATCGACGAGCTGAGAAATAAGCGTGGAGCCGGTGGCCCGCAGCCAGATGTAGCGCCCGCCCGCTACGCGCCGGAACCACTGAAACACCGAGGCATCCAGCACCTGCCCGATGATAAAAGCCGTAATGGAGCCAATGATAATGCCCAGCCCCTGCCGGAAAATGCTCTGGTAGGCAAACTCGATGTTGAAGGGCCGGCCCTGGGCGTCCTTGCTGTTCACCTCCAGCCAGAACTGGGCTGGCGGCAGCTTGGTAGTGGCCAGAATCACGAGGAAGGCGTACAGAATCAGCCCCACCGTAAGGAAGCTCACGCGCAGCACTCCGGCCCGCCCGAAATACTCATTGATAATGTCGGTGGTAATAAAGACCACGGGCCAGATGATGACGCCCGCCGTCAGATTGCCGGGCAACCCCAGCAGCGTCTCCACCGAAAAAATCTTGACCCCGATAATCTCGGCCAGCAGCGCATTCACGATGAAAATACCGCTGAGCACCAGGTACAGCTGCTGTTTTTTGTGGGATAAAGGTTGGGGCATACGGGAGGAGAAAAGAGAATCAATGGCTGATTCCAGGTACTGAAGCTGGCGTCATGCTTCGCTGCGCGCTGTCTGAGGTTCCGCTACTCGGCCAGCGAAACCGACAGGCCTTCCACGGCCAGCTCGGTCCATTCAAACTGAGTTTTGGCCTCGGCCAGCAGAGGCTGCAAGTCGCGGTAGCGGCTGCTGAAGTGGCCGATGAGCAGGCGGTGCACCCGGGCCCGGCGGGCCAGCAAACCGGCCTGGCGGGCAGTGGAGTGGTGCGTAGCAGCGGCCCGCTCGCGCATATCGTCCAGGAAAGTGGCTTCGTGGTAGAGCAGATCTACACCGTGGACCAGGTCGGCCAGGTTTTCTGTGTACAGCGTATCGGAGCAAAAGGCGTAGCTGCGGGCCCGCTTGGGCTCGGCGGTTACCTCGGAATTGCGCACCTGGGTGTGGCCGTAGTCATCGAGCAGGTCGTCGCCGGAGGTGAGGGCCGTGAGTTGGGCAGGGGTGAGGCCGTTAGGCAGGCGCTCGGCCAGCAGGCGGCGGCGCTTGGGCTTCTCCCGGAACAGGTAGCCGCAACATGGAATGCGGTGGCGCATGGGCAGCGTATGCACCGTCAGGTTCTTGTCCTCAAAAATCTGGAGGTGCTGAGTGGTATCGACGGGAGTAAATTCCAGCTCAAAACAGAGGTGCGTATAGGAGTGCCGGAACTGCGTAGTCAGCACTTCATCTAAACCAGGCGGGCCAAACAGGCGTAGCGGCTCGGTACGGCCGTTCAGATGCATGGTGCCCAACAGGCCAAATAGCCCAAAAAAATGGTCGCCGTGCAGGTGGCTGATGAAAATGGTATGGATGCGCTGATGCCGGATTTTATGCTCCATCAGCCGGCGTTGGGTACCCTCGCCGCAATCGATAAGGTACTGGGTACCGCCCACCGTAAGGACCTGCGCCGTGTGGTGACGATCCAAGAAAGGGGTGGCGGAGGCACTACCCAGAATTTTCAGCTCGAACTCCAAAATTTAGCTGTTAGCTACTAGCTGCGGGCTGCTAGCATATGCGGTAAAACAAACTAAGGGCGCGGTTGCGGAATCACAGACGGAAATAAAAAAGCTGTTGGCTATTAACTATCAGCGGAAAGCTAACAGCTAATAGCCAACAGCTAACAGCTTCTATACCGGCTATTCCTTGCTGGTCAGGTCCCGCTCGATGGCGTGAAGAAAAATCCGGTCGATGCCTTCCTCCACCGTGGGCAGGATGTGCAGGACCGATTCCAGTTTGCTGATGGTAATCAGCTTCATGACGTGGTCCTGCAGGCCGGTGAGCACCAGCAGGCCGCCGGTAGAGTTGCACAGGCGGTTGGCAATCAGGATAGAGCTCAGTCCCGAAGAGTCCGTGTATTTTACGTTGCTCAGGTCCAGAATCAGATTATTGATGCCCTCGGCATTCAGCTTCACGAATTCCGACTTCAGATCCGGCGCAACAGTCGTGTCGAGCTTTTTCTCATCAATCGTGATAATCGTGTAGGTTTCTTTCTTATCGATGGAGTACTTCATACCGCAGGTTATTCGGTGGTTACGGGAGTTGCGAAGGTAACAAAAAAACTCTTGAGACGTGAGGAGTTGATGAAGGACGGAAAGTAGGCCAAAACGATGCACTAAGGCCGTTTTTTACCGACTATTCCAAAGGTCAGGGTGCTCCAGGTGCTCTGCCAGTCGGCGGGGAAGCCTGACGGAGTTGGTTGCAGATACACAGTGCTGGCAAGGTACTCACCAGCCTCCGATAAACGAAACAGCACCCGACCATTTTGGTTGCTGCGGAGCCTATGCAAGAGAGCCTGCGGCCGATGGCCACGTAACCAGAGAGCTACCGGCTGACCAGCTACCGGACGCCCGCTGCGAAGTACACGCACCGTAAACGCGGCACCCGGAGCCAGCGTGTACGGATTCTGTTCCGGTACCAGTTCCAGTGGCAGATTCAGTACCCGAGCCCAGGCGCGGGCAGTATCGGTCAGAACTGCCGGACCCGCCTGCACCAGGGTTTTGGCGCACCTGCGGTACGATTCCCGGACGAGCTTGGTTGCGTTGTCGGGACTAGGTGGTTGGGTGCCTGTGGCTTGTAAATTTTCCTGTTCTACGTAGGCGGCAAAATCAGCGGCTGAGAGGGAGAGGTAAGCATTATCGGTGGTCAGGGCCAGCAGGTGAGTGCCGGGTTGAGCCAGCGTAACGGTACTGGCCAGCGTGTCAGAAGCAGTAGGAAGGGCCAGCAGGCTAGCGGGGGGCTGGCCCGGGGCGAAGTGCCAGAAACTGATAAGGCGGTTACGCTTTCCGGCCCAGGCTTCCCCCTGAAAATTGCTGCCAATCAGCCGTCGGATGTGCACCTGCGCGCCTGGCAGCACCTGAAAGCGGGTTGGCTCCAGCCAAAACTCGCGGGCGGCCGCCGCAGTAACTACCAACACGCTCAGACTGAGGAACAGGTACTTGCGCATGAGGCAAAAAAGAAGTGAAGCCAGCCCTACGCCGCTTCACTTCAGGGGATGAACTGGTACACGTATCTAGTGTCGCTCCAGGGCTAGTTGATAAGCCCGGTCATAATGCACCCGCAGGTTTTTCCAGTCAAATAGCTCAGCAGAGCTTTCCACGTTGTTACGCTGCATGATTCGCTCACGGCGGTTGAGCTGCACGAAGTTCCAGAGCATATCGGTTAGTTCCTCGGCGGCTTCATCGAAGCTCTTTTCCTGGCGCTGCACCACAAAAATACCTTTGTCCTCGTGGTTGGGCACAGTCTGCATCACATAGTCGCCGAAGCCGGACAGGTCACTGGTAATGGCCGGTACGCCGCGGGCCACGCACTCCAGCGGGGTGTAGCCCCAGGGCTCGTAGTAGCTCGGGAAAATACCCAGGTGGCAGCCACGCACAAACTGCCCGTACTCCATGCCGAAGAGAGGGGAGGTGGGGGCCACGAAATCGGGGTGGTACACGATTTTCACCCGGTCATGCTGGTTGTTCACGAGGTTGGAGCGGCGCAGGAAATTCAGGATGTCATCCTGGGCGTCGTCCACCAGGTTGTGGGTAATGACGGGGGGCAGGTTGGAGGTTTTCCAGGTCTGGAGCAGGCGGCGGTAGCGCAGCTTCCAGTAGTCGTCCACCATGCTGCCCAGGTCGGGCAGGCGGTGGTCGGTGCTGGCGGCGGCGGCGTAGAACAGCCGCTCGCCCACCTGCTGCTCAATGGCTTCGCAGGTGGCCTGCACTTCTTCCAGCACGGCCCGGCTCTGCAGCACCTGGGGGTTGATGCTGTGGAAGGGCCGCTTGGTGATGAAGAACATGACCACGTTGCCCTCCAGCCCACTTTGCTGGAGGCGGTAATTGAGGCGGGCCAGGGCTTCCAGCGTCAGGTCGAAGCCCTTGTTGTGGTACTCGTAGCGGCCCGAGGTGAACAGGTACAGCGTCTTATCCAGGTCGAAGGAATACGACTGGAAAAAATGCGCCATTACAAACTCGTGAATCTTGCTTTTGTACTGCTGGTGCAGGTTCTGGAACTCGTGCAGGGCCACAAACCGCTCAATGTTGAGGCCGTTGGGCAGCACCGCGTCCGGAATCCGGTCGAGCAGGTAGATGCACTCCCGCACCGTTAGCTCGCTCACGGTGGTAAACACGTGGGAGCCGTGGGCGGCGGCCCGCTCCATCGTCACGGCCGGCTCAATGTTGAAGTGCCGGGCTTCGGCCTGCCAGTCCACCTGCATGAGGTGGTCGTAGAAGTTGGGGTCGTTCATGGCCAGGTAGCGGCCCAGCAGGGTGGCATGGGTGGTGAATACCACGTGCACTGGTACCTGCTCGCGGCGCAGCGCCGGAATGGCTACGCCCGTCATCCACTCGTGAAAATGGGTGATAACGCGCTGGGGGGGGACCACCTCGGCGGCCAGGATCTGCAAAAACACTTTCGCCAGCTCCCCAAAGGCCACTACCTGGTGCAGCAGGTCGTCGTTATCGGGCACCGGAATGTGATGGTGATGCCAGAGGTCGGACTTGATCTGGCCGAGGTGGGGGTAGGCCTGGTAGGGGTTGATGAGCACCACCCGGGGCCGGCCCGTTACCAGCCAGATGCCCATGCACACATCGTAGCCACGCTTGCGCATTTCCAATACGGCCCGGGAAAACGGATCAGAGAGCTTGGCCAACTGGTAGTCATCGTAGGGCTCAAACTCGCCCTGGGCCTGGTGCGCGAAATAGGGGCCCAGCAGACAATACCGGTCGTCCCAGACCTGCACGGTGGCGGGCACTTTGCTGCGAATAACGGTGTAAATCCCGCCAACCTGATTACAGACTTCCCAGGCGGCTTCCACCAGCAGGGCATCAGGAGCCACAGGCTCGGGCGTGGGTAAGGGAACTTGCATGAACAAACAACTACGGATGGGAGTACCGGCAAGATATACGGCCTACCGGAGTTTCCGACGGCCGTTGCAAGAAAAAGCGGCGTTTTACGGCTGGCGTGAAGCGCTACCGTAAAACGCCGCTCTGGCGTTGCTGAGAAAAACCAGGCTTACTGCGGATCCTGAGAAATAATCAGCACCGAGTACGGAGCCAAGCCAAATGTGCCGTGGAAGGGCTGGTCGTCGTACACACCGTTCTCCGCCTCCGAGTCCACGCTTTCAAAGTTGCCAAACTCGTGGTCGTAGCCCTGCCAGTCGGAGTTGAAGCGTACCCGCCAGGTACCGCCGCGGGGCAGGCCAATGGTGTAGTTGGGGTGGGCCCGGTCGGCGAAGTTGCAGAGCACCACGGTGGTGTCGCCGGGGCCACCCTGGTCGCGGCGGATGAAGGCCAGTATCTTGTCGTCGTTGTTGAGGTGGTGCACCTCCACGTACTGGCCCAACAGCCCGCGGGTGTGGCCATCGAAGTTGCGCCGCAGCCGAATCAAATCCTGATACAAGCGGCCCAGCCCGGCGTGTTCCTCAGCCCGGTTCCAGTCCAGGGGCTGGTCGTCGGAGAAGGAGCCATCGGCCAGCATGGTCTGCCCCTGAAAAATCATGGGAATGCCGGGTACCGTGAATACCAGCGCTGCACCCAGCGTAGAACGTTTTTTGGGGTACCAGGAAGCCGCGTTGCCGGGCATGATTTCCTCGGTGACGCGGGCTTTGCCGTTGGCCACTTCGTCGTGGCTTTCGGTGTACACCACGCGCTGAAACGCGTCACCGTTGTAGCGGGCCTCAATAGCCTCGGCCACGGCAAACATGTTGCGGTCAGCATCCTGGGGCGTTACCAGCGCGTCGCGCACGGGGTACACAAAGCGCGCGTCCCACTGCGTTGAGAAGCCCTGCCCGTCTTCCTCGGGGCTCTTGGTAATGTACTCATTGCCCATGAGGTCCTCGGCAATGGTGATTTTCCAGGGCATCCGCTCCCGGATTTCCTCGTTCACCCACTTCATCAGGCTCCAGCCGTCGGGCAGGTCACGGGAGGGGTCGTTGGTGCCATCCACGTTGCGAATGTGGGCAATAGCGTCGCAGCGCAGGCCATCCACGCGGTAATCTTCCAGCCACATCAGGGCGTTGTCCCGGATGTAGCGGCGCACGGCTTCGCGGCCGTAGTCGGGGCGGTTGTGGCCCCAGGGCGTTTCAGCCCGCCAGTCGTTGTAGAAGTAGATGCCGCCGCCGTCGTTTTCCTGCCAGCCGTCAAACTGCCACAGGTCCAAATCACCGGGCCCGAAGTGGTTGTACACCACATCCAGAATTACGGCAATGTTGCGGCGGTGGGCCTGCTTGATAAACTCCTTAAACGCTTTCGGGCCACCATAATCAATTTCAATGGCAAAAGGGTGGGCGGGGTTGTAGCCCCAGCTCAGGCTGCCCGGAAACTCGGTAGCCGGCATAATCTCCACGGCGTTGATGCCCAGCTCCACCAAGTGGTCGAGCTTCTCGATGGCGTCGTAGAACGTACCCGGCCGCTCGGGGTCGGGCGCGTGGAAGGTGCCGATGTGGAGCTCGTACACCACCAACTCGTTCCAGGCGGGCATCTGAAATGCCTCGTCGTCCCAGTCAAAACTGGGGTCATGCACAACGGAGTTGCCAGCCGAATGGGTTACCTCGCGAGTGTAAGGGTCGTTTTTGGTAAGCTCGCCGGTGGGCGTCGTCAGGTGAAATTTGTATTCCGTGCCGGGGCCGAGGTCAGAGAAGTCCGCGGCCCAATAGCCGTCGGCTTCGTGGGTGAGAGGATGAGTGGTGGCGTCCCAGTTGTTGAACGGGCCGACCACCGAAACGGCCGAAGCGGCCGGAGCCCACACCCGGAACGTGGTGCCGTGCTCATGCGGAATAGCGCCCATACCGGCCTGAAGCACGGCGGGGGCAGAAGGGGAGTCGGTTACAGGCATTGTAGTGTGTAAGAAAGGCAGCACAAAAGGTCAACAGTTAATGCCCCCTTTACTACAACTAAAGCATTAAGGTTGTGCTATGTATAGTGCTTTGACAATATGCCGGATGTCGATGTAGAGCGCAGAAAACCATTTTTTAGCTTGCCGAAACCCACCAGACAGGGTTAAGGCGGTTTGTTGCGGTGGTGCAAATACACCACAGGCCCGCCGGAAAAGCTGCATTTTTGCCGGGCGGCTGCCGGGTGCGCCACCGCAATGGTGCGGAACCGTCGCCCGCGCCCGGCTGTTCCCTATTCACCACCGTTAATACCTCCGCTGAGTGCCTCGTCCCAAACCTGTTGTGTACGGCCTGTATTCCTGGACGCCCGAGTATGGGCTGCGTTATATCCATCCTGCCAACCGCCGCGCCTTTGAGTGGCTGGAGCCACTGGGCAAGGTGTTTGAGAAGATTGATGAAACCGACGACTGGATTTCGCTCCGCTACGATGAGCAGCAGTTCAAGGTGAGCAGTGAGCTGTTCAAGGAGCTGTACGTGAAGCCCCCGTTTAGCTTCGGCGACTTAGTGCAGGAAACCAACCCCGCCGACGACCAGCCCGCCCATGAAGGCCTGATTTCCGACGTGTACTACGATGAAGCCACCGATGCTTTCCGGTTTCAGCTGGTGGAAAAAAAGCGCAAAATCAAGCGCGTGTTCGAGGCCAATGAACTGGAGCTACAGTAGAAAGTAAATGAGCAGCGGAGTAACTGAGTAATTGTTCTGCGGGCCGGCGCCGCCTGTGCAAACCGAACGGTTACTCAGTTACTCCGCTGCTCATTTACTTTCTACACGCCCACCGCAATACCGATAACTACGGCCACGGCGCCCAGTGCCAGCAGCAGCAGGTACAGGGGCAGCACAAATTTCCACCACTCATCAAACCGCACGCCGCAGGCCGCCACAATGGCCATGAGGGCCCCGTTGGTGGGCGTAATCAGCTCGCAGAGGCCGGCGCCGTACTGGTAGGCCAGCACCGTAACCTGCCGGGAAAGGCCGATGAGGTCGGAGAGGGGCACCAGCAGCGGCATTGTCAGCACGGCCTGGCCGCTTACGCTGGGCACGGGCAAATGCAGGGCCGTGTGCACGCCCATCATGCCCAGAGCCGCCGTCCAGGCCGGCAGGCCAGCCAGCGGAGCCGAGAGGCTGTTGACGATGGTATCGACCACCTGGCCCTGCTCCAGCACCACGAAAATGGCCCGGGCAAACCCGATCAGCAACGCCGAAAACGCAATATCCCGGAAGCCGGTAATGAAGCCCTCGGCGGTGCCCGTGAGCCCCAGGCCGCCCACGAGGCCGGCTACTACGCCCAGGGTGAAAAACAGGGCGGCCATCTGCTCAAACTCCCAGCCCAGCGTTAGCACGCCGTAGGCGAAGAAGGCAAACCCGCCGAACAGCAGGAGCAGTACCAGCCCGTGGTTACGGCCGGTAATGGCGGTGCCGGCCGGGTCGGCAGTATCAGTGGTTTCGGGCTGCACGCGGTGGCGCAGGGCGTAGCGCACGGTGCCGCCAATCCAGATAACCAGGGCCAGGGCCAGGAATATCAATCGGAACCCACCGCCTGAGAGCAACGGCAACTGGGCCAGTTTCTGGGCAATGCCCACCTGAAACGGGTTGAGCGGGCTGAACGCCGCCCCCACTGCTGCCGACCCAATGCTAACGGCCGCCGCCGTGAGTGTGGGGTAGCCGATACGCCGCATCAGAATGAGCAGTACCGGTACCAGCGGCACAATTTCCTCCTGCATATTCTCCAGCGCCCCCATGGTAGCAAACAGCACCGAAATGATGGGAATCACCACGGCCTCGCGCCCCCGAAACTTGCTTAGTAGCCAGTCAACACCCTGGCGCAACGCACCGGTAAGGTCCACTACCGTAAATGCCCCGCCGGCCAGAAACACCAGGAAAATTACGGACGCCGCATCCACCAGTCCTTTCGGAATATCGACTAAGGCCTGCAGAGGGCTAACCGGCGTGGCGGCTACCCGGTGGTAGGAGCCGGCTACTACCACTTCCCGGCCGGTAGCAGCATCGGGGTGGCGGGCAAACACGCCGGCGGGCAGCACGTAGCTCAGCAGGCAGGCCAGCAGAATAAACCCCACCAACAAAACCAACGGGTGCGGAAAGCGAATCGTTTTCATGCCGCGAAGGTAGGACGTGCGGGGAGTTATAAATGATGAGTTATGAGATACGAATGGCTATTCTGGCTGCTCTGAGCTAGGCGGCGCGAACCACAAGGCCTGCAGTAGCTGTTTACCGCAAGCCCTAGGGACCGGCTGGGTAGTATTGTCCGCTTATAACTCATTATTCATCTTTCATCACTCACCTCTGACCATGAAGTACGCCGAGTTCAAGCAGCTGCACATGTACCGGCAGGCAGCGCACTTGGCGCAGCACGGCCACTTGCTGGCCGAGCGGCGGCAGGACAGCTTTCGGCTACGGCTGTTTGCCTTAGGCGACTTCTACGCCGAGGAGTGGCGGGAATGGGAGGCGGAGCGAATTCTGTTCATCCATCTGTTTCAGCATCCGGCCGGCCTGCACGACTACCTCAGTGCCATTCGGCTGCCCGAGGAGCTATGATGCCGCATATCCGGCGGCTGCTATATTGGGGCGATGAAGCCTGCCCGTTTCCTGCCGCTGCTGCTGGCCCTGCTGAAGTTTACTACCAGTATTGTACTGGCCAGTCAGGAGTACGAGCTGCACCGCGACGAATACCTCTACCTCAATTATGGTCACCATCTGGCCTGGGGGTACCTGGAAGTGCCCCCGCTGATGGCCCTGCAAAGCTGGCTGACGCTGGCTTTGGGCGGAAGCTGGTTCTGGGTAAAGTTTTGGCCGGTACTGTGGGGTAGCCTCACGGTGTACACGGTAGCCCGGGCTGCGCAACGGCTGGGTGGCGGCCGCTGGGCGGTGGCGGTGGCCGGAATATGCTACCTCGTGGGGGCCTATACCCGGCTTAACTTTCTGTTTCAGCCCAATTCGTTTGAAGTATTGGCCTTCACGGCCGTCAGCTACCTACTCATCCGGTACCGGCAGGATGGTCGGCCGCGCTGGTGGCTGGCTATTGGCGCGCTGCTGGGACTGGCCCTGCTGAACAAATACTCAGCACTGTTCTTTATTGCCGCGCTGGGCCTGGCCCTGTTACTGACGCCGCTGCGGCGGGTGCTGCTCACGCGAGCCTTCTGGCTGGGAGCCGGCCTGGGCCTGCTGCTATGGCTGCCCAACTTAGTGTGGCAACTGCGGCACGGCATTCCGTTTCTGCACCACATGGCACTACTGCGCGCTACACAACTGGTAAACGTATCCGGAGCGGATTTCTGGAAAGACCAATTGCTGATGAACTTGCCGGGGCTGTGGGTGTGGACGGCCGGGCTGGTGGCGTTGCTGGCTGGGCCGTTGCGGCAGTACCGGGTCGTGGGGCTGACGTTCTGCGGTGGGTTGCTGCTGCTCACTGCGCTGCACGGCAAGAGCTATTACGCGCTGGGGTATTACCCCATTCTGTTTGCGGCCGGCGGGGTATGGTGGGAGCAGAGGTGGGCCCAGCGGCCGGCAATTGCCCGCCTGGCCCGTCCCGTCCTGCTGCTTTTGCCGTTGCTGCTGTGTTTGCCCCTGCTGCCGCTGCTGTTCACCGTGGAGCCCCCGGCCCGTATGCAGGCACTGGGGCCCCGTTATCAAAGCACCGGTGCATTCCGCTGGGAAGATGGCCGCAACCACGCCCTGCCCCAGGACTTTGCCGATATGCTGGGCTGGCGGGAGCTGGCCGACAAGACCTGGCGGGCCTACCGGGCGCTACAGGCGGCCACCCGTGCCCATACCCTTATTCTGGCGGCCAACTACGGGCAGGCCGGGGCCATCAACTACTACAACCGCCGCCGCCCACTGCCGGCCGCGCACAGCTTCAATGGTAGCTACCTGCTCTGGCAACACCAGATGCCGTCGCTGCCTTGGCACTACGTACTGCTTATTGATGATGAACCCGACAACCTGGCGGCGCATTTCAGCTCTTTCTGCCGGGTAGGAGAGGTGCAGAATCCATATGCCCGGGAACGGGGCACCGCCATCCTGCTCGGCATCCGCCCGGATAGTGCCCTCGTGCAACGCATCCGCCAGGAGCAGCGGCAGGGCCTGGCCGAATGGGGCGCGTTTCGGGAGCAGAGCCGTTGAGGTCAAGTGTGTGGTTACCGTTTCACCACCACGCTAGATTCCGGGCGCTCTACCTCCACTATCTCCTGCTTTTCCAGCATAATTTTCAGGTCGTAGCGAGTAAGCTCCAGCGGGTCGGGAGCAAAATACTCTGGCTGGTTCAGCGCCTGAACCTTTCTTTCATTATCAATTTCGTAGTTATTGGCCAGCAGCTTCACTGCATTGCCGGTAACGTCCTGCACCTTCCATAGCGAGTAGTGACCATTGCTGGTGCGCACGTGGTACAGGTCGCCTTTGTGAGGATTGGTGATGAACGTCTGGTTGGCCCGGTGGTTGTTGCTGCTGGCTACCAGCCCCCACATAACCAGGGCGGCCAGCCCAAGCAGGCCGATAAAATGCCACACGGGTACCTTGGCGCGCTGTTCCAGCTCCTGAAACGTCTGCCGGAGACGGGAATCCATTTCCTGGGGTTTGAGCACCTGCTGGCAGTGTCCGCACTCAGAGGCCCCAACCTTCCCAATGGAGAACAGCGGAACCCAGTACACGTGGGCGTAGCGACCAAATACGCTCATGCGCATTCCAGTGGAGGCCGAGCAGGCCAGGCACTCACCCGTGATGGGCTCAGTCAGTAAATGCGAGGAACGGTAGCCGTAGATAATCATGTGGAGTAAGCCAGGATGCGGAGTAACAGAACCGAAACACTGTCAAGGGCTAATATTCGGAATTTTTACCCGGAATCGAACAAGAAATAGTCCTAATATCCGCGCAGTTTGCCCGATTATTTTTCCAGGCGCCGGGGCTATTGCTTACCAAAGCGGAGCCCGAAGAAGTCGTTGGGGTTCCAGGCAGGCCGGGTTGGATTCTGGGCCACCAGATATCCAATCAGAAAATTGAGCTGCACGTATTTCCGGCCCGCTTCGTAGTCGAAGATGCCAGTGCTCTCGTCCTGGGGTTTATGGTAAGTGGCGGCCCGCCATTTCTGAACCTGCTCGGCCAGGTTGTTTTTGCCATCGGCGGTGCGGTTGCCGTATTTGATGTGCAGGGCCGGAATGCCTTGGGCGACAAAACTGTATTGGTCGGAGCGGATAAAGCGGTTCTGCTCTGGCTCCGGGTCATCCTCCACCATCAGGCCCAGGTGCCGGGCCGCCATGGCCACTGGTTGAGCCAGTGTGGAGTGCTGGGCCCCCAGCGGCACCACCGACAACAGCGGGGCAATGATGGTCGGCATGTCGGTATTGACATCGGCTACCAGGCTGGTTTTGGGCACCGTGGGATGGGCGGCAAAGTAGGCCGAGCCCAGCAGCCCCAGCTCCTCCCCGGTTTGCAGCACCAGCAGAATGCTGCGCCTGGGTTTGTGCTTCAGATGCGCGTACAGCCGGGCAATTTCCAGTACTGAGGCCACGCCCGAGGCATTATCGTGGGCCCCATTGTAGATAGAGTCGCCCTGTACGGGTGCGCCCACGCCCAGGTGGTCGAGGTGGGCGGAGTGTACCACGTATTCGGTACGCAGAGCCGGGTCGGAGCCGGGTATTTTGCCGATTACGTTGTACGAATCAATATCCTGGTACCCGGATTCCCAACTGGCGCTCAGCGTGCCGGGCAAGGCTACTGGGGCCGGGGTGCCCTGCCGCAGACGACTGAATACCTGGCCCGAATCGGTGGCGGCGTTGAGCAGCAGCGCCTGCAGTCCGGCCGCCGACAGCGTGCCCAGCAGCTCCACGCCCGAGCCGCTGACGAAGCCGCGGGAAGCGGCTACTTTTCCATCGGGCCCCAGTACGCTGGTAGTGGAGAGCGGGCGGGCCGGGGTAGCTGCCGTGGCGGGAGCCGGGCGGGGGCTGGCAAACAACACGCCCACGGCTCCGCGCCGGGCAGCCGTTTGGACCAGCAGCGTCTGGTCCTGGCTGGCGGCGGCCACGGTGCTGGGAAAGCGGCGCGGGGCACCCCGCACAATCACCACTACTTTGCCCCGTACATCCAGGTTCTGATAATCGTCGTAGCCTTGGTCGGGGGCAGAAATGCCGTAGCCCACAAACGCCAGCCCGGCTGGGGCCAGCCGCGCCTGGGGCTGCTCGGGGTGGGGCAGCAGGTGAATTTCGGCGGGGGCAACAACCGCCTGGCCTGAACCCGGCAGATACGTAACGGTAGCGCCGGGACGTACGGTGGCCCGGCGCAGGCGCACGCGCTGCGTAAACGTGCCCCCCTCTCCAGCCGGCTGCACGCCGAAGCTCCGGAGCTGGTCCGTTACGTAGTCAACGGCCAGTTGGTAGCCGGGCGTGCCGGGTTTGCGGCCCCGCAGCTTATCATCGGCCAGGTACTGGATGTGGGCTTGCAGGTCGCTGGGCCGCACTTGCTCCAAGGCTTTCCTTGCGTTGGCAGAAATTAGCTGGGCAGAAGCCGGCAAAGCGGCCAGAGGCAGAAGCGCTGACAGGAGCAGGTATACGGGGCATTTCATGAAGCCAAAGTACAACGAAACGCCTGGCTCCGGCCACCTGATTAGATTACCCCAGCTGCTCCAGCTCCTGCAACAGATCCTCGATAATGGTAGCGTGGTGGTCCAGCTGCTCCAGCCCAGCCCGCGACTCCTCCAACTGCCCGCGCTGGTACTGCTGCACCAGCTGCTGCCCGGTGCGCAGCATCCGCTGGAGCTCCTGCTCCAGGCGTTGATAGGGCATGGAGGTTCCGTATTTAGGTTTTACCGTATTCTGCAGCCACATACCCAGTGGATTTTCGGCCAGGGAAAACAGGCTGGGGTCCGGCTCCCGTACGCCGTACAGCACCGAGCGCAGCCGCGACTTAAACAGCACCTGCTTGATGCGGGCCTGCTGGAAATCCAGGTTGGTCAGCTCCATACGCAATACTGTTCAGCCCGAAAGCTCATCCTAAGAAAGAGGTGACGCTTACTGTGCATCCGGGGAAAGGTTTTCAAGTGCCCGCCGGGCCAGCGTGAGTTCGGTCACATCGTAGGCGAATACCGTAATGCCGGCTTTCTCGCCGTTTTCACGCAGCTGCTGGTAAGTAAAGTTGAAATAGGATGTTTCCAACTGGCCGGTTTGCTCATTGGCAATAGCTACAGGTATTTCATTGCCTACGAACATCTCACCTGTGTTGTATACGTTGTCGAGCAGGGTAATAAAGCCCTGATTCACTACCTCAGGTATGGCTTCGGCCACGGGTAGCCCCAACAGCTGCCGGCCGGCAAACATGCTCTGGTACTGTGTGTTTACGAACTCATAGTGGTGCTCCGGCCCGCGCAGCACACAAATAAGAGCCGGCGTGTGCATAAACAGGTTGTAGAAGGTTTCGCGCTGCTGTTGTACCTGCTGGAAAGCCTGATAAGCCTGATCTGAGAGCTGGGCCTGCTGCTCGTTCTGCTCCAGCAGCTCCTGCACCATCTGCTTCTGGTCGTGAATATCGGTGCCGCAGCCCACCCACATCAGCAGGCTGCCATCGGCAGCCAGGCGGGGCTGGGCCCGCACCAGCACCCAGCGGTACTGCCCGTCGTGGCGGCGCAGGCGGTATTCTACCTGGTAAGGCTGGGCCGAGGCCACGCACTCCTGCCAAGTCCGCCACACCCGCTCCTGGTCATCGGGGTGGAGGTTGCTGAGCCACTGCCGGCCGGTCTGCTCTTCCTGCGGACGTCCCGTAAACTGCAGCCAGCGGGAATTAAAAAAGTCCCGGTTGCCATCGGGCAGAGCCGTCCAGATCATCACCGGCAACGATTCCAGAATGAAGCGGGTCCGCTCGTTTTGCTCATCCAGAGCCCGCTGCATTTCCCGGCTGCGCAGCTCCGAGAGGTGGCGTTCCGTAACGTCCTGGGTGCGCTGCAGAATAAATGCCAGCTCGCCGGTTTCGCTTAGAACAGGATAGTGTGTGGCCTCCCAGTACAACTCCTGCAGACCTCCGTCGGCCGCCGGATCGGGCAGGTCATAGCGGATCAGGGGCATCGTGTGGGGCTCCCGGTAGCGGCGCACGTGCTCGTGCGATTCGCGGATAATGCGGGCCGATGCTTCATCGGTGGCCGGATAAGCTTCAAAGAAGGGCTTGCCCACGGCCGCTTCCCGGCTCTTGAGCGATACTTCCACATGGCTGTCCGTGTTATCCACGATGGTGGCATCGGCATCGGGCGCAATTAGCAGGAAGTTGTCGGGTAGAGCGCGGAATAACCGTTGATAATCAATGGGAAAAGCGGGCGTGGGCATATGCTCGAAAAAAGTAAATCTGGAAGCGGTGGCCGTCTCACAGCCATCGGTTGCGGCTGGTATAAGCCAGGTGGAAGTAGTGGCAGCAGCTCGCCATTCTAAAACCTGACGAATACGAAGGTGAAAAAAAATCGTTGCCGGGACGATGGTAAACAGTTCGGATTGGCGGCGGGAAAATTGCCTTGTCTGGTACCGCGGAAACGAGCATCCGCCGCTAGGCCCGTACCATGTGTATATGCGGAATACCGTCTTCCAGGTAGCCGGCGCCCACCTGCCGAAAACCGAAGCTCTCGTAGAAAACCTGCAAATACTGCTGGGCCCCAATCTGAATGGGCTGAGGGCCGAATTGCTGCCCCACGGCGGCCAGAGCCTCGTGCACCAGCGCCCGGCCCAGCCCAAAGCGGCGGTAGCGGGGACTCACCACCACCCGCCCGATGCTGGCCTCGGGATAAGCAACGCCGGCCCCAAACAGGCGGGCGTAAGCGGCCAACTCGCCAGTGGGCGCGTAGCCTAACAGGTGCAGGGCCATTTCATCGTGGCCGTCAATATCCTGAAACGGGCAGGTTTGCTCCACCACGAATACCTCGGAGCGTAATTGCAGCACTGCGTACAGCTGAGGTACGGTGAGGGCCGAAAAGGGAATTAAGTGCCAGGTCAGGGTCATAGGCGGGGCGTAGGCAGCGGCGGAAAGAATGCCGCAAAGCTACAACACCGGTGTCGGCTGGGCCAAGCGGCTCAGGCCCGCAGCCAGCGGTGCATCCTGGGGAAGTCAGCCGCGGTGGTCAGCCCCATCCATACCAGCAGGGGCAGTCCCAGGCTACCGCCGGACTCGTACTGCTCCACCAGCCACTCGGCCTGGCCCTTGTAGCCATCCGGATGAAACACGACCGTTGGCGGCAGGTCCAGGTAACAGCAGGCGGCGTAGGTCCAGGCCAGCACAGCCAACTCATCGCCTCCTTTTTCGGGGTGATGCTCGGTGATGTTGCCGCCCACACCCACACGCTCATCAGCCGGGGTTACGGCCAAATGGCCCGCCTCGTGCAGCAGGTCGCCGGGGTATAGCAGGCAGCTCCGATCCACCAGCAGCCGGCCCCGCTCCAGCAGGATACCGGGCAGAAAGGTGGGGTGTTTCATGGCTGTTTCGCGCACCTCCAGTCCGATTTCCCGCACGAAGGCCAGGAGCGTATCAACCAGCGGAGGGGCCGGGACCATAGGGGGAGAGCAAAGCAGGGACATAGCGCAGCGGGGAAGGAGACTGGCGGGGGCAGCAGCGTTGCCAACTCGATGAAGGACAGTAAATATTCAGGTTTTTTGATCAATATTTGTACTGGTTCAGCTTACCGGCTTGCCCCACTGGCCGTTCTGAGCTTTGCACTGTGTCCTACCCGTTCCCTATTGCTTGTCGACTGTCGTTCTGGCTGCACTGCCTGTTGGTGGTGGCACTGGTGTGGCTGCCGTGGCCGGGAGTAAGCCAAACACCCAAGCCCCACTGGCGCTCTGCGCTTGACAGCCTCCAGGCCCTGGAGCGGCAGCCCCAGTCCGACAGCAGCCGCGTACAGTTGCTGTGCCGCATCAGCGACCAGCTGTGGGCCTCCGATACCGAGGCGGCGGCCACCTACTCCCGCCGGGCCCTGGCCCTGGCCCGCCGCACACACGACCGGGCCGGTGAAAGCGCCGCCCTGAACCGATTGGGGGCCGCCCTGCGGGAAAGTAACCTGTCGCGGGCCCTGGAGCTGTTCCAGTCCTCCTTGCGCCTGGCCGAGCAGCTGCACGACACCACCCTGCAGGCCCAGAACATGCGCAGCATCGGTATCATTTACGTGTACCTGCGCGACCGGCAGCTGGGCCTCTCGTACTACTTCCGGGGGCTGCGGCTGGATAGTCTGCTCCGGGATGAGCGGCGGATTGTGGTGGATTTGAGCAACATTGGGCTGGCTTATGATCTGTATAACCAGGTCGATTCGGCGGCGTACTACCAAACGCGGGCCTATGCGCTGGCGCAGCGGCTGCATTCTTCCACCAACTACATCCTGTACGGGCTAGGCAACGTGGCCCGCAAGCAGGCCCGCTTCCCGGAAGCCCTCGGCTACTACCGCCGCAGCGTAGCCGAATCGAAGCGGCGGCGGCACCTGCGTAGCCTCAATTTCTCGTATCTGGGCATGGCCGCCCTTTACCAGCAGCTGCAGCAGCCCGATTCCAGCATCTATTACGCCCGGCTGGGGGCGCAGGCGGCCCGGGCCAACGGCTTTCTGCGGGGCCTGCTCAATGCCAGCGTTATCCTGACTCAGGAGTTTGAGCAGCGTCGGCAGCTGGACAGCGCCTACCGCTACCAGAAAGTGCTGGTAGCCATGAAAGACACGCTGTTTGGGCAGGAAAAGGTGATGCGCCTGCAAAACGTGGACTACCAGCAGCGCCAGCGCGACCAGCAGGCCGCTGCCGCCCAGCAGGCCCTGCGCAACCGGTACCAGACCTACGGGCTGCTGGCCGGCGTGGGCGGGCTGCTGCTGCTGCTGGCGTTGCTGGTGCGCCACGACCGGCAGCAGCAGCGCACCAATGCGGCTTTGCAAACCTCCCTGGCCGAGCTGAAGCAGGCACAGCTGATGCTGGTGCAGCGCGAGAAAATGGCCTTCTTGGGCGAGCTGACGGCCGGCGTGGCCCACGAGCTGCAAAACCCGCTGAGCTTTGTAAAGCGCTTTGCTGAGGTGAGCACCACGCTGGTGGATGAAATCAACGGGGCCCAACAGCTGGCCCGCGACGGGCGGCTGGAGCGGGAAATCCTGGATGGCCTCAAGCAGAATCTGCAGAACATCAGTCAGCACGGGCAGCGGGCCACGGCCATCATCAAAGGTATGCTGGAGCACGCCCGCACCGGTCAGCAGCCCCGGCAGCTCACCAACCTTAATCAACTGGCCGAAGAAAATCTGCACCTGGCCTATGGGGCGGCGCAGCAACAATTTGCCGGGTTTACGGCCAACCTGCGCACGGCCTTCGACCCTGCCTTACCCGCCATACCAGTAGTGGCCGCCGACCTAGGGCGCGTGTTGCTCAACCTCTGCTCCAACGCCCTGCACGCAGTGCGCCAGCGCCAGCTCAGCTCCGCGCCGGGTTACCTGCCGACGGTAGAAATCGGGAGCCGCCGGGCCAACGGGCAACTACAGCTGTGGGTTCGTGACAATGGGGCGGGGATAAGCCCGGAGGTGCAGCAGCGCATCTTTGAGCCGTTCTTCACCACCAAATCCGTGGGCGAAGGCACGGGCCTGGGGCTCTCCCTGGCTCACGATATTGTAGTAAATGGCCACCACGGCACACTAACCGTGGAGTCGGGCATGGAGGAGGGCACCACCTTCTGGCTGACGCTGCCCGGCGCAGCTATAGCATAAGAAAATCCGGTATGTAAACTCTGTATTGGTAGATGAAATTGACGCAAATAACCGATTCGATTTTCACGATTGAGGATTTTCTCACGCGCAAGGAATGCCTGGATTATTTGGTGCTAAGCGAAACTATTGGGTATGAGCTGGCCAAAGTGAATACGGCCAGCGGTAGCCGGGTGCACACAGGCGTGCGGAACAACAACCGGGCCTTCTACAAAAACGAAGAACTAGCTCAAACGCTATGGGAAAAAGCGCAGCCGTTTCTGCCGGCTCAGCTCGGTAATAGCCGGGCTATAGGGCTCAACGAGCTGTTTCGATTTTACCGCTACCAGCGGGGCCATCAGTTTAAAGGGCATTTCGACGAAAGCTACATCCGCAATGAGACGGAGGCCAGCTACTACACCTTCATGATGTATCTCAATGATAATTTTCAAGGTGGCGATACTACTTTTCAGAAGCTGCACATCCAGCCCAGGCAGGGAATGGCATTGATATTCCTGCATAACCTGTATCATGCCGGCAGTGAGGTAACGCAAGGCGTGAAGTATGTGCTGCGCACCGATGTGATGTACCGTACGCAGGTTGGGTAGTGAGCATCAGGCTACCAAAGTACGCAACGTGGGTAGTGGCCCTGTTCGGCCTGCTCAGCGCCTGTAACTCCACCACCACCCCGGAGCAGCCGGCCGCCACGCCCCGCTTCCTGACCTATACCGCCGACCCGGCCCGCCAGCGCGTGGCCCTGTACTGGCAGGACGAGGCCGGCCAGCCTCTGCGCAGCCTGGGCCGCCTGCGCGACTGGCTGCAGAGGCGGAATGAGAAACTGCTGTTTGCCTGCAACGGCGGCATGTTTCACGCCGGCAACGTGCCCGTGGGGCTGTTCATTGAAAACGGGCGGGTGCGCACGCCCCTGGATACCAGCCGGGGCCGGGGCAACTTCTACCTCCGGCCTAACGGCGTGTTCTATCTCACCAAGCAGCGGCGGGCGGGCGTGTGTCCTACTGATTCGTTTGCCCGCGTGCCGCAGGTGCAGTACGCCACTCAATCGGGCCCTATGCTGCTGCTGGCGGGGCAGCTGCACCCGGCGTTCCGGCCGGTGTCCGACAACCGCCACATCCGCAACGGGGTGGGCGTGCGGCCCGATGGGCGGGTAGTGTGGGTAATGTCGCGGCAGAAAGTCACGTTTTATGAGCTGGCCCAGGAGTTCCGGCGGCTGGGGTGCCGCAACGCGTTGTACCTGGATGGCTACGTGTCGCGCACCTACCTGCCGGCCCAGGGCTGGCGGCAGACGGACGGGGACTTCGGGGTGATGATAGGCGTGACGGAGCCAGCAAAGCCGGCCAACTGAGCGGGGACGACGCTTCATCCGCCTGATCCGACGCTTCGGTAACGCGGAGTTTCAGCGGCGGCGGCAGCGGGCCACTTTCGGGCATCACTTCGCCGCTGCTGCTATGAAACTGCTCTGCCTCCTGTTGCTGTGCCTGCTGGCCGGCTGGCCCTTCGCCCAGGCCCAAACCGCGCCCATCCACTTGCTCCAGGGCACCGTCCGCGACGAGCGGAACCAGCCCCTGCCCGGCGTCAACGTATTCGTGCAGGGCTCTTTTGATGGGGCGGCTACCGATTCGCTGGGCGCGTTTCGCTTTGAAACTACCCAGACCGGCACGGCCACCCTGCAGCTGAGCCTGCTGGGCTTCCAGACGCTCACGCTGCCCCTCAACCTAACCACCAGCCCCGCCCCCCTGACGTTGCGCCTGCGCACCGACCTCCACCAGCTGGGCGGCGTCACCATCACGGCCGGCTCCTTCGAGGCCAGCGACGAAAAGCGCAGCGCCGTGCTGCGTCCCCTCGATATTGTGACGACGGCCGGGGCACTGGGCGACGTGGCCGGGGCCCTCAACGCCCTGCCCGGCACCACCCGCGTGGGCGAGGAGGGCAAGCTGTTCGTGCGGGGCGGGGCCGCCGGCGAAACCAAAACCTACCTTGACGGCCTGCCCGTGCAGACGCCCTACGGGGGCACCGTGCCCAGCGTGCCGGCCCGGGGCCGCTTCTCGCCCTTCCTGTTCAAAGGCACCGTGTTCAGCACCGGGGGCTACTCTGCCGAGTTTGGCCAGGCCCTGAGCTCCGTGGTGCAGCTCAATACCACCGACTTGGCCCCTGAAACGCAGACCGGCATCAGCCTGATGTCGGTAGGGGGGAGCCTGAGCCGGGTGCGCCGCTGGGAGCGAACCTCCGTAGCCGTCACCGCCGACTACACCAACCTGCGGCCCTACTTCGGCCTCGTACCCCAGAGCTTTGGCTGGCAGCAGGCCCCGCAGGCCCTGGCGGGTTCCCTGAGCCTGCGCCACCGCACCGGGCAGGCCGGTATGCTAAAAGTGTACGGCGTGTGGCAGCACCAACGCCTGGCCCTGCGCCAGCCCGATGCCACCCTGGCTACTGAGCAAACCGTGGGCCTGCGCAACGGCAACGGCTACCTCAACGCCAGCTTCCGCAGCCCGTTGCGCCGGGGCTGGAGCCTGAATACCGGCGCCGCCCTCACCCGCGACGACAACCAGGTACGCCCCGACAACGTGCGCCTGCGGGAGCTGGAGGAAAGCGCCGTGGCCCGCCTGCTGCTCACCAACGACTCGGCCGGCACGCGCTGGAGCCTGAAGCTGGGCACCGAATTGCTGGCCCAGCACTACCGCCGCACCTTCCAGGCTGACCCTGAGGAGCCCGTATGGAGTGCGGGCAGCTTCCGGGAGCAGCGGGCCGCCGCTTTTGCTGAGGCCGACCTCCATCTCACCGACCGCCTGGCCGCCCGGGTGGGCAGCCGGGCCGAGTACTCCCGGGTGCTGGGGCGCTGGAACGCGGCCCCGCGTCTGGCCCTGGCCTGGCAGGCCAGTGAAAATGGTACGGTATCGGGGGCCTACGGGCTGTTTTACCAGACGCCCGCCAACGACCTGCTGCGGGTGAGCCAGCAGCTGCGCTTCGAGCGGGCCCGTCACGCCATGCTCAGCTACCAGTACAGCCACCAGAACCGCACCCTGCGCCTGGAAGCCTACCACAAAGCCTACCAGCACCTCACCGTGTACGCCGCCGCCCAGCCCCTCAACCCCCAGGCCTACCAGAGCACCGGCACCGGCTACGCCCGTGGCCTCGACCTGTACTGGCGCGACCGGCACACACTCAAAAACACTGATTATTGGGTGAGCTACAGCCTGCTGGATACCCGCCGCCAGGCCCGCCAGGACCCTGTGCTGGCCGTGCCCACCTTCGCCGCCCGCCACAACCTGAATGTCGTGGGCAAATACTGGGTGCAGCAGCTGCACACGCAGGTGGGCTTCACGGCCAGCTACGGCAGCCCCCGCCGCTACCACAACCCCACCCAGCCCGGCTACAACCAGGGCCGCCTGCCCAGCTACCAAGACCTGAGCCTGAACGTGAGCTACCTCACCCGCCTCTGGAATCAGTACACCATCGTGTACGCCTCGGTGAGCAACGTGCTGGGCCGCCCCAACGTGTTTGGCTACCGCTACGCCAGCCAGGCCGCCCCCGATGGCACCCTGGGCCGCACCGCCGTAACCCCCGCCGCCCCCCGCATGCTGTTTCTGGGCGTGTTCATCTCCATCAACAAAAACAAGCCCGCCGACCTGAACGCCGCCCCGGAGTAAACGGGGGTAAATTGTTCCGATCCGGCGGCTGCAAGCCGTCGGATCAGTTGTCGTGCACGGCCATTGGGAGTAGTGGCTACAAGCCAGAAGAACGTCACGTCAACAAAGAGCAAAAGAGCGTCATGCGGAGCCGAAGGAGAGGCGTCTCGCGGGCTGATGTAGGAGCAGTGACTCAACGAAGCGGTAAAGGCATTTCAACAAGCGCAGCAGGACGTGCTGAAGGTGCGCAGGCCGGGAAGGCGGCGAGCCTGGTCTTTCCTGGGTTCTGCAGCGGCCTCATTGGTTGCTGAAACGCCGGCCCGGCCGACACCCTCTGTTGCCAGACCATTCGTCATCCTCGCACGGTTGACACAGGGCATTGTGCGGCGGTCAGCAAGCGTCACGTGGGTGTAAACGCCCAAAGCGCCGACGAACAGTCCCGGCGTACCCAAATCAGTCAGGCTCCTGCCCCTGTCGCTTCATCCGGGTAATCCGACGCTTCGGTAACGGCAAGTTTCAGCAGCCCCGGCCGCGCCCCACCTTCGAAGCATCAACCACCACAACCCCCTTACTACCATGAAAACTGCTTTGCTCACTCTCACACTTGCCTGCGCCGCCCTCACCACCCAGGCCCAGGCCCCAACCACTACGGCCGCCGCTACCACTCCAACTCCGGCCAACGCCTACACCGCCCAGCTCGCGGCCACCATTCAGGAGCTGATGAGCACCGGCGACCCGGCCCAGCTGAAGCTGGTGTTCAACAAACTGGAGCGCGCTGCTGCCGTAGCCCCCCAGGACTGGCTGCCTCGCTACTACCAGGCCTACGCCCGCGCCATCACCTGCTTCGTGAGCAAGGAAGACGGGGACGTGAAGGACGCCTACCTCGACCAGGCCGAAGCCGCCCTGGCCCAGGCCCGCAAGCTGCGGGGCGACGAATCAGAGCTGCTGGTGCTGCAGGCCTACATCCACCAGGCCCGGCTGGGCATTTCGCCCATGCTGCGCTCCATGAAATACTCCGCTCTGGTCACCGAAACCCTTTCGCAGGCCAAGAAGCTGAACCCCGCCAACCCCCGCATCTACCTGGTGCAGGCGAACAACGTGTACTACACGCCCGCCATGTTCGGGGGTGGGGCCGAGGCTGCCAAGCCGCTCTACCAGGAAGCCCAAACCCGGTTTGCGGCCTTCACGCCCAGCTCAGCCGTGGCCCCTAACTGGGGCGAGCGGCAGCTGAAAGGCCGCCTCAAGCAGTACGAAACTGCCGCCGTGAAATAACGCTCGTTGCTGAAAAAGAGGTGCTACACATCCGGAAGCATCCTCTTTTCGGTATTTTTCGCCCTTCCCATGTTCCTGCTCATGCCCACCAATCAGTATTCCTCCATTTTGGGTAAATATTATCCCAAGCAAAAGCACTGGTTGAAGATGCTGGGCCTGATGCTGGTCCTGTCCGTGAGCCTGACTCTGCTGAACCTGCTGATCTGCCGCAGCTGCTCCCAGACCCGGGCGGATATGCTGGTCACGTTCGGCTACAATTTCTGCTACACCACCGGGCTGTGGCTGGCCAACGGGCTGCCCTCCGAGCTGCTCAACCGCTACGTCGACTGGACGCAGAACCCGCTGCGCCGCTTCCTGACCACGGTGCTGGTTTCGCTGGTGGCCTCACTGGTGGTTATTTTCGTGGTGTCGGCGGCCTTCCGGGTCGGGTACTTTCACCGGCCGCTCTGGAGCATCAACTGGCAGTCCTACGCCATTCCGCTGGGTATTACGCTCATTGTGTCGTTGTTCATGCACAGCCGCTCGTTTCTGCTTAGCTGGCGGGAAGTATCGGTGCGGGCCCAGCGGCTGGAAAAGGAAAATGCCCAGGCACAGGCCGACAGCCTGCGCCGCCAGCTGGATCCACATTTTCTGTTCAACTCCCTCAATGCCCTCACCTCGCTGGTGGAGGAAAACGACCCCGCCCGCGCCGCCCGCTTCATCCGCCAGCTCAGCCAGGTGTACCGCTACGTGCTCGAATCTCAGAATCAGGAAGTAGTAACCCTACCGGAGGAACTGCAATTCGGCGAGGCCTACCTGTTTTTGCAGCGCACCCGCCTGGGCGAAGGTCTGCAGGTGGAACGCCATTTTCCGGCCGCCGCTCCGCTGGATGAGTGGCTGGTGCCACCGCTGGCCCTGCAGTTGCTGCTGGAAAACGCCATCAAGCACAACGCCACTTCCCAGCGTAATCCGCTGCACATCAGCCTGACCCTGGATGAGGTTGACCGCACGCTTACCGTGCGTAATTCCCGCCACGTCCGCCGCTTGGGTGCGGGCGAATCGGGGGGGGTGGGCCTGAAAAACCTGCAGGCCCGCTACGCCTACCTCACGGCCCGGCCAGTACTGATTGAGCAGTCGGCTACTGAATTTACGGTAGTTCTGCCGCTGCTGGAGCTACGTTAGGTCATGGTGTTCCACTACATTTTCGCGTAGCACCGCCTGTGCGGCCGCAACTTCCGCCTACATTCACTGCATGACTCCTCCTGCCGCCCCACTTCGTGCCGTTCTGATTGAAGATGAACCTCTGGCTGCAACCCGCCTGGCGGGCCTGCTGCAGAAGCAGCCCCAGCCGGTGGTGGTAGTAGGGCAGGCCGAATCGGTGGCGGAAGCCGTAGAGCTGCTGCAGCGCCTGCAGGCCAACCCGCCGGATGTGCTATTTCTGGATATTCACCTAGCCGATGGCCTGAGTTTTGAGCTGTTCGAGCGGCTGTCCATCACCAGTCCCGTCATCTTCACCACGGCTTACGATAAATACGCCCTGCGCGCTTTTAAGGTCAACAGCGTGGACTACCTGCTCAAGCCCATTGACCCCGAGGAGCTGACGGCCGCCCTGGCTAAGCTACGCCGCCAGCAGCAGCCTGCCACCACCCAGTTGGATGCCGCCCTGCTGGCTCAGATTCTGCGCCAGGCCCAGCCCGCCAAGGAATACAAAACCCGATTTGTGGTACGGGTAGGGGAGCACCTGAAGGCTATTCCAGTGGAGCAGATTGCCTACTTCGCCAGCCTGGAAAAAGTAACCCTGCTGCACACCCGCGAAGGCCGCCGCTTCGTGGTGGATTACACGCTGGAGCAGCTGGAAGGCATGCTGGATCCGCTGGAATTCTTCCGCCTCAACCGCGCCTACCTGGCCCACGCCGAAGCCATCCAGGATATTATCCACTACACCAACTCCCGCCTGCAAACCATCCTCAAGCCCGCCGCCCCCGACAACGACACCGTGCTGGTCAGCCGCGAAAAAGTCGGGGCTTTTAAAGCCTGGCTGGACAGGTAAAGAAAAAGCCCCTCAACACAACTGCTGAGGGGCTTTTCTGTACCCGGAGCCGGGGTCGAACCGGCACATCTTTCGATATCGGTGTTTGAGACCGACGCGTCTACCGATTCCGCCATCCGGGCGCTTCCAGCCGTGCCTGCTGGTAGATCAGGAACGGGTGGCAAACTTAGCCAGAGATTCGCGAATGCGCAACAGGTAGCGCTTTTTTAGGTAATAGGTCCGCACCTGCGCCAGTGCCTGCGGGCGGGCATCCTGGGGTAAGCCTTCGTAGCCGGCTAGTACGGGTTCGATGCCTGCTTCCAGGGTGTCATTCAGAGCGTTAACTGCTGATTCAACGCGGGCGGCAACGGCTGGGTCGGGCTCGAATTCCAGCTCCATCAGCTGCTCATTCAGCTCCATCACTTCCAGTAAAAATTCTCCAGGAAGCTCCTGTTTCCCTTCTTCCAGCAGCCCGTGCCGGTTCAGGATGTAGGCCATACGCTGGTCAGTGTCCGACAAGATGCGGTAGGCATTGGTGTTGAGCGTGGCCAATTGCAGGATTTCCTGCTGCTTTTCGGGTGAGGCAGTAGCGTGAAAATCGGGGTGATACTCGCGGCTCAGCGCGTAGTATTTCTGCTTCAGCGCCGCAGCATCGGGGCGGAATGATTCGGACAAGCCGTAAAATTCAAAGTAGTCAGGCGTAGGCATGCGGAAAGGCGAGGGAAGAATAAAGCCACCAAAAGGTGCACAGGTTACGAAGAGTGCTTGGCTGAAGCAGGCGTCAGCACGGCCGGGTGTACGGAAAAAGCCAGGGGAGGGGCGGCAAACAACACTTTGGTAGCCGGCCATACCTGCCCAAACAGCGCGGAGCGTCGATACGCATTCAGGTGCTCCTCCGACTCCCAGTGGCTGTGCGTGCAATACACTGCCGGATCATGCAGGTCCTGCCACAACTCCAGAAACTGGCACCCCGGCATCAGGCGGATTCGCTCTTCCGATTCCTGAAAAATCTTCAGGAAAGCGGCTACTTGCTCCGGCTGGAACGTCATGCGCACAATGCGAATCAGCATGCTAAAATCAAAAGAATGAGGGAAAAAGGCGCCCTGTCAGGATGACAGATTTAACTTAACATAATAAATAGATAAAGGGTCTATTCCCGTCTAGGGCCGGACAAGCATGGTTTTACGGCTTATTCCCCCACAAACCGCACATCTACCTGGGAGTCGAAATGCAGACCAAGCAACTCGGAGGCATTGCCTTGGTTGATGCCGATGCAGAGACGGTCCTGACTGTTAAAAATGCACACGGCTTCACCGGGTGCGGCCGCCTGAAAATGGGGGGCAATTTCGCGCACGGTTTCGCGGGCGAAGTGGATAGTGCAGGGCCGGTCCCGGCCCACCACCTCCACCGCGGTGCGGCTGATATCCGTGACGAGGTTGCCGTAGTGGTCCACGTGCACCACATGGCCCGTAATGCGGTTATCCTGCAGGCGCATCTGCCGGTTCAGGAGCTGGTAGGTTTCAGTGGTGGCGGGCCCGAGGTCGGCAAGGGTACCGCCCTGGGCCAGATGCACAGCGGCGGGTACCAGCAGGTCGCGGGTGGGAGAGGCGGTGGCGGTATGATGGGTACCGAGCACTACCAGCTCCTCGGGCATGCCGTCGCAGAGCAGCGGCAGCAAGCCGTTATCAGCCGAAACAAAAAAATGGCCCCGAAACCGGGCCGCGTGCCAGGCTGCTTTAGGAGAGCCCAGGTCGTTTACACCCACCAGGTGCACCGTGCCGCTGGGAAAATCCTGATACACAGCCCCGAGTACGTGTACGGCGTGAGCAATGTTAAAGGGTTCGATGCCGTGGGTGATATCCAGTACCGGCACCAGGGGCGCAAGCTGCAGAATCCGCGCCTTCACGGCCGCCACATAATGGTCGCGGTAGCCGAAATCGGACAGAAACGTAATCAAGCCCATGACCGGAAATTGGGAGTTATTCGTACTATTGCCAGGACCCCGTGGGGGCGGCAAAAGTAGGCCTTTTGCCGCGAAACGGCAGCAGCAACGAACTACTGATTTTTGTTGTTATTGCTTTTACCCATGTGTGCTGTATCCGTCCGGCACGTTGTTACTTTCCTTTCGCTCTTAAAATTCCCTTCAGTTTGGTCGAAAAAATCATCACCCTGGAAAACGTGTCCCTGGTTGAGTTCCTGGGACCCGATAACCAAAATATCCGGCAGCTGGCGGCGGCGTTTCCGGGTAGCAAAATCATTTCCCGCGGCAACGAAATCAAGATTCAGGGCCAGACGGCCGTTATCAGCCGCATCAACGAGATTCTGTCGGCCTTGCTGGAGCACTACCACCAGTACGGGCAGATTACCGACAAAACGGTAAGCCAATACCTGTCGTCGGCCGATGAGGATCTGGACGAGGCCCGCATGGCGGCTTCGCCCGATGTTATCCTGTTCGGGGCCAAAGGCGGCGTTATCAAAGCCAAAACGGCCAATCAGCAGCGCTTGGTAGATGCCGTGCTTCGCAACGATCTGGTGTTTGCGCTGGGGCCGGCCGGTACGGGCAAAACCTACATTTCGGTGGCCCTGGCCGTGCGGGCACTCAAAAACAAGGAGGTCAAGAAAATCATTATTTCCCGGCCCGTGGTGGAGGCAGGGGAGAGCCTGGGCTTCCTGCCCGGCGACATGAAGGAGAAGGTGGACCCCTACCTGCGCCCGATTTATGATGCCTTGGAGGACATGCTGCCGCCCGAGAAATTCAAATTCTACCTCGAGAACAAGACCATTGAAATTGCGCCGCTGGCCTACATGCGGGGCCGCACGCTCAATAATGCCTTCGTGCTGCTGGATGAGGCCCAGAACACCACGCCCTCGCAGCTGAAGATGTTTCTGACCCGCATGGGCCCGAACGCCAAAGTGATGGTGAACGGGGACCGTAGTCAGATTGACCTGCCTACCAAGCAGAAATCGGGGCTGATTCAGGCCCTGGATATTCTGCAGGGCGTGAACGGTATCGGGTTCGTGGAAATGACGGCCGACGACGTGGTGCGGCACCGCTTGGTGAAGCAGATTGTGCAGGCCTACGATAAGTTCGACGTGCAGCAGCAGAAGGACCAGGCTAACCGCCCCGTGCGGGAGTATCGCCCCAGCTACCAGCGCCGTCAGGATGAAATTGCCCACCACGACCCCGGCAAGCACCCTGATGCCCGCCGCGAGGATGATGGCACGCAGGCGCTGCCCGTCAACCATGAGCAGTAAGCCACTCCGAACAGTACTTGAAAAGCGGCTACCGATTCAGGTAGCCGCTTTTTTGTGGTTCTGACTGCAGTAGGCTGCGTATGTTTGGAATCGTTACTTCCTTTTTACCACTGGCCGGCTGCTGTCGGCTTGTTCTCACTGCCTTCCCGTGATTCTTGTACACCGCGTTACCACCGAGCAGGACTTGCTGGCGGCCCTGGCTATTCGTCACACGGTATTTGTGCTGGGCCAGAGCGTACCCGCCGACCTGGAAAACGACCACCACGACCGCACCGACGCCACTCACTACCTGGCCCAAACCGAAGCCGGTACGCCCTGCGGGGCCGCCCGCTGGCGTACCACTGAAAACGGCGTGAAACTGGAGCGGTTTGCTGTGCTGGCTGAGTACCGCAACCAGCAGGTGGGCGCGGCGCTGCTGGCGGCCGTGCTCCAGGACGTACAGGCAGCCCATCCTACGGCCGAGATATACCTGAATGCGCAGGTTGCGGCCGTGCGGTTCTATGAGCGGCATGGTTTCGTGAAGGCCGGTGAGGCCTTTTGGGAAGCCGGGATTGAGCACTACAAAATGACGTGGCAGCGGCCGGAGTAAGCGGCCGCATTGGGGTGGATATCTACAAGCCGGGGCTGGTTTTCTGCAACTGCGGAATGCCAGCCCCGGCTTTTGGTATTCGGGCTATTTTCAGCATTTTACCTGCTGGTTGCGGACGAGCTTAGCGCCACGTATTACAACTATCCATTTAGTGTGCGGATATGGAAATAAAATGGGCTCCCAACGCCGCAGTTCGGCTGGTGCTGCCGCTCATGGCGGGCATTCTGCTGTACCTCTACACCGGCGAGGCGCTACCCGATTTGCGGTGGCTGACACTGGCCTTGACCTTTGGGTTTATGGCGCTGCAGCTGTGGGCCGCGGGCCGGCCCACGCCCGGCGCTACCGATGCGGCCGGGCTGCTAGCCTTCCTCACGCTGGTAGTAGCCGGAGCCGCCCTCACTCAGCAAACCACCGAAAACCGCCGTCCTGACCATCTGTACCGCTTCGGGAGCCGGATAGAATATTACCGGGCCGTGGTGGATGACTATACAGTGATACGGCCGGCTACCTACGCCACGACCGTGCGCGTGTCGGCGGTGCGGGTGGCGGGGCACTGGCAGCCGGCGCAGGGCGGTATCCGGGTGAGTATTCCGCGCGAAGAGGGCCTGGCTACCCCCCGGTACGGCGACGTGTGGGTGGTGCGCGGGGCCCCGGCCCCCAGCAAAGCCCCGCTCAACCCCGGCGAGTTCGACTACCGCCGTTATCTGCAGTACCATCAGGTATATCATCAGCAGTTTATTCACCCTGATCAGTTTCTGAAAATAGCCAACGACCCGCCCAGTACATGGCGGGCCATAGCCATGCGGGCGGCGCGGGTGCTGGACGGCGTATTCCGGCAGTACGTGCACGCCAAACGGGAATATGCGCTGGCCTCGGCCCTGGTACTGGGCATTAAGGATGAGGTGGATCAGGAAACCAAGCAGGCCTACGCCAACACGGGCACCACGCACATTATGGCGGTATCGGGGCTGCAGGTGGGGCTGCTGTTTGGGGCCGTCACGTGGCTGCTGAGCCTGCTACCTGGGCGTCGGGGTCCCTGGTTTCGGCTGGTTACGGCCCTGCTGGGACTGGCCGTTATCTGGAGCTACGCTTTCCTGACGGGCTTATCAGCCTCAGTGCTGCGCGCTGCCGTGATGTTCTCATTTATCATTCTGGGGCGCGCTTTTAGCCGGCAAGTGTCCATGTACAATCTGCTGGCCGTGGCGGCCTTCTGCCTACTCTGCTACGACCCGTACCTGCTTTGCGACGTGGGTTTTCAGCTGTCATTTCTGGCGGTGCTGAGCATCGTGTACCTGCAGCCACGCATCGTAAGCTGGCTAAACCCACTGGCGTATTTCCTGGGCAAGCAGCGACCCTGGCAGCCGAAAGTGGTGCAAAAAAGCTGGGGCTGGCTGGGCAGTTTTCTGCACTACGTGTGGGCGGCCACGGCGCTTTCCCTGGCGGCCCAGGTGGCTACTTTCCCGCTGGGGCTGTATTATTTTCATCAGTTTCCGATGAGCTTTCTGGCTTCCAACCTCATTGCAGTGCCTATTTCCAGCGGCGCGGTGTATGTGGGGCTGGGGCTGCTGGCCTTGAAGGGACTGGTAGCCCTGGTGGCGTTGGTGCTGCCTGACCTGGCGGAAGTTCTTGATTGGTTGCCATACGGGCTGGGGCGGGTATTTGAGTTTATGATTTGGGTGTTCAACAACTATATCTTCTGGATTGGGCGGATAATGCCCAGCGCGCTGATTTCCGGTATTCACGTAACCACTCCGCAGGTCTGGCTTATTGGGGGTGCTATTCTGGCCGTATTGCTGTTTCTGGCGTTGAAAAAGCTGCCCTGGCTGGCGCTGGCGTGCACCCTGCTGGGCGTGTTTGCCGGCAGTAAAGTGTGGGCGGCGTATCAGCTGGCACCTACCAAGCAGCTGGTTATCTATAGCATTCCGCGCCGCTCGGTGATAGGGTTTTGGCAGGGGGCCAGCGCCGAAATTGTTACGCTCGACTCGCTGCCGCTCACTGAAACCGAGCGGACCTACCGCATCGTGCCTGGCATTATTCAGCGGGAAGCGCGCCGGGTCAGTTACCGGCCCGGCTGGCGCGGCTGCCCCGTACCAGCTGTGGTAGCCGAGCCCGGCCTGACGCTGGCGGCTTGGCAAGGTCGGAAACTGGCCTTCGTGAGCGGCTGGCTCAGTAACGCCACCGCGCCGGTTCCGGGCCTCACGGCCGTAGTGCTGCGCCGCAATGCCCGGGTGCAGCCCCGGCAGCTGGCGGCTTTGTTCGGCTCCGAGGCTCCAGTGGTGTTCGACTCGTCCTGCAAAAGCTGGTATGTACTCCGGCAGGATTCTTTGCTGCGCGCCAGCGGCTTCAAAACCCACGATGTAACGCTGCAGGGCGCATTTGTCGTGACGCAGGGGCAGTAGGTGGGCGGAAGGCAGGCGTTGGCCGAAACCGAAGAGGCCCTTTTCATAGTATAGTGTATACTGTCAGGCTGGTAGCATCGCCTCAATTTTGCTACGTTTGGTTTTTACGCCCCCTGCTCTGTTTCAGCGCCTGCAGCCGCTCCCGCCCGGACTACCGCACCCGCTGAATTTCTTTCACCGTACTGCAACTCCCTGATTATGGAAGATATGCCCACTCAGGAACTGGAAGACCTGCGCTTCATTCGCTACGAAGCCCAGGACTCCATCGGCTATATTACCCTCAACCGCCCTGAAAAGCGCAATGCGCTGAGCGCCGAAATGGTCACGGAATTAAAGCTGGCCTTTGAGCACGCCGAGGACGATGCCGCCTGCAAAGTAATTGTGCTGCGGGCCGAAGGCGAGGTATTCTGCGCCGGTGCCGATCTGGCCTACATTCAGGAGATGCAGGGCTTCGGCTACACTGATAACCTGGCCGACTCCACCCACCTGATGCAGCTGTTTCACCAGATATACACCCTCAAAAAGGTGGTCATCGGGCAGGTGCAGGGCCACGCACTGGCTGGGGGCTGCGGCCTGGTCACCATCTGCGACTTTGCTTTTGCTGTGCCCGAGGCCAAATTCGGCTACACCGAGGTGAAAATCGGGTTTTTGCCGGCTATTGTGAGCGTGTTTCTGCTGCGCAAAGTAGGAGAGGCCCGCACCAAACAGCTGCTGCTCACCGGCGACGCCGTATCGGCGCAGATGGCACAGGAGTTTGGACTGGTAAACTTCCTGGTACCCCGTGAAGAATTAGCGGCTAACGTGTACCGCTTTGCCCGCCGCCTCTGCGTGGAGAACTCAGGTCAAAGCATGGAATCGACCAAGGAAATGCTGGCCCGCATTCCGGAAATGCCGTTGGAAGACAGCCTCCGCTACGCCGCCCGCCTCAACGCCGAAGCCCGCGGCTCCGACGACTGCCGCCGCGGAATTGCCGCTTTCCTGAGTAAGGAAAAAATAGTGTGGGATAACTAAGCCGCCCACCCCGGCAGCCTTGGCAAGAATACCCTGTTGGCTGGTGCCAGCAGGGTTTTTTTGTCGGGAGCCTGCCAATTTTTTGTACCTTTCTTCCTTATCTGGTTTCAAACTTCTTTTCCTCAGGCTGGTTTGCCCTCTATGACAACGCTGGCAGCCGTAGCCGTTACCACGGCTACTTTTATCGGAATGGAATTCGTGGCGTGGTTCATGCACCGGTTTGTACTGCATGGGCCACTCTGGTTTCTGCACCGTTCTCACCATGTGCGCCACCCCCACCGCTTTGAGCGCAACGATTTCTTTTTCCTGTTTTACGGCTCTTTGTCGATGCTGCTGATTATAGCTGGCTCCGACGAGAAAGATGCCCGATTCTGGATGGGAATTGGTATTGCCAGCTACGGTACGCTTTATTTCTTCGTCCACGATGTACTGATCCATGGTCGGCTGCGCTTTTGGCGCAAGTCGCGCAACGCATATCTGCGAGCGTTGAACATGGCCCACAAAATCCACCATAAAACCACCGGCCGCGACGGGAGCGAGGAGTTTGGACTGCTGTGGGTATCGCCGAAATATTACCAGCTGGCCCTGCGCCGCCCGGCACCTACCCGCGTGCTGCCCACCCGTCGAGCCACCGAATCATATCAGCCAACCAAGGAGGGGTAGTACAGTGGGACATTTTTCTATCAGCGACCTGGAGCAGCTTTCGGGAATCAAGGCGCATACGATTCGTATCTGGGAGCAGCGCTACGGCATTTTGCGGCCCGTGCGCACCGCTACCAATATCCGCACGTATTGCGACGACGACCTGCGCCGCCTGCTGAACGTGGCAACCCTGTGCGACCGGGGCTACCGCATCTCACAGGTAGCTAAACTCACGGAGCAGGAACTGGCCAAGGCTGTTATCTCCTGCGACGATGAAAGCCACTCGCACCGTTACTGCCACCATGTAAACGGCCTGCTGGCTGCCATGCTCGAAATGAATGAGAGCCGGCAGGTGTGCATCATGAACCAGGTGGTGGAGCAGTACGGCTTTGAGCAGGCGGTTTTACAGGTAGTGTATCCATTTCTGCAGCGTATTGGCGTCATGTGGCAGGCTGGCACCGTCAATCCGGCTCAGGAGCACCTGGTTACCCATCTGATCAAGCAGAAACTGATGGCCGCCACCGATGCGTTGCCCTCGGTGCAGCCAGCTACGGCCCGGCGCTGGGTGCTGTTTCTGCCGGAAGGCGAGATGCACGAGCTGGCGCTGCTCTTCATGAACTATGTGTTGCGCAGCCGCGGCCACCACGTACTCTACCTCGGTCAAAACCTGCCGATGGCTGAGTTAGGGCAGGTGTGCACGGCTTATCAGCCCTACGCCGTGGTAACTGTGCTGACGGCCGTGCCGGAGCGCCACGAGGTGCAGGATTTTGTGCACCAACTAGGACAGCTTTGCCCCGATGTTCAGCTGTACCTCTACGGTCCGCTGGCGCAGTTAGTGACTGAGCTTCCGCGCAATGCCGCTCGCCTGGGGCTTATAACGGAATTTATAAAACTGGCTAGCGACTTAACCCTGGCCGAAACGTGCGTGGCACTACCCGAGTTAATAGAACGATAATCTGCCCTTGCCCAACCTCGCGCTGCCCCGGCCGTACTGCTTACTGCAGTGGGCCGGGGCAGCGTGCGTAATAGCAGATGACAGCAGCTAATGAAAAGCTGCAGAGGGCTTGTAATGAGGTATTTGCGGAGATAAGGAGCGGAGAGCCGTATGAAATACGGGCATATCAGAAAATAAAATGATGTAGGTACGCTCAACTTTCAAATCGACGCGTATATTTGTTTAACTTTTTGCCACGAAAAGCTAAACAGCATGACCTCTCTGGAATTCACCGATCAAGTACAGAAGATTTCTTACTCCCTGAAGCCCGTGGCAATGAACCTGACGCGCGACGCAGACGATGCCAAGGACCTGGTACAGGAAACCTTGCTCAAAGCCATGCTGAACAAAGACAAGTTCAAGGCGGGCACCAACTTGAAGGCGTGGTTGTACACTATTATGCGCAACACCTTCATTAACAACTACAACAAAATCACCAAGCGCAATAGCAATATTGACAGCACGGAGTACTTTCAGTACTTCAATACCAACGAAAGTTACATTACGCACAACGGTGCGACGTCGGATTTCGTAGTAGGGGACATCAACGAAGCCATTGCCGGTCTTTCCGCCGATTATCGGACTCCGTTTATGATGTACTATATCGGTTACAAGTATTTGGAAATTGCGGAGAAGCTGCAGATTCCGATTGGGACCGTGAAAAACCGTATTCACATCGCCCGCAAAGAACTAAAGCAGGCGTTGAAGACATACGCCCCCGGCGTGTAGGGAATAGGGAGAGAGTACAGACCCGCCCCGGGCGTATCGCGGGCCGCAGATTACGATTACCACTCCAGGTAGCGTAGTTTGCGGCCCGTCTGTTTGTGGTCGGCCCCAGTAAAGCTGGTGGCCAAGCCAAACAATTGCGTATGCCCGCCTGATTGTAGCTTGCACTCCATCTCATCTGAATTCTTGCGTTTGGCTTCTCCCGTCTCTTCCCAACACGTTCTCGTCATCGGTGCCGGCTTTGCGGGCTTATCGGCGGCTACCTCCCTGGCTCAGCGGGGCTACCAGGTTACCATTCTGGAGAAAAACGAAGGTCCTGGGGGCCGGGCCCGGGTGTTTAGGGCCAAGGGCTTCACCTTCGATATGGGCCCAAGCTGGTACTGGATGCCGGATATCTTCGAGCAGTACTTCGCCCGCTTCGGCAAAAAAGTGTCCGATTACTATGAACTGGTGCGGCTGGACCCCTCGTACCAAGTTATTTTCAAAGGACCCGAAGCCGTGGATATTCCGGCCGCCATGAGTGAGCTGCGGCAGTTGTTTGAACGGTACGAGCCCGGCAGCGGGGCCCGTTTGGATGAGTTTCTGCGGCAGGCAGCCTATAAGTACGAGGTGGGCATCGGCAAATTTGTGCACATGCCTGGCCGTTCCCTGCTGGAGTTTATGGATCCGCGCCTGGTAGTGGACGCCGTACGGCTGGATTTGCTGCAGAGCATGCACAAGCATGTGCGCAAGTTCTTCCGGGACCCACGCCTGCTGGAGCTGGTGGAGTTTCCGATTTTGTTTCTGGGGGCCACTTCCGAGAATACGCCGGCCCTGTACTCACTCATGAACTACGCTGATCTGGCCCTGGGTACCTGGTACCCGATGGGCGGTATGCACAAGATTGTGGAAGGCATGGTGCGCCTAGCCGAGGAGCGAGGCGTGAAGCTGGAGTATAATCAGGAAGTGCGGCAGATTGTGGTGGAAAACGGCCGCGCTACCGGCGTGCAAACCGCCCAGGGCTTCCGCCCCGCCGACGTAGTAATTGCTGGGGCCGACTACCACCACGCCGAGCAGCACCTGCTGGCCTCGGAATGGCGCACCTACGACGAAGCGTACTGGGACTCGCGCACCATGGCGCCATCGTCGCTACTATTTTACCTGGGCATCAACAAGCGTCTGCCCAACCTGCGCCACCACAACCTGTTCTTCGACGAGGACTTCAGCCTGCATGCCCAGGAGATTTACGAAGACCCGAAGTGGCCCAGCCGCCCGTTGTTCTACGTGTCGGCCCCCAGCCAGACGGACCCCAGCGTAGCCCCGGAGGGCTGCGAGAACATCTTCCTGCTGATTCCGGTGGCCCCCAACCTGCCCGACCCTGAGGAAACCCGGGAGCGGTACTACAACCTGCTGATGGACCGGCTGGAAAAGCACTGCGGCACCAGCATCCGCGACGCGGTGGTGTACAAGCGCAGCTACGCCCACCAGGATTTCATGCAGGATTACCACAGCTACAAGGGCAACGCCTACGGGCTGGCCAATACCCTGCGCCAGACGGCCATCCTGAAACCCGGCCTGAAAAGTAAAAAGGTGCGAAATCTGTACTTTACGGGCCAGCTTACCGTGCCTGGCCCCGGTGTGCCCCCGTCCCTGATTTCGGGCCAGGTAGTAGCCAAGGAAGTGGAGAAGGAGAACCAGTAACTCAGCAGAATGGACCACGTTGCCCTTTTTACCGAAACCAGCCGGGCCTGCGCCAAGCTGATAACCAAACGGTACAGTACTTCCTTCACGCTGGGCATCCGTACGCTGGACCGGCGGTTTCACCTGCCGGTGTACTCGGTGTATGGCTTTGTGCGCTGGGCCGATGAAATTGTGGATACCTTCCACGACCACGACAAGGCCGCTCTGTTCGCCAATTTCAAGCGCCAGACCTACGAGGCCCTGGAAATAGGGCTGAGCCTGAACCCGGTGCTGCATGCGTTTCAGGACGTGGTGCGCCGCTACGGCATCGACCGGGAGTTCATTGATGCCTTCCTGTTCAGCATGGAAATGGACCTCGACGACCGGAGCTACAACCAGTCCCTGTACGAGCAGTACATCTATGGCTCGGCGGAGGTAGTGGGGCTGATGTGCCTGCGCATTTTCTGCGAGGGGGATAAAGCCCTGTTCGACCACCTGCGTGAGCCGGCCCGGCGGCTGGGCTCGGCTTTTCAGAAAGTGAACTTCCTGCGCGACGTGCGCTCCGACTATGAGGAGCGGGGCCGCGTGTATTTCCCCGGCGTGCAGTATGAGCGGTTCACCGATGAGGTAAAGCGCACCATTGAGGCCGATATCCGGGCCGATTTTGAGGCCGGCTACGCGGGTATTGTGCAGCTGCCACGGGCCGCCCGGCTGGGCGTGTACCTGGCGTACGTGTACTACCTCAAGCTCTTTCACAAAATCCGGCAGTTGCCGGCCGCTACCATTCTGGGGGAGCGGGTGCGGGTGCCCAACAACACCAAGCTGCTGCTGCTGCTGGGCTCCTACTTCCGGTACCGGCTGGCCCGGGTGTAAGGCCAGCGCGCGTTGGCAGGCTAATTGCCACAGGAGGAAGAAATCGGGCGCGCTACCAAATAGCGACGTTACTTTGTGTTCTTCTACCAACCCTGTTGCGCGTGAAGCTGAATCGATTCCTGTTCCTATTTCTGATCCTGACGTTCTCCACCCTCGTGTCAACCGAAGCCAACCCCTACGCGGTGCACCATCTGCGCCGCCAGTACCAGCAGGCCGCTACCAGCAAAGAAGCCGGCGAGAAATTTCATAAGCTTATGGCCGCCTATGATAAGCAGGATGCCGTGGTGCTGGCCTACAAAGCCGCCGCCGAAGCCATCCGGGCCCGGGATGCCTCCATGTTCAACAAGCTCACCTACGTGCAGCAGGCCGGCAAGCTGTTCGATCAGGCCGTAAAGCTGGACGATGATAACGCCGAAATCCGGTTTCTGCGCCTGAGCGTGGAAAGCAACCTGCCCAGCTTTCTGGGTATGAGCCAGCACGTGGAAGACGACCGGCAGTTTCTGGTGAGCACTCTGCTGAAGCACCCCAAATCCGGCCTCGACGCGGAATCCTTCGGGCTGGTGCGCGACTTTCTGGTGCAGCGCGGCCACGTATCAGATGCCGAGGCGCAGAAGCTCGCACAGCTCTAAGCAGTCGGCTATGTCCAGCTGCGCTTAGTGCTCGTGGCCCCGTATTCCGGCTGGAATGCGGGGCCACGGTGTATCAGAACGGGCGCGAAGTGCGTTTTAGGGAGCCGGGCACTGCCCGTCAGTTGCTTCGTTTTTCTGTCTGCTATGAAACCACTCCTGTTACTGTTGCTGACCACCACCGTTTCCACCGCCGCCTACGCCCAACAAGCTGTGCTGAAAGGCAAGGTACTGGATGAGCAGGGGCGGCCAGTACCCTTCGCCAACGTGGGCCCGCCCGGGGCTGAGCCGGGCACCGCCACCAATGAGGCCGGCGAGTTCAGCCTGCGGGTGAGCAAGCTGCCCCAGAAGCTGGCCGTTGTGAGCCTGGGCTACACCACCGCCTTGCTCGAGGTGACATCGGCCGCGCCGGTAACCGTTACGCTGAAGGCCAGTGCTGTGGCGCTGCCCGAGGTGAAAGTGCGCAACCCCGATCAGCTGGCCGCCGCGCTGGTGAGGCGGGCTTACGCCAAGCTGGCCCGGCACCAGCAGGAGGAGGAGTTTGGCAAAGCCTTCTACCGCCAGAAACAGGCCCATAACGGCCGCTACACCGAATTCGTGGATGCGTTTTACGATGTGCGCTTTACGGGGCAGGGCGTCAGCGGCTGGCAACTGGAGCAAGCCCGGTACGGCTCAGCCCAGGAGGATACGGGCGTGGAAATGACCAATTTCTCGGCCGCCCTGCGCCTGATTCCGGTATTCGACCCCAAACCCAGCCGCCGGACCCTGGCCGTACCCCTGAGTCCGGGCAGTGAGCGGATTTTTGCTTTTCAGCTGCGCGAAATTCTGGAAAGTCCGGGCCAGGAAACGGCCGTCATCGACTTCAGCCGCCGGCCGGGCGTCGATATCTTCGTGCCCGAAGGTACTCTGTATATTGACAGGCAGACGGCCGCTCTGCGCCGCATTGAGGCCACCGTGCCCATCGACCACCTCATGACGCTGCAACTGCGCCAGGGAACTACCCTCGATGCCCAGACCATGCGCATGACCACCGATTTTGCTCCGCACCGTGACTCCCTGAGCCGGGTGCAGGCCATTCGGGCCGAGCAGCAGATTGTGCTGCGCTACCAGAACCGGCCCGATACCACCACGCTCAACGGCAACCTGTTTTTTTACCGCTACACCGCTCGACCTGCCGGCAAAGGCTACAAAACTACCGGGGCCAGCTACAACGACCTGAAACAGGCCCGAAAAAAGCCCTACGATGCCGGATTCTGGCATAACCGGGAAATATTGCGGGCCTCCCCGGCCGAGGAACGGGTAATCCGGGATTTGGAACAACGCAAGGCATTCGGAGCGTTTTAGGCATACGAGCCGAAAACCTACGGTTGGGTTTTTCGGTTTGTGTCCTATCTTCCGCTCCAGGCGTAACCTTCTACCAGCCTCAGCAGTTAGTCCGTTAGCTATGCCGCACCACCTGAGCGTCCGTATCGACCCCAATTCCGGCTTTTGCTTCGGCGTTATTTATGCCATTCAAATGGCCGAAGACCTGCTGGAGGAGCAGGGGTACTTGTATTGCCTCGGCGACATCGTGCACAACGATGAAGAAGTAGAGCGCCTGCAGCGCCGGGGGCTGCGCATCATCGATTACGAGCAGCTGGCTGCCCTGCGCAACGAAGCGGTGCTGATTCGGGCTCACGGGGAACCGCCGGCTACCTACCAGATGGCGCTGACCAACAACCTGACGCTCATTGACGCCTCCTGCCCGGTAGTACTAAAGCTGCAGAACCGTATCAAGAGTAGCTTCGACCGCCAGGAAAAGATTTTTATCTATGGCAAACACGGCCACGCCGAGGTGCGAGGACTGCTGGGGCAGACGCACGGAGAGGCGGTAGTATTTGAAAATCTGGACGAGCTGCTGCGCTACGAGCTGCCCCAAAACATCACGCTTTACAGTCAGACCACCAAAAGTACCGACTCATTCTACCGCATTAAGGAACAATTGGAAGGGCGGGGGCACCAGGTAGTCGCCAACGATACTATTTGCCGGCAGGTAAGCAACCGGGACAAGGATTTGCGGCGGTTTGTGGCTCAGTTTGATCAGATTGTATTTGTGTCGGGCACGAAAAGCTCCAATGGCAAGGTGCTCTACCAAGTGTGCAAGGATACCAACCCAGCCACCCACTTTGTGTCAAAAGTAGAAGAAGTGTGCCCGTCCTGGTTTAAGCCGGGTCAGACAGTGGGCATCTGCGGAGCTACCAGCACGCCCATGTGGCAGATGGAGCAGGTGCGCGACACGCTGCTGCAGTTTTAAGCCGTACCTTCAGCAAATGCCCGTGTTGCCCGATACTTTCCCTGCGCCGCCTGCCCGGCGGGTAAAGCCGGCTCCCCTGGGTTGGTGGGGGGTAGGCGTAGCCGCTTTGGTAGTGCTGAGCTGGGCGGGGTTGTTGACCTACCTGCTGGCGTTTTACCAGCCAGACTGGCGTACGCCCTGGCCCTACTTGCTGGCTTTGTTGCAAACTCACCTGTACACTGGCCTGTTCATTACGGCTCACGATGCCATGCACGGCGTGGTAAGTCCCAATCGACGGCTGAATAATGCCATTGGAATACTCGCAGCGGGGCTTTTTGCCTTCAACTGGTTTCCGCGGATGCTGCCCAAACACCACGCCCACCACCGCCACGTAGCCACTGAGGAAGACCCCGATTTTCACGACGGCCGGCATAGCAGCTTCCTGGCGTGGTTTGTACGTTTCGCCTGGAACTACGTCACGGTGGCCCAGGTGGTCCTGATGGCCGTTACGTACAATGTGCTGAAGGCTTTTTTCCCGATGGCCAACGTTATTGCCTTCTGGATGATACCGGCCGTACTGGCCACACTGCAGCTGTTTTACTTTGGTACCTACCTGCCGCACCGCGGGGAGCACGCGCCCGACAACGTGCACAGGTCGCGCAGCCAGTTCCGGCACCACCTGTGGGCATTTGTCAGCTGCTACTTTTTCGGGTATCACTACGAGCACCACGATCAGCCCTACCTGCCGTGGTGGCGGCTGTGGCAGGCCAAGCCTACCCGGTAAAATGAGTAAGATGCTGGGAATGAGTGAAACATAAGTCTTTTTGTATATTGGGCTGATAAGTGTGCTTGGTGCGCCCTGCTTCAACAAGACGGTTTGCCCAATATGTTTTGCTGGTTCTCACAGTATGCTGCTTTTCGGCCGTGGGCTTTCACCCTGATGTTTCTGCTGTGGGCCGTGGGCAAAAGCCGGGCGACGCCACCATCAGGCCTGCTGGGGCCGGAGGAATTGCCGGCTGTGGAGGCACACCGGGTAATCAGGCAGATGACGCGGCAACTGCCTGCCGCGCTGCAACGGCAGGATACGGCCCAAATCAGACAGCTACACTGGTGGGTCGGGCGGGCCTGGGGCGGGCTGAACAGGCCAGAGAAAGCGGCCTGGCATTACAGAAAGGCCTTAGGCCTGAGCCAAGATGGGAGCGAGGCATCTGCGTGGCTGGAGTGGCTGTTGGGTAGGGCTCTACTGAGCCAGGGCGACACGGGCCAGGCCCGGCAGGCGTACCGGTTGGCCTACAGTATTTTTCAGCGGCGGCGACACGTAAGGGGGCAAGGGCAGGTGCTGGAGCAGTTAGGGGACCTGTTTGGGCGCATGGGGCATTGGAACCAGGCGCAAAAAAGTTACGAGCAGGCATTAGCGGCCTGGCAACTTACCCATGATAAGGCCAGGGCTGCCCACGCGCTAAACCTGCTGGGCACCGCGCACCGGGAGCAGCGCCACTATTTTCGGGCCCAGTACTACCTGCAAAAAAGCCTGAGCTGGGCTCAACAGCAGCCCGATAGCGCTTTGGTTAGTGAGGCCCTGACGGGTATTGGCAGCGTCCACCAGTCGTTGCGAAACGCCGAAGCTGCTGCTCCTTATTTCAAGCGGGCTTTACAGACGCTGCCCCACCACGCTCCACCGCACAAACGGGCGGCGGCTTTGGCCAGCCTGGGCATTGCGTATGACTCGTTAGGCAACGCTGCATTGGCAGTTCAATACTTCCGAACTGCCCTGCAGCCAGCCCGTCAGGCCGGCTCCTACGTGCTGCTCAGCCAGCTCTATAATTCTTTGAGCAAGCTGTACCGTGGGCAGGGGCAGTGGCAGGAAGCGCTGGCTGCCCTCGCGCGCTATACGGAACTGCAGGATAGTGCCTACGCCGAGCAGCATCTGGCTCAGGTGGCGGAGCTGCAAACCCGGTTCGAAACTGAGAAAAAGGAAAAGGAAATTCAACTCCTGACCAAAGAGCGTCAGCTCCAGCAGGCCCACCTGCGCCGCCAAACTGTGGTGCGCAATCTGCTGCTGCTAGGTACGGCGCTGCTGCTACTGATGGTGGTAGTGCTGTATCGGGCGCAACGGCGGCAGCAGCATACCAACCGGCTCCTGCGCCAGAAAAATACGGCCATCAACCGGCAAAAAGAGGAGCTTGACCGCCTCAACCGCACCAAAGACACGCTGTTTTCCATCATCTCTCACGATTTGCGCGGGCCGCTGACCTCGTTGCATTCCTTACTGGCGCTGCTCAAGCTGGGCCGTTTGCCTGCCGACCGGCTAGCCTCCCACTCTGAGCGGCTGACCCGTATGCTCGACGGAACCCTGCACCTGCTGGATAACCTCCTGAACTGGTCAGCGGCACAGCTCAAGAGTGGGGGCAGCGTCCGGCCCGAGCGCATCCGGCTGGAAGAGCTGGTTCAAGAAACAGTGGCCCTGTTTCAGGGCGACGCCGAGCGCAAAGGCATCCGGCTGCGCAGCGAAACACCCGACTGGTGCCCTGCCCTGGCCGATATAAACATGGTACGACTGGTGCTTCGGAATCTGCTGAGTAACGCCCTGAAATTCACGCAACCCGGCGGCCAGGTGCACATTTCGCTAATGGCGCGTACTAACTGCTGGGAGATTACCGTGCAGGATACCGGCGTTGGAATTGATGCCGCGGGGCAGGCACGTTTGGCCGAACCCAGCAATTATTTTTCCACGCCAGGGACTGCCCGCGAAAAAGGAACGGGCCTGGGGCTCCCGCTGTGCCGCGAGTTTGTGCACCGTAACGGCGGAGAGTTCTGGTTCCGGAGTCAGTGGGGCGCTGGCTCCAGCTTTCATTTCACGCTGCCAATAATGCCGGGGGAAACGGATAGCTTCAAGCCGGATCAGTTGGCTTACATCAGTGCTGCCGCCGAATAAGGGAACGATTCACGATGCGCTCCGTTACCCGCTCCCGGTAGGTTTGGCCCAGGGGCAGGGCGTGCCCGCCCACTTTCACTTCCAGGTTGCTCACGGAGTCAATGCGGGAGGCATTGACGAGGTAGGAGCGGTGGGTGCGCACAAACATGCCGGGCGGCAGCTGCTCCTCCAGGTTTTTCAGGTTCACCAGCGTTAGGTGCGTGCGCCCATCGGCCGTGTTGATTTTGGTAAAATCCTTGAGCGCCTCAATGTAGAGTACCTCCCGGTAGTGCAGCCGCACAAACTGTGCGTCCGTTCGGATAAAAAATGAGCCCCAGCCTGTGAGCGTATCGTTTTGCACATCAGTAGCTGACGGGTTCACCCGCAGAATACCTGCTACTTTGGTAACAGCTTTTAGAAATCGGTCCAGGGAAATCGGTTTCAGCAGAAAATCAATAACATCCAGATTAAAGCCCTCCATGGCATATTGCGGGTAGGCTGTCATCAGAACTACCAACGGTGGCTGATGCAGCGACCGAACCAGATCAATCCCACTGAGATGGGGCATGGTCACATCTGAGAACAATACCTGCACCGGGTTCTGCATCAGGTAGCGGTGCGCATCCAACGGATCGGTAAAAGCAGCCTTCACATCCAGAATATCCGTCATGGCTACGTACGCTTGCAATAGGTCCAGCACAAGCGGATCGTCATCAAGGAGCAGGCACGAAATCTTCATACAGAGGTGTTAGTTGCAAGTATTAAGGTGAATATAGAAATATAAAAGTGATTAGTCTTATTTATTATTAAAAGAAAACAATTTAAGCTCGTAAAAATGGCCGGCTGGTCGACTTTTCTACTGGCTTGCTATACTTTCTTGCGCAGCATACGCAGGTCCTAAGTAGCTTATAACGTACACAACTTGTTCTTTTTTGCTCCGTGTCTGTTACCTACCACCGTTGGTACTCGATGTCATTTCCTATGCCCGTCCAACAAGCCACACCTGTCTGCTATGACACCTGCTTCTTTTACCACGTTGCCGGGCGCGCCCCCAGTTATTCTGGGCGTAGCTCTCACTATTTCCACGCATGAGGGCCTGCGCCGTTCCTTACGTTCGGCGTTTGGCCTAAGCACCCGGGCTATCAACCTGCGCATCGACCCCGGCATGGACCTTATCTTTTTGTGCGAAACCACGCTGCCCGGCTCCTTGCCCTGTCTGGCCTCCCTGACCCACCCTGGCGTGACGGCCGTTACGCTACAGGAAGCATCCCTGGAGTGGGTGCCCGACCCGGAGCACGCCATTGGCCGGGGTACGCCTACGCTGGGTGCGCTGGAAAGCGGTAGCTGCTTTCTGACGGCTAATAGCCGCAAAATTCCCATTGCCACCTTTGGCCCCCGTAACGTGCACCCCACCCATATCGAAATGGAATTGCTGGGGCAGCCTAACCTGCTGGAGTTTCTACGCTCCGAATGGTTCACGCTGGAAATATCCGGCACCAACCGCCGCCGCCTGAACCGTCCTCTGGCTTTCACCGCCAACCTACAGTTTGAAGTACGCATGCAAAGCTCGGCAGCCGCCTGATCCTAAGTGAGGAAGGTGCAACAAAAAAAGCCTCCCGGCATTCGGGAGGCTTTTCTGCTAATGGGTGCTGTTCGTCTTTTTGCAGCAATCAGGCAGTCGGTCGTATGCCCGGGCATCGGCCGTTACCTCATCGGCGTCGTAGCCGGTTTTCTGGACAGCGGTGCGCAGGGCCGCCGGCGTGGTTTTATCGGGGCGGTAAGTTACCGTGAGCACCTTGCTGGGCACATCCAGCGAAGCAGACTGTACGCCTTTCTCGTAAGCCAGCGACTTTTCGAGGCGGGCCTTGCACATGTCGCACACGGCAGAGGTTTTGAGGTGCAGGGTTTCGGTACTGCCTTTGGCTTTGGGGGTGGTTTGCTGGGCAAACGAAGTAGCTGAGGCCAGCAACGAACCGGCGAGCAGGAGGGAAGACAGAGCTTTCATACGATGGAAAACAGAGAAGCGGAGGCTAAAATTCAGCAAGAAAGAATTTTGACTGGAGTTATTGCAGCGTAAACCGGAGGCCGGCGTAAGTGAGGCGGCCGTACACCGGGCCCCAGATCATGGCCGCGTCAAAATTCGGGCCGAAGGGCGCGGCAGCACCTTCAATGGGATTGGACTGACGGTAGTTGGTCAGGTTTTCCACGCCCGCGTACACCTCAACCCGCTTGAAAGCCCGGGTGAGCTGCGTATTCAGCAGCGCGTAGCGCGGGGCAAACGGCAGCGCCGCCTCGCCGGAGCTATGTTGGTGACCCATGCCGCCGGGACCGTCAGCCAACGGGCGGCGGCCGAAGCCCTGCACCGTAAAATCAGCCCGCCACTTATCAAAAGCCGTGGCGTAGCCCAGGTTCAGAAACAGCCGGTGCCGGGGTGTGAGCACCTTGGGCAGCAACTGGCCATTGTAGGTGGTGCGCACATCCAGGTATTTGTAGGCTGCTTTGGCCTGTAACCCTTTCACGGGCTCTACCTGCACCTCTGCCTGGAAGCTGCGCGAGAAGCTGCGTCCGCCCGGCTCCAGGTTGCCGATGCGCAGGTAAGTCGGTACTGAATAGGGGTCCGATACTACCTGATTTTGAAACTCGGTATGGTAGTAATCGGTGATGAAGGTGCCGGGCCGCCCGAAGGCGTTGAAGTACTGCGTAAACGAGCCGCCCACGTTCCAGGCCGTTTCGGGGCGCAGGTTGGGGCTGATAACAAACTCCCGGGAGCTGACCAGCATACCGGCATTTTCGGCAATGGGATTGGCCGTGCGCTGGCCCCGGCCGGCGGCCAGGCGCAGCACCGTGTTTTTGGCCGGGTCGTACTTTACATTAAGGCGGGGCGTGAGAAACCAGCCGTAGAGGTTGTGGTAGTCGAGGCGCAGGCCGGTTACTACCGTCAGGTTACGGGCGTTCTGGTAGGTGTATTCGGCAAAGGCTCCGGGCACCTGCTCCAGGCGGTTGCGGTGCTCCCGGGCGTAGCGCTCCGCCGGGGTTTCGGTTACGTACGTGAAGCCCGTGCGGAATACCTCCCGGTAATCATCGTGCAGAAAGCTCAGGCCCGCCCGGTAAGTGTGGGCCGTGGTGCCAATGATGCTCTGGAACAGCAACGTGGCCAGGCCCGTGTACTGGGTGCCGTCGTAGGTGCGCAGGCCGTAGCGGGAGGTAAAGTCGTGGCTGGTGCCGCTCAGCAGCAGGCCCAGGCTCTGGTAGGGGCGGCCGGGCCAGGTGTAGCTGGTTTTGGCGTAGCCCGTGTAGCGGTTGGTTTCCTGCGTGGTACCGTAGGATGGGCCCGGCTGGGGCTGGCCTTCCCGGTAGCCCAGCTGCCCGCCCTGCCGGGTTTCGCGCAGTGCACCCAAACCCAGCTCCGTCACCAGCCCCTTGCCCGATAGGTACTTCCACTTGTTGAACAGGTTGAACTGCGTAGCCAGCGGCAAATCCAGAAACGAGTCATTGTTACGGTCGACGCGGCGGCCCAGGTGGTCGGTGTGCAGCAGCAGGGCGGTGCTCACCTTTTTGCTCACGCGGGAAGCCAGGTTCAGGTTTACATCAAATTTGCCCAGGTCGTTGGCGTAGGCATTGAACAGCAGCCGGTCGGCTTTGTCAGGCTCCTTCAGGCGCACGTTCACCTGGCCCGAAATGCTCTCGTAGCCATTCACCACCGAGCCCATGCCCTTGATGATGTCGATGCTTTCAATCCAGGGCCCCGCCAGGTAGCCCAGGCGGTAGGGAGTAGAGAGGCCCCGAAGCGCCGGCAGGTTGTCGATGGTGAGCAGGGAATACGCACCGTCCAGCCCCAGCAGCTGAATCTGCTTGGCCCCCGACACGGCATCGGTAGTTGAAACTTCCACCGAGGCATTGGTTTCAAAGCTCTCGGCCAGGTTGCAGCAGGCCGATTTGGTCAGGTCGCGGCTGGTGATGACCTGAGTGTTGGTGGGCGTAAGGCCGGAGTACGCAAGGGCCCGGCCTTCCACCGTTACCTCGCCCAGCTCCTGCGAGCGGCGCAGCGCCACGCGCACGTAGCCGCCGCCGGCCTGCACGGTATCGGCCTGGTACCCCAGAAAGTTGATGATGAGGCGGGTATCGGGCGAGGCGGGCCGCACCAGGGAAAAGGCGCCCTGATTATCAGTAGTGGTGGCGCTGGCGGGCGTGCTGAGCCAGCGTACCACGGCACCCGGCACCGGCGAGTTGGTGGTGCCGTCCAGCACCTGCCCGCGCACGGGCGCCACCGAGGCGTCGGGCACTTGGGCCACGGCAGCGGTACTGCCCAGCAGCAGGCCCAGGGCCGCGGTAAACCGACCAGGGCTTGATAGTAAATTCATGGCAAGCAAATGGTTAGCGTTTCTGACAGGTGGTTCCGACGGAGCACACCAGAAAATCCTCGGGAGGCGAGGAAAACTCAGAAAAACGCTAAACCACCAGTACGCCCACAAACGTGAGCAATTGCCGCCCCGCCCGCAACGGAGGCGAGGAATCCGACGCGTGCCAGCCCTGCGGGGCTCCCACGGGGGCCGCAGCCACTATTGGCCACACGGGGCTGGCAGGCCACTGGGGCAGCACGGTCGGGAGCGGATACGTTAACCAGCAGAGCTCCGCCGAGGGGGCATCCAGCTTATGAAAATGCGCCCCAAACTCGCAGCAGGACTTCGGTAACTGCGCCTTGCTGGTTTGGTGGGAGTTGTGCTGAATTGCCCGCGGAGGCGGACAGCCGTGCCGTATGGGGCTGAATATAACCGCCGCCGTGTGCCGACCACTTTGCCGGCAGGTGTGCTGCTGCACCGTGAGCCCTACCGAGGAGGTGAGGATCAGCAGAGCCAGCCAGAAGCTGAAGAGCCGATGCAGCAAAGGGCGTTTCATAGGTGGGGCAAATATACAGCTTAAACCCTACACCGCGGGGTGCGAAATGCCGCGGCGAACTGTGCAAAATTCCGGAACTTTGCCGGGCAGTTAGGTGCCGCAGGCAGAGAAAAAGAGTTGGAGTGCTCCCTGCTGCCATTTTGACGCAACGCAGGGGTTCGGTAAAGTTGAGGAATGAAAAACTGCGTTTAGAGCGAATAGGCGGGGATTTAGCGGGTGGTAGAAAATGGTAAATAGTGGTGGGGTTTTCCGAGGGGTTGCGTACTTTTGCTATGTCCCGTCGCTATGTCGTCTCATTCCTCCTCCGCATGTCTCAGCTGCTCTCCGGCGAATACGAGTGCAAACTCGACCCCAAAGGTCGGGTGGTGCTGCCGGCGAAGGTGAAGGCCAGCTTGCCCGAAGCATCCGGCAACCAGCTGGTGCTGGTGCGCGGCTTCGAGCCCTGCCTGGTGCTGTACCCCCGGGCCGCGTGGCGCTTGATTCATGAGAAGGTGATGGCCCTGGACGAGTTTAATGAGGAGTACCGGCAGTTTCAGCGTAATTTCTTCCGGGGTATGACGGAAGTGGAGCTGGACAGCATTGGCCGGTTTATGCTGCCGGGCACCATGCGCCGCTACGCCGGCATCGAGAAGGAAGCTATTGTGGTGGGGCTGGGCAACCGATGCGAAATCTGGGACCCCGCGCGTTACGACGACTTCCTGATCAAAGACCAGCAGAGCTTCTCCAAGCTGGCCCAAAAATTTCTGACCACCGACCCCACCGCCGGCAATCCGCTGGCGGCTTAACCTGTTGCCTTGAACCAGTACGCCAACGATACCGACTACCACCGCCCCGTGATGCTGGCTGAGTGCCTGGAGGCCCTGCAGCTGCAACCCGGCGGCCGCTACGTGGACGTGACGTTCGGGGGCGGCGGGCATTCGGCCCGCATCCTGGAGCGACTGGGGCCGGGTGGGCACCTGTACAGCTTCGACCAGGACGCCGACGCCGAGCAGGAGGCCGCCAAGCTGGCCCGGCCCGGGTTTACCTTCATCCGCAGCAACTTCCGTAATCTGTTTTCGGAGTTGAAGCGGCATGATGCTCTGCCCGTGGATGGTCTGTTGGCCGATTTGGGCGTGTCGTCGCACCAGTTTGATACCCCGGAGCGGGGCTTCAGCACCCGGTTCGATGGGCCGCTGGATATGCGCATGAACCCCGAGGGCGACGAACCCTCGGCCGCCGACATCATTGCCGACTATTCGGAAGCCGAGCTGCACCGCATTTTTGGCATGTACGGCGAAGTAACCAACGCCCGCACGCTGGCTGCTACCGTGGTGGCCGCCCGCCGTGGGCAGAGCATTACCACCATCGGGGGCCTCAAGAAAGCCATTGCCCCGGTAACGCCCCGCGGCAAGGAGAATAAGTACCTGGCCCAGGTGTTTCAGGCCCTGCGCATTGAGGCCAACGACGAAATGGCGGCCCTGCGCGAAATGCTGGAGCAAACGGCCCAGGTGCTGCGCCCCGGCGGCCGACTGGTAGTAATGAGCTACCACTCTTTGGAAGACCGGCTGGTGAAGAACTTCCTGGCCAAGGGCAAATTTTACGGCGAAGTGGAAAAGGACCTGTTCGGGCGCACCAACGTGCCCTTCGAGGTGCTCACCCGCAGGCCCATCGAAGCCACCGCCGAAGAAATTGCCCTGAACAGCCGGGCCCGCTCGGCAAAGCTGCGCGTGGGCATTAAGAATTAGGAATTAAGAGTTATGAATGATGAATTGCTTGGTTTCTGCGCAGGTCATTTGATGGTAGTGCCGTCAGGCCACGCCAATACTTCCTACCAGAACAGCACGAATTCCTAATTCATAACTCATAACTCAGCACTCAACCAAATGGCCTCCAATACCCTGCGTCCTGCCAACCAGCCCCGCGCCAACACGCCCCGCGTACTGGCTCCTGAGCCGGTATTGGAGCCCGTGGCCGCCCCGGAGCCGCAGCCCCAGCCGGCCCCGCGCGCGCCCCGGCCGCCCCGCACGCCGCGCCCCGAGCCCGAAAAGCGCAGCTCTTGGAGCGTGTTTTCGCTGCTGGAGCGCGTGACGCGGGTAGATGGCCTGTTCCGGGAGGGGCTGCCGGTGCGCTACCTGCCCAAGCTGCTGTTCATTATGTTCCTGACGCTGGTGTACATCGGCAACACGCACTACGCCACCCGCATGAACCGCAGTATTCAGAAGCTGAAGGTGGAAACTGAGGACCTGCGCGCCGACTACACTACCCTGAAATCGGACTACATGGAGGCCAGCAAGCAGAGCGAGGTGGCCCGCAAGGTGGCCGCCTACGGGCTGGTGGAAAGCTCCTCGCCGCCGTTCCGCATTACCGTGCCCGCCGGCCACCTCGACGAGGCCGAGCTGGACATGCTGCCCGTACTCACGGCCGACTCGGTAGCCGCACTGGTGGCCCGGGCCAAGGCCGACTCCCTGCGCCGCGTGGCCGGCCCCGCCGTGGGCGACACCGTGGAAATCGGGGCCCCACCCGTGCCCATCGGCACCGATGCCACCGGGGAGCCGGTTTCTGACACTGAAACTTCCAATCGTTCCGCAACGCCTCGCCGCAATGAAAGGAAACGTTAAAAAAAGCATTGTAACCCGCGTTCGGCTGGCATTTTTGGGCGTGTGCCTGTTTTCAGCAGCCATTGTGTGGCGTGTCACGCACGTGCAGTTCAAGGAAGGAGCCAAGTGGAGCGCCCTGGAGCAGGAGCGCCGCATTGTGTACCAGCCGGTATTTGCCACCCGCGGTAATATCTATTCTGATAACGAGAGCATCATGGCTACCTCGCTGCCTTTTTACCGGGTAGCCTGGGACCCCAGCGTGGTGAGTGAGGCTCTGTATCAAGCCAAAGCGGATTCACTGGCGCTGCTGTTGTCCCGGTTTTTTGGTGACCGAACCAAAGGAGAATATCTGAGTCGGCTGGGCCGCGCCCGGCAGAACAAAGTGCGCTACCTGCGGCTGAACTCCCGCCAGATTAACTTCCAGGAGAAGAAGGAGCTGGCCCAGTGGCCCATTTTCCGGGAAGGCAAAAACCGGGGTGGGGCCATTTTTGAGAAAGTGGACAAACGCTTCCGGCCCTTCGGCGGGCTGGCCCAGCGCACCATCGGCTTCATCAACGAAGACAAGAACGGGGCGGGCCTGGAGTTCACCTTCAACAAGCACCTGGCCGGCAAAGACGGCGAGGCCCTGTTTGAGCGCCTGCCCGGCGGCAACAAGCCCATTTACGACGGTACCGAGGTGAAGCCGCAGCCCGGCTACGACATCAAAACCACCCTCGACATCAACCTGCAGGACGTGGCCGAAAATGCCCTGTATAAGTCGCTGATGGTGAATAACGCCCAGTACGGTACGGTGATTCTGATGGAGGTGAAGACCGGCGAAATCAAGGCCGTGGCCAACCTGGGCAAGGTGGCCGAGGGCGTGTACCGCGAGGATTACAACTACGCAATTGCCGACCAGGGCCGCACCGAGCCGGGCTCTACCTTCAAACTGGCTTCCATGATGGCCGCCTTCGAGGAAAACCCCGATTTGCAGCTCACCGACACCATCAACACCGGCAACACCGGCTCCAAGAAGATTGGCGGGGCCGTGAAAACCGACTCGCACCCCTACGGCCGCATCACGCTGCAGCAGGTGTTCGAGAAGTCGTCGAACATTGGGGTGGCGATGCTGGCGGATAGGGTATTTGGTCGCAACCCCAGCAAGTACACCGATTACCTCAAGAAGTTTGGGCTGGATAAGCCGCTGGGCTTCCAGATGGCCGGCGAGGCCCGCCCCTACATCAAAGACCCCCAGGACCGGAGCTGGAGCCGCACCTCGCTCACCACCATGAGCATCGGCTACGAGCTGAAGCTGGCCCCGCTGCAGACGCTGGCCTTCTACAACGCCGTGGCCAACGGTGGCGTGAAGGTGCAGCCCATCATCGTGAAGGAAATCAAGCAGGCTGATAAGGTGCTGGAGCGGTTTGAGACGCAGGTGCTCAATCCCAAAATCTGCTCTGATGAAACCCTGCAGAAAGTGCGCGCCATGATGGAAGGCGTGGTGGAGCACGGCACCGCCCGCGGCATCCGCACCGCCGATTACCTGATGGCCGGCAAAACCGGCACGGCCTGGAAGTTCAAGAACGGGGCCTATACCAAGGTGTACTCCACCAGCTTCTGCGGCTACTTCCCGGCCGACAACCCCAAGTACTCGTGTATTGTGGTGGTGGACTCGCCCAAGAACGGCCGCATTTACGGGGCCGACGTGGCCGCGCCCGTGTTCCGGGAGCTGGCCGATAAGGCCATGGCCCGCGACGCCGCTTCGCAACGGCCCCTGCTGGCCCGGGCTCCCGTGCATAAGTCGCGGGTGCCGCTGGTGCAGGCCGGTATGCAGGACGAGCTGAGCATGATGTTCTCGAAGCTGGGCGTCACCCACGACGGAGCCGTGTCGGGCGAGGACTGGGTGCGCACATCCCTGAACAACTCGGATAAGGAAACCCTGACCCTGAAGCCCATGGCCGTGCGCCCCGGCCGGGTGCCCAACGTGCAGGGCCTCACCCTGCGCGACGCGCTGTTTCTGCTGGAAAACCGCCGGCTGCGGGTGCGCTCCGTCGGCAGTGGCCGGGTGAAGGCCCAGTCGGTGGCGGCAGGCTCGGTAGCCCGGCCCGGTACCACGGTGGTGCTGCAGCTGGAGCCCATTGGCGGCCGCCCCAACGCCCCGGTGCCGGTAGTACTGCCCGGGGCCGAAGCGCCCGAAACGGCCGGCCTGCCCCAGCCGAAGCCCGCCACGCCGCCCCCCGCGGCTCGGCCGGTAGCTACGGCCCCCCGTTCGGCCCCGAAACCCACACCGGCCAAGTCCACCCCGCCCAAAAAAGAAACGGCCGCCGCTAGGGTGAAGGCCCGGCCGAAAGCCTAGCCGGCGGGCCCCTTTTTCCTGATTTCCTGCGCCGTGAGGCGCGTACTCGTCAACTCTTTGCTTTGAATACGCTGCATACATCCCTTTCCGCCCTGTTGCCCGCCGTACCTGTTCTGGCCCAGCACGGGCCGGCGGAGGTAGTCCTCACCGGCCTCACCCTCGACTCGCGGCAGGCCGGACCCGGCATGGTGTTTTTTGCCCTGCGCGGCACGGCTACCGACGGTCACCAGTTCATTCCGAAGGCCGTGGACCAGGGCGCGGCCGTGGTGGTGTGCGAGGAGCTGCCCGCCGAACTGAGCCCCGCTACCACCTACGTGCAGGTGCCCGATTCGGCGGAGGCCATGGCCCGCATGGCGGCCGAGTTTTACGGTCATCCTTCGCGCAAGCTGCACCTGGTGGGCGTAACCGGCACCAACGGCAAAACCACCTGCGCCACTATGCTGCACAAGCTGTTCCGGGAGCTGGGCTACCACTGCGGGCTGCTGAGCACGGTGCAGAATCAGATTGACGAAGAAGTAATTCCGAGCACCCACACCACCCCCGACGCCATCCGGCTCAACGAGCTGCTGGCCCGCATGCTGAAGGCTGGCTGCACGCACGTATTTATGGAGGTGAGCAGCCACTCGGTGGTGCAGCACCGCGTAACGGGCCTGCACTTCGCCGGCGGCATCTTCACCAACCTTACCCACGACCACCTCGACTACCACGGCACCTTCGACAACTACCTGAAGGCCAAGAAGGGCTTTTTCGACATGCTGCCGAAGTCGGCCTTTGCCCTCACCAACGCCGACGACAAGCGCGGGGCGGTGATGCTGCAGAACGTGCGCGGCCGCCGCGAAACCTACTCGCTGCGCGGCAACGGCACGTTCCGGGGCAAGCTCATCGAAAATGCCGTGCACGGCCTGCACCTGGAAGTGGACGGCCGTGAGGTACAGTTCCGCCTGATTGGGGTGTTCAACGCCTACAACCTGCTGGCTATTTACGGGGCGGCGGTGCTGCTGGGCGAGGAGCCCACGGAGGTGCTCACCGTGCTGTCGGGCCTCACGTCGGCTCCGGGCCGCTTTGAGCCCATTGTGTCGCCGAAAAGCCGCATTACCGGCATTGTGGACTACGCCCACACGCCCGATGCGCTGGAAAATGTGCTCCAGACCATTGCCGACATCCGCCAGCCCAGCCAACAGGTGATTACCGTGGTGGGCTGCGGCGGCAACCGCGACGGGGCCAAACGGCCCGTGATGGCCCGGCTAGCCGCCGAGCTATCGGACCGTGCCGTGCTGACCTCGGACAACCCCCGCTTCGAGGACCCCAACGACATTCTGGCCCAGATGCAGGCCGGCGTGCCCGCCGAGGCGCTAGGCAAGGTGCTCACCATCACCGACCGGCGCGAAGCCATCAAAACCGCCGTGGCGTTGGCGGGCCCCGGCGATATTGTGCTGGTAGCCGGTAAAGGCCACGAAACCTACCAGGACGTGCAGGGCGTCAAGTCCGACTTCGATGATAAGCACGTGCTGGCCACCATGTTTGACCTGCTGGGGAAATAGGCCGAGTCATTGCGAGCAGAGCGAAGCAATCCTTCGCTCTGTTCCGCCCCTCGTTCTACTGAAACTCCCCGGGAAAAAGGCTTTTGAATGGGTCGATTCTGGGCACTGCGAACAGGAAGGATTGCTTCGCTCCGCTCGCAATGACAGAAAACCTCCTTTGACTGCCACCCAAAAAACCGAATCTTTGCAGCTTGGACTACCTCTGACTGCCAACTGCTGACCTCGCGCCATGCTGTATTACCTCTTTAACTACCTCTACAAAACGTATCACCTGCCGGGCACGGGCGTGTTTCAGTACAGCTCGTTCCGGTCGGCGCTGGCGGTGGTTACCTCGCTGATTATTGCCCAGTACTTCGGCGCCCCGCTGATTCGGTTGCTGCAGCGCCAGCAGATTGGCGAGTCGATTCGGGACCTGGGCCTGCAGGGGCAGATGGAGAAGAAGGGTACGCCTACGATGGGTGGCCTCATCATTCTGCTGGCCATTCTGGTGCCGGTGCTGCTGTTTGCCAAGCTCGACAACATCTACATCGTGCTGATGCTGCTGAGCACCGTGTGGCTGGGCCTTATCGGTTTTGTGGACGACTATATCAAGGTAGTAAAGAAGGATAAGGAGGGCCTGGCCGGGCGCTTCAAAATTCTGGGCCAGGTGGGCCTGGGCATTACGGTGGGCTGGGTGCTGTTTTTCAGCAATGACGTAACCGTGCGCCAGTACGCGCTGCCCAACGGCACCTTCTCGGCCGTGGATGCCAGCTCGGTGTACCAGGATGTGAAGCTGATGATTACCACCGTGCCCTTCCTGAAAAACAACGAGCTGAACTACGGCGACCTGTTTGCCACGGCCGGCGACTTCTTCAACGAGTATTACGCCTTCTTCTACATTCCCATCGTCATCGTCATCATCACGGCGGTGAGCAACGGGGCCAACATTACCGACGGCCTCGACGGGCTGGCGGCCGGTACCTCGGCCATCATCGGTATTACGCTGGCCATCTTCGCCTTCGTGAGCGGTAACGCCCTGCTGGCCGACTACCTCGACATCATGTTCATCCCCAACTCCGGGGAGCTGGTTATTTTCTGCGCCGCGTTTGTGGGGGCCTGCGTGGGCTTTCTGTGGTACAACAGCTACCCGGCCCAGGTATTCATGGGCGACACCGGCTCGTTGGCCATCGGCGGCATCATTGCCGTGCTGGCCATCATCGTGCGCAAAGAGCTGCTGATTCCGGTGCTGTGTGGGGTGTTCCTGATTGAGAACCTCTCGGTGATGGTGCAGGTGAGCTACTTCAAATACACCCGCCGCAAATACGGCGAAGGCCGCCGTTTGCTGCGCATGTCGCCGCTGCACCACCACTACCAGAAACTGGGCTACCACGAATCCAAAATCGTGTCGCGCTTCTGGATTGTGGGTATCATGCTGGCCGTCCTCACGCTGGTAACCTTGAAACTGCGCTAACTAAGTAGACATGAGACGGTGAGACATGAGAAGTGAGACAGCCGACCTCGTTCAACGAAAAAAATGGCTGATGTCCTTCTCTCTTCTCATATCTCACCGTCCCGTACCCCGGAGCACCCGTCTCATTTCTCATATCTCACCGTCTCATGTCTAAGATTGTCATTCTAGGAGCCGCGGAAAGTGGGGTAGGGGCTGCGCTGCTGGCGCAGGCCAAGGGCCACACCGTGTTTGTGTCCGATAAAAGCCCCATTCAGCCCGTTTATAAACAGAAGCTGGAGGCGGCCGGTATTCCGTTTGAGGAAGGGCAGCACACGATGGAGCAGGTGCTGGCGGCCGATGAGGTAGTGAAAAGCCCCGGCATTCCGGAAAAAGCTCCCGTCATCCAGGCCCTGCGCGAGAAGGGTACGCCCATCATTTCCGAAATTGAGCTGGCCGGCCGTTACACCCAGGCTAAGTGCATCTGCATTACCGGCACCAACGGCAAAACCACCACCACGCTGCTCACCTACCACCTGCTGAAGGAAGCGGGCTTGAAGGTGGGCTTGGCCGGGAACGTGGGCTACTCCCTGGCCGAGCAGGTAATTGCCGACCAGCACGACTACTACGTGGTGGAATTAAGCTCCTTCCAGCTCGACGACACGTACGATTTCCAGCCCTGGATTTCGGTGCTGCTCAACATCACCCCCGACCACCTCGACCGGTACAACTACTCGCTGGAAGCCTACGCTCTGGCCAAGCTGCGCATCATGCGCAACCAGGACAGCACCGGCCACTTCATCTACAACGCCGACGACGAGAACATCCAGCGCTATTTCCAGGCGGCACTACGACCGGTGCGGCAGCTGCCGTTCAGTCTGCACCACCGCCCCGACTATCATTTGGGTGCTTACTACCTGGACGAAGCCCGCGTGTGTGTGGACTTGCAACCGGGCTACTTCAACGATACGGAGCAAATCAGCACGGCTGCCTCGCCCCTGATTGGGCAGCACAACCGCCAGAATATACTGGCCGCGCTGTTGTGCGCTCGGCTGGCCGGCGTGGGCTGCGAGCAGATTGAGCAGAACCTGGCTACCTTCCACAACGCCGACCACCGCCTGCAGCCCGTGGGCGAAATAGGTGGGGCCCGCTTCATCAACGACAGCAAGGCCACCAACGTGGAAGCCGCCTGGTTTGCCCTCGACGGCATCCGCCAGCCCATCGTGTGGATTGCCGGCGGCACCGACAAGGGTAACGACTACTCCTCACTCATTCCGCTGGCTCAACACCGGGTGAAGGCCCTGATTTGCCTGGGCCTCGATAATGAGAAGCTCAAAGCCAGCTTCGGTGGGGTAGTGCCACACCTGGAGGAAACCCGCAGTATGACCGACGCCGTGCAGCGCGCCGCTGCCCTGGCCGCCCCCGACGACGTAGTGCTGCTCTCACCCGCCTGCGCGTCGTTCGATTTATTCCGAAATTACGAAGACCGGGGCCGGCAGTTCGCCCAAGCCGTGCAGCAGCTTACCGACAACCAAACCAACGAAGAAGCCAACGAATAGCGGAACGTCATGCTGAGCGCAGCCGAAGCATCTCTCCCGCTTCGTTGAATTACCATTGCTACGAAGCCGTAGAGATGCTTCGGCTGCGCTCAGCATGACGTTCGGTTAACTCACTCATTCATCCTTTCACCACTTCACCGCCTATGGAACGCATTACCACCTGGCTCCGGCAAAATCTGAAGGGTGACCCCGTGCTGTGGGGCATCGTGCTGCTGTTTTCGTTTATCTCCATTGCGGTGGTGTACTCGGCTACGGGCACGCTGGCGTATAAAAAGATGGGCGGCAACACCGAGTACTTCCTCATCAAGCACACGGGCCTGATCTTCGTGGGCCTGTTCTTCATGTGGCTGGCCCACCGCATCGACTACCGCTACTACTCGCGCCTCTCGCTCTACGCCCTGCTGGCCTCGGTGCCGCTGCTGTTGTTCACATACGCTTTTGGTCCAGATGTAAATGGTGCAGCCCGCTGGCTTACCATTCCGGTTATCAACCAAACGGTGCAGCCATCCGACTTGGCCAAGCTGGCTCTGATTTCGCACCTGGCCAGCATGCTCAGCCGCCGCCAACAGCACGTCGATGATTTCAAGACTACTCTGCTGCCCGTTATGCTGTGGGTGGGGTTGATTTGCGGGCTGATTATTCTGTCGAACGCCTCCACGGCGCTGTTACTGTTTGCCACTTGCCTGCTGCTCATGTTCATTGGTCGGGTACCATTCAAGCAAATGGCTTTAATGGTAGTCATCGGTATTGTGGTAGGCGGAGTGGGGCTTACTTCCGGGCAGCGCTACAAAACGGTACTCTCACGTATTGAGAGCTTCACCGATAAGAGCAAGCCCGTTCCCTTCCAACTGGAGCACGCCTACATAGCCGAGGCCACCGGCGGCATCTTTGGCAAGGGGCCCGGCAAGAGCACGGAGCGCAACATCATGCCCCACCCGTACTCCGACTTTATCTACGCCATCATCATCGAGGAATATGGCCTGGTGGGCGGTGTGGTGGTGCTGTTCCTATACCTGGCCTTTCTGTACCGGGGGCTGAAAACGGTGATGAACAGTTACGGCGCATTCGGGGGGCTGCTTTCGGCGGGGCTGAGCTTTAGCTTGGTGCTGCAGGCCATGGTAAACATGGGCGTGGCCGTGGGGCTGGGCCCAATTACGGGTCTGCCACTGCCCCTGCTGAGCATGGGCGGCACCTCCCTCATCTTCACGGGTATCAGTATCGGCATCATTCTGGCCGTGAGTCGGGGCGAGCGGGAAATCCGTCCCATGGTAGGCGAGCCCGCCGATACTGCCCGCATCCCGCGCGTAACGCAGTACGCCTAGCTGGTTTTTAGTTTTTGGTTGATGGTTTCTGGCCTCTTTATGAGAGGAAAGAGCCAAAAACCAAAAACCACCAACCAAAAACCAAATTCCATGAAACTAATCATCAGCGGCGGCGGCACCGGGGGGCACATTTTCCCGGCCGTGGCTATTGCCAACGAAGTGCGCCGCCGCCACCCCGAGGCCGAAATCCTGTTTGTGGGGGCCAACGGCCGCATGGAAATGACCCGCGTGCCCGAGGCTGGCTACAACATTGTGGGCCTGGATATTGCCGGTTTGCAGCGCAGCCTTACGCCCAAGAACCTGCTGTTCCCCATCAAAGTGATGCGCGCCGTGCGTAAAGCCGGTAAAATCATCGAAAAATTCCGGCCCGACGCGGTGGTAGGAGTGGGGGGCTACGCCTCGGCGCCGGTGCTCATGGCCGCCACCTCCCGCAGTATTCCAGCCCTGATTCAGGAACAGAACTCCTACGCCGGCCTCGTGAACAAGCTGATGGCCCGGCGCGTGCAGCGCATCTGCGTGGCCTACGATGGCATGGAGAAATTCTTTCCGGCCGACCGGCTGGTGCTCACCGGCAACCCCGTGCGTACTGAAATTGCCGACGGTCAGCGCAACGAGGCCCTGGCGTTTTTCGGGCTGGATGCCAACCGGCCGGTGCTGCTGGTGATTGGGGGCAGCCTGGGGGCCCGCACGCTCAACCAAGCCACGGCCGCCGCGCTGCCCCGCCTGCGCGAGGCCGGGGTGCAGCTCATTTGGCAAACCGGCAAAACCTACTTCCCCGAAGCCGAGAAACAAGCCGCTCCCTTCGCCGCCGACAACCTGAAGGCCCTGGAGTTTGTGCGCCGCATGGATTTGGCCTACGCCGCTGCCGACGTGGTGATTTCCCGCGCCGGGGCCCTGTCGGTGTCGGAGCTGTGCCTCACGGGCAAGCCCAGCATCCTGGTGCCCTCGCCCAACGTGGCCGAAGACCACCAGACCAAAAACGCCCTGGCCCTCACCCAGAAAGACGCCGCCATATTGGTGCGCGACGCCGAAGCCGGAGCCCAGCTCTACGACGAGGCTTTGGCGTTGCTCCAAAACCCTGCCCGTCAGCAGCAACTGGCCGCCAACATCCGGCAGCTGGCCTATCCGCAGGCCACGGCTACCATCGTAGACGAGTTGCTCCGGCTGCTGCCCGCTGCTCCGAACTCCTAGCTTCTAACTCCTCGCTCCTTGAAAAAATACGTCTTCTTCCTCGGTATTGGTGGCATCGGTATGTCGGCGCTGGCGCGGTGGTTCCGGGCCAACGGCTATGAGGTAAGCGGCTACGATAAAACGGCCACGCCCCTCACCGAAAAGCTGGCCGCCGAAGGCATTGCCGTGCACTACGCGGATGCCGTGGAGAATATTCCGCTGGCCGTGCGCGAGAACCGCGAGCAGACGCTGGTAGTCCTGACGCCTGCCATTCCGAAAGACCATCAGGAGTGGGCCTGGCTGCGGGAGCAGGGCTATGACATTCAGAAGCGCAGCCAGGTACTGGGCGTGCTCACCCAGGGCCGGCCCACCATTGCCGTGGCCGGCACCCACGGCAAAACCACCACCAGCAGCATGGTGGCCCACCTGCTACACCACGCTGGCGTGCCTTGCGCCGCCTTTCTGGGCGGCATCAGCGTGAATCTGGGCTCCAACCTGCTGTTGCCCGAACAACCAACAACGAGCAACGAACAACCAGCCACTGACATTCCCGTGGTAGTGGAGGCCGACGAGTACGACCGGAGCTTTCTGACGCTGTTCCCCACGGTGGCCATCGTCACCAGCACCGATGCCGACCACCTCGACATCTACGGCCACAAGGATGCCCTGGTGGAGTCGTTCCGGCAGTTTGTGGGCCAGATTCAGCCAAGCGGCACGCTCATCATCAACCACACCGCCGACCCCAGCGTGGCGGCCGCCGTGCCGGCCGGGGTGCGCGTCATCCGCTACGGCCTCTCGCCCGAGCAGGGCCCCGAGTTGTACGCCGACGATATTACCGCCCAGGGCCACCAGTTTCGGTTCAGCCTGCACGGCCCGCAGGGGGCAGTCGAAGGGCTGACGCTGGCCGTGCCTGGCTACCACAACGTGGAGAACATGCTGGCCGCCGCCTGCGTGGCCCAGCTTTACGGCCTCTCAGCCGGGCAGCTGCGCGCGGCGGTGGCCGCCTACCAGGGCGTAAAGCGCCGGTTTGAGTTTGTGCTTACCGCTGGCACGCCCGCGGCGCCTAAGGTGTACGTGGATGATTATGCGCACCACCCACGCGAAATTGAAGCCTTTCTTCGTTCTCTGCGCGCCCTGTATCCGGGCCGCCGGCTGCGGGTGCTTTTCCAGCCCCACCTGTTCAGCCGCACCCGCGACTTTGCTCCGGGATTTGCTGAAAGTCTGAGTCTTGCTGACGAAGTGGTGTTGCTTGATATCTACCCGGCCCGCGAGCTACCCATGCCCGGCGTTACGTCGGAATTGATTTTATCCCAAATCACAGCGCCAGAAAAATCTCTGCAGACGAAAGAAGAAATTTTGCGGAATGCCGAAACCAATCCGAATTTTGACGTATTAGCCACCGTTGGAGCAGGTGACATTGATCAACTTGTTCCTCGTTTAAAGAATATTTTGGATATTCGCTGGAATGGAGCTGAAGCGTAAAGCCAACAACCTACTTTTTGCTACGGGCTGCCTGCTGATGCTGGTGGGCCTGGGGGCGTTTGCGGCGTTCCGGCAGGCCAATCGGCCTGTGGGCGAAGTTTCGGTGTCTATCAGCAATGAGTTCAACAACTTTTTCATCAGTGAGCGGGAGGTGACCAGCCTGCTCACCCGCCACGGCCAGGACCAGCTGGAAGGTGCCAATCCTGCCGATATCAACCTGAAGGAGCTGGAAGGCCGCCTGAAAGCCCACAGCTTTGTGAAAGATGCCCAGGTGTACCGCGACCTGGCCGGCAATCTGCACGCCGACGTGCGCCAGAACCGGCCCATTGCCCGCCTCGTACACGCCGACTCCCGCCAGGACAGCTACCTGGATGCGGAGGGCCACAAGCTGCCGCTTTCTCCGCTGTTCACGGCCCGGGTAGTGCCGGTTTCCCGCCTGGGAGGCCAGCCCCTGTCTGCAAACTTCTTTCAGGACAGCGCCGGCACCCGTTATCTGGAGTTTTTACGTTACATCGACGAAAAACCATTCTGGCGCGCGCAGGTAGCGGAAGTATTCGTGGGACCCAGCGGTAGGATTTCTTTCACGCAGCAAGTAGGCGACCAACGAGTAGAATTTGGCTTTCCTGAGAATATTTCGGAAAAATTTGCGAAACTGATGGTATTTTACCGTCAAATTCCCCCAGTGCTCGGGTGGGATACGTACCACCGCGTCAACGTCGAGTTTAAAGATCAAATCATCTGCGAATAGAAATATTCATCTAAAACGCTAAATTCAAGCGTTTTAGATGTGCTTTACCTGCAACCAACCGCAACTCTCTCGCCCCTCCTCCCATGCAACACGATAAAATTGTAGTCGGCCTCGACATCGGTACCACCAAAATTTGCGCACTGGTTGGGCGTAAAAATGAGTTTGGCAAACTCGAAATTCTGGGCATGGGTAAAGCCGTGTCGGAAGGCGTGGTGCGCGGTATCGTGTCGAATATCGACAAAACCGTGGATGCCATCAAAAAGGCAATTCGGCAGGCGGAGGAGCAGTCGGGCATCAATATTGGCGTGGTGAACGTGGGCATTGCGGGTCAGCACATCAAGAGCCTGCAGCACAATGGCAGTATCACCCGCGCCTCGGTGGACAACGAAATCACCCAGGCTGATGTGGAGCGCCTCACCAGCGACATGTACCGCTTGGTAACGCCGCCCGGCTCCCAGATCATTCACGTAATGCCACAGGATTACAAAGTGGATTATGAGGAAGGTATTCTCGACCCCGTAGGGATGTCGGGTGTACGGCTGGAGGGCAATTTCCACATCATCACGGCGCAGAGCACGGCCATTAACAACATTCACAAGTGCGTGACGAAGGCCGGGCTGGAAATCGACAACCTGATTCTGGAGCCCCTGGCTTCTTCGATGTCGGTGCTGTCGGATGAGGAGAAAGAGGCTGGTGTGGCCCTGATTGATATTGGCGGCGGCACTACGGACCTGGCCGTGTTCAAGGATGGCATCATCCGCCACGCGGCCGTGCTGCCTTTCGGGGGCAATATCATCACGTCCGATATCAAGCAAGGCTGTCTGGTGATGCAAAACCAGGCCGAGCAGCTCAAGGTGAAATTCGGCAAAGCCATTGCTGAAGAAGCTTCCGAGTACGAAATCGTGAGCATCCCCGGTCTGCGGGACCGGGCGCCCAAGGAAATCAGCCTGAAAAACCTGGCCTACATCATTGAGGCCCGGATGGAGGAAATCATTGAACTGGTGTACGCCGAAATTCAGCGTCTGGGCTTCCAGGATAAGCTGGCGGCGGGCATTGTGCTCACGGGCGGCGGCTCCCAGCTCCAGAACCTGGTGCAGCTGGCTGAGTACGTAACCGGCATGGATACCCGCATTGGCTACCCCAACGAGCACTTGGGCAAGAGCAAAATTGAGGCGGTAAAATCACCGATGTATGCCACTACGGTGGGCCTGGTACTGGCGGGTTACCGCTCCCTTGATGACCGCAACAACCAGCGTGGCTACGACGAGCCGGAACAGAACTACTACCGCACTGCGCCCGAGCCGCGCCCGGTAGCGGCTGCTCCCGCGCCGCAGCCTGCTGCTGCTCCCCAGCCGCAGCCCGTAGCAGCGCAGCCTGCGCCGGAAGCTCCTAAAAAATCGTCGGGTGCCGGCGACTTTTTCCAGAAGATCATCAGCCGGACCAAAGGGTTGCTGATTGATGACTTCGACGACAAACAGTACTAGTTCAGTTATGAGGTATGAGGTAGGAATGACGAATTACCAGATGGCATTGGCCGTCCATAATTCGTCATTCCTACCTCATACCTCATAATTCATAACTGACCTCAGCTCATGAATTTTACTTTCGATATTCCGGCTCAGTCCCGGTCCATCATTAAGGTGATTGGCGTAGGTGGTGGCGGCTCCAATGCCGTGAATCACATGTTCAGCCAAGGCATTAAGGATGTAGAGTTTGTCATCTGCAATACCGATAAACAGGCTTTGGCGTCTTCCACAGTGCCCAACCGTCTGCAAATCGGAGCCGATCTGACGGAAGGCCTCGGGGCCGGGGCCAACCCGGAGCGCGGCAAACAGGCCGCCATTGAGAGCCGGGAGCAAATCCGGGAGTTGCTCAGCAACGGCACCAAAATGGTATTTATCACGGCCGGTATGGGCGGTGGTACTGGTACCGGTGCCGCGCCCGTAATTGCCAAAGTGGCCAAGGAACTGGGCATTCTCACGGTCGGTATTGTAACGGCTCCCTTCATGTTTGAGGGCAAGAAGAAGCGGCAGCAGGCGGAGCACGGCATCAAGGAGCTGAGTGACAACTGCGACACGGTGCTGGTGATTCTGAACGACCGGCTGCGCGAGATTTTCGGCAACCTGCCCATCCGCTCGGCCTTCGCTAAGGCGGATAACGTGCTGAGTACGGCTGCTAAATCCATTGCCGAAATCATCACCGTTACGGCCGACGTAAACGTGGACTTTGAAGACGTGAAAACCGTCATGAAGGACTCGGGGGCGGCCGTAATGGGCAGCAGTATCACGGAAGGGGAAAACCGGGCCCAGCGGGCCGCTGAGGAAGCCCTGGCCTCGCCGCTGCTCAACAATACGGACATCCACGGGGCGCAGAAAATCCTGCTCAGCATTATGTCGGGCGACCAGGCAGAACTGGAAATGGATGAGCTGACCGAAATTACGGAGTACATTCAGGACAAAGCCGGCCAGAATGCCGAGGTGATTTTCGGGCACGGTATCGACCCTACGCTGGGCCAGAGCATCCGGGTAACGGTTATTGCCACCGGTTTTGCCCGCGACGCGCACAACATCACCAACGTGGTAGCCCGCGAGCCGGAAGCCACTACTGCCCAGCCCGATCCGCAAATCAACATCTTCGATAAAGACCGGCAGGAAGCAGTGGCAACACCCGCTGTGCCTACGTTTGGTCCGCCCACTCCCGTGGCCGCCGAGCAGCCGGTAACGCAATATATTCTCGATGCCCCGGCTCCGCAGAGTTATGAGCCCACGGTAGTTTCGGCCCCGTCGATGCCTGCTCCCGAGCCGGTATTGTCGCAGCAGCCGGCGCAGCCGGTTACTACGCACCACCTGCCGCGGCCGTCACTGGATGCCCGGGCGGAGGAGCGGCGGCAGCGGCTTCAGGCGTTGAGCAATGGCCTGAGCAACGACGCTATCAAGGACCAACTGGAAACGCCCGCCTACCTGCGGCGGCAGGTAAAACTGGAAAATGTGGTTCCCTCGTCGGAGCAAAACATCAGCCGATTCAATCTTTCGGATGATAACGAGCTACTCGGCGACAACCGGTTTCTGCACGACAATGTGGACTAATCCGGCTACCTCCAATTCAGCTAGTCTTTGAACACGAAGCCCCGATGGATAACCATCGGGGCTTCGTGTTCAAAGACTAGCTGAATTGGAGGTTATTGACCGCTGGGGGCCAGTGAGTCTGCCGGAATCGTGTCCTGCAGGATGCGGTCGGGGGCAGCCGCTTCCCGATCAGGGCTAAGGGTGCGGCCCCGGGACGTACGGGGCGTGAGTGTGCAGGAGGCCAACAATAGGCTGCTGGCGAGTAGGGCAAGAAAGCGCATCGGAACGGAATATCAGGAAATGGAAGAGGAAGATAGGGGCCGGGCGCGCAGCCAGCGGTGCAGTGGTTCTTCTACGCCATAATGCAGGCCAAGAGCCAGGGCATTAAGCAAAACAAATAGCAGCAGGCCGTTTGTGGTGACATAATACGCCAGCCAGTCGTGCACGATGCCCATGTGGATGAGGTAGAACACGTAGGAGCTTTTGCCCAGTACCCGAAGCAGTGGGGTAGATAGTAATTGGCGCAGCCACGTCTTTTCTGTCAGCAGGCCCATAAAAAGCACCAGAATGCCGCCGGGCAGTGCCACATTGTTCAGCACCACCCCCAGCGGGTGCTCCTGCCCGTAGGTGTAGCCGCCTTTTATCAGCACCATTCCGATTACGCAGGCCCCCATGATAACCAGCCCAGCCAGCGTGCGTCGGCCTTGATGCGCAGCAGCGGGTAGTTGGCGCTGCTGGTACAGCAGCGCCAACTGAACCCCCGCGTAGAACTCAAAACAGCGGCCCAGGAAAGTGAACAGCAGCATAAATTTGAAGTTGCCGAACAGGCCATGCAGCGCCGTGTAATGTGGCGCGCATACGGCTACCAGGGCAATACCCAGCGCCAGCAACCCGAACGGCTGCACCCACAGTAACCGGGGAAACCGGCGGGCCAGCACAAAAATCAGCGGAGCCAGCAGGTAGAAGCACTCCTCAACCGTGAGTGACCAGGCCTGCGCAATGCCGATGTATTTGGTATGGTCGAAAAAGCCTTGGGTAAGCGTCAGGCTCTGGAGTAGCTCAGGCAGATAAAACGTGCCCTGTCGCCGGAAAACGGCATACGTGAGCAGGGTCAATAGCAAATAAACAGGATAGATGCGGGCCCACCGGTTGCGCAGGTAGCGCGCCCACTGCCGGGGCTGCGTCAGTGGAGTGGTAGCATAGCGGAGCGTAATCAGAAAACCGCTCAGAACAAAGAATATGGGGACGCCCACGTGAAACTCCATCACCAGTGCTGCCAGTGGAGCCAGGCCCGGCTTAGTAGCACAGGGGTTGAAATGGTGCAGATACACCAGATAGGCCGCCACAGCCCGTATGCCGGTAAAGGCCGGTAAATAGATGGCGGGAGAAGGCGCAGAACTGAACCGGGAAGAAGAAGGAAGCAGCACGTGGTGAAAGGATGAGCCGCCAAACCTACTGATTTTTGGAAGCTACTGCCGGAAAGGGTCCGAAAAACGCTTATCTGTGAGGAAAGTAGAGTCCGTGAGCGTTTTCAGAAAGGCAATGAGCTGGGCTTTTTCCTGCACTGTAAGGTCGAGGCGGGTACCGTTCGGGGTGTTCGACAAAAGCACATTGGGGTCGACGCCGGGGCTGCTTACTTGGATATGCTCGTTATAATGGTCCAGCACCTGCTCCAGGGTCTGAAAGCGGCCGTCGTGCATGTAGGGAGCCGTTTGGGCAATATTGCGGAGACTGGGTGCTTTGAACTTGCCCCGGTCGGCGGGCAGGCCGGTTACGCTGCTCCGGCCGGGGTCGGTAAAGCGGGCATCCAGCCCGTTATTGAAGAAATCCGGAGACGTAAACAGGCCGTTTTCACTGATGTGGCAGTGGTGGCAGGTGCCGCCCCTGATAAACAAGCCGCTGACTTCACCCGGGTGGTTATTAAATAAAGCCGCCCCCGCCCGCTCCGTGGGCGAAAGGGAAATTTCCTTACGCAGGTACCGGTCGTAGCGGGAGTTAGCCGAAATCAGAGTGCGCTCAAACTGGGCCAGGGCCTTCAATACGCTGGTTTCCGTGATGGTGCTGCTCCCGAACGCCTTCTGAAACAATGGCGGATACAGGTCCGTTTTCTGCAGCTTCCGCACCCCTTCGGCCAGCGACTGGTGCATTTCCACCGGGTTTTCGATGGGCGTACGGGCCTGTTGCTCCAGGCTGGTCGCGGCCCCGTCCCAGGCAAGCGTTTTCTCCCAGAGCAGGTTTACCAATGACATGGTGTTGCGGGAGTGAGGCTGGCCATCGGCCCCAATGGCGCGCACTTGAGCATCGGTGAAGGCCCGGCTCTGCTGGTGGCAGCTCCCGCACGACTGGGTACCGTTGCCGGAAAGCTGCCCTTCGTAGAACAGCTTCCGTCCCAGTTCTACTCCCTCTACCGTCAGCGGGTTATCGGCCGGAACAGTGGCATTCTGGGGCAGGTTGGTTGGCAGCGTGAGTGGGTAAGGTGTCGTTATTACCGGGTTTTGCTCGCCGGTGGTGCCCTTGTCGCCGCAGCCGGTCAGCCCGGCCATTACCAGCAGAAACAGAACCGTACGAAGGCGGGAGTACAGGTGCGGCATACCGGAGTAAAACAAAGTCCTTCCTGAAGATATAGATTCTGCTGGAACAGTGCCTGCCGCGCCGGTGGTTCCGGATGGCTGCTGGCCGCGTACTTTTGCCATTCTGCTACCTTGCCTGCTGCTATGACTCCCCATTTACGCACTCTGCTGACTGAGTACCGCCTGTTACTGCTGTATCTGGGCCGCTGGGTGCTGCTGGCCGCCGCTGTGGCTGGGCTGGCCGGTACGGCTTCCGCCGGATTTCTGGTGGCGTTGGAGTGGGTGACTACCTGGCGGGAGGCCCATCAGTGGATTATTGCTCTGCTACCCCTGGGCGGCTTGGTGGTGGGTAGCTTGTACTACTATTTAGGCCGGAGCGTGGAAGCTGGCAACAACCTGATTCTGGACGCCATTCACCGGCCCCAGGCTGCGGTGCCGCTGCGAATGGTGCCACTGGTGTTGCTGGGTACTTTGCTTACGCACCTGGTGGGGGGCTCGGCCGGTCGCGAGGGTACCGCCGTGCAGATGGGGGGGGCGCTGGCCGACCAGCTGCCGGGCTGGTTGCGACTGCGGCATCGGGACCGTTCCGTTTTGCTGATAGCGGGGGTAAGTGCCGGTTTTGCTTCGGTATTCGGAACGCCGCTGGCCGGAGCCGTATTTGGGCTGGAAGTGTTTCTGCTGGGCCGAATCCGGTATCACGCGCTGCTGCCCGCGTTTCTGGCCGCCGCCGGGGCCGACTGGGTAACCCGGGCCTGGGGCGTCGGCCACACGGCGTATCCGCAGTTGGCGGTACCGGCTATTTCTGTAGAGTATGTGCTGCTGGCTGTGGGGGTGGGCGTGGCGTGCGGATCAGTGGCGCGGGTGTTTGCCGCGGCCACGCATTTGGTAGGAGCCACCGGCAAAAAATGGGTTGCTTGGCCGCCCCTGCGCCCGGTGCTGGGCGGGGCCGTGCTGGCGGTGGTAGTCTGGACCCTGGGCACTACGGAGTACATCGGTTTAGGTATTCCAACTATTGTTGCCTCCTTCCAGGGGCCACTGCCTCCCTATGCCTTCGCTCTAAAGCTCCTGCTCACGGCACTTACGCTGGGAGCGGGCTTCAAAGGCGGCGAGGTAACACCCCTGTTTTTCATTGGGGCGACGCTGGGCAATGCGCTGGGATGGTTGGTGCCCTTGCCGCTGCCGCTGCTGGCAGGAATGGGGTTCGTGGCCGTCTTCGCCGGGGCTGCCAACACCCCGCTGGCGTGCACCCTAATGGCTATGGAACTATTCGGCAGCGGCTGCGGGCTGTACGCCGGCCTGGCCTGCGTAAGCAGCTACCTGTTCTCAGGCCATCGGGGCATCTACGGGGCACAGGTAATCGGGGAGCCCAAACACCGCCGCTGGCTCCGTCAGCAGGGCCAGCGGCTGCGGGAATTATAAAACGTATGAGGTGGTGAGATGACCGGTGGCAGGCAAAACGAAACTGCGGGAACAGCGGGCAAGTATTTTACCTGCCACCTGCCACCTGTCACCTGTCACCTGTCACCTCAATAGATAGTTGCTCTGGTGGAAGCTGTAGCCAACGGCCACGACCATGCGGCCAGCGCTGGCCGGGTGGTCGGTGGTGGCGGTGTACACAGGTAGCTGGAAGCTGGTGTTCAGCGAGAAGTTCTTGTAGTACACATCCAAGCCGGGGCCCAGTAGCGCGTTATTCATGGCGTGTTCCCCCGTGCGCCTGCCTTCAAAGGTTTCGCCCTTGGTCTTCTCATAAAAGAACTGCGCCGATGGGTACAGCTGCCACTGATTGCCGCTGCCCAAGGGCACGCGGTAGAACAGATTGGCAAACGTGGTGATGCTGGGCGCCAGGCTCTCCGCCAGTGCGTTCCGGGACGCGCGCCGGTAACTGCTGTTCAGACTCAGCCCGAGGTTACGGTAGCTGCCGATATAATTAGCGTACACAAACCCATCGGTGGTACCGGTGCCAGGCTGGTTCAGGGCGGGGTACCGTCGGCCTTCCGCGTTGCGGCGCTGGTAGTTGCCGGTGGGCAGCTTGGCTCCACCGCCCACAATCAGCCGACTCTGTACCCCGGCCGTTTCGATGTTCCGGAGCAGATGGTAGCCGGCAAACACCGTTACATCACCCACCCCAGCCAGGTTCAGCGTGGCTCCATTGGCCCGGGCCGAGTTCATCACGTAGGGTAGAAAAGCATTTAACTCCACCCGTTTACTCAGGAAGAATTTGCCACGCAGCTCCATCACCCGAAAAATCTCGTAGTCAGAGGCGTCACCTTTGTGTGAGTGGCGGAAATCGTCATCTACATGGCTAAGGGGCGTAGAAAAAAACGGCCGGGACCCGGCGGGAAAAAACTGCGGCTGCTGGCCGTAGCGCTGGTAGCCGTTGAACACCCGGTAGCGGTGCATTAGCGAGAAGCCGCTTTGGTTGTCGTAGGGCGTGATACCCATAAAGCACCCGCAAACGTCGCAGGCGCAGGCCGCGGTTGCCAGCAGGAGTGCGGGCAACAGCAGTGTCAGAAATTTTTGGTTCATGAAAAGGCAGAACTGCGGCTAGCGGTGCTCGGCCAGCCGCTGGTCCTGAATAAATTCGGTGTCGGTGAGGGTTTGCAGGAAGGCCAGCAAATCCGTTTTCTCGTCGTCGGTGAGGCTGATGCCGGGCCCGGAGCCGCTCCGGCGGAACTGTTGGTCCAGCGTGGCCGACTCCATCATGCCCTGGCTGTAGTGGTCCAGTACTTCCTGAAGGGTTTTAAAGCGCCCGTCGTGCATATAGGGTGGGGTGAGGGCCACGTTGCGCAGGCTGGGCACTTTGAAGCGGCCCACATCCTGGGGCCGCCCCGTGATGTGCGCCCGCCCCGAGTCGGCCGCGAAGGTGCGGTCCAGCCCGTTGTTGCGGTAGGTTTCATCAGTGAACAGCTCGCCGGCGTGGCAGGAGCCGCACCTCTGTCGCAGCACCGCCAACCCGCGCAGCTCCCCGGCCGACAGCTCCGCGCCGGCTTCGTGGCGGGCGTACCGGTCGTAGCGGGAGTTACTGCTGGTGAGCGAGGCCGTAAACTGCGCCAGTGCCTTCAGAAACTGCTGGGAGGTGATGGGGCCCGGCCCGTACACCCGCGCAAACTGCTGCGGATAGCGGGCATCGGCGTTCAGCTTGCGCAATACGTTGGGCAGCGTCTCGTCCATCTCCACTGGGTTGGTAATAGGAGCCAGCGGCATGGTTTCGAGGTGTTTGGCCCCACCATCCCACAGAAACTCGCGGCGCCACCGCAAATTCTGCAAAGCCGGGGCGTTGCGGGTACCCAACAGGTTGTCCACCCCGTGGCTGACGCGGTGGTCCTGGTGGGCGAAGGCCACAAACTGCTGGTGGCAGCTGCCGCACGATATATCCCCCGTGCGCGACAGGCGCGGGTCGTAGAACAGGGTACGGCCCAGCTCAAACGCTTCCCGGGTGGGTGGGTTTTGCTCAGTTCCGTACACCGGAACCGGGAAGTTGGCCGGTACCGTGGTGCCGGGTACCTGCCAGGCCGGTGCTACTTCCGCCTCGGAAGTGCAGGAAGTCAGCCCCAGTCCGGCCAGCCCCAGCAGGGCCAGCCAGGCGAGTACAGCACGTAGCACGGCCCGATTAGTTGGCGTGCACATGGTCGACGCGGAACATGCCGGCGGCCTGGTTGTCGGCCACTCTCACCGAGCTGGCCCCGCCCATTGTGTTTGAGAGCGTGCTGAAATCAACGGGGTTCGGGCCCGTGAACATCTTTAGCACATCGGCCTGCAGGTGCACGGCCGGGGTGCGGTCTTTCCGAATCTGGATGGTGGCCCCGTTCAGGCTCGGCGACACGGTACGGATGGTGTTGTTGGGCTTCTTGAACCCGCCAATGTGAAACAGCAGCTGCTTGTTGCCGCTCGCCTGCGGCGACGAGCCTTCCAGCTTGGTGTAGATGTAGCCCGAGTTCCAGGTCCAGAACATGCCGTTGGCCGGGTCCAGCGCGCCGGTTTGGGCGCCCGATACATTCCGGGTGCTATCCACGCCGATGGTGAAGGCGAGGCTGGTGTAGTCGCCGGCCGGTACATTGGTGAGCGTGAACAGCTTGCTGCCCGCTTCCGACTCCCTTACCAGGTGGTAGCTCTCGGGCTCGGCGTACTCGGTGCCGTCGGACTTCCGGAGCTTGATGTTGGAGAGGTAGTAGTTGAACGTGGACACCGTGAACTGCTGGCCCAGCGGGGTGGAGTAGGTGCCCGTGTTGAGCGTGAGCGGGGTATTGCCCACCAAGTGGTCTACCTCAATATCGAGGGTGCCGGGCTGGGGAGTGGTGCTGTCGGCATCGTCTTGGCAGGCGCTGAGCAGGGTAGTGAATGCAACAAGGAACAGACAGGTAAACGAACGGAATTTCATCGGGAAAAAGCCAAAAGCTGAAAACAGGAGAATACAGCCGTGGGGGCCACCTCAGTAAGCGAGGAGCCCACGGCTACGCCCGGCCCCGGTGGGGGCGGGTACTGCCAGAAATCAGCTAGGCTGCGGGGGGATGAAACACGCCGGCGGCCGGCGAAAAGGCGTAGCAGCTGGCTACGCGGGGCGCGAACAGGCGCGCCAGGGCAAAAACGGCCGGGGCCGCCGGAGCCACGAATACCGGCTCCGGGGCCAACCCGTCGTACTTCACCTTGGCAAAGCCCCCGGCCGGCGTTTTAGAGTCGGCATCGGTGGCTTTGCGCAACTGTTTGCGCAGGTGGCATTTGCCGTTACACTGCAGGCGGGGCCGGGCCTTGTTCACGCAGAATAGCTGCGTGATTTCCGCCTTGCGGGCCTGATAATCCAGTACCAGCAACTCCCGACTAAACGTCTGGAGCAACACCAGGATACTCAGAAAACCAGCGAAAAAACGGGTCATGCCAACAAGCCAACAGCGCACCAATGCGGCCGCAAGGTAGCGCCGGAAATTCATTGTCGAGCAAAAAAGCGCCCGATATGGCCTAAAAACGCACTAGATGGGCTACCTGCTCCAGCAACAACTGCTGATATAAAGGTTCCGAGAGGGTACCATCATCAGCCAAGTGCTTATCGATGAACGGCAGCCGCACCCGCTGGGGTAGTACCGTAGTACCCAAATACATCAGGACATCGGTAAGGTGATTGAGGGCCAGTACGCCGCCCTGGGTACCGGTGCTCAGGCCCACCAGCGCCGCCTTTTTGCCGCGGATGCCGCCAGGGTAGGGAAGGCCATCAATAAACGACTTCAGCACACCCGGAAACGAACAATTGTACTCCGGTACCACAAATACCAGCTTGGTAGCCCGTTCTGCCATCTGCACTAACTGGTTGAATTCGGGGTGAAGGCCAGTGTTCTGGTAGAGGGCCGAGGTAGTAAAATCAGCCGGTAGCAACTGCAAATCCAGAATCTGCGCCTCTTCGCCCTGCTCAGTCAACAGATTCAGATATAAATCGGCAATGCGGCGGGCGCGTGAATTGGGCCGGTTGGTGCCGGCAACGATGGTGACCATGCAGGAGAGAAAAGTAAGATGGTAGAAGCGGCAGCCGGTACAGCAGGCCGCCAAACCAGAAAGCGAGGTTACTGAAAAACAAAAAGGCGAAACGGAAATCCGCTTCGCCTTTTGAGAAATCCTACGGGTATAACCCCGAAACCTTAGGCCAGGTTATTAGAAGTCGCCTTGGCGGCCAGGAATTCGTGGTTCAGGATGGCAATGTTCTCCAGCGAAATACCCACTGGGCACTCGGCGGCGCAGCTGCCAATGTTGGTGCAGGCCCCAAAGCCTTCTTTGTCCATCTGGGCCACCATGTTTTCTACGCGGGTTTTGCGCTCCACGTGGCCCTGGGGTAGCAACGCCAGCTGGCTCACCTTGGCCGATACGAACAGCATGGCCGAGGCGTTTTTGCACGAGGCCACGCAGGCCCCGCAGCCAATGCAGGTAGCGGCTTCAAACGCGCGGTCGGCAATTTCCTTCGGAATCGGAATTTCGTTGGCATCGGGGGTACCGCCGGTGTTTACCGACACGTAGCCACCGGCCTGGATAATCCGGTCGAAGGCCGAGCGGTCTACGCTCAGGTCTTTGTTGACGGGGAAAGCGGCGGCGCGCCAGGGTTCAATGGTGATGGTGTCGCCATCGTTGAACTTGCGCATGTGCAGCTGGCAGGTGGTGGTGCCGGGCTCGGGGCCGTGGGCGCGGCCATTGATGAACAGGTTGCACGAGCCGCAAATGCCTTCGCGGCAGTCGTGGTCAAAGGCTACCGGCTCCTCGCCTTTGCGCAGCAGGTCCTCGTTCAGTACGTCCAGCATTTCCAGGAACGACATATCGGGCGAAATGTCCTTTACCTGGTAATCTACGATGGCACCTTGGGTGTTGCGGTTCTTCTGCCGCCACACCTTCAGCGTCAGGTTCATCGGCTTGGCATTGGGGTTACTTCCAGCCATTTTTATTTCTGAATTATGAATTATGAATTAAAAATTATGAATCGAAATCATGAATTGCGAAGGTTAGTCTACATGAAAGCCAGCCCTTCACAATTCACAATTTCTAACTCATAATTCAGCTTTACTTGTAGCTACGCTGGGTGAGCTTCACGTTTTCGAACTGCAGCGCCTCCTTGTTCAGGATTTCGGGCTGGTTGTCGCCAGTGTACTGCCAGGCAGCCACGTAGGCGTAGTTCTCGTCGTCGCGCAGGGCTTCCCCTTCGGGCGTCTGGTACTCCTCGCGGAAGTGACCACCGCAGCTTTCGTTGCGGTTGTAGGCGTCGTCAATCATCAGCTCGCCCAGCTCCAGGAAGTCGGCTACGCGGCCGGCTTTCTCCAGCGCCTGGTTCATTTCCGTTTCGGTGCCCACCAGTTTCAGGTCGCTCCAGAACTCCTTGCGCAGTTTCTGGATTTCCTTTTTGGCGTGCTGCAGACCCTCGGCGTTGCGGGCCATGCCGCAATACTCCCACATGATGTGGCCTAGGGCCTTATGGAAGTCGTCGGGGGTGCGCGTACCGTTGATGCTCATCAGCTTCTGCACGCGGGCCCGTACGTCGGCCTCGGCTTCCTTGAAGGCCGGGTGCTCGGTGGTAACGGGCTTGGGGGCCGTCTGGGCCAGGTAATCACCAATGGTATAGGGAATTACGAAGTAGCCGTCGGCCAGGCCCTGCATCAGCGCCGAAGCCCCGAGGCGGTTGGCACCGTGGTCGGAAAAGTTACACTCACCGGTAGCGTACAGGCCGGGAATGGTGGTTTGCAGGTTGTAATCTACCCACAGGCCGCCCATGGTGTAGTGCACGGCCGGGTAAATGCGCATGGGCTGCTCGTAGGGGTTCTCGCCAGTGATTTTGGCGTACATATCGAACAGGTTACCATACTTCTGGCTTACCCACTCCGCGCCGTTGCGCTTGATGGCATCGGCGAAGTCGAGGAACACGGCCAGGCCCGAAGAGCCGACGCCGCGACCTTCGTCGCACATCTGCTTGGCGTTACGCGAGGCCACGTCGCGCGGCACCAGGTTACCGAAGGCGGGGTATTTGCGCTCCAGGAAGTAGTCGCGCTCCTCCTCCGGGATGTCCTGCACCCGAATCTGACCGGCCCGCAGGCGCTCAGCCGTTTCTTTCGAGGCCGGCACCCACACGCGCCCGTCGTTGCGCAGCGACTCCGACATCAGCGTCAGCTTCGACTGGTAGTCGCCCGATACGGGAATGCAGGTGGGGTGAATCTGAGTGAAGCAGGGGTTGGCGAAGTACGCGCCCTTTTTGTGGGCCCGCCACGCGGCGGTGGCGTTGCAGTACTTGGCGTTGGTGCTCAGGTAGAACACGTTGCCGTAGCCACCGGTGGCCAGCACCACGGCGTGGGCCGCGTGCTGCTCAATTTCGCCGGTAATCAGGTTACGGGTGATGATACCGCGGGCCTGGCCGTCTACTACCACCACGTCCAGCATTTCGGAACGGGTATAGAGCTTCACCTTGCCGTAGGCTACCTGGCGCGACAGGGCCGAGTAGGCCCCCAGCAGCAGCTGCTGGCCGGTCTGGCCCCGGGCATAGAATGTGCGGCTTACCTGGGCACCACCGAACGAGCGGTTCGCCAGCAGTCCGCCGTACTCGCGGGCGAAGGGCACACCCTGGGCCACGCACTGGTCGATGATGTTTACCGATACCTGGGCCAGCCGGTACACGTTGGCTTCCCGGGCCCGGTAGTCACCGCCCTTGATGGTATCGTAGAACAGACGGAACACCGAGTCGCCGTCGTTCTGGTAGTTTTTGGCAGCGTTGATACCGCCCTGGGCGGCAATGGAGTGCGCGCGGCGGGGCGAGTCGTGGTACGTGAAGGCTTTCACGTTGTAGCCCAGCTCGGCCAGGGACGCCGCCGCTGAGGCGCCGGCCAGGCCGGTACCCACCACAATCACGTCGTATTTCCGCTTGTTGGCGGGGTTTACGAGCTTAACGTTAAACTTGTGTTTGTCCCATTTTTCGGCCAGCGGGCCTTCGGGAATTTTGGAATCCGGAAACATCGGCTGTCGAGGTTAGGAGGTTATTTGACGAAGTAGAAATAGAGCGGCATGGCAGCAAAGGCAGCGCACACCACAATCGAGAAGGCATAGCCTACAAATTTGACGGCGGGTGTGTACTTGCGGTGCGTGAGGCCCAGCGTTTGGAAGGCACTGCTGAAGCCATGCAGCAAGTGATACAGCAGCGCTACTTGCGCAACTACGTACAGTGCCACGTACAACGGGTTTTTGAAGGCTGCCAGCACCAGGCTGTACGCGTCTTCGTTGCCATTGGCGTCGCGCGGTACATCCGTAAAGCGCAACGAGCCGAAGAAGTTGTACAGGTGCACAATCAGAAAGAACAGCACAATAGAGCCCAGCATGGCCATGCTGCGCGAGTGCCAAGAGCTATTCTGCTCAATGTGGTTGGATACGTAGCCCTGACCGCCCCGGGCGGCGCGGTTTTTAGCGGCTAGTGCCAGGCCTTCATAAATATGGAAGCCGAAGCCCAGTACCAGCACGATTTCCAGGGTACGGATAATCGGGTTATGGCCCATGAACTCAGAGTAGGCATTGAATGCCACGCCGTTGTCGGCTTTGAACAGCTGCAGGTTCCCAACCAGGTGCACTACCAGGAAGGAGCAGAGGAAAAGGCCAGTAACGGCCATGATAATTTTGCGGCCGATGCTGCTGGAAAGAGTTTTTGAAATCCAACTCATAGAGAGCTACTAAAGGGGGTTTGGGTAGGTCGGTATGACGGCCAAAGGTAGTCCTGAACCAAACAGGAAACAATCTAGATAAGGCAAGCGCGTTACAGTGAATCTATCCCGCGCCAACTCCGTTAGTACATTGTACTCTCTAACAACCGCAGGCTGGTTTTTTTGTTAGGTTCCTGCTTGGTTTTTGCTGACCTTCCTTTTTCCCGTTCCTCCGCTTACAAAGCTGCTGACTATATGAGTATTCCCTTACGTAATCGTGCCGGGCAGCGGTGGCTGACCGGGTTGCTAATAGTGCTGGGCTGGCTGGGGAGCATGACGATGGCCCAGGCCACTCACCTGCGCGCCGGCGATATTCAGGCTAAGACGGATACTACGGCAGCCCGTAATCCCCGCCGCATCTTTTTTAAGATGGTATTGTACACTTCGGCGGAAGGAAACGTGGCTGATGAGCCAACTGTCAACATCTATTTCGGGGATAATACCTGCGCAACGGGCAATAACGCCATTCCGCGTTCCGGTAACCGCCAGCAAATTTCGCCTGATACCTACCGGAACGTTTACTATTTTGAGCATACGTATAACTCGCCGGGTACCTATAGAGTGATGTACCTGAGCGTAAACCGGGTAGCTGGGGTAGTGAATATGCTGAACTCGGTGAACACCTCGTTCTATATTTCCACCACGGTTACCATTGATCCGTTTCTGCAAAACAGGTCGCCGATACTGAATGCGCCGCCGATTGATAAAGCAGCCATCGGCCAGGTATTTCTGCATAACCCCGCTGCTACTGACGCCGACGGGGATTCACTGGTGTATGAACTTCGGCCCAGCCAGCAGGCACCCGTACCCGCCGCCTGCACGCCCGCACCTACCGAAGTAGCGGGCTTCCGCTATCCCAGCGACCCGGGCCTGCCCGGAAGTCCCCGGCAGGTTGCCTATGCCGGCCCACCCGTGGGGGTGCCTGGCGACCCGGCTATCTTTGTGCAGAATCCCCGGACCGGACAAATCGTGTGGAATTCTCCGGGACTGCAGGGCGTATACAACGTGGCCTTTGTGGTGCGTGAGTACCGCCGCACGCCCGGTACGCGCGCCCGTCTGATTGGTGAGGTGGTGCGCGACATGCAGATAATGGTGCAGAACACGAATAACCAGCGGCCTACCATTGTTATACCGCCGGATATCTGCGTCATAGCAAATACCCCGGTTACGGGCCTGGTAACAGCCACCGACCCTGACAACAACCCCATTAAGCTGGAGGCGTTCGGCGGGATGCTGCCCCGTCCCGCCAGCTTTGTTCAAAATACCCCAGGTCCACCCACGGCCCGGGGTACATTTCAGTGGACTCCTACCTGCGCGGATATCCGTCAGGAGCCCCACCAGGTACTATTCAAGGCCACCGATCAGCCTACGGGCAACATCCCACCGCTCATCGACCAGCGAACCTGGAACATTACGGTCATAGGGCCGGCTCCGCAAAACCTGCGCGCCACGTTGCAGGGTAGCACCGCTCGCCTGGATTGGGACAGCTACAGCTGTCAGAATCCAGGTGCGCAGATACTGATTTTCCGGCGCGAAAACTCCTACCGCTTCACGCCCGGCCCCTGTGAAACCGGTTTACCAGCGGCAGCGGGCTATACGCAGGTAGGCTCGGTTGGGGTAGGGTCCCGAACTTTCCTGGATGATAACAACGGCCGGGGGCTTGACCGGGGCAAAACCTACTGCTACCGCATCTACGTGCAGTTTGCCTCACCGGGCCTGGGGGCCAGTATTGCCTCTAATGAAGATTGTGTGACTCTGGCCGGTCGCTCGGCGCGCCTGACCAACGTAACCGTGGACCGCACCGACGAAACCAACGGGCAGATTACCGTTCGGTGGACGAAACCTACCTCTACGGCCGGCTTCGGACCAACCAGAGGCTACCGGCTGTTCCGGGCTCCGGGGCTAAATCCGGCGGCTACGGCTTTTACGCAGGTGTATACTTCCACTAATCTGGATGATACTACCTTCGTCAACTCGGGCCTTAACACTACCGCTCTTACCTACACGTACCGACTGGATTTCTACAACGTGCCGGTAACGGGAGCTTCGGAAACGGTGGAAGTAGCGGGGCCGGCCTCCAGTGTGCGGGTAAGTGGCACCCCTGATCCGGTAGCTAACTCTATTGCTCTTTCCTGGACCTATCAGGTTCCCTGGGACAATACCAGACGGCCCACCACTATTTACCGGCGCGAGAATACGGGTACCTTCCGGCCAATTGCTAAGGTAACAGGGGCAGCCACGGGGGGTACGTATGTGGACCAAGGTACTGTGGGCGGTCCGCTGGTAAAGGGGCGGACGTACTGCTACTACGTGAAGACTAACGGCACTTACGACGCAACCCGGCCGGACTCCCTCATCAACCTGAGCCAGGAGCAATGTGTGGCGCTGCTCACCGTGCCGTGCACGCCCGTGCTCACGCTCAAAGCCACTAATTGCGACAGTCTGGCCAGCCGGTTGTTTGAGCTGCCGGCCACCCCACTCACCGGCCAGGTGTATACCAACTACCTGAGCTGGACGCTGAGCAGTCAGCCCACGGCCGACTGTAACAAGAATATCGTATCGTACATTATCTACTACGCGCCCACCGATGCCGACCCGTTACAGGAGCTGACGCGGGTTCCGGGTAATCAGCTGACGTACGAGCACAGAAACCTGACGTCGGCGCAGGGATGTTACGCGGTGCGGGCAGTGGACGACAACGGCGCCATCAGTGCCCTGAGCAACAAAGAGTGTAAGGATAATTGCCTGCTGTTTTTGCTACCCAACATCTTCACCCCGAACGGCGACGGCAAGAACGATACGTTCCGGCCCAAGGTGTTCAGTCCCATTGAGCGCACCAGCATCAAGATCTTCAACCGCTGGGGCACCAAGGTGTACGAAAGTGATAAGGACCCGCTCATTAACTGGACCGGCGGGGGCAATGGCCCTGAAAGCAACTCCAACGGCAAAGTGCCGGATGGCGTGTACCTATATCAGGCCGAAGTGCAGTTCCGGGACGCTAACCGTACCAAGCGCGTATTCAAAGGCTGGGTGCAGATTAATCGTTAACAGCAACGCCATGCTGTGCGTATAGCCGGGGCCCGCTCACCAAAGAGCGGGCCCTTTGCGTTGCCGCCTTATGAAATATGCCCCCGTGCTGGCTGGTTGGCTGGCCCTGACCGCCTGTAACCCCACTCAATCAGTGAATACCACCGTACAACCCCCAACTCCGTCGGCCTCAACTGCCGGCACCGAGGTACGCACCGAGCAGCAGGCAACACTGGTTGCAACGCGCTATTTCCGGTCGTTACCCGACTCAGCGGTGTACATGGTGCCTACGCTGCGGGTGCTGGATACCGGCCCGCGCTGGCAAGTGCTGGTGAAACGCTCTGACCGGGTAAACAGGATGCCCGATAACAGTGCCATCGAAATCGATAAGCAGACCGGCGTTATCAGTCCGGTATTGGTGAAGTAGGCGGGCATTGTGCATTCGCGGGGTTTTCTGCAGCTTGCGCCCGCATTGCCACAATCCGGCGGCCGAGTTGACCGATAGTTTCGGGCGTTTTGGTCGTGTAACTTCTCACTGATGAAAGCAGTTATTTTCCCTGGCCAGGGTAGCCAGTTCAGCGGCATGGGCCGCGACTTGTACGAGCAGTATCCGGAGGCTAAACGCCTCATGGACCAAGCCAACGACGTGCTGGGCTTTGCCCTGACCGATATTATGTTTTCGGGTTCTGAAGAGGACCTGCGCCGTACCGACGTAACCCAGCCCGCCATTTTCCTGCACTCCGTAGCCCTGGCTGCCGTGCTGCCCGATTTCCGTCCTGACATGGTAGCGGGCCACTCCTTGGGAGAGTTTTCGGCCCTGGTGGCAGCCAAGGTACTGCGCTTCGAAGATGCCCTGCGGCTGGTGGCACAACGGGCCCAGGCCATGCAGGCAGCCTGCCTGGAGCAGCCCGGCACCATGGCCGCCATTCTGGCTCTCGATGATGATACCACGGCCCGCATCTGCCAGGAAATTACCGACGGCGGTAATGTGGTGGTAGCTGCCAACTACAACTGCCCCGGTCAGCTGGTAGTGTCCGGCTCTCAGCGCGGCATTGAACTGGCCTGCGAGCAGTTGAAAGCCGCCGGTGCCAAGCGGGCGTTGCCACTGCCGGTGGGTGGTGCCTTTCATTCACCGTTGATGAAATCGGCGGAAACGGCTCTGGCCGAAGCCATTGCCCAAACTACCTTCTCGCCCGGCATCTGTCCGGTGTACCAGAACGTGGACGCCGCTCCTCACCTCAACCCCGACGAAATCCGGGAAAATCTGGTGCGGCAGCTCACAGCGCCGGTTCGCTGGACCCAGAGCGTGCAGCATATGGTACAGGACGGTGCTACGGAGTTTGTGGAGTGCGGCCCCGGCAAGGTGCTTCAGGGGTTAGTCAAGAAAATTACCCCCGAAGCAGTTGTTAGCTCCGCTACGGTATAACCATACCCACCAATAAAAAATGGTTCGCTGAGTAACAGCGAACCATTTTTTATTGGGAGTGAATGGCCGTAACGCGCCTGACCGGTAATGGGTCAGGGCAGGCGTGGAGAAGGGCTGCTACCGTTTGGCCCAGGGCGGGGTGCACTGCCTGCGCGGCAATATCGGCCAGCGGTACCAGCGCAAAACGGCGCTCCGGCAGGCGGGGGTGCGGCAGTTGCAGCCGGGGCGTATCCAGCACCAGATTGTCGTAAAGCAGAATATCCACGTCCAATGTGCGCGCCCCCCAGCGTACGAGCCGTTCCCGCCCCGCCCGTTGCTCAGCGTCCTGGCAAGCCGCCAGCAACTGTTCCGGGGCTAGGGAGGTGCTCAGCTCAACTGCCTGGTTAAGAAAGGCCGGCTGCTCTTCCAGGCCCCAGGCCGCCGTTTCGTACAGGTCCGAAACAGCCAGTACTGGCCCGGCCAAAGTGCGTAGCTGCGTAATGGCTTCGTGCAGAATGGCTGCCCGGTCGCCGAGGTTGGAGCCAAGCAGGAGGTAGGCAGTAGGCATATGCGGTGAATATTGCGGCCCGAAGCAGGCCTGCTCCGTGAAAAAAAACCGTTAGGCAGCGGGAGAAGTGCTTGGCAGGCTGTACCCAGTACTTTTCTGAAGCCCTTACTGCTACAACACCCGCCGCAGAAACTCCACCGTAACTTCGGCGGCTTGCCGGGCCTCGGTGGGTAGCTCGGTGGGCTGCCAGGGGTGAGCTCCGCCGAAATTGTGCGTCACACTGGGCAAAATAACCAGTTCAGCGGCGGGCTGCCACTCCTTGAGATGATAGGCACGTTGCAGCGGTACGGTTTCATCCTGGTCGCCGTGAACGATGAGCAGAGGCCGGCCACGTAGCTTCCGGCGCAGGTTGTGGCGGATATCGAGGCGGAGGCGGTTGCGGTGGTAGTCCTCCACAATCTGAAAGTACAGGGGAAGCTGCTGGCCGGTACGGCTGTTTTCCACGTGAAATACGCCCTGCTGCTGCCACTGCTGCATCAGCGGCTCCGGCCAGCCAGGGTTCACGTCGCTGATGGCGGCCCAGGTTACTACGGCTTGCACGCGCTGGTCTTCCGTCGTTTTCAGCAGGGCCAGGCCCCCGCCCCGGCTGTGGCCAATGAGGGCAAGACGCGTGAAATCAACCTCCTCCGCTGGAAGATAGGCGGCGGTGGGCAGGTAGTCCAGCAGCGTCCCGATGTCGTCCAGCTCCAGCGAGAAATTATTCTGCCCGAAGGCCTCCAGGTCTTCCAGGTCACCGGTGCCACCCACAACCAAGCCGTTGTGCGAAAGGTTGAGCTTCACGAATACAAAGCCTTGGTGAGCAAACCAATCGGCCAGCAGATTAAAGTGGCCCCAGTCCTTAAAACCCTTAAAGCCGTGTACGAAAACCACTACCGGCTTGGGCCGGCCATCGGCCAGGAAGCGGGCGTCGGCGGCAAAGGGCCGGCTGTGACGGGAGCTGGAAAGAACAAAATCGACGGAGGTAAGCGAGGCGGACATGCGGGCGAAGGTAAAAGCCGGCCCGACCCGTTGCCGGCCGGTTGCGGGTTGCGCCGGAGGTTATTTAAGCAATAACCAGAAAAGAACCCACACTTCCCGGATTTGGATCCTGCACTATTTCGGGGTTTCCCCGTATCATTGCACGCTCCAAATTACCCGCATGACCGTTACGCTGGACCAGATACAGGCTCCCATTGCCGCCGAGATGGCGGAATTCGAGAAGAAATTCCGCCAGTCCATGCAAACCCGCCAGCTGCTGCTGGACAAAATCATGGGCTACATTGTGAAGCGCAAGGGCAAGCAGATCCGGCCTATGTTCGTGTTCTTCACGGCTAAAATCAGCGGTGGCGACCCGTTGCCGGAAGCTTCGTACCGGGGAGCGGCCCTGATTGAACTGCTGCACACGGCCACCCTGGTGCACGATGATGTGGTGGATGAGAGTAACTACCGCCGCGGCTTTTTCAGCGTGAATGCGCTCTGGAAAAATAAAATTGCTGTGCTGGTAGGCGACTATCTGCTCAGCAAAGGATTGCTCCTGAGCCTGGAAAACAACGACTACGAGCTGCTCAAAATCGTGAGCAACGCCGTGAAGGAGCTGAGCGAGGGCGAACTGCTGCAGATTGAAAAGGCCCGCCGCCTCGATATCACCGAGGATGTGTACTTCGAGATTATCCGGCAGAAAACAGCCTCGCTGATTGCCTCCTGCTGCGCCGTTGGGGCCGCTTCGGCCGGAGCTGATACCGCCACTATTGAGCGGGCCCGGCTGTTTGGGGAGAAGGTGGGCATGGCTTTCCAGATTAAAGATGACCTGTTCGACTTTGGCACCGACGAAATTGGCAAGCCTGTAGGTATCGATATCAAGGAGAAGAAGATGACCTTGCCCCTGATTCATGCGCTCAGCAAGGCCGACTGGCTGACCAAGCGCCGCGTCATCTACAACGTGAAAAACAACGACGGCCGCAAAGACCGGGTGCAGGCCGTCATTGACTTCGTAAAGCAGTCGGGCGGGCTGGAATACGCCATTCAGGTAATGCAGCGCTACCGCGACGAGGCCCTGGCCATTCTGGACACTTTTCCGGACTCTTCCTCGCGCACTTCCCTGGAGCAGCTCATCAACTACACTATCGAACGGAACCACTGAACACGCGGATTTTTCGCGGAGGCCTTGGATTTCCTGGAGGGCATTGCGTTGGGAGGGGCAGCCCGAATACACCAGGGGCGGCCTGCTATGTAGCAAGCCGCCCCTGGTGTATTCGAACGTTAGTCGTGTGCAAAATCCGTGAAGCCCTCAAAAAACCAGCGTGATTAGTGATTCAGCTGATAGGCCACGCTGCCGGGAGCTACTTCCGATACCTCGAATTTCACGCCGTCGAAAGTGCTTTTTACGGTAATTTCGTGGGTCATGTCGCAGCCGGGGCACTTCACTTCCTCTTTTTCATACTGGCCGTCGTCGTCCAGGGAGTTGGCCAGATGGTCAGGGGCGGGTACGCCGAGCGAATCGGTGAATACTTCGGTGTGGCACTCGTTGCACTCAAATTTGAGGCCTACGGTGTGGCCCTGCAGATCGGCAAGAGGAGCCAGGGCATCGGGTTTCTGTTGAATCCACATAGGAAAGCGCAAATTTGGTTGTTGAAGGGGGAGAAGAACGGCAGGCCCCGCGGGCCTGTAGGGGCTGTACGCGGAAAGACGGCCAATGGGTTATTATTCGCGCAGGGGTGGGCTGCCTACGGACTCCTGTTGTACCTTCCGTCGTCCGTTACAATTCCCGGCCTACGAATGTCTGTATCTGAATCTGTGAAAGCAGTGTCACCGGTGATATTGCCCCAGGTACCACGCTGGCGCACCCTGCTGGGCTCCCTGGCTATGGCCCGGCAGCCTATCCAGAACCTTAACCGGGTGCTGGCCCGGCACGGCGACACGGCGCGGCTGTACCTGGGGGGACTCCGCCCCACCATTATCACCCGCGACCCCGCTCTGGTCCAGCATATTCTGCAGAAAAACCACCGCCGCTACCTCAAATCCGACCTTACCCACGGCCTGATCCGGTATTTGGGCCGGGGCCTGCTTACCAATGAGGGAGCCGACTGGCTGCGGCAGCGCCGCCTGATCCAGCCCGGCTTTCACCGGCAGCGGCTGGCGGCCCTCACGCGGCTGATGCAGGGCGTGGTGGAACAGTGGCGGCTGGGGCTGCAGCAGCGGGTACAGGCCGCGCCCGGCGGCCGCCTGCGGGTGGATATTCACCAGGAGATGACGCAGGTAGCCTTTGATATTATTGCCCGGGCCACCTTCGGCACCAACATGACGGCCCCGGAGCAGTTCCGGCTGTCGGATATGCTCACGCGGATTCAGGCCTTTTACGTGCGTACGGTGCGGCAGCCCTACCTGCGGCCCTGGTTTACGGCTACCGGTACCTTTGCCCGGCACGATGCCTTCAGCCGGGAGCTGCGCGCGTTAGTGCGAGGGTACATCCGGCAGCGGCTGGCGGCACCCCCCGCCACTGCCCCCGACGACCTGCTGCAAATGCTGCTGGATGCCCGTTACGAAGACAATGGCGAGCCTATGAGCGAAGATCAGCTGCTGGATGAGGTGAATATTTTGCTGCTGGCCGGCCACGAAACCAGCGCCAACGCTTTGAGCTGGATGTTTTACTTACTGGCTTGCCATCCGGATGCTGCCGAGCGGGTGCAGCAGGAGCGGAGCGCCGCAGGGCTGGCTACCCGCCCACCCGAGTTTCAGGAACTTCCGCAACTGCCCTACAGCCAGCAGATTATTCAGGAAACGATGCGCCTGTACCCACCCGCCTGGATTCTGGATCGGGTGGCGTTGGAAGACGACGAGTTTCGAGGGCTGCCTATTCCCAAAGGCACGTTGTTTTCCATTTACATTCACGGCCTGCACCACCACCCGCAGCTGTGGCCGGAAGCGGAAATGTTTCGGCCCGAGCGGTTTGCTCCCGATGCCGCGCCGCCTATTCCGCCCTACGCCTACCTGCCGTTTGGGGGTGGGCCGCGGCTGTGCGTGGGCAACCACTTTGCCCTCACCGAAATTCAACTGGTGCTGCTGGAAGCTACCCGCTGCTTCCAATTCCACCTGACCTCCGCCACCGTGCCCGGCACTGATCCACTCATCACCCTGCGCCCTAAGGCGCCCCTGTGGCTGGATGTAACGGCTCAGTAGCCCGCAGTTCCACTGCGCGCACAAGCCGCGGGCGAGTTCCCCCGCGGGAGAACAAACCGCCTGTTGCCCGCTCCACTCGGGTGCGCAGCGAAACTGCGCGCTACTGGGTAATGCTGCCCGTTTTGCGTTATTTGCCCGCATGATGCCTCTCTCCCTGCTCAACGCCCCGGCCGTAACAGTGCCCGAACTAGAAACGCCAGACTTGCTGCTGCGCGGCCCGCGGGTAGCTGACCTGCCGGAGTTTACGGCCCTGTCCAACGACCCGGTATTTTACCGGTTCCTGGGCAACAAGCCACAAAGCGAGGAAGAAGTGTGGCGGCGGATGTTGGGGCAACTCGGCCACTGGGCCATGTTCGGGTATGGGGCGTGGTCCATTGAGGAAAAAGCCACCGGCCGGTACTGCGGCTCCGTGGGGTTCTTTGATTTTCAGCGCAACCTGACTCCTTCGCTGAAGGGTACCTTGGAAGCAGGCTGGACTATTGCGCCCCGCCTGCATGGCCGGGGCTATGCCTCCCAGGCCGTGCAAACTGCCCTGCGCTGGATTGAGCCGCGCTTTCCCCAGGCCCGCATTACCTGCATAATCGACCCTGGTAATGAAGCTTCCCTGAATGTAGCCCGCAAATTCGGCTTCCACGAGTTTGCGCGCACCACGTACCACAACGAGCCCATTGTGTTGCTGGAACGCACTCGGTAGGCTAATTCGCTACTGCTTGATAAACTGTTGAGTAGCAGCGCCGTCTTCCAGCTGGAGGGTGTATGGTCCGGGTACCAGTTCGGCAATATCGATGCGGGGGCGGGCCGCCGTAATTTTCCTAGTGAGCACCAGTTGGCCGGTGGCCGAGTAAATCCGCACGGTGGTGGTACCGGTGCCGGGCAGGTGGGTCAGCGTCAGCTCGGTAGTAGCCGGGTTCGGAAAGGCCACGAAAAACGGAGCCTGAGCTGCCTGAGCTGCGCCCGTAACGGTAGCGGATACCAGCTCCACATTATCCAGGCTGCACCAGTTACCCGCGTTGGCATCGGATAGCAGCCCAATTTCGCACTGCCCGTTGCTCACCTGAATGCCCGGTATCTGAATCTGCGTCCAGCTGCCCGATACGGGCAAGGCTACGTTTTTCTCGGTACCGCCAAAGTTTTTGGCATACAGCTGGCAGGTAGTCTGGCCGCCCCCGTTCATCACCCAGGCCCGCAGCGTGTACGTGCCATTAGCCAGGCTGGTAAGCGTTTGGTACGTGGTAACCTGGTACGCGGTGCCCAGCCAGTGCGTAAGCCGGTAGGAACTGGTCTGGCCGTTGGTTTCGGTATAGTCGGCGGCGTTGCTGGTGTTGGAGGTGGTGCGGGTAAGCCAGCCGGCAGGCGTTTGCGTAGCGGCTCCATCAGCCTCAAATCCGGGGTTAGCTACCGGGTTGAATACCGGTTGGGGCGAGGTAGAAGTCCCCAGAAAGGCATTCATGGCCAGCGTGGGCCGGCCGTTGTTGTTCCAGGCGCTAAGCTGGTAGCCGCTGAAGCTGCGGTACCCCTCCGGCTCCCAGTAAAATACGCCCAGGCCTTTGTTGTCCGGTACGTTCCGTACGGCCTGCTGCACGGCTACCAGCATGTCGTACACGTTCTGGGGGGCAGTGGCGCAGTCGCCACCTACTTCGGCCACCACCACCTCCTTGTTGTAGCGGCTCACCATGTCCTTGAGGTTGGCCTGCAGGTTGTTGATGGAAGCCGTGTAGTCCTGGTTGAGCCAATAGGGGTAATAGGACATGCCAATCACATCATACTTGCCGCCGTTGGTCGTGAGCTGATCGAAAAACCACCGGAACCGGGCGTTGTCGTTGCCTTTGTCCAGGTGTACCACCACTTTGGTGGTGGGGCTAACTGCCTTCACGGCCTCGTAGCCTTTGTTGATGAGCTGGGTAAGTTGGCCGAAGTTGTTGGTGCTGCTGCCCTCGGGCCACAGCATACCGCCGGGTATCTCGTTGCCCACCTGCACCCACTCCGGCGTTACGCCGTTGGTCTTCAGGGCACTCAGCACGCTGTACGTGTGGTCGTACACATCGGTGAGCAGCTGCGCAAAGCTGTGGCTGGCCCAGGCCGCCGGCTTGGTTTGCTTGCCGGGGTCGGCCCAACTGTCACTGTAATGGAAGTCAATCATCACCCGAAAGCCCATGTTTTTGGCTCGCGTGGCCATGGTTACCACCTCGGCGGGGCTGCAGTGCCCGTTCACCCAGTCCGTCATGGAGGGGGTCACCCACACCCGCAGCCGGATGGAGTTGATGCCCTTATCTTTAAGAATCTGAAAGCAGTCCTGCTGCACGCCCTGGTCGTTGTAAAACAGGTAGTTGTTGGCCTCCATCTGCTGCAGCCAGCCCGTGTCAGCGCCTTTCGCAAACGATTGTGCAGAAGCAGCAGAAAAAGTTGACAGCTGCAGGCCCGTCAGTAAAGAGAAGAACAGTGCGCCGCGCGCAACGGTAGAGGACAAGTGAAACATAGCGAGCAGAAAAAAGCGGACCAACGTAGGTCTGGCGACGACCACCGAAGGTTGGAGGTACAATATACAGCCGGATTGTGCCACTCCGTGACGGCAGCAATGCAACGGCCCCACCTTCCGAAGAAAGCAGGGCCGTTGAGGGGGAACCAGCAGCACTTCTACTCGGCCAGCAGCTGATCAATGGTTTTGTTGAATTCGGCCACTTCCTGCTCGTAGTACTTACCGGTGCCGGGGCCCGAGTAGCCGGTGTGAATCTTGCGTACCTCGCCTTTCTTATCCAGGAAAATGGTGGTGGGGAAGGCCAGTACCTTCTGCACCTGCGGCAGCGACTTGCTGGCCGCTTCCGAGGAAGCCTCGCCGGCAATGGCAATGTCGTAACCGATGTTCATGCGCTGCTTCATCTTCAGCAGCTTCTGCGCGGCCACCTTCTGGTCACTCGTACGCTCGTAGCCCAGCCCAATGATTTCCACGCCGCGCTGCTTGTTCTTCTCGTACCAGGGCGCCAGGAAGTTGGTTTCGTCCATGCAGTTGGGGCACCAGGAACCCAGAATCTGCACTACTACCACTTTACCCTTGTACTTGGGGTCGGAAGGGGAGATGCTGCCGCCTTCGTAGATGCTCGGGAATTTAAAATCGAGCTTTTTCTGGCCGGGCTTCATACCGGTGAGGGCGTTGGCGTCGGGCAGTTTGGCGTTGGGGTCGAGCACGGCGGTCCAGGTTTCGTGGCCTTTCTTACCGCTGTAGAAATGGCCGCTGATGTTGTTGATGTTATCGGGCTTATCCAGCTTGCCGTCAAACAAAAAGCCGTGGCTGCCATCGAAGGTCGAAAGCATGATGTGCTGTCCATCGGTCTTGGTTACCAGATTGCCCGCCAAGTAACGGTAGTCGCCGGTAGTGGTCAGGAAGGTACCCGTAAGACGCGAAGGATTCACGGAATCCTGGGTGATGATGCCTACGGCTGGGGTAGTGGAACCATCTTCGCCTTTAAATGTGGTCCGGAACGTAGCACCCTTTTTCAGGTCACTAAACATCGGTGCTGTTTTACTTTCACTGTTGAAAAGTGGCGTTTCAGCCGACCCTTTCATAGCCGCAAACGGCACGCGGTAGGGCTCCTTACCGTCGTACTTCACCCAGGCACCTTTTAGCTTATCAGTGCCGTCGGGGCGTACCACCAACGCGGCGTCGAATACGCCCAGACGGATGGTGGTGGAGTCACCGGCGGTGCTGATTTCGTCGAGCTTCAGGCGCTCCTCGCCGTTGCGCAGCGTTACGGTGGGCTTGCCGCCGTCCTGGGCTACATCGAACAGGAACGGAATTTCCTGGTCCTGGGCCGAGAGTACGCCCCGCCAGGTACCGGCCGTGAGGGCCTGAGCCGCATTAGTAGCAGCGGCATCAGTGGCCGCCGTATTTTCGGAAGTGGTGGAATTGGACTGACAGGCCACCGCGGCCAGCGCGAGTCCGGCCCCGGTTACGGCCTTGCGAAATGCAATGGCTACGGGCATGATGAAAAAGTTAAGTGAGTTCGGGGCTAAACTACGGCCGGTATGTGGTTGTTTACAACCGAAGCCTGCGAATGTAGCGCACCTTGACCGCCTAAGCTGCAACAATTCCGCCACTATCCGTTAGAATCATTCTAAATGAGGTGGCAGGCTGGGGGCAAAGGCCCGAAAAGTTGGGCCGCGCAACGGCCGGTACCTATATTTGCGTACCTATTCCGATAGGTTCGTTCTCTCCACTTTTTCCATTTCGCATTATGGCGTTTGACTTAGAAATGATCAAGGCCGTGTACGATGGCATGGGCTCCCGCATTGAAGCCGCCCGTACCGCCGTTGGCCGCCCGCTTACCCTGACTGAAAAAATCCTGTACGCTCACCTGTACGGCGGCTCTGTTTCGCAGGCGTATGAGCGGGGCGTTTCCTACGTCGATTTCGCTCCGGACCGCGTAGCCATGCAGGATGCCACGGCCCAGATGGCGCTGTTGCAGTTCATGCAGGCCGGCAAAGCCAAAGTAGCCGTTCCCAGCACCGTACACTGCGACCACCTGATTCAGGCCGAGCGGGGTGCCGACCAGGATTTGGCCGTAGCCAACTCCGAAAACAAGGAGGTGTACGACTTCCTGGCTTCGGTTTCCAATAAATACGGCATCGGCTTCTGGAAGCCCGGTGCGGGTATCATTCACCAAGTGGTACTCGAGAACTACGCCTTCCCCGGCGGCATGATGATCGGTACCGACTCGCACACGCCCAACGCCGGCGGCCTCGGTATGATTGCCATCGGGGTAGGCGGGGCCGATGCCGTGGACGTAATGTCGGGCATGGCCTGGGAGCTGAAGTTCCCCAAAGTAATTGGCGTGAAGCTGACCGGCAAGCTCTCGGGCTGGACCTCGGCCAAAGACGTAATCCTGAAAGTAGCCGGCATCCTGACCGTAAAAGGCGGTACCGGTGCCATCGTAGAATACTTCGGCGAAGGGGCAGAAAACCTGTCGGCCACCGGCAAAGGCACCATCTGCAACATGGGCGCTGAAATCGGGGCTACCACGTCGGTGTTCAGCTACGATGAGAAGATGGGCGACTACCTGCGGGGTACCAACCGCGCCGAAATTGCCGATATGGCAGCCGGCGTAGCCCAGCACCTGCGCGCCGACGACGAAGTGTACGCCAACCCGGCCAACTTCTACGACCAGCTCATCGAAATCAACCTTTCCGAGCTGGAGCCTTACGTGAACGGCCCGTTCACGCCGGACGCCGCTTGGCCGATTTCGCAATTTGCCGCGGCCGTAAAAGAGCACAACTGGCCCGCCAAGCTGGAGGTTGGTCTGATCGGCTCGTGCACGAACTCCTCGTACGAAGACATCACCCGCGCCGCCAGCGTAGCCAAGCAGGCGGCCGACAAGGGCCTGACCGTACAAGCCGAGTACACCGTAACGCCCGGCTCGGAGCTGGTGCGCTACACCGTGGAGCGTGATGGCCTGCTGGATACCTTCGCTCAGATGGGCGGCGTGGTGCTGGCCAACGCCTGCGGTCCGTGCATTGGGCAGTGGGCCCGCCACATGGACGACATGAAGCGGCCGAACTCCATCATCACCTCGTTCAACCGCAACTTCGCCAAGCGCAACGACGGCAACCCGAACACCCACGCTTTCGTGGCTTCGCCCGAAATCGTGACGGCCTTCGCCATTGCCGGCGACCTGACCTTCAACCCTCTCACCGATACGCTGACCGCTAAAAACGGCCAACAGGTAAAATTCGACGAGCCCCAGGGCATCGAGCTGCCCCCCCGCGGTTTCGCCGTGGAGGATGCCGGTTTCCAGGCTCCCGCCGCCGATGGCTCGGGTGTGCAGGTACTGGTAGATGAGGCTTCGGACCGTCTGCAGCTGCTGGAGCCCTTCAAGGCCTGGGAAGGCACCGACCTGAAAGGTCTGCGCCTGCTTATCAAAGCCCAGGGCAAGTGCACTACCGACCACATTTCGATGGCCGGCCCGTGGCTGAAATACCGCGGCCACCTGGACAACATCAGCAACAACATGCTCATCGGGGCTACCAACGCCTTCAACGGTGAGGCTAACTCGGTGAAAGACCAGCTGACCTCGGGCACGCCCCACGGCACAGTACCGCAGGTTGCCCGTAACTACAAAGCTCAGGGCATCGGCTCGGTGGTGGTAGGTGATGAGAACTACGGGGAAGGCTCCTCGCGGGAGCACGCCGCCATGGAACCCCGCCACCTGGGCGTGCGCGCCGTGCTGGTGAAATCCTTTGCCCGTATCCACGAAACCAACCTGAAGAAGCAAGGCATGCTGGCCCTGACCTTCGCCAATAAGGCCGACTACGACCTGATTGAGGAGGACGACACCATCGACATCCTCGGTCTGACCACGTTTGCCCCCGGCAAGCCGCTGGAAGTTCGCCTGCACCACGCCGATGGCGACACGGACCTCATCACGGTGAACCACACCTACAACGAGGGCCAGATTGAGTGGTTCAAAGCCGGCTCGGCCCTGAACCTGATTCGTCTGAAAGAGTCGGGCCAGGTAGCCTAAGCTGCCGGTACGCTACAGTAGAAACGGCCGCCTTCCCGGACAGGGGAGGCGGCCGTTTTGTTTACGAGGTAGTTGCAACCGTTTCGATAGTCAACTGCTCCACATAGTATTACTACTACTCACGGCGTAAAAAGATGCTATGAAACGAACTGTTACTCTTGTTGCTGGCGGCGTGCTGGCTTTACTGTTCACGGGTTGCATTACCTGCGAAGGAGATACTGAGCCCTGCGCCGACGCTACGCTGCCCGTCACCAGCCTGGAAAAGGAATATGGCTGCGGTGATACCCGCCGACAGCTCAGTGTAGATCTGAATCAGACGTATACTATCATCCGCAACCAACCCGACTTTGACCGGCTGGTAACTGGCAACTGTCACCCGCAAATTGACTTCACAAAGTATGATTTGGTGATTGGCAACAAGGGTACGGCCAGTGGCAGCTCGTCGATTTCCTACGCCTATAAGCAGGAATGTGAAACGGGCCGCCGGCATCTGCAGGTGACATTTACAGCAGGCATGACCAACGACGCGCCTATCCTAACTTATCATGCCTTGGTGCCGAAGCTAGCGGCCCAGGAAACCGTGCATGTAGATGTGGACATGAAAACGAAATAGGAACACAGCGTTTTATACGCAAACAGCCGCCTCCCAGCTTGTGGGTGAGGCGGCTGTTCTGCGTGGTAGAATCCAGATGAAACCGGCTGGAAAGTAGGGAAAAGAGGGTTTGCTGCTCTCCACTAAGCCAGGACATGTAGCTCCCGGCTCCTGTTATGCTCAGGGATTTGGTACAGGAAGCAACCAGTGCTTCCCGTTCCGGTTCTGGTATTCGTTCTTCCGGTCATAGCTCACATAGCTCCGGGTGTCCCTGATACGGACCGAGCCTTGCCGGGAGTAGCGGTAACTTACCGTGCGGGCCGCCGCATCCTGGTCACTTTTCTAACCCTGAGTGGGCGGAGCGTTGGGCCCAGGCCGTGGCACTGGTTGAAGGGCAGTTCCGGCTGGAGGTGCGGCTACAGCGTGACTACTTGTGCCGGCCGGTTTTCGCGGGGGCGCTGCACCAGGTAGTAATACAAGAGAATGATCAGCCCGGTAAGAAACGGTACCAGAGCCAGGTGCTTGCCGGTAATGCCGCCCCACACGCGCACCGTGTCAAACCCCGCAAACTCGCTGATCATCCAGTAGGAGTTGGCCGAAATCCAGAATACGATGGCCAGGTTGTGGGCCAGCTCGGCTTTAATTTCGCGGGTGCGCCAGGTGATGAGCAGGGCAATGGTAAGTGTGGGGAAAATCATGCTGATGCCCAGCGGCTTCCAGATCATGCACCAGCCGATATCCTTGAGCAGCCAGAACAGAATGTGCAGGTTTTCCATGCGGCGGTACGGGGCCGGAATGGTGTAGAGCTGGTCGTCGGGCTGGGGCATGGGCGCGGGCGAAAAGCCAAAGATACTGGGTGGAACGGGCGCACCAAGTACCCAAAAAACGACCCGGCTCAGCTTTTTCGGCGGGTTTGCGTATGATGCCCCAATTGCTCCTTCGTAGCTTGTGCCCGCATGAAAATTCCCCTGAAACAAGTTGCCAAAGGCGTAGCCTGGACTGGTGCCGGCCTACTCGGCACCGTGGCCGTGTACCTAGCGGCCTCGGTAGCCTTTTCGGCGGTGCCGGTAGCCGCCACCGATGCGCCGCCCTCGCCAGAAGAAACCATTGAAGCCTACATTCTCTCCAACGGCGTACATACCGATCTGGTAGTGCCCGTGCGCTCCGCCTACATCGACTGGGCGCAACTGGTGCCTTACTCCGATACGCCCGCGGCTGACAGCACGATGCAGTTTGTAGGCTTCGGGTGGGGTGACAAAGGATTTTACCTGGATACGCCTACCTGGGCCGAGCTCAAGCCCAGTACTGCCATAAAAGCCATGTTCTGGCTGAGCACCACGGCTATGCACACCACCTTCCACCACCGCCCCACCGAGGGACCCGACTGCGTACGGCTGCGCCTGAGTCCGGCCGAATACACGCGCCTGATTGCCTTCATCAAAAACACGTTTCAACTAAATGCCCAGGGCCAGCCGCAACGCATTGCCGGGCACAGCTACGGGCAGCACGATGCCTTTTACGAAGCCCAACACACCTACAACCTGTTCTATACCTGCAACACCTGGGCCAACAACGGCCTGAAAGCGGCCGGGCAAAAAGCGGCCCTCTGGACACCCTTCGATTTTGGCATTTTCTGGCACTACCGCTAGTCCCGGTCACCGATTTAAGCTCGTTTTAACACCTGAAAACCCACTTCACCCGTACATTCGACACTATGACGACCTACGACGAAATCTTCGAGAACAACCGCCAATGGGTGAGCAACAAAACCGGCTCCAACGCCGATTTCCTGCGCCAGCTCGCCGCCGACCAGAAGCCGGATTACCTGTACATCGGGTGTAGCGACTCGCGGGTAACGGCCGAAGACCTGATGGGCGTAGCGCCCGGGGAAGTGTTTGTGCACCGCAACGTGGCTAACCTGGTAATCAGCATTGATCTGAATGCTACTTCGGTGATTGAATATGCCGTGGCTCACTTGGGTGTGAAGCACATTGTGGTGTGCGGGCACTACGGCTGCGGGGGCGTGAAGGCGGCTATGCAGTCAAAGGATTTAGGGATTATGAACCCCTGGCTGCGCAACATCCGCGACGTGTACCGCACGCACCAGGCAGAGTTGGATGCCATTGAGGATTCCGATCTGCGTTACGACCGGCTGGTGGAGCTGAATGTGCAGGAGCAGTGCGTGAATGTTATCAAAATGGCGGTGGTGCAGCAGAAATATCTGGAAAAGGGGTACCCCACGGTACACGGCTGGGTATTCGACCTGAAAACCGGTTTGCTGAAAGACCTGAAGCTGGACTTTGAAGAAATCCTGCACAACATTCAGGAAATCTATAACCTCGGGGATGAGCCTATCTTCAAAACCAGAAACGCACCGGCTGAGGAAATCGGCCAGGCAAAAACTGAGGTGCAGCGCTAAAGACCGGCAGCCTGCCTAAGCCAGTTCTGTCAACCCAAAGAACGTCCTGCTGAGCAGGACGTTTTTTTGTGCGCTTTTGGCAGTGGATTGCGTGGAGCAGGAAGAAAGTATCCGGAAAAGCCAGAGAACAATGCGGTTGAGCTTACCGAATCCTGGGCCCGTTTACCTGAAACTGCAGATGCCCTGCGTAGTCCCAAAGCTCTGTTTCCGTATGGTTTGACACCGGGCTGAAATAGGCTTCCTGAAAAGAAAACCGGCTGCTTATCGGGTAGCGCACCGAAAGCAGCCGGATGAGGAGGCAGAACCACAAAGTGGGGTTAGTTGAGCCACACCTGAGCGACCGGCTCGAAACGGTGCTTGGCAAAGGCCCCATACGGCTGCTCAGCATAAAAGCCCAGCACATGCACCTGCAGTTCGCCGGTGTGGGCATGCCGCCGCATCTGAATGGGATAAACCCGGCCGCTGGTGGGCCAGTCACCGATGTGGTCAACAGGGCGTCGGGTGGCATCTACACACCGAGCAAACTGCTGCAGCGGAAGAGGAACGGGAAGCTGTGTTTTTGACATATCCAAAGATACACATATTACTTGATTTTAGCTAAAAAAGTTAGTGAATAATGCGCCGGGACGAAGTGAGAGTAAACGTGATTTTAGACTTCTCTAATTTAGATTTTAGACTTTACTTTCTTCCAACAGAGGTCAGGTTGCAGGTGCGTTATCAGGTGATGCTTTCTAAGGTAATTGCTAAAAAAATTGGTTGGCTGCAATCCTGAAACAGACCAGCATCGGTGGGGATACACGTTACTGCTTTGTCAGCTTGAGTACGTACTGCCGATTCTGGGTTTGCACCCGTACCAGATAGATGCCCGCCGGGTAGGCGCTTAGGTTCAGGACCAGCCGGGAGGCGTTGCAGGTTTGGGTATGAAACACTTGACCGGCTAGGGAAAGCAACTGAACCGTGGCAGAAGGGAAGGATGGGGGCAGGTTCAGGTACACGAGGCCGGTTGTGGGGTTGGGGTAGAGTGCCAACCCACCGGAATAGGCTGGCCGCACGGGCAGTACCTGCTGGTAGCGGGTGGCAGCGGCATCAGCGGCCAGCTGAAGCTGCGTCAGCGTGGGAGCGGCCAGCACGGCAAAGGCAACCGTCACCGAGTCAGCGGGAGCCAGGTAAGGGAGCACCGCCCCCGTTACCTGAGAAGCGTCCGTAGCGGTGGGGTAAGTAGCCTCCCGGGTACCACTGCTCAGCGTAATAAACTTTTCGGCGGAGTTGAACCCATCGGCCAGGTAAACCGGCCCGCCACCTGGGGCCTGATGGTTGAGAGCATAGGCGCTGGGCTGCCCGCCACGCAGGTGTTGCACGCCGGCGTAGAGGCGCGGCGCAGTGGGGTCGAACAGGTACTGCAGGCGGCGCGCTGCGTCCCAGGCTACTACGTTACGGCTGCCCTCACCCGGCAAATCCCAGTCCATAAACAAGCCCATGTGCAGGGGTTTAAGCGTATCGGCGGTGAGGTTAGTGACGCGGTACTCCAGAATCACGTAGTCGCGGTGGGGAGTAGCCGCCCAGGCGTAGGCGTGCTGCCGCACGCGCACGCCTACCGTACGACCCCGGGTAAGGGTAGGGAGGGAGTCGCGGAAAGTAGCGGTGGCTTCCTGGTCAGCGCGGAGGGGCTGTGCAAGGAGGCGGACGCGGTTCAGGGTCCAGAAATCTGCATCACTTCCTCGCCGGTCGTTACGCAGGTTATCTGAAACCCGGGCCGGGGAGGCTGCCACTAGTAGCCCGCCCTCGGCCAGCAGCGGGGCCCCCTGTCGGTAGCTCACCCCCTCGCCCACCATGCCCAGTCCATCGTAGCCGATGGAGCCGCGACTGGTGAGGGTGAAAGCCAGGTTGTTGGCATTGAGTACCACGTAATCAGGGTTCAGCTGGATGGTCTCGTACTGGTCTTCCTGGTAGCCGGTGGCGGCATCCTGCAGGCGGTAGCGGATGATAGCCCGGGTGTTGAGCGGTGTGCCCGGGGCTACCGCCAGCCGGAATGGGGCCACGGAGTTGGCCCGTTGCTCCAGCGTCACCAACGGGCCGGCCGCAAATGTGCCCTGCCGTACCAGCAGGTGCGGCGACAACGAGGTGAGCGTGACGGTGAGGTTGCTGACGGGCTGCAACAGGTTCTGAACCTGCACCGTCAGCCGCATGGTGTCGCCGGGGGAGTAGGCTTGGCGGGCCGGGGCGTAGGTGCGGGCAATGATGCGGGCCGAGCGTTGGCCGGTTTCCGTAACGGCCCGCAGCACGTTCAGCCGGCCCGAGCCGAGGCGGCCGGCATACGCTACGTTGCCCGGAAGGGCATCAATGTTATCGGTGGTGCGGCGCAGCTGGGCGGCTACCTGGGCGGCGGTGTACTGCGGGAACCGGGCGCGCACCAGCCCCGCCGCGCCCGCCACCAGCGGAGCCGCGAACGAGGAACCGCCCACCGCAAAATAATCCGAATCCGTATTACCGAGTATAGTCAGAATCTGAGTACCGGGAGCCGATAAATCCACGCGGCGGCTGAAGGTGGCGTTGGGGCTCCGCTCATCGGAGGGCGTAAGCATAGCTACTGACAGCACATGCTCGTAGCTGGCGGGGTAGAAATCGAGGTCGGCGGGGGTGTTGCCGGCAGCGGCTACTACCACCGCATTGCGGTTGATGGCCGCGTACCGAATTACTTCCTGCTCGAAGCGGGAATAGCCACCCACCCCGCCCCACGAGAGGTTAATAACCTGGCAGCCGTGGTCGGCGGCGTATATAATGGCCTCATAGCCCGCGAAGGAGCCGCTACGGGTGCTGGAGTAAATTTTCAACGGGAGAAACCGGCAGCGGAAGCCTACGCCGGCAATGCCTTTGCCATTGTTGGTAGCTGCTGAAGCACAGCCGGCTACCAGAATACCGTGCACGCTGTTGGCTTCCCGTACGGGGTCGTTGTCGTTATCGGCGAAATCCCAGCCGGTGTAGTTATCCACGTAGCCGTCCTGGTCGTTGTCGAGGCCGTCGATGGGGTCCCGACGGTTGCGCTGCACCTGGGAAGCCAGGTCCTCGTGCGAGAGGCGGGTGCCGCCGTCCACAATAGCAATGGTAATGGCCGTATCGCCCTGGGTTACGTCCCAGGCCCGGTAGGCCCGGATGTTTTTCAGGTGGTACTGCCCCCCGGCCCGGGCTGAATCAGCCAGCGGATCGGAAGTTTGCAGCAAAGGAGAATAGTAATAAAGCGGCTCGGCATACTCCACGGCCCCGGTTTTAAGGAGGCGGCGGCAGGCTTCTTCTACCGGCAAGGCGGGCGGCAGCCGCACTTCGTACACCGGGCGCAGGTCCACGGCACCGGGCAGGTCGAGGGGCGGAGCGAGGCTGTGCGGAAACTTTTGCTGAGCAGGCTGAGCGGCAAACTGCCGCAGGGCCGCCGCCAGGGCCGGACTGCTACCCGGTTCCGCAACGCCCGCTGCCAGCCGGAATACCAGCCGGCCGGCCTGTACGGTTTTGGCGGCCGGCTGGCCGTAGGCCGTGGCCCCGCCCAGCACGGCCACCCACCAGACGGCAAGCGCAACAACAACGCGTAAAGAGTGCATCATAGTCGGAAGGATGACGATAAACGGACTGAGCGTATGAGGCCAGCTTTCAGAAAGATACTGCGCCTCGGACCAACTGCGCCTACTTATTCCACCAAAAAGCCACCGGCCTATCCGGACAATCCGAATACACCGGTGGCTGCTGAAACTGGCCCGGCAGAAGGCACTAACGGGGCTTGGCGTACTTGTACTTTTTAGGTGCGTTAACAGTGCGGTACTTATACGGGTCGTTGGAGTTGGGGTCGATGTTGAGACCCAGCCCTACGGTGCGCCGCTCCTTGCGGAAGCGGGCTTTGTTATTATTGCGCTTGATGCGCTCCGCCGAGACCGTACCGTAGCGGCTAGGGCGCTCCATCATTTTATCTTCGCTGGAGCAGGAGGTGCCCGCCAATAGCAGAGCACAGGCGGTGAGGAGTAGGTAAGCTTTCATGATGAAACGGTGGCGAGTAGAGAGGTGGCAGGCTGAGGCGTAGCGTGTTGCCTGCTTCTGCCGTGTACTCCAAACCAGCTAAAAAGGATACGGCCGGCACTCGCACTCACGCCGTGGCCGCCCGCCTGCCTACAGGCTCAGCATATCCCGGAACCGGGCCGACTGCTGCCGGGATACCTCCACTTCGGGCCCGCCCCCGCGCAGCCGGATTTTAAGCGTGTTGCTGAACCAGGGCTCAATGCTTTCTATCCACTTCAGATTAATGATCTGCTGGCGGTTGGCCCGGAAGAATACCCGCGTATCCAGGCGCTGCTCCAGGTGCTGCAGGGTGCGCGGAATGAGTGGGCGGTGCTGCTCGAAATAGATTTGCGTGTAGCTGCCGTTGATTTCAAACAGCCGAATATCCGCCAGGCGCACAAACCAGCACCGTTCCCCGTCTTTCACAAACACCTGGTCGTGTTCGGTAAGTGGGGTCGGGGCCGGTTCCTCCGGCTCAGGCCCCGAGGCCGGTGCCAGGGTCGGCACGGGTACGGTCAGCTTCTGCCGGGCCTTCTGCAGCGCGGTTGTTAGGCGGCTTTCCTGAATGGGTTTGAGCAGGTAATCAAGAGCGTTGACCTCAAACGCGCGCAACGCGTACTCGTCGTACGCGGTGGTGAAGATGACGTGCGGGGCCGTTTCCAGCGAGGCCAGCAGCTCAAATCCGGTTTCGCCGGGCATATGAATGTCCAGAAACAGCAGGTCGGGCTGTAGCTCCCGCAGCAGGGTACGGGCTTCCTCGGCGTGGCGGGCTTCCCCCACCACCGTTACTTCGGGAAAGGCCCGCAGCAGATGGCGCAGCTCCGTGCGGGCCAGGCGGGAATCGTCAACAACGAGGGCATTCATACGGGCAGGGTTAGAAGCAGAAAGTGGTAGAAACGGGGACAGCGGGGCTGTCAGCAGTCAGGCCCGGATGGGCCGGACTGGTTCGGGTTGGCAGTTGCAGGTGGGCCGTCACGGCATCGGGCGTGTGCGGGTCATTGCCAAGGTGGAGGTGGGCGGCCGGGCCAAATAATAGCTGCAGCCGCTCCCGGGCGTTGCGGATGCCTACGCCCTCGTGGCCGGGCCGGGGCGCATAGCGGCCGGTATTGCGCACGGTCACGTGCAGCACGCCGCCGTCGTTGAGCTGGGCCGTGAGCTGGATGAAGCCACCCGCGGGCCGGGGAGCCAGCCCGTGCTTGATGGCGTTTTCCACCAGCAGCTGCAGCGTCATGGGCGGAATGGGTACTTCCAGCGCGGCCGGGTCCACGTCCAGCGTATAGTGCAGGCGTTCCTCCAACTGCATGGCTTCCAGCTCCAGGTAGTGCTTCACAATCTCCAGCTCCCGGCGCAGCGGCACCTGCTCGGCCGAGTTCAGCTGAATGGAATAGCGCAGTAAATCAGAAAGGTGGGTAATCATGTCGCGGGCCCGGGCGGGGTCTTCCATTACCAGGGCCCGGATGTTGTTGAGCCCGTTGAACATGAAGTGCGGGTTGATCTGGGCTTTGAGGGTGCGCATTTCGGCCTCGCGCACGGCGGCCGTCAGCTTCCAGGTATTCACTTCCGCCTCCCGGGAGCGGCGCAGGTAGTGCCAGCCCAAGTAGAAGCCTTCCCACAGCCACAGCAAAATGTTGACATTGGCGGCAAACAGCAGAAACGCACCCCAGCCGAAGGATTGCCCGTTGCCAGCCGGCTTAACCACCCAAATCATCAGGCTCCAGATGATGGCCTGACTCAGCAGGGATACTACCAGATTCAGCAAAAACAGGCGGCCCAGCAGTGCCAGCGGCCCCAACGCCAGCCAGTTGGCGGCCCGGATAAAGTACCGTACTCCGTGGGACAACAGGGCAATGGGGACTACAATGGCGGCATCAACCAGTAGCAGCTCCAGCGTAAGCTCCCGCGACGACAGGAACAGAAACAGGTTTAGTATCGCGTACGCGCTCCAGCCAATGAACTGGCAATACCAATACAGGCGGCTGGGAGCGGGCACGGCGCGCAGCATCATGGCCTCGGTGGCGGGCTGGCTAGAGGCTGGCAGCAGCGGCATACGCGGGACGGTTTCGACGGTGACCCAGCAGCAGCAGTCCTGCCAGGCCCAGCAACGACACGGTAATGAAGCCCGGAATCAGGTAGAGAAGGGCCGGGGCCAGCGTTAGCCCCAGCACCAGGCAGCCGCCACTAATGAGGCCGGCTGCTACCCCGTAGGCCGGGGCCCGGTACAGCCACGCATAGGGGAAGAAGTGCGCCCCCGTAATGATGCCGTAGCACATCACGAAGTGCTGGGGGTAGCGCATGAATATGAATAGCAGGAAGGGGAAGTAAAACAGCTGCGCCAGATTCAGTACCAGGCCCAGCGGCTGCAGCGGATTGTGTGGCAGCGTCCAGATGGTGCCCAGCGCTTTGGAGAGCAGCCAGGCCAGCGGCAGGGTAAGCGCGCCCACAAAAAACGTGATGAAGCCCCGCGTAGCCACGGGCAGCGGCAGCGTCCAGACAAACGTAATGGCGGCCCAGACCAGGCTGGCGGCCAGGATAAAGTCGAGGCCGTTTTTAGCTTTGGTGGCGAGTTCCAGGCGGAGCGAATCGAACTGCTGAGCGGAAACCATGCGAAGTAGAAGTAGAGAGTGTAACGGCTAGAGAAGAATTGTTGGCACCGCCGGGCGCGGCGCGCGTCCGGCGGTGCCAAAATACGGTTATTTCGCAGCCACGGTAGGTTGCTTAAGGAACGCGTCGGCCTGCTGGAAAAACCACTGCTGGTCGTCGTACATCAGAAAGTGCTTGCCGGCCTCCGACATTTCCAGGCGGTAGTGGGGCAGCTTGGCGTACTGCTGGTTGAAGATGGCCGCCGTGCTTTCCTTGGTGGAGCCGTAGGGCTTGTAAGCCGCCCAGGCTCCCAGTACCAGCACCGGCTGCTGAATCCGGGCCACGTCGGGGCGCAAATCGGTGGTGTACATATCGTACATGGCCTGCGCCACCGTGGCGGGGTCCGACTGCAGGCCCCAGCGCGTTACCTGCGTAATGCGGGCCGTATCCGTTACCATGGAGGCCGTCATCTGGCGCTGCTGCACGGGGTTTGCTTTGCTCTGGCTCATCTGCCGGCGCAGGTTTTCGGCCATGGGGCGCACCTGCTCCACGGTAGTGGCCGGGTTCTGAATGGCCCCCATGAACGGCAGCGAGTCCACAATCAGCAGCGGGCCCACGGCCTCGGGCTGGGTGCTGCTCATCCAGAGGGCCATAAAGCCGCCCAGGCTGTGGCCGATGATGGCTGGCTGCCGCAGCTTCTGGGTGTTGATGTAGGTCAGCAACTGGTCGCGCACGTTCAGCAGCAGCTTATCGGTAGAAGCCGGGGCCGCCGTACCGCCGAAGCCGTTGAGGGTAATGATGTGGCACTGGTACTGTTTCTGGTAGCGGGCCACGGTTTCGTCCCATACCGTGCCAGGACAGGTCAGACCCGGAATCAGCAGCACCGGCCGGCCCTTGCCCACTACCCGCACCGTGAAGTTGGGGTGCGCTGTGGGGTTGTCGGCAACGAGGGTGGCAGCCGGGGCAGCGGCAGCAGCGGGCAGCGCGGCACTGGCCGACAGCAGCAGGGCGGCGCAGATAGGGCGGAGGGCAGCAGTCAGGTTCATAGCAGAGGGAAGTGTGAGGGTTGATTGATAACTCAAACTTACCAGCCCGCCTCGCCCGGTGAAACTGCTTTTCCGGGAACGGTAAATGCAAGGGCTGAACTGCCGGAACTGCGGCCTGAATGGTAGTGGTGGGTGGCGAATGGAAGCGGCTCCGTAACCCCGTAAACCCAAGAAGAGCTACCAGCCAGGCAGCTCTTCTTGGGTTATTCAACAAAATACAGGTAGGAAGCCCGTGCTAGATGAGGTTGCGCAAATCCTGGCGGAGCGTTTCGATGCCCCGCCAGATTTCATCCAGCGGGCCGCTGGGTTGCTGGTCGGGCGCGGCGGCCGTTGGAGTTGCAGCCGGAGTCTGATGGAGGCGCTCCAGCAGGCGGGCCCGCTTGGCTTCCAGCGCTTCAGCGTGCTGCTCATAGGTGGCCTGGGAGCCGGCCGTAGTGGCGTTGGCCCGGTTGTGCAGCGTCCGGATCTTGTTGTCCAGCTCGGTAAGAGCCTGGTGCAGGCTTTCGGCGCTCAGGTTGGCGGGCGCCCGCATGTGGTCGGGGGTGGGAGTAGTAGCCATACAGGAAGTGAGGAAAAACAACCAGTAAAAGGCCGCAGCCTATTAGCGTGTACCCGCTCAGGTCGGAAAAAGATACAGGCTATGTTACCAACAATTCAACAATATAAGCATAACACGCCGCTCATCCCGCCCGGAAGTGTAGCCGCTAGCTTTGCAGCCAACGCTCTGCTACTCAGTTGTCCGGTTATGCGCGTCCGTGTGATACTCCTGCTTGTTGCCTGCTGCTTGTCCGCCACCGTAGGATGGGCGCAGGTGCACACCGTTTCCCTGGCCGACTCGGCTCCCACCCAGGCAACGGGCCCGGCCCCGGCTGCCCCCGAAGTCTTCCACGCTGCTGACGAAATGCCCGCCTTCCCCGGCGGCTCCGAAGCCTTCCAGAAGTTTCTGCGCAAAGAGCTGAAGTACCCCGATGAAGCCTTGCGCAAAGGGGTATCGGGCCGGGTATTCGTGCGGTTCCTTATTACCGATGAAGGCCGCATCCGCGACGCGGAGGTAGTGAAAGGCCTGGGCAGCGGCCTCGACGAGGAGGCGCTGCGCCTGGTGCGTATTATGCCCTGGTGGACGCCCGGGCGGATCAGTGGGCAACCCGTCTGGATGTCCTACACGCTGCCAATCATCTTCCGGGCGCTGGAGTAAGTGAAGTAGTGAATTTGTGATGGGTGTGCTGTGCTGTCATCCTGATTGTGCGAAGAATCTTAGTCCGTCCGCGCATTACTGAGTGACCTCCTCGGCTGGCTGTAGAGCCTTCTTCACCGCTTCATGCCCGGAATGCCCAGGTGATAGAATGATACCCGCACCACTTCACAGGCTCACCAATTCAAGGCTACGCCCAGCTCCCGGGCCAGGGGCGCGGCGGCGGAAGCGTAGAGCAGCGGCAGCAGCTCCTGCACAGCCGGGGTAAACTCCACACGGTAGTCTTCGTGGAGCTTGTCGATGGCCTTGAGGACCTCGTGGGTGCGGCGGGCCAGGTGTTGGAGCAGGGGCTGGGTGGGGCCATGCAGGCGGGCAGTGGCCTCGGGCTGGTGGCGCAGCACGTTGGTGAGCAGGCGCAGCGTCAGCTCAATTTCACCCAGCTTATCGCCGGTAATTTTGGCATGGTACGCCAGGCGCTGCTGCAGCTGGCGGGTAATGTGCAGCAGGTCGTTGGGGGTTTGATGGAAGCCGCGCACGGGGTCGTCTACCTGCTGGCGCAGGCGGTGGCGGCGGTCCTCCAACGCGTCTTCGCCTTCCAGCAGCCGAAAGCTCAGTTGTTCTACCAGCGTGGCATCCTGGGCTACCAGGCGGGCCAGCAGCTGGTCCTTTTCTTTCTGGGGAAGGTTGAAGAGGGCTTTGCGAAGGTCGGGGGAGAGGGCAGGCATGAGTAGAGATTAAGAGCAGAGAGGCCAGAGGCGTATCACTAACGCAAGAAACGGGCTTTTGGCTCCCTGCTTTCTGCTACTGCTTTGGGTCCCGCTGGCGAAGCCACCCAAAAAGCCGCTTCGGTAACTTCACTATTCACCGTGCCGGGACTAGCTGCGGGCTAGACACCGATGGAGAAATGATACCCCTACTTAAAAAGCATTCCTTCTGGCAACTGGCCGTGGTGGCGGGCCAGGCTGTAGCGGTGCCGTATGAGCTGCCGGTGGAGTTTCAGATTCTGTAACTCCACCTCCTGTAAGAGCATGCTATAGTCTAGCTTTTCAATATTTTTACCGGTACCCACCTCAGGTTCCGGTTTGCGGGCCGGAGCCGCCGTCTGCCCCCGTATGAAAATTTTATTGATTGAGGACCACCCGGAGCTAGCCCGCAGTATTGCCGGGTACCTGGTGCAGGAGCACTACATCTGCGAGGTGGCTTCCACCTTCGATGAGGCCCGCGAGAAACTGGTGCTGTTTACTTACGATGTGGTGCTGCTGGATATTATGCTGCCCGATGGCAACGGCATCAACCTGCTCAAGCTGCTGCGCAAGGATGGGGTGGAAAGCAGCGTCATCATCATCTCGGCCCAGAATGCGCTGGACTTCAAGCTCACCGGCCTCAGCGAAGGGGCCGACGACTACATTACCAAGCCCTTCCCGCTGCCCGAGCTGCACGCCCGCATCAAGGCCATCATGCGCCGCCGCAGCCCCCAGAAAAACAACGTCCTCACGTTTCAGAACATTACGGCCGACCTGGACTCGCTGGAGTGCCGGGTGGGAGGGAAGCTCCTCAACCTCACGCGCAAGGAAACCAACCTGCTGCTCTACTTCATCAACAACAAAGGCCGCATGCTGAGCCGGCAGGCCATTGCCGCCCACCTCTGGGGCGACTACACCGACAACCTCGACAGCGTGGACTTTGTGTACCAGCACGTGAAAAACCTGCGCAAGAAAATCACCGACAGCGGCGGTCAGGACTACATCAGCACCGTGTATGGCCTCGGCTACAAGCTCAACGCCCCGGAGTGAGGTGAGGTGAGGTGGTGAAATGGTGAGATGGTGAACTGGTGAGTTTACGTTATGTCGGCGCCAGTGGCGCCACTAGCCCAAAGTCCACATTGATACTGCTGAATAACAACGCCGCTAGAACGGCAACGCCGCGCCGACGCCAGCCGCGCCTCTCGCGCCATTAGAACAAGAACTCACCATTTCACCAGCCATGAAGCTCAATTACCGCTATACCATTGCCTACGCGGTAATTACGCTGTTTGTGCTGGCTGTGGGCTTTACCATCGTGTACGGGGCCATGTCGCGCAGCGTCACGCAGACTACCATTGGCAAGCTGCGCCACCTCAACGCCACGGTAGGCCGCCAGCTGGCCAGCGGCCGGGACTATTCTGCCCACCCGGCCCGGACTCAGGTGCAAATCCGTCGCCTGGCCCCCGCCGACACGGTCACCCACGACCAGCAGGTGCGGGTGCGGGAGGAGTGGGTACCGGCTCTGCAATCCACGGCCAGCGTGGTGCGGCTTACCACGTATCCACGCATCAGGGGGCAGCGCTATGGCATCACCAGCCAGGCCGTGGTGGTAATTCCCAGCGACGAATACCTGACCGGCATCATGCTGGTATTTGCCTGGACGTTCGTGTTTTTGCTGGCGCTGGTGGTTATTCTGAGCGAGGTGATTTCCTGGTACATCCTCAAGCCCTTCAACGCCCTGCTGCGCGGCATCGAGCGGTTTCAGCTCAGCCAGAAAACCACCATCAGCCTGCAGCCCAGCCGCACGCTGGAGTTCAACGTACTCAACGAGTTCCTGATGAAGATGACCCGCCAGGCCCAGCGTGACTACCAGGGCCTCCAGGAGTTCTCCGAAAACGCCTCCCACGAGCTGCAAACGCCCATTGCCAGCATGAAGGCCCAGGTAGAGCTGCTGATGGACTCGGAGCTGACCCAGAAGCAGCTGCTCATGCTCACGGGCATCCACGACCAGCTGGAGCGCCTGGCCAAAATCAACCAGGCCCTTACTCTGCTGGCCAAGCTGGAGCACTACGAAGCCCACCCGGCCCCGCTTACTGACCTGAGCCAACTGGTGCCCGCCACCGAGGCCACCTTCGCCGACCTGGCCGAAATGAAGGGCCTGCGCACCACCCAGCACGTGGCGCCCGGCGTGCGCGTGCCCCTGGATGAAGCCCTGGCCCAACTGCTGCTGAATAACCTGTTCAGTAATGCCATCCGCCACAACCTGCCGGGCGGCGAAATTGAGGTGACGCTCACGCCGGCCGCATTGGAGCTGCGCAACACCGGCCTGCCGCCCTTGCTGCCGGTAACCGAGCTGTTCGGGCGCTTCAAGAAAGGCAATGCCGCCCTCGATTCTATTGGGATTGGCCTAGCCATTGTGCAGCGTATCGGGGCCCTGTACCACCATCAGCTGGCCTACACGTTTGCCGACGGCTGGCACTGCCTGCGGGTGGATTTTGCCCCGCCTACCGCCGCAGTGGAGGCTGGACAGTAAATTTCATACTCCCCATAAGTTTTCTATAAAGTTTCTTCAAAATCGGGTTGTTCATTTGAAGCAAGTCAGCCGGATACCCGGGCTGACTTACTTCTCCCACCCCCGATACTCCCCGCCATGGTTCTGCTCGCTCCACCCGTTGCCGCCGCTGCTCCCGAGCAGATTTCGCGGCGCCGGTTGCGGGCCATCTTCAGCGGCTCGGTGGGCAACCTGGTGGAGTGGTACGACTGGTACGTTTTCTCCGCGTTTTCCCTTTACTTCTCGGCCTCCTTCTTCCCCTCCGGCGACACCACGGCCCAGCTGCTGCAAACGGCCGGCATTTTCGCGCTGGGTTTTCTGATGCGGCCCATCGGGGGCTGGATGTTTGGGCGCATTGCCGATAAAGTGGGCCGCAAGCAGTCCATGACCTTATCGGTGCTGCTGATGTCGTTGGGCTCCTTGCTGATTGCCCTCACGCCCACTTACCAGACGGTGGGCATCGTAGCACCGATTCTGCTGCTCACGGCCCGGCTGCTGCAAGGCCTGAGCGTGGGTGGGGAGTACGGCGTATCGGCCACCTACCTGAGCGAAATGGCCACCCAGCGCCGCCGGGGCTTCTATTCCAGCTTTCTGTACTTCACCCTGATTGGGGCCCAACTGCTGGCTTTGGGCATTCAGCTGGTGCTGCTGAAGGTGCTGCTTACCGAGGCTGAGCTGCTGGCCTGGGGCTGGCGCATTCCGTTTGTGGTGGGGGCGTTGCTCTCGGTGGTAGCCCTGTACCTGCGCCACAACCTCGACGAAACAGCGCCTTTCATCGCCCAGCAGCAGGAGTCGGAAGAGCTGCGCGGTAGTATCCAGATGCTACGCCGCTACCCCCGCTCGGTGTTCAAGGTAATTGGCCTCACGGTAGGCGGCACGCTGGCCTTCTACACGCTCACCACCTACATGCTGAAGTTTCTGGTGAATACCGCCCACATGACCCGGAGCGCGGCCACCAACACCTGCTTTCTGGCGCTGCTGGGTTTTGCGGCCATGCAACCCCTGTTCGGTGCACTGGCCGACCGGATTGGACGACGTCCTTTGCTCATCGGGTTTGGGGTGCTGGGCGCGTTGGGGAGCGTGCCCCTGCTCACGGCCCTGAGCCACGTAACGCGGCCTGCCCCGGCGTTGGGGCTCTTGTTGCTGGCTTCGGTGGCCGTGAGTGGCTACACCAGCATCAGCGCGGTGGTGAAGTCGGAGCTGTTTCCGGTGCAGGTGCGGGCCCTGGGCATCGGGTTGCCCCACGCCCTCACGGTGGCGGTGTTCGGGGGCACGGCCGAATACATTGCGCTCTGGTGCAAGCGCATCGGGCACGAAGCCTACTTCTACTGGTACGTAGCCGGTTGCATTGCCATTTCCCTGCTGGTGAGTCTGCTGATGACGGAAACCCGGCACACCTCCTTCCACGACCTCGAAGGCCAGCCTCCAGCTTAGCCCGGGCAGCCTGGCCTGATTTTTTGCCCTTCCCATACGCTCGATTTTTGCTCCATCTTCCGGCTCCCCAGGCCGGTTTGGAAAACTGTTCCCTGCTCTTTCCCTAATCCAAAATTCCCCCTGCACATGACTTCTTCTCTACGATTTTTCTCTGCGCCCCTGCGGCGGCCGCTGCGCCCAGGCCAGGCACTGTTTCTGCTGCTGGCCCTGCCCGGCGCCGCGGCGGCTCACGGTCTGGCTCTACCCACGGCTACGGAACTGAGTCGGCCGGTGGCCGGCCCCGTGAAGGGCCGTATTACCGGGCCCGATGGGGCCGGCATTCCCGGTGCCACGGTGGTGGAGGTAGGAGCTACCAACGGCACCAGCACCGATGCCGATGGCAACTTCTCGCTCACCGTGAAACCCGGTGCTACGCTGGCAATTTCGGCCATTGGCTTTAAAGCGCAGCAGATTACCGTGGGCCAGCAAACTACCATTAACGTGCGCCTGGAAACCAGCACCACCGACCTGGGCGACGTGACCGTAGTGGGCTCCCGCGGCCTGCCTCGCACCGACGTGGAGCGCCCCATGCCCGTGGACGTGCTCAACGCTAAGGATTTGCAGCTCACCGGCCAGACCGACCTGGGCCAGCAGGTACAGTTCAACTCGCCTTCCTTCAACTCGGCCAAAACCGGCGTGAACGGCGTGGCCAACTACGCCGACCCGGCCTCGTTGCGCGGCCTCTCGCCCGACCAGGTGCTGGTGCTGGTGGATGGCAAGCGCCGCCACCAGTTTTCGGCCCTGAACCTGAACGTAACGGTAGGTTCGGGTACGGTAGTTACCGATTTGAACTCCATTCCGGCCCTGGCCATTGAGCGGATTGAAGTACTGCGCGACGGCGCGGCGGCCCAGTACGGTTCCGATGCTATTGCCGGCGTTATTAACCTGGGCCTGAACCGCAGCACCGGCGTGGCTACCGTCAAAACCCAGTTTGGTATAACCCAGGAAGGCGACGGGGCCCAGTACCTGGCCGGGGCCAACTACGGCCTGAAGCTGGGCAAGACGAACCCCGGCTACCTCAACCTGACGCTGCAGTACCAGCACCAGGGCCAGACCAACCGCTCCGACAACTACGTGGGCGGCATCTACACGGCTTTCCCGGCCCTGCCGGCCCAGCCCACCGCCGCCCAGATTGAGGCCGAAAACAACGCCCGGGCCAAGGCCGGGGTGTACCCGCCCGTGGGGCAGCCCTTCCGAGTGGGCGTGTACGGCAGCAACAAGGCTGATATCTACCAGGGCTTCTACAACCTGGGTTTGCCGGTAGGCGGCTCGGGCTGGACGGTGTATAGCTTCGGGGGGGCGTCGCGCAAGGACATTCTGGCCTACGGTTTCTTCCGCAATGCCCAGCCCAACAACGTGAACTACAGCCCCGTGCAGCCCAACGGCTACCTGCCCGAGTTGCCCGGTCGCTCCGACGACTACTCGGCCGTGGTGGGTTTGAGCCGCAAGGTAGCCGGGCAGTGGAACCTCGACTTCAGCACCGGCTACGGCTACAACTACCTCGACCTGAACGCCAACAAAACGGCCAACCCCTCCATGGGCGCCGACTCGCCGACTGATTTTTACGTGGGCCGCAGTGCCTTCGGACAGAGCACCAGTGAGGTGAACATATCGCGCAATTACCTGGACCGGTTCGGGGTCAAGTCCTTTAACGTGGCCTTCGGCGGGCAATTCCGCGTGGACCAGTTTAAGCTGGAGAAGGGGAGCCCCGAGTCGTATTTCGTAGGGCCGTTTGCGCTGGCCGCCCCGGCCACGCCTACCACCCCGGCCCGCACGGCCAAGGCCCCCGGCTCCAGCGGCCGCCCCGGCATTGCCCCCGAGGACGAAACCAACTCCACCCGCCGCAACGTGGGCGTGTACGTAGATGTGGAAAGCGACATTACTCCCCGTTTGCTGCTGACTTCGGCCCTGCGCTACGAAAACTACTCCGACTTCGGCTCCAACCTCTCGGGTAAGCTCGCCAGCCGCTTCAAGGTGACAGAAAACATTTCCCTGCGCGGCTCCATCAACCGGGGCTTCCGGGCGCCTTCGCTCCAGCAGATTTACAACAGCGTAACCACCTCCACCGTGCAGGCCGGGGCCATTGTGCAAACCAAGCAGCTGCGCAACAACGACCCGCGCCTGAAGCCCCTGGGCGTGGCCGACCCCAAGGCCGAAACCTCCTGGAACTACAGCGTGGGCGCGGCCGTGCAGGCCGGCAACAACCTGCTCTTCACCGTGGATGCCTACCAGATCGACATCAAGGACCGCATCATCAATAGTGAGCGACTCATCAAGTCCGATATCAAGGCGCTGCAAACCTCGGACTTCGCCAACATCAGCGAAATCCGCTTCTTCACCAACGCCATCAATACCCGCACCCGCGGTATTGACCTGGTATCGACCTACAAAACCGAAATGGGGGAGAAGCAGCGCCTGACGGCCAGCCTGGCCCTGACCTTCAACGCCACCAACATCGTCTCGACGGCAGCCACGCCGGCTGCTTTGCAGGCGGGCACCGCCAAACCCATTCTGCTGATTGATACGGTGAGCATCGGGCTGATTGAGCGGGCTCAGCCCCGGCAGAAAATTCTGCTCTCGGCCACCTACCAGGTAGGCAAGTTCAGCATCACGCCCCGGGCCACCTACTTCGGCTCCGTTATCGCCTACGAAAAGCCGGCCAACCGCACCGTTACCACCAACGGCGTGACCACCGTCATCTACGTGCCTCACATCAGCCAGAAATTCGGCGGCAAAACCCTGCTCGACCTCTCGGCCGTGTACACGCCCAGCGAAAAGGTGTCGATTACGCTGGGGGCCAACAACCTGACCAACGTGTACCCCGACCGGGTGGACTCCCGCCGCTTTGCCAGCTACTCCAACGGCGAAATTCCCTACTCTCGCAACGTGGCTCAATTTGGCTTCAACGGCGCGTACTACTACACCAACGTGACGCTGACCTTCTAGGCCGGCGCCTGGGGCTGCCGGGCGCGGCAGACTAGCAGACTGGGCTTTATAGCTGCAACGAGTTCAACCTGCTATCCGGCCAGTCTGGCGGCCCCTCACGTTTTTGCTTTTACCTTCCCTGCATGACCAACCTGCTGCTGCTGCTCATGTGTCTGGTAGTAGGTGCCTGGCTGCGCTGGCGGCAGGCCGTGCCGGCGGGTACGGCCGCAGTGCTCAATCAGCTGCTGGTGCTGGTGTTCATGCCCGCCCTCACGTTTCTGCACCTCGCCGACGCCCACCTTGACCGGCACTTCCTGCTGCCCGTGCTGGCTCCCTGGCTGATTTTTGGGATGAGCGGGCTGCTGTTCGGCACGCTGGGGACGCGGCTGGGGCTGAGCCGGAATACGGTGGGTGCGCTCATCATCACGGCCGGTATCAGCAGCACTTCCTTCGTGGGGTTTCCCATTTTTGAGCTGCTGTATGGGCCGGCGGGGTTGGAACTGGGCATTATGATGAGCCAGGCGGGCTCTTTTCTGATTGGCGTGACGCTGGGCGTGGCCGTGGCCGCGTGGTACGGGTCGGCGGAGCCTTCGTGGCAAAGTATGGCTGGTACGGTGCTGCGCTTTCCGCCCTTTGTGGCCTTTGTGCTGGCGCTGGGGGCCAATGCTGCCGGCTACCGGCACCCGGAGCTGGTGCGTGGGGTCTTGGAAAAGCTTAGCGCCCCGTTTTCGGTAGTGGCCCTGCTCTCGGTGGGGCTGCAAATGAACCTGAAGGTGCCCCAGGCTCAGCGCCGGGCTCTGGGCCTGGGCCTCACGTACAAGCTGCTGCTGGCCCCGCTGCTCATCTTCGGCCTCTACCACGGCCTGGGCGCGCAACCCAGCCGGGTGGTGGATTTGTGCGTGCTGGGCGCGGCCATCGGGCCCATGAATACGGCGGCCGTGGTGGCGGAGCGCTACGGCCTCAATCCGCCGCTGGCCGCACAAATGGTGGGCTTGGGCATTCCGCTTTCCTTGCCCCTGCTAGCTTTGCTGGCGTGGTGGCTGGGGGCAGTTGGGCCTCACTAGCACTTTTTTCTTGACACTTTTTCCGGCACCGGGAGGTACACGCACTAGCCGTTCCTGTTCTCGGTACCGTTAGCCGCCGGGTTTTCCCCGACTCCACATGAAAAAACTAGTTTCCAACCTGACGTTCTGGGTGCTGACGGCCATTGTGGCCGGGGCGCTGCTGGGCCACTTTGCCCCGGCCACCGCCGTGCGCATGGATGTGCTGGGCAAAGGCTTTATCAGCGTCGTCAAGCTCTTCATTAACCCGATCATCTTCCTCACCATTCTGCTGGGCATCAGCAGCATGGGCGACCTGAAGAAAGTGGGGCGCATTGGCGGTAAGGCGCTGCTGTATTTTGAAGTGGTAACTACCCTGGCCCTGCTGATTGGGGTGGGCGTAGCCTACCTCATCCGGCCCGGCGATGGGGTGAGCACCGGGCAACTTGATGGGCAAGCCATTGGGGAGTTTACCCAGCGCGCCGGGGAATTTAGCTGGCTGCAATTCCTGGCCGATAACTTCACCCTGCAGGTGCTACTGGTGTCCATTGTGCTGGGCATGGTGCTAAGCCGCTACGCCGGTCGCCAGCCCATCATCGACCGGCTGAGCTGGGCTTCGAAGTACGTGTTCCGGGGCCTGCACCTGGTAATGCTGTTTGCGCCCATCGGGGCTTTCGGGGGCATGGCCTATACCATTGGTAAGTACGGCATTGCCACGCTGCTGCCGCTGGCTAAGCTCATGGCTACGGTGTACATTACCTGCGGGCTGTTCGTGTTTCTGGTGCTGGGGGCCATCCTGCGCTATTGTCGGGTGAGCATTCTGGCGTTCCTGGGCTACATCAAGGCGGAGCTGCTGATTGTGCTGGGTACTTCGTCCTCTGAAGCAGGCCTGCCGGGGCTGATGGAGAAGCTGGAGCGCCTGGGCTGCGCCAAGCCGGTAGTGGGGCTGGTGGTGCCGGCCGGCTATTCCTTCAACCTCGACGGCACTACCATCTACCTTTCGCTGGCTACCATCTTCCTGGCCCAGGTGTTCGGGGTGGAGCTTACCGGGGCCCAGATGCTGACCATTGTAGGTATTCTGATGGTGACCAGCAAGGGCGCGGCCGGTGTAACCGGCTCGGGCTTCGTGGTGCTGGCCAGCACGCTCACGGCGGTGAAGGTTATTCCGGTGGAGGGCCTGGCGCTGTTGTTGGGCGTGGATCGGTTTATGAGCGAGGCCCGCTCCCTCACCAATTTTGTGGGTAACGGCGTGGCTACCATTTTCCTTTCTCACACCGAAGGCGCCCTCGACCATGCCCAGCTCACCCGCACGCTCAGCGGCCAGGCTACCGCCGAACCTAAGGAGCAGTTGCCGGATACAATACCGGTAACCGCCCCAAAACCCGTTGTGAAGTCATAATCCGGCAACCGGGTAACTACTTGCTATTCCAGTAAAAACGCCCTGCTCCAATAGGTGGAGCAGGGCGTTTTTACTGGAATAGCAAGTAGTTACCCGCGCTTCTTGGACTTTTTGTTGTCTTTGCCAGCTGCGCCGTAAGCCACCCGGTAAATCACGCCGTTGTCATCGTCAGAAACCAGCAGGGAGCCATCCGGGGCTTCCACAATGCTGCACGGGCGGCCGAATTCCGACTTGTCGTTTTCTACCAGCCAGCCCGTGATGAAGTCCTCGAACTGCTGGGGCTGGCCCTGCTCGTTGAACTTCACCCGCACGATTTTGTAGCCCGAGGGCTGGGCCCGGTTCCAGGAGCCGTGCATGGTCACGAAGGCATCCTGCCGGAATTGCTGCGGAAACTGCTGGCCCCGGTAGAACACCATGCCCAGCGGCGCGGAATGGGCCTTGTACGTGAGCAACGGCCGCACCGTGCGGGCATCAAACTGCTCGTAGGTTTCCCCCGATTTGGGCTTGTTGGCGGGGTAGTGCTTGCCGTCGGCAATGATGGAGGGCCAGCCGTAGTGGCCGCCGTCCTTTATCTGATTAAATTCTTCCTGCTGGTCCTCATCCCCGAGCCAGTCGATGCCGTGGTCGAGGCCATAGAGCTGTTTGGTAACCGGGTGCCAGTCGAAGCCGATGGTGTTGCGCAGGCCCTGGGCGTACACGCGTCGGCCCGAGCCGTCGGGTTTCAGCTGGAGCAGGGTGGCACTTTCGGGGTTGTCCTCGTCGCAGGCGTTGCAGGTGCTGCCCACCGAGAGGTAGAGCATCCCATCGGGCCCGAACTGCAGGGTGCGGTTGGCGTGCTGGCCGGCGTCGGGCAGATCTTTGTACAGGGGCTGAAGCTCGCCCAGGGTGCCGTCGGCCTTCACGTCGGCCACGTACACTTCCCGGATGGCGGCTATGTACAGCTTCCCGTCCTTAAGGGCCAACCCGTGCAGGTGGGGCTTCTGGGCCACCTGCTGGGTCGTTTCCACTTTCCCGTCCTTGTTGGCGTCGCGCAGCAGCGTAACGGTGCCCTTCACCCGGTTGCTAACGTAGGCGTCGCCGTTGGGGGCCACGGCCAGCATGCGGGGCATATCGAGGCCCTCGGCGTATTTGCTGATGGTGAAGCCGGCGGGTACTTGCAGGCTGGCCACCCGCTCGGGCGTAGCGGGCAGCTTGTTGGGCAGGTAGATGTTGCCCGTCATCTGGAACGGGGTGGCGGCCGGGGGCACGTTCTGGGCCGGGGCCGTGAAGCCCGCCAGCAACGCGGCGGCCAGGGGTAGCGTCAGTTTCGGAAGCATCGCGCAGGGAATAGGTTGCGCTGGGCTTAACTGCGTTTTTCCGCCCGGGGTTATGGTTTAGCTTGGTAAACTGCTCATTTGCGCAAGCGCAGACCAGCAGTAAAGCCAGCGCGCAACCATATAAAATAGTCGGTGTCGGGGTAAAGGCCTGAGGTGGTTTGGCGGCGGTAAGCCGGGCCGGCAAACCCTTCCAGCGTGAACCGGGAAAAGACTGCTTGGTATCCGAGCAAGACACCTGCTTCCTGCTCGTACCGGGTGCGTCTGACGGTTGAGTTGAGGTCGTCGCCCGTTCCTAGCCGAAGGCTGCCCGCCCCAATAAACGGACTGATAAAAAGCCCATCATTGGTCTGCGCAGGCTGAACATAGTACCTGTAGTCGAGGTAGAATTTAGAGCCAGTATCTGGCTCCTCATCCTGGTTGCGGAAGTGACGGTAGCTGCCGCTGAGTTGTAGTGCCGAATGAGGCGTAACCCCAACTTCCACGGCCAGCCCAGCCGCTAATGGTACCAATTCCTCTATCTGAACAATGGGGTTCACGCTCAGCTTGGCCGTAATAGTCTGGCCTAGGGCACGTGTGCCGGTACCCGTTAATACACCAGCCATCAGTAGAATACACAGTCGGGAAATAGAAGTCATACTGATTGAGTTAGTAGCGGTAAGCAGCCCGCCACTGCCGCCGCAGTTTCCAGGCGGACAGGGCGGTGAGGAGCAGCAGCAGGAGCCAAGTGTTGCGCCAGTCAACGGCTAGAAAATCGGCTTGGCGGTCAGTAAGCCAGCGTATAATGGTTTCGAAAGAAGTTGGGGCATATGAATAACCGCCGCAAACCCAATTGGAATAATTGGAAGGCTGATTTTCTATTGCATACAACGTGTAAGGTTGGTGCTGAAAATCCATCCAATACTTATGAATACCTAACTCCTGAAGCGTATTATGCAGGTAAACAAAAGAGGCGTACGTAGTAGCATTCTCCATACTGACGCACACGCCTCGCTTCCTCCTGGAATTCTGAAGATCTTTGCTGTAGTACCTCACCAGCCGGAGGGTATGATAATCAGCCCACTGATTGCCCGTCAGCGAGAACGTCTGCCAGGGCCGGAATTGGGCAACTTCCCGCTGGGAAGCATATACTAGGTACCACATCTGCTGTACCTCTTTTGAAGGATGGAGCGGTGGTATCAGAATCTGTAAGATTGTCTGCTTGGTTCTGGATAGTTCGGATGGCGGCACCGCTACGCACCCCAGCCACAGCAGCCCGGCCAGCGCCAGCAAACCCGGCGGGAAAAACAGCGCCCGATACCGGCGGCGAGGGTAGGGCAGGTATAGCATAAGCTCAAGCGTAACAGGAACGATATGAATGGAAGATAAACGGTTTTGCCCTGAAAGTTAGTCTGCGCCCAACCTGAGAGGCCGATTCGGGGTTAGCAGGTCCAGATCAGCGCTTCTTCGCCTCTCCGTTTTCACTTCTGACTTCTCAGTTCTACTACCAGAATGCCCTACCGCTACGCCGTGCCGCTGCTGTTGCTGCCCGCCCCGCTGATTGCCCAAACTGCCCCGCCCGATACCACCCGCGCCGTGCGCCTGCCCGAAGCCACCGTGACAGGCTACGGCCAGCAGCTGCCGCTGCGCCGCACTGCCGCTGCCGTCAGCACCCTCGCGGCCCGCGACTTCGAGCGGTTTCCGCAGAATGCCCTCACCCAGGCCGTAAACACGCTGCCCGGGGTGCGGCTGGAGGAGCGGGCCAGCGGCAGCTACCGCCTCAGCGTGCGGGGCAGCACGCTCCGCTCCCCGTTTGGGGTGCGCAATACCAAGGTGTACTACCAAGGCATCCCGTTCACCGAAGCCAGCGGCAGCACCCCCCTCAACCTGCTCGACCCCGCGCTGCTGGGCGGGCTGGAAGTAGTGAAAGGCCCCGCCGCCAGCGTGTACGGGGCTGGCACTGGCGGGGCCGTGCTGCTGAGTGGCCGCCGGCCCGCGCCCGGCAGCACGGCCGCCGAAGTGGGCTTCACGGCGGGTAGCTACGGGCTGCGGCGCTACGTGGCGAGTGTGGAAACCGGCTCCGCCACCGGCTACCTGCGGGCCACCTACGCCCGCCAAGGCCTCGACGGCTACCGCCAGCAAAGCGCCCTGCGCCGCGACGTGCTGGCCCTCGACGGCGAGTGGCAGCTCACCGAGCGGCAAACCGTGGGCCTGCACGCGCTGTACTCGGATATCAACTACCAATTGCCCGGCGGCCTCACCCGCGCCCAGTTCCGGGCTAACCCGCGCCAGGCCCGCCCCGGCACGGCCACCGCGCCCGGCACCGTGCAGCAGCGCACCTACTACGCCTCCCGCACCGCTTTGCTGGGGGCCACCCATGAGGCCCGCTTTACTGACCGGTTCAGCCTGCGTACCACGCTCTACCTGAGCGGCAGCCGCATCAATACACCGTATTTGATAGACTTCGAGCGTAACACGCTGCTGGGTGGGGGCGGGCGCACGGTGGCCAGCTACCGCACCGCCCTGGCCGGCCGCACCCTGCGCCTGCAAGTCGGGGCCGAGGGGCAGACCGGCTTCGAAAGCTCCCGCAACTACCAGAACCGCGCCGGCCAGCCCGGCGCGTTGCGCTACGACGACGAAATCCGGACGCTCACCGGCTTTGCCTTCGCCCAGGCCGATTACGAGCTGCCCGCCGGGCTGCTGCTCACGGCCGGAGCCAGCTACAACCGCCTCCGCTACCGCATCAGCCGCCTTTCCGATGCCGCCACCAACCCCGCGGGCTACGCGCTGGAGCGCAACTTCCGCCCCGAGGTGTCGCCCAGGGTAGCGCTGCTGCGGGAGTTTGGAACGGGGCTGACGGTGTACGGCAGCCTGAACACCGGCTTCTCGCCACCTACCGAGGAGGAAATCCGGCCTTCCGACGGCTCCATCAACCGGGCCTTACAGGCGGAACGAGGCACCAGCTACGAGCTGGGCCTGCGCGGTGCGGTGCTCCGGGAGCGGCTGCGCTACGACGTGGCCCTCTACGACCAGCGCCAGCGCCAGACCATCACCACCCGCACCACCGACCAGGGCACCCAGCTCTTCGCCAACGCTGGCAGCACCCGCCAGCGCGGCATTGAGGTAGCGTTGAGTGGCTACGTGTGGCAGCCGATGGCAAACGGCAGCATTGCACAGGCCGCTGGCAATGCTGTAACGCCTGTAACGCCAACGGGCCTCCGTGCCTTCGTCAGCTACGCTTACAACCACTACCGCTTCGGGAGCTACGAAAGCGGCGGGCAGGATTTCAGCGGTAACCGCCTCACCGGCACCGCCCCCCACACGCTCACCGCCGGCCTCGATGTAGTAGCTCCGCTGGGCTTTTACCTGAGCCCCACGGTAAACCACCAGGCCCGCATCTACCTCAACGACGCCAACACCGAGGCCGCCCCCGGCTACTGGACGTTTGGCACGCGCGGGGGCTGGCGGCGCAGCTTCGGCGGCTTCTTGGTGGACGTGTTCGGGGGCGGCGAAAATTTGACGGACCGCCGCTACTCCCTGGGCAACGACCTCAACGCCTTCGGGGGCCGCTACTTCCAGCCCGCCCCGGCCCGCAACTGGTACGCGGGGCTGAGCTTGAAGAAAGTCAGCGAAAAAAAGTAAACAATCAAAGCCCGCGTCAGTGCGAGCAGCGAGAAGCAACTCGTTCTTCCCTAGAGCACAAGCCCCGGCTGTCAGTGCGAGCAGCGCGAAGCAATCTGTCCTTTTATGAGCACAGAGCTTGAGATGTAGAAAGCCACTGACATCCGTGCTGACGTCAGGGGCTTTTGAGTAGGTCAAGGATTGATACCCTGTGAAGGATTGCGTCGCGCTGCTCGCACTGACGGGCGGCTACACCTTCACTTTCTTGCCGGTGCGGGCGGCTTCGTAGATGGCCATGATGAGGCGAATATCCTTGAGGCCCTCTTCGCCGGGCGTTTTGGGCGTCTTGTTCTGGAGCACGCACTCGGCCATGTGGTCCAGCTCGGCGGCAAACTGATTGCCTTCCTTGATCTTGGGCTGCTGCTGGCCGTCCTTGTCCCCGATGACCATTTTGTGCTCGTAGTAGTCGGTGGCAGGGTCGAGGTCGAGCCAAGCTTTCTGGCCGAACACGCGGTAGCGCTTCACCCCTTCGGTGCTGTAGGAACTGGTGCAGGTGGCCAGAATGCCGCTGGGGAAGCGCAGCGTGAAGTGAATCCGGTCCTCCACTTCCTTGAAGCGCGGGTCGGCTTGGTCGCTCATTTCCAGAGCGGTTACTTCCACGGGCTCCTCGCCGGTGAGGTAGCGGGTGGCGTTGAGCGAGTAGATGCCCAGATCCATCAGGGAGCCGCCGCCGGCCAGCTTCTTCTGCACCCGCCAAGTGTCGGCCTGGTCGCCGGTGGGGTCCACAATGCGGCCGTGGTCGGCGGTAATCTGCATCACCTTGCCCAACTCGCCCTTGCGGATGCGGGCAATGGCCTCTAGGTTGAATGGCTCGTACTGCGCCCGGTAGGCAATCATCAGCTTTTTACCAGCTTTCTGACAGGCCTCAATCATCTGCTGACATTCTTTTTCGGTGTTGGCCATGGGCTTCTCGCACAGCACATGCTTGCCCGCCTTGGCCGCCCGGATGGTATACTCGGCGTGCAGACCCACTGGTAGCACGATGTACACCACATCCACCGCCGGATTGTCCTTGATGGAATCGAAATTCTGGTAGTTGTAGATGTTTTTGGCGTCCACGCCATACTCGGCGGCCAGCTTTTTCGCCTTATCGGGCGAGCCGCTCACCAGAGCCGTAATGCGGGCATGTTTGCAGTCTTTGAAGGCGGGCATCATCTGCTCCTGGGCAAATTTGCCGAGACCCACGATGGCAAAGCCCAGCTTCTTCTGGTCGTCGTACTGCGTAGTGGAACTAATTTCGGCGAGCGGCAATGCGGCGGCCGGACCGGCTACGGCGGCTAGAGCAGCCCCCAGGCCAGCTTGGCGCAAAAAGTGTCGCCGTGAGTCGGTGGAGTTGTGTGGGTTCATAGTGGCAGATAACCTAGCGTGAACCCTGCTGAACGGCCAACTTCCCGCCATCGTTACTGAATGCCCGATTCTTCTACCACACCTGGCGGAAAACACTCAGCCGGATCATGGTGGAAACGCATCTGGGAACTTCAGGAAGAATGTGCGCCGCGTGGAACCGAAGCCGATAGTCGGCTGACTACCGCCCGTCGCCCTAATCCAGTGCCGGTAACAGCAGCATAGGCAGTCGGCCGTGTAAAATTACCTGAGATGTTACGCTGCGATTAAAGAGCTGCCCCAAAAAACTGCGCCGCCGGGCTACTAATACCAATAAATCGGCATGCGTTTCGTGAGCAGCCAGCAGAATGCCCTCCGGAACGCGGCGGTGTCGTACTCCGTGGCACTGCACGCGGTTTTCAATGCTCCCGAGCAACCCGCTGGCCGATACGGCCTCCAACGCCAACGCGCAGGTGTCACTGTTTTCCGGTTCGGCTACGTGCGCTACCGTCACGTGGGGCCGGAGCTGCCCCAGCAACCCCCGCATAGTCTCCGACTGCGTTTTCAGGCTGATGGGACTGTTATCGGCGGCTATGGTAACGTGCCGGGGCGGAACCTCCATTTGCCCCCCGATGGGAACTACCAGCAGCGGCGTGCGGGTGGCGCGCAGCAGCTTCAGCGAGGTGCTGCTCACCAACTCATCAGGAGTGGTTTCGGTGTCGGGCTTGCCCAGCACTACCAAACTAGCGCTGTGCCGGCGCACCGCATCCGCCACGGCCTCTTCCACCCCATCCACCGCTGATTCAACCACCACAGGTACCCCCAGTGGCTGGATGCGCTCCTGCAGGGCGGCGGCCACTTCTCCCTCACTCAGGTGCCGGATGCTGCCATTGAAAGCATCCGGATCCAGCAGCGTTTCACGGCGAATGTGTACCACTACCAAGGAGGCCTGCACGGCCGTGGCCAAAGCAGCCGCGTAGTGCAGTGCTTGGTCGGCAGCGGGAGTAAAATCGGTGAGGACGAGGAAGGGAGGAGTCATGGGAACAAACGGCTTGGGAGGTGGTGCAGGAAGGTTTATCACCTGAAGTATACGGTAAAAGCACTAGTCCGCTGCATTGGGATATACAAAAAAGGCTCCCACCGTAAGCGGGAGCCTTTTCGTTCCAAACTGCTTCAGGATTACCGGTTATTATCGTCGATGGGATTATTGAAACCGGGGTTCATCAGCTCATCCGTCATGCTGGAGTTATCCGGGTCGGGGCCGGTGGTAGCACTGTCAGTAGGAATGCCAGTGGTTTCTTCCTCCAAGCGGGCAGAAGTATCCAGTGTGCCTTCCTCATCGCGCTTGTAGCTATACAACTCCTCGCGGTGCTTGCGCTGCTCCTCTGTCAAATTCGCGCCTGATTTCGGATCGAGAGCGGCTGCGGGGTCTTGGTTTTTATGAGTAGCCATGTAACAGGTCGGTAAAAAAGCAGGAAAAATTCGACGAGCTATTTGCCTGAACCGGGAATGCCGCGTCCTTCATCGGGGCGGAAGGCACTGAACTCGTCGGGGTTGTCGTTTTTGCCCACATTGGGGTTTTTAGGATGCTCGTCGCCTTCAGGAGCCGGCTCGGTGGTCTGGTTGGCGGGCTCATTGGTGGCCCAGTTGCGGGTACCACCCGCGTAGCGTGGGTCATCAGCCGCCCAGCCTTCACGCTGCTCAAAATACTCAGAGTCTTCTACTTCCCGCACTGCCGAAGGGTCCAGGTTTTGGGGAGTACTGCCGCGCTGCTCGGGAAATGCCGTGGGCGGGGCAACAGCTCCGCCTTCAGTTACGCTATGCTCATTTTGCGCGTGTTGGTGAGCTTCGGCGGTGGTTTGCTTGCCGAACTCGCCGTACTGCGGCGTGTTGCTATTGGGGGTAGGCGAGTCGGGGGCCTGGTCGAAGGTATCGGGTGTAGTCTGCATCGGAAAAAAGGGGTTGGGAGGAGAGTTCAGCAATGGAAGAGGCCCACGTGGTGGCTGCTTCTGCTCTGCATACGTAAACTCCGCTCCGATGGTGAACATCCGTTCAGCATCTTCACCTCATAACAGCACCGCGTATGCCAGTAACCGTCATTCACCACGCTCAAAATCAGGAATTTACAATTGAACAGGAAGGTGGCTCGGCCGAGCTTGCCTATAGCAAGCCCGCGGCCGGCATCCTTGATTTCACGCATACGTATGTAGATGAGGCATTGCGAGGACGGGGGCTAGCGGAGGAGCTGGCGCGCACCGGACTGGCCTTTGCCCGGGAGCAGGGGCTGCGGGTGCGCACCAGTTGCCGCTTTATGCAGAAGTTTATGGATACTCACCCGCAGTACCAGCATTTGCGGGAAGCGCCCGCAGATACACAGTAGCTTACTGTGCGCTACGCTTCAGCTTACCCAAAGTCAAATCTTGTGGTATGTTGCTGATTTTTAATAGCGTCTTAATTTTTGGCGTTCGGTAATCTGATAACTTGGCTTACTGAACACTATCTGTACTGCTTTGCCCGGTTCCACCATCACGTTTCACGTCTTAACCGACTTCTCGGAAGTGGCCGCCAACGCGCTGCACTACGCAGTGGTGCTGGCTCGCCACACGGGCGGAAGCGTGCATCTGTGGCATCTGCTGCCATCTGCCGGCTCGGCGGAGGCAGACATGTTGCGCCGGAAAGGCTACGTGTGGTCGGCGGAGCAGGCCGGAGTGGCGTTGCGGGAGCAGGCGGCCATAGTGCAGGCCTCAGTACCGTGCGCGGCAACCCTGCTTACAGGGGAGGTCCTGCCGCAGTTGGCTGCCGGGTTAGGCCCTGGTCCCGGGCAGGTGGTGGTAGTAGGTAATGCCAATCCGGCAAAAAACATCCGCCACACAGACCATAGCTTCGCGCTCCACTTGGTTCAGACGCTGCTACATCCGCTACTGGTGGTGCCGGTTACGTACCGGGCGGGGGCATTGCCCCGGCGGATTGTGCTTGACACCGACCGACGAGCCGTGCGGCTGCCCGCCACAGCCGTCACCATTCCGCACCTGCTGGAGCAACTCACCTCTTCCCCCGAGCCGCTTACGCTGGGTGCCTCGGCCACTGCCGTGGACTATCTGCTGACGCGAGTTATTCCAGTGGTGGTGGGGCTGCACGTGTACACTACCCAGACTTCGCCTACGCTGAAAGAGGTTGCCTCCAGTATCCGACAGAATGGGCTGTTAGCCGGCATAGCGCACACAGTTACCGCCACCCGGCACCCTTCAATTGAAGAAGGTATCCGGCACGCTGCCACCCGGCATCAGGCCGATATTCTCTCATTCGTAACCCGGCAGCGGCTGTACCCGGGTCAGCATTTCCGCCACAGTGTTACGGCTGGGCTGCTGGCGCACAGCCGCATCCCGGTGCTCACCGTTCCTGAGTGTTAACCCCAAGTTTATTCCCGTAAGCAGATTGTTATTTTTTCCATGTGAGTTCGGGTCCGCACTGCAATGCGGGCCCGTTTGCATTCCGGGGGTAAACCAGCCGCCCACCCCCGAAACGGGCTCCAAAAAAAGCAGCCCCGGCTCTCCTACATGGAAGCCAGGGCTGCTTTTAAGGTTAGAAGCTGGTCAGACTAAGCTTATCAGCGGCTTTAGTGCTGCACCGCTACGCGGCGACTGTAGCGCACCCCATCCACGGTTACGCGCACTGTGTACAGGCCGTTGCTGAGTGTCTGTACGGGTATGCTCCCAGCATCAAGTGCCGAAACCGACTGGGTATGGTGGAAAACCTCCTGGCCCAGTGCATTGAACAGACTGATAGCAGCCTCATGCCGGCCCCGCAGCTCGGGCAGGCGTACCTGCACGCTACCGGTGGCCGGGTTCGGGAATACCTCGATACCAAAGTTCAGCGGGGCAGCTTTAGTAGTTGCCGTCGTAATGCAGCCGCTGGTGTGGCTGCCCACGCCCGAATACACATCGGTACCTACAAACTGCCACTCGCCGGCGGCTAGGCTCCAGCGCTTCTGGCCGGCATTCACGGTGGCTTTGCGCACCAGTGTAGCGTTGGTGGTAGTGCCGCCACCGGGCAGCTGCCAGCCCCCGCTGGGCTGCTGGCCAATTACGCCAATGATGTCCAGCGTATCGGTGCCATCCAGCAGCAAAATGGCGTCGTCGCCGTTGAAGAATCCCACGTTCGACTGCACATCAGCTTGCGCGGCTACGATGGGGGAAACTACGCCGCTATTGGCAATTACGTACACGTCGCCGGGGGCAATGGTGCCGGTGAGGGCCTGCGTGCTGGAAGGTGAAGTGGAGCCGTTGCCAAACAGGCGTACTTCAATGCCCGTAAGATTGATGGGGGCCGGTGAAGGATTATAGATTTCAATGGCCTTGGTGTTGCTGGCACTGCCCTCCACATACTCCGAGAAAAACAAATCGGTGCAGGGGGAGCCGGCCGGGGCCTGGTCATCGTTGGTGATGGTGAGCACGTGGGCTGAAGGTGCGCCCAGCACCGCGCCGCCCGTAGTAGGAGCACCCAGCACCAGACGCACCGTCTCGTTGGGCTCCGGCTGCGCATCACCCACTACCAAAACCGAGACGGGTACCGTCTGCGAAGCTTGGCCGGCCGCGAAGGTTACGGAGGTAGTGGTGAGCGTGTAGTCGGCTGGCGAGGTAGCCGTGGTACCGCTGGTGCTCACCGTTACCGGAATGGTGACGGCCGCCGTGGGAGCACTACCACTCAGGGTTACGTTCACGGTGTAGGTGCTGCTACCGGTGTTATCTTCCGTAACGGAGCCCGTGCCCGTTGCAAACCGAATGGTGGGTGCCGGGCCATCGTCGTTGGTGATGGTCAATTCCTGCGCCGCTGGTCCGCCCACTGCCCCCCCTGAGGAAGGGTTGCTGAGCGTGAGCACTACCGTTTCGTCAGCCTCCGGCTGGGTGTCCCCATTGATGGTGACGGTAACTGTTTGCGAGGACTGGCCGGCGGCGAAGGTTAGCGTCTGGGGCGAGGGGAAAGCAAAATCGGAGCCGCTGATAGCCGTAGAGTTGGCCGCATCCAGTGCCACCTGCACCGTGAGGGCGGAGGTAGGCACCGGTGTTACGTTAACGGTAGCCGTGTAGGTGCTGGTACCGGTGCTGCCCTCCGCACTGCTAGCCGTGGCGGCTGAGAATGAGAACGTAGGCAGCACCTGAAAACCCCAGGCCCGGGCTACCAGATCAGGGTAGGTAATGTAAGGGTTGAAATTGCCCTGGCTTTTGGCCGTGCGGCGGTTGCGCTCCGTTTCGCGGGCGTCCACCGGGTCGGCCATGTGCCATTGATAAAGGGTATTCAGGTCGGCGGCGGCGGTAATTACATCCTTGCCGGGGTCAAACTTTTGCCCCTGGTGCATGGTGTAGAAATAAAAGATGGCCCGGGCCAGGTTGCCCTTATGATCTTCGCGGGGTTCAAACTGAGAGTTCGTATCCTCGCTGTACTCGTCTATGTTGCTGGTCGGAATGGTAGCTTGGCTGGAGGTGCCACGCATCCATTTCTGCGTCTGCGCATCCGGAATTTCTGCAAACGGGTCTGAGCCCCGGTCCGAGTTCCAGGTGTCATAGGTCGGAAACAGATGATGAATGTCGGAGCGCATCCGCACTGCTTCATCAAACCACGACTGCGGCACGGTATGCTCACAATTGATGCGGTTCACCACGCCGGTGCTCGTGCTGCTGGAGTCCAGCCGTACATTCTCGGTATAGCCTGAATATACGCAAACCACACGGCCGTTCTGGTTGTCAATGTAATTGTACATTCTGCCGCGGGCGTCGTTGTAGCTTAGTACTACCCGCTTGCCATCGTACCAGTTTTGCCGCAACCAGTCTTTAAGGTTCTGGCCCTGTAGGTTGGCCGGAGGAGCGGCAGGCAGCGTCTGGGCCGTTGCACCCAGTGCGCTCAGGCTCAACGCAGCTCCCAGCATCCAGGAGAAAAAGTGTTTCATCAACAGGGGGGAAGGTGTGTGAAGAAAGAAAAGAAAACAAATGTCGGATTCTTTTGCCAGACCCAAACGATTGAGTTACAACCGGGTGAACAGCGTAACAAATTAGTAATTCTGCTCCCGAGGAAAGAAGCCAGCTTCTTGTTCGGCCGGTTGCTTAATAAGAAAGCCGGCCTCCTTGCGGAAGCCGGCTTTCTTGCCTGATACTAAACCAACTACTTATTTGGTGGGCATGAGTACCGTGTCGATTACGTGGGTAACGCCGTTTTTCGATACCACATCGGCAATGGTTACATTAGCCATACCACCTTTCGCATCGTGCAGCATTACCATGTTGCCGTTGCGGTGCACAGTCAGCATTTCGCCTTCTACGGTGGTCAGCGTCTGTCCATCACGCAGGTCAGCAGCCATCAGGCGGCCGGGTACCACGTGGTAGGTGAGGATGGTAGTGAGTTTCTGCTTGTTTTCGGGCATCACCAGCGTGTTTACCGTGCCGGCGGGCAACTTATCGAAAGCAGAGTTGGTAGGAGCAAAAACCGTGAATGGACCAGTACCTTTCAGGGTTTCAACCAAACCGGCGGCTTTTACGGCGGCTACCAGGGTGGTGTGGTCAGTCGAGTTTACCGCGTTGTCCACGATGTCCTTATCGGGTGTCATCATGGCACCACCAACCATAACCCCTGACATCTTCATGTTTTTCATGTCAGCACCTTCGCGGGGCTTGGTAGTGGCTTTGATTTTAGCACCGTTATCGGCTTTGCCTTTCACCTTGGTTTTGCCATCGTCGGCTACCTTGGTTTTGGTGCTCATGCCGTCTTCTTTGATTTTAGTTTTTTCGTCGTCCGACTTCATTTTGCCCTGGGCCACGGCCGAGCCAGTGGTGAGGGTAAAAGCCAGTGCCAGCGTCGAGAGCAGGTATTTGTTCATGGTGTAAGCAGGTTGGGGGTAGGGGACCCGATGAGAGAAATGTCCGCCTTGTACGCTACCGCCGTCCGAAAGGATATAGGCTGAACAGTAAATACCTGCCTGTACGCATACACACCTGATAATAAAAAAGCCCTTCAGCAACTGCTAAAGGGCTTTGGTGGTCGCGCTAGGAATCGAACCTAGATCAAGAGCTTCGGAGACTCCCATACTATCCGTTGTACTACGCGACCCGAATTATGAGTGGCAAAACTAGGTAGAAAACCTGCTGCCGCCAAATGATACGCGTGTTTTTCTGCAAAATCCTGCACCGGGTTTTAGTAACCTTCCGTGCGTCAGTACAGTTAGCATACCCATCTGTTCTCCCATTGAATCCATTTTATATGGCTACCACTGAAAAGAAGACTTTGTATACCGCCGATGCTACCGCCATAGGCGGTCGGAGCGGCCACGTTCGTTCCGCTACCGGCATCATCGACCTAGATATGTCGGTGCCTGAAGGGCTTGGCGGGAAAAAAGGGGCTACCAACCCCGAGGAACTGTTTGCTGCCGGCTATTCCTCCTGTTTTCAGCAGGCCCTGCTAGTAATTGCCCAACGGGCCGGCGACAAACTCGACCCTCAGACTGAAGTGAAATGCTCGGTGTCTTTGTTCCAGGAAGGGGAAGGGTATGGCCTCTCCGCCGTGCTGGATGTGGACCTGAAGTCATTTGATCGGGACAAAACCGTAGAAATGGTTCGTCAGGCTCACCGAATCTGTCCGTACTCGGTGGGTACCCGTGGGAACATGGAAGTAGAACTGCGCGTGCAGGGTGAAACTATTTCGGTGCAGGCGGAGGAAAACGCAGGTGTAGCCGAAAAAGGCGGCGTGCAATAGGTTCTGCTACCAGTTGCCGTAAACCTCGCCGCCCGGTTCTGACAGAGCCGGGCGGCGAGGTTTATGGCAACTGGTAGCAGAACCTACTACGGGGTGCTGATAGCCCCTGATTTAGCTGTCATAACAGCTGCGGGAACAGGCGTAGCATAGAACGTAGCCACTGAGTTGGTGTAGCGGATGTTGTGAATAGCTTCGGTGCGCTGAAAAATTACCGGCTTATGCGCGTTGGTGGGCACCAGCATTAACCCGGTGCGCGCCGATTTTACGCCGTAACGGTTGTCCATCACCGTATCGAAGTAAAATAAATACTGGTTTACCCAGTTGAAATAGGACCGGGCTTTGGCTCTGGTAGATGTCAGTACGGTCAGTTCCGGCCGGTCGGTGGCAAGAGCCTGCTGCAGTTCCACGGCGTTGAGCGGGGTAGTGCCCAGCATCGGGATGATATCAGCCTGGGCGTCCACCATTACCCATTTGCCTTGGTCGGGCAGCCAGGCTTCGGCCAACGCGTGGCCAGCGGCAGAGGAGCGGGTTTGTACGTCCTCGGCCTTGAGGTACAGCGGCCGGGCAGGAATACCCACAGCATTGAATGCCGCCGCCAGCACCAGGCCGTACTCCACGCATTGCACCTGCTGCCCGGCCTGGGCCGCTTTCAGAATGGCAAAAGGGTCCTGAGATTTAAACTGCTTGTGCCCATCATGCTCCAGCCGGAAATGCACCCACTGACATAGAGCCCGAGCCCGCCCCAAATCAGTTGTTTCCTGCGCTATTACCTCTTCCAGCCCAAACATTTCCCGAAACCGGGTGAGGTACTGGGAAGAGGCCGGACTAAACTGGAAAGGATAAGCTACCGGGTCGGCAGTGGTCTGGTACGGAAATTTTGGACTGCTCAGCAGCTCCGCGGCCGACTGCCCCAGGCAGGTAAGGCGGCACCCCAGGGCCAACAGGATCAGTGTAAACGTCTTACAGTGCATAGGCTCAGAGAAGTGAACTGCTCTAAACGAAGGCTATTCTTCTGAGGTTGAGGCAGCAGACAACAAAAAGCCCATCCGGTTTACCGGACGGGCTTTCAAATACGCTCTTTTTACGCAGCCGACCTAGGAAATGCCCTGTTCAGCCAGCACTTCTTTTACTTTTTGTGCGGCATCTTTCAGCAACACCGCCGAGTACACTTTCAGGCCACTCTCATCAATGATGCGGGCGCCCTCCTCCGCGTTGGTACCTTGCAGACGCACGATGATGGGTACTTTAATGTCGCCGATGTTCTTGTAGGCTTCTACTACCCCGTTGGCTACCCGGTCGCAACGCACGATGCCCCCGAAGATGTTAATGAGGATGGCTTTCACATTCGGGTCCTTCAGGATGATGCGGAAGCCAGCTTCCACGGTCTGGGCGTTGGCTCCACCCCCCACGTCGAGGAAGTTGGCCGGCTCGCCGCCGCTGAGCTTGATGATGTCCATAGTAGCCATGGCCAGGCCCGCGCCGTTTACCATGCAGCCCACGTTGCCGTCGAGCTTCACGTAGTTCAGGTTCGAGGCCGAAGCTTCTACTTCCAGTGGGTCTTCTTCGTTGGTATCACGCAGCTCCACGAAATCCTTATGGCGGTACAGGGCATTTTCGTCGAGGGTTACCTTGGCGTCAACGGCCAGAATCTTGTTGTCCGAGGTTTTCAACACGGGGTTGATTTCGAACATGGCCGAGTCGGTTTCGTCGTAGGCTTTATAGAGAGCCGTTACAAACTTCACCATCTCCTTCTGCGCGGCGCCGCTGAGGCCCAGGTTGAAGGCAATTTTGGCGGCCTGGAAGGGGCGCAGACCCACGCGGGGGTCCACGTGCTCACGGTGGATTTTCTCGGGATGCGCCTCGGCTACTTCCTCGATGTCCATGCCACCCTCCGTGGTATAGATGATAACGTTTTTACCGGACGTACGGTCCAGCAGCACGCTCATGTAGAACTCCTTGGTTTCTGATTCACCGGGGTAGTACACATCCTGGGCTACCAGTACTTTGTGCACCTTGCGGCCTTCCGGGCCGGTTTGCTTGGTCACCAGCTGCATGCCGATGATCTGGCCGGCAATTTCTTTTACCTGCTCCAGGTTTTTGGCGAGTTTCACCCCGCCCCCTTTCCCACGGCCGCCGGCGTGGATCTGCGCCTTAATTACGTGCCAGCCGGTGCCGGTTTCTTCGGTCAGTTTTTTGGCTGCTTCCACGGCTTCATCCGCCGTATCGGCCACGATGCCTTCCTGCACACGCACGCCGTAGCGCTTCAGAATGTCTTTGCCCTGATACTCGTGAATGTTCATAGAGTCAGTTGAGAGGGGTTTCGGGGTGGTTAACTAGGCGCGAAAGTAGGCAGTTTTCCGTTGTAAGCTGTCAGTACCCGGTTACCAAGCCAAGGATTTTTCATTTACGGGCCCAATCCTCGCCTGAAAAGCCGCTGCTCCTACCGGGTACACCCGCCTCCTGCCGCTGATACCTGGCCGCCGACAACTCACATCTGGCAACGCATAACCCGCGACGCCCTACATTGCGTAGATTTGTTTCCGATTCGCCGGCTCCACTTTATTCATAGCCTGTTTTGCTGCAAGCCATCAACGTCCGCAAAAAATACAACACGCTGGAAGTCCTTAAGGGCATTGACCTCACGATTGAGAAATCGGAAATCGTGTCCATCGTCGGCTCGTCGGGGGCTGGCAAAAGCACTTTGCTGCACATTCTGGGTACGTTGGATAATCCGGATTCGGGTGAAGTACTGTTCGACGGAGAGTCCGTCAGTTCGCTGGGCCGTTCCGACCTGGCCCGGTTCCGCAACCGCCACATCGGCTTTATCTTTCAGTTCCATAACCTTTTGCCTGAGTTTACGGCCCTCGAAAACGTGTGCCTGCCAGCCTACCTGGCGGGCCGCTCCGAAAAAGAAACCCGCGTGCGGGCCCGTGAATTGCTTGGCATGCTGAACCTGGAGCGCCGCGCCGACCACAAGCCCTCCGAAATGAGCGGTGGTGAGCAGCAGCGCACCGCCGTGGCCCGGGCCCTCATCAACTCTCCCGAAATAATCTTCGCTGATGAGCCCAGCGGTAACCTCGACTCCCAGAATGCGCAGGAGTTACACCAGATTTTCTTTCTGCTGCGCAAAGAGTTAGGGCAGACGTTCGTCATTGTTACCCACAACGATCAACTGGCCGAAATGGCCGACCGGAAGATTACGATGAAGGACGGTAATATCTGGGAAGGCTAGCTCGCCGCCGGATACGCAGGAACCAACTTTCATCAACCGGATGTTAATCAGACACCTGGGCTTCGGCTCAGGTGTTTTTTTGTGCCTCGGTCACGCGTCCGCACCGCTCCGGGCCGTGTTGCATAACCCGCTGCCGCGTTACCGGAACGAGGCAGCGGGTTTTCTGTTTTGAGGCTGGTAGCCTATCTGGTATGCCAGGAGGGATGGTTGGAAAAGCTAAAAAACGTGATTAGCTAAAAATTTTAGAATTATTATTTGCAAGTGGCTGATAATCAATACTAAAATTTAGTAAAAATCAGGCTGTTTTTTGCACCTTTTACGTTGGTGAGTCGTTATATTCACGTAAACAAATACGGTACTACAGGACACTAACGGAAAGACGCCATGAGCGAAGCAACTAAAGTCACCAAAGAGCAGGTTCGTAAAACCAAAGTGGAGAGCTACGACATCTCGCGCTCCGATGAAACATTGCATCTGGCGACGGACCTGGCCAAATTCATCAAGGACAATAAGCTCAGCACAACCGTGCAGGGCAAGGAGTTTGTGAACGTGGAAGGCTGGCAGTACGCTGGCTCCCGCCTGGGCATTGTGCCCATCGTGGACCACGTTATCAACGTGAGCAATGAGCAGGAAATAAAGTACCAAGCCAAGGTGACGCTGTTCGACATGCGTAGCGGCCACACGGTAGGGGCGGGCTTCGCCATTTGTTCAAATAAGGAACAGGGCAAGAAGTTCTACCAGGAGTTTGCCATCATGAGCATGGCCCAGACCCGGGCCATCGGTAAAGCTTACCGGAACATTCTGGCCTGGATTATCCGCGCTGCGGGTTACGAGCCTACCCCGGCTGAAGAAATGGAGTATGGTGGCAATACGCCAACTGTACAGCAGCCTGCTATGGCCGCTGTGTCGGCTGCTCCAACTCCTGAAGCTCCGGCTGCCATGAAGGCCATTGCGGCTGAACCGGCAGTGGCTGAGGTAGCCGCTCCCGCCTATGCCTCCGCTTCGCAGAAAGAGGAAATCATCCGGCTGCTGAATCACCCGCTCATCACCCGTCCGGAAAAAACCAAGATGTTGCTTAACATCAACCGTTTGGATGAGGAGCGCGCTACCCAGGCCATCTCTAAGCTGAAGAAGGCCATCGACGACCGGGAGAACGGTACGGCCGCTGCCGCTTAGGTTTGCCTTACTGCTACAAAAAAAGCCCGCCCTTTCAAAACGGCGGGCTTTTTTGTGGACTGATGCGCCGGCTTACCCGTACTTTTGCGGTTGATGTTACCCGCTACCGACGATATACTGCACGTACTGCGCCAGACCTGGGGGCACACGCAGTTCCGGCCGTTGCAGGAGGACATTATCCGCTCGGTGCTGGCCGGGCAGGATACGCTGGCGCTGCTGCCCACGGGCGGGGGCAAGAGCATTTGCTTTCAGGTGCCGGCCCTGGCCCGACCGGGGCTGTGCCTGGTAGTGTCGCCGCTGATTGCCCTGATGAAGGACCAGGTGGAAAACCTGCGTAAGCGGGGCATCAAAGCCGAAGCAGTGTACGCTGGCATGAGCCACCAGGAAATTGATCAGACGCTGGATAACTGCGTGTACGGGCCGGTGAAGTTTCTGTACGTAAGCCCCGAGCGGCTGCTCACGGACATATTCCGGGCCCGGGTGGGGAAGATGAAGGTGAGCCTGCTGGCAGTGGACGAAGCCCACTGCCTTTCCCAGTGGGGCTACGATTTCCGGCCGCCCTACCTGCAAATTCAGGAACTGCGGGAGCTGCTGCCCGGCGTGCCCTGCATTGCCCTCACGGCCACCGCCACCGAGCAGGTACGGCTGGATATTGTGGAGAAGCTGCGATTTGGGTCCTCGCACCGGGTTTTTCAGCAGAGTTTCGCCCGGCCCAACCTATCCTATTCGGTGCTGGCAACCGAAGACAAGCTGAAGCGTTTGCAAGAGGTGGTGCGCGGGGTAGGGGCCGGAAAAACCAGTATCGTGTATGCCCGCACCCGCCGCCAGACGGAGGATACGGCCGCCTACCTGCAGCAGCAGGGCGTGGCCGCCGCCGCCTACCATGCCGGCCTGCCCGCCGAGCAGCGCAGCCGGGTGCAGCAGGATTGGATGCAGAACCGGACAAACTGCATTGTGGCTACCAACGCCTTCGGTATGGGCATCGATAAGCCCGATGTGCGCCTAGTAGTGCACTTGGATGCGCCCGATAACCTGGAGGCCTACTACCAGGAGGCCGGCCGCGCCGGCCGCGACGAGAAATACGCCTTTGCTGTGGTGTTGCAGGGCCCCAACGATACCGATGAGCTGCGCCGCCGTACCCAACAAAGCTTTCCGCCGCTGGATACCGTGCGCCGCGTGTACCAGGCGCTGGCCAATTTTTCGCGCACGGCCGTGGGCGGGGGCGAGCTGGTAGCCTTCGACTTCGATCTGCAGCAGTTTGCCGAAACCTACCGCATCAAGGCCCTGGATGCGCACAACAGTCTGCGGATGCTGCAGCGGGAAGGTTTTGTGCAGCTGAACGAGGCCGTGAATAACCCCGCCCGGGTGCATATTCCCATCGACCACACCGATTTGTACCGGTTTCAGGTCGCCAACGCCCAGCATGATAAGCTCATCAAGAGTCTGCTGCGTTTTCACGGCGGGGAGTTATTTGCCGGTTTTCAGCGGATTTCGGAGAATAGTCTGGCCCAGCACCTGCGGTTGAGCGTGGTGGAACTGCGCCGGATGCTGCTGTTCCTGCACCGTTCGGGCATCATCCAGTACCAGCCCCGACACGAGTCGCCCCAGGCCCTCTTTACCACGCCCCGCTACGATGCCGACAAGCTACCCCTGGAACAGAAGCGCCTATTGCAGCAGCGTGACTTGGCTTTGCAAAAAACGGAATCGGTGATTCGCTACAAAGCGGGGGGGCGTTGCCGCCAGCAGTTGCTACTGGAGTACTTCGGGGAGCTGGACGCGCCGGCGTGTGGCGTCTGCGACTGGTGCCTGGCCCGCAAGAAAGCCGCCCAGCAACCTGTTGCGTCTGCCGAGCTGCGGCAGCAACTGCTGGCGTTAGTACAAACTACTGCGCAAACACCCCGGCAGGTAGTAACACACTTTGCCCCCCACCAGGCCGCCGCCGTAACCGCTTTACTGCGGGAACTGGTAGAATTGGGCCAGTTGCGCTACGCCGAGGATGGGCGGCTGATAGGGTAGGAGTAACAAAAACTAATGCTGCAATCCGACTTACAGCTTCGTTTCAAGCAATTGATTAGCCAAACGCTCTGGCCCGAGTTCCGGGCCATTGGATACACAAGGCAGGGACACAATTTCCGACAGTATTTTCCTGCGAATGGTTGGGGGCGTATTCTGAACGTACAGAAGAGTGCCTTTAATAACTCAGACTGTATACAATTCACCCTGAACGCGGGGCTGTACCTACTGGAAGCAGAACGGGTAAATAACAGGGGGCGCGTTTCAGCGGAGCGGTTTCTGGAGCCGGATTGCCTGGTACGCAAGCGCATTGGCCGGTTGAACAATACACTGCAGGATACATGGTACGAGCTAACGTCGGCTACGCCGCCCGAGGCAGTTGAGCAGCAGGTGCTGGCCGATGTGCACCGGTACGTGCTACCGTATTTGCAACGGGTGCAGTCGGGGCCGGAGCTACTGGCCCGGGTAGTGCATGAGCGGGACCCCAACAGCGCCGATGGCATCCGGGCGGCATTTGTGGGTGGTTGGCCGCAGCAGGCGCTGGCATGGCTGGATGAGGAAGTGGCCGCAACCATTTATCAATACAAAAAAGCAGAACTGCTGCAGCTGAAAGCGCAACTATTGGCCGGAGAGATGTGAGCCAGCGCCGCAGCGCCGTTGCCGCGCACTACGTACCTTCGGGGCACAATGGCTCCAACTTCTTCTGCATCCGACCCGGTCACCCGTCCCATTGGCGTTTTCGATAGTGGCATTGGCGGCCTTACCGTGGCCCGGGCCGTAAACCAAATGCTGCCCCACGAGCGGCTAGTGTACTTCGGCGATACGGCCCACTTACCTTACGGCGACAAAAGCACGGCCGCTATTCAGGCCTACAGCGTCAAAATCTGCGACGTGCTGCTGCGCCAGCAGTGCAAGGTGATTCTGATTGCCTGTAACTCGGCCTCCGCCGCGGCTTACGAGCTGGTGCGGGAGTACGTAGGCTCCAAAGCGCGGGTGCTGAACGTTATCGACCCCATTGTGGCGCATGTGGGGCAGCAGTATGCAGGCCGCACTGTGGGTCTCATTGGCACCAAGCAAACGGTGAATAGCAACGTGTACCGTAAGAAGATTGACGACCTAGACGCGGGCGTGGAGCTGCGTAGCCTGGCTACCCCGCTGCTGGCCCCCATGATTGAGGAAGGCTTTTTCGACAACAGTATTGCCGGCAACGTTATTGAGTCGTACCTCTCTAACCCGGCTCTCAATGACATCGAAGCCTTGGTGCTGGCTTGTACGCATTACCCGCTCATCAAAAAGCAGATTGCCGCTTTCTATCAGGGTCGCACGCAGGTGCTGGACGCTTCCGATGTAGTAGCTGCCCACGTGCGCCAGTATCTGGAAGCGCAGGGGCTGCTGTCCGCTGCTGGGCCGACTGTCCCTGCTCATCACTTTTACGTGTCTGATTTCACCCGTTCCTTTGAGGAAAGCACCCGAATCTTCTTCGGGCAGGAAGTGCATCTGGAGCACTACCCGCTGTGGGAGTAAGGAACTGGCATCTGCTCCAGGTTGTAGGGTAACCAAATGTGATACCCGTTGTGCAGCGCGATGCACCGCTTTCTACGTGCCGACGGCACCACAATAGCTTCGGGTACAGCCTTGGTTTAAGGGCGCTTAGAATAGTTAGACCCATTTTGGTACTTATCTGCGGGTGCATCACTTCTGGTGTAATGCACTGGTAAAGCTGCGTGTTTTTCCTTCATTTTTCCCACACACGGTGAGGCAGCCCTCTGCGTGCTTTGTTATGAGCGGTACGGAATAGTAAGAGTTGTTATCGGTATTATTCAGTTTGAAATAAAATTGATGCAAAAAAATGCAAGTTATTACTTGTACTATTCAATCAAATAATTACATTTATGCCGTCAAACTGTTAGGCGGCAGTGCCTGCAGTACTTCAGCTTCTTTTTTGAACTCTTGCCTCAGCTCCACCTTATGGGGCTGCTGACTCCGTATTGACTTATGCGTCCGTCATCCAAGCAAAATTCTGCCAAGAAACCTGCACCGCGCCCGGTGCTGTGGTGGCGGCCGTGGGTATGGGGCCTGAGTTCCGTGTTGCTTTCTATGTTGGTTCAGCCCGCGGCCCATGCCCAGGCTGAGCGCAAACGGCCCGTGCGGGCCGATGAGAACGGCAAAGCAGCCCAAGTGCCTACCCGGGAAGCCACGGCCGCCCCGCTTTCGGCCAAAAAGCTGGAAGAAGCCTTGCAGCTGCTGCTACGCGCAGACTCGGCCCGAACGCAGTCCGGGGGGAATCGTGGCCCCGAATCAAGCGGGTTAGTCGTCGATCAGACCATCACCAAAATCGGGCATGATTTCTACGACGTTTTTTACGCGCAGTGGGAGCCACCTGCAGGCCTGCAGGATTTTACCATTGTGATATCGGAGCGGCCGGCCCGGGGCAACAGCGCCATTGTGGCCGTGGCCGTGAATGACGCGGAACTGCTGGAAATGCCGCTTCAGCCTAAGTATGAGTTGATTGAGGAAGCCGCTGGTCAGGCCATTGAAGCGGCTTACGCTATGCTACAGGAGCAGCAAAACGTGAGCCGCCAGCTGGAGCGGGGAGAGCTGCGCGGGCTGGAGACCTACTAACTACCATTCTCACCCTTCATCGTAAGCGTTTATGAAACTGTTGTTTACTGTCTTCATCGGAATAGTTGTTGGCCTGATTAGCCATACCGCGCAGGCCCAGGATTTTGTGTATGAGCCTAAGAATCCGGCTTTCGGGGGCGGTAACAGCTTCAACTATGCCTGGCTGCTGAGTGCCGCCACCGCCCAGAATACCCAGGAAGACCCCGCCCGTTCTGCTCAGAATACAGTGGATCCGCTGGGTGATTTCTCCAACAACCTGAACCGACAGATTTTAGCGCAGCTTACCAACCGCTTCATCTCCTCTCAGTTCGGTGACGGACCGGTGCGGGAAGGCAGCTACACCATCGGGGCCTATCAGATTCAAGTAACCCCCGGGCCGAACGGAGTGGCAATTCAGGTAACGGACACCGGCACCGGCAATCAGACTACCGTGACAGTGCCTAATGTGCCTTAAGTAGTCGTTACCGCGTCTGGCCCTGGTTATAGCTGTCCGTTTCCCGCATTTTTCCTTTTCATTATGGTTGCCCGTTTTACATCCGCCGTCCTGCTGCTCTGCAGTGGGTTGCTGGCGCTGGCTGGTTGTGCCCCATACTTTCATCAGCCTTTCACTACCGAGCGGGCCCGTTTGGGGGCAGAAGTAAAAGGCGGGCAGGAGCTGCGGGCTTTGCCTCAGCCCCGGGAGCGGGTGGTAGTAGCCGTGTATAAATTCCGGGACCAGACGGGGCAATACAAACCTACGCTGAATGGCTCCAGCTTTTCCACTGCCGTAACGCAGGGAGCCACCAGCATTTTACTGCGCGCCCTGGAGGAGTCGCAGTGGTTTGAGCCCATTGAGCGGGAAAATCTGAGCAATCTGCTCAATGAGCGTAAAATCATCCGTTCCACCCGGGCCGAGTACAGTGAGCAAACCGGCCAGCGGCAGCCCCCGCTACCGCCTTTACTATTCGCGGGTATCATTCTGGAGGGCGGCATCATCTCCTATGATGCCAATATGCTGACGGGGGGGGCCGGGCTCCGGTACTTCGGGGCGGGGGCCTCGGGGCAGTACCGGCAGGATCGGGTAACGGTGTACCTGCGGGCTATCAGCACCAGTAATGGACGAATCCTCAAAACGGTGTACACATCCAAAACCATCCTGTCGCAGCAGGTAGATGCCAGCCTGTTCCGGTTCGTGAATTTTAAGCGGCTACTCGAAACAGAAACCGGCTTCACCTACAATGAGCCCAGCGAACTGGCCGTGAAAGAAGCCATCGAGAAATCGGTGCAGGCCCTGATTTACGAAGGGATGCAAGGTGGGCTCTGGACCCCGGCCAATGCGGCCGACGTGAAAGGCAGTGCCATGCAGGCCTACCAGCAGGAAAAACAAAATAACCTGCAGGTTGACGTACTCGGCCGCACGGTTATTGACCGGCCCAATGCCTGGTCGGTGGGCGTATCGGGCGCGGTTCAGCAATATTCCGGCGACTATGGCCACTCCCTGCTTCGGCCGGGGGCCGAGCTGTCGTTGCGCTACCAATGGGGGCAGGGGCGCTGGAATACGTTTGTGAACGTAGGTGGCGGGCAGCTGGCCGCCCGAAGGTTCTTCCAGGGAACTATCGGCTACGCCGAAACAGGCTTACAGCTGCGCATTTTACCCCACGATAAGTGGACCCCCTATCTGCTGGCAGGCGCGGGCGTAACGGCCCGCAGCACCTCCGGTATTTCCGGATTCGCCGGCGGCTTACCCCACGTTGTGGCCGGAGGCGGACTCGAATACCAGGTTTCCCGGCGCTTTGCGCTCAATCTGGGGGTAGACAATCACCTGTTCCTGTCCGATAAGCTGGATGAGCGGACGATTGGCAGCTACAATGATTTCTATTGGTCAGGGCGTGGCGGCGTGATCTTTTACCTCAGTCGGTAAGACCTCCAGTATCAGAAATCAATGACAATCAGCTGATTGCTATAAACTTAACTTTGTTCTAACTCAACTATAACTATTCCAAAAAAAAATTTTAACATTTTTTCTATATCAACTATTGACTTGTAAATATTCTCACTTATATTTGTACTGTTCTTCCGGAGAGAGCAAATAAATAACGGTTTAGTTAAGTAAAATTTCCCCATCATTCCTTCTCACATTTTCATTTCCCCAACTCCATGAAAAAGGTATTCGTTTTCGCCGCATTCGTTTTCGCCGCTGGTGCTGCTCAGGCTCAGGTTCCCGGTGCCCTGCTGAATCCCAATGGTACGGCCAATAGCGGCATCTCGATGTCGGGCCCCAGCTCCTCGCCCTCAGCCCTCGTTACTACCCGTCTGATTTCCGACAATGACTCTTACGTACGTCAGGTAGGCGACGGTAACTACGGTAACGTACGCCAAATCGGCCAGATTCACTCGGCTGACCTGCTGCAAAACGGCGACGGTAACGACGGCTGGCAAGAGCAGAAAGGCGAAGGCAGCGCCGTAGGTGTTCGCAACCGCGCTTTCACCCAGACCAACGGTGATAATAACGTATCGGCCCAGAAGCAGGAAGGCGACTACAACCGCGCCGAAATCATGCAGGACGGCGACCGTAACTACGCCATTCAGCACCAGGTTGGCGACAACAACCAGGCCCGTATCGACCAGGACAGCAACTTCAACTATGCTATCCAGAAGCAAGACGGCGACGGCAACTTTGCCGATACCTACCAGGGTGGCAGCGGCGTAGTAGGAGCTGGTACGCTCGGCGCGCAGTGGAGTGCTACCATCCAGCAGGGTGACAGCAACGCTGCCATCGTACACCAAGACCACAACTAGCCTGTCTGCGTACCAGCAGAAGCTACCAGCGCCTGCCGGATTTCCTCCCCTCAATGGGCTGCAGGAAATCCGGCATGGCCGCGTAGTAGCCGGTACGTGGCAGGTTTCATCTGTTTTTTGATGTACGGGTATGAACAGACTCTTTAAGGTACGATACGCATTGCCGGTCCTGTTGATGCTACTGGTTTCCACTGCCTTCGGGCAACGGCTGGAGGGTAGCACCAGCGAGGCGGCTACCGCTGAGCAGCGCCTGGCCGAAACAATCGGGGTTGAGCGGCTGCCCGTTGGCCCGGCTGCAGCTATTGCCGATACCCGCAACCTCGCAATACTGCTGCAGAACGGCAACGATAACCGGGCTACGGCCACGCAGTACAATACCGGCGGCGCGGTTAACCAGGCTTATATTGTGCAGGTTGGTAACTACAACTTGGCCGATGTGACCCAGGACGGTGCGGGCAACACAGCTACAGTGGGCCAGAATGGCAACCGCAATCAGGCCCGCCTCACGGTAGATGGCAACGATAACGCTATTGCCATTACACAGGAGGGAAACCGGAATGTGGTGCAGGGCACAGTTGAAGCAGATGCCCGCCGCTACCAGATTGCGCAGTACGGTAATGGTAATACTCTCACGCAGTTGGAAAATTCCACTGCCTCCCCGCAGGGTTATTCCATCGAAATGAGAGGTCAGGGTATCCGCCTGAGCGTAGAGCAGGGTAGGGTCAGCCCTTGATTTTTCAATGCTGTACTCCAGCACCATGCAAAGCCTCTGCAGCCACCAACGTTGCAGAGGCTTTTTGTTGGCTGATAGGAGAATAATCTAAACGTTTTTGTTGAATAAAATTTGATTTATTTGCACTAATTCGTTTTATTTGTGTAATATTCTACGTGGATTTTAGTGCCCCGAGTGCATATTATCACTCCTTCAAGCTTCGTTACTGCCTCAGCCTCCCTGTCCCGACATCACCCCTTTTCCCACCTTCTCCCTAATATGGCTATTCTGTATTTTGCCCGCACCATCAGTTGGTTGCGTACTGTATTTCTGGCCATTATAACCCTTGGTATGGTGGCCTGCGAAGAAAACAACGTGGATCCGGTAGTGTATGGACAAGTAGAGGGGGTTGTTTCGGACGCACGAACCGGATTGCCGCTGGCCAATGCATCTGTTAGCACTGCACCGGCTACGGGTGTATTCGTGACGGATGCTCAAGGCAAATTTCGGATTGACCAGGCACCCGAGGGCAAGCTGGCCCTCACAGTAAAGCGAGCCGATTATCGGCAGGAAATAGCTACTATCACGGTAACAGCGGAGCAACTCAGTGCCATCAGCGTGCTGTTGGAAAAAACCACCGGAGGGTCCTCGTTGCAGGCTCCGGTACTAGTAGCTCCCACCGATAAAGCCATCAATCAGCCCACTACCCTGCGCCTGAGCTGGCGGCCTCCGGTAGGCTCGACCCGCAGCGATTCGCTTCGCTACGATGTGGTACTGTACGAAAGCAATTCCTCCGACCGCCGACAACTCCTCACTAACTCCCGGGACACGACAGTGCAAGTAAGCGGACTCCGCTTTTCAACGACCTATTTTTGGCAGGTAAGTGTACGCAACGCCTTAAGCCAGACCGCCCGGGGGGATATCTGGAGCTTCCAGACGCGAACAGTACCAGACAACCGCTACCTGTTTACTCGCACTGAAAACGGGAATACGGATATTTTTTCTTCAGATGAAAGTGGTACCAACCTGCTGCGTCTGACAACTTCTGCTTTCATTGAGAATGCCCCGCAGCTAAGCCCTAATCGGGACCGGATTGCCTACACCTCCAATGCCACCGGGCAGTTCCAGATTTATACCATGAATCGGGACGGCTCTGACCAGCGGCAGGTGACGCTCTTGCCCGTTGATGGATATTTCAATACTGGCATTGGCTACCGTTGGTCACCGGATGGTTCCCAGCTTATTTATAGCAGCTACAATAAACTGTACCGCATCAACCGGGACGGCACAGGCCTTACACTATTGGCTACTGCCCCGGCCGACCGGCACTTCCGGGAGTGTGACTGGACGGCCATTGGCAATCGTATCGTAGTGCAAACAGTAGGCGTAAGCGTGTATGATGCGGAATTGTACCTGCTGAATGCCGATGGCTCGGGCCTGACGCAGATCATCGGAAATCTGCCCGGGCGGTTGGATTCGCCTTCTTTTAGCGTAGATGGCCGCCGACTTCTGTACACGCGTGATGTAGATGGGTTTAATGATGGTACCGGTCGACAACTTAATGCCCACATTTTCACGCAGAATCTTGATGGCACCGGACTTGTTGATGTTTCCGCTGGGCCTACTGGGGTAGCAGGGGTAGGCAAGCCATTGGGCTTCAACGACATTGTGCCCCGTTATTCACCCGATGGGGCCAAAATTATCTTTGTGCAGCAGAATAATGTAGCCCAGTCTGTGCCGGACGTATATGTCGTTGATCTTGACGGCCGCAATAGAACCCGGCTGTTTCAGAACGCAACGCAGCCTGACTGGAAATAGTAATATATTTGATTATTAATATATTTTCTGCTCCCCACTCCGTAGTATGCAGAGTGGGGTGTTTTATTTCGGCCGCTTCTGATTCAAAAAGGGACAAGGACACTATAAAAAGAAATAAACATAGAAAATATAAAATAAAAAATTTCTACGCTACTACGGTAACCTGACATTGGCAGCCATGCAGGCTTTACACTAGAAGATTGCCGGATAAGTATTGAACTATCGGAAGCGGTAAGTACCTTTGTGTGTGAATGCCATGCCAAAAACAATGTACGGTTTCAGAGAATGATTTATAACTATGCAAATTTTGCATTGTGTGTAAATGATATAAAATGTTGCAATCTCTCCCTTCTGGCACGGAATATGACAACTGGGCGTTGCACATACGTGTGTTTAATGAAAATTCAAATATTATGATTGCGTCTTGAAAAAATCCTCATCCTTTTTGAGGGTTATCCGTAAACCCCGGCAGATTGGTCAGCTAATAAGCAGCTGCTGACTCACACATATCTTTTTGTTTCAGAAACATTTCCTCTTTCACATAACTATGAAAAAACCTTACAGTGCAGTTGACAAGCCACAGCGCTGGCTTCAACTCTTCGTAGTGTGGATCCTGCTCTTACTGCCGGGACTGGGCTATTCCCAGACTTTCGTGGAAGCAATGGGTTCTACTGCCACCGAAGGGCAGTCCGTAGACTCTTATGAGTCGAACCTGGGTTTCGATAATGATAACGAAAAAGGCTTTTCGTATCAGGCAACTGGCTCCCCACTGCCAGTACTTTCGTTAGCTAATCCTAGTACTGGGTCGGCTGGCCCAAACATTTTGTTTGCTCCCACTTCGGGTACAAACTCAATCTTTTCTATTGCTTCCATCAGCACTGCTGGCTTTTCGTCAGCCTCACTGACGTTTCAACTGAACGCTCCTGCCGGAGCTTTTACTGGTACGGCGGTAACTGCCGGTAACCAGCGTTTCCGGGTGCAGCTGGGTATTGGCACAGTATCCAATACCAATGGTAACGTTTCGTATTCGTATACAAACCTGCCTTTCACGTACGCTCCCGGTTCGGCGGGCGGCTGGGGGCTGGCTACCGTAAACTTGCCTAGCAACGCCATTGGCAACCCTTACGTGGCTATCCGCTTCATCCGGATTAACAATACTTCCAACACCACGGGTGACTACCGGATTGACGATGTGACCCTGTCGGGTACTACTACCGGCGTGGTTACGGCTGTTCCTTCGGCTCTGGACTTTGGCGACGTGGCTGTTGGTACCAACAGCACCCAGCAGGTAGTTCGCGTAAGCGGCCAAGACCTGACGGGTAACGTATCATTGACGGCGCCGGCCGGCTACCAGATTCGGGTGTTCGGTTCCGGTTCTTATGTTCAGTCGCTGACCTTGGCCACCACGAACGGTATTCTTCCCAGTACCCGCATTCAGGTGCGGTTTGCACCCACTGCTGCCGGTCCGGCAGACGGTACCTTGGTGGTGAGCAGCCCTGGCGTGCCGTCGGCGGAAGTGGATCTGACGGGTAACGGCACGGTGCCGACTCTGGCTGCTACGCCTGCTTCACTGGATTTCGGTACTACTTTCGTAGGCCAGACTACAGCTTCGCAGACTGTAACTGTGACTGGTACTAACGTGGTAAGCAATGTAACTGTAACAGCTCCTACGGGCTTCCAGGTACGTCGTACTGCTTCGGATTCGTTTTCGCAGTCTATTGTGGTGACGCCTGCTGATGCAAATGCAGGTTTCACTTTTGAGGCAGTGTTCCAACCTACTACGGCCGGTTCATACTCATCTGCAATCAATATTACCACACCCAATGCGTCGACCTCAGTAGCTGTTACCGGTCAGGCGAATCCGGTGCCTACTGGTCCATTTATTGTAGTAAACCCATCCTCGCTTGATTTCGGAACAGTTTCGGCTACGGGCTCGGCCCAAACGTTGAGCTTCTCTGTTAATGCGGGAAACCTAACGGCTCCGCTGGTGCTGACGGGTTCCAACAACAACATAGTGTTCCGCGATGCTTCGGCTGGTGGCAGCTTTACTAACGGTCCGCTGACCATCAATCCTGTCAATGGTACTGTTTCTACCCGCACGATTGAGGTGCAGCTGACCGGCCCGATTGCCAGCGGCCCCTTTAATGGTTCGATTACTGCTTCGAGCACGGGTGCTCAAAATCAAGTAGTATCCATTACGGCCAACAGCACCGGTAACAACTCGGTAATTAACGCTTCAGGCACACTCAACCAGTTCTCGACTGTACCAGGTGTTCCTTCAGCTTCTCAATCGTATACCTTGTCAGGCTCTAACCTACTGCAGGATATTACGGTATCAGCTCCGCAGTACTTCCAGGTTTCGCAGGATCCTACGTTTGGAGGCAGCACGGTAACGGGTAACTCTATTGTAGTGGCTCGCAATTCGGGCTCGGATGTGACGGCCACTACTATTTACGTACGCTTCATCCCGCCGTCCGCACTCACTACGTCTTCGCTGATCCTGAACACCAGCAGCCCCGCAGTAGCTCAGGGTATTCCCGTCGCAGGTACCAGTGAGCCGTCAATTCAAATTATGAACGCCTTCCAGGAAGTACGTAACGTCGTAATCAATACGGTGTCGGCTTCTCAGTCGCTCATGATTAATGCTCAGCGCGTTTTGCAGCCAGTAACTATTTCTAAAGTACTGTCTACTAACCCGCTGAATCCTGGTAATACTCCTCAGTTTGAACTGTCACTCGATAACGTGACTTTCTCCAACTCGGTAGTATTGACGCCCAACTCGACGACTTACACCATCAACCAGCCGATTTACGTGCGTTACAAGCCCACTTATCTCGGTACAGCCCAGTCGACGCTACAATTCCAGAGCAATGACTTTGCTAATAAATCGGTGCAATCCTTTGGCGCGAATGACCAATTGGCAGGCCGTTCCATTGACACAGAGCCGACGTTGCGGAGCAATGCTACCGTAGTACGAAACGGCACTACAGCTACGGTAAGCTTTAACCTGCCGGCTAACTATGCGCAATTGGGGTATGGAGAAGGTCGTCTGATTGTGGCCAGCACCAATTCTGAACTGCCAGCGGCTAACCAGCCTTCAGATGGGGTATCGTACCAGACAGGCAATCAGACCTACGGCCAAGGCCCACAGATTGCTCCCGGCTATTACGCGGTGTACTCCGGCGCTAACCAGACGGTGGTAATTGACGGCTTGGACCTGGGTACGACTTACTACTTCTACACTTTCGAATACAATAACATTGACAATAGCTTCAATGTGAGCGTAATCGGAGCGGAGAATTACTTGTCGCCGCCTGTACCGAACACCATCCCTGGTATTGTTGCTCCTTCGCCCCTGCCAGTTACGCTAGTGTCCTTCTCGGCCAAAGTAAAAGGCAACCAAGTTGCTCTGAACTGGGTGACTGCTTCAGAATTGAACAATAAGCACTTTGAAGTACAGCGTAGCCGCGACGGCCGCACCTTCGAAACCATTCTGGTGCGGGAAGGTAAAGGCACTACCTCCACTTCCAGCACGTATGCCGAGCTTGATAGCAAGCCGTTGAATGGAGTATCATACTATCGCCTGAAGCAGGTAGATACGGACGGCAGCAGCAGCTTCAGCTCTACAGTAACGGTGAACTTCCTCAGCTCGGGTGATGTAACGATGTACCCAAACCCAGTGGAAGACCTGCTCACTGTTGATATGGGAGGCTCGGCCGCTGGCGTAAGCGCCGTAATTACTGACATGACCGGCCGTGTTATCAGCACGCAGCGGATCGGTAACGACAGTAAGCTAAATATGACGAGCCTGCAGCCAGGTACCTACATGGTGACGGTTGGTTCGGGTGAGGCAAAAGTTACCCGCCGCATCACGAAAAAGTAGGGTAGCTGATACCCCGCTATTTCTTCAAAAAAAGCGTTTCCTGCATTCAGGAAACGCTTTTTTGTTTATATCAACTGTTCAACTATTCAGAGGGCTTCGGAAGCAGAGCCAAATGATTGGTGGTGTGACTTTCTAGTATGCTATCCATTAACAGCTAATACAAGAACGCCAAAGTTTCAGATGCCAAATTTCAGTGCCACTTGCGCCTGTTTGCTTTGGATTTGACAGCCTTTAACAGGGCTTGGCTGACCGGTTTGAGCGTGCGGTTCAGTCAACAACCTCTACCTCTGTTTACGGCGGCGTTTGCAGCAGCTCTGCCCAGTACCAACGGACTTGCAAAGGGCCGTTGGACTGGACGAATCGGACTTCGGCCTGCGCTGGGTGCGGGGCAAACACGAGTGCGGAGCTAGGGAGAAACCACCGTGCTTGTTCAAGCGCGGCGGGTAGGTGTACACCAAATCATTTCAAATTGCCAGGAACAGTACAAGCCATTATTCGAGGCAAAATAGACGTGCCGGTGAAGGTAGATACCGATGGCCGGTGTGGCTATGACGGACTCGTGAACATGAGCTTTAACTGCCACTTTCGCGTCTGCTACGGTTAGGATGAGTTGATGCAGGGTGACTCCCGCATCAACGGTATCTAGCCCCTCTGAAGCCTTGTTAAAGCGCGCCTACAATCGTTTCATAGGGTGTGCTAGACAGCTGAAACATAAGGCTGCAGTAGAAGGTAATACAAGGAATGCCTTGCTACAATCTTGCCTGATAGGCATAGCTTCTTATTATGAAGCTCCGATAAACGACAAAGGCCGCACTGCATATGCAGTGCGGCCTTTGTTGAAATCTATGCCTTGGATTTATACCGAGAAGCTTTCCCCACAACCACAGGTGCGGGAAGCGTTTGGGTTATCAAAGTAAAATCCCTTGCCATTCAGCCCATCAGAAAAATCCAGCTGGGTGCCGGCTAAGTATAGAAAGCTCTTCATATCTACCACTACCTTCACGCCCTTATCCTCAAATTCCTGGTCCATGGGCTTCACTTCGTTGTCGAAGTCAAGCTTGTAGCTCAGGCCGGAGCAGCCGCCGCCCGCCACGGAGGCCCGCAAACGATAGGTAGAATCCAGCTCTGCATCGTGCATGAGCTTCTCAACTTTCTCCTTGGCTTTATCAGAAACGGTAATCATGGCGAAAAAAGGCTAATTCAGGCTGTTGAAACGAAGTCTGAAAGAAAATGTCATCTGTAGAACAGCAAAGATACGGTGCTTGTTCAGAAACATTCTAAGAACTTGGATTCAACACTACGCTAAAGACCGTAATGGTCGTCAGGTCGCGGCCGTAATAGAGCTTATCAAGGGCCTCATACACGTTATGCGCCCGGAAATAAGAAGTCTGCAATTCCTTGTCACCCCGGGTGCGCCACTGTATGGTGTAGGAGCTTTCCTCGTCACGGAACCGCTGTACATACGTCAACATCCGACGTAGTGCGTCCAGCTTGTCGCGGCCCATCTCGTAGCGAAACAGAAAGCTTTGGTGGTGACGAGGGTTCACCGTAATCAGGTCCAGGCGCGTCAGCCCATCCAGTTGCCGGAATTCAAACAGCAGATTGCCCGCACCCAATCCCAGATAGTCTTCTATCTGCCGCTGTATCCGCGCGCTTTCAACGTGTACGTCAGTAGGGGAGAGGTCCATGTTTGTAGAAGCTAGAAATAAGGAGATAAAAAAGGAGCTAGAAGATAGAGCGACTATCCACGAGGGAAAGACACTCTACCTTCTAGCTCCTTTCTTCTAACTACCGGATTAGTGGTGTGACTTGGGCATTTCCAACTCCGGCAGACCGTTTTTCACGCGGTAATCGTTGATAGCCGATTTAATAGCATCTTCAGCGAGTACCGAGCAGTGGATTTTTACGGGTGGCAGAGCCAGCTCTTCCACAATCTCCATGTTGTCGATGGCTAGGGCCTCATCCACCGTCTTGCCTTTCAGCCACTCCGTCGCCAACGACGATGAAGCAATGGCCGAGCCGCAGCCGAAGGTTTTGAATTTGGCGTCGGTGATGGTGTTGGTAGTCTCGTCCACCTCAATCTGCAGGCGCATCACGTCGCCGCACTCAGGTGCACCTACCAGCCCGGTCCCTACGTTCTTTTTGCTTTTGTCCAGCGTACCCACGTTGCGGGGGTTGCTGTAATGGTCGATTACTTTATCGGAGTAAGCCATGATTTTTGGAGGGTATGAGGTTGTGAGGGTAAGCGGGTAGGAGGGCTACGAGGCGAAAAGGTATCAAACGCATACCCTCACACCCTCCTGCCCTCATTCCCTCTATTAATGTTCCGCCCACTCAATGGAGTTCAGGTCGATGCCTTCTTTAAACATCTCCCACAGGGGCGACATTTCGCGCAGCTTGGTAACGGCTTCTTTTACGTGGTTGATGGCGTAGTCAATTTGCTCATCAGTAGTAAAGCGGCTCAAGCCGAAGCGCAAGGAGCTGTGAGCAAGGTCATCGCTGAGGCCCAGGGCTTTGAGTACGTAAGAGGGCTCCAGCGAAGCCGAGGTGCAAGCCGAGCCGGAAGATACGGCCAGGTCTTTCACACCCATCATCAGGCCTTCGCCTTCCACATACTTGAAGCTGATGTTAGCCACGTGGGGCAGGCGGTGTTCTACCGAGCCATTCACGTAGCTTTCTTCCAGGGTCAGCAGCTCTTTTTCCAGCCGGTCGCGCATGGCGCTCAGGCGGGCCGTATCGGCGGCCATTTCCTGCTTGGCCAGCTCGCAGGCTTTGCCCAGGCCCACAATGCCGGGTACGTTGAGCGTACCGGAGCGCATGCCCCGCTCGTGGCCGCCACCATCCATCTGGGCGGTAACTTTCACGCGGGGGTTCTTGCGACGCACGTACAAGGCACCAACGCCTTTGGGACCGTACATTTTGTGCGCCGTAAAGGCCATCAGGTCGATGCCATCGGCAATGACATCCACCGGAATTTTGCCGACGGCCTGGGTGCCGTCCGTCATAAACAACGCACCGTGCTTGTGGGCAATGGCGGCAATTTCACGGATGGGCTGGATGGTACCGGTTTCGTTGTTGCCGTACATGATGGTTACCAGAATGGTTTCCGGCGTCATGGCGGCTTCCAGCTCTTCCAGGCTGATGAGGCCTTCGGCATTAACGGGCAGATACGTCACGCGGCCGCCCAGCTTCTCAATGTGCTTGCAGGTATCGAGTACGGCTTTGTGCTCGGTGGTGGCGGTGATAATGTGGTTGCCCTTCTGGGAATACATTTCAAACACGCCTTTGATGCCGAGGTTGTCCGACTCAGTAGCGCCCGAGGTGAAGATAATTTCCTTCGGGTCGCAGTTAATCAGGCCGGCAATCTGTTCGCGGGCGTAATCCACGGCTTCCTCAGCGGCCCAGCCAAATGGGTGGTTACGCGAAGCCGCGTTGCCGAATACCTCGGTCAGGTACGGCATCATGGCCTCCAGAACACGCGGGTCGAGGGGCGTGGTGGCGTTGTTGTCGAGGTAAATAGGTAGCTTGAGCATGGCTCGGGGTATCTGGTTTCAGCGGAGAATCATTCGCAGGTAGAACACAAAAACTGATCAACAGGTTTTCTTTTCTTCCCACATTTGTACCTGCAAAAGTAGAACAAAACCAACGAAGCCGCGCTATGGCAGTTTCGTCCTTCTCGACTAACTAATGCTCACCAACCTTGAACATTTAGGCCTCGCCGTTAAAGATCTGGAAGCGGCTACCGCTTTGTACACGTCGCTGCTCGGCCAGAAGCCCTATAAAAAGGAGCACGTAGCCTCTGAGGCCGTGGATACGGTGTTTTTTCAGGTGGGCGGCTCCAAGATTGAGCTGCTGGCCGGCACCTCGCCCGACAGCGCCATTACCCGCTATCTTGACAAGAAGCCGGAAGGAATTCACCACGTGGCATTTGAGGTGGATGACATTCGGGCGGAAATGGCCCGGCTGCGGGCCGAGGGGTTTCAACTGCTCAACGAAGAACCCAAGCGTGGGGCCGATAACAAGCTGGTGTGTTTCGTGCACCCGAAATCAGCCAATGGCGTACTGGTAGAGCTTTGCCAGACTATTAAGTAATCGTATAGCAGAGAGTCAGTCATGAAATTCTTTCGTCAGGAAGTAGATGCGGCCGTGGACGCGTTGCTTATGCAACAGGTGATTCTATATCCTACCGACACGGTGTGGGGCCTGGGCTGCGACGCCGAACTGCCCCGGGCCGTGGAACAGGTGTATAAGCTCAAGAACCGGCCCGCCGAAAAAGCCTGCATTGTGCTGGTAGCTGATGAGCAGATGTTTGCCCGCTACGCCGAAGTGGTGCCACCTAATCTGTCGGAACTGCTGGCCCGGCAGGAGCGGCCCACTACCTACGTGGTGCCGGGCAGCCGCCAATTAGCCCAGAATCTGCTGGCACCGGACGGAACCATTGGCCTGCGTGTAGTGCAGCAGGATGAGTTTTGCCGCTTGGTTATCCGGCGTTTGGGCCACGGGTTAGTTTCAACCTCCGCCAATATCAGCGGGGAGCCCACGCCCACCGTGTTCAGTGAAGTCAACCCGGAACTGGTGCGGAAGGTGGATTACGTGGTGAACTGGCGGCAGGACGATGAGACCCGCTCGGCTCCCTCGCGGGTGGTGCGGGTGCTGCCCGATGGCGGATTGGAGGTGCTCCGGGGCTAAGTTGATATTCAAGGAAGGAAGTAGTTGACAGCAACCAACTCTGAATAAAAGCGACCTGGCGGCGGGTTACCTTTTGGGCCTGGCCGGAATGAATCCCCGAATTCAAGATCACCACCACATTAGTTGACTTTTTGCCATGAAATTCTCCTTCAAATCCCTGCTCGTTCTAGCCGCATTTGCTCCTTTCGCCCTGGCTTCGTGCTCGGAAAAGACCCAGGAAAACGCTGAGGCTACCGCCGAAAGCGCCGCCAACGATGCCGCCGCCACCGCTGAGAAAGCCGGCGACGCCGTTGAAAACGCTACCGACAAGGCTGCTGCCGAAGTAAAGGAGGAAACGACCCCCACCGCTGGTGATACGGCCGTAGTAGTGGAGAAAACTACCACTACGGTAGTTGAAGAAACTCCCGCCAAGCAGTAATTCTGCTTCACAGCAACTCTTGGAAAGCTCCTCCAGCATAAGCCTGGAGGAGCTTTTCGTTTTTGATGGCGGGGCGGGGCATCAGGTAGCTCGTGCTACCTTTGCAGTATGAATCAGCCCCAATTACCTAACCTCTCGTTATTTCGTACCATTGCCGATGCCGCCGGTGAGCTGGGCTACCCGGCCTACGTGATTGGGGGCTACGTGCGGGATTTGGTGCTGGGCCGGGAAAGCAAGGACGTGGACGTGGTGTGCGTGGGCGACGGGATTGAGTTGGCTCAGACGGTGGGACGCAAGCTGCCCGGCCGACCCCGCGTAACGGTGTTCCGAAACTTCGGGACGGCCATGTTGCCCACCCCCGAAATTGAAGTGGAATTTGTGGGTGCCCGCAAGGAAAGCTACCGGGCCGAGAGCCGAAAACCCGAAGTGGAAGCGGGCACCCTCGAAGACGACCTGGCCCGGCGTGACTTTACCATCAATGCCCTTGGGCTAAGCCTGAACCCCGATACCTACGGCCAGTTGGTGGACCGCTACGACGGGATGGGTGATTTGCAGCGCAAAATCATCCGTACGCCGCTGGACCCTGACATTACGTTCTCCGACGACCCGCTACGCATGCTGCGCGCCATCCGGTTTGCTACCCAGCTGAATTTCGATATCGACCCCGATACGTTTGACGCGCTGGCCCGCAATAAGGAGCGTATCCGGATTATTTCGCAGGAGCGCATTACCACTGAACTGAACAAGATTATTATGGCGCCGAAGCCCAGCTACGGCTTCAAGCTGCTGTTCAGCTGTGGACTGCTGCAACTCATCTTTCCCAAAATGGCCCAGTTGCAGGGCGTGGAGAAGGTGGGCCAGCACGCGCACAAAGACAACTTTTACCACACTCTGCAGGTGCTCGATAACGTGGTGGCCGCCGGCGGCGACCTGTGGCTGCGTTGGGCGGCCATTCTGCACGACATTGCCAAGCCCGCCACCAAGCGTTACAACAAGCGCGTGGGCTGGACCTTTCACGGCCACGAGGACAAAGGGGCACGCTGGGTGCCCGGCATCTTCACCGACCTGAAACTGCCGCTGGGCGAGGAAATGCGCCAGGTGCAGAAACTGGTGCGCCTGCACCTGCGGCCCATTGCCCTGGTGAAGGAAATTGTGACGGACTCGGCCGTGCGCCGCCTGCTGTTTGAGGCCGGCGACGACATTGACCGCCTCATGCTGCTCTGCCGCGCCGATATTACCAGCAAGGACCACCAGCGCGTGGCCCGCTACCTGCGCAACTTTGATGTGGTGGAGCAGAAGCTGAAGGAAGTGGAGGAGAAGGACCACCTGCGCAACTTTAAGCCCGTTATTACCGGCGAAGTCATTATGGAAACCTTCGGGCTCAAGCCCAGCCGGGAGGTGGGGGAGTTGAAGGAGGCATTGCTGGAAGCCATTCTGGAAGGGAAGGTGCGCAATGAGTATGAAGAGGCTTTTCCGCTACTGCTTGAACTGGGTCAGCGCAAGGGGCTGAGCGTCGTAGGAAGGGAGTAGTTCACGGGGCCAAAAAACCCAAAGCCGCTTGCCCTATACATAGGCAAGCGGCTTTTTTGTGATACAGAACCCACTGTTCAGAAGCATTGAAGGCAGCACCGGCCGTCCTGTTGCAGCAGGAGGGTAGGCCGGGGCTGCCTTCGGGTCTCACCTTTTCACTCACAAATGGACCCAGTAGTGCGGTTATGCTAGCTTAATCAGTAGATGCTGGAAATCAACCATTGGTTGTCTGAACAAGAACTGTTCCAGTAATATTCAGTTTCCAACATGTAAAACGCATGAAAAGCCACAGGGTTGCAGTTGGAAGCACGGTAACTGACGGAGTATCAGCCTGCCGCTACCTGTGGCGGTTTTTGGTTCGGCAGCTTTTTCGGGAGCCGCCGAACCATGGGCCGGTTACCGTTCCAGGGAGCGGATGCTGGCTGCTCCAATAGCTTCGCGCTGCACATTACGGGGACGGCCGCTGTACTCAATGAGGCTGGCTCCGATGGCATTGGCCTTCAGCTCCTCGGTTACCCGCAGGCGTACTTTGGTCGCGCCCACTGCGTCCACATCGGCTTCCCGCACGTTGAAATCCTCGGCGGCTACTTCGCAGGCGCCGGCTCCGCTGATGTTGAGGCGGTCGGCGTTGCCTTGCAGGGCAGCCTGGCAGCCCCCGGCCAGGTCCAGTTTCAGCTCCTGCAGGTTGCCCTGGAAGCGGAACTGGCTGCCCCCAGCCTGCTGCACCCGCAGGTCGCCGGTACCGAAGCCGCTTACCTCAGCGTGGGTGCCGCCTACCAGCTCCAGGTTGTTCAACTCGGGCATTTCAATGGTAAGCAGCACGTCATCCGTATCACCGCGGTCGGAGTCGAACAGGTCCCGATTCCGGGGTGCAATGGTCAGCTTGTCACCGTCGCGCTCTACTCTCAGGTCGCGGAGGGCCCGATCGGGGCCGGCGGCCCGCACGCTGAAAGTGCTGCCCTGGCGGATGAGGGCCCGGTAACCACCCACAATGGTCAGGTGGTCGAAGCCGGATTCGTTGAAGGTCTGGCGTTCCGAGCCGTAGGAATCTTCATCGGTATTAATGGGCTCGATGCTATCGAAGTTCAGTTTTACGTCCGAGTCAGAGCGGCCTTCCTCGTAGTCGTCCCGGTCGGAGCTGTCTGTGTCTTCGTCGCGGCCACGCAGGTCACTTTCCTGGCAGTTTACGCATTCCACCTTGTTGCCCTTCATACGGAATACGAAGTTTTCGGGGTGGTAAGGAGCCTGTCCGTTCACGTAATCTTCGTCGTTCAGCCAGTCGGCAAAGGTTTCCGTCATGCGGAACCGGCGGCCCTGGGGCAGCAGCAGGCGCAGCTGCATGTCCTGGTCCCGGAATTTGGCGCTGGGCTGAAAGGTAAAGTGGTCGTCGATGCTCAGTGTGGAATCATTGAGAATCCGCAGGGTGTGCTGGGTAGAGGTAGCGGCGTTGCGGCGGGCAATGGAGTCGGAAGAGCCTTTGGCCGAGATAATGCGCTCCAACCGCGGGGCCTGGGCACTATCAATACCCACTAAATCCAGATCAACCCATTCGCCGCTGTTCAGCTGCCGACGCTCCAGCACCAGAGTAGGCTTAGTGAGGCCGCCCAGCGTGGTAGTCTGCGTTACTTCTTCCACCCGCTGAAACTCCCGGCCAATCCGGATGCCTGCTACCGTGCTGCCAACTACACCCAGCAGCCACAAGCCCAGCAGGGTAAGCGAGGCCGTGCGGCTGAGAATCGAGCGGCGCAGCAGCAAACCTACACCCATCAGGAGTAGGGCCAGGGCAGGAATGGCCGTCACCAGGAAAAACGACAGTACGGCCCACACCGAAATATCATTGAAGAGCAGGAACGGCTGCAGGGGGCCAAAATCCAGGTCGTCGGAAGAGGAAATGATGCCCAGACCAACACCCAGGGCCATTACCACGGCCAGCAGCAGGCTAAAGCCGGTGAGGGTGAGGATGCCCCCGGCCACCACCCGAATGATGGAGCCGATGCCGTTGATAACCGGCCGCACGTTGCTGAAGGAGTCCTCCAGGAAAGTGCCCACCGGGCGGTTATTCACCGGGCCGGCCTCAGAACCGGCCGCGTAGGGGTTGTTGCGCAGGTTTTCATCCAGGGCTGACAGCGTTACGGCGTCGCCGCGCATGCGGAGCTTGTCGGAGGCGGTTTTCGCCTCCGGCAAGAGAATCCACAGTAATACGTAGAGCCAGAACCCAAGGCTGCCGGCAAACAGCAGGGCCAGGAACACCACCCGAATCACCACCACATCTACCCGGAAGTAGGCGGCCAGGCCAGCCGATACCCCCCCTACCTTGCCATTGTCGGTGTCGCGGTAGAGCTTCTTGAATACCGGGTCCTCATCGGAAGGGGTGGCATCGTACTTTTTGGGCAGCACAATCCACATCACAACGTAGGAGAGAAACGTAATGCCGGCAATCCGCTCGCTCACGCTGTTCAGAGGCGTGTTATCGAACACGGCGGGGATGACGAAGAACAGGAACAGGAAGCCCAGACGTAGCCAGATGGGGTTGATGGCAAAGTAGCGGGCCAGACCGGCAGCTACCCCGGCCACTTTGCGGTTGGCCATGTCCCGGTACAGGCGCTTGGGGCCGGCTTCCTCGGTAGCGTCGGCCGTTTCGTTGGCTGTGGTGCGGGTGCGGGCGCTACCGGCGTACGTGCCCTGAGCCGAGCCAGCGGCTACGGCCTCGGCCAGCAGTTCCTCGTCGTCCTCGGCGTCATCGGCCGACTGAAAGTCACGCACGCGGCCCATTTTGGCGGTCATGGCTTCCACGTCTTCCAGCGTGATGACCTGCTTGAGGCCGGAAAGGCGGGCGGCGAAGAGCTCGGCAATGCGGCTCTCAATGTCGGCCACAATTTCCTCGTGGCCGCGGTAGCCGCTGAAGTGGGCTTTCACTTCCGCCAGGTAGCGGCTAAGCACTTCGTAGCCGTCTTCCTCAATGTGGAAGATCATGCCCTGAAGGTTGATGCTGATGTTCTTTTTCATCTCAGTGCTGCAACTAGTCAAGAATAACTGGTAGGGGGCGGCTGCGCGGGGCTACAGCAGCGGGTCCGGGGCGGAGGGGGCATCCGGCGGAGCCACCTCGAGGCCAGCGGGCGAAACCGCATCCGGAGTGCGCGGCTTCTGGCGGATGATGCGGATGGAATCCTGGACTTCCTCCCAGGTCAGGCGCAGCTGGTGCAGAAATTCCTGGCCGTCGGCGGTGAGGGTGTAGTACTTGCGGGGCGGGCCGGAGGTCGACTCCTTCCAGGTGTAGTCCAGCAGACCGGCGTTTTTGAGGCGGGTCAGCAGCGGGTAGAGCGTGCCTTCCACCACAATCATGCGGGCAGAAGTCAACTCTTCGAGCATATCGGACGCGTACACCTCGCCGCGGGCAATGATTTCCAGAATGCAGAACTCCAGGATGCCCTTCCGCATCTGCACTTGGGTGTTCTCGACTTTCATGGGCTGAGGCAGATATCGGTGAAGAATGAGACAAATATAATAGAAGGTACTATGCAACGCAAGGTACCTGATGAAATATATTTTCAGCCGTGGATATTTCAGCCGTCTGCCAGGATCCGTTGGGGCACTTGAAGAAGGTAAACACACTGTTTCGCGGCCGTTACAGGCTTTTTGGGGAGAAGTTGCCGCCGCCTCGCACTATTAATGAGTATCTTGCGTTCCTGCCACATTCCTGGCCTTTTCCCCGATTTCTATCTGATTACACCCTCTATGCTCCACATTTCCCGTAGTGCGGCCCTGCTGATGGGCCTTGGCGCGAGTGTGCTGGCCGCTGCGCCTGCCCTGGCCCAGGATAAGACGCCCAAGTACAGCAACGAATTCCTCAACATCGGGGTAGGGGGCCGGGCCCTCGGGATGGGCAAAGTGCAGGTAAGTCTGGCCGACGATGCCACGGCGGGCTACTGGAACCCCGCCGGGCTGGTAAACCAGAAAACCAAGTACGACGGCGTGCTGATGCACTCGGAGTTGTTTTCCGGCATCGTGAAGAACGACTACGCTGGCTTCAGCATGAAGCTGGACGACAAAAGTGCCGTGGGCGTGAGCGTAGTGCGCCTGGGCGTGGACGACATTGCCGATACCCGCAACCTGGTAAACGAGTACGGCTACATCGATTACAACAACATCCGCTACTTCTCGGTGGCCGATTACGCCCTGCTGCTGTCCTACGCCCGCCAGATCGGGAACGTGGAAGGCCTGCAGGTGGGGGCCAACGCCAAGCTGATTTATCGCAACATCGGCTCCTTCGCCAACGCCGTGGGGTTTGGGGTAGATGCCGGCCTGCAGTACCGCCGCAACGACTGGCGCCTGGCCCTGATGGCCCGCGACATCACCACTACCTATAACTCCTGGACCATCAACAAGGAGGAGTTTGCGGGCCCGGCCTACGCGCTGGATACCATTCGGGGCGGTACCGAAATTACGTTGCCACTGTTTGTGCTGGGGGCCAGCCGCCGCTTCAAGCTGCCCGGCGAATTCACGGTGCAGCCCGCCCTTGACCTGGAAATCAGCACCGACGGGCAGCGCAACACGCTGGTATCGTCAAGCGTGGTGAACCTGGACCCGCGCGCCGGAGTGGAGGTAGGCTTTAAGGAACTGGTGTACCTGCGCGGGGGCGTGGGCAACCTGCAGCAGGTGCAGTCGTTCACGGGCAAGGAGGAATGGAAAATGCAGCCCAGCCTGGGCGTAGGACTGGCCCTGAGCGGTTTGCGCCTGGATATGGCCCTCACCCGTCTGGCCGTAGAAAAGCTGGGCCAACGCTCCCAGCCCACTTCCATCATCGTATCGTTGGGTTACGGTATTAAATGAGTTGCCAGTTGCGCGTTGTCAGTTGTCTGGACGATACTGGCACCTGGTAACGCTCAACTGGTAACCGATACAGCATATAGCATATGACACAGGCTTACCAGAAATTATGGTTGTTGGTGCTGCTCGTTGTGGCGAGTATTCCGGCGGCTTACGCCCAATCGGGCCCTTATGGCAACGAGTGGATTGTACCCGGGCAGCAGTACTATAAAATCAAAGTGGCCCGCGACGGGCTCTACCGCCTCGATTATCAATACCTGCAGCGGGCCGGCATCAGCGGCGTGAATCCGCAACGGCTGCAGTTGTGGCGGCGGGGTAAAGAGGTGGCCATTCACGTGGGCGGCAACGCGACGGCGCTGGATAACAGCACCTTCATTGAGTTCTTCGGCCAGCGCAATGATGCGGCCCTCGACAAGGGCATGCACCTGACGCCGGCCGACCAGGCCCAGCCCTACTACAGCCTGTTCACGGATACGGCTGCGTATTTCCTCACGTGGTCGAATGCGGCGGCGGGCAAGCGGATGGTGCAGAGCAACCCAGCTGCTACCGGCACGCCCCACGCCAGCCGCATCCGCAAGCCGCTGCAGGTACAGTCGTTCCGCTACAATGTCATCAACGACGAATTCAACACGTACCAGCCCTGGGCGGAACGCGGGGAAGGCTTTATGAGCAACACGTTTGGGGGTACGGATACTGGTTTCTTCATTGATTCTGTGTGGCGGGTAAATACCGCTGCTCAGGCCATGCGGGCCGATATTCAGGTAGTAGGAGCTTCCACGGGACAGCATAGTAGCCAAGTAAGCGTGGCTTTGCCCGGCGGCGGCTCTCGCGTATTGGGGACACTCACGTTTACCAATTTCGACTTTGTGCGTGGTTCTTATGCGCTTTTACCCACCGACCGGGCTGCCAACGGACGAATTACTATTTTGGTAAAGCAGTTACTGGGCACTACCTCCAACCAGTCGCGGGGTGACGTGGCGCGGGTAGCTTACCTGCGTATCTCGTACGCCGAGAACAGCTATTGGCCCCGGAACCGGACGCAACTGCTGTTCTCCAGCGACTCTACGCTGGCGGGCCCCGCCTACTATCAGCTGGATTCGGTGGCCACTGCCTTGCGTGGCTATGATGTGACGGATCCTTATAACGTGCAGCGGGTAGAAGGAACGGCCGGTGCTACTGCTTCGCAACGCCGCTTTGCTTTTACTACTGCCAACGGCCGCACCCGCACCCTGCTACTAGCCGATGCTGAGCGGGCCCTCGTACCAGCCGTGGCCAAACGGGTGTTGTTCCGCACCATCTCGCCGGCGGCGCACAACTTCATCATCGTTTCCAGCCGGGTGCTGATGAAGCCGGCTACCAGCAGCGGCGTAACCGTGCCGAATGCCGTCCGGGCCTACGCCGACTACCGCGCCTCGGCCCTGGGTGGCAAGTGGGATACGCTGGTTGTTACCTCCGAGCAGCTTTATGACCAGTTTCATTATGGAGAGAAATCTGCTTTGGGGATTCGGCAGTTCGCGCAATGGATGCTGGCTGGCAGCAGCCGGCCACAGTCGTTGCTGCTATTGGGCAAAGGCCTTGGCGTAAGCGAAGCTACTGCTTGTGATAAAGTTCTGGGTGGTGCAGCATACCACCGGCAATACCCCCAATTATATGGTGACTGCTCTGGTGCCAGTCCGGTACTGAATCTTGTACCGGCTAGCACCCGGGGCATATCGGATATCTTCTTCACCGCGAATTGGCAGTCGGGCGACTATCGGCCCCGAATGGTAACGGGCCGCATTGCGGCGCAAACTTCACAACAGGTACTGAACTATCTGAATAAATTAAAAGAACACGAAGCTCTGGGTTTTGAGCCTTGGCGGAAGAACGTGGTGCATATCGTTGGGAGCAAGCCATCCGATGTAAATGAGGATCGGGTATACACTGGCTACCTGAATACGTACGCTCAGTATGTACAAAGCCCTCCATTTGCAGGCAAGGTTGTAAAACTGTACCGTCGTATCACTTTCCCAGGAACTCTCCCTGCTGAAGCTACCTTGAATTTGGCTCCCGATTTCAATGCCGGTGTCAGCTTCATCTCATATTACGGGCACGGGGGGCCAAACAACCTGGAATTTAATATTCCAGATATTCGCCAAGCAACGACGGGTTTTATCAACAAGGGCAAATATCCGATATGGTATGTAAGTGGTTGTTCGGCGGGAAATGCTTTCACGGCAGCGGGCTCGTTTGGCGGAGAAAACTACCTCTTAGCTGAGGATAAAGGAATTATCGGCTTCTTAGCTGATTCTGACTTGGGCTTTCCCGCAGAACTACATGAACTGCACACCGAGGTAGTAAAACTGTTGTTTGCCGACAACGACTGGTATGGTAAACCAGTTGCTGAAGTGCAGCGCGAGGCTATTCGGCGTTTACAATCGGGTAATATATCCAACCGGCAGATTGCCAGTCTCATGAACACCATCTGGCAGGGCGACCCGGCTCTGAAGCTGTTCTCACCGCTGCAGCCGGATTTCCAGACGGCCGATGCCCGTCTGCAGATTTCGCCCGCGGTGGTGCCCGCCACGGCCGGGGCCCGCTTTGAGCTAAAAATCGGCGTGAGCAACCCCGGCCGCATTACTACCGGTCAGCTGGCCATCCGGGTAACACGCACGTTTGGCAGCACCACGCTCACCAGCAACTTTTCGGTGCGCCAGGCCCGGCAGGATACTACCTACACGCTCAGTCTCGCCAACCCCGCTACTGGCAGTGTGGCCGGGGCCAACATCTTCCAGGTTGACCTCGACCCCGATAACCTGATTGCCGAATCGGACGAAACCAACAACCGAGCGACGCTGAACTATAGCTTCCTGACGGGCGGGGTTACTACGCTCAGCCCACCGGAGTTTGCCATTGTGGGCAGCCGCGCCGTGCGCCTGGTGGCCCAGAGCAACGTACCTACTATTACCGCCCGCGACTACGACCTGGAAGCCGATACGGTTCAGACGTTTAACAGCCCGGTACTGCAGCGCACCAGGCTAAACGCCGTAATGGTGCCGGAGTGGCAGCCTACGCTGCCAGTATCTATTAGCAAGGATAGCGTGGTGTGGTACTGGCGCGTGCGCCTGAGTACGCCCCAGGGCGATGAAAGCGCCGACTGGGCTACTAGCTCTTTCCGCGTACTCAATGGCCGCACCCAAGGCGGCTGGTCACAGAGCCACCCTGGCCAGTTCCGCCGCAACGAGCGGAACGGGATTGAGGTAGCAGTGCCCGGTGGGCAGTGGACTTACAATGCCGGTACGCAGGAGGCCACCATCACCTCCACCCGCATCGGCCCAGCCCGGCGGTGGGAAACGCTATATCACACCATCCGCACCAGCGCTACCGCCGGCTACACGCTCCGTCTGCTGGGCGTTGATACGCTGGGCGCTACTGTAGTGCTCAATGCCAATGTTGTCAACCGCGCGCATTCGCTCAGCGGTATTTCGGCCAAGCAGTACCTGTATCTGCAACTGCAGGCGGTGCTGCGCGAGGCTACGCCGGGCGTTACGCCGCAGCTGGAACAGTGGCTAGTGACGTATCAGGGGGTGCCCGAGGGCGTGGTACGTCCGTCGGCCACGCCGCTTACGGCCGCTGCGCTGACTCAACAGGCCCAGCAAACCGGTGCTGTAACGGTGCCGGTCAGCTTCCAGAACGTAGCCGACTTCGACTTTACGGCGCCGCTGGTAGGCTACATCGTACTGCGTTCCACTACGGCTGGCGTGCTGCCCCGGGAGCGGTACTACCCGCTGACCGGAGCGGCCCTTACAGCGCATTCGCAACGTACCTACGAGGTGAAGATGGATGTGCGTGGGCTGACCGGCACCCTCTCGGGCGAGGTAGTGCTGAACCCGCGCCGCCAGCCTGAGCAGTACTACTTTAATAATGAGCTAAGCCTGCCGCCCTTTCAAGTATCCAATCAGGATACGCCCCCGGTGCTGGATGTAGCCTTCGACGGCCGCCACCTGCTCAATGGTGAAATTGTGTCGCCTCAGCCTACTATCAGCGTGCAGCTGCGGGATTTGGATAAGCTGCGGCCCATTCAGAACCGCTCCAACTTCATCCTGAGTCTGACCCCGCCCAAGAGCACCACGCCGGTTACCGTGAACCTGAACGCGGCTGGTATTGAGTTCGTGGCCGATTCGGCCAGGGGCACAGCCACGCTCACTTACCGCCCCGGCAACACTGCGCCGCTCCTGCCCGGGGTGTACACGCTGGAAGTACAGGGCAAGGATGGCGCGGGCAACCTGGCTGCTTCTGAGCCCTACCGCATTACCTTCGAAGTTATTGCGGAATCTTCCATTACCAACGTATTCCCATATCCAAACCCTGTCACCAGCAAAACGAAATTCGTGTTCACGCTCACCGGTGCTACACTGCCGCGCAACATGAAAATTCAGATTGTGAGCCTGACGGGCCGGGTAGTGAAGGAAATCATGATGGCCGACCTGGGCCCATTGCGTATCGGTAACAACATCACGGAATATGCCTGGGATGGTACGGATGACTACGGCGACCGGCTGGCCAACGGTACCTACCTCTACCGGGTCGTACTCGACGACCCCGACAACCAGTTCAAGCAGCGCGCCACCGGCGCCGACCGGGCCTTCAAAAAAGACTGGGGCAAGCTGGTATTGCTACGGTGAGTGAGTGAGTGAGTGAGTGAGTGAGTGTCATTGCGAGCGGAGCGAAGCAATCCGTCCTTCTCAAAACGCAAAACGCTGACCTAACAGAAAGCCCCTGACGTCCGAGTTGGCGTTAGGGGCTTTTTGCCATTCAGCGTTTTGCGCTTTGTAAAGGAAGGATTGCTTCGGCTCCGCCTCGCAATGACACGCCGTTCACTCACTCACTCACTCACTCACCGCCTACCGTCGTCTCAGCGTCACAAAACTGAAGGCATACGCGTGTTTCTCATCCGGCTCATGTCTTTCCCGGGCTTCCTCGCGCCAGTCGCTGGCCGTTAGCTCCGGGAAGGTCACGTCGCCCTCAAAGGCGTGATGCACTTCGGTCAGGTACACAACATCGGCGGCCGGTAGGGCCTGGCGGTAGATTTCACCGCCCCCGATTACGAATATCTGCTCATCGGAGGTGCGGGCCATTGCCAGGGCCTGGGGTACAGAAGCCGCCACTTCGCAGCCCGCGGCCTGCCAGTTGGCCTGGCGCGTCACTACAATGTTGCGGCGGTTGGGCAAAGGCCGGCTAATGCTCTCGTAGGTTTTGCGGCCCATGATGATGGGGTGTCCCTGAGTGAGCTGCTTGAAGTGCTTCAAATCCAGCGGCAGGTGCCAGAGCAGGCGGTTCTCGCCTCCAATAACGCCGTTATCAGCAACGGCTACGACAAGTGCGGTCATGCGGTGGCGGGAGGTGTTAGTAAATCCGTATTGAAGCCCCGCAGGAAGTCGCCGATGGCCATGCGTTTCTTGCCTTCCAGCTGCACGTCCAGCAAATCCAACAGGCCGTTGCCGGTTTGAATGCGCAGGTAGGTGCGGCCGTCGGTGAACCAGCGGCCCGCGCCGCCCTGGTCGGGGCCGCTGGCTTCCTCATCGTCGAGGGGCTGGGCCTTGAAGATTTTGAGCGTGCGGCCGTCGGGCAGCTGGGTGAAGGCCGTGGGAATGGGGGAGAGGCCCCGCACCCGATTGGCCAGCGCCGGCGCCGACTCGGTGAAATCAAGCCGGCCGGTTTCCTTGCTGAGCTTGGGGGCGGGCCGCAGCTCCGGCAGGTTTTGCTGCGGAACGCTGGGGGCCGTGCCGGCCGCAATGGCCTGCACCGAGCGCAGGGCCAGGGCCGCGCCGGCCGCTTTTAGCTTCTCGTACAGTGAGCCGAAATCATCCTCCGGGGCAATGTCCACGGCATCCTGGTAAATGAGGTTGCCGGTGTCAATTTCGTGCTGCAGGAAGAAGCTGGTTACGCCCGTCTGGGTGTCGCCGTGGATGAGGGCCCAGTTGATGGGCGCCGCCCCGCGGTACTGGGGTAGCAGCGAGGCGTGGATGTTGATGGAGCCCAGCCGCGGCATATTCCACACCGCCTCAGGCAGCATCCGGAAGGCCACTACTACCTGCAAATCGGCCGCGTAGCCCTTCAGCTCCGCCTGAAAAGCGGGGTCTTTCAGATTGGTGGGTTGCAGCACTGGCAGGCCGTGGGCCTCGGCGGCCTGCTTCACGGCTGAGCCCTGCAGCTGTCGGCCCCGGCCCGCAGGCTTGTCAGGAGCGGTCAGGACGGCTACCACCCGGCATCCTTCCCAGCCCAGCAGGGCTTCTAGTGTCGGCACCGCAAACTCAGGGGTGCCCATGAATATAATGTTCAACATGTCGTTCTTGAGTTGTTAGCCCGCAGAGGGCGCAGTGTTTTCGCAGAGGACGCAGAACTGTTCTGGAACGACTCTGCGTCCTCTGCGAAAAACACTGCGCCCTCTGCGGGCTAATATCAGTAAGGCTACTTGAAATCGGGGTACAGCAGGTACTTTTTGCGCATGGCCTTGTACGCCGTCAGCCCCGGCTCCCAGCCCTGGCGGATTTCGGCCTCCGACTTGCCGGCCATGATTTGCTGGCGCACGGTGGCGTTACCCATCAGCCGGTCGAAGCCCCGGTCGGAGAGGAAGAACTTCTCCTTGTTAGTGCTTTGCTGGTAGTAGTCGAGCAGGTATTTCAGGGTAAAGCCGATGTCGCCCACCTGGCGCAAATCCTGGCCATAGCAGAGCTTGCCGTTCTGGGGCGGGGAGGTGGAGCCGGGGTTAGGGCTGGGCGTGAAGCGGTAGGGGCGGGTACTGGGCTGGGTGGGCGCGCCAATCACCTCAAATGGCAACGCCGTGCCGCGGCCCACGCTCACGTCGGTTCCTTCAAACAGGCACAGGCTGGGGTACAAGGCCACCGAGTGGGCCGTGGGCAGGTTAGGGGAGGGGCGCACCGGCAGCTCGTAGCGGGTGCTGTGGGTGTAGCCGGCCACCGGAATCACCGTGAGCTTACACTGCTTGCCGCCGGCCAGCCACTTCTCACCGTTAATCATGCGGGCCAACTCGCCCACCGTGAGGCCGTGCACCACCGGAATGGGGTGCATACCCACGAAGGTTTTAAACGCCGGCTCCAGCACCGGCCCGTCCACGTACCAGCCGTTGGGGTTGGGGCGGTCCAGCACGATTACCTCCTTGCCTTGTTCGGCAGCGGCCTCCATCACGTAGTGCATGGTGCTGATGAAGGTGTAGAAGCGAGCCCCCACGTCCTGAATATCGAACACCAGTACGTCGATATCCTTGAGCATTTCGGGCGTCGGTTTTTTGGTGGCGCCGTATAAGCTCAGCGCGGGCAGGCCGCTACGGGCATCCTTGCCATCCTTGATGGTGGCTCCGTCGGCCGCTTCGCCCCGAAACCCGTGTTCCGGCCCGAAAATCACCTTTACTCCCACGCCTTTGGCCAGCAGCGTATCTACCAGAAACGACGAGCCCACCCGGGCCGTCTGGTTTACTACTACCCCCACCCGCTTGCCCTTCAGCAGCGGCAGATATTTGTCGAACTGGTCCGCGCCCATTTGGAGGGGGCTGGCGGCCGGCAGCAGCACCTGCGGCGGCGAGGCTACCGTTTGGTGCAACGGCGCATCCGCAGGCATGGAAGCAGCAGTTGTGGCGGCCGATTGGGGCGGCCGGGCACAGTCAGTAAGCAGCAATGACAGGCTGAGCAGGCCCGTAGGCAGGATGGAGTACATAGGCGGGCAGGAAGGATGGGAAACTACCGGGATTCATCTAGCTTTACGCCAGTGAACGTCTCGCAGTACATATCTAACAAGATTGACGGGGCCGATGCCGGGTCATTTACCTCGTCGGTGACAAAGATAGCCATCATCAGCATTGCCATGGGGCTGGCGGTGATGGTGGTATCATTTGCCATTTTGGAGGGATTCCGCAACGAAATCCAGAACAAGATCTTCTCGTTCGGCTCGCACTTGCAGATCAGCAAGTACGATACCAACAACTCGCTGGAGGTAGAGCCCATTGCCGGCCCGCGGCTGGTGCAGGAGCTGCGCCGCAACCCGCAGGTGCAGTCTATGCAGCCCTTCGCCCGCAAAACGGCCATCATCAAAACCAAGGATGAAGTGCTGGGCGTAGTGCTGAAAGGCATTGACGAAAAAGCGGGCAAGTCGCCGATGCGCCAGAACCTGGTGGCGGGCAAGTTCCTGACTTTCTCCGATACGGCCGCCAGCAACGACGTGCTGCTCTCGCGCAAAGTAGCCGACAAGCTGCGCCTCAAGCCCGGCGACAAAGCCCTGTTCTACTTCATCCAGAACCCGCCCCGGGTGCGGCAGTTCACCGTCAGCGGCATCTACCAGACCGGCCTCGACGAGTTCGACGAAGCCTACGTGATTGGCGACATTGGCCAGATCCGCCAGCTGAACGCTTGGCCCGATTCGCTGGTGGGCGGCATGGAGGTGACGCTGCGGAACTTCAACCGCCTCGACCCCGTGGCCGACAACATCTACGAGAACCTGCGCTACGACCTGAAGCTGGACAAGATTACCGACCAGTACGCCCAGCTGTTCGACTGGCTGCAGCTGCTGAACCGCAACGTGGTCATCTTCCTGATTCTGATCATCTTCGTGGCCACGTTTAACATGGTGGCTACTATTTTCATCATGATTCTGGAGCGCACCAACATGATTGGGGTGCTTAAGGCCATCGGGGCCACCGACAACCAGATCCGGAGCATGTTCTTCTTCCGGGGCCTAAGCCTCACCATGCGGGGCATGCTCTACGGCAACCTCATCGGCCTTGGGTTCTGCGCCATCCAGTACTTCTTCCACCCCATTCCGCTGGACCCCGAGAACTATTATATGGACCGGGTTCCGATTCACTGGGACCCCTTCATCATCGTGGTGCTCAACGCGGCTACCTTCCTCACCTCCCTGCTGGCCGTGCTCATTCCCACCTACCTGATTTCGCGCATCAAGCCGGTAGTGGCAATCAAGTTCGATTAGGAGTTCGGAGAGATTTTTAGCCCGCAGAGGACGCGGTGTTTAGCGCAGAGGGCGCAGAGTTGTTCCAGAACAACTCTGCGCCCTCTGCGCTAAACACCGCGTCCTCTGCGGGCTAACTTTTTACAGCCACTTACTCTGCAGAATCAAGTTCGGATCGGGGCAGAGGGCGGCCCAGTATGCTTGCTCTTCTACCAGCCCTACGCCGGGGAAGTCGCCGGAGCGGCCTTGCAGGTCGGCCATAATCTGAAAGTGCAGGTGCGGGGGCCAGTCGCCGTTTTCGGGGGCGGGGCCTATTTCGGTAAACGTGTCGCCGGCTTCCAGCGTCATGCCGGGGCGCAGCAGCAGGGTTTCGCGGCGGGTTAGGTGGCCGTAGAGGGTGTAGAACGTGGTGTCTTCGAGCTGGTGCTGCAGGATGACGGTGGGGCCGTAGTCGCCGAAGCCGGCGTTGTCCTGCACGCTGTGCACCACGGCCGGCAGCGGGGCCAGTACCGGGGTGCCGGCCCGCAGCCACACATCCACGCCCAGGTGCAACGAGCGGGCGGGCACGGCTGGGTTGCCGAACAGGCCCGGGCTGCGGCGGTAAATCACCCGGTTTTCGAGGTAGCCCCCCACGCCGATGTGCGCGTGCTGGGCTTCCAGCAGCCGGGCTACCAGTTCTTCAAAAGCAGGCGTATCGCGCAGGTCGGCATCCTGCAGCAAGGGGTTGGCGGCGGTGAAATCGAGGCGGGCTACGTCGGGGGCGTTTAGGTCGACGGGCAGTACGGGGTGAAACTCGTGCTGGTAACGCTCCAGCAGGGCGGCCAGCGGGGTAGGGGTGGGAGTAGGCATCAAAACCAGAAAAAGGGGGCGCAAACTGAATATCGGGTACAAATACGGGCCAACGCAGCCAGCCAGACAACCCCGCCGCCCGAAAAGCCCAAAAACCTGTACGACCACCGGGCAGCGGCCCACCCCGCAGAATCCCGTATTTTTGCGGCCTGTTTTGCCATATTCCCGATTCTAATTCTCTGCCCCCGATATGAGTAGCCCTTACCTGACGCTGAACGTAGTTGAGCTGACCCAGGAAACTTCCGACGCCGTTACCATTCACTTCGAGCGGCCCGACCGCCAGCCCGTGGCCAGTCAGCCCGGCCAGTTCCTGACCCTGATTCTGCCCTGCGGCCCCGGTGGCAAAAAGGAGCGCCGGGCCTACTCGCTCAGCAGTACCCCCGCCGAAGCCCCGCGCCTGGCCGTTACCGTCAAGCGCGTGCAGGGCGGCCTGGTGAGCAACTACCTGCTCGACACGGTGCGTGTGGGCCAGCAACTGGAGGTAATGGCGCCGCTGGGCAACTTCACACTCACGCCCCAGCCCGGCGCGGCCCGCTCCATTGTGCTGGTGGGGGCCGGCTCGGGCATTACCCCGCTCATGAGCATGCTGAAGGCGGTATTGCGCGAGGAGCCCCAAAGTCAGGTGCTGCTGGTGTACGGCAACCGCAACGAGGACTCGGTAATTTTTGCCCGGCAGCTGCAGCAGCTGGAGCAGCAGTACGCCGGCCGCCTGCAGGTGGAGCACGTGTTCAGCCAGCCGCTGCGCCCCTCCGCCGAGCACAAGCACACCGGCCGCCTCAACCGCACCACCCTGCTGCGCATTCTGGAGCAGCGCGGGGTGCCGGCAGCCCAGGCCGAGTACTACCTCTGCGGCCCTGATGGCATGATGACCGAAGCCCAGGCCGCCCTGGAACTGCTGGCCGTGCCCGCCGGCCGCATCCGCCGCGAGAGTTTCGTGGCCGCCGCCGACTCAGCCGAAACGGCCGCCGCCCAGCCCAACGGCCACGGCGACGTATCGGCCGCTGACGACGACGGCACCATCAAGACCCGCACCGTTACCATTCAGTACGAAGGCGCCGAGTACCAGTTTGCCGTGGAGCCCAGCCAGACCATTCTGGAGGCCGCCCTCAACCAGGACATCGACTTGCCCTATAGCTGCCAGGCTGGCCTGTGCACGGCCTGCCGGGGCAAGTGCCTCAGCGGCAAGGTGCACCTTGATGAGCGCGAAGGCCTGTCAGATGCTGAGATGAAACAGGGCTATGTGCTGATTTGTGTAGGCCATCCGCTCACCAGCGACGTGGTGATTGAGGTAGATTAGCCGGTAGGTTACTGTCGCCTGCCCTGTAAAAAGGCCGCCGATCTGCATAAGTACGGTGGCCTTTTGCTTTCTTGCGCGGTCTATGACTGTGTTCTGCTACTGGCAGCCATTTGGTCATCGGCAAAAAAGAGCGCGAAACAATCGGTATTTGCCGAACCTGCACCCGACGTTCCGGGTATTACTCTTTTGGCCTTGCTGCAAGGCTTCTTTATGTCGATTTCCTCTTTCCCGCCCATGACTTACTCCGCTCCCGCGGCCGACCTGGCAACTGATACGCAACGGCCGTCGCGGCACTACCTGCCCGAAGTATTTACCGTAACCGAATGGTCCGGCATTGAGCCCTATTTTCAGGAGCTGCAGCAACGGGAAATTCACTCGGCGGCGGAACTGGAGCGCTGGCTGCTGGACCGCTCGGAACTGGAAGCCGTGTTGAGCGAGGACTTGGCCTGGCGCTACATCCGCATGACCTGTGACACCCAGGACCAGGGCCGCAGCGAGGCGTTTCAGTACTTTGTGAGCGAGATTGAGCCCAACGTGGCCCCCTACGACCACGCCCTCAATGAGAAGATGATGGCCTCGGAGTTTCTGCCCAGCCTCGACCCGGCCCGCTACCGCGTGTTCATTCGCTCTGTTAGACAGGCGCTGGACATTTACCGGGCCGAGAATATCCCGCTCAAAACTGAAATCAGCACCCAGCAGCAGCAATACGCCGCCATTGTCGGCGCAATGACGGTAACCCTCGACGGCGAGGAAGTTACTCTGCCCCGTGCTGCCGACCGCCTCAAGAGTCCCGACCGCACCGTGCGTGAGGAAGCCTGGCGGGCCATTCAGGCGCGCCGTCTCCTCGATTCCCAGCCCCTGGATGAGCTATTCACCAGCCTCATCGGTCTGCGCCACCAAGTGGCCGTAAATGCCGGCTTCGCCAACTTTCGCGACTACATGTTTGCTGCCCTGGGCCGCTTCGACTATACCCCCCAGGACACCATGAACTTTCATCAGGCCATCCGGGAAACCGTAGTGCCCCTGATCGACGACCTGGACCTGGAACGCCGACAGGACCTGGGCCTGGCCGAGTTGCGCCCCTGGGACCTGGATGTGGACCCCTCCGGCGAGGCCCCGTTGCGCCCTTTCGAAACCGGCACCGAGTTGCTGGAAAAAACTATCACTGTTTTTGACCGCCTTGATCCTTTCCTGGGCCAGTGCCTGCGCACCATGCGCCAAATGGGCAACCTCGACCTGGAAAGCCGCAAAGGCAAAGCCCCCGGCGGTTATAACTATCCCTTGGATGAAACCGGCGTGCCGTTCATTTTTATGAACGCCACCAGCTCCCTGCGCGACGTGGTAACGATGCTACACGAGGGCGGCCACGCCGTGCACAGCTTCCTCACGCGCCGCCTGCCTCTGGGCGCCGATAAGCACCCACCATCCGAGGTAGCCGAGTTGGCCTCCATGAGCATGGAGCTCATCAGTATGGACCACTGGGACGTGTTCTTCCCCAATCCGGAGGAATTACGTCGGGCCAAGAAAACCCATTTGGAAAGCGTATTGGAAACCTTCCCCTGGGTGGCTACCATTGATAAGTTTCAGCATTGGGTATACGAAAACCCCACCCACACCGAGGAGCAGCGCCATCAGCGCTGGGTAGCTTTGTTCGATGAGTTTAACCAACGCACCGTGAGTTGGCAGGGGCTGGAGTTGATTAAGCCCTACCTATGGCAGAAGCAGCTACACCTCTACGAAGTGCCTTTCTACTACATTGAGTACGCCATGGCGCAGCTAGGGGCCATTGCCGTTTGGCGCAACTTTCGCCAAGATCCTCAAGCTGCTTTGCAGGGCTACCAGCGCGCACTGGCCCTGGGTTACACGGCCCCTATCGGCGAGATTTACGCCGCCGCCGGGATTCGCTTCGATTTCAGCACCCAATACCTACGCACCTTGGCCGACTTCGTGCGCGACGAAATGGCCAAGCTGTAAATAAATTCCCTATTAACTGATAAGCCACAAACGGCCACCCAGTTTTTCTGGGTGGCCGTTTCTATCTTATTATAGAGGGTAACAACCGGGCACCAATGAAAAACACAGGAATAGGGCAGTTGCTGGGATGATCCTGAATGGAGTACAATGGTTGCATTGATCATAAAACTTCGTTAGTATATAGTTGCGAACAAAAAAAATCCCTTGAAAATCAAGTAGCTAAAAGGCGGCATGAGTAGGTAGCTAAAATTTTTAATCAAGGGATTTGGAGTGAAAAAGGACTTTGTCTACTTTTGCACTCCCTTCCAGAAAGCAGCCGGCTAATGGATAGGAAATGATTCTGTAGCTCAGCTGGTAGAGCAATACACTTTTAATGTATGGGTCCTGGGTTCGAATCCCAGCGGGATCACCAAAAAGCCTCACCTCACGGTGAGGCTTTTTTATTTTTCACCTGTTATAAAGCAGGAATATGTGAAATATTTTTATTGTATAGCGTTGATTATCAGTGCTTCATTGAAAATTCATGTAACTAAAGCCGGACATTGGCAGTCTAGGAAAGCAGAACCTAGCCTATATCCGCATGCCAGACGTTGCATATTCCCGCCGATTACACAATCAAATTGCCCTGGTAACGGGTGGTAGCTCCGGCATCGGTTCCGGAGTAGCTGAGGCCCTGGCTGCCGAGGGTGCCATTGTCTTTGTGAACTACTCTCACAGCCCCGAGGGTGCGGCGGAAGTAGTGAAAAAGATTGAGCAGGCCGGCGGTACGGCCTATGCCGTGCACGCTGACGTGAGCAAGGAAGACGAGGTGCTGGCTATGTTCGATGAGATTCGGAAGCAGTGCGGCACGCTGCACATTCTTGTCAACAACTCCGGTATTCAAGACGACTCGCCGTTTCTGGAGATGACGCTGGAGAAGTGGCAGAACGTTATCAACGTGAACCTGACGGGGCAGTTTTTGTGCGCCCGGGAGGCGGCCCGGGAATTTGTGCGCAGGGGTCCGCAGCCGGAGATATCCAAGGCCACCGGCAAAATCATCTGCATGAGCTCGGTGCACGAGGTGATTCCGTGGGCGGGCCACGTAAACTACGCCACTAGCAAAGGGGGCATCATGCAGCTGATGAAAAGCATGGCCCAGGAGCTGGCCCCGCAGCGTATCCGGGTCAACAGCATCGGCCCGGGAGCCATTGCCACGCCCATCAACCTCACGGCCCGCGACACGCCCGAGGAGGAAAAAAACCTGCTCACGCTCATTCCCTACGGCCGCATTGGGGAGCCCGCCGACATTGGTAAGGTGGCCGTGTGGCTGGCCTCCGACGAATCGGATTACGTGACGGGTACTACCCTGTTTGCCGATGGCGGTATGACGCTATACCCCGGCTTCGCCGACAACGGGTGAGTTTCCGGTTGTCAGTTGCTGATTGTCAGTAGTCAGGAAAGCTCTGATAACTGACAACTGGCAACGGAATACTAAACAACTGATAACCGGCAACGCAGTACATGAACGAAGAACAACAACGGCAGCAGGAGGCCCGGGAAGGGAAGGCGGCCTGGCACCGGTTTGGCCCCTACGTGTCGGACCGGCAGTGGGGCACGGTGCGCGAGGACTACTCCGCCGATTCTCAGCCCTGGACCTACACCACCCACGACATGGCCCGCAGCTATGCCTACCGTTGGGGGGAGGAGGCCATGGGCGGCGTCTGCGACGAACGGCAGCTGTTGTGCCTGGCCCCGGCGTTCTGGAACGGGCAGGACGCCATTCTGAAAGAGCGGCTCTTTGGCCTCAGCGGCCCCGAGGGCAACCACGGCGAGGACGTGAAGGAGCTGTACTACTACCTCGACAACACGCCCACGCACAGCTACATGCGGATGCTGTACAAGTATCCGCAGCACGCGTTTCCGTACGATTGGCTGGTACAGGAAAACGCCCGCCGCGACCGGCAGAAGCCCGAATTTGAGCTGCTGGATACCTGTGTTTTCCGGGAAAACCGCTACTTCGATATTTTCCTGGACTATGCCAAAGCCGGCCCCGAAGACCTGCTGCTGCAGATAACGGTGCACAACCGCGCTGCCCAGGATGCGCCGCTGCACGTGCTGCCGCAGCTCTGGTTTCGCAATACCTGGGCCTGGGGCTACTCCAACGATAAACCGCGGCTAAGTGCGCCCGTGGATGGTTGCCTGGCGGTGGAGCACGCGAGTCTGCCCAAGCTGTGCCTGTACTACGAGCAGCCGGACGGCCAAACGGCGGAGTTGCTGTTCTGTGACAATGAAACCAACGCGCAGCGGCTGTATGGCACGGCCGGCGCGTCGGGCTTTCCCAAAGATGCTGTCAACGACTACCTGGTGCACGGGCAAACGGCCGCCATCAATCCTGCCCGGGAGGGCACCAAGGCGGCCGTGCATTATCAGTTGACCGTGCCGGCCGGTGAAAGCCGCACAGTGCGCGTACGGCTGGCGGCTCCCGGCCTCGTGGAGCCGTTTGCGGATTTTACGGCCATTCTCAATCAGCGCAAAGCCGAAGCCGACGCCTTCTATGCGGCCCTGCAAACCGGCATCGACAACCCCGATGCCCGCGCTGTGCAGCGGCAGGCCTTGGCTGGCATGCTCTGGAACAAGCAGTTTTACTACTACGACGTGGCCGAGTGGCTGCGCGGCGACCCCGCCCTGCCGCCCCCACCTGAGAGCCGCCTGCAAAGCCGCAACCACAACTGGACTCACCTCAACAACGCCGACGTTATCTCGATGCCGGATAAGTGGGAATACCCGTGGTACGCGGCCTGGGATTTGGCTTTTCACTGCATTCCGCTGGCGATGGTGGATGTGGATTTTGCCAAAAATCAGCTGCACCTGCTCTGCCGCGACTGGTATATGCACCCCAACGGGCAACTGCCGGCCTACGAGTGGAAGCTGGAAGACGTGAATCCGCCGGTGCACGCCTGGGCTACGTGGCGGGTGTACAAAATGGAGAAAAAGCAGCGCGGCCAGGGCGATACGAAGTTTCTGGAGGCCATCTTCCACCGCCTGCTCATCAACTTTACCTGGTGGGTAAACCGCAAAGACCGGCATAACCGCAACGTGTTCGAGGGCGGCTTCCTGGGGCTGGATAACATCGGCGTGTTCGATAGAAGCGCTCCGCTACCTACTGGCGGCCACATTGAGCAAGCCGATGGCACTGCCTGGATGGCCATGTTTGCCCTGAACATGATGCGTATTGCGCTGGAGCTGTCCCGGACCAATCCGGTGTACCAGGATATGGCCAGCAAGTTCTTCGAGCACTTTCTCTACATCGCCTCCGCCATGTCGAGTATGGGCGAGCAGAAGATTGATATGTGGGACGACGAGGACGGCTTCTACTACGACGTGCTGAACACGCCCGACAATGGCCGGTTTTCCCTGCGCATCCGCTCCATGGTGGGGCTGATTCCGCTGCTTGCCGTGGAAGTGCTGGATACCGATACCCTGCACGACGTTCCCCAGTTTATGCGCCGCCTCAACTGGTTTCTGGACCACCGGCCCGAGTTGGCGGCTCTGGTGAGCCGCTGGCAGGAGCCCGGCAAAGGCCAGACCCACCTGCTGAGCCTGCTGCGCGGCCACCGCATGAAGCTGCTGCTACGCCGGATGCTGGACGAGGCTGAATTCCTATCCGAGTATGGCGTGCGGGCGTTATCCAAATACCACTTGGCACATCCGTTTGTGTTTCAGCGCGACGGGGGAGCCAACGCCGTGGTTAATTACGAACCGGGCGAATCTACAACCAGCTTGTTTGGGGGCAACAGCAACTGGCGCGGCCCCATCTGGCTGCCCATGAATTTTCTGCTCATTGAGTCGCTGCAGCGGTTTTACCACTACTACGGGCCTGAGTTCAAGGTGGAATATCCTACCGGTACGGGCCGCTACTGCACGCTGCTGGAAGTTTCGCAGGCCCTGACAAACCGGCTCACCAGCCTGTTCCTGCGCACTGCGGAGGGGGAGCGGCCCTGCTTTGGCTCCGACAAGCAGCTGCAGAACGACCCGCACTTCCGGGACCATTTGCTCTTTCATGAGTACTTCCACGGCGACACGGGCGCCGGACTGGGGGCCAGTCACCAGACCGGCTGGACGGGCCTCATTGCCAAACTGATCCAACCCCGTCACCCCGACGAATAAGTTTCCAGTTATGGGGAGCTAGTTGCAAGTCAGGAATTACCAGCAACTGATACTCCACAACTGGCAATACCCAACTCACAACCGGAAACTGAACCTATGGCTTGGCTTGATTTCACCACCACCATTTCCGATGGCATGGCCTACTGGCCCGACAATGCGCCGGTACACATCAAAAAGACGCTGAGCATTGCCCGCGGCGAAGCTGCCAACGTGACGGAAATGAGCCTGAGCGTACACACGGCTACCCACGTAGATGCGCCACTCCACTTTTTGAAGGACGGAGATGATGTAACGCAACTGGACCTGACGACTCTGCTGGGGCCGGCGCTGCTGGTGGAAATTGAGCACGAGCAGTTCGTCACCAAGGCCGAAATTGAGCACCTGCCGCTGCGGCGCGGCAGCCGGGTGCTGTTTAAAACCCGTAACTCCCGGCAGGAGTGGGCCACTCAGCCCTTTAATCCCGATTTTGTGCGGGTGCGGGCCGATGCCGCCGAGTGGCTCCGTGACCAGGGGGTGGTGTGTGTGGGCGTGGATTACCTCTCCGTAGGCCCCGCCGACACCCACCACGTGCTACTGGAAGCCGGCATCAGCGTGATTGAAGGCCTGGCCCTGCACCACGCCGAACCGGGCGAGTACGAGCTGATTTGCCTGCCCCTGAAAATAGCCGGTGCCGATGGTGCCCCCGCCCGGGTTATTGCCCGCAAAATCGAGTAGCCAACCATCATGCAGAGGCACCGCCGAAGCTTGAGGTTCTGATAGTTCGCTCATAGGTACCCTGCTTTCCCGCATCCTTCCATCCCCTCAACAAACACAACGACATGAGTAAAACGCAGATTGGCGTCATCGGCCTGGGTAAAATGGGCGCTGGCCTGGCCCGGCAGGCCGCTGAAAAAGGCTACCCCGTGACTGGCATGGACTTGCACCCGCGCCCCGACCTGGAATCCGAAAACCTGCACGTGGTGAGCAGTATTGAGGAGTTGGTGCAGAAGCTGCACCGCCCGCGCAAGGTATTTCTCTACATTCCGGCCGGCGCGGCCGTTGATGGTCTGATTGAGCAGCTACAGCCCCACTTGGAAGAAGGCGACATCATCGTGGACGGGGGCAACTCTTACTGGGGCGACTCCATCCGTCGGGCGGCCCGGCTCAAGGGAGAGGGGTTGTATTTCATCGACTGCGGCACCAGTGGCGGCCCCGGCGGGGCCCGTACCGGCGCCTGCTACATGGTGGGCGGTGACGACGCGGCCGTGAATCAACTCAAAGACTTTTTTGTGGAAACGGCCGTGCCCGGCGGCTTTCTGCACACTGGTCCGGCGGGCACCGGCCACTACGTGAAGCTGGTGCACAACGGCATCGAGTTTGGGATGCTGCAGGCCATTGGCGAGGGGATGGGCATGCTCACCCACTTCCGCGAAAAGCTGGATATCAGCGCCATTCTGGGCCTGTGGAATAACGGCTCGGTAGTGCGCAGCTGGCTGGTGGAGCTCATGAAGAAGATGTACGACGAGGAAGCCGGTTTCAACGTGCCGAGCTACATTGAAGACACCGGCGAGGTAAACTGGCTGGTAGCTGACGCCCTGCACATGGAAGTGCCCATTCCGGTCATCACCCAGTCGGTGATGCAGCTTTTCACCTCCCGCGACAAAGACCCTACCTGGGCCAAGGCCATTGCCATGATGCGCCACGGCTTCGGCGGCCACCCTTACGGCGAGGATAAAGGCATTCAGCGGGAGCGGCAGTACGGCCGCGTGGGCGAATACCAAATGCCCGAAGAAACCGGGGAACGGGCCAACCAGGAACCCAGCAGTCCGCAGTAAATTGCCGGGAAGGCAGCGCCCAGCCTGTTTGGGCGCTGCCGCTGGGGCAGCAGGGCAATGCCCGGAGTTTCCGGAAAAAGCCGTATACTCCCCTATCCAAACCCGATCCTGCCTACTTTTCGGAGCCTTTTTCAGGTTTCCGCTGTTCTCTTTACGTGACTGAGCCAACTACTACCCCCGCCCGCCCCGATCTACTCCGGATTCCGTACGACGATTACCGCGCCCTGCCGGCCATTGCTAACTCCGACCTTTCCCGCCTTCGTGACGCTCTGAATGGTCGCCCGCCCCGCCCGCACAACAGCGTAGGGGGGGCCTTGGGCTTGGGTACGGCGTTTCACACGGCCCTGCTGGAACCCGATTTATACCAGCCCGGCGAGCCGGGCATCAACGATACGCTGGTGTGGTGGATGGTGGAAGGCGTGAAGCTCAACCCCGAGGTGAATGCGCTGCTGGAAGCCGGCACGCCCGAGCCCAGCTGCATTTTCACGGAGCCCGTAACGGACACGCTTTGCAAGCTGCGCGCCGATCTGGTGGTGGATCAGCCCGGCCAGCCCTACACCATCATCGACTTCAAAACCACCATGGCCCGCGACCATAACCACTTCGTGGAGCAATGCTCGCAGTACGACTACGACCGGCAGGCCGCTTTTTACGCTGATGCTCTGCAAGCCGACCGGTTTTTGCTGGTAGGGGTGCAAAAGGTGGAGCCATTTAAGGTGTTTGTGTACGAAGTGCCGCCGCTGCTGCGTAACGAGGGCCGGGCCAAATACCTGCGGCTGCTGCGCCTGCTCAAGCCCGACGCGCCGGTGCCTTTATCCGTAGTGCAGGCGGTACGTGACGTACGCGACGCCTTAACCGGCGAAGCTGAATAAATCCCGCATACGGTAGTGTATTGCTGGAAAATAGATTAATACGATTCAGATGCGTGAAAATAATAATGCGGTAATTTTTGGTATTTTAAATTAGGTTTTCTATACTTGCATACATCAGACGAAAAACTGACCCCAATCATGCGTCATTTCCGCAATAATCTCCAGGATAATAACTCGAATAATAATCTTATTCGGGACTGGAAGGCTATTGCTCCCTTGGAGAACTGAAAAATCACTAACTGATTTTCTTTTAAAGCCTTCCGCAGCCCGGAAGGCTTTTTTTGTGCCCGCAGGGTACCCCGGCGCGTGCAGCGGCCAGCAGTCAATCTCACTGGTTGCGCACAACCCATTTCCGAATTTCCGAAAAATAACTCCCGCAGGGGAAAAGGGTATTTGCATGCCTTTTCGAAAATAAAAATCATTTCAAAAACCACACATAATAATTGCCATGACTGCGCAGGAATTATTAAAAACAGAAGAAGCCATCGGCTTTGTAAAGGAAACCTTCGCCGAAGAACTCAGCACGCAGCTGCAGTTAAGCAAGGTGTCGTCGCCGATAGCCGTGCTGGATGGTACCGGCATCAACGACGACCTGAACGGCGTGGAGCGGCCCGTAGGCTTTCCGGTGAAGGCGCTGGATGAGCGCCGCGCCGTGGTGGTGCATTCCTTGGCCAAATGGAAGCGCGTGCGCCTGCAGGAGCTGGGCATTGAGGCCGGCCGGGGGCTGCTCACGGATATGCGCGCTTTGCGCCCCGATGAGGAGTACTCGCCCATTCATTCCATTTACGTGGACCAGTGGGACTGGGAAAAGCACATCCTGCCCGCGCAGCGCACCCCGGAGTTTCTGAAAGCTACCGTGGAGCGCATTTATGCGGCCCTGAAAACCACGGAAGCCCGCGTAGCTGCCGAGTACCCGGAAATTATACCGGTATTGCCCGATAAAATTACGTTCCTGCAGGCTGAAGACCTGCTGAAACAATTTCCTACGCTCACGCCAAAGGAGCGGGAGCACGAAGCCGTGAAGCAGTATGGCGCAGTATTCCTGATGGGCATTGGCGGAGAGCTGAGCCACGGGGAGCCCCACGACGGCCGCGCCCCCGACTACGACGACTGGAGTACCGAAACAGAGGGTGGCTACCGGGGCTTGAACGGCGACATTTTGCTGTGGCACCCAGTACTGCAAACTGCTTTTGAAGTATCCTCAATGGGCATCCGGGTGGATAAGCAGGCGCTGGTACGGCAACTGGCCCTGCGCGGCTGCGAGGACCGGCAGGAACTCTCCTTTCACTCCCGTTTGCTGCGTGATGAACTACCGCAGAGCATTGGGGGCGGTATTGGGCAAAGTCGGGTGTGCATGTTTATGCTGCGTAAGGGGCACATTGGGGAGGTGCAGGTAAGCATCTGGCCCGAGGCAGTGCGGGAAGAGCTGGCAGGGGCCGGAGTAGGGCTGCTGTAAGGCAATCGGAAAATGCTGCCCACGGCAGCGGGGCGGGGAAGCAGGTTTGGCGGCCGTAGCTTCCCCGCTTTTTCGGTGCCGGGTGAGGGCTTTAACTACGGTTACTCCACAAACCACCGCATAATGCCCGCTGAAAAGCTCATTGCAAGGCCCGGTACTGCTGTAAGCGTGACTAATATGCTCTCCTCCGGCACCAGCGGGTCTGTTCTCACCCGGGCAGAGAAACTGTTGGCAGTTACGAAATGGGGGCAGGCGTTTGCAGGATGCGCCGGGCTGCCGCCGCGCCTGTTACCAACGCCGCTTCTACAGTGCCAGTGTAGGGGCCCGAGTACACTCCCTCACCGGCCACAAACAGCGTGTCGGCAACCGGAGCGGAAAGCGTGGCCCTAAACTCCGCTGCACAAATGGTAGGGTAGGAATAGGCGCCTAGGGCCAGCGGGTCAGTGCCCCAGTTGAGTATCTGGTGTGCCTGCAGATGCTGGCGCAGGTAAGCTGGTGTAGTTTGCAGCAGGTATGCCAAGGAGTCCAGTGCTTCAGTGAGCAACTCGGAAGGGGTGAGATGCTGGCGGTGGGCCGCCGCAGGACCGGCTACCCAGCCGGTAAGCAAAGATTGGGAACTGGGTTGCTGACTCCACCAGGTCGGTACTGCAGCATCCGAAAACAGAAAACCCAACTCCGGCATGGCCTGCCCAATATCAGCCGAAACCTGTTCCCAGATGGGCTCCTCGAATTCCAGTAAGTACTTGATGACGGGGCCAAATCCCAGGGCCTGGGCAGCGGCGCGGTGCCCGGGCAGGTCGGGGTGAAGGGGGAGGTACCCGGGCCGACCTTCCGGCGCCTGCCACACGCCCAGCGGTACCGTGAGTAGCAGCTGGGGCGCTTGAAATACCCGCCCATCCTGACTCCTGACGGTTACCTGCCCGGGCTGCCACTCAATGAGGGTCACCTGCGTTCCTAGCATCAGGTGTGCGCCGGCCGCCTCCAGTTCCCGCATCAGGCCCTGCACCAGCCCCGCGTAGCCCCCTTCGGGCCGGGGCGAGTCTTCGGCACCGTTGCCGCTCCACTCCTCGCGGAGGGCAAAGGCGCTGACCCGTCGGGCATCAGCGGCATCGTAGCCTTCAGCAAAAGCAGTGGCCTGTCGGCGCAGCGCAGCGTATTCGGCTCCAGGAAAGTATTCCGTCAGAAAGTTGGCCAACGGCATGTCGTTGGAGAGTTGCTGGAGCGTTGACAGCAGCAGTGGCATTTCTTCCAGAAATGCTTCCGCCTTCCGGGCGTGGCCTTGGCTGACTTCGTAGGTGGTGCCAGCCGTATCATGCCACGGAATGCCGTAGGCTTGCAGCAACTCGCGGGTAAGCGGTACGTCACCGTGCAGGAACTCGGCGCCGGCTTCGGTGGGGGCGCTGAAGCCGGCCTCCGGACCCAGCGAGTATATGCGGCCTCCCGGGCGGGGGCGGGCTTCCAGAATGGTTACGCGTCGGCCGGCCTGGGCCAGGTTGCGGGCTGCCAACAAACCGGCTGCACCCGCACCAATAATCAGAATATCAGGTGACATGCAATGGGAAAACCAAAAGCTACGGCGGTTGTAGATCCGTTAAGAGCGAGCCGCCAATGAATATAAGTTGAGCTAGTGCTCCGGATACGACAACAGATTAAGTCGGGTATCGTTGAAAAACAGGCCGCCTATCAGCCTCACCCCCGCCAACCCCACCCCAACCGCAACCCCATGACGACTACAGCCCAGAATACCCCCGACGATAGTTACACCACGTTCAGGAAAGATGTGAACATGACGGCTGCTGAGCTGGAAAAATGGCTGAAAACGGAGGAGTCCAAATCAGTGGGCCAGGACAGTGGCAACGGCAGCAGCGTAGGTCATCAGTCGGGCGAAAAAATCGTACGGATTCTGCGCAAAAAGAAAGCCGACCTCACCGCCGCCGACCAGGAGCACATGCACAAGGTGCACAGCTACATCAGCCGCCATGCCGCCCAGGGCCCCGAGCATAAAAAAGATGTGGAAACCTCGCGCTGGCGCTACTCCCTCATGAACTGGGGCCACGACCCGCTGAAAAAATAATCCTCGCCGGTGCTGCTGGTTACGCCGCCGGCCGGCCCAGCTTGTGCAGCATACGGTAGTGGGAGCGAAGGGCCGCGACGAAAGTAGGATTTTCCAGGTAGGGCAACCCAAACTCCCGGGCCGTTTCCCGTACAATGCGGGAAAGGGCCGGGTAGTGCACGTGGCAAACGTTGGGAAACAGGTGATGCTCGATCTGCCGGTTCAGACCTCCGCACAGAAAACTGGCCATGGCGCTGCGAGGGGCAAAATTGGCCGTGGTGCGAAGCTGGTGCACGGCCCAGGCCTCCTGCATGTCGCCGCTGGCATCGGGCTGAGGAAAGGCGGTGCCTTCCACCACATGGGCCAGCTGAAACACGAGGCCCAGTACCAGCCCTTCCACAAAGTGCAGCGTCAGGAAGCCCAGCGCAAACTGCCACCAGGTAATATCCAGCACCAGCAGCGGCACTGCCATGAACAGGATATAGTACAGGGCCTTGTAGGCAAACAGATTGATGTACTCGCGGCGCGGGTGGGAGGGCGTGGGGTGTTCCCCGATTTTGCTCTGGAAAAACTTCACGTAATCCTTGCGCAGTACCCAGGAAAGCGACGCCAGTCCATACAGCGGAAAGGCATAGAACCGCTGGTAGCGCTGCCACGGCTTCAGCGGATCCTCGGTGGACAGCCGCACCAGCCCCGGCGCTACTTCAATATCCTCATCGTGGCCCGGAATGTTGGTGTAGGTATGGTGCACCACGTTGTGCGTGATGGTCCACACGTAGGGGTTGGCCCCAATCAGATTGAACAGCAGGCTGAACGCCCGGTTCACGCGCCGGTTGGAGGAAAAGGCATTGTGCAGGGCATCGTGGCAAATGTTGAACCCGATAAAAGCGCAGCAGGCCCCCAGCAGGCCAGCCAGCCCCAGCATCACCAGGGGGCTGAACGAGCCAAACAGGATCAGCAGATACAACGCCACAAAGCTGCCGATAAAGAACAGGGCCTTGCCCCACATGGCCCCGTTGGCGTGGCGGGAGAGCTGCCGGCTGGTGAAGTAGGCATCGGCCCGCTGCCGCACAGTAGCGAAGAACGTCGAACGGGCGACGTTGGTGAATTTGAGCGTGGTACGCATAAACGGAAGGGGAAAGGCTGCGCTAGAGCAGTCCGGACCGCTTCGGCTATGAAAAGGGGAAACGTAAACGTACGGCTTTTCGTCAAGGAGCAGCAGTAAAGGAGCCACAACCCCTCAAGCGTACAAGCCACGTTGCTTCCTCTTCAACCGGGTTGATTACTTATGCGTTCCGTTTGCGGGGCACCCGGCAGATATAAGGCCTGCTTATGGGTCGGGTAGTGCGGGTGTACCAGTACTGCGCTACCTCTCGAATCTTGCTTAAACACCCAGCATATCCAGCATCCGCAGGACCTGGCTGGCATCGGAGTGGCGGAGCTTGTCGCGGAAGGCGGCTGAAGGCAGGGGCGGCAGAAAAAGCGTAAGCCTATGGTTTGAGCGCATAAGCTACCGGCCGCCGGTGGTGCCTTGCACCAGGGTTTTGATGCGGCACACCATGGAGCCAGCCGTGAAGTAGAGGGTGCGCCCATCCTCGCCCCAGGCGCAGTTGGAAACGGGCGCGCCCACATCAAGCGTGCCCAGGTGCTGGCCTTGCGGTGAAACAACCACAAGTCCCCCGTGCCCGGCGGCCCATACATTGCCCGTCCGGTCCAGTTTCAGGCCGTCAGGCACTTCCTTGGCCCGGCGGGGCAGGGGCTGCATATCGAAAAACAGCCGGCCTGGACCGAGCTTCCCATTGCCGCGCACCGCGTACACCCAAATGAGAGGCCGGAGCGAATCGGACTGCGAAACGAACAGCTGACGACCATCAGCCGACAGGGCCAGGCCGTTAGGTGTGGTCAGGTCAGCAATTTCGGGGGTTACGGAGCCATTGGGGCTGCGGCGGTACACGTAGTTGCCGGGCTGCTCGCGCAGGGAACTGCGCGCCCGTTCGGGCAGGCCGTAGGGCGGGTCGCTGAAATATACTGAGCCGTTGGGGTGGGATACGACATCGTTGGGACTGTGGTAGCGGCGGCCCGCGAAGGCATCGGTGAGAGTGCGCTTGCCGCTGGGCTGGCTGAGCGGCAGCAGGGCCACGCGCCGGTCGCCGTGCTCGGCCAGCAGCAGGTTGCCCTGCGCATCCAGCGCGAGGCCGTTGGTGCCGGGCTCTTTGCCGTAGGGCATCCGGCCGGTGTAGCCGCTGCTTTCCAAAAACTTGCTGAGTCCCCGCTGCTCCGACCAGCGGTAAATCGTGCGGGTGGGGGAGTCGGAAAACAGCAGCATGGTGCTGTCGGACACCCACAGCGGGCCCTCGGCGTGACTAAAGCCGGAAGCTATAATTTCGATGGGCGTACCGGGGGCAACGAGTTGGTTGAACGCCGGTACCTGCGCCACTACGCGGCCGATGGTAGTGAACCGCGGAGTTTGAGCCGGAGCCAGCAGGGGCAGCAGCAGCGCGGCGGCGAGAACGGAAAAACGCATAAACAGAGAATGAAGGCCGGAGTCTACAGTACTGTACCGGTAGTTGGGCCGGGAGGTTATAGTAGCCGTTGCCAACCTGCCTGCGGAAGGCCGCGTAGGAACTGACTCACGCCCGCGGCCACACCCCGCGCCGCTCGCCATGAAAATCATCCGTGTTCTGTTGTTGCTAATTGTCTGCTTGTTCATGTCCGCTCCCGATGCTTCCGCCCAACTCACGCAGCCACTTTCCACCTTGGAGCCGGTGGCCGAGTTTGGCCGCCACCAGCCCATCGGGGTGGCCGTGTCCCAGCAGAACCGCATTTTCGTCACCTTCCCCAAGAAGCCGAAGGACTACGACTTCGGGCTGGCGGAAATCGTGAACGGGCAGCGCCGGCCCTTTCCCGATGCTCTGTGGAACCAGTGGGATTCCACGAAAGCCGCCGGCCGCTGGGTGAATGTGCAGGCCTTATTCGTGGACCGCAACGACCACCTGTGGGTACTCGACCCCGCCAACCCCGGCGACGAAGCGCCCCTGAAAGAAGGCGTGAAGCTGGTACATCTCAACCTGGCGACTAATAAAGTCGAGCGGATTTACCGGTTTGAGGATTTGCCCCGGGAACGGTCGGGCCTGAATGACGTGCGCGTGGATACCGAGCAGCAGGTGGCGTACCTCTCCGACCCCAAGCTGGCCGCGCTGGTGGTGCTGGATTTGCGCACTGGCCGCAGCCGGTTGGTGCTGCAGGGCCACAAATCGGTGCTGGCCGCCCCGGGCTTCGTGCTGCGAATTGATGGCAAGGAAGTGAAGGATAAGAACGGCAAGCCCTTCAGCAGCAACGTAAACGGCATTGCCCTCACCCACGATTTCCGCTACCTCTACTACCGCGCCATCAACCAGACCAAGCTCTACCGCATTGCCACCGAAGCCCTGCGCGACGCCAGCCTCAGCCCGGCCCAGGTGGCCGCGCAGGTGGAGGAAATAGGAGAGGTGGGCATCTCGCACGGTATGCTGGCCGATGCTGCCGGCAACGTGTACCTCACCGACTCGCCCCACAACGCCGTGCGCCGCGTAACGCCCGCCGGCCGCTTGGAAACCGTGGTGCAGGATGCGCGCCTGCTCTGGCCCGATTCGTTTGGGTTGGGCCCGGGTGGCTACCTCTACCTCACCGCCGCCCAGATTGAGCGCACGCCCAAGTGGAACAACGGTCAGGACCGGGTGGAGTACCCGTTCCGCTTGTTCCGGATGAAGCTGCCGTAGCCGCTTCCCAAAATCGGGTAATCTTTGCGGCCTGCGCGGCCCGGCTCCAACGCAACGGTTGGGGCCGGGCCGCGTCTGTTAGCGCACTTTTCACCCGTTATATCCTGCATGAATCCGATTTTCCGTTCGGCCGCCCTGGCCGCGTTGCTGGGCCTGGCCGCGCCGGCCCTGGCCAAAGGCCCCAAGGAGCTGACCTACACCGTGAGCATGGACCCGGCCACCAACAGCAACGCCTTTCAGGTGAAGCTGGAGCTGCCCAAGCTCAAGAAAGACCAGGCCATCTACCAGTTTGCGGCAACCGCGCCCGGCACCTACCAGGTCATGGACATGGGCCGCTTCGTGAGCAACTTCCAGGCCTTCGATGAGAAAGGCAAGGCGCTGGAAGTAAAGCAGCTCAACACGAACCAGTGGCAGCTCAGCCAGCCCGACAAAACCCGCGAAATCCGCTACACCATTGCCGAAACCTGGGACACCCCGGTGAAGGAGCACAATATCTACCGCATGTGCGGCTCCTCGCTGGAACTGGACCACGCCCTGCTCAACGGCCAGACGCTGCTGGGCTACCCCCAGGGCCTGCAGGCTGCCCCGCTGCGCCTGAAGCTGCAGTATCCCAGCGGCTGGAAGGCCGGCTCGGTCCTGCAGGCCGATAAGGACGGCTACTATCACCTGAAAAGCTACGACCACGCCGTGGATTCGCCCATTCTGCTGGGCCGCCTCACCGAGGCCAGCACCAAACTGGGCAACGCCGACGTGGCACTCTATTGCTACTCGGCCACCGACAAGGTGCAGGCCGAGCCGCTGCTGGGCTACATGCAGAAGATGCTGACGGCCGCCCAGAGCTTCTTCGGGGGCCAGCTGCCGGTGAACCGCTATGCCTTCCTCTACCACTTCGCCGACCGCTCGGCCGGGGCCTGGGAGCATTCCTACAGCTCCGAGTACGTGCTGCCCGAGCAGCCGCTCACGCCCGAGTCGGCGCAGGGCGTGGTGGACATTGCGGCCCACGAGTTCTTCCACGTGATGACCCCGCTCAACATCCATTCCGAGGTGATTGAGCAGTTCAACTTCGTGCAGCCCACCGGCTCCGAGCATTTGTGGCTCTACGAGGGTACCACCGAGTGGGCCTCGCACATGATGCAGCTGCGCGGCGGCCTGGTGCCCCTGGACGACTACCTGAGCATGCTGCACGACAAAGTGCAGTACGACCGCACCCGCGCCGATACCACGTACAGCCTCAGCCGCCTGGGGTTGAACTCGTTTTCGGATGAGGGCCAGCGCCAGTACGGCAATATCTACCAGCGCGGGGCCCTCACGGCCGGCCTGCTCGATCTGCGCCTGCTGGAGCTGAGCGGCGGCAAGCGCAGTCTGCGCGACGTACTGCTGCAGCTGGCCAAGCAGTACGGTCCCAACAAGCCCTTCAGCGAGAAAACCTTCTTCGAGGATTTCACCAAGCTCACCTACCCCGAAATCGGCGACTTCTTCAAGCGCTACGTGCAGAACGCCGAGCCGCTGCCCCTGGCCGAGTACTACGCCAAAGTGGGTATCACCTATCAACCCATTGTGCACACCGGCAAGCAGGTAGCCACGCTGGGGCCCGTGGGCCTGGCCCCGCGCGAAACCAACGTGTACTTCACCCGCGTAGGCGGTCCATTGCAAGCCGCCGGCGTGCAGGTGGGCGACCAATTGGTGGCCGTGGACGGGGTGCGCAATGACTTCACCGGCCTGCGCCGGGCTGGTAGCCGCGCCCCCGGCTCTGAGCTGCCGATTACCATTGTGCGTAACGGCCAGGAGCAAACGGTGCGCGTGAAGCTGGGCAGCACCGAGGAAGTGAAGCGCTACGTGTTCAGCCAGAACCCCAGCGCCACGCCCGCCCAGGTGGCCCTGCGCGAGGCGTGGATGAAAAACCTGTAGGTTTTTCGCACATTGAATGTTGGTAAAAAGCCCGCCCCGGCTATCCTTTGAGAACCGGGGCGGGCTTTTTACTGCGCGTGGCGCAAGACTACCCTTGCACGATTTTATCGGGGGTGAGGGGCAGGGAGCGGAAGCGGCGGCCGGTGGCGTGGTACACGGCGTTGGTGATGGCCGCCGGGGTGCCCACACAGCCAATTTCCCCGATGCCCCGGGCTCCCAGCTCACTGATGTGCGGGTCGGGGATGTTGAGCCACTCCACTTGGATGTCGGGCGTGTCGGCCATGCTGGGCACGTGGTAGTCGGCCAGGTTGCGGACTACGGCGCGGCCGTTGCGCGGGTCGTACTGAGTTTCTTCCATGAGGGCCGCACCCAGGCCCATGGCCACGCCCCCGATAATCTGGGAGTGGGCGGTGCGGGGGTTCATCAGCCGGCCCACGTCCAGCACGGCGCACAGCTTGTCTACTCGTACGGTGCCCGTCAGCTCATCTACCCGCACCTTCACAAATATGGCCCCAAACGAGTAGAGCGAGTAGTTCTCCCGTTCCTCGCCCGGTTTAGCCTCACCGCTGGCTTCCAAGGAAGGTAGCCCGGCCCGGCGCAGAATGGTACCGTAGTCCTCGGACTGAGCGGGGTTGGCCTTGCGCACCAGCCGTCCGCCGCGGGCCTCCAGGTCATCGGCCGCCGCCTTATACAGCGGCGACTTCGCATCCCGGATAGCCAGCTGTTTTAGGGCGCTCAGCACGTTGCGGCAGGCGGCCAGCGCAGCCGGCCCAATGGTGGCCGTGGTGGCCGAGCCGCCGCTGGTGGGGGCCGCCGGGAGGGCTGAGTCGCCCAACTCAAAACGTACCTGCTCCACCGGCAGTCCCAGTCCGTCGGCGCTGATCTGGCGGAAGATGGTATAGGCCCCGTTGCCCATTTCGTGGGTGGCACTCTGCACCAGCGCGCGGCCGTCGGCGAACAGGGTAGCTTTAGCCTGACCGGGGCGGCGGGCGGCGGGGTACATGGTGGTGGCCATGCCGTAGCCGATGAGGCTGTTGCCCTCGCGCATGGAGCGGGGCTTGGGGTTGCGCTTGCTCCAGCCAATGAGCTCCTGGCCGCGGGCGTAGCACTCGCGCAGGTGCTTGCTGCTCCAGGGCTTGCCGGTTTCGGGGTTTTTCTCGGCGTAGTTGCGCAGGCGCAGCTCCACGGGGTCCAGGTTCAGCTCGGCGGCCAGCTCATCCATGGCGCACTCCAAGGCCCAGCCGCCCACGGTTTCGCCGGGGCCGCGCATGGGGCAGGGGGAGGGCAGGTGCAGGTGGTGAAGCTGGTGGGCAAAGCCCAGGTTGGGCACCGCATACATCATCCTAGAAACCCGGGCGCAGGGCTCGGTAAAGCCGCTCGACTGGGAAGAATGGGTCTGGGTATCGTGTTGCAGGGCGGTGAGCCGGCCGTCGGGGGCGGCCCCGAGGCTGAGCGTCTGGCGGGTGGCGGCGCGTTGGCCGGCCACGGCAAACATGTCCTGTCGCCGCCACTCCATCTTCACCGGCCGCTTCACTACCCGGGCTGCCATGGCCGTGAGCACGGGCGGGGCAAACATCCAGCCCTTGGAGCCGAACGCACCGCCAATGAACGGGCAGACGATGTGCACATTGTCCTTGGGCAGGCTCAGCGAGCTGGATACCACTTCCTGCAGGTTTTCCACGCCGCGGGTGGTGTCGTAGAGGGTCAGGAACTCGGTGCCGTTGCGGGTTTCCCAGCGGGCAATGCTGGCCAGCTGCTCGATGGGGTTGTGGTGGGTGATGCCCGATTCGTACACTCGCGTCAGCTTTACGGGGGCGGCGGCCAGGGCGGTTTTGGGGTCGCCCACGGTTACCTGCAGCTTCTCGTCCTGGTTGCCGGTGAAGGTTTCGGGCAGTGTGCGGCGGGTGGAGGCTTCCAAGGTCAGCTCGGGCGGGCGCACGCCGTAGGTCACGCGCACCAGGCTGGCGGCGTGGCGGGCGCGTTCCAGCGTATCGGCCACCACCACGGCCAGGGGCTGGCCAGCGTACTCCACGGTGGCGTTCTGCAACGGCTGGCGAGTTTCCGTGATGCCGCCCTCGCCCCGGAACAACGAGCCGTTCACCTTCTCGGGCATGGGCTGAAGGCGGGGCGCGTTTTCGTGGGTGAGCACGGCCAGCACGCCGGGCGCGCGCAAAGCCGCCGCGCTGTCGATGGCGCGCACGAAGCCGTGGGCCACGCTGCTACTCACGGTGGCACCGTAGGCGAGGCCTGGCACGTCCCACTCGGCGCTGAAGCGCGCCGCCCCCATTACTTTCAGCCGCCCATCAACTCGTTCAAGCGGTTTGCCGGTTGCTTCTACCATCGTATTGAGCTGTTAGCTACCAGCGGTTGGCTGTTAGCTTTATTGTTGAAGTCTGTTTTTTAGTTGCTTGCCGAAGGAAGCCAACGGCTACTAGCCATTAGCTAACAGCGCAATTGTCATTCGCCGCTTACCCCGCCCACGCTGGCGGCGAAGGCCGTGCCGGCGGGGCCCTGCAAGGGCTGCAAGCCGCTGGTTTCCAGCAGAGCACGCACCAGCAGGTTGCGGCCCATCGGAATTTTGTAAGCGTTGTGCTCCAGCGGTTTGGCATCCGCAAAAGCCGCTTCGGCGGCGGCGCGGAACAGTTTTTCGGAGGGCTTCTTGCCGGCCAGCAGGGCCTCGGCCGCCGGCACCCGCCAGGGCTTGTGGGCCACGCCGCCCAGCGCCACCCGCGCCCGCCGGATCTTCTTGCCCTCCATTTCCAGGGCCACCGCGCACGATACCAGCGCAAAGGCGTAGCTGGCCCGCTCACGCACCTTCAGATAGTGGGAGCGGCCGGTAAAGGCGGGCAAATCAATGCTGGTAATCAGCTCACCGTGGGCTAGCGTAGTGTCCTGCTGGGGCGTGTCGCCGGGCAGGCGGTGCAAGTCGGGGAAGGCAATGGTGCGCGAGCCGGCGGGGCCGGTTACCTGCACCTGGGCATCGAGGGCGGCCAGGGCCACAGCCAGGTCGCTGGGGTGGGTGGCTACGCAGCTATTCGAGGCTCCAAACAGGGCGTGTACTTTGTTGATGCCTTGCAGCGCGGCGCAGCCCGAGCCCGGTTCCCGCTTGTTGCAGGCCTGGGCCGGGTCGCGGAAGTAGGGGCAGCGGGTGCGCTGCAACGGGTTGCCGCCCAGGCTGGCCATGTTCCGGATTTGGGTGGAAGCCCCCGCCAGCAAAGCCTCGCTCACGGCCGGGTAGCGGGCCGCCACCTCGGGGTGCAGCGCCGCCGCCGTGTTCGAGACGCCCGCGCCCAGCCGCAGTCCGCCGTTCAGCGCGCTGATGGTGGTGAGGGGCAGCGCCGTCACGTCCACCAGCAGGCTGGGACGCAGCACGTCTTCCTTCATTAAATCGAGCTGGGAGGTGCCGCCGGCCACAAAGGCCGCCCCGGGAGCCGGGGCCACGGCCGCTACGGCCTGGGCGGGCGTGGTGGCCCGCTGGTAGGTAAATGGGTGCATGGGCAGGCGGCTAGGCGGTTTGAATTTCCTGAATGGCGGCAATGATATTCGGGTAGGCCGCGCACCGGCACAGGTTGCCGCTCATGGCCTCCCGGATTTCGGCGGCCGAGCGGCGCTGCTTGTCCTGCACCAGCGCCGTGGCAGCCATAATCTGGCCCGGCGTGCAGTAGCCGCACTGGAAGGCGTCGTGCTTCACGAAGGCGGCCTGCATGGGGTGAAGCGTCTCACCCTGGGCCAGCCCTTCGATGGTGGTTATTTTCCGGCCCTCGCTCATCACCGCCAGCGTGAGGCAGGATAGCGCGCTGTGTCCGTCAATATGCACCGTGCAGGCTCCGCACTGGCCATGGTCGCAGCCCTTTTTGGTACCGGTGAGGTGCAGGTTTTCGCGCAGCGCATCCAGCAACATCACCCGGGGTTCCACTTCCAGCCGGTGCGCTTCGCCGTTGATGGTGAGGGTAATGGGTACGGTGGCCGCGGCGGGAACTGGCATGGGAGCGGGGGTTGAGGAAGTGGCTGCCGGCCCGGCGGCCTCCGCCACGCCAACAAGCAACAGCAACGCCGCAGTAGCCAGCGTAGCCGTTACGAAGGTGCGACGCGACAAGCCCCCGGTTGGGGCCAAAGCTGCCCCGGCAGCAGCCTCCCGGGTAGGGGCCGCGGGGCGCAATGCCTCCAGGGCAGCCAGTACCTGCCCCGTCCGCAGTTCCTGCCCGGGGCGGATGATAGTCTGCCAGCGTAACAGCCCCTGCTCGTCCAGCACCACCAGGGCCCGCTGACCTGCCAGGCCAAACTGCGCGGCTGCCGGCCCGTGGCAATTCAGGGAGTGCCAGCAGGAAACGGCATCGTCGGGGGCGGAGGTACCAGGGTCGAACGCGCGCAGCAGCTGCGTGAAAATGGTGCTCTGATGGGCTTGGGCCGGATTCCACTCCTCGGGGGCAAAGGCCAGCAGCACGGGCTGGCCGCGCAGCTCGTGCAGGGAACGGCCGTTGGGGAGCAGACAATCGGGGGCGGGCGCTCCAAGCGGAAATCTTGGTTCGTCGGACATACAACAGATCAGGTTCAGATCCGCATACGCGAAACGGCACGGAATGTGGCTGCCCCGTATCAGCCGGCAACAGCCGAAGCTACTGCGGATAGAAGGTTACAAGCCAGCAGTAACAGGCACCAAAAGGCCAGTGGAGCATCAGAAGTAAGTTTTTGGGGGCTCTTGTCATCTGCCGCTCATTGGGGCCCGCGGCATAATTCTGCACGGATAGGTCAGGCTGGAGCTCCGGAATTGGTAGCCCGGCAGCTCACAAAAATGCCCCGGTGGCCAAGACAACCGGGGCAATAGTTGGGCAACGCTCGGCGCTGGCTAGCTTTGCGGGGTGGTCATCACGCAAGCAGGTGTATTTCCCCGGCCTACGTTTCAGGCGTGTACCGTCATCACGGGTTGACGGGCATGCAAAGCCACGGCCTCGGAAGTGCTGCTCTGGAACAGGTGGCTGAGGGCAGAGCGGCCGTGGGTGAGCATTACTACCAAATCAGCGTGGGCCTGTTCGGCAAAGCGCGGAATGCCGGTACTCACGCGGGGGGCGTCAAACACCTCGGCCTCGTAGTGGGTGAGCTGATGACGGCGGGCAAAGTTTTCGATGGCGTGCAAGGCTGCCCCGTGGCGGTCGGCGGAGGGTGTCACGTCCAGCAGATGCAGGGTGGCTTCCGGAAACAGGGTCAGGAGCTGGCGCAGCCCCGGCACGGCCCGGTCGGCCTCCGCTGTAAAATCGGAGGCAAAAACCAAGTGCTGCACCGTGAAATTGGTAGCCGGATGCTTTACGGTAAGCACCGGACAGGAGGCCACCCGCAGTATACGCTCGGTGTACGAATCCAGGAAAAAACGCGTCCAGGAAGTGTGCTCGTGCGCGCCCATCACCACCAAATCAATGTGGTGTTCCCGGATGGTTTCCAGCACGGCCGGCTCAAATTCGGCCGTCAGTACCAAGTCGCGCACCGGTACATCGGGCATCAATTGATGAGCCTCTGCCATCCACTCGTGCATACGGCGCTTGGTGGCCTGCAGCAGCTTCAGCATGTACACGTTACTGAGCCCATCGCCGGGCACCTGGCCGCCCGAGGTAGCAATACCGGCGGCCGGGGGAGCATCCACCACGTGCAGCAGCGTAACGTGGCCGCCGCTCCGGTGGGCCAGTTGCAGGGCGGCCTCAAAGGCGTAGTGCGCCTCGCGGGAGAAATCGGTGGGAACGAGCAGATTTTTCATGATGCAGAAACCAGAAATGGGGTGCAGCGAAAAAAACAGGCAACCGCGTGGCCAGCAGGGGAGTGCACTGGAAAATATAGCACCTTTCTTGCTCAAATACAAATATTACTTGTTGAATTATTACAATCTGTAAACTGATTGGCTACAGACCAGCTCTGGCCTGTCCAACTGGGGCCTGCGGCTCCTACGCACACCTGCCGCCCCCGCCGCCCTGCCGTTCCGGCCCCAGGTGTCGGCCGGTGTATCTCGAAACAATCAAATAAGTTGCTGGTACATACCTTTCCGCTTATCCGGCATTATTCTTCCGGGCCTGCTGTTTACCGCGCATGACTTCACCCCTTCGCTCCCTCGACCAGACCACATTTACCAACTCCTTCGTGGAGGAACTGCTCGGCGACCCGTCCCGCGAGAACGTGCCGCGCCAGGTGCCTGGCTACCACTACTCGCCGGTGCAGCCCACGCCCGTAGCCGACCCGCGGCTGCTGGCCTGGTCGGAGGAACTGGCGGCTTTTCTGGGTGTGGTGCGCCCGCCTGAGCAGGGGCCGGCCGTGGAGCTGCTGGCCGGCAACCGGGTGGCCGCCACCATGCAGCCCTACGCCGCCCGCTACGGCGGCCACCAGTTTGGCAACTGGGCCGGGCAGCTGGGTGATGGGCGGGCCATTTCCTTGGGCGAGCTCCGGGCCACGGATGGCAGCTTCTGGGAGCTGCAATTGAAAGGGGCCGGCCCCACGCCCTATTCGCGCCGGGCCGATGGGCGGGCGGTGCTGCGCTCCTCCATCCGGGAGTTTCTGTGCTCCGAGGCCATGCACCACCTGGGCGTGCCCACTACCCGGGCCCTGAGTTTGGTGAGCACCGGCGACGAGGTGGTGCGCGACATGTTTTATAACGGCAACGCCCGCCCCGAGCCGGGGGCTGTGGTGTGCCGGGTGGCCCCGTCGTTCGTGCGCTTCGGCAACTTTCAGATTCTGCTGGCCCACCAGGAGCTGGACAACCTGCGCCAGCTGGCCGATTACGTAATTCGCCACCACTTCCCGGAACTGGGTGAGCCTTCGGAGGCGGTGTACGCGCAGTGGTTCACGGAAATCTGTCGGCGCACGGCCGTGATGGTGGCGCACTGGATGACGGTGGGCTTCGTGCACGGGGTGATGAACACCGACAACATGAGTATCCTGGGCCTGACCATCGACTACGGCCCTTACGGCTGGCTGGAGCCCTACGAGCCCGGCTGGACGCCCAACACCACCGATTTCAGTACCTACCGCTACGCTTTCGGGCAGCAGCCCCGCGTGGCCCTCTGGAATCTGATGCAGCTGGCTCAGGCCCTCTCGCCGCTGGTCCCGGACGCTACCGAAGCCCTGCGCCCCGCCCTCGACCTCTACGCCGCCACTTTCAACCAGACGCGCCAGGCCCTGCTGCTGCGCAAGCTCGGCCTCACGTCCCAGCCCGACGGCCGGCCGGATTACGCCCTCACCGAAGCCCTGCACACCGCTCTGGAAACCTCCGAAGTTGATATGACGGTGTTCTTCCGGCGGTTGTCGCACTTGGTGCCGGCGCTGCTGGCGGGGGCAGATGACCGGGCGACAGTTTTCCAGGCATTCATCGAAGAAGTCAGCTACAACCCGCTGGGTGCCGTGCACGCGCCGTTACTGGAGTGGCTGGCTCGCTACACCGAACGGCTGCGCCAGGAACCGGCCGCGCCCGAGGCCATCCGGGCCGGTATGCTGGCGGCTAACCCCAAGTACGTGCTGCGCAACTACCTGGCCCAACTAGCCATTGAAGCTGCCGAAGCCGGCGACCTGACCGATCTGGAACGGCTCTATCACGTCCTGAAAACGCCCTTCAACGAGCACCCCGCCTACGAGGACCTGGCCGCCAAACGCCCCGAATGGGCCCGCACCAAACCCGGCAGCGCCACCCTCTCGTGCAGCTCTTAGTGAATGCTGAGTTATGAGAGATGAATTATGAAATGAGTACATCCATTTCATAATTCATCTCTCATAACTCAGCATTCCTAATCTCACATTTGCCGGAGCAGCCAGGCGTAGGCGGCGGCTACATCGTCGAAGAGGAGCACGGTGGGGGCAGTGACGAAGCGCATGGCCGTTTCCATGGATTTGCGGGCGGGCCAGTAGGATGGACAAACCCAGGCCACGTGCCGGATACCTTGCCGGGCCAGCTGGTAGTAGTACTCCATACCTACCCAGCGGGCACCCTGTTCCCAGTCGCTGGTCACTTGGCTGTTATCGTTGAGCATTTTGTGGCAGGGACGCTGCGCTAGGTAATGTAGCACTTCCTCGCCTCCGGTCCGGGCTGAATGGGCATCGTGCGCGCCTCTCCATTCTACATAAAGCCAGGCGTGGGCCGGATCGTAAGAAATGGATAGGGAGGGCGTATCGAATAATTGCTCCATGATGGGGCGAAGAGGGGAGGGTCAGCAAAACCGCGTACTTGCTCAGTACCGGAAGATAAGCGAAAAGTACAACATCTACGAACCTATATGCTCCGTTGGATTGATATACTCACGTTTGCCCGTTATGGCAATCCAGAACCCCGGCAGTCCCTGCGGCTTTCGGAGGCGGAGTGGCAGCAGCGCCTCACGCCGCCGCAGTACGAGGTGCTGCGCCGCCAGGCTACCGAGCCGCCCTACCGCAACGCCTACTGCCGCAGCTACGCGCCCGGCCGCTACCACTGCGCCGGCTGCTACGCCCTCCTGTTCGATGCGGCCACCAAGTACCACGCCATTTCCGGCTGGCCCAGCTTCACCCAGCCCGCCACCCGCGGGGCCCTGCGCTACCACTTCGACGACAGCCACCACATGCAGCGCGTGGAAGTGCGCTGCAACCGCTGCGGCGGCCACCTCGGCCACGTCTTCCCCGATGGTCCCGCCCCGGCCGGCCTCCGCTACTGCATCAACTCTGTGAGCCTGCTGCACCAGGGTGAGCCGTAGCGCGAACCTTGTATTTCGCGCCATTGCTGGCAGACAAGCTGCCTTCTTGCCTAAGGTATGGTCTCAATGGGTCGATACTTCTAACTGTAGGTAACGCTCGTAGGGTGGGCGGCTGGCTACCGGAGCCGGTCGTTGCCAGGAACCGCGCCAGGGTTTGGCCCAGCAGGCAGCGGCCGGGGCCGCTGGGGAAAGAAGCTGGCCGGTTGGCTGATAGGTGGGAGCGGGCGGGAAACAGGTGAAATTGTCGCTGCCGGGCAGGGGCTCCAGTGCCACGAAAATGCCGTGTTCTGGTATCCGTAGCCGGTAGCTGCTCACATTAAACCAGTACCAGCCCTGCCAGCGCGAGGGGCAGATGCTGACGTTTTCCGCCAGTAAATCTTCGCCCGGAGTTTGGTCGGGGCCGGGGGCTGCGTAGAGATGCAACCGAACCGGGAGGTTAGGGGAGCCGGGTGAGCCGAAATAAACACGTACAGCACGTAGCTCAGCGGCGCGGGGTGATGCCACCCAGAATGCCAACTGCCAATCCGGTGCGGAATAGCCCGCGGCCTGCGTTGCCGCCGAAACCCGCTGCTGCGCGTGACCCGTCGCCGCCAACAGCAGGAGTGGCAAGCCAAGTAGCAGGCCGTGACGAAACTGAATCATAGTATTCGCTACTTTACAACATGATGTACGCGTGCCTTCTTACATGTCTAATAGCTGCTATTTTAAGGTGTAATGGTTCAGAAACAATACCCTTTACAGCCATATTAGCGGAGCAACAACAGGCTGCCAGAGCGTTTACAGAGATAACGCAAGCAGTAGGCGCAACCGCAACCGTAAAACCTGCAAAAGGCGGCGCGGCGGCATATCAACAGGCTACTTTCAGCCGGTTAAACTCTAAAATAAAGCAAACTACTACGGGCGTACAAATAGATTTGGACGATAATCGGCTGTTGGTGCTGCGGAATGACCGTGCTGAACAGGCAGAAACGGGTGTGCCTACCTACCGCTACCGGGGCACGGACCACCGGAATCAACTTGTCTGGATAACCAAGAATCTATATGAAGAAACCAGACAGCTGCTTATCAGTCAGGAAACTGGTCGGATAACTGAAATAGCCAATGAGCCCCAACTGAACCTAACCAATACCTTGGTATTCAATCAACAGAATGACTGCTATGGAATGTTTGACGACTGCTATCCAGGCTTTCAATTGTGGCGGATCAACAAGGGAACAGTGAAGCTTATTAAGGAAGTGCGCCTGAAAAACTATGTGGTGGTGAGTGGTGGTTGAATTTCAACTACCACCGTACGGGTGGCAATAGTAAGTCTGCCGGAAATGATGAGTGGAAAGAAAGTAGCCGATATGAAACGGCAGTTTTTTGATGTGACGGTGCGATAAGCATGAAAGTATCGGCCGCATAAGTGCAAACAGCTAAGCCGACTATCGGGAAAGTCTGCTGCCAACGGCTTCATTACTGTGCATTCTTTTTGGCCGCCGCCGTATACTGCCTCTCCCACCGGCCCGATCTGTATGCCTGATTCCTCTCCATTAACTACCAACCAAAATGGCTTCGTGCGGGTGCGCGGGGCGCGGGAGCACAACCTCAAAAACGTGGACGTGGACATTCCGCGCGACGCGCTGGTGGTGTTTACGGGCGTGTCGGGCTCGGGCAAGAGCAGCCTGGCCTTTGGCACCCTGTACGCCGAGGCCCAGCGCCGCTACCTGGAATCGGTGTCGCCGTACGCGCGGCGGCTGTTCCACCAGATGTCGGTGCCGCAGGTGCAGGCCATTGAGGGGCTGCCGCCGGCCGTGGCCCTGCAGCAGCAGCGGGGCACGCCCACCACGCGCTCCTCAGTGGGCTCCGTCACCACGCTCTCGAACCTGGTGCGCATGCTCTACTCCCGGGCCGGCGACTACCCGGCGGGGCAAAGTATCGTCTACGCCGAAGCGTTTTCGGCCAACACGCCCGAGGGCGCCTGCCCCACCTGCCACGGCCTGGGCCGCATCTACGAGGTAACCGAGCAAAGCATGGTGCCCGACCCCACGCTCACCATCCGGGAGCGGGCCATTGCCGCCTGGCCCCAGGCCTGGGGCGGCCAGAACCAGCGCGACATTCTGGTAACCCTGGGCTACAACGTGGATGTTCCGTGGCAGGACCTGCCCCAAAAGCAGCGCGACTGGATTCTGTTCACCGAGGAGCAGCCCGTGGTGCCGGTGTACCCCGGTTACTCGCCCCAGGAAACCCAGCGGGCCCTCAAGCGCCAGGAGCCGCCCAACTACATGGGCACCTTCAGCAGCGCCCGGCGGCACGTGCTGCACACCTTCGCCACCACCCAGAGCCCGCTCATGAAGAAACGGGCCCTGCAGTACATGCTGAGCACCGAGTGCCCCACCTGCCACGGCAAGCGCCTGCGCCGGGAGTCCTTGAGCGTGACATTTGCCGGGCTGGATATTGCCGACTTCTCGGCCCTGCCGCTTAAGCGGGTGGAAGCCCTCATCCGGCCCTTCGCCGAGGGCAAAGCCCGCCCCCAGGCCCACGACCAGGACCACCCCGAGCAGGCCGAGGTAGCCCGCCGCATCACCCAGGATTTGTGCGCCCGCCTCACGGTGCTGCTTGATCTGGGCCTGGGCTATCTGTCACTGGAGCGCAGCACGCCCACGTTGTCGCCGGGGGAGCTGCAGCGGCTGCGGCTGGCCACCCAGCTGTATTCCAACCTGTTCGGGGTGGTGTACGTGCTCGATGAGCCCTCGGCCGGCCTGCACCCCTCCGATACCCAGGCCCTGCTGAAAGCCCTGGCCGGACTGCGCCAGGCCGGCAACTCCCTGTTCGTGGTGGAGCACAACCTCGACGTGGTGCGCCAGGCCGACTGGCTGGTGGACGTAGGCCCCGCCGCCGGCGAGTTGGGCGGTCAAATCCTGTACAGCGGCCCGCCCGCAGGCTTGGCCGATGTGGAGGATTCCCAGACCCGCCGCTTCCTGCACCCGGCCGCTCGCTCAGGTGAGGCTCGCACGGTACGCCACCCGCAGGGCTGGCTGCAACTGGAAGGCGTGCATCGCAACAACCTGCACAACCTGAGCGTGCAGCTGCCGCTGGGCGTGCTCACCACCGTTACGGGCGTGTCAGGCTCGGGCAAGTCCAGCCTCATCAGCCAGGTGCTGGTGGAGCTGGTGGCCGGGCAGCTGGGCCAGGCGGTGGAAGCCGAAGAAGAAACCGAAACCGACCCGCTGGAACGCGCCGCCGCGCCCGAAACCGGTGGCCGCATCGTTGGTGGCCTGGAAACCATCAAGCGGCTGGTGCGCGTGGATCAGAAGCCCATCGGCCGCACGCCGCGCTCCAACATGGCCACTTACACCGGCTTGTTCGACCATGTGCGCAAGCTGTTTGCCGCCACTCCCGAGGCCCGCAAGCGCCGCTACGACGCCGGGCGCTTCAGCTTCAACGTAGCCAAGGGCCGCTGCGAGAACTGCCAGGGCGAAGGGTTTGTGATGGTGGAATTGCTGTTTCTGCCCTCCGTGTACGCGCCCTGCCCGGTGTGCCACGGAGCCCGCTACAACGCCAAAACCCTCGAAATCCAGTACCAGGACAAGAACATTGCCGAGGTGCTGAACCTGACGGTGGACGCGGCCTGGGAGTTTTTCCAGGGCGAAGCCGCCGTGCACCGCGCCCTTACGGTGCTGCGCGAAGTGGGCCTGGGTTACCTGCGCCTGGGCCAACCGGCCACCGAGTTGAGTGGGGGCGAGGCCCAGCGCATCAAGCTGGCCACCGAGCTGCAGCGCACCGGCCGCGGCAACTCCCTTTACGTGCTCGACGAGCCAACCACCGGTCTGCACCCCGCCGACGTGGAGCGCCTGCTGGTGCAGCTCCAGCGCCTCACCGACGCGGGCAACACCGTAGTAGTGGTGGAACACGACATGCGCGTGGTAGCCGCCTCCGACTGGGTGCTGGATATGGGCCCCGGGGCCGGCGACGAAGGTGGCCAGGTAGTAGCCCAGGGCCCGCCCGCCGAGGTGGCCCGGGCAAAAGCCAGCAAAACGGCTCCGTTCCTGCGGCGGTTTCTGGTGGAGTAGCCGGGTGGAGTCTGCCGGATCGGGGAGGAAGACGGGGTGCCGGAAGCCCGGTCCGGCGGTGCCGGGCAGAATTTGCGTATCTTTCAGAAACGGTGTTTTCTTACGGAAGCGCCTGATCCGCGTGCTGCCTGCAACCGGCCACGCGTTACTTGCCGAAGCCGGGTTCCAGGTTCGGTTTACCGCCCCGCCATCCGGTCCGGCGTCCCATTTACGGGTTTCTTCCATGTCCGCCTTCTATCAGCCAACCGCCGCGCTTTTGCGGTCATTTGGCTTCACGCAGTTTGCCTCCCCGGCGGGGCAAACCCGTTTCAGCCGCCCCAGTGAGTGCGGCCAGGAAACCATTGTGCTCTACTCGGATGATGAGCTGACGTTGCTGGAGGCCGTGAATGGGCAGCTATTGTATTGCTTTCAGGGGCGGATAGCGTCGGAAGCCGAGTTCCGGGTACTGCTGCGGCAGGTAAACTGGCCGGCTGAAGTACAGACTACCTGACTTCTATTCATTCTTTTTCATCGATTCACATGACCGATTCTTACCTGCGAAGCCTGGGCTTTGCCGCTACCGACAATGCCCCCAGTGCCCAACGCCCGCCATTTGCCCACGCTTGGCGCTACCAGCACGAAATTCTAGCCCAGGATGGGGCCCGGCTGTTCATTGAGCACCCGTTGGGTATTGAGGCCTGTCGGCTAAGTCTGCTGGCCGCGCCGCTGGCCGCGCAGGATATACTGGCTTCCGTCGGCCTGCACGACCGGCCTGGGCTGGAAGCCGCCGTGCAGGCCTTTTTTGCAGCGCACGGCGGCGTGGGGCAGCCGGCACCGTACGTGGCTCCCGGCATGTTTCGGCCCTACCGGCGGCAGGAGTAGCCAAGGGTTTAGGCTTTTTTCTGGTTTCTGATTTTTGCGTACCTGGTAGATGGATAAGGATTTGCAATTGAGTCTGGCAAATAATGCCAAGGAGTGGCTGGCACTTTCGCTTTCCATTTCATCCGCCGAAAAAGAGGCCTTTACAAAAGTGCACGACGGTTTTTTTGTTACGTATGGTGCCGCATTTATGGCCCACGTGTATCGCCTCACCTTTGAGCAGGCCCTGCAAAGCATGCCGGAGCAGGAGCGGAGTCGGTTGCTGGTCACGTTCCGGGAAGCTATGGGCCGGGCCATTGATGAGCATTACACGTCCACGCCATCGTAGCGGGCGTATCCGGGGGCGGTTGAGCCGGCCTGAAGTTGCCCGCTACTACAATGGCCCTTTTGGCAGCACTGCACAAGTGCTGCCAAAAGGGCCATTGTAGTAGCGGGCTGCGAATGAAGCGGAGCAGATTCGCCTATTCGAACACGATGGTTTTGTTGCGGTGCACGGCTACCTGCTCCCGGAATACCAGCGTGAGGGCCCGGGCCAAAGTCAGTTTCTCCACGTCGCGGCCGGCCTGGGCCATGTCGTGGGCGTTCTGGGTGTGGTCCGTGGGGATGACGCTCTGGGCAATGATGGGGCCTTGGTCGAGCTGGTCGGTAACGAAGTGCGCCGTGGCCCCGATGCTCTTTACGCCCCGGGCATAAGCCTGCGCATACGGACTGGCCCCGATGAAGGCCGGCAAAAAGCTGTGGTGAATGTTGATGAGCCGCTCGGGAAAATTCGCCACGAACTCCGGCGACAAAATGCGCATGTAGCGGGCCAGCACCACAAACTCCGGCTCGTAGTGCTGAATCTGCTGCAGCACGGCCGCCTCGTGCGCCTCCCGCGAAACGCCCTCGGCGCTGATGTGGTGGTAAGGCACATTCAGGCGCTCGGTCAGCCCGCGCAGGTTATCGTGGTTGCTGATGACAGCCAGGATTTCGGCGTGCAGTTGCCCAAAAAAGTGGCGCACCAGCAGCTCCGACAGGCAATGATGTTCCTTGGTGGCCAGTACCACAATGCGGCGGGGCTGGTCGTCGCGCAGCCGGATGCGGGCCGTGGTGGGCAGGGCCGCCCGCAAGTCGGACAGTAGCGCCTCCGGTTCGCAGGCTCCTTCAAACTCAGTGCGCATGAAGAAGTGGCTGTCCTCACGCTCCACAAACTCGCCGTTGCGCAGCACGTTGAGCCTGTGGCGGTACAATACCTCGGTCACGCGGTACACCAGCCCCGGTTCGTCGGGGCAGTCAATTAGTAGAAAATGCAGCATAAGAAAACGCAAAAACGGTGCGAAACCGCAAGATAGGGCCAACGCGCCAGCCACAGCAGCCCCGGGCTGGGGGCGGGCTGCACCTTAAACGCCAGTGGCCCCGCTACGCGCGGGGCCACTAGTAAGATTTCAGCCAGTGTACGCTGTGCTCAGCCGGCCTTGGGCATGCCGCCGGTTACTTCCAGCAGCGCGCCGGTAGCGTAGCTGCCATCCTGGGAGGCAAAATACACGTAGGCTGGGGCCAGTTCTTCGGGCTGGCCGGGGCGGCCCAGATGGGTGTCTTCCCCAAACTTCTTGAGGTCCTCTTTCAGCATGGTGCCCGGGATAAGGGGCGTCCAGATAGGGCCGGGGAGTACGGCATTTACCCGGATTTTTTTCTTGCCCAGGTACGCGGCCAGGCCTTTCGTGAAGGTGTGAATGGCACCCTTCGTGCTGGAGTAATCCAGCTGATGCGGGTGACCCAGCAGCCCCACAATGCTGCCGGTATTAATGATGTAGTCGCCTTCCTTCATGAAAGGTATGGCAGCCTGAGCCATGAAAAAGTAGCCCTTAATGTTGGTGTCGAAGGTGCGGTGAATATTTTCCTCCGGAATAGTTTCAAAGTTTTCGTAGCCCATCTGGTAGGCGGCGTTATTCACCAGAATATTGAAGCCGCCCAACTCGTGGTAGGTGCGGCGCACAGCCTCCCGGCACTCGGTGGCGGAGCGTACATCGCACTGAATAGCCAGAAATTTTCGGCCCTGCGCCTCCACCGCCTGGCCCACTACGGCGGCGTCCCCGGCGTTGGTCTGGTAGAGGATAGCTACATCGGCACCCTCCATGGCAAACGCCAGGGCCACCGCCCGCCCGATGCCGGAGTCGCCGCCAGTGATGAGAGCTACTTTGCCGCGCAGCTTATCTGCCGCCCGGTAATTCGACATATCCCAGTCGGGCTTCACCTCCATGCTCTCCTCGGCGGTGGGGTAGCTGGTGGGTTTAGGGTTGATTTCGTTATTAGTGGGCCGGGGTTCGTTCTGTTCCGTGTTCATACAGCCTAGGCTGTGTCTGAAAAGTGGTGTTGCTTAACTTAGAGTATGGCAGCACGATACGAGTTAACGGATGCGCAGTGGGTCGTGGTGGCAGCCGAGTTGCCACCGCAGCGCACGGGCCGGCCGCGGCGCGACGACCGGCCGCTGTGGAACGCGTTGTTGTGGATCCTGTGCACGGGTGCGGCGTGGCGGGACTTGCCGGCGCGCTACGGCCCGTGGCAAACGGCTTACGAGCGGTTCCGGCGCTGGTCCTCGGACGGCACCTTCGAGCGGGTGCTGGCCGCCTTGCGCTTACGCCTGGACCAAGATGGGCTGCTCGACCTGGACACGTGGCTGGTGGACTCGACCACGGTGCGCGCCACGAAAAGCGCGGCCGGCGGGGCGAAAAAAAAGCCCAGTGCCTCGGGCGCAGCCGCGGTGGTCTGACCACGAAGCTGCACGTGGTCTGCGACGGAGCGGGCACGCCACTGGCCCTGCAGCTCTCGGCCGGGCAGCGCCACGACGCGCCGCAGTTCGAGCCCTTGTGCGAGCAGGTACGCGCCCGCCGCCGACCGCGTCAGCTCATTGCCGACCGCGGCTACGACGCACAGCACATCCGCCGCTGGCTGCGCCGGCGCCGCATTCGCGCGGTCATTCCGCGGCGCCGGCCTGCCGCAGGCCAGCACTGCCGCCGACGCGGCCGCCCGCCGCGCATCGAGCCGCAACGGTATGCCTGCCGCAACGTCGTAGAGCGCTTTTTCGGTTCGCTCAAGGAGCACCGCCGCGTGGCTACTCGCTACGACAAACATGATGCACACTTCCTCAACATGGCCTTGTTGGCCTGTATTCGGCGCATTTTGCAACACCACTTTTCAGACACAGCCTAGTTAGTTGACTAACCAGTACGGCCTTCAGGCTGTAAGGACTGACGAGAGCAGAATATTGTGTGCATGTGGCTCAGGATGCGACAGGCGCACCGGGGGCTTCGCGCCGCTACCGAGGCAGCCGGCGAAGGAATAGCAGTGGCGCGATGTGCCGGAGAATCCCGGGTTGTGTTGCTCCCCACCCGGTCAGGAAGGTACGCTGGCGGGTTTCGTGCCCATGCGCCAGTTGCCCGGTTTGCCCGATTTTGTCAGACACGTAGGCGGGCAGCGGAGTAGGCAGATGAGGGGGCGGCAGACGCTTACGGCTGGCACTGCTGGCACACACCAGCCAGCAGATAGTCGCGGGTCTGAGCCTGAAAGCTGGGCGGCAGCGTCACGGCCGGAATAGCCACTTGGTTGAGGCAGAAGATGTGCTGGCAACTGGTGCATTTGAAATGCACGTGGTCGTCGAAGTGAGCCTGCGCGGTGCAGCCAACGGCGCAGGCCGCGTACCGCACCGTGTCGCTGGTATCAATTACCCGATGAATCAGCCCGCTTTCTTCAAAAGTTTTAAGGGTGCGGTACAGCGTGATTCGGTCTACGTCTTCGCGCAGCTGCTGTTCTACCTCGTGGCCCGATAAGGCAAACGGCGAGCCGGACAATACCTGCAGCACCGCCCGCCGCACGGGAGTGTGGCGCAGCTTGTGCCGGGTCAGAATCTGAGCAATAGAATCGGGAGCAGCCATGATAGCGCAAAGATACGAGGTAAGCAGCAGGCCGCAGTGCAGGTGCTGCTCAGGCCCGGCAATACCTGCAACGCGCCACCACAAAAAAGGCCCCAACTCGTCAGCTGGGGCCTTTGTGTTGCAATAGGAAGCTCTTGCCAGCAGACACACACCTGTAACTGACTGGCAGACGAAACTACGAAAAAGCTCGATAGAGCGTTATATATCCAAGTTGAAAAATAAGATATGTCTTCGTTTTGAATTGATAATGAGTGTTTTGTATCCTGAAAAGAAGGGTATTCAGCTTCTGGCAGACAGTTAAGCTGGCGAACAATCAGGGGGTAGCAGGGGAAATGCCCGGCATTGGGGCAGGGAAGGGGCCATCCCCTGTGCCAGGTGTGTGGAGTTGGCTGCGCTAGAGTCCCATCCCGGCTGTATTTATTCATGCAGAAGTTACCCGGCTTGCTGGTGGTAGCTTACCATAGGGTGCTGAGGTGGTTGGGTAAGAGGACAGGGCGCGCAGGGAACACTCGCGCACGACAAAATCAGTGCTTCAGCTGCCATGCGGATTTAATCAAATAAAGGATTTCTAGTCTTTATTTATAAAAAAGTAATAAAAATTATTGTTTAAAACATAAATATTGCTTCCTTTGTAGAAGTTCGAAGTTGCTTCGATTTGCTCTGTTCTGTTCCCACCATCCTGCTTGAGTCTATTGCGCACACCTCTCCTCTGCATCGCATGGAACGTTACCGGCACTACTCAGACGCTTCCCGCATCATTCTGCCCCTGGTAGATGTGCTGCTTATTTTCGGGGCTTTCCGGCTGGCAGGCTACCAGCACCTGGGGAGCTGGGAGTTTAACAGCTACTACCCGTTTTTCTACGCCATTTTTGCGCTGCTATGGTGGATTCTGTCGGGGCAGTTTGCTAACATCTACCGCACCGACCGGCTGATTACCTACCCGGAAAAACTCCTGTACCTGATGCGCACCTTCGTGTTGCACAGCGGGGTCGTGCTGCTGGCCATATTGCTGCTGGGCCTGTACTGGCCCCCGGCCGAGTACCTGTTTGCCGTGTACAGCTTTGCGGTAACGGGCGTGGTGGCCGGCCGCTTTCTGCTTACGTTTCTGTACCGGGCCTACCACCGGCATCTGGCCCATCCCAGTCGCCGCTTCGTGATTGTGGGGGCCGGGCCCAGCGGGCAGGAACTGTACCGTTTCCTGGAGTCGCATGACCCGATTGGAAACCAGTTTATGGGCTTTTTCACGGATGCGGCAGCAGCTTTGCCCGATGCTCTGCGGCCACTGGTGCAGGGCCGCCTGGCTGAGCTGAAAACCTATTGCCTGCACGAGCAGATCGACGAAATCTACTTTGCCATGCCCCTGGACCGGCGGCAACTGATTGAGGACCTGTCGCGCTTCGCCGACGACCACTTTCTGGCTTTTCGAATCGTACCTGATTTTCGCGGCACCGTCCGTAAAGATGTGAACGTGTACTTCTACGACCACCTGCCAATCCTTACCATCCGGCACGAGCCTCTGGGTATTCAGGCCAATCAGGTGCTGAAGCGGCTGTTTGATATTGCCTTTTCACTGGCCGTTATCCTGCTGCTGTTTCCGGTGGTCCTGTCCGTGCTGGCCATCATCATCAAACTGGATTCGCCAGGCCCGGTTTTCTTTAAACAGATGCGGCCCGGCAAGCGCAATCAGCTGTTTCCGTGCTACAAGCTGCGCACCATGCGCACCAACCACGGCCAGACGGAGCTGCAGGCCACCAAGGGCGACGCGCGCATCACCCGGGTCGGCCGCTACCTGCGCAAATACAACCTCGACGAACTGCCCCAGTTCTTCAATGTGCTGCTGGGCCACATGTCGGTGGTGGGGCCGCGCCCCAACATGATTTCGCAGCTGGAAGAATACAGTAAGCACATCCGCACCTATCAGATGCGCCACGCTGTTACGCCTGGCATTACCGGGTATGCGCAGGTGAACGGCTACCGGGGCGAAACCCGGGAGGCCGGCACCATGGAAAAGCGCGTGGAATACGACCTGAAATATGTGGAAAACTGGTCGTTCGGGCTGGATATGAAAATTATCTTCCTCACCGTATGGAATATGGTACGCGGTGAGAAGAATGCCTACTGAGCAACGAATGCGTAAAGGGGGGAATGCGTGAGCTTGCCATGCACGATACCCTCTTACCAGGTGTTTCGGGTCGTCAGAACTGCCAGCTCACTCATTCCCTCATTCACCGATGCTGCCCAAGCTATCCGTTCTGGATTCGTGGATTTCAACCGGTACTCCGGCTGAGTTCGTGGCCGCTATTCTCCGGCTCGGGGCCCAGCGTGTATCTGCTTACGTATGCTTTGCCAATGTGCATATGGTAGTGGAGGCGCAGCAGGACCCCGGCTTCCGGCAGATTCTGGACAATGCGGCCCTGGTAGCCCCCGACGGTAGCCCAGTGGCCGCCGCCCTGCACCGGCTGAACCCGGGTAGTACCCCCCAACCCCGGGTGGCCGGCATGGATTTGCTGCCGGCCCTGCTGGAAGCAGCGGCCCATAGCGGACAATCAGTGTATTTCTACGGTACTACTGAGGAGGTGCTGGCCGCCATTGTAGCCCGGGCCCGCCGCGAGCTGCCCACGCTACGCATTGCGGGCACCTGCTCGCCACCATTTCGCCCGCTTACGCCCGAGGAAGATGCCGCTGAGGTAGCTGCCATCAATGCCACGGACCCCGACTTGGTATTTGTGGCTTTGGGCTGCCCCCGGCAGGAACGTTGGATGGCCGCCCACCAAGGCCGTATCCGGGCGTGCATGTTGGGTGTAGGGCAGGCCTTTCCGGTGTATGCCGGGCTGGAGCGCCGCTTGCCGGTATGGGCGCGTAAGCTGTGGCTGGAATGGGCCTACCGGCTCTGGCTGGAACCCCGGCGCCTGTGGCGCCGCTACCTACTCACCAACTCCCGCTTTATGTATCTGGTGGCCCGGCGGGTTACTGCCCAACTGGTAGGTAGGCCGCTACCCCGACCGGTAGCGTAGGCCAGCGCCCCTCCGCTTGCGGCCCGATTTCACTGCGGCGTACTCGTGGCAGAACGGGTTGGGCAGGCGTATAGGATATACACAGGATAATAATGTGTTATAATTTACTTATTATTAAAAATAATAATAATTTTTATTGACAATATTATAATATATGGTATATTTCTGAAACCTTAGCCCAGCCTGATCAGGCGAGCAGAAGTGGTTAAGGGTCGTCTTGCTGACTTCTTTTCTGACATCCGTCTCCCTCTACTTCCCAACTCCTATGAAAGCAGTGATTCTGGCAGGTGGCTACGGCACCCGCATTAGCGAGGAAAGCGGCGTACGGCCCAAACCTATGGTGGAAATAGGGGGCAAGCCTATTCTGTGGCACATCATGAAGATTTATGCCTACCACGGCATCCGGGAGTTTGTGGTGTGCTGTGGCTATAAAGGCCATATGATCAAGCAGTATTTTTCTGATTATTTCCTGCATAACTCTGATGTGACGTTCCGCATGGACCGCAACGAGATGCAAATTCACCGCAACCACGCCGAGCCCTGGACCGTGACGCTGGTGGATACCGGCCAGGAAACCATGACCGGGGGGCGCTTACGCCGGGTGCGCGACTACCTTACGCCCGGGGAGCCGTTCTGCCTGACCTACGGCGACGGGGTGGGCGACGTGGACATTCGGGCGGCCGTGCGCTACCACCGGCAGCAGGGAGCCCTGGCCACCCTCACGGCCGTGCGGCAGCCGGGTCGCTTCGGGGTGTTTAATCTCTCGGAAGAAAGCAGCCGCGTGAGCAGCTTTACCGAGAAGCCCGAGGGCGGCGAAACGCCCTGGATCAACGGTGGCTTCTTCGTGCTGGAGCCGGAAGTGCTGAACTACATCACCGACGACGATACCGTGTGGGAAAAGGCCCCGCTGGAGCGCCTGGCCGCCGAGGGCCGGCTGGCTGCTTTCCGCCACACGGGCTTCTGGCAGCCCATGGATACTCTGCGCGACAAAAACATGCTGGAGGAAATGTGGCAGCAGGGCCGCGCCAAATGGAAAGTATGGGATAATGCCCCCGAGCCCATGGAACCCGACCCCGTGCTGGCCGATATCCTGGCCTCCCCGCTGGTAGCACCCCCCTCGGAACGCGTGGCCGCCCCCACCATCATGCCCGCCGACTAAGCGGTGAATTTGTGAAGTGGTGAAATGGTGAGTTTGTCGTCCTGTCGGATCAAACTGCGCTAAGTCATCACCGAACAGCAAACTCACCATTTCACCACTTCACAAATTCACCTTTCACCGTATGCAGCGCATTCTTATCACGGGTAATATGGGCTACGTGGGGCCCGGCGTAGTGCGCCACCTGCGTCAGCAGTTTCCGCAGGCCGAGCTGATTGGCTACGATATGGGCTACTTCGCGCACTGCCTCACCGGGGCCGCGCGCCTGCCCGAGACGCGGCTGGACCGGCAGGTTTTCGGGGACGTGCGCGCTCTGCCGCCGGGGCTGCTGGAGGGTGTAGATGCCGTGGTGAGCCTGGCCGCCATCAGCAACGACCCCATGGGCCAGACCTACGAGCAGGTGACGCTGGACGTGAACTACCACGCCACCATTGAGCTGGCCCGGCAGGCCAAGGCCGCCGGGGTGCGTAGCTTCGTGTTTGCCTCCTCGTGCAGTATGTACGGGGCCGGGGGCGAAGGCGCCAAAACCGAAAGCTCTCAGCTCAACCCGCTCACGGCTTACGCTCGCTCCAAAGTGCTGAGCGAGATAGAACTACGCCCCCTGGCCGACGACAACTTCCTGGTGACCTGCCTGCGCTTTGCTACGGCCTGCGGCTGGAGCGACCGGCTGCGGCTGGATTTGGTGGTGAACGACTTTGTGGCCGGGGCCGTGGCCGCCGGCGAAATCAGCATCCTGAGTGATGGCACGCCCTGGCGGCCCCTCATTCACGTGCAGGACATGGCCCGGGCCATTGAGTGGGCCCTTGGCCGCCCAACTGAAGTAGGGGGCACGTTCCTGGCCATCAATACCGGCTCCGACGAGTGGAACTACCAGGTGCGCGAGCTGGCCTACGCCGTAGCCGACGCCCTGCCCGGCACCCGCGTGAGCCTCAACGCCGACGCGCCCCCGGACAAACGCTCCTACCGCGTCGATTTTAGCCTGTACCGGGAGCTGGCCCCGGCCCACCAGCCCCGCCGCACGCTGGTAGATGCCATTGCCGAGCTGCGCGACGGATTGCTGGCCATGAACTTCCGGGATGCGGCCTTCCGGTCTTCGGAGCTGATGCGCCTGCGCGTGCTTACGGCCCTGCGCAATTCGCAGGAGCTGGGCGACGATCTGAACTGGGTGCGCGCCGGCAGTGCACGCCCGGTGCGGCAGGCGGTGCTGGTTAGCTAGCCGCCGGCCTGTTCCCGGCCACTCTCTTCTCCCACCGTTCTACCATCTACCCAAATCACCACTGCCATGATTTTTACTGAAACCGAGCTGGCCGGCGCCTTTATTATTGATGTGGACCGCATGGCGGATGAACGGGGCTTTTTTGCCCGATCCTGGTGCGAAGATGAGTTTGCCGCTCATGGCATTCTGATGCCGCCGCTGCAAGCCAACGTGTCCTCCAACCCCCAGAAAGGTACCCTGCGCGGGATGCACTACCAGCTGCCCCCCCACGAGGAAACCAAACTGGTGCGCTGCACCCGCGGTGCTATTTACGACGTGATTGTGGACCTGCGGGAGGAGTCGCCCACCTACGGGCAGTGGCTGGGCGTGGAGCTCACGGCCGACTCGTTCCGGATGCTGTTTGTGCCGGGGCGTTTCGCGCACGGCTTCATTACCCTACAGGATAATACTGACGTGTGCTACCAGGTATCGGCCAAGTACACGCCCGGCTCCGAGCGGGGCTTGCGCTGGAATGATCCGTCCATCGGCATTCAGTGGCCCGTTGCCCCCACGCTGATTTCCGAGAAGGACCAGCACCATCCTGATTTTCAGCTGCACCTGCCGGAGCTGGAAGAAGTAAAGGGCTAGGCGGCCTCAACCGGCCGGTCCGGACCATGGCCCCCATTCCGGCTTACATCCCCTCCTTTTTAAACTCAACCCCATGCTCATTATTGATACTGCCCTGCAGAAACGCCAGCGCGAAGGCCGTCCCATTCGGGTGGGAATGGTAGGAGCCGGGTTTATGGCCCGGGGAGTGGCCCGCCAGATTTGCCGCTACGTGCCCGGCATGGAGCTGGTGGCCATTGCCAACCGCACCCCCGAAAAGGCCCGCGCCGTGTACGCCGAAGCCGGCGTAACGGACGTGACCGAAGTAACTACGGTAGCGCAGCTGGAAGCCTGCCTGGAGCAGGGCCGCCAGGCTATTGCGGAGGATGCGCTGCTACTCAGCCGGGCCGCCGGCATTGAGGCCATTATTGAGGTAACCGGAGCCGTGGAGCACGGGGCGCACGTGGTGCTGGAAGCCATCCGGCACGGCAAGCACGTTATCCTGCTGAACGCCGAGCTGGATGGCACCGTGGGCCCCATTCTGAAGGTGTATGCCGACCGTGCCGGGGTAGTGTACACCGTGGCCGACGGCGACCAGCCCGGCGTGACGCTTAACCTGGCCCGCTTCGTGAAGGGGCTGGGGGTAACGCCCGTGCTCTGCGGCAACATCAAGGGCCTGCACGACCCCTACCGCAACCCGACCACTCAGGAAGGCTTTGCCCGTCAATGGGGCCAGAATCCCAGCATGGTGACCAGCTTTGCCGATGGCAGTAAAATCAGCTTTGAGCAGGCCGTAATTGCCAATGCCTTGGACATGCGGGTAGCCCGACGCGGGATGCTGGGCCCCACCGTGGAGCCGGGCACACCCATTACCAAAGCCGCCGAGTGGTACCCGCAGGAACTGCTGCTGAACGGCGGCCCCGGCTTAGTGGACTACGTAGTGGGGGCCGAACCCGGCCCCGGCGTATTCGTGCTGGGTACCCTCGACGACCCGGTGCAGCAGCACTATCTGAAGCTCTACAAGCTGGGGCCCGGGCCACTGTACTGCTTCTACACGCCCTACCACCTGTGTCACTTCGAAACGCCCACTACCGTGGCGCGGGCCGTGCTGTTCCAGGATGCGGCCCTGGCTCCGGCCGGTCCCATGTGCGTGGAAGTAGTAACAGCGGCTAAGGTGCCCCTGCACCCCGGGCAGATGCTCGATGGCATTGGGCACTACCACACGTATGGGCTGGCCGAGAATGCCGACGTAGCGCAGCGCGAAAACCTGCTGCCCCTGGGCGTAGCGGAAGGCTGCATCCTCCGCCACGATGTGCCCCAGGACCAGGTGCTGACCTACGACGACGTGCTGCTGCCCGAAGGCCGACTGATTGACCGGCTGCGGCGCGAACAGGAAGCCTACTTCCGGTCCGCCGCTGTCCTGACCCCCGCCCACTCCACCGTGTAAGTGTCTGCTGCTGCTTGGGCAGCTCTCCAGATTCTTCCGCCTATTATCCTTCCTCTTTATATGGCAATGGAACCACTACCCTCGTTCTCGCCCGTAGCAGCGCGCCCCGATACGGAGGCGCTAATAGTAGGCACTCTGGCAGCAGCAGAACTGCTGTCCAGTCCGGTTGAGCCCCCTGCCAGTCCCTGCCGGTTTTGCGGAGCCCCCCTGGATTTTACGTTCGTGAATCTAGGTACCTCACCGCTCTGTCAGGACCACGTGCGCCCCCACGAATTCAACCGGGCCGAGGCCTTCTATCCGCTGCACGCCCGGGTGTGCCGCGAGTGTTTTCTGGTGCAGCTGGATGAGTTTGTCACGTCGGAGGAGATTTTTCAGAACGACTACGCCTACTTCTCGTCTTACTCGGCCTCCTGGCTGAAGCATGCCCGCCGCTACACTGACCTGATGACCGAGCGGTTCGGGCTGGGGCGTAATAGCCTGGTGATTGAGGTAGCTTCCAACGATGGCTACCTGCTGCAGTACTTCGTGGAGAAGAATATTCCGGTGCTGGGCATTGAGCCGGCAACCAACGTGGCCAGCTACGCGCAGGCCAAGGGCATCAACACGCTGGTGCGCTTTTTCGGGTATGATACGGCCCGCTACGTGGCCGAGCTGAGCGGGCAGGCCGATTTGCTGCTGGGTAACAACGTGCTAGCGCATGTACCGGATATCAACGATTTTGTGGCTGGTATGCGCGTACTGCTTAAGCCGGGGGGAGTCATCACCATGGAATTTCCGCACCTGCTGCGGCTTATGGAAGGCAACCAGTTCGATACTATCTACCACGAACATTTCAGCTACCTCTCGTTCTACACGGTGGAGCAGATTTTCGCCTCCCACGGCCTCACGCTGTTTGATGTGGAAGAGCTGCCCACGCACGGTGGGTCCCTGCGCATCTATGCCCGGCACACGGCCGCCGACTGCCACCCCACAACGGCCCGGGTGGGGGAACTGCGGGAGCGGGAGCTGGCCGCCGGGGTAACGGACCTGGCTTACTATGCCAACTTCGAGGAAAACGCCAAAGAGACTAAGCGCAAGCTGCTGGAATTCCTGATTACTGCCAAGCGCGACGGTAAAACGGTGGTAGGCTACGGGGCCCCTGGCAAGGGGAATACGTTGCTGAACTACTGCGGTATCCGGACTGATTTTCTGGACTATACCGTGGATGTGAGCCCCCACAAGCAGGGCAACTTCCTGCCCGGCACGCGCATTCCCATCTGCCACCCCGACCGGATCCGCCAGACCCGTCCCGATTACGTGCTGATTCTGCCCTGGAACCTGCGCGAAGAAATCATGGAGCAGATGCAGGACATCCGGGAGTGGGGCGGCCGCTTTGTGGTGCCCATTCCGGAAGTACAGGTGTACGAATAATGCCTGCCCGCCATCCTGGCTATCTGGTAACCCTTCCTGTGCTCCTGCCTGTTGCTTATGCCTGCTGCTGCTTTGCCCGTTACGCCCACTGCCCTGGCACCTGCTACGCCCGGCGCAGCCATGCACGCGCTGCTGGAGCGGCTGTACCCCATCTGCCGCAGTCTCACGGGCAACGGCGTGCGCCAGACGCTGGCCATCCTGCGCGAGTATCTGCCGGAACTGCGCGTGCTGGAGGTGCCCAGCGGTACCCCGGCCCTGGACTGGACGGTACCCGCCGAGTGGAACATCCGGGACGCGTGGGTAAAGAATGCGGCCGGGGAGCGGGTTATCGATTTTCAGCAGCACAACCTGCACGTGGTGCAGTACAGCACCCCGGTGAGCGGCTGGTTTTCCCGGGCGGAGCTGGACCAGCACCTGTTCTCGCTGCCCGAGCAGCCCTACCTGATTCCGTACCGCACCAGCTACTACCAGCCTGATTGGGGCTTCTGCCTCAGCCACCAGCAGCGCCTGCAACTCCAGGATGAGTACTACGAGGTCTGCATCGACAGCACGCTGGACGAAGGCGGCTCCCTGACCTATGGGGAGCTGGTGCTGCCCGGAGCCTGCCCCGATGAGGTGCTGCTGTCCTGCCACTGCTGCCACCCTTCCCTGGCCAACGATAACCTGTCGGGGCTGGTGGTGGCGGCGTTTCTGCTGCGGGAACTGGCCCGCCGGCCCCGGCGCTACACCTACCGGCTGGTGGTTGGGCCGGGCACCATTGGCTCCATTGTGTGGCTCAGCCGGCACCCGGATACAGTGGGCCTGATCCGGCACGGGCTGGTGCTCACGCTGCTGGGCGGGCCGGGCCCCTTCACCTACAAACAGAGCCGCCAGGGCACCGCCGAAATTGACCGGGCGGCGGCCCAGGTGCTACGGCACAGCGGCCAGCCCCACGCGGTGCGGCCCTGGCTGCCTTACGGCTACGATGAGCGGCAATACTGCTCCCCCGGCTTCAATCTGCCGGTCGGGTGCCTTTCGCGCACCCCGTTCGGGGAGTTTCCGGAGTACCACACCTCCGCCGATAACCTGCAGTTTGTGCAGCCAGGGCAGCTTGCGGAGAGCCTGCAAGTAACCCTGAGCCTGTGCGAAGCGCTGGAAGCCAACCGTACCTACCGCAACCTTCAGCCCTACGGGGAGCCGCAGCTGGGCCGGCGGGGCTTGTACAAAGGCGTGGGTGGGGGAAGGGAGGGGGCTGAGTGGCAGCTGGCTCTGCTGTGGCTGCTTAACCTCTCCGACGGGCAGCACAGCCTTCTGGCCATTGCCGAACAGGCCGCGCTGCCCGTGCCGCTGCTGCACCGGGCGGCCGTGGCGCTGGAGGGTGTGGGGCTGCTGCAGCCATTCCCCTGACAGAATATGCTTCTTCCTTTCAAGTTTCGGCTGTATGAACACGCTCTTTATTAATCCTGCCCTTTCCGATGATGAGCGCCGGAAACGGCTGTTTGAAGGTCAGGTCTGCGTATATTCTCCGGGGCCCGCGGCACTGGCGCTGGTTGAGTTTGCCCGGCTGATGATTGAGGAAGCCTTCGGCGAGCTGGACCCCGTAACGGCCCAGCATCAGCTCACGGCCCCCGAGTACGAGGCCCTGCTCAACAGCTTCAAGCCGGCGTTCATCAACCATGCACGCTCCAAGGAGTTGGTACAGGCCATTTTGCTGGAAATGGGGTGCGACCCGGAGAAAACCTATTTCGATGTGCCCCGCATGCGCACGGCTACCAGCAACCAGTTTCTGAGCCGGGGTATTGCCTATTCGTTCGAGGCGCACCGCGACACCTGGTTTTCCGGACCCCTGTGCCAGGTGAACTGGTGGTTCCCGATTTACGAGCACGAATCGGGCAATACCATGGCCTTTCATCCCGAGTACTGGGCGCAACCCGTGCCCAACGGCTCTGAGGGCTACAACTGCCACGAGTGGTACACCGAAGGCGCCCGCCTGGCGCAGAACCCCGGCATACCCGACCGGCGGCAGCGGCCCCAGCCGGTGCAGGCGCTGCGCCTCGATCCGCAGCTGCGGGTAATTTCCCCGGTGGGCGGCATGACAGTCTTTTCGGCTGCCCAGATGCACTCCACCGTGCCCAACCACACCGGCAAAACCCGGTTCAGCATTGATTTCCGAACCGTGAACCTGGACGACCTGCTGGCCCACCGTGGCGCTCCCAACTACGACTCCGCCTGTACCGGCACCACCCTGGCCGACTACTACCGCCTCGCCGACCTCCGCCGGCTCCCGCCGGAGCTGATTGCGGAGTATGAGGCCGGCACACCGCTCGAATCAGTTACCTGCGCACCCCAAACGCTCCAGTCGGAGCCCCGCTGATATGCTGTACAACTCCACTGTTGCTCCTCTTGCTCCTCTTGACCCGGCCACCTCATTTGCGCATCAGCCCCGCAATTTTACCCGCTCCAATCTGCTGAAGCGCCGATTTAACGAGGTAATTCCGGGTGGGGGCCACACGTATGCCAAAGGCGACGACCAGTTTCCCGAGTTTATGGCCCCTTATATCGTGCGGGGCAAGGGTACCCACGTCTGGGACGTGGATGGCAACCAGTTTGTGGAGTTTAACGCCGGGTTACGTTCCGTTACGCTGGGCCACGCCTATGCCCCGGTGGTGGAGGCTGCCCAGCGGCAAATGGAGCTGGGCACCAACTTCGGGCGGCCGGCCCTGCTGGAGTTGGAGGTAGCCGAAGAGTTTCTGGCCTGCACCCAGGCCGGCGAAATGGTGAAATTTGCCAAAAACGGCTCCGATGTGACCAGTGCCGCCATCAAGCTGGCCCGCGCCTACACCGGCCGCGACCTGGTGGCCGTGTGCCAGGATCATCCGTTTTTCTCCGTCGATGACTGGTTTATGGGCACCACGCCCGTGCAGGGCGGCATTCCGGAGGCTACCAAGGCCCTGAGCCTGAAATTCCGCTACAACGACCTGCCAGGGCTGGAAGCCCTGCTGGCTACCCACGCGGGTAAGGTGGCCTGCGTGATTATGGAAGTAGAAAAAGACCAGGAACCGGCCCCCGGCTACCTGGCCGGTGTACAGGCGCTGTGCCGCCGGGAAGGGGTCATCCTGATTTTTGACGAAGTAATTACCGGTTTCCGGTGGGACAACCGCGGAGCCCAGTACCAGCACGGCATTCAGCCCGACTTATCTACCTTCGGCAAGGCCATTGCCAACGGATTCAGCCTGGCGGCCCTCACGGGGCGCCGCGAGCTGATGGAGCGGGGCGGCATCTACCACCCGCACGAGCGGGTATTTCTGCTCTCTACCACGTACGGGGCCGAAACCCACGCCCTGGCTGCCGCCCGCGCCGTCATGCAGATTTATCAGGAGGAGCCGGTGGTGGAAAAGCTACACGCGCTGGGGGAGCGGCTGGCGGTTGGTTTCCGGCAGGCCGTAGCGCAGTACGAGCTGCAGCCCTACGTGGAGCTGCTGGGCAAGCCCTGCTGCCTCACCTACGCCACCCGCGACCAGGATGGAATTCCTTCCCAGGCCATGCGGGCCCTGTTTCTGCAGGAAACCACCCGCCGCGGTATCCTGTGCCCGTCCTTCGTGACCAACTATTCCATGACCAACGACATCATCGACCAGACCATCGACAGCCTGTTTGAGGTGCTGGCCATTTACCGCCGGGCTCTGGATGAAGGAGTGGAGAACTACCTGACCGGCCGCCCGCTCAAAATTGTGTACCGGCGCTACAACTAGCGTCGCTTGCCCGGGAATCACCGGCAAGCAGAGGGCATGGTGCCTGCTGTGGTACTGAAGCGGAAACCGGCAACGGGTGCCGTAATAGGTAGCCCGGCCGCCCCTTCCTGTTGGCAATGCCAGGGAGGAGGGATGGCCGGGCTACGGTTGCTTCCGGGGTGGCCAACAGGCCGGTGCTACTGCCAGGCAGAGCGCCTGCTCATGGGCTTGTACACGGGCTTACAGGCTGGGCCGAAGCCAGGAAACAAGCCTGGGTGGGGTAGGAGGGCTCCATCTGACCAAGGTCAGCAGGTGAAGGCCCCAGCGCACGGGAAGCCAGCGCAGGGAAACCGGCAGGTGGCGCAGGGCGGGCAGCTGCAGCAATTGCAGCACCTTGCGCGCCCCGGCGGCATCGTGCTGGCGCAGGGCCCGGGAGGCGCCAGCCAGCACAAACTGATGGAAGAAGTGGGACTCGGCCTGCCGCAGGCGCGACTCAGGCAGCAGATTATGAGTACGAGCCTTCTGGAAAATGCGCAGCAGCAGCTGAATGTTCTGTTCCTGAAACATGCCGGTGGTCAGGGCCCCGTCGTGCACGGAGTACGCGGCCGTTACGGCTGGTACCTGGAGCAGGCCCCCGTAGGCAAATACCCGCAGCCACAGGTCCGTGTCGTCGGTGTCGCGCTGGGTGGGGTCGGGGCCGCCTGTGCGCAGGTAGGCCTCCCGGCTCACTACCAACGCCGGTATCCGCACCAGGGCTGAGTCGGTCAGCAGGGCCTCTACGGCCTGGGCAGGAGGCAAATACGCGGTGTGCCGGGGTACCTGACGCTGCAACTCCTGGCGGCGGCCATCCACTACGCGCACGCCAAACAGCACGGCATGATGCTGATTTTGAACGCGCCGCAGCGTTTGCAGCATCGTGTGCAGCCCGCCCGGCAGCAGGTAGTCATCATCGTGCAGCATCAGAATAAACCGACCCCGGGCCCGGGCCAGGCAGGCAGTCCAGTTGGTGGCCGCGTTGCCGCCCGGGGCATTCCGGTAATAATGCCAGCGGGGGGCAGGCTCCTCGGCCAGTACCTGGGCGGCTACCTGGGCGCTGAGGGCATTGGCGGTGGAGTTGTCGGAAATGATGACTTCCACCCCGGCCGGGAGCCGGCCGATGGAGCGCAGGGCGCGGGCCAGCAGCTCGGGCCGGTGGTAGGTGGGGACGCAGATACTGAGCAGGGGAGCCGGATCCTTCATCGGGATGGAAGGTTGCCAGGGCTGGCGGGCGCGCTGCTGCACCAGCTGGCGGGCGGCCCATACCTCCCGCCAGTGCTGCCACAGGTACCGCAGGGCCTGCAGCGAGCCGCGCTCCGCCACCAGCGCGTAGCCGACAATGGCCAGCTGGCGCGGAATGGCCCGGGCCAGTAACGCCAGGGCGCGGGTGCGGGGAGTGTTCTTGATAAGCAGCAGCCACTGGTTTTTTACGGCGTCCGTCTTGATGGCCCCGTTCAGGCGCCGGCGTAGCCGGAGGTTGGCCGGTTGGAATACGCGCGGGTGCAGGGCCCGGCAGGCGGGCTCGAACAGGGTGTGCCAGCCATACAGCTGCCCGCGCCAGGCAATGTCCCAGTCTTCCTTGTGGGCGAAAAAGCGGGAGTCGAAGAACTCGCCCTCCACCCGCAAATCGTCAATGAAGGCGCGGCGGTACAGGGGCAGAGCTCCATCGGCGCCGTCAACCAGCATAGGCCGCAGCGGAGCTACCTCGCTGAGGCGCTGGCCGTGCAGCCGCAGCCCGAAGCGTCCATCGGGAAGGGCCAGCATTCCGGCACTATCAATGCGCGGGTCGGGCTCGGTGCTTTGCAGCAGCAGGCCGCACACCGTCCCGATGCGCTCATCCTGCTGCATGGCCGCCAGGGCCCGCTGCAGGTAATCGGGCGCCATTTCGATGTCGGGGTTCACCAGCAGCACCATGGGCTGGTCGGTCCGGTCGATGGAAAAGTTGTGGCCCCCGCAAAACCCCCGGTTTTCGGGCAACTTGTGGAGCCGGATGCGCGGGTCCCGGGCGGCCAGCGCCGCCACCCGGGCGCAGGTATCATCCTGGGAAGCATTATCAACTACCCACAGCACAAAATCCGGAAACGTCTGGTGTAGTGCCGATTCCAGGCAGGCTTCAATGGTGGCAGCGCTATTCCAGGTAACCACGGAAAGCAGAACGGCAGGCATAAGCAGGCGGGCAAACAGGCTTCGAGGAAAAATCAGGTCAGGGCGGCCTGCCGGTGCAGGGCCGTTTCCACCAGGGCGCGCAACGCAGCCGGGTCCACGTGCAAATCGTCGCGCTGGGCGTTGAGGCGGCCGGTGCTCACGTGCGGGGAAGTACCCACCAGAAACTGGTAGCCAATGCCCAGGCGGGAAGTAAACTCCAGGTAGTCGGCCACTACAAAGCTGGGCGGAAACAGCTCAATAAGCTGCGCGCCGGGAGGCGAAACGACGAGGTTGGCCAGGCCCGCCCCCACGGAGGCCACTACCACCCGGGCCTGGGCAAACAGGGCAATCTTCTCGGCCTGGGAGTAAGGCGTGAGCACGTGGGTTTCAAAGCCGTATTCCTGCAGCATGGCTTCCAGCTCCGGCTCGTTCAGGATGTGCCGGCCCGGGGCATCCCGGCGGCTGATGTAGACTAACGGGCTGAAGGTGCGCTGCACCGGGGGCGGGGGCAGCAGCGCGCCGCGCAGAAAGGTGCAGGCCCACGCGGGTGTGTGGGTAAGCCGGCCGCGCACGGCCGAGGTAGCCAGCAGCTGCCGGGCCCGCAGGTGGGGCGTGGTGCGCACGTCCAGCAGTCGCTCGGGCCCAATGCCCAGGGCCGCCAGCGTATCCAGCACAAACTGCTTGCGGGCGTCGTATACCACAAAATAATCCACTGCATCGAGCAGGCCGGCCTCCCGCACTAGGTGCAGCCGGGGCAGCGAGTCAATCAGCCAGTGGTAGTAGTTGCCGCTGGCCGCGCCCCCGCCCGACAGCAGGCTGCACACGGTGCCCGCAATATCCCGGGGCTCCTCGAAATACCGCTGCTGAAAGATGTTGTTGTGCTCCGGCGGGGTGAGGTTCCACTCCCGGCTGCTGTACTGAAATGAGGCGTCGCCCACCAGTTGGTTGTCAGCCGTGATGATGGCTACGCTGTCGAAATTATCGGCGTACAGGCGGCCGTTGGTGAGGGTTACCACAAAAGCCGGCGGAATATCTTCCGTGGGGTGCGGCTTATCGTGCAGCCCCGCATACTCCGAAGCCAGGGCGTAGAATTCCGGCGGAATGCGCAGCTCCGAGGTGTAGGCCGGCACCACTTCCTGGTAAGCAACGCCGCTGCCCGGCTGGGCGGCCAGCTCCCGGCTGCTGTAGTGCACGCCGGTGGGGCGCTGGTGCAGGTTGTGGGGTACCCACTCCCGAAACAGACGACTTACTCTGCGCTGGGTCCGGATGACAAGGTCGTGCATGGGTGGACGGGTTGGGAGTGAGAAGGAAAGGCGGGGGCGTAGGCCGGCTACCTACGCCAGCTGGGGCTCCGGGTGCCGGGCGGCCCGTTTCCAGTCGGCCGACTGGAGTACAGCCTCAATGCCCTCGCGCAGCCCAATGGTGTGCTGCCAGCCCAGAGCCGAGAGTTTGCTCACATCCAGCAGCTTGCGGGGCGTACCATCGGGCTTGGCAAAATCGAAGAGGATTTCTCCGGCGTAGTTCGTCAGCTCCGACACCAGGTCGGCCAATTCCTGAATGCTGATGTCCCGGCCGGTTCCGATGTTAACGGGCTCGGCCCCATTGTAGTGCAGCAGCAGGTGCAGGCAGGCATCGGCCAGGTCGTCTACGTGCAGAAACTCCCGCCGGGGCGTGCCCGTGCCCCACACCTGCACCCGGGGCAGGCCCAGGGCCGCCGCCTCCGAAAATTTGCGCAGCAGGGCCGGCAGCACGTGCGAGTTCTGCAGGTCGTAGTTGTCGCCGGGTCCGTAGAGGTTGGTGGGCATTACCGAAATAAAGTTGCAGCCGTGCTGCTGCCGGTAGGCTTCGCAGAGCTTGAGGCCGGCAATTTTGGCAATGGCGTAGGGCTCATTGGTGGGCTCCAGAGGGCCGGTAAGCAGATATTCTTCTTTGATGGGCTGCGGGGCCAGTTTGGGGTAGATGCAGGACGAGCCCAGGAACAGCAGCTTCTTCACCCCGTGGCGCTGGCTCTGGCTGATGACGTTATTCTGAATCATCAGGTTGTCGTACAGAAAGTCGGCGCGGTACAGGTTGTTTGCCTGGATGCCGCCTACTTTGGCGGCGGCCAGCAGCACGTATTCGGGGCTTTCCAGGGCGAAGAAATCCTCCACGGCGGCCTGGTCGCGCAGGTCCAGCTCCTGGGAAGTGCGCGTTACGAGGTTGTGGTAACCGGCCCGCTGCAGGCGGCGCACCAAAGCCGCACCCACCATGCCCCGGTGGCCGGCCACGTAAATTTTGGCGTTGAGTTCCATAAGGGGGAGAGAATGCTTAGTGAAATGGGGAGGTGGTGAAATGGTGAGGTTGATGTTCTGGTGGTCATATCAGGGCAAGCTGCGCAAGTGGCGCAAACAGCCCGTCAAACTCACCATTTCACCACCCCACCATTTCACCGCCTACTCATCGTGGTACATGATCTGGTGGCCGGCTTCCAGCAGCACCGCGTCGCGGCGGAACAGGCGCAAATCGGCCTGCACCATGTCCTGCACCAAAGCTGGCAAATCATACTGCGGCTCCCAGCCCAGCTCGGTTTTGGCCCGCGTGGGGTCGCCAATGAGCAGCTCCACCTCGGTGGGCCGGAAATACGCCGGGTCCACGGCCACCACTTCCTGCCCGGTAGGCAGCTGGTAGTCGGGGTGGTGGCAGGCCGCCACAATGCCCCGCTCGTCCGCGCCCGAACCGCTGAAGCCAATTTCAATACCCAGCTCCGCAAAGGCCAGGCGCACGAATTCGCGCACGGTGGTAGTTACGCCGGTAGCCACCACGTAGTCGCGGGGGTGCTGCTGCTGGAGCATGCGCCACATAGCCTCCACGTAATCCTTGGCGTGGCCCCAGTCGCGCTTGGCGTCCAGGTTACCCAGGTACAGCTTCTCCTGCAGGCCCAGGGCAATGCGGGCGGCGGCGCGGGTAATTTTACGCGTCACAAAGGTTTCGCCGCGCTGGGGGCTTTCGTGGTTGAACAGGATGCCGTTGCAGGCGTACATGCCGTAGGCCTCGCGGTAGTTCACCGTAATCCAGAAGCCGTAGAGCTTGGCCACGGCGTAGGGTGAGCGGGGGTAGAAGGGCGTGGTTTCGCGCTGGGGTACTTCCTGCACCAAGCCATACAGCTCGGAGGTGCTGGCCTGGTAGATGCGCGTTTTGTGCGTCAGGCCCAGAATGCGCACCGCCTCCAGCAGCCGCAGCGTACCAATGCCGTCCACGTCGGCCGTGTACTCGGGCGTATCGAAGCTCACCTTCACGTGCGACATGGCCCCCAGGTTGTACACCTCATCGGGCTGCACTTCCTGCACAATCCGGATCAGATTGGTGGAGTCCGTCAGGTCGCCGTAGTGCAGCTTGAAGCGCACGTGGTCTTCGTGGGGGTCTTGGTAGAGGTGGTCAATCCGCTCGGTGTTGAACATGGAAGAGCGGCGCTTAATCCCGTGAACCTCGTAGCCCTTGCTCAGCAGCAACTCGGCCAGATAAGAGCCATCCTGACCAGTAATGCCTGTAATGAGTGCGCGCTTCATAGATGCGTAGTAAGGAGTGAAGAAGCAAATCAGCCAGATTAGCCCCAGTAGAACTATTACGACAAATAATTGTATTTAAAATCATATATCCAACCAATTCTATCAAAATATTTACGTTAATTATTGTTTAAGGTAAATTAAAGACAGCAGCCACTAAAAAACCCGACTCCTGCATAGGAGCCGGGTTTTCGTAAAGTTCCGGTTAGCTGTGGGCCAGAGCCTTAGCCGAGGCGGGGAGCAGTGCGCTGCCGCTGCGTAGCGGGCAGCGTACCCACCAGCTCCGGCCGCACTACCTGCGGACCCGCCGGCGTACCGGCGGTGGGCAGCAGCACGGTGGCCAGCGACGCGGCCTCGCGCTGGAATGGGTTCAGTACCTGAAAGGCCGTACCCGCCGACTTCTTCCACACTTCCACGCCTGAGAGGTTCAGGTCGCCGCCGGTGCTGGTGAGCGTGAGCGTACCGTTGGAAACGGTGGTCGTGAACGGGCCAATCTTCTTCCAGTTGCCGGCGTTGCCAGTGTTGAAGTTGCTTAGCACCGTCTGGCCGTTCAGGGCCAGCGTTACGGTTTGGGCGGCGTTGTCCTCCCACACGTAGGCGTACACATCGTAGGTACCGTTGGGCACGCTCGTCATTGAGAAGCTCAGGTTGCGGGCGTACACCGAGGACCGAATCATCTGCGAATACGCCGTGGTGGTAGCCGGATTCAGCGAGACGCCCTGGTTGGCAAACGGCGTACCGTTGGTGGTGTAATTAGCGGCGGTGCTGCCCTGCCAGGCGTTGCCGTCCAGGGTGGTAGCTGAGCCGTTCAGGTTAATGGCCCGGTAGAACGTGGCTGCAGCCACTGGGTTCACGGTAACGGCTACGGGGCTGGAGGTGGTGCTGGCTCCGGCGTTGTCGGTGGCTTTGGCCGTGAGCGACACGCTGCCGGCGGCCGTGGGCGTCCAGCTCAGCTGGAAGGGAGCCGACGTGTCCTCGCCCAGCTTGGTGGCGCCGCTGAAGAACTCGACTTTGGCAACCGAGCCGTCGGCGTCAGCGGCGGTGGCCGTCAGGGCCAGGGCCGTATTCACCGGCACAGAAGAGCTGGCCGCGGCCAGGCTCACCGTCGGGGCCTGGTTCTGGGTGGCCGTGTTGGCCTTCCAGATTTCGATACCCGACAGGTTGGGGTGGCCGCCCGAAGTGGCCAGTACAATGTTACCGTCGGTTACGTTGGCCGTGAACGGGCCCAGGCGCTTCCAGGTACCAGCCGAGCCAGTGTTGTAGTTGCTCTGCACCGTCTGGCCTTCCAGTACAATGTTAGTGGTTTCCGGGTTGTTATCCTCCCAGATATAGGCGTACACGCTGTACGTACCGCTCGGTACGTTGCCCACGGTTGCCCCCACGTTGGTACCCCCAATGGCGGTGGTCAGCATACCGGCGCGGGCCGCGTCGGCGCTGGGCTGCAGTGTGGTCGAGGAGTTGCTGAACACCATGCCGCTGAGCTGCACATTCGCCGCGCCTGCGGAGGCTTCCCAGTTATGGCCATCCAGCGTTACGGCCGAGCCGCCAATGTTGATGGCGCGGTAGAACGTGGCGTTAGCCGGCCCGCCAAACGTGGGCGAAGGCGTGGGCGAAGCAGCCGGATTCACGGTAACGGCTACGGCGGCGGAGGTGGTGCTGGCTCCGGCGTTGTCGGTGGCTTTGGCCGTGAGCGACACGCTGCCGGCGGCCGTGGGCGTCCAGCTCAGCTGGAAGGGAGCCGACGTGTCCTCGCCCAGCTTGGTGGCGCCGCTGAAGAACTCGACTTTGGCAACCGAGCCGTCGGCGTCAGCGGCGGTGGCCGTCAGGGCCAGGGCCGTATTCACCGGCACAGAAGAGCTGGCCGCGGCCAGGCTCACCGTCGGGACCTGGTTCTGGGCAGCGGTGCTCGGCTTCCAGAGCTCAAGACCCGAGAGGTTCACCGTGCCCCCAGTGGAAGTCAGGGTCAGGCTGCCATCCGCCACGTTGGCCGTGAACGGGCCCAGGCGCTTCCAGGTACCAGCCGGGCCGCTGTTGTAGTTGCTCTGCACCGTCTGGCCTTCCAGGGCCAAGCTAAAGGTTTCCGCGTTGTTATCTTCCCACACGTAGGCATATACCAGGTAGGTGCCGTTGGTAACTGCCAGGTTAGCCGTCAGGGAGTTGCTGTACGCCGAGGAGCGAATCATGCTGGCGCGGGCGGCGTCGGTGGCCGGGTTCAGGGTAACGCCCTGGTTCGCGAAAGTGGTACCGTTTACCTGGAAACCGGAAGCTGTGCTGCCGGCTTCCCAGCTGCGGCCGTCGATGGTGGCCGCCCCGCCGTTTACGTTAATGGCGCGCACAAACGTGGCATTGGTGGGGTCAACGGGAGCGGGAGCGGGAGCCGGCGTCGGAGCCGGGGCCGGGGCAGGAGCCGGCGAGGTGGTGGTACCGCCCGTGTTGGTGCCGCCTGCGCCAATGGTAATGCCGTTCTGCTGCAGTTTCTGCTGCCACCGGGTCATCTCATCAGCTTCCGTCTGGAGCGTGATGGGGTTAGGCAGGTGCGTGGTGCCTGAGCAGGTAGAGCAGGCCCCGGTACTCAGGTCGTGGCGGTTCGGAAACGGCACGTTATAGCCGTTCTTCACGAAACCGATGGTATTGTTCTGGATGCGGTTACCGTAGAAAACAGAGCCAGGCTGCTGGTAGGCGTTGAACATAGCCGTAGCCGCATAAGTAGCGTTCAGGGCCGAGCCGTCAGCCAGCTGGGCGCTGGTAATCATCCGGTTATCGTGGTAGTAGATGTCGTGGCCGGCGGCAATGTTCATGGCCGCGTTACAGGTGCTGATGAACTGGTTGTTGTAGGCTTCGATGAAGGCGGCCGTAGTAGAGGCCGAAGACCCGTCGCCGTCAGTTGTCATCCCCGTGCCGGTAAAGGTGCTGCCGTTGGCCGGGTAAGGGTAGGCTCCCTTCACAAAGTTATCGTGCACGCGGGCTACACTCTGCTGCACGCCCCCGGAGTTGTAGAAGTTGATGTTATCCTCCACCAAGCTCTGGTTGGGCTCATTGATTACCTGATTCCAGGCAATTTCAATGTTACCCACGTTGCGCACTTGGTTCAGGCCCATAAACTGCACGTACTGGCCCCCGCCGTTGCGGTAGCGGCCGTCAATGTTTTTGGCTTGGTTGTAGCGCACCGTCAGCGTCTGGGCAGCTGAGCCGTCACCGCTCCACTGGTAGGCGGCGATACCCGAAGTGTGCTCAAAATAGTTGTTTTCGATGCGCACCGAGCGGCCGGAGTTCACCTCCACGAAACGACCGTGGCGGCGGTTGTCCACGCTTTGCTGCGTGCCGTAGCCCTTGTTGTTGGTGATTACGAGGGTGGAGCCGCCATTTTTGGCGTCAATCAGGTCGCCGGCACCCACCAGCACGCAGCCGGTAATGGTAACGGGCTGGGTGGTCTGAATGCGGATGCAGGGCGTATTGGAATCGGTGCTGCGAAAGTTACCCGTGTACGTGCCACCCTGGGTGATGGTGATGGGGGCGGAGTACGTGATGTTGGTGGGAAACTGGCCTTGTGCCTGCGAAGTGGCGGGCTTGAGGCTGAACAAGGAAACTGCGGCTGCCAACAGGGGCAGCATGCGGGCGCCAGAGCGGGTGCTTTGAGTCATCAGGTGAAGTGTGGTTCTGAGGGCTTTTTGCATTCTGTGTGCCTTTACACAAGAAAAACTATATAGGAATGATTGACTAAATGCATTCCCCGTCCAATTTGTTCCAGTGGAACAGATAAAATTTGTGCTATTGCTGAGAAGCGCGGGGTTCAGACCTTTCTACGGGGCAAAGAGCACTGCGTACCGGCGTCAATCGGCACCTGATGCGCCTACGGAAGCGTTGCTGCCCAACTCCATATACTGAGCATGGAGTATCCCGAATAAGGCCTAACGTAATGTGGCAAACCATCTTATCACCTAGCACAATCCTGTCTGCTGCCACTCGGGGCCCTGCGTAAGAGCCCGGAACATTCGGTTCTCATTTCCATCCTATGCAAATCCGGGATTCCGGGAAATACAGGTGGTTCTGAAGAATCCTGACCAATTGTATTATTAAAATAATACTAAATTGGTGCCTGAGGTTCATTGCAAATGTATAAAACAAGCTGCATATAGACTCTTCCGGCGCAAGTTCCTGCTTTGTAGTATTTAAAGATGGAGTAGAAAGCAGAACCCCAAAAAAAGGCCCGCTGCTGCCGAGCGGGCCTTTTGTCATTTCCGGCGGATGCCAAAATTATATACCGATACGTGGCAATCGACTGCCACTGAATGGCTTATTCCAGCCGGGATGTCCGCCAGGTTTGCCGCTGGGCCTGCCATCGTAGCCGGGCTTGTTGCTCCGTTTGCAGCGTGATAGGGCCGGGCAGATGCCGAGTATCGGTGCAGGGCGAGCAGGCGTCGGTACTCAGGTCGTGGCGATTAGCGGAGGGGTGCTGCCGACCCCAGCTCACAAACCCGATAGTGTTGCGGTGCATCCGGTTGGCGTAAAAAACGGACGCGGGCTTCTCGTAGGCATTAAAGATGGCCGTGCCGGCGTACGTGGCGGTCAGGCGGCGGCCATCGGGTAGCAGTCCGCTGGTAACCAGGTGGTTGTTGTGGAAATAGTTGTGATGCCCGGCGGCAATGTTCATGGCCGCGTTGCAGGTGCTTACCACCGTATTGCGGTAGGCATCCACGTAGGCCGTCGTCGTCAGTCCCGAGGAGGCGTCGCCGTCGGTGGTGATGCCTGAGCCGGTGAACTTGGGGCTTGTGGCCGGTACCGGATAGGCGCCCTGGATAAAATTATCGTGCACCAGCAGCGGACTGGAGGCTGTACCCGAGGAGTTGTGCAGGTTGATGTTGTCCTCCACCATGCTCTGGTCGGGCTCATTTATTACCTCGTTCCAGCCAATGTCAATGCGCTCTACGCCGTGCACTTCGTTCAGCTGCAGAAAGCTGACTTTGGCCCCGCCCCCATTGCGGTAGCGTCCGTCGATGTTGCGCGCCCGGTTGCCGCGTATGGTGATGGTCTGGGTGGCCGAGCCGTCGCCCTGCCAGCGGTACACGAGCAGCCCACTGGTGTGTTCCAGATAATTGTCCTCCGCCAGCAGCCGCACCCCCTCGTTCAGCTCCAGAAACCGGCCCGAGGCCTGGTTATCAGTAGTAGGCAGCTCTCCAATGCCCCGACAGTTGCGAATGGTGAGGTGGGCTCCCCCCTCCCGGGCGTCTATCAGCAGGCCGGGCCCCCGCAGCTCGCAGTTCTCCAATACCACGGGTTCAGTAGTGGCAATCCGGATGCAGGCCTGGCGGGAACTGGTACTGTGGTAACGGCCGGTGTAGGTGCCGCCATGCCGGACTACCAGCACCGCCTCCGACTCGGACCGCAGGGCGCACGTTGCGCCGGCCAGCAACAGGCCAAGCAGGAGCAGCGTGCGGGGCAGGGCAGTCGGGAGCATGGGAAGGAGCCGGATAAAAGAGCGAAGAAGCCCGGGCAGCTAGTGCAGAAAATACCCTACCAGCCGGCGGGCGTAGCCATTGAGCAGGAAATAGGGGAGGTAGGGTCGGGGGCAGTTTTTCAGGCTGAACCAGGTAAAGTTGCGCAGGTTGCCGCCACCCCGAATGCCGAACAAGTGCTGGTAGTAGCCCCGGACGCTGCGGCGACGGCGGGTAATTTCCTGGCCGCTCTCCTCGGGGTAGGTGCTCAGGTGAGCATCATAGTTGCAGTACACCGGAAAGCCGTGGCGGCGGGCCACGCTGGTATAGTCAAAATCGGCGAGGTAGTGAGGGAGTCGCTTTTCATCGAACAGCCCGATGGTATCCAGTACCACCCGCGGAATCAGCAGGCCCCGGCCGGGCAGGTAGGTAACCGGGTGCAGGCCATAGCGGCGGTGCGTGGGCAGCTCGGCTAGCAAATCGTGGCGGGTATTGGTGCGCCAGTCCAGGGTTTCGCCCCCGTACACGGGCTGTCCGGTGGCAATGTCCAGTTCCAGTGCCCCAAGTACAGCCGTGGGATGTTGCGCTGATTTGGCCAGCATATCGGCCACAAAATCCGGAGCGGCTACCACGTCGTTGTTCAGCGTCATGATGAGGCTGGCCCCATCCTGCAGCGCCCGCCGGATACCTAGGTTCACACCCGCCGTCCAGAACAGGTTGCCGTCGCCCTGTTCCACCAGCACCTCCGCAAAATCCTCCCGCAGCATCTGGGCGGTACCGTCGGTGGAGCCATCATCCACTACCACCACCCGGAACGTGGTGAAAGTCTGGCGGCGCAACGACTGCAGGCAGGCGCGGGTAAACTCTTTGCGGTTGAAAACGGGAATAACAATGTACAGCATGAGGAGTCAGCGAGGATAGGTTGGGAGGGAGGGCCACGCCTGGGCCACGGGGGACTGCCGGGTAGTGGCCGGCGCAGCAACGGCCGGCTCCGCCGGCTGGGGCAGTATCCGGCGCAGCAACGCCTGAAGACGACGGGCCCGCAGTGCCCAGGTGTGGGTGGCGGCAAAGGCGAAGCCCGCCTGACCCGCCGCCACGCGCTCGGCGGGCTGCCGGTAATAGTGCTCCACAGCCCGGGCGAGGGCCTGGGCGGTAGCCTCCGGGGTGGTAACGGGCACTTTGCAGGCGGCAGTGGCCGGAATAAAGTCGTGTGCGCCCTGGTGGTCGAGGGTGATGATGGGCAGGCCGGTAGCCATGGCCTCCAGAAACTGGGAAGCAAAAGAGTCGCGCAGGCTCCCGAACAGGAAGGCATCGTGGGTTTGGTAAGCAGCCCGAACCTGCTGCCAGGGCACGGCCCCGCGCCACGTTACGCGGTTTTGCAGTCCGTAGCGGGCAATCTGGGCCGGCAGCGAATCGCGCAAAGGGCCATCCCCGATGATGGTGAGGTGAAACGGAATGCGCGGATCTACCTGTGACAGCGCTTCCAGTATCAGATACAGGCCCTTGCGCGGAAACAGCCGCCCCAGCCACAGCAGCCGTAGCTCCGGGGTTGCGGGGCGGGGCGGGTAAGCGGGCGGAAAAAAATCTTCGGGCAGGCCGGAATCCAGAAACAGCTCCACGCGCCGGGCCCCCAGCCGGCGGGCCAGAGTAGCCGTTTCAGAATTGGTAGCCAGTACCACCGAGGCGTGCCGCAGTGTCTGGCGCACGTTGGGGTCAAAGGTGACAAGCAGCCAGCCGATAACGTTGCGCATGGTTTCCGATTTAAACCAATCCGGAATAAACCGCCGGAACGCTGCCGGGGCCCGCTGTCCACCGCCCACCGGCCCAAACACCAGGGGCTTGCCCAGGCGCCACATCCAGGAGCCCATCTGCAGGCTGCCATAGGTGGCATGGTGCACGTAGTCGAACTCAACGGACTGGCTGAGCTGCCGGGCGGCCCGCCACGCCCGATACTGCCACACCCCGTAGTGCAGGTACACGCCAAACTGCCACCGGTGCAGAAACTGCACCCAGGCCGGTACATCCACGAAGAGAAACTGGAGCTGCCCGGGGTTCAGCTCCTGCCCGTGCCGGGCCATGAATTCCTCAATGCCCGCCCGTCCGCTGGGGTTGGTGATGCACCATACACGGTGCCCCTGACGGGCGGTTTGCCAGGTCCAGTTGAAGCCAAAGCCATCTTCGCCCCCGAACCGGGGGTTGCAGGCATAAGCGGAGAGCAGAACATTCATGGAGAAGCAGGTGAAGGCCGGAGCAGCCCCGGACCGGATAGAAAGTGAAAGAACGACGGTTGGCCAGGTCCCGGTCCGGGCCGGTAACGTGGGAAGCGTCTTCCGACGAGGGCGGTTGTGCCTGTGCTATCAGGCGTGGGTAGCTGAGGAAAACACGGGCGCGGGAGACTGGTACACGGAGGCCGGCCTGGTACTGGCCGCCACGGGCCGCCGCACGGCCAACTGCCGAAGCCGCGCCATCACGCGCCCCCACAGAAACTCCCGGAACCGACGGTTGTCGCGGCGGCGGTCGGCCAATACGGTGCCGGGGTGACACAGCGGAAAGCTGAGGTCGGTGGTGGGTACGTTGGCAAATTCGTCGTCGGGATTCAGCGTATGGGTGCCTTGTTCCCCAAACCCAATGTTGCCCACCAGATTAGTAGCCGGCACAATGCACAACCCTGAGTTGGCAACAATAGCAAAGTGCCACTGGTAGTCCCATACATCGGGAGGCTGGGGAAGGCGGAGCACGCTTTCTATCTTGCTGAGCCGGTACCGGTTTTCCAGCGGCGTGCCGTACAGCCCCTGCAACTTGCCCTGCTCGCGCAGCTCCTGAAACCGGCTGAGCTGGAAATCATACAGGTGCCAGGCCCGGCGCCAGCTGGCCCAGCCCCAGCTGTTCACCTGAGTAGAGAAATAGTACGACTCAGGTCCGGCCCGGTGCGGGCGGCGGGCCTCCCGGCTGAAATTATTGCCCCCAATGTGCATGACGCGGGTATCGTGGCGGTAGCGGAGCAGCAGCTCCTCGCAGAACCGGAAAAAGCTGGGGGCCGGCACGCAGTCGTCTTCCAGAATAATGCCTTCCTCTTCCTGCCGGAAAAACCAGTCGATGGCGGAGGCGGGCCCAACGCCGCAGTTCAGGTTGGTGGTGCGAAACAGCGTGAATACCTGGCAGGGCCAGTCGATGGCGGCCACCACGGCCCGGGCCGCCTGGCAGCGGGCGGGGTCGTCGGGGTGGGTGGCGCGGGGGCCGTCGGCGGCAATATAGAGGCGGGGAGGGCGAACTTGGCGTACAGCCTCAAACACCCGGCGCGTAGATTCGGGGCGGTTGAAGATCAGCAGCAGTACGGCCGTGCGTAAAGGTGTGTGGGCAGGTGCAGGTTGCATAGCGAAAGCATCAGCGCAGGTGAAGGCAGGAACTAAGCTGGCAGTGGCAGACCCGGACTACCCACCGCCGGGGGAAGCTTCGGGGCGGGCGAGGATACGGGGGGACGAATAGCGGCCGGTACCGGCACCGGGGCCACCACGGCCAGGGTGAGCCCGATGAGGCCGTAGAGGTAAGGCGGCCAGTCGTAGGAAACGCCGTAAAGCAGGGCGCAACTGCTAAAACAGAGCAGTGTGGCGGCTTCCGGCGACAAGGGTACCGGCTGCAACGCCCGCTTGAGCAGTTGCCAGAAGGGCACGGCAACTACCAGCAGCACTCCGAGAATACCAAAGTAAAATAGCCGGTCGAGGTAGAAGCTGTGGAAGTGGTGACCAGTGCGGTCGGCCCACACGGGATGGTCCCCGTCGCCATAGAACTGCATGGGCAATTCAAAACCCTCTAGCCGCATTCCAGCTATGGGATGCTCCTCTACAAAAGACTGGTAGGCTTCCCACTGCTTAAGACGCCAGTTGCCGGTGCCTTGCTTATCGGCGTGGGTAATGTCCTCCACATTGCTTTCAAGCTTGCGCAGCACCTGCGGGTCGTCCAGTACCAGGGCCGTGCCCCCCAGGCCCACTGCCAGCAGAGGCAGCACCAGCATCGGCAGCAGGCGGGGCATCGTCAGCCGGGCACCGGCCAGGCGGGTGGTCAGGCCCAGCAGGGCTATGAGGGCCAGGGCCAAGCCCGTAGTCAGCCACACAGTACGATGCTGCAGGAACACAATCAGGGCCAGCAATACAAAAAATACCCCGAGCCGCAGCAAGCCTCCCTGGGTTAGATACTGCGTGAGATAATACAGCGCCGGCAGCATCAGCAGGAAAGCAGACGTCACGTCGAAGCCTCGTTCGGTATCCAAAAAAGCACTGAGGCTGAGGGCGTCAGGGTGAAAGATGGCCAGGCTGCCGGCCAGCCCCGCCACCAGCAAACCCATCAGCAGGCCCATGGGCAAGGGATGCCGGCGGTAATAGGCATACAAGGCAAAAATGGGCAGCAGAGCCAGCAGCTTGGCAAATACGTGCAGGTACATGAAGGGCGTACCCCAGGTGTTGTACGATTCTAGGGCCAGAGCCCCAATACTGCCCCCAACCACCAGCAGCCAGCGCCGCATCACCGGGCTCAGGTAGCGAAAATACAGGGCCAGTAGCAGCAGGGAAAAGCCCGTAATGGCGTAGTTGTAGAGGCCCAGAGCCGGGTCGTCAGGTTCGGCTACCACAAACTCGGTGAAAGCCCTATCAGTGAGCAGCACCAGCAGGGCAGGCAGTACGTGGCGGAAGCGGAGGTTGACTTTCATAGCTCCAAAGCCGAAACGGTAGTTGTGGGAGCCGGGCGCACCGTCAGGTTGCCCTGGTGGGCGCAGGCAGCTTCGTACACGGCCCGGGTACGGCGGGCCGTGTTGTGCCAGGTAAAATCGAGTAGCCGCAGCTGGCCCAGGTGCACCAGTTCCCGGCGTAACCGGGCATCGGTCAGCAGGCGGGCCAGTTGCTCAGCCAGCACTGCGGGTTGGTCGGGCGGAAAATACAGGGCTGCCTCCCGGGCAATTTCCGGAAAACAGGATGCCTGGCTGAGCACCACCGGGCACTGCTGGCTAAAAGCCTCCAGAATGGGCAGCCCAAATCCCTCGTAGCAGGAGGGGAAGATGAACGCCCGTGCGTGCCGGTACAGGTGCGTAAGCTGCACATCGGAAACGGGGCCGAACTGGTGGGCGCGTTCGGCCCAGCCTGCTTGCCGAAGCAGGGCCTGCTCCTCGGCTGTAAATGAGCCGCCTCCGGCGCATACTAGGTGCATTCCCTGCGCAACGGTGGCCGGCAGCATGGCCAGCGCCTTAACCAGACAGCCGAAATTTTTGTACAATGCCCGGCTGCCGGTAAACAGCACGTACCGCTCCGGCAGAGGTAGAGCCGATGGTCCAGAGGCAGCCGCTGGCTCCGCGTAGCCATGATACACCACCGCTACCTTCTCGGAGGCTACGGGCAATAGCCGCAGCACATCGGCGCGGGTATGTTCCGAAACGGCAATGATACGGTCGGCGCGCTGGGCGATGCGTGCCAGTGTCTGATCGTCCCGGTCAGGATAATGAGCCGGGAACAGCGCCGGAATCATATCATGAATGGTAATAACCAAGGGCCGGCCCGGGGGCAGCAGGTCAAGAAAGTAGTCGTCGTCGGTGAGGGTGGGGTGAAATACGTCGTAAGCCGCCCGGCGCAACGCCCGCCGGGAGGCCCGGTCGTTGAAGAACTGGATAACCCGCCAGCGCGCCGGCAACGAAGAGTTGGGCAGAAACGTGCGGTAGCGGGGGTACTGCTGGTCGCGCAGGTAGAGGTTATTGCTCAACGCCACCGCCAGCTCCGATTGCCAACTGGCGTGGCGGAGCAACTCGTGGTGGTAGCGGGATACGCCCCCGAAATCCTGGAGCGTAAACGCCTGGTGGTCGTATAGAACGCGCATCATTACACCAGTTCAGTTTCGGGGTCGGGGAGCAGGGCCGGGTGAGGACGGGGTGGAGCAGTTGGCCGGGCCGGGCCGGGCCGCTCCCCGTCCAGGTACGCCAACCGAGCCGCAAAACTCCGCAGCAACTGCCGGGACCACCCGGCGGGGGAGCTGTCTTCCAGCAGGCGGTGCAGCAGGTGGCGCATTACCTGTCGCAGCCGCGCGGGAGGCAGACCCACGGCGAAAGCCAGTAGCAGGAAGCAGCCCGTTGCTATTTCCAGCAGCAGTAGGGAGGCCGGTGCCGGGCTGGCTGGTACCAGCCACCGCACCGCGGCGATGCCGGCCGCCACCAGCCCCCCGGCCAGCAGCCCCGGTACGTAGCTGCCCAGCACCGCCGCCGTCGTTACCTGTAGTACCCGCCGCATCAGCCAGAGGTAGAGGCCGGTCCGGATAATCTCCCCGGCTACTACGGCTGCGGCGACGCCCAGCAGCCCAAAGCGGCTAAGACCCATGAACAGGCCCGTAAGGAGTACCACGTACAGCAGATTCAGCCAGAGCTTGGGCGTGAGCGTGGCGGTAGCATCGCACACAACCCCGGCAAACATCGTGACCATGCTGAGGGCAAAAGCGGCGCATATTACCCGCAGCACAGGAATGGCTGCCGTCCAGCCCGTCCCTAACATTACGCGCACAATTTCCGGCGCTGCCACGGCGGCCCCCGCGCAAATAGGAATTACCAGGGCGGCAATCAGCGTGATGCTGCACAGGTACACGGTGCGCAGGCGAGGTCGGTCGGTCTGCACCTGGCTGAAAGAAGAAAACACCACCTTCGATATGCTGGTTGTGAGCAGGTACACGGGCAAGCCAATCAGCATCCAGCCGCGGCTATAGATGCCCAGGGCCGCAGCACCGAGCAGCCGCCCAATCAGCAGCGTATCCAGGGAGCCCGTCACAAACTCCAGAAAGCTGATGACGGACATGCGGCTGCCGTAGGCAACCAGAGGCCGGTAGGCTTCCCACTCAACTAGGGGCCGGATGTCGTGGCGCTCGGCCAGATAGCCCAGAATGGTTAGCAGCAGGTTCTGGCCCAGAGTAGCGGCCACTAAGCTCCACACCCCATAGCCCTGAAGCGCCAGCCCGATGCCCAGGCCGCCGTAGCTGAGCACGTAGGAAATTACCTCGATGCTGGCCAGGGTGCGAAAACGCATGTGGCGGCGCAGCAAGCTCAGGGCCGTAGCATTCAGCCCGGTGAGTACCAAACCGGCCGCCAGTACCCGCACCACGGGTATCACCTCGGGCTGGCGCACAACGCCGGCAGCCAGCGGAGCTGCTGCCACCAGTAGCCCGCCAAATACCAGACTTAATACCACCGAGGAGGTGAAGGCGGCCCGTACATCGGCTCGGGTGAGCGTGGCCTTCTGAATAATGGCCTGCTCCATGCCCATCTGGGCAAAGTAGGAGCCGAACCGCAGAATGACGCCCGCCAGTGCCACCAAGCCAAACGCAGCCGGACTCAGCAGCCGGGCCATAGTGGCCGTGTAGCCAATCTGCAGCAGGGCAGTGGTGATGGTGGCCCCGGTAGTCCATTTAATGCCGTGCACGGCGGCGGTAGTCAGGTTGTCGGTAGAAGATGCCATAGGTGCCATCCGAGTGAAAGGTGCAAGGGACGAAGAGCGGGCGGGAGTGCGGGGCAGGAGCAGGGATGAGCAGGGCCGTGGCCCGGCAGGCGGTACGCTAGTAGCCGTAGGTATAGGCTTTTTCCTTATAGCGGTACTCGTAGGTTTTAGTGAAGTGCATGTCGTTGATGATCATATAGATCTGCTTTACTTTCTGTTCCTCGTGCAGCTCATTGATCTGGCTGATCAGGCCTTTGTCAGTGTAATTCTGACGTACCACATACACGTTGGCATCCAGGTGGCGCAGCAGCATAAAAAATTCGGCCACGTAGCCCGTGGGCGGAGTGTCCACAATCACGTAGTCGTACTCCTGGCGCAGGCGGGCCATCAGTTCTTCCATGCGGGTGCCTTCCAGCAGCTCGGTGGGGTTCTGCGGAATAGGGCCGCAGCAGAGCACATCCAGGTTGGGCACCTGCGGGGCTGGGTGGCGGCATTCCTCAAAGGTGCTCAGCCCCATCAGGTAGCTGCTGAGTCCATGCTCGGCGCAGTCGGTTTGCAGGTTGAAGTAGCCGGCCACCGTGGGGCGGCGCAGGTCGCACTCCAGCAACAGCACCTTCCGGCCACTATGGGCCATTTCGGCGGCCAGGTTCACGGCGCAGAACGTCTTGCCCTCCCCCGGTACCGAGGACGTTACCCCAATCAGCTTCTTATCCAGGCCCGCCGAGAGGTACTGCAGGTTCACCCGGATAGAGCGGAACGACTCCGCAATGGGGCCTTTAGGACTGGAGAGCATTACCTCCTTATCCTGCCTGCTACCGTGGGCCACCACGCCCAGCAGCGGAATGTTGGTAATGCGTGAAAGGTCTTCCTTGCTCTGGATGCGGCGGTTGGCCTTATCAATCACCACCGAAATGCCCAGCGGTAGCACCAGGCCGGCTACCAGCGCAATGAGTAGTACCACACCCGGTTTGGGCACTACCGGCCCGTCGCCGTTCATGGCGGCTACGTCCACTACTTTTTTGTCGGTGGCATTGGTAGCCAGGGCAATGGCGGCTTCAGCCCGCTTCTCAATCAGGAACTGGTAGTTTTTGTCGTTGAAATCGGTCTTGCTTTTCAGGGTAGCCAACTGCCGCTCGTTTTCGGGAAGCTGACTCATCGTGCCACGCACCCGGCCCAGTTGGCTATCCAGGTCGCGCAGGGCAATATCGGCGGCGTGGGTCATGTTGGCCAGTGTCTGGCGCAGGCTTTCCTTGGCCACCCGAATCCGCTCGTCCAGAATAGTCACCATTGGGTTTTCCACCGAGGCATTCACGCCCAGTGCGGCCCGCTGCCCGTTCAGGTCAGTGAGCTGCAGAATCAGGTTGTTCACCACCGGGTCTTCAATGCCAATACTGCTGGGGGCCGCCAGCTGCCCCGCCTCCTGGTGGGAGTTGAGGTAGCTGAGCATGTTCTGGTAGTACTTGCGGTTGGTGGCCACTTTGGCCCGTAGCATTTCCAGCTCATTCTGCTGCTGAATACCAGTGGCTGACTGAGCCCCCACATCTACCACGCCCCGGGCGGCCCGGAAGGAACTGAGGGCTGCCGTGGAGCGCCGCAAGGAGTCGGCTAGGTGCCCGATTTCCTTGTCGAGGAAGGCCACGGTTTTCTGGCCCGTGAGGTTTTTGGTGCGCAGGTCATTTTCCACGTACACCCGCATCAGCGTATCCAGAAACTGGGTTTCCTTCTGGGGCACGGTGCCTTTGGTGGTCAGCTCGATAATGCGCGACTCCCGGTCGATGGGGCGCACTGTCAGCCGCTGCTGGTAGTCGCCCGTGAGGGTGCCTAGGTCGCGCAATTGCACAAAGTAGCGCTCTGTAAGGTTCTGGGGCGGATACCCCGGCTCGGCTTCCAGTACCGCCGTGAGGAGGGGCGTACGCAGGGTATCACCGGAGCGCACGGTTTCATTCAGGTGGGGGTTGAGCACCTCGCGTACCAGCTCGCCGGTGGGCAGGCTGTAGAGGCGGCCCTTGTCGGCATCGGCCTGCACCCGGAAGCGGCCGTCGCCCAGGGGCTCAACGTAAATCCGCACGCCCGTCAGCTGGGGCGCATCGGGCACCGGCCGCAGTCGGAAGGGTACGGCCCCGGCCGGCCGCTCCTGCAACTGAATGTCCCGGGTGGTATTCAGCCAGGTGGTGGGGGCTACGTAATAAGAGGTTTCGAACGGCAGGCGGGCCAGCGCTTGGTGCAGCATCTCGGCCGAGGTCAGCAGCCCGATTTCATCCTCCATCTTAGTGCCTTTCTCCTTTACCTCCAGAATCTTGAGCAGCTCCTGGGCCTGCTTGGAGCCTGTGCCCTGGTCGCCGAGCAGCATGGTGGAGCGAAAGGCATACACGGGTTGCTTTATCCGCAGGTAGAGAAATGCCGCCAGCCCCGCCAGGGCCAACGACACCAGAAACAGTGGCCAGCGGTTGCGCAACCGGAAAAATAACTCGTGCAGGTCAAGCTCATCGGCGGGGGAGTGTGGGCGTTGTTGCATTCCGGAAGGCAGGTAGAGGGTGAAGGGAAGGCGGGATAAGGCATGTTGGGGCGACTAGAGCACTTTCAGATAATTGAGAATGAGTACCAGCGCCGAAACCCCCGAAAACACCAGGGCCAGGTTGTTCACGTTGCCCCGGGTGTTGCGGGCCTGCATGGGCTCCACGTACAGCGCATCGTTGGGCAGCAGATAGAAGTAGGGCGAAGTGAGCAGGTTGGAGTCGGTGAGGTCCAGCAGCACCACCTCCGAGCCCTTGGCCGTCTGGCGGATGAGCTTGATGTTCTGCCGGTTCCCAAACTCAGTTAAGTCGCCGGCCAGTCCCAGGCCTTCCAACACCGTGCACTGGGCATTATACACGAAGTAGCGGCCGGGGCTACGCACCTCGCCCAGCACGGTAATCTTGAAGGAAAGTAGCTTCACCAGCACATTCGCATCGCGCACAAAGGCACTCACCTTCTGCTTCACGGCAGCCTGGGTTTCTTCCACCGTCAGGCCTTCTACTTTCACCACGCCCACCGTGGGCAGGGCAATGTTGCCCGCCTCGTCCACGGAGTAGCCGGTGAGGTAGAGGTTGCCCGGGTCGCCATTGAATACGGCCCGGGCATCCACTGTATTAAACATGTCATTGAGTTGGGGCTGCACACTTTGTACCCGGATACTGAGTACATCACCGGGCTGAATGCGGTATTGCTGCCGGATATTCTCCACCTTCACGGGCGTTCGGGTGGTATAGCTGCTACCCTGCAGGTACGGCAGATTCTTCTGCGCTACACACCCTCCCAGCCCCAGCACCAAGGGCAGCAGCAACAGCACACATAAACGGAAGCAGGTAACGTAGGGCATGTGGTAGGAGAGAGGAGAAAACAGACCATAGAAGCAACGTACTACCTGATAATTACCGACAGCGCAAAGTGCTGGTATTGAATATTTCCATAAACGTATTGGATTGAAAGTGTAAAGTCAAGTAAATTTTAAATTATTCTATTATTTTTTTGTATTAGCTATAGACAGCTTCTAGCAGGCTGTAAATGGCTTTGCGGCGGTGTTTCTCTGAATTCTCGCACTAGTCGTACTACCTTGCCAACAACCAACCTCCTGCACCTATGAAAATCCTGCTGGTTGAAGACGAACCGAAGGTGGCCGCCTTCCTGCACCAGGGCCTCACCGAGCAGCACCACACGGTGGACCTCGCTGCCGACGGTGTACTGGGCCTGCGGCTGGCGCAGTCCAATCCCTACGACCTCATCATTCTGGATACGCTGCTACCTGGGCTAAGCGGGCTGGAAGTGTGCCGGCAAGTGCGCACCCAAGACACGAGCGTGCCCATTCTCATGCTCACGGCGCTGGGCGAAACCGATGATAAAATCCGGGGGCTGGATGCCGGGGCCGATGACTATCTGGTGAAGCCCTTTGCCTTTCAGGAGCTGCTGGCCCGCATCCGGGCCCTTACCCGCCGCCGCCACGACTCGCCCTCCGCCGAATCCATTCTGCGCCTGGCCGACCTGACCCTCGACCCCGGCCGCAAGGTGGTACAGCGGGCCGGGCATACCATCCAGCTCACGGCCCGCGAGTTTGCCTTGCTGGAGTACCTGCTGCGCAACCAGAACCGGGTAGTATCGCGGGTGGATATTCTGGAGCACGTTTGGGAAACGTCCTTCGATACCGGCTCCAACGTCATCGACGTGTACATCAACTTCCTGCGTAAGAAGCTTGATAAGGACTTCACTCCCAAGCTCATTCACACGCTGGTAGGCATGGGCTACGTAATGAAGGAGGAGTAAGTGAGAGTTGAATTCTGAATGACGCGTTATGAGCTGGATGGATGGGTGAGGCAATGGTTCAGAACCCGCACGTTTGAAGTCCCTGCTCAGAAGCAACAGGATAATTCAGCTCTCATAACTCAACACTCATAATTCCCCCTCAGATGTCCATCCGTACCCGCCTGACGCTGCAGTTCGTGGCTATCCTGTTCGTCACGCTGCTGCTGTTTTCGGTGGTGATTTATTTCTTCACCTACCAATCGGGGCGGGAGGCCTTCAGTGAGAGCCTGTTTGCCCGGGCCCGCATTGTGGCCCACGTGTACCTGGATGGCACCCGCCGCAGCGACGAGGCCAGCCGGGCTTCTTACCGGCAGTACTTACGGCAGTTCTACCGCACCCTGCCCAACGAGGAAGTCCGGGTATTTGATGCCCGAAATCAGGTCGTGTTCAAGGAAGGGCTGACAGGCCAGGAGGCCGTGCCGGTGGAGCTGCTGCGCACCGTGCGCGCCAATGCCCGGGAGGTACAGCTGGAAGACAAGTACCGGCAGACCGTGGGCCTGCGCTACCGAGACGCCGTGCGCGGCGACTTCGTAGTGGTGGCGTCCTCCGTGGATACCGACAGCCAGGAAAAGCTGCACAACCTGCTCACGGTACTCACGTTCGGGCTGCTTATCTCCTTTGTAATTGTCGGAATCGGGGGGTGGTTTTTTGCCGGGCAGGCCCTCAAGCCCATGCAGCGCATCATTCAGGAAGTTGACAGCATCACGGCTTCCGACCTGCACCGCCGCCTCTCGCAGGCCGATGGGCAGGACGAGGTATCCTTGCTGGCCCAACGCTTCAATAGCCTGCTTAACCGCCTCGAAACGGCTTTTGCCGGGCAGCGCACTTTCGTGCGCGACGCCTCCCACGAGTTGCGTACCCCACTGGCGGCCATCATCGGGCAGCTGGAGGTGGCCCTGATTCAGCAGGAGCGCACCCAGCAGGAATACCGCCGGGTGCTGCAAAGCACCCTCGATGCGGCCCGTCTGCTCAAGGACCTCACCAACGGCCTGCTGCAGATTGCCCGCGCCTCCGACGACCCCTCGCAGGTGCCCCGCACTCTGGTGCGCCTCGATGAGTTGCTGCTGCAGGCACACGAGGAAGTACACCGCCGTCACCCCACCTGCCGCATCGACCTGGACTTTGCCGAGTCGCCGACGGCCCGGCAGGCGGTGCCGTATGCCGTGCTGGGCAATGAGGCGCTGCTATTGTCGGCGTTTCTGAACATCCTGGAAAACGCCTGCAAGTTCTCCGCTGGCTCTACCGAGGCTGTGCTGGCGACGCTGGCAACATCGCGCCGCCGGGTGCAGCTCACTGTGCGCGACCGGGGTATGGGTATGACGGAGGCTGACCGGCAGCAGGTGTTTGTTCCCTTTTTTCGGGCGGAGGCCGTGCGTACCGTACCCGGCCACGGTATCGGACTGCCGCTTACGGCGAAGATAATGGAGCTGCACGAGGGCGAAATCCGGGTGGAAAGCCAACTGGGCCAGGGCACCGCTGTAACCCTGGATTTGCCAGCCATGTAACGTCGGACAGCACTTTTTCGGGGCGTTGATCTATAGTTTTTTAGATCATTAAAAAGGGGTAAGTGGCTTTTTAACAGTATTTTAATTTGCTTTTAATTAGGTCTTAACGAGGGCAGCCTAGACTTGTGCTGAATCCTGGGGGAGTAATCCTGCAGCTTCATTGTCCGCACCTGCTTCCCCTCGTTTCTATGCCCCACGTTGCCCAGCCCACTGCAACACCCCCGGTCCGTACGCCGTCCGGTATCCCATCCTCCCCCTGGAAACACCTCAGCAGTGACCTGCCGGCCGGACTGGTCGTATTTCTGGTGGCATTGCCGCTGTGTCTGGGCATTTCGCTAGCCTCTGGGGCGCCCCTGCTGGCGGGCATCATTGCCGGTATCGTGGGGGGACTGGTGGTATCCTGGATGAGCAACTCGGCCCTCAGCGTAAGCGGCCCGGCGGCTGGCCTCACCAGCATTGTGCTGGCTTCGCTGCAGTCCTTGCAGTCATTTCAGGCTGTGCTGGCGGCCGTGGTAGTGGCCGGCGTTATTCAGGTGGTGATGGGGCTGCTGAAGGCCGGCATTGTGGGTATGTATTTTCCCACGTCGGTTATCCGGGGTATGCTGGCCGCCATTGGTCTCACGCTTATCCTCAAACAGATTCCGCACCTGGTAGGGGCTGATGCCAACTACTTTGAGGATATGACCTTCCTGCAGTTTGACGGGCAAACTACATTTTCGGCCATTGAGCGGGCTATGCAGGGCATTGGGGCCGGCTCCGCCCTGGTAGGGCTGGTATCCCTGAGCATTCTGCTGCTTTGGGACCAGCAGATAACCCGGCGCGTGCGTTTTCTGCGCCTGGTGCCAGGGGCACTGGTTGTGGTACTCGTATCCATCGGCCTGAACAATCTGCTGGACGTAGCAGCCCCCGTGCTGAAAATTCGCCCACAGCATTTGGTTAATCTACCTAACATCTCCTCCTGGCAGGACTTCGTTGCCTCATTCACCCGGCCCGACTGGTCGGCCCTGCAGAAACCTGGTTTTTTTGCAGTGGCCTTCACCTTTGCTGTTGTGGCCTCGCTGGAGTCGTTGCTGAGCGTGAAAGCCGTGGATAAGCTGGACCTACACAAGCGGGTAACGCCTACCAACCGGGAGCTGGTGGCGCAGGGCACGGGCAACATCATCAGCGGTTTGCTGGGCGGGCTGCCGCTCACGGCCGTTATCGTGCGCAGCTCGGCCAATATCAACGCCGGCGGGCAAACGCGCATGGCGGCCTTTTTCCACGGAATTCTGCTGCTGGTGAGCTTGTTGTTTCTGGAGTCGGTGCTGAACCAGGTGCCATACTCCGCACTGGCGGCCGTGCTGCTGGTGGTGGGCTACAAACTCACTAAGCCCGCGTTGTACCGCACGCAGTGGCAGCTGGGCTGGCAGCAGTTTCTGCCGTTCATCGTCACCATCGTAGCTATTCTGTTCACTGATTTGCTGAAGGGGGTTTCGGTAGGGCTGGCCGTGGGCGTTTTCTATATCCTGAAGGCCAACTACGAGTCGGCGTATTACTTGAGCAAGCCGGCCGCCATGCAGCCCGGCCCTATTCACCTCAAGCTGTCGGAGCAGGTTACCTTCCTGAATAAGGCCAGCATTGTGAAAGTGCTGGATGAGCTGCCCGACGACACGCAAGTACTGATTGACGGCTCCGACTCATCGTTTATTGATTACGACGTGCTGGAGGCAATTGAGAATTTTCGGCTGGCTGCCCCGGAGCGGGGTATCCGGCTGGAACTGCGGGCTATTCCGCAGGTGCAGGTGTTGGGCCATTAATAGAGTTGGCGCTGGCAATGAAAGGTAGAATACCATTCCATTAGCTTAAGTATTGCGCTATGGTCCCTGCATAGCGCGCAAACATCATCGGGCGTAGTCTGAGGGGAGTGCGCTTTCGATGTGTGGAACCGCCATTTCCATTGGAAATGGCGGTTTTTTGCGTATATGGGGCTATGAATTATGAAGCAATTGGAAGTGGATAGGTAAAAAGTATGACCAAAAGTATGACCAAAAAAGGCGTAGTACCTTCCCCGTCTCCTTATGCCAGTTCACGTTAGCTTCCAGAATAAAATCACCATCCGGGCCTATCTGCGGCGGCCCAACAAGGAAGGGTTCTGCCACGTCCGGCTGATTGCTCGCTTCCACGGCGACGAGCTCTGCCTCTCGCCGGGCGTGCTGATCCTGCCGGAGCAGAAGGCGGGCCGAAAGACCCTGCAGCTGTGGGAGCCCAAAACCCGGCGCGTAACCGACGAGCATCCGCAGGCGGCGGCCATCAACGCGGAACTGCTGCGCTGCGAAACCGAAATCACGACGGCCTTCCGCACCCTGGCCGGCCCGCTGGGCAAGCAGCAGGTTACCAGCGATGCGATGTGGCGGCTGCTGCTGGTGGAAGAAGAAGGGGCTGCCACCGTTGACCCGCTGCAGCAGACGGTGCTGGAGCATCACGCCCAGTGGGCAGCGGAGAATGAAGGTATCCTGTCCGCTTCCTACCTGAAACAGGCCAAGTACCTGAGTGGGCAGCTGTACGAGTGGAAGCCGAAGCTGCCGGTAGGGGAGCTGCTGACGGAAAAGATGGTCCGGGCCTGGCAGCAGCACCTGGTACGCGAGGAAGCCGCCGACGGCTCCATTGCCAACTCGTTCAAATGGCTGCGTACCCTGGCCGGCCGCATCGGGGTGAACCCGAAGCTGCCATGGCTCAAATACAAGGAGGTAAACGCGGTGCAGCTGGACCTGACCCGCGACGAGTTGCATGCGCTGCTGGCGGCCGACCTGGGGAAGGATGAGCGCCTGCTACAGGAGCGCGACCGGTGGGTGCTGCAGATGCTCACCGGCCGCCGCTACTCCGATCTGGCCGTGCTGCGGCCGGAGCAGGTAACCGAGCTGACGCTTGAAGATGGCCAGCGGGTACCGGCCCTGCGCCACCACCAGCAGAAGGTAACAGCTGAGGTGTTGCTCCCCTTACCGCCGCTGGCTATGTGGATCGGGGAGCGGTGGAACTGGCACCTGCCGGCCATGAGCAACCGGCAGCGCAACGTGCTGGTGAAGCAGGTGGCCCAGGCCGCCGGCATCACCCGCCTGTTCAACGATGCGAAAATCAGCGGGGGCAAGGTGACCGACAACTACCGGCCGGCCTGGGAAATCATCGGCACCCACACGGCGCGGCACACGGCCGGCTCCCTGCTGCTGGAGGTATCCGGCGGCGACGAGTCGCTGGCCGCCTACGTGCTGGGCCACGTTCAGGGCACTACCACCGGCATCTACGCCAAGGACAAGGCCCGGCGCATTGCCCCGCTGCTGCTGCAGGCCTGGCAGAAGGTGCTGGGGGAGTTCTACGATGCTGAACTGCCGGGCAGAATAGACGTGGAGGATGGCGGACCTTTCCAGGCAAAAGGATAAGGTAGGCAGTGCCCGATACCACGGGCTGGCGACTACGACAAAGCGGGCTTTGGCTTCCCCCGTAATACCTTATACAGTATTCCATCCCCCAAAATCTGGCGCAGCCCGCTGAGACGGTTCGCAAGCAGGATGTGCATCATCTCTTTCAAGCACACGGATCGGTAATTTGGCAGCGCTTCACGTAGTACGGCAAGGACTTTTCGCACCTTTGCAATCCTCATGTTATCATACAGCACTGCGTGAAAGCAGTCTCGCACTATCTGCTGGGCTCGATGCTCTTCGAAGCGAGGGCCTAGGGAAACGTGCCGGCGTAGCTGCTTGATCATCCTGGCTCCTTCCAGCAGAACAGTAACCGGTTTTGTTCTACTTCGCACGTTGGAGGCGTGCCGCCGGAAGAAATTCAGGGGCTTGGCAATGAAGGCTACATCGCAGCGTGCCAGTACCCGAATCCAGTACACCCAATCCCCTGCCAGCTTGAAGTTGGTTTCTGCTGGCCCCACCTCCTCTGTGATATTGCGCCGCAGTAGAACCGCGCTGGCGTTGGGAATAACGTTGCCGTTGCACAGATGCTCCTCAATGAATGCGTGGCCTGCGGCCGTAAAGCTATGCCGCCAATTCTCAACCTGAAATTCGGTGCCGGTGTTGGTATGAACGACTACGCGACGTCCTGATTCATCCACATGCCATGAATCGCAATAAGCCAAGCCAACAGAGGGGTTTTGTTCCAGTGCGGCACTCAACGTTTCCAGCAAGCGGGGGTCTGCAAAATCGTCGCTTTCAGCAATCCACACATATTCCCCGGTTGCCTGGGCCAACCCCTTGTTCCACTGAGCAAAGGTGTTTCCACTGTTCTGCTCATTGAGTATGACCCGTATGCGGGCATCCTGCTGAGCAAACCGAGCAATTACCTCCCGGCTGTTATCCGTAGAACAGTCATCGAGTACGATGATCTCCAGGTTTTGCTCCGTCTGCCCAAGGACGCTTTGAATGCGTTGTGACAGGTACTGCCCGTGATTATAATTCGGGATGATTACTGAGATTTTCGGAGTCATACTTCCACACGTTTCGCCAGAGAAATAGACGGAAAACCTTCGTCAGCGAGTCGCTACCATGGACGATATCCACACTTACCCTTCCCTTCTTCTGCCTTCCGTCTGCCTGTATAACGTAAGTTACCTATAGTTTATTATAAACGGCGGATATGCTCTGGCACGATCGGCCCTTTTGGCTGTTGCGGCAGTCCAATTGCCGCTGCAAAAAAATGAAGGCACGGGCTGGGGGTATCTACTTGATTCAAAAGTGAATGGGGGTAGGATCCTGCCTGCTGATCCTTTCTGCTGAACCCCCAGGTATCACCGGAAAGGATTCATACTTCCGCTTAGCCAAACCCACATGCCGATACCTGCAAGGGCGAGCAGATACGCCACGCAGCCGTTTACCAGCAGGTTCCTTAACAACCGCTGGAGCATCGGGCCGGCTACGGCTACTACCTGCTGATCCTCATAGCCTGGCGGCGTCGTTACATCCGGGGCCCGAACCTGCTCCCAGGCGCGGCGCCACACGTACCGGTCGGGGAAATAGGCAGCGTTGGGATTCCAGCTGACGTGGTACTTGCCGACGTAGGGCAGGACCCGGGCCACGTTTAGCCGCGGGTTGAAGTCATACACCCAGTAGGCGGCCTGCAACATCAGTAGCCCGGCCATACTTAGGCCGAATGGCAGCCAGTAGCCCCAGGCGGGCAGGCTGGCCAGCACCGCAATCAGCACCATCACGATACCCCGCACGGTGGCCCGTTGGCGGTGGAAGGTTCGGAGCAACGTATCGACGGCCCCGGCCTTCACGAACCGGCGCACATCGAGCCGTACCCAGATGCGCGGGTGCAGCCACGTCAGCAGCCAGGCCAGCGGGTGGGTGAGCAGCAGCCAGCTCATTTGCGGGCTTTGTCGTTCAGCGACTCGCGCCAGATGCTGCCGTAGCGCACCTTGTTATAAATAGCCGGGCCAACCAGCAGCGCCCCGAACAGGCCCACACCCCAACCCATTTTAGAGCCGGGCGCGTCGAAAAGGAGGAAAGCCAGGCACAGCAGCAGCCCGACCAACATAGCGGCGAAGTAGAATTTCATGACAGAAAAAATGAGTTAGTAAAGCCAGTTGGCGGCGGCGTGAAACTCCCAGGATGCTCTGAGCAGCAGGTGTACCCCGGCCCCGTCCCGGCCGCCGCCGGTGCCGGTGTTGCCTTCGTTGGTGTACCAGCCCCGCACGTTGCCGCGGCGGGGCACCCGGGACGGGCTGACGGTGCGGGCAATGTGGCCGATGCGCTTCAGGTTGGCGTAGTAAAAGCCGACCTGGTGCCCGGGCCGGATGCTGTCGATGGAGCCCCGCACGCCTTTCAGATAGTAGGTGCGGCGGGCGTCCTTGAACCAGTTGTAGGAGCCGCCGGCCCCGGCCGGGAACTTCAGGCCGCAGGCTTTCTGCCCGCCGGCCTGGTAGGAACCGCACCACGCATCCCCCCGGCTGTTGCCGGTCAGGCGTTGCCAGCCTTCAATTTCGGGGCCGTCGTTGCGGCCGGTGGCTTCGCGTACAGTGAGCTTCGACGACGACCAGGCCAGCACGCAGGCGGCCCGGCTCTTTTCTAAGCTACCAGACTGGCTCCAACCCAGATAAGGGCAAAAAAGAAGAGCGAGCCCAGCCAGAAGGCGGTAAACAGCGCGAGTTGCCATGCGGAGGGGAGTGCGTAGAAAGAAGTTTTGAACTCGGCTTTGGCCCAGCGGTGCAGCGCGGGCTGAAACAGGCGCATGCCCAGCCACATAAAGCCGTAGCCCAGCGCGGCTACGGCCAGCGTCAGCATAATCTTACTGAGCGGGTTGCCCAGCGGCAGCCAGGGCGACACAGCTCGGGCAGCAACTACGTCGCCGGTATAGAGCTGTTGGAAGTCTACCAGTAGCCGCTGGCCAACAGGCCAGAGCAGCAGCAAGGCAATGGCTAGCAGCCAGCCGGCACGGCGGCGCAGCCACTTGGCGGCGCGGTACTGAAAAGCGGGGACGTTCTCAGGCATTGGAGGTAGGGGGTAAGGAGGTGAAATAGAACTTATGGGGCCGCACCAGCAGCCGCACGATAAAGACGGTAGCACCCACCAGCAGCACCAGCAGCAGCCAGCTCTGCCAGTGTTTCCAGAATGGCTTTTCAGTGTGCACGATGCGCTGGTGCACCACTTCGCGCACCTCCACGGGGTAGGTTACCTGCTGACCATCAGCAATCAGGTCGAACTTGTATTGGTTCTGACTGATGCGGCGCACCTTCAGCGTCTGGCCTTTTTCGGGAAAGTGCACCACCGTGTCGGGCAGGCAGCCGCGGCGGTTCAGGGCCTGAAGCAGCGACGATTTGAGCCGGGCCACCTCTGCCTTCACCTCCGAATCGGCCCGCTCGGTAGCGGTCAGCCGGGTGAGTTCGGCAAGCAGGCTGTCCCGCTCGCGCACGTTGCGCGCCACGTCGGGCCGTACCGGTAGCGTGGTTTCCGACGCCCGCGACGGTACCGTAATGGTTTCAGTGCGGATAACGGTGCGCTCATTCACCTTGCCCGGATATTTGCGGAGCAATCCATCCAGTACGTCTAACTCGGTGCCGGGCCCGTAGCGGCCGGTTGTATCGGGGCGGACCGGGGTAGCGGATTGGAGGTCGTCGGCGTAGCGGCGCAGCTGGCGCTGGAGCCGGCGCTCGGACGAGCAGGACGGCGCCAGCAGCAGGGCGGCGAAGAAGAAAGCAGTGAGGCGTTGCATGGTGCGGTTAGCGTTTGGTTGGAGGCAGTTCCTGCAGGCGCTCGGCAATGGCTTCCAGTCGGGCCATTTTCTGCGCCCGCTCCCGCTCAAAGTCGGCCACCTTGGCTTCTGCCTCGGCAGCCCGGCGGGCCTTATCGGCTTCGTAGGCAGCCTTTAGATCGGCGGTGGCCTTCGTATTGGCGTCCAGCTGCTTTTGCATGCTTACCAGCTCTTGCTCGCGGGCCCCATCCTGTCGAGAGTAAGTGGCTAGGGTGGTTCCCAGCGACACGATGAGCGCCACTAGGGCCACCCACCAGGGCGGAAGCGACGGTTTAGGTTGTTCAGCGGTGGACATGGAAGGCAGCGGCGGAAATATGCTGATAGTATTGTATGTAAAATACATACAATAAGTTGAGGAAAACAAAATGGCTGGGTGTAACCTAGCTTTTCGTGGGTGAATAAATTACTGTGTAGGTTTTGCCAAGCGGCGGGTTATGTTGCACAGCCGGGGAATCCGGGCACGAAAAAGCCCCGCCGGGTGGGGCGGGGCTTTGGAAGCAGGGGGATAATTGGCAACTTATCTGGTCACCTTATGATTTGCGTCTCCCTTTCTTGATGGGATATTCAACTTAACAAAACGCCGTAGGTGCGTGGTTGGTACTTCAAAATACTTGTAAGACAAAGTTGCCAATGTAAGTGAGCCAACCCAGAATATGACTAGTGCAATAAGCTGCTGTGACAAGGCTGACCCTGGCAGCTTTGGCATGGAAGGAATAAGAAAAGCATTAAGCAATAAAGAGAAGTGCAAAAGGTAAAGCGAATAAGAGATTAGACTGATGTGTGTAATTGATGCTGCTATAGGGCCTCTCGCAGTTTGCCACTGGCTTAGAAATGGTAGTAACAGTGCTGAACCAAGGCCAACTTGTGTAAAGTAAAACACGCTGATATACAGGGACGATGGTGGCAATACCTTAAAAATACTAACGCTTGCCAGCAACATGCCTATTCCGATAATAAGCAGTAGTAGCGATTTCTTGCGCCATAAAGTCGGAAAGTAGTGAGAAATATATGCCGCAAGTACGCCATACATTAACGTATCTAGCCGGGTTAAAACTTGCTTACGCAGACTATAGTCCCAATCATCAAGCGTTACTGGTACAGCATGCTGAAATTTGATATACCGGTAAAACGTGCAGCCTACCAGAATAATTACGGCTACTGCTAATACAGCTTTTTTAGGTGAGACACGCGTTGCCAACAAGAAAATAGAGGATGCGCTGATTAAATAGAACCATTCCTCTATAGCCAGAGACCAACTCTCGGGAAAAAACGCAGGGTGGGGCCAGTTGAAATTTTGAAAAAACACAAAGTAGTAGGCCTTATCTCTGATAATGAAGCCTGGAACAGTCAACTTATACACGACTAGTAGTAACACTAGCGCCAATAGATAAGGTGGTACTGTTCTAAACCATCTCTTTATCCAAAAATCAAGCAACACCAAACCCGAAGCTGGACGGGTTTCTAATGTTTTGATCAGAATACCCCCTATAAGAAACCCGCTTAGAACGAAAAACATACTCACGCCATCCGTGATCAGGGGCTCTATAAAGGGGAGCACTGCAGATGGAATCAATTCAAATGTGTGTCCTACCAGCACGGTCATGATAGCAACCGCGCGTAGTACATCTAATCCGAATACTCGATTGCTGGTAGCTGCGGGCAAGTGCAGTATCTTGGGAAGTTGCATTGATTATTGTATTGAACCCCAAAGATAGCACCCTTATCACGGAACCGATGTTCCGCATTAAATGCATGCGAGGTATATTGCCCGCATGCTTCTTCTTTTATACCTACGCGCTGGATTAATGATTACAGCGTTTTACTTGGTGGTTGATATGCTGGCCGGCGCGACAATTCAGCAGGCCATTGTAGTGCAGGGTGTGCGTTGTGAGCTACGAAAACTGCCTCTTGTCATTACCGCTTTGCTGATGCTTATGGTATGGCCAGTCGGAGTTGTATATTCACTTAGAATTGTACTAGGGCTACTACCCCGCAAATCATTTGATGAACTATATGAAGAAGGTACTCAATAAGCTGTTTCTCGCAGTAAATGCGTGGCTGAATCAGCCAGCATGGCAAATTTCTAACGAGGAAGATGCCCGCGCTTGGTAAACAATAAAGCCCCAGCCTAAATACAGGCTGGGGCTTTCTGTTCATAAAACTATGCTATGCCGTGGTCAGGACGGTCGGTTTGTACAGGCCCGCTACCGCATAGCCGGCAACCTTCACGATGGGATACAGCGCCCCGCTATACTGGTAGATAGCGGCCTGAAGCAGCGTGAACGACCCGCCCGGCAGCTTTCGATAGAGGTCAATGTTGGTCGTGTCAGGAACTGTGTCGGTATCGACCCGCAGTTCGTAGCTGGTGCCCGTTGGTACGTCAGTGTCTGTGTCTACTGTGCTGACCAGATTGCCCTGCACTATCCGCAGCCTGAACTTGGTGGCGTCACTGGGCGATTCAGAAATGAACAGTCCCCAGGTCATGTCAAACCCGCCCGCCACGGCGGTGGAGGTATTGAAGCCAATGACGGATGCGAGGGAATTTTTCGTGTTGTCTACCGTGAAGCCCATCCCGGCCAGCGTACCGGGGGCGGTAGTACCGGCGGGTTTTACGTAGTCCCACTGCTCATTGCGCAGCGACGTAACGAACGACTCGTTCTGGTAGGACATACTTGGCCCCGACTCGGCGGCCACCATCGTAGAGCGGGTGTAACCGTCTCCGGTAGCTGGCAGCCCGTTGAGCAGAATGTCCTTGATGCGGTTCTTTATTTTGATGTGCCCGCCGGGGTTGGGGTGTACCGTATCCGCCAGGTCAGCTTCCCCGATCCAGTCGCCCGTTTCTACCAGCTTCACCCACGGCCGGGCGGCGGCAATCTGCCGCATCCCCTCGCGGATGCTGTCGGTGGCCGTGTTGTTCTGCCGGTAGAACGGCACCTGTCCGAAGATTTCAATGGTTGAGTCTAGCCCGTGCAGGAAGTCGAACTTAGCCCCGACTTCGGAGGCGTAGGATTCCGCTGATTGCCCCGTGTTGTTCGTGCCCAGCTCCCACCACACGACTTTGCGTGTCGCTCCGGCCAGATAATCCTTGGCCTGTTGTAGTTCGGTGTTCCCGATTACGTTTGCCAGCGAACCAGCCGAGCCCATGCTGGCGTGTTCCCAGGTCGGCATATCCAGCCGCAGCAGCGGGTTGTAACCGTCCCGGCCAGTGATGGGAGTGCCTGCCCCCACGCTGATAGAATCCCCCATGTGCACTACCCGCAGGGCCTTGCGGGCGGGCGTGAAGAGGGTGGCGGAGCTGCCGCCCTTGTACTCCACTTTCGTAATGTCGAAGCCCTGCACGGGCACGCTGTTGAGTTGAGCAGTAGCCCCCTGCCGGATGATTACCTTTTTCGTGCCCGCTGGCAGCGAGGCGGTAGCCACAGTATATTCCTGCCCGGCTATTCCATCCAGGATAGCGTAAGGGGTGGCGCTGATAGCGTCGATGTAGACGCATACCGATACATAATCCCCCGTGTAGGATAGGTTGCGCATCGTGACTTCTACGCTGGTGGCATCGGTGGTGTGGGACACTTCCGCGAATGCCGAACGTCCCCGGTAGCCCGTGCGGGCGAAGTCGTGAATATTGCTGGAAAACGCGGCGCTGCTGGTCGTGTAGTCGAAGGCAATGGGTGTGCCGGGATTGCTTGGGGCCGCTGGCGTAGCCGTTACCACCGCCCCCGCCGCGCTGGTGCCCGCTGAGTTCGTAGCGAAGGCCCGGAACTGGTAGCTGGTGCCATTGGTCAGGCCCGTAACGGGGTAGCTCTGGTTGGCCGTGGTGCCGGCTACCAGCCAGTTGCCGGACGTACCCTGCCGGTACTCATACCGGTAGCTCTGAATAGCCGCGCCGCCGTCTGCTGGTGGTTCCACCGTAACGGTTACCTGTGCGTTACCGGCCGTGGTATCAAGCTGCGTTACGGGGCCAGGAGCAGTAGGCGTAGTGCCTGCGTTTGCAACTGTTACTGGCCCGGGCCAAGTAGCCTCGATAGCCGGTGCGCTACCTGCTAACCGCGCTTTCAAGTTGCTGTAGTTGCCGGCAGGAATGCCGGTGAATACGACGCGAAACGAACCATCCGACTGCTGAATACCTGCTTGCCAGGTACCCGTGGCAGGATTCAAGAACTCGATAGCCTTCGTTGTATTCGCCCGCGACGCGGACATGGTAAGGGTGTTGCCCATAGCGCTAAGAAGCCGTTACAGTGAAAGTTGAGATGGAATCGGAGCCCTGCACATCCTGAAATGTGATAGTGCCAGCTTCCGCAACCGGTCCGGTGAAGGCTACCACGTTACTCACGCTGGCCCCGGCGGGACGGCTGCCGCTGGCCACCACGCGGCTGCGGACGGTGCCCACGGCGTGCGGCCCGGTGATGCCTGGGAAATACACCCGCCCGTTCTGCACGTAGGCATCGGTGCGCAGGGAGTAGCCGGCGGCCTCCGCCGACTTCTCCAGTTCGTAATCGGATGCCGACGGAAAGCCCGTCACTAACGCGTGCGAGAAGCTGTTGCTCACATCATCGGTCTGCGGGTTGCGTGGTGCTTCAGGTGCTGGCTGAGACGTGGCCGAAATCACCAGTTTATCATTCACCACTGCCAGCGTGATGCCGCTGCCCTGCTGTGTAATAGTAGCCAGCAGGGCCGCCGTCAACGCCTCGCCACTACCGCCCAGCACGGTATCGGTGTCGCTGGCCAGATCGTAGCCAACGCCTGTTACCGAGCCGTTCGACTCCAGACGGGTGCCGATGGCGGCCAGCTGGGTGCGGCTTACCGCGGCTACCACTACCGGCAGCTTGCCCACGCCCCGGCCGGTTACCTGGTACTGCGTGCCGGGGGTGAGCTTACTAGCGGCGGCGGCGGCCAGCAGGTCGGTACGTGAGGCAGCTACCTGCAGCGGGGCCGCCTGCGAACCGGCAGTAGCCGGCAGCGGCAGCTGCGACTGCTCAATGCGGTACTCTTTGCCGCCAACGCTCACCATAAACAGGGTGCCGCCCGGCAACGGGGTTGCCAGCGGCCATGGGTCGAGCGTGTCCAGATACTTATTGGCCATCTTAGTGAAGTTTTAGGAAGCCACCTTGACGCAGCTCCAATAGGTTGTCATCTGTGGCTGGTAGCCCGCCATTGTCTGTGCCATTGCCAGTGCCGAATCCCTCGAGCAGTTCCAGCGTCACTGCGCCGGCCGAGAGGGGATAGGTGCGCAGCTCGGTGGCCTCGTAGGCGTCGGGGGCCAGCACGGCCCGGCCCTGCACCCGCACGCTGTCGAGGCGGAACACCACCGCCAGCTGCTCGTGCAGCCAGTCGGGCAGCCCGGCCGTCTCCAGCACCACCTGCCGCCGGACCGACGAGGAAAGCAGCGTTGGCATGCCGCTGCTGGAGCGGTGCAGGGTAGCCTCGCCCGCCGGTTTGCGGCGGAAGAAGGTGCCGGCCACCCGTAGGCGTGGGGTAATGCCGGTGGTCCACACCATGCCGAAGGCGTTGTCGCGGTTGCGGTACTCCACCACAATGGTGTTGGCGTGCTCGCTGGCCAGGTGCAGCGGCTCGGACACGGCCACGACGTCGGCTTCCGTCACGTCGGTACCGCGCAGTCGCACCTGGTAGTCGCCGGCCGGCAGCCCGCCGAGGTTCAGCGCTACCTCCCAGACGTTGAAGTTCACGATGTCCAGCTGCCAGCGCGCCTGGATGTCGCCGGCCGCCGCCGCCCACGGCCGCGTCAGCACGAGCACCTGCTCGCCATCCAGCCAGGCCACCTCCCGCACCCGGTAGGTACCGGTAGTGGCCCCGCTGAGCGTGAGGCGGGCGGCCCGGCGCAGGGACGGGGGGAGCGCGCCGGCCTCGGCTACCAGCGCTGTCAGCCCGCCGGTGAACTCCCGCACCGATACCGGCAGCGGATCAGATAGGCCGGTAAGGCGCTGCCGGAGGGTGGCCGCCTGGGTGCGCACTACCTGCCCGTCCAGCTGCCGTACGATTTCCGCCTGCACACTAGTAAAGTCGGTGTGCACCTGCAGGGTCAGCTGGTCGCAGAACTGCACCGGCTGCCGGTAGAGGGGGCGCAGCTGCTGGCCGGGCCGGTGCTGCTGGCAGAACAACACGTTGTCCAGGCCTTCGAATACGCTGCAGTTATCGGTGTCCTGTTCCAGCACAAACCGCAGCGGGTTCAGGCGGGGCACGCGGAAAACGGGGGTGCGCACCGGCGGGGCGTACGTGCAGCTGCCGTCGTCGAGCCGGGCCAGCGGGTTGAAGTTCGTGGCGGCCCGGTCGGTGCAGCCGCCGACAACAGCGGCGGCAATGGTGATGTTCTGGTTGATGTACTGGGCCGGAACGCCGCTGTCGTAGGCCGTCAGCAGGTAGCTGCCCGGGGCCAGCCCGGTCAGTTCCGCCCAGCCGTCCTGGTCCAGCTCCACAATAGGCCCGACGTAGCCCACGCCCACGGCCTGCACGTAGCGGGGCGCAATGCCGCCGATGGTATCAACCTGCACCCGGCCGGTGGTCTGGCCCGGGGCGGGGGCGTAGGGCGTTACCCGTTCCCATTTCAGCTCGCCGAAGCCGCACTCGGTGGAGTTGGGCGTGTCTTGCGGGGTGATGATGCCGCCGCCGACGTGCAGGTAAGCCCGGCGCGTGGTGCCGATGCACTCGGTGTGCACCTCGCCCAGCGTCTCCTCGTCCTGCGGAATCGGGTCGGTGCCCCCTTCGCCGGTGAACCGGTCGAACGGTGGGTTACGGGAGCTGTCCCGGTACAGCACGCCACGCGTCACCGTGTCGAAATCCCAGGTTTCCACCAGGTAGATTTCACCCCGGACACGCGGATCGGTTGAATCCTCGTAATACCGGTCAAACGTGTAGACGGTCTTAAAGCGTTTGTAGGCCATTACGCGGAAAGGGTATGGCAGCGCAGCAGCGTGAAGCTGGCCTCTGCGCGGCTGAGCGTGTGTTTGAAATCCAGAATCCAGCCTTCCTGCCATTGCCCGCGCTGGTCCTGGAAGCGCACCCGGCCCCGCGGGTTGGCCAGCACGGCCGCCGCCTGCTGCCAGGTGCAGGGCGCGGTAAACTCCCAGCTCTGGGCGCGCCACAGCGGCGTGCCCAGTTCCGTTACCAGCACGTCGGCCCCTTCCACTACCGCGGCCTCGCCCGGCAGGCGGGTGCTCAGCGCGTTGTTGCCCTCGCCGAAGCTGAAGCGCACCCGACGGCCCTGCTGGAAGCGCAGCCCGGCGGCCAGCGCGGGCCCGTGGCGCCGCAGCAGGCGGGCGGGGGAGAGGCGCAGGTTGTAGGCCGTATCAGGCGAGTACAGCCCGGTAACGTCACTGAACAGCTGGTTGCGCTCGGTCTGGAAGCCGCCGCCGGGGGCGCGCAGCAGGCAGATCAGGAAGTTGTCGTTATCGGCCCGGTCGTCGGTGGTGGCCGTGGCGTCGTAGCGCTGGCGGCGCGTACTTTCCAGGTAGAAGCCGGCCGTGATGTACTGGCCCACGGCGTCGTAGCTGGCCTGGGGCTGCACCAGGGGCAGGGCCCACTCGCGGGTAGCGTTGAACTCGTCCAGGCCGTTCAGGCTCTGGGTTTGCCACTTCTGCCAGCCGGCCTTGGCCGTGATGTAGGTACGGTCGGGCAGCTCTTTGAGCAGCAGGTTGCTGATGAGCGTGCCGGCGGTATCGGGCAGGTAGTCCTGCACGGGGGCGGCCAGCGTCAGCACCACTTCATTGGCGTAGAAGTAGCTGGCCTGCTCTACCCGCAGCACCTCGGTGCCGTTGGCGAGCCGTTCGGTGCCGTAGCCCAGCCAGTGGGCAGCGTTGAGCGAATCGAACAGGTCTTTCCAGGTGGCATACACCGATTTGAGCGTAAGTGGAAACCCGCGCACCTGGAAGCCGCCGGTTACCATCGTCAGGCTGCCCGGGCCATCGGCAGGATAGGCCGGGCGGGTATCGGTACGGCCGTAGAACGCACTGCGCAGCGCCACCGGCTGATCGGTCAGGGCCTGCGCGAGGCGGTCCAGCGCTTCGTACGCCAGCAGCCCGGTCACCGGCGTCGGATCGGTCTGGGTATCGGCCTGCATGCGGAAGTAGGAGCCGGTTTGCATCTCCAGCAGCACCGTGAACTGGTACGGTCCGATGGCGGGTCCGTTGATGTCGTAGACGTGCAGGCGGCCGTACAGGTAGATTCGGTCGCCGATGTTCAGGTTGCGGGTGATGCGGTACGCGGCCGTCAGTTGCTTGCGGAACTCGCCGGCAATGCCCGAACTGCGGAAGTCGAATAGCTTGACCGGCTGCTCGCCGTTGATGCGGAAGTAGATTTCCCCGTCGGCCTTATCGAAGTCGCCTTTGCCGTTCTGCCGCTGAATCCGCAGCAAGCACTGGATGTTGAAGTCGATGCTGAACAGGCCCTTCTCCTTGGTCACATAGACCGGAACCTCGGGATTGGTGTCGGGCATCGTGACTGTACCCCCGCCGACTTCCTGCACGCCGAACTCATCGACCGTAGCCGGGCCAAACCCGAAGTACATAATCTTGAACCGACTGTTGCCGTCGGTCACGTAGTCCGGAAACGCGGGCAGCGGGTTGTGCGGGGTTACCGCTTCGTAGCGCTGGCTAATGGCCTTGCTGTGCAGTTCCACCGTGGTAGGCGAAAACGCGGGCAGTGCATTGCCGCCTACCGACTCGCGGCCCAACAGGTCTACGGTGGTATCCAGCCGGTTCAAAAACTTGATGGTAAAGCCCGTTTTCTCCGCCGTGCATCGGAACTCGGTAGCGGTCTGCGTCGCGTTACTCAGATCCAGCGGGCCCTGATAGCAGGTTTCCCAGTAGAACGTGTTGGGGTCGTACACCTCCACCATGAGGGTAACGGGCGCTTCCACGCCGGCCACCTCCAGCAGCTGCGCCAGGTAGGCGCGGCCTTCTTTCACGAAGCCCAGCTCCACGGTGTATTCCGTAGTCATGCCGTGGTACTTGCCGTCGCGGTGGAGCTGTACGCCCATATCCTCCCAGCCGATGGGGTCCACATTCTGCCGTTGCGGACCCAGCAACTCGCTCAGTAGGGTAAAGCGCAAAAGGGTCTGGTTCTGGTCTGTCATTATTATGTGTAAAATACATACAATAAGCTGAGGAAAGCAAAAGCCCCGATCTGTTGGGACCGGGGCTGTTGGGTTTACGAATTGAAGTAGGTGCTAGGTAGCAAGTCTTTCATTGTAAGTCCATCAAGCTGTACAGGCTTTTTAGGAGTTACTTTAAGCATTGCCTTTCCAGAAATACGGGTTGGGTTTGCTGTATCGACCAACGCTTGAACAATCTTATCGACCTTATTTGGGTCAACGTTGTGAGAGCTTAAAAAGGCTTTCAGCCTATTTTTGAGGTCGTTTTCGATAAGGACTCGCAACTGGTCCTGAGTCTGGGGTGTTTGGGGTTTCTTCATGCCGACAAGGACTGTAATTGACGTGACGCTTTGCCGACATTCCAGAAAAATATTTTTCCTACTCCTGATGCTTTGCCTCCATCTTCTTCTGTAGCCAGCCCAACCGGGCATGAAACTGGAACAGAGGCAGACTGCCAGCATCCGGGGTGCCATGGGCAGCCAGAATAGCGCACAGGTTTTCGAAGCTGCGGTGCAGGTGGGTAATGATGTTGTCCGGGTCGCCTTCGCTGAACTGGTCGGGGCGGGCCAGCTCCAGCAACCACGCGTCCACTTCCCGCACGGTGCGCAGATGAGCCTCATCCTGCGTCAGCAGGTAGTCCAGTAGGGCCAGCGAACGGCGTTTCTGCTGGCTGGCCAGCGCGAGCTGCTCACCTTCCTGCTGCCGCTCCGGAAACAGGGCGGTCAGTTCAGCTGACAGTTTTTTTTTACGTCCGAGACTTCCGCCTCCACCATACCCGCGCTCAGGCCCCACCCGCTGAGCTGCTCCAGCAGCCGCGTCAGGGCGTCGGGGGAAAAGTCGGCTACTGGCTGCCCATCCACGGCCGCCACCAGCACCCCGAAGGACTGCTGGGTAGGGGAGAACTGGGAAAGAGCGAAGTGGAAGGCATAGTGCAGGTTCTCAAACTCGGTAATAGCTTCCGCCGTTTTGCCGGCCGCCAGCAGTTGCCCGACCCGGCCGAATCGGTCGTTAATGTCCTGTGGGGTGTTGCCGATGCCGCCGGCCTGCACCAGCAGGGCGTTGAAGTGCAGGTGCCGGCGGGCGGGCAGCTCGTGCACGGTTTGAAACAGGTCGATGGTGTGCCCGGCGGGTAGGGAAAGGGTACGCATGCAGTTAGCTGTTACGCCGGTAGCGGCGGGTCGTGTGCTGGGTGGTATGCTCGCCGCGGCGGGTGAAGGTTTCCAGCCCCCGTTCGGTGAGCCGCTGTTCGGGCCGGTCGTGCCAGGCCGAAATCAGCCGGTCGGTGTCGCGGCGGTTGGCCTCTGCCAGCCGGGCTACCGGGTCGGGGGCGGGCTTGCCGGGCCGCTCAATGGCTTGGGTACGCTGGTACAGCTCATCCTGGTAACGGCGGGTGATAAGGCGGTTTTCTACGAAGCGGTTGTCGCGCAAAATGTCGCGGGTCTGGGCGGCGGTATGCACGTCGGCACCCTGTGGCAGATAGGTAATGGTGGGCTTGCTGAACAACTGCGCGCCGCCGCTACGGCCGCTTACCAGTTCGGGGCCGGCTTCCCCTACCAACGCCCATTCGGCGGGGCCGCCGGTGCGGCCTTTGGCGTACTGAGGCAGGGGCCGGGACAGTACGGCGGCGGCCTGCGCCAGACCCTGCCCGATAACCAGCGCGGTCAGAATCCCGGCGGAGATACCGAAGTCGGCGTAGCGGGTACCGCCGCCGGTGCTCAGCACCGACGTAACCGCCATGCCCGTATTCAGCGCAATATTGAACAACGCCTGGTTGCGGTCAGCTTTGGCCTGCTTTTGCCGGATGGCCAACTCCCGACGGCGGTAATTTTCCTCAATCTGAGCTTTCAGTTCCTCATTTTCACCAGCTACCCGCAACTCCGCATCCTTTTTCATGGTCACGTCCTGCAGCTCCTGCGCCCGGCGGTTGGCCCCTATTTCGTAGAACGAATCGGACAGCTGCTGCACGTTCTGCAAGCCTTCCTGAATCAGTTCGCCCCGCAGCCGCTGATGCTCGCGCTCATCCTCCAGCTTCTGCTGGTTTTTGCGGCGGGCAATTTCCAACTCCAGCTGCGCGGCTTCTCGCTGCTTGGTGCTGTCCTTTTGCAGGTTGCCCAGCTTGGTATCCAGATACTCGTTTTCGAGCCGTATCAGCTCTTTCTGGTAGCCCCGCTCGCCCACCAGGCCGGCGGCCCGGCGGCGTTCCAGCGCGAGCTGCTGCCGCTCATAGCCTTTCAGCGCGTCCTCGTTGGCAAATTCGGCATTGAATGGCTTCGGCTGGCGCAACGCTTCCGCGCGCTTTTTCTCCAGTTCCTGCTGGATTTTCAACAACTGCTGGGCGTTACCCTGGGCGGCGCGCACCTGAGCCTGGCCTTCCAGTTCGATGATTTCCAGCCGGCGGGCAGCGGCGGCCAGCGCTGCATTCTGCCGTTCCTGGTAGGACCGACCCTCATCCTGCGCAATCAGGTCCAGCGTTTCGATTTCCTGTTCTAACTGCAGCTGATCGATTTCCCCGAGCTTATCCAGCAGGGCGTTGCGGATAGCCAGTTCCTCTTTGCTCAGGTCGCGGTCGATGGTGAGCAGCTGGGCACTGAAGGATTCCTGCAGGCGCACGCGGGCTACGCCCAACGCCCGCTGGCCGTTCACCTGGTCCTGATAGGTCTGGGCGGCTTCTCGAATCAGCTCATCCCGCTCCAGCCGGGCCAGCTCACGCCGCACCCCGGCCGCTTTCTGGGCCGCCCGCAGCCGCACGGCTTCGCCGTTGGCCGGGTTTTCCTGCTGCCGCTGGAAGTCCTTCAACTGCTCTTCCAGCCGCTGCTTAGCCAGGTCGTATTCGGCTTTGGCAACGTCGGCAACCGCTTTTTTCTTCTCCTTGTCCTTGTCGATGCTGTCGTCGGTGGCGGCGGTACCGTCGTCGGTGGCCTTGATCAGCAGGGCATAGGCAGATGTCGCATCCAACCCGATGCGCTTCAACTGGTCCAACACTTTGGCCCGGCCCTGCTCTGCCAGGGTAGCGCGAATCTGCGCCTGCTGGGCTTTCTGGGTCAGGTCTACGTACTCGGTGTAGGCTTTCAGGATTTCGGGTTTGATAGCGCCCTGACCCTGGTAGGAATCATATTTCTGCGGGTCGCGCTGCCGTTGCCGCACGTTGTAGCGCAGCACCTCATCAAAGTTTTCGCCTTTCGGAATCTTCGTGTTGGCTTTCACCAGCTGCTCGCGCGCGTTGGCTTCTTCCAGAATAGCGGTAGCCAACGACTGAGCACCAGCCGCTTCCTTATCCAGCTGCTCCAGGCGTTTGGCCAGGTTGGTGGCGTCGGTGAGGTACTTGCTGCGGGCCGCGGCGGTGTTGCGCTGCACCGCTGCCGTGTTCAGGTCGTACTGGCCGGTCTGCTGGTTAAGCACTACGGCGGTTTCCCCGAGCCGGTCTTTCAAGGCCAGCACGGTAGCGCGTAGCTGCTGCTGCTGCTGAATGGTAGGGTTGGTAATGCTGCTCAGGCGGGTGAAGCGGGCCAGCATGGAATCGGTACCATCGGCAAACTTGCGCTGCTGCAGGGCCGAATCGGCCAACGACTTGCCATAGTCATCGACCTGCTTTTTAGCCAGGCCCAGAATCCGGCCGTCGAACAGGGCACCGAAGCCGTCCTTAAAATTCAGCGCGGCGCGGGTCGAATCCACCAACCACTTTAGGGCCTGGTTGGCTGTGCCGCTGGTGAAGAAGTCGCCGACGTCCTTTTTAAGTTTGGCCCAGCTGCCGGCCAGGTTGTCGTTTTTGATGGCCGCCTCGGCAGCCAGCGAGGTGCCCTCGCGCAGCTGCTCGTTGGCGGTCTGCTGCTTTTGAGCCAACAACTCGGTGTTTTTGGCCAGCGTGGTAATAGCGTTTTTGGCCTCGCCGCTCTGTAGCTTGAGGGTGGCCATGAGGGAGTTGAACTTCGTAGTCGAGGTGCCGCCGGTGTTGAGGCCTCGTAGAAACAGGCTGATGGCTCCCTGAAAATCGTTGTTGACCAGGTTCTTGAACTGCTTCAGCGTCAGGTTGGCATCCGCCAGGCGGGCAATCTTGAAGCTTTCCTTGGTGCGGGTGCTGAGCGTGGAAAACAGGCGGTTCAGGGCGGTGCCGCTGACTTCCGCCGTCGAGCCGGTTTCCTGCAGCACGGTGGCGTAGGCCAGCACGTCTTTCAGGCCCAGCCGGGCGTTGGCGGCCGACGCGCCGACCCGTAACGCTACCTCGGCCAAAAACGGGGCGGTGGCGGCCCCTTCCGCGCCGAGCTGGTTGATGGCCGAACCGATGTTGATGAGGTTCTGATTCTGATCCTCGCCCAGCGTTTTGCGGAAAACCAGTTCAATCTTACCCAGCTCAGTGGCAATCTGCTCCGCGCCGCCGCTGAAATCATCTTCCAGAGCCTGCACGGCAATATCAATGGCTTTGGTGAAGCCCTCGATTTCGGCTTTGGTTTTGCCCAGCTGCCCGCCCACTTTGGCAATATCCAGCTGCCCCGCCAGCGAGGTGCGGGTATCTACCTTTTTCAGCGCGTCGGCAAGCTGCTCAAATTCCTCGGCGCTTTGGCCCGTGGCTTTCCGAACGTCGGCGGCCTGGTCAGAGTAGGCGACGTTTCGCTCGAAGATTTCCTGCAAGCCGTTGGCCAGGCCCTGCAGTCCGTAGTACGCGCCGAAAAACGCCTGTCCCATGCCACCGATGCCTTTTTGCACCGTGGTGGTAATGCCATTGGCCTGCCCGGCCCGCACCCCATAGGTTTTCAGCTGGCCATTGACTTTTTCCAGCTCATTTTCCGTCTCGCGGATTTCTTTCTGCAGCTTATCCTGCTGCTCAGCAGTGAGGCCCGTGGCCCGGCGCTGCTGCTGGAGCGCGAACAGGTTGTCCTGCAGCGCGCCTTTCTGCGAGTTGAGAGCGGTAACGGCCTCGATGATGCCCTTGGCGTAGGAGCCGACCTCGCGGAAGTTCTGATTCAGTTCCCGGTCAAAGTCCTTGAGCCGCTGGGTATTCTCGTAGAACTGCTTTTTCAGGGCTTGGGCGGCCGTGTCGGTAGCATCGAAGCCGCCGGGCAGGGCGCGTAGCTGCTCTCCGAGCCGCTTGGTATCCAGCGCGAGGCGGTTATAGGAGCCGGATACGGCGGTCAGGTCGGAGTTGGCCCCGCGCAGGGTTTTGCTGAGCTCATCCGTCTGCCGTTTCAGGCTCAGGATGTTCAGGGCCGCTTTCTGAGCCCCTTCAATGTTGCGTTCAGAATAGGCTTTGCGTAGGGCGTCCTGCTGCTCACGCAGGCTTTTATTCAGTTCATCAGTGGCCTGTTTAGTGACGCGGCGCACCTGGGCCTGCCCAGCAAGGGCAGCTTTGTAGCTGTTCTGCTCTTTGGCCAGCTTGCTGACCTCGGCGGTCAGGTCGCTGATCTGCTTGCGTTGCTGGCTGTTGCCTACGCCCGTGGTGTTGAGCGCGTCCCGCACGCCGGCCAGGGCTGCCTGAATGGTGGCCAGGCCGGCGTTGATGCGCTGGGCGTCGCCGTCGAGGTTTTTGGCGAAGGCTTTGTAGTTGCGGTTCAGGCCCTGCACCGACTTGGTGAAGTCCAGCAGCTCCTGCGAGCCAAGGCCCAAGCCGTCAAATAAATCGGAATACTGAACCGGTCCACTCATGTATGTAAAATACATACAATAATGCCGGAAAGACAAACGGCTTACCTATCCGGCGCACGTTTGTATATTCCGGTTATGTATGATGATGACTACTACGGCGGCGGCTGGGGCCGCAACAAGATGAAATGGTATGGAATCCTGCTGGTAGTAGCTGTAGCAGCCCGCTTGCTATGGGAGTGGTTGTTTGAAAAATAAGGCAACAAAAAACCCCAGTATCCGGCCGGTCTGGGGTTTCAGTGGTTCACCATCTAGTTTCCTTAGTCTCGCGCCTCTTGTTATTACCGCACGCAGCGCGTGTTACCCGGGCATATATGCGAGCATTTCGCGGCCTGCCATTCCGCTAAAGGTTATAAGGGGAAGAGAGGTTGTCGGTTTAGCACTGGTCGGGCGGCTCAAGGCCACTTTCAACCGGATACGCATCCTGACTCGCTTTTCAGCTGCTAATGATGTGTATTCGCCCTATTTCATCTCCACTTAGTCAAACCGGACAAAAGTGCGGAGCTCTCAGAGTGTGAACCTCTCTTCATAATGGGAAAACAGGACGGGGTGTTAGATCTTCGAGTTCGGTTCCTGCCTTTGCGGCAACGTCCGATTCACTGCGTCCACTTAGTGCAAAAACACCAAAGTCATTGGGTGGCTTCGAGCGGTGCACGTCCTGTTTTCTTACCTGTGAAACGGCCGATTGCCGATTCAGTACCGGGGGCAGAGCCTGCTTGCAGGATACCCTAAAAACCTAGTCGCTTCGATAGCTTTCGGTTGTGTGGACCGGGCAGGATTCGAACCTGCAACCTCCGCTTTGCAAAAGCGGCGCTCTAGCCAGTTAGGAGCTAACAGCCCAAGGTGCCCCGGTTAAAAACCGGGGACTTTGGCGCGGCCTGAGCTTCACCGCATGGGCGGTGGCAGGTCGCTAACACGGCCGTTTGCCGAGTTTTCGTGGCGCGGGTAGGATTCGAACCTACGGCCTCAAGATCATGAGTCTTGCGAGCTGACCACTGCTCTACCGCACTCTGTATGAGGTTAGCCGAATCCCTCTTAGCTTAACTCAGGTCGGAACCAAGCGGCGGCACGTTGCTTCGGTTTCCTAGGCCCGCCCTACGTGTTGCAGAGCAAATATAATAAAGTATGTTAAGTACATACAATTACCGCAAAGAAAATACGAACCGGCACAACGCCGCCGCCGGCAGTGCCCCGCTCACCCACCACCACGGCAGCCCCAGCACCGGCACAGCCAAAACTAACAGCTCAAGCGACAACCAGAACCCGGCGCAGAATTCGCATCTGGGAAACCAGCGCGGGCCCCAGACCTCCCAGACCCGCAGCCAGCCCCACTTCTCGAAGCACACCAGCAGGCAAGCTGCGGTGAGGGCTACCAGCACCACCAACGAAAGCAGCTCACTCAGCATAATACGTTAGCTACTTGCAGTTCCAGTTGAATCCGGAAGCCGGCGTACGGGTGCTGAAGCACCGGGCCTTTCACCAAGTCGGTAGTGAAGCCTTTGAATACCTCATCGGGGGAGGTGTACACCCGTTGCACCAAGATGCCGGCGCTGGCCAGCACGCGCAGCACGTCACGTAGTAGCTCCGCCTCGAAGCGGTCCAGCCGGGTATCGTCTATGCGTTGCAGGTTGCCCCAAAATACCCAGTCTACTACCTGCGACATCGGCAGCGTGCCGAAGGTAGGCTCACGCAGGTCGGAGGTGGCCGGGTCGCGCGGTAGAAAGAAGCCCTGGGCCTGCACGTTGTCGTTGGGCAGTACGTCGCGGTACTCGCCGGCCAAGTCGTACACTTTGGGCAGGTACACGATTTTACCCTCGCGCCGCTCACTGTACCGGAAAGCTTTGCCATAGCTCACCTGTAGCCAGGTGAGCCGCTGGGCCAGCAGCAGCTGCACGCGTTGGATTTCGGCGTCTAGGCCTACCGGGTTGGGCAGGGTGGGGGCAACGGGAATAGCGTAGGAAACCATCAGGCTAATTAGCTAAGAGGCGGAGATACTGGCCACCGTAACGCTGCTTATAGCGCAGGTAGGCCGCTTTGACGTCCCGAAATTCGGCACGGATATTCAGATGGTCACCTTGCCAGAGCACGGAGCACATCGGGTATTGCTCAGCCGGGAAAAGTGGCGGTTCTACGGCACTGAGCACGGCGCTGGCCTGTGCCCATCCCCACACACCGATGCAGGAGGCTACCAGTCCCTTATCATCGATCCAGATCTGTTGGGCCATGAACTCGGTACCGTTATTCAGTTCCCGGAAGGCGGGGGTATCATTGCTCATAAGCCGAGTGTGTCGCGGGTTTTCTGCTGGAGGTCGGGCTTCACGTAGTCCTGGCGAAATTCCTCCAATGCAGGGTCGGGTAAGCCGATGATGTCGGGCCCATACTTCTCTTCCAACTCTGCCGTTTTCGGGTCGGTTCCTACCAAATCGAATTGCTTGCCGGATAATTTAGCAACGATACCAGAGTAAAAGTCGCCCTCATCCCGCAGCGTTACCCGGTCGGTGGGCTGGCCTTTAATCTGCTTCAGGGCAATGGTGAGGTCGGTGTATTCCGGGCCGATATCAGCACCAGTGGCGTCCTTGCCCTGGGCCAGCTGGGCCGTATTGGCATCTTCCAGAAAGGCCGTGTTGTCGCGCACGGTATCTTCTACCTGTTGCTCCAGGGCCCGGGGCAGCCGTTGCAGTGCCCGGGCCAATGCGTCGAGTCGGTCACTCATAGAGCGGGGAGGGGCACGGTTTGCCCAGCCAGATGATGAGTACAATCAGTGAGGAACTGTATCTGCCCATTTCGAACAAATGAATGACAGACACCTACCTTATCCACCCGCGCTACTTGGTCATAGTAGCCACCTCGTACCAAAATAGAGGGCGAAATAGTAGGTTGTTCAGGCGGCCCGGAAAGAATCCATAACGGTCGGCCATTGGCAGCATTGGTATTGATACCATGCTCAGAGTTACATCCCGGGCAATGGAAGTAATAGTTGAACGGCGTACCGTTCTCAATAGGCATGATTACAGGCTCGTTCATCTTACCCAATCGTTTTGAACTTCACTGCCCCCGGTTTGGGCGCGCACGGCAGGCAGGTAGCCGATACGCCCGAAATATCCACGTCCAGCACCTTCAGCGTGCGGGCCAACTGCGTAAGCAGGCCCGGCTGCCCGTCGGTGCGGTTGTTCAGCTCCATCAGGGCAAGGGCCTTCGTTTTATCGGTAATGCCGTTGTCGCGGGTGGAGTAGGCCATCAGGCTAAGCAGATTCACCGCGAGCTGCTGACGAACCGCCGTTTCGAAGGCGGGGAGTTGGCCGGCGAGCCGCTGGGTCAGGTCGCAGCTGGCTTCCAGCCGCAGGTTCAGGCCCCAGTTGGTATTGCTCTGATACGTAACGTCATCAGCGCCGGGGTTCTGGGAAAACGGCAGTACCTGCACGTACGGGCTCCACTTGTCGTATTGCACGTAGGCATTGCCGCAGCACTGGCCCGGGCGCTGCTGCAGGTTCTGATCCAGCCGGATAGCCTGCCCGCTCAGATCATCCTCATAGTAGCCGAAATACCAGGTGCCGTTGGGCTTGCTGGCCAGGTCGATGGGCGTGGTGAGCTGGCTCCATTCGAAATACACCCGGTCGGCGCGGGGCAGCGGAATTTCGGCCACGGGCGTAGCCATATCGGAACTATGCAGCACTACCAGCTGGAAATCCGGCTCGCGCTCGGTGAACTGGGTGCCCACGGCCGTTACCCGCACGCCGATATCCTGCATACCCGGCCGCATTTTGAGTGCTAGGCCCACAAACCGGCCCTGCCGGATAATCTTGTCCCGGTACGCCCCGCTGGCCTCGGTAAGCGGCAAATCCTGGAGCAGCCGCTTGCCGGTGCCGGTGAGCTGCTTCGTATCGCGGAACGACTGCAATACTTTGGTAGCAGCAGTTACGCGGGCCGCTTTCAGAAACTCCAGAAAGGCCGTGTTGGGCATCTGCGGGGCCGCCTGCTGAATGTTACGCAGGGTAAGCAGCGGGTGCACGTCCTGCACCGCGAGCTGGCCATCGGGGGCCATCAGCTCTTCGGGCAGGGAGGCGGGCTCATCGGGCGAGCCCGCTACGGGGCGGTAGCCGACGGTGGCCGCGAGCAGGGCCGCCAAAGTGAGGGTATTGAACATGGCTGAAAATGAAAGGCCAGAAAAAGAAATGGAAAAGAAAACGCCCGTCCCGGCGTGGGACGGGCGTTTTTGCCTTTTTCAGATGCGCTTAGCAACTGAAGGACATTGATGTCCCTTAGTTGGCGTTAGGCAGCCGTTTTCTGCTCCACCTTGATGATGGGGAAGAAGCGGCCGGCTTGGTTGGAGTTGTAGGCTTTGATGAAGAATACATCAATGCTCCACTCGAACGATTCTACCGACGTGCGGGTGAGACCCTGCAGGTTCTGCGCAGCCAGTAGTGCCGACTGATCAGAGCAATCCGCCCGGTAGTACAGACCCATAGTGCCGATGCCGGGCACGTCCTGGGTAGTCCACTCGCGCACGGGGTTTTCGCTGCCACCGTGCTGCACACCGTTTTCGCAGTCGGGGTCGATGCGCGTTACCATGCCCACCGCATTAGCACCTACCAGGTACATAGCGGCCCGGTTGCCGGGGCCGGCCACTACCCGGTTGGATTCGAAGAAGCTGCCCGTGCTGTCCAGCACGTACGACAGGTCGCCGTTGAGGGTAGCACCCGCTCCGATGATGGTGCGAATGTCGCCCATTGCCAGCGGGTTCGTTACCACGTCGGGGTTGCCCGTCAGGTCCATGGTGCTCAGGATGGAGCGGATCTGGTTGTAGAACTCAATCCGGGTATCCTTGTCGCCGGGCACCTGCAGCGCGTCGTTGGCCTCGGGGTAGTATTGCAGAATCTCCGTGGGGAAATGCTGGTTTTTGTTGTCGTCGAGGTGGTCAACGGCCCACGTATCCAGCAGCTCCATAGCAGCCAGACGGCGCGCTTCGAACATGCGGAAGAAGTAATCGGCCTCGCTGATGGAGTTGTTTTTGAACTGCGAGCGGATCATCGGAAAACCGAAGGTCATGGTCACAGCGGTAAACTCTACCAGCTTGGTGGTGAGGCCGCCCACCTGCACTTCGCAGGTACGCACGTTGCCGATGGTGGGATTGATCCAGTCGATTACCGGCACCTGCACCGTGTTGCCGAAGCTGTCTTCCAGCTTCGTCTTTAGGTCGTTGTCGACAATGCCGGTGGGCGAAGCGGTTTGCTTCTTGTAGAGGTTCAGGGCACCGTAGTTGGAGCCACGCAGCTCCAGGGAATCCAGGCCGCCGGGCCCGCGACGATACTGGGTGCGGACGGCCTGTTTAAGGGTTTGAACGATGGACATCGTACTAGCAGAAATAAGGTGAAAAATGAAAACAGGGCCTGCCAGGTCGTCCCGTAACCAGATAGCAGAAGGGTAAGCGGTAAGCGTGTTATCAGGGCCGGCCGGCGTCCCGTGTCAGCCGTCCCTGATGGTATATACTAGCGCAGGGGGAGGTTTGCGCTGAACTTGTCGAAGGCGTCATCAAACTCTTTCGAGCCTTCCTTCAGACCGAGTTCTTTGAGATGAATGATGAGCTGGCTCTGGTTTTTGACCGTAGCCGGAATAGAGTTGGGCACGGTGCCGGGGCGGTTGGCGGGCGGGTTGCCGGATGGCCCTGCGCCCCCGCCGGTGCCCTGGTGGCCGGCGTCTACTACGTCCTTCAGCATATCGGCCAGGATATAGGCGGCATCGGCGGGCTGGTTTTTATCATTCAGCAGGGTTTTACCGTCGCGGATATACACCACAGAGGTAGAACCATCGGCGTTCTGCTGCTGCTTGGCCATGTTGATAATGGCCGTGGTGGCATTATCAACTAGCACTTTTACCACCGATTCCTTCACCGTAGGATCGAACTTGATATTGCGGATACCGTCGCGGATATCAAGCTTCACGTCTTTCTGAAACAGGGCGGTATCCTTCTCAGTCAGCTGTTCCTGGTACTTGGTTTCCTTCGCTTGCAACGCTTCCAGCTGGGTAACTAAGGTTTCGTTGCCGTTGCCGTCCTTGATCTGCTTTTCCAGCTCGGCAATCTTGGTTTGCAGCGGCGTAGTGGCCTCGGTAACGCTCGTTTTGAGTCCACCGATAACGCGCTTGGTGTAGTCGTACGACTTCTCGGTGGGGTTGCGCGCAATACCAGAGGTATCAAACACGTCCTGGTCATACCGGTCGTGAATTTCCTTGGTTTTGGTGCCGATAAAAGCGTTTTCTTCATCGGCGGTGCGCACGATGTGCCCGCTGGTTTTCACCGCGCCAACCAAGTGCGCTTGCAGCGCGGGGTTGGCCGCTACGGCGGCGGTCAATTCTTCGGGGGTAAACGTGTTGTCGGTGATGGCCATCTGAGTCCCGTTCAGTGGGTCGTTATGGGTGGGAAAATGAATTATGCTTCGTGTTGCTGGTAGGCAAGGATTGCCTCACGAATGCGTGTGAGCAGCTGTTCGCCGCGCTTCTGCTCAATTTCATCCATCTGATCCGAGAATAGGAACACGCGCACGCCCAGCGTACCCAGTTCCTCTACCAGATTCATCTGGAGGTGTGTTTCTTCCGGTAGCTCACCGGCTTCTGCTGGCGCGGCAGCCTCTATCCAGATAGGCGGTTGGGTTACACCCGACACGACACCGACTACCACGGAGTGCGTCAGGTTGACGCTTACCATTTCTTCCGGCGTTAGCTTCCAGACGCTAATGCACTGCCCGTCTTTGCGCATAATCGGCAGCGGGCGGCACTGCTCGTCGGTCATGTTGGCCGGCTTTTGCAGCACGGCCGTTTGTTCGGGAAATTCGACTGGATAAGCCATGCGAGTGGGGGAAATGGCAATAATTGATGGACACTATGCGGGCGGGAAGGAAGGGCCGGCCCCGGTTGATCCCACCCGCGTGGAACCGGCCCCAGGATGCTTACTTAAGCGTCCTTTCCCAGATTGTCGAGCCGCTCTTCCTCAGCTTCTACCAAAGTCTTGAGGTCGGCAAAGCTTTTATCGGCCGGGGCCTCTACCCGGAAGGCGGCCAGGTACCGTTCCTTGGCTTCGGCCAGTGAGCGGATAGCCTTGCGCGGGGCGGGCGTTTCGTCAGCTTCGTCGTCGGCGTCCGGCTCGGCCAGCTTTGCATCAATCAACTCAACCAGCGCGGCGTACGACACGGCCGGGGCGTTGTGGCCGTACAGCTCCTTGTAGCGCAGCTGGGCGTCCTGCAGCGTGGGCAGGCCTTCCGACGGCTCCCAGGGCTTATTGCCGGTAACGGCCGGCTGGGTAGCAGGGCGGCGCGGATCGTGCAGCAGCTCTACCTTATCGTAGCTCTGGGTATTGAAGTAGCCCGACTTGTCCATGCGGGTGAACTGCGCCGGGGCGTATTTCTTGGTTACCGATTCTTCCACGTACTGCTTCAGCACCGGGTCGTTGACCTTTTTGGTGAGGCGCACATGCACGTAGGCGGCTTCGTGAGCGGGGAAGCTATAGGAGCTGTCCACGTTGCCGGTGGCCTGCGGAATTTCTTCGCCGTTAAGTTGCCGGGACTGGAGCGTTTTCAGGTCCAGCTTTTGGGGCGGGGCGGTTTTGTTGAGTGTCTGGGACATAAGACAAAAGAATTTGAGTGATGAGGGCAAGCTTGACGTGGTAAGGCTGAAGCGAGGCGAAGCGCCGCACATCGAGCTGCTCCGATTCAAAGCGGGTGAGGTAGCGGCCGAAATCCACCTTCAGCCGCATCATTCGCTCGTCGAAGAGGCCGGCGACCATCGGTGAGGTGCCGGCGGTGGCCAGCATGTTCAGAATCTGCTCCACCGAGTATTCGGGGTAGGGTTCCAGGTCGGAAAGTATCCGCATCCGGTCCAGCTGGGCCGGGTTGTGGCGGTACTCGGTCTGGTAGCGGAACTCGCGCTGCTGGCTCAACTCGTACACGGGCCGGCCGGATTTGCGGGCCTCCGCTTCCTCAATAGCCAATTGCTCCGGCGTTTTGAGGTAGAACCGCTCGCCCATGTTGACGATGGTAGCGCGGTACAGGGCACCGTAGCGCAGGCGGCCTTTGGTAGTGAGCTCCCAGGCGCGGGCCTGTTCCAGCGGCTTTTTGAACTCGACCAGGACATCCTGCTTGATTTCGAAGCCGGATTGTACCTGCTTTTGGTTCTTGGCCTGCTCGTTGCTGGGCTCCCCACCACCGCCGAGCACCGAGCGCAGCAGGGCTTCCCGGCGCTGCTCTTGTTTGCGTTCTACATGCTCCAGGACCTGCACATCCGGCGATACCATGCCGATGGGGTCACGGGTGTCAGGCATATCCTTGGATGGTGCCGGTACCTCCACGTACACGCCCGGGCCCAGTAGCTCTTTCGCAGCGCAGGACGGGCACTTAATGGTCTGGTAGCGGGGCGTCTGCTCGCCGTTGGGCAGTGTGTCGTAGCCGTAGATTTTGTTCACCACGCCACCCTGGCACTGCTGCCCATCGGGCGACTGGTAGTCGCACCCTGACTCGAAGCCCCAGATGATGGGGAAGGTGCCGTACTGCCGGTAATACTCAATAGCGGCATCCCACCACACGAAGCGGTCCAGCGAGCCGAGTACGGCCGTGAGCGGGGCCCGGCGGGGCAGGTCGGTGGCCTGGTCCAGCGGTTCCGACCACAACACGCGGGCCGGGCAGGTGCCCAACTGGTGCGGATTATTCACAACCTCTGCCCACTGCTGCTCACCTTCCGGCTTTTCCCAGATAGCGTAGGCCGCATCATCGTAGACATGCAGCCGCTCAATGGTGCGGCCGGCGGCGTCCTTGTAGCTGGGCTGCGTGAACATGACGTACTCGCAGCTGCCATCCGCTTTTAGGCGCACATCGAAGATATCTTCCAGGTGTACCAGCAGCGTGTACGGCTCCGGGTAACGGGTGCGCTGCTCGGCAGGCATATCTATTACCAGCAGCGAGTGCGGGCGGCTGCCCAACGCCGAAAACGCGGTTTTCTCCCAGAAATCCGTTTCGCGCTGAGCGGTGCGGAACTGCTCGAAGTCGGTTTCCAGCTCGGGCGTGGCCAGCTCGCAGCTGATAAGCCCATCCTGCGCTTCAAACACGCGCTTCAGGCCGGTGAAAATATCCTCTACGATGTCGGTAGTAGGCAGCGGGGCCGGTACGCACTGTTCCCACTTGGTAAAGCGGTCAGCCGGCAGCATACCCTGGGCCCAGTCGCGCAGATACAGCCAACCGGCGGGCCGGCGGCTGGTATCCACGTGCGGCACCGCGTGCAGCCGCAGCCGCTGCTCATGCCGCAGACACTCCGCTATGGCCAGGCCGTTGGCGGGGTTTTCGAGAAGAGCGCGTACGTCTTGGGGCTGGAGAATCATCGGCCGCAGGGGCGGTAGTAGCGTTGGGGTCGGGCACCTGGTGCCAGTCGGGGCGGCCTTGGTTTTTCTCCAAAGCCAGGAGGCGCTGGGCGTGGCCGGGGGAGAACGGCCGCACATCACCCAGCGACTCAGAGCGCAGCCACACTACATCGGGCTGCGCTCCGGTCGCGGCGGTGGCCATTAGCCGACAGCCGGTTCAGGGTAGAGGTTGAGCAGGTCGAAAGCAGCCTGCGCAATGGCTACATCTTCATCCCACTTGCCATCCAGTGACAGGCCGAACGTGTTTGTGTTAAGGCCTTTGAAGCCAGTGGAGCCCGCCGACTGCAGATAGAAGTTGGAAAAAGGAATACCAGCGGGCTTCGCGTCGAGTTCGTTGTAGATGATGCGGTTATCGGGGGTGATAAGCATCATTTCCACCGGGTCTACGCCCAGCTCGGCGCGACTCTCATTCTCAATCTTTGCCAAATCCTTCTTCACGGCGCTGGGCAGACCGATAAAGTCGGCGGTGTACTTCACCGCGTTGTAGCCGGTCAGGATACCCTTGCCGTTCACGCTGGTATTGTCGTTCTCACCGAGGAACTGGGCCTCCGACTGCGGAATCTGCGGGTTGACGTAGATAGGCGTGAGGATGATTTTATCATCTCCACCGGCCGTAATAGCCGCATTCCAGGCAGCCTGAGTAGCCAGGGCAGCCGCAGTTGCGAAAGCTGCAGCGAAAGCGCCGCGGCGGCCAATGGCCATGCGGACGGTTTGGCCGAAGTGCACAGCGCAGTCCACTTTGGCGGGGGCGGTAAGAGAAGCAGGGCGTACGCAGTCCATGGTGAGCAGCTTTGATGAGGTTGAATTATTGTATGTAAAATACATACAATAATTTCAGAACTGCAACAATGCGCGCGTTGATAACTTTGCAGCCCCAACCTGCGACCCTATGAGTTCCAAGAAACTGAGCACCCCGGATGATCTGAACGCCTACGCCAGCAACCGGGCGTTCATCCGCATTTTCAAGTACAAGCCGCTCAATCAGTATGACCACCTGATCTGCATCGACGGTGACCGTGGTCAGGGCACCACGGGCGAGGTGGCGTACCTCATCATCAGTGAAGCGGCATACAATGCCATTGCGGAGCTGCATCCGATTGCGCAGCGGGAAGCCGGGCTGAATAGGAGCGAGCTGTTTGAGGTGGGCAGCATCATCGACCTTGTGAAGGCCCTCACACCGGCACCTGCTACGGAGGGCTAGTTCTTCCGCTTCATAAACCCTTTCTGGAATACCGGCCGCAGCTCAAACCACTCGCGGAAGCTGAAGGTATCGGCGAAGTCGGGAGAACGGCCGCCCAGCAGGATCTTCTGCTCTTCCTTGTCGTTGATGGTTTTCTTACCCTCGGCGGTATCCTTGCCTCGTTTGATGGCTTTGAGGTCCTGTTTAATCACGTCCCGGATATCAACGACAACCCCGCCCACCTTCATTTTGGTAGTGCGCACATCATCAATCAAACAGCTGTCGGTGGTCACTTCAATGCGCACCTCGCCGCGGTTCACCCGGCCGGCCATGCGGTAGTAGCACTGAGTTTTGAGGTTCTTGTAGGCTTCCTTTACCCCGGTTTCGGGGTCGGGCAGCACCGGGCCGCCGCCGCTGAAGCCCTGGTATCCACCCAGCGCCACCGCCCCACCGCCTACGCCATCCTGGTCGATAAGCGTATCGGACTGGGCCACGTTGTAGCGGCGGCGTAGCGGCTCAATGGCATTCATGATGTCTCGCGAGCCGGTCTTACTGATAACGGTGATGGCAACCACCGTCCAGCCGATCCAGACTTTGATGACGCACTTATCCTGGCCATATCCGGCGGCGTCGCAGGTGATGCAGCGGCGCGGCTGGGCCTCTACCACCGGGTAGTTGGTCCAGAGGTCGTTGATACGGGTCGGCTCGAACAAGGCCAGGCCGTCCACCTTTACCTTCCAGTTGCCTTCCAGCAGCTGGGCTTTGGTTTCGGCATCCTGAGCCATCAGGCCGGCCAGGTACTCCGGGTTTACCGCCAGTAGCTTCTTGTTCTCATAGATGCTGCCCGGAATGAAGGTGAGCGACTTGGGGCGGGTCGCGGCCAGCTCCGCCTGAAACAGGTGCGGAGCTTTGGCTACGACTTCTTCGGGCGTATCACCCCACACCATCGTTTCCCCGTCGCGGGTGAAGTAGCGCAGCACGCCGGCTCGCTCCGGAATGGGGAAGCCATCTTCGCCGATCCACCACGAAATCAGCTCCGCTACCCAGCTGTCGGGGTCGGGGTTACAGCTGCAGCGCACGTAGGGCCGCACCCCGCACATGGAGCGGTTGCGGGTGAGCATGTACCAGAACTGCTTACTGGTGAAGTGGGTGAGCTCGTCGAATACAATCAGCGGTATCTGGGTGCCCTGCCAGTCGAACATGTTTTTTTCGTGCTGCATGTGGGCAAACGAGACGCGGGCCCCGCTGGGGAACTTCCATTCCAGGTCGCCCTGCTTGGCACCCACCATCGGGTACAGGTCCTTGCTGGTATCCCAGAGGCCGCCCTCGTTGGTAACCATAGCGTAGGTGCGGCGGAAGATGACGGCCCCGAAATCCTTGTTAAAACGGTGGCGCGAGGCCTCAATCAGCAGGGCGTACGTCTTACCGCCGCCGGCCCCACCGCCGATGATGGCAATGTCGGCCGGGGTGCTCAGGGCTGCCATCTGGAAGCCGGGCTGCGGGGTGATGATGCGGGCCTCGGTGGCTACTGCGGTCATACGATCAACGCATAGGGCTGCTCAGAAAACCAGAGGTTGAGCAAATGCAACTGCTCGAACAGCTTTCCACAGTTCAAGGGATAGGCGCTTTTGAAGTTGATGCGCTGGTGAAGATTGAGTTGCTTTACCCATTCTCGCTTATTGTGGGCAATGGTTTTGATCTTCATTGTCCGATTCTTGGGCAACGAAAAATCTATATAATACACGGTAATGCCTTTGGTTTTCAGGATGCTCATAAGTCAGATATCCAGATTTGCAGCATGCTGGTGACGCGACAATCCGCATAGGCCAGCTGCCAGTTTTTGAAGGAATAGTGGTCGCCGCTGGCCACGTCATACACACGGCCCTGGTTGTAGCCCAGCGCCCACCATTTGCCTTTCCAGCCCCAGTGCTCTGGCACCTGCACCCGCAGGATGCAGGGCCACGGGGTAGCCGGATCGAACTTCACGAAGCGGGGCGTGGTGTTGTAGCCCAGCAGCCGGGCCACCTGTGGGAAGCTGCTGCCACGCCAGCCACCGCCGCCGCTCAGATCCTGGGGCAGCTTCTCGCGTATCTCGGCTTTGGGCAGGCCGGTGATGGTGGCCAGCAGCGCCTCGTAGTAGTCGGTATCGGTTTCGCTGGCTACCAGTTCGATTTCGTAGGGCTGGGCGCTCATATCCAACTCACTTTCAACCCATCCGCTACCCATTCCGTATCGTAGCCCCGCGCTTTAAAGCACGCCTCAAAGCGGACATTGAAGTGACGTGCGTTTTCGAGCACAACGAACATTCGGCCGGCCTTTATCGCCTGTAACACCGGCGTGGCCAGCTCTAATGGCACATCTGAGCAAGGCTGGTGAACAGCGGCGGCTTGTGTATGTGCTTCAACTCGGGTGGGTAGGGTTACCATAAGAAAGTAAATTAGTCTCGCCCATTGTCGGGCATCATGATGTTGGAACCGGGCAGGTCGTTGCCGTTGGTGGTGTGGTCTACCTTGACGGGAGCAAAGGCGCCGTGAATCTTGAGCATGGTGTTCACCGCGTCCTTCGCATCGTGCAGCTCCACAGAGGTACCGTAGCGGGTGGGCGTCACCTTCTTAATCAGGTGGCCGGCCTTATGCTGCTTCACCTTCACCATGTCGATTCTGGCCACCTTACGGGTAACTTTTGGCCCATCTACCTCGCGCATGGCCTCCGGCTCTCGCTCCAGCTCCAGTAGCATCCGCTCGTGCTTAATGAGTCGCTGCAGGTGTAGCTCCTGCTGCTGGTTGCGGTACTTCTTCTGCGCCTTCCTGTCAGTGAACAGCGCCTCTACCCGGATAGCCAGCTCCTGCTCGAATTGAATCTTGGCGTAATTCTCGGCTACGATGTCGCGTAGGGGCTTTTGGATGGTCGAGGTGTATTCCTCATCCTCCAGCGTCATCACGTCGTCGAGCGACACCCGGCCCCACTCCGACATACGCACCTGCGCTTCCTCCACCGACATGCCCCGCAGGGCCGCTTCAGCCTTTACCGCTTCTACGATGCGCTCATCCTTGAGCATCTGGCTGGCCTGCTGCTTGGCCGAATTGGCACTGTAGCCGGCTTCGCGGGCGGCGCGGGCCCCCTTCCAGTATTTGGCATACAGCCGGGCAAACTCCAGCTGCTGCGGATTCAATTCAGGGCCCGTGGTGGACGGGGTAGGTGCGTCTGGCTGTCCCGTGGCCATAGCGAAAATGAAAAACGGTAAAGAAAGGTAATGGCGTATTTGTATGTAAAGTACATACAAATACGCCAAATAATTGCTGTAGTGTTGCGGTGCTCCATGACTATTGTAGAGTACAAAGCATGTAGTTTTGCCAGAACATTCACTACTTATTCTTTGCGCTATGCCTCGATTTGTACAGGTAATAATGATGGTGTTCCTTGCTCTGGGCTTGAGCGGTGCGCTGACTTCATGTGATAAGAATGATGATGGCCCATATAAGGTGCAGGTTCGTTACACGGCAGCCACGACATTTACCGATTACAACAGCTGGGATACAGGAGCCGTTATTGGCTTCCTGCTGACGGACGAAACAGGGAAAACTGTAAAGGGCAACGTGGGCCACACGATGAGTGGCAATGAGCAAAAGTCGGGTGACACGGGTGAGGTCAACATGGCGAAGAATGACATCATCGAAGTTGATATGCGCTTCCCCAATGTGGATACGCCACAAAAGTTGCAGGCGATGCCAACCACCACGTTCATCAAGACCGAAATCCTGGTAAATGGTAAGGTGAAAAAGACGCTGTTACTGGATAAAAACACCCCATTGGGTACTTCCACCATACCCAGTATCCAGGAAAAATTGAAAGTGGGCGACTTGTAGAAGCCCGCTGTCTACATGGTAAAGCCCCGTATGCTTCGGCATGCGGGGCTTTTTGATGGCAGGGCAATCAGGCTGCCAGATCGTAGGGCATCTTATCGGCCTTGGCCTGGTTGCAGTGCTGGCACAGGCACTGCAGGTTCTCGCGGTGCCAGCCGCCGCCCCGGCTCAGGGGGATGATGTGGTCGAGGGTGAGGTGCCGACGGATGGCGTGGCCGCAGGCCTGGCAGCGCCACCGGGCGGCCTGGAACACTTCGTTTTTCAGCCGGGCGCGTTCCTCCGGCTCGATGTCGGGGGTGCGGGTGTGGAACAGGGGACGGGGCGGGCAGTCCTGGTAGTGCTCCCGTTTGCGGCGCTTCCGGCGGGCGCGCTGGCCCTTGGTGGGGCCGCGGGTGATGACGCCGGCGCGAACCAGCTCCCGGTCGGTGTAGCCGGCGCGGAAGTGGCGCACGTCGCCGGTTTCCGGGTCGATGTCGCGGGTGATGTGGCGGATTTTCATGCGGCTTGCTTGTGATACTTTTCCATCAGCGCCAACCGCTTGCGTAGGGCGGGCAGGCTCAGGCTGTTGAGCAGGTCGAGCTGCTTCTGCTTTTCTTCCGGAATCCGGCCTTTTTTGAGCCGACGAACGGCGAAATCTTCAGGTGTCGGGTCGAAGAGGTGAGAGGCTGAAACGCACTCGCACGAGGTGGGATGCAGAATAACATACCACTGGCTGTTGAGGTACCAATACACCACACCCCGACGTAGCCGGCCGTCGAAATCCCGGTAATACTTTACCTGGCCACACAGAATCTGCTTTTTGTCGCGGTCCGCGCTATTATGCGTCAGGTCGTAGCTTTTGAGCTGCCCCTGGACATCCGCCAGCGTTTGTACGCCATGGTGGTGCCAGCTTTCTTCGTACTTCTGCAACAAGGCTTGTTCAGCAACCTTCGGTGCGTCGATCTGCTGGACAACGAGCCCTGGTACTTCCTGGGTGAGCAGCTGCTGGAGACGACGGACGGTGTAATGAAAGCGCTTCTGGCAGAGATAGGGCATCTTCGCGTACTTGTCGAAGTCGTACTTGCCGCCGTTGGGGTTAGTGAAGTTGACGTTCTGGTAAAACTCGAATTTGATACCCTTCCAGCTGATTTCAATACCTACCTCTAACTCCCGCCATTTGCCGTATCGGTGGCACTGCGACAACCGAGGGAAGTGCTTCTCATAGTATGGGTCTTTCGTAACCTTGAATCCGATTTCCCGCAACAGGCGCACGCATTTACTGTGCAGCCCTAAGTGTTTCCAGGTGGCCTTTTTGAAGCTGTCGCCAACGGGGGGAATGTTGAATTGAAGCCAGCAGTAGTACTGAGACAGGCGGATGTGTGGGGTTTCTTCGGAGATTTTCATGCTGCTTGATTGAATTGGTTGAGTGATTGTTTCCACTGGTCGAACTCGCGCTGCACCTGCTCCAGCGCGCGGCCCTCGCAGGCGAAGCCGCCGGCGGCCCGGACTTCGGCCAGGAACTCGCGTTGCTCATCGGAGAGGGTGTCCCGGCCTACCTTCACTTCCACGGCCAGCACCCGGCCGGTGGGGCGGTGGTAGCCCATCACGTCACTGATGCCTTCCACAGTGCTGCCTTTGCGGAAGCAACCGCGGGCCGGGTCGTACACCGGGGCGTTGTTCTGGCGCCAGGCCTTGCACCGCTGCAGCTGTAGCCACTCTATGATGGCCGTGGTGAGGGAGTTGGTCGGGCTGGTGTTGCGCGTTTTCTTCGGCTTGGCGGGCACATCGGGTGCCGGCGCGGGTGATGGGCCCGGCGGCGGGGCGCGGTTGGCTGGGCGGGTATCCTGCACGATGCGCTTTTCCAGGTGCGGAGGGAGGGTGAATCGGGCCATTACGCAGCTTCTTTCAGGTACAATTGCCCGCTATCCAAGCGGAGCGAAGTGATGATGCCGGAGCGGATATAGCGGGAAATGCAGCCGACAGCGGAAGGCTCATTGCTGTAGTGGTGCCGAATCGACTTCACTGCTTCCCGGAGCTTGACGCCCGGATGAAGCCGGACGGTGTGCTCCAATTGCCGAACTGTGTGCTTGAAATCAGTCCAATGCCCACCGGTGCTGGAGCCGGCAGCACACTCGGTCCGTTGTTGCTCCCACAGCTTGATCGGGCCCGGCTTGCGGTTTAGGCGTCCTTCTGAGTAGCGCGTGAAACCCGCATCTACGCGGCGGCCCTGCTCAAAAATGCAGAGTACACCGAAGCCGAATAGCGTGCCACACTCCGCGGCAAACTTCCACGAAGGACCGAACTGGCCCCGAGCCGGGCGGGGAACGGCTATGCTGCTGAAGTGAAACCACATCTGGTTGCGCCGGGCCTGTTCCATTACAGCCAGGTTCATGGATGTTTTCACTTCAATAGCCCAGCGTATCGGGCCCCGAACAGCTACGATATCCACCCGGCCGCCGGGAATTTCAACTTCCTGGTACACTTGCCAGCCGGCCAGCTTTAGTTGTTCCACAACAATAGCGGCCCATGTCTGCTCGGTATTCATGAGGCGAAGCCGTGGTCGGCCGCAGCCTGGTTGTGGCCCTGCGCGTCAGGCTGGCCGTAGGGGGCCGGCGGCGTGCTGGTGCAGTTGCCGCAGCCGGTGCAGCCGTGGGCGATGTAGATCAGGCCGGTGGCCGGGGCCGCGCGGGCGGGCTCGGTGCCGGTGAGGCGGCCGTAGGCAGTGCGAAACGCTTCTTTGGCCGCGGCGAGGGAGCCGGCATCCATCAGTTCCAGGCCACCCTGCACCCACAACCCGGCTTCACGCATTTGCTCGGTGGGCTCGGGGTGGGCGAGTGGGGCCGGGAGCGGCTGGGCGTCGCAGATTGGGGTAAGTAGCTGCCATTTCTCGCCCAACTCCTGCAGGAAGCGCAGGGCGGTGGCGTCGGTGCTGAATTGCTGTTCAGAAATACGGCCGTCGGCGCGCTGGTACTGGTAGGTTTTCATGGGAATAGAAGCTTAAAAAGGCGGATAATAGCCATCTGGACCTGGTTGGGGCGTGTGGTGTGGCAGGGGAGTGGTGGTAGCCGGGGCCATCAGGAAAGCACGACCTTTGAGCTGCTCGCGGGTGATGGATTCGGGCGAATATTCCTCTACTGGCAGGGCCAGGGCGGCTTCGGCGACTTGCACCAGCTCATCGTAGGTAAAGGGGCCAGGATGGGCGGGCGTAATGCCCAAGCTGGCCAGTGCGTCGGTGGCGGTCATAGGTTGAGTTTTGACGGGCGAATGATGGTGCGGGCCCGGCCGGTGCGGGCCCGGTAATGCAGGCGGTAGCTCAGATGCTGAATTTCGGCCCAGTCGGTGCGGTGCGGCTCGCCTACCTGCTGCCAGAACTCGGCGGCCACCAACGCATCGAGCAGGGCACGTTCCAGGGCAGTCATTGCCGGCGGCTTTCTCCCAGTAGCGGGATGATGTTGCAGAGTTCATGCAGCCGGTCAATGGCCCGGTCCCCGTACAGTTCCTCCCAACTGGGCATGTCGCGCGGGGTAGTAGTTGTGCGGTACAGCGGGTTGTTGCTGCTCAGGTGAGTAGCCCACCGCGGCAGCAACCCCTGCTGGTACCGGTCGTACCGCTCCAGAATGACGCGAGCCATCGGGTTTTCCTGGTTGCCGTAGTCCTTCACCTTGGTTTCCTCGGTGCATACATCATCCACGCACAACGCCCGCCCGCCTTTGCCGCAAAACACATCCTGCTGCCGCTGATTATCCTCACCTGATTGGAAGGATAACTGTACCTTTTTAGCCGTTACCATGCCGTAGGGGCGGTTCGGATTCTGCTGGAACGCCCGCAGTAGCAAGGTTTTGCCAGTGCCTTTGGGGCCCAGCAGGGCAATGCCTTTGTGCAGGCTGGGATGCTCGATACCGAGCTGCTCAGCTACTTCCAGGAATTTGCCCTCGTTACCGGCGAAATACCAGACCAGCAGGTTGAATACGGGCTCCGATTCGGGAGTGAGAGAGAACGGCCGGGGCGGTGTCATCTGCCCCAGCAGGTGGCAGCCGCGGCCCCAGGCGGCATCGGCTACCTGCCGGGCGGTGGCCAGCACTGGCACCTGCTGCTGTCGCTGGGCATCCTGCTGCCGGCGCACGGCGGCTACGTAGCGGGCGTTCCATTCTCCCCACATCCGGTCCTGCATCTGCCGCAACGCCTCATCGGTTTCGACCGGTGTCAGCGGTACGTCGGTTTCCTGAGTCGGGCAGTCCGGCGGTACCAGGTTCAGGTACGATTCCCGTAGTACGTACTGCCAGAGGTCGGTATCCTCATCGTACATCAGCTCGCAGTGCAGCTGCTGCCAGGTGGTGAGTTCCCGTTTGAGCACGCCCCATTTCCGGAGCCGGGCCAAGCGCAGCGCGTGCTCTATCTGAGCGGGCTGCAGATCGATTTCGTCAGGCAGCTGCGGCGGAGGCAGCAGGTCGGCGGCCGGAGTAGGATTCTCGGTCGAGAGTCGTGGCCCGGCCGGCGGACGCAGCTGGGCCACCGCTGATGCGATGTTGAGAGCTTGCATGATATTTCGGGTCTGTGCGGGCGGTGGCCAAAGCCTCTACCCAGTTGGTTTTAAGCCAGCCCGCTTCCGCGTTCTGGTATTTGGCCGATTCCTTGCCGATAAAGCTGTCCCATTCGTGGCGCCGCTCGCCGGTAAGCTCTTTGTAGGCGCGGTAGGCCTGAAACTGCTGCTGAATAACCGGGCCGTGGCCACCTTCGAACAGCACCCGGCAAAAGCGGGTCAGGGCCATGCGGGGCTGCTGCTGGTACTCTGCCAGGCCCCAGTAAGCAATCATCTGCTCAGCCAGCAGCCGCATCGGAGCCGCCCATTCCGGTTCCGACCGGAATTCGATATGTGTAGCTACATCGGCCGCCGCGCCCCCGGTGTGCGAAGCCGACGCGGGCGAGACTTCAGTTGGTAACTTTTCGGTCTCAACACCGCCCTCATTTTTTTTTGAGAGCACACACCCCTCGGGGGTAGGGGGTGTTTCTTTTATAGAAGATGAAATAGAAGATGAAGAGTGAAGAGCTTTTTTTGGGTTATGGGTTGGGTTTTGATTTAAAAGCCGTGGGTTTTCTGTGAAAAGCGGTGGGTTTATTTGGCTTTCGGTTGGGTTTTTTCGGGGCCTGCCACCCTTCGCGCCGTTGGCAGCCTGCTTCTCCCGATTAACCCGTTGCTTTTCGACTTCGGCAACCAGGCGCGGGTTGTAGCGGGTAGCACCGTCCGGGGCTTCCGGAAACTTGCTGAGCAGGATTTCGCGGCTTACCTGCCACTGCTCCACACTCAGACGGGAGAGCCGGCGCAGCTTATCCTCGCTGTTGGGCAGGTGGCCGGGCAGGTCGGTCTGCCAGGCGTTGAACAGAAGTAAGCAGTAGGCCCCGACCTCCGCCGCGTCCATCATCTGGACATCGGGCGAAGAGAGGAAGTCGCCTGCATAGAGCTGGAAGGCGGGGGCTTTATTCATTGAACAGGTGATTTAAGGAAGTCGAACACTGGCCATACTGAACCGTTGGCATAGGTCGTATCCTGCATTACATCGGCGGTCGGCTCTTCACCAGTCCACTTGTCTGGCCAGGTGTTGGCTGCTATCAGCTCTTCGATGCGCGCTACTTCTTCCGGATTCAGAATGTCTACCAGCGGCCGGCCCTGCTGGGTAGCAGCGGCGTTGCACTCTGCCTGAATAGCCAGCACCTGCTGCATGCCCCAGCGGCGGGCGTCCATGGTGAGCGGGCCTTTACGCTGCTGGCGTTTCACCAGCTTGCCTTTTGCGTCCCGCTCACCTCCGAGCTTGCGCTTGCGGAATGAAGGTTCTGAGCGAAGCCGCTCAAACACCTCCCGCAACCGGAGCAGCGGGCTCAAGTATGCCCACTGAGGGCGCACTACGATGTTTTCCAACGCCACATCCTTACTGGCCACCGGGCAGCCCATGCAGCCGGTGCGGGCGTTTTTCTCCTCGGCTTCGTCGCCACCGTAGGCTTCGGCAAGTAGCTTCGTACTCCAGTCGCCGAACTCGGCTTGGGGGGCCCAGCTGCTCACCCACAGCCAGAAGTCGGCTTCGTGGTGGGCGTGCAGGGTGAGGTTGCCGGCTTTCTGGGAGTCGCGCTTAAACCAGCGGGTCAGGGCCTGGCCACGGTCCATCACGCCCAGGAACTGCGCGTAGTTCAGCAGTTCGGTGTACTGGTTGGGCGCCGGCGTGGCCGTGAATACAAAGCGGTACGCCACCGGGGACAGCAGGTCGGCAAACGTCTGGTGCGTTTTGGTGCCCAGGCTACGCAGCACCGAGCCTTCGTCGAGCGTTACCGCCGTCAGGCTGCTCAGGAACTCGGCGGAAAAATGCCCGTCGCGCACCCGCTCATAGTTAGTAATGAGGTAACGGGTATCCGCGTGCAAAGCTTCCGCGTCGTTACGCACGTACGCAACCTGCATACCCAGCGCGGGGCCATCTTCTTCCGTGAACTGGTGCTTCACGCCCAGCGGGCAGATGATTAGGGCGCGGTTATCGGCTGGCCAATTCTCTTCATCACGCTCAATGATGCTACGCAGCAGTTCCAGCTGGGTGCGAGTCTTGCCCAGTCCGAAGCTCGAGCCTACCAGGGCGCGGCCTTTGCGGGCGGCCCAGAGGATGGAATCTACTTGGTGCGGCTTCAGGCTGGAGTGCAGCGTTTCGGCGGCTACCTCTAAGCCAGCATCCGGGGCCAGCTTGATTTTGTTGTTCAGAAATTCGTTGTACTTATCCATAGAAAATACGTCCGGCCGCCCGGCGTGGGCGGCCGGCTCAGGATTTAGGCTGCGTTGGAGTAGAGGTAAAGCTGGCTGGTGCCCGCGCCGCTGGTGCAGCTGACCAGCCCCAGTTGCTGGGCGGCCGAATCCAGGCCCATGGTATTCAGCCATTCTTGCAGCTTTTCAGCGGCAATCAGGTCCGAAGGGTGGCCCAGCGACTTTACATCCAGCTGGATAATGCCAGGGGGCATAACCTTCTTGGCAATGGTTTCTTTGGTGGAAGTGTGGGCTGTTTTCAGCCAGCCCATTACCGTTTCCAGCTTGTCGATTTCCGACAACTTATCGAAGGACTCCGACTTTTCGTCCTCATCTTCCGCATCCTTCAACCGATCCAGAATGGCCAGCAGATGGGTAGGGTTGATGGTGAAAGGGGCGGCCTTTTGTTCGGAGGCCTGCGCGGCAGTCCGGATGTTCAGCAGTAATTCAGCAGTTATAGCACTCATGGGAGTAGGCAGAAAAGAGGGTGAGAAACTAGGCGGCCAACGCGGGCACGCCGTTCAGGATGACGGGCATAATCATCATGTTCAGCCGGGGCTGCTCAGGGACTGGCACGGCCGGCAGCAGCAGGGCCGCCCGGTTGGGGGTAGACAGTTCAAAGCGCACCGGGCCTTCGGGCAGCAGCTGTAGAGATTCCAGCAGAAACTTGCCGTTGAAGCCCATCACCATTTCTTCGCCCCGGTATTCGGCCGCTACTTCCTCGGTGGCTTCGGTGCCGACTTCAATAGATTCGGACCAGATGCGCAGGGAGCTGGTTTCACTCAGCCGCATACCGACCTGCTGGGTTTTTTCAGCCGCGTACGCCAGCACCCGGCGGATACAGCCCATCAGCTCCTGCTTATCCAGCACCAGGGAGCTAGGGCAGGATTGGGGTATCACGTTTTCATATTCCGGATACCGCTCATCCAGCAGCCGGCACCGCAGCTGCCAGCCCGGCCCCTCTACCCGCAGCCATTCGCCCAGGTGCACCGTAAGCGGACCCGCCTTTTCGGTGAGGGCAGCCAGCAGGCGGGCCGGGGCCGCCGGCAGCAGGAACTGGCCGGTTTCATTGGCCTGAGCAAGTTCTTCCGGAACGACGGTCCAGCTCATCCGGTGGCCGTCGGTAGCCACCGTGCGCAGCTCTGAAGCGCGCAGGTCCAGCAGCACAGCCATCATCGACGGGCGGCTGATGTCGTTGGCAATAACGAAGGGCACGGCTTGCCGGAGCGCGTAGGAGAGTGTAGCCCCGGGAATCTGCACCTGCACGGGGGCGGTAGTGTCGCTGGGCTTAGGCCAGTCTACTGGGTTTTCACCGGGTAGCCGGTAGCGGCCTTTGCCGGCCCGCAGCGTTACCGCGTAGGTGTCGCTGTCCAGGTGCAGGGTAATGGCTTGGGAGGGCAGGTTCTGCAGCGTCGTCAGCAACAGCTTAGCCGGCAGGCAGATGTCGAAGTCGGCGGTGGCGTCGCTCAACTCCGTTTCAGTAGCCAGGTCGGCTTCCAGGTTGGAGGCGGCGAGTTGGAGCGTGGTACCCACGGCCAGCAGGCGCAGGTTTTCCAGAATAGGTACTACCGGGTTGTTGGGTACCAGGGGCATCAGCAGCTTCACGGCCGTGAGCATGGCGGTGGAATTGATGGAAATGGCAGGCATCGGAAGAAGTCGTTAGTAGTTGTTGAGCATGACGGGCATCAGCAGGCAAAGCAGCCCATCCTCGGCATCGGCGGATTGCAGCACCACGGCCCGGTTGGGGTTGGACATGCGCAGTTGCACGTTCTGGCAGGGCATGGCCGCCAGAAAACCAGCCAGAAACCGACTGTTAAGCCCGATAGTCATTGCCTCGCCCGCGAAGGTGCCCGGTACTGATTCGGTCGCTAGGTTGTCGAAATCCTTATCCTCGCCGATGATTTCGCAGGTGCTTTCATTCAGGCGCAGCACCAGCTGATAGGTGATTTTATTGGCGAACAGCTCGCACCGCTTCACGCCGGCCAACAACTCCAGCCGGTGGGCCGTCAACACATTGGGCAGGTCTTTGGGCAGTACATTTTCGTAGTCGGGGTACTTCTCATCCAGCAGGCGGATTCGTAGCTGACCCTGCTGCATTTTCACGAACAGGTCGTTACCGAGCAGCACCAGCTCTACGTTTTCCCGGCGGTCCAACAGCTTTACCAACACTTCGGCCGCGCGGCGCGGAATAATGCAGGAAACCGCCGGACCGTCCAGTACGTGTTGATCATCTTTGGTGAAGCGCACCAGCCGGTGGCCGTCGGTGCCTACCAGTCGAAAGAATGACTTGGTAATTTCTACGTACACGCCAGTCATGGCCGGGCGTAAATCGTCGCGGCTGAGTACCGGCAACACAGTAGCCAGGCCCGCCAGCAACAGGTGAGCAGGTACATGCACAATGGAAGTAGGCAGGCCTAGCGCAACATTGCGGACAAAGTCGCTGCCCGGTTCGCCAGCCAGCGCGTACTTGGCCCGGCCGGTTCCCAGCGGCAGCAGCGAATGGGGCACTGCCGCCTGTACGTGCAGATAGGGCAGTGGGCCGCTATCATCCACGCGCAACGTCAGGGGCTGCGCATTCAGGCTGCGCAACAGATCAGTGAGCTGCTTGGCAGGCACGCATACCGATGTAGCGGTGGTAGTGCCCAGCCCCTCAATCAGCAGGCTTTTGGAGGTAAAGAAATGCTCCAGGTCGCAGGAGCATACCTGCAAACTACCGTTGCCGTTTTTGGCCGGTTCAATCCGCAGCAGCAGGTTTTCCAGAATCGGTACTACGGGGTTGTGCTTCACCAGCAAGCCGGCGAACTGGGCCGATTTAAGCAAGGCTGCCGAACTAATCAGAAACGACGTGGTGAAGGAGGTGAGAACAGAAGTAGACATGGCAAAGGACCTAGCAGGTGGTAGAAGCGGGCCGCGACAGCGCGTAAACGGCCTCATCATGGGCAAGGGGAATGCTCAGCAGCAGCAGGGATTCCAGGGCGGCTACTTCGCGGGCCACGTACAGAAAGCGGCGCACGTAGAAAAGGAGGTCGGGCCGGCGCATCATCCGGCGGCGGGCCCGGGCCAGCAGTCCATTCAACCGGCGCAATTCTCGCAGAATGGCAGTTTCGGGGGCAGCAGTTACCTGTTTCATGCTGCTTTGCGGCCGTTACCGTGGCCTCGTTTGCGCCGGTCCGGGAAGCGGTAGGTTACTTCCATCTGCGGCTCCGCTGTCACTTTGGTCACCTCTGTATGGGAGCGGTGGCGCTTTTTCCATTCTTCAATGGACGAGAGCGGAATCCGGTAGCCCCAGGCAGTATCGGTACACCGCACGTAGGGCAGGTGCCGTTTATCTTCCACCGGCAACTTCATGTAGGAGCGGACGGTAGACACGTCAATCTTCAGCAGCTTGGCTACTTCATCAGCCGTGTACAGTGGATCAGGGGCCGGCAACGAGTGGTAGTATTCCCGGGCCTGCTGGTTGAAGGCGTTATCCATCATTGACTTGAGGGCGGCCTCATCAAATTGCACCAGTGCCATAGGTCAGGATGCTTTCGCGTAAGTAGTAGGACCATCGTAAGCGTCGATGGTGGCGTTCAGGTGCTCAATCGTTTCGGTAGCCTTGTCCTGACTGATGCGGTTGATGTTGAGCAGCACCTTCGTTTTTTCCGGACGCGCAATAGCCGGGTGGTTCAGCAGTCGGATGATTTCCGTTTTCTGCTCTAACGTTGCGTAGTCGCTATTTGCGGCGGCAGTAACGGGGGTGGCCGGGAGTGCCAAATCCGGTGCGCTGACCAAGGGAGCGTCTGACTGGGGCTTTGCCAGCAGCTCACCGATCAGCTCCGACAAGCGCAGCGTCAGCCCGGCCAGCTTCAAACATTCGGTCTGCGCAGAGGCCAGATTACCATCGGTGGTAAACTGATTGGCCCGCTGCTGGGTGCGAAAGATCTGGTCCATCAGCTCCGCGTGGGAATAGGAGCGCGCTTCGGTTTCGGCTTTGTAAAGGGCGCGGAAGCTGCCGTTTTTAGCCATCCGCTCGATGGTCTGAGCTGCCGTTGACATCAGACCGATTTCCCGGTCCATTTGGTCCTGGGTTATCTTACCGGCTGCTACTTGGCCGGGGTACACGCCCTTGCGCATCCGTACCTCGCGGTATAGGCACTGCACCTGCTCAGGCAGCGTAAAAATGGGTTGTTGAATTTCCTGTATCTTTGCCATGTGAATCGGCCTTGAAAGAGGTTGAGAAATAGAAGGGGCTCGCCAGGTGTTACCGCACTCGGCGGGCCCACTGTGTTTTAAAGCAGGGCGAGCAGGCCGCCTACCAACAGTGTCAGGCCGGCGAGGGCTTCGTAGTACCACGGGCCCCGGGCGGGGCGTTGCTGCTGCATCCAGCAGGGGCGGGGCAGGTCGGCGCCCGGCACATGCTTGTCGAAAAAGTCCATCAGGCGGCCGGATTGATGAGTTCGTTGGCCTGCTGCACCAGCTGGTCTTTCTGGATTTCGTCGGTGAGTAGCTCTAGCATGTGCGTGGTAACGACCATCACATCGTAGTAATTAACCCCGTGTAAGGCCAGCACGCGGGCATCTATTTCAAGGCCTGCCCGGTCGCCGGCAAACAGGATAACCCGCTCGCACGTCAGGGCAAACCAGGCATAGCGGAGGCGGAGCTGAAGCCGCAGAAATAGCTTTTTCATAAGCTTGTCGGTTGAATCGGTGGAGGAAAACCGGGAGAAACTTTGCGGCGGCGCATCAGGGCCAGGTGACGAATGGGCGGTTGGAAGAGGGAGCGGGAACGGCGGGCTCCGGGTGCCGCCGCATCCGGAAGTGGACCGGCGCGGCCGTTACCAGTGGGGCTGTCGGGCATTTTTCAGCAGCCAAGTCAACGGCCGGGTCGTAGCCCAGCAGCGCGTCAAGCGTAGTTTCCAGCAGCCGGGCAATGCGAAACAGCACGGGGTAGGGCGGGGCCGCCCGCTTTTCTTCGTAGGCGGCGTAGGACGGCCGCTTCACCTGAAGCGTATCGGCCATCTGCTGCTGGGACAGGTGCTTGCGGTGGCGGTAGGCGCGCAGCTGCTGGGCGAGGTGAAATAAAGGCGTATTCATACTCAGGCCGCAATCCGCATGGAGGATGATACACTCATCAGGGCCGGGGCCGCCAACGGAATCGGGAAGTAGAGCAGGGCACCGGCGGCGTACTCATCCAGGCGGAACTCACGCAGGGTATCGGGTACCCGGTTGGCGAAGAACTGTTCTTCTTCGCAGCCATCTTCCAGCGCGAGCCGGAACAGGGAGCTTTCGGGGCCGGCGGTGTACACCGACAACTGACCTTCCAGGTCGCGGGCCCAGCCGATGATGGGCTGCGGCATCGTGTAGCGGCCGGATTCTTCCAGTACGGCCAGCGAGTCGCCGGCCACGGGCTGCGAGATGCGCGCCGGCCCATCGGGCGTGCGCAGCGTGTAAAGCGGTGTTTGTGTGGCAATCATCATAAAAGGTTGTGAAATAGAAGTGGGGAGGTTTTGAAGGGAAAAGCAGCCCCGGCGAGGTTACCGCCCCGCCGGGGCCGGGTTGATTAATTAGGCAGCATGGGCGTGCAGGGCTTCTTTCCAGCGGTCAAAGCCGGTCGGATCAGTTTCGCGGGCCAGCGCCTCAATAGCCGGCCACTCGCGGGCCGTGCAGGGTCCTTCCATTGATACAAGGCCACTGAGACGGGAGGCGGATTTGCAGCCGGTGCGGCGGGCCAGCTCCTTGATAAAGCCGGCCGGCATCAGCTCGCGCAGGGTGGGGGCGGTCAGGGCGTCCATAGGCATCCGGAACAGTTGGTTATATTTGTTCTTCTTCTTCTTCACAAACATCTGAAGATAACTTGGGAAATCCAAGAAAGCTTCAAATAAAATCTAAGATTTCTTGGAAGCCGATAGCCATACAGCAGGAATTGGGGAGCGGTACCGACAGCTTAGGGCCCGATTATCCCTGAGTAAAGAGAAATTGGGAGCACTGATAGGCGTCTCTGGGACAACTGTTGCCAATACTGAGGAAGGGAAGCACACCCCGAAAGCCGACGTTATAGCGGCTCTTTCAAGAAATCTTGGGGTGAACCTAAACTGGTTGCTGCTAGGTGAGGGTGCAATGCTGGTTTCGGACCTCGCTTATGTCGATGAGCCGGAACAGATGATGCATCCGGTAGCCATGCAGAAGATGATAGCGGCCGTGAAAGCACTGGAGCCGGAAATCAAACCGAAACCTATCGGGGTGCCAATGGTGACGGTGGACTCGGAGAATCGGGAGAATATCAGCCTGGTATCTTCGAAAGCGGCGGCCAGCTACCCTACGCGTTACCTGGAGCCGGAATTCTACCAGGATATACCCGCCTTTTCCATTCCACTGCCGCAGTTCCGCAACGCCACGTTTCGGGCCTTTGAGGTTATTGGCGACAGTATGAGCCCGACGCTCTACGCCGGTGGCTGGGTGCTGGCCCGCTACGTGGATTTTGCCCGTGAAACCTTACAGGAAGGGTATATCCACGTTGTAGTCACCCGTGAAGCGTTGGTAGTGAAGCGCGTGCTGGACCGGATTGAGCAGCGCGGCACCCTGGCTTTGCAGTCGGATAACGAGGAATTTCAGACCTATGAAGTGCAGATTGAAGATGTGCAGGAGGTCTGGCGAGTGGTAGCAGATATCGGTTTCAAGTTCCCCAACGTGCGCTTTGACACGCGCCGCCGGGTAGCTGGCCTGGAAGCGGATCTGCAGAATGTATTGGCCAGGCTGGAAAAGGTGGAAAAGCGGATAGACTGAGAATTGTACAAAGTCCGGTGCCGGTAAATGCGGCCTTTTTTCTTCAACATCTTCTTATTCTGCTATTCATGCTGCTTTCTCTACTATTGAATTTTTACGGGGCCGGCTACCTCATCGGCCGCTTCCTGGGTATCGTGCTGGTTGGCATCCTGTATTTCCTGCCAACTATCCTGGCCCGCAACAAGCGCAAGTCCACGCAGATTTTCCTGCTGAACCTGCTGACGGGCTGGACCGGGCTGGGCTGGATTGGCGCGCTGGTATGGGCCCTGTCCAGTGATTCGCAGCCGGTTCCCGTGCGGGTAGTCGGCACTGCTTCGGTGGCTGATGAGCTGACTAAGCTGCAGGCGTTGCGCGAAGGTGGCGGCCTGAGCGAAGAGGAGTTCAATCAGCAGCGTCAACGCCTGCTTAACCAGCCCGCGTAATGGCGCTTCCCGACTTTTCTTTCGCGCAGCTCGACCTGCGCTTTCTGGCAGAGGCAGACCGCCTGCTGAAAGCCGGGGCCGTGGCTTCGTACCGGGAACTAGCCGAAATGCTGGCTATCCACCCCAATACCTTCTCGCAGATCGAAGCTGGTAAGTACCACTGCAACGCGAAGATGCTCTACCTGCTGCGGTCCTTCTTCCCTGATGAAGCTGACGTGGACTGGGTGCTGTATGGGGAGGCTTTTACCGGCCGGCCGGAGCCGACGGGGGCCCCCAAGCGGGAGCGGGGCCGACCTGTTCGAACGCCCTAATCTGTCTGTTTTCTGACCAAAAGTATGACCAAGTATTATGTAATAATTGGTAATGTCTTGAAAATAAAATGAATAAGCGCAATGGGTAATAGTCTGAGGGGAGTGCGCTTTCGATGTGTGGAACCACCATTTCCTTTGGAGATGGTGGTTTTTTGCGTCTTGCCCGGTCTTTCGCAGATTTGCGCTCCGCTGCCGTTCCCGAGAAAATCGGCTCGAAACCGGCCCCGAACCCTGATTCTGCGTAGGCAGAAGCTCCCTCACCAACTGAGTTTATAGCGTATGAATGCCATTTATTTCACTGAATACGGCCCGGCTGATGTACTGCGCTACGGCGAACAGCCGACGCCAATACCCAAATCCGACCAGATTCTGGTGCGGGTGCGGGCCAGCAGCATCAACCCCATCGACTGGAAAGTGCGCAACGGCGACATGAAGCTGATTACCGGCCAGCGTTTCCCCAAAATTCCGGGCCGGGATGTGGCCGGGGAGGTGGCCGCCGTGGGCAACCACGTAACCCGCTTTAAAGTAGGCGACCGGGTGTACGGTATGCCCAATGATGGCGTAGGCAGTGCCAACGCGGAGTACGCCCTGCTGGCCGAATCGGTAGCGGCGTTTATTCCGGAGAAGATTTCCTTTGAAGAGGCCGGAGCGGTGCCGCTGGCGGCCCTTACGGCTCTGCAGGCCCTGCACGACCATGGCCAGCTGCTTTCCGGCGACCGAGTGCTGGTGAACGGGGCGTCGGGCGGCGTGGGCACCTTTGCCGTGCAGATTGCCAAAGCCCTGGGTGCCGGGGAGGTAACCGGCGTGTGCGGCCCCGATAATGCAGAGTTGGTCCGCAGCCTGGGTGCCGATAAAGTGCTGAACCATGAGGAGCAGGACTTCACCAAAAACCGCAGTCACTACGATATTGTGTTCGATGCCGTGGGCAAGAGCAGCTTCACGGCCTGCCAGCACGCTTTGCGCCGCAACGGCCGCTACGTGACCACCACACCCGAGCCCAGTGTGCTGATTACCGATAAACTGGCCGCCGCGCTCAGCACCAAATCGGCCCATATGTTCTTCGCTAAAGAGCGGGGCACCGACCTGGCCCTGATTTCAGCCTGGCTCCAGGCCGGCACCATCCGCGTCATCATTGATAAAACCTTCCCGCTGCAGGAAACTGCCGAAGCGCACCGCTACAGCGAAACCGGCCGCGCCGCTGGCAAAATTGTGCTGACGGTAGAGTAGAGGAAGAGCAAGCAAAAAAAAAGCTACACAAATGCAACTAAGTTGCATTTGTGTAGCTTTGTGCGTTTCATAACCCCGTCCTCGCAGCTGTTTCTGCAGGATACTCTACTCAGCCAGCAACTATGACGCATGCACAGGAAACCGAAGTGTTAATTATTGGGGGTAGCTACGCCGGGCTGGCTGCAGCCCTGGCTCTTGGGCGGGCGTTGCGCCGCGTGGTAGTGCTGGATAGTGGCCGGCCCTGCAACCGCCAAACGCCCCATTCGCATAATTTCCTGACGCAGGATGGCGAAACGCCCGCGGCCATCCGGACGCGGGCGCTGGAGCAGGTGCTACGGTACCCCACGGTGCAGATAATAGCCGCCGAAGCCATAACGGCCAAAGCCACGCCGTCGGGCTTTGCTGTTGGTACTATTGATGGCCAGCAGTTTGTGTCTCAGAAAATGATTTTGGCCACGGGCATTGAGGATTTGCTGCCGGAGTTACCGGGGCTGGCCGAATGCTGGGGAATTTCGGTGCTGCACTGCCCGTACTGCCACGGCTACGAGGTGCATGGCCAGCCGCTGGGTGTGCTCAACAACGGCGAAGCCGGCTTTATGCAGGCTCGCCTCATTCGCAACTGGACGCCGAACCTTACGCTGTTCACGAATGGGCCTGCCTCCCTCACTGAAGCGCAGGTTCAGCAGGTACAGCAGCAAAATATTGCCATTGAAGAAGCTCCTGTGCTGGCCGTGCAGCATGCGCATGGGTTCATGCGCGGCCTGAAATTGGCCAATGGCACGGAGTTTCCCTTAACGGCCCTGTTCACGCACGTACCTTTCCGGCAGCACAGCACGCTGTCGGCGCAATTAGGCTGTCAGGTAACGTCAGCCGGTCACCTAGAGGTAGATGACTGGCAGAAAACTTCCGTGCCGGGGGTGTATGCCGCTGGTGATGCCACTACTCCCATGCGCTCAGTGGCCAATGCCGTGGCCGCGGGCACCCGGGCGGGGGCTTTCGTCAATCATGAGCTGCTGAGGTTGTAGCCTAAGTGCTTTCCCGGGAAAAGGCAATGAGTACGGCTCCGCCCGCCATCAGGGTAGCGCCCAGAATAACCTGCCAGGTGATTTTCTCCTTCAGAAAGAATATGGCCAGCAGAATGGAAAAAACCAGCGAAATCTTGTCGAATGACGAAGTGCGCGAGGCCTGCCCCAGCTTAAGCGCCTGGAAAGAGAACAGGGAGGAAAGGCAGGTGATGATGCCGGCGACTATCAGAAATACCCAGGTGCGCCGGTCAATTTCGGCAACCTGCCCCAGGTGACCCTGCCAGGCTACCACGCTCCACGCTACCGCCACAATCAGCACCGATTGGATGGCGAAGGCTACGCTGGATTCGGTATTCTTGACGCCCACTTTGGAAAGCGTGACCACAATTGCGGCCGACAGGGCGGCCAGTAATGAAAATACTACCCACATACGAGCTACGAAACAAGTGCCTCACGGACAGTACGTGCGGCGCGTAATTTTCGCCGGAATATGATAGTTCTCTGGGCCAGCCGGCTCGTACTGCCGGAAAGCCCGGCGAGTGGTATCTTGCGGAAGCTGCCCACGGTGGCGTGGCTCAGGCGTAGCGTATGAACATTGTTTTTCTGATTGGCGGCCTGGTGGCCGCTGCCCTGTATCCGGCGGAGCTGATGGCGCAAACTGCCGCGGGTGGTAATCCGGCACTACCAGAGCCCCCCGGCACGGCACGGGTAGGGGCTAACCTGTTTATGGATGAAACCGAGGTGGCCAATATTCATTGGCTGGAGTACCTGCACTTCATCCGCCGCGACTCTACACTGGCGCACTACCGGGCCCAACTGCCCGACTCCACCGGCTGGCAGCCCGTACCCGACCCCGAGCAGGCCACCACGCCCCAGTCATATTTCCGGGCCCCGGCCTACCGCTACCACCCGGCCACCGGGGTTAGCTATGAGCAGGCCCGGGCCTACTGCCGCTGGCGCAGCGCAGTGGTTAACCGCAGCTACTTCCAGGGTGCCGAGTTCCGGAAGCAACACCCTGAACTCCGCGACTACGATGTGACGGTGGAGTACCGCCTACCTACGGAGGCGGAATGGGAGCAAGCCGCCGCGGGAGGCTTACCGGCGGGGCCACGGCCGTTTGAGCTGGTGCAAACCCGCTCGGTGCGTAAGCCCAAACCCATGAAGCTCAATGAATCGGAGGATCTGGTGGCTTGCCTGGATGCCCAGCAGCTGGCGCACCCGGCCACTGAAACTGCCTACGAGCTACCCTACAATCTGCGGGAAAACTACTTTCTGGCCGGTAGCAACCAGGTATTCAGCTGCCCGCCACCCAAGCGTGAGTTTCCGCTGCAGGCCATTACCATTGGCCCGCCCAACGGCTTCGGGTTGCAGAACGTGGTGGGCAATGTGGCCGAAATGACGGCCACCCGGGGTGTGGCCAAAGGGGGGGCGTTTAAAACATCTGTGCAGGGCCTCTCGCTCAACGACCGGCAACCCTACCAACGGCCGGAAAACTGGCTGGGCTTCCGGTGCATCGCCACCGTGCGCATGACGCGCAAAGCCGGTAGATAACCAAAGCGCCGACCAATTCACTGCGGAACGGGTCGGCGCTCTGGTTATGGGCGCTGGTCAGACAATGAGTCGTTCTAGAAGTAGCCGCCTGCTACTAGAACGTCCTACTGAGCTTGTCGAAGCATCTCTACCGCTTCGTTGCAATGTTAGTTGATTAGCCAGAGGTAGAGATGCTTCGGCTACGCTCAGCATGACGTGCCGTAATTTGGTGAGAAAGTAATGCCTACTTGCCGAAGCGGAAGGCGAGGCCGGCGCCTACGTTGAAGCCCCCGGCGGCGGCGGTGAGGCCGTGGCCGGCCGTCACGTCGAGGCGCAGGCCGGGAGCGGGGCGGTAGTAGAGGCCCGTGGTGAGGCCCGGCCGCCAGCCCTGCTGCCGCTGCCAGGTGGCGTAGGTTTCGGCCAGGAAGCCCAGGTGTGAGCCTGCGCCCAGCGGGCCGTTCAGGGCCAGCGTGGTCAGGTACTGGCCCTGCTTGGTGCCCTCGGCCTTAAAGCCGCGCTGCCGGAAGCCAAAGTTGCCCTCCAGCCCGAACCGCTGCCCCAGCTGCTGCGACACCAGCAGGCGCGCGCCAGGCTCAAACTGCTTGTCGGGGAAGCTGGCGTCGCCGTTACGCAGGTTCATATCGAACAGGACTACCACCTGGGAGCGGGCATTCTGCACGGTGGAGGCCAGAAACTTGGCCCCCACATTCAGCGGGGCAAACCCGGCGGGGCCGGTGTAAGCGGCCGGAGTTCCTTCTATCGAGGCAGGCCGTGCTGCCGGTGTGAGCAGGTAGTTCTGAGTGGCGCGCAGCTCAATGTGGTTGAAGAAACCCACCCGCAGGGTGCTGCCCCAGGCCGAGCGGCCGGCGTAGCCCACACTGCTGCCCGCATCGTAGCGGGTGAGGCCGGTTTCCAGCTGAAACTGGCCCGGATACAGCATGTTGGTGGTGATGGTCTGCCCCGGGCGGTCCGGGCGAATCAGCCGCACAAACGGCGACTCGCCGTTGTTCAGGTTGGGGTCGGTGGTCTGGGCCAGGGTGCGGGCCGGGCCGGCAAGCAGCAGGGCTCCGGCGGTCAGCAGAGTGGTCGTACGCATATCTTATCGACGCCCAGCTTCTTTTAAAAGTTCGATTTTTTGAAGAAGATGTAACCCTATTGGGTAAAATGCGTTGTTCAATTTTCTGCTGAATAGGGCCTTAGCCACCACATTTGAGGAAACTATGAGGCACAAAAAAAGACCGAAGCACGCTTCGGTCTTTTTTTGCTTTTGGCGGGAAAGTGCTATTCTATTCTGCTTTCTTGATAGCCTCCATAGCGGCATCCAGCACAGCCTGCTGTTCGGAGGGCTTACCCTGCTTGGCCTTGGTCAGCATTTGCAGAATGGGCTCATCCACGCCGTAGCGCTTGTACTGCACGCCCAGCTTCTGGAGGCGCTCAGCCCCTTCGCGCACCACGGTGGCATCGGAGAGGCGAGCCATGAAGCCGGCAATGCTTTCCAGCATCTGAAACTTGCCCTGGGGGCCAGCCGCGTCAAACTGCTGGCGCACGAAAGGCCAGTTGCTGGCATCGCCCTGCTCGGCGTACACGCTGGCCACGGCGGCGGCCACGGTGCCGTTCTGGGTCGTTTCCAGGGCCTTGGCGCGGGTTAGCGCAGCTTTCGGCTGCACGGCGGCCAGACCTTCCAGGGCGGCCCCTTCTACCGCGTACGACTGGCTTTCGAGCGACCTGAGGAACAGCTTTTCGTCCTTTTTATCCTCTACCCTCGCCAGCGCGCTTAGTAAGGCAGCCTGCACGTTAGTGTTTTTCTCCTGAGCCAGCTGCTTGCGCAGGGCTGGGGTGGCGGCTTTCTGCACGGCCTTGTCATCCAGCTTCAGCGCGGCAATAGAGGCCATGCGGATACCCGTGGCCTTGTCGGTGAGGCCAGCCAGCAGCACCTGGCGGGCGGCGGCATCGGTGGGGGGCAGGGCCGCGGCGGCGGCCACGGCCTCGCGCCGGTCAACGTAGCGGGGGGCGTTCTTGAACTGGTAGGCGAAATCGGCAAACGGCTTGTTGTCGGTTTTCTGCCACAGCAGCACCTTTTCGGCGTCCACGTTCACCAGGCTGGGCTTGCTGGCGGCCGCAAAGCGGAAGGTTTCGGCACGCTCGCGCATCCATACCTGGTGGCGCTCCGGCTTGCCGTTTACGTACACATCCACCGCAATGGGCAGCTGGAACACAGTGCCGGGCTGGGTTTGCTTGATGGTAACGGTCTGCTGCCTGGCGGCGGCATCGTAGCCGTAGTCGATGGTGACCACAGGATGACCCGCGCCGAAGTACCACTGGTTGAAAAACCAGTTCAGGTCTTGCCCCGATACGGCCTCCATGGCCAGGCGCAGCTGGTGGGCCTCGCCGTTGCCGAACTTGTTATCAGTGAGGTACTTTTTCAGGCCGGCGAAGAACACGTCGTCGGTGAGGTAGCTGCGCAGCATGTTCAGAATCTGGCCGCCCTTCTGGTAGCTCACCAGGTCAAACATGTCCTCCTTATCGGCGTAGTGGAAGCGCACGAGCTGCTTCTGGGCGTCGCGGGGGCTGCGCAGGTAGTTGCGCATGTTCTGGTAGGCGTGGGCGTCGCCGGCGTCCTGGCCGTACTTGTACTCGGCCCACAGCGCCTCCGAGAAGTCGGCAAACGACTCGTTTACCGTCAGGTTGCTCCAGCTCTCGGCCGTTACCAGGTCGCCGAACCACTGGTGGAACAGCTCGTGGGCAATAACCGACTCGCCGTTGGCGTACTCAGCATCGAGAGCTTCGCGCGGGTCCTTCTGCACAAACTCGCCGTGCAAAGTGGCCGAGGTATTTTCCATGGCCCCGCTCACGTAGTCGCGCACCACCACCTGGGCGTACTTGTTCCAGGCATAGTCCACGCCCAGACGGCGCGAGAAGAACTCCATCATTTCGGGCGTGTTGCCGAAAATCTGCTTGGCGTAGGGCGCGTATTTGGGCTCCAGGTAGTAGCTCACTTCTTTGCCGCGCCACGTGTCCTTCGTGATTTTGAAGTCGCCCACGGCCATCATGAACAGGTAGGGCGAGTGGGGCAGCTCCTGCTTCCAGGTGTCGGTGCGGGTGCCGTCGGCGTTGTTTTTCTGGCTGGTGAGGGCCCCGTTGCTCAGCGTTACGTAGCGAGCGGGCACCGTCATGCTGATTTCGGCGGTGGTTTTCTGGTTGGGCTTGTCGATGGTGGGAAACCAGGCCGACGACGCCTCCGTCTCGCCCTGCGTCCAGATCTGGCGGGGCTTGCCGGCCTCGGTGCTGTCGGGGTTGATGAAGTACAGGCCCTTGGCGTCGTTGATGGCGGCCGAGCCTTTTACTTTCAGCTCGTCGGGCTTGGCCACGTACTCCAGGTACACGGTGTACTGCTGGCCGGGCAGGTAGGCTTTGTCGAGGTCAATATCCAGCTGCTGGTTGTCGTAGCGGTACTTCAACGTCTTGGTGCTGGTGCCGTCCACCAAGGTCACCGATTTAATATCCATGCCCTTGGCGTCGAGGCGCAGCGAGTCGGTGGCGTAGCCCACGGGCTGCAGCGTCACCCATTCCTTGCCCAGGAGCTGGCGCTTGGCGTAGTCAAAGCGCACATCGAGCTTGGTGTGTACCAGGGCGTTGATTTTGCGGGCCGATTCGCGGTATAGCTTGAGGGCGGCCGTATCGGCGGGGGCGGCTTGCTGGGCCAGGGCGGGGGCGGCGGCCAGCAGGCCCAGGCTCAGCAGGAAAGCTTTGGTCATAGCGGAAAAAAGGGAGAGTGAAATCAGGCTGCTAGTTGCAAACTTTTCAGCACAGATGCGGCCGGGTACGGTAGAGTTGCTTTTGCGGGCCCGATTTCCGGTCGGCGCGTTACCGTTCCAGCGCTGCCCGGTCCCAGCCGGCCAGGGTGGCGCCGGCGGCGTAGGTGCTGTCGAGGAATTCGCGCAGGGCGGCCGCGGGGTCGGGGGCGGTGCGCACGGCTTCGTAGGGCAGCAGGAATTCGCCCAGTTCCGCACTGTAGAAGGCGGCGGCCGGCTGCACCGGGGCCTCGGCGAAGCCAGCCGGGGCGGGGGCGGTGTAGGCGTAGAAGGCGGCTTCCTGTCCGTTGCCGCCGGGCCAGAAACCGTGGCTGATGACCTCGTGGGAGTAGGCTTCGCGGGTGATGCCGTCGGCCCCGGGGCAGGCTGGGGCCAGGCGGCCGGAAAAGCGCGTCACGGCCAGGTCAAACGAGCCCCAGAAGAAATGGACCGGGCTGCACTTGCCGATGAACCCGGCCCGGAATTGCTCCAGCACCGGCGTAATGAGGGTGAGGACCCGCCAGAACCGCTGGGCCGCCTCGGGGTCGTAGCTGGCGTGCTGCTCGTCTTCGGCAAACGGAATCGGGTGTTCGATTTCCACCGGTACCGGCCAGATGCGCACCTTAATGCCTAGCTCGGCCAGCATTCGTTGCACCTCGTGGTAGAAGGCGGCCACGGAGCGGGGCTGCAGGGCCAGGCGCTGTTCGGCCCCGTCGCTGCACCGGATGATGAGTTGATGGTTGAGGAAATCGAAGTCCATCTGGAAGCTGCGGCCTTCGTAGGGCATGGCCGAGGTGGTGAGGCCTCGGGCCGAAACGTAGAGCGGCACGTTCCAGAAATGGTTGACGAGTGGGGTAGTAGCCAGCCGGATTTTGCCCACGACCTGCGAGTACAGGTGCAGGGTGGCGAGGGTATCGGCCCAGGCGGCCAGGGGCAGGGCGGGCCAGGAGGTGGCGGAGGCGGTAGGCATGGCAGGCGGGGTAGCAGGTGAAACGTGCTGATAAAGACGCAACTTAGGGCAGGCGCGTTGGGAAAAGGCCGCTGGTATTTTGGGGCCTCTTGCTTCGGGCCGGCCAGCCTCCGCAACGGGCCGCTACAAATCTGCGTCTGTACCCCGTATCCATTCCTCTCCTATGAAAAACTGTTTCCGTCTGCTGCTGCTGCTGTTGCTGGGTCCCGCCGCCCACGCCGCCACCGTCGATACCGTGGCCATTGCCAGCGCCGCCATGCAGCGCACCTACAAGGCGGCCGTGGCGGTGCCGGCCTCCTACGCCAAAAATAAAAAGGCCCGCTACCCAGTGCTGTACCTGCTGCACGGGGCCTACGGGCACTTCGCCGACTGGAGCAGCAAAACGCCCGACAAAACCCTCATCCACCGCCTCGCCGACCAGTACAACCTCATCATCGTGATGCCCGAGGGCGAGACGTTCAGCTTCTACCTCGATTCGCCGGTGAACCCCGGCAGCCAGTTCGAAACCTACATTACCCGGGACGTCATCGGGGCCATCGACCAGCGGTACCGCACCGTGGCGCGCAAGGAAGGCCGGGTTATTTCGGGCCTCTCGATGGGCGGGCACGGGGCGCTGTACCTCTCGGGGCGGCATCCGGAGCTGTTTGCCGCGGCCGGCAGCATGAGCGGGGCCCTGGATTTGAGCATCACCAACCGCAAGCTCAACCCCCAGGAAGCCCAGCAGCGCCAGAGCCTGTTCAACCCCATCCTCGGCCCCGAAACGCCCGCGCCCAGCCCGTACAGCGCCAACTCGGTGGTGAACATGGCCGACAAGCTGTACACCAACGGTCTGCCCCTCATCATCGACTGCGGGGTGGACGATTTCCTTATCGACATCAACCGCGAAGTGCACCGCCGCCTCGTGTACAACCACACCCCCCACGACTACACCGAGCGGCCCGGCGCCCACACTTGGGAGTACTGGCAAAACGCGCTGCCCTACCACGTGCAGTTCTTTCAGCAGGTGCTGGAAAAGGGCGGGGTAGCGGTGAAGTAGAAATGCAATAGGTACGTCTCGCGGCGTGCTGATTTGACAGGCGCAAGAGCAGTTGCGTCTCTACACCGTTTTACACAAACAAAACGCCCGGTCAATGACCGGGCGTTTTATGTTTCAACCTAATGCGCCAGCACGGCTTGCTGCCGCTCGGGGTGCAACTGCGGGTCGTCGCCGTAGTGGGTGTGCTCGGCGCGGTAGGCCCGCTCGAAAATCAGGGGGAAGATGAACAGGGTGAGGACGGTGCCGGTGATGAGGCCGCCAATTACCACAATGGCCAGGGGCTTGCTGGTTTCACTACCGATGCCGGTGCTGATGGCGGCGGGCATCAGGCCGATGGTCGCCATCAGAGCCGTCATGACCACGGGGCGGACGCGGCTGGTGACGCCCTCGTGGATGCTGCGGTCCAGGCTGAGTTTACGCACCATGTTCTGCTTGAACACCGATATCAGAATCACCCCGTTCTGGATGCAGATACCGAACAGGGCAATGAAGCCGATACCGGCCGAGATGCTGAAGTTGGTGTGCGTGATGAGCAACGCCGCAATTCCGCCGATGATGGCAAACGGCACGTTCAGGAGCACCAGCCCGGCATCTTTTAGGTTGCCGAACAGGATAAACAGGATGAAGAAGATGAGGGCCAACGACACCGGCACCACCTGCGTGAGGCGCTGGGTGGCGCGGCGCTGGTTTTCGAAGTCGCCGGTCCACTTCATGCTGTAGCCTTTGGGCAGGCTTACCACGGCGTTTACCTTTTTCTGGGCCTCCTCGACGGTGCTGCCCATGTCGCGGCCCCGGATGCTGAACTTCACGGCGGCGAAGCGCTGGTTATCGTCGCGGTAGATGAGCGAGGGGCCGTTGACGTCGCCGATGGTGGCAATTTCGGAGAGGGGAATGGTGGTACCGTTCTGGGTGGGCACCATGAGGGCGGCAATTTCCTCGGGCGTCTGGCGGAACTGCTCCTGGTAGCGCACCCGGATGGGGAACTTCCGCTCGCCCTCGTACATCTGCGAGGCCTGCTTGCCGCCCACGGCCATTTCCAGCACCGCGTTGGCGTCGGCTTTGCTCACGCCGTACTGGGCCATGCGCTGCTCATCCAAATCCACGTGCAGCTCGGGCTGACCAATGTTGCGGAGCACGCCCAGGTCATCGATACCTTTTACCTTTTTGAGGATACCGTACACCTGGCGGGCTTTTTCCTCCATCAGCTTCAGGTCGGTGCCGTAAATCCTCACCGCAATGGAGCCTTTCACGCCCGAGGCGGCTTCCTCCACGTTGTCGGTGATGGGCTGGGAGAAGTTGAAATCCACGCCGGGGAAGCGGTTTAGCTTCTCTTTCATGTGCTCAATCAGGGCTTCGCGCTTGTCTTTGTGCTTCATTTCGGCTTCCACCGCGGGGGTGTGCTTCAGCTGCACCAGAAACTCGTTGTTGTAGAAGCCGGTGGGGTCGGTGCCGTCGTTGGGGCGGCCGGTCTGGCTCACTACGTCGCCCACCTCGGGGAACGACAGGAACACGCGGCGCATCTCGTTGCAAAGCTTGTTCGATTCATCGAGGCTGATGCTCAGGGGCAGTTGGGCCCGCACGTAGATGGAGCCTTCGTTCAGCTCGGGCAGGAACTCGGAACCCAGGAAGTGGAACGCGCCCATGCCCAGCACTACGGCCACGGTGGCTACCAGCAGACTGGCGGTTTTGCGGGCGTAGGTGAAGCGGAAGAACCGCTCGGCCCCACGGTTGATGCCCCGCACGAAGAAGTTATCCTTCTCCACCACGTTCTTTTTGAGCAGCAGCGAGGTGAGCACCGGCACCAGCGTGAGCGTGAAAATCAGGGCCCCCAGCAGGGCAAAACCTAGCGTCCAGGCCAGCGGCGAGAACACCTTGCCTTCCACCTTTTCGAAGGAGAAAATGGGTAGCAACGCGGTGATGATGATGGCTTTGGAGAAGAAAATGGCCTTGCCCATGTCGCGGCCGGTTTTCTTGATGAGGCCCAGCTTAGCCAGCTTGTTGAAGCGCTCCATACCCATCTTATGGGCCTTGTGGTCGAGGGCCACGAAGAGCCCTTCCACCATCACCACGGCCCCGTCGATGATAATGCCGAAGTCGATGGCGCCCATGCTGAGCAGGTTGGCCGACATACCCTTCAGCCGCAGGCAGATAAACGCAAACAGCAAGGCCAGCGGAATAATCACCGACACGATGATGGTAGTGCGCCAGTCGGCCATGAACACGAACACAATAACCGTCACCAGAATAATGCCCTCCAGCAAGTTGTGAATCACGGTTTCGGTGGAGAAGTCGATGAGCTGCTGCCGGTCGTAGAAGGTTTGAATCTTCACGTCGGAGGGCAGAATCTTCTCGTTGAGGTCGGCTACTTTGTCTTTGACGCGGGCAATGACTTCGGAGGGGTTTTCGCCCTTGCGCATCACCACAATTCCTTCCAGCACGTCGTCGTTCAGGCCCCGGCCCACCTTGCCCAGCTTCGGCAACGCTGATTCGTGCACGATGGCCACGTCCTTCACCAGGATGGGGGCCCCGTTCACGTTCTTGATGACGGTGTTGTTGATGTCGTTGATGTTGTTGAGCAGGCCAATGCCGCGTACCACGTAGTTCTGCTGGCCCTCGTTTATCACGTCGCCGCCCACGTTGATGTTGCTGCGCTGGATGGCGTTGTAGAGGTCCAGGGGGGTGAGGCCCAGGTCCTGGAGCTTGCCGGGGTTCACGCTGATTTCGTAGTCCTTCACCTCGCCGCCGAAGCTGTTCACGTCGGCCACGCCGGGCACGGCTTTCAGGTTGCGCTCCACCACCCAGTCCTGCAGGGTTTTCAGCTCGCGGGTGGTTTTGTCCTTGCTCTTAAGGGTGTAGCGGAAAATCTCGCCGGTGGGGCCGTAGGGCGGCTGCACGTCGGGGTCGGCACCCTCGGGCAGGTCGGCCTGGCTGAGCAGGTTGTTCACCTGCACCCGGGCAAAGGCATCGTCCACGCCATCATCGAAAATCACCTTCACCACCGACAGCCCGAACAGGGTGGTACTGCGGATGCTGGTTTTCTTCTGCACCGGGTTCAAGGCAATTTCAATGGGCGCCGTGACGAACTTCTCAATCTCCTCGGCCGAGCGGCCGGGCCACTGCGTGATGATGGTAATTTCGGTGTTGGTGACGTCCGGAAAGGCCTCAATAGGCGTATTCCGGTAGCTCATCACCCCGGCCACAATGACCACAAAGGTCATCAGAAACACGAAGCCCCGGTTTTTGAGCGAAAAGGCAATAATGCCCTGGATGAATTTGTTCATGGATTTTGGAGAAGCTGGAAGGCGGTAACTAGAGCTAGAAAAAGGCAGTGCTAGCCTAGCTCCCCTCCTCAGATGAGGAGGGGCTGGGGGTGGTTGATAAGCGGTTGGATAGTTTTTAGCACTAGCTCTAGATGACGGGCTGGCGCTCCGGTCAACCACCCCCAACCCCTCCTTGCTTGATGCGCAACATCATCTGAGGAGGGGAGCTAGCTTTCTAGCTCTAGTCGTTCAGCTCGTCGTAGACCAGCAGCTGGTTTTGGGCGATGATGTGCTCCCCGTCCTTCAGGCCTGATTGCACGTAGCTCACGTCGCCCACGGTTTTGAAGAGTTGAACCTCCCGGGTTTCCACGTGGTGCCGGTCTTTGAACACCATCACGAAGTTGCGGTCCTTATCAAATACCACGCACTTGGCGGGCACGGCCAGCATCTGCTGATTTTCGGTGTTGAGGACCTTGATTTGGGCGTACATCTCGGGCTTGAGCTGATAACCGGGGTTGTTGAGCTTCACCCGCACCTTCATCACCTTGCTTTCCGGGTCGAGCACGTTGAACACCTTGTCGATGCGGCCCTGGAAGTGCTTGTCAGGGTAGGAGAGGGTAGTTACGTCGGCCTGGTAGCCCTCCTGCACCTTGCTGATGTCCGACTCAAACACGTTGGCCATGATCCACACGTCGTCGAGGTTGCTCACCGTGAACAGGTTGCCCACGTTGTCGGCGTTGAACTGCATGTGGTCGGTCACGTTCTTCTCGGTGATGAAGCCCGAAATGGGGGCCCGCAACGTGTAGGTGCCGTCGGCCGATACGCCGTACACGCCCAGCTGCTTGTTGGTTTTGCCCACGTTGCTCTGGGCCTTGCGCAGCTCCTGGCGGGCCAGCGTCACGTCGCGCTCCGAAGCCAGGCCGGCTTTGTACTGGTCTTCCAGCACCGAGAGGTTTTTGCGGGCAATATCCAGGTCGGTGCCGGCGGTGCTGTTCTGGTTCTGCAGGTCGGCAATTTCGCCGCTCTTGATGACGGCCAGCACCTGGCCCTTGGTCACATGGTCGCCCAGCTCCACGCTCAACTGCTCCACCACGCCGCCCACCAGCGGGTACACCTTCACGGTTTTGTCGCCGTCGGTGGCAATCTGGCCCGAGAGGTTCAGCTCGTCGCGCACGGGCTCCTGGCGCACCGTGTCAATCTTCAGCTCCCGCAGCATCTGGTCCGACATCGAGAAGCCGGCTTCGGCCTTCTGCGGGGCGTCGGTTTCTTCGGATTTCGAGCAGCCCGCCAATCCCAGGGCGAGCGGGAGGGCCAAGGAAGTGGCCAGAGTGGCAAAGCGGGTCATTGGGAAAGGGCGTTTGAGGGGAGAAAGAGAAGGTTGAGAAGTCGGCAGCATGATTATTCGGCGTTGAACACCGGGCGGCCCACGGCGTAGTTGAGTTGTTCGAAGGCGCGCACCCGGTTGGCGCGCAGGTTGTTGAGCTGCACCAGGTTGTTCTTGTAGCTCTCGTAGAAATCCAGAAACTCCACGACGGTGAGGTTGCGCTTGGCGTAGCTCTCGTCAATGCCCTTCATCAGGCGGTCGAAGTCGGAGGTTTCCCGGTCGGTGCCCTGGTAGAGCTGGTCGTTCTGGCGGGCCAGGCGCCAGGCTTCCTGCACGTCGTTCTGCACCTGCAGCTGCTGCTGACCCAGCTGGGCCTTGCTCACCTCCATCTGGTTTTGCGCCGTGCGAATGTTGCCCTGGTTGCGGTTGAAGATGGGCACGGCCACGCCCAGCGTGAGGGCGTTGTAGTTCTGGATGTAGTTGCCGGCCCGGTCGTACACGTAGCCCACGGCCAGGTCGGGGGTGGCCAAAGCGCGCTGCAGGCGCAGGTTCTGGGTTTGCTGCTGCACGGCGGCCTGGCGGGCTTTCAGGTCGGCGCGGTTCACCTGGGCCGAGTCGATGAGCTGCGCCTCGGTGCGGCCAGTCAGGCTCAGGGCTTTCAGGCGGTTCTGGTCGGCCTGGGGCAGGTAGTAGGCCCCGGTGGTGTCGCGCATCAGGGTGCGCAGCTCGGCTTGCTCCGAGGCTATGTCGTTGAGCAGGGCCTGCCGCTCGTTGCGGAGCTGAAACAGGAAGGCTTTCAGCCGAATCACCTCTTTCAGGGCAATGTTGCCCTTGTCGTACTGGCCCTGGTACAGGCTCACGGTGCGCTGGAAGCTGGCTACTTCCTTGTCATACACACCCACGCTCTGCTGCTTAAAATACAGGTCGTAGAAAGTGCTACGGAGCTGGTAGCGCAGGGTACGCAGCAAATCCTGGAGGGTGAACTGCTCCACCAAAGCATTCTGCTGGGCCACGCTGGCGGCGGCTTTGCGGCGGCCAGCCAGGGCAAACAGCTGCTGCACCTGCACGGCGGTGTTGCCGGTGCGCGTTACGTCGAGGGTTTTGTGGGTGAGCTGGTTGTAGGCGTTCTGCTCCAGCGAGATGGTGGGGTTGTCCCAGAGCTTGGCCTGCAGAATCTGAGCCTCTGCGGCCGACACGTTGTAACGCTGAGCCAGCAGGTTCAGGTTATACTGCACGAACCGTTGTTCGGCGTCGGAGAGGGAGAGCCGCACCGTGTCGCCGGCGAGGGGAGCAGCCGCGGCGGGGCGGGTAAGAAGGCTGAGCAGCAGGGCCGCCATCAGCACGAAAACAGAGCGTTGCATAACCGGATTCGGTGGTTGGTTATGCAAGAGTACGCCCCCTGTATTAGGGCTGAATTAGAGGTAGATTAGAAACGGATTAGAGGGTAATATTTTCTGGTGAAAGCCCGTTTGAAGCTAATAGGAGCCTTTTTGGCAGATGGACAAGCTGAAAAAAGCCGGTACCGGAAGCTGCTCCTGGTAACTTCCGGTACCGGCTTTCGCTGAGCCCGATACGTTTTTCTTGTCAGCTACAGCGGGTTAGCTTTTAAACCGCTGCAGGGCCTGCCGGGTGAAGTCGGACAGTACCAATCGGCCGCTGATGCCGGCGCGCTCCACCAGCAGCTGGTCCCAGTGCTCGGTGCCCTGCCAGAGTACCCGTTTCAGCTCGGTGAGGGCCTCGGGATTGTAGGCAGCCAGCTTGCCGGCAAAGGCGGTTACGGCCTCGTCGAGGTGGCGGATGGTGTCGTGCACTTCGGCGTACAGGCCGTGGTTGCAGGCCCAGGTAGCCGTGCGAAACTCGGCGGCATCCAGGGCCAGCTGGGCAAAGGCGGCCTTGCCGATTTTGCGCTCTACGGCCGGACCCACCACAAACGGACCAATGCCCACCACCAGCTCGCTGAGCTTCACCCAGGCCTGCTGGGTGGCGAAGCAGTAATCGGTAGCCGCGGCCACGCCCACGCCGCCGCCAATGGCTTTGCCCTGCACCCGGCCGATGATGATTTTGGGGCAGGTGCGGCAGGCGTTAATCACCTTGGCAAAACCCGAAAAGAAAGTCTGGCCCTGGGCTTCATCTTCAATGGCCATCAGCTCATCGAAGGAGGCCCCGGCGCAGAAGGTTTTGTCTCCCTCACTGCGCAGGATGATAACCTTAGTGGCGGCTTCCTGGCCTACGCGGGTGATGGTTTCGGCCAGCTCCGTGAGCAGGGCCCCCGGTAGGGAGTTGTGGCTGGGGTGGAAGAAGCTGATGGTAGCCACGCCCCGGTCATCGGTGGTGGTTTCTACTTTGCCAGCGGTAAGAATGTCGTTCATGGGGAAGGTTCGCGCAGTGTCTCGGGGTGGGAAGGCGCAGGGTCTCGCGGTGGCCGGGCGGCAGTGCACTGCGAAACCCTGCGCCTTCCACCGCGAAACACTGCGGGAAATCTATTCCTGGTTCTTCTTTTTCACCATCGTGAGGATGGTGGCTACGGCCACGGTTTCGCCGGTCTGGTCGGTTACTTCTACCAGCCAGCGCACGATGCCCTTGGCTACGTCGGTTTCGTCGCGTTTCTCCTGGCCGATTTTCTCCTTCACCGTCAGCGTGACGCCGATGGTGGTGCCGGGGTACACGGGCTTGGTGAAGCGGCACTCGTCGAGGCCGTAATTGAGCAGCACCGGGCCCTTGCGCGGGTCCACAAACATGCCGGCGGCCTTGCTCAGGATGTAGTAGCCGTGGGCCACGCGGCCGGTGAAGAGCGTGCCTTCCAGCGAGGTTTCATCCACGTGGGCGTAGAAATTGTCGCCCGATACCTGCGCGAAGTTGGTAATATCGGCTTCCGTGACGGTGTGCTTGTGCGTCACGTAGGCCTGCCCGATTTCCAGCTCCTCGAAGTAGTGCTGGAAGGGGTGTTTGTCCTTCTCGATTTGCTTGGCCTTGGGCTGGTACACCTGGGTAATGGCCGTAATCATGCTGGGTGAGCCTTGCAGGGCCACGCGCTGCATGAAGTGCTCCACCCCCCGGATGCCGCCCATTTCCTGCCCGCCGCCCGCGCGGCCGGGGCCGCCGTGAATGAGCTGGGGCAGCGGGGAGCCGTGGCCGGTGCTTTCCTTGGCCATTTCCTCGTTGAGCACCAGAATACGGCCGTGGTGCGTAGCTGCGCCCAGCACAAACTCCTGCGCCACCTCGGCGCTGTTGGTGGCAATGCTGGTTACCAGCGAGCCGCGGCCCATGTTGGTCAGGCGCACGGCTTCGGCGGTGTCTTTATAGGGCATCAGCGTGGCCACCGGCCCGAAGGCTTCCACCTCGTGCGAGTCGAGGTGCTCGAAGGGCCGCTCATTCAGCAGCAGGATGGGGGAGATGAACGCGCCCTTGGCGGCATCGGCCCCGCGCTCCTGGCCCAGGATGTTCACCGTGTCCAGGTCGCCGTACACGATGGGGGTGCGCTCGGCCAGGCGGCGCACTTTGTCGCGCAGAATGGCGGCCTGCTCGCGGCCGGCCAGCGCGCCCATGCGCACGCCTTCGGCCAGCGGGTGCCCCACAGTGGTTTGGCTCAGGGCCTTGCCCAGGGCAATCTGCACGTCTTCCAGCAGGTTTTCGGGCACGATGATGCGGCGGATGGCGGTGCACTTCTGCCCGCACTTGGCCGTCATTTCCTTGCGCACCTCCTTCACAAACAGGTCGAACTCCGGGGTGCCGGGCTGGGCATCGAGGCCCAGCACGGCGGCGTTCAGCGAGTCGGCCTCCATGGTGAAGGGCACGGCTTCCTCCACGATGCGCGGGTGGGCGCGCAGCTTACGGCCGGTGGCGGCCGAGCCGGTGAAGGTTACCACGTCCTGGTAGGTCACGTGGTCGAGAATACCCTGGCCCGAGCCCACCACCAGCTGCAGCGCGCCCTCAGGCAGAATACCGGATTTGATGATTTCGCGCACCACGGCCTCGGTGAGGTAGGCGGTGGGCACGGCGGGCTTCACCACGGCGGGCATGCCGGCCAGCAGGTTCACCGCAATTTTCTCCAGCATCCCCCAGATGGGGAAGTTGTAGGCGTTGATGTGCACGGCCACGCCCTCGCGGGGTACCAGCAGGTGCTGGGCCATGAAGGTGCCGCCCTTGCTCAGGCCCACCGGCTCGCCCTCCACGTAAAACGGCTTGTCGGGGAATTTGCGGCGCAAAGAGGCGTTGGCAAACAGGTTGCCGATGCCGCCCTCGATGTCAATCCAGGAATCAGCGCGGGTGGCGCCGCTGCGGTAGCTCAGCTCGTAGAACTGCTCCTTGCGCTCCTGCAGGTAAAACGCCAGGGCCTTGAGCATGCGCCCCCGCTCGTGGAAGGTGAGCTTGCGCAGCGCGGGGTTGCCCACGCGGCGGCCGTAGTCGAGGATAGAGGCAAAGTCGTAGCCCTCGGGGTGGGCCAGGGCAATGACTTCGCCGGTGGAGGCGTCGTAGAGTTCCTGCTGGTCGCCGGAGCCGGCGTGCCAGCGGCCGAGGGTGTAGTTTTCGAGAGTGGTCATATGGTCGGGTGGTGAGTAGGTTATAAATAGAACGTCATGCTGAGCTTGTCGAAGCATCTCTACTGCTTCCTTGGAGCTACAGCGCGGTTATTCGACATCTTCATCGTCAGTTACCCATTCTGACTCGTCGTTTACTGGCTGAGGTAATCTGCCTTCAAGCCATTCTTTCATATCGGCAGGCTTAAAATCCGGGTGTTTGTTTTCAAGCACCCAGGACAGAAATTCTAGTGGTCCGCCATTGCTATAAGGAGGGGGAGAAACTGGGTAGAAGGCCGTCGGCAGCCGCTCGTTCACAGATAAGCAGTTGGCCACGTGTCCTAATTCTTGCACCACGTGCCAAGCCAGAGGATGTTGAATGTCGATTCTAAACTTAACTGACCACATTCCCGCTTCATTAGTTTCTACACCAGCTACATGCACTATAGATGGTATCTGTTCCAGAAAGCGTTGCAGGGCATCGGACGTGTTGTTATGCATCAGTAATCAACATTCAAATGAAGCAGTAGAGAAGCTTCGGAAAGCTCAGCATGACGGCCTAATTTTTACAATACTTCCGTACTGGTGCGGTAGGCGGTGCCTTTGAACAGGGCCAGCAGGGTGCCGTGCTGGTTGGTGAGGCGCAGGTGGTACACGCCCACTTTGTGGCGGAGGCTTTCCTCGCGGGCTTCCACCGTAATCAGGTCATCGGGGCGGCCGGGCTCCAGGTAGTCGATGGTGACGCTCAGGGCCACGCTCTGGCGGCCGTGGCTGTTGCAGGCGAAGGCAAAAGCCGAATCGGCGGCGGCAAAGGCCACGCCCCCGTGCAGAATGCCGAAACCGTTGAGCATCTCGGGCCGCACCCGAAACTGCAGGCGGCAGTAGCCGGGGGCCATGTCCGTCACCTCCAGCCCCAGCCAGTGGCTAAAGGCGTCATGCTCCAGCATCCGGTTTTTCACGGCCTCGGCGCGGGCCACCAGCTCAGCGGGCGTCGGCTGGCTCATGCTGCAGGAAGGGTTGATGGGCTTTTACCAGCCGGCGCAGCAGCGGGCTGGCGCGGTACCGGTCTTCGTGGTATTCCTCGTACAGCGCGTCGAGGGTGGCCAGCACGGTGGCGGGGCCCAGCTCATCGGCCCACTGCAGCAGGCCCTTGGGGTAGTTTACGCCCTTGGTCATGGCCAGCTCCAGGTCGGGAGCCGAGGCGACGCGCAGGTGCAGGGCGTCGGCGGCTTCGTTGATGAGCATGGCCAGCACGCGCTGCACAATGCGGCGGCCCAGCACCTCGTCGCGGGTGGGTTCGGGCAGGGTGGCCCCGTCCCGGTAGTCGTAAAAGCCGCGGCCCGATTTGCGGCCGTAGTAGCCGGCCTCAAACAGGCGCTTCTGGGTGAAGCTGGGCTTGTAGCGCGGGTCGAAGAAAAACGAAGTGAACACCGATTCCGTGACCCGGTAGTTCACGTCGTGCCCAATGAAATCCATCAACTGAAAAGGCCCCATGCGGAAGCCGCCCAGCTCGGTGAGGGCCCAGTCGATGGTGGCGGCGTCGGCCACGCCTTCCTCCAGCAGCCGGATGGCCTCGCCATAGAAGGGCCGGGCAATGCGGTTCACAATGAAGCCCGGCGTGTCTTTGCACAGCACCGGCAGCTTGCCCCAGCGCTGTACCAGCTGGCGGATTTCCTCGGCCAGTCCGGCGCGCGTCTGCACCGCCGGAATCACCTCCACCAGCTGCATCAGCGGGGCGGGGTTGAAGAAGTGGATGCCAATAAACCGCTCGGGCCGCTGGCAGGCCGCCGCAATGCTGGCAATGGACAGCGACGACGTGTTGGACGCCAGCACGCAGTCGGCCGCAACCACCAGCTCTACTTCCCGGAACAGCTGCTGCTTCACGCCCAGATCTTCCACAATGGCTTCCAGCACCAGCCCGCAGTCGGCAAACTGGCCGAGCTCGGTGGTGGGCTGCACGCGGGCGGCGGCGGCGGCGGCCGCTTCCGGGGTGAGTTTGCCTTTCTCCGCCAACTTCTGGAGGCCACTGCGGATGCCGGCCACGGCCCGGTCCAAGGCAGCCGTGTTCTGGTCGAGCAGGCGCACCGGGTGCCTGGCTTGGGCTACCACCTGCGCAATACCCGCCCCCATAGCCCCGCTGCCAATAATTCCGATAGTCATGTGTTGGATGGTTAGGTGGTTGGGTGGTTAGGTGGTTGGGTAGTTAGCCGCTCTACATAGTTATTGAACTGCCAACCACCTGACTACCCAACCACCCAATCATTTAATTCCCCGTGAACGTGGGCTGGCGTTTTTCAAGGAAGGCGGCTACGCCTTCTTTGTAGTCGGCGGTGCTGCCGGCGCGGAGCTGGTAGTCGCCCTCGGCGCGGAGCTGGCGGGTGAGGTCGTTGCCGAAGCTCTGGTTGAGCAGCTGCTTGGTGTAGGCTAGGCCCTTGGTGGGCATGGCGGCCAGCTTGCGGGCCAGGGCATCGGCTTCCTGCTCGAAGGTATCGTCGGGGAAGGTTTTGTAGATCATGCCCATCTGCACGGCTTCCTGGGCCGATACCTTGTCGCCGGTCATCATTAGGGCCGAAGCGCGCTGCATACCAATGAGACGGGGCAGAAAGTAAGTGCCGGCGCTGTCCGGAATCAGCCCGATTTTGCTGAACGCCTGAATAAACGAGGCCGACTCCTTCGCCACCACCACATCACAGGCCAGGGCCAGGTTGGCCCCCGCGCCGGCGGCCACACCATTCACGGCCGCTACCACCGGCTTGTCCAAGGCCCGAATCAGCTCCACGATGGGGTTGTAATGCTTCTCCACGATGTCGGCTACCTCGGGGGCGTTGGGACCGGTAATTTCGGCCAGGTCCTGGCCGGCGCAGAAGGCTTTGCCGGTGCCGGTGAGCAGCACGGCGCGCACTTCAGGGTTCTGCTGGCACTCGCGCAACTGCTGCTGCAGGGCCAGCGCCACGTCCTTATTCACGCTGTTGAATACCTGCGGCCGGTTGAAGCGGATGGCGGCCACACCGCCATCGAGGGAGAAATGGAGAGAGTCGGTCATATGTGGGAAAGGGTGGGAAAAGGCGTAAACTAGGTCTAATTCCCCTCCTCAGATGAGGAGGGGCTAGGGGTGGTTGAAAGATTAGAAGTAGAAACTAGAACTAGATGATGTTCAACGGTTGTCAACCACCCCTAGCCCCTCCTCATCTGAGGAGGGGAATTAGTTCTAGTGCTCAATGGCATTTGAAGTAGTCAAAGGGCTCTAGGCAGTCGTTGCACTGGTAATGCGCTTTGCAGGCGGTGGAGCCGAACTGGCTAACAAGCCGGGTGTTGGTGGATTTGCAGTGCGGGCAGCGCAGCACGGGCTCCTGCCCGAAGAGGTTGAGCACGTGGCCGGTGGCGTCCTGGGGCGGAGCAATGCCGTAGGCTTCCAGCTTCTGTTTGCCGGCCTCCGACATCCACGCCGTCGTCCAGGCTGGGCTGAGCTGGTTGTGGATGTGGAGTTTGGTGATACCCTCGGCCAGCAGCCGCAACCGAATATCGGTGGCAATGGTATTCATGGCCGGGCAGCCCGAGTAGGTGGGCGTGATAGTCACGTGCACCTCGTCGCCGCGCAGCTCTACCCCGCGCACAATGCCCAGGTCCAGAATACTGAGCACCGGCACCTCGGGGTCAGAAACTTCTTCCAGCAGCTGCCAGATGCGCTCCTCGGTGGGTGCCGTTGCGTGCTCTACCATTGCAAGCCGGGGTAAGTACGTTGCAGGTACTGCAGCTCCGCCAGCAGGTAGCCCAGGTGCTCGGAGTGGCGGCCGATTTTGCCGCCCTTCTGCATAAATACGCCCTGCGGAACCGGCAACGTAGCCTCGACAAATACCCGCTCCACGTGCTGATCAATCTGCTGCTGAATGGCGGCGTGGTCGGGCAGGAAACCGGCGGCCTGCAAGACCTGTTCGGTAGCCGAAGGCGTAGTCAACTCACCCGAATAGCGCCAGAGGGCGTTGATGGCGGCTTCCACGCGGCGGCGGCTCTCCTCGGTGCCATCACCCAGGCGGATAACCCACTCAGCGCTCCACTTCACGTGGTAGGCCGCTTCCTTTACCGATTTTTCGGCAATGGCGGCCAGCTGCTTATCGGGGCCGGTTTGCAGGTGCAGCAGCAGGTGGTAGTGGAACGCATCATAGATAAACTGCCGCACAATGGTGTGGGCGAAGTCGCCGTTGGGCTGCTCAGCCAGCAGCACGTTGCGGTACTCCACCGCATTGCGCAGATAGGCCAAATCGTCCTCGGTGCGGCCCCGGCCTTCCAGCTCGGCCGCGTACTGGTAGTAGCTGCGCGCCTCGCCCAACAGGTCGAGGGAAATGTTGGCCATGGCCAGGTCCTGCTCCAGAATGGGGCCGTGCCCGCACCACTCGCTCAGGCGGTGGGCCAGAATGAGGCTGGTATCGGCCAACTGTAGCACATACTCAAATAGCTGCTGCCGCAGCTCGGGCGTCACGTCGGGCACTACAATGGTGTGGGAATCTTGCATAGCGGCCCGCCGGTTACATGTGCTTGATGGAGTCCGGCACCGTGTAGAACGTGGGGTGGCGGTAAATTTTGTCGTTGGCCGGCTCGTAGAAAGCAGCCGAGTCATCGGGGTTGGAGGCGTGCACGTGCTTGCTTTCCACCACCCAGATGCTCACGCCTTCGAGGCGGCGGGTGTACACGTCGCGGGCGTTCTGGATGGCCATTTCGGCGTCGGCGGCGTGCAAAGAGCCCACATGCTTATGGTCGAGACCTTGCTTGCTGCGGATGAATACTTCCCACAGCGGCCATTCTTTCTGAGACATACGAGGAACCTCACCCCCTAGCCCCCTCTCCGTAGGGAGAGGGGGGACTAGCTCTAGTTTTTAATTCTAGAAACTGTCCTTGCCAGTGAGCGGAAGCGTTAAGAGGTTAGGAGAGAAGAAGCTAAAACTAAAAGCTAGTTCCCCCTCTCCCTACGGAGAGGGGGCTAGGGGGTGAGGTCACTACGCGGCGGCCTCGGCGCGCTGCTTGCGCTTCTCGGCGTGGGCCAGGGCGGCTTCGCGTACCCAGGCACCCTGGTCCCAGGCATCCACGCGGGCCTGCAGCCGCTCTCGGGAGCAGGGGCCGTTGCCTTTTACCACGTCCCAGAATTCGGCCCAGTCCACGTCGCCGAAGTCGTAGCCCTGCTTGGCTTCGTTCCACTTGAGCTTATCGTCGGGCACGGTAAGGCCCAGGAACTCGGCCTGCGGTACCATCATGTCCACGAATTTCTGGCGCAGCTCATCGTTGGTGAAGCGCTTGATACGCCACTTCATGCTCTGCTCGGTGTTGGGCGAGTCGGCGTCTTTGGGGCCGAACATCATCAGCGTGGGCCACCACCAGCGGTTGAGGGCTTCCTGGGCCATGGCCTTCTGCTCGGGCGCACCCTCACACAGGGTTTGCATGATTTCGAAGCCCTGGCGCTGGTGGAAGCTTTCCTCTTTGCACACGCGCACCATGGCGCGGGCGTAAGGGCCGTAGCTGGTGCGGCACAGCGGCACCTGGTTCAGAATGGCCGCGCCATCTACCAGCCAGCCAATGGTGCCCATATCGGCCCAACTCAGGGTGGGGTAGTTGAAGATGCTGCTGTACTTGGCCTTACCCGAGTGCAGGTCGGCCAGCATTTGGTCGCGGGAGGCACCCAGGGTTTCGGCGGCCGAGTAAAGGTAGAGGCCGTGGCCGGCTTCATCCTGCACCTTGGCCAGCAGAATGGATTTGCGCTTGAGCGAAGGGGCGCGGGTAATCCAGTTGCCCTCGGGCAACATCCCAACCAGCTCGGAGTGCGCGTGCTGCGAAATCTGCCGGATCAGGGTTTTGCGGTAGGCTTCCGGCATCCAGTCCTTGGGCTCAATGCGGATGTCCTCGTCAATGCGGGCCTGAAACTGTTCTTCCTGGGTAAGTTCTAGCGTTTCCATGCTTCTTCAACAAAGAGTAACTAACAATCGTTAGTTAAATGTAGGAAATTTTCGTGGCACATGCTTTAGCTTGTGCCATACCGGGCAAAACCGGTCTGTCGGGCAGTTCCGGCACAAGCTAAAGCATGTGCCACGAGGGCGTATTACTGGTCAAAATCCACCGAAACCTTCTCGGAAGTGGGGCGGGCCTGGCAGCTGAGCACGTAGCCTTTGGCCACCTCTTTTTCGGAGAGCGAGTAGTTAACGTCCATTTCCACCGAGCCTTCCGTTACGCGGCAGCGGCAGGTGCTGCACATGCCATTTTTGCAGGAGTAGGGGGCATCCACGCCGCGCTCCAGCAGGGCATCCAGAATCGTGTCGCCGTAGTACGACATGGGCAGCGGGTACTTGGTGCCTTCCAGCTGTACGGTTACTACGCTCTGCTTGTCGTCCTCACCGCTGGGGCGCTGGGCCTGGCGCTCGGCTTTGCGTTTGGCACCCTCAGCGGAGGTGAACATTTCGAAATGCACCTTCTCGGGGGCCACGCCGGCTTCCGTCAGTGCTTCCTTCACGCCCAGAATCATTTCCTCGGGCCCGCAGATAAAGGCCTCATCAATTTCCTGGGGCGGAATGATTTTCTGCAGAAACTGCTGAGCCTTCTGCTTATCGATGCGGCCGAAAAACAAATCGGCCTCCCCGTGCTCACGACTCAGGATGTGGTACACGCTCAGGCGGTCCACAAACCGGTTTTTCAGGGCCTCGATCTGCTCCTTAAAGATGATGGAGTTGCGGCCCCGGTTGCCGTATACCAAGTACACCTGGCTGCCGGGCTCGGTGAGCAGAATAGTCTTGACAATGGACATCACCGGTGTAATACCTGAGCCGGCCGCAAACGCCACGTACAGCTTCTGGTTGTCAGCGTGCAGCGGAGTGGTGAAATGACCCATCGGCGGCATCACCTCCAGTTCCTCACCCACGCGCAGCTGCTGCACGGCGTGGGTGGAAAACCGGCCTTCCGGCACCTGCTTGATGGCCACGCGCCACTCATTGTCCAGGGGGCTGCTGCAGATGGAGTAGGAGCGGCGCACTTCCTCCCCGTTCAGATGGCGGCGGAAGGTAAGGTACTGCCCCTGCGTGAACCGGAACGTTTCCCGCAGTTCGGCGGGCACGTCCAGGGCCACGCTCACGCAGTCCGGCGTTTCGCGGGTGATGCTCTTAACTTTAACAGTGTGAAAACGACTCATGTGTTTTGAATTGCTTGGTGCCTAGTGCCTAGTGCTTAGTTTGTGCTGGCGTTGAACGGCCTGCGCACTAAGCACCAACAACTAAGTACTACTTGGCCAGGCCGGTGAGCAGCATGGTGATGATGTGGTCTTCGAGCTCTTCGGCCGACAGCTCCCGGCCGGGGCGGTACCAGAGCTCTACCCAGCGCACCGCCGAGAGAATGGTAAACAGGGCCACCGATACGTTTACGGGTTGAAACTCGCCGGCCGCAATGCCTTTCTCAATCAACTGCGCGAAGCCTTTTTCGTAGTCTTTGCGGGCCTGCTTGAACTCCGTGAGCTGGGGCTCGGGCAGGTATTTCCAATCGTGGTTGGCCACGGATACGGCCGCGCCGTCCTCAATCATCAGTCGGATGTGCAGCCGGATCAGAGCCTTTACCTTGTCGGCGTAGCTGGCGTCGGTCTGCTCAATGTCGGCCAGCTGGGAAATGTAGGTGTGGGCAATGCGGGTACAGATCAGGTCCAGGATTTCGTCCTTGCTCTTGATGTGGTTGTACATGCTGGCCGCTTCCATACCCACTTCCCGGGCCAGGTCGCGCATGGAAGTGCCGCCAAACCCCTTCTGCTTGAATAGCTTGGCGGCTTCGTCGAGGATGAGTTGCCGACGGTTGGTTTTGCGAGTGGTCAGCATAGCAGGATGATCAATTAGCAGGTGCTAATGTAAGCAGAAATTACCTGCAAACTAATGTTTGTTAGTAGTTGCCGCAGATCAGCCCAGCAGAGTTGACCCAACCCGCGCCTCCCCAGGCGTACATGCGCCGCAGAGCCGCAACGTGTCACGTCTCTGCCGTGAATGGCATTTGTGAAGCGGCCCGTGGGGAAAACACGAAGTGGTGCATTCCTGCACCGGGCAGGAACCTGTTGTAACAGGGCTGAGAATAGGCATCAGCGTTGCTTCGGCTGTTTGAGCATGGCTATATAGCCATGCGCGGCGCAAAAGCGTGTACCTACCTCAACAATGCTGACACACCGCCGTACACCAAGGTATAACGCTGCTGTCAGCTACTAAACCAGGATGGTGTGTTCCGGCCAAACCCGTTGGTCTGCCCGCGAATAGTTATTTGGAGTAGAGGCGGATATGTGGTGCAGACTTTTACTTCAACTCCCGGTTATGGCAACAGCATCTTCTCCTGAATCTTTGGATGGGCCGCAGCCCACGCCCCGCCCCGAGGACGGTACCCGTCGCTCGTTTATGAAACAGGCGGGTGGCATTTTGGGCCTGGCCCTGGCTCCACCCATCGTATCGCAGGCCGAGCGGCTGGCGGCGTATTCCAAAACGGTAGAGGGCGTCAGCACGCTACGGCTGAACGTGAACGGGGCCGTCCGCACCGTGCAGGCTGAGCCCCGGGTAACGCTGCTCGACGCGCTGCGCGAGTACCTGGACCTGACCGGCACCAAGAAAGGCTGCGACCATGGCCAGTGCGGGGCCTGCACCGTGCTGGTAGATGGCAAGCGCATCAACAGCTGCCTCACGCTGGCCGTGATGCACCAGGGCAAGCAAATTACCACCATTGAGGGCCTGGCTCAGGGTGATAAGCTGCACCCCATGCAGGAAGCCTTTCTCAAGCACGACGGCTTCCAGTGCGGCTACTGCACCCCCGGCCAGATACTAAGCGGGGTAGCCTGCGTGCAGGAAGGCCACGCCACCACCGACGAGCAGTGCCGGGAGTGGATGAGCGGCAACCTCTGCCGCTGCGGGGCCTACCCCAACATTGTGGCCGCCGTGCGGGAAGTAGCCGGGAAGAGTTGAATGATGCGTGCTGAATTAGGAATTGCCCATGGGCAATTCCTGATTCAGCCAAACGCAATTCATAACTCATCATTCAACTCTCAACACTCAACAAAGTGAACAACTTCAGCTATACCCAGGCCAGTACGGCCAAGGAAGCTACCGGCATCCGCAAGGACCAGCCGGCTGCTGCCTACATTGCCGGCGGCACCACGCTGCTGGACCTGATGAAAGCCAACTTAGAGGAGCATCCGCAGCTGGTAGACATCAATATGCTGCCCTTCAAGGGCATTGAGCAGACCAAGGACGGACTGCGCATTGGGGCCATGGAACGCATGAGCGACGTGGGTGAACACCCGCTGGTGAAGGAGCAGTTTCCGGCCGTGTCGGAGTCGCTCTTGCTGGCGGCCTCGCCCCAGCTGCGCAACATGGCCAGCATCGGGGGCAATATTCTGCAGCGCACCCGTTGCGGCTACTTCCGCGACGCGGCGTTTCCCTGCAACAAGCGCGTGCCCGGTTCAGGCTGCTCCGCCCTGCAGGGCGACAACCACAACCTGGCTATCCTGGGAACCTCCGAGTCCTGCATTGCCACGGCCTACCCCGGCGACTTGTCGGTGGCCCTGGCGGCCCTGGATGCCGTGCTGACGCTGGAAAACGCCAAGGGCAAGCAGCGCCGGGTACCCGTTACGGAGTTCTACCTGCTGCCGGGCAACACCCCCCAGAAGGAAACGGTGCTGGAGCCCGGGGAACTGATTGTCTCGGTGCTGATTCCGGCTACTGCCCACGCCCGCCGCTCCACCTACCTGAAGGTGCGGGAGCGGGCCAGCTACGCCTACGCCCTGGCCTCGGCCGCCGTGGGGCTGGAGGTGCAGGGCGGCACCATCCGCGCGGCCCGGGTGGCCCTGGGCGGGGTAGGAACCACGCCCTGGCGCAGTCCGGAGGCGGAAAAAGCCCTAGTAGGGCAGCCGGCCACGGAAGCCACTTTCCAGGCCGCCGCCGCGGCCGCATTACGTGGTGCCCAGCCCCGCGAGCATAACGGCTTCAAGGTGGAGCTGGCCCAGAACACCCTGGTGCAGGCCCTGCTGAAAGTAGCCTAACCACTGACGTCTTGCAACCATGGATTTTACAGAACCAAGCTTCTTCGAGACCAACCCCCAGGCCGGGTCGGTAGGGCAACCCCTGGACCGGGTAGATGGCCGGGCCAAAGTAACCGGCCAGGCCCGCTATTCTGCCGAATTCAACAACCTGCCTGGGCTCTGCCACGCCGTACTGCGCACCAGCGACGTGGCCAAGGGCCGCATCCAGAGCATCGACGCCAGCATGGCCCTGAAGCAGCCGGGCGTGCTGGCCGTGCTCACGCACCAGAACCTGCCCAAGCTGGCCAAAACCCCCAACGACCCCGAGGGTAAAAAAGCCATTGGGGCCCCCATGGGCTTTATGCCGCTCACCTCGGATGTAGTTCACTACGCCGGCCAGCCAGTGGCCCTGGTGGTGGCCGATACGCTGGAGCGCGCCCAGCACGCGGCGGCGCTGCTGAAAATTCAGGTGACGGCCGAGGCTCCCATTGCTTCCTACGAGGATAAGAAGGCCCAGCTCTTCGACCCCGAAAAGGTACAGGACGGCAAAACCAAGGCCCGCACCGTGCGCGGCAACCCCCAGCAGGCCTTTGCCGCCGCGCCAGTGCAGCTCACGCACACCTACGACCACGCCATCAACCACCACAACCCCATGGAGCCCGGGGCCACCACTGCCCACTGGGAAGCCCCCGACCGCCTCACCGTGTACGATGCCACCCAGGGTGTAACGCGCACCCAGAAGGCCCTCAGTACGATGCTGGGGCTGTCGGCCGAGCAGGTGCGGGTCGTGACCAAGTACCTCGGAGGCGGCTTCGGCTGCAAGGGTTCCAGCTGGCCCCACACCGTACTCACGGTGCAGGCCGCCCGGGCGGTAGGCCGGCCGGTGAAGCTGGCCCTCACGCGCCCCCAGATGTTTACCAGCATGGGCCACCGCGAAGACCAGACCCAGACCCTGAAACTTGGGGCCACCCGGGAGGGGAAGCTCACGGCCCTGATTCACGAAAAAACCTCCACCACCTCGCCCTGGGACAACTACGCGGAGCCCAACAGCAAGATCATCAACATCCTTTACGAGTGCCCTAACTTCGAGGCGACCTACCAGCTGGCCCGGGCTAACGTGATGACCTCCACGTTTACGCGGGCCCCCGGCGAAGCCCCGGGCTCGTTCGCCCTCGAGTGCTCAATGGACGACCTGGCCTACCAGCTGGGCCTCGATCCGCTGGAAATCCGGCTGCGCAACTACGCCGAGAAGGACCCCAGCACCGGCCAGGCCTGGAGCAGCAAAAGCCTGAAGCAGTGCTACCAGCGCGGCGCTGAGCTGTTTGGCTGGAGCAAGCGCAACCCCAAAGCCGGCCAGACCCGCGACGGCCGCCTGCTGGTGGGCTGGGGCATGGCAACGGCCAGCTATCCGGTGCACAACAACCAGGGTACGGCCCGGGTGCGCCTTTACGCCGACGGCCACGCCCTGGTGCAAACCGGGGCCACCGACCTGGGCACCGGCACGTACACCGTAATGACCCAGGTAGCCGCCGACTCGCTCTGGATTGCGCCCGACAAGGTGCGCTTCGAGCTGGGCGACACCAAGCTGCCCACGGCTCCCAACTCGGGCGGCTCAGTGGCGGCGGGCACGGTGTCCTCGTCCATCTACATGGCGGCGCAGGATGTGTGGCAGAAGCTGATTAAAGTAGCGGTGCTGGATAAAAAGTCGCCGCTGTACCGGGCCAAGGCCGCCGACGTGGAAGTGAAGCAGGGCCGCTTGCAGCTGAAATCGAACCCGCAGAAGGGTGAGAGCTACGCCGACCTGATGAAGCGGGCCGAAATGTCGGACGTGGAGGGTAACGGGCAGGGCCGCTACGGCAGCGGCTACGAAGATGCCCAGGCCGCCGCCAACGCCGACCCCACCAAAAAGGACGAGGCCGGCAACCACTCCATGCACTCCTTCGGGGCCCACTTCTGCGAGGTCAAAGTCGACCCCGACCTGGGCACCGTGCGCGTCACGCGCTGGGTGAGCGTGCACGGGGCCGGCCGCATCCTCAACGCCAAAACTGCCCGCTCCCAGATTATCGGGGGCAGCATCTTCGGCATCGGCTCGGCCCTGATGGAGAAAACCGTGCGCGACCCCAACATGGCCCGCTACACCAACGCCTCCCTGGCCGACTACCACATCCCCGTCAACGCGGATATTCCGGACATGACGGTGGAGTTCATCGACGAGAAAGACCCCTACATCAACGCCATGGGCGTGAAGGGTATCGGGGAAATTTCGATGGTGGGTGTGGCCGCCGCCGTGGCCAATGCCTTGTTCCACGCCACCGGCAAGCGTATCCGCAGCCTGCCCATTACGCCGGATAAAGTGCTGGCCACGAAACCCATGCAGGTGTAGCAAACCTGTCATGCCGGGTGAAGCGGAAAACCTGGGTCAGCCGGTAAGTGCTAAATCCAGATTCTCCGCTTCGCTCGGCATAACAGCTTTTTGCCAACGCTACCAATTTGCTGTCGTATCTCTTTGCACCATGACTGAACTTCAACGCCTGCTGACTGCCTATGATGCGCACCGCGCCGCGGGCCGGGCCTGTGCCCTGGCCTCGGTGGTGGATGTGGCCGGCTCGGCCTACCGCCGGCCCGGGGCCCGGATGCTCGTGACGGATGAAGGCCAGCTGACCGGGGCCATCAGCGGGGGGTGCCTGGAAGGCGACGCCCGCCAGCGGGCCCGCCGCACCATTCAGCAGGGCCGCCCCACGGTAGTTACCTACGACTCTACGGACCCCGACGACGACCTGCAATTCGGGGCCGCCCTGGGCTGCCAGGGCATCGTGCAGATATTGCTGGAACCCCTGGACTTTCAGGACCCCAACAACCCCATGGAGCTGTTGCGCCGCTGGGCGGCGCAGGCAACCTCACCAGCCGTGATTGCCACCGTGTTTGCCACCGCCGGGCCGGCCTCCGCAGTAGTGGTGGGCCAGCGGCTGGCCTTACTGCCCGACGGTACCTTCAACGGAACCGTATCCTCACAGGCGGGATTGTATCCGCAGTTGTTGGCGGCGTGCCGGGATACGTTGGCGGCCGGCCAACCGGCTACGCATCATTACGATGCCGTTCGGGTGAGTCTGGAAATACTGCGCCCTCCGGTACGCCTTACGGTGTATGGCGCCGGCAACGACGTGCAGCCGCTGGTACGCCTGGCGGCCGGCCTCGGCTGGCAGGTGCGGGTGGCCGATGGCCGCCCCGCCCAGGCCCAGCCTGCCCGCTTCCCCGAGGCCACAACCGTAGAAGTCCTGACGCTGGCGCAAGTGAAGGAGCAGCCGTACGACGGAAGCCTGACGCTGCTCATGACCCACAACTACTACTACGACCTGGAAGTGCTCCGCCATTTGCTGCCGGACGCTTCTACGCGCTACATCGGGCTATTAGGTCCCCGCAAAAAGTACGAGCGGCTGCTGGAAGACCTTCACCAGGAAACTCCCGACGCCGCCGCGCAGCTGCAGGGCCGCATCTACAGCCCGGTGGGACTGAACCTGGGAGGCGAAACACCGGAGGAAATTGCCCTATCTATCATTGCTGAAATTCAGGCGGTGCTGACGGGCCGCCCGGCCGGCTTCCTCCGCGACTCGCCCCACCCGATTCACCCGCCTCTGCGCGCCACCGCACCGCTGGTGCCGGAGGGTAGGGTAGATGCCGTGTGCGGCCTATAGCGCGAGGCACCTGCTCTGCGTAGCAACACGTGCGGCCCGGCCGGCATCAGGTTGGCTTCCTTACTCTGTAGTACTGCCTGCAGCACGTGAAGCAAACACTTCACGCCATAAGTCCTCGTCATGTCCGACGCCATTATCCTGCTTGCCGCTGGTTCCTCTACCCGCCTCGGCCGGCCTAAGCAGTTGCTGCCCTACCAGGGCCGGACGCTGCTGCGCCGCGCCGCCGAAACGGCCGCAGCGGCGGCGTCCGGGGGGGCGGTAGTGGTAGTAACGGGCGCGCTGCACACCGAGCTATTGCCGGAACTGGCGGGCCTGCCGGTGCAGGCGGTGCACAACCCCAACTGGACCGCTGGTATGGGAGCTTCCATCCAAACTGGCCTCAACTTTCTTGAAACCCGGCCGCAACCTCCCACGGCCGTAACGATACTACTCTGCGACCAGCCTTTCGTAACGTCCGGGCTGCTGGCGGAGCTGCGCGCTACGCACCACCGCACCGGCCAGCCCATTGTGGCTTCGGCCTACGCCAATACCCAGGGGGTGCCGGTGTACTTTGCCGCCGGGGCGCTGCCGCTGCTGCAGGCGCTGCCGGCCGAAGCCGGAGCGGGGCAGCTGCTGCGCCGGCACGCCGCCCTGGTAGCAGCTGTGCCGTTTCCGCTGGGTGCCGTGGATGTGGATACGCCCGAGCAGTACGTGGCCCTGCTGGCAACTTCCCAGGCAGCCACGCACTAGCTTACCCCGCCACAGTCTGGAAACCCGGCAACGGCCGCGCCGGATTTGCGTTATCTTGCTCGCACTCTACCTCAATCCCCTCCTTGTATGAGCGACGCCACCGCCGCCGTAACCCCGCCCGAAGTGGGCTTCGAAAATATTCCCAAGGATGACAAGCGCATTACGCGCGGCTGGACCTTTTACGACTGGGCCAACTCGGTGTATCCCTTGGTGATTACCAGTTCCATCTTTCCCATTTACTGGGGCGCCATGGTGAAGCAGGTAACGGGCACGGACAGTGGCAAAAGTCCAGTGGATTTCCTGGGCTTCCAGGTGCCGGGTTCCTCACTGCTGACCTACGCCATATCGGTTGCCTTCCTGCTCATTGCCCTGATTAGCCCTTTCCTCACGTCGTTGGCTGATTTCTCGGGTCGCAAGAAGCTGTTCATGCAGATTTTCTGCTACCTCGGGGCGGCCTCCTGCGCTGCGCTGTTTTTCTTCACTCCCGATACCTTCACGGCCAGCACCTTTATCTTCATTTCCGCCACGGTAGGCTTCTCCGGCTCCATCGTGTTCTACAACTCCTATTTGCCGCTCATTGCTTCCGAGGAAAAGTACGATTCATTGTCGGCGCGGGGCTTCTCTATGGGCTATGTTGGCTCGGTGCTGCTGCTGGTTATTTGCCTGGGGCTGATTATGGGACACGATAAAATCGGGCTGGAAGAGGGGTTCGCCACCCGGTTGGCGTTCCTGCTTACGGGCCTGTGGTGGGCCGGTTTTGCGCAGATTCCCTTTTTCACGCTACCTACCGACCCCGGCCGCCCCGCTGGTGCCGCCGACGACTCGGGGTGGCTGCTGAATGGCTTTCGGGAACTGGGCAAGGTTTGGGACCAACTTAAGCATCTGCCCAACCTCAAGCGGTTCCTGCTGGCCTACTTCACCTACAATATGGGCGTACAAACGGTAATGTACGTGGCTACCATCTTCGGCGACGAGGAGCTGAAGCTGGAAAGCTCGGCCCTGATCCTGACGATTTTGCTATTGCAGCTGGTTGGTATTCTGGGTGCCTACCTCTTTGCCAAACTCTCGGAGCGCATCGGTAATACCCGCGCCCTAAGTTGGTCGGTATTTATCTGGATGCTGATTTGCGTGGCGGGCTACTACGTGCAGGCGGGCTGGAGCTTCTATGCCCTGGCCTCAGTTATCGGCCTCACCATGGGGGCTATCCAGAGCCTTTCCCGTAGCACGTATTCCAAGATTATCCCGGAAAACACGCCCAATACGGCCGCTTTTTTCAGCTTTTTCGATGTAACCGAGAAGTTGAGTATCGTAATTGGAACAGCGGTGTTTGGCGTTATTGCCCAGATAACGGGTTCTATGCGCAACAGCATTTTGTCGCTGATTGTCTTTTTCGTGCTAGGGTTGATTTTTCTGCTTACGCTACGCGGGAAAAAGCTGCGCGACGAGGTGCACGGAGCCGATTCAAAGCTGGCCGAAGGACTTAGCGGGAATTAACGGCTGCCAGGTGCCGCTGGCAGCTAGCCATAAATTTCAGTACTTGCCCACGAGCACCGGCTGCCCCGGTGCTCGTGAGTTTTTCTATCCTACCTAACCCCAGCTGCGCATGCACACTTCCTCCCTTCAGCAAAACATTCTCGCTGAACTTGACCACGAGCTGGCTACCACCCGCAAGCTCCTGGAGCGGGTGCCCTATGAGAAGGCCGACTTCCAGCCCCACCCCAAAAGCATGAAGCTTTGGCAGCTGGCTACGCATATTGTGAATCTGCTGGCGTTCAAGCAGCTGTTCGTGCAGCACGCCTCCCGCGACTTCCTTGACCCCAACGGCCCCAAACCGGGCCCCACACCCACCAGCCCGGAGGAGCTGCTGCAGCGCTTCGACCAGTACAGCGCGAGCCTGCGCCAAGCCCTGCAGGATTCTGACGATGAGCAGCTAACCGGCAGCTTCCGCCTGCACCGCGGCGAGCAGACACTACTGGAACGCCCCAAGGCCACCGCCATCCGCATCATGGGCCTCAACCACAGCATCCACCACCGGGGGCAGCTGTCGGTGTACCTGCGCCTGCTGGATATTCCGCTGCCCGCCATGTACGGCCCCAGCGCCGATGAGCAGGGCTGGTAATTTTAGAGAACTGAGATACTAGAAACGAGAAGTGAGACTTTCGTTCTGATGGCCTAGTTAGGCTCCGGAACGAAAGTCTCACTTCTCATTTCTAGTATCTCTACTCCATTTCGCTTCTCAGTTCTTAAGTAGAAACACCCGTTCTCCGGCTATCCAGGTTTGCTGTACCTGGGCAGTACGGAGGGTTTCTTTGGGGGCTTTCAGCAAGTCGATGGGGAGCAGCACGAAATCGGCCACCATGCCGGGGCGGATGCTGCCTTTCTGCTGGTCCTCGAAGGCGGCGTGGGCGGCCCAGGTGGTCATGCCCCGGAGCGCATCTTCACGGGTCAGGGCGTTTTCCATCTGAAAGCCGCCGGCCGGGTAGTTCTTGGCATCCTGCCGGGCCACGGCCGAGTGAAAGCCGAACAACGGATTGATGTCTTCCACCGGGAAGTCGGAGCCCAGGGCTACTTGGCCGTACTGCTGGCGCAGGTCGTTGTAGGCGTAGGCCGTTTTGAGCCGCTCCGCGCCCAGCCGCTCGCCGGCCCAGTACATATCGGAGGTGGCGTGGGTGGGCTGCACCGAGGGCACGATGCCGTACTGGCCGAATTTAGGCACATCCGCTTTGCTGACCACCTGGGCGTGCTCAATGCGCCAGCGCCGGTCCTTCTGGCCCTTCAGGGCTTCGCCGTAGATATCTAGCAGCAGGCGGTTGGAAGAATCCCCGATGGCGTGGGTATTCATCTGAAACTTGCTGGCCGCCAGCTCTTTGGCCAGGTTCCGGAAATCGGCCTCCGATGAGAGCAAAAAGCCGGTTTCCCGGGGCCGGTCGGAATAGGGGTGAATCAGGCAGGCTCCCCGAGAACCCAGGGCGCCATCGGCGTACACCTTAAAGGAGCACACCGTGAGGCGGTCCTTGAAGACGGGGCCGTTCCGGAGGTAGAAGTCCTTGTTTTCCTGGGTGGGGGCCAGCATGGCGTACAGGCGTACTTTCAGCTTACCCTGCTGCTGTAAGGCGTCGAGCCGGTCCACGTTGGCTTTTTCCAGGCCGGCGTCGGCCATACTGGTGAGGCCCACGGCCACGCACCGCTTCTGGGCTTCCAGCAGCGCCGTTTCGGCCTCGGCTGCGGTGGGCTCCGGAATTTTGCCAGCCACTAAGCGCACGGCATTGTCCACCAGCAAACCCGTGAGGCGGCCGTTGGCATCCTTGGTAATAGTGCCGCCGCTGATGGGAGTACGGGCCGTAACACCAGCCAAATCCAATGCTTTCTGGTTTACCAGCGCCGCGTGTCCATCTACCCGGATAATGAAGACGGGCGTGTTCGGGAACAGTGCGTCCAGCGTGTCCTTGGTGGGAAACTGCTTGCCGGGCCAGTCGTTTTGGTCCCAGCCCCGGCCCGTAAGCCAGGCGGCCTGCGGATACTGCTGGCGCTGCTGCTGGAGTTTCCGGACCACTTCCTGCCAGGAGCCGGTGCCCACCAGATCGGCGTCGCGCAGGCCCAGGGCGTAACGGTAGAAATGGCAGTGCGCATCGTAGAAGCCAGGGTAGATAAACTGCCCGTTGGCGTCCACTTCCTGCTTGGCCTGGTATTTTGCCCTGATTTCCTCGGCCGTGCCCACGGCCACGAATTTGCCGTCTTTCACCGCAAAAGCCTGGGCCGTACTAAACACCGAATCGACGGTGTACACGGTGGCGTTGTACACCAGCAGGTCGGCAGATTGGCGGGAGGAGCTTTGGCAGGCGCTGAGTAGCGTGGCGGCCGCCAGCACCGGCAGCATGCCAGCCGTGGCTGGCCGCAAAAACGAGTAGGAAGGCATCATGCCACGAATGTACGTAGCCCGTTGCCAGTTACCGCACCCGCTGCGCCCGGGCTTTGCGGGCACATTTGCGCAGCCATAGCCGGGCGGCAGCTTCATCGGTAAACCGCTGCAGATAGTACGGCAGGTCCTGGCCGGCGGGCAGAGGCGGAATTGCCGGCGTAGCCAGCACGCCCGCCAGCTGGTTAGGAGCCATCAGAAAAGCCAGGTAGGCAGTGCCACCGAGGCGGGGGGCCAGTTGCGGAAAAAATACGTCCAGCATCCAGAACACGTCGGCCGCGTCGATGCCGGCGGCGCGCCGGGTGGTATCAATCAGCCAGTAACGGCACTGGTACTGGTGCGCGGCATCCAGCAGGCAGGCGTAGCCCTGGTGCATCTCAAACGGCATGACGGAACGCTGCCACTGGCCCAGCAGTGTGCGGCGGCGGCCTTCGTAATTGATGTGCAAATAGGCAGGGGAGGCAACCAGGGGCATAGATGGGGAGGCCGAAAAAGAGCGGGGCCTGCGCTATGCTCAGCGCAGGCCCCGCAAATAGCAGTTTTTTTCGGTTATTCGAAGCGCATGTGCTTTACCGACTCGCCGGAGTTTTTCAGCTCCAGCAACGAATCGATGCCGATTTGCAGGTGCGCCTTCACGAAGTCAGCGGTTACCTTCTTGTCGCTTTCCGAGGTTTTCACGCCTTCCGGCGTCATCGGGTTATCCGATACCAGCAGCAGGGCACCGTGGGGAATTTCGTTCACGAAGCCCACCGTGAAGATGGTAGCCGTTTCCATATCCACGGCCATGGCCCGGATCTGGCGCAGGTACTCCTTGAAGTTCTCATCATGCTCCCACACGCGGCGGTTGGTGGTGTACACCGTGCCGGTCCAGTAGTCTTTCTCGTGCTTCTTGATCATGCTGCTCACGGCCCGCTGCAGGCGGAAGGAGGGCAGGGCCGGAATTTCGGCCGGCAGGTAGTCATCAGAAGTACCCTCGCCCCGGATGGCGGCAATGGGCAGGATCAGGTCGCCGAGCTTGGTTTTGTTTTTCAGGCCGCCGCACTTGCCCAGGAACAGGGCCGCTTTGGGCTTTATGGCCGAGAGCAAATCCATAACGGTAGCGGCCATGGGGGAGCCCATGCCGAAGTTGATGATGGTAATGCCGCCCGCCGTGGCCGTTTGCATGGGTTTGTCGAGGCCGCGCACTTCAGTCCCGAACTGCTCGGCAAACATGTGCACGTAATTGATAAAGTTGGTCAGCAGAATGTACTGGCCAAACTCGTTCAGGGCCACGCCGGTGTAGCGGGGCAACCAGTTCTCGACGATGTCGGATTTAGTCTTCATAAGCGAAATATAGGGTTGTTGCTTGGTGAAAGGCTGCGTGCTGGCCGGTTACGGCCAATTGCCGTAACCCCGAGCCCTCAGCCGGAAAATTTCAGGTACAAAAAAACCGTCGGAACCCAGCGGATGGGGTGCGACGGTACGGGGCGAAAAGCGGGAGTTGAGTACCCAGGGCCGTACCTTTGGAGGTGATGCAAGAGCTGAACCTGCCGCCTTTCGACTGCAAAGTTATACAATCCGGCGAAAATTTGCTAATCTGGGACGTGCTGCGCCGACGACATGTGGTGCTTACGCCCGAGGAATGGGTGCGCCAGCACGTGGTGCACTACCTGATAGCGCATCGTGGCTACCCCAAAGGCCTGCTGAGCCTGGAGCGGGGGCACCGCTACAACCAGCGCCAGAAACGCACCGACCTGATTGCCCTGGATGCCACGGGGCAGCCGCTGCTGCTGGTGGAGTGCAAACGGCCCACCGTGCCCATCACGGCCGCCGTGGCCATGCAGGCCGCCACCTACAACCAAACCATTGGGGCTCCGTTACTGCTGCTGACGAATGGGCTGCAGCATTTTTGCTGGCGGGTCAACTTCGAAACGCGTTCCAATGTGCAGCTAACGGAAGTTCCCTGGTATTCAGGCAATAGTTAATAGGAAAATACCTATTCTCTTTGTGGGCATGGAGTTGCGGTAATTTGCTTTCTTTAGGCTTTGTTCTACCCGCCAGACCCACTGCCCGGAGCAACCTACTGGTGTTTCCCCTCCCATGCTACCCACTGCCACGATACCTGAGCAAGTTCAGTTTCTGACAAATCCGCGGGCCGTGGTGGTGCTGGATGCCGCTGGTAACCTGGTACGGGTGACGGCCGGCTTTGCCGGGCTGCTGCAGCGGCCTGCCGCCGAGCTGTTGGGTACCAGCCTGACCGAACTGCTCCCCGGCCCCGAAGCCAGCATCCTGCCTCATCTGCTGCAGCAGGCCCTGGCTGGTCGTCCCGTCGATTTTACCGCTGAACTGCCGCGGCAACGCGGTGCTGTTACTATGCTGCTACTGCCTTTACCGGCCGCGCCGGGGGAGCCAGCTTGGTTTTACGGCGTGGCGCAGCTAACAGAACCGCAGGCGGCTACCCAGCTTTTGCTGGAGCGGCAACGGCAGTTGACTACCATTCTGGATACCACTGCGGATGTGGTATTTGTGCTGGGGGTAGAGCAGGGCCAGTACCGGTTTCTGTACGTGAACAAGTCCTTTGAAACCACCACCGGCCTACCCACCGGACAGGTAGTGGGGCGGCTGACGACGGAAATCATACCCGAGCCCTCCCTGAGCGAGGTGCTGCAGCATTACCAGCGGGCCATTACTACCCGGCAGGCCGTCACCTGGCAGGAAACCTCGGAGTACCCCACCGGTCGTAAAACGGGCGAAGTAACCGTTACGCCCGTTTTTGGAGCCGATGGGAGCTGCCAGCTGGTGGGTACCGTACACGACCTGACCCGGCAGAAAGAAGCCGAAGCCCGGCTGGAAGCCAGCAACGAGCGGTTTCATTATGCCCTCAAAGCCACCACGGATGCCGTGTATGACTGGAATATTGCGGCTGATACTCTGTACTGGGGCGAGGGATTTGAGGCGCTGTTTGGTCATCAGCTGGCTCAAAACCCTGCGCCCTTCCACAAATGGGGTGATTTTGTGGCACCCGCCGAATATTCCCGCGTAGTGGCCGGGCTGCGGCACGCGGCCTTCGAAACCGCCAACGTGTTCTGGCAGGAGCGTTACTGCTTTCAGCGGGCCGATGGCTCCTGGGCTGCCGTGTTCGACAGGGGCTACATCTTACGGGATGAGCAGGGCCGGGCCTTCCGCATGATTGGGGCTATGCAGGACGTATCGGCGCAGAAGGAGGCCGAGGAGCAGCAGCAGCTTTTGCTGAAGCGGCTGGAAAAACAGAATGCCGACCTGCAGCAGTTTACTTATATCGTGTCGCATAACCTGCGGGCGCCGCTGGCCAACTCCCTCGGGTACGCTACGCTGTTGGGAAAAGTAGATAAAAACTCGGCCGTGTTCGAAGAGTCGCTGCGGCACCTGCACACCAGCCTGCAACTGCTGGACGCGGTAGTGGCCGATGTAAGCAGCATATTATCGGTACGCGACCAGCAGGGTAGCCTGCGGCCCGAGCCGGTAGCATTGGCCGAAGTGTGCCAACAGGCCCTGCAAAGCCTGGAAACCCAACTGGCGGCTTGCGGCGGGCAGGTGCTGTGTCGTATTCCCACGCACCTGGCCGTGATGGGTAGCCGGGCGTATTTTCACAGCATTTTTCATAATCTGCTCTCCAACGCCATCAAGTACCGCGCCGACACCCGCCCCCTGCGTGTTACCATTGAAGCCCGGCAGCGGCCCGATGGGCGAGTGGAGTTGCTGGTGGTGGACAACGGGCAGGGCTTTGATACGGAGCAGGGCGACGTGTTTCAACTGTACCGGCGCTTTCACCCTAATATGCCCGGCCGCGGTATCGGCCTCTACCTCGTGAAAGCCCACGTAGAATCTATGAACGGGCACATCAGCGTCCGGAGTGCGGTGGATGCCGGTACTCAGTTCACGCTTCTGTTCTAGCTTTATGTCCGTGACAACCTATCTCATCGACGATGATACGCTCAGCGTCTACCTGACCGAGCAACTGCTGCGGGCGGAGGGGTTCTCCAACTCCATCAGCACGTTTCACTCAGCGCAGCAGGCGCTGGGCCGGCTGGTGCAGGACACGGCCGGTACCCCGCCGCAGGTAGTATTTCTGGACCTGAATATGCCTGTAATGAACGGCTGGCAGTTTCTGGAGGCGCTGCAGCCCTACCGGCAGGGGTTGCTGGGGCGCTGCCACATCTACATTCTCACCTCCTCGCTCGCCCTCACCGACCTGGAAAAAGCCCGGAACTATGACTTGGTCGCGGGCCTGATTCATAAGCCCATTGACACGGAGGAAATCCGGGCCATTCAGGCCAGCCTGGAAAGTCCGGACGTGCCCGAACCGTTGTAGCTAGCGGTACAGCCGGTTGTCGAGCAGACCATCGGTGAAGTATTGAGCGGCTGCTTTCAGTTCGTTGCCATACTGTCGGAGCAGGCGCGGGTCGGGAGCCGGCAAAGCAGCTTCAGGCATCTGATGGGTGCGGTAGGGGTAGAGGCGCACGGTATTATCGGCCGTCAGCTCGGTCACGAAATCCTGATGCACCAGAAACAAAGAGCCCCCGCTCAGAAACAGCGCCCGGCCCGACGTGCGGGAGTCAAACACCGAATACCCGAACGGCAGCAGCTGCCGTCCGGCGGGCACGTTCAGGAAGTCGAGCACGGTGGCCGGCACATCGGCCTGCTGGGTGATGCGGTGCACGTTGGCCGGGGGCAAAGGCCGGCCCGGGTGAAACAGCAGCAGCGGCGTTTTGTAGGCACCCAGTGTGTTCTGGTAGTCCGGCCGGTCTGACTGGGAGGTGTGGTCGGCCAGCAGAATGAACAGCGTGTGGCGGTACCAGGGCTGGCGGCGGGCCGTTTTGAAGAACTGCCGCAGCGCAAAATCAGTGTACCCGATTACCCGGTGAATGGGCTGCGTACCCGCCGGAAACCGGCCGGCGTACGGCCGGGGCACCTCAAACGGCTCGTGGGAGCTGAGCGTGAACAGGGTGCTGAAAAACGGCTGCCGCTGCTGGCTCAGCTGCCGCGCGAAGTACTGCAGGTAGGGCTCATCAGCAATGCCCCAGTGCCCATCGAAATCGGGGCTTTTCTCGGCACCGGGGTATTCGTTCAGCCCGAAATACTGCTGGACCCCGGCAATGCCGCTAAAGGTGTTGAAGCCCATGGTACCATTCTGCGCGCCATGAAATAGGGAAGTAGCATAGCCCTCCCGGCCCAGAATTTCGCCCAGCCCGTGCAGCTCATCCGTCTGGAAGGGGGAGGTGATGAAGGGGTGCTCGTTCAGGGAAGGCAACCCCGCCAGCACGGCTGGCAGCGCCTCAATGGAGCGGCGGCCGTTGGCGTAATGCTCCCGAAAGAACAGCCCTTGGGTGGCCAGCGAGTCGAAAAAAGGTGTGTAGCCCTGGCCATTGTTCTCAATGCCGGTGTATTCGGAGGCGAAGCTTTCCAGCAGCAGCACCACCACATTGTCGCGAGGGGCACTGGGCCGGGGTTGGGGCGGCAGCGGGGCCAGGGCCTGCTGCACCGAATCGGGGGAAGTGAAAAACTCCCGCCGCTCCAGTGTTTGGGCCCCCAGGCTTTTGAGGAAAGTAAACGTGCTGTTCAGGGCCACGTGGCCCAGCACCGGGGGCGTCTGCATAAAGGCGTGGCCGGTGCGCAGAGGTTTGAGCTGCACCCCGCCCCGAATGCCCAGTACCACCAGCCCGCCCAGTACCAGCACCTGCCCCAGGTAGCGGAGCACCACGGCGCGGCGGCTGGCCGGCACCGTTGGTACAGCCGCTGGGGTGGCCGGCCGGGGCATGGGGTACAGGTACCACAGCGCCGCCAGCACCAGCCCAAATGGCACCAGCAGAAACCAGTATTGCAGCAGCAGCTGGCCGGCCTGCCGGCGCACATCGTCGCCAATGGTAAACAATTCGTTGCTGGTGCGCCGCCCGATAAACCGGAAATACTCCACGTCAATCAGGTTGAGCGCCACACCCAGGCTGTTGAGCAGCAGCCACATCACCCGCAGCATGCGCTGCCACACCAGATGGCGGCTAGGCACCAGGCTCAGCACCAGCCACGGCAGATTCAGCAAGAGCAGGCCCGCAATGTCAAACCGGAAGCCGTGCCAGAAGGCCAGCGCCACCTGGGCGGGCGCGGCCTGAAAGGCGGCCTGGTTGAACAGATAGAAGCCCAGGCGCAGGAGCAGGTACACACCCAACAACAGGGAAAACCGACGAACCAGCAGGCGCAGAAACTCGGAAGGCATACGTCAGACACAAGAGGCAACGCCCCCAACAGATGCAAAGCGGGTGAGAAAAGCGGCGGAAAGACGCGGCCGGCTACAAAGGTTGCAGCCGAACCTGCTGTCCGTCGGGCAGGTCCTTGATCTGCCGGTGAAACTCGGCCAGCCACGCCAGCCGCTCCGTTACGGATACGGCTTTGGCGCTGGGTTTGGATTGGCCCTGGGTGGCAATGCACAGGGGCGGATACAGGCTTAGCAGCTGCCCGGGTTGCAGCACACCGCCCGCCTGCTGAAACGCCCGTAGCGGCTCCATGCCCAGGGCATCGAGCGGAAATTTCTCCACCCCAAACAGGAAGTGCTTGAAGTCCACTTCCAGGTCGGCCAGCTCCCCGGTTTCAGTGTCCAGCCATAGCACGGCATCCCCGCGCAGCAGAAACTGATTGCCGGCGCAGTCCTGCGCAAACGGAATGTCGGCTTTCTGCACCTCGGCGTAGGTGCGCCATAAGGCCCGCTCGCCCTGCCACACGCTGGCCAGGGAGTGCCAGTTGGGGGCCGATACGCAGCCCCGGATGTGCAGCCCGCCAAAGTAGGCCACCACGCCGTTCTGCTCCCGCAAAAATGCCTGCAGGTAGCCCGGCAGCTTGGCAAACGTCACTAAGTCCGTCAGCTCGCCGCCGGTATAAAGGATGCCTTTCATGGTCAGATCAGTAAACGGCAAGTAAAAATTGAGCGCCTGCGGGCGCCCTTGGAAGAAGTAAAGTAAAAATTGAGCGTCCTAACGACAACGAGGCCGTCAGAACGCTCAATTTCTACTGTTGAAACGGCAAGAGTTACTTACGCAACAGCCGTTTCCATTACCGATTCAACCGATTCCAGGGGCAGGCCCCAGGCGTCGGCTACGCCTTTATACACCACTTTGCCGTGCACCACGTTCAGGCCGAGGCGCAGGGCCTCGTCGCGGCGGCAGGCTTCCTGCCAGCCCAGGTTGGCCAGCTTCACGGCGTAGGGCAGCGTCGCGTTGGTTAGGGCCAGGGTAGAGGTATAAGGCACGGCACCCGGCATGTTGGCCACGCAGTAGTGCACGATGTCGTCGATGATGAAGGTGGGATTTTCGTGGGTGGTGGGCTTGCAGGTTTCAATGCAGCCACCCTGGTCCACGGCCACGTCCACCAGCACGGTGCCGGGGCGCATGGTCTTGAGCATGTCGCGGGTGATGAGGTGGGGAGCCTTGGCACCCGGAATCAGTACGGCGCCGATGATGAGGTCGGCGGTTTTGATGGCTTCGCGGATGTTGTACTCGTTGGAGTACTGCGTTACCACGTTCTTGGGCATGAAGTCGTCCAGCTCGCGCAGGCGGTTCAGGCTGATGTCCATTACGGTTACCTTGGCACCCAGACCAGCGGCAATTTTGGCCGCCTGCGTGCCCACGATGCCGGCACCCAGTACCAGCACTTCGGCGGGCTTCACGCCGGGTACGCCGCCCAGCAGAATGCCGCGGCCTTTCAGAGGTTTCTCCAGGTATTTGGCACCTTCCTGCGGAGCCATGCGGCCGGCTACTTCGCTCATCGGAATGAGCAGGGGCAGGGCGCGGGTAGGCAGCTCCACGGTTTCGTAGGCCAGGCACACCGCTTTGCGCTCAATCATGGCGTGGGTCAGCTCCTCGCCCGAGGCAAAGTGGAAGTAGGTGAACAGCAGCTGGTTTTCCTTGATGAGGGGATATTCCGAGGCAATCGGCTCCTTCACCTTCACAATCATTTCCGCCTTGGCGTACACGTCCTCGATGGTGGGCAGCACCGTGGCGCCCGCCTGCTCGTACTCGGCGTCCGAGAAGCCGCTGCCGTTACCGGCCGTGGCCTGCACGTACACCTCGTGGCCGTGCTTACGGAATTCAGCTACGCCGGCCGGGGTCAGGCCAACGCGGTTTTCGTTGTTCTTAATTTCTTTCGGTACGCCGATTAGCATGGCTCGAAGCGGGTGTGAAAATGGGGTGGATGAGGATTGCCCGGGTAAGGCGGGGCAAAGATAAGGCGAAGAAGTGAGTGAAAGCGGATGAGGTGCTGAAGTAAAGAGCCAAAGCGCGGGCGGCCCCCAACAGGACCGCCCGCGCTTTGGCTCTTTACTTCTCCCATTACCTTATTTAAACGGTACCGAAGCGCCGCTTTCCTTCACCATACTGTTGGCGTTCAGGTCCTGCACTACTAAGGCCTTCAGCGTCAGCTTGGCGTCGCCGGTAATGTCGTTGCTGGTAATTACCACGGACTCACTCTGGTTGCCCAGTTTGCGCTGGCTGTACACCAGTTCCACCACGGCGCTCTGGCCGGGCTTGATGGGCGAGGGCACGTTTTTGTAGCCTACGCAGTAGCACTGCGAGGTAATGGCCCCCAGCACCAGATCCTGCTTGCCGGTATTCTTCACCGTGAACTTGGCCGCTACCGTCTGGCCGGCTTCTATCTTGCCGAAATTATGCACGGTGCGGTCCAGCGTCATGCGCGGCGACTGGGCCAGCTGGGCCGGCGTGAGCGAGGATTTCAGCTGCTCCTTGTTCAGCACGTTGCCTTTGATGGTGAGTACCGTGCTGGGCGTGCTGGCGTTGCTGGTTACCGTAACGGTTTTGTTGAAGATGCCGGGGCGGCCGGCGCTGCTGTACACGGCCTTCACAATACCGGTTTTGCCGGGCAGTACCGGCGTCTTGGTCCAGTCGGGAGTAGTGCAGCCGCAGCTGGCCTGCACGTTGGCAATGATGATGGGCTGGTTGCCGGTGTTCTTGAAGCGAAACTCGTGGGTAGCCATAGTCCCCTCAGGTACGCTGCCGAAGTCGTGCAGCTCTTTTTCGAAGGTGAGTGCCCCTTGGGCCTGGGCTGCCACGGTTACCAGCGCGGTCAGCAGAAGAGAGAAAAGGTATTTCATAAAAAGTGGAGTTATGAATGCTGAGAGCTGAGTTATGAGTGATGGAATCAGGTGAATGAATGTAATGGGCCAGACGAACCAGCTAATTCATCATTCATAACTCCACTCTCATAACTCACCAAAGATAGCCACAAACCGGCTACCACCGCATCGGCGGCAAATCCGTACTTTTGGGAGCCCGTTAACCGGTTGGGCGGCTTTCCCACCTTTTTCTGTACTACCGGTTCCACCCACCACCCGCTACCACTCCGCATTCTATCTATGTCCACTGCCGAAACCGCCGCCGACGTGCAGACCAGCGTCGCCTCCCTCAGCAAAGAAGACCTGCTCCGCGACTACCGCCTGGGCTGGGAAAGCCGCCACGCCTCCCTGGCCGGCCGCAAGGAAGTATTCATGGGTAAGGCCAAGTTTGGCATCTTCGGTGATGGCAAGGAAGTGCCCCAGCTGGCCATGGCCCGCGCTTTCCGGGCCGGCGACTGGCGCGCGGGCTACTACCGCGACCAGACGTTTATGCTGGCCATTGGGGAGCTGACACTGCAGCAATATTTCGCCCAGCTCTACGCCCACGCCGATGTGGAAGCCGAGCCCAGCACTGCCGGCCGCGCCATGAACGGCCACTTCGGCACCCGCCACCTGGATGAGGACGGGAACTTCCGGAACCTGGCCGAAAGCAAAAACTCCTCCGCTGATATCTCGCCCACCGGCGGCCAGATGCCCCGCCTCGTGGGCCTGGCCTACGCCTCCAAACTCTACCGTCAGAACCCTGAGCTGCACCAGTTTTCCCAGTTTTCGGTAAACGGCAACGAGGTGGCCTTCGGAACCATCGGCAACGCCAGTACCTCGGAGGGTATGTTCTTTGAGGCCATCAATGCCGCCGGCGTGCTGCAGATTCCGCTGCTCATCAGCGTGTGGGATGACCACTACGGCATTTCGGTGCCCGCCGAGTACCAGACCACCAAGCAGAGTATTTCGGAGATTCTGAAAGGCTTCCAGCGCGAAGGCGAAGGCCAGGATGGCTTCGAAATTTTCCGGGTGCGCGGCTGGGACTACCCGGCCCTGGTTGATACGTACCAGCGCGCCGCCGAGGTGTGCCGCACCCAGCACGTGCCCGTGCTGATTCACGTGCAGGAAGTAACCCAGCCCCAGGGCCACAGCACCAGCGGCTCGCACGAGCGGTACAAAAGCAAAGACCGCCTGAGCTGGGAAGAGCAGCACGACTGCCTGCGCAAGCTGCGCGAGTGGCTGCTGGTGGAAGGCCACGCCGCCGAGCAGGAGCTCGACCAGATTGAAGCCGAAGCTAAAGAAACCGTGAAGCAGGCCCGCACCGCCGCCTGGAACGAGTTCTTCAACCCCATCAAGCAGGAAGCCGCCGAGGTAGTGGAGCTGCTGAACCGGTTAGTGAAGGAAAACGGGGGCGAAAACCAGCTGCACGAGTTGGTGGAGGCCCTGGCCCACAACCCGGCCCCCATCCGCGCCGATCTGGTACGCACCGTACGCCGCGCCCTGCGCCAGGTGCGCGGGCAGCGCAGCGGAGCCCGCCGTGAGCTGCAGAACTGGCTGGAGCAGGCCCTGGCCGAAAACGCCGACCGCTACAACTCCTACCTGTTCAGCCAAAGCGAAGAGGCCATTGGCAACATTGAAGAAGTGAAAGCCACCTTCGCTGCTGATGCTCCGCAGGTAGACGGCCGGGAGGTGCTGCAGGCCTGCTTCGACGCCAATTTCCAGCGCGACCCGCGCATTTTCGCCATTGGCGAGGACGTGGGCCGCATCGGCGACGTAAACCAGGCGTTTGCCGGCCTCCAGGAGAAATTCGGGGAGTTGCGCGTGACGGATACCGGCATCCGGGAGTGCACCATTGTGGGGCAGGGCATTGGGGCGGCCATGCGCGGGCTGCGCCCCATCACCGAAATCCAGTACCTCGACTACCTGCTGTACGCCATCCAGATTCTCTCTGACGACGTGGCCTGCCTGCAGTACCGCACCAAAGGCGGCCAGAAGGCGCCGCTGATTGTGCGCACCCGCGGCCACCGCCTCGAAGGCATCTGGCACTCAGGTTCTCCCATTCAGATGATTCTGGGCTCCATTCGGGGCATGCACCTGTGCGTACCCCGCAACATGACGCAGGCCGCTGGTTTCTACAACACGCTGCTGCGCTCCGATGAGCCGGCCATTGTGATTGAGTGCCTCAACGGCTACCGCCTCAAGGAGCGGATTCCGCAGAACGTGGGCGAGTTTACGCTGCCCCTGGGCCAGCCCGAAACCCTGAAAAAGGGCGACGACCTGACCATCGTTACCTACGGCTCCATGTGCCGCATTGTGCTGGACGCCGCCAAGCAGCTGGAGGAAGTAGGTATCAACGTGGAGGTAATCGACGTGCAGACCTTGCTCCCCTTCGACGTGGACCACGTAGTAGCCGACTCGCTGCAGCGCACCAACCGCGTGCTGTTTGCCGATGAGGACGTGCCCGGCGGTGCCACTGCCTACATGATGCAGCAGGTACTGGATGAGCAGCAGGCCTACCGCTTCCTCGATTCCCAGCCGCGTTGCCTTTCGGCCCAGGCTCACCGCCCGCCCTACGGCTCCGATGGGGATTACTTCAGCAAGCCTAACGCCGAGGACGTATTCGATGCCGTGTACGAAATCATGCAGGAAGCCGACCCCAAGCGGTTTCCGGCTATCTACTAGAGTAAGGCCGGGTACGGAAACGGGCAACGACTAATCAGAAACCTTGCTGATAAGTCGTTGCCCGTCCCTGTGCATGCGGTGGTTAGCGCGTCAGAACAAATGAGTTGGTGAATACCTCGTTGCTCTGCTGCAAAGCCCGGTCCTGAATCTTGATGCGGAAGCGCATTGTTGCGCCGGGTTGCAGAGACGGAACCTGGAGCCGGTAAAGGGCCAGGCCGTATTCAATGTTTCCTTCGATGGGGGCCTTCTTATCTCCCTGCTCGGCGGGTGCCAACCGCTTAAAACGGCCGCTCAGGCCGGGCAGTGAGGTAGTGAAGGGGTCGTCTACAAACTCGTTGTTTGCGTTGCGAATCTGAAGAATGCAGAAGTACGTGTAGTTGCGCAGATTTTGCGGGGAGTTGGGTATTTCCTCTTCCGGATTCAACCCCAGGTCCCCGTCGCCATCTTTGTAGCTAACGTTGATGACCAGCGAGTCGCGCGTACCGCGGGCATTATTGATGAACTGCTGCTTCAGCGTTTTGAACTCAATTTCGGGCGTTTCCGGGTAGTCGGGCGGAGAGATGCAGGAAGCCACGCCCACGCCAGCGGCCGCGAGCAATAAGGCGTAACGAAGCGTAGGAAGTATGGACATACAGTGCCAGATAAATCAGCCGGGCCAGTCAGCCCCAACAGTCGGGAAGGTACAACATCTGAACGAACGAAGCGCGGGCCGCATTGTTCTACCTTTCGCTAACCTTTACCGCCCCGAATGAGTTTCCGCGCCCTTCATCTGCAACAGCTCCCCTCGCTCACCTCTGCAACAGCCCCCGCGGCGGCTCTGGCCCTGTTCCGCTACCAGGCCCGGCGCTGCGCACCTTATGCGGCTTACCTGGCGGCGCTGGGCTGTCAGCCGGAGCGGGTGCAGCAGCTGACGGATATTCCGTTTCTGCCCATCGAGTTCTTTAAAACCCAGGACGTGCGCACCGATGCTGCCGAGTGGAGCCCGCAGGAAACGTTCCTGAGCAGCGGCACTACCCGCCAGAGCCGTAGCCAGCACCAGGTGCGCGACCGGCAGCTGTACCGGCAGCACGCGGCCCGCATCTTCGAGCAGTTCTATGGCCCGCTCACCGGCTGGACGTTTCTGGCGCTGCTGCCCTCGTATCTGGAGCAGGGCAACTCCTCCCTGGTGGCAATGGTGGAGTACTTTTCCCAACAATCAGGACAGAAGCAGCCGGCTTTTTTTCTGCGCGACCATGACGCTTTGCTGGCGGCACTGGCGCAGGCAAAACTGGAGTCCGGCCGCCGGGTGCTGCTGCTGGGCGTGAGCTACGCCTTGCTGGATTTTGCCGCCGCCTACGCCGGCTGGCCCGAGCTGCACGGCCTTACGGTGCTGGAAACCGGCGGCATGAAGGGCCGCCGCCGCGAGATGATCCGGGAGGAGCTGCACGCCGAGCTGCAGCAGGCCTTTGGGCCGGCCGGCATTCACTCCGAGTACGGCATGACGGAGCTGCTGGGCCAGGCCTACAGCTTCGGCGACGGGCGGTTTCACGCGCCGCCCCAGCTGCGGGTGCTGCTGCGCGACCCGTCCGACCCATTCTCGGTGTCAGAAACCCGCGCGGCCGGGGCCCTCAACGTCATTGACCTGGCCAATGTGGACAGCTGCGCCTTCATTGAAACCAAGGACCTGGCCCGCCTGCACCCCGACGGCTCCTTTGAAGTGCTGGGCCGGCTGGATAATTCCGACGTGCGCGGCTGCAACCAGATGGTATGAATCATGGAGGCAGATAAGAGGATGCTACCGATTCATTCTCTCAGCTAATCTGACATCAAGAAGGATCTGCGGTATCCACACCATCTGCATCATCTGTGCTTAGCTTTTCTTCACCACCGTAATCACGCCGTCGTGCTCCAGGCGTACTTTTTCCACTTGGCTGAGGTCGTCGGTACTGGCGGCGGCCCGGACGCCGGCGCGCAGCTCCGGCTCGCTCACGCTGGCCCGGCGCAGCTCGTGCTGGTGAATAGTAGTGCCCTCAGCCAGTACCGAGTCGGAGCCTTTCACCAGCCGGCGTAGGGTGGGTGAGAAGTACAGCGCGTAAGCTAGGGCCCGGTGCACGGCTACCAGCGCGGCGGCCGCCACAAAGGTGATACCCATAGGCGCATCGGCAATGATGACGCGGCTGAGCAATGCCCCGAACATAAACTTCACTACCATGTCCAGGGCACTGTTGCCGCCGAAGGTGCGTCGGCCCGAGAGCCGCAGCAGCACCAGGGCCACCAGAAATACCAGCACTGCCCGGGCGCAGGTCTGGGCTACCGTAATGGTGGCGGCCGTGGCCTGCATACCGAGTAATTTATCGAAGAATGCTTCCATAGATACGTAAAATGCCGGCCCGGGCGGGTCGGCATTTTACGTACGCAGGTGGCGGTGGTAGTGGCTGAATTACTTGCCGGCAAAGGCCCGGGCGTCGGACTCCGTAATGGTGTCGTCGCTCATAATCACGAGGCGCTCCACCACGTTGCGCAGCTCCCGGATGTTGCCGCGCCAGTCGAGGTTTTGCAGATACTTCAGGGCCGCGGCATCCACTTTCTTGGGTTTGTTGCCGTAGTCCTGGGCAATGTCTTTGAGGAACTTCTCGATGAGGGCCGGGATGTCGTCGCGCCGGTCGTTGAGGGCGGGCACCTGAATCAGGATGACGGACAGGCGGTGGTAGAGGTCCTCGCGGAAGTTTTTGTCGGCAATTTCCTGGAGCAGATTCTTGTTGGTGGCGGCCAGCACGCGCACGTTCACCGAAATTTCCTTTTCGCCGCCCACGCGGGTAATCTTGTTTTCCTGCAGGGCCCGCAGCACCTTGGCCTGGGCCGAGAGGCTCATGTCGCCGATTTCGTCCAGGAACAGCGTGCCGCCGTCGGCCTGCTCGAACTTGCCGATGCGCTGCTTCACGGCCGAGGTGAACGAGCCTTTCTCGTGCCCGAACAGCTCCGACTCAATCAGCTCCGAGGGAATGGCGGCGCAGTTCACTTCCACCAGCGGGCCACTGGCGCGGTTGCTGAGCTCGTGCAGCTGCCGGGCCACCATTTCCTTGCCCGCCCCGTTGGGCCCAGTGATGAGCACGCGGGCATCGGTGGGGGCTACCTTCTCAATGGCCTTGCGCACGGCCGACAGCGCCTCGGAGTCGCCAATCATTTCCGAGTTCTTGGCCAGCTTTTTCTTGAGCGTCTTGTTCTCGGTGCTGAGCTTGGTGGTTTCGGTGGCGAGCTTGCTGTGGTCGAGGGCGTTGCGCACGGTTACCAGCAGGCGGTTCAGGTCTGGGGGCTTTTGCAGGAAATCGTAGGCTCCCTTTTTGGTAGCGTCCACGGCCATTTCTACGTTGCCGTGGGCCGATACCATGATGAACGTGGCACCGGGGGCCAGAATCCTGGCCCGCTCCAGCACCTCAATGCCGTCCATCTTGGGCATTTTCACGTCGCAGAGCACCACGTCGTACTTATCCCTGATAAGCATATCCAGGCCGCTGGGGCCGTCCTCGGCCTGGTCTACCTGGTAGCTCTCGTATTCCAGAATTTCTTTCAGCGTGTGCCGAATGGCCTTTTCGTCGTCGATAATGAGAATGCGGGGCATAGAAAAGAGGGAGGTGTAGAATGCGAAAGGTACAAAACGTGCCGTCGAATTGCAGGGTTGAGTGAGCCGAGCATTCCGGCTAACGATACCCTGATGAACGTCCTGCTGAGCTTGCCGAAGCATCTCTACCGTTTCGTCTGATTTATTCAACGAAGCGGTAGAGATGCTTCGGCAAGCTCAGCAGGACGTGCTTTCTACATAGGTCCTCATTAAGCCTACCGCAGCTCCACCGATTCAACATCCAGATACGGCCGCTCCGAGGTGGCTGACGCGGCGGCGGGAGCCAGCAGAATCTGCAAGACCTCCGCCTGGGCCAGCGGCAGGGTGGCGGGGCCGTCGGCGCGGAACGTCATCGGCAGAAAGCTGGGGTAGGGGCGCGGCAGCAGCACCTGCTGCGCTGGCCGGAACGCCGTCAGCGGCACCCGAATCTCCTGCAGCTCCGGTCCGACGGTCACTTCCGTGGCGTAGGCCGCCGCGTCGCGGGTAGTAAGAACGAGGCGGACCGGGCCGGCCCCGCCGCCGCGGCGGGCGCGTAGTACCAGCTCCCGGAAGTTGCCGGTCTCAGTGGCCCGCGCCGCCAGCCGGTCGCCGAAGTAGGCCCGCAGAAAAGCCACCGGGGCCTGCGGATCGAAGAAGGCCGGGGGGCTGGCGGGCGTAGGCGCCTGGAGCAGGCGCAGGGCCAGCCGGCCGCTGCCAGTGGTCACGTAATCGGTCCAGCCAGAACCGTTGACGCCGCCGGTTTCTACCCGCTGCTGGTCCTGGGCCGCCTCAAACAAGGGCAATGGGGCTCCGGTCGGTACAATAGGGGTTTCCCAATGGTCCTGGGGCGCGTAGTCCCAGTCGCGGGGGCTACCGGCAAAGCCGCCGGGGAAGGTGGTGGTTTGTTGGCTATGCTTCACCACCACCCAGTAGCGCAGCAGCCCGGGGTAAAGCAGCTCGGCGGGCACGGTGGCCTCGGCGGAGGTGAGCGTGGGGCGGCGCATGGGTATCGTGCGCGTCGGGCCGTAAAAATGCTGGGCAATCAGCAGCACCGAATCGGTAGGTTCCGCGCCGGCCACGGTGGCCCGCAGCACAACGGGCCGGCCGGCGAGCAGCTGCGCGGGCGGCGTGTGCATCACCTGAGTAGGTAAATTCGTAGCGGCCGGGGCCACGAATTCGCCCAGCTTGATAGCGCCCAGCTGAGTTTGTGCCGTGTAGGCCGCCGTGCTTTTGCCCCGGGCTGCTACCACGTACGCGCCCGGCCGCAGCGCCACCGTGCCGCCGCTGGCCTGGCCCTGAAACGCGTTGCCCTCATTCAATCCGCGGACTGTGAAATCAGTGCCTAAGCCCGGCAGCGCGAGGCGCAGGGGCTGGGTGTTCCAGCTGATGCGCGTAACGGGCTGGCGCAGGGAGGTTTTGGCAAACGGGTCGCGCACCGGAATGGCATCGGGCATCACCTCCAGCCGCCACACGCCGGGGGCCAGCCGGTCGAGGAAATAAGCCCCCGTGCCCTGGTACTGCACCAGCGGGGAGGAGCCGGTGCCGGCCACGCGGCGCAAAGCGGCGGGCTTGCGCGGGGCGGTAGTGGTGGTGCTGGTATAGTAGAACTCCTCGGGCGTATTCAGCTCGCTCAGGCCGTTGCGGTAGCTCACCCGGAAGTCCTCGAAGGTGGAATCCTGGGGGTACGTGGCGAAGGGCTGATTGCGCTTTACCCGCCGGAACACCTGGCCCGCAATCAGCAGGCTGATGGCCTTGGCGGGCGTGTAGGCCATATTCAGGTAGTGCGTCTGGTATTCGGTGTTGGCGTAGGCCAGGGCCAGCGGGTCGTAGGCAAACTGGGTGGCCCACTGGAAGCCGGCGCTACGGAAGCTGCGGGCCATCAGCGGGTACATCACTGGCTGCAGAATATCAGCCGACTCAAACTCGTACACCAGCCGAGGCTTGCCGGCAAAGCGCGGGTCTTGGGCGTACGGAATCGGGTACTGCTGCACCAGTGGCAGCAGGTTGCCGCGCAACGTGTGCCCATTCACCAGCGCCGACGGGTACCACTGAAACGTAAAACCCTGCACCGGGCTGCCCAGAATGGCGTTGGCCACGGCCGGGCTTTCGGCCAGGTTGTAGAAGATGGGTTTCTTATAGCCCGTGGCGCGCATGGCCGCCACCATGCGTTGCACAAACTCGCTCACTTCGGCCTCGGGCTGGCGGTAGTGGGGCTCGTTGCACACCTCGTAGGCAATGATGTCAGGGTCGTCGCGCAGGAGCAGGCCTGTGTACTGGTTGCGGTGGTTGAGGAACTGGCGCAGGTAGTTTTCCTGGGCCCGCACGGCGCGCGGGTTATTGTAGGCCCGGGCCTTGGGGTAGATGGCCGAGAAGCCGGTCTGGGCCGTATCGGGCTCGGGGTAGCCGTTGCCCCAGTAGGCAATGGGCGTCAGCACGGTCTTGATGCCGCGCTGCTTGAGCCGCTGCAAGAGGTAATCGAGCAGGCGCAGGTGCTCATTCTCCAGCACGTTGCCCAAGGTGTCACTGATTTCCACGTCCCAGACGTGCACCCGGAACGCATCAATACCCAGCCGGGAGAGGTGGTACACGTCCTGGTCGATGCCCTGCTCGGGCGACACGCCCAAACGGCGGTGGGCCCGGTAGGAGTGAGCGAAGGGCGTGGTGTAGTTGACACCGAACAGGGCCACTTCTTCCTTCGAGCCCTGCCAGCGCAATACCCCGGCCGCATCCACGTACACGTCGGCGGTTTTGGGCAGGGCTTTCTGGGCGAAGGCGGGCAGGGAAATCAGCAGCGCCAGCAGCCAGCCGAAGCTAGCCAGTGCCAGCGGCCAGCGGCGGGGGGCGCTGGGTAACACTCGTGTCAGATCAGACATTATGCAAACGTTTGTGTATGCGAAATAACACTATTTAACCCGATTTTCGGGATACTATAAATTAGAGGTGGGTTTAATTCCCCTCCTTGGAAAGGAGGGGCTAGGGGTGGTTGATAGTCGTTGAACGGCGTTTAGGGCTAGCTCTAGAATCGTTCTGACACTCATCAACCACCCTTAGCCCCTCCTTTCCAAGGAGGGGAATTAAACCTGGCTTTAGCCTACAATCGGAAACCGGCAGCAACCGAAACGGCCGCCGCACCCGAAGATGCGGCGGCCGTTTGAAGTGGCGTGATGAGTCTGTAAGCCGGGTTTTGTCCGCCCGCCCGAAAGCACGCGGCCCCACCATTTATCTAGGCCCGAACTCGCGCGCGGGCTCCATCAACCTACCCGCCAGCGCCGGACGAGCCGCCCGGTGCGCCCCCGAAGGGCCGCGTACTGGCTTATTTGGTCTTTCAACCCCTGAGGTTTACCCAGCCGGCGTGGTCACCCAGCCGCTGGTGCGCTCTTACCGCACCTTTTCACCCTTACCAAAGGTGAAATTGTGAAGTGGTGAGATTGTGAAATTCACAACTTCACCTTTCACAACTTCGCCATCTGGCGGTACTTTTCTGTGGCACTGGCTGTCCTGAGAAGCTTTACGCCGCCCAGTCCTTCCCGTTAGGAAGCAGGGTGCTCTGCGTTGCCCGGACTTTCCTCGTCGCCTTGCAGCGCCGCGGTGGGGCGACCCATCACTGCGGGCAAAGGTAAGATTTTTGAAGTAGGGTGACAGGACTAATGATTGTATGTATCATATTCACATGAGACAGGATAGCACTTCATGATAAAGCTAAAGTGATATTAGCCTTTACTTATTTCTTTTGATATAGCTTAATAATAGAATTCTATCTGACCTTTGAAATGCTTGAAATATTTATCTTTTTTCAGCTGATAGACGGGTAAGCAGAATGGTTGACAAGCATGATTTAATAGAAGCTGCAAGTAAATTGGTGCAAGAGTTTCATGTTATTGAAGCGAATCTTGCCAAATCTCAGCAAGGCTCAGATGGTGTTATTCATTCAGTTACCATCACACTTAGCAAGTTGCTTTATGCAGTTAGCAACAATCTGGTTATAGACAGATCTATTAAAGATGGACTTGACCAATGTTGTGTAGTTGCAGTAAGAGTGTTTGAAGGATCGGGAATTGATGATGATTTGTTCAGGATAAGAGACTTGGCAAGCAAATATCAACCGAGCTAATTACTTCCCCTCCCACACATTATCCTTCGGGTAGCTGTCGGGTACGAGGGTGGCACCCAGCTTCATCTGCTTCACGGCTTTGGCGGTGGTTAGGGGCACGGTTACGGTTTTTGCGCCTTGCTCCCACACGGCTATGGTGCGGTGCAGCTTCTCGGTGGAGTTGTCCTGGTAGGTTACGGTGAGGTCCACGGGGACGGGTTTGGTGCCTTTGGCTTCTACTACTACATCATAGCCAACTGGCGTTTTGGTTACCTGCTGGATGGCCAGGTCGGGGTAGCCGCCGTCGAAGAACCAGCGCTGCCAGAACCAGTTGAGGTTGCGGCCGGCCCCGGCGTTCATCGAGTTGAAGAAGTCGTAGGGCATGGGGTGCTTGCCGTTCCACTGGCGGATGTAGGTGTGCAGGGCCTTCGTGAACAGCTCGTCGCCCAGCAAATCTTTCACGTAGAGGTAGCCCAGACCCGGCTTGGGGTAGGAGTTGAGGAAGAACGGCGTGCCCGTCTGCTGGGTGCTGAGCGTAACGATGGGCAGGTCCACCTCGGTATCGGCGGCGGCGGCGTAGGGGGCAATGCCGTAGTCATCGTCGAGCTTGGGGTCGATAATGCCCGAAATCAGCCACTCGCCGATGGTGGCCCAGCCCTCATCCATCCAGCCGTACTTGGTTTCGTTGATGCCCATGTAGAACGGGAACATCGTGTGGAAAATCTCGTGGTCGGTGAGCGTAATGGCGTCCTCGCGGGTGCTGGTGGGGTTGTCGTTCACCATCATCGGGTACTCCATCTGGTCCAGCCCGTCGAAGATGGTTTCGTGCGGGTAGGGGAAGGGCCATTTGGGGAAGGTGTAGCTCATGGCCTCCACCGTTTTGCGGGCGAAGTGAATTACCTCTTCGTAGTCCTTGTGCTCGGGGTTGTACACGGCATCCACGCGGGTGCGGCGCTTGGTGGCGGGGTCCACCACCAGGCTGCTGGCCTGCCACACGTAGTGGTCGGTGGTGGCGAAGGCGAAGTCCGTCACGTTTTTGGCCTCGAAGTGCCAGGTATTCTGGGCGGCGGGGGCCGTCAGGTCGCGGGCTTTGAGGTCGGCCGTGGTGATGATGGGGGTGATGCCGTCCTTGGTTTCGGCTTCGCGCAGGCGCTGGGCGTACTTCTTGCCCAGCACTTTGTCGGCGTTGGTCAGGTCGCCGGTGGCCCACACCACAAAGTGGCGGGGCACGGTTACGTCCACTGAAAAGTTGGCGAAGTCGTTGTAGAACTCCTGGCTGCCGATGTAGGGGTGGCGGTTCCAGCCGTCGATGTCGTCATAGACGGCCACGCGGGGGAAGAAATAGGCCACAAAATCAGCGCCCGGTTCTACCTCCCCGGTGCGCATGTGAGAGCCTTTGTTGAGTGTGTAGGAGTAGCTGACGGAAATCTGGGCGGTCTGCCTGGCCCCGATGGCCCGGCGCAGCGGCACCGTCAGATTAGTGAAATCGGCCTTGAGCTTGGCCACGTCCACGGGCTGGCCGTTGATGGTCAGCTTCTCCAGCTTCATGCCCTCGCCCACATCCTCGGGGCTCATGCCGCTGGCCCGGGGGGCACCTTTCTTGTAGAGGTTGGGGTAGAGCTTAAACCACAGCTGCCGCAGCGAATCGGGGCTTTGGTTGTGGTAGGCAATATCCACGGTGCCCTTCACCAGCCGCGTGGTGGGGTCGAAACTGACTTTGATGGCGTAATCGGCCGAGTTCTGCCAGTAGTTGGGGCCGGGCTGGCCGGTTTCCGAGCGGGTGCCTTTGGCATATGTGGCCTTCAGGTTGCGCGGTACGGGCAGCTGCTGAGCCGCTAAGACGAGGGGGAGGAGAGAAGCGGCGAGAAGCGCGGGGAATTTCATGCGGAAAGTTATTGCCAAAGATGTTGAAGTTTATGCCAGATGCGTTGCTGAAGACTGTCTGGCATTTCACGCGCGTGACGTCGCAAAGCGGCTTCAACTACTTGATATCTTCTGTGCTTTTCGGCCATAGTGTCAACAGACAGAACATAATCTGCTGGGCCACACCTTACCAATTTTAAGTCAAGCGGAGTAATACGGTGTTTGCCGTTTATGAAATACACAAAGGAACTATGAGAGCGGTTCTGTTGGTAAATAGAAACCAACCCTATAAGATTCGCGGATGTGGCTGTTGGGTAGAATCTGTAGGCCTTTATATAATTACCCTGTTTCCACTCGCCGCACCTGTCACTATTCTGCTGTCCTACAAATCGTTTGAGTCGCCAATGTTGAATCTGATTAAGCCCAAGCTGTCTTGGAGAAACTGCGGAACGATAATATCCATTTGTACATCCGGCAAGAGCATAACTCAACACTGCAAAAGATGCCAAGACGCATAAAAGACGAATAAACATGAGGGGATATTATTAACTCTGCCCCGGAAAGCTACTAACCAATAGCTTTCCGGGGCAGAGTTAATTTCAGCTAAATCTATTTCAACCGCACCAGCGTGGCGCCGTAGCCAAACTTCTCCTTGCGGGAGTCCTCGAAGAACTTGATGTCCCGGTTGCGGCTGAGCAGCTTGTGCAGCTCCTTGCGCAGGGTACCGTTGCCGGAGCCGTGGATGAAGATGATTTCGTGCATGTTGGTGGCCAAAGCGCGGCTCAGGGTGTCCTCGAAGGCTTCGAGCTGAAGCTTGAGGATGGCCGTGTTGCTCAGGCCCTCGGCTCCTTCCGGCATCAGGGCTTCCAGGTGCAGGTCCACCTCGTGGGGCGGGGCTACAATGGCTTTGGTGGGCTCGGGGGCCGGGGCCACGGCGGCAGGCTTGGCGGGGGCGTTGCCGCTGAGCTGGGCTTTGAGCGTTTCGGCCAGCTTTTCGGGGGCAATAACTGCCGGGGCAGCGGGCTTCTCGTCCAGCTGAAACAAATACGCCTCACGCTGCAGCACCGGCACGTTGGGCTGGCGGCTGGTGTAGAAGCTGGCCGCCTTGAATTGCAGCCGCTTGGTGAGCAGCTCGTAGGCTTCGGCGCCGTTCAGCTGGAAGGGCAGCAGCTGCACCACGGCCGCTGGCCACTGGTCGAAATCCTTGAGGTGCCAGTGGCCCAGCGGGGCGCTAACGGTTTTGGCGGCCAGCTTCTCGCCCTTCAACCCCCGGTATTTACCCTGACGCTCCTCCCCAAAGGTATAGAGCACGTCCCGGTCGGTATGGTTCACCAGGTGCAGGGCTAGCAGCTCCGGCGACTGGTGCGTAAGAGCCAGGTAAAGGCCTTTCTGCACCGGCGGAGCCACGGTTTTATCGGCTTTCACCGGGGCGGGGCCTTCGGTCTTGACGGGGGCAGGAGTGGGGGCCAGCTTGCCCGAGGCTTTGGCGGCCCGGGCCGCGTGGGCCGCGCCGGTAGCGGCAGCTTTCTTCTCGGAGGCTACGGCAGCGGCGCTCTGCCCAAAGGCTTTGGTTTCCTCGGCGGCTACTACCACCACTTCGCGGCGCAGCACCGGAATGGTGAAATCATTATCAATGGCTACTTCCACCAGCTCGTCGCTGAGCAGGCGGGTAACAATGCCTTCTTCGCGCCCGGTGAGCAGGCGTACACGGTCTCCAACGTTCATATCAACTAACTAAAAAATGCGGGTGGAAAGGAAAACAAAGGTAGCGGGCAAAACGGGCCCGCGCTGAAACAGGCTGTACGGGGTTTGCCGATGGGCGGATTAGGTTAGTAGTACAACCCGTGCGCCACAAAACCACGCCGCGGATTCCATTCCAGAGCGGGGGCGGGCAGGTGGAAGATGCTCGCCACGTAAAACACCCGTTTCAGCAGCTTGCTGCGGGTCGGGATGCGGCGCAGGTCCACATCGAAGCTGAGATAGTACTGCCGGTAGGGGCGCAGACCCAGGGCCGCGTTGGCGTCGACATCGTTATACACCATCTGCTGAGCGCCGTAACCGACGGCTGGCTGCAGCCAGCGGGGCCAGCGCGAAGTGGCGGGCAGCCAGGCCCCCACGTCGGCGCAGAGCCAGTAGGTCTGCCCATTGTAGTCCTTCAGGTGCTTTTCGGCCAGGCTGCGGCCCAGTACGTTGGGGCGCAGGGCCGAGTAGCGGGTAGTGTGAAAGGAGTATTTGGGCATGAGGCGGACCTCGCCCCAGGCCAGCTGCTGCCCGATTAAACCGGCCGAGCCCAGGAAGTTCGCGGCCAGATCGGTGGCTGAGGCTCCGTACTGCGGGTCGCGGCCGTCGAGCAATTCAATGGGGCTTTGCAGCAGAAAGCCCACGAAGCCTCCGTACCAGGTAGCGCGACGGTCGGGCACGCCGGCCCAGCGCAGCATGTCCACGGCACCCCGGCTTTCGTGAAACGCGCCCCAGAAGTGGCCCGCTTTATCCATCTGCTTCCACTCGTGCGAGTCATCAAACCAGTGAAACCGGCTTCGCTCCCCCGTGTACCAGCCCTGGCTGAGTAAGTACATCGTGGCTGAGTAGGATACTACCAGCCCACCCGCCAGCACCGGCAATCGGTGGTTGAAGCGGGAAGCCGGCAGTAGCGTATCGGTGGGAGCCAAGGCCGGCGTAGTGGAGGGCACGCCGGTAGCCCGCGCCACCGTAGGGGCCTGGGCCTGCGCGGTAGCCAGTGAAAGCAGCGTAGCCAGCAAAAAGCAAATACGCAACCCGGGCTGCCGTGCGGAAAAAAGAGGGCCAGACAACAAATCCACGCGGGAGGCTCAATGAAATTAAAACGCGCTTAAATCTACGAGAAAAGCCGCTATTGACTTGGCAGTACGTGAGTACTTACCGTATCTTTAATGCCCTCTTGCGCCCGTAACAGCTGTTCAGTTTGTGAAGCGGTCAATGGAGCATCAAAGATGAGTATCCATTTTTTAAATTCCCAACTTCTTTTTTCATGAAAGCACTTCGACTTATTCTGAGTCTGGTGGCAATACTGGCCGCAGGGCCGGTTTTGCGGGCGCAGGTGGTAACCACGCAGCCCTCGCCCTTCCAGGCCAGCCAAGCGGTTACTATCACCTATAACGCCACCCAGGGCAACGCAGCACTAGCCAACTTTACCGGCGACGTGTATATCTGGACCGGCGTAGTGACGGATAGCCCCACCGGCACGCAGTGGACCAGTGTCAAGAGCCCCAGCTTCAACCAAGCTGATCCCGCCGCGAAAATGACGCGGGTAAGTGCCAACGTGTACTCCATCACCTTTACGCCCAACACCTATTACCCCATTCCGGCGGGCGCTACCATCTACCGTCTGGCGATGATTTTCAAGAACGCCGATGGTAGCCTAGTAGGACGCGGACCTAACGGTGACATCTACGTGGATGTGGCCCAGAATCAGTTCGACCTGCGGTTTACCAGCCCCTCGGGCCCCGGTGCCACGTCGGTGCCGCTGAACACACCCACCACCGTTACCGGTACCTCAGCTGTGCCTGCCACGCTCACCCTGTCGTTGAACGGCACCCAAATTGCCCAGCAGACCAACACCACCAGCATCAGCACCAGCGTAACGCTCACTCAGGCCGGAGCCAATACGGTGCGCCTGACGGCTACCAATGGTACTGCCACGGCCTCCGCTGACCTCGTACTGCAAACCCGGGCGGCTGTGACGCTAGCTGCTCTGCCCGCTGGTGCCAAGCGCGACGGCGTAACGTACATCAATAACGGTACCTCGGCCATTCTCAGCCTCACGGCCCCCAACAAGCAGTTTATCCACGCCATTGGAGAGTTCAACAATTGGACGGCCAACGACGCTTCCTACATGAAGCGTACCCCCAACGCGGCCGGCACTGCTGCCGATAACTCGGTGGACGGCCGCTGGTGGATTCAGATTGATGGTCTGACGCCCGGGCAGGAATACGCCTACCAGTTTCAGGTAGAGGGTGGCCTGCGTGTGCCCGACCCCTTCACCGAAAAGGTGCTCGACCCTAACAACGACCAGTATATCACGGCGGCTACCTATCCAAACCTGAAGGCCTATCCCTCCGGGCGGACTACGGGCATTGTATCGGTACTGCAGAGCAATGCTCCGAGCTACACGTTCCAGACCACCAATTTCCAGCGTCCCAAGAAAGAGGACATGGTGGTGTACGAACTGCTCCCGCGTGACTTTATCGCCCGCCACGACTATAAAACGCTGGTGGATACGCTGGCCTATTTGCAGCGGCTGGGCGTAAATGTTATTGAACTGATGCCGGTGAATGAGTTTGAGGGCAACGAAAGCTGGGGCTACAATACCTCGTTCTATTTCGCTCCCGATAAATATTACGGCCCCAAAAACGACCTGAAGCGCTTTATTGACGAGTGCCACCGCCGGGGAATGGCCGTAGTGCTGGACATGGTGCTCAACCAATCATTCGGGCAGAGCCCCATGGTGCAGATGTACTTTGAGGATGGCAACCCCTCCACCGCCAACCCCTGGTTCAACCGCACCGCCACCCACCCCTTCAACGTGGGGTACGACTTCAACCACGAAAGCGCCTTCACCCGCTACTTCAGCAAGCGCGTAATGGAGTTTTGGTTGAAAGAGTACAACATTGACGGCTACCGCTTTGACCTCAGCAAAGGCTTTACCCAGAAAGTGACTACCGATGCCGGCGCCTGGAGCCAGTACGACCAGTCGCGCGTGAACATCTGGAAGGACTACCGGGACTTTTTGGTGAGCGTGGACCCTACTTCTTATTCCATTCTGGAGCACTTGGGCAACAACGACGAGGAAAAAGTACTGTCGGATATGGGCCTGATGCTGTGGGGCAAGATGACAGATGCCTACAACGAAGGCACTATGGGCTACAACGAGAACGGTAAATCAAACTTCAGCTACGGCTACTATGGCACCACAGCTCAGGGTGGCCGCGGCTGGAGCGCCCCCAACCTGATTACCTACATGGAAAGCCACGACGAGGAGCGGCTGATGTACAAGAACCTCGCCTTCGGCAACGTGGCCGGTAATTACTCAGTAAAAAGTCTGCCTACGGCTCTGGCCCGGCAGGAGCTGGCTGCCGCTTTCTTTTTCCCGGTGCCTGGCCCGAAAATGATCTGGCAGTTCGGTGAAGTGGGATACGATAAATCTATCTTCTCCTGCCCCGATGGCACTATTCCACAGCCGTACCCCAAGGATGACTGCAAGCTGAGCAACAAGGCCCCGGAGTGGACCTACTATCAGAACACCGGCCGCCGCCGCCTTTACGACGTGTACCGTAGCCTGATTACGCTCAAAACCCAGGAGCCCGCGTTTGAAAATCCAGCCAGCTTCACCCAGAATCTGGGCGGCGCGGTAAAGACTATGCACCTCACTGACCCCCGTCTGAACGTCACCATCGTGGGCAACTTTGGCGTGCAGACGGCTACGGTAGTACCCAACTTCCAGGCTGCCGGCACGTGGTATGACTATCTGACTGGCCAGACCCTCACCGTGGCAGACCCCGCCACTCCGCTCACACTGGCTCCCGGCCAGTATGCGGTGTACACCTCCCGCCGCATTGCTGTTCCGGCTGGCACCGTGCTGAGCAGCAAGGCTCGTCGCGAGGCTCTGGCTCTGCAGCTGGCCGCTGCGCCTAACCCAGCCGCCACCGCTGCCCAGCTGCGCTACACGCTGCCCCAGGCCGGCAACGTGCAGATTACGGTAACCAATCTGCTGGGGGCCACCGTGCAGACACTGCCCGCCACCCGCCAAACCGCCGGCGACAAACAGGTGGATCTGCCCCTTGGTAATCTGAGCAACGGCGTTTACCTCGTGCGCCTCACTGCCGGTGAACAGCAGCAAACCATTCGCCTGGTAGTGCAACACTAAGCTGAAGCTGTAACCAACGGCAAACAAAAGCGGCCGCCCCATGTGGGGCGGCCGCTTTTGTTTAGGCTGAAAATAAAGTAGAACCAATTACCTGGCTGCTTCAGTTGGTGTGATGCCTATTTCAGCTTGGTTTCGTGGTAGGAAACTAGGTCATCGATAGGGGAGCGGATGATTTTGCCCACTTCCATATTGTGGCTGCGGGCCACTTGGGTAAGCGCGTCGCGGAAGTTGTAGCCCACCGAGCCCACACAGTTGAATGTATAGTTCTGGTAGTCAGGATAGTGCCGCACAATGTTGTCAAAGAAGGTCTCGAACCCTTGCAGCACAATTTCGCGGCAGTAGCTGATATTGTTGTGGTCGTAGGTGAACTTGGCGAAGCTTGCCAAGAAGCGGTTGGGAAGGGGCTGGTTGTAGAGGCGGTCCAGAATTTCGTCGCGGGTGAACTTGAACTCCTCCTGGAAAATCTCCTGCAACCCATCAGGCAGCAGGCCGCGCAGATAGTCGCGCAACAGGCGCTTGCCAATGAAGGAGCCTGAGCCCTCATCACCGAGGAAGTAGCCCAACGAGTCTACATTGTAAGTAATCTTCTCCCCATCGTACAGGCAGGAGTTGGTACCGGTGCCTAAAATGGCGGCAAACCCAGGCTTATCGCCCAACAGCGCGTGCGCGGCCGCCAGCAGATCCTCGGCCACGAATACGTTGGCGTTCGGAAAAATCTCGCGCATGGCGGCAGCTACCCGCTCGGCTTTTTCGGCATTGTGCACGCCGGCCCCATAGTAGTACACCTTACTTACTTCCTGCCGGGGTAGGGTATCGGGCAGGTTCTTATCGAGCGAAGCGGCAATGGCTGCAGTTCCCATAAAATCGGGGTTGTAGCCTTCGGTATTAAAGTACACCCGGTTACCGGTGTCATCGAGCTGGCACCAGTTGCTCTTGGTCGAGCCGCCATCAGCAATTAGAATCATACGGAATCAGAAAAGAGAAAATGAAATGTTTCTTACCACTTGTGAGCGGCAGAGCACGCAAGATCCGGAGTTATCCGTAACCACGCACGAAAATTATCTAACAATATAAAGTACGACTCGGCTTCGTAACCATCATAGCGCAAAGTAGGATATGCTATGGTCGAAAAATGTGAGTGAGTGCTTAATATATTCATAACTACTGCTCGTTTCGCAACGTATATTTTGTACTTTGACTCAGCTGTAGACCTGTAGGTAATCAGCAGTATTTTTCACCCTATAATTTTTTTTCAGTCTTATGAAAAGACCCTTTACTCTGGCTGCCCTTGGCCTTCTAACTGCTGCCTCATTCTCGGCCAGTGCGCAGATTGTCCTTGATGGTAAAGTAGCTGCCACTGAAATTGGTACCGGTACCAACCGGTACCAGTTGGCCAGCACATACACCGGTACCCACTCGGTAACTGGTAAAGGCTTGCAGTCCTTGTATGTCGGTGCCAGTAGCACGAAGCTTTACGTGATGATTGTAGGTTCAGCCGAAACAGCGGCTGACTATCCAGGCTACGTCCTCTACCTGAACGTACCCGGTAAAAACGGCGTAGCTGCCGGCACGCAACTTAAAGGTGGTGCGGCTGGTGACAGCCCCCTGAAGCACACGCCAACGATGGACATGGAGACGGATTATGGTGTACGGGCTACTCTATCACCATCAGCTATGACTGATGTGTACTACAGCTTTGTAGATTACACTAATGGTAACGCAGCCCCGGTTGCGGATAGCTACCAGGGTGCCGGTAAGAAGGACGGCACGGTGCTTACTTTCTCGGCTACCACCGGACCTTTTGCCGGAGCCCGTGCAGCATTGGTAAAATCTGCTGATCTGACAGCGGCAACGGCCGCTGGTAGCGGATTGGAACTGGAGTTTGACTTGGCCGCTATGGGGCTGACCTCAACTAGCCAGATCAACCTGATGGTTGGCTATGTGAAAGACGGCGGTGCCTTCACCTCCGATGTGCTGCCCCAGGTAGTGGGTCAAACAACAGATTTGGGCTCCTCTCCTGATTTCTCAACCCTTGCAGGCCGGCAAAACATTACGTATAATCTGAGCACCGGCATTCTGGCCAGCCGCAGTGCTGTTGCCTCTGCCTTGAAATTCAATGTGTACCCAAACCCCAGTCCGGCAACCGCTACTATTGATTATGTAGTGAGCGGCAAGCAGGAAGTAGCTTTGGATGTGTTCAACTCCCTGGGACAGCGTGTACGCTCTATTGCCTCGGGTAGCCAAAGCGGTGCTCAAAGCTACTCACTGGATAACCTAGCTTCGGGTGCATACTTCGTGAAACTACGGGTAGGTGAAAATAACACTAGCCAGAAAATTGTGATTCAATAATCACTGGAACAAATAAGTAAAAGGGCACTCTTAGGAGTGCCCTTTTTTATTGCTGGCCATGCCATGTACCCTAAGCCTATAGATAGAGTCGGTTATCAGCAATGTGTGGATAGATGGCAGCGTGAATAGTATTTGCCACAACTGGCCGAAGTATAAAGTCTTTATGGTCGTTAGGCCAGTTGTAGATATGAAGCAGCTAGGAGCAATGATTAGATGTGAATAATAACTGATGGTACAACCTGTATACAAAAGAAGCGGCCCCCACATTAGTGGGGGCCGCTTCTTTTGTATACAGGCGTTGAGTTATTTACGGAAGCTATAGGTATAGTTTCCTTCACCTTTGCTCAGGTCCAACGTGATAGTGTAGGTACCAGCACCAGGAGATTTAATGTTTTCGCCTTTGTATTCAGGCTTGCCATCTGCGTTGTTATCGCCCATGTCAATATCCCAGGCGTTATTTGCACGAAACTTCAATTCTGCACCACTTTTGAGAGTGGTAGTAACTGTCCATACGCCGGTGGTGGCGTCGTAGGTCATCGGTGTTTCAGTGGACCAATCGCCAGGCGTCGCCGAGCCAATAATTGCCCAAGCCGTTTTGGTATACGTATATGTCAGGCCCTTCGTATCAACATTGAAACGGTAATAACCAGGGCCAGCTACTGAAATGTCCGAACCCTTGGCCTTCAGTTTACCGGTTTTCGTGCCGTCATCCCCGAAGTCATTGTCCCAGTTGCGGGCCGGGGTAAACTTGAACATTGTGGTTGCATCTGTGAAATTCAGATAGCCCTCATACTTTTCATCACTCTTAGAGGACGCTAAGAAAGGAGCCTTATCAGGAGCCCAGCCTTGGTAGCTGCCGGGTACGTAAATCTGCGGATACAGAATGAATTCTGAATAAGGAGTTGCCGTGATGGTGCTGGCTGCTGAATAAGTAGGGGAAACAGCCGAGCTAATGCTAGACTTAACCCGTACATCAACTTGGCCAGCATTGCCAGCGGCAAGCCCCAGTTTCAGCAATACGTTATTCAACTCCGACGTAGTGAAGGTCTTGGAAGTTGAGCTGCCGGTTTCTACTTCAATAGGAGAAGCAAACGTGCCACCTTTCTTGTCGAACTGCAACGTATAGTTAACAGCCGCCTGATATCCATAGGAAGTAGGAGTCCAAGTGTATGTTACGGCATTTTTAGCGGCATCAGCTTGCAATAATACTACCGAAGCAGTGCTGGCTGTTAGAGCCGAAGCCGAAGCCGGCTGCATAGTTACTTTTTCTTCGTCCTTTTCGCACGAGGCAAGCAGAACGGTAGCTGCCAAACCCAGGCCGGCCAATTTGGTAATGAATGTAGTCATGGTGAGCGGGAATGTGAAAGTGAAGTTGTATTGACGTAAACCGGGAACCAGTTGGGCTGGTTCCCGGAACATCATACGCGCTGCATTAGTAACCCGGATTTTGCTTCAGATTCTGATTTACAGACAGATCAGCAGCCGGAATAGGGTAGAGGTTGCGGAAGCTCTCCACGCCACGACCTGCGGCAACACCGCCTTTAAATGGCCACACATAAGTACCCTCCGTAAAGCGGTTGAAGCGAATCAAATCGGTGCGGCGGTAGCCTTCCCAGTACAACTCACGGCCCCGCTCATCAAGAATGAATTCAGGCGTCAACTGAGCTGCTGTAATGGCGCTGCCAGATTGGTTGTTGAAAGCCCGGGCCCGAATTTGATTTACATAGTTTAAGGCCAATGTACGGTCACCAGTACCACCGCGTACTACAGCTTCGGCATACGTGAGCATCACTTCCGACAAGCGGATCATGGGGAAATCAACACTGGAGAAGTTCTGTGAACCACCCTGTGCCTGACCGGCTGAGTTTACGTTGCGGTATTTCACTACACCATAGCCTTCCTCAAAGTTGTAGAGGTCGGAAATTTCAATCGGGCGAGCGGAGCCATCTGCTTTCTTCACCCAAAAACGGCCGCGCGTGTCACGGGCAGTATCTTGGAACAGGTTAAACAGATTCTTAGTAGTGCGCAGACCCTGCCAGCCAGTCGACATACCTACACGACCTTGCCATGCGCTAGAAGATCCAGTAGAGCCGTTTACCAAGAAGGTTGTGCCACCATAGCTCTGTGTAGTATTTACATCGAAAGCAATGGGCCAGATGATTTCGTTGCGAGCCGGAGCTTGGTTGTTATCCGCCAGGAACAGACGGCCATAGGCCGAGGCGGCGTTGCTGCCAGCAGTGTTCAGGGAGTATCCGGCGTCAATTACTTTCTTGGCTTGTGTGGCCGCATCCGTATAACGGGCAGTACCCGTGTATACTTGAGCATTGAGGTATAGTCGCGACAACATCGCCCAAGCGGCAGCTTTATCGACGTGCGCATACTCGTTGGTACGAGGCTCTGCAAAGTTGGCATCCGAACTCAGTGCCAACAGTTCTTTTTCTACATAATCAAACAGTTGCTGACGCGTAGCGTAAGCCGGCTTGGCGAAGCCTACAGCATCAGTTTCCGTTACAAACGGACCATTACCAAACAAATCCAAGGCGTGCATGTATGACACCGCGCGCAGGAACCGGGCTTCGGAGCGGTAACGCCGAACTGTGGCAGCATCGGCCGAAGAAAGGCGGGAAGATAACTTGTCATCCGATGATTCACGGATGAACTCGTTGCAGGCAGCAATTTCGAAATAGATGCGGCTATACAAACCCCGAATCAGCGGATTGCTGGAGTCCCAGTTCATATTGTGCCAGTCACGGATACCCAAGTCATTCCATACTACTGTGGCTTCATCGGTAGAAAGCTCTTGGGCGCTCCAGTACTGACGGAGGTAATCAGAAGTACCCTCATCGATACCGCCAATATCGCCGTTACCAGCCGGGCCGGTTTGGCCGGTCAGGGCAAAGCCACCGTACAACTTGGCCAACACCTTATTGTAGCCGTCCAAGTTTACGTACACCTTATCAGGCGTTACCTCGTAACGGGGCTCTTGGTCGAGCTCCTTCATGCAGGAAGTAGTACCTGTAGTCAAAGCGAGACCAGTTGCTACCGCAGCCAGTCCGCGAAATAGATTTTTATTCATGGGTGGGAATATTAGAAACCTACGTTAACACCGAAAGTGAACGTGCGTGCACGGGGGTAAAAGTTGTTGTCGATACCACCAGCAATTTCCGGATCAAGTCCGTTGTATTTGGTGATAAGGAATGCATTCTGAACAGCAGCTGACAAACGCAAGTTTGCTTTTTCCGTAAAAATTTTGCCCACGTTGTAGCCCAGCGTAATATTCTCACACCGTAGGAACGAACCATTCTCCAAATAGTAGTCTGAGAACAGTTGCTGCGTGTTAAAGCCCGTGTCGCGGATGCTGGAAGGCAGGTTCAGCAGGTAGTTAGTTGAGCCCTTAGCGTTGGAGAAGTTACCCAAGTTTGCCGCTACGGAGTTATACACGTAGTTGCCCACATTGCCGCGCAGCAGGAACGAGAGATTTACTTTCTGGTAAGCCAGATTAGAAGAGAAACCGAGCACGGCCAGCGGAGCGGGCTGCTTATAACGGTAGTTGTCCCGCTCATTAATTACACCGTTGCCATCACGATCCACGTACACACCTTCAACCGGGCGGCCGTTGGAGCCATACACTTGCTGGCGCACGTAAAATGCATTGTTCGGGTAGCCAACCGTATTAACCTGGATGGTGCTGCCAGTACCACCGGGAATACCACCCGTCAGGTAGCCTTCAAAACCGGGCTGCTGGTCGCCCAGCTCCGTGATTTTAGTTTTATTATAGGCGGCGTTGAAGTTTACATCCCAGTTCCAGTCCTGAGAGCGGACGGGCGCTACATTGAGGTTAAGTTCCAGACCTCGGTTGCGCAACGAGCCAATATTGGCATTAAGCTGGTTAGTAAGGTTAGCACCGGCCGATACGTTTACCAATGCCAACAGGTCATCAGAGGTCCGTTCGTAGGCATCGATAGATCCGGATACCCGGTTGTCCCAGAAGCCATAATCCAAACCAACGTTCCAGGTAGTTGTGGTTTCCCAGGTTAGGTCACGGTTGTAGCCTGAAGGACGCAAGGTGGTAACACCATTATACAGTGCGGCAGAGTTGCCCAGTACGTACCGGGGGAGGTAGTCATATACGCCCCCAATATCCTGTTGGCCAGTCCGGCCCCAGCCGGCCCGCAGTTTCAGTTCCGAGATGGTATTGTTGTTGGCCAGGAAGTCCTCGCCCTTCAGACGCCAGCCCAGACCTACAGCCGGGAAAATACCGCTGCGGTTGCCATCAGCAAAACGGGAAGTATTGTCGTTCCGCAGAGTCGCCGTCAGCAAGTAGCGGTCCTTCACGTTTACGGTAGCACGACCGAAGAAAGAGAGAAGAACCAACTTGGAGTAGTAACCGGGTACTGTGAGCACATCCGTAGGGTTAACTAAGGTAGTGCGGTTGAAACGGTAGGCCAGGAAGTTGTCTCCTTTATTCACGAAATCCTGGTAGGAGTGACCAGCCTGCACATCAAAGCGAGTACCGCCAATATTTTTGCCGTACGCCAGATAAGCTTCGAGCAGGCGCATGTCCTTCTTCTGGTTGTACTGCGTGTAGCGGCCGCTCAGATTGGGGTCCCGGTTGGGGTTTGTAACCGGATCAGCGTTGAAATTGCCAAAATCGAAGGGGTTGGTAGTGGCCGAGCCCTCGCCCCGGGAAATATCCGTGGCTAGGTTCAGATTAGCCCGTAGCCCTTCAACCCCGTGGATTTTATAATCAAACTGCACATTGCCAATCAGACGCTTTACCTCACTAACGTTGTTAGTGTTTTCCAGAGCGGCTACTGGGTTACCGATAGCCTGTCCCAGCGGGTTGCCGTTGGGTTGCAGGAACTGAAAATACCCGCCGTAAGGAGCATAGCGAGATTCAGAACTGCGTACCGGTTGAGTGGGGTCGAACAGAACAGCGTTACCAATCTGCCCCTGATCTATAAAGCGGTTATCAACTTGCGTGCCTTTGGCATTAATATCAATGCGCAGGTGATCATCAAACAGTATAGGCGTCAGGCTTACCGAGCCGCTGTTCCGCTTCAGCTTGTTGGTGATGACAATACCTTCCTGGTACAGATTGCCGTAGGAAACCCGGAATGGCAGCTTGCCGGCACTACCGGTCAGGCTGATGTTATTGTCGTAGGTAGCAGCTGTTCGGAAAATTTGGTCTTGCCAATCAGTTGAAGCGGAGCCCAAAGTAGCAATCTGCGAAGCGGAACCATTGGCCCGGATAATATCGGCAAACTCCTGTGCATTCAGCACATCATACGTCTTGGTGCGTTTCGACACAGAGGTCTGCGACGACAGGTTTACTGTCAGTTTCTCGCCCTGGATTCCTTTCTTAGTAGTTACCAGAATTACCCCGTTAGCAGCACGGTTACCGTAGATAGCTGTAGCCGAGGCATCCTTCAGAACCGTTACGCTCTCAATATCATTAGGGTTAATGAGTGTGAGCGGGTTAGAAGCACCCGAAATGCCATCTTTGTCAACCGGTACCCCGTCAATAACATACAAGGGGTCATTATTGGCGTTCAGCGACGAGTTACCCCGGATGCGCACGGAGGAAGGAGCACCTGGAGCACCACCACCAGTCGTAATACTTACACCGGCAATCTTACCCTGCACCAGTTGCTCGGGGTTAGTTACCTGGCCCTTTACGAATTCCTTTTCTGAAACGGAAACCACGGAGCCCGTTACATCCTGCTTGCGCTGGGTACCATAGCCAATAACCACAGCCTCGTTCAGCAGCGTTGTGTTTTCCGAGAGGGTGAAGTTAGAAACAGCCGTATTCTGGCCCGCCGTTACAGATATGCTCTGCCGCTGCGTGGTGTAACCCACGAAAGACATAACCAGCGTATGCGGCCCGGATGGTACATTCTGAATAGAAAAGGTGCCGTCCGAGTTGGTGGAGCCGCCAAGGGTAGTACCTTCAATAAGTACGGTTACGCCGGGCATGCCTTCGCCTTTCTCGTCCAGCACGCGGCCGCTTACCGTTCCAGTTCCCTGTGCGTAGGCACTGCTCACGCTCACACCTGCGCACAGGAGGGGCAGCGCCAGTTTCGCTAGATAGGGGTGTTTCATTGAAAAAGAGTTAGGGGGTTGAAATGGATTTTTCCGGACAAACCGGAGTGGGAATTCAGTGGTCCTAGGCCAGGAGAATAATCGTGGGGGTTGGTGAGTGATTCATTCTGCACCAGTGATTATCTCCCGAATTCAACATCACCAAATCATGAAGAAACAGCGCAAGTTAAATGGTTCGGCTACATAAAAACAATGGCTGACAAGCAGGAAGAAGGTTTCGTTATAATTGCATTTTCGACGGCCCGCTCGCTACAGTAGAGATTTACTGGCCTGCGTAAGCCGCGGAACTGGGTGAGCAATACGTGGTAAGGTGGGCGTCAAGGGGATGTAAAAGGGAGAAAACACCCGGTTCAGGCCAGTTGCTATAGTAAGTAGTGGTGAGCGTAAGTTGATTTTTATTGATGCTGAGTTGATGTATTTGGTGGTTGTTGGATTACTTGTTTTAATATCTGCAATTCTGTGGTTGATTTATCCAACCCTCGGCAAATGATAGTGTATTGACTAAGAAAACTCATAAAATGATTGATTCGAAGCGTTTCGGGCGTACCTAACCCACTGGAGCAACTACGGTGTCCGGTACTGCCGTGGCAAATAGAGTAACAGTGGAAGTTAATAAAGAACTAGTAGAGTTGATGGAAAATTGACCTATTGAAAGACGCTGTATTGTATAAAATGTAGTCGATGAGAAGCGGAAAGCAGCAGGAGGATTTTCCAGAATCATTATGTTTCGACGTGAATGCGAGGGTAGGTTCTTGTAAGGGCTTACTTACTGATGCTGTCCTAGGAGCAAAGCTAGGTGCGGGGTGTATTTTCCCGGAAAAATACAGGTTGGCTTTATCCAATAATCTGGTTGGGGCAGGTAGTAAGCCTCCATCCCTGCCAACCTGAGTAAGCACCTGTACATTTGTTTGGTAGCTTGCCCGCATATTCTCATTCCCTCTCACTTATGATGCGTTTTGTTTATGGCATTGTGCTAAGCTGCGTGCTAACCGGAGCCCAAGCACAAACCACTTTCCGTCTGACGGCCGTGCCGACGGCTACGCCGGCCACTGCTACCGTGTACATGGCGGGCTCATTCAATACCTGGAACCCCGGCAGTACTGCCCATGCTTTCACCAAGGCCGCCGATGGTACCTATCAACTCACCCTGCCGGCTACCGTAACCGGAGCCATCGAGTTCAAATTTACCCGCGGCTCCTGGGCCACTGTCGAGTCAGATGCGCAGGGCAGCGACATCGGCAACCGGCGCTACACCATTGGCAACGGGCCAGCCACCGTAGATATGCAGATTGCCGGTTGGAAAGACCTGGGGAGCGGGGGCAACAGCTGCCAGAGTACGGCATTGCAGCCCAACGTGCGCGTACCCAGCACTACGTTTCAACTACCTCAATTGAACCGTACACGCCGGGTTTGGATTTACTTGCCCAACGACTATGGTACAGCTACCACCAAACGTTACCCGGTACTGTACATGCACGATGGCCAGAACGTGTTTGACGCCTGCACCAGCTTCTCGGGGGAGTGGGGGGTAGATGAAACCCTGAGCCAGCTGCAGCAGCAGGGGGTGGATGCTACCGGCTCCATTGTGGTGGCCGTGGACAACGGCGGTGCCGACCGCCTCAACGAGTACTCACCCTGGAACAACCCGCAGTACGGTGGTGGCCAGGGCGACCAGTACGTGGACTTTTTGGTGCAAACGCTCAAGCCCTACCTCGACCAGAACTACCGCACCCTCACCGGCCGCGAGTTTACGGGCATTGCGGGCAGCAGCATGGGCGGGCTGATTTCTACCTACGCAGCCCTGAAATATCCGCAGGTGTTCAGCAAAGTGGGGGTGTTTTCGCCGGCGTTCTGGTTTGCTGAGAAGCCGCTGTTTCAGTACCTGCGCCAGCACCCGGCCAACCCCGCCACCCGGTTTTACTTCGTAAGCGGCAGCACGGAAAGCCAGACCATGGTGCCGTTGATGCAGGCCATGCGAGACTCGCTGGCGAAAGGCGGGGTGCCGGCGGCTAACCTGAGCTTCAACATCAAAGCCGACGGACAACATGCCGAGTGGTTCTGGAAACGGGAGTTTTCGGCGGCGTACCAGTGGTTACTGCAGCCGTCCGTGGTGACGGGTGCGCGTAAGGCACAAGTGTTGGCATTCAGTGCTTATCCCAACCCGGCCAAAAACCAGCTGACGGTACAGTTGCCCGCCGATGTGCGGGAAGCCCGGGCAGAAGTACTGGATATGGCTGGCCGCAGTGTGCTGCGGGAAAAAGTAAAGGCGGGAGCCATGCTCAACATCAGTGGACTGGCCAAAGGAACGTACCAGCTGCTGCTCACCGCCGGTGCCCGCCGAGGTTCCCAGATTCTGGTGAAAGAGTAAATCGTAAAAAAAGCGGGCGTTGGTTGCAAGTTTCACAACCCGGCGTACCTTTGCACCGTTCAACGCCCCAAACTGATTTTCGGCAATGACCCTTTCGATGAACCTGCAAGCATGGTGGTGGCCCTACGGAGAATCCGGACGGGACAGCCTGTGCGTGCGTTAAGGTATCGAACTACTTTCTTCGCAACAGCTCAAAAGCCCGGCCGACCAGCCGGGCTTTTTTTGTGCCCGGTGCTGGCCCTTCCTCTATCAACACAACCAGCTCCGTTTATGCAAACCTTCCAGCTCACCACCCGCTTCCTGCGCGTTCTGGCCGATACCGTGACGCCCGTGGGCCTGTACCTGCGCCTGCGCGACCGGTACCCTAATTGCCTGCTGCTGGAAAGCTCCGACTACCACGGCCAGCAAAACGCCTTCAGCTATTTGGCCTTCGACCCGTTGGCCCGGTTTGAGCTACGGGGCAAAGAGCTGACCCTGGAACTACCCGACGAAACCCAGCAGGAGGAAACCCTGGCGGACTCCCGTGATGCTTTGGCTAGGCTGCAGGAGTTTGCGGCCGCTTTCCAGACCGAGCCCACCGGCCATGACTTTATTACCGGCGGCCTATTTGGGTATATGGGGTATGAAGCGGTACAAGCGTTTGAAGAGCTTACCTTGGACCCGCAAAAGCAGCCAGCCGGCGAAATTCCGGACATTCTGTATTGCACGTACCGCTATGTTATTGCCATCAACCACTTCCGCAACGAGCTCTTTGTATTTGAGCACACACTAGCGGGGGAGCCGGAGGAAAACAGTGGCCTGACGCGGCTGGTTAACCTGATCCGGAACCCTTCGTTGCCTGATTTTAAATTCCAGCGGGTGGGAGAGGAGGGCACCAACCAAACCGACGAAGAGTTTATGCGGGTGCTCACGGCTGGCCAGCAGCACTGCCGGCGCGGCAATGTGTTCCAGATTGTATTGTCGCGGCGGTTCCAGCAGGGGTTCAGCGGCGACGAGTTCAATGTGTACCGGGCGCTGCGCTCCATCAACCCCTCGCCGTACCTGTTTTACTTCGATTACGGCTCGTTCAAAATCTTCGGCTCCTCGCCCGAAACCCAGTTGCTCATTAAAAACCGCCAGGCCAGCCTGTACCCCATTGCCGGCACGTTCCGCCGCACCGGCCACGACGCCGAAGATGCGGCCCTGGCCCAGAAGCTGGCCGACGACCCCAAGGAAAACGCCGAGCACGTGATGCTGGTGGATTTGGCCCGCAACGACCTGGCCCGCCACGGCGACGACGTGCAGGTGAAGGTGTTCCGGGAGATACAGTTTTACTCCCACGTAATTCACCTGGTAAGCGAAGTAACGGCCCGGCTGGCGCCCACGGCCAGCCCGCTGCAGGTGGTGGCCGATACTTTCCCGGCCGGTACGCTCTCGGGCGCGCCCAAGCACCGGGCCATGCAGCTCATCGACGAGCTGGAACCCACGGCCCGCGGCTACTACGGCGGGGCCATCGGCTACCTGGGCTTCAACGGCGACTTCAACCACGCCATCATGATTCGCTCGATGCTGAGCACCGGGGGGCAGCTGTACTTCCAGGCCGGGGCCGGCGTGGTGGCCGCCTCCAACCTGGATTCGGAGCTGAATGAAGTGCACCACAAGCTGGCGGCCCTGCGCAAAGCCCTGCAGGAAGCCGAGCAGGTGTAGCACCGGCGGCCGCCGCCGGGCTAAAGCCCGGGGCTACGGAGCCACTCCTTATCCGAAGTCATTTACCAGCCCCGGGTTTCAGCCCGGGAACCATCAGGCCCAATGGCCGAACCCCATGAATATTCTCGTTCTCGACAACTACGACTCCTTCACCTACAACCTGGTACAGGTGCTGCGGGAGTTGGGGCACACCAGCAACGTAACCGTGATTCGCAACGATAAGCTGCGGGTGGACGACGTGGCTGCCTACGACGCGGTGCTCCTGTCGCCCGGCCCCGGTGTGCCGTCGGAAGCAGGCCTGATGCCCGAAATCATCCGCCGCTACGCGCCCACCAAGCGGATTCTGGGTGTGTGCCTGGGCCACCAGGGGTTGGCGGAGAGTTTTGGCGGCGAGCTGTACAACTTGCCCACGGTGCTGCACGGCCTGGCCACCGACGCCCACCTCGCGGCCCCCGATAAGCTGTTCGCGGGCCTGCCCGATACCTTTAAAGTGGGGCGGTACCACAGCTGGAGCGTGCGGCCCGAAAGCGTGCCCGCCGAGCTGGAAGTAACCGCCCGCGACGCCGATGGCGAAGTACTGGCCTTCCGCCACCGCACCTACGACGTGCGCGGCGTGCAGTTCCACCCCGAGTCGATTCTGACGGAGCACGGCCACCAGATGCTGCGCAACTGGCTGAGCTGAAGTAGAACGTTATGCTGAGCGAAGCCGAAGCATCTCTACCTCTGACTAATCAACTGGCACTACAACGAAGCGGTAGAGATGCTTCGACTTCGCCTCCGGCTCCGCTCAGCATGACACAGAAACATCCATCAGCAAAATCCTTCTAATCCGCATCATCTGCGATTCACTTGTGAAACAGATTCTGAACAAACTACTGGAGCAGCAGCTGCTGAACCACGCCGAGGCCCGGGAGGCCATGCTGCGCATCGGGCAGGGGGAGGCCAACCCGGCTGAAATGGCGGCGTTTATGGCCGTGTACCGCATGCGGCCCATTTCGGTACCCGAGCTGGCCGGTTTTCGCGAGGCGCTGCTGAGCCTCAGCCGCAGCCCCGAGCTGGGCACGCACGATACGGTAGATATTGTGGGCACCGGCGGCGACGGCAAAGACACGCTCAACATTAGTACGCTGGCCTGTTTTGTGGTGGCCGGGGCCGGCTACAAGGTTACCAAGCACGGCAACATCGGGGTGTCGTCGGCCTGTGGTTCATCGGACGTGTTGCAGCAGCTGGGGGTGGAGTTCGGGGTAAGCAACGACGTGCTGCGGCGGCAGCTGGAGCGGGCCGGCATCTGTTTTCTGCACGCGCCGGCCTTCCACCCGGCTATGCGCCACGCCGGGCCGGTGCGCCGGGAACTGGGGGTGCGCACGTTCTTCAACATTCTGGGGCCGCTGGTGAACCCCGCCCGCCCGAAGTATCAGGTGGCCGGTACCTTCAGCCTGGAGCTGCTGCGCCTCTACCACTACCTGCTCCAGCAAACGGATACCCGCTACGCCGTGGTGCACGCTTTGGATGGCTACGATGAACTCTCGCTGACGGCCGCCGCCAAGCTGGCCACGCCCGAGGGCGAACAGCTGGTATCGGCGGCTGATTTGGGCCTGACCACTACCACGCCGGCGGAGTTGGCCGGGGGCAGAACGCCCGCCGAATCGGCCCGGCTGTTTCTGGCGGTGCTGGACGGTCAGGGCACCCGCGCCCAGCGCGACGTGGTAACGGCCAACGCGGCTCTGGCCATCGGCTGCCTGGAGCCCGCCTTCAGCTTCGCCGACAGCCTGGCCGCCGCCCGCGAGTCGCTGGATTCCGGCCGCGCCCGCCAGGCATTGCGGGAGCTGGTGGCAGCGCAGTAGCGCGAAGCCTTGGCTTCGCGTATCAGCCACACCGAGCGCCCATTTGTTACTCACTGATTTCGTTCAAGGAAACGCGAAGCAAAGGCTTCGCGCTACACGCAAAACCTCATGACCATTCTCGATACCATCATTGCTCATAAGCGCCAGGAAGTAGCCACCCGCCAGAGCCTGGTGCCGGTGAAACTGCTGGAGCAAAGCCAATATATGTCGGCCCAGCCGCTGAGTTTGCGCCGCTACCTGCTGCGCGACGACTTGAGCGGTATCATTGCCGAGTTCAAGCGCAAGTCGCCCAGCAAGGGCATCATCAACGCCCACGCCCCGGTGGAGCGCACCACGCTGGGCTACATGCAGGCCGGAGCCTCGGCGCTGTCGGTACTCACGGATTCGGAGTTTTTCGGCGGCAAGAACGAAGACCTGATTACGGCCCGGCGCTTCAATTTCTGCCCCATCCTGCGCAAGGATTTTGTGGTGGATGAATACCAGATTCTGGAAGCCAAGAGCATCGGCGCCGACGCCGTGCTACTGATTGCGGCCGTGCTCAGCGGCGAGGAAGTGCTGCGCCTGGGTCGGTTGGCCAAAAGCCTGGGGATGGAAGTGCTGCTCGAAATCCACAACGCCGAGGAACTGGACAAGACCCTGCACCCCGACGCCGTGAGCCTGGTAGGCGTGAACAACCGCAACCTGCACGACTTCTCGGTCAGCCTCGACACGTCCGGCGAACTGGCCCAGCGCATCCCCGACGAGTACGTGAAGGTGACGGAAAGCGGCCTGAGCACCGCCGCCGACATCGAAGCCCTGCGCGCCGTGGGCTACCGCGGCTTCCTGATGGGCGAATCCTTCATGCGCCACTCCCGCCCCGAAAAAGCCTGCGCCGCCTTGGTGCAGCAGCTCCGCGCTACGGAGGCGGTGACGTTGTTGTAGTTCGCCTCACCCCCTAGCCCCCTCTTCGAAAAGGAGAGGGGGGACTAGCCTAGATTTTTAAAATTTTAACAGACTAGTTCAGTTGTTTCTAGCTCTAGTTCCCCCTCTCCTTTTCGGAGAGGGGGCTAGGGGGTGAGGCGAACTATAGCTAGAGCACCTTTCAACCTGATGTCAACTCAACCTCACCTCAAAGTCTGCGGGATGGCCGATGCCGACAGCCTGCGGGCGGTGGCGGCGCTGCAGCCCGATTTTCTGGGGTTCATCTTCTACCCGAAGTCGAAGCGGTACGTGGGGGAGCGGCTGCCGGCGGCGGCGGTGCGGGCGTTGCCGGCAGCCATCCGTAAGGTGGGCGTGTTCGTGGATGACGACGCGGCTACAGTGTTGGCGCGGGTGCGGGAGTTTGATTTGCAGCTGGCCCAGCTCCACGGCCATGAAACGCCCGACACCTGCGCCGCGGTGCGGGCCGGCGGCGTGCCGGTGGTGAAGGCATTTGCGGTGGGCGAGGGGTTCGACTTCGCCCAGCTCCAGCCCTACGTGGGCAGTGTGGACTATTTCCTCTTCGACACGGCCGGCCCCCAGCCCGGCGGCAACGGCACCGCCTTCGACTGGACGCTGCTGCAGGACTACAACCTGCCGGTGCCGTACTTTCTGGCCGGCGGCATCGGGCCGGAGCACGCGGCGGCGTTGCGGAACCTTCAGTTGCCCGGGCTGTTTGCCCTGGACCTGAACAGCCGCTTCGAAACCGCCCCGGGTACCAAGGATGCCGGCCGGCTGGAGGCTTTTTTTCAGGCGTTGAAAGCGTAACAAGCCAGCATCATACACAGGCAGACCGCAGTAAACGTGGTTATACAAAAGCTATGAGAGAAATAAAGATTGCGCTGGACTGGACGGTAAACACTAACCACACGGGCTTCGTGGTGGCCCAGGAGCTGGGCTGGTACGCGCAGCACGGGCTGGAGGTGGAGCTGCTGACCCCGGAGGCCGACAACTACGCCCTGACTCCGGCCAAGAAGGTAGAGCTGGGCCAAGCCGATTTTGCGCTTTGCCCGCTGGAAAGCATCATCAGCTACCGCACCAAGGCCCGGCCGTTCGATGCCATAGCCGTGGCCGCCCTGCTCACGGAAGACCTGAGCAGCATCGTCACGCTCAAGCGCCCGGATGTTCAGTCGCCCAAAGATTTGGCCGGCAAAGTCTACGCCTCGTACCAAGCCCGTTACGAGGACCAGATAGTGGCGAAGATGCTGGAAAACGACGGTGCTACCAGCCCGCTGACCATTACCTACCCCGAGAAGCTAGGCATCTGGAACACGCTGCTGCAGCAGCAGGCCGACGCCACCTGGATTTTCGATAACTGGGAAGGCGTACAGGCCCGGCAGCAGGGCGTGGAGCTGACCAGCTTCCGCCTGGCCGATTATGGGATTCCGTACGGCTATTCGCCCGTCATCATGGCGTCGGAAAAGCGGGTGCTGGAAAACGGGGAGGCCTACCGGAAGTTTCTGCGGGTGTCCGGGCAGGGCTTCCTGCACGCCAAAGACCACCCGGAGAAGGCGGTGGCGCTGCTGCAAAAGCTGGTGCCGGCCCCAGACCGCAACCCCAGTTTCCTGCTCGAAAGCCAGCAGTACACGGCAGAATACTACGGCAGCGGCCCCGGCTGGGGCCACATGAGCCCCGCCAGGGTGCAGCGCTACCTGGACTGGCTGGCCGAACATGGCCTGGAAACCCGGAAGCTGCCGTTGTCGGAAGTCATGACCAACGACTTGTTATAAGAACTCTTTTTTGCGTCTGATTTCGCGGGGTAATCCACCGCGAGACCCTGCGCCACCCACCCCGAGACCCTGCGAGAAACCATCATGAAACCAACCTACCAACAACCCACGGAGCGCGGCTACTACGGCCAGTTTGGGGGCGCGTTCATTCCCGAAATGCTCTACCCCAACGTGGAGGAGCTGCGCCAGCAGTACCTGAGCATCATGGCCGAGCCGGAGTTCCAGCAGCAGTACCAGCAGCTGCTACGCGACTACGTGGGCCGGCCCACGCCGCTGTTTGAGGCCAAGCGGCTGTCGGAGAAGTATAACACCCGCATTTACCTCAAGCGCGAGGACCTCTGCCACACCGGTGCCCATAAGGTGAACAATACCGTGGGGCAGATTCTGCTGGCCAAGCGCCTGGGCAAAACGCGCATCATTGCCGAAACCGGCGCCGGCCAGCACGGCGTGGCCACCGCCACGGTGTGCGCCCTGATGGGCATGGAGTGCATCGTGTACATGGGCGAAATCGACATGGAGCGGCAGAAGCCCAACGTGTACCGCATGCGCCTGCTGGGGGCCGAGGTGCGGGCGGCCATGAGCGGCAGCCGCACCCTCAAGGATGCCACCAACGAGGCCATCCGCGACTGGATCAGCAACCCCGTGGATACGCACTACATCATCGGCTCGGTGGTGGGCCCGCACCCGTACCCCGATCTGGTGGCGCGTCTGCAGGCCGTTATCAGCGAGGAAATGCGCCAGCAGCTGCTGGAGAAAACCGGCTCTGAGCTGCCCAACTACGTGGTGGCTTGCGTGGGCGGCGGCTCTAACGCGGCCGGCGCGTTCTACCACTTCCTGGAGGAGCCCTCGGTGCAGTTGGTGGCCGTGGAAGCCGCCGGCCACGGCGTGCACTCGGGGCACTCGGCCGCCACGTCGGTGCTGGGTACGCCGGGCATCATTCACGGCAGCCGCACGCTGCTGATGCAGGATGAGGACGGCCAGATTACCGAGCCCTACTCTATTTCCGCGGGCCTCGATTACCCCGGCATCGGCCCGCTGCACGCCTTCCTGGCCGATTCTAAGCGCGCCCGCTTCATCAGCATCGAAGACGAAGCGGCCCTGAAAGCCGTGGCCGAATGCAGCCGCCTCGAAGGCATCATCCCGGCCCTGGAAACCGCCCACGCCCTGGCCGCCCTCGACCAGCTCGGCGCCGGCCCCGACGACGTGGTGGTCATCAACCTCTCCGGCCGCGGCGACAAGGACCTGGAAACCTACATCAAGTACGCTGACGCTATTATGTAAGGCAATGGCATTGTCATGCTTGATCTGGCGTCCGCTTGTCGAAGCATCTCTACCTCTGGCTAATTTCTACTTGTAGACCAAGCGGTAGAGATGCTTCGACTGCGGCTCCGCCTTCGCTCAGCATGACAGACAATATCACGTGACATGACCAACCGAATAAAAGACGCCTTCGATAAAAAGCAGAAGAACCTGCTGAACATGTACTTCACGGCCGGCTACCCGCGCCTGCACGACACCGTACCGCTGATCAAAGCCTTGAGCGAAGCCGGGGCCGACCTCATCGAAATCGGGATGCCGTTTTCGGATCCGCTGGCCGATGGGCCGGTGATTCAGGCCAGCAGCACCGTGGCCCTGGCCAATGGCATGAACCTGCGGGTGCTGTTCGAGCAACTAAAGGATATCCGCCTGGAAGTGCCCGAAACGCCGATTCTGCTGATGGGCTACCTTAACCCGGTGATGCAGTTCGGGGTAGACAACTTCTGCCGCGAAGCCGCCGCCGCCGGGGCCGACGGCATCATCCTGCCCGACCTGCCCCTCGACGATTACGTGGCCGAGTACCAGGATATCTTCCGCCGCCACAACCTGCGGCCGGTGTTCCTCATCACCCCGCAAACCGCCCCGGAGCGCATTCGACGCATCGACGAGCTGACGGATTCGTTCCTGTACCTCGTGTCGGGACCCGGCACCACGGGCGGGGCCAACACCCAGGCCGAGGGCGTACAGGAAGCCTATTTCCAGCGAATCGAGGCCATGAACCTGCGCAACCCCCGCCTCATCGGCTTCGGCATCGGCGACAAAACCTCATTCAAGAACGCCTGCCAATACGCCGAGGGCGCCATCATCGGCTCCGCCCTGATCCGGGCCCTGGAAGGCGTGGACGATGCTCCGGCCGCGGCGAAGCGGTTTGTTTCTTCTGTACTCAACTAACGTTTCCCGCAGAGGACGCAGAGGTTTCCGCAGAGGACGCGGAGGTCGTTCTTCTGCGCCCTCTGCGAAACCCTCTGCGTCCTCTGCGGAAACCCCGAAAGAACATGATCATCCAACTCGACCCTCACATCACCGAAGCCGATAAGGCCGCCATTGAAGCCCGCATTCAGGAGCTGAAATACAAGGCCACGGAGGTGAAAACCCAGCGCGCCCACTACCTGGTGGCCATCGGCAAGGCCGATGTGGATCTGCGCACCATCGGCCAATTGCCCGGCATCCTCGACATCCATCGGGTTTCCGACGACTATAAGCTGGTGAGCCGCAAGTGGCGCGTGCGCCCTACGGTGCTCGACCTCGGCGACGGGGTGCGCATCGGGGAAGGCTCGCTCACACTGGCCGCCGGCCCGTGCAGCATCGAGAGCGAGAAGCAGATGGAGCTGATTATGCAGCACCTCGTGGACAACGACGTGCGCATCATGCGCGGGGGCGTGTTCAAGCCCCGCTCGTCGCCGTACGCCTTCCGCGGGCTGGGCATGGAAGGCCTGAAAGACTTCCACCGCATGGCCCGGGAGCGGGGCATCAAGATTGTGACCGAGGTAATGCAGGTGTCGCAGGTGGAGGAAATGCACGATTACGTGGACGTGTTCCAGGTGGGCGCGCGCAACACCCAGAATTTCAACCTGCTCGATGCCCTGGGCGGCGTGGATAAGCCGGTGATGATCAAGCGCGGCATTTCGGGCACTATTGAGGAGCTGCTGTCGTCGGCCGAGTACGTGTTTTCGGGCGGCAATGAAAAGCTGATTCTCTGCGAGCGGGGCATCCGGACCTTCGAAACCGCCTCGCGCAACACGCTGGATTTGAACGCCGTGCCCATCCTGAAGGAGAAAACCCACCTGCCCGTCATCGTGGACCCCTCGCACGGCATCGGCATCCGCGAGTACGTGCCCACGATGGCCCTGGCCGGCGTCATGGCCGGCGCCGACGGCATCATCTACGAAGCCCACGAGAAGCCCGAAGAAGCCGCCTCCGACGGTGCCCAAACCCTGAATTTCGCCGAGTCGGAGCGCCTGATCCGCAACCTGCGCAAAGTGTACGACCTGCGCCAGGAGCTGGAGTAGAAGGTAAACTAAAAGCTAGTTCCCCTCCTTGGAAAGGAGGGGCTAGGGTGGTTGATGAACGTTAGAACGCTGCTAGAGCTAGTTCTATAAACCGTTCTAACGCAAGGTCAACCACCCTAGCCCCTCCTTTCCAAGGAGGGGAACTACCTTCTTAAACATAGCGGAAGTCCGATCTACTGTTACCTTGCCGGTATGTTCTTCGGCTTCAACCTGTACAGCGGCTTGCTGCTGCCGTTTTTCCTGCAAGGCGTCATTGTGGCGGCGGTGCTGTGGGCGCGGCGGCGGCGCGAGGATACGGCGGCCGATGGCTGGCTGGCGCTGCTGCTGCTGCTGTTTGCCATGCGGCTGGCCCAATGGATGCTGGGCTTTGCCGGCTGGTACGACTCGCACGACGCCCGCACGACGTTTATGTTCTACTGGCCGTTCAGCAACTGGCTGGCGGTGGGGCCCGCGCTGTACTTCTACTTCCGCAGCCTCACCAACCAGGAGTTTCGGCTGCAGCGGCAACACTGGTGGCACTTCGCGCCTGCGCTGGCCTTCGGGGCGTGGCTGCTGGTAGTGTTCGGCTATGATATAGGGTGGTGGCATGGGGTGCAGGGCCGGCCGCTGCCCGCCCACTTCGGCACCAAAGGCCCCTGGCCAACTGGGCCGACTACCAGCCCATCGGGCTGCTGGCCGATACGCTGGGCTACCTCTCGGTGCTGGCCTACGCGGTGCACACCCTGCGCGCCTACCGCGCCTACGCCCGCTACCTCAACGACAACTTCTCCGATACCGAGCAGCTCCGGTTTCGGTGGCTGCGCAACGTACTGATGGCCGTGGTGGTGGGCACCGGCGTCACGCTGGTATTCGGCCTGATTAACTTCTTCGTTGTGCCCCTGAACTACGTGCAGAACTGGTACGACTACCTGTTTACCGGCCTGCTAATCTACTACCTCAGCATCTCGGGCCTGCTGACGGGTTACCGCCTGGCCGCCTTGCGCTTCCAGCCGGCCCCCGCCGCCGAGGTTTCGTCGGTAATCTTACCATCCAGGGTAGAAGCTGCCGAAGCGCCTAGTACCGTTGCACCAGCGGCAGATGAAAGACCAGTTGCCGCTACGGTTCCCAATCTGCCTGAAGTACCTGTCTCGTCAGCCGCAGCGGCTGCCACCGTGCCGTTGGTGGTCGATGTCCCGGTCCAGGTGCCAGCCGAACCAGCCCCCGCCGAGCCCGACGCGGAATTGGCCCGCTGGACGGCCCGGCTGCTGGCCCACATGCAGGCAGCCCGGCCCTACCTGGAGCCCGAGCTGACGCTGGGCGAGCTGGCCGCCCAGCTGCGCACCAACACGTCCTGGCTGTCGCGGGTCATCAACTCCGGCTGCGGCCAGAACTTCAACGACTTCGTAAACGAGTACCGGGTGCGCGAGGCCGAGCGCCGCCTCCGCGACCCGCAGTTCCGGCACTACACGCTACTGGCGGTGGCCCTGGAGGCCGGCTTCAACTCCAAGTCCACCTTCAACCGCGTCTTCAAAAAGCTCCGCGGCCAGACGCCCAGCGAAGCTGCCCGGCAGCTGTAGAGACGCGACACTTCGCGTTTCCTCGTTGAACGGCCGGCCCTGTACCAGCAGCACGTTGTAGAGACGCAATAGTTGGAGTGTCGGCTTTGAACGACCCGGAACCGCGCCAAGCAAACAAATTCAGCAGCGGCGAGACGCGGAGCGTTGCATCCCTACGCCTGCCCAGTGTCAAACTATAAGTTGAGGCGTCCCAGGCTGTAAACTAGGGCGTTTGGCGGCAGCGGGGGCAGTTTCTTTGGGACATCGTTTCACTTCAAGTCCCACTTGTCATGCGTATTTCCCTTGCCCCACGTTCGGCCGCTATTGCCATTTTCGCTTTTCTGCTCCTGCTCGCTACGGCCTGCTGGGCGGGAATCACCTCCAATCTGCTCATTGAGCCGGGTAAGCAGTTTGCGTTGGGCGGCGGCCAGCTGGGTGGCTTCAAAGTAGAGGCCCACAACGTGGGCAAAGTACCCGTCGAGTTTAAGGAGCGGCCCCGGGGCGGCGGTATCTTCGGCAAGACGACGCTGGCGCCCGGCGAGCGGGGTACGCTACGGTTTATGGCCGGCTCCACGGCGCTGCTGCTCAACCCATCAGCCCAGCAGGCTAGAATAGACCTCAAAATTACCGGCGACACCCGACTGAGCATGACTTACGAGCCCAACGGCAAGCCATAACTGAATACCCTGTCTGATAGCTGATTCATAAAGCCTCAGCAGCTAGGTACTGTCAATATGAAGGGGGTGAAGTGTAAAATTAGGCTGTTATTTCAAAAAAGACCCATAAATTATAGGCTGTTTGTTCATGAATGATAGATATTGTTGTCAAGAGGGGTTGAATAATAAGGCTGCTGAAAATTTGTTTATTCCAGAAGTCTTCTATATTTGCATCATCATGCTGACCCTAAACGCGAAACGCTTTATGACCATTAATCGTCCTGTCCAGGACGAGGTCGGGCGCTTTTGCGGGTACGAAAGGTAGAACACAGCATGCTTCTCCTTCTCTGAAATCCACTTAAGAGCCCGACTCCCGCCAGGAGCCGGGCTTTTTTCTGCCCTGTACGCATATGATACAGCAACACTACGACCGGTACACCACGCAGGATCAGCTGGTATGGAAGGTATTGTTTGACCGCCAGACGGCCTTGCTGCATAAGCGGGCCTGCTCGGCATTTGGCCGGGGGCTGGAGGCCGTGGGCTTCCACCGCAATGCCATTCCTAACTTCCAGGAAGTAAGCCAGCGTCTGCAGAAAGCTACTGGCTGGCAGCTGGAACCAGTGCAGGGTATGCTCAATGATGCCGAGTTCTTTGGGTTGCTGGCCCAGCGCAAATTCCCGGCTACCGTCTGGATCCGGAGTATGGCGCAGTTCGATTTCATCGAGGAGCCCGACCTGTTTCACGGCGTGTTTGGCCACGTTCCCTTGCTCATGGACCAGGCCTTCGCCGATTTCCTGCACTTCCTGGGCCAGGTAGCCGCCCAGCACCTCGACGATGCCGTGGCCCTGGCCCGTCTCGAGCGGCTTTACGGCTTCACGGTGCAGTTCGGGCTGGTGGAGGAGCACGGCCAGACGCGCATGTACGGGGCCGGCCTGCTCTCGTCGTCGGGCGAAATCCACCACTGCATCGGTGACGTGTCGCGCCGCTTTCCCTTCGACCTGGCCACCGTGCTGCACACGCCTTACAGCGAGGCGCACCTGCAGGACCAATACTTCGTGCTCACCAGCTGGGACCAGCTCACCGAAAGCGTAGCCGAACTGGCCGCCCTGCTGTCGTCGGGCTGGGAGCTGCAGCCGGTGGAGTAGCCAAGCTGTCATCCTGAGCGAAGGACCTTGTCACATCAGCACGAGTCGTTGCAACGTAATAAGGTCCTTCGCTCCGCTCAGGATGACAGCGTGAAATCCACGTAATTCAAAAACTCTCTTACCTTTGCCGCACATGCTGCTGTTCACGTCCCGCTATTATTACGCTGCTACCTATTACGCTCCCCTTCGGAGCGGAGCGGCCGCGGCGTATGCGAGGACCTGAGACTAGCCCATCATCCTCCCAACGTCTTTTCAAGCCTGCTTCCGCTCTCTGCGGAGGCAGGCTTTTCTTTTTCCACCATTTCCGTTTTCGTTATGCAGTCTGTTTCTGCCGCCCCCGTTGCTCCCGTTGCCCTGCCGCTGCTTACCCAGGTATATGCCGATTACACTGCCGCCGACCAGCACGTGTGGCAACTGCTCTTCGACCGCCAGATGGCCCTGCTGCCCGGCCGCGCCGCCGAGGCGTTTCTGGAAGGCGTGCGGCGCGTGGGCTTCACCCGCGACGCCATCCCCGATTTTCGGGAGGTGAACCCCCGCCTACGGGAGCTGACCGGCTGGGAGCTGGTAGTAGTGCCCGGCATCGTGGACGACGCCGTGTTCTTCCAGCTGTTGGCCGACCGCAAGTTTCCCGCCACCACCTGGCTGCGCACCCTCGAGCAGCTCGACTACCTCGAGGAGCCCGATATGTTCCACGACGTATTCGGCCACGTGCCGCTGCTGACGGATGATGGTTTCGCTGATTTTCTGCAGACGCTGGGTGCGGCGGCCGTGCACCACGGCCAGCGCTGGCCCGGCACGCTGGAGCAGTTCACGCGCCTGTACTGGTTCACGGCCGAGTTCGGCCTGATTCAGCAGCCTGACGGGCTGCGCATTTACGGGGCCGGGCTTTTGTCGTCGCACGGCGAGGTAAAGTTCAGCCTCAGCGACGCGCCCACCCGCCTGCCTTTCACCCTCGACGGCGTGTTGGATACCCCCTTCGAGAAGGATAAATTCCAGGACCTCTACTTCGTACTCACCGACATGCAACAACTCCCCGAAAGCCTGGCCCAGTTGCAGGCACGGCTGCTGGAATAAGCTGCGGTGATAGACAAAGTGAAACGTCATGCAGAGGCGCAGCCGAAGCATGACGCTTCATTTTTTCCATAACCCATCAATACTGCCAGCCCAGCCGGCGGTAGATGAAATGAAGCAGCCACAGCGGGCCGATGAGCAGGAACTGCAGGTCTTTGAGGAAGCTGGGCTTTTTGCCCTCTACCTTATGGCCCCAGAACTGCCCAATCCAGGCCAGCACAAAAATAATCAGACATATGGCCCAGAGTGGTAGGGCCGCCTGAGCTTGCACCACGCGCAGTGTCAGTGCCATCAGCAGCCATACCAGCAGCATGCCCACCGCCAGCCGGGAACTCAGGCGCACATAGTACCCGAGGGCCAGCACCATCACCACCGTGCCCCAGTTCAGCCACGGACTAACGGCACTTACCACCGCCGGCACCGGTACCGACCATAGCAACCCCAGAATGGCGAACATAATCAGCGGCACGCACACCCAATGCACCAGCTTGTTGGTAGGGTTCTGGTGGCTTTCGGCATACTCGTTCAGCAGTTGCTGAACCGGGGAAACGAAGGCGGTAGACATGACGTGTGACTTGTTGGGAGCTATAAGGTAGCAGCTTCCTTCCATTGGGGAAATTCCGGACGACTGTAGAGACGCGATACTTCGCGTCTCGGCGCGTGCTGACGTTATTCAGGTCTGCAAGTCGTTTGGGCAATACATGCCGACGTGTGCTGACGTTGTGCCGGTGGCGCGGTTCTGGCTGTTCTGGCGGGAGACGCGAAGTGTCGCGTCTCTACAGCCGTTTGTGCTACCATAAAAAAAGAGGCAACCCGGACGGGCTGCCTCTTTTCGTTGGTGTGGTCAGTAGCGCAAACTTTGCTGTTTGCGCTACTGCGGAACGCTATTTCACCTTCAGGTTCTTCTTCAGGTAGGCAACCGAGGCGGCGTGGGCGTCGGCGGCGAACTGCTTGTTGTACTTGGGGTTGGAAGGGTTGGCGAAGGCGTGGTCGGCATCGTAGGTTTTCACCGTGAGGCCTTTTTTGGCGGCGGCCATATCCTTGCGGAACTGGTCTACCACTTCCTGGTTGATCCACTTATCCTGCTTGGCGAAGACGAACAGCACGTCGGTGTTCAGCGTCTTGAGCTTGGCTACGTCCTTCTCGGGCATGCCGTAGTAGGCCACGCAGGCTTTGGCTTTGGGACCGGCCAGCAGGGCCGTCTGGATGCTCCAGCCGCCGCCGAAGCACCAGCCGATGCTGCCGATTTTGGCGTTGGGGCCGGCGTAGGCGAGGGCACCGTTGATGATGGCCTGGGCCCGCTCGGTTTTCACGCCCTGCATCAATTTGCCGGCCTGGTCGGCGTCGGTGGCAATCTGGCCGTCGTAGAGGTCGAGGGCCAGCACGTTCACGCCGGGCAGCTCCTGGGCGAAGCGGGCGGCTTCCTGCTTGATGTAGTCGTTGAGGCCCCACCACTCATGAATCACCAGCAGATACTTATCCGACTTGGTTTTGCTTTTGATTTCGAAGGCTTTGCCCATCTGGCCGTCGGTGGTTTTGAACTCAATCATGCCACCCTCGCCGGCGTAGGTGAAGGGCAGCGGAGCATCGTGGCCGCCCGAGAAATCCTCATTGGAAGCCAGCATGGCAAATACCTCGGTGGCAGCCTGGCCGGTGGCGGGTTTGGTGCAGCAGCTCATCGTCGATTGCGCCGAGGCCATCGTTACCGCGCTCAGCAAGGCGGCACACAGGGTCCAGAATCTTTTCATGGAAAAAGGGGAGGTGAGAAAAGAGAAAAGAAGCATCCCGGCATACTCATGTACTTACACGAGTGCCCTGGGATGCTTAAACTCAAGCCCGGTAGTTTGGTTTTAAAAAATCTTATTGCGTTGGGCTGGTGCGGATGGATGCGCCCAACTCGGTGAGGAGGGCATAGAGGCCCACGTAGGTACGGTTGAGGTAAATAAAGTGCTCCGAGCCGCGGGGCTCACGCTGCTGGCGTAGCTCAGGCTGCTGCATCAGGTCGTCGCCGAGGGCATAGAGGCTCTGCATGTAGGCCGGGTCGCCGAAATCGAAGGTGGGCTGGCGGAAGGGGCGGCCTACCAGCTCCAGCGAGGCGCGCATGGTATCTACGTAAAACGCCTGCCGGGCGGGCGTATCCTCGGGACGCACTATACCAGCCTCGGTAAGCAACTGGGTGAGGCGGGCTGAATCCGCTAGGGTCTCGGGGGCCAATAGCGCCGTGAACAGATGATGCACATCGGCCGGCACTTCCTTCACGCAGCCAAAATCCAGCACACCCACGGTGCCGCCGTTGGTATCTGAGAGCAGGAAATTACCGGGGTGCGGGTCGGCGTGCACCTGGCGCAGCTCGTTCAGCTGAAACATATAGAAGCCCCAGAGGGTCTGGCCGAGCTGATTGCGTACTTCTTGGCTGGGGTTGGTGGCCAGAAACTCCTTCAGGTGCCGGCCGGGCAGCCAGTCCATAGTCAGGATGCGGGGGGCCGACAGCTCGGGGTAGTACTGCGGAAACTGCAGGTGCGCGAAGCCGGCGCAGGCCCGGGCAATGTGCTGGCCGCGGCGCAGCTCCAAAGCGTAGTCAGTTTCCTCGAGCAGGCGGGTTTCCACTTCCTGCAGGTAGGGGCGCACGGTGGCTTCGTCGAGGCCCAGTACGCGCAGGGCAATAGGCTTCACCAACCGGATATCGGAGCGGATGCTGTCGGCCACGCCGGGGTACTGCACCTTCACGGCCAACGTCCGACCATCCTTACGCGCGGCGTGCACCTGCCCGATACTGGCCGCCTGCCGCGCCTCGATGTCGAACGCATCGAACACCTCAAACGGCGACTTGCCGAATGCCTCCCGGAACGTCTTCACCACCAGCGGGCCCGAGAGGGGCGGGGTCTGGTACTGGGCCTGGGCAAACTGGTCGGCGTAGGCGGTGGGCAGCAGGTTTTTCTCCATGGCCAGCATCTGGGCCACTTTCAGCACCGAGCCTTTCATCTCGCTAAGTGTGCCGTACAGCTCGGCCGCATTGGCCGCGTGCAGGTCGTCGGTGGGGCTGTCGGCACCCACAGCTCGCTTGGCGTAGTGCTTCACGTAGTTGGCGCCCACGTTGAGGCCGGTTTTGGCGAACCGCGCCGCCCGGGCCACCTTGGTGGTGGGCAGGGAGGTAAGCGACTTGGGAGTATCGTCCATGAGTGGGGTAGTATAAACCGAAAACGGTCATGCTGAGCTTGCCGAAGCATCTCTGCCGCTTCGTTGCCTAGCCACAATAACAAAGCGGTAGAGATGCTTCGGCAAGCTCAGCATGACCGTTCTGCTGTAACTTAAAACCTTACCGCCGCACCAGAAACCGCACGAAATCCACGGCCGAGTCGAGGGAGTTGCGGCCTACCAAATCGAAGCTCAGGGTAACGGCTTTTTCCACGGCGGCGTCGGTGCGCTCAAAGTCCAGGCTGTCGTCTTTGGCGAAGAAGCCGAGCACGAACAGCATCTGTTGCCAGAAGGCGCGCGGGTACTGGTTCTGCACCAGCGGGCGGGTAGCTACTTCCTCGGTGCGGCGGCCGTCGCGCAGGATTTCCGCTACGAAGGCCTCAAACTCCTGGCGGAAATCGTCGAGCACGCGGGGCGAGAGGCCGGGCATGCGGTGCAGCGAGCGGCGCAGGCTTTGCAGGGCGTAGCTGCGGTTGCGTTTCAGAATTTCGAGCAGGGTATAGTAGAAGCCCAGCAGCTTTTCGCGGCTGCCGTACTGCTCCCAAACCGGCTCGGCTGCGGCAGTGGTGCGGGCTTCCCGGCCAAAATCGGCCCAGATTTCCCGGTCGATGACCTCGAAGGTGGCGTAGTAGCGGTAGAATTCCTGCTCGGCAATTCCCAGCTTTTGTGTCAGCTTAAACACCGAAATAGGTGGCGTGCCTTTGCGCAGCACATAGTCGAGGTAGGCCTGCTTGATGCGGGCTTTGGGCGAAGCTGCCGTCTCAGCGGCGGTGGATTGCTGTTCCATAGCAGTATAACCCGGATATCCGGCATTAAGTTGTATAACCTAGCCGCTAACGTTGCTGATGAAAGCAGGTAAATAAGATGTCCGACTATAAAAAAATAATGCAAAATTTCGTGGGTTAACTAACTAGTCGGCAACTTGGCCGGCCTGTTACAAGTAGCCTGACTCGAATACTCACTCTTAATTTATTATGAAGACATATCTACACCGAATAGCTGTGCTACAGCTGGCTCTCATTGCGTTGTGCAGTGCCGAAACAGCCAGCGCGCAAAGTTTGCAGAAGGTGACCAGCGTTACCACCAGTGGCGGGCCCACCGGTCTGGATAGCAAAGCCAACTATCTGTATCTAGCCAATTTCGGCTCAAGTAGCCTCGAAACGCTGGACATTACGAACCCGGAGTCGCCGGTGTCCAAAAGCACAGTTTCTACCACCGCTTTTAACCGGATTCGTCAGGTAACCGTTGGTGGTGACAGGCTGTACGGTACCCATTTCGGAACGGGTTCCAGCAGTAGCAGTCAACTCACTGGGTTCAGCCTGCAGAATCCCGCTACGCCAGGTGCTCCGGCGGGTACCACCATTACCGGCAATCCGCTGAATGTGGGGGCCAGCGCCACGGTGGTGTGCATCACCACCAGCACCACCAGTACGCCACCCGTTACGTACTTCCAGCCGTTTTCCCCCGATCTGACTCCCGGCGCAAAAGTTACGCTCGATGCTTATCAAATCAGCAAACCCGCCGTGAATGGAAACATTGCGTACGTGCGGGACGGAAGCGTGCTGAAAGTGTTTGACGTAAGCAACCCGCAGCAACCCATCCTTCGCCAGTCAACTACCGGGTACATCCAAGCCATCAATGGCAACAAAGGATATGGGGTATTGAACGGAGTTCTGCAGGTGTATGACCTGAGCACGCCCGAAATTCCGGTTGCGCAGGGCTCGGTAGCCATTCCCAGCGGTACTACCCTCAGCGACATTGCCGTGAGTGGCACGATGGTATACGGCTATTTTGCCGCCAGCGGCGGCGCGTCTAGTTTCACCCTGCAGGCCTTTGATGTAAGTAACCCGGCATCTCCCACGGTAAAAGGAACCCTAACCGGTACGGGTACCGCCTATGACATTGCCGGGGTAGGCAATTACGCCTACGTGCTGACGGATGGTTCCGCCCTGCAGATTTTTCGCTACCAGAATGTTGCTGCCGCTACCGTTGCTTCGGTAGCCCCGGCCAGCGGTAGCCCAGGCACCACCGTTACCATTACGGGGAGCGAGTTTACGGGCGCTACGGCTGTAAAATTCAATGGTAAGGATGCGGCTTCATTTACCGTTATATCATCCAACTCCATTACTGCGGTGGTACCGGCCGGCGCTACTACCGGCCCGGTTACTGTTACCACGCCCAGTGGTACCGCCTCATCGTCGGGTAGTTTTGTGGTAACAGTAGCCGCCATCAGCAACAATACCATTGCCGGCCCTTCGCCCGATGCCTTCTGCGGTAGCGGCGACCCTGGGGTAATAACCGGGCAGGTCCCCGCCGGCGGCGACGGTACCTACACCTACCAGTGGCAATCTTCCTCTGATAATACTGCCTTCGCAAACCTTGCCGGGGCAACCGCTGCCAGCTACGACCCGCCAACCCTCAGCCAGACTATCTACTACCGGCGCACGGTAAGCTCGGGTGGGCAGACTTCCACCAGTAACACGATAACGGTAGCAGTGCAGCCCGTACTGGCAGGAAACTCGCTGACGGCACCTCAGCCGGCCGTGTTTACCGGCCCCGCTGATCCAGGCGTTATTTCTGGAAGCCAGCCCACTGGTGGCAACAACCAATACAGCTACCAGTGGCAAAGCTCGGCTGATAACAGCACGTTCATTTCCATTGCGGGAGCCGTGAGCCAAAGCTACGACCCGCCTTTGCTGAGCCAGACGACTTACTTCCGCCGTTTGGTGGTATCGGGGGCCTGTCAGGCATTCAATATCAGCAATACCATTACAGTGACTATTCAAACGGTTACCACAAGTGCCTCAGCAGCTTTGGCTGGGCAGGTAGAGCTGGTGCCGAACCCCGCCCGCGAAAATGTGCACGTATCAATGCCCTTAATAGGAGCCGGCGGCGTTATTCGGTGTGACATTGTGAACGGGCTGGGCCAAGTGGTACAGCAACGCACGCTCACGATGAGCAGCACCGGCCTCAAAACCACGCTGGACATGCATCGGCTGCCGGCTGGATTGTACTTCGTGCAGCTCCGCGGTAACGGCCTCTACGTGAACAAGCGGCTGCAGATTGAGTAGCAGGTTTCCCGGATAACTGTAAAAGGCCTCGTCTACTCTTAAGCGAGCAGAGACGAGGCCTTTTACAGTTATCCGGGAAACCTGCTACTCAATCTGCTACGCCCTACTTCAACCGGCCCATGCCGCCATCCACGGGCAGCACCTGGCCGGTGATAAAGGAGCCGTGGTCGGAGAGGAGGAAGGAGGCCATGTAGGCCAGGTCCTCGGGCTCACCAATGCGCTGCAGCGGGTGGCGCTTGGCGCTGGCTTCGGCTTTTTCGGGGGTATTGAGTAAAGCGGCGGCCAGGGGCGTGTTGGTGAGCGACGGAGCCACGGCATTTACCCGCACGCCACTGGCGGCGTACTCGGCGGCCAGGGCGCGGGTGAGGCCTTCCACGGCGGCCTTGGAAGTAGCAATGCTGGCGTGGAAGGCCATGCCCGTATCGGCGGCCACGGTGCTGAACAGCACCACAGAGGCCCCGCCGGCCTTCTTCAGCCGCTTCATGCTGGCCTGCAGCACCTGCACAGCACCCAGCACGTTCAACTCAAAATCCCCGCGGAAATCCTCCACCGGAATCCGCTCGAAGGGCCGCAGCTTGATGTTGCCGGGGCAGTACACCACGCCGTGCAGCACCTCGGGCAGGGCATCCAGCGCCGTGCCGAAGGGGTGCGTCACGTCGAGGGGCAGAAAGGTGGTGCTGAGTTCGGCCAGCTCGGCCGACTGGTGGCGGGAGGCGGTGTACAGGCTAGCGCCCAGGCCGTGCAGCAGCCGGGCCGTGGCCAGGCCAATGCCCGAGGAAGCGCCCACGATAAGGATGTTCTTGCCGGAGAATTGCATGCGGATAAAGTCAGAGGTAGGGAAGTGGGTTCAGAACTGAACCGTGGCAGGAAAGTTTTGGACGCTGGCTTTCGTAGCCGTGGTGGCCTCCGGCTTGGCTTCCCGGCGCTGATTCTGCATATTGCTGAGTTGCTGCCTGTTTTACTTTTTATCCTCTGCTTATGGAGTCCACTCCGGATATCCTTCTCTATCAATCGGCCGACGGCCACGCCCGGCTGGAAGTGCACCTGCAGAACGAAACCGTCTGGCTCACCCAGGCTCAGATGGTGACGCTCTTTGGCCGGGACCAAAGTGTGATTAGCAGACACTTGCGGGCTGTTTTTAACTCCGGCGAACTGGACGAAGAAAGCAATATGCAAAAAATGCATATTGCTTTTTCCGACAAGCCCGTGACCTACTACAACCTTGACGTTATCATCTCCGTCGGGTACCGGGTGAACTCCCGGCAGGGCACGCAGTTCCGGCAGTGGGCCACGCAGGTGCTGCGGCAGTACCTGGTGCAGGGTTTCGTGCTGAACGAGGAGCGGCTGCGCGAAAACGCCCGCCAGCTCACCGAACTCAAGCGGCTGCTGCGGCTGCAGGGCGAGCTGCTGGAAAACCAGGAGCTGACGCCCGCCCAAACTACGGCCCTGCTGCGGGTGCTCAGCGACTACGCCCGCGCCCTCGACGTGCTCGACCAGTACGACCACCAGCGCCTGCGCATCACGGCCACCTCGCCCGATACACCCTTCGAGCTCACCTACGAAGCCGCCCTACAGGCCGTGGATGGCCTGCGCCAGCAGTTCGGGGGGAGCGTGCTGTTCGGGCGGGAGAAGGATGAGTCGTTCCAGAGCTCGGTGCGCACGATTTACCAGAGTTTTGACGGCGTAGAGCTGTACCCCAGCGCGGAGGAAAAAGCGGCCCACCTGCTCTACTTCGTGGTGAAAAACCATTCCTTTTCCGATGGCAATAAGCGCATTGCAGCCTTTAGCTTCGCTGACCTCCGGTTCTGTTCGTGTGGTTCATGGATAAGAATCACTGCCTCTACAAACCCGACGGCTCTCGCCGCCTCGCCGATAATGCCCTGGTGGCCCTGACCCTGCTCATTGCAGAAAGAAAACCGGAGGACAAGGACGTAATGGTGAAGTTGGTGGTCAACCTCATCAACCAGGAGAACTGAGTGTAGAGACGCAATATTTTGCGTCTCCCCGTCGAACAGCTCTGCCTGGACTTCCCTTCGTGCGACGTCGTTACGCCTTTCGACAGGAAAGCCCAATCCGCTCTTAATAAGCAACATCAGCAACGACGAGACGCAAGATGTTGCGTCTCTACAACCTCCCGGAATCTACCCATCCCAAATAGTCTGCTTCTGCGAAAAATAAACTTTCAGCAAAAATTCGCTAACGAATCCCGCCCCGTTGCGTAGCTTGCACCGCTTCCCTGTTCCACCTTTCACCTTCTCCTGAAACCGATGAACATCCGCAAACTGCTGGTCGCCAACCGGGGCGAAATTGCCATTCGCGTGCTGCGCGCCGCCACCGAGCTGGGCATCCAGACCGTTGCCATCTACACCTACGAGGACCGCTACTCCCTGCACCGCTACAAGGCCGACGAGGCCTACCAGGTGGGCCGCGACGATGAGCCGCTCAAGCCCTACCTTGATATTGAGGCCATCCTGCGCGTGGCCAGGGAGAACGGGGCCGACGCCATTCACCCCGGCTACGGCTTCCTGAGCGAAAACGCCACCCTGGCCCGGCGCTGCCGCGAGGAGGGCATCATCTTCGTGGGCCCGCGGCCGGAAGTGATGGAAGCCCTGGGCGACAAGGTGGCCGCCAAGCGGGTAGCCGTGGAGTGCCAGGTGCCCATCATCGAAAGCAGCGAGCAGGACCTGACCGACCTCGACGTGGCGCTGGCGGAAGCCCACCGCATTGGCTACCCCGTGATGCTGAAAGCGGCCAGCGGGGGCGGGGGCCGGGGCATGCGCGTAATCCGCGACGATGAGCAGCTGGAAAAAGGCTTCTTCGAGGCCCGTAACGAGGCCCTGAAAGCCTTCGGCGACGATACCGTGTTCCTGGAGAAGTTTGTGGAGCGGCCCAAGCACATTGAGGTGCAGCTGGTGGCCGACAACTTCGGCGGCCTCACGCACCTGTACGAGCGCGACTGCTCGGTGCAGCGCCGCTACCAGAAAGTGGTGGAAGTGGCCCCGTCCCTGCACCTGCCCGACCACCTGCGCCACCTGCTGTACGAGTACGCGCTGCGCCTGGGCCGGGCCGTGAACTACAACAACGTGGGCACCGTGGAATTCCTGGTGAACCCCGAGCAGGACCGCATCTACTTCATCGAGGTGAACCCGCGCATTCAGGTGGAGCACACCGTGACGGAGATGATAACCGGCGTGGACCTCATCAAAACCCAGCTGCATATTGCCGACGGCCGCCGCCTCACCGACGCCGAAATTGGGCTGGGGCCGGATAGTACGCCCTTGAAGATGGGCTACGCCATCCAGTGCCGCATTACCACCGAGGACCCCGAGCAGGATTTCAAGCCCGATTACGGCACCATTACGGCCTACCGCTCGGCGGGCGGCTTCGGTATCCGCCTCGACCAGGGCTCGGTGTACCAGGGCGTGAAAGTGTCGCCGTTCTTTGACTCGTTGCTGGTGAAGGTGTCGGCCCACGCGCCCACGCTGGAAGGCGCGGCCCAGAAGATGGCCCGCTCCCTCGACGAGTTCCGGGTGCGGGGGGTAAGCACCAACATCCAGTTTCTGCAGAATATCATTGCCCACCCTGTATTCATGGCGGGGGAGGCCAACGTAGACTTCATCAAAGACCACCAGGAACTGTTCAAGTTCAAACCCCGCCAGGACCGGGCCACCAAGGTGCTCAGCTTCCTCGGCGACGTGATTGTGAACGGCAACCCCGACGTGCGCGGCCTCGTGGACCCCAAGCGCGACCTGCGCAAGCCCCGCCTGCCGCACTACGACCCCGCCGCCCCGCTGCAGCCCGGCACCAAGGACAAGCTCACCGAGCTGGGCCCCGACGAGTTTGCCAAGTGGCTGCGGGCCGAGCGCCAGATTCACTACACCGATACCACCCTGCGCGACGCCCACCAGAGCCTGCTGGCCACTCGCATGCGCACCTTCGATATGCTGAAGGTGGCCGAGCGCTACGCCCGCCAGCACCCGCAAACCTTCTCGCTGGAGTGCTGGGGCGGGGCTACGTTTGATGTGGCCCTGCGCTTCCTGCACGAAGACCCCTGGGAGCGGCTGGCCAAGCTGCGCGCCGCCGTGCCCAACATCCTGCTCCAGATGCTCATCCGCGGGGCCAACGGCGTGGGCTACAAAGCCTACCCCGACAACCTGACGGAGCGGTTTGTGGAGCAGGCCGCCGAAACCGGCATCGACGTGTTCCGCATCTTCGACTCCCTGAACTGGATGAAGGGGATGGAGGCCTGCATCGGGTTCGTGCGCAACCGCACCGACCGGCTGGCCGAAGCCTGCATCTGCTACACCGGCGACATTCTGGACCCCCGGCGCAACCAGAAGTACAACCTCGACTACTACCTGCGCCTGGCCCGGCAGATTGAGGACGCCGGGGCCCACATCCTGTGCATCAAGGACATGGCCGGGCTGCTGAAACCCTATGCCGCCACCGAGCTGATTACGGCCCTGCGCGACACCGTGAGCCTGCCCATCCACCTGCACACCCACGACACCAGCTCCTGCAGCCCGCCACCTACCTGAAGGCCGTGGAAGCCGGCGTAGATGTGATTGACGTGGCTCTGGGCGCGCTGTCGGGCCTTACCTCGCAGCCCAACTTCAACGCCGTGGTGGAGATGCTGCGCGGCCAGGAGCGCCACCGGGAGTTCGACCAGGAGTCGCTCAATGAGTTCAGCAACTACTGGGAAACCGTGCGCGAGTATTACTACCCCTTCGAGTCGGGGCTGAAGGCGGGCACCTCGGAGGTGTTCCAGCACGAAATTCCGGGCGGGCAGTACTCCAACCTGCGGCCCCAGGCGGCTTCGCTGGGCTTGCTGGACAAGTTCGAAACCGTGAAAACCACCTTTGCAGAAGTGAACCAGCTGTTTGGGGATATCGTGAAGGTGACGCCCTCCTCGAAAGTAGTCGGCGACATGGCCCTGTTCCTGGTCAGCAACAACCTCACCACCCGCGACGTGCTGGAAAAAGGCCACACGCTCAACTTCCCTGAGTCGGTGCGCGACCTGTTCCGCGGCGACATCGGGCAGCCCGAGGGCGGCTGGCCCCACGAGGTGCAGCAGGTGATTCTCAAAGACGAGCAGCCCTTCACCGACCGCCCCAACGAGCACCTGGCCCCCATTGATTTCGGGGCCGAGGAAGCCCGGTTTGCCGAGAAATTCGGCCGCCGTGGGAAGTTCACCGATGTGCTGTCGTGGCTGTTGTACCCGAAGGTATTCGAGCAGTACTGGCAGCACCGCGAGGAGTACGGCGACGTGGCCGTAGTACCCACGCGGGTGTTCTACTACGGCCTGCAGCCCGGCGAGGAAACCATCATCGACATTGCCCGGGGCAAAAGCATTATTGTGGGCCTGCAAAGCATCGGGCCGGTAAATGAGGACGGCTGCCGCACCATCTTCTTCACCCTCAACGGCCAGACGCGCAACCTCGAAATCCGGGACACCTCGGTGGAAGTGAAGCGCGTGCAGAACCCCAAGGCCGACAAAGGCAACCCCCGCCAGCTGGGCGCGCCGCTGCAGGGCCTGCTGAGCCGGGTGCTGGTAGAGAGCGGTCAGCCCGTGCGCAAAAACGAACCCCTGTTCATCATCGAGGCTATGAAAATGGAAACCACCATCACTGCCCCCGCCGATACCACCGTGCAGGTCGTGAGCCTCTCCGAAGGCAGCCTGGTAAACGCCGATGATCTGGTGCTGACGCTGGGGTAAGGACTGCAGATAGTCGGCAAAACCGGTATATTAGACTAATAATAGCCCTTTTACTTGATCTTTCTATGATTCTTCGGATTTCTCTGGCCCTAGCGGCCGCTCTATTGACTACCAGCGCGTGGGCACAACAAGGGTCAATAAGTCAGGCAGGTACGGCTGCTCAGGCTAATGTGGATGCCTTGGTGAATGGAGCCGCTGCGGTGCTGCCCCGGGGCGAAGCCTACGGCACCATCGGCACCCCGTACGCCGACAACCGCTGGCTGCCCGGACATCTGCACATGACCACTGGCGTTCCACTGGCGCCCATTCCGCTGAAGTACGATGTGCTGAACCGGCGGCTGCTGATGATGCCCCTCAACCGTAAAGACTCGCTGCTGCTGGATGACCGACGGGTGACGAGTTTTGAGCTGGATGTGCCAGCTGGGCTGCAGCCCGCGCACCAGCGCGTTTTTCGCCGTTTTCTGGAAGCCCCGGAGCCCAGCCAGCGCACTGAGTACGTAGAGGTACTACACGCCGGAAACTACACCCTGCTCAAACGCTTCGGGAAAAAGCTCATTAAAGCCGATTACCAGGGAGCGTATAGCAGCGGGGAGCGGTACGACAAGATTGACGATAAAGTGACCTATTACCTGCTGCGCCCCGATAAGAAGCTGGAGCCGGTGAAGCTGAACCTGAAAGAACTGCAGGCCGCCGCCCCCGAGCTGAAACTGAAAGGTGCCCCGGGGCCAGCCAGGCCAAATCGGAAGCCGAATGGGCGGCGTGCTAGCCGCCGTTGATACAAAAGCGGCTAATACAAAATAGGAGAACAGGAGTAGGCTACCAGTACAACCCACGTCCGGCCTTGGCTACCTTCATTCAGGGTAGCCGGGGCCGGACGTAGGTTTTACCGGATTTTAGCGGCCCTGGTGTAGCTCGGCCAGCGGGCCAGCGGCAGGCTCCCCGTACAGCCGCAGCGTATCCCGGCTGATTTGGTACGTGCGCGTGTTGGTAAGCGCATTGGTGAAGCCAGTCTCAACAGCCAGGTCCGGACAGGCCATGCGCGTCGATAGCAATGCGCCGAACCGGAGCTGCTGTGCGGCGGGCAGTTCCACCGACGCTCTGAACCGGTTGCAGGAGGCCTGACCTTCCGCCTGCAGCTGCTCCGGGCTGATTTGCAGGTACAGCTCCTTGGGCGAGGTCACCTGCAGTGGCTGCCCGGCCAGCGCGTGCAATACCCAGCGCGTGCCGCGCAGCTCGGTGGCCGGGGCCGCCTCGGTGGCGGTAGTATTGTCAGTGGTGGGAGCGGTAGTCTGGCAGGCGGCCATCGGAAGAAGCAACAACAGGCTGTAACGAAGCATAGGAAGAAGAGACAAGCGGACGGATGAAAGGCGCAAAACCTAAATTTTTTGCGGCCAACAAATTGTACCCCGTAAAGAACAAAATGGTTATTTTGCGGTATGCGAAAATCCCCCCCGTTCGTTCTCTTCCTCGCGCTGTTTGCTACTCAGGTCTTTGCCCAAAAAAAGTCCGCACCTGTTCCCGCAAGTCCTGGTGTGCCCCAGGCAACCGTTGAGCGCATCATCCGTACCCTGGCTGCCGACGATATGCAGGGCCGCGCTACCGGCAAGCCCGGCAGCGTAAAAGCCGCCGAGTTTCTGGCCGCTGAATTTCAGCGTATCGGCCTCACACCGCTACCTGGTCTGCAAAATTTCATGCAGACGTTTCCGGCCTACGAAACCCGCACAGCCGCCGCTTTCGTCACTATCAACGGTGCCAAAGTAGCCCCCGACAAGATGCTGCTGATTTCGGGTCAGCCCCACCTCAACTGGACGGAAGCCGACGAACCGGCCCCGCGGGTTGTTACCGTGGGCCCACAGGATAACCTGATGCAGCAAATCCGCCCGCTGCTGGACCCCAGGGAGAACACCATTGTATTCATTGACCCCGTGCAGGCGGCGGCCTTCAACCGCGTGGTCGGCTACGTAAAGCGTGGCGGCCTGCGGCCCGAAAAACCCGCTCCGTTTACCACGCTGCTCATTCTGGCTCCGCCGGCCGCTACACCGCTGAAGTTTCAGGTGGCCGCCACCACCACCATCCGAACCGTGGAGCTGCGCAACGTGGTGGGCGTGTTGCCCGGTAAGGATGCCGCCCGCGCCACCGAGCAGGTAGTGTTCAGCGGCCACTACGACCACCTGGGCTTCCTGCCCGCCGTGGCCGGCGACTCCATTGCCAACGGGGCCGACGACGACGCCAGCGGCACCACCGCCGTGGTGGCCCTGGCCGAGTACTTCAAGAAGAAAACGACAACGCCCGCCCGCTGGTGTTTGTGGCCTTCACGGCCGAGGAAATCGGGGCTTTGGCGCGCGCCATTTCTCCAAGCAGCTTGACCCGAAGAACGTGGTGGCCATGTTCAACATCGAAATGATTGGCAAGCAGGCCAAGTTCGGCCCCAACACGGCCTTTATCACCGGCTTTGATCGGTCCGACTTCGGCAAAATGCTGCAGGATAACGCCAAGGGCACGGTGTTCCGCTTCGAGCCCGACCCGTACCCCGAGCAAAACCTGTTCTACCGCTCCGACAACGCCACATTGGCCCGCCTGGGCGTCCCGGCCCACACCATCAGCACCGACCAGATTCCAACCGATAAGAAGTACCACTCGGTGGACGACGAGGTGGAAAGCCTGGACCTAGCCAACATGACGGCCGTTATTACGGCCATCGGCCGCGCCGCCAGCGGCATCATCAGCGGCCAGCAGACGCCCACCCGCATTGCGCCGGAAACGGTGAAGCAGTAGCGCGGCTACAACGGGCCTTAGCGCTCAAAAACGGGGAGAAGAGTCCAGTGCACCGGACTTTTCTCCCCGTTAGATTTGCTACTCTATAGACGGTTATAGATTGTGTGCTTGTTCTTATCCGAAGTATGTCCATGCGTAGTTTGTCAGTAGTACTATTATGCTTGCTGTATTGTACTTGGGCGGAGGCCCAGTATAAAGCAAGGGCATTGCCTGAACCTCCAGGGTGTGTGCAAGTATCAGATAGCCTATATATGGATGAAGCAGAGGTAGTTAACATTCATTGGCTTGAGTATATACATCACATCCGGCAGGACTCCTCAAATGCTTTCTATAGAAGTCAAATTCCTGATTCTACTGTGTGGAATACAACTGTCAGAGGAACTGATGGTCACGTATCAGACCCATTTACAGCTTACTATTTCAGGTACCCAGGCTTTCGGTACTACCCATTAGCAGGCGTGAGTTACGAGCAGGCCGTAGCGTATTGCCGTTGGCGGAGCAACATGGTCAACGCCGGCTATTTCCAGTCAGCGGAGTTCCAGCGGAAGCACCCGGAGTTGCGCAATTTTACTGTATTGGCCGAATATCGCCTGCCCACGGAAGCCGAATGGGAGCAGGCTGCGGCTGGTGGCTTGCCAATCGGTATTGAACCGTTACAGCTGGTGCCACCGTCTTCCAAATCCCGCTTCAAACCGCTGCAACTGCGCAAGGAAAAGGCCTTGGATTCCTGCCTGACTGCTCTGGTTTTACCCAAGGGTAAGGCTGTATTTCGGCTTCCCTACACGTTGCTGGAAAACTTCATTTCAGAGGAGAATGGCCAGCCATTCTTCTGTGCCGCGTATCGGCAGTTTTTCACGGAATACATCTACAATCATCCGCCAACTGCAAACAAACTGTACAACGTTATTGGCAACGTGGCTGAGCTAACGGCGGTCAAAGGAGTAGCAAAAGGCGGCTCGTTTCGGTCGTCGGTGCGGCAGATTACGGTGCGTTCCCGGCAGTTGTATCAAGGTCCGCAATGCTGGCTAGGGTTTCGGTGCGTAGCTACGGTGCGGCTGGTGCCCAAAACTGCCGCACGGTAGGGCATATCCTCGCTGCATTCCGACCTTTCTGCGCTGTATCTTTGTTGATTCTCCACTGGCTTTATTCCAGTAGTATCATCCACTTGAGAGAAACAACGAGTGAAAGTTTGCATTGCCGAAAAGCCCAGCGTGGCCCGCGAAATTGCCCAGGTGCTGGGTGCCAACCGCAAAATGGACGGCTACTTCGAGGGCAACGGCTACCAGGTAACCTGGACGTTCGGCCACTTCTGCCAGCTGCGCGAGCCCGAGGACTACCGCCCCGAGTGGAAGCGCTGGAGCATTCACGATTTGCCCATGCTGCCCGAGCAGTTCGGCATCAAGCTCATGCGCCGCGACGACGGCGTAGTGCGGCAGTTCAACGTAATTAAGAGCCTGCTGGCCTCCGCCGAGGAAGTTATTAACTGCGGCGACGCCGGGCAGGAAGGAGAGGTGATTCAGCGCTGGGTGCTGCTGGAGGCCAAGTACCGTAAGCCCACCAAGCGCCTCTGGATTTCCTCGCTCACCGAAGAGGCCATCCGCCAGGGCTTCCAGAACCTGCGCGAGGGCTCGGAGTTCGACTCGCTCTACCAGGCCGGTAAGAGCCGCGCCGTGGGCGACTGGCTGCTGGGCCTGAACGCCACTAGGTTGTTTACACTCAAGTACGCGCCCGGGCAGCGGCAGGTGCTCAGCATCGGGCGGGTGCAGACGCCCACGCTGGCCCTGCTGGTAGACCGGTACCACGAAATCCAGAACTTCCGGCCCGAGCCCTACTGGGTGCTGCGCACCGAGTACCGGGGCACCATGTTCAGCCACGTAGCCGTGGTGAAAAAGGGCAAGGACGACGACGAGCCCGACGAAAAAGCCCGCCTAAAAGCCCGCGGCTACTTCGTGACCCAGGAGGAAGCCGACGCGGCCCTGGCCCAGGTAACCGGCCAGCCGCTCACGGTGACGAACGTGGAAATCAAGAAGGCGCTGGAGAGTCCGCCTGCGCTGTTCGACCTGACCTCCCTGCAGGTGCAGTGCAACAACCAGCTGGGCCTCTCGGCTGAGGATACGCTCAAAACCGTGCAGGGCCTCTACGAGAAAAAAGTGGTGAGCTACCCCCGCGTGGATACCACCTTCCTGCCCGACGACCAGTACCCCAAAATCCCTGGCATCCTGCGCGGGCTGGGCGGCGTGCACGCGGCCCTGGTGGCCCCGCTGCTGGCGGGCGGCAAAATCCGCAAGAGCACCAAGGTGTTCAACAACCAGAAGGTGACGGACCACCACGCCATCATCCCCACCGGGGCCAGCGCGGGCAGCCTGCACGGCACCGAGCAGCGGGTGTACGACATCATCACGCGCCGCTTCCTGGCCGCGTTTTACCCCGATTGCGAAGTCTCAAACACCACCGTAACTGCCGATGTGGCCGGGCGCACCTTCCGGGTGCGGGGCCGGCAGATCCTGAGCCCCGGCTGGCGCGAGGTGTACGGTGACCCGGAGAAGCAACAGGCTCCCTCGGCCCCTAAAGCGGCCGGTGAAGGCGACGACGATGTGGTGAGTACCGTGCTGCCCAGCTTCCAGAAAGACGAAACCGGCCCCCACAAGCCCCGCCTCGACGCCAAGCAAACCCAGCCCCCGCGCGAGTACTCGGAGGCCATGCTGCTGCGGGGCATGGAAACCGCGGGCCGCAACGTGGACGATGAGGAGCTGCGCCAGGCCATGAAGGAAAACGGTATCGGCCGCCCTTCGACCCGCGCTGCCATCATCGAAACCCTGTTTAAGCGCGGCTACATCCGCCGCGACCGGAAAAAGATTGTGCCCACGCCCACCGGGGTAGAGCTCATCGGCCTCATCCGAAACCCCACGCTGAAGTCGGCGGAGTTGACGGGGCAGTGGGAGCGGAAGCTGCGCCAGATTGAAGGCGGTCAGCTCGACCAGGAGCAGTTTCTGGGCGAGCTGAAGCAGCTGGTGCGCGAAATGGTGCTGGAAGTAAAGCACGATGGCTCCGGCCGCGCCGTAACGGTAGCTAATGGTGGACAACCCGCGTCGGCGGTCGGTAAATCCGCACCTACTCGCCTAATAACCAACAACCAACAACCACAAACCAACCTAGGCTTAGGCCCGTGCCCGGCCTGCAGCAGTGGCCACGTGCTGCGCGGGAAATCAGCCATGGGCTGCTCCCGCTGGAAGGAAGGGTGTCAGTTCCGGCTACCGGTGGAGTTCGAGGGTAAGAAATTCACCGACAAGCAGGTGGGCGACCTGCTCAAAAAAGGCCGCACCCAGGTAATGCAGGGCTTCCTGGACGATGCCGGCAACAAGTTCGGGGCCGCCATCCGGCTCACGCCCGCCCGGACGCTGGAGTTGGTGCGCGCCGCCGAAAGCAAGCCCACCACCCCCCAGGACCCCGGCCAGATACCCTGCCCGGTGTGCCGCCTGGGCCAGATGCTGAAGGGCAAAAGTGCCTGGGGCTGCTCCCGCTTCCGCGAGGACTGCCAGTTCCGGGCCCCATTCGAGTGGGGCGGTAAAACCCTCACCGACGCCCAGATGAACCAGCTTCTGCGCAAAGGCAAAACTGGCGTCATCCGCGGCTTCATCTCCAGCAAAACCGGTAACCGCTACGAAGCCGCCCTGCAGGTAGGGGCTGATGGGCGCATTGAGCCGGTGTTTGACAACAAGGGGTGATGAGCGGTAGGAACATGCTGATTGAAGTCGAATTATGGCATAGGTTAACTATATATGATACAAGTGTCTGTTTATGAGTGCTTTGTCAGGTGTCTTTTCCTGACTAGCCTAATTCTGTTAGTGCTTGGGGCAGCACCAGATACTTTTTGCCAGGTAGCGGCGCATAAGTATGTGCCCGGCCGGATTGCTGCCATAAAAACGGATGAGCAGGTGCTGGAGCTGATTCGGCCGTTCGGGTGGGAATTCGAAGAGGCTGTGCTGGGAGATTCAGCCGCAGCAGCGTACCGGCCTTATCGTTTCACCCGGTTTGCAGTGCGGGGAGCACAGACGTGGTTCAAAGCCGATTTCGACCACAACGGGTTACCCGATTTGCTGGTGCTGGCCCGGCGTAAGGATATTCCGTTTGTGTTTTGCGTGCTGGATATGGGAAGCAAGTTTCAGGTAGCGCGCAATTTCGCTAATGGTGTGCGCCGTCGTCAGCCTGTAGCTCGGGTGGTTGTACGAAATGGTCAAGACTTACTGGAATACGCTGATTTTGCCAGGTGGAGAGGGCGAGGGGGAAAGTTGACAGACCGCCGTACCTCGCTGTTATCCTTCGTCGCGGGTGGATTCGTGGAGTATAATCACCGACCTGTCCTTTGTCAGGTTAGACAGCTTACGTACGAAAGCTTTTACGCTTACCACCAAACTGTACGCACCCGCATTGCAGTAAAAGGAGACTCAATTCAGTTCTGGGAGCAATGTACGGATAGACTCGACAGCACCCGGAATTCACAAGCTCAACAGCGGAAACTACTGATGCCCGCGCAACGGCAGCAACTAGTTCAATTGCTGTCTTATATCAATTATTCCGCCCTCCGGAATAACTATGGTAGTATTCATGTTAATCATACTACCCACGTTGAGTTGACGGTAGAGAATGAACATGGGGAAAAGAAGAGTATTGATGATTTAAATGGATACGGAACGATGGGTTTGGGACGGTTGTATGCCTTACTCCGTGAATTAGCCAGCCCGTAACTTCCCATGCCTCCCCACCTCGATAAAACGCTGTTCCTGCTCGGCCTAGGCCTGATGGTGCTGGGGACGCTGCTGTGGCTGGGCGGCGGTAATCTGCTGGCCTGGTTCGGGCGGCTGCCGGGCGATGTGCGGGTGGAGCGGCCCGCAAGGGCGGTTCCTCGCCGGTAGTGGCCGTGCTCGATTACCCCGAACTGGTGACGCAGTCTGGCCTGAATCTGCTCTGCACCCCCGGCAACGACGTAGAATCAACCACGGCCGAGGTGGGCTCGGGGGCCACGGTAGTACTATTTACCACCGGCCTCCTGGGCACGCCCACCGGCAACTCCATTGCCCCGGCGGTCAAAATCAGCAGCAACACGGCTTTGGCCCGGCGCATGCCCGACATCATCGACCTGAATACCGGCACCGTCATCGACGGGGAAGAAACCATTGAGCAGGCCGGCGCCCGCATCCTCGACTACGTGGTGCGCGTGGCCAGCGGTGAGGAAGTAGTCGCCGTGCGCCACGACCAGACCGATTTCATCCCCTGGAAGCGCGGGGTGAGTTTATAAGCTGATTTCTATCTGTCATCCTGAGCTTGCGAAGGACCTCATCACGCCTGGATTGTGCCTGAGTGAATTGTGCATGAGGGATAAGCTCCTTCGCGCTGCTCAGGATGACAGGAGTATAAAATCCCCACCCATGAAGCCTTTTCTCAACGACGACTTTCTGCTGCAAACCGCCACGGCCCGCATGCTCTATCACGGGTACGCCCGGCCGATGCCCATCATCGACTACCACAACCACCTGCTGCCCGAGCAGATTGCCGAGGACCGGCAGTTTGACGCCATCACCCAGGTATGGCTCTAAGGCGACCATTACAAGTGGCGGGTCATGCGCACCAACGGCGTGCCCGAGCACTACATCACCGGCGACGCTTCGGACTGGGAAAAGTTTGAGAAATGGGCCGAAACCGTGCCCCAGACGGTGCGCAACCCTCTCTACCACTGGACGCACCTGGAGCTGCAGCGCTACTTCGGCATCACGGAGCTGCTGAATCCAGCCTCGGCCCGCCGCATCTACGAGCAGTGCAACGCCCTGCTGCAAACCCCCGCGTACTCGGTGCGTAACCTGCTGCGCCGCATAAACGTGGAGGCCCTCTGCACCACCGACGACCCGGCCGATTCCCTGGAGCACCACCGTGCCCTGCAGGCCGGCGGCTTCGAAATTCAGGTGCTGCCCACGTTCCGCCCCGATAAGGCCATGGCCGTGGAGGATGCCGCCACCTACAACGCCTACCTCGACAAGCTGGGCCAGTCGGCGGCCGTAGACATCCAGACCTACCACGACCTGCAAGCGTCCCTGCGCAACAACAACAACTCCCGCATGCTGCGCCAGCTCGGCCCCGATACCGGCTGGGACTCCATCGGCGACTTCTCGCAGGCCCGCGCCCTGGCCCGCTTCCTCGACTCGCAGGACAAGCTGGCCAAAACCATCCTCTACAACCTCAACCCCGCCGACAACGAGCTGCTGGCCACCATGGTAGGCAACTTCAACGACGGCTCGGTGGCCGGCAAGGTGCAGTTCGGCTCGGGCTGGTGGTTTCTGGATCAGAAGGAGGGCATGGAAAAGCAGCTCAACGCTCTGAGCAACATGGGCCTGCTGAGTCGTTTTGTGGGCATGCGCACCGATTCGCGCAGCTTCCTCTCGTACCCCCGGCACGAGTATTTCTGCCGGGTACTCTGCAACCTGCTGGGCGAGAACGTGGAGAACGGCGAGCTGCCCGCTGATCTGGACCTGCTGGGCGGCATCGTGCAGAATATTTGCTACCACAACGCGAAAGCCTATTTTGGCTTCGCGAATGCACCGGCAAACGCCTCATCAGTGGCGGTTTAAGTAAAAAAAGAAGCGAAAAAACTGGGCTACTACCTAAAGTCCAAGCATCTTTACCAACTTATCACAATCGATTGTGTAAGCAAAGGCTAATTTCGGAGCTTAAAGTGCTGAACCAGTTAATAGAAGCCACGGAACATGAAGCAAGTTGTCACCTTTGGTGAAATTATGATGCGGTTGTCGCCCCCACAGTGCCAGCGGTTGTCGCAGGCGGCTTCGCTGGACGTAACCTACGGTGGGGGAGATGCCAACGTGGCCGCCGGGCTGGCCTACCTGGGCGTACCGGCCGCCCACGCCGGCTGCTTCCCCGATAACGCCGTGGGCCGCGCCGCCGCGCAGCATTTTCAGCACCACGGGGTAGATATGCAGCACTGCGTGTTCCGGGGCCACCGGCTGGGGCTGTATTTCCTGGAGGTAGGAGCCTCGCTGCGGGCCAGCCGCATCGTGTACGACCGGTACGACTCGGCCTTTGCCAACCTGAAGCCGGAGTGGTTTAACTGGGACGCGGTATTCAGTAATGCCCAGTGGCTGCACTGGACGGGTATCACGCCCGCCATTTCGTCCACGGCCGCGCAGGCTACCCGGGAGGCCATTGCTGCCGCCCGCCGCCTCGGCCTCACCGTATCGGCCGACGTGAACTACCGCCGCAACCTCTGGCAGTACGGCCAGCGCGCCCAGGACGTGATGTCCGAGCTGGTAGCCGGCTGCGACCTGGTGGTGTGCACGGAAGGCGACGCCGAAGACCTGTTCGGCATCAAACCCGAAGCCGGGGCCGAAAACAGCTTCATATCGATGAGCCAACAGCTGATGGCGCGGTTCCCGCAGATCAAGCAGGTTATTGCTACCCGTCGCAATACCCAAAGTGCCTCCCACGAGCGAATCCGGGGCCTGGCCTACAGCGGCGGCGAGTACTTCGAAACCGAGGACTTCGACATCAACCCCGTGGTGGACCGCATCGGTGGGGGCGACGCCTTTATTTCCGGCTTCATCTACGGCCAGCTGACCTATCCCATGGTGCCGCAGGCCCTCACGTTTGCCACCGCCGCCTCCGCCCTCAAGCACACCATCCCCGGCGACATCAACTTGGTAACCGCCGCCGAAGTCGAACACATTGTAGCCGGCAACACCACCGGCCGCCTGCTCAGGTAGCGGCGGTTTTAGTGGGTGGTTTTTGGTTGGTGGCTCATTGAGTCAAAATCAGAAAACAGAAAGCCACCAACCAAAAACCATCAACCAAAAACCAACAACATGTCCCGCTTTTCCGCCGACCAACTTCTCGAAACCGTGCTGCGCTACCCGGTGGTGCCGGTGTTCTTCCACGCCGATGCGGCGTATGCCAAGCGGATCCTGGAGGTGTGCTATGCCGGCGGACTGCGGGTATTTGAGTTTACAAACCGCGGGACCAATGCTTTTGAAGTATTTACAGAGCTGGTAGCCCACGTGCAGGCCAATTGCCCCGATATGGTGCTGGGTATCGGCACCGTATACACCGCCGAAGATGCCGAGCGGTTTATTGAGGCCGGGGCCGATTTTGTAGTGCAGCCCTGCCTTACGGAAGAAGTGGCCAGCGTGTGCCGCCGCCGCGGAACGCCCTGGCTGCCTGGCACCATGACGGTTTCGGAAGTGTACCACGCTACCCGCCTGGGGGCGGCCGTGGTGAAGATTTTCCCTGGCAACGTGCTGGGGCCGGGCTTCATCAAAAGCCTGCGCGGGCCCATGCCTACCGTGCCCTTAATGGTAACCGGCGGAGTAGAGCCCACCGAGGAAAGCCTGCGCGAGTGGTTTGACGCGGGCGTGAATGTGGTGGGCATGGGCTCCCAGCTGTTCAAAAACGCCGATGAACCCGAAGCCCTGCAGCAGCTGATTGCCCGTCTGCTGGCCTTCACGCAATCTGCCGTGTCATCCTGAGCGAAGGGAAGGACCTTGTCGCGCTAGACCGAGCTGTTCGTTCGTTAGCATGGCACACGTGGTAAGGTCCTTCGCTCCGCTCAGGATGACAAAACGGAATGTCTTGTCAGTGCCGCCTTTGGGTGGCTTCTCCATCTGAGTACTTCCCACCGAATTCCCGAACTCGATGATACAAACTCCCACTGCTCCTGCCACTGCCGCTCCGGCCGCCACGGCGGTTGGCCGGTACCGCTGGACGATTTGTGCGCTGGTGTTCTTCGCCACCACCATCAACTACCTCGACCGGGCCGTTATTTCCCTGCTCAAACCCACCTTGAAAAGGCGTTCAGCTGGAGTGCCGGCGACTACGCCAACATCGAGCTGTCCTTTAAAGTGGCCTACGCCGTGGGCATGATGGGCGTGGGCCGCGTGATTGACCGGCTGGGCACCAAAACCGGCTACGCCCTCTCCACGCTGCTGTGGAGCCTGGCGGCCATGGGCCACGCCCTGGTGAGCAGCACGGTGGGCTTCTCGGTGGCGCGGGCGTTTCTGGGCGTTACCGAGGCCGGCAATTTCCCGGCGGCCATCAAAACCACGGCCGAGTGGTTTCCGCAGCGGGAGCGGGCCCTGGCAACCGGTATTTTCAACTCGGGCTCCAACGTGGGCGCCATTCTGGCCCCGCTCACGGTGCCGTTTATTGCCGCCGCCAGCGCCAATGGCTGGAAATGGGCTTTCCTGATTACCGGGGGACTGGGCTTTATCTGGCTGGTGCTGTGGTATGCGTATTACGAGGTGCCCGCCCGCCACGCCCGCCTCACCAAAGCCGAGTTCGACTACATCCACAGCGACGTGAACGACATGGCGGCCGTAGCCGTGGAAACCCAGCCCAAAATTTCCTGGGGCCAGCTACTGCGGGTGCGCCAGACTTACGCCTTCATCTTCGGTAAGTTCCTGACCGACCCCATCTGGTGGTTCTACCTATTCTGGCTGCCCGATTTCCTGAACAAGCAATACGGCCTGCAAAACACCGCTGTGGCCCTGCCCGTGGCCCTGGTGTATATCCTGTCCAGCGTGGGCAGCATTGGTGGGGGCTGGATTCCGCTGCGCCTCATCAAAGGGGCATGCCCGCTTTCCAGGCCCGCAAGATTTCCATGCTGATTATTGCCCTGTGCGTGCTGCCCATCGTGTTTGCCCAGTACCTGGGGCAGCTGAACATGTGGCTGGCCGTGCTGGTGATTGGTATTGCCGCCGCCGCCCACCAAGCCTGGAGCGCCAACATCTTCTCCACCGCCTCCGATATGTTCCCGAAGCGGGCCGTGGCCTCCGTAACCGGCCTGGGCGGCATGGCCGGCGGGCTGGGCGGTATCCTGCTCACGGCCCTGGTGCAGAAGCGCATGTTTGTGTACTACGAAAGCATCGGGCAGCTGAATAAGGCCTACTTCATCATGTTCCTGATTTGTGGCGGCGCGTACCTATTGGCCTGGGTGCTGATGCAGGTGTTTGCCCCCCGCATGCAAATGATTCGCTTCGACGAACCCGCCGCCAAGTAAACGAGGCGGCTGTAAGCAAACTCTCCAACAAACCCGATGGCACTTCCAACCTGGCCCACCTCAAGTACGTGGTGGTACAAATCAAAGACGCTAAAAAAGGCTGGCAGGTGGTGCTCTGGCAAAGCCCGAAACAGCCCGATAAAGGCCTGTAGCGCGAAGCCTTTGCTTCGCGCCTGCCCGGCAACTTGAATAGCCAAATCCTCAAAATTGCCTGACAATACGCGAAGCAAAGGCTTCGCGCTACATGCCCATCCGGAATGCACCCGTGCGCATTCTGCGGGCTCCTCTGGCCCTATTCGTGCTATGAATTTGTCCGTTGAAAACCGCATTGCCCAGCCGGTGGGCACCACCCTGGAGCGCTACATCATGCGCAAGCAGGCCGAGTTTCCGTTTGCCACCGGCGAGCTAAGTCAGCTGCTGCGCGACATTGCGTTGGCGGGCAAAATCGTGAACCGGGAGGTGAACCGGGAGGTGAACCGGGCGGGCCTCACCAGCATCATCGGCAGCATGGGCCAGCAGAACGTGCAGGGCGAGGCTCAGCAGAAGCTCGTTGTGGAAACCAATATCTGGTTCATCAGGGCGCTTACCAACGGGGCGAGGCCTGCGCCGTGCTCAGCGAGGAGGAGGACGACATCATCCATACCGGCAACTGCCAGGGCAAGTACGTGGTAGCCATCGACCCGCTCGACGGCTCCAGCAACATCGATGTCAACATCAGTATCGGCACCATTTTCAGCATCTACCGGCGCGTGTCGGCGGTGGGGCAGCCGGCTGGTCCTGAGGATTTTTTGCAGGGCGGGCGCACTCAGGTAGCGGCGGGCTACATCCTGTACGGCTCCAGCACCATGCTCGTGTACACCACCGGCCACGGCGTGGCGGGCTTCACCTACGAGCAGTCGTTGGGCGAATTTTTCCTCTCGCACCCCAGCATCACCATCCCGGCCAGCGGCACCGTGTTCAGCTGCAACGAGGGTTACTGGTTTGATTACCCCGAATACGTGCGGGAGTACCTCACCGAATGCAAGCGCCGGGGCCAGAGCGGGCGGTACGTGGGCTCGTTGGTGGCCGACTACCACCGCAACCTGCTCACGGGCGGTATCTACCTGTATCCGCCCACCGGCAAGAATCCCCAGGGCAAGCTGCGCATCCTCTACAAATGCTTCCCGCTGGCCTACCTGATTGAGCAGGCGGGGGGCGGGCCGAAACCGGCACCGGGCCCGTGCTCGATGTGCAGCCCACCGATTTTCACCAGCGCAGTCCATTATTTGTGGGCTCTCCGGAGCTGGTAGCCAGCCTGTTGGCCGCCGCAGAAGTGGCTGCTGAAAACCTGTGGAAATTCCAGCTAGTTTAAGCATGTGGTTTAGGCAGATTGCCCGAACCGTGTACCTTGACGCGCAATGCCCCGGCTGCGGCCGGCGCCCTGTGCAACCCTACACCTTCTCCCTCATGGCAAAAATTGTTTCCCCGCAGGTAGCGTTTGACTTCCTGCTGCAGCAAACCAAAAACGTTACGCCCGAAATCTTCACGGCCGATGGCAACGGCTACCTGAACCTGCTGGAAGGCCGCTGGCAGGAGCCCGGCACGCCCCGCCCGTTCACGTCGCCCATTGATGGCTCCGAAATCGGCAGCCTGCCCATGCTCAGCCGGGAAGTAGCCCTGCGCGCCGCAGGCCGCCAAAAAAGAAGCCGCCGACTGGGCCCGCGTGGACCTGGACGAGCGTAAGCGCCGGGTGCAGGACTGCCTCAACCAGCTGCGCGACAACGTGGAGCTGATTGGCAAGCTGCTGATGTGGGAAATCGGCAAAACCTACAAGCTGGGCTTCACCGACATCGACCGCGCCATTGAAGGCGTGCAGTGGTACGTGGATAATATTGAGGGCATGCTGGGCCAGCGTAAGCCGCTGGGTTTGGTAAGCAACATTGCTTCCTGGAACTATCCCATGTCGGTGCTGCTGCACGCGGTGCTGGTGCAGGCGCTGTGCGGCAACTCGGTTATTGCCAAAACACCCACCGACGGTGGCTTTATTTCGCTGAGCCTTACGTTTGCCATTGCCCGCCGCTGCGGCTTGCCCGTAACGCTGGTGAGCGGCTCGGGCGGCGAGCTGAGCGACGTGCTGGTGAAAAACGAAGCCGTGGATTGCCTCTCGTTTGTGGGCGGGCGCTACAACGGCCGCAACATTGCCGATGCCCTCTCGCAGGAGCACAAGCGTTACATGCTGGAAATGGAAGGCGTGAACACCTACGGCATCTGGAATTTCTCCGACTGGAACGGCCTCGCCGACCAGCTCAAGAAAGGCTACGACTACGGCAAGCAGCGCTGCACAGCCTACGTGCGCTTTGTGGTGGAGCGGCGGCTGTTTCCGCAGTTTGTGGAAACCTACTGGAACACCATCAAGGACCTCAAAATCGGCAACCCCACGCTGGTGGATTCGCCCGACGATAAGCTGCCCGACCTAGCCTTTGGTCCCGTTATCAACCGGGCCCAGGCCGAAGACCTGGACCGCCTCTACCAGGACGCGCTGAAAACCGGAGCCACGCCCATCTACGAGGGCAAGCTCGACGACGCGCTGTTCCTGCCCGGCCAGGACCGCTCGGCCTACCGCGCCCCGCGGGCCCTGGTGAACCTGCCCCGCCAGAGCGAGCTATACTTCAAGGAGCCCTTCGGCCCCATCGACAGCATTGTGCTGGTGGACCGCGTGGAGGAGCTGGTGGGCGAAATGAACATCAGCAACGGGGCCCTGGTAGGAGCTCTGGCTTCGGATGATGAGAAGTGGGCTGCTCGTACGGCTAAAGAGGTGCGCGCCTTTAAAATGGGCATCAACAAGCTCCGCAGCCGCGGCGACCGGGAAGAAGTATTCGGTGGCCTGGGTGAATCGTGGAAAGGGGCCTTCGTGGGCGGCAACCTGCTGGTAGAAGCCGTAACCGAGGGCTCCACGCCCGTACTGGGCAACTTCCCCGAGGCCACGCTGCTGCCGGAGAAAATCTAGGCGTAACGTTCCGTGCTTAAAATCTAAGTAAAGGCAAAGTGAGACGTTCGTTCCGGCGGCACGCTGCCGGAACGAACGTCTCACTTTGCCCTTATAACCAGCTTACCGTCGGCGGATCAGCGTTGGGTGGATTTATTTGGTAATCGGTAGCCGAGCCGGAGCCCGATCTGCTGCTGTGTGGGGTTGCCCAGCGTTACAAAACTGCTGGCCTGCCACTGCGGCGTAATGGTGCCCCGGGCTTCCACAAACCCCGACCACCGGCTCTGGCCCTCGGCAATATCGTAGTCTTTAGCCCGCGCCGCGCCGCCCACCAGTTGCCAGCGCGTACCCCCAAAGCCGGTGCCCAAACCCAGGCGGTGCTGGGGGTTGGCCACGCCGTAGCCGAGGAAGTTGTAATCGGCCAGGGCAAACAGTTGGGGGCGGGGCCCAACCCGCAATGAGGCCTGCCCATCGAGTACGCTCTGCTCGTCGCCGTACAGGATGCGGTGGTAGCCCAGGCTGCCCGCCATCAGCCCTACACCCACACCCAGCCATTTGCGGTCCAGCTGCACATAGGGATTAACAGCTATGATGGAGTTCCGCTGGGAGGATTCGGAAGGGCCGCCGGGGGGAATGTACAGAGGCGTTTGGCGGTCGGAACCGGCGTGCAGCCGGATGCCCCAGGTGGCCTCGGCTTTATGCAGGCGGCCTTTCTCATCGGTGCCCGGCAAGCGGGTGTGGGCAAACCCCACGGTGCCGGTGGTGTAGCGGTGGCGGTATTCCAGCAGCTGGGATGACCCGTTGCACCCCCCGCCCGTATTCTGTTCCCGCTCAAACGAGCCGGTGCTCAGGCTAAAGTCAACTGTATTGTACGCTTCGCGGCCCGTGTGAGCCGAGTCGACGGGTACCTGACTGGTGAGCATGAATACCACCGTGGCCAGGCCCAGCGGCAGGGCCGCCCGGGCTGGTTGCAACAGGCCGGCGGCCCCCAGCAGCAGCGCCCCGCCTTCCAGCAACAGTACGCCCAGCAGCAGTGCCTTCACCACCAGCACCTCGGGCAGCGTAAGGGCCTGCTGGCCCAGCCAGGCCGTAAGCAGCAATAGCGCCGCCACGGCCAGCAGGTTGCGCACAGAATTCTGAGTAGGCTGCCGCTCGGGCTGTGGGGCCTGCCGCAGCCGCCAAACCCAGAGGCCCAGCACGGCCGGTCCCAGCAGCAGCAGCACCCACTGCACCTGTTTCAGGGCCACGCCCAGGTGCACGTGCGTGGCGGCACCTACCTGCTCGCCGGCCGGGTCGCGCCAGCACTCAATCAGCAGCCGGCCCGTGAGCAGTAGCCCCAGGTGCAGCAACCGCCGACTGCCGCCGGGCCAGGGCTTATGGCGGGTGAGCACCAACACCAGAGCCACGCCCGCGCACAGCAGCAACGAATACAGCTGCGTGGGGTGCACCGGTAAGGAGTGGGCCGCGTGCAGCGGAATGGTGCCCCGCACCGCCTGCACCAGGTAAGGCAGCGTGTCGGGCGGGTAGGTGAGGCCCCAGCCGCCGGCCGTGGCCTCGCCGAAGCAGCAGCCCGTGAGCACGCAGCCTATGCACTGCACCATCAGGGCCGCGCACATGGGCAGCGTGAAGGCATCGAATACGTGCCAACTGAACCCGAATGGCCGCCGCAGTGCCAGCAGCGTGAGCGTGCCCGCCAACGCCCCGCCCAGCACGGTGCGGGCCTCCGAGCCGGGCCAGCGGCCGGTGCTGAGCAGGCCGCGCCACTCCGGGCCACTGAGAGCCAGTAGCTTGGTGCCCAGGATAAACGCCAGGGTGGTGCAGGCCAACAGCACCAGCCAGGGCCGCATAGCATACCCCCGGCGGTGGCCCTCCCACACCAGCAATACCAGGTTCAGGGCAAAGGCCAGCACGTAGAAAATCGAATAGAAGTCGTAGCCGGCATCAGCCGGTACGGCCCACGTGTAGGGTGCGGTAAGTAACAGACAGCTCATAGGAATGGGAAAAGTAAACCGGTTTTCCGGCTGCGCTGGGGCACTAAAAAGGCCGCCTCCGCTTCCTCAACATAAGGCGACAGAAGGCGGCCGGGATGCGCCAATAAAAACCAGTCGGCTAAAGGCGGGCAGTGTGACCCAACACAAAGGAATAGGGAGGATGAATAACTGCTTGAAAGGTAGCAGGCTGCCTGATCAGCCTTCAACCACTTTTCCGCCACATCAGACTTTATAAGCGAATTAAATAAGGATTATATAAATGATATATAGATAGTTATGTTGGGTGGCAAAGGATTTTCTGACCTGCTGGTAAGCAGGAGACAGACAGGAGCTGTTTAGCTGCGCACACTGGGGCCTGCTACCGCGGGAGCACTCCGGATTCGGCCGTTTCGGGGCGGGGGGCGGGCAGGGGCCTAGTTTCGCCGTAGTGCACAATGTTTTCGATCATGCCCTTGAAAATAATGAAGTGAAACGGCACCAGCGAGTACCAGTATAGCCGGCCCAGCAGCCCGTGGGGGCGGAACGCGGCCAACTGCTCCAGGGTGTACGAGCCATCCTCATTGGGCAGAATGCGGAACTGCAGCCAGGCCTCGCCGGGCAGCTTCATTTCGGCGTACAGCAGCAGACGGCGGCCGGCGCGGTCGGCTACCAGCACCCGCCAGAAGTCCAGCGGGTCGCCGGCCCGCAGGTCGGTAGGGGAGCGGCGACCCCGGCGCAGCCCCACGCCGCCCACCAGCTTGTCCAGCAGCCCCCGGATGCGCCACAGCCAATCTACCTTGTACCAGCCCCGCTCGCCCCCGATGCTCCACACGTTCTGGAGCACCTCTCGGGGCGGGCGGGTGAAGCGCAGCGTCTGGCGGTCGGTGAGCAGGCCATGCTGCGGAATCTGAATGTGGTCCATGTAGTTGCGGGGCATCACGCCGCTGCTTAGCGCGTCGCTCCAGCTGCTGACCACTTCGTTCTGCTCAATGCGCTGGAAGGCCAGCTCCACGGCGGCGCGGTAGGGCATGCAGGCGTGCGGCACAGCCTCGGCAATGCTGCGGCGCGGGTCGGCCACAGTATCGTTGCGCAGGCTTTCCACCAGGCTCTGGGCCAGCGAAAACGTGGTGCTGGTAACCAGATACAGCCACCACGACGACAGCCGGGGCGTGAGCACCGGTACCGTGATGATGTACCGCTTGAGCCCACGCGCGGCGGCCAGTTCCAGCAGCATTTCGCGGTAGGTCAGCACATCGGGCCCGCCAATGTCAAACGACTGACCCAGGCAGGCGGGGTTATCGAGCACGTGGGTGAGGTAGTGCATCACGTCGCGGATACCGATGGGCTGGCAGCGCGAGTTCAGCCAACGGGGCGTCACCATCACCGGCAGCTTCTCTACCAAATCCCGGATAATCTCAAACGAGGCCGACCCCGACCCGATGATGATGCTGGCCCGCAGTACCGTGAGCTGGGCGTGGGTGGCTTTGCGCAGTACTTTTTCCACGGCTTTGCGGGAGCGAAGGTGCACGCTTAGGGCCCGGTCGTTGGCGATGCCCGAGAGGTAAATGACCTGCCGGCAGCCGGTGCGGTTGAGGTACTGCGTGAAGTTGCGGGCCGACTCCTGCTCCAGCCGGAAAAAGTCCTTGTCGTGGCCGCTCATGGAATGCACCAGGTAGTAGGCTGCGTCAATATCCAGGGGCAAATCAGCCAGCGAATCGGGCTTGAGCAGGTCGCCCTCGGCCACGGTGATGCGGCTGCGCAGGCTTTCGGGCAGCTCGAAGCGGCGGGCGTCGCGCACGAGGCAGGTAACGTGGTGGCCGGCCTCCACCAGCAGCGGTAGCAGGCGCTGGCCAATGTAGCCATTGGCCCCGGTGAGCAGAATCTTCATGGCAGCTTCCAGACAGTGTACTTTTGTCTAACTGCTCAGGTAGCAAGGAGGTTGTGCCCGCTGCCAGACGTTACCGTTTCTGCCGCTTGCCGGGACGCTTGCGGCGCACCCGGGCCAGCCGTTCCCGCTCGGCTTTGCGCTCGGCCCGCATCAGCAGCCGCTCGTCCATGCGGCCCATCAGTTGCCGCCGTACAAAGTGGGCCAGGTCGGAGAGGGGTACCAGGCGGGTGGTGCGCAGAAAGCTCAGGATGTCGCGGCGGCGCAGGGTGCTCACGCCGGGCAGGCCCCGGGCCAGCAGGTATTGCTTGATTTCCTCCACCCGAAGCAAAGCCGCCACGGCGGGCCGCTCCACAGTGGCGTTGTAGAGGGCCGGGCGGTGCAGGTGCAGGTTCCCTGGCGAGGCCACCAGCACGCCCACCCACTCGGGTACTTGGGTAAGCAGCTTGGGCAGATGCTTTTCGGTGACAACGAACGTGACGAAATCATAGGCCTGGCTGTAGCAGGGCAACTGCCGGGCCACGCGTTGCAACGTGTCAGCGTCGCCTTTCAGCTCGTAGCCGTGCATGAACTGCTCCGTAATGTGCACCACATCGGCGCGGGTGGTACCGGTGGGCAGCTCATCCACGTACACCCCGCCTAGCAGCAACGGGTACAGTAAGGTTCGAATTTCGGGGTCATTCATGGGCACAACAGGATACCGGACTTTAAAACTACACCTTAATCCGGCTCAATGCTGCTATATTCGGTACTGTCGGTACCTATCTACCGGCTTCTGACAATGGCAGCAACTTCCCGTTTCCGCCCAACCCCATTTCTGGCAGTGGGCTTAATGTGGCTGATTATCGGCATAACAACTCCAAAATTGCGGGCCTTTATCGGAGTAGGGGCCGCTTTCATTGCGCTAGGCATCATGCGGAAGCCCACAGACCCAGCGCCGCCCAAAACCGACTCGCCACCTGCGGGAACTACGGAAGCTACGGCGGAATAATACGCCGGGCGGGCTTTGTGGCTACCTTCGCGGCAGCTTACCTCGTTGCCGCTGAATTTTGCTGCTATGCCGTTTCCCATGACCTCGCGCCGCTGGCTCTGGATATTTGTACTGGTGCTGGGCGCCGCCTTCCTGACGCAGCTGGGCAGCTGGGGGCCGCTGGAAAGCAGTGAGGCCCGCTACTCCGAAATCGGGCGGGAAATGCTTGCCGGCCAGGACTGGCTGCACCCGCAGCTGCTGGGCATCTACCACTTCCATAAACCCCCGCTCACGTACTGGCTCACGGCGGCCGGGCTGGGCCTTTTCGGCGAGAATACGCTGGGCGTGCGGGTGCTGCCGGTGCTGGCGGTGCTGCTGCAGGTGGTGCTGGTGTATGGGCTGGGGCTGCTGCTGTTCCGGCAGGATCGGGCCCGGGCCCTGGCGGCGGCGGTCATCTACGGCACGCTGCCGGTGGTACTCATTTCGGCCCTGAATGTTACGACCGATGCGTACCTGGCCACCCTGGAACTGGCCGCCACCTACGGCATTCTGCGCTATTACCACCAGGGCGGGGCGCGGTGGCTGTACTTGTTCTGGGTGGGGCTGGGGCTGGCCTTCCTGACGAAGGGGCCGGTAGGCTTCATTTTGCCGCTGATGGCGGTTATCGGCCACTATTTCCGGCAGGGCCAGCCGCGCCGGCCGTTCACGGTGCATCATTGGCTGGGCTTTGGGCTGTTTGTACTGGTAGGCCTGAGCTGGTACCTGTACCTGATGGCCGAAAACCCCGCCTTCGTGCGGTATTTCCTGGTGGAGCACACCGTAGAGCGGTTTGCCAACGCGGCTACCTTCAACCGCAGCAAGCCGTGGTGGTTTTACCTGGTGCTGGCCCCGGCTACCAGTCTGCCCTGGGCCGTGGCGTTGGTGGTGCGGGCCGTGCGCACGCCCTGGAACTCGGTGCCGCGGGAGTGGCGCAACGTGCTTGTTTTCTGGGTGCTGGTGCCGCTGCTGTTCTTCTCCCTGTCCAAATCCAAGCTGCTGCTGTACGTGCTGCCCATTTTCCCGGGCGTGGTGCTGCTCACAGTGTACTATCTGGGCCGCTGCACCGAGGCCGTGCTGCACCGTTGGTACGTGGGCATGGTGGCATTTTATGGGCTGTTGCTGGGCGCTTTGTGCCTGCTGCCCATTTTCGCCACGGTGTTGCCGTTGGGTATTGAGGTGAAGCCGCTCACCGCCATTTGGCCGGCGGCCGGGGTAATTACGCTGGTGCTCACGCTCACGCTCTGGAACCAGGTGCGCATTGCGCCGCGGCTGCTGGTGGCTACCGCGTTGTTTACGGCGTTTCTGCTGCTCTCGGCCAAGCCCATCATGCAGCAGAATGAGCTGGCCTTCAACGGCAGCCGTCCGCTGGCCGGGTTTATCCGGAGTCAGCACCTCACGGGCCGGCCAGTGCTGGTGTACAATGAGTTGCTGCCCTCATTGGCCTTTGAACTGAGCCAAGTGCCGGTTTCTCTGAATGATGGTAATGCCAGCCTGAACCGGGAAACGCAGTTTCAGCCCAACGATGCCTGGCGGCGGCAGCTTATTTACCTGCAGGACCCCGCGCAGGAGCCCACACTGGGGGCACTGTTGCTGCAACACCCGGTGTTGCTGGCTAAAGGCGAGCTGAAACCCGAGCGGCGCTGGATGCTGCGGTATTTCCGGCAGCAGCGGCAGCTGGGTAAGTGGACCATTTGGTGGTAACCAGCCGGAACTGAAAACAGAAAAGCCGCTGCCAGAGGCAGCGGCTTTTTCTCAACGGGGTTGCGGTGAGCAATCTTTATAATATCCACCCTACTCCTGCGTCAACCGCAACGCTTCACTGCGAAAGATGTTCCTTTCCAATTCATCTTTCCAGCGCCGTATGATATTGAAACAAAGATAGGGGAGCCGCCTGCTGCCGTGCCGGAAGTTTTGCCCAACGGATGCTTCTGCCAAGCCAATGCGGCTTTTCAACCGGTGAAGGATACGTGCTGCTTACCGGTACACGGCCGCCGCCTTCTCGCGCAGGTTGTAGCCCGAAGCCATTACCTCCCCGTACGCCCCCGCCGAGCGGATAGCCACCAGGTCGCCGCGCTGGGTTTCGGGCAGCAGCACGCCCTTGGCAAACGTGTCCGACGACTCGCAGATGGGGCCTACCACGTCGTAGGGCCGGAACTCGCCCTGGCTGCTCAGGTTCTGGATGTGGTGGTGGCTGCCGTACAGGGCGGGCCGGATCAGCTCCGTCATGCCCGCATCCAGAATGGCGAAACGCACCTGCTGGCTCTCCTTCACATACAGCACCCGGCTCACCAGGGTACCACACTGCGCCACCACGGCCCGGCCCAGCTCCACGTGCACCTGTTGGCCCGGTCGCCGCTGCAGGTGTTGCTCAAACATACCGAAGTAGGCCGCGAAATCCGGCACCAGATGCCCGTCGGGGTCCTGGTAGTTGATGCCCAGGCCGCCGCCCACGTTAAGGTGGGGCAGGTGGTGGCCCCGGCCTTCCAGCCAGGTTTGCAGCTCGTTGAGTTTGCGGCTAAGGTCGGCAAACACCGCCAGGTTGGTAATCTGGGAGCCGATGTGGGCGTGCAGTCCAATCAACTCCACGTGCGGCAGGCTGTCGAGGCTGTCGATAACGCCACCCAAATCCTGCAGGCTGATACCAAACTTGTTGGCTTCCAGGCCGGTGGTGATGTAGGCGTGGGTATGGGCATCCACGTTGGGGTTGATGCGCAGCGCCACCCGGGCCGTGCGGCCCTGGGCCCCAGCCAGCTCGTTCAGCACCCGCAGCTCCGGCACCGATTCAGCATTGAAGCAGAAAATATCGGCGGCCAGGGCCCGGTTAATCTCCGCATCCGACTTGCCCACGCCGGCAAATACCACGTGGTCGGCGGCAAACCCGGCTTCGAGGGCTCGTTGTACTTCGCCCCCGCTCACGCAGTCGGCCCCCAGGCCAGCAGCCTGAATGCGCTGCAAAATGGGCAGATTGGAGTTGGCCTTGAGGGCATAGTGCACCTGAAAGTTGCCGGGCCGGGCTGCTGCCGTCAGGGCCGCCAGCGTCTGGTCCAGCAGCTGCAGGTCGTAGTAGTAAAAGGTGTCGGCTGCTGGGCAAGCTCGGCCGGTAGTTGAAAAGACATGAATTGGAAAGCGGTTGGCTGCTAATGGGTTGAACGAAAGTTAATAGCCAACAGCTATTGGTTATTAGCTGAAGTAAACAGGCCTTCGTTCAGGGCCTGGAGCGCGCGGGTCTTGTCGTCGGTACTCACCAGAATGCTGATGTTGTTGGGCGAGCCGCCGTAGCTGATCATGCGCACCGGAATGTCCTTGAGAGCGGCAAAGGCGCGGTTGGCGGCCCCATGCGAATCCTGCTCCAGATTACCTACCAGGCAGATGATGCTCTGATTTTCATCCACGGCTACCGAGCCGAAGCGGCCTAATTCCGCCAGAATCTGCGGGAGGCGGGTGGCATCGTCGATGGTCAGGGACACGGCTACCTCGGAGGTGGTAATCATGTCGATGGAGGTGCGGTACCGCTCGAAAATCTCAAACAGGCTGCGCAGGAAGCCGTGGGCCAGCAGCATGCGGCTGGATTTCACGTTGATGGCCGTAATACCATCCTTGGCGGCCACGGCCTTGATGGCCTCGGCTCCGGTGCGGCTGGAAATGATGGTGCCGGGTGCTTCGGGCTGCATGGTGTTGAGCAGGCGCACCGGAATACCGTGCTTGGCCGCCGGCAGAATGGAGCTGGGGTGCAGAATTTTTGCCCCGAAGTAGGCCAGCTCCGCCGCCTCATCGAACGACAGCTCCCGGATAGGATAAGTACCCTTTACCACCCGCGGGTCGTTGTTGTGCAGCCCGTCAATATCGGTCCAGATCTGAATTTCCTCGGCCCGCACGGCGGCCCCAATCAGCGAGGCAGAGTAGTCGGAGCCCCCGCGCTTGAGGTTGTCGATGGAGCCCTGGGCGCTGCGGCAGATATAACCCTGGGTGATGAATAGCTGTTGGGCGGCGTGCGGAGCCAGCGTGGCGGCCAGGTGCTCCTGAATGTAGTCCGCGTCGGGTTCTTCGTCCACGTCGAGGCGCATAAAATCGAGGGCGGGTAGCAGCACGGCCGGGCGGCCCAGCACCTGGGTTACGTAGCGGTGCACCAGCAGGGTGCTCAGCAGCTCGCCCTGGGCCAGAATCACCCGCTCCCCGTCGCCGGACAGGGGGGCCGCCGTTAGGCCCTGCAGGGTGTCAAAGTTCTGGTTGAGGTCCTGGATAGCCTGCTCGGCTACGGCTGGCTCGGGCAGTAGCTCGCGGGCTACTTCGTGGTAGCGTTGGCGCAGGGCCTCGATGCGGGCCGTGGCGGTGGCCGCGTCGTCGGCGTACAGCAGCTGGCTGATTTCCACCAGCGCATTGGTAGTGCCGCTCATGGCCGACAGCACCACGATGCGCCGCTGCAGGTGGGGGGCGTGAATAAGCTCGGCTACTTCGCGCATCCGTTGCGCCGACCCGACGGACGTACCGCCAAACTTGAGAACTTTCATAGTGCTGGAAACCGAATCGGAGAGTCGGGAAATGCGCCCGCCAGGTTGCGGGCAACGTGAAACATCAGGTCAAAAAAGAAGCGCCGACCCTTGGCAGGACCGGCGCTTGGAAGTTCAGTGGTAGAGGTACGACGAACGGTTGCGACGGTCAGGTCGGGTTGCGTTTCTTCGATTTCTTGCTCATCAGCAGGCCCAGGGTCAGGCCAGCCCGTTTGCCACTGTTCGGCATGTGGCACACCATCTCCGCACCGGCCCAAGCCAGTGAAGCAGAAGAAGAATACGAAACAGCCGAAACGAGCATAGCAGATGAGAGCAATGGCGGAAAAGAAAGTATTCCGCCGTTTTGCGGCCGCAAGTACGGATGCAGAAAACAATATTCCAAGCGCGGCTACTTTGGTAAGTCCAATTTTTGAGCTTGCAATACTTCGACAGCAGCCTGTTTTATACTTGGCTGGTTAGCCGGCCAGTTGCTTTTTCACCCAACCTGGCAGGCTGCCAGCCGCGTCCATTTTCAGCAATTCATCCAGCTGTTTGTTCTTTTTGAAGCCACCCGCTTGATAGGCACGCAGCATTGTGCGGACGCCCTCCGTGTTCAGGGCGGTTGCATCCTTTACCTCGGGGTGCTGCAGCTGGTAGCGGGCCCAGCCACCCATAAACAGAATCAGCAGCTCCGACTCCCGGCCCGCCAGGTCGGCCACGTACTTCTGTAGTTGCACCGATACCGAGGAGCTGCCGCTGATCCACTGAAACAGAAACTGGTCGGCTTGCTTGCGTACTTCAGGTTGCTGGCTAAGCGGCGTTTTCTCCAGCCAGTTCACCGTGGCAATAACCTGGGGCTCATACTCGGCGTAGTCGTCGGGCGTCTGGAAGGCGTAGTTGACAGGTGGCTGGTAGCTGGTCTGGGCCTGGGTAATGGAGGCTGTTGCGAGGAAAAGTAACGCCGAGAATAGAAGGGGTTTTCTCATGAAAGTCAATGGGATAGGGTAATATGAAGACTGCGCTAAACCTATCGAAAAAGTAGCTCGTTGTTCGCTAGGTCGCGCATAAAAAGCCCGGCGCAACACTGTCGTTGCATCGGGCTTTTTCGCAGAACTCGCCGCCGCTTACGATACCGCAGTGGCCGACTGCCCCTGGCGAAGCCGCGGGCCAGATTGGTGAACTCAGAGGGGATGAGCACCACGGTAGTCGTGTTGTTGTCGATGCCGATTTCGGAGAGCATCTGCATGCGGCGCAGCTCCAGGGCCATGGGGCTTTCTTCCATCTGGCGGGCCCCTGAGTGAGCTTTTTGGAGGCTTCCAGCTCGGCTTCGGCTTTGATGATGCGGGCCCGCTTCTCGCGGATGGCCTCGGCCTCCCGGGCCATGGCGCGCTGCATGGATTCCGGGATTTCCACGTCCTTGATTTCCACCATCTCAATTTTCACGCCCCAGGTTTCGGTAGCGGCATCTACCAGCTGCTGCAGGGTGGCGTTGATTTGCTGGCGCTCCTTCAGCACCTCATCCAGCTGGTGCTGGCCGATGATATTGCGCAGGGCCGTAACGGAGAGCTGGTACACGGCCTGGTTGAAGTTGGCCACTTTGATAATGGCGTCCTCAGGGTTCACCACCCGAAACCAGAGTACGGCATTTACCTTAATAGTTACCGAGTCCTTGGTAATGGTTTCCTGCTGCTCCAGATCCACGGTTTTGGTGCGGATATCTACGGTGGTGCGGCGCTCAATGAAGGGGATAATCCAGTACAGCCCCGGCCCGCGCCGCCCGGCGTAGCGCCCCAGCCGAAACACAAGGGCCCGCTCGTATTCCTGGGCCACGCACAGGCCCATACACAGCAGAATCAATCCCAAACCCAGTAATACAACCAGCGTCGTCATGGTAACAGTGGCCTCCGGCCGCAACAAGTGAAACAGTTGCCGTTACCGGTACACAGGCCGTGCCAGGCGGGTAAGCCAGTTCGATAAAGGGCCTCTGCGGCCCTTTGCGGGCGGTTTTCGGTTCGAGGCCGATGCCTTCGGGGCCGGATGTCTTACCATTTTGGTAGGGTCAGGCGGTCGGAATGGTAGGGGGTAGGGGCGGCAGGTTATGCCAGTCGTGGGAGCAGCCGTGCTGGCACTGGGTGCGGCGGCGGTGGTCGTCGGCCACGCGGAACACGCTCAGCAGCGCCCGGAATGCGTTGGGGTATTCGGTAGCCGGTAGCTGCTGAATGCGGGTGAGAGCCTGCGGGAGCGGGTACACTCGCAGCAGCACCAGCGGGTGGAAGTTGGCTTCACGGGGGCTTCGGCCACAGCCTGCTGCACCAGTGCCGGAGTGGGGTGTGTCTGCTGAATGTAGCTCACTAACTCCGCCAGCCAGGGCAGCTGCGCCGCCGCGGGCAGTGTGGCAAACCACGCCCAGGCCCATCCCCACGGCAGCTGTTGCTGCGCCAGGCGGTCTAGCAGATGGTCGGGTAAGGGCTGCATAGCGGGCGGAGTTTATCGGTAAGATGCCGGGCGCGGCGGAGCCTGGAAGGGCACTGGGCGGCCCGTTGGCCGGCTGCGGTTGCCGGCGGCATCTATGGCTTCAAACAGTACGGTGCATTCTTCCCCAAAGGCAAACCGGAAGTCGCCGCCGCAGGTAAACCAGCCAATATCCAGTTGATCCTGCCAGGGAATAAGGTAGCTCACCACCGGAGCCGTCAGCCGCGCCGACTGTATAATGGCCCGCACCAGCACCGGCGAGGCATCCTCTAATGGGCTGGAGAAGGATACGTAATTGTTGATTCCTTCACTGTTTTCGGAGTATTCCTGGTGGACCACGGCAGGTGTAGCCGTCCAGTGCGGAGCTTCAGTATCAGGCTTGGCAGCCACACGCCAGCGGTACACGGATACCAGTTGCTTGCTCCCGGGGCGGGCCCGTTGCATTCGAAACAAGTCGTACTGCAAACTATCGGGGGCGTAGCGCAGAGCGTACACTGTATCCGACAAAAGTGGCCGAACAGGCTGTAGCAGGAGTTGTGGGTCGGTGCCGTAGAGGTTATTAGGCCGCTCCAATATCCGTAGCGGAACCGAGTCGTGGGCTGACCGCAGGTAAAGCGAAATCTGCTGGCCTAGCTTTCGAAAATTGTATCGGGTATGGCTTAAACTTCCCGGGGATAGTAAGAAAACCTGCCGGGGCTGGATAGTAGCCACCCGCTCATCGGGCCACACAGTTATCCAAGGTGATTCCATACACTGGCCACGTGCTGGGCGATGGTTCAGAAGGTGAAATAAGAGGAAAAGACAATAGAAAGGATACGCTGAATTACGCCACATACAGTTGCAAAGTACACGTAAAAGCCCACCATGCAACGCACAGCGGGCTTTCGATTACCTGGTATCCCAGGAGTATTACCGCACTGGTTTCGGAATCACCGGCAGGCTCTCGTGGCCCTCGGCGTCCACCGAAACTACCCCGAAGATGTAGTTGTCCTTGCTGTGGGGCAGGTCGGCTTTGAGGTCGGTTACGAAGAACTTCTGCTGCCACTCCGGGGCGCTGGTTTCGCGCATGAGCACGTAGTAGCCGGCCGGCCGCTCGCCGGTTTTGGGGGCTTCCCACTTCAGCTGGGTGCGGTTGGTGAGCTCGGCCGTGAGCACACCCACGTTTTCGGGGGCGGCGGGGGCCAGGGCTAGGGCAGCCAGGGTAGCCAGGTTCACGCCGGTGTTTTTGCGCAGGTAGGCGAAGTCCATGAATTTAGCGTAGTCGCCGTACTCGGTGCCGTTGTCGGTGCGCAGGTCCTGGTGCTGGTGGCGGAAGTCCTCGTTCATCTCCGAAAAGCGCACTGCCGTGAAGCCCTGCTGGTTGAAGGGCGTGTGGTCGCCGCCGCGCAGGAACCGGTCGGGGCGGTACTCCAGCACCACCTCGTGACCGGGTACGTACTGCTGGCAGGCCACGCGGGTGTAGCGGGCCAGGTTGCGGCTGGGCGAGTCGTTTTCCGACGACAACGTGCGGCGCACCCGGGCTTCGTCGGCGGTTTCGGTGGCGGGCACGCCCTCGCTGAACACGCGCAGGCGCTTGTCGTCCTTGATTTCCGGGTCGTGGCCCGTGGAGCTGCCCATGATGTCGTTGTTGAGCATGGCTACCAGCTGCCAGCCTTCTTTCTTGGCCCGCTTGGCCAGGTGGGTGGAGCCGTAGAGGCCCTGTTCCTCGCCCTGCACCGCCACGAAGATGATGGTGGCCGGAAACTGCTGCTGCGACATCACGCGGGCCAGCTCCATCACGGCTACCGTGCCCGAGCCGTCGTCGTTGGCCCCGGGGGCGTCGGCGGTGGCGTTCATCACGTCGGTCACCCGCGAATCAATGTGGCCGCTCACGATGAATACGCGCTTGTCGGTAGGGTCGGTGCCGGGCAGGGTGGCCATTACGTTGGCCATCAGTACGGGCCGGTCGATGCGGCGGCCGTCGGGCTTGATGGTGAACGTGTCCTGCTCCACTTTCAGCCGGCCGCCGCTGGCCTTGCTGTACTTGCGAAACTCGCCTTCCACCCAGTTGCGGGCTGCCCCGATGCCGCGCTTCTTGCTTTTGGTGTCGCTGAGGGTGTGGCGGGTGCCGAAGCTCACGAGCTTGTCAATGTCCTCGCGCAGGTTCTTTTCCGACACCTCCTGCACCATGCGGGTGATGAGCGGATCGGGGGTGGTAGCGGGCTTGGTTTGGGCAAAAGCCGGCGCGGACATACCGAGGGCCAGCAGCAGCGGGGAAAAACGACGCATAGGTTGGTTGTGGTTGGGAAGGCTATAGACGCAGGATTTCCGCCAGCGTTGCGGGAAGGCGGTGTCATTGCGAGGCGCAGCCGAAGCAATCCTTCCTTGTTTATAGCACAAAGCCCAGACCTATTTCGAACGCCCGCCACCAGGGCGTTGCATTTATCAGGGATTCGCGCCTTGAAAAGGAAGGATTGCTTCGGCTGCGCCTCGCAATGACGTTACCGCAGCTCCACCACGGCGCTGGCCGCGTTGCCGCCAAAACCCGCCGCATTCACCAGAATCCGCCGGATAGGTTTATTACCATAAGAAGCCAGATCAGTAACAAATGGAACCGAAGACCATTGCTGGGTTTCCAGCACGTGGCAGGCGAAATCGAGGCTGAGCGCAGCGGAGGCTCCCAGGGTGTGGCCCACGAGCCATTTGTTGGACAGGAGCGCCGGCAGCGTGGGCCCGAACACGGCGCGCAGGGCGGCCCGCTCGGCCGCGTCGCCGGCCGGGGTACCGGGGCTGTGCAGCACCACCGCGTCGATGTCAGCGGGGGAGAGGCTGGCCTGGGCCAGGGCTTCGCGCATGGCCTGCTGGAAGTGCTGGCCCTCGGGCGAGAGGCCGGTTTTGCTGCCGATGGCCTCGAACCCGAAGCCCACCCCGGCCAGCACCAGCAGCGGCCCGGTCTCGGCCGCAACCTGGGCGGCGGAAAGCTGCTCCAAAGCAAACACGGCCGCGCCTTCGCCCAGCACAAACGTGGAAGGCCGGCCCGCGCCCGGCCGGCAGGGCCAGTCGGCGGCAGCCAGGGGAGAGTAAATGCCAATGGCGCGCATCTGGGCCAGGGTGAAATCGGTGAGCGGAGCCTCGGTGCCGCCGGCCAGAAACCGGGTGGCCATGCCGGCTTTCAGCCAAGCCCGGGCGTTGCCCAGGGCCTGAAACGCGCTGCTGCAGGTGCTGGAGTGGCTCAGAGCCGCCCCGCCGTGCTGGCCGGCGTCGTAGGCCACCCAGCTGGCCACGTTGCCCAGCGTGGTCAGCGGTGAAGCCGCCACCGGCACGCTGCCTTCAGCCAGAAACCCGGCGTGAAACTCCTCCAGCCGCCCCGTAGCGCCCCGGCTGCTGCCGATGCTAACGGCCAGCGGTGAAATGGTGAAATGGTGAGTTGGTGAGTTGAGAAGGTGATATTCTTGAACATCACTCACCAACTCACCACTCACCATTTCATCATTTTTCCATCCGGCCTGGGCGGTGGCCTGGCGGGCGGCCAGCAGGGCCAGCAGTACGGTGCGGTCGAGCTGGCGGTAGCTGGGGTGGCGGCGCAGCTCGGCTACGGCCGCTTCAGCGGGGGCGGGCAGGGCGGCTACGGGTACGCCGGTGGCATGGGTGATGAAGGAGGAAGCGGGGGCCTCGCTAGCCGTCGGCAGCGCCAGGCCTAGCGCCGATACCCGGCCCCGGCCCCGGATAACAGTAACGGCCTCGGCCCCGGTGCGGGAGTTAGTCATGCAGGATTTCGGGCAGGTTGGGGGCGGGAGTGAAGTCGAGTACCAGCTCGCGCATGCGGCGCAGCACGTCGTAGAGCAGGCCCAGCTCCTCGTCGGTGGTGCAGTAGGGCGGCAGCAGGTACACCACGTTACCCAGGGGGCGCAGCACCACGCGGTGGTCGAGGGCGAGCTGGTAGAAGGCGTCGCGGAGACGGCTGAAGTAGCTGGTGCCCTCGCCGGGGTCGTACTCCACAGCCAGGATGGTGCCCCGGTGCCGCACCGCCCGCACGCCCGACTGGCCCTCAATTTCCTGGCGGAACGCGGCGTGGGCGGCCTCGATGCGCTGGCGCTGGTGGGTGCACTCGTCAGCCCGCGTCAGCTCCAGACTCGCCAGGGCGGCGGCGCAGGCCACGGGGTTGGCCGTGTAGGAGTGGCCGTGGAACAGGGCCCGCATCTTGTCGTGGCTCAGAAACGCCTCGTACACCGGCGCGGCGCAGGTGGTCAGGCCCATGGCCAGGGTGCCGCCGGTGAGGCCCTTGGAAAAGCACATGATGTCGGGTTGTTCTGTCAGCAGCTCGGAGGCAAACAGCGGCCCGGTGCGGCCGAAGCCGGTCATCACTTCATCCGAGATGCACAGCACCCCAGCCTGGTGGCAGCGGCGCAGCATTTCGCTCAGCACTTCGGGCTCGTACATCACCATGCCCGCCGTGCCCAGCACCAGCGGCTCGAAGATGAAGCCGGCCACATCGGGGCGGAGCAGCAGGGCATCGAGCTGGGTTAGCGTGGCGGCCTCGTGGCCCGGCACTGGCACGTCGAGGAATTCCACGTCGAACAGCAGCGGCCAGAAGGGCTCGGTGAAGGCCCCGCGGGCACTTACGGCCATGGCCCCGAAGGTGTCGCCGTGGTAGGAATTACGGAAGCAGAGAAAGGTGCGGCGCGCGGGCTGGCCCTGGTTGTGGAAGTATTGCAGCACCATTTTCAGGGCCACTTCCACGGCCGTCGAGCCGTTGTCGGAGTAGAACACGCGGGCCTGGTTGGCGGGCAGCAACGCCAGCAGCTGCTCGGCCAGCTCCACGGCCGTGGGGTGGGTGAAGCCGGCAAACAGCACGTGCTCCAGGGTGCGCAGCTGCTCGCTCACGCGCTCGGCAATGGCGGGGTGACTGTGGCCGCAAATTCACCCACCACGAGGAAATAGCGTCGAGGTAGCGGGTGCCGTCTTCGGCAATGAGCCAGCTGCCTTCGCCCCGCACCACGGGGATGGGCAGCGGGGCGGTTTGCATCTGGGTGTAAGGGTGCCACAGCACGGCGGCGTCGCGGAGGGCAAGGGAAGTAGGTTGAGGCATTGCGGGTGGGGCCGGAGGTACCGGCCGCTGCAAAGCTACAACCGCCCGCGCTGGCGGTGGTTTGGGCTACGTATTGTGCTGGCGGGAGCCTCACCCCCTGACCCCCTCTCCGGAAGAGAGGGGGCACCGGTTCTGCTGCGGGCGTTAAATTTGTTCTGGAAGAAAGGGCGCAACAATTACAGCACCGACGTTAGGCTCGCCCTCTCTTCCGGAGAGGGGGCTGGGGGAGGCGCCCGGTAGAACGATTTACAACCCAAACCACGCCCGGAACTCGGCGGTGTAGCGGCTCACCACGGCGGGGATTACTTCCGGCTCCTGCAGCACGCGGGGCATAACGGGCACGCCGGTGTGCGCGGTAATGAACTCCTCGGTGGCGGGCGTGGGCTCCCCGTTGAACACGAGGCCCCGCACGCGCAGGCCGCGGGTCTGCAGGGCTTCCAGCGTGAGCAGGGTGTGGTTGATGCTGCCGAGGTAGTTGCGCGACACCACCACCACATCGAGGGCCAGCTGCTGGGCCAGGTCGGCTAGGAGGAAGCCGGGGGCCAGGGGCACCAGCAGGCCGCCCGCGCCTTCTACCAGCAGGTGGTTGTCGGTGGCGGGAAGCTGAAAATCCTCAGGGTGCAGGGTAATGCCTTCGGCGGCGGCGGCGGCGTGGGGCGAGGCCGGCAGCTGCAGCCGGTGCCGCTCGGGCCAGAAGTGGCTGACGGGGTTCTGCACCAGCTCGCGCACGGTGGCCGCGTCGGTGGTGGGGGTGAGGCCGGCCTGCACGGGCTTCCAGTAATCGGCTTGCAGGGCTTCGGTGAGAATGGCCGAGACGAAGGTCTTGCCCACGTCGGTGCCAATGCCGGTAATGAAGAGTCGTTCCAAGGAAAGGAATTAAATGGGTTCAGAGCAAATTGTCATTCCGAGCGAAGCGCGGAATCTGAGCTGGACCGCTGGATGGCTAACCCCGATTCCTCGCTGTGCTCGGAATGACAGCTGAAATTTAAAATACGGGTCTGCGGCAGCGCAGGTGCAGGAAGTACGGCACCACCCGGGCCTTGCGCAAAAACGGGTGGGCCGCCAGCTGCTCGTCGGTGGGGCAGGGCTCCTGCAGGCCTTCCAGCACGAAGCCCGCCGAAACCACGGCCGCCACCCACTGGCTTAGGGTGAGGTTGAATACCGGCACCCGGAACGGCGCGTGGCGCGCCTGCTCCTGGGCCGGGGCGGCATGAAACATCCACTCCTCGGGCTGGCCGTGCTGGTAGTCGAAGTAGCCGCCCACCTCCACGGCGTAGGGCTGGCCCTGGGCATCGCGCAGGTTGCGGCGGTGGGGCGTGGTGAAGCAGGGGTGACTGATGGAAAACTGCAGAAACCCGCCCGGCCGCAGCACCCGGAAGGCCTCGCGCAAAGCCAATGCTGGGTCGGGCACGTCCATCAAACACATGAAGGAGGTGGCGAAATCAAACGTCTCGGCCGCAAACGGCAACGCGGCGGCGCTGCCCACCAGGTACCGGATGCCCAGCGGCTCGGCAGCCTCGGTCTGCTGCGCTGCCTCTACGAAGGCGGGCGCAATATCAAGGGCCGTAACGTGGGCTCCCTGCCGGGCCAGCAGGCGCGTGTTGTACCCCTCGCCGCACCCGATATCCAGGCCCGTGCGGCCGGCCACCGGGGGCAGCCAGGCGAAGAAGGCGGGCGTGTTCAGCAGGTTGCGGTACACGTCGTAGCCGGCGCGGACCAGGGTGGTCCAGGCCGGGGCGTTGCGGTTCCAGTATTCACCTACTTCCTGGTCGTTCATAAGCGGTTTGAGTTGGTGATGAACGGGGTGTTAAATGATTAGGGACGAGTCGCTAGGATATATTTTTCGCTTAGTTCATTAGCTCAGGATTTAACCCCTGGACTATGGAGCGGTTGTTGTCGGCACAGCCGTGACTGAAGTTGCGGAGCGGAATGTAGCGCGAACTTCGCGCCCCAGGTAGAAAACCGCCCGAACGGCGCGGCGGCGCGAAGTTCGCGCTACATCATTGACGAGAAGTCAATATGCATTTCTACGCTACTTCGCTGGCCAGCACAGCGGCCAGCCCGTCAATATCCGCTTCCGAATTATCCGAATGCACAATGAGCCGTAACCGCTCCGTCCCTGCCGGCACCGTCGGTGATACGATGGCGCGCACGTCGAAACCAGCGGCCCGAGCAGCAGCGGCCACGGTGCGGACGTGGGCGGGGCCGGGGTTGCTGCTGAAGAACACGGGGTGAATGACGTGGCTTTCGGCCGGCACGTGCAGGCCGGGCACCGCGTTCAGGCGGGCTTTCAGGTAGTCGGAGAGGGCAAACAGCCGGGCGCGCTCCGGGCCGAGGTCGGGCAGCAGGGCGTAGGCGGCGGTGAGGGCGGCTACCGTGAGCGGGGGCAAAGCGGTGGTATAGATGAAGGGCCGGCTGAAGCTCAGCAGGTAGTCGCGCAGCACGGCCGGGCCGGCCACCGCCGCGCCCTGGTTGCCCAGGGCCTTGCCGAAGGTGAGGATGCGGGCAAACACGGCGTCTTCGAGGCCCAGCTCCGTAACCAGCCCTTCGCCCCGGGGCCGTAAAGGCCGTTGGTGTGGGCCTCATCCACCACCAGGTACAGGGCCTGCTCCCGGCACAGGGCGGCCAGCTCGGGCAGCGGGGCCACGTCGCCGTCCATCGAGTACAACGCCTCCACGGCCACGAATACGCTGCCGGTGGCGCGGGCCAGCTTGCGGCGCAGGTCGGCCACCTCATTATGCCGGAAGCTCCAGGCGGTGGCAAAGGAGCCCCGGATACCATCCTTTACGGAGGCGTGGGAAGCGTCATCATAGAGAATTGTATCGCCGCGCTTAGGCACGGCCGCGAAGAATCCCATATTGGCGGCGTAACCGGAGTTAAACAACAGCGCCGCCTGGGCCCCGTGAAACTGCGCCAGCGTAGTTTCCAGCGCCTCGGCGGCGGCGGAATTACCGGTAAGCAGGCGCGAGCCGGTACTGCCAGCGGGCAGTTGGGCCGCCTCCTGCACGGCCGCCCGTACCTGCGGGTGCCGGCTCAGGCCCAGATAATCGTTGGAGCTGAAATCGACCAAACCTGCGGTGGGGGGTGTAGGCAGGCGGCGGCGGGTGCCGGCTGCTTCGCGCTTAGCCAGCTCGGCGGCCAGCCGGTTGTGAAGAGGGGAAACCATTATTGCTTCTTTTTCTCGCCGGGCAGCGGGAACTGGCGCGACAACCCCAGAGAATCGGGCTGCCACCCCAGCCGCTGCCGCGCTTCCTGCCGTACGGCCGTTTCAATTACCTGCTCATTGAGCATCCTCAGGCTGGCTACGTGCAGGGACACATCGGGCAACGCATCTTCGTACAGGATATACGTGCGCTGCCCCAGCCAGTACCACATACCCGCCACATTGCCCGCCTGGGGCGGCCCGTAACGGCGGGTGAGCTGCTGCAGGACAAAGCGGGTTTTCTTCTCCTTTTTGAGTTGATAGGTGACGCCGATAAACTGCCCGCCCCGAAACCAGAACTCCGGCTGCACCGGCTGGCCCGCTAAAGTCATGGTATCAACTTGGGGAAGCAGACCATACACCCGGCTGGTTTTCCAGCGCTTGCCGGTGCCCGAAAAGTGGGGCTTCAGGTAAGGTATCGTTGCTTCGGCTGAACCAAACATAATTCCATGCACTGCATAAGCAGAATCAAGCGGCTGGAGTGGCTCGGTACTGCGGCGTTGAGCCCGACTGAAAAACGGTAGTGTCAGCAACAGCCAAAAGAGTGTCTTGCTCACGGGCAGAAAGTAGGTCAGCTATAAAAAACGCTCCTTCGGAGCAAAAAGCGTGGCCGAAGGAGCGTTGTAGCAATAAACATGAGGTTAGCATACGCCGCAGTCATGCAGACGTCAGGGCGTATGCCGGGCTACACCTCGAAGCGCTTCACTGAGAGCCAGACGCTGCCGTTCTGCCCGAAAGTGCGGGCGTTGATAACCATCCACTCCGAATCCACTTCCACCCGGTCGCCAACGCCCGGCAGCACGCCGTGCCGCTGCATGATGAGGCTCAGGGCAGCCCCGATTTTGTCTTCCAGTTCCAGAATCAGCTCGTGCGCCTCGCGGGACTCGTGCTGTTGGCGGAAGGTTTCGGCGAAGGCGTGGTCCAGGTTAAGGTCGAAGGCAATATCCATGCGGGAAAGCTATAAAATGGGTTTGGTGATGAACTCTACGCCTCCACTGCCGCGGCCGAGCACCGTGGCACCCTCGGGCACGTCCTTGAACGACTTGCGGGGCTTGAGGCCGAGCAGGGCGAACATCTGCTTGTCGGCGTCGAAGTCGGGGTTGGGCGTGGTCAGCAGCTTCTCGCCCGAGAAGATGGAGTTGGCTCCGGCCAGGAAGCACAACGCCTGCTCCGTTACGGGCATTTCCTGGCGGCCGGCCGAGAGGCGCACCATGGTGTGGGGCATCAGGATGCGGGCCGTGGCAATCATGCGCAGCATTTCCCACACGCTCACGCGGGGCTGGGCAGCCAGGGGCGTACCTTCCACGGGCACGAGGGCGTTTACGGGTACGCTCTCGGGGTGGGCGGGCAGGGTAGCCAGCGTGTGCAGCATGGCAATGCGGTCCTCATCGGTTTCGCCCAGGCCGATGATGCCGCCCGAGCACACCGAAATACCGGCCTTGCGCACGTGCTCCAGCGTGTTCAGCCGGTCGTCGTAGGTACGGGTCGTGATGATGTCGTCGTACTTCTCGCGGCTGGTGTCGAGGTTGTGGTTGTAGGCGTAGAGGCCGGCCTGCTTGAGGCGCTCGGCCTGGTACTCGTTCAGCATGCCCAAGGTGCAGCACACTTCCAGGCCCATACCGTTCACCTGCTCCACCATGCCCAGCACCCGGTCAAAGTCCTTATTGTCGCGGATTTCGCGCCAGGCGGCCCCCATGCAGAAGCGGGTAGAGCCGGAGTCTTTGGCGCGCTGGGCCGAGGCCAGCACTTCGGCGTCGGGCAGTAGCTTGTGGGCCTGCACGCCGGTGTGGTAGCGGGCGGCCTGGGGGCAGTAAGCGCAGTCTTCGGGGCAGCCGCCGGTTTTCACGCTCAGCAGGGTGCACACCTGCACTTCGCCGGTAGCCTGGGTCTGGGCGTGGATGGCGGCGGCCTGGGTGACCAGTTCCATCACGGGCTGGTTATAGATGGCTTGTACTTCGTCGAGGGTCCAGTCGGTACGGAGGGTCATGGGTGGGATGCGTTTCGGTGGTTGATAGTCGTCGGGCGAGGGGGCCAAACGGGGCGGGTCGCCGGCGCCGAAGCGGCCAGCGGCCCGCAAGATACAGGAGAAGCGGATTTGTCGGGCAGTTACAGCGGTGTTCCGGGGGCAGGAAGGGCCGCAACCAGGGTGTGAGCCAGAGAAATTGCCTGAGCAAATTCCTTATTGCGAGTTTCTTCCTGGAAAAATCCCGCCTCCAGAATCGGGAGTTGCTGCTTTAGCCACTGCCGTAACAGGGCATTCTGGTGAGTCGCATCGGTTGGAGTAAGTGTACGGATATGCTGCTCCAACGAGTCAAGATTCGATACCATGCGCACCAGATTTTCGAAGGCCCAGCCCGATGCGGCGGGTGCCCAAGCCAGCAGCAGTGGGCTGATGGATCTGAGCAGCCGTATCAGCCAGGCCAATACTTCCTCCTCAAAAAAGCACTCATGCTGGATGTGATGGGCCCACCAGGTCAACAGTGCTTCCCGGATGGCGGCCTGTTCCGCTGCCGGCCAGGAAGTCCAACCGGCAAGCTCCAGCTTACAAAACACAGTCTCTTTCTCAATGTCCGCATCCGGCCGCAACGATAGTTCCAGGAGGCGAGGAAGAAAGTAGCGGAAATCGGTAGTGTTTCCCCAAGTTGTCATAGCCTTGAACGCATAGCGCTGAAGTTGCGCTTCCGACAGGTCGGCCAGGGGCACCGTACATAAAACTATGTTTTCGGCGGCCGTGATGCAGCAGGGGCAAGCTTCTGGCAGCTGTGACAGCCGCGGATGAGAAAATATGGCGTACAGCGCCGACAGTGCTTCCGGAAACGACCGGCTGGCAGCAGTTGAAGCCCCGTTCATAGCGTCCGAATTACCCGGCAGGGTTGCCCACGGCCACCACGCCGGCCGGAATGTCGCGCGTGACCACGCTGCCGGCCCCGATGGTTGTGCCCGCGCCAATCGTCACGCCCGGCAGCACCAGCACGCCCGCGCCCAGCCACACGTTGTCCCCGATGGTGATAGGGCGGGCAAACTCCCAGCCGGCAATGCGCGGCTCCACTTCCACCGGATGCCCGGCCGTGCTCAGCACCACGTTGGGCGCCACAAACACGTTGTCGCCGATAGTGACCGGGGCGCAGTCGAGCACTGTGAGGTTATAGTTGGCGTAGAAATTCCGGCCCAATTGGATGTTGTAGCCGTAGTCGCAGCGGAACGGGGCTTCGATGTGGGCGTCGGTTTCCCGGCCCAGCAGCTCGGCCAGCACCGGCCGGTTGAGGTCCACGGGCTCCTGGTTGTAGCGGTGGCAGAGCTGCTTGGTGCGCCGGCGCTCGGCTACCAGCTCGGGGTCGTTGGCGAGGTACGGCTCGCCGGCCAGCATCTGTTGTTTCGGGGTCAGGCTCATGGCTAAAAGTAGCGCGAACTTTGTAGTTCGCGTCTCCGCGCCAGCGGAATCGTTCGAGCGGCGTGAGGACGCAAATCGAACGGCGCGGGGACGCGAACTACAAAGTTCGCGCTACTGCCGGCTGCTAGTTATGAAACGTTGTTTCCGGTTCCGATGCAGGAGCCGCCTTGGCGTCGCGGGTGTTTTTCTGCACGGCAATGGCCCCGAACAGACTCAGCAGGAAGGCCATGGCGTAGAAGCCCTTTTCGCTCAACAGCAGCGTGGCGTTCCAGAGGCCCACCGTCAGCAGACCGATGGCCAAAATGGTGGAAAACCAGCTTAGCCCATAGTAGATGCCCGTTACGGGAATGCCCTCCAGCTGGTCGCGCACCGACTTCTGGAGGGAGATTCCCGAAAACAGCCCGTACATCAGCACCGTGAAGTAGTAGCCCTTCTCGTTGAGCGCCATCTGCGCGTTCCAGAGGCCGATGACGAAGGCAGCCATTCCGGCCAGCAAAGCAAACCAGGAAGCGGCAATGAAGGCGTTGGACGGTTTGGTGGTGTTCATGATGGTAAACGCTACAGGGTTAAAACGTGAATCGGACGTTTCCTCGTCCAACGCCTCAAACATGCCAGGTCCGCCGCGTTTTCAGGATGCCAGCATTTCGACTAATCAGACTTTTACGGATTACGTATTTTCCCCGGGAAGCGCGCAAAACGTGCCTGGGTTGAAGGAAAAATGTTCTTGATATGGATTTAAAGGATGTTTTGATAGTCTGTCGGGTAGGAGAGGAAGCGAATGGAATACCTGAAAAATCAGACCTCGAAAAAGAATAAATCATTGGTGTAGTGCCCGGCCCGCCCATCCCTTACGTCTCATTCTTTCCCCTTCGTATGAACCAGAAGCGTTTTAGTACCTCGCTGGCCATCCTGGCCCTGCTCCTTAGCTCGCACCTGCTCTATGCCCAGACCGGGGGCGGCAACGGCACGGCCGGTATCCAGGATGCTACTACCCAGGTCACCAGTTACTTCGACCCGCTCACCAAGCTCATGTACGCCATTGGGGCGGTGCTGGGCCTGGTCGGCGCCATCAAGGTGTACAGCAAATGGAACTCCGGCGACCAGGACACCCAGAAAACGGCCGTGTCGTGGTTTGGCTCGATGATTTTCTTGGTCATCGTGGCCACGGTGGTGCGCTCCTTCTTCCTGTAAGCCCCTAGGACATGCCCGTCTACGACCTGAACCGGGGCATCAACAAACCCGTCGAATTCAAGGGGCTGGTGGGCAGCAACATCTACTTTTGGTGGCCGGCACCGGGCTGGTGTTTGCCCTGTTCGTGACCTGCTACCTGGCGGGCGTGCCGCTGGTACCCACCGTGCTGCTCACCTTTTTGGCCGGGGGCGGCATGTGGGCCGGGGTTTTCGCCCTAAACCGCCGCTTCGGCGAGCATGGGCTGATGAAAGCTGCCGCCCGCCGCGCCGCGCCCCGCTACATCACCAACCGGCACAGCCGCCTTTTCCAACGCCTCAACCAGGACCCGCCCGGCCGCGCGTAGCGGCCGGTGCGAGTGCTTTTCCCCTGCCCATGAGCAATAAGGTTCTGCCCTCCGTTTCCTGGAATCCAAGCAGCCCATCTACAAGGTGGAAAAGGACTGCCTCGTCTCGAAAAACGCGGACGTGACGGTGGCGTTCCGCCTGGAGCTGCCGGAAATCTTCACCCTCTCGCGCGAGGACTACGCCCAGCTGCAGGCGGCTTTTGTGAAGGCTGTGCGCCTGCTGCCCGACCACTGCGTGGTGCACAAGCAGGACTGGTACGTGGAAGACAAGTACGCCCCGGGCTTCGAGGCCGAGCGCACGCTGCTTTCCGCTGCCTACGAGCGGCACTTCAACGAGCGTCCGTTCCTGAACCACTTCTGCTACCTCTACATCACCAAAACCTCGTCGGAGCGGCCCAACTGGGGCAGCACCTCGGGGCTGCTGGCCCGCCGCCACATCGTGCCCAAGGACATGCTCGACACGAAGGTGCTGGAAAGCTTCCTGGACAGCGTGGGCCAGTTCGTGCGCACGCTGGAAGGTGGGGCCTACCAACGCCCCCTTTATCCGCTCGCACCGGCTTACCTCCGATGAGCTGGCCGGCACCCAGGAAAAGGCCGGGCTGCTGGAAAAGTACCTCTCGCTGGACCTCTCCGACCAGGCCCTGCAGGTGGACCTGGATTTGACCAATGGGCTGAAGGTAGGGCAGGAGTTCTGCCAGATGTTCTCGGTGGCCAACCTCGATGACCTGCCCACCGCGGTGGAAACCGACATCCGCTACGAGGCCTACAGCACCGAGTACTCGGATTTTCCCATCTCGTTTGCCGCACCGCTGGGGCTGCTGCTGGGTACCAGTCACATCCTGAACCAGTACGTGTTTCTGGATAACACCCAGAAAACGGTGAAAACCTTCGAGCAGAAGAAGGACCGGCTCACCTCCCTCTCGCTCTACTCCCGGCAGAACGCCATCAACGTGGAGTACTACCACGCCTTTCTCAACGAGCTACTAACCCACAAGCGCCGCCCGGTGCGGGTGCATTGCAACGTGCTGACCTGGGGTAGGAGCGAGGAGGAACTGACGGAGGTGCGCAAGCTGGTCAATGCTGCCTTCAACCAGATGAACTGCAAGCCCCGGCAGAACACCGTGGACATTGCCGCGCTCTACTGGGGCGGCATTCCGGGCAATGCCGGCGACTTTCCCGCGGAGGAAACCTTCTACACTTTCATTGAGCAAGCCGTCTGCTTCTGGGCTTCGGAAACCAACTACCGCTCCACCGGCGCCACCAAGGGCATCAAGCTCTCCGACCGCCTCACCGGCAAGCCCGCTGGTGGACATCTCCGACGAGCCGATGAAGCGGCAGGTCATCTTCAACCGCAACAAGTTTGTGCTGGGTCCCTCGGGCTCGGGCAAGTCGTTTTTCACCAACCACATGGTGCGCCAGTACTACGAGCAGGGCGCCCACGTGCTGCTGGTGGATACCGGCAACTCCTACAAAGGCCTCTGCGAGCTGGGCGGGGTGTACTTCACCTACGAGGAGGATGCCCCCATTGCCTTCAACCCCTTCCTGATTTCGGGCAAGCTCGACGTGGAGAAGAAGGAAAGCATCAAAACGCTGCTGCAGGCGCTCTGGAAGAAAGACGACGAAGCGGTCAGTCAGTCCGAGTACGTGTCGCTCTCCACGGCCGTGAGCCTGTATTACGTGATGCTTGAAGCCAACCCGGCTATTCAGCCCAGCTTCAACACGTTCTACGAGTTTGTGAAGGGCACCTACCGCAGGGTGCTGGAGGAGGAGAAGGTGCGCGAGAAGGACTTCGACATCGACAACTTCCTCTACGTGCTCGGGCCCTACTACCGGGGCGGCGAGTACGATTACCTGCTCAACTCCGATAAGGAGCTGGACCTGGTGCAGGCCCCGTTCATCGTCTTCGAGCTCGATAACATCAAGGACCACCCCATCCTGTTTCCGGTGGTCACGCTCATTATCATGGAAACCTTCATCTCCAAGATGCGCAAGCTCAAGGGGGTACGGAAGATGATTCTGATTGAGGAGGCCTGGAAGGCGCTAACCACGCCCGGCATGGCCGCCTACATCAAGTACCTCTTTAAGACGGTGCGCAAGTTCTTCGGCGAGGCCATCGTGGTCACGCAGGAAATCGACGACATCATCGGCAACGAGATTGTCAAGGACGCCATCATCAACAACTCGGACTGCAAGATTCTGCTCGACCAGCGCAAGTTCATCAACCGCTTCGAGGAGATTCAGGCTGCTCTCGCTCACGCCCAAGGAAAAAGACCTGGTGCTGAGCATCAACCGCGACAACCAGCCCGCGCGCGGCCGCTACACCGAGGTGTTCATCTCGCTGGGCGGGGTCGTGTCGAAGGTGTACGCCATCGAGGTGTCGAAGGAAGAATACGTGACCTACACCACCGAGGAAACCGAGAAAGTGCGGCTGTTCGAGAAGCTGCGCCAGACCGGCGACATGCCCACGGCCATCAAGCTCTTCGCGGCCGAGCTGCGCGAAGGGTAGGGGGCTTCACCATCAACAAAAGGGAAAAAACGATGAAAGCGAAAGTCACCATCCTGGGCCTAGCCATCCTCTCTTTCGGTGCCACAAAGGCCTCTGCTCAACTCGTGGTAACGGCCCCGGTGCTGGAAGTACAGTCCGGCGTCCAGACCGGCCTGCAAAATACCATGAAGGGACTGTCCAAAGCCGCTAACGTACTGGTAAAGGCCGGCGTGAAGGAGCAGGAGCTAACCAAGGTATTCTCGGAGAAAACCTGCAGCTGGCCAAGACCTGGTACGACGGCCTGCAGCAGGTCAGCACGACTGTGCGCACGTATCGGCGCGTGCAGTCCGTGTTTGAGAAGCAGGGCCAAATCATCCAGACCTATGCTACGGCCATTGAAACCCTGCGGCAGTCACCCTTTGTGCAGCCGGAGCAGCTTTCCACTATGACCAGCGTGTACTCGAAAATGCTGACGGAGGGCGCCAACACCGTTTCGGACCTGCAAACCATCGTCAGCCCGGCCATGCTCAAGATGACGGATGCCGAACGGATGCGCTTCATCGACAAGCTGGACGCGAAGATTTCCGACCAGTTGAGCCTCATCAACTACTACACGCAGCGCAACTACGTGCAGATGCACTTAGCCGAGCAGAAGGCTCAGGATACGCAGGCCCTCAACGCGCTGATGAGCGCCCGCTAACCGCCGACTCACCCCTGACTTGCTCCTCTATGAAAGCAATTTCCAAAATGCTCACCCTGGTCCTGACCCTGCTGGCGGGCCCAGCCTGCGCGCAGGCCGTTATATCGGCTCCAGTAGCCGAGCAAAGCTCACGCAAGCAGATTTTCCACCAGGGCGTGTCTACTACCCTGATGGGGCAGGGCAAGAAGCTGGCCGGCGACATGAAAGCTGTGAGCGGCCAGATTAAAGGCATCGTCGACAAGACCCAGCAGCTGCACGACCAATGGTACAGCAGCCTGCTCCAAATCAGCGCTGGGGTCCGCAACTATCGCCGGGTACGGGAGATTTATACGCACCAGGGCGAAATGATTAACCAGTTCGCCGGTGCCATTCCGGAGCTGCGGGCCCAGCGGCTCACGCCCGCGCAGCTCAGCGAAGCCTCTACAGTCTACCAAACCATCCTGCAGGAAAACGTGGCCCTGCTTGGGGAGCTGGCCGGGGTGCTCAGCGCGAACAAGGCGAAGATGACCGACCCGGAGCGCATTGAGTTTATCGACAACATCGCCGACCGCATCAGCAAGCAGCACGATTTGATGAATTACTTCAGCAACAAGTGTCGGGCCATCGCGCAGCACCAGGCGCAGCAGGTGCGGGACCGGGAAGCGGTAAATGCTTTTATGACTGCCCGCTAGGGGGTACACTTTCCTTTCACTTCCACTTTCGATCCGATGAAAAGCAAGCTAAATCAATTGCTCACAGCAGTTGCCGCCCTGACAATGGTGCTGCTCACCTCGTGTTCCTCCAACAGCGAAACAGCCCAGTTTCTGGGTGAATGGCAATCATTAGATAGCCCCGAGCGGCCGCATATGACTATCCAGGAGCGCGGAGATAATCTGACGCTGCTGGAAGGTAAAAAAGAATACCCGCTCACCTATGACAAGGACAATCACAAGCTCACCGTCAACACCGGATTCGGAGCTATGGACATCATCTACCTGGGTGAGAAAAACCACCTCCTGATTTCCGGGGAAGGGGAATATGCCCAAGTAGCTAAGTAAATCTCTCGCTCCGCTTCTAACACTGCCCGCATGGACCCGACCGCAATTGATTTGAACATGGCCGTGTACGAGCAGAAGCTCGACGCCATTTACACCGAAATGCTCTCGTTCACCTCCCTGTTCATCAACCTGGGACGGGCCATCGGGGGCATCGGAGCCCTGTTATACATCAGCAGCAAGGTGTGGGGCAACATTGCCCGGGCCGAGCCTATCGACCTGTTTCCGCTGCTGCGGCCGTTTGCTATCGGTCTGGCCATCCTGCTGTTCGTGCCCCTGTGCGGTGCATTGCGCGGCATCACCATGTCCGTAGCCCATGGCACCGATGCTATCCGGATGGGGCAATTGGCGGAAGTAAACCGGCTCACGGCAGAGCGCGACCGTCTGGCCGCCGATGCGAAAGCCAAAGCCGACATGCAAATCAACGAAGACTACGAAAAGGAGCTGGGCAAGCTTGGGGCGCTGGACGTGGGCCGCAAGGCCAGTCTGGCGTTCAATCAGGTCCAGTACAGCGTGGGCCAGAATTTCCGGGAGTGGACTAAATCTATTCTTGAGTTGGGGGCACTGGCCGCCAAGCTAGCCATTAGCCTCATTTCCACTTTCCTGTTGGTGTTGCTCAGCGTCGCCGGTCCGCTAGCCTTTGGCATTGCTATCATTCCGGGCTTTGGCGGGGGACTCCTGAAGTGGTTCGGCTATTTCCTCACGATTTCGCTCTGGGTGCCGGTAGCCAACATTTATGCGGCGGTACTGGCCCACGTCCAAGTAACAATGCTCAATGAGAACATCCGCCAGCTCAGCGCCGGCGGAAGTGTGGAGTCGGCTGACATTGCCTACCTGTGTATGCTCGTGCTGGCCATCGTCGGGTACATCTGCGTCCCCAAGGCGGCGGATATGCTGATTGACGGCTCGGGTGTGGGTGGAGCGGCCACTTCGTTTATCACTACCACCACGGCCACCACCGCCGCCATAGCGGGCGCAGCCAGCGGGGCCGGCCTTCGGACCAGCGCGGGCGTGGCTCAGGGCGCAGCCGGCTGGGCCACCACCCAAAACATGTCGCGCAGTGAGGAGCTCGGCCACCGGGCCGGCATGGCCTTGCGCGAACGATTCAGCCGCAAAAGCTGAGTGACCCGCTCCCTATCCTCTCACTAGCCCTCCCTAGTCATGTTCGCATCCCTGAAAACTATTGATTCCGCCTTCCAGCAGGTCAAGACTCTGGCCTTGCTCTTCATTGTGGCGGTGCTGGTGCTGGCCGGCACCATTGCCTACTTCGCGTTTCAGACCACCACCGCGGCCGCCAATCGCATCTACGTGCTGGAAGGCGGGCAGCTGCTCACGGCCGGCGCCCGGGATGCGCGGGCCAACCGGCCGGTGGAGGCCCGCGCCCACGTCACGCGCTTCCACGAGCTGTTTTTCACCCTGGACCCCGACCAGAAGGCCATTGACAGCAACGTGAACAAGGCGCTGTACCTGGCCGATAACTCCGCGAAGCGGCAGTACGAGAACTTCAAGGAGAAGGGCTTCTACAACGACCTGATTGCCGCCAACATCAGCCTGGAAATGAGCGTGGACAGCGTGGTGATAACCAACGCGCGCCCCCTGGTGGCGCGGTGCTACGGGCACCAGCGGGTCATCCGGGCCACTTCGGTGACCACCCGCAACTTCCTCTCGGAATGCTCCCTGCGCGACGTGACGCGCTCGGAGAACAACCCGCACGGCTTCCTGATGGAGAACTGGCGGGTTTTGCGCAACGAAGACCTCAGCACCCAGCCCCGCTAAGCCCTACCCGATGGAAACCAAACCGCATGACGCGCACTTTCTGCGCACCCGCAAGATGGCCACCTTCCTGCCGGTGGTGGGCGTCCCCTTCCTGGCCGTTATGTTCTACCTGGGCGGCGGCGGGCAGGGCGCGCCCGCCGAGGCCCAGAACGTACCGTCCGGCTTTAACACCACCCTGCCCACGGCCGAAAAAGGCTCCATCACCGCCAGCAAGCTCGAAGCCTACGCCAGCCCGGTGGATACCCTGCGCAACCGGGGCCTGGTCGACGCCCGCCTCGATACGGCGGCCGGCTCGGGCCTGTCCTACTCCATCGGTGCCGACGGCAAGCCCGGGCCCAACGGGTCGGTGGACAAGTCCGTGGTGGCAGCCCAGCAGCAGCTCATTGCCGCCCAGCAGGCCCAGTTGAACGGTGGGACTGCGCCCGGCACTGCAGCAGCCCCGACGGCAGCGCCCGGCGCCCTCACGCCCCAGGAGCAGCTGGAGCTGATGCGCAGCCAGCACGAGCGGGAGCTGGCCGAGAAGGATGCTCAGCTGCAGATGGCCCAGCTGCTGGCGCAAAGCAACAGCGGTGGGGGAGGGGTAGCCCGCCCGGCCGCGCCGGTGGTGGCCAAAGCCAGGAAAAAAGCCCGCACCCGGGCTAACGTGGTCGATGAGGATGCCGTCGTTTCCCGGTTGGGTGGGGGCGGCGCGGGCAGACGGCGCACGGCCTCGTTTACCGGTTTGGATGACGGCCATGCGGCTACCGAAGATGCCAACACCCTGCCGGCCGTCATTCACGAATCGCAGGAAGTGGTCAGCGGCTCACTGGTGAAAATGCGCCTGACGGAATCGGCCGTGGTCAATGGTCGCACCCTATCGGCCAACACCTTCATCTACGGCAAGTGCAGCCTGGCCGGGGAGCGGCTGAACATCAGCATCGAAACGCTGAAAACCGGTAACCGGGTCTTTCCGGTGGCCCTCGAAGTCTACGACGTGGACGGGCTGGAAGGCCTGCACATTCCGGGCGCCATCACCCGGGACGCGGCCAAGCAGGCCGGCGCCGATGGCCTGAACGCCGCCGACGCCATGACCATGAGCGCCGATCCCACCCTGGCCGCGGCCGGCGTCGCGGTTACTGCCGTCAAGGGCCTCGGCCAGAAGAAAATCCGCCTGGTCAAAGTGCGCCTGAAAGCCGGCTACCAGGTCATGTTGAAGATTGATAAATAAGCTACTATGAGAATCGCCCTTGCCCTCTGCACCCTGCCCCTCAGCCTGGCCGTGGCGCCCACCCTCGCTCAATCCACGACGCTGGCCAGCACCCGGCCCGTAGCGCCGGCGCCGGCGAAGCTCGCGACGTATCCGCTGTTCGTGTCGGAGCAAAAAACCACCCACCTGGTTTTCCCGTCCCCGGTCACGTATGTTGATTTGGGCAGTTCCGGATTGATTGCGGCCAAGGCCACGGGCTCGGAAAACATCGTGCGGGTTAAGGCGGCTGGCAGCGGCTTCAGCGAAACCAACATGACCGTGCTCACGGCCAGCGGCAAGCTTTACTCCTTCGTGGTGGGCTACCAGCGCAACCCGCGTCAGTTGGGGCTGGACCTGGGCGCGCCCAGCGCGGCCCGGCCAGGCTGCCCGTACTCCCCTCTACGTCTCGGACCAGAAAACCACGCACCTCGTGTTTCCCTACCCGGTCACCTACGTCGATCTGGGTAACTCGGGCATTCTGGCCGCCAAGGCCACGGGTGCCGACAACATCGTGCGCGTGAAAGCGGCCAGCAACCGCCTGACCGAAACCAACATGACCGTGCTGACCTCCGGTGGCAAGCTGTACATGTTCGTTGTCAACTACCAGCACGACCCCAAGGTGCTGAGCCTGGACCTGAGCACGATGACCAGCGCCACTGCCCGGGCCAGCAGTGGCAGCGAGGCCATCCTGTCGAACACGCCCATTCCGCAGGGCAACCTGGATGCCTATTCCAAGCAGGCGCTGGCACGCGGCGGCTCGGCGGCCAGCGACACGAAAGACCAGCTCAGCGTGCGCGCGGGCAGCGTGGGCTACCAGCAGGAAACCCTGTTTTTCCCGCTGCACCTGCGCAATCGCTCCAATGTGACGTATGACGTGGATTTCGTCAAGTTCTACATCCAGGATAAGAAGGTGGCCAAGCGCACGGCCGAGCAGGCCATTGAACTGACGCCCACCTACGTCTATAACGGTAACCTGAAAAAGATTGAAGCCGCCGGCAAGCTCCAGCAGGTATTCGTGTTCAGGAAGTTCACCATTCCTGACCAGAAAAACCTGGTTATCGAGGTGTACGAAAAGGGGGGCGGACGTAATGTTAAGCTCAAGCTGTCCAACCGCGACCTGCTCCGCGCCCGCGGCTTCCGGTAGCCTTAACAGGACCGCTACGCCCCTCACAACCATTAGCATCTCCACGCCGTGTGGCACTTCGCAAACACCCTCCCGTTGTCTTTAACAAGGTAGCAGGCGGGTGTTTCGGTTTTTTGCGTAGTACTACCTGAGTCTGCTACTCACCGGAATACAACGTGTGCTTTGTAATGTTTTGCAGTAAAAAAACTTTACAATTAGTATATCTTTATCAGCCCCATGCAGATGGAAAAAGTGACCAAATCCACGACCGCCCGCCAGAAAATCATCAACCGCTTGCAACAGCTGGAGCCGGGTGCCCTCGTGCGCTACCAGGACTTTGCCAGCCTGGACATCGCGCCGGGCACGGTGGCCGTGAACCTGAGCCGGCTGCGCCAGGAAGGCGTGGTGCAGCAGGTCACCAAAGGCACGTACCGCCTCCCCCTGCAGAGCCGGTTCGGCCCGGTACCGGTTTCCGAGCAGCAGGTGTTGCAGGTGCTGCTGCAAACCTCCAGCAAAAAGCTGCGGGGCTACCCCACCGGCGTAGCGGCCTTCAACCGTCTGAGGCTGACCACGCAGGTGCCCCAGGAAATTCTGATTGCCACCTCCCGGCCGGGGCGGCCGAAGAAAGTCGGCAACGTGCGCGTGCGCTTCGTGCGCAGCCGGGCCGATGTGCAGCCAGAGGAGGTTCCGCTCTGCCAATTGCTCGACGCCCTGCGGCAGATTAAGCGCCTGCCCGATACCTCGCCGGCCGCGGCCCTGCTCCGCCTGCGCGAGCAGATAAAGCAACTGCCATCACTTGAGCAGGCCGCCTTGGTTCGCCTGGCACAGGACTACAACCCGGCCACACGCGCTCTGCTGGGAGCTCTGCTGGAAGGGATGGGTGAAGTCACGCTGGCTACCAAGCTGAAAGCCAGCCTGAATCCCTTATCCACTTATAAGCTTGGTTTATCCGAGCAGGCCTTACCTAACCGCGCGCAATGGCACATCCAATGACTCTGCACACCCACGAGCAGGACTAACTATATGCCGAGGAACATTCCCTCAGGTTCATTTACTTGTTCACTACTGCCCAACGGAGGTCAGGGTCTGAAGCCGCCGCTCGATAATAAACTTTCGTTCGTCACCAGACCCGTACGGTAGTTGACAATCGATAGCTTCGCGCAATTCCGGATGCAGCAGCAGTCGGCTGACTTCCGCAGCGATGTAGGCGCGTACGGCAGGCGATGCGGCTGCTACCTCTGCACCCAGTGCCGGGCGATTATCCAGCACGTACACGATGTCCTCCAGATCACTGCTCAGGCGGATGTCGCTCATGCCGCGGCTGCGCAGTGCCGCCAGCTTCGTGGCGATAAAATACACCGCTGGCATAATCTGGATCGTGGTTTCGTCGGGCAGCACGTAAGGAATAGCGTGGGCAAAGCCTTCGGGATACCACGGATTCGAGAACCCCAGGATATTGTCTTCCCCGACCGGCATTACATCGACCACCAGCCCCGCGACCCGCCAGCGGCAAATGACATTTGACTCCTGGTCATGCCGAAACCCGAGGGCCCGTAGCTCTTCCTCCAGCACGTAGTAGGCCATGCGGGGCATGACCTCAATAATACAATCCACATCCATGGTCGGGCGGGACTCGGCGGCGCGGGCGGCAGTGCTGTACAGACCGGCGGTGCTGCCGCCGACGAAAACGACCCGTTCCCGCAAGGCCCAGCGCCCGGGCCACGGCCTGCAGCGCGGCCAGGTTGGCCGTATTAGACATGAGCCGGCAACAGAAAGGCTTTCAATAAATTCCCAGCCAGTTTTCGCTCCCGGGGGCGGCCCACCCGCACCGCGTCAACCAACGCCAGCAGCTCATAGAGGCGCGTATCGGCTTTGGCCGCTTGCGGCACGCGCGGGTACAAGGGCTCGATGGCGCTACCCCAGCAGTCGCTTTCTGCGTCGGGCCACACGTACAGCTGCTCGGCTACCAGCTGCTCCCGCAACGGGGCGGCGCTGTGGGCAGTGGGGAGGCCCCGTACCTGGGCGCCCGGCTGCGTGGGAAACACCACCGGTAAACCGTAGAGTAGAAACTCCAGAAAGGTTCGCCGAGCCACGCGCCGGTCAGCGCCCTCCAGCAGCCGGGCGTATTGGCACCGCTTCAGGCTAAACGATATTTCGGTGGGGCTTAAGAACAAGGCAGTGGCCAAGTCCTTGCCTTGCCAGATGGTATCCTCCAGCAACAGCACCTTCAGCAGAACGACTACATCCTGCGGGCGCATGCCATTATGTTGTCGCATTACGGTCAGCTGATTTTTGGTTTGCAATTTGCAAATTGATAATCAACATTCCTATTCGATAGCTGCTTCTATCGTCACCCTATCGAGACCAATAAGGACTGCTCATACTTACTTGTCAGTCCTGGCCACAGGTTCCGATAACTAACAAATGGGGACGTTAGGCGAGGGAGCCTACAAAGAGCGCGGGGCGCTGCTGAATGGGCAGCGGCTGCCGGTGCACCCCGCCCAGCCGGTTGGTAGGGCTGGGTGCTAACCGGAGGCGACGATGCAAATCGGTAAGTTTTAAGGCCTGCATGCGCTACGGCGATAACTGCTTAGGGCGGCAAAGCTAGCCAATAAGAGCAATACCGGTAGCACTCTTGCATTGAGCCAACAATCCTTCCGGTGATCAAACCCCGGCCCTACTGGTACTTGTAGGGCTGTTCACGCTCGTAAGTAAGTCTATTGTTGAACTCTGCTACTTGGTCGTATCAAACCTTAGGTAGATGAAACGCTACCGCATGAGCCAATAATGAGCCAATTCAGTTGCTCAAAAAATAACGAATCTGGCTTGAATTCAAGGATTACGACCACGTGCCGGTAGGGGGTGAGCCCATAAATCGGTACTACTTTTTAGCCTTAGGGGCCCAGCCTACTACCGACGACTCTCTTGGCGCAGCAGAGTGTCATCACTAAGTTGTAGAATAGGCAAGTACTGGAGAGCTCCCGTTTGTTTTTACAGCTTCTTCCTACTCACAGCAAACCAGCTCCGAGAGTTCTTTATGAGCCTATTGCGAGCCCATTTGCGGAGGGGTACCCAGCAGAGTTGACTGGGATACGCCCGAAATCTCTCTAGTTCCAGTGTTCTGGCCACAGCTTCGCTACCTGCACTCCTTGACATGGCTTCCCAACCATTCCCTTGTCAGAAGACAGGTACTTCCTCTTCTAATCTGACTCCTGTACAATCGTATGTGTTTTCGACCGACATTTCATGCATTAAGTCTATATTTAATCTTTGTTGCATGATTTATCAATCATTATTACAATACATCACTAATAAATATATCTTGCATGATAAGCCATCCAAAAACTACCCCTTTCCGGCTCTTATGACTGATATATCCTACAATAAATGGTCAGCCATGAGTGATGATGCTTTGGCAGCACACATTGGGGCCTTTGTGAAGCACCACCGACTGGCCCGCAACAAATCGCAAGAGGCCATTGCTCACGCTGCCGGTATCAGTCGATCAACCCTGAGTTTATTGGAGCGGGGACAAACGGTCACCGTTGCCACTCTGATTCAGGTACTGCGGGTGCTCGATTTGCTCTATACCATGGAGGCGTTCACGGTCCCCACACTAATCAGCCCGCTAGCCATTGCCAAGCTAGAACAAACCAAGCGCATTAGAGCAAGGCCAAGCGACACAGGCAGTAAAGCGCCGCAGGGCAAGAAACGCAACACCGATTGGTAACGATGCAAGCAGCTAGAATCCATATTTGGGGAGAGTTCGTGGGGGCCGTTATCTGGGACGAAGCGACCGGTCTCGCCACCTTTGAGTACGATCCAACCTTTAAAAGACGAGGGGTGGATCTGGCGCCGCTCAAGATGCCCATTACCTCGTCGCAGACCATTTTCTCCTTCCCTGAACTACGCCAGAAACCTGATAGCGGACTTGATGCCTTTAAGGGCTTACCCGGGCTGCTCGCTGATGTGCTGCCCGACCGCTACGGCCATGAGCTCATCAATCTGTGGCTAGCACAGCAGGGCCGCCCAACGGATAGCATGAATCCGGTGGAGATGCTCTGCTTTATCGGCCAACGGGGCATGGGGGCACTGGAATTTGAGCCTACCTCGCTAAAGGAAAACAAGAATACGTTTTCCGTCGAAATCGACAGCTTGGTAACGGTGGCGCAAAAGATGCTTGCCGCTAAACAGGAGTTTCTGGCCCACATGAATCAGGGCGAGGAAAAGGCCTTGATGGAAATCCTGAAAATCGGTACTTCCGCCGGGGCGCTCGGCCCAAAGCGGTGATTGCCTACAACGAAAAAACGGGCGAGGTAAAGTCCGGGCAAACCAAAGCGCCCCAGGGTTTTGAACACTGGCTGCTCAAACTCGACGGCGTGAGTGATGTGCAGCTGGGAGCTACCCACGGCTACGGGCGGGTGGAGATGGCCTACTACAACATGGCCCGCGCCTGTGGCATTGAGATGATGCCCTCCCGCCTGCTGGAAGAGAATGGCCGGGCGCATTTTATGACCAAGCGCTTCGACCGGGAAGGCGGCAGCACCAAGCACCACGTGCAGACCCTGTGCGCCACCAAGCACTTCGACTACAATGCCGTGACTAGCTTTAGCTACGAGCAGTTGTTTCAAACGATGCGGGAGCTTACGCTTACCTATCCCGAAGCGGAGCAGATGTTCCGGCGGATGGTCTTTAATGTGATGGCGCGCAACTGTGACGATCACACGAAGAACTTCGCCTTTCGGCTGAGACAAGGCCACGCGTGGGAATTAGCCCCTGCCTACGACGTGTGCCACGCCTACCGCCCCGGTAGCCCCTGGGTAAGCCAGCACGCGTTGAGTGTAAACGGCAAGCGGCAGGGTATTTCCCGCGATGACTTGCTCACTATCGGACGCTCCATTCGGTCGAGAAGCGCAGGCGATAAAGCCCAAAGTATCATTACGCAAATCAGCGAGACCGTTAACCAGTGGCCCACCTTCGCCGAAGAAGTAAACGTGGACCCGAAGCTTCGCGACGCCATTACTGCAACCTTATTACGCTTGTGAACCACCATTGATGCATAAAAAGATCAGTAATCTGCAGACACTCCTTTTTTCCCAGGAGCGGTTAAGAATTCCTCCCTATCAACGCCCGTATAAATGGTCGACCAGACAAGTAAATCAGCTTATCGATGATATCCTTTACCACCGCGAGCGCGACAAGAGTGCATACCGCCTAGGAACTGTGGTGGTGCACTACGACCGAGGGCACTCTAACCAAGCGCGCGACGTCGTAGATGGCCAACAGCGACTGTATACCCTCAGCCTATTGGCGGCAGCATTACTACGCAGGCACCCGGCAGCTACTCCAGCAGGTAAGCAAGCCGCTGATCTCTGCCTGGCCCAATCCTGCATCAGTAATCCAATCAGCCAGGCCAATCTGCGCCGCAACGCGCAGCTGATCCAACAACGCGTGGAGGAATTTCAGCGCGAGGATGCTGACTTCTTCTTTCAACGCTGTGAGCTGGTTTATCTCGAATTGGAGCACATTGCCGAGGCCTTTCAGTTCTTTGATTCCCAGAACACGCGTGGCAAAGATCTAGCGCCCCACGACCTACTCAAAGCCTACCATCTTCGTGAGATGGAGAGTAACACGGAGGCCGAGCGCATTGCCAGTGCCGGGCAGTGGGAGCAGCTAACGGAGGACTTGCCCCGGTACTTCAGTAGCTACCTGTTTAAGATTCGGGCTTGGTCCAAGGGCCGATCCGGGCTACACTTCACTAAGGAACGCATCGATACATTCAAGGGTCTCACGATTGGTTCTGCACCAGTCTTGCCTTTTGCCGAGGCGGCCCGCATGTGCCACTTAACCGTTCAGGGCTACAACCAGGATCACGCCCGGGTGCTTGACCGGCAGCGTATGCCCTATCCCTGCCAATTGGATCAGGTAATACTCAACGGCGCGCGCTTTTTTGAGTACGTTGGGCAGTACGCAGCTCGCATTCGTGAGCTGGAAGCCAGGGTGGGAGATCCCAGGAGCAGCGTGCCGGCGTGGCAGGGTGGGGGAATGGCCAAGCGGATCTTGCACGAGCTGGCGCACTACTGGGGCCGCGGCCGGCAAGGTGACCAGTACGTGCGTAATCTGTTTGATTGCTGCCTACTCTACTACTGGGATAAATTTGGTGACCATAAGGAAGAAGAGGCCGTCGTCCGAATTTTTCTCTGGGCATATGCTCTACGGCTCGAAAACAAAGCAGTTCGGGCAGTTACTGTCGACAACTACGCTAAAGCCCAGGATGGGCTGATCCGCCTGATCCGGGAGGCCACGGACCCGCGGGAGTTCTTTGCCAAGTCGCTGACCCCGGTAAACCACAAAGGAAGTGAAGGTACGGTCGCTCACCTAGACGGGATTATGCAGCTATTCCGCGACCTGAAAGCAATCGAGTAACCGTGACCATGGAACTACTAGAAGAACTATCCATCGAGCAGCTGTTCAGCCGCTACAACTACACCGTGCCACTCTATCAACGTAGCTATGCCTGGGACGAGGCGCAGGTAACACAACTGGTCCGGGACATTTGGGAAGTGACCGGCGCAACAACCACGTACTATATCGGCAACCTGATTGTGCACCACCGGCCTGCTGCCGGACAAGATGAACTGGCCGTTATTGATGGCCAGCAGCGACTCACCACGCTCAACATCCTATTAAGTGTGTTGCAGAATGAGTTCGGACTTTCCGTACCCGAAGCGCACGCCTCCCGACTGCGCTTCGACAGCCGGCCTAATTCATCAGCCACGCTTCACCGGCTGGCGGATCGCGACCCTAGCGTGCGAAGCACGGCAAAGGACCGACGCATGCAGCAGGCGTATCTGGATATGACCCGGGAGCTGAAACAGCTCCAGCAGAGACATGCGGGAAGCGACGCCAACCACAGTCCGGATCAATTCCATACCTGCTTGCTTAAGCGGGTGAAGATTCTGCAGGTACAGGTGCCCGCCGATACCGACCTCAATCATTACTTTGAAATTATGAACAGCCGGGGTGAGCAGCTCGAAAAACACGAGGTGCTTAAGGCCCAGCTACTTGGTCACCTGCAAGGGGAGTCCGCGAGCCTGCAGGCTGGTGCCCGGATCTGGGATGCCTGCTCCATCATGGACCAGCACATGGTTAAAGCCTTTGATTCGCAGCTACGGACACAACTGTTTACCAGCAGTTCCGGGGCTCTGGATCGCGTGCCGGACTCTTTTGACCACATCAGGGAGGTAGTAGTGGGCTCGGTGGCGGATAACACGCCGCAGACATCGGGGGCCAAGTTGCTCGACCTGCTCGACAGCCCGGAACAGGTAGGCGCCTCGAACAGTGAGGCAGAAACAAGCGAGCCGCGCCTGGGCTCGGTAGTGAGCTTTCCGAACTTTCTGCTGCTCACGCTCAAGGTCTATACTGCCCGTGACCTTGCACTGGATGACAACCAGTTGATTGATTCATTTGGAAAAGTACTCCAGAACACTCCTGACAAAGCTGCTTTCGTGAAGGGGTTTCTGCATTGCCTGTTGAAATGCCGACTGCTGCTGGATCGATACGTCATCAAGCGTGAGTATACTCACGATCAGTATAAGTGGCGCTTACGGAGCCTTAAGCCAGAATCATCCTCCGACAGCGAGCGTTTTGGCAACACCTTTGAGAGCGAGGCCGACACCCGGCAAGCAGTGATGTTGTTGGCCATGTTTCACGTTTCCTTCCCCCAAGCAACGTACAAGCACTGGCTGGCCGGAGTACTGCGCTTTTTGCACGCCACGGGGCCCGGGTTGGTCGCCAAAGACTATATCCGGTATTTGGAGCAACTCTCCGATGCCTTTTATTACGACCGGTTCGCGACGACTCCCCTTAGTTATCACACCATCATCTTTACAAACGAAGCGGTACCGGTCAACCACACCGTGAACGAAGATGTGCTGCACCAGGGTACGCACGTCCCGAACTTCATCTTTAACCGGCTGGACTACCTGATCTGGAAAACATCACGGGTTGAGTTGCGCAAGGATTACCAGATTCCTCGCATCGAGGAGTTTGAGTTCACGTTCCGTAGCTCAGTAGAGCATTTTTACCCGCAGAATCCCAAAGGCGAGATCAGCAATCCGCTAGATCAGAAAATCCTCAATTCATTCGGCAACCTGTGTTTGATCAGCGCCAGCAAAAACTCGGAGCTAAGCAACTATTCGCCAAAAGCCAAGGCGGAGCATTATAACAAGTCTTCCGCAATAGAAAGCCTGAAGCAACAACTCATGATGCAGCAGTGCAACACGTGGGATCTTACAGCTATTGAAGCGCACCAGCAGGAAATGATCGGTCTGCTCGCCACGCGCTCTACCTTGCCATGACATCTAATCATAACTAGCAATTTGGCTGTAAGCCAAGAGCAGGTAAAGGTTATGTAAGAACCCTGGACAGGCGTGCTCGATACCCGTATCCTGCATCCGGGCTACGCTGTTACCTTGAGGCGGCGTGCGCCCCTATTATCTACCCGTTAATTTCTTTTTCTGATGTCAAAATCCAAGCCTCCCGTAGCGCTGGCTCAGTGGTACAGCTTCCCGGCTGACCCACTTACTCGGGCGTTCATCACGCCGCATATCACCCGCTTGCGCTTGGTCGCGGAACCGGAAAATGTTACGATTATTACCCGCTGTACCAGTTATGTACAATCCGGTGGAGAGCACCGCTACTCATTTCCTGCGGCCGAACCCGTCTGCCACGCCATTGGGATGCAACGTGCCAATGGCAGCCACCTACTATTGCAGGAGGGAGCGATCCTGCAGTTTGCGGAAGGCGTACTCGCCCGCCTCGATGCCATCAATAACCCGTATTGGCGGCGGTTGACTACGCCCCTGATCAGTGCTGGCCCCAGTCCGGAAGCGAGAAGTATGTTGCTCAGCTACCTCCAGCTTACGTTTCTGGAGCCAGACCAGCTGGCCGACTACGAGCAGCAGGCCAACGTCCACGTGCTACATCCCGTCGATACGCTGTTTGATTAATCAGCCTTTCTATCTGTCATGCCGAAATTTCCGGAGCCTGTTCAAACCCTGTACGAAACCGCACTGCAGCACGAGCAGATGCAGAACTGGGGCGCGGCGGCGGCCTGCTACGAGCAGGCCGTGGTGCTGGTGACCGACTCCGCCGAGCTGTGGGCCCGCTACGGCCTGCTGCTGAACAGGAAAGGAGTCAGCAACACGGACGGGCACATCGACCTCTCGGCCGGCAGCCAGGCAACCCGCAGCCCAGCCACCACGGCCGACGAGCTGTACTGGCGTGGAATCGGGGCCATGCTGAGCGACGGCGACGGCGACGCCCGGCACGACCTGGCCGCCTCCCTGGCGCTCGACCCCAGCCGGGCTGACGCCTGGTATCGCTACGCCGAGGCCCTAGCTTTTCCGGCCGCCTATTACGGCTACAACGACTACGCTGTTTCCCGCGAGGGGCAGGCCCAGCGGCTGCAGGCCTACGACCAGGCCTTGGTGCTGGAACCGGCCAACGCGCGGTACCTAGCTGGCCGGGGTGAATTTCACTTGGCCCACGACCGACTCGACAAGGCCCTGGCCGATCTAGACGCTGCCCTGGCACTCGACCCGGCGCTGCTGTGGGCGGCAGGAAGCCGCGCCGTTATCCGTTTCCTGGCGCACGATTTTCGGGGAGCTCTGCAGGATCTAAAGGCCGGTACATCGTTGCGGGGTAACTGGCGGGCTACGCGGGTAGAGCAATATATTCTATTTCCCAACCCGGATCTGGAGCCACCAGCCGAGCGCTGGATTTCCGCGCTAGCGTTGTTCGAGCGGTCTGGCCTCAGGGAGCCGGACACTGCGGAGTACTTAGCTGAACGGGCAGACTATTATCTGGCTCACGGCCTGCCGGAAAAGGCCCTGGCGGATGCTTTGGTAATAGTAGCCCGACAATCCCTGCATGCCCCTTACCGGGAGCTGCTCGTGCGGTGCCTGCTGGCACAGGGGAAGCTAGATTTTAACGCCCTGCTGGCTGAGTACGAACGGCTGGCTGCCCGTTCGCTACCCCGGGTATCGACCAAACGAGACGGTCCGGTTGAAAAGGAGCTGTACCTGGCACAGTTCAAATGGAACCAGACCCGCTGGCGGCATCACGCGGCCTGGGCGGCCTACCGGCTGCGCCGGCCCGAGGCGGCACAAACGCACTTCGGGGAAGCCTGCGGGTTCTTCTTCACCGAGCAGCCCTATCAGGTGAAGCGGGATGCCTTCTTTCGGCTGTACTCGTCCGACGACCTGCAGGAGCAGGAGCAGAGCGCTTGGGTGCCTTTCCGAATGGTGGAGGTCACGGTAGACGAGCGGCCATATCCGCTGGGTGACGTGGCCAATCTTCTGCCGCCGCTGCCGGATCCGGAGTATCTGCGCTGGCAGTTCACGCAACAGTTGCAGCAGGAGCCGGCCGGCCTGGGCACGCAGCGGGCCGCCGCGCAGTGGCTAAGCCAGGCGGCCTGGCAGCTGGCTGGCCCGGCCCTGGGGGAGGCTTGCGAAGCCTGTCTGGAACTGCTGCTACCGGCCGGCTACCATTTTATCCAGCCCCAGGAAACTGCGGTGTTTGAGGCTGCCCGGGAGCTATGCCGGGCCGGGTTGGCACAGTGCCCGGCCTACGCGGCGGAGTTCGGGCTGTTGCGTCGTGCCCTGCTGCGGGCAGAGCTACGCGCTGCCCAGAACCAACAGGATGCTACCCCGCCGCCATCCAAGCCGCTTTGGATGCCTACGACGCCGGCCTGGCTGCATTGGCGGCGGAGTAGCAAAACGAGTGTCTTTCCCTGTTCAATCTGATAACCCTATACCACGTGACTTGGATTCCCAACAAACTAACCGAGAGCCAACTCCCTTACATACCGCAAGTCACTGTCAACACCGTAGGGGAGTTGTACGATACGTTCATCAAACCGCAGTTGCCATCCGCCGACGTAGTGCGGCACTGGCATCGTTTGCTGCTAAATTACGTGACCCAACCTGACGCCATCTTGTTTGTGCGTCGCTACGCTTCCGCCGACAAGACGGAGTATCATCGGTTGCGCCGTGGGTTTCTCACGCTTGATCCGACCGGTTTTGGCTATGCCTACTGCGACAATTACTTACCGCAACTAATATTCGCACAGGTACTAGCCGGCAACAAGCCAACATTGGCTGAGTTGCAAGAAGCGGTTGCAAATAGGCGGTTTCCGGTTTCTGTCCGTCTAGCAAAACCGGAAAGGGCTCAATCGGCGTTCGGATGGACTACAGCGCCTCCTTTTGGGGAACGGGGCTGGAAGTTGTCCCATCTGCATCACGTCAATGCGCACTACTCGTTTGACTATCGCCGTACAGTGGATGAATTGTTTCCCCGGGGAGAGTACAACTGGTGGGGTAACCCGGACAAGGTTTATCGGCTAACCCAGGCTGTGAGTTCTGACCACCGCCAAAAGATGGTGGCACATTTCCTGCGCGCCGCATCCGGCAAACTACTTCCTGAGCCCGGCCAAAAAGTGGCAGGCATCGGGTGGGCAGGATGTTGGGGAAAACCTTCTGCTGCTGACCTACGTGCAACAGCGTTTTCAGGAAATATACGGGGATGTGCTGCTGGAACTGGAGCCATTGCTGTTGGCAACGGAGTTGCAGGGCGAATGGACAGCTCCCGAAACCCCGCTGGAGCTGGTGGTGCGGCGGCCGGTGAAAGGCAAGAAAACAGGGGTGATTAAGCCAGAAAACTCTGAAAGTGCAAAGACCCGGCGGACGGTGAGAATGAAACCATACCCCATCACATATTCTATCGGTGACGGGCCGGAAGTTGATGAACAGGCGTTTCTGCAGCAAGTTTTGGTGACTAAATATGCTACCATCACCCGCCACTTTCATGACGGGACAGCCAGTATCGAACTGCCCTGGAATGCACGTGACCTAACGCCCTCCTCAAACCTGACAAATAATCTGCGCGGCCGTTTCCGCACGGTGGCACAGAAGGCAAACATTGCTCGGCTCCACGTAGCAGTACGGGCAGTGGACTGAAATTGTCCTGCGGCCGTACTCTCCCCAATTTTCTCCGCGCAAACAGGCTGCTGCCTAGTGAGTCACTTCCCTCTTCTACCCATGAGCGACCCCATTAGCCCCGACCAAATTCAGCTGCCCGATACACCTGCCGAGAAGCGGGCGGCCCTGCAGCAGCTGCTGGTTCTCTTCCCCGACACACTACCGGATCATGAGATGGAGGAGTTGATACGACGGGCGGTGTCCGTGATTCAGCCCGGCTGCCGCTCGGCAGCGGAGCTCAACTCCCGGGCCACGGTGCTGAGTGAGGAATTCGGCTACGTCCTCACCCCAGCCCAACTGACCACGGCTCTGCTGAGCTTGCTGTTCGCCCGCGTGCCCGTTTCGGTTGAGGATGAGCAGCAACTCACTGCACTGCTGGTCAAGGAATCGGGAGGAGTGGTTGGCTATGATGCCGACCAGGTGCCCGGCGGCAGTGGCCCCTTCGGCATAGTGCCGACCAACCCCGTACCCGTGGCCGGCATCGTATCGTCAGCGTTGTACCTGCGCCGTCTGCGCCTGCCCGATGGCCGCCCGGTAGAGTGGCGGCGCACCGGCTCCCGCACTGCGGCAGGCATCGATAATCCCGTGGACTGCTACCGGGTCACGGACGCCAATAATCAGTTGGTAGCGGAAGTGTTCATTTCGCCTTACCATCAGCGGATCTCCGGCCGCGCGCCGGCAGGCCTCGTGCTCAGCCCGCTCCGGCCGGAAAGCTGGTTTGAGTAGTGAAGGCTGCTGCCGGAGCTGCTCAGCGGCGCAGCAGCGGCTCTAGCTCGTGCAGGCAGTAGTAGGTATACAGGGCCAGCGGCGTGGTTTCCTCCAGCAGCACGGGGTCGAAGTCGCCGCAACAGTCGTAACGCTCATCCACCAGGGCCCAGCCTGTGGCGTAGTCCACCTCCACGCAGCCGTTGGCACAGAGCCAGGCCAGCTGCAGCAGCTCGGCGGCGGCCTCCCGGCCGGCCTCATCCAGCACAACGTACTGACCCAGGTGCTCGTAGCAAGCAGCGCGCACCGCCGGGAGAGCTCATCCTCGTCGTAGGGCACGTAGTCAGCGAAGTCCAGGTCGTCAACCATAAACAGTCCCCGGATGCCGGCCTGTTTCAGCACCGCATCCAGCGCCCGCTCGTGGTAGTCAGCCTCCTGCCATGCGTCCGGAGCAGCCGGCTGAACCGGTTGGACGGGGCTGTCGCTCTCTTTCTGTAGGCTTGCCAGCACCTGCTGGCAGCGGGCCTGCCACCGGAGCAGCTGCTCCGTATCGGGGGGCAGCAGCTCCGACTGCTGGTTGCGCCAGCTGAAACCGCCAGCCTCACCGGTACCGCACAGCACCAGCTGGTCAGCGTCCGCCTCAGGGTCTTCCCAGCTCCAGGTGCCGTTGGAGTGCAGCGCCAACTGGCGGGAGCGGACGGGCAGCAACAGGGATTCCCGGCCCGGACTGTTGAGTTCCCATAGGTCCGCCAGTGCCTGCTCAGCCCACCAGTCGGTGGGGTGGTAGGGAATGTCCTGGTGCAGCCGCAAGCCCGGAAAGTCGCGCTGCAGGTCGCGCGGGCCCCGCTGCGAGCCCTGGGAGGCGTAAGCCAGCTGCTGACCCATATCCAGCATTCGGTAGCCGGCAAAGCAGGCTGGTACGCACACCGGCAGCACTATACGGCCGTCGGGAGCCAGGATGCCGTAGCGACGCTCCTGGCGAAACCCGTAGAATCCGTGGCCTAAGGGCCAGACAGCGTCGTACTCGGGAGCCAGCAACTCCTGGCCGTTGCAGAGCAGGCCGAACCGGCCGTGTTGGGAAAACACAGTGAACTGAGCTGAAATCATCGGAGAAAGGAAAAAGGAGTGGAGAAGAAGGTAGAGCAAAAGCAGCGCGCCTGGCCAGGTTCCGCGGTGCTGTGGTGCTGTCCTAATATAGCCGGGGCCGGAGGGTTTTGTTACCACCTAGCAACGGGCATATACCAATATATTACCGGGCTCAGGAATTGTTACCCGTTCATGGTCTACTAAGGTAAGCCCGAGACCCCGGATTTGTTACCCAGGATGTGCTCTATGCTAAGGTAAGGTCACCAGGCCGTTATTGTTACCCTTCGCCCGACCTGGTCTTACCTGTTCTCCGCGTGAGTTGCTGATACAAAGGTTATTGCTGGCGTTATGCCTGCCATTGCCGATATTTGACCTTGATAGACTTTCTATTCCCGTATCGTTATGAGTTCCTATGTTAGACAGTGGATTCGGCAGCCTTCCGGGCAAATCGCGATCGAGTGGCTGTGTGGCGACTGCGGTGATTTTCGTCCGTTCAAGGTGCATGACGTGGACACGCGCGGTAGCTGGCTCAGCGTGGGTTGTATGACCTGCACGCACTGCGGTGCGCTCGATATGCTCTCCAAGGTTGGGCTGGCCAAGCCGCCTTCCGGATACGCGCTGTATAAAGTAGAGTGGCGGGCGACATGCTTTTGCCCGGCCACAGTCCTCGATGAGCCGGCGTATCTGCGGCGCACTGACGTGAAATTCCCACCCCGGGCCGTGCACGTAGTGGCCGCATCCCGAAGTCAGGCCCACCGGGAGGCTTGGGCTCACCGGCTCGACGATCTGAGCGGCTTCGAGTGCCTGATCGATGGGAAGCCATATTTGCCCGAAGCCTGAAACTGGCTCTTCCCCGGTATTCATCCTGCTGCCTGATGCTGCCCACCTTCCGCCCCCTCTTGCTCACTTTCCTGCTGGCCTTGTTGCCGCTGCTGCTGGGCTTTGCCGTTAACTCTGCCGCCCCGCACCCGCCCACGGCGGCCCGGGTAGCCGGCCGCTGCACTCGCTACTGCCACGACCACGCTTGCCCGCACGCCTTGCCAGCCAACAGCCCGGCCTACTTCCGGCTGCGCCCACTCTACGGGCTTACTATCCGGGTGCTGTCAGCCGGCGGGGGCGGCCCGATGTACGTGCTGGCCAACCTGCTCGTGTTCCTGGTGGGCATCCCGCTGCTGTTGCTGCACCTGACCTACGCCGTACTGCGCGACGCCCGCGCCATCCGCCGCCAGCAGCAAACTACGCGCTCATGATCGGTTCCATCTTTTCCCTGCTGCTGCGTCTGGGCCGGCTGGCCTACTGGTACTGCGTCGACTTCATGGTGAACCTGGCGGGTCTTACCGGCACGAGCTACCCCGAGGCCAATACCTGGATTCTACTGCTCCTGATTCCGGGGCTGCTGACTTTCCTGCTAGCCGTGCGACTCTGGCAGCGCCGCCGGCTAAGGCTGTGGAAGCCGGCCGCCGAATAGCCGAACAGTCGTGCGGCGAAAGGCTACCAAGGCCAATCCGGCAAACCGTGACCGTGATTTACTTTTTACTTTACTTCTGATAAGGTTTACTTATCGGAACTAAACAGTATCTTCGTTCATCTTCCCACAAAGTCCGGCCACTTGCCTGCCGTAGCTCCAAGTAGACGCCTATGAAATCCGTTGCGCTCACCGTTCCGTCCGCTCCCTTGTCGGCACTCTCCGAGCAGACGGCCCGTTACGTCGAAGCTGGGTTGCAGGGCGCCCCCAATACGGCCCGGGCCTACGCCTCCGATCTGCGCCATTTCGCCCACTGGTGCAACGCCAACCAAGTGGAGCCGCTGCCCGCAACCGTTAGCACGCTGGCCGGCTACGTGACGTATCTGGCCGACGCCGGAAAAAAGATGGCCACGATCCAGCGTCATCTGGCCGCCATCAAGAAAGCGCACGTGCTCCGGAACCTGGATGCGCCTACCGGGGAAAAGCAATTTAAAATACTGCTCGATGGCATTAGCCGCGTGCACGGCGTGCGGCAAAAGCAAGCGCCGGCCTTTTCACTGGTGCAGCTTAAGCGCCTAGTGCGCGAAATTGACGTTACGACCGCTAGCGGCCTGCGCGACCGCGCCATCCTGCTACTGGGCTTTACCGGGGCCTTCCGCCGCTCGGAGCTGACGGCACTGAATATTGAAAATCTTGAGTTCTCTGAGGAAGGGCTCGTTATTCGACTCGAGCGCAGCAAAACCAACCAGCTAGGCCAGCACGAGGAAAAGGCAGTCTTCTACTCCCCCGAAGCCAAGGTTTGCCCCATCCGCTCACTGCAAGCCTGGCTGCGAGTGCTTGAGCGTGAAACCGGCCCGCTTTTCGTTCGGCTACGGATGGGCCAGCGCTTGACGCAAGACCGGCTCTCGGACAAAACCATTAACGCGGTGGTGCAGCGCTACCTGGGTGACAAGTATTCTGCCCACTCTTTGCGCGCGTCTTTCGTTACAGTCGCTAAGCTAGCGGGCGCCGATGATTCGGAGATCATGAATCAAACCAAGCACAAGACGAGTGCGATGATTCGTCGCTACACTCGTATAGATGATGTTAGGCAGCACAATGCTGCGCAGAAGCTTGGTTTATAAACTATTCGTGAGCTCACAATTTATAGATAGATAATTATGAATAAAACAATCATTAGCATAGCTATACAAACCACTATAAAACTAATTTTCTTTATTATTTTGCTTACTTTGTTGGAATAGGTTTTCAATCGAGGACTTAACTCGTGGACTTTTTAGCATGATTGCTACTGTTTCCAAAAAGTCAATTTTATTCACCCCCTTGGCTTCGCGACCATCTATAACGCAATAAATATCAACTGGAAATCGACCTTCTGATTCACCTTCAACTACATTTAGAATCTTTCTTCTAAAATTTCCCAATTTAGGAGCAACAACATAGAGAGTATATATAGCCACAATTTTTACCGGATCACCCTCTTTATATGAGTCAATAGCATCTACATCCATTTTTAATTCCCCACCAGTTGCTTTTAGCAACTGATCTGATTGCGATATTAGTAGATTGTATGCAGACTCATCTGCTGACTTAGAGAAGTCAAAGTTTTTCCAAATGTTTTCCTGATTCATGTTCATTAGAATTTTAATTTTAAAATCACAGGCAGATGATCAGAGTAAACCTCTCTATCTGGTCGATTAAAAACTTTTGTGATATCCTCTCCACCTATATTTTTTATGATCTTCAAAAATGGATCATCAAGATACGATTTTAATCTAGGTCGCATTATTATTTGATCGTATATATTCCATTCATGTGAAATATGTCCAGGAGTCCGATAGTAGTATGTGCCATATTGTCTATTGATATCACCAAAGAAGCTCCACATTGGGTTATAGAAAAATTCATAGAAAGTCCCATCTATATCTCTCCCTTTCGGAGTTTTAATAGCATACTCCAAATCCGATAAAGCATTCAAACCATTTGCAGCAACTAATCCATTTTCAAATGGATTCATATTAAAATCGCCTATTAAAATAGTATTTTTACATTTAGTTTGTTCCTCAACAACAAGTATGTCTCTAGCGAAATTTACACATTCAAGGGCCAAACTAGCTTCAGACCAAGAGGTTTTTGAATGAAAATGAACAGCAAATAAGTTTAACTCGATAAGAGAATCTATAGTTAGCTTATGCGCGGTCCATCGAGTTGATTTATATAAATGACTTTTATCTTCAAATGAAGTATTTGAATATCTAGAAATAACGGTTAGTTTATCTTTAGAGCACTTAATTATTGAATAACTATCCCTTACTATCGTATTTAGCTTAGTTATAAATGAAAGATTGATATCATCTCTAGTTTCAGCAAGACAAATAATATCTAATTGACGTTCTATGGTAAGCATAACCATATAGTCACTAAGATCTTTTAAAAAGATCTTATTATTCTTTTTTTTAGGCTTAGATTCTATATTCCAAAAACCAATATTCATATTATCATAAATTAAATTACAAATAACGCAATGATGTTCACAAAACAAATTACTATATAAGAATCTGTGCTTGAAACCTTGAATATTAACTAAGCAGACAACTCATAACTTTCTCGAGAGAGAGTTATGAGTTGTACATGCATCAGTAAATATAACGACAATAGAATCATTTAAAAATTTATTCAACGTCAAGACTTAGTCCAAGCTGACGGGCAGACTCCTTTATCACCTTGTACTCAGGGCTGTTTTCGGTCAATGGATTTGATGCGGTGGAGCGGCCTTTGATTATAATCTCTATCTCCACGTTGTTCTTGGCCAACGGAAGAATAAAGCTGGTAAAAAGCTGATTGTAGTTCTCCAAAGGCACTTTCCCGGAAACAGTTACCGACCGATAGACCGAACTACCATTCGGCGACGGATTAGGGTCAGGCTGCTGTCCTGGTGTGGGAGGAACTCCGCCTGGCTGATATCCCGGATCAGGGGTTGGTCCTGACTGAAGAGTGGGCGTATCCGCCGGCTTTAACGATTTATCGACGAGCCAATAAGTTTGATCGGTCACGTCAAACATTGGAACTAACTCCCCTAAGTAGATCTTCGAAAATGTGATGCCATCCCCAGCGGCAATGGCAAGCTGTCCCTGCTGACAGTAACGCAGTAGACTGTCCTGCACTGCAGCTACCTTAGTAATCATAGGCTTGTCATCAAAGCGCAAAAAGGCTTCGTAGACCTCTCGGGTTCTTAAGGGCTGTTCGGGAGTCGGAAGCAAGTTGTGGCGGCCGAGTGTCTGATAGCCTACGCTGTCGAGAAGCCACTCTTCCTCCTTTAACAGAGCTGGCAAATTCTGGTTGAGCTGGTTATCTAGAGCAGAACTGAATTCTTTAAAGGACAAATGCTCCGCTCCGCCTTTGATTGAATATTTAACAACGACGGAGTATGCTTTGACTAGCGAGGATTCAATCTCACGAGCACAGTCATCAGAGCGACGTTTAAGCTCTTCTTTCTGCTCTTTTTCGAGTTGGCTACTATATTCTGAAATAGTATTTTGACATGCCAAGTAATCCCGCACATCAGCGCGGAGTTTGGTGGCACCCATGGTATTGCAAAGCAAGAACAGTAGAGTATTGCGGAATATTCGCTCACTGTTGCCTCGCTTGGTAGCCATGGCTTGAATGTGCTTCACGGTATCCTTATCAGGACTACCTCCAGTAGCAACTGAATAGTCTGGGTGGAGCACTATCAAAGTAGGACGCTGCTGTTCAGGCACATCGTCAAGGGGATTAGGTAGTAGGTTGAAAACCTGAACCAACCTCCTCTTCTCCTCTATGCGACGCAGAATATCAGCATTGACGGCCGGGTCTTTGATCTCATTCTTAGCCTGATTGATCAGGATGTTAATGTTGGGCTTGGTATGGAACCAGTAGCGCCTAGAACTACCACTTTGGGTGTAGTAAAGGTAATGGGCATGTTCTTCGAGCTCATCAAGAGCACTGTTAACCGTGTTTGGATTATAGGCAGCTGGTTTTAAGACATTGAGCTTAATTTCAGGAATGCTCAACCCCTTATTCGAATTGTCACGACCAAAGGAGTTTAGCAGCACTGTGGCGGCAATGCCTTGGGTGAGTTCCCACTGGCGGTATTCGGGGCGAGCCTGGTCAATTTTAAAGGCATTTGACGAGGAGCCAGCTACGTCGGCGGTAATGACTGCGTCGTAACCGCTGCCGTAGAGTTCCTTAATTTTACCAGTAATCGGATCAAGGTTTTGTAGCCGTGCGTCGGAGGTGTGGATGATTAAGTTTTGGCCAGGCAGTGACTGGTGGCGCTTCCACAAGTCGCTGAGAATGGCGGCCAGTAGGCGCAAAGCACCGCGGGTGCGCTGGAAGTTGTGGTGACTGGCCCAACGTAGGCGGAATACATCAATTAGTTCGGGGTGGAACGGGTAGGCCTTGTGCATGAGTGCACGGTACTCCGATGAGTTAGCGTGGCGGGGTAAGTCAGCGGCGGACTGCTGGTAGAGCGACTCGTATTGATCAAGGGCAGCTTGGTGTAGGGAGGTGCTACCTAGTTCATCAAACAGGCGTCTACGGATAACCTCAAAAATTTCTTCGTCGGCAACGGGTTGGGTATCGGAGCCAACGCGGCTGACCCGCTTCTGCAGAGACTCTAATATCTGCTGAGCTTGAGGCGTATTGCCAACTTCTTGGGGGCTAACGGGCAGGGTGATGACAGCAACGCAGTGGTTAGTACCAGCAACTGCTTCGGTTAATTCCTGTACGAAGCTGATAGTTTGGTCGGAGAGAGTACTCCCCCCCACTATACGGGCTGAAGCCTTAACGCAATAATCAGCCAACTCATCAATTAGAATTAGCGAGGGCCCTTTGCTCCGGTAAGCCAACGCTAGCACTTGCGTGAATAGGCCTGCCGGAGCAATAAGCTGTTCGTCATTGGGTCGAACAAGCTCATAGCCATCACGACCAGCCAGCTGATAAGCAAGTTCCCCCCAGATGGTTTGAAGATGGATGCCGTCTTCAGGGTTGCGGCCTCTGGCAGGGTCGTTGGTAGCGTTAGTAAAAACTGCAATACTAGCCTGTTGGAAGTTAGGAGTTCCAGTTGCGGCCACCAGTTCGGCAGTATCGGCGGAGGTAGCAGCTCTACTGCCTAGGCGGCAAAGGTGTAGCAGGGAAATCAGGGTATGCGTTTTACCGCCTCCAAAGCCGGTTTGAAGAGACATGACGCGGTTCTCGGCATCAGCGGCACCATTAAGGCCTTGTATTACACGTCGGGCGACAGATTTGAGCCCCTGAGTGAAGTAGGTTTTGGAGAAGAACAGGCCCGAGTTAGTATACATGGCCCGGCCGGTACCTAGTGCTACTTCAGTGAGGTTGGCCGCGAAGACACTCTCGTCCAGACGGCCTTCTCGGATATCAAGATGGGGCGTGACGACGTGAAACCAAGCCCGAGGTCCACTAGGAGCGGCGACAACGGGAGTAGCTACGGCAGCAGTAGCTGGTGTTAGGGTTTGGAGCTTCTGCAATTCTACCTCCAGCTCGCTCATGCCTAGCTGCTTGGCAATAGCCTTCATATGAATCCAAGCCTTGGATGCATCGTCTTCGTCAATAGGCTGGAAATGGGCAATCTTGTGGCGAACATCGGTGATTTCGCCGAGCCAAGTGGGCAGTTTATTGACAGTGCGCTGAAAATCGTTACGAAGTATTTCCTTTAGTTGAAGGGAAAACGACGGCAGGTACTGAAAATCAAGCAGGTTCTCAGGTAAGGTACCTGCGCGCTGTCCGTCATTCCAGGATTTGCGCTGCCCTTCGGATAAACCTCGAACAAAGTCACCTGGCCACGTCTCGCCGTAGTGCCGCTGGAGCACCGATACGGCATAAGGGCGGAAACCGTCGATGAACAGACCAAGGCTTTTATACAGGTTGTCCTGCTGAAATTGGGAGATGGGCATAACCTAAATTAGAGTGCGAGTTGACCTTGGACAGTGACGGGGCGCTGCTGCTGGAGTAGGATAGCTTCGCGCAGCACGCTTTCCTTGTCGGCGAGTAGGCCGAGAGCTTGAGTCTGGTCGTCTGAGCCAGCAGGCAATACCTCGACTAGTGCCGTGAGCACACGCCAGAAAGGCTGCTCGGCAGTGGAGGCCACGCGTAACACGTATTGGAGTAGCTGCTGACGGTTACCTGCCTTATAAAGCGCTAAGGCTCGATGGACTTCATCAATGAGAATGCTGTTTTTGGTTTCACCCAGATTGCGTGCAATAGCCATTCGCTCAGCGAAGCCAGCAAGGGTGAGCTTCTTGCCCTTCATGAGGAACAGATGTTTGGCTTCAAGCTCAGACACGTTTATGGTGAGGCCCACGCGGCTGAACTTGGCTGCGTCGTCAAAATCAGCTTCGCCAAAGCCGTAGAGCTGTAGCCAGGCTATGTAGAATTTGGTAAAATCATCACCATTAAAGCCTTTGAGCAAAGCAAGAAAGGCACTCTCACGTGCTAATTGCAGCAGTTCTGCAACCGATACTTCACTTCCGTCGGCTTTCTCCACGCGTTCATACTTGCCAAAAACACTAACAGCTTGACCGAAACATGCTGTCAACAAATCAGCTCCTCTGAAACCCATTCGGTACAGCTCTTCTACTTCATGCTGCACAGTGGTTTCAATTTCGCGCTTCACCTCTTTGAAATTACCATAGCCCGACCGAACAACTGGGCGACAGGAAACAGTCACTGAGGAGGACAAGAAAGCCTTATCTGTCTTTAAGGCACTTGTCATCTCCGTATCATTCGCCCAACTGCCAGTAATGTTCATGTTAGCCCCTAGGATGGAATTACAAAGGGTAGTCCATGCCTCAGTACTCTGATGGGCAAACATTATACTGACCACATCAGACGTTTGCTTTTCTATAGCGTCAAAAATCTGCTTTAGCTTTTCCGCAAAATGCAAATCAGCTGCCTTTGCGCTATTACCATGATGGTATTTCAAAGCAGTACATTCATCGACTTTAGGAGTCTGAGGGAAAGCAAAATTTAAGGGAAAGATATCCCCTAAAGTTCGTTTGAGCCAGACGTAGAAAAAGTCTGATAAGTCAGCATAAGCAATAACATCGTAGTAGGGAGGGTCTGTAACTACAGCTGTTAAGTACTTAGCAGGGAACTGGGAAGCGTCACCGCTTGAAGCGTTATTGCAAATGGTTGGGAATGGCGATTTGCTTTCACTCTCAATGTACCGAGTTATCCAATCCAGTTGGTTGAGGGCGCTTCCTGTACTGTCACAAAAAGGGTTAGACTCAGGGTAATCAAAAACCATAGCGAAGGCCTGTCTACCCATTGGCCTTTCTAACTTCTCGCCCCCTGTATGCCAAATGCCAAACGCTGTATTAACGATTGCAATTCTATCAATAAGAATCGCAAGGTATGTTGCCAAAGCCTTGCCATAATCATCCTCACCTGCTTTAACTTCTGATTTAATTTCATTTAACGATTTCAGAAGGTTCTCCAGCATGAACAACTGCCGCTTAGAGAATACTTGGCCGTACTCTAAGTAGCCCCAAGGGCATATGTCGAATTGCTTTGTATTGCCTTTGGCTAGCTTTTCAGTAATTACCAATGACGAGGTCGGAACACTACTTGCAGCCGTAATATCTGCTTTAGTAGGTAGACGGTAAGACTTACCATCTCCATTACTTTCGATAACAGCAAGCAATCGTTCCTTGATACTTCCGTTCAAGAACTGGTTTTTTAACTCCTTATTTGAAGTTGTATTGCCACAGCAAGGACATTTCAGGTTCTTTCTATTTAGAACCCAAGCTTCCACATTGCATTGACCTTGCTTTATTTCAAATGAAATATCAGTACCGTCGACAATAGGGTTTAGATAGATTTGTTTGCTGTTATTCTTGCCTACGATATTACATAAGTAAAAGCTTCTCAGAAGCGGTATCTCAGCACGACAAGATGGGTTAACGCAATCAGCTGTCCGCGCCCAATAATACACAACTGGCTTTTGGCCCTTATCATTGACAGGGTAATATAGCCCACACTTGTTTTCTGTGAGCTTTATTAGTTTTCTCGCATAGAAGCTAACATCAAAAGCAAGTCGGTTAGGCAACGCAACTATCTCCTTATGTTGACCAAGGAAGTTATTATCAGCTTCATACCTGCGCAACTCTTCAATTCCGTATTTTTCAACAAACTCTTCACGGCTAAATGAAATAGGTTTGCCAAAACGCTGGGGAAACTCTAGGCTACCGCGCTGAATAACATGGGCCACCGGATTGATATCATTACCAAAGGACCGGCACCCTAAACGGGCTGCTTCCAAAGGTATAGCACCTCCCCCAGCGAATGGATCAAATACGCGAGGCATTCTATCAAGGAAATCCTCGATTGCCTTGTTCAACACCGCTTCTTTACGCGTCACATCTTCGGCTTCCAAGTGCCTGTCAACTGTACTATACAGGGACTTTTCAGCATCTACAATAGCCTGATTAGCAGCATCAAATTCCTTTAAAAGCTCTTTTGCATTAAGTTCATTGGATGCGTTATTAGCAACCCATATCAATTTGCGGGCACGTGTAATAATTGCGTCATCATTTTTACTCTCCCAACGTATGAGACTGTTCGGATTTAAAAGTTTTTTAGGAACTGTACTGCGGCCTTTTTCCTGATTCTGAATAAAATCATCAGAGAACTTGCCTATAAACATAAGCAACCTGTTGCGAGCAGTATCCGGCAGTGAATCAGCCGCCGAGGTATAAGGAATATCATCGTAAGGCTTGTATGGATCGATTGAGATACCCGAAGCTGGGCTCAGCAATAACTCCACTGCTTCCCGAAAAGCAGCAGGGCAGTTAGGATCATCTGGATCAGGAACAAGCGACGCAAATACTGATGCGCGACAAACAGGGAGTGGTCTTCTGGCCCACCACAAATGCAAATTAGAAATGTGTCCATGCCTGATGTAGTTGTCGCGCACACTTTCGGCGGACACCTCCTTAATGGGCATAGCTACCTCAATGAGCTTTTTATAGGCTGAAGCGGTGTTGGTCATATTATTCGTACCTCGGAGACTTCTTTCGAGAAGCCAGCAGCCGTTTTAGGCAAACAAGGTTTTAGGAGCTGAAAGTGTAGATTAAGCGAAAGTGGAGAGCCCGTTAGACCGGCGTTGAAGCTGGCATTGCCTGCAGATGCGTCTGCCAGACTTTCATGGGCAAGAAGTACTGGATGCCCTTGAACTTCTGCTCAAAGTTCAGGGTATTGGCGGGATTTTGAATGCGGAACAGCTCCGGCGAGCTTTTGCAGTTCACCACGATGTACAACCAGGCCGAATCACCCAGCTGGGCCAGCCGGTTCCGCTCATTTTCGGTGAGCATCACGCTGCCATCCGGACCGCTGCGGCCTTTAACTTCCAGGTAGCGCTTAAGCCCGTGGGGACCTACGCTGCGGATGTCATAGCCTTCGTTGTTGGCCGAAACATCGTGGGGCGTCCAGCCCTGGCTTTCCTCGTAGGCCATCACCGTCGCCATTGCAATGGCTTCGGCTTCGTCGTCTCGGCTCATGCCGTAGTGGCCGGTGTATTCCACTTGCGACAACGGAACAACCCAGGCGCAGCCCAGTACCTTTGGTGGCTTCGGAGCCAACTGCTGCATCTGGTGCAGCTCTCGGAGGCGCTTCTGCTTGCGCTCGGACAGCTCTCGGATGCGCTGTTGCTTGGCATCGAGCTTGTCCTGTCCCCGCGTGTCGCCGAAGAGCATCTTCTGCTGCAGCTCCTGAATTTGCCCCGTCAAGTCGAGGATTACCTGGGTAAATGCCGTTTCGAGGTATTCCCGGCGCTTATCGGCATCGGCCTGGACGCGCTCCTGCGTTTCCTGCAGCTGGGGCATTGTAATTTGCTCAAAGCTCCATTGCACGACCGAGTCCTCGCTGATGGAGGCCGGCGGCGCGATGGTTTTAGCAAACTGCGTCGGGGGGTGCAGGTCCAGGAACTTAGCCGGGGAGGTAATCTGAAAATCGCCGCCAGGCTTCTGGTGCACGAGTAGCAGCCGCTCGTCGGCAATACTGTCGCCCCGCCGGTGCGGCCGGTTATCGGTCAGCTGCGACTTGACAAAAAAGGCGAGGTACTCTTCACTGTCCTCGGGGGATATGAGCACCGTGCCCTTCAGCATGTCGCCGCGGTATTCGTTACGCACCACACTGACCAGGCTGTCAAAAATGGGGTTACCGGGGTTGATATAGTGAATCTTGCCCAGGATTTTGCCCACGTCGCCCAGGTTCTGGTAATCCAAAAACACCTGCTTGTCGAAGCAAAACTGCAGCTGCTGCACCGTGCTTACTACCAGATTATACTCCTGCTTCAGGCACAGCGCCAGCGACTCCGGAATGGTGACCACCCGGAAAATATGCGGCCGAATCTCCTGATAACTGCCTCCCAGTTGCTGCAGGGCCCGCTCGAAGAACAAGCGCACGTAGATGGGCTGCAGGCGCTTCTCGTCGGACTCCTCCTTTAGCTGGCGGGCCCGGGTGTAGTTGACGGTGCTGTGCGCGAGCCGGTCGCGCTGCTCCTGAATCTTCTCCTTAAAGCGCGTTTTGAGTGTATCCGTGTCCTGGGCCAGCAGATCATCCAGTGCCGTATGCTTGCCGTGCAGCACCGAGTCAATGATGGCGTCAAGGTTCACGTTCTCCAGCACGTCCTGAATCACGTCGTACACCCGGTCATCGCCCATGCTCTCACGAATCGTGTCGAGCTTGGTGAGCAAACGCTCCAGCACCTGACCCTCGCGGGTGTTGCCGGCCACCATGTTAAAGACCAGCACGTCCTGCTTCTGGCCGTAGCGGTGGATGCGGCCCATGCGCTGCTCCAGCCGGTTCGGATTCCACGGAATGTCCCAGTTGATGAGCAAACGGCAGAACTGCAGGTTGATGCCTTCGCCGGCGGCATCGGTACACATCAGAATCTGGGTCTCCGGCTTGGCGAAGTCCCACTGGGCCTGGCGCCGCTCGTCGACGGATTTGCCCCCGTGGATGGTGGCCACCTGGTAGCCGTTGTTTTTCAGTCGCCCCTCTAGGTAGTTGAGCGTATCCTTGTGTTCAGTGAAGATGACGAGCTTCTCGCCACCGATTACATTCTGGCTCTTAAGTAGTTCTTTCAGCTTCTGGAACTTGCGCTCCTCCTGGTTGCTTTCGTAGAGATCATTGGCCAAGTTGTAGAGTCGCTTCACTTCCTTGGCCTCGTCCTGCAGTTCCTGCAGGCTCTTGGCCGTAGTGAATAGCTTGAATTTGCGCGGATCAGCCAGAATGGTTTCCAACGCTTCCCGCTCGTCGTCCTCCAGCTCGTCGTAGTCCGTGATGTCGTCCACGTCGATGCCTTCCAGCTTGTGGCGCTGCTGCCAGAGCGTAGGATTCTTGGCTATATCGTCCACGACGCCTTGTAGGGCGTTCATGCGGTGCGACAGCGTCCGCCGGATGGCGTAAATCGAGCTGACCAGACGGCGCTGCATCACGGTTAAGGCCAATGACACATGGATGTTGCGGGCTTGGGCCGCGTCTTCCTTGTGGCGGGTCAAGTAAGCTGTTACTTCATCGTAGAGGTGCTTCTCTTCCGGCGTGAGGTCATACGCAACAGTCCGAGTGAAGCGATCCTTGAACAAGGCATGCCCATTCCAGTCCTTCATGTCCTCCTTGAGGCGACGAATGAAGAACTTATTCAGCCCGCCTTTCTCATACTCCTTAACCCGAGAAGATGCCGTCTCTTCGGTGGCAAAAATATCCTCGTCCAGCAGCTGCAGCAGCTTTTTGAACGTATCCTTGCGGCCCCGGTGGGGCGTTGCCGTGAGCAGCAGCAGGTGCTCGGTTTGCTCGGCAAGCTTGGCCGCCGCTTCGTAGCGCTTGGAGCGGTACACCCGGGTAGCGTACTCGTAAGCCGAGAGCTTGTGGGCTTCGTCAATGACAACCATGTCCCAGTGGGTGTTACCCACCACATTAAGCACGTCCTCGCGGGAGATGAAGTCAATGGACGCCACAACGCGCTGGGCAGTGCTGAAGATATTTGGGTCGGCTGTGAACAGGCTGCGGTTGACCAGGGTGAAGGGGATGTTGAACTTCACCGCCATCTCGTCCTCCTGCCACTGCTTGGTCAACCCGCCGGGGGTAATAATCAGAATACGCTCAACCAATCCGCGGGACATCAACTCCTTAAGCAGCAGGCCAGTCATGATGGTTTTGCCCGCCCCCGTGTCGTCAGCCAGCAGGAAGCGAATCTTAGGCATGGGCAGCAGAAACTTGTAGACCGCCTCCACTTGGTGAGGCAAGGGGTCCACAATGCTGCAGTTCACCGCGAAAAGCGGATCAAAAAGGTGGGCGGAGTGAATCCGTTCGGCTTCCGCGAAGAGTGCAAACCGCACGGGGTCGCCACCAAAATCAAACGAGCCTTCGTCCGCGATTACTTCCAGCGCTTCAAACTCAGCCTGGGTAATTACGCGCGTATTCGCTAGTTGGCTGTTGACACCGGTGTACGACAAGGAGACCATACCACCCATGGGCAACACCTTGTTGATAATAACCGATTCACTGTGAATAAGATTGGCAACAATCTGCCCTTGCTGGATAGCCATAGGTAAGGAAAAAGGCTCCTAATATAGCTTAAAAAAAGCCTTATAGGTGCAGTTTACAGGATGGTTTGACATTTCGAGATAGGCCAAAGTACCGGCTCGGTAAATATACCCAGCCGGTACTTTGGTCTCAAGAATTCAGCTGGCACCAGGCGCACTCCGGCTTCCCACACCCCTGCGTGAACTCCCGGTTGCGAATGGCTCCGTGCACCGCTTCAATCTGCGCCAGCACCGCGGCTTCGTCCGCCGGCGTCACGCGCACGTACTCGCGCTTGTGCTCCGCCGGCTGGCCAAGCTCCGGTACCGGCTCCACGTACTCAAAAGCCACGGAGGCCGGCGTGAAGCGCCGTTCAGTGTCGTGCTGGAGCAGCAGGTAATAGAAGACGGCCTGGCGCCAGTAATCCCCACCCCGAGCTTTTTCATCGGCCCGCCAGTCCGCCAGCGTGCCCGCCGCAAATCGCGCGGGCAGCCGTTTGGGCTCATATTTCTTCCACTTGCTGGTTTTGTAATCCAACACGTCATGGCCGCGCCCATCGGGGCGAACGTCAATGCGATCGAGCTTGCCCGTAAGCTGAATACCGCTGCCGGGTAGCGTAGCCCGGTGCACCGTATGCTCCACCACCGAACTCGTGGCCCACGCCGCCGCGTGGCGGGCGTGGTAGGCTTGCACCAGCGCCAGGCCATGCTCACGGGAGCGCTCGTAGGTGGCCTCCGGCAACTCGTGGCGCACGCGACGGAAGTGGTCTTCAAAACAGTCTGCCATTGCCTGAGCCGAAGGGAAGCCCGGGCTGCCGACGGCCTGGGCCTGCCGAAAGCAGTGCTCCAGCGCGTAGTGGATGCTGTTGCCAAAGAACAGGTACTCCGAGCGGGGCGAAGGGACCCGCAGCACGTGCTCGTAGTAGAAGCTCACCGGGCAGCGTAAGTAGGCGTTCAGGTGAGTGCTGCTCAAAGCGTAATCGCGCAGCAGCTCATCCAGCAAGGCTGCGTCCGGGAGCGTAGCCGCGCCGACGGGCGGGGGCAACAACTGCTGCTGGGCTGCCTGCAGCTCTTCCGGCGTGAGCTTAATGGCCGTGCGCGTTAAGCCGGCAGCCTGCACCAGCTCGTGCAGAAACTGGCATTCCGCCAGGGGCTTGCCATCTTCGGCTTGACCGCTGGTGCACAGCACTAGGTGCTCCTGGGCGCGGGTGATGCCCACAAAAAACAGGCGCCGGGCCTCCTCTACGGCGGTTTCGCTGGCCAGGCGCAAGGAAAGCGTGTCGGGTATTTTATACGTGGCCCCCGTGAAATTTTTCACCCAGACTTGCTGCTGGCAGCCAATCAGCCAGACCCGCTCGAACTCCAATCCCTTAGCCCCGTGGGCCGTGAGCAGCTGCACACCGGCATTGGCCGAGCCACTCAACTGTTCCAACACCAGGCCTTCGCGCATGCTGGCCAGCATATCCCAGACGAGCAAAAACTGGGCGAGCCGCTGGCGGGGATTACGCCGCTCTTCGGTCCGCACGAACTGCAATAGCGTGTGCATCACGTCAAGCAAGTGGCGGGGTTGGGCATGCACGGCCAGTTGATAAGGCTGCAGCTTCTCCAGGCAGATGCGTTCAACCAGCACGGCCACCGGCAGGCTAGCGGCCGCCGAAATCCAGCGCTCCAGCTGCTGCACGGCCTGGGTCAGGTACAATTGAGTTTCCGCTCCCAGCTGGAGCTGCGCGGCCAGCTCGGGGCTGTCCACGACCCGGAGCAGCCATTCGCGCCAGCTCAGGGCCAGCTCACCGCCCAGGTTGCGGTTGTGCTGTCTCAGGCCGGCGGCCAGACGCACGCACGCAATGGGCGCAAGCTTAAAGCAATCCAGGTGCAGCAGCGAGAACAGTTGGCCCTCCCCCGCGTGGGGTCGCTCAGTTTCGGCGGCGACGTAGGCCAGAATCAACCGCAAGGCATGCGCCACGGGCTCTTCCGTGAGCACATTCACCCGGCGCTTGCGGGCAAAAGGCACGCCCCGGGCGGCGAGTAGGCGGGCCAGGCAATCCACCTGGCCGTGGTCTCGGCTGATGACCGCGCACTGGTGCAGGGGGAAACCCGCTTGCTGCAGGGCCTGCAGTTCCGCCGCGATGTGCGCTGCTTCGTGCAGGGGGGTGGTGTAGCGCCGCAGCTGGGGCTGAACATCACTGGCGGCAAACTGCGCATGGCGCGGCATCAACTCCTTGGTCAGGCCGGGAATCTGCCTTACCAGTCGCTCCTGGTTGTAAGCGATGAGAGTGGAGGCCAGCTGCAGAATGGGCGCGGAGGAGCGGTAGTTTTCCTCCAGTACGACTACCGCCGCGTCCGGGTAGCGCCGCGTAAAGTCGAGCACGTTGGCCACGCTCGCTCCCTGAAAGCGAAAGATGCTCTGGTCGTCGTCGCCCACGGCGAAGAGGTTGGGATTTGGCCAGTACGCCGCCAGGTGGTGCAAGATACGATTTTGCGCCCCGTTCGTATCCTGGTACTCGTCCACCAGAATGTGTTGGTAGCGCTCCTGGTAGCGCTGCAGTAAGCCCGGCTGCTCAGCAAACGCCTGCAGGGTCCAGCCCAGCATGTCGTCGTAGTCGTACCGGCTGCGGGCCTTCAAGGCCGCGCAGAAGGGGTCAAACAGCTCCGCGGCACTTGAGAGCACTCCCATCCGGTCAATTTCTTCCGCTACCAGCTCTGGCTTCATGTCGCCCGCGGCAATGCCCCGGGTCGCATTGGCCTGCTGGTACTGAAAGGCCGGCCGATTGGGAATGTCTTCGATGTAGGCCGCGATAGCTGCCTGGACCTCCGCCGGGCTCCAGCCCTCGTGCTTCATGGCCGAGAACAGCTGGCGCAGGCGCGGCACCTCGTAGTAGGCCGCCGCCCCAACCCGCCGCAGCCGGTGGCCGGCCGGCAGACCGTCCACCAGTGCCCGCAGGATTTCATCAGTTTCCAGCTCCGATACCGGCGCCAGGTCGTGGTAGCCGAAGTAGTCGGCGTTGTCCTGGATAAGCTGGTGACTGAAGCTGTGAAAGGTGTGAATGGCTACGTGGTTGGCCTCCGGGCCGATAAAGCGCAGCAGACGCTCCCGCATGTTGTGGGCCGCCGCCTCAGTATAGGTCAGGCACAAGATTTCCCGCGGCTGCACCTGCAGGTCAGGGTGCTGCAACAGCCAGCCCACCCGGGCGGCGAGCAACTGCGTTTTGCCGGTGCCGGGGCCAGCGACGACCAGTACGGGGCCATCCGGATGTTCGACGGCGGTACGCTGGGCTTCGTTCAGGCGGGCCAGTTCAGCGGCAAACGCCTTGGTAGTGTAAATGGAGCGGGGAGCGGGGGTAGCACTAAACATATTGAAAAAGGAATTGGTGAAAAGCCTAACCAGTGCTGATGAGCAGGAGCGCTGCAGTAGCTGCTGGGTACCGTTACCCTTTTCGATAATCACGCCATCCAATACCTGCATCCTATTTCAAACGACTAAAAATATTGCAACGCATTTATTTTCAATATTTTACCAACAAAATCATTTCACTATTAGGGTGTTTAACCAGAATACGCTCTTAAATTTTTACCGCAATTTATGCGGTAACACCTCCAAAGATGCGGTACTCATTGAGCCTTAAACCAGCAATACTCGCTTTATTTGCAGTAGGCGACTAGTGCATGCAGCCAAGATGTCGCGCCCGCTTTTTGCACTTCTGTTATCCAGTCACTCGACTTCCTTAACTCAGCTGCTAGCTCTTATAAGGTCGTTTTTCTGCTTTTTGATCCCCTCGCTGTATCCCCCATGAAGCATTACTTCATTTCCTGGCTCGCGCGCAACAATGACTTTGTCGACCAGCAGGGCCAGCGGCAACTCAACCCCCAAGGTCCCACCCTACAGTTTCACGAGCACTTCTTTACGCGCGGCCATTACTCAGCTCACTTGCTGCTCTACTCCTCTGCGGATCAGAAAAAGGATGCACTGCAATTAGCGGACGAAATCGTCGCCCGCTTCGGGCATAAAGTGACGCCGACGCTGCTGGAGCTATCCGACGTTATCGACGTGAATGCCATCCGCAGCCGGGTGGAGACCTGGCTGCAGCAATTTGCTGAGCATGAACTGACGCTCTACTTCTCGCCCGGCACCTCGGCCATGCAGCTGGCCTGGTACCTGGTACACCAGCAAGGGGTGTTGCGCACCCACCTAGTGCAGACCCGGGCCGGCAAGTTCAGCGCCAACGGCAAGCCCGAAATCCTGACCATTGAGGTAGAGCGCACGGCCACGCCTGTGACCGCGATTCTGCGCCAGCAGCAGCTTCAGCTCACAAGCGCGGTCCCAGAAACCCAGGCCACCGATTACTTCATTGGGGAAGCCCTGCAGCCCGTGTACAATCGGGCGCGGAAGGTGGCTCAAACCGACAAGGTCACCGTGCTCATCCGGGGCGAAAGTGGTACTGGCAAGGAGCACTTAGCCCGGTATGTGCACCAGCAGTCGGGGCGGGCGGGCAAGCCTTTTCTGCCCATCAACTGTTCCGCCCTGACGGACTCGACGCTGGAGTCGCGTTTGTTTGGCTATTGCAAAGGCGCTTTCACCGGCGCGGAGAAAAACACCAAGGGCCTGTTTGAAGAAGCGCACGGCGGCACCCTATTCCTGGACGAGATTGGCGACATCTCCCCGCCCTGCAGCTGACTCTACTGCGGGTGCTGCAATCCGGCGAAATTCAGCCCTTGGGCGGCACGCCGCGCACCGTTGACGTGAGAGTCATTGCGGCTACCAATGCGGCGCTGGAGGAGCGCTGCCGCGCCGGCCACTTCCGCTGGGATTTATTCTACCGCCTGGCCGTGGCGGAATTGGAACTACCGGCGCTGCGTGACCGGCCGCGCCCTGATCGCGAGCAGCTGCTGGCCTGGCTAGTAGCTTTCAAAAGCCGACAATTGCAGCATGAGCCACTGCGCCTGGCCGCCGGCGCGCGGCGCCAGCTCCTGGATTACTCTTTTCCGGGGAATGTGCGGGAACTGGAAAGCGTCGTGGAACACCTGCTGGTTTTCAGTGAGCCCGGCGCTACCGTCGAGCTTGAGGACTTACCGACCCGAATTCGCACGACAACTGCCCAGGGCGACTCCAGCAGCCTGTTACTGGAAGACGTTATCGGGCAACATATCTGCAAGGTGCTCACGCACTGCGGAGGCATTAAAAGTCGCGCCGCTCTGCTGCTAGGAGTAGAAGAACGTAAGGTGCGCAAATACCAGCTGCTGATGGAGGGCACCCCACCTTCTTCCCGTCCAAACGAAAAGGCCCGCCGCTCCACCAAATCGTAATTCCCAGAGCCACTTTGGCGATGCCAACGCGTCAGGATACTTCTAACTTCAAAGGCCCCCCATTACAGCCCCCAAGCGATTTGTCGGCCACGCTCACCCCGCTGATGGGTTAGTTGGCACCAGGTGGTCTTATCTCTACTCCAGGTATATACTTCCAAGCCCCCTAACGGAAAGGCGTGCCATTGCTACTGTGCTGCGCAAGGAGCGCTTAACTTAGAGCTTATTTTCTAGCTCCTGACTGGTCTGGTCGGGAGCCACCCGTTTCTTCGGCGATGCTTTCGCTGCCTTATCTCGCGTTTCTTTCATGAGTTACTATTATGAGAGCGAATATGCCGTCTACCGGCACCTACTGAATCGCACTCAGGTTTCCCCCAACGATGTCTTTCATCTGTCCCGCACCAAGTTGCTAAAAGATGATAGCAGCCCGACGCATTTAACGGAGGGGCAGATGGAGTTTACTTTCTGGGACTTTAATTACCAGGATTCTCCCAGAACGCGCATTTTCTATCGGGTCAAAGTGCGCTCCGATGGCTCTTATAGCCTGTCGCTTAACTGCATCTTTGGCCTCATTGCCGATTCCACCAAAGCCAACCCAGCAACGGGTCTAGCAACCCAGATTAATAAACAGCTCCTGTACCCCTGGCACCGGGCTCATCCCGAATCAGGGGGGATTTACTTGTCTTATCAACCAGCGGAGCATATAGACAACGCCGTTGATTTACTGCACGCTATCACGCAGTTGCTTGACGAGAGCATTCCCTTGATTGACGCAGCAATTGCGCAGATGCGCCAATCATTTCCTAGCAAGCCGGCGCCCCGTCTTCCGCAGGCTCCCTTTGCCAGATACCAAGTCAATTCCGAGGCCTTGTATGACCGCATACTAGGAACTGCAACCAAGAGATCCCTTCCTCGCAAGCGACTGATCACCAATCGGTGGAGCGTAAAAGTGGATCTTGCCCGGCAAGATTGGAATACCTTTCGAGACCAACAATACATCACCATTCCAGTGCCTGACTCACTGGGTGATTTGCGCACCTATTCTTCCCGAACGGCACTGTATCAGGCCTTGGATGAAAGTAACCGGGATGAAGTACTCAATACCCTGGACGCCTTTCGCCAAGTTAAACCCGGGGATATCGTGGTTGCTTTCACCAATGCGCAGGTAAGCTTGGGCATTGGAATTGTAACTGGACGGTACACGTACACGCCAAACGCGGCGCAACACAAACACACGTACGCTGTTTTCTGGGCCTTAACCGAATCCCTCACGCTGGCGCCCCAGCCGTTTACGGACACGGAAAGCTTCGTGCGGACTACTCGCTGGGACGAGATTGAGCAAAGCAGCAAAGCGCAAGTGCCCCAGCTTACGCCAATACTGCATGCGGTGGCGGCCAATACCTTCTTCCAGCAATTTCCGCAGCTGGCTCAAGGTACCCCCGCATCCGCCCCTGCATTACCGGCTTCCTCACCTCCGGTTACGGTGATTGTACCGGCCCCGGCGCCCACGCCTGAGCCTCAAGAAGCGCCGCGGCCGCGAACCGACATCTGGTACTGGTGGCTGGCGATGTACGCGACGCAGCGGCGCCTTGCTGATTTCAGCGTCGGTCAGCTCTACCATCTTCCAACGCACACCCCAGCTGGCAGAAAACGCCGTGACTACGAACTGCTACGACAGTTACAACCGGGTGATCAGGTGCTGGCCTGTGAGGCCTTACCCAGTCAACGACTTAAAGCGGAGCTGCAAGTCACGCAGCAACTTCACGAGGACGATGGGGGCATGGAAGTTATCACGCTACGCGTAGTGCGCTTTTTTCCCCGGGAAGTCCTGTTTGCGGAGCTGCAAGAAGTACCGGAGCTAGCCGAGCATCACCTCTGGCAGTCAGGGCATGAAATGCTCCTCTCCCTGACCAGGTCGCAGTACCAGGCCCTGCAACTGGCCGCATTAGACACGGATAACTTGGACGTCAAGCGCTACCAGATGGGCAAAGCCCTCCAGGAGCTTTTGATGAGCGCTCCTACCCTGGAACAGCTGCTGGCTGCCCTAAAGCGCAAAAAGAATATCATCATCCAGGGCCCCCCGGGCGTGGGCAAAACATTCGTGGCCCGGCGTTTAGCCTGGCTGCAAATGGGCAGTCAGGATAATGAGCGGGTACAAATGGTGCAGTTTCACCAGAGCTACAGCTATGAAGATTTTATTCGGGGTTGGCGCCCCCAGGCTGATGGCAACGGCGGCTTTGAGCTGGCTAATGGTGTATTCGTCGACTTTGTGCGGCGAGCCCAGCATGATCCTACCCGCGACTACTTCTTTATCATTGACGAGATAAACCGCGGTAACCTCAGCAAAATCTTTGGAGAGCTGCTGCTGCTGCTGGAGCCCGATAAGCGCGGACCCGAGTATGCCGTGCCGCTAACGTATCGGCGGGCAGGAGAGGACCCTTTCTTTCTACCCAGTAACCTGCACGTGATCGGCACGATGAACACGGCGGATCGTTCGCTGGCCATGGTAGACTACGCCTTGCGTCGGCGTTTTAATTTCCTGGAGCTGAAGCCTGTGCTGGATGATAAGTTAGTAGCCCATCTGGAATCGCTGCGTATTCCGGCTGAGTTTAGCCAGCGAGTGCTGCAGCGTGTTCAACGGCTTAACCAAACAATCCTGACGGATAAAAATCTCGGTAGTGGCTTTCTCATTGGTCACAGTTACTTCTGCACGCCAGCCTTGGGCTCTCCGGGCGATTGGTGGCGCGACATCGTCGAGCACGAGCTACGCCCTACCCTGCGGGAGTACTGGTTTGAAGACGAGCGTCGAGCGGAAAATGAGGCCGACGCCCTGCTGCAAGAATGAGCATACCGGTTAAGAACATTTACCATCTGCTTACCTACGCCTGGCACCACCTAGCGGAGGCCGAGCACGTCAGCCTGACTGCCGAAGAGGCGGATTTGCCCCTGCTACACTTGCTTGCGCGCGTACTGCAGCGCGGAGTTACGCACGTGGTCAAACGCGGCTTGGCCCGCGACTACGTGTTTCAGGAACAAGTCACGGCCCGATTACGGGGCAAGCTCTTGCTTGGTGAATCGGTGCGCCAGCGGACGTTGCAGCAGGCACAAGCCGTTTGTGCTTTCGACGAGCTCAGCGTGGATATTTTGCCCAATCAGCTGATTAAGGCCACCCTGCATCGCCTGCTTACCGTGGATCAACTTCCCTCCGCTATTCACACTGGCCTGCGCAGTCTGTACCTGCGCTTTGCGGAGGTCTCCTTGGTGCCAATTCGCGATGAACGGGTCTTTGAACAGGTGCGTCTGCATCGCCATACCGCCTACTACGGGTTTCTGCTCAGTATTTGTCACTTCATCTACGCGCAAGCGCTGGCCACCCAGGAGAGCGGGGAGCGACTATTTCAGGACTTTCACCGCAATGAGCGGCAAATGAGCCAGTTGTTTGAGGGCTTCGTGCGCGGCTTTTATCGTCACCACTTTCCGCACTACGCCGTTAGTGGACGCCGGCTGAAGTGGCAGCTAGAAGCCGAAAGTGACCACGCACAGCGTCTACTTCCTACCATGCTTACGGATCTTGTTTTGGAGGGTGCGAACCGCACCATTCTCATTGATTGTAAGTATTACCAGGAGGCGTTAGTGCAGCACCATAACCAGCAACGGCTGATCTCGGCCCACCTTTATCAACTCTTTGCCTACCAGCATCATTTGCAACACGAGCAGGTCGACAAGCCCGTTGAGAGCATGCTGCTTTATCCCGTGGTAGATCAAAGCTTACGTGTCAGCTACCGTCAGCCCGGTACGCAAAGCCGCGTCCACGTTGTTACCGTCAATCTAAACCAGTCGTGGCCCGCGGTAGAAGCCGAGCTACTTACGCTCTTAAACGACCAGTCGGAATCTATTTAACCAAGGGCGAGAAAAGTGAAAATGTCCGCCTATGATATGCAGTGCAGGCCAGCTGGTGATCCGCCCGTCACTGGCCCTTATTCTCCACCGTGCTCCGACAACTTGTTGTAAGTAACGGTAACCCGCAATCGAGCGCGCAATTCTTCAATCGACAGGCCGGCTTTCGTGCGGTGGAGCATAGCGTGGCAGTTTGGGCAGACGGGTCGTAAGTCTGTGATGGGATCAATGCTATACGCCTGCCCGATATGGGCTAATTGATTGAGGTGGTGAACGTGAATAAACTCCTTTCCCAGCGAGCCATACGCCTTTTCAAAATTGAATTGGCACACGGCGCAAGCATAGCCGTACTGCTGTAAGCATACTTTTCGCGCGTAAGGGTTACGCTCGTATCTGGTCAAAGTAATCTGGCTAGGGGAACCCTCCATGAAGGAGTTAGCCGGCTGAGGACCTTGGGCAAAGAATCCCGCCGGACTGCGTTTGGTTGTAGAAAGGAAATCATACCAGACGGCTTCCAGTTCATCAACTACGTTCGGCTTGATGGCTACTCCCGACGACTGCGGTGTCCACCGTTGCGCCGCTAAGTTGCCCGTGGAAAGAATATCCAGCCCCAGAATCGCTTCGGTCGCCGGATCAAATAAGCAATCCAGTTCCGCTTCAACAAACAACGTCTGCTGCTGGGGGTCTTTCCAGTGAGCCGCGTAAAATGGCGCTTTCGTAATGAAGCCCGAAGCGACCAGCCCTTTGGGGTAGCTACCGAGCTTAACCAGAAACATCCGATCCCCAGGGGCAATGACTTTAGTGTTGCCGCAACTCCACCTAATAGTTGCTTTTCCTTCTTCGGCCAGCTGCGTCGCCGCCTCTTGGTACGTTGACCAAGGAAATAGCTTCTGGTTCCAGGCAAACAGGTACGTTTTCAAATGCTGCTACCTAGTTATGTTATTATACATACGGGCCAGATAATCCCGCACGCTGGTATGGTTGCGCTCACGAATCATTTGCATTGCAAAGTTCTCATGACTGGGCAGTGCCTCCGTTGAGTTTAATAGCACCGTACACCGATGCTCTTCCATATTTCTGATGTTAGCCAGCGTATTGTAAATGGAATAGTGCATCCCATATATCTCCTGATTATAGGCCTTTATTTTGACGTACGTGCGGATCTGATCGATCGACTTAATACTCTTTACATCATCACCAAACCCTTTGACGTCCACCCTTAGCTGCTTAAAATCGGCTATTAGCGTTGGTATATCATGGCCATACCGGAGAAAGTAATAGTAGTTTAGCATTTCCTCGACTTGGAAGGCCGCAAAGGTGCAAAAACGCCGAAAAGCCTGCTCCTCGTGGAAGTCAGGCAGAAATTCTACTCGTCGTAAGGCGCCCTCCATGCGCATGTTATCGGCCAGCAGCTGGCGCCGAACGCGCGGGTCTTCTATTTTCTCGTACAGCAGGGATGCCGGCTGTTCTTCCACCCCCGCAAGCTGAGCTAGCTGCTCTCCCATCCGCCCGCTCAGTTGCTCAAAATACTCTTTAATTTGGGTTCCTAGCGCCTGCAGATCCGTGGTGGATGGGTCACTTGTTGCAGCCAGCATCTCTTTCTGTTGATCGGGCGCGGTAACCATCGGTTGGCGTTTTACTTTAATTGCCGTCAGCCGATTTTGCAGCTCCGTTACCAGCTGCGATGTTCCTACGGGCAGCTTAAATTGATTGATGTGGTCTTGAATTGATTTGATCTCGTCATCACTCATAAAAACTCTTCTGTTCTGCGCAGAAGCTCCAGCAGCACCGATGTTTGCTTATACTCTTCGTTGACTAATAATGCCATGCGGTGAGCAAATTGAAGATACATCGGGTCCTCTTTTCCTCTCACCATTCCCAAGTAAGCGATTTTCCCGGCCACCACGTGCTCTAACTTGGGTATGCGCCCCTGGTGGCGGCCGTAGGCTTTACTTTCCCCGTAGCCTTCGCGAAGCTTTGTCGTAGCTGCTTCGTAGCCATAAGTAGCCCAGTTATGGAGCATGGCCCTGAGCTGACGGACGTACTCGCGCGGCGCATTTGGCTTGTCATTCACAATCACCCCCGTCACTTCCTGCCGCATCGCTGGCGTCTGCAGCCGCTGCTTTTTCTGGTTTTGCTTGTACCCCTCCCTGGCCAGGATAGCGTTCAGGGTGGTGTGAAACTTCTTACTAAAGACGTGACGATCGCTGGAGAAGGTCAGATCATCCGCGTACCGGGTATAGTGACAGCGAAACTGCTTAGCCAGTTGGCCCAGCCGGCGATCCAGTCGTTGACACACAACATTTGTCAAGAGGGGGGAAGTAGGCGCTCCCTGCGGTAAAGCTCCTTGGTCACAACATAAGTTAGCTACTAGATGAGCGCCATCCTTGCTCAGTCCAAAAGGGGGCAGCTGCAACACGGCAACTACCCGTCCGAAGTGAGTACTGGCAAAGAAGTCCTGCAAGTCCAGGTTTAATACGAAGCGACGGCCGGTATGGGGCGTGGCATTGGTTAGGACGCTGCGGCCCGCAACGAAACCATGGGCCGCGTCATCTACCCAGCCAAAAACGGTCGTCAGGCACAGCAGCAGCAGGCGTTGCACCCGTAGCAAACCGTCTTTGGGGGCTTTGATTTCGCGCTTCTCCCCCTTTGCCCGCTTCGCAATCTGAAAGGTGCGGTAGCGCCTCCCTTCCTGCTTGTAGGCGTAATAATTAAGCGCTTTGGCACTAATCGGTTTCGTGATCGCGGAGGGATGTTGCTTGCTATGCCAGGGCATAGCGGCGTTCAAAACCCACGCGAGCGTCTTCGCGTCCCGAACTTGCCGGAAGGGTTCGACAAGATCAGCGAGTGCGTTTATCTGCCAGGTAGCTTGCGGGAGTTCATCCGGAGAAGTGATCAGCTGGCTTACATCCTGCAGGAAGAAATCATCTAGCTCGGGGAAGAGATCATCTATCATAGAATAATCCGGCTCTAACGCAATGTCGGCTTCATCAAACGCCGCTAAATAATCTTCCAGTGCTTCAGCCTGCGGCCTCTCATCTGTTGACTGCTCCGCATTAGCGGGTTCACTGTTTGGTAGTGCTTCTTTGCTTGTCTCACTCTTCTGCAGCCCGGATACTTCTCGCTTAGAGCCAGGTACAGAACTATCATCAGCAGGTGTGGATGCCATTATGTAAATAGATAAAGCGTTAAGAAAGTGCCTGCTGGATGTTTTCCAGTCTTATATCTTGCTGTTTCAAGTCAAGACATGATCTCACTGTGTTCAGCAGATGAGCAGACTTACAGCCATGATTTTCTCATTTCCTTGATCTAAGCAGCCAGTTAGACGCCGTTAGATGGGGGGTGAGTAGGTTGATCATCGCTGCCGTTGGCTTAACTGGCTCGTTACCGAACCAGTCAACTACGAGCACGGCGCAACGCCGCACGAGGTCAAAAGTCTTTCCGCAGGCACTTTCAAAACGCTACTACATGCCGAAGCTCGACATATATTCTCTAGTTTATCACCGCAAGTAATGCAGCGGAAACGGTTTTCTTATCATGTTTAACAGGTCATCTTACATGCCCTGTTAAAATCAATTAGAATTCATTTCTACTTACCTCATTCCTTTCGCTCTCCAGATCAGGATAAAGCTCCCGGATCAGCTCTAGCTTGTTTGCAGCTCTGGCCTCGGCTATTAGCTCTGCCCGCAGCTCATCGTGCAAGAAGGCGGCATTTTGCTCCTGCCTTGCTTGCCGGATAGCTAATTTCATCTCTTCGCGTAAGGATAATTCGACTGTTCCCGTGCCTTTGCAGCGAAAGCACACGCCTTTTTGCACATAAGAGTATTTGGAAATGGTGCCTTTGCCATTACACCGGGGGCAGTTACCGGGGGGATTTACCATGTTTTGATGCAAAGTGAGTTGAAAAGATTAAAAAAACTGGCAGCTAACTGATTATACTTAAAAGCTGTGTTCGGACGGGTGTACGGGATCAGTTACGCTTTTTTGCAATCGCGCTAGCAAGGAAGCTAAAGCGGCACTACCTTCCAAAGTAGGGGGCTCACCCGTGTATTTCATCGCATGCCGGCACCGGATCATTTCCTGTACTGCAGCAGTCGAGTCCAAAAATGCACAAACCCGAGCCAGAACTTGGTGTGGCTGCCTGTTGCTCAGCTCATATCCCCGCTTCCCGAGCCATAGATTCACATAGCGAAACAATAAATCGTAGTTCTGCAGGTAGGTTCGGTTCGGCAGGCGCTCGAGCCGCTCCTTGCTGCTTTGCTCCCGCTCTTGCGAGTGCCTCGTGGGGCCGGGCAATAAATGACCTGATTGCACTAGCTGATGCAGGAAAGGGAAACACATCGCAAAAAAGATGACCGTTATCGAATCGGTTTTAAGAACACTACAGAGCTAGCAAGCGGGTGCTTTCCCAATTTTGGTACAGCTGCAGGATGCGCAGCCGAGTTTTGCCCGCTGGAATCTGCACCTCGACTTCCGCGCCGGGCAGCAGCTCGTACAGCGCTGCTCCGATGGGGGAAGTGTAGCTGATCAGGTTGCGCCCCAAATCAGATTCGCCGTGGCCCCCAATCTCGTAAATCACTTCCCGCGGCACCCGGTCCCGAGCCCCTTGCATGGCTAAGCGCACGATGGAGCCAATCTGAATCTGTTCGGTGTTGCGGTCCGTTCGCAGCCACAGGGTTGAGGTAGCCAGCAGTTTCTCGAGGTTTTTCAGCTCCGTGATAGCCCGCTCCTCCAGCTGAATGAGCTGGTTGTAGCCCGGATTATCGTGCCAGCCGTCGCCGCTGGCGCTGTAGGCGATGTTCTTTTCAGCTTGGATATTGCGGATTTTCAGGCCTTGGGCCGTGATTTTGGATTCGAGCGCCTGCTTGCCGGCCTCGGTGATGTAGTACTTCATGGTGTGGAATTCAGGTTGAGTTCGGTATGGAAAAGAGCGTCAGGAGTCAGCCGGCGCATCAAGGCCCACCATTGCTGCAGCAGGGCCGCCGGCGGCTGATTACCATCCAGCACGTGCCACTGGGTATGCTGCAGGCGGGGCACGGGAAAGGCCGCGATTTCCTCGTATGCGGCCCGTGTCGCCCGTAAGCGCGGCAAGGTTTCGTCATGCAGTCCGTAGCAACGCCCCCGTGCCCGGGCCCTTTCCCAGGCCAGTTCCGGTTCGACGTCCAGCAACACGACGTGGTCCGGCGCCGGCACCCGGGCCTCCAGCCGGTCTACCCGACGAATGCACTCGTGCGGGCTGCCCCATTTGCGCCACCGCGTGGCGTAGCTAGTTACCACGCTGCGGTCACCCAGCACCAGCGGCTGCTGCCAGCAAGCGGTTGCCGCCGCGTAACGGGCCCGGTGCGCGTACAGCCATTCGTTCCAGGCATCTAGGCGGCGTAGACACGGTAGCTGCGCGCTTAAGCGCTCCGGCCAGCTGCTCTCCGCCGGTACGGGCCGCGTGGGCTCCACCAGCGCGAACTCAATTTGGCGCGTAGTCAGTAGCTGCTGCGTTGCGGTGAGCAGGCTGGATTTACCGCTGCCCTTTAACCCTTCTAAACAGATATACATGGCTGTACTTGTTAGGCGGCAAGGGCGGGCTGGTAGCAAGTCTGCCCCAACAATCCAATTAGCTCCTGCCGGATGGCCGACAAGCTGAAGGGCATGTTGATCTTGTCGGCCTCCGGAATGGAATGCTCGGCGTAGAGCTTGCATTCCTCCAGTACTGGCGTAGCCGTCAGCATGAGCGTGCGGGTGGCGCCTTCACCCGGATCCGTCACCTGGTGCAAGGTGCTCGCCGGCATGTAGTAGATATCGCCCTCCTGCAGCGTGTGCGTCCGTTGCGGGCGCAGCCGCACTCGGCCGTTTTCGCGCACGCCGTAGACGCTACCTTCCCTGGCCGGCGTGTAGGTGCAATCCAGTCGCACTTCTGGTCCTTGGGCGTCTTCCTCCCAGATCACGGTCTGAAAGCGGCCCGCCAGCAAGGCCGAAGCAAAGTTCCAGCGGTGATCGTGAATGTTCTCGTGGTGGCGCTCGCTGCGCGCCTCCCACAAGTGCAGGCGCAATTTGAAGGCCGCGTTTTGCAACAGCACCAGCTTACGAAAGCCATTGTGGTGGTAGTAAGAGTGCTCCTGCACCCGGGTCAGGGCCGGACCATCGCACAACAGCTGCGAGAGCAGCAGCCGCAGCGAATCCGGGCGGCTTAACTCGGCGATGATGCTACCCAGCGTCTGGCAGTCGCCTTGCCCTGCACGCTGGTGCTGGAGAAGTTCGCCCACGGTTTGCTCTAGCGCGCTGATGCCCTGCGTAAGCGCGCAGTGGATGCGCTGCTGCACGCTGGCACTGAAGTCGCGGCTGGAACAGATATGCAGCGTTGAGGGAGCGGTCGCGGTGGAGTGGTACAGGTGCATAGCAGACAGTTTCTAGTGGAAGAGCGAGGCAAAGGTGAGCGCGCTGATTGCAGCCTATTTGCGGTGGCCGCGCCGCTGAAAAATATTTTTTCAGGACGGCGACCAGGCAGCTATTTGGCGCGATAGCGTGCGGCAGAAGCCCTTTTTGCGTATCGTTGCGACAAACTTCCCCTCCCCTATTGCAGCCTATCTGCAGTGAGCAAAAAACTTTATCTTTTTTATGCCGGTCTCCAAAAATGCCCCCCTGCGCTATCGCCTAATCGACGAATGCCTGTGCCGGGATAAGGTGCGTTGGACCCGGGCCCGACTGCTAGAGGAGGTGACGGAAAAGTTTTTAGAGATCACGGGCCAGCCCCTGAGCCAGCGGCAGCTGGACATGGATCTGCAAGCCATGAAGCTGGGGGGCTCCTCCGGCCTGGATGCGCCCATTGAGTTTGATCGCAAAGCGGGAGTATATCGCTACACGGAACCGGGATACTCCATCCACCAGAGTCCGCTGCTGGTAGACGACGCCGACGTATTGCGCCAGGCACTTTCCGTGCTGCAGCAGTTCCAGGGCCTAGGTCTGAGTCAGGAGCTGGATGCGCTCGTGAGCCGCGTGGAAAAACAAGTCAACCTGCACGGCCGGCCGGCCGGTCCCGTTGCGTTGCACTTCGAACAGGTAGCGGACTACACCGGCGCTGACAAGCTGCGGCCCCTCTACGAGGCCATTCGCACGCGCCGCGTCCTGCAAATAGCCTACCAGCCGTTCGGAGCCGCGGGCGCCTCCCCGGTAACAGTCCACCCCTACCTGCTCAAGGAATTCAACCATCGGTGGTTTTTGCTGGCCTACAATCAGGATCAGCAGTGCCTGTCTAACTATGCGTTGGATCGAATTACTCAGGTTGAAGGTACCGCCGGCACTTACTGGCCTGACCATTGTCCGGATGCACCTACTTACTTCCAGCACGTTATCGGCCCTTCCGTGGCGGCCAACAAGCCAGTGGAAGAGATTCGACTTTGTTTTACTAAGGTTCGGGCGCCGTACGTCCTCACCAAGCCCTTGCACGGCAGCCAGCGATCCACTCCCTTAGCCGACGGATCCGTGGAAGTTAGGCTGCAGTTGATTCCCAACCGTGAGCTGGTTTCGCTATTACTCAGTTTTGGCAGCGATGTAACGGTGCTCGCCCCAGCTGCGCTTCGCAAGCAAATGATCGAAGTGCATCAAGGGGCGCTGGCCAGGTACGTCTCCGTAAACGAGTCTCTTCCGGCGGAAAACATCTGACTACCTAAGCCCTCTGGCCCGCTGTAATCCGTGCAGTGCTATCCTTTTACATTCCGCTACATGTCATTAGCGCAGACTCCATTATCCAATACTACCCGCTGGGCCGTGTGGACCATAGTGCTGGGAGCTCTTCTATCCTTGGTGCTTCCTTGGGCGTTGACCCACTTCCACTCCGGCATCAGCTTCGCTGAAACCGGCCCAATCGGGGATACCATCGGTGGCATTACTGGGCCCGTGCTCAACTTCACCGGCCTGCTGGTAGTGTATTTTTCCCTGCGGGAACAGTTTCTGTCCAATCAGATTCAAATCCAGCATTTTGCGGAGGAGCAACAGCGCAGCGCCAATGAAAACACGATTAGTACGGCTTTCAAGATTATCGACGACCTAAGAACGGAAGCCCAACGCATCAAAGATCGATTGCCGCTGCAGGGTGAAGGGCCGGCGGACCTGACTCAGCATCTTGATTTACCGGAGTTTATAAAACCCAATTACTTACCTGAGCCTACGCTCATACAAGCTCGGTACTCATTAGAGGATATCGTAACCACCGAGGGCTACGCGTTTCAACGGCTGGTCTATGATTATTTCCAACGAGTTGACAGCGAAACCAAAGTACTCCGCGCCACGCTGAGTATGCTCTTGTACCTGCTAGTCAACAGCCCGCTGCCGCTAGCCCAGCGCATGCACCTCTACCGAATTGTGTTGGCCTTCTACGAACCCTTAGTTATTGACCTGTTGGGGGGGCTAGAGGTGTTTAGCCAGGCCCGCCAGCCCATACAGGAGCTAGTCAATGGGGTTACCACCCTGCAGGGCGATCTAAGCAACGCGAACGAAGCTTTCCTGGACCTGTCAATCCATGATCCAGACGGTAAGTGGTAAATTCTGCTTCGCTGATTACAGTACCTTTGTCTTCTGCCGCAATTAGCCGGGGCCCTTTACATGATTATTCAACATCCACTCAACGACTTTCTTTACAGCCTTTTTCCGGACGCCCAGGTTTTCGGCCAAAACCCGGAGCTGCTCGTTGAGCACCTCACCGACTTCTACACCTTTGGTCCCTACCGCCCCACCGTTACCATCAAGGGGGCCATGGTGGAAGTAAAGATTGACACCAAAGCCATTACTAGCCAGAAAGCGGAATACGACAAGGTTCTCCGCCTCTGCGAGGCTGGCCAGTTCCGTCAGGCATTGCCGCGCCTACGGCAGCTCATCAGTCAGAACCCGACCGTCTCCGAGTACCACCGCGTGCTGGGCCAGGTACTCTCCGAGCTGGGCCAGCCCGACGAGGCGCTGAACGCGTTGATTGACGCCTTGCGCTGGGATCCGCGCAACGGCTACGCCCTGATCATGGCCGGCAACATCTACGCCCGCCAAAAGCAGGACCTCAAGTCGGCCAAGACCTTCTACGACCAGGCTTTGGCTCTTAACCCCCGTGATTTCATTGCCATCAACAATATTGGCGGTAATCTCATGCAGATGGGCCGGGCCCAGGAAGCGGAGCGCTACTTTGAAATTGCCCACGAGATCGAGCCCGACTACCCCAACACGCTCTACGCCCTGGCCATGGTGCGCCAGCAGCGCCGTGATTACGAGGGAGCGTTCGACTTTGCCACCCGCGCCCTGCGCAACGCCCGCCCCGGCGACCCCATCCTGCGGGCTAGCTTGGCCCTGGCCACCGAGACGGCCACCAAGTACCTGCACAGCACCAACACCTTCGCCATCGCCAACGAATACCAGGAAGTCGTTCAGAACCGGGCGGGACTGGAGATCCGCGTCGACGAGGACCCGCTCATTCCCACGGCCGCCAAGCTCGAAATTGCCGAAAACTACGGCCGCCGCTACCACCAAGTGCTCTTCAAGCCCAACTACCCAGCCGTCGAGCACCTGATCATGCACGAAATCGTCCACCTCGACTTCGTGCTCCAGGCCCGCGAGAGCGGCGGCAACCTACTGTTCACGACCTCAAGCCGGGGCAAAGAGAAGTTCATCCGGGCTGCCGAGCCCCAGCTCAAGAAGCTGCAAAAGGCCGGCTTCAAGGAGCAGAACATTACCGGCTTCATCGACGGGCTGTTCGAGGGCATGATGCGCCAAATCTACAACCAGCCCATCGACCTGTTCATCGAGGATTTTCTCTACCAAGAATACCCCGAAGCCCGGCCCCTCCAGTTCCTGTCCCTGCTGAAGCTGCTGCAGGAATCGATCGAGGCCATCCGCAACAAACAGGCCGCCGAGTACTCGCCCCCGGCCGTGCACAAGGCCAGCACCGTCCTCAACCTGGTCATGGCCCTGCAGTTTCGCGACTTGTTCGGCTACAACGCCGTGCCCGACTTTAAGGCCCCCGCGCTGCAGGTAAAAGAGGCCGAGCGCCTCTGGGCCGAGTATCTGGAGTACCGCACCGACCGCCAGCCCGGCGAGGAGTATGAGCTGCTTCAGCACTGGGGCGAAGACCTCGGTATGGGCGCCTACTTCGAGCTGCAGGACGAGCAAACCCTGCGTCAGCAGCAGGCCGCTGGCCAGTCCAGCGCCCGCCCCGAGGCGGCTCCCGTTTCGGTGCCCACCGAAGAGCCCGCCGGCCAGGCGTCGCCCGAAGACCTGCTGGCCCGCATCGAGCGCGACCCGCTGGGGCTCGATGAGCCTGAGCCCGCTGACGCCCACCAGGGCCGTATGTCCTTCGCCGACAGCCCCGCCGGCGGCATGGCCGTCATGTTCTACTGCCTGGACTGGCTCCAGCACTTCGACGGTAAGTCACGCCAGCAGGTGCAGGATATCACCTTCGAGATTGCCATGCTGGGCCGTTCCGGCCTGGACCCCAAGGACTCCACCCAGAAGTATAACCTGGCCTCGGTACCTGGCAAAAAGTATTCAGCTCTACACTTGCTCACGGGCATGTATACTGGCTTCCAGCAGCTGGATCCGAGCCTGGACACGGGATTAGACTTTGGTAAGGAACTCGAAATGGCCCGGGCCATGCACAAGGGCAAGGATGAGTAACCCGATCGACGAGTTGCTGGAGCAATTGCGCGAGTTTCGTGATGAGCGGGACTGGGCGCAGTTTCACAACGCCAAGGACCTGGCACTGGCCCTGAGCATCGAGGCCGCCGAGCTCAACGAACAGTTCCTCTGGAAGACGGCCGAGCAGGCCAGCCCCGACAAAGTCCGGGAAGAGCTTGCCGACGTGCTGCTCTACGCTTTTCAACTGGCCGATAAATACGGTTGGGACATCGCCGAGCTGATGCGCGAGAAGCTGGCCCGCAATGCAGAGAAGTATCCATCCCATAAAGCCAAGGGAAGGGCTACTAAGTACGACGAACTGTAGAAGAGCTTTATAAGTAGAAGGTTATCAATTATCTGTATACGGTGTTAAGGAAAAAGCTTTGAACTAATCTCATGAAAAGGTTGGCTTGGTAGTACCGTGAACGAATAAGTCTCGTCTAGCCTGCTGTTTGATTGCTTCCAACTTAGCAACGACTAGATACTTGTGGTGATCCTCATGATTGTACGCTAACCTAAACTTCTGCTTCACCTCCTCGACCAGAGTTGGTAGGCGCGCTTCATCAGCAGCACGATAATCCCGATTATAGTCATCCTCCATCGAATAACACGAATAAAAACCGTGGTCGCTGTAAGACACTTCACTATAACGAGGCATAATATTGTCGATGTAAGCGTCCTCTGTCTTTGCTGCTCCTACTCCTACCGAAGCGCTAAAACTATCATCGTCACCAGGCTTCTTCCGTCGGGATGTGTAGATACATCCAGTAATACTACCAATTACTGTATCTAAGTCAAATGAACGTACTTGTTGCTCTACTTCCGAATTGACTTGCTGCGTGATGCCATCGTCAAAGTGTGCGGTGAGTATTTCATCAATAAGCACTGGCAGTGTTTGGAACAGCATTTTGCGCTGCGCTTCTGGCAGTGATTGGAAACTCTGTTTTAGGAATTCCTTTTCCTCATTCAAGGTTGCCACACTAACAGCGGTATACTTCCCTACATGTTTGCGAGAAGGTTCGTAGGAACAGACAACCCAGTCCCCTTCTTTAAGCCTTAGCTGTTTAGAAACAGACTGATGTATAAAGACATCTATACCTTCACAGGTAATGAACCCGAACCCTTTATCTTCAGCAAAGAACTTAACCTTCCCTATTTGCTTCATTGACCACTTGTGATATTGGCTGCCTAATGTAATGGCGCTAAGCGCGTAGATTATCCAAGAAAGCCACTACTTCATGTGGAGTATTGAAAGTGAATTCTGGACGCGCTGCTGCCAGGGCTGCAGGGTCGTTGCTACCCCATAGGCACGCTGCACTATGTACACCTGCTGCATTGGAGGCAGTAATGTCCGTAGCCATGTCACCAAACGAGTAAACTTGGTCGGGTGGGGGGTTGCCTAGACGCTGTAAGGCCAGCTGAATTGGAGCCGGGTGGGGTTTGCGTAAGGCCGTATCATGAAAGCATACCGTCACAGGGACAGGCCATTTGTGATGCTGAATAACACGACTGCAGTACGTGCCAGGCGATGATGTAACAATGGCGACTTTCGTGTCGGACTGGCGAATGTGCGCGAAGATTTCTTCAATGCCGTCATACACTTCCATCTGGGGGATTAATGGATATACATTCCCCCACTGCCGGTTTTTGCGATGTACTTCTGCGATACTTGAATCAAGTAGGGTTTGGTCGAGGTCAAAAATCAGATACATCTTAAAAAATCTTGAACTGGGTGCCTGGTGCCGGATGATACTCGTACTCGCCCCCAGCGCGAGCTGCAGGGAGCTGTGAGGGATTTGAACTTGCAGATACTTTAGTAGACGTAGTGTCGTTGCCAACTGCCGGTATTGCATTGGATTCCTCGTAACGACCATGCATTAGGAGGTTTCTAAATCGACTGATTTCTTCGCTACTGCCTAATGGGAATGCTTTCTTTTCTTCGATAAGCATGTTGTTACCCTGCGCCTTGTTGTGGTTGCGGTATTGGGCCGGGTGTGAGAGGCACGCTAAATAACGGTCTTGCTGCTGAGAAAACTTAACCGTGTGCATGGTACCGCCTTTGATATCAGTTTCAATAACGATAACTGCATCGCTGAGACCACTTTGCAAACGGTCACGATCGACAAAAAAGACGGGTTGGGGTTTCGTCCCGACCTCGTATTCAGAAATTAAACACCCATTAGTTTCAAGGATCTCTTGGGCTAATCTCCTGTTTTCTTTGGGATAAATGTAATCTACTCCACTTGCGAGCACAGCCACGGTTTGTCCACCGGCGTCTAAACAGGCCCGGTGAGCAATGGTATCACACCCAGTGGCCAGGCCACTGATAACCGTAAAGTTTTGCTCAGCAAACAGCTGAGCTAGCCGGTAGCCAGCTTTGTTGCCAAAAGCACTGGGCTCCCTGGTTCCAATGATGGCAACTGAATGCTCCGCGTTTAGCGACTGTACATTGCCTTTGGCGTAGACCAATAAAGGCCTATCCGGCATATTACGGTACCGGCTTGGATAATGCTTGTCATCCACTGAGAGCACTTCCACGCCATACTGGTCGCACTTACTCAGCACTGTTAATGCCTTCTCGTGGGCTATGTGTAAGTCCTCAAGAGTAGGGATTGGAATACTTGGCTTTTGCTTGCGAGCAGCGTGAAAACAGTCTAACAGTTCTGCAATACGATAAGGATTATCAGGGCAACTGGCTAGGATTGACTCCGCTGTTTTACGGCCGATTCTAGGCGTTTTAAGTAGGGTTAAGATATATTCAGTTTTCATGGCGTAGGATTCTCATTGGGTTTGAGCCAGAGCATATGCCTGCACAGACGCAGCCCCTGCATTCAGGAGTAGGGTGCGGCAAGCTATGAGCGAGTTATGAGTGGTGGTCACATCATCTAGTAGTAATACCGCTCGTCCCTCGATTAGTTCAGGTTGCTGTACTTGAATGGAGTCTAAGTGCTTTTGTACGCTGCGGTTGCCGCCAGTGGCCAGCTTTTCAACTTTAACCACACGCCGCAAACAGTCCACCGCGTCAATTCGCGTTGTATTATTCACCAGAGCTTTAGCTAGGATTTTCATGCCTGAAGTGGTCTTGGCTGGATCGTGTGAAGGAACCACCGCAATAGCAATGTCAGTCCGGAAAAGCGGAGCTAGTTGGTCTAGGAAATGAATCAGACCCTCTGAATTCTGGTTTTTCAAGCTTAATATAAGGCTGCTAAACTTATCAAACGCTGGATTGCTCCCACCGCGGTATGGGTGATAAACGCCTAAAGCAATGATGTCAGAGGGTGGGTTTGGGGGGGTAATAAAGACCATGGATTGAGAAGGTAAAAGTGTTTCGTAGGTAGTGTGCTGTTAATTGGGTTAACAAGATATGTACTTACAGTCTTTCGTGAGATGCATTTTTTTATTGGTGTGGTCAGATAGTGTGAAAGCTAGGAGCATTTCTACAATCAATAAAGCCTAGACCCATTCGGTAATGGTTAACAAGGAGATTCTTTGCCTAACTTAAACGCCCATTCTCTTGCATTACAGTTGACGTGATATTTACTATTGATACTTTCTGCGACCGCGTAGAGTCCGACATGAATGGGTTGATTGACGAGCTCATGTATACTACGGGCCGCGACACGCCTGCCGAACGGCAAGCCTGGCAAAAGTCCTTACCTCGCATGTCCGTGGTGCTGGCTCAAGCCCAACAGCTCAATCAAAAAATTAAAGGCGCCCACCTGTATTTGGGTAGCGTTACGCTGGAATACAAGCTGCCCGCGGCTTCGGCCTGGTGCGACGTCGTGCTGCTCGGGCGCAATGCCCAGGGCCAGGCACAAGTCGTCATCGTCGAGCTCAAGGACTGGGACACCAAGGATGACGAGCCGGGCGCCAGTGAGGCCCTGATTCGCCACCACGGCCAGGATCGCCTGCACCCCTCCGATCAGGTGCGCGGCTATACCCTCTACTGCCAGCGCTTCCACTCGGCCGTGCACGCCTACCAGGCCCAGGTAAATGGCTGCGTGTACTTCACGACCACCACTAGCGTGGCGGCCTACACCCAGCCGCCCCACACCACCCTGACCAGCACCTACCCAGTATTCAGTGCCGGCAAGGACGTGGGCACGCTCGCTGGCCACCTGGCGGGCCTGCTGCAGGCAGCCGACGAGCAGTTTGCCCTCGACTTCGAGCGCGGCACCTACAAGCAGGACCGCAACATGCTGCGGCAGGTCGCCAGCTCTTTGCGCAATACATCTTCCCGGCCCTTTGAGCTGCTGGACAAGCAGCGCCTGGGCTACGAGTTGGCCCTTCAAACCATCGAGCAGGCCAGCCAGCAGCCGGAGCAGAAGCACGTGGTGCTGGTGCTGGGTCCGCCCGGTTCGGGCAAGTCGGCCCTGGCCACCAACCTGTGGGTGGAGGCCGCCCTGCGCCACAACGCGCGCGGCAACGTGGCCTTTGTGACCACCTCTAGCTCGCAGAAAACGAACATGAAGCACGTGTTCGACGCCGCCAGCAACATCACCGGGGCCCAGTACCACGTGCTGCCCGCCAACCAGTTCAACCCCGGCCTCTACGGTAAGCTAGTTAAGCAGCTGCAAGGGGAAGGCTACACGATGAAGCCGGCTTCGTGGCGGCAGAATCTGGAAGTGCTCGCGCAACAGATCGGGGACTTCAAGACACCCGATAACATGAACTTCCTCTCGGTGGTCGACGAAGCGCACGCCCTCATCAACCCCGAGGGGCACGACATCGGCTTCTCCGCCGGCTGGTGTTTGCAAGCCGGCCCCCAGGCCTGGCACATCATGCGCTGCTCCCAAGTCAGCGTGTTCCTGCTGGATGCCAAGCAGAGCTACCGCGACAACGAAACCACCACCCCAGCCGACCTGGAGCGCTTTGCCCAAGACTTCGGGGCGCAGGTGCACACCGTGGATTTAAGTGGGGCCCAGTACCGCTGCGGCGGCTCCACCGAGTACGTGGCGTGGATGGAAGGCTTGTTCGGTATTCACGACGAACCGACTACCCTGGACTGGCGCAAGACACCCACCAGGCCGGATGCACCCTTCGGACTGCAGTTGATCGATACCCCCCATGAACTAGATCAGGTACTAACTGCTCATCACCAGCAGGGCCATTTGGTGCGGCTACTATCTAGCTACTCAGTGGAGTGGAAAACCAAAAAGGCCGCGGATGTGCATACCCTGTCGAAATTCAGCCAAGACTTTCGCTTACTATACAGGGATAAAACGGGAAAAGGTCACCTCTGGACCCGCCCGTGGAACTACGCCCCCGCCGAAGACTATACGCTGTACGTGCAGGCCCCAGAAGGCTCCAAAATGCACGAAAACCCGCTCGCGGAAGTGGGCTGCCCGTACGTGGTACGGGGCTTTGATTTCGACTACATCGGCCTGCTTTGGCTAAAAGACCTAGTGTGGCGACAGGATCGCTGGATGGTTGATCCGGAGCACGTGCACGAAACGGCATTTGCCAGCACCAAGTCCAAGAAAGCGTTGAAGCAAGCCGATGGCCTAGACAAGTTGCTACTGGCCGTGCTCAAAGGCTACCGCATTCTACTGACCCGCGCCACCAAGGGCGTCTACCTGTACGTGCAGGACGAGCCCACCCGCGCTCACCTGCAGCAGCTACTCTCCGATGCAGACCACTGAGCTACTAACTTATCTGGAGCGGGAAAAGGCGTTGGTGGAGGCTGATATTCGGCAAATCGACGCCCTGGGCCTTCCCGAGCGGGTGCAGCGCGGCCTGGCCGTCGTGAACCTGCGGGTGCTGCGCCAGGAGGGCGTGGAGGTATTGCTGGCCTGCGAGGAAAACCTCACGCGCTGGAAGCCCGGCGACTGGGTGGAAATCAGCCTAGACGGGCACTGGAGTACGGCCACCATTGCCGAAAACGGCTTCAGCGAGATCCTGGTGCTACTGCACACCTACTTCGACGTGCGGCCGGATACGCAGATCGTGCTGCAGTCCAACAAGAGCCAGCTGCTGGATCCCATCATTCAGGCGGTGCGCCGGCTGGAACCGGGCGCGCCCGGCGCGGCTTTTTTGGATCTGCTCTGGGGCGTTCGTAAGATCAACCCCCAGCAGTTCGGGGGCTTGGAGCTCAGTGAGGCGCAACTGGCGGCCGTGGCCGGCCAGCTCAACGAGTCGCAGCGAGGGGTAGTACGTCGGGGCGTGCGCCGGCCCTCCCTGCTGGCCGTGCAGGGTCCGCCCGGCACGGGTAAAACCCACGTGCTGGCACTCACGGCCCAACAGCTGGCCCGCAAAAAGCAGCGCATCGTAGTGCTGGCCCACACCCACCAGGCCGTCAACAACTGCCTGAACGCCATCCGCGCCCTGGATTCGCAGCTGAGTGTATTCAAAATTGGCGAAGTGCTCAAAGCCGAAGGCCTGGACGAGTCCATTCCCAGCTTGCCGTACGCCGAGTTTCAGCGGCTCTACAAGCAAAAGAAGCGCCCGGAGTTCTGCGTGATTGGCATGTCCTACTACGCCGCCCTGGTGCATCTGGGGCTGCGGGCGACGGGCTTTGCGCCCACGGTCGTGCTCGTGGACGAGGCCGGCCAGATTCCGCTTACCTACGGGCTGGCAGTGGGCTCACTCGGGGCGGGCTCGGTCCTGCTCTTCGGGGATGACGCCCAGATGCCGCCCATCTACCACCCCGACCTAGTCAGCGACCCACTGTCCCGCTCCCTGTTTGAGCAGGTCCGGCAGCTGCAGCCCGAAGCGGTAGTAGCCCTCGACACCACCTATCGGCTGAATGCGCCGCTGAGCAGCCTTATCGGGACGCTCTACTACCGGAACGCCGACACGCCGACCTCCTTTCTTAAATCGGCGCCCGCCGCCCAGGGCCACCGGCTGCGTTTGGCGCTGCCAGCGACAACTCCCGCCCCCATCGTTCGGGTACTCCGCCCGGATGCCTCCCTGGTCTGGGTAAACAATGCCACCGAGGAAGCTTGTGCGCAGGAAAACCTACCCGAAGCGCAGGCCGTTGCGGAATTAGTGGCCACCAGCCTGGCGGCCGGACTGCCGGCCCGGGAGATCGCGGTGGTGGCGCCCTTCCGCCGGCAGGTCCTGGCTATCCGGCAAGCGTTGCGCCTACGCCTGGACACTGTACCCAAAGAGCTCATTGTCGATACCGTCGAGCGGGTGCAGGGAGCCAGTGTAGAGCTGATTCTGGTTTCCTTCGCCGCCAACAGCCCCGAGTACCTGCGCCTGGTCCGCCGCTTTCTGCTGCTGCCCAACCGCCTGAACGTGGCTTTGAGCCGGGCCCGCGCCAAATCAGTCTTTTTCGTCAGCGATGCGCTGCTGGAGCTGCCGCCCGCCGACGCGCTGCGCAGCCAGCTGGCCTACCTACGGGAGTCGAGCGATGAGTACCTGCCCCTTTCTGAATTACACAACCTACCCGATCCTACCTAATGCGACTGTACGCCGGCAGCTCCGCCGATTTTATCACGGCCACCGCCCACCAGGCTATCGTGGGCCTGCTCAAGCAGGCCTACTTTGAGCAGTACCGCGACCAGGCCCGAGAAGGTGAGATCCTGTCCTGGCAGAACAGCCTGCAGGCCGTCAGTGAGGTATTCCAGCAGGCCGGCCTGCTAGACCACGGCGTGCTGCTAGAATACCAGCTGCCCCTGACCTCCAAGCGACTGGATTGCCTGATCTGCGGCACGGACAGCCGCCAGGAGCCGCGGGCCGTTATCATTGAGCTCAAACAGTGGTCGCGCACGGAGCCGTCGGCGGGCCAGCACGAGGTGGTTACCTGGCTGGACGGCGCCAAAAAGGATGTGCTGCACCCCTCGGCGCAGGTGGGCCAGTACCGCAGCTACCTGCGCGAAGTGCACACGGCCTTCAACGGCGAGTCCGACCGCATCAAGCTGCACGCCTGCTCCTACCTGCACAACTACCACTTCGGAGCCGCTGACGCGGTGCTGGCGCCTAAGTTTGATCGCCTGCTGGAATCTTTCCCGGTGTTTGGCCAGCAGCAGCGCGCCGAGCTGGGCAACTTTTTGCAGCGGCGCTTGGGCGGTGGGCAGGGCCTGGAGCCCCTGCGGCGCATTGAGCAGGGACGCTACGCACCCAGCAAGAAGCTGCTGGATCACGTGGTCAGCCTCATCGATACGGACGCGACCTACGTGCTCCTGGATGAGCAGATGCTCGTCTACGACCAGGTGTTTGCCGCCGTGCTGGCCGCGCGCGAGTCGGGCCAGAAAACGGCCATCCTGGTCAAGGGTGGCCCCGGTACGGGCAAGTCGGTCGTGGCCCTCAACCTGCTGGCCGATCTGATGAGTCAGGGCTACAAAGCCCATTATGCTACCGGTTCTAAGGCCTTTACTGAGACGCTGCGCGACAAATTCGGCTGGCGGGGTCGCTCCTTCTTCACCTACTTTAATGCCTACGCCACCGCCCCGGAGAACGCGCTGGACGTACTGCTCTGCGACGAGGCCCACCGCATCCGCTCCACCAGCGTGGACCGGTATACGGCGACGGATAAGCGCAGCGGGCTGAGCCAAGTGCAGGAGCTGCTGCGCGCGACCCTGGTCACGGTGTTTTTTCTCGACGACTTCCAGCGGGTGCGCCCCGGCGAGATCGGCTCCTACGCCATGCTGCGCCAGCAAGCCGAGCAAGCGGGGGCCGTGGTGAAGGAGCACGAGTTGGAGGCTCAGTTTCGCTGCAGTGGCTCCTCGGGCTTTATCAACTGGCTCGATAACACGTTGGGCATCAAGCGGACCGCCAACGTACTCTGGGGCACGGGTGAGGGCTATGATTTCCGGATCCTGCCCACGCCCATGGCGGTGGAGGAGTTGCTGCAGGTGCAGCTGCAGCAGGGACACACGGCGCGCATGGTCGCTGGCTTCTGCTGGCCTTGGTCCGAGCCAACTGATGAAGGCTACCTGGTGGAGGATGTGGTAATTGAGCAGCCGGGCATCAGCTACCGACGACCGTGGAATGCCAAGTCAACCAAGAAGCGCCTGGCTCCCGGAATTCCCAAATCCTCACTTTGGGCCACCGAGCCGGGCGGCTTTGAGCAGGTGGGGTGCGTCTTTACCGCTCAGGGCTTCGAGTTTGACTACGTGGGCGTCATCGTGGGCCGTGACCTGACCTACCGGTTTGCCCAGCAGTCCTGGGTAGCCAACAGCCAGGCGACGCACGACAGCTCGCTGAAACAGAGCCGGCTCACCGATCAGGAGCGGGTGGAGTTCTTCCGCAATACCTACAAGGTATTGATGACCCGCGGTATGAAAGGATGCTACGTGTACTTTGAAGATGAAGAGACGAGCCAGTTCTTTCGCAGCCGCATGGAGTCTTGAGCGAGGTTTTCGGAGTTCGACTTTCTAGGACCATTCGCCGCAGTCAACGCGCAGATACTACTCGCTGCGTTCTTGCGCCAGGTCTTGTCCGTTTACCCACCGGAACACTGTCCTGAACGCGAATTGCAATGCCGCTTACGGTGGACTACATCCGACCTATTGCGCTATCCTTTTTTCATATTTTGTTTATAGATTTTCTTGACCTAAACGTGTATTCTATCCAGCACTCGGGTAGTGGGGGCTTTAGGGCAGCCCTTATGCATGGCAAGAGTTGGGGCACGCTTTTGCGCATTTGCAGCTCCCCCGTACCCCTCAAGCCATCGATACTTTATTGGCGGACTTGTACACAAATCTGGTCGGGGAAGCTCCCGTGGCCGGGCGCTGTCCCAACATTAGCCGCTACGCCGGTGGGGAGGAATGAGCAGCGGCATTATCCGTTGCGTGACCTGGACACCACAGCAATTCGGCAGCTGCTAATTTGGTTACAGCATACGCGCTCACTCTCGCAGCCAGCTGCACTCTCTCATAAGCTTTGCCTGTATGCTTGACATTAAAATTAAACGGGATCGATGCTGAGGTTTATCTCCGCTAACCATAGCTGACAAAAATTCCCTATGGCTGCCTATTATGAGCCCAGGGTGCAATAGCTTTGCAAGGATAGCCTCGATGCAATGGGCTTTGTTCGATCCCATTTGAGTGATACGTGAATTTAGGGTTTTACATACGCACAATCAATTTTGCACAGAGCAGCTAAGTGGCTTTTAGGCGTTCTATGCCTGTTCAGCTCAAGACTAGTAACGGCACAGAGTGTCTGTGCTCTCAACTCGCAGGAGACTGACATAACGGACTGCCTGCAGGGCTATACGCACTACGAGAATAATATCAACGCCAATATGGTCGTGCAGCATATGCTCGCCCGGGTAAAGGCGCCTACCCGTCAGTTCGTAGTGAAGACCTGTTACGGCTTGAACAATGCTATTGCTTTAAAGCAAGCGGGCGTGCCTTACGTCTTACTCGATGTTGAGTGGATTGAAAGCATGAAAGTTGGTAGCAGTGACTGGCTTCATCTCTTAGTAATTGCTCATGAAGTAGGGCATCATTTATTGGGCCACACCAACGGCCCTGCCCGACAGCCAGCAGAGCAGCGTGAGGTCGAGTTAGCAGCCGATCGATTTGCTGGCTATGTGCTGGGCACCTACGGGCTGGCCAGTGCGCAAGTAGAAGCAGTTTTACGCGACTTTCCGGACGATAAGGATCCTAATTCTACCCATCCTAAAAAGGTCCAACGCATCAAAGCCGTTTGCTCCGGGGTAGAGTCTTCCAAAAATGATGAAGGAAATCAGCTTTTAGAGAATCTAACAAAAGACGTTAAGCTGAATTTGACCAGCGTGCCTTACCTCGTTTCAATGGCACGCAGTAAGTTTGATCGCTTTCTTGTCACCCATGACAAGCGAGAGCTAGATCAAGCCGTTAGCTTTTATCAACAAGCCATCCGATTTTCATCTGACTCTATGCTGGCGTACGAGTTGGGAGCTATGTTCCTGGCCGACGGATACGGAGACAGATATGCTCAGGCAATTGAGTACGCATATTCGCTCACCAAAGACATTGCCTACGTATTAGAGCTTGCCAACTACTATAGCTCGTCGAGAAATCCTACGGCTGCCAGCATCATGCATAAGTACCAGCATAGGCTGATGCAGCCGGAGTTGGTTGGGTCACTGGATGATCAAAGCGCGCTTGCTTTCGCTAAGTATCATTTAGCTCGGCTGGAGGCAGTTCCCAATGAAGAAGCAATATGGCTGCCGCCACTCAAGCAAACACTAGAAGCTATCCTGACTCGAGCAACTTCCCTTCCCCGAACGGACACGCGTGCCCGGTTAATTGCTGAGACCCAAAACACACTCGGACTGTTGGCCTTGCGGGTAAATGACTTTCAACGCGCCAAACAGCACTTCTTATCGGCTTCCGAGTACTTCGAGCAGCCGATCGTACCCACTGATTTTCATGAGCTTCTCTACAGCAATAGAACCCTTAACTACTTGACTTCGCTCACCAATTTAACTCTGGTCAGCATTCGCCTGACCAGCTGGGATGAAGGGCTGACTTACGTGAATAAGCTTGATAATGCTTATGCAAGCTATCAGACAACTACCGCCAAAACAGGCCAATTGGCATTCAATTATTCACAAATCGCCTACTTCAAAGGACGTGTATACCAAGGTCTTAAAAACTATGCGCAGGCCATTAAGCACTATAACGAAGCTATCCAATCGTCGCCGGATGCCTACCTCTACTTTTACCGAGGCACTTGTCAGCTTAGCCTTGGTAGCGAGGTGGAGGCCTATGCTGATTTCAACAAAGCCTGTTCAATGGATGGTCACACAGCCTGTGACCGAGTTAAAATACTGTGCCGCTAACCGATGAAAAAAATTGTACTGCTGCTTTGTCTGCTGCTGGCTTGCGGTCAAACACATGCCCAGAGCTCCTCGTCATCTGATAAAGCTTTGATTGAGGAGTTTGAAGTGTTTTGTCCGATATATATTCTGGAAAACTACTGCAATCCTAAGGGCTTCCTAGCCATTCGTAATCAGCTGTTGGCAGATGAGCGCGCATCAAACCTCAGATACCTTCCAGATCCAGTCTCAGGAGTTTCTGGGGATAGTATTCTCTGGTTTAATTACAACAAGATGTATATCGGCCTAGAATTTAATCCTCGGGTTAAGCACTTGACCAACTTCTATGTTTTCTCGTCCTCCAAGATCGAGATCACAAGCTTTGGAATGCTATACGCTTTCTTAATGGGCTACATACCCGAGAAATCGGCGAACGCTGATGTAGATCGCTACTATGCTGAGCAAAGCAGCATGAACGCTGTCATAGTCAATCTTAAGCCAGAGAACTTAGGCAAGCCGCCATTTCAGTATCGTGCAATTTGCTTTGTTATGCAAGGCCTCAATTTTTGCCAGTAAGTTTCTTCCTGGTTCAATCAATATGCCTTCTTCGTCCCTACTCAACCGATTCAGTGTTGTCCGCAAACGAAGCTATGCGCGCCACCTCGACCTGTTTCTTACCGCGAGTTTCTTACGGAGCACGGATGGCTGTTTGGAGCACATTAGCCAAGACGAATATCGTCACTTTCTGCCGACTGCTGGGTCAGGAACCGCTTACGTACGATCCTATCAGGTGCGCACCCTCAGCCAGCCGCTTGCTAACGGTCAATCCGTGCAGAGCCTGGACACGGCCATCCGGCAATGGCGAGCGTAACACGCTCAATCAGCGAAGTCCATTCCACCGGCAAGAAGTTCTAGGGCTTCAGGCCCGCTTGAAGGCCCGCCTCTAACCAACGGTGCTGCGTGGATCGCACCCGGTCCTTTTTGCGGCGCTTGAGCTCAGCAAATAGGAGGTCTACTCCGTTCCAGCCGACCACATCCCAGCAGCCGGCATAGCTATTTGCATTCGCCGCAGCTATGCTCCCCAACGTATCAATGACCCACGGCTGGGTGATTGGATCGTGCTGTTGCATTCCCACCTGCTCATCCGCCCACGCTGTGCAGTGGTGTGGCTTCACGGCCGGGGCTCCGTACGTTTACACCCACTGGGCCTCCCAGCCGGATAGCCGCAGCAACTCGTAGACGCACAGTTCCGCGAAGAGGAGCCAGCCGGCAAAGTCGATAAGCGCCTTGCCGCCAAACGTGCTAGCTACCGGTGCTCCAGCCCAGCGGCGCAAGGCCAGCTCAACTTTAGGAACTGCTAGTGGTCCGCTGGACAAGGTAAAGTTCTCCTGTGATGTCGGTCGCAACAGGCTGGGATAGTTCATCTGGACTTTAAACGATAGTAAAAGGTCATTTCAAGCACGTAAACCCATGCCAAAGTACTATGATCAGCGGGAGATAGCATCTCTGCCCAGCCGGGACCTGTTGCGGGATTTGCTGCGCGCCCCGCTGGCCCTAGTGGGCTTGAAGGGGCACCCGCAACCGTATGACTCGTTGCTGGCCGCGCTCCTAACTTGGGAAAATCCCGATCAACCTCCTACTATTGCGCTGCTGCAGCAGCGAGCCCACCTCAAGCCGGCTCGCTTCCGGCCAACCCTGGAACTGCTGTATCAGGCTTTTCTGGATGCTTTAGCGGCCGAGAAAACGGTTATCCGCTGCCCAGAAGTCACGCACTGCTTTATCATCCCGGGTCAGCACCAGAACCAGCTGGTCTGGTGTCAGCTGGCCCGCGTTCCACAGGTGGGCGAGAATGTGGAACTTGATTTTCTCTGGGCTGTCACCGGGCGCGACACCTACTTCGTGGAGAACATTACCTCCGAATACCAGGAAGGAAAGATTACCGTGTACCTGCAGCTGGCCGCCGGCCGATACGATCCCTACTACCAGCTACTGCTAGCCCGGGCCCGCTTCGAGAACAAGCTCACCCACTCCCTGGAGCGGCAGTTGGACGAGGAGTCGCTGCGTGCCTGGTTGCATTCCGCCTACGGAGTAACCAAAGCGTCCGCGCCAGTTCCGGATGTAGCGGCCCGCCGTTCTCGCAAGAATAGATAATTATCCGGCTGATCCTCGTAATCCGCGCTCATGCCGCGATGTAAACCGATTGTACTGAAAATCAGGCTAGGGCTGGCCAGAAGACCTTTGAGCCTACGATATAATTTCTATGCTGACGAAAATTGGACGAAAAAGCGCCCTAACTTGGCTCTCTTTGGCACTACGCGCATTTCTACCCGGTCAATCTTATTATGCAGCTTGCAAAAGTCTATCAGTACTATAAAATCAGCCCCAAGCAGCTGGAAGATATTCTGGGCAAGCACGGAATAAAAGCGCAGCTAAAGTTTGTCAAGACGGCTCCGCCGGCCTGGCTAACCCTATTGAGTGATGAGCTCGGCATTTCCCATCCGGATACTAGTACCCTACCGGATAATGCCATCGTGACGGAGCTGACCTCAAATGAGTCTCCCGCTCCTTCCAGCAAGCTCACGATCAACTTGGAGCTGCTTGCCGAGACGCAAAGCCTGTTAAGTCCCACACCGGCGGCCGGCGAAAAAGAGGTCACCCAGACCGCCCACACCACCCAGGCCACCCAACCACTTAAAGCAGCAAGTCAGAATCGTGGTACTAAACCGAAGAATGCCGCGGCCAAGCAACCGGCGGATGATGAGCTGTATCTGGGGCAGGTAGTTGACGTGATCGAAGAGCGGGGCTTTGGTTTTCTGCGAAGAAACGGAGCGAGCGAAAAGCTGTTTTGGCATTTCTCCGCCTTCGGCACCCTGCCCACGGAAAAGGAGTGGGTGCTGTATGCGGAAGGCCCCAGCCGAAAGAAGCCGGGCACCCTGGAAGTTCGTTGGGCGCGTCCCCTCAGCCATAACCTGGCGTTGCTGCACCGGGTGCAGCAGCACGTGGACGTGGATACTCTTCTCACGCTGCTACGCGTGCTGCCCGAAGAGGCCCGGGCCGAAACTGTGCTGGAGCTGCTAAGCCGCATTCGCCCGGTCACGGATATTGAATCGTGGGATCCGGCCATCCAGGCACTGACCGAAATCGGCCAGCAGCTGCCGGCCTTACTTGCCCAGGCGGTGCAAACGATTCTGCATCGAGCGACGCCAGTATATGCCTGGCAACTCTGGCTGTACTACCAGTCGCCCTTGGCTAACCACCTGGCCGTAGCAACTCCCTTAGCTGACCTGCTGGCCGCGTCCGAAGCCGCTGCAACGTGGTGGACCAGTACGTCGCACCACACCCTGGTCGGGCTATGCTTGGCCTGTCTGCCCCAGCAGGACGGGGAAAAGCTGGCCGCCGACCTGGCCAAGCTTAAGGATCTCCTGTCCAACACGCACCCTGAGATATACAACGAAGTCATCGCCCAGTGGCTGCAACGAGCCGGTACCACCACCGACGTGGAGGTATTCCATCAGCGTCGCCGCATGGCTCGCACGGCCACGGGGGAGACTGCCTCGGAGCTCGAGCAACAGCTTTTTGCGGCGCTTCCCGCCTCCGCGCATTTGGCCGTGTGGTTGGAAGAGCAACAATATTGTCCGTTTCCGCGGGCGGCCGCCCTTGCGCAGTTCAACGTGCTGCCGCCACCGGCTCAGGATATGGTAGCGGCCCAACTCACGGACGAAGAGCTGCTGACGGTAAGTCAGTGGCTAACGCCGGCCAACAGCCCGCTGCTGCTCAATAGAGTACGGGCCGGTCGGGACGAGCAACTGCTCACGGCTTTCTCCGCGTTGGGCCTTGATCTGGAGAGCGACCGGGAAGTCATCCACGAAATTGCCTGGGGCCGGCCGGGTGCGTGGCACACGGGCCGGGGAGATGCCGCCGTGGAAGAACAAGTGCAGCAGCTGCGCACCCGAGTGGCCGACAGCGCTCCGTACCTGCTCGTCGGCCATAACCTTGCTGATTTCGACGCCCCCGTACTGGCGGAGCACGACGTGGAGCTGCAAGCAGACTACCTGTGGGACACGCTCATCGTCGAGCTGGCGCTGAACGTGGACTGGCAGGTGCTGGCTCTGCGCACTGCTCACCAGGCGCAAGCGGACGCGGAAATTGCCCTGAAGCTTTTCCTAACCCAGGTAAGACGGGTGCTGTTGCTTTCCCCAGCAGAATGGGAGGAGCTATCCCCCCTATTCAGCGCGGTAGTAATGAGTACCCTGACTCAGTTGCGGCAACTGCCGCAGGAAGCGTGGCAATCCCCGGCTGATTTGCGGGAGGAAGCGGCGAGCTACTTGCGACCACAGCCACAGCCCTCCACGCGACAGCGGTTGCTGCAGGAGCAGTTACAACAAAATCCCTCCCCCCGCACACTCGTGCTGGCTCCCACCGCGCTTTGGCACGAGGTGCGAACCGAGCCCAGCATGCACTTTTGGGAGTCAGACGCCACACCAGCTTCTTATCGGCCGGTGATGCAGGAGTTAGTCACCGCACAGCTGGTGCACCACCCCGCTGAGCGCGTTATTGCGGAACGCTTCTTCCGGCATTGTCGGCAAGCCCAGATCCCCCCCCGGCCGGCTAATATGGCGCCGGCCCTCCGGCACCGCCTGCAGGCAATCGTGGACTTTAACCAGTGTTATCACGCCCCGGCAACACCGTTGTGGCAGGATGGCCTGCGAATCTGCCTGAGTGCCGAACAGCTGCTGGCGCACCTGCCCGAGCTACAGAGTCAGTCAGACCTGGCAGTGATCGTCCTGGAGCCTGACCTTATCACGCTGGGCCGCAAGCGATTGTTGCGGGAGCTGGCCACCGCCGATGTGCTGGCCAGCCCGGCCACCCGGCCGGCATGGATTAAATTTTCCGGGGGCCAGAGCTTCGTAGCCCTGCGCCCTGATCAGGCGGCGGAGCTTGGGGCGCAGGTCCCTGATGCCTACACCAATCTGTGGCTGGAAAAGCACCTGTACGGCCAGTTTCGTATCTGGGGCAGCTTTGACTGGGAAGCGCTCCTTTCTTCCCTGGCCCCGTCGCGCAGGCACGTAGTGAGCGGAGCGGAGCGCTTATTTGCTCGTCAGCAGGTAACGTGGCTGGGGCTGGCCCAGCTGCCGCTGCAGCGACGGCTAGGCATTACGCCCTTCAACCCGGAAACCATCTACCGTTCTCGCTATTGGCTACTCCAAGCCATTCTGGTGAAGGAAGTCCTGGAGCGCAGCAGCTTCTCCCCCCTGATCTTGCTGCTGCAACGGGCCGAGGAAGTAGAGCCCTTGGAGGCGTATTTCCGCGGGCAAGGATTTTTTATCCCGCGGCGGGAAGCCGCGCTGGGTCGTCGCCTGGAGCTGCTGCACCAGTACGGCTCGGGCCGGCGGCTCCTGATTGTGCCGGTCAACCAGGCAGCAGCCGTGGTGGAAGCTAATTACCTGGGACCGGTTCAGCTTGTACTAGAAAGCTTCAACCTACTTGAAAACTATTTTCTGGCCCGGGGGTCCCAATTGTTCGACCGAGCACGGCTGCAATCCCGGGACGTGGAGACAAGCGAATCCGCTGGCTCTTCGGAGCACAGTTCCGCAGGAAGCAGTTCCGCAGAAAGCAGCGGCGTGGAGGATGTACTCGAGCGGGACCTGTTTTTCCTGTTGAAGCTGCAGCAGCCCCTAGTGCAGCAGCTGCGCTCCCAGCTCCTGGACAACCACGCGGACAACCACCTCTGGCTGCTGGACCCTCGCCTCGGTGACTTTCCCGCCCTGGAGCAGTCCTGGCAGATGCAGAAGTACTTCACGGACGCTCCCTGGGCCACCGAGGAGGAATACCTCGCTGCCGCGCAGACGATCGACCAGGTACTGCTGAGTGCTCGGCCGGAACAGGAGTTTTCGCTGGATCTGGAAGCTGCCAAAACCTTGTTGAGTAACGTCTTTTTAAATGGTCATTCCTGGTATGATCATCAGCAGCCCTATCTCAATAAAATCCTGCCCGCCCAGACGGACTTACTGGTCTCCCTGCCCACGGGCGGGGGCAAGTCCCTGCTGTTCCAGGCCCCGGCCCTGTACCGCAGCGCCTTTACCAACCGGTTGACCATTGTTGTCACGCCCCTTAAGGCCTTGATGGAAGACCAGGTAAATGCTTTGTGGAAGCTTGGCTTTTACAGCAGCGTAGAGTACATCAACCAGGATAAGCGGGATGAGCTGCCGCAGATTTATCGCCGGCTGGCGGGCGGGGAGATTTCCCTGTTGTTTATCACTCCGGAGCGCTTCCGCAGCGGAGCGTTCACCAAAGCCTTCCTGCAGCGCTTTAACAACGATCAAGGCTTGGAGTACGCCGTGTACGATGAAGCCCATTGCATTTCGCAATGGGGGCACGAGTTCCGGCCTGACTACCTGTATTCCGGGAAGGCTGTTCAGCGCTTCCGGGAAGCAAGCCCCCGCCGATTTCCGGTGCTCTTGTTTTCGGCCACCGTCTCAGAAAAAATCTATCAGGAGTTTACGCAGCTATTTGTATGATAGAGCGCCCAGGAGAATTAGCCTACAATCCGGTGCGGGAGCACATCCGCATGAGCTTTGAGCGGGTCAAGGAAGAAGCTCAGCAGGCGGAAACCGTCGTGCGGAACTTGCAGGAGCAGTCCTTCGATCCAAGCGTGAGCCGGGTACTTATTTTCGTGCGGACCCGGCGCCGGGCCGAAGAAGCAGTTCAGCAGCTTAGCGAACTAGCCGCCGCCGCAAAGCTGCCCTGGGCCGAACAGATTGACTATTTCCACGCCGGGCTGGATGGCTTCGATCGGGAGCGTAAGTATGCTGCCTATCAGACGGGTGAAACGGTGGTGTTGGTGGCAACCAAGGCCTTCGGTATGGGCATGGATATCCGCAACATCCATTACGTCTATCACCTGGGTCCCTCTTCCGCCTTTGAGGACTTCCTGCAGGAGGTAGGCCGGGCGGGCCGTAACCGGGCGGCGCTAGAGGCAGCCGGATTCTCCGAAGCTCATCCGATTCAGGCCGTTTGCGTCATGGCCAGCCGGGATTTTCAGGTGCTGCGCGACCTGCAGCACAAATCCGCCCTGAGCTGGGAGTACGTGCTCAAGTCGCAACAGCTGATTCACCAGTATGCGCAGAAGTACCGGGAGCTGACTACCCTGGTGCACGAGCCCTTGGCGCTGCCGCTGGATTTGTGGCAGCGGGATGCCGGGGAAAAAGAAGAAGACGATGTTCGGTTCCGCCTAGCGCTACACTGGCTGGAACTGCTGGGCCGGATTCGTCTTGGCCTCTATACCCCGTCGTTTCTACCACTGCTTTTGCTGGAGAAGCCCAACTACCTGAAAATAAAAGATGAATCGGAGCGGGCGCAGATGCGGCAATTTATTGCCCAGCTGCATGCCTCGACGTACCGGGAAGCCACCGCGGTGAGTATGCCCATGGAAGAGCTCAAAGCGTTATCGGGTAAAAGCCGGCATTCCGAGCTGTTCCGGTTTTTGTTTCTGGCCCAGAAAATCAAGGCCATATCCATTGACCGGAAACTGCATTTGGAGCTGACGCAGCTGCGGGAAGCGGAGCTCAAAGCTTGGCAGGAATCCCGCTGGAACCAGCGGGATTTGCCACTGGTCGAGGCAGTATTTCTGCTGGCGGAGCGTCTGTTGGCCCCCATCGCCCCGCAAACGCAGCGCCGCTTGGACGGCAATGAGCTGGACCGGCTAGTGGCAGAAGTAGCGACTGAGCATCTTCAGCCGAAGCACGTCTACTGGACCCCACTCAAAAAAGGCAAACCGGTTGACAAGAAGACAACCGCCCTGGATCTGGCCGCGGACTGGCAGGAAAAGCGGGCTAAGTTCGCCCTGAAGCTAGTGCGGCTGCTGCCCAATACCCGGCTGCAATCCGTCATGAACGGGCGTGAGCGCAGCGAACCGGGCGTGACGCAGCTGATTTATAACGGTAATCGCCACGACTCCTTCTGGCGTAAACCCCTGGCCGACTTAAAAAAACACCTCCTGGCACTGTTGCAATACGTGACCGCTCAGGCGCTCACGGGAGAGCACACCTTCAATTACGCCGACCTGGTGGTGGCCCTAGAGCTGGAAGAAGCGGGGGTAGAGTATTTGGACAACCTACTGTTTCTGGCGCGGGCGCTGGGCTACCTTAAAGGAAGCGGCAGCTTTATTCCCATGGGTATTGAGTTGTACCTGCTGGATCAAGCCGTCCCGGACTATGAAGATCAGTCCTCGCGGGACTATCAGATCCATCAGCAGTTTTTGGAAGGAGCGGAACTGAAGAAGCTCCGGCTGCTGGCTTTGGAATGCCTGGCCGCAATGCCCCACCAGAAACAGGACGCCTTTATCAAGCAGTACTTTGCCTGTGAGGGTAGTGCCGACCTGGTAGGGTTGCTGGCAGATCACCTCGGCGCTGACCATGCCATGCTCCGAGCCTTTCGGCAGGAGGCACTCAAGGAGGCAGAAGAAAAGCTTAGCGCGGAGCAGCGGCAGGTCTATGATGCCCCACTCAGCGATAACCTGCAAGTTATTGCTGGGCCCGGCAGCGGCAAGACCCACACCCTGACGCTACGCGTCGCTCGCCTGATCCAGAAGAATAATATCCCGCCGGATCAGATCTTGGTCCTGGCCTACAACCGGGCCGTGGTGGTTGAGCTCAAAGACCGGTTGAGCACGCTGTTTCGGGCGTTGGGGTACGGGCAGCTGATTAAGCGCTTGCACGTGTACACTTTCCATGGATTGTGCCGCCGTTGCCTGCAGGGGGAGTTGGAGGGAGTCGAGTTCAAGCAGTGGGTACCCCAGTTGGCCCAGGCACTGGCTCACAATCCGCGCCTGATCCGCCAGCAGCTAGGGCCGATTGAATACGTGTTCGTGGACGAGTTTCAGGACATCACGGGCGAGCGCCTGGCCATGCTTAAAACCATTGCTCCCGCTGACTCGGCCAAGCTCTGCGTTATTGGCGATCCCAACCAAAGCATTTATGGGTACGAGCGCGTAGCGGAAGGCGGAGAGGTGGACCCGTATCCTTATTACGCGGAATTTGAGGAGCTGTACCATCCCCAAAAGCATTACTTAAGTAATAACTACCGCTCCTATCCCGGCATCCTGCAGGCGGCGGCCCGGCTGCTGGCCAATAACCCGGACCGGTTTTCAATTCCGCCCCTGCAGCCCATTCGAAAGCCCACGCGTGAGACGACCTATTGCGAGCTGCTGTCCTTCCGGGAAACCAAAGCCGACTGGAAGAAGAAACTCGACGAGTTACTATTGGAACCCGAGTATGAGCCGGGTAAGCGCTACCAACAGGTGGCCATCATGCTGCGCTCCAACGATGAAGTGTTCCGCGCTTTCAACGAGCTGCAGTCCCGAACGCTTCCGCCCGATGTGGCCCTGCGCATCCAAGGCGCGTCCAGTTCACCGGTTACCTCGCGCGAGTTCCAGCACTTGCTACTACCCTACCAGCAAAACCCGCAAGCGCCCCTGAGCCCAAACTACCTGCAGGAGTTTGCCCGCGCTAAACAAGACACGTTGCAAAGCTTTGCCGGCGCGTGGGACGAGTACCTGATTCATTTGGTGCATTGCTTGGTGCGGGAGTTTCGGGTGGAGCAGGAAGATGACGCTACCAACCAAGATCTGTTGGACTTCATTGATGGTATGGCCCGAAGCGATGATGGCCATTTTATGAAGCTCTACGAGAAGCACATGCCGGAGCTGGTGCCGGGCTACTCGCGGCGGGAAGTAGTGCTCACGACCATGCACAAGGTGAAAGGCTTGGAGTTTGACGCTGTCCTCATTCCCCCATCCTTTCACGATTTCGCCACCAATTTGGACGGTAGTCCAGTACCTAACCTGCGCCAAGTGGTGGAGGAAGAGCGGCGGCTGCTGTACGTGGCCTATACCCGGGCCCGGTACCGCCTAGCCGTCATTCAATACGACCGGGAAGCGGCCGTGCTGGAAGGACGGGCCTACCAACTGGCCAATAAAGAGCAACGCTTGGGCCGGATTGTCAAGCCCGGCCTGGACAAGCTCTTTATCTCCTGGGGTGCTCGGGAAGATCGAACGTATGAGTTCATTCGTCACAAGATCAAGATTGGCGACCCCGTCAAGCTGGTCAAGATTCAGAAGGCCTACGCCGGAAAATCCTGGGCGGAATGGCAGCTATGGTGCAACGGTTGGCAAGTTGGACAATTACGAACGGGGGCATTCAAGCAGGAGCCGCGGGTAGACGAGCTGCTGGGGCTGGCGGTCGCCGGCGTTAGCTATTACACCTACCAGGATTCGCAACAGTATGATGAGAAACACAACACCGATTACACGCTGAAGAATTGGCGGCAGAATGCCGCTACCCGAGGGCATATCTATCTGGTTGACTTCGCGGGTTACTACAAGGAGTAAAGCAAAGCGGAATTACCTGGCGACCTGCTACTTTACCCTCTAGTAACTCTGCTTTACCATGCCTAAATTCTATCAGGCGGTAGAAACGCCTCCGATGAAGTCGGAAGAGATGATGCGTGACTTGCTAGCAGTACCCAAGGTGCTGCGCCGTCTTGCTGAGCAACAGACGGAGTGGCAGCCCCTGGCGGAAATACTGCTCAGTCTTGAGGGTGACGCAAAGATTCCCACGGGCAAAAAATTACAGCAAGACCTTGGCCTTTCCCCTGCCAAGTACCGCCGCTGGCTGGACGCATTCTATTCAGCCTACCTGCACCTGCTGGAAAGCGATGCGGATACCATAGTCTTGCAACAGGTAGAACATCAACTCATTTTGACTGGTCGGCGGGCCTCGCAGACCCTCAGCTGCCGCCTGCCCATCACACCTCGAATCGGGGAACAGCTGCAGCTGGACTTTCTGCGAGCCGTGACTGGAGAGTCTATGTTCTATGTGGAGAACATCATTCATGATTTCAGTGACGGCCGCTACTTAGTGCTCGTTTACCTTAAGCCCGGGTATTATAATGCGTATCAGCATTCCCTTAAAGCGCGCGCCCGTTTTGATGATACCATTGGTTTGGACGTCTTTTTTCATGCGCCGGACTATTTGCTGGACGACTTGTTACGCGAGCGCTATCCACCGCCTTCTGAGTCGTCCAAGGCAGAGGAGGCGCTTGACAAGGCAGAAGCTCGCTACGGGATAAGTTCCTTATTTGGAAGAAGGAGAAGGCGGTGAAACAGGGACCACTTCCTGGACTAAGGGTAAGAAGACTTACAGTCGTAAAAGTGCCGCTAGACTACCCGCTGATTCGTGTTATTCCTTCCTAACAAGGCTGACTTGTTGAGAGACTTTTCTCCAATATTTCAACTAATGTAACTAACAGTCAAGCAGTACAGATTATTAGAAAGCGCAGGCAATCGCTATTAAATTGAAAATATTAGTTTGCACTATTCTCTTACTATCTATATCAGTCAAACTTATCTGTATGATAGCCGTCTTTGCATCCTTCCTCATCTTGGTTGGAGTCGTGAGACTATTCCGCTATAAAGGCTTAAGCAATGATGCGGTCCCGACCCTTGGCGCATTTTTCGGTATTACACTTATTGCTTTCTGGTCCGCATATTTTCTCCTCCGCAAATGGAAGCCGGCCAAACTATGAGAAGTTTCTTTTTCGCCCCGCTGGCTTTGCTACTGCTTACTTCCGGCCTGCTCCGTGGTCAGACGCCTTATCAAAGCAGCCGATACCGATACGGTGTGGAACTGCCAGCCGGCTTTACTAAGGTAGGAGCAACCTTCCAGACCGTTGATATCAAGGCGGTAGACAAGCTGGGTAATTCCGTGCTGGTCAACATCAAGGTCTTACCGGCGGGTAGCACGCCGGCCTCTTTAGCCCGCGAGATGAATAGTATGTCCAACGAGGACATTGAACAGTCCTTTGCTGAGTCCTCCGGTACTGCGCGCCTGCTTAAACGCGGCGTAAGCACAACGCTGCCGGGTACGCCCTACTATATTCACTATATCGGCACAGGCTTGTACGACAACGTCGCCCTGTATCATATGATGTACGTCTACGTGAGTCATGACCGCTTGTATTTACTGCATGCTAGTTGTCCGCCCAAAGACATTGACTTACTAGGGTCGAAGTTCATGCGATTCTTTAAGTCGTTCCGCTACTTGGGCTGATGCAGCATTCCAGCACTTACTGCTCAGATGTCCAAGCGTAGGATTAGCAGCTGTCGCTCCGCGTCAATAACGGGTTTGACTAAACTTCTCAATACTAGCCCTCCTCTGTGCTCTTCTACTTCGCAGCCTGATTTATTGTAAGCCTCAGGTTACCGCCGTGCTCGACGACTACAACGGCTGTTTTCTCAACGGCTGCCCTTCCATTTAACCCCTACCTCTTCCATTATGAGCATTGGAGATACCCACCGGGATTTGTTACGCTCAATGCGTTCCCTTGATCGAGGAATGATTGATCTGGGCTTTGGCAAACCGTGTTTGGTGTGCAAAGAGTTGTATATGCCCAGAACCAGTGAAATGTGGCCCGAGTATTTTGGCTTTTGTTCCACTACCTGCATCAACATTTACCGTCGCAACCAAGGTCTACCCGACTTCGACCCGTACGCTACTAGTCGCTCCTCCACAAGTGCGCCGCTGCCCGAGGAGCAGGACGAGGATCCGGACTTTGAGGCAGCTTGGCAAGAAGAGCACCCTGCTCAGGCCCCAGCGCCCTTGCCGGCGGCTCCCAGTGCTTACGTGGAGCCAGCCCCAACGGTACCTCCAGCTAAATACCAGGCCACTAAAATTGCGCTGGTGCTTGTCACTGCTCTAGCCGGGTATTTACTGTTTACCAAGCTAACCGGCGAAAAGACGGAGGCCAGCGCTAGTAGCGAGGCTTACGTGACGGAAATGGCCGCCCCAATTACCAGCACTGAACTGCCATCTCAACCAGTAAACGAAACGTTCGAAGTAAGTAGCCGGCGTGCGTTTTTTTACACCACGCCCCAGAGTACAACCCCTCGGAGCGAGTACTTGGTGAAAGGCGATCAGCTCTTGGCAACCCAGGCAGCGGGTGATTTCGTGTTCACGCAGTTCACAAACCCCAGCGGTCAGACCACCGCCGGCTGGTTACGTCGCAGCGATCTGCGTCCCTCGGAACAGCCGTCGCCTGGGGTGCAGGCCGAGGGTGATGATTCAGTGCCAATGGCCGAAACTGCAGTTACTACCGAGGAGACCACCCCGGACGAAACTCAGGCTCAGCCATCCGTTTTGCGCGGTAACGTCGGTCAGGCGCCGGCGACTTTCAGTCTCCGCTGGCAAAGTGATGGAACAGTACAAGGATCTTACTTTTATACCAATCACCCGGACCAAGTCTACAGCCTGACGGGTCGTGAAACCGCCGAGGGTGAGCTTGAGTTGACCGAGTATACTGGGGAGCAAGAAAGCGCCACCTGCCACCTCACGCTTGCCGATGACTGCTATTCCGGCACCATGGACAATACCGACGGTCGTACGCTGCCAATGAAGCTATGCAAATAGCCTTCTGCTGCTAATAGTGCCTGCTTCTTGGCCGCTAAAGCCTCCGCTTTTGAAAACGCAGTTTCGATTTATTGCGGCTTTGTTAGTGCCTGCGGGGAAGTGCCGGGCCTATTGCTTCAGCACTTCCCCGCAGGCATTTCTTTGATTATAACATAATTAGAAATACTACTCTGGCATTACGCTGCATCCCTACTTCAGTGAAGAATAATTCTATTTGGGTATTTGCCAAACTGCATGTAAGTTTGGTTGGCGCAGCTTGATTTACCGCGCGATTCATCCCAACGCTTAGTATATTGACCACTTCTATTCTACGCACGAACGGTGCCTTATTCGTTTCTGGGGTATTGTTCCTAGCCTCGAGTTGCGGGGACCTCGCGCCGAGCCAACCGACAGCCACCACTGAGCAAAAACCGCGGGCCACGAAGGCCGTTACGGCCGACAAGATTCGCCACGTAAATGTGCTGGTTGACCTCTCCGGAGGGATGGCCGGATTCGTGCATCCCAACGCTCCCGGTGAGTCGGGTAGCGATTTCCAGCAAACCATTACGGCTCTGCTCTCGGACGTGCAGGCCCAAACGCCTTCCGCTTACTACTTCGTTGAGCAGGCCAAAACAGCGGGTGGCAATGTACTGCGCCAAACCACCTATGCTGACCTGAGTAAGGTGGTAAGCCAGGGGGCGCCGCAATATGCCGCCGGCACCGAGATGCCGGAGATGTTGCGCCAGGCCGTCAAGATGCAGGCCGCCGCGCCGGGCACCGTGAATATCATCGTGTCGGATTTCATTTACGGTCCGCAGGACCAGCAACAGGTTTGGCGCGTGCGCACTGACGTCAAGGAGGCGCTAACCTCGTCGGCTCCCCTGGCCTTATCGGTATACGCTGGTACCTCTGAATTTCGCGGTAACTTCTACCCGGGAACCCGCCACAAAGCGCAGGCGCTGCGCGGCAGCAAGATCCCCTACTACGTGTGGGTTTTGGGTGAGCCAGCGCTAGTAGCGCAGGCTAACGCGCAGCTACTAGCCTCGTTGGCCGACCGGCCGCAAGTTCACTTTAATCACGCCGCCCAGACTCCACCGCACGGGGTGCTCACCAATTACGAGGCGCAGGGCAGCTGGTTTGTGGAACCCAACACAAGCCCCGGCACACCTGGTGTGGTCTTCTCGGACCTATCCAAGCAGGAGCCAGCTCGCTTCGTGGTTGGCTTGGATTTGCACGCGCTGCCTAAAGCCGTCCGCGAGCAATTCACGGCCACCGCTCTCGAGCTGGACCCCGCCACCACCAATGCCCAACTGCAGCGCACCTGGGAAGCAGGCGAGGCAGGCGCACCGAAGCTGCCGGCGGCGGCCAGCCGCCAGGGCTACACGCACTTTGCGCAAGTTAGCGTCTCCAAAGTACCCAGCAGCGAGGCTGCCGCCATCATCACCCTGCGGCTGCCTAACACTGGCACCGCTCTCCCTGGCTGGGTGGCTGCCTATTCGACCCTTAACGACGATAATATTGCGCAGCAGGGTGGCAAAACCTTCCGGTTAACGGAGGTGCTACAAGGTGCTCAAGATGCCTTCACCCGAAAAACTAATGCCACCGCGCCCGTGTGGCAGGCGCCAGTCGCACTGCGTTTGGACTAGAGTCCGTACGCGCAACAATGCGTCGTGTTCTATTTTTCCCCTTTCTTCCTATGTTTCAAAAGTTCTTCACCTCGCTTTACGAAGCCATTCTGGGTAGTGCTACGCCCGCTTCGCTTATTCCAACTTACCGCCAAGGTGTTTTTCCGAGTGTAGGTCTATTTACCGCGTTTGTGGCTGGTCTGGGCCTTGCCCTGCTGTTCTATCTAGTATTGAATCGGCTGCTGGTCACCTCTTTCTTTAAAACCAAACACTGGCTGCTCGTCATGGGACTAGCCGCCGTAGCGTCCAGTGTGTTTGCCTACACGCAAGCTAAATCGGTCGTATTTCAGGCCATGAGCGAGCAAGACTTAATTCTCAGCAGCTTGGATCAGGCCGCTTACAATCGTTACGGCTGGGGCTTCGTGTTTGTCAATGCCCTAGTAGGCGCTTTTTTCTTTGTGTTGTGGTCGTTCGCCATTAAATGGGCGTCCGTGAGCGCGCGCACAACGCCTGTACGCTGGCTTAGCTAATACGCCCGTTTGCTGTTGACTACTTCCTGTGGTTAAGCCCCTGGCTGGGGCTTAACTGCTATTCTATCGCCTACTCAGTTTGTAGATGGCTACTCTGTACTTATTTGGAATTGGCGGCTCCGGCTCGCGCATTATTCGTTCCTTGACCATGCTGCTGGCGGCCGGCGTCAAGCTCGGCCACGGGTTTAACAAGGTGGTCCCGTTCGTGATCGATCCGGACGCGGCTAATGCCGACAAACGGCGCACGATCCGTCTGCTGGAAACCTACCAGGCAATTCGGCGCGAAATCGCCGAGAAAAGCACGGAACAAAAAGGCCCAGGCGAAGGGCAGTTCTTCGGCACCGAAATCGTCACGTTGGGCGTGAATGCCGATGGTCAGCCCAACCCGGCCATCAACAACTCCTACGAATTTGCCTTCACGGACATGGAGTTGCAGCTGCGCGACTGGCTTGGGCAGAATACGCTCCCCGCCGAGAGCCGGGCCTTGGTGGATCTGTTGTTTGACCCGGCTAGCTTGTCGGAGTCGTTAGAAGTCGGCTTCAAAGGCAGTCCAAACGTGGGCAGCATTGTGCTGAATCAGCTCAAGAACGCCCCGGAGCTGCAGCACTTTGCCGCCCGTTTTCAGCCCGGTGACCGCATCTTCTTTGCCACGTCCATTTTCGGGGGCACGGGAGCTGCCGGTTTCCCTATTCTGCTCAAGAACATGCGCACGAGTCCCAGCGTGTTCGCCGGGGCCGGCGAACGCTTGACCCAGGCCAAGATCGGTGCACTGACGCTCCTGCCTTACTTTAAGCTAGAGCCCAGCGAGGAAAGTGCCATTGACTCGTCCTTGTTCAACACCAAGACGAAAGCGGCCCTCTCCTACTACGAGCAAGGCCTAAAGAGTCCCAATGGACAGCACCAGCTCAACGCGTTGTACTACCTGGGCGACCGCAGCACTCACCTCACCCGCAACAGTGAGGGCGGAGCTACGCAGCGCAACGACGCCCACTTCGTCGAGCTCATTGGCGCCCTGGCCGTTGTCAATTTTACCCAGCTCACCGAGGAGGAACTGCAACGCAACGACAACTTCTTTGAATTCAGTGCCGAGGACGAGGCTCAGATGACCTTTAGCTCGTTGGATGCCTCCCAGACCCTTTCGCAGGTTGGCGGTCCGCTGGCCCGGTTTCAGTTTCTGTCCATGTGGTTGGCCCATCACTTTGAGGATACCCAATCGGCCGATTACGCCAAGTTCACGGGTGCATCCCGGGCGTGGAACCAGAGCGTCTTCTTTAAAGAGCTGCGGCGCTTTTTGTACGATTTTGACCTGGATCGACCCGGTAACGTGGGTGAACGCCCGCAGGATGGCGGCTTTGTTGCCTGGCTGCGGGAGCTGGCCCGCAACAGCCGCAGCTTCTCGCCCTTCAACATCGACCAGAATGACTTTGATAAGTTCATCACCGGCCACGAACTGAAGAAGGGTTTTCTCAACACGGATCAAATCGGGCGCAAGCACGTGCGGGCCAAACTAGACGCGGCCATCCGCCAGCAAGTGGCTGACAACGACGGGCCGCGCGTGTTCCTGAAAGCATTTCATGACACTTCCCAGGAGTTGCTAAGCAAAGAACATAGCCGGGCCCTGCCCTGGCTTAACTAACGGCCTCGTCCAGCCTCATCCCCTTCTTGATCTTCACGTGGCGGCCTGCGCTCCTCCCTTTCTTACTGTATGCCTAGAACTATATTAACTGTCGTTAACCGTCAACGCGACGAATTTACTGGCTGGCGCCGCACGGGTGAAATCAACTCTGTCCAGTTGGAAAATGGTCTGCCGGAAGATATCCAAGGTGCTCCTAAGCGCTCCTCCACGGCCATTCCGACGCCTTTTGGCCGACTACACTTGCTGGAAGCTGCTTTCCGATTCGTCAAGAACAATCCGGAGGGCAATACGCACTCGCACGCGCTAGTTTCCCAGTGCTGGGACCTGTTACAGCTGCTGTTCTTCAGCCGCCCCACTGATGCCTACCGCATTGACTTCACTTCGTGGCGCCGGGACGAACAGCTCACCGCGCTCACCGATAAGGGACTCAATGCCCGCTCCCGTCTGTTGGGGGATACCCTGGGATTATTTCTGCAAGACAGTCAGTTTGCGGATCTGCGAACGATTTACCTTATCTGGGCCGTCAATACGGCCACCAACGAGCGCTTGCTGCTGGGGGCTACCTCCCCGCTGACGCTCGTGTTCGTGCAGCCAGACGTAGCGAAGCTGCGCACCCTGCAAGTGCAGCGGCGCAGCTCAGGAGGCAACCAGGGCTTCTACTTTGACGCGGAGATTATCTCGCTTAGCCGCCGCCCGCAAGCTTTTCAGGAATACATTTATTGGCTCTTTATCCGCAACGCGTCCCTGCGTACCCGTTGCAAAGCCATGTACGACTCGCTGAACCAGCAGGTCTACAACGATCTGGAAAACGACACGGACAAACTCAATCACCTGGAAAACCAGTTCAAGGAACTGGAAGACACGGCGGCCTCCCGGGTCGAAGCCGTAACCGGCGTGTTCCTGCAGCGGCTCGCGGATCAGCGCGATACCAGTGACTGGTTTTTGGTGGCGAATCCCTCCCTGCCGCAGACGGGGCGCCCCCCGCTCGTGCTCAAGCCAGGGCACGATGAGTTGCGCACCACCAACTACTTTAACGGTACATCGGCGGACGACCGCACCAAAATTGCCTGGGGTTACGCCCAGGATAATCTGGAGGAGCGCGTACTGGAGACGATTGGTACAAAGTATCCATTCCTGACAGTTAACGACTTCCTGGAAGAGTATTTGGTTGAATTGCCGTACGAGGCTGACACCGAGCGCTTCTACTACGGCAAGGTGCAGTGGGCCGGCGGCGCAACGCCCGAGCAGCACCCGTTCCGGTTCTTGTTACCACTTCGCAAGCGCTGGTTTACGTACTTTTTGCCCGCGGACCTCGATCAGTACCTGAGCTTTACTATCTACCCTACCCGGGTAGTAGTGACCCTCTCGATTCCCGTGGGCCGCAACCCGCGGCAGCGCGACCGGCTCACGACCTACACCCGCGAGTATACCGTCCGCTCCGCCAGCGCCCCAAGATTGCGCGATCTGCAGCCGGCCATTGCCGTGGGTCCGGGCGAGAAAGAGGATAAAGGGGGTAAAGTATATGCCGAGCTAGGCGCGGCCCTGTTTCCCTTCCTGCGTTTCACCGGCGAGGACGACCGCAGCCTGAATAACCTGTATTTTGTGCAGGTGGCGGATAATGCCCCGCACGAGCCGGCTCGCTTATCCTTCTATAACGGTACTACGCCCGTGGAAGACCGGGGCGCGGCGCTAGCGGAGCCCAGCGAGGAGCCCGGATACTGGCGTCAGCTGCGGACGCGCCGCGTGGAACCGTCCAATTCCACTACGTCTTCCGATCCGGCCAAGCAAACCGAGGCTCTGCCCACGACGGTGTATTACCAGATCGAAAACACCGCTTTCGATTATATTCAGTTGGAGCACGCCCCGGTGCGCCCCGAGGCCCCGGCCGCCACCTCACTGCTCGTGCCCCGGTGGCAGGGGTACGCCAAGGCAGATGGAACACCTACGACCCTGGGCGGTGGGCGTGAATTTACGTTCGGTGTGGATTTCGGTACGACCAGCACGCACGTAGCCTACGTCACCGACCAGGACCGTGTACCAGTGCCGTTGCGGGTGGAGGAAACCGACCGGCAGAGCGTCACGCTCAGCAAATCCCTGCGCGAGATAACGCCCGAGGGCGAAGAAGCTTCTACCAAGACTGCCGTTGCCGCTTTCTTGGCCGCGCTGCAAACCGTGCTGCACCGGGAGTTTGTTCCGGGGCTGATTAATTCCAAAGGAGCCATCGCCTCCTTTCCGCTGCGGACGGTCAGCTGCGAAGCTCCGTCCTTCCTGGACGGGGGCGATTGGATGCTATTTGGTGACATCAACGTCGGTTTCTACCACGCCTATGACCAGGAAACCGACCAAAACCAGGCTATCCGCACCTATAAGACGAATCTTAAATGGGAGACTAGCGGGGCAAGTTCGCTGGGCAACAAACGGCTGCGCGCCTTTTTCCGCGAGCTACTAATGCTAATTAAGCATGAGGTGGCCTTGAACCGTGGTGACGTGCACAAAACGCGCTTGGTATGGTCGCGGCCGCTGAGCTTAATGGACGAAGCCGCCTTCAACGGGATCTGGCTAGAAGAATTTAGCCGCGTATTCGCCTCGAGCCCTTATGAAGCGGCAACCCGGATACGCTCGTTGAGCGAGTCCTGGGCACCGTTCGAGTACCTCAGCTCAGAGTACGCGAATCTACCCGGTGATGATAAGCGCATCGTGCCCTCGGACACCAAAAACGTGGTAACCGTTGATATTGGCGGCGGCACCACCGACATCCTGCTGCTGGAGGGCACGGCGCCCGGTAAGAGTCCGGTAACGAAGGCTGCGCTTTCCTTCCAGTTTGCCGGCGACGTGCTGTGGGGCGACAAAACCACGGGGGCCGGGCAGCTCGAAAATGGCTTCCTGCGCTATTACATGAAGCAGGTATTGGGGCAGCGATTTGGTCGGCAGGAAGCCACTAAGGCGGCCTGGGCTGTCATTGAGTCGGCGGCTTCGCGCTCGAATACGACCTCGCCCGTCCCGTCCACGGAAATCATCAGCTTGCTGTTCACGTACGATAAGCTGAAGTTTACCGAAACCATCGCCGGCGCCCACAACCTGCGCATCGTGCTGCTGCTGCACTACGCGGCTATTATCTACTATATCGGCCAGGCCTGCAAGGTCTATAACCTAGCCCTACCGCGTTACCTGGCCTTTAGCGGTAAGGGTAGCTTATACCTGCGCATGCTTGACCCAGATGTTCGCCTGCAGCAGCTCACCCAGCTCACGCGGCGCATCCTGGAATTCTCCTCGGGCGCCAAGATGCCGGAAACTAGCAACCCGTACGAATTGCTCAAGCTGGCTCCCGAACCAAAGGAAATCACGGCCTACGGGGCGGCCTTGTGGATGGCGGAGAACAAGCCTGACCCTGCCGATCAGCAGGAAGGCGGGTACTTTGCTGGCTATCGTCCGCAGGACGGCAAAGAGCTGCCCAAGCGTACCCTGCTCAGTGAGGCGACAAGCCTGCGCCAGGGCGTGCTCGATAACGTGCACACGTTCCTGCAGTTTATGCTGCGTAACGAAGAGGTTACGGATATCATCGAAAAGATGCGAATCCAGTACGACCCCGTCGTGGTGTATGATTTTATGCACCAGCGTCTGGAGGACAGTTTCGATGCGGGCATTGAACGCCTGGCGAAGGATTTGGCTGGCAAAAGTGAGAATCAACGCAAACTCACGCAGCCCCTGTTCTTTCTCCCCATCCGAGATGCGCTGACGCAGCTCTGCACCAATTTAACCAAGTAAGAGCTGGTGCGGAAGAGCGCCTTGAACTGACTTTGTTGTGAAAACGCACTACGACCTACTCGGGGTAGCTCGCTCAGCCACCCGGGAGCAAATTCATGAAGCGTACCAGCAGATCGCGGCTTCGCAGGCGAATCCATTGGCATTTCGCTTGCCCGATGAGGTGGAAGAAGCGTACGACGTGCTGCTAGATCCAACTCGGCGAGCGCAATACGACGCCTCGCTGGAACCCACTCCCGCCCCACCGCGGCCAGCTCCACCACGCCCGGCCCCCGTTTCCCGCCCGGCTCCCCCGCCCGCCCGGCCAGTCCCTCCGCCCACTCCTCGTCCAGCCGCGCCGCGGGCTACCGCGCCCGCCGCCGTACCGCCCCCCGCAAAAACAACCCCAACTGCCCGGCCGGCAGCCACCAGCAAGCCAGCGGCTGTAGCGAGCCGACCGGCAGCCCCCGTCACCGCGCGGCCGGCGGCGCCGAAAGCGCCCGTGCGGCCGCCGCAATCCCCCCCCGGCTCAGCATTCCGACTCGGTTACTTTGTCGCCCGATTCAAGCGCCCGCTGAAATGGCTGGCGGTACTGGGCGTGCTATGGTGGGGCGGTAGCTACGTGTTCGGGGCAATGGCTGCTTGGATAGCCCTGCATTCCCGGCCCACCCTCTACTCCGTGCGCGTCACTTCTAAAACCGGGCTAAACATGCGTGAAGAGCCGGCTACTTCGGCGGAGGTAGCGGCCAAGATTCCCTACTTTGAGACCATTAAGGTTATAACTGACAGTACCGTACAAACGGATGCTGGTCCAATGGAGCGCTGGTACGAAGTAAACTACGATGGCTCCTTCGGTTGGGTCTCAGCCAAGCATGTAAAGAAGCTGTAGGCACTCGACCCATTACTCTAGGGTTTCTTCCAGCAGTTGCTCGGGCTTGAGCAGGATCAGGTGAAATTGAGCATCCATGGTAGCCCGGATACTGGTGCGCGTGCGTTGGTAGCGGCGCCCGTGCACCAAGTACGCCCGACTCACCTCGACGTACTGCAGGTGGCGGGACCCATCGCGTACTGGCTCAGAAACTCGCAGCGAACCCGGTTCAACTTGCAAAACGGCATCGCGGCGTTCCGAGAAATGTCCTTCCTGCAAGTAAACGTGGATGGCGGCGGGCGTGGTGTTGGTTAAATTCTTGTACCGCTGCACCTGCGACGCGAAATGGTTCTCGGCCGCGAAAGGCGGGGCCTGCAGGTCGGCGTACAAGGCGGCCAGTACCTGCCGCACTTTCTGCTTAGCGGGTGAATCGCCGGGCTCCGGAGCCGCGACTACTACTGCAGAAAGTTGCAGTGGCTGCGGCCCATCCCCGCCGGGTCGCGCCGCGGGGCTAGCAGCTGCGTTAGCCGCCCTAGACGCTACTACCGGCCGGCGCACTGTTTCTACCCGTGCCCGACTAGGGACCGGACGCGATGGCAAACTGGTTGCAACGGTATCTTGCTGCGCCGCGGGCTGCGTGGCCAGCACCTGTGCTGCACTGTCCTGAACTACTGGGGCAGCCGACAGAGTGTCTTCCACGATAGACACGGGCGTACGCTGGCGCACTGGTTCGGCTGCTGTCGCTGATGCGGTCGTGGATGGACGCGTACCGACTGCTACGACTGCCATCGCAGCCGGCTGGCTGGTGAATACACTTTTAACCATTCGGTATCCACCCCACGCTACTCCCAGAATCAAAACTAGGCCCAGACCCAGCAGCACAAATCCCATTCGGATGTTCGGCTCTGGCTGCGCAGCAATAGGTTGCTCAGTTACTGTCTTAGATGGTCGTTGGGCCGCCTGCGATGGAGAATCAGCAGATTGGGAATACGCCGGCGATGCGGTTAGTGTCGGAATGACAGCAGCAGCAGCAGGTAAAACAGACGGAGCGACCGTCGGCTCAGAACTACCGGCTGGGGAATCAATCTGACTGTATACGGGGTTAGCTTCAGCCGCGGCAAGTGGCAGCAACTGACTGAGGTAGTGCGCAAGCGCACCAGGGGTCATAAGTACCTGGCGAATACCGGTCGTAGCCGCAGGCGAGATAACTTGTGCAAACTCTAGCTGCGCTAAAATCCGTCGAGCGCGGGGATCGCCAACGCGTAACTGCTGCCGAAGCAGCGTGGGGGACGCCTTGCCTGCAGCTACGACGAGCTGCACAGCTTCGCCGTACAATGGATCTCGTGTGGGGGGGACAACAAATCCGGTTGGCGGCCTTTCCTCGTTCGCACGAGCCTGCCGGGACTCTGTCGTTGCTACCGGGTGGAAGTACGCCAATAACTCGCGCACCGAGAAATCATCCGCTGTAGCATCTGGTGCATCCCGGTTCTTCCTAGCGGCGTGAGGAGTGGCCAGCAACTGTTCTAATTCGGCTTCGCTGCTTACCAAGACGTGCTGCGCTCCAAGTGAGTTTGGCGCCCCAATGATTCCTGCATTCTCTAGCGCCTGCATTAGTAAGGCGGCTTCCTGACGCGAAATACCCAACTCCCACTCCAGCAGCGTAGTTACAGCCTGTTTCTTGGCCAGCACTAATCGGGCAGCGCGTTGTAAAGCAAAATCAAGCTCAAATAGAGGGTTATCTGGCATCAGGAAAGACTAACAGTAACAGCTAGAGGAAGCAGGCAAGTAGAACGCTAGAATATGTCACAAGTTAGCGTGCACCTCGATAACTGCAGCCTATTGCACAGGTTTTAGAATGAAGCTCAGTAAATCAGATATTCGACCCGAGAATGAGTTACTTATTCTCTCTATATAAAACTACCCCATTAAGTATTTTTTTAGCTCCCAAGTCATTTAAACATATCCACAAATATCGCAATTCGCTTGATTTATCACAATAATAACTGTTTTTTCAAACACTATGTTACTGAGTAGATAGATAAAAACATGCTTTATCAGCAAATACCAGCCTAATAATAGTCAATTTAATAATCAAACATGAAGTTCAATCACCAATGAATGATTGGACTGTTTTGACATATATCTGATATTTAATTATCGAATCTGATTACAAAAATAGCCCCATAAAATAAATTATCATCTCATTTGTCAATGTATTAAAGATAAAAAAATATACATGTCTTTAGTGATTATCTGTAAGGTTTAGCAACTATCTTTACCAATATGAAAACATTACTCAAGACCACTATTTCATTTGTTGTCTTTGCTTTCCTCATTGATGGCTGCTCCAATGATAGCTCGTCCTCCACGTCGACATCTACGGAAGAATCAGCTCCTGAAGGTTATGAAAGGGGATTAACCTGCTCAACCTGCGAAGGAACAGGCCGCTACTTGCGCGATTTAGCTCTTATTCCTAATACTAAAGGAAACCCCTGTGCTTCGTGTAGCGGAAAAGGATTCAACTGGAGGAGGAAATCAGATTATTCTTACTCATCAAGCAACAACTATGAATCTAATACAGCTGATAACTCTTACGTATCAGAGCCATCGACATCTAGTACAATGACTGCTGATATTCCACTTTCTGATCCTTCTCAGAACCGAAATGCAGATGACACCTTAGAATATACTGAAGATAAAGAAATTGCGTTAACCACTAGATATACAGGCAACGTTGGCAAACTTACTACTGCTTATGACATTAAAATAAGCAATAACGAAATCTCTGGCTCTTACTTTTACCTTAGTCGCCCATCTAAAGTATATCGTTTAGAAGGGCAACTGGAGCAGGATGGTACAATGAGGCTTATTGAGTACACGGATGGGGAGCAAACGGCATCCTGTGTCTTGACTAAGGCAGCAGCAGAAAAGTGCTACTTAGGTAAAATGAACAACACCGACGGACGATCATTCAGAATGTCCCTATGCGAGCAATAGTTTTCTAATTAAGAACAGATATTCTGTTGGCTAGGGGCTCGTTGGCCTGGAACAGGGCACTAGTAGCAGCTGGCTTGCAGCTTACCTCCCACTAATCTAAAGTATGGAATTCTTTACGGAATCAGACCTTGAATTATTACATTCCTATGCGGATAAGGAGTACAAAGGTTCTCAACGGGACAAGCAGATTGAGAGTGAGCTAAAGGATACCGTTTGGGCCAAAACCAAGCACTGGGGAGAGTTGCTGGCTACCGACGAGTTAAAAATGATCAGCCGGCGCTCCGTAACCAAACAGGCCGGGAAGACTAAACGTGGAGCCGATGGCCGCCAGCGAATGCGGAAGGTCTATCGCTTCTACACGTGGGCACGCCTGCTACGTCCTGACCACGACCAGTACGGCGTGTTCTTTACCGTTGGCGTGGATGGGCATTCGAAAGAGCTAGGCTGGAAGCTGGATTGTCGACGAGCTGGCACTGGCGCCCTAAACGAGGAACAGATTGCTCGCTTTGATGACTACCAGCAGAAACTTGCGCCCCAATCTAAATGGGTTGGCGTAACGATGGCGGATCTAGAGGAGTGGGACTGGAAGCGGCTAGTTAAGGCGACTAAACAATTCATGGCAAAACATGCCGCTACTTACGAGCAGGCAATTGCCCATGTATGGCACGGGCAGGAGCCGGGTAAAAACAAGCTCGCCCGCGTATGCTGGAACACGTTGGGCTGGCAGCGTCCTTCCGGACCGGTTGGCAAAAGTACCACCGCTACCAGTCACGAAAGTGGCCATGTTGCGGGGTTTGGCGCGGAGGAATGGCTATTTGATTACGAACGGCTGATTGATGGCTATCACTACGGATTCCTACAAGCCTTAAATAGCGTCAACGAAGAAGCTACGCATGCAGGACGAAGCTTCAATATTCGCTTGTTCACCAGAAACGATGCAACGAAAGAGTATTACTATGTAGGACGCCTCATGAATGCTCATGTCCTTACAAAGCAGGAGCGAGAGAAGGCGGAGAGAGTCTATCTCCGGAACGGGTGGCGGGATGATATGCAGCAGGAGATTGTCGAGGCCGGTGGGACTGGCAATATTGAAATGGGCAGCTATGCACCGGGGCCATTCAATGTAAGGTTTCGGCCAGAAGATGTAGAGCGCCCGGACACCGCCGATGGATTGGAGCTGATTGATGATATCAGTGAATGGACCGCCAGTGTCCGCTACAAATTGTTCAACGATTACAGGAAGCCGCCTGTCAAATCGAAATCAAAAGAAGAAAAAGGCGCACACGTCATTTTCAAGGATAAACCTGAAAAGCGGAAGGCTACCCGCCAACGCCAGACTCAAGGAAAACAGATAGAGTTGGCCGGCCTGCACGATAAAGTGCAGGATCAACTATTTACGTGGCTTAAACAAAAATATGCAGGACAGACTATCAGCAGTGAAGCCTTTATCGAACCATATGGCACTCGGATTGATGTCGTGCGAAAGCGCCCAGACGGGAGTTTGGTTTTTTACGAGGTGAAGGTGTATCCACACATCAAAGCATGCGTTCGGGAAGCACTAGGTCAACTTTTGGAATATGCCCATTGGACGTCAAATGACCTGTCGCGTGAATTAGTAATCGTTTCCTTTCACCCCACTACCCCAGAAGTAGAAGAGTATCTGAAGAAGTTAGAAGTTACGTACAAACTGCCCCTTAGCTATCTGCAGATCCCGCTTACGTAACGTCTGCAACTGAACAGTCTTTTACTTCGCTTCAGGGCTTAGCCTGGTATTATAGCCCACTCGTAGTGAAAATGAAAGAATGAGGCATGTTGACTTCAACGGGGCAAGCACGTAGGCCACCAGCCCAGTTCTGGTGCACGTGAGCGGGTGTATGTAAAGGTCTTCTCAGGAGTTAGCTCCCTACGTAGCGCAGGGGGGGGGCCGAGGCAAGTGCGCGGCAGGTGCTGATAGCAGCCCGGCAACTCTAGTTAGAGAAGTCGAGTTATTGATTTACGCCCACATTAGCTGGGGTGAAGGGAATCATTTCTCCTGAAATATTAGGAGACCGCCATTCCGCTTGAAATAGTTCGACCGTAGGAAGGTGGGCTGGGGCGACCGGAGCAGCTTTCTTTTTGCTCGAAGGTACAATCGCGTGGTTTGATCCAAGTACTGCCGCGCTTAGCACACCGACTCCGATTGCCCCAACACTGGGCCGGACAGGAGCGACAACGGGGCGCTGCGGTGACGGCTCGGCAATGATGCTGCCGGTCAAGTCCGCGCCTAGGAAGTCATCCCGTAAGCTTTTCACCTGAATTGGGTTCACGCAGGCGCAGGAAGCACAGTTTAGTTGATAGGTAACTCCATCCGTTGACTGTACTTGCGTTGCTCGTTCATCATCAGCTTTTAGATCCTTGAGGCAGCGCATGGCAGCTGGTGAAAAGCCGAACAAGAGAACACCTTTTGTGACCGTCCAGGTATTATTGACTATCGCCGCTTCAGTTGGCTGAAAGATGGGGGTAGAATGAAATATTTGCCCGGGCTGATTTGTGCCAGCTAACGCGCCTCTTAACTTCTTTGCCGTTTCTACCGACATATCAATACGGATGGTATCGTTCAATCCACTGCGCGGCGCGTAGTCAGATTGCTCCAGCAACACAATGAACTGTTGCTTATCCGCGTCGTAGCGGCTCAGGTTGGCGGTAGTTCCCTGGTAACGGGTTAGATACCGCGTTTTTGCCGCCGCCGTGAGCGAGGTCACGAGATTGGCGAACTCCGCTTCCCCCTTTTGTTGCACCCGCACCCGCACCTGATCACTCGTTTCGAATTCCTGTTTCTCTGCCCACTGCTTGTACGCATCCCGAATACTGGAACCGAGCTGACCGTAATCAGTTGCTAATAGTAGCTCACGTTGCCGATTTTGGGCATCTACCGAGTCCTTCCGCGCTTGCTGCCGACTTTCCAACGCACTTTCCGCCGCTAGTTGCCCGCTAGCCTGTTCTTCTTGCTGCTGGTCCGCGTCTAGAGTTGCCTGCGTCGGTTGGGCCCTGCGAAGCGAAGCTGCTTGGCTGGAACGCTGCTCATCGACAACTAAGCGCCGTAATGGCAGGCGGATAGGCAGCGTGCCCTGCATAACTTCATTGGCTAGGGAAGCCTCTACCACATTGCCGGCCCCAAACCATCCCCGCAGTGCTTTCGCTACTGGTCCACCGGTATGATGAGGATCTAGCTCTTCAACTCGGTAGTACTTCTCATCCACCAGGACACCGCTCGAATCAGCCGGAAGCTTTTGCAAGAACGCTGCCGCTAGCTTGCTCTCGTCCTGCACTACCGTGGTCTCACCAGTGGATGTATTTCTGGTAACGACACGCGTGAGAATGCCCTGGTCAAATACGTACGTAGTCTGAAAAGCAATCCCCTTTTCCGTATACCCGTACAGCCAGGAGCCATGGCAATATCCCTGAGTAGAGAAATGGCCCGTTAGCGTTGTATGGTCCTGCGGGCGAGTGTCCGAGAACGTGCCCGTAAACTGATTGTGAGTGAATTCGGCTTTAGTATTGTGCGTGAAGGTGCGCTGCTTTCCGCTGAGTGAAACCGGCTTGCTTCCAGTAAGCAGGGACGCATTGTTTACCTGCGCTTGCACCTGACGACTATAGATATTATCGGCGGCACTGGCGGTTATGGTTCGGGTAATGCTCCAAGGACCCGTCAGTTGTCCCTTCAGAAAGGAGCCCGTTGCAACGCATGAAATCCGGTAATCCACGACCATTGACGCCACCGGTTGATTAACGAGTTGAATGCGCCAAGGGCCTGACTTGACATTGCTGGCGAAGCCTCCGGTGATCGTGGATTGCTTATCAGCCGCCGTAAAGCGGAAAGGCCCCTGAAACGTGCGGGACCCATCCGCCGCCGGGACGTAGGAGTAGGTTGCCGTACCCATTAGATGCTTGGTTCTAAAGGCACCTTGATACGTTTTTACTCCTTGAGCTGAGACAGGTTGCTGTAGCAATAGGCACAAGCCCGTTATGCTTGCGCAGATACGCAGGGAAGTGAATGATGCGGACACTGAATGGATGGTTTGGGATAAGCAGGCTTTACTGGTATAACGTCCCTTAGCCAATGACAATAGAGGGCTGCCGGTCTTGACAAAGCTGTTCTTCAATAAAGTCGTAGCTGACCAGCTCAAAATCCAACGCGCCGGTATTCTTATCAAATCGATACAAGTACCATTGCAGCTCGGCCTGCTGGGCCTTGGTCATCCCGTGCAGCGCTTTGGCCGTATCCACGTCCCGAATCCCAGTAACCAGAATACCACGGGCGCAGCAGTCCCGGTTGGCCTGCTTAAGCATGCCGATATAACGCAGTACTTGCTCCACTGCTGATTTTCCGCCGCCAGCGTGCTTGAGTTCCAGCACTACGGGATTACCCTGCCCATCCTGACATAGGTAATCAAACCGGTCGTGGGTAAAGGCGGGGCTAAACTGCCGTTGCGGCTTGCTGAGCCCGAGTTTCCCAAATAGATTCTGCTGCTCGATGTAGGATTCCAGTCCCCGTTCCAACTGTTTACGGGCAGAAGTGGGGGCAGCTTCTCCCTCGTCGAACAAGTCGCCTAGGCATTCCACCGGAAAGCAGTAGAGCCGGACACTCTGACTGAGTTTGAGCGACATGCTCAAGGCCGGATAGACCGTCAGATTGCGAGCAGCCAGCGTTTCGGTGATGAGGCGCAGATTCGCCTCGCTGCGTTTCTGGTAGCCGAAATATCCCAGCAAGCTAGCTACTTTCAATCCCTTGTACCCGTTCTGGTGAGCGGACTTGGCTAGCTCATCAAGCACGGCGGACCGCTTGGCGGCGGGCGTTACTTTTACGGAGCGTTTGGGCTTAGCAGGACGGGCAGCAGGAGGCGACGGGGTAGACGTATCGGCCATAAAATGAATAGTTGTGGGTAAATAGGGCACCACCAAATACCAGTGCAGGGTGGTTGCGCAAGAGTTAGTGGGTCTGTAAGGTAAAACCTACTGCTAGAATTAGCCAAATCTTCGTCAAATCTTCGGCTCAAGCGTCCGACCGGGAATCGGCAGGCAATATCTCGAGTAGCTTAAGGCGCTGAGTAAATCCCCCGCGTTCCTGGTGCCGCTGCTGGCGCATTGCTTCTACCGTCGTGAGCGCAAGACCGTGCGTAGCTGCCAGGGCCTGCACCACTTCGAGCACGTCGGCTAGTTCCTGCAGCAATTCCTCAGGGCGGGCCGCTTGCACTTCCAGGGCTTCCTCTACCAGTTTAGCGCGCAGGGCTTGGTTGTACTCATCTGCCGGCATCGTTGCGGTGCGGCATTGCCGGCCGGACTGAGTAATAATGGCCGGGATATGATCGCGGATGAGCTTGTTGTAGAACATGGGTTAAAAGCGCTGGACATAGCGAGCGGCGGCTATGTCGTTGATAAACCGGGTGGTACGGGTGGCTAGCTGAGTAGCAAACGTGGGGCCGGGCAGCAGTCCCGTGAAGCGCAGAGTGGCATCCTCGTGCATGACCCGGTGGAGCGTAGCCGACTGTTGATACTGGGCGTACGCTTGCGCCAGTAAAGGTTCGGCCGCGGCTAGGCGCTGGGCGTCCGGCACCCGGTCGCGCTTGACGTGCTGGTTGAAGTGGCGGTCTACGGGCAGCAAATTCCAGAGCTCGTTGACGGGGTAAACGGTAAGGGGCAGCAAGTGGTCCAGGTCGTATTGCTCGGGCTGCGTGAGGGGCTTTTGCGTCCAAGGGCAGACAAAGTGGACCTTTTCGTGGAGGAGGATATCCACTTGGTTACGCTCCCAGGTGAGCGGGCGGCGGTTGTCGGGGCGAGCGGTGAGCAGGGTGTATACTTGACCGCGGGTGACGAGTTGACCAGCATCCTGCGTAACAGTTTCGGTAAACAGGCTCCACTCGTGCAGGCAAAGGGCCTCCACGTAGAGCGAGAGGCGGTGGAAGGCCTCCCACAACCCGGCAGGAACAACAAGACAAGTATCCTGGGGACGGGTGCCGGGTAGAGCCGGCGTTGACGGGGGCAGCTGGTCGAGGCGGGCGGGCTTATCAAACATCGTCCACTCTCCGGGGCCGGCGTAGCGGATGGGCATTAGCAGGGCCTTGGCGGCCGCCGCTACGGCTTGGGCGTACGCCTGCTGCAGGGCCGAATCATACCCCGCGCGACGGCGCGGGGTGCGCATCTCCGTGAGCAGGAAGAAACCATCGGCGACTTGCGCGGGCAGCTGCACCGTCGCCTGCCACTGCTGCCGCAACTGGGTAAGGGCGGGCCGAAAGGACACGTCGTTGCGCAGCCGGCCGTCAACAACCGCACGGGCCCCTTGGTAGATGGGCTGGGCATCGTCAGCGAAAGGCCAGTAATAAGCTGTCCAGAGTTCCGCTAAGCGCGACAAGGGCACGGCCACCGGCTGGTTGGCGCGGGCTAGATCCGGGTAAAGGAGCGCAAGGTCGTTGATGGCCCGCAGCAGGGCTATTTTATAGCTGTTGGTTTTTTTATCGTGCTTGAGAATAGTGGCGATGGCTTGCTCACCGGGAATAGCGGACATAAAACGATTGCTGAAAAGAATTAAGCAGCACGCCTGGACAACAGGTTGACTATTACGTGAGTAAGCTGGCAATCAGTAGCACCAACGCCTATTCGCTGGTCTGAGGAGCAGTAAGGTAGGTGTAGATACTTTCCTCCACTGGCTGCACCATTGTAAAGCGCATCTTGACGACCGGTTTTAGCTCGCCGGCATCATTTCGCATTTCCGTTTCAGCAACCGAATCAAGCTGAGGAATTACCTCCCCCATGTAATAATGATCATCTCCTTCGCCGTCGTGCTTTTTAATGAATAAGGGGAGCCGTAGGCCCGCCTGGTATTGCAAAATAGCCTGGACATCTGGGCTGGTTGCGCGACGATTAGACTTCGACATCCACTTGAATTCTAGGTTGCTGAGAAAACTATCATCGTAGTTCGTGCTCATCGCAATCCCATCGGCCTTGTGATAGTTGACGAAAAGCGGGCACGTTCCATCCTTGACCTTATAGCCATACACCGTGGCACTTTCGTCTTTCTCCCAATTCAAGATGCGGCAGACATCGCGCCGTGAATACTTCTGGTAGAGGAAGAACCCCTCCACAAATAAGCTTTGCTCGCAGTATTGGGCGTATCGCGTCTGGGCAAACTGCAGCGTATCGACTAAGAATGTTTTAAAAACTGGATTAGCGAGTAGCGCCTCAAACGCCGGGGTAAACTGGAGGCGGCCCGCATTTTCAAATACCACGTCCTCGTGCTTGCGGCGGAAATTAAAATTCAGGTTGCTCAGGCACGAGGCTAAAGTGGCCGTGCTGGTAGTGGGACTGAACTGGTGCGCTACGTATTGGCGCACTTGGTCGTAAGTTACGGACGGCTGCTCCAGTAATAAGTGTAGAATCACGACCTCCTCAATCCGCTTGGCGTTGGCCAGATTTTCGGAAATCATTTCCAACAACCGCACGCCATCCGCCTGAATAGCCCCTTGCAAAGAACCTTCCTGTAAGGCCGCGCAGTTAAAGAAGGAACCAAAGCGTGAGACGTACTGGAAGGGATCACGGGCCCCTTGAGCTAGGAAGTCCATCATCCTGGGTGGACGACCTAACCGAAACTTCAGCAGGTCGTAATCCTTGAGCAAATCCCGACGGCCATTGATGCTCGCCGAGTCGATGGCATCGTAGATTTTCTGCCTGGCAATGGGGTCGAAGTTTACGGTGGACTCGCCGGGCACCATGCTGCTGCCGGCAGCCATGAGTTTGCGAAGCGTGTCACGGTTATAAGAAGTATCCCCGAATAGGGCGATGGGCACTAGATAGTTGTTGCGGTAATTGCCGATGAAGTCAATGACCGTGAGATATTCCTTGCCTTCAGCTTTGCGCAGGCCACGGCCCAGCTGCTGCACGAATACAATGGCCGACTGCGTGGGCCGCAGCATAATGACCTGATTGAGCCGGGGAATGTCAATTCCTTCATTGAAGATATCGACGGTGAAGATGTAATCTAACCGGGTGGATTCCTCGTCGCTTTCAAGCCGCGTAATGGCCGCCGCGCGATCGTCTTCGCTACTGGCGCCGCTTAGAAAGACAGTGCGTAAGCCTCGCTGGTTGAATGCTTCGGACAAAAATTCACATTCGTTGACCGTTCGGCAAAAGACCAGTCCCCGTGTGCACCCGGAGTCACTACCATAGTGGGCCGCTCTGTCCACGATATGATTCACCCGCTCATCTGCTACGAGCAGCGAAAAGGCCGCATCCTCCTCAATTAGTTGGTTATCGACCGAAACATCCGTGACGCCAAAGTAATGAAATGGACAAAGCATGCGTTCTTCTAGCGCGCGCTGCAAGCGGATTTCGTAGGCAATGTTGTAGTCAAACTGCTGGAAAATATCAAAGCCATCCGTTCGCTCGGGCGTGGCCGTCATGCCCAAGAGGAACTTTGGCTTGAAGTGGTCCAGAATGGTTTGGTAGCTTGCCGCACCGGAACGATGCGTTTCGTCGATGACGATGTACTCAAAATGATCCGACGCGAATTCTGCCAAGTCCTGCGCCTGCGCCATAGTTTGTACGGTGCAGAACAGGAAATCCGCTTCCCGTTCTCGGGTAGCTCCCGAGTAGAGGCCCATGGTCCGAGCGTTACCAAATACCTGTTGAAAGGTCTTCATGGCCGCCTTGGCGATGTTGGTCCGGTGGACGACAAATAAGAACTTGGCCGGATTTACTTTCCGTACATCGAAAGCGGAGAGATAGGTTTTGCCCGTGCCAGTAGCTGAAATCAGCAGGGCCTTTTCCTTACCCTGGTCACGGAGGGCCGCCAGGTTAGCCAGGGCTTCCTGTTGCATGGTATTGGGCACCACGGCCGGGCCAGCCAATAAGGCTATTTTTTTGGTGAGCTTCTTCCGTAGTGTTGCTTGCGCTCGGTAAATCTGCTCATAGCTGGTAATGAATGCTTCGTCCACAACGGTGGCCGTATCGAAAGCCTGCTGAAACGTTTCGAGAACGTCCGCCATCAGATGGCTACTAGCAGTGGCCGACACCTTCAAATTCCACTCCTTATTGAGCTGAAGAGCACTGGAGGTAAGGTTACTACTGCCAATTAGTAGATTATAGCCAAACGGTTTTTTGAATAGGTAGCCTTTGGCGTGAAAATTACCAGTAGTCGCTATTCTTAGGCAAATATTTTCAAACTGCAACAGCTTCCGCAGGGCTTCGGGTTGCGTGAAATCGTTGTACTGGGAAACCAGAACGCGACCGCGAACACCTTTTTGCTGGAGAGCATCTAAGGTGTTTAAAATAACGGTGACCCCGCTGGACGTGGCGAAGGCGACCGAAAACCAGAATTCATCACATTGATTGAGCTGCTGGTCCACCGTGCTCAGCACCGTCCTACCCCGAGCTTTATCGTTTACCAGCAGTTGGGGAAGATGGTCATCAAGTGCGGTGGCTGTCCCGTCAACGAAGCCCTTAGTTAGACTAGCTAGTAATTCGGTGGAGAAGGCCGAAAAATCAGCGGATGACGCAGCGAGCATACTACTGGGCAACGAGTTTAGACACGAAGGGAATATCGGCCGCCGCCCAATCTAAGCTTGGCAGTTGGTGAGCGGGCAACCATTGGTAGGCAACGTGCTCGTGCAGGGTAAGCTGGGTTTGCCCTGCGCGGCACAAAAAACCGTGCATGGTAATTTTAAAGTCCGGGTACTCGTGCTCGACTGTCAGAAACAACTCCTGCACTTGAATATCGAGTTCCAGCTCTTCCTTAATCTCACGAACCAAAGCCTCTTCGCGGGTTTCCCCAGCTTCTACTTTGCCCCCTGGGAACTCGTACTTGTGGGAGATGTAATCATACTTACTGGGCCCGCGCTGCAGGCAGAGGATTTCCGTACCATTGATGATGATAGCGGCGACAACTTCGTGATGTTTCATGGAATCGGGTATGAATGCGCCACTGGGGTAGAAGGGTGGGCAGTTCGAATCTTTTTGCAAAGAAGTATCGGATATGCATACCAACATACCCTTATTGGGTTCTTATTGCAACGGGGCGGATTTATACGGAAAGGGGCAAAATCCTCATTTTGGCTGTACCAGCGCTGATTATGCAAAATATCTATCAAGTAGGAAATCCTTTTTGATAGGCTGGTCATACCCAGTGTACACTTTGGAATCGATCTTTTTCGGGCTGTTTTTCGGTTACCCGTTCTGATAATCGGGTTGAGCGTGTAAATCCGCCCCTTTGTAATAAGCCCCCCTACATAGCAGGCGTCTTTCGTTTTATTCCTGGTGATCTCCTTACGGCTGCACAAGCAGGCGCAGCACGCTGGTATTGCCCTCGTGCTGCACCCGCACCAGGTACACCCCGGCCGGCAACGTGCTGGTCGGCACCGGCAGCGTCTGCGGGCCGGCGCTCTGCCGCTGCCGGGAGGTCAGCACGGTGACCGTGCGCCCGGCCAGATCCAGTACCTCGGCAGTTACCGAAGCGGCCGTGGGCAGGTAATAGGAAAGCGTGGCCGAGCCCGAGGCCGGGTTGGGGAACAGCTCCAAGGCCAGCTCCGGCCGGGCCGCATGGGTCGGCGTCGCCGTGGTGCGGGTGTACCAGATCGGGGAAGTCACGATCCGGTCCCCATCCTGCTCCAGGATAACGGCGTAATAGTAGGCCGTACTGCCCACGGCCAGGCCGGCATCGGTAAAGCTCAGGGCCGTGGGGCCCGAAACGGTGGCCACGCTCTGGGCCAGCTGCCCGCTGCCGGGCGTGCCCCGCAGCAGGGTGACGGAGCGGATAGCCTCCCCGTCCAAGTCAGTAACCGCGAGCGTCACGGCCGGAGAGCTCGCCCCGGACAAAATGCTGCCCATCGGCTGCTGGTTCAGGGAAAACGTGACTTCCGCGTTCCAGTCGTCGGAGGCGTAGAAGCTGCGCTGGCGCATAGCCGTGAGCAGGTCCGCCCTGGTCAGGCTGGGGGCCACGATGACCAGGCGGCCGGGGGTGGTGCGGTTAAAGGTCGTATTGTGGTTGTCGTGGTCGTAGCTGATGCCCACGTGGTAGCCCTTGCTCAGCAGGGTGGTGTAGGTGCTCTCGTAGCTGCCGGTGGAGGGGTTGGAGTAGGTCACGTTCGTGGACGTGGCCGGACCGGAACGCAGCACCGAGCCTACCACGGCCGAGTCGGCCCGGGTATTGAAGCTGCCCGAGGCCAGCCCGTTGTAGTCCCCGCTCTGGGGGTGGGCCAGGGTGGCAAAGGCTCCGGGGCGCTTGTTGATCTGCCGGAACAGGGCCTGGTAGTCGCTTTTGGGCACGTACACGTCGTAGTTGCCCGATTCCCAGCCCAGCAGCTGGTTGACCCCGTACACGAGCACGTGGCCCCCGCCCGAAATCACGCCCCACTCCATCCCGTAGAGGGCCACGAACTGGCTGTTGGTGGCCTGGTCGGCCTGCTGCAGGCCCCGGGCGTAGTTGGCGAGGCTCATGCCCGCCTGGGCGTGGTTGTGCTCGGAAATGCCCAGAAAATCCGAGTGCAGACTCGCATCGGCAAAGGTGAAATCCTGCAAAGGCGTGGAGGCCCCGGAGGAGCCGGCATCCTGGTTGCCGTCGGAGTAGGCCGAGTGGGCGTGCAGGTTGCCGAAGTAGAAGTTGCGGGTCCCGGCCGGGGGCGTGGGCACTGCGAGGCTGGCCGTGGCCGGGCCGCTGGTGCGGTAGGCCGTCGCGCAGCCCGTGCCGTTAAACTCGTACACGGCCGCGTACAGGGTCTGCCCGGTGGGCAGGCCCGTAACGGTAACTGAATTGCCGCTGCCGGCCGAGACCACGTACTCGCCCGGGCCCAGGGCGGCTCCGCTGCCGAAGGAGGCGCTGGCGGCGTAGCTCGTGCCGCTGACCGGCAGGGCGGTCGGGGCCTGGCCCATGCGCACGACGACCAGCCGGCCCGTGCCGCTGCCCGGCTGCCAGCTCAGGACGGCCCCGTTGGTGCCGCTAAGCGTGGCCGTCGCGGCCGTTGCCGGGGTGGCGGGCGCGGTGGCCAGCTGGCAGGGGTCGGTTTGCAGGGCCCCGGCCATACTCACGCTCTGCAGGTAGTTGATGGTGCAGCCCCTACCCTGGTACTCGAAGAGTTCGTAGAGGTAGCGGGTATTGGGCTGCAAGCCGGTCACCGTGGCCGTCGCGGCGGGACCAGCGTACACGCTGTAGCCGGCCGGGCTGAGCGCCGCCCCCGTCCCGTAGACGCTGTTGGCCGGATACTCCGTCCCGTCGACCGGGCGTGAGGGTCCCGTCGTGCTGGCCGGGCGCAGCACTAGCAGATGGCCGCTGCCGTTGCCGGGGGTGATGGTGAACGTGGCGCCCGTGCTGGTGGTCGTCACCCCGGTGACCACGGCGTTGGTGGTCGGTTCCGGACCGGGCGCGCAGGGCGTGGAGGTGTAGATGTTGTCGAAAACGGCGTACTCGGTTTCCGTGGTTACGTGGTTCCAGAGCCCGCCCAGGTAGGGCAAGGGCGTCTTCGTGTACACGGAGTCCGAGCGGGTGCCCACCCGCACGAAGGAAGCGGTGGCCGGGTCATCAAAGCTCTGGTTGTTCTGGGTCTGCTCCAGGGTCCAGGTGCTTTCCTCCGGGGAGTAGGTGACCCGCACCGTGAAGTACGGCCCGGTGGAGGGCAACGGGGCCACGGCCACGGCGGCCAGGGTTTTGAGCACGGTCGAGCCGGAGAGCCCGTTCTGGAAGCGCACCAGGCGCAGGCTGTCGCTGGCCCCGCTGTTGCCGTACACGACGGCGTAGCCCGTACCCGTGAGCAGGTCCGGGGAGCTGCCGGCGATGACAAAGCCCACGGCGTAGTTGTTGTTCAAAAAGCCCGAAGGGTTGGGTCGTGACTGCTGCATGTTCCAGGACCAGCTCAGCGCGCCCGCGTTGCTCTGCAGGGTGGTGGTGTAGCGCCCGCTCATGTCGCGCACGGCAAAGTCGCGGCCCAGAAAGCGGCTGCTCAGCCGCAGCTGGTTACCGGTGACCGAGACACTGGTGGGGGCGGCCGTCTCGGTTTCCACCCAGCCGCTGCCGACGGTGGCGTTGTCCGGGCGGTTGAAGTCATCGAGCAGGGCCGGGGTCTGGGCCAGGGCCGCGGTGGTGAGCAGGCTCAGGGGCAGCGCCAGGCTCAGGCGCCCGAAGCGGGTAGAAAGCAGCATGCAGAGAGGCAAAAAGGGAAAACGTGGGGGAAGGCAACTGCTAAAGATAGCGCCTGCGCGTCGGGCTTGCTATTGGTCGGCCCCGGCTATTCGGCGCTCCGGCGGCCCGCTTGCGTTTGCCCGGGCCAGGAGCTACCTTCAGGGCCGCCCCCTGGCCATGTAGTTACCGCTGCCCACCTGCTTATTCGCCCGGTTATTTGCCCGGTTTCCCACTCTATTAGTCCGATGATGACGCTTAGCCTGCCGGAGTTTATGGCCCTGCCCCCGCAGCAACAGAGCGAATATATTCTGGAGTACGGACAGTATTTGACCTCGCGGCGGCAGGCGGGCTACGGCATCAACCTGTACTGGCTGCACTCCTTTTTCTGCGAGCTCCGGGTGCAGCAGGACACGCTGGAACTAAGCCCGGGCCGGCCCTTTACCAGTGCCGGGGAGCTGACTGCCTACCTACCCTATCTGCCGTTGCCGGAGGGGTAAGCTGGGTAACCCCCTAAGCTTACATGTTCTTTCCCCCACCGTTCTATGTTGCAAAGTCCCGCGTTTGCTTCCTCCCGGCCAGTGGTGCTGCTGCCCTACCAGCCGCGCTGGGCCGAGGAGTTTACGGCCCTGGCCGGGCGGCTGCACGCGCTGGCGGAACCCTGGTTTCAGCGCCTGGATCACATCGGCTCGACCGCTGTGCCGGGCCTGGCCGCCAAGGACGTCCTGGACGTGCAGCTTACGGTCGCCGACCTGACGCAGATTCCCCCCCTGCTGCAGGCCTTGACCGGGGCCGGCTACCAGCTCCGGCCCGGGTTTCAGTACGATGAGTTTGCCGACCTGCCCGCGGACTCCCTGGACTTGCGCAAGGTCTACCTGCGCGAGCCCGCCGGGCAGCGACGCCTGCACCTGCACGTGCGAGAGGCCGGGCGTTTTAACACCCGCTTTGCCCTGTTGCTGCGGGACTACCTGCGCGCCGAGCCCGCAGCAAGTCGGGTCTACGCCCAGCTGAAAGAGCGGGCGGCCGCGCTGTTTCCGGCCAGCATCGCGGGATATCTTTACCTGAAGGAGCCCGGGTTTTATCTGCTCTATCAGGCCGCGACCCGCTGGGCGGAGCAGACGGGCTGGGAGCTGCCGGGGGATGCCCGATAAGGCGGACCTCCAGATAAACACAGGTGTTGCCAGAGCTGGGGCTTAAGTGCCTTACGGATCTTATGACTGTAACCATATTCAGGATAATATCCATACGGGTTGTCGGAGTAGCGAGGGCCCGTAGCTTAGATCCGCGCCAGAAAGCCAGTAATACTGCCATGGCGGTGGGTCCGCTAGGGGCCAGCCAATTCTACTCAGCTCAGCAACGCTATCTGGTACACTGCCCTATCCTTTCGTTGGTATACTCTAGGACCCCGTCAGTCGATTATTGCTAGCGTGCTCGGTCGAAATCCACTACTCTTTACTCGCCCAATTACCTTGCCGGCAGTGGGTTGTGGATTTATCTCAGAATTACACTCCTCTTTTTAAGACCGTATGGAGCACGCTTTACTCTCATCCCCCCCGACTACCTACCTGGCCCGGGAGCGGGCTGAGCTGGAACACATTGTTTCGCAGTGGGCCGGGCAGGAGGCGTCCGGGCTGGTCCGGCAGCAGCTGTCGGCCGCCGGGTCCGGGTTGCTTTCCCTGCTTCTGGATCTAACCAGCCGGACGATAAGTACCAACCTGCAAGCCTACCATGTGCGGGAGCTGCTGGGCGGGGCGCGGGCGCTACGCGGGGGGCAGGTGCAGGCCACGGCTGACGACTGGCAGCATCAAGCCGCCACCCAGCTCTGGTCGGGAACCTGGACGCTGGGTGCAGCGCAGGGCCTGCGGCCGGGCCGGGTGCTGGTGGGCATTGTCCAGCAGGCCGATGCGCTGGTGCAACTGCAGGAGCTGGAACAGCTGCTGGCTATGATCGGTGCCCAGTGCGGGGTAGAGGAGTCAGTCATAGCCCTGGGCTGGGGCTATACCGACGCTCCGGGCACGGGGGTACGGGTTTTGCTACTGGCCGGACTCCAATAAGCTAAACTACAAGCCCGCAGCCCCCAGAACCACCAGGCAGCTTGGCTAAGCCACGGTGATGATTACCACTTGCAGCTGAAAAGTCCTCACCACCCGAGTAAGGTCCCGAGCTTTAACCGGCAGTACCGGTGCATGCTTGACTGGTCGCTCTGCCAAGAGTCGGCTTCAGGCGGAAACTCACCCCGCGTACAAGCTTTCGGTGCAGGGGCCGGGCAGGTCTTGGAACAATGTGAGGTCAGGGTCTTATAGTACCGGGACGTACTGCTATGCTAAGCGGTAGCCACGCATCAGGGCATAGCACAGTCCGGCGCACATCACCGACCCAGCCCCAGGGCGCGGCCGGGGTGGAATGCTGCTCGTAATACTGCAGGACGGCTCCTTGCAAGGCAATGAATTCGGTCTGATTGGCCAACCCAAGCCAGCGCGTAATGACGCAGGGCACGGATGGGTCGGCCAAGGCCATACCGTAAGTAGTCGCTATAATAGTCTGTTCGCACAGAGTAGTTAGCTCGACCATACGGGAGCGTCGCTGCAGGGTTATCCACCAGGCAAGGGGCAAGGAATAGTTGACATAGCCCCGACTGACGGCCGGGGCTATGTCGCTTAACAGATGCAGCTGTGTCTGAAGAACTGACTTTAAAATGCTGGCAATCGACAATGCTTCTAATTTGTCAGCCTGCAATGGAGTGCTCCCACCCTGCTCCCCTTACTAGCGGTAAAAGCGAGCTATGTAGACGTGGCCTTGTGTCAGCAAACGGACGCTGTACCATCCCGTTGCCAGAGTTGGCAGCATCACGCGGTCAATGGTCGACCGTATGGGAAGTGGGCTTACGACCAGTTGTCCCATGGCGTTGTAGATGCTAAGGGTAGCATCAGCCGTCAGCCTGCCCGTGAATTGATAGTGAAACTCGTTGTCAGTTAACTCAGTGGGGTACACAAAGAATGCTGGTGCCGGCTGGTGCTTACCGCTGGGCTGGAGAGCCAGTATTGTACTTGTCCTACCTAGCGTCCATACCCCGTTGAGTTGGGTGAGACCGGTACTGATAACTTTATTCACCGTTGAGTCATTCATGCTGGCCAGGGGCCGCCAGGGACCAGTGGTAGTTTCAGCGCTAAATGCTCCCAACCGGGATTTGTGAAGCCCCGCCAGCTCATGATTCCAGTAGGTAGTCTCTAGCTTCATATAAAGGCCCGTAGAGTTGGCCGCTTGGATGCTGAAGTAGCGCTGGATGCTGGTGCCAGCCGGTAGGAGAACGGACTGACCCGTGATCCTTCGTACGGTTGTGCTGCCGGGCAAGCCAGACCCACTGGACGTAAGGACTAGCCCCAGATTGCCAAAAGGGTAGTTGGTGCCGGTAGCCTGTATGTCTGCCGTACTTGTTACGGTACCTTCCACATAACTGGTTTCCGTTTCACTAAGCGTGGCTCCACTGGTGATCAGCTCAGTTGCACCGGTCAGCAGCCGGCCAGAGCGCAGGCGAACTGCGCCGGTGACAGTAGCGGCCCGTTGCAAAGCCAGTACTCCAACTGGCTTGTCCACCTCGAGTGACGTAAAGCTGGGCATAGTTGAGCCCATTAGCAGTTGGGTGCCCGAGCCTGTAAACACAACGGTACCGGACAGCTGGCTGCTACCGTTGTGCTGCCAATCACCGCTTACGCGCAGGGTAGCGGTAGCCGGGAGCGTCAAGGTGGCTCCTGCCGCAACAGTGAGCGTGCTAACCGCCTGTGGACCAGGGCTGAGAATGGGGTACGTAGTTAAACCGGCCGGGATAGTTGCATCGACGGCAGCCGTCGGTACAAGGCCACTCTGCCAGTTTCCGGGTGTATTCCAATCACTCCCGGCGGCTCCAGTCCATACGTAACGGGCCGGCTTATTATACACGATAAGCGCGCCCTCATGGGCCATGCTGGTCGAGTTGGCCGTCACTAAATCCAGCGTGCGGTTACCATCAAGGTCGGCCAACACCAAGCTGGTGGGGCCACTACCAACCGGCACCGTGGTCGTAAGGACAAATCTACCCTGGCCTTGGTTAAGACAAATGGATGCGCTGGCGGAGGATTCATTCACGGTTATCGCATCTAGGTCCCCGTCCCCATCCACATCCCCCAGTTTCAGATCGAGGGGATGACCGCCGACTGCCACCGGCGTGCCCACCGTAAATGTGCCGGTCCCGCTGTTGGTCAGCAGCACTACTGAGCTTTGCCCTGCAGTCGGACCATAGTCGTACTGAGCCACGAGCAGGTCCGGAGCCCCGTCACCGGTTACGTCGCCGAAAGCGACGGCACTCGGGGTGTTGAGTACTGGTATCAGCACGGGCGTAGCCAAGTTGCCAGCACCATCGTTAAGGCGCACGGCGACATTGTTGCCCGTCGCATTAACGGTGATTACGTCCACATCACCGTCATTGTCCACATCCCCCGCGGTGAGTCCCATCACCCGGCCGGTAATGATCGAGGTGGCTACGCCGAAGGTACCATCCCCCCGACCCAGACAGCTGTAGGCCCCACCGTAATTACAGCTGATCAGCAGGTCCTGGTTACCATCCCCATTCAGGTCAGTCGCTACAGTCATGCGCGCATTGGGCGTGGCCACAGTACTATGAAGCTGAAACCCCGCCAAACCGTCGTTGCGCCACACCTCCAGGTTACCCAAGGGCAGTGTGGCTACCAAATCCAGGTCACCGTCATTGTCCACGTCGACGCTGGTCAGGTAGGTGGCTGCGCCCAGCATCGTACTGGAACTGCTGGCAAAATTAGCATTCGCGTCGCCGTAGTAGATCGTCAGGAAGGCCGTGGGACTGGTGCGGGCGCTGGAAGCAGCCACATCGGGGTAGCCATCGCGGTTAAAGTCCCCCACTGCAACCCCAAAAGTGCTACCCGTGGTGGGCAGATACTGATGCCCGGCCGCAAAAGTACCGGGGGCCGGACCAGTAGCCATCGTGAACTGGGTAACATTGGGCCGGTCCACCGGCGTATTATCGGCAGCAGCGGCGGCTGATCGAACAATCACCTGAACGGTTTCGCCGGCCCGCAGCGCCTTACTGGGGGTAAAGGAGATTGTATTCGTACCGCCACCACTATAGGAGCCCGGCAATACCCCGAAGGACTGGCTGCCAAACAGACGCAATCCCGCCGGGCCGGCTGTTGCCGCATTCACCGCCCGGGAGAAACTGGCGGTAATGCTGGTGCCGGGCAACACATTCAGGCTATTGCCAGTTGGCGTTACCTGCACCACAGTGGGCGATACGGCAAAGGCGAACGGGGCGCTTGAGCCAGCTGCCGTAGTTACCCGTAGTGCCCCACTGCTGGCTCCAGCCGGCACGACGGCCATTAGCTGGGTGGCTGACCCGAAGGTAAACGGGGCCGCTACCCCATTAAAGCTCACTTGGGTAGTACCGGCAAATGTGGTACCCGTGATTGTCACGGGCGTGCCCACAACCGCCGTGGCGGGTGTCACGGCTATGATAGCTGGGAGCACCGCGAAGGCGAGGTCATTGCTGCTGCCATGGGGGGCTGTAACAACCAGCGGGCCACCGGTTGCGCCGGCAGGTACGCCCACCGTCAGAAGTGTGCCTGCCGCGTTTACCGTGAACCCGGTAGCGGTGACGTTGCCGAACGTAAGCCCGGTAGTTCCTTGTAGATTCGTCCCAGCCAGCGTAATCGTGGCGCCCACCGGAGCGGCCGCGGGGGCTACACTCGTTAGCACCGGGGCCGGTATGGTGAAGTTAACAGCGCTGCTACCACTGCCATGCGCAGTTACAACTTGCACGGGTCCCGTGCTCGCGCCTACGGGAACGGTTGCCGTCAACTGGGTAGCTGAGCCTGCCACAAACGGGGCGGACACGCCGTTAAACAGCACCTGAGTAGGTTGGTGCAAGTCGGTGCCGGTAAGGGTTACGCTTGAGCCAATCAGCCCACTGGTGGGCGTAAAGGCAACAATGATCGGAGCCGCCGTGTAGAGCAACCCGTTGCTGACCGTACCGCCCGCCGTTACCACTACTGGCCCGGTGGTAACCCCGGCTGGGGCTGCCACCGTCAAAGCGGTGCCTGCCGTATTCACCGTGAAGCCAGGAGCTGCTGTCCCGTTAAAACTGACCTGGGTAGTACCGGTAAAATTGCTGCCCGTGAGCGTAACCAGGGTACCTGGCCCCCCGAACGCCGGAGACACATTCGTAAGCGTAGGGCCAACCGTAAACGTCAGGCCGTTGCTCACCCCGTTAGGAGTCGTTACTACTACCGGGCCGGTCGTAGCGGCAGCGGGCACTGTCACGGTCAGCACTGTACCGGTACCGTTCACCGTAAACCCGGTAGCGGGAGCGCCATTGAATGTTACCTGACGCGCATCGTGCAGGTTGCGGCCGGCAATAGCCACCGAACTACCGAGGGGGCCGGCATCAGGGCTTAGCGTCGTAAGCACCGGGCCCGGGATAGTTAGGCTGGCGGAACTGCTGGCTGTGCCGGCAGGAGTGGTTACTCGCACCAAGCCGCTGGTCGCACCCGCAGGTACCACAAAGGTGAGTTGTGTTGCGGAGTTGACCGTGTAGTTGGTCGCTGCTGTGGCATTCACCGTTACCCGGGTAGCTCCCATAAGGTCAGTGCCCGTTACGACAACGCTGCTGCCAACTGGGCTGCTGCTGGGGTTTACGCTGGTAATAGTCGGGGGCAGGGTAAAGACCAGTCCATTGCCGGCCCCGTAACTGTTCGTAGCTACTACCGGGCCAGTGGTTAAGCCCGCTGGGGCGGTTACGGTGAGTTGCGTACCCGCCGCGTTTACGACAAAGCCCGCCGCTACCGCACCATTAAATGTTACTTGGGTGGTACCTGTCAGGCCCGTACCCGTGAGCGTTACCGCCGTGCCGGCAGGCCCGAATGCCGGGCTAATTGCCGTCAAGCTGGGGGCGCTGCTAAAGAGCAGCCCATTACTGCGACCTGAGCCCGTGCTCGCCACAACCGGTCCGTTTGTAACTCCTACGGGAGCCGTTACGGTTATCTGGGTTCCGGTGGCGTCAACTATGCCATCAGGAGCTGCCAGCCCGTTAAATGTCACGCCCGTCAGGCCCAGCAGGTTACTGCCCGTCAGCGTTACGACAGTGCCAGCCGGTCCGGCAGCGGGGGCAATCGCGGTCAGAACCGGAGCCGGGACGGTGAAGTAGGTGCTGCTGGCGGCAGTGCCTCCTGGCGTAGTCACGCGGACCAGGCCGGTGCTGGCTCCAACCGGTACGGTAACCGTCAGTTGGGTGGCTGATACGACGGTGTAGTTAATGGCCACCACCCCATTAAAGGTAACCTGCGTAGCTCCAGTCAAGTTTTGTCCGGTCAGGGTTACTACCGTGCCGGGACTGCCACTAAGTGGGCTAAAGCTGCTCAGCACTGGAGCCGCCGTAAAGAGCAGTCCATTGCTGGGCCCACCCGGCGTGGTCACCACTACGGGGCCGGTTGTTACTCCCGTTGGCGAATAAACCGAGAGGGAAGTAGCTGAGTTGGCGAAGAAGTAGCTGGCGGCTTTGCCGTTAAACGTTACACTTGTCGCGTCGTTCAGGTCTGTCCCGGTAATGGTGACGATGGTGTTTGCGGGGCCGCTGGTGGGACTCAGGGCCGTGAGTACCGGGGACGGGATAGTGTAGGGTGTGGTACTGACGGCCGTACCGGCAGTTGTCCGAACCCGAATGGGGCCGCTGCCTGCCCCGCTGGGCACCGTGACCGAGAACTGGGTAGCTGAATTACCGGTAATTGCCGAGGTGGTAGCTGTGCCGAACGTCACCTGATTGGTACCCGTCAAATTAAGGCCCTGCACCGTCACCCGGGTGCCCGCTGGTCCCGATGCCGGCGAAAACGAGGTGATAACGGGTGCCCCCGTAAATGTCAAGCCGTTACTCACCCCGTAGGGAGTGGTCACGTGAGGTGGTCTAGCTAAGCTGGACAGAGTTGGGACGTTGTTTGAAGGTGGAGTTCGAAATGGTTGGGAGCTTGGTAGCCGAGGGCGGAATGGCGTCGTTCGGCGTTGTAGTAGGCGATGTGGTGGCTGATTTCGAGCTTGGCTTCGGCCAGGCCGGGGAAACTGCCGCCGTCGAGCAGTTCGGCTTTGAAGCGGCTCCAAAAGGACTCGGCGTGGGCGTTATCGTAGCAATTGCCGCGCCGGCTCATGCTTTGCACGGCCCCGTGGCGGGCCAGTAAGTCCTTGAAGCGGGTGGCCGTGTACTGGCTGCCCTGGTCGGAGTGCACGACCAGCCCGGCCGGGGGGCGGCGCACGACCAGGGCGCGACGGAGCGCCTCGCTGACTAGGTCCTCCGGCATGGTGTCGCGTACGTCCCAGCCCACGATTTTGCGCGAGCAGCGGTCGAGCCAGACGGCCAGGTAGAGCCAGCCGCCGCCCTGGCGGGGCAGGTAGGTGATGTCGCCCACCCAGACCCGGTTCGGGGCGGTGGGGGCCGGCTGGCCGAGCAAGCGGTTAGGCGCCGCGCGCACGGCCGGGTCCGAGTCGGTGGTGCGGGGCACAAACGAGCGCGGCTGCTGGGCCCACAAGCCGTGCGCCTTTAGCACGCGGCGGATGCGCCAGCGGCCCACCGCGTGGCCTTGCGCCTGTACCTCCGCCCGCAGCCGGCGGGTGCCGTAGCGTTGGTTGTGGTGCGCAAATACCTCGCGCACGGCCAGTTGCCAGGCCGGCTCGACCACCGGCTGCTGCCGGCGGCGCTGCCACGCATAGTAGGCGGCCGGGGCCACGCGCAGCACCTGGCAAAGCTGGCGCACGGGTACGTGGGCCCGGCGTTGGGCGATGTGCTGGTAGGTGCTCACCGGGTCGGCTGGCCGAAGATGACCAAGGCTTTTTTTAAAATGTCGAGCTCCTGCTCGGCCCGTTTCAGTCGGGCCCGCAGGGCGCGCACTTCCGGGTCGCGCGCCACTTCCTCACTGCCCACTTCGGCCACGAGCTGCGCCTGCTGCCAGCGGTAGAGCAGCTTGGGGCTGATGCCCAACTGCCGCGCCGCCGCTTGGGTGCTGCGGCTCTCGCTGGCCAGGCGCAGGGCCTCGGTCTTAAACGCCTCGTCGTATTTACGCCGTTTGTCGGGCGACGCCCCGTTCTTTTTGGCTGTCATCACAGAAGAAATATACGTCCTTCTTCTGTCCGTCTTGCCTAGACCACCTCACGTATACCAACCCCGAAAGTACCCCGGCGGGAGCACTCACCTGCAGGCTGGTGCCACCCGCATCCACCGTAAAGCCCGGTGCCACTACTCCACCAAATGTGACGGCACTAGCATTTTGCAATCCTGCCCCAGTCAGCGTCACAATTGTTCCGGCTGGGCCGAAAGCTGGGGAGATCGTAGTGAGCGTTGGCGCCCCGGTAAACGGGATTCCATTGCTGGTACCATTGGGCGTTGTAACCAACACCAGGCCGGTGCTCACTCCAGCCGGAGCCGCCACCGTCAGTTGCGTGCCAGCAGCGTTCACCGAAAATCCCGGAGCGGCTGTGCCAGCAAACGTTACCTGCGTAGCTTCCAGAAACCCGGTACCCGTTACCGTGACGACCGTCCCCGCCAGCCCCTCGGTTGGGCTAACACTGGTTATGACGGGGGCAGGAACTATAAATCGGGTGGCACTGGTAGCTTGCATGCCCGGCATTGTGGTGACTTCGATGGGCCCGCTGATTGTTCCCGCCGGCACCATCGCCGTTACTGTTGTAGCCGAGTTCACCGTGAAGCTGGTGGCTGGCCTACCAGCAAAGCTCACCTGTGTAGTAGCGGCCAGATTGGTACCCGTCAGCGTGACGCTGCTGCCAATAGGGCCGCTGCCAGGCGCGAAGCTGGTAAGCGTTGGTGTGGCCCCGTTTAGATACACATTGATGCTACTGGTGCTGCCGGTAGGTGAAGGATTGGATCCGCCTATCAGGTCCAGGGTGCCGTCGTTGTTTACGTCGGCCAGGGCTACGTAGTACGCTCCGGATGAAATAAGCTGGCCGGGGCTGAATGTTCCACTGCCATTGTTGAGTCGTATATCACGGGTATTGCCGCTAACTGCCAGATCCAGATCTCCATCCCCATCCACGTCGCCCAGCTTCACATCCGTGGGAACATTACCGGTATTGAGGGTAGTGGCAGCCTGGAAAGTGCCAGTACCCGCGTTCGTATTCAGCAACACGGACACGTTGCTACTGTTCTGGTTAGCCGTCACCACATCCAGTGCTCCGTCACCGTTCAGGTCGCCGAGAGCAATACTGTTCGGCTGAAATCCGACGGTCAGTGTTGCCCCAGCCGTAAAGGTGCCGGTTCCGTCATTTAGGCGCATGAAGGCCCGGTTGCTCTGGGCCCCGGCGGTCACGTAGTCCAAGTCTCCATCCCCATCGATATCTCCCACTGCCACGCCTACCGGGGCACTTATATTGAAGTAGTTACCCCTTGTGGTGCTGAAGGTCCCATCGCCCTGACCAAAATGGACAAATACGCTACCGGATGCGGTGCAGGCCACTACCATATCCAGGTTGCCGTCCCCATCCAGGTCAGCCGGCGCAATTGTGCGTACGTCGTCGCCAGTCCGAAAAGGGCGCAAGGTTGTGAATACGCCGTTCCCGTTATTTTGCATTACGACCACTTGTCCCCCATTGCCTACCAGCAAATCCAGGTCACCATCGTTGTCCAAGTCAGCGGAGGTCAGGAAATACGCCGGCCCCATCGCGTAATCGACTGGGCTGCCGAACGTACCGTCGCCCAGCCCGAAGCGCACCTGCACCTTCGAGGTGGTATACTGGCTGCAACTGGCCAGATCTAGGTTTCCGTCCCCGTTAAAGTCGGCGGCCGTCACTCCGTAGGTGTCTCGTGTAGCTGTCAGGACTTGGCCTGGTAACCCAAACGTGCCGGGGGATGGTGTGGTGGCAACGGTGAATTGAGTTAACGAAGCCAGTGGTAATGCCTGCCCTGTTGCACTCAATGTACCTTTTAAAACATCAACCTGCACTGTTTCACCAGGCTTAAGGTGCTGGGCTGGCTGAAAGGTGGCAGTAGTGGTGCCGGCTCCACTGTAGGTGCCAGGCAGCAAACCGCCACGCTGGCTGCTGAAGACCCGCAGGCCGGTAGTGGAAGCCGCGGCAGCCTGCATGGGCTGGGAGAACGTAACCCTTACGTTCGAGTTCACCCCGGCCGCGATGGTATTGCGGCCGGGTGCCACCGTTACAACCTGTGGTGCCTGCGCCCAGGCCCGCTGCCCAGTTACTACCAGCACCAGAGCGGTAATGCAGTATGAAATTCGAAATAAACTCCGGTGTAAAGGTGACCGATGGTGGCTGGAGTCCCTTGGTAACTTGACCTTACCAGAAGGTTGGGTGTAGAGATGCTTCATTCACTTGGGAATAGATATCAGCTAGCAATGGAATGATCGACTAGCAATGGATTGTCTGTGCAAAATTCAGCTGTCTTTACTAATTGAGCAAGCCTGAAAAATTTTAATAACCAAGAATATACAGCTTGAGAACGGCGGATCAAGCACCTCTGCCTTGCAGGCATGGTAGTCGATCTCTTGGCGTAAGGGGGCTTTTGTTGAAAGTTTGGAAAAACCACCAGGAGAATGATCGGTCTACACATTCGGGCCTACGTTAAAAGCAGGGTCCTTGTACTCTGCTCAGCTGAAAGCTAGTAGCAGCGGCTGAGCTACCTCCCCCCTTCGTAAGAAGTAGCTGGTTAAAACACGAAAAAAGGCCACCTGATTGGATGGCCTTTTTTCGTGTTTTAACCAGCTACTTCCCTACCGGGTTAGTACCAGGCGGGCGTGCAGAGGTGCGACGCCGGCACCGCTCAGCCGCAACACGTACGTCCCGGCGGGCAACCCCGCCGGCAGGCGCAGACCTAGCTGCTCCACCTCCGCGCCGGGGCGCAGGGGCTGGGTGTAGAGCTGCCGGCCGGTGTTATCAAGTACCTGCAGCGTCAGGGCCTGCCCGGCCCGGCCCGCTACGGTAAGCGTCAGCGCCTGCACCGCCCCGGCCGGGTTCGGAGCCAGGGTGAGGGAAGCGGCCAATGCTGCACCATTTTGCGGACCCACCGCGACTACGCTGCTGTAGTGCAGGGTGCCGTCCTGGTCCTGCTGCTCCAGGCGGTAGTAGAGCTGGCCGGCCGGGGCCGTCGCGTCCAGCGCCTGGTACTGGCGGGCCTGGCTAGTAGTGCCCGCCGCCGCCTGGCTGGCGACCGAGGTGAAGGTGCGACCATCCAGGCTGCGCTGCACCCGGAAGCTCTGGGCCCCGATCTCCTGCGCCGTGGCCCAGCTCACTTGGACCAGCCCACTGGCGTGGCGCTGGGCCGAAAAGCGGGTAAGCGTGACCGGCAGCGGGGTGGAAAAGGCGCGGGCGGCCGAGTAGCTGTTGGCTACGCGCAATCCGTCGAGCAGCAGCGGGGAGGTATTGGAGCCCTGACGCAGGGCGACCGCGCCGATGCTGCTGGGAGCCGACGTGGCGGATTCCGTGCTGGTGGCCCCGGCCACGGCCGGCTCGCTCTGCCCCGGATTCACGTACAGCTTCGTTTCCGCCCCGGAGGGCCCGAAGGTGTAGCGCATCACCAGCAGGTAGGTGGTATTCAACTCGTAGAGCGTAGGGTCGTACTGGGTCGTAGTGCCGCTGCCCGATACGCCGAACTGGATTTTCCCCCCGCTGGCTGAGCGCACGAACAGGCGGGCCCGGAAGGTGCTCACGACCGGGTCGGTGCTCAGGTGCAGGAAGTAGTCGGCCGTGCTGGCCGAGCTGACGCTTACCAGAGCCGAGGCGTACACGGCCGTGCCGGCGGCCTGAGCCGGGAAGGTGCGGCTTACGTCCTCCCCCGAGGCCGTCAGGGCAGCGGCGGCATTCACAGCAGCCGGGCGGTTGAAGCCCGCTGCATCGTAGCCGCTGTAGGCCAAGCCCGGGGCGCTGAGCAGGATGGCATTGGTGCCGGGGAAGCTGTGGGCCGTCCAGCCGTGGTCGGTGAGCCGGTCCCCGGCCGGGTAGTCGAAGTTCTCGGCCAGCAGCAGGCCCGCCGGCAGCGGGGGCGTGGACAGGGTCAGCTCCCCGTGGGGGGTGAGCAGGTAGTTCTCGGCCCCGCTGGTATTGTCGTCGTTGTAGTCGAAGACGGCGAAGGTGTACTCGGTGTCGGCTGTCAGTCCGGTGACAGTAACGCTGGCGGCGCTGCCGGCCAGTACCACGTAGGTGCCGGGCGTGGGCTGGTCACCCTGCCCGAAGGCGCTGTTGCCGGCGTAGGTTGTGCCGTCCGTGGGCTGGAACCCGAGGGCCGGGCCGGGAGTGGCCAGCAGCAGCTGCTTGGCCCCATCGCCCCCGCTGATGGTAAGCGTTACGCTCGTGGGCGAAACGGTGGTGGCCGTGAGGGTGCTGCCCTGGGTGGGCTCGGCGGCCAGGGTCACGGCCGGGGTAGTGAAGCTGACCTGCTCCCCGTAGCTGGTGCCCTGCGCATTGGTGGCGTAGGCCCGCACGTAGTACGTGGTGTTGGGCACAAGGCCGATCAGCTGGCTGGTAAACGTGCCGAGGCCGGTGCCGTCCTGGGTGAAATCATCCTGGGTAGTCGGGGCCGGGGTGGTAGCGTAGGCCACGCCCCGGGCCGTGACGGGGCTCCCCCCATCCTCCTGCACTTCCCCCCCGCTGGTGGCTGCCGAGCTGGTGACGGCGGAGGGGAGCAGGGTGCGGACGCTGGGCGGGTACACCGGGCTGGTGCCGGCGCCGGAAACGGCAATGCCGGGCAGGGAGCCGGCTCCGGGCGAGGAGACGCTGATACTGCCGCTGTAGGCCTGATCCAGGGCGGGCAGGAAGCGCACCTCCACCGTGGCCGACAAATTACCCCCGGCGGGGGTGAGCGTGAGAGCGGCGCAGCTAAAGGCGCCGGTGCCGGTGCGCAGCTGGAAGCCGGCGGGCGGGGTTAGGGTAACATCCCCGGACAGGTTGCTGCCGGTCAGGGTAACGGGTTTGGCGATGGAGGCGGAACCCGTGGCCACGCTGCCGAAGTCGGGCACCGGGTTGGGGCTGGCCGTGACCGTGGGCTGGGGGGCACTCACGCTAATTGTCACCGGGGCGCTGGTCGCCGACACGCTGCCGCAGGTGCTGCTGGCCTGGGCGACCAAGTAGTAGGTACCGGCCACGCCGCCGAAGTCGGCGCCCTTCGGCGTGTACGAGGCCGCAGTGGCCCCGCTGATGGCCGTGGTGAACGGGCCCAGGCTGCTGGTGCCGTAGGTCCAGGCGAAGGTAGAGGGTGCCGTCGCCGAGGCGGTAAGGGGCGAGCCGGTGCCGGTGGTGGTGATGCTCTGCCCCGCGGTGGAGTTGAGGGTGACGCTGTTGCTAACCGGGGGATTCGTGACGGTCAGGTCGGCCGTGTTGGCGCTGCCGATGGTGCCGGAGGCGGCGTGCACCACCCGGATGCGGTAGCCGCTGCCGGCCGGGGTGCCCGCGGGCAGAGTAGCAGCAATCGGCGTAGCGGAGCCGGTGCCGATCAGGTTCTGGGGCAGGTCCGCGGCAAAGGAGCCGCTGGCGTCGGAGAGCTGGGCGGCAAAGGTGCCTGACAGGCCACCGGTTACGGCATAGGGTACCGACACAGCCGTGCCCGCTGAGCCGGTTACGCAGAAGGGGCTGCCCGCAATGGTACCGGTCGTGATTTTAGGCGTAACGGGGCCGGCGGCAGTTGCCGTTACAGCCAGGTTGTCGAGGCTGATTTTCGGACGGGAACCGGTCGGGTTCGTGCCCCCGGCGGTGGGCACGATGTAGAAGCGGATTTTAGCCGTGGCGCTGTTATCAAAAGCGGCCGGCAGGGCCAGGGCGCTGAGCTGCCCGGAGGAAGCCGCGTTGTTGGTCAGCACCACGCTGGAGCCAGGCAGATCCACCCAGGCTCCATTGGTGCCGGTATTGGTTTGCAGCTTGAAGGTGCTCTGGCGGTTACCGGTGGAATTATTCACCTCGGCCCAGGTCAGGGAAATCGTGCCGGCCGTGGTGCCGGTAAAGTCCAGGTTCAGGTCGAAGGCGGCGGCGTTGGCGTTGTCGCTGCCGGTGGCCAGCAGCACAATGGCCTGGGTACCCTTCTGCACGCCCCCGCTGGTACCGCTATTAAAGACTTGGTTCTGGTTGGGCAGCGTGGGGCTGGGCGCGGCCGCAGAAAAGGGGGCGGCCCCGGTTCCGGAGGCGAAGTTATCGGCCCAACCACTGATCTGGCTGAAGTTTTCGGCGTAGTTGCCGGTGCTCAGGGCGTAGGGCGTCTGGGCCTGGGCCCCGAGGCTGAGCAGCAGGGCGGGCAGCAGGGCCGGCAGCAGGCGCGCCAGGAGTCGCCCTGCCAGGACGCGCGCGGGGTATGAGGTAGAAAAAGTCATGGGATAAGTCGGGAAGGAAAACGGGAGAAGGCGGGCACAGACGCTCCCGGCCTAGTTAGTGGGGCCGTTGTCGACCTGGGCCTCCACGACCTGCTGCACGCTCACCGGCAGGGCCGAGAGCAGGTCCAGGCCGGTGGCCGCCTCGATGGCATCCACGGTGGTGCGGTACTGGCCCCAGTTGGAGGTCATCCCGTTGTCGTTGGGCGTATCGATGGCGATGATGCGGGTGCTGGCATTCACCCGGCTGATATCATTGGTGCCCTGGGGCAGCACGACGATCACTTTCCAGATGCGCTTGGGCACCTGGATGCGGCCCTGGTCGATGGTCTCGGCATACACCGGGCGGTCGGGCTGCCCATTGGCGCGGATCACCCCGTTGCCGCCCTTGCCGTAGGAGCCCATGATGATGTAGAGCTCGTTGCCGGCGTCAATCAGGGTGCGGCCGTAGTTTTCCAGCGTCGCCCAGGTCTGCTGGTTGTTGGTAGGCGACTGGGGAATCATGTTGGTCATCAGGAAGGTGGCCGAGTTGTCGGCCACGGTGCTGGTGCGGTCGGCCGAGGGACAGTTGTGGCCCCGGTCAAAGCCCGACCCGGAGTAGCTACCGTTGCTGACCTGGTACCAGCCGGCGGGCAGGGTGTTGTCGGCCCGAAAGTCGTTCTGGCGGGCCGCTGAGCCCACCCACTTCGGGGCCAGGTACCAGCTTACCCAGTTGGGCTTCCCCTGGTCGCGGTGGTAGCTCAGCGCGTACTGGGGCTTTTCCATCAGGTAATTGGTGGGCTGGTTCACATCGGCCACCGCCCCGCTGGGGTTGCCCATGGTCAGGTGCTGGTCGTCCCCGACTGTGGAAGGAGGCGGGGTGGCCGAGTAGGCCGCCACCGTGAAGTTGTCCAGATTCAGGCGGGCCGCTCCCCCACTGACCTTACGCAGCTGAAAGCGCAGGGCGCCGGGTACGCCAACGGGGAAAGAGGCCGTCTGCAGGGCGTAGCCGGTGGCCACCACCGGCTGGCCCACCCGGACCCAGTCGGCGCAGCCCTGGGTCTGGTACCAGAGCTCGAAGGCGGCGGTCGGGTCCGTACCGTAGGCGGCATGCTGCACGGTGACGGTGCTGGCTCCATCCGGCAGAAAGAAGTCCATGGTGAGCGTGCCGCGCTGCTGCAGGCGCACGGCCTGAGCGCCTGCCTTGTGGTCCTGGGCATCGGCCCCGAGCAGGGCGTCGTCCAGGGTCCAGGAGCCGGTACCCAGCGTCACGGACGCGGCCGGATAGGTGGTCTTGGTTCCGGAGTCAAAGGATTCCGTAGTGGTCGTCTGGGCCCGGGCGGTGGGGCTCAGCCATCCGGTCAGGGCTAGCAGCAGGGGGATGCCCAGGGCCCGAGGGAAGGTAGAGGTGTACATCAACTAGACTGGAAAGAAAGAACTTAGCGGCTGACAAGATTTCCGCAGCCTTAAAGCTACTAGCTTTTCCCGGTCGAGCTGGAATCGGAGCCCGGATGGTAACAATAAGGAAATACCGACTGCCCCAGCGGGCGGCGGCATGGCCGATCCAGGCCTTCACATCCCGCTACCACGCCCTCCCGGTCAGCCGCTCCCCGGCAGTGCTTTAGCGGCTTCCGTGGTTTTCCCGGTCCGCCTCTGAAACCGCGGGGGCCGGATCAGTTGTGCCGCCCAGGCCAGGGCGTAGCGCACGCAGAAGCGCACTAGGCCCGGCCCTACCCGCGCCCGTTCTTCCGGAAACTCCAGCAGGTAGCGCTCCACCACGTAGTCCACTGCCTGCGAGGGCCCCAGCAGCTGCCAGGCGTGGCGGGAGATAATAATGCAGGCCGGGGCGGCATCGGCCTGATCCCGGTGAAAGGCAAATACCAGTGGGTCGGCAGTAGCCTCCAGCAGGTGCACGCCCAGCAGGGGGCGGGAGGAAGGAGAACGGGGTGGAGACACGCACAAAAGGGCGCGCCCGTCGCTGCCTGCGTGGAAGTCCACAGGGCCTGCCGCTACGCCACCAGCAAGCTAAATTATTTAGTTTAGATTACCTAATTTTATTAGCAGTGCGTATACTTGCGAATCTGCCCCGCTTTGCCTCCTATGCGCAACCTTGACTTATTACCCGTCCCGGACTCTTCCCTAGCCTTTTTACTGCCCCTGTTCAGCTGCCTGGTCCCGGCCGGCTTTCCCTCCCCGGCCTCCGATTACACCGACGAGGTGTTTGATTTAAACCGCCTGCTGCTGCGCCATCCGGACGCCACTTACCTGGTACGGGTCAGCGGGGAAAGCATGAAAAATGCTGAAATTCACGAGGGCGACCTGCTGGCCGTGGATAAACAGCTGGAAGCCGATCACAACCATATCGTGGTGGCCGTCGTGGACGGGGAATGCACTGTCAAGCGCCTGGTCTGCGAGGACGGAGCCTGGTGGCTCAAGCCGGAAAACCCCGACTATCAGCCCTGGGAGATTCGCGACGCGGGGGACGTGCGCATCTGGGGCGTGGTCACCCACGTGCTCCACGAGCTTGTGCCGGGCAAACTCACGGCCCTGCTGCGCACCCGCGATTAGCTATGTACGCCTTAGTGGACTGTAACAACTTCTACGTCAGTTGCGAGCGGGTTTTTCAGCCCCGGCTGGAGGGCCGGCCGGTCGTGGTGCTTTCCAACAACGACGGGTGCCTGATCTCGCGTAGCCCGGAGGCCAAGGCCCTGGGCCTGCGGATGGGCGACCCGTACTTCCAGGTCAAGCCCCTGCTCGAGCAGCACCAGGTAGCCGTCTTTTCCAGCAACTACGCCCTCTACGGGGATATGTCCCGCCGGGTGATGTGGTATCTGAGCCAGGTCGTACCGGCCGTGGAGGTGTACTCCATCGACGAGGCCTTTCTCGATCTGCACGGGATGGAGCGCTTCGTGGCCCCGAGCCTGGAGGAGCTGGCCCGCACCATCCGAGCCAATGTGCTGGCGCGCACGGGTATACCGACCTGCGTCGGCATCGCCCCCACCAAGACCCTGGCCAAGCTGGCCAACCGCCTGGCCAAGCAGAATCCGGCCCTGGGCGGCGTTTGTTACCTCGATACGGCAGAGCGCCGCCGCGGGGCCCTGGAGCAGGTAGCGGTGGAGGATGTCTGGGGCATTGGGCACCAGTACGCCCAGAAGCTCTACGCGGCCGGCATCCGCACGGCCGGGGAGCTGGCCAGCTGCTCGGAAGCGTATGCCCGCAAGCACCTGGGGGGCGTGGTAGGGGCCCGGCTGGTTCGGGAGCTCAACGGCTATCCCTGCCAGGGGCTGGCCCCGAGTGAGGACGGAACCCGGGCCCGACGCAGCCTGTGCGTATCGCGCACGTTTGGCCGGCCATTAACCGGCTTTTCGGATATTGTGGGAGCGGTGAGCGCGTTCGCCTGCCGGGCGGGAGAAAAGCTGCGGCGGCAGGGCGACGCGGCCCACCTGCTGACCGTGTTCCTGAGCAAGAGCCGCTACGGGCTGGAGCCTCCGCCCTACTCCTGCTCCGTGGTGCTCACGCTGCCGGTGGCCACCAGCGACACGGTAGAGCTGGTCCGCTTTGCCCGGGCCGCGCTCAAGCGCCTCTGGCAGCCGGGCAACCGGTATACCAAGGCCGGCGTCATGCTGGACGGACTGGAGCCGGCGGGGCAAACCCAGCTCTCGCTGTTTGAGGCTCCCCCCGTATCGGAGAAGCGAACCAAGCTCATGGCCGAGCTGGACGCGCTGAACCGCCGCTTTGGCAAAGGCACCGTGCAGCTGGCTTCGCTGGTGCTGCCCCCGGGCCAGTCCCGGGCCCCCTGGGAAGGGCAGGCCCAGTGGCGCACGCCGCAGTACACCACCCGGCTGGAGGATTTTCTGCTCGTGGGCTAGCCGGCAGCCAGGATTTGCTAGCGTCTTGGTACTGGCCGCTTCGGGACTGGTTTAGGAGCCGAGCGCTGGTGCTGGATGGCAGCTGCCTGGATGGGCGGGGCCAAGTGCACCAGCTGCTGCACGCTTTCCGCCAGCCACCCGGCGTGCTGCAGGAGTGGGCCTTCCTGCCGCAGCACCGGGTGCTTGGCTACTTCCAGCGCCGCCTGCTGTATACTCCGGCAGTACTGCCCGGCCGTGGTCGGCTCGAGCAGCACCAGCGTCATTTGTTGCAGTAGCCGGTTGCCCCTGGTGGTATCGCCCCGGTCAATATCGCGCAAGGCCTCCCCGATAATGTAGGCGCTGGCCTGCAGTACCCGCTGGGCTTCCATGCGCTGCATATCGGGCGTAGGATCCGCTACTGGCCGGGCCTGGCTTGCCTCGCGCAGCCGGGCGGCCTCCGCGCCGGCGATCGGCGTGCTGGCCGCCCGCAGCAGCAAGACCAGGGGCTCCAGGTTCTTCTCCGGCTGGACTGGCCCGTAGGGCCGGATGATGGCCAGGTCGCGGGCATTGTTGAGGTGAATGGCGGCTTCCGGGCTTAGTTCGACCTGGTAGCCGGCCTGCCGGCCCAGTAAGGTCATCACGCTCTGGATGGTGCGCCCGTTGCCTTCCCGAAAAGCGTGCGCGTGGTTGTACTGGTCAAAATAATAGGCCGCCCGCCGGGCAAACTGCTCCGGTGTCAGGCCGCGCAGGTTGTTTTCCAGCTGCAGCTGGGCGCCGATAGCATCCAGGCGCTGGTCCAGCTGCTGGTAGGGCGCGTAGCGCATCATATCCCCCTGAGCATTGAGCACGTAGGCCAGCTTTTGCCCCTGAAACGGGCCGTTTGGACCCTGGGCACGGGTTTGCCCCGCCCACTGGTACACGTCCTGAAACAGCTCCCGGTGAATGCGCTTCAGGTGCGCAGCGTCAAACTGCCCCGGTAGGTCCACAGCCCCCACCACGATGCGCAGCAGTGCGGGAATGGACAAGGCTCCTTCCGCTTCGCGCAACTGGTCCTGGTTGGTGATGCCCAACCGGTTGTAGATGACCTGGTGGGCTGGGTCGTAAAATCCATCCTGAATTGCCACGGCAAGAAGGTTGGTGATAAAAAACCCGTCCGACCGAAGACCAGACGGGCTGTATGGAGCGGGAGCGTTAGTCCAGCAGCGGTTGCTCCGGGCGCATGGCTGTTGCGTCTTTAAGAGCCTCGGTGTGGCCCGCATAGAAGCTTTTCAGCTCGTCGGTGACGCCCTGCAGCGTTAACTCGCCCGCCACGTACCGGGCGTACACCGCCTCAGCGGCCGGGCCGGGTACGGCCCCCTGGGCGACACTCCAGGCGCGGGCTTTATCGATGAGTTCCTGCCGCTGGGCGGGGGTCGCCTCCCGCTCGGAAAAGGTGATGGACTGAGTCATCGGTCAAGGCTAATGGTTCAGGTAATACAACGCATTTACCCCCTGAAAGGCTCCTTAAACTGGCAGAAAGCGCATTTCGGTGGTGGTATCGGCCACAAAAGGGAAAAAGATCAGGGTGGCTTTACTGCTGAGCGGTCAGGAAATTGAGCTGGTCGCGGAACGTGGCCGGCACCCCGGCATCCGGGGAACCGGGTGGCTACCACGAAATTATCTGCAGATGAACAGCGCCGGTCGAAAAAAGGACGAATGGTAAAAAGGTAGCCGTGAAATGCATTCTGCCTACGCGAACGGTTCCCCGCGCGTCCGCCGGCAGTGTCGCCAAGCGCCAGGTCGCGCCTTAGTGCTGTTGCTTGGGGCGTCCCAGTTGCGGCGCCGGGACGGCCACGGGATGCTGCATCTGGTAGTACGCCAGCTCGAATACGGTGGGCAGGTCGAGCCGGGCGAGCACGGCCAGGCGCTGCAGCTCTTCCAGAGTAGCGGTTTCGGGCCGCTGCATCCGCAGGGCCAGGGTGCGGGGCACTACTTTCCAGGCCTCGGCCACCTCCTTGCGGGTGCCCAGCGAGTGAATCAGCTCGGCCAGGGTGCTGCAGGCAATGGGAACAACGGGCAGCTGCTCGCGCTCCAGCGGCAGCACGGGAACGCGGGGTGGAGTTGCTTTCGGAGCTTTCATGCCGTAAAGGAAGCGTACTAAACCGGTAATAGTACGCAGGCCCGTTGCTTACGGCTAGTGTGGTCTTGGGGAAGCCTGTTGCAGTTGGCGGATAATGTTTGACTCTTCCGCATCTGAATAGATTTTCAGCCTTTCCGGAGATAGGTGGTTAGTCGTTGAAAGCAATTGGAACAATGAAGGCAAGTACACATTGCTCCACCTAAAACGGCGGTTTTGCCCTTCCTTCGTCACACTTTCATCTATGCTAAACCCATCATCTGAAAACATATCGTCCGTTTGCCGCACAAGTGAGTCAAGATTGACTTGCTTGAATGAGGCGAATAAACGGGCGGCAGTGCGTTTATCATGTTGTTGACGAAACGCCACTTCAGGCCTAGCGTCAGGCCCCTGGGGCGTTGTGTAGATTACCAGTTCCTGCGTATTCAGGCGATACACTATTGGGTAAGATCCAACTACGTAACGCATGGGTCTTGAAAATTTCACTGAATCGCGGTCATAGTATTTCCACCCATAATCATAGTGGCGGGTAGCAAAAGTTATTTCATATGGCCCGTCCACAGGCTGATGGCTGGACTGCTTGATCACGCAAGCCTGCATCAGGTAAAGTCCCCAAAAAGCAACTTCTTTATTCATTGATGTAAGCTTACTCATGCAAACCCTGGAACTGTGCTTTGGCTACCTTCTGGGTTAAACCCAGGCCGAATAGTTTGCCGCATAGCAAGGCGCTTGTGCTAATTTACCATGTTCATGACCCGCTCGTTTAGCTATCATCTAATGGTAGCGTTGCCGTCCCAGTTACCAGGTAGACATCAGTTAGCGAAAGGATAGATTTTGTAAGTCAGCACCCGGGCTTTTATGTACACGAGGGGAAGGTGCCCAAAGTGGTTTCAACGGCAAGGATCAGCGCACAATTAGGCTTAACCAGCTTTTACTTGCTGGCTTACAGTAGTTTATTCACCACCAATGGGGCAAAGAGGAATGGGAAACCGGCCAAAGGATAGATTTTGTAAGCCAACTCCGGCAGCGCCGAGACCGTACCGCATCCACGATACGCTCTAAAACAGCTCCCAGAGGCTGTAATCGCTTACCATTTCTATCCTTTAGGCGCCACCCCGGTGCGGGTGACTTACCATTTCTATCCTTTCACGCGAAGTGACCGGGCCCACTTATAATTTCTATCCTTTTGGCTTTTCTTCGCTCCGGCTCACTGGGAAGGCAGAAAAGTTGCTGATGAAACAGTCGCAACTGGGGGGTAATAGATTGAGAGCAGGACGGTACTAAAATAACGCAGTATGAGCTACTTTTGGGATAGTATAAAAATGGGCACAGGGCCCGGCAAGGGCATATAAAGTAAATAAAAGCACATATTTTCTTGGTAAAGTACAAACCATTTTGTGCTGCTTTATACTCTCTTCTTTTGTTGCTTTTCTTGTCCCGTTCCGACGTTTTGTACCCTTCTAAAAGCTGTCCGGTTTCGAACATCAACAAATTTGTGAGTTTTTTTTATTTGTCAAGTATTTACTCTATTTGCAGGGGCCATAAGATATTGATTCATCGATTTTTAGGCCACTCCCAGGATAGAAATGGTAAGCGAAAGGATAGGGTTGGTAAGCGGAAAGGATAGTTTTGGTACGTGAAAGGATAGAATCGGTACGTGAAAGGATAGGGATGGTAAGTGCAAGGGATAGAGATGGTAAGCCAAAGGATAGAAGCTGAAGGAAGACTTACCTTAATTTCTACAACTATCGTATCTTTGGCTATACGTGCTACTTATCCCCTCCCCTATGAGCACTCCCGCTCCCACTACCGGCACTCCCACCACCGGCATCGAGATCCGGCAGCACAATGCCATTACCACCGCCCGCTATGAGATGAGCGCGGTCGAGATGGACATTGTCTTCTCGCTGCTCTCGGTACTGCGCAAAGAGGATAAGCCGGGCACTATCTATCGCATCCGGGTAAAGGAGCTGGAGCAGATGACGGGACGCTCCTGGAACTACCAGCGCCTGCTGGAAGCCACCTCCAATCTGCGCAGCCGCGAGTACGTGATTGAGGATAACAAGCACGTGCTGCAGGTGGGCCTGCTGGCCTCGGCGCTGTACGTGAAGGGGGAAGGCATCATTGAACTGGAAATCTCGGAGCGCATGCGGCGCTACCTGATTGACCTGAAAAACAACTTCACTTCCTACCGCCTGCAGTCGGTTTTCAGTTTATCGAGCAAGTACGCCAAGCGCATCTACCAGATTGCCTCGCAGTGGAAAGACATCGGGGAAACGAAAACCTTCACCCTGGACGAGTTTAAAGTTATGCTCTCGCTCAAGGACCCTAAGGGCCACGAGCCGGAGCAGTACGAGAAGATTTCGGCCCTGCAGAAGTACGTGCTCGACGTGGCTACCACCCAAATCAACGAGCACACCGACCTGCGCATCAACTACGAGTTGATTAAGAAGGGGCGCTCCTTCCACAGTATCCGCTTCTTCGTCAACGGCCAGGTGCCCCAGCAGCTGCCCATTCCCTTCGAGGATGGGGCTGAGGAAGAAAAGCAGCGCCGGGCCCTGCAGAACCTGGAAGAGCTGGAAATCCGGGACCCTAAGCTGGTCAGCCAGATTCTCGGGGACGCCAAGAAGCTAAATGCTCTCTTTTCCTTCTGCTACAAGCACAAAACCGGCAAAGTGAAGGCCGATAAGAACCCGGGCGGGCTGTTTCTCAAGATGGTGGGCCTACGTTAAGTGGCTTGGGCCACGCGCTGGCTCGTCGCAATGGCAACAAAAGGGAAAAAGCCATGCCCCTGGCCCGGAGCGTCTGGTCGGTGCCGCCCGAGGGCGGCACTTAGCCCCAGCCTACTCTTCATCCTGCGGCGGATAGTCGGGTATCCAGTCTTCGGGGCTGCCGACGACCGGCGCCGGCGCGGGCTGGTAGGGCTCCAACTCCCGGCCGAAGCAGTGGCCCAGCGTGACGCCGGGGCACTGCCGCTGAAACCAGGCAGGTAGTACCTCGGGGGCACACACCACGCCCAGAAAGCCTTCAGCGTGAAAGTAGGCTTTCACCTCGGCTGGCCCGAAGCCGTTCAGGTAGATGGATACGCGGGCACCGATGGCCGGCACCTGGCCGCGGCCGGACCACTGCAGCCCGGCCGGGAAGCCCGCCAGGCTGGGAAACCCTACCCACGCCGGGCAGGCTTGCGGCTCCCCTGTCCAGGCGGTAGGGCTAAGGGTAGGCTGACGGGCGGCGGAGGCAGAAGAACTTGACATAATGAGGCAGTAAGTGGTGACTGATGAAACGGCGGAGCTTGGGGCCGCTGGCTCCGGGCCGGGTATTTTCCTTTTGTTAGCGCGCCGGGGCACCGGCTGACGGTTGCCAGCCGGTACCCTCTCCCCCGCTATGCTGCTTCGGGCAGGGCTTCGGCGCTGTCGGCCTCGTAGCTGGGCACAATGCCCAGAATGTGGTTAGCAGCCTTCTGAGCCTGGCTGGCGGCGGAAATAATCAGGCGCTTATCATTGCGCAGGGCCTGCAGCCAGTTGGCCAGGTAGGCGGCGGTGCTGGGTTCGGTCACGGCCAGGTTCAGGCCGGCGGCGTTGCTGAGGAAGGCGGCGCCCAACTCGGCCACTAGTTCTTCCTTGGCGTAGGTTTCGCTACCGAAAGCGGCCTTTTCCGTGAGCGTGGCCCGGTCGAGACGCTTGGCGTGGCCGGTGGAATGGGCCAGCTCGTGAAACAGAGTAGTATAAAAATCCTCGGGCGTGTGGAAGTTCGCCGGCTCGGGCACAGTCACGGTGTCGGTGCTGGTGCGGTAGTGGGGCTCACTGCCAGCGTAACAGATGCGGGGGCCACCGGCGTAGCCGGCCACAATCTGCTCGGCAGCCTGCTGGGGGGTATGCTCGCGCTGCACCGGCTCGGGCAGCTTCCACTCCACGCCGTCAATCTGGGCAATGTTGAACACGGTGGAATACTGCAGGATGGCCACTTTTTTCTCCTTCCCCTGGGCGTCCTCTTTCTTCGATACCTTGAAGAATACCACGGGCATTCCTTTTTCGCCCTTGCGCACCTGGCCGCCCAGCTCGCGGGCCTGGTTGTAGGTTAGGTAATAGGGCTGCTCGTGCTGGAGCATGGCCAGCAGCAGGGCGTTGATGCCCTGATACACGTGCTTGCTGCGGTAGTTGCGGGGCGCGCCGTGGGCAGCGTTCCACGACTGTTTCCACGGGGCTACGCCGCTTTCTAAAGCCAGGATAATCCGGTTGGTGATGATATCATACACATCGGCGCGGGGGGCGGCAGCGGGGGCATTTTTCATAAACCAAAGGCGGGGTAAGTGGTGAGAAAAGCGTTAGTAGAGGTAATCAGGATGAGCAGCCGGGCCTAGCTCCTCGGCCTCGCGGGCCAGCTGAGCATCTTCCCATGCCTCGCTTTCCTGCAGGGCCAGCAGCTTCCAGCGCAGCAACTGGGCCGCATCGGTGCAGGCACTGAGCAGCGGCTCGGCCTTCTGGCGGCGCTCCTGGCTAAAGGCTGGATGGTTAAGCACTTCGCGCAGATTCCGGCGGGCTGAGGAAACCAGGAGCGCACAAGCAGGGGAAGGGGGCGATGACACCATGATTACCAAGCTGTTTTAGGTGCGTTGCTTATACTTATTAAACGCAAATGCACCTCTTATAGTTGCTTTTTTAGCTTATTTATCAATGCTTTTTTAGCTTATTTATGGCACGGTGATTGGTTTTTTCCCTTTTGTTACTATTGCATTCGTAACCCACGCCGATGACTTACCTTACCCGCGCCGTTTGGCTGCTCTCGCTCATCAGCCTCTTCACCGATCTGGCCAGTGAGATGCTCTACCCGGTGATGCCGCTGTATCTGCAATCCATTGGCTTCTCCGTATTTTTCATCGGTCTGCTTGAAGGACTGGCCGAAGCCGTGGCCGGCCTGAGCAAGGGCTACTTCGGCCAGTGGAGCGACCGGCTGGGCCGCCGCGTGCCCTTCGTACAGTGGGGTTACGGGTTGAGTGCCTTCTCCAAGCCGATGTTGGCGGTGTTGGCCACGCCCCTTTGGGTATTGCTGGCCCGCACCCTCGACCGCCTGGGCAAGGGCTTGCGCACGGGCGCACGGGACGCGCTGCTCTCCGACGAAACCACGCCTGCCGACCGGGGTAAGGTCTTCGGGTTCCACCGCTCAATGGATACGCTCGGGGCCGTATTCGGTCCCCTGGCCGCGCTGGCCTGGCTGGCCGCGCATCCCGGTCAGTACCGCCCGCTGTTTTTGTGGGCTTTTCTGCCAGGCGCGCTGGCCGTTGGTATCACCTTCGCGCTTCGGGAACGGCGGGCCGTGCCTTCCGGCCGGCCGGTGATGCCCTTTTGGGCCTCGTTTCGCTACTGGCGACAGGCCCCGCCCGCCTACCGCAAGGTGGTAGGGGCCCTGCTTGTGTTTGCCCTCTTCAACAGCGCCGATGCCTTCCTGCTGCTGTTGGCCCGCCAGCGTGGGGTATCGGCTACCGGCGTCATCGGCCTCTACGTACTCTATAACTTTACCTACGTGCTCAGCGCCTGGCCCCTGGGGCACCTGGCCGACCGCCTCGGCCCGCGCCGCCTGCTGGTGGGGGGCCTACTAATCTTCGCGGTGGTATATGGCGGGGTAGCCCTGGCGCAAGGACCTTGGGTCTTTGCCGGGTTCTTTGCCCTCTACGGCCTCTATGCGGCCGCCACTGAGGGCGTGAGCAAGGCCTGGGTCAGCACACTCTGCGCGCCGGCTGATACCGGCGCTGCCCTGGGTACACTGGGGGGTCTGAGCAGCCTGGCCGCACTGGGCGCCAGCACCAGCGCCGGCCTGCTCTGGCAGTGGGGTGGCCCGGCGTTGCCGTTTGGGCTGGCGGCGGCCGTAGCATTGGGCGTGGCCGCATTTCTGGCTCGTCGCTGATTTAGTAGCTGCGAAGGCCGGCTTGTGGGAGCCGGTAGCACTACTGCACAACCTGGGTTATAGCTGCCACCGCACCTCGGCCGTATAACCAGTTGAGCAGTATTCCAACGTATTAACCTATTCCCTAAACACCCTTACTGCATGCGCCACGACGAAAATCACCGCACCCACCGCATTGGCTGGCTTCGCGCCGCCGTGCTCGGGGCCAACGACGGCATCATCTCCACCGCTAGCTTGGTGGTGGGCGTCGCGGCCGCCAACGCTTCGCGCGAGGCCGTGTTAGTAGCGGGCGTGGCCGGGCTGGTAGCGGGAGCCATGTCGATGGCCACGGGCGAGTACGTATCCGTCAGCTCCCAGGCCGATACCGAACAGGCCGACATGGCGCGGGAAAAGGCCGAACTGGCCGCTGACCCAGCGGCGGAGCACCGCGAGTTGGCCGCCATCTACGTGGAGCGGGGCCTGACCCAATCCTTGGCGGACGAAGTGGCCAAGCAGCTCATGGCCCGCGACGCGCTCGGCACCCATGCCCGCGATGAGCTGGGCATCACCGAAACGGCCGCCGCGAACCCCGTGCAGGCCGCGCTGGCCTCGGCCGGCACGTTCACGGTAGGGGCGGCCCTGCCGCTACTGGTCATCCTGGTGTCGCCGGTGCAGCAGCTGACCTGGACAGTGTCCATTACTTCACTGGCATTTCTAGCGGCCCTAGGCGGGCTGGCGGCCTACGTGGGCGGCTCCAGCGTACTGAAAGCCGCCGCTCGTGTCACGTTCTGGGGCGTACTGGCCATGGGGCTTACTGCCGTGGTCGGCCATTTCTTCAACGTCACGCCCGCGTAAACATCCAACCTGCATCTGCTCCCCTCCTTTTCTCCCAAACCTCTGTTATGAATGGTGCCCACCTTCACCTCCTGCTGAATCACACCCCCATCCTCGGCAGTTTGTTCGGCCTATTGCTGCTGCTGGTGGCTGTCGTACGACGGCAGGAAACGCTGATCAACGCCGGCCTGGTCGCGCTGGTCGTCGCGGCCCTGCTCACCATTCCCACCCAGCTCACAGGAGAAGGCGCGGAGGAAGTGGTGGAAGACCGCCCCGGCGTAACGCACGCCCTGATTCACGAGCACGAAGAAGCCGCCGAGTTGAGCCTCTGGGTAATGGAAGCCACCGGCGCGCTGGCCCTAGTCAGCCTACTGGCTCGGCGCCGCACAACCGCCCGCGCCCCGCTGTTTACCTACCTCACGCTGGCCGGAGCAGTAGTCAGCTTCGGCTTGCTGGCTCGCACCGGTAACCTGGGCGGCCAGATCATGCACCCCGAAGCCCGCCCCGGCTTCGTGCAGCCCGCCGAAGCCGAACACGACGAAGATTAGGTGCCGGCCCAGGGCCCGCTGGGCCGGCACCTAGGATTGCTTACTTGTGGCTGCCGGCGGCTAGGTTATCCAGCGCAGCCTTGAACTCGGGCGTGTCGTACTCGGCCATGCCGTCGTGGCGAGCGGCTACTTGGCCGTCCGGGTCCAGGATGACGGTGGAAGGAATCGAGTTAGAATCAAATGGCGGTACGAGGGGGCCGGCGGGAAAGTACACCGGGAAGGTGTAGCCCTGGCGCTTGAGCATGGCCTGGGCCTTAGCCGGGTTTTCGTCGAGCGAAATCATCACGAAAGCCACCTTCTTGGGGTCCATCTTCTTATAGAGGGCGTGAATGCCGGGCATCTCAGCCACGCAGGGCGGACACCAACTGGCCCACAGGTTCACGAACACAACTTTGCCCTTCAGGTCGCTCAGGTTAGCATGTTTGCCGTCGAGGGTGAGTAGCGGCAGGTTGCGCGGGTACGCAGCGCCACCCGTCGGCACAATGGGCGCGTCGGCCGGGGCCGGAGTCGCTACTGGCACATCCGGTTTCCACAGGCCCGTGGCCAGAAGGCCGCGCTGCAGGGCACCCAATACTGGCGTGCGCAACGGAGTGAACAGAACGAGGGCAAACAAAGCCAGTGGCAGCCACTGGAGCAGATTTTTACGATTCATGGTCGAAGGATTTAAACGTGCAACAACAAACAAATGAAAAAACGTTCATATATTAAACCCCGGCGGGCTTGGTCTTGGCTATCCTGACGTTCTGGCCGTCGGGCACCTGCTCGCTGGCTTCGCGAACCAACTCGTCGCCGGGCGCCAGTGGCCCGAACACCACCACCGTGTCACGACTCAGCAGTTGGCCTTTGCGCACGGGTACCCACTGGGCTCGCCCTTGCTGCACGCGCACTACCTGGGCCTGCTTGGGTGCGTCCGGGGTGGCAAATACGGCCGAGGTTGGCACGGCAACGGCTTTCGCAGCGGTGGGCAGCGCCACCAATACTTGGGCGTACATACCCGCTTTCAGGCGGCCGTCGGGGTTGGGCACGTCCATCTCCACTAGCTCCGAGCGCACCGTCTGGCTCAGGCGGCTGGCGTTGCGGCGGAACACGCCGGTGAAAGTCTGGCCGGGAAAGGCCGGCACCGTGAAGGGCACCGCAGCGCCGGGCTGCAGCCACTGGCCGGCCGCGGCCTCGGGCACGGCCACTTCCAGGCGCAGGGTGCGGCTGTTTTCCAGCGAGAACATGGGTGCCGACGGCTGGCCCCCGCCCGGTCCCACCAGGGCCCCGGCCGACACGTTGCGGGCCGTGATGGTGCCGCTAAACGGGGCGCGCACTACCAGGTAGTTGCTGAGCTCCCGGCTAGCCTGCAACTCAGACTGCGCAGCCTGCACATTGGCTTGGTCGGCCTGCATCTCGGCGCGGGCGCGCTCCAGGTCATTAGGCGAGATGGTGCCCGGCTCCTGGCTGGTGCGCAGCAGGCGCTCGTAGCTGGCCCGGGTGCCGGAAAGCTTGGCCTGCGCGGCCTGCCAGCGCGAGCGGGCCCGGGAGAGTTGGGCGGCCAGTTCCGGGGCTTCGAGCACAGCCAGGGTCTGACCTTTGGCCACCCGTGAGCCGCGGTCCACCAGCACCCGCTGCACGAAAGCGCCCACGCGGGGGAAAAGGTCGACCTGCTCAAATGGTTTGAGCTCGGCGGGCAACCGCAGCCGGCGCACGGCCGGGGCGTTGGTCAGCCGAAAGGTAGTTACGGTGGCCGGCGCGGCCGGCGTGGGTTTTTCGGCCGCGGGTTCCGAAGCGCCGGACGAGCAGCTGCCCAGCACGCCGCTCAGCAGCAGAGCCGCCGCCAGCAGGGAAGTATATCGGGGTGAAGGGGCAATCAATTTCAGGAAGGCATTCATAGAGACTCAGTAGGGAAAGAAGGAGAAGATTAGGCAGCCTGCCTGGTGCGGGCGGGGAGCAGGGAGCTGGACTCGTAGCCCACCCGGCGCATGGCCCAGCCGAACACGTGGGGCAGCACCAGCAGCGAAGCCAGCGTGGAGGCAATCAGCCCGCCGATGACGGCCTGGCCCAGCGGGGCAATCTGGTCGCCGCCCTCGCCCAGGCCCGAAGCCATGGGCAACATGCCGGCAATCATGGCAATGCTGGTCATCAGGATGGGCCGGATGCGGGTATCGGCGGCCAAAAGGGCGGCCAGGGGCACGTCCCGGTGCTCGTGGCGCAAGTGGTCGGCGCTGGTGATGAGTAGGATGGCATTGGCCACCGACACGCCCACGCTCATAATCATGCCCATGTAGGACTGCAGGTTGAGCGTGGCGCCCGTGGCCAGCAGCATGAGCAAGGAGCCCGCCACCACGGCCGGCACCACCGAGAGCACCACCAGGGAGAGGCGGAAGCTTTGGAAATTGGCGGCCAGCAGCAGGAAAATCACCACGATAGCCATGCCCAGCCCGGTCTGCAGGCTGCTCATGGTGTCTTCCAGCAGCTGGGGCTGGCCCACCAGGTTGGCTACTACCCCGCGCGGGGGTTCGCCGACTTGCTTGAGCGCCTTACGCACAGCTTGCGCGGCGGTGCCCAGGTCCCGGTCCTGCACGTTAGCCGTGATGCTCACCAGGCGGTAAGGCCCCTGGCGGTCAATCTGGCCGGGCATCATGCGCGCCGACACCGTGGCCACCTCCCCGATGGTGGGGCGGGCCTGCCCGGCCTTGACGGGCAGCGCCTCCAGATCCTGCAGCTGGGTGAGTTGGTCTTCGGGCAGCTGCACCTGCACCTGGTAGCCCAGGCCGGATTTGGGGTCGAGCCAGAGGTTTTTGCTCGTAAAGCGCGAGGACGAGGTAGCGGCTACCACCGACTGGGTGATTTCCTGGCTGGTCAGGCCGAACTGAGCGGCCCGCTCCCGGTCCACGTCGATGCGCAGGGCCGGGTACTGCAGGGGCTGGGCAATCTGCACGTCGCGCAGGTAAGAAATCTGCCGGAGCTGCGCCAGCACCTTGCGGGCGTGGCCGGCGGCTTCCTTCAGGTTTTTGCCCCCCACGTTTACCTGAATGGGCGTGGGCGCCCCGTCGCTCATCACCTTTTCCACCAGCTCAATCGGCTCGAAGCTTAGTTGTAAGCCTGGCTGCGCGTCGTGGATACACTGGCGCAGCCGCTCCTTAAGTTGGCTCAGGTTCACGTGCACGCCCTCCTTCAGGGCCACCTGCATCAGCGCCTCGTGGGGGCCGGTGGTGAAGACGAAAACCGAGTTGACGGCGAAGCTGGCCGGCTGGGTGCCCACGAAGGTGGAGGTGATTTCCACGTTGTCGGGGCCGACTTCCTTATTGATGATGGCCTGCACCGCCGCCACCGTCTGCTCGGTTTTCTCCAGGCGGGTACCCACCTTCTCGCGCAGCCGCAGCTGGAACTGTCCGCTGTTAGCCTGCGGAAAGATGTCGGTGCCGATGAAGGCAAACCCCACTCCTACCACGACCAGTGATAAAACCAGGTAGCCCAGCACCACGCCGCGCTGGCGGCCCTGGGCCCGCGTGAGCAGGCGCTGGTAGCCGGCCTGGAAGCGGGCGAAGAACCCGGTATGCTCAGCTGGCTCGTCGTGACCGTGGCCGGCGGCCGGGGCGTGGTCGCGCATTAGCCAGTTAGCCATGACGGGCACCAGCGTCTGCGAGAGCAGAAACGAGGCCACCATGGCAAAGCCCACGGCCAGCGACAGGGGCAGGAACATGGCCCGCGGCACGCCTTCCATGATGAGGGCGGGCGCAAAGACGGCCAGGATGCAGAGCAGAATCAGCAGCTTGGGTAGGGCAATTTCGCGGGCCGCGTCCCAGATGGCCTGGGCCTTGGGCTTGCCCCGCTCCAGGTGCTGGTGAATGTTCTCGATAGTCACCGTGGCCTCGTCCACCAGCACGCCGATGGCTAGGGCCAGCCCCGAGAGGGTCATGATGTTGAGCGTCTGACCGAAAAGCTTGAGCAGAATCACTGCCGACAGGACCGACAGCGGAATGGTCGTCACCACAATCACCACGCTGCGCCAGTCGCGCATGAACAAGAGCACCATCAAGCCCGTGAGCACCGCGCCCAGAATGCCCTCCGTCACCAGACTTTTCAGCGAGTTGGCCACGTAGGTGCTTTGATCAAAAGCGTAGCTGAGCTTTACGTCCTCGGGCAGCAGGGCCCGCAGGGTAGGCAGCTTATCCTTCACCTGCTGCACCACTTTCAGGGTGGAGGCGTCGGCCTTTTTGATGACCGGCATATAGATGGCCCGCTTGCCGTTGATGGGGTCATCTCAGAAAACGGAATAAATAGCACGTTAAGACCTGGAAAGGGGACGTAGAGGCTGAAATTTGCCGGGTGCACGCTTGGTACGCCACGAATAGTCGCCCGTCAGGTTGATGTGCTCCCAACCCAGCGGTGATAAGTAGGGCAACAGCGCTTCGTCCACGTTATGGCCGTGGGCGCGCAGGGCCTGCACGGCACGCTGCAGGTACACCGTATTCCACAACACGATGGCAGCCGTGAGCAGATTCAGGCCGCTGGCCCGGTAGCGTTGCTGCTCGAAGCCCCGGTCCCGGATTTCGCCCAGCCGGTGGAAGAACACGGCCCGGGCCAGTGCGTTGCGGGCTTCGCCTTTGTTGAGCCCCACCTGCACGCGGCGGCGCAAGTCGACGCTTTGCAGCCAGTCCAGAATGAACAGGCTCCGCTCGATGCGGCCCAGTTCGCGCAGGGCCACGGCCAGCCCGTTCTGGCGCGGGTAGCTGCCGAGCTTGCGCAGCATGAGCGAGGCCGTCACGGTGCCCTGCTTAATGGACGTGGCCAGACGTAAGATTTCTTCCCAATGGGCCAGGACGTGGCGCACGTTGAGCGTCCCGCCCAGCAGGGGCTGCAAGGCCTCGTATGCCGGGGAGCCCGGCGGCATATACAGCTTCGTGTCGCTTAGGTCGCGGATGCGGGGGGCAAACCGGTAGCTCAGCAGCGGCATCACGGCAAACAGGTGGTCGGTAAAGCCGGCCGTGTCGGTGTAGTGCTCGGCGATGCGCAGGTCGGATTCGTGGTAGAGCAACCCGTCGAGCACATACGTGGCATCGCGCACGCCGACGTTGATGACCTGACTGCTAAAGGGGGCGTACTGGTCCGAGACGTGGGTATAAAACAGCCGGCCCGGCTCGGCCCCGTATTTGGGATTAATGTGCCCGGTGCTCTCGGCGCGTCCCCCGGCCCGGAACCGCTGCCCGTCCGACGAAGAGGTCGTGCCGTCGCCCCAGTGGGCCGCGAAGGGGTGGCGCAGCTGCGCGTTGACCAGCTCGGCCAGGGCCAGCGAATAGGTATCATCGCGGATGTACCAGGCTTGCAGCCAGGAAAGTTTGGCGTGGGTGCTGCCGGGGCAGGATGCCGCCATTTTAGTCAGGCCCAAGTTCAGGCCATCGGCTAGCAGGGTGGTGAGCAGCAAGGCCGGGTCTCTGGTCGGGGCCCCGGTTCTCAGGTGCGTGAAGTGGCGGCTGAACCCGGTCCACTCGTCGACTTCCAGCAGCAGGTCCGTAATCTTGACGTGGGGAAGCTGGCGGGCTGCCTGCTCAATCAGGGCCTGGGCCGCGTCCGGCACGGCCGCATCGAGGGGCATGATTTTCAGGCCGGCCGCCGTCAGGCTGGCATCCGGCAACTCACCCGCTGCGGCCAGGCGGTTAACTGTTTCCAATTGTTGGGTCAGGTGCGCGAGGCGCTGCTGCAGGTACCGTTCCCCGTTCGGTTCCACGGCCAAGGGTAGCTCACCGGCCTGAAGTAGGGCGGCAAACGGTTCCGTCGGCACCAAGTACTCCTCGAAGTCCTTAAACTGGCGCGAGCCCAGCACCCACATATCGCCCGAGCGCAACGCGTTTTTGAGTTCAGCCAGGGCACATAGCTCGTAGTAGCGGCGGTCCAGCCCTTGGTCCGTCAGCACCAGCTTCTGCCAGCGCTTGCTGATGAAGGCCGTCGGCGCATCGGCCGGCAGCTTGCGGGCGCCCGTCGTGTTCAGCTCGCGCAACACGTCCAGCGCGGCCAGCAGACGTTTCGCGGCCGGGGCCGCCCGCAGCGGCAGGGCGGCTAGAAACGCGGGGGCGTAGCGGCGCAGCGTGGCGTAGTGCTCGCCTACCCGGTGCAGGAAATCAAAATCAGCCGGTTGAGCCAGTTGCTGCGCTTCGCCCACGCTGGCGGTGAATTCCTCCCACGGCAGCACCGATTCGATGGCCGCGAACGGGTCCGTGCCCGTGGCGCGGGCCGTGAGCAGGGCCTGCCCAATGCGCCCGAACAGGCGCACCTGCTGGTTGATGGCCTTGCCCGAGGCCTGAAACTGCTGCTGGTGCTTGTGTTTGGCCGCGTTGAACACCTTCCCCACGATGCGGTCGTGCAAGTCGAGCAGTTCGTCCAGCACCGTGGCCGTGCCTTCCAGGGCCAGGGCGACCAGCGTGGCCAGGCGACGCACCGGCTCGAATTTGGCCAAGTCGGCCGGAGTCATCTGGCCTCCTTCCCGGGCGATTTTGCGCAGCCGGTTTTGGTGGACCCGCCGTGCCAGGTCCGCCGGCAGCCCCAGCTGTTGCCACGCCGCCAAGCGGGCCAGGTGTTCCAGCATCTGCCGCGAAGTGGGGGCGGCGGGGGCTTGCCGCAGCCACGCCAACCAGGTCAGGGTACTGCCCTCGCGGCGGGTGAGCAGGTTTTCCAACGCCTGCCGGGTTTCCGAGGTCAGGTCCTCGGTCAGCGTCTGGTAAAGCCAGCGATTAGCCCGGGTTAAGGCCTCCGCGCTGAGACGTTCGAGAACGGTGACCGCGGGCAACAGGACACCCTGGTGGCGTAAGTGCCCTATCAAGGCTTGCACCAGCACCACGCCTTTGTCAGTTTGCCGGGCAACTTCGGCCAGCCACGGCACGGCGGCCCGGTAGTGCGGTAAGCCAAACGTCTGAATCGAAAAAGCCGCTTGCAGTTCCAGCAAGTGTTCGCGCCGGGTTTGCTCGCGCTGGCCATACACGGCCCACTCTGTTACCGAAATCTTCAGTTGGGTGGCCACAAAAGCCAGCAGCGACGAAGCCGGCAATTGCTCCACTGCCAATGATACCCCCGGAAACCGCAGGTAGCAAAGTTGCACAGCAAAGCCCAGGCGGTTAGCCACACCACGGTGTTGGTGAATCAGCGACAGGTCGGCTTCACTAAAGGTGTATTGCCGGATGAACTCCTCCGGGCTTTCGGGCAGCGCCAGGAGTTGCTCCCGTTCCGCTGCCGATAATATGGAACGACGAGGCATGGGGGTAGAGCAATTGGTAGCTAAAGATGATGATTCCGTTCCATCGCGCCGATACCAGCCTAATTAGCAGCCATCTACACAGCCCTTTCTGTTCACTTAGTGCGTGTTTGTGAATTTAAAAAAACACATTCTGCTCATCTGGCGTTCGCTTGTCGAGGCAATTCTCCCACTTCGTCATGTCGATTGATTGACAACGCCAGATGAGCAGGACGGTTTAAAGTGATTAAGAAAAATCCAAACACGCTCTTAATGTCACTGCTCGCACAACGCCCATGCCCCGACGCGGAGAAGTTTGAGAGCCACTGCATGAGGCACAGACGGACCAATCACTGACAAAAGCTGCAACACTCCAGGTCAGGGCGATGGACCGCCATTGCGCACGCTTGACGATAATCATGGCCTGGTCTGATGAAACTCATGGGCCAAGCAGCACCTACCCCGGAACTTTGACCCATTCATCCCAGCTAGCGCTCCTGCTCTTTTGCGGCAGGAATCCGGCAATCCGGTACCGCGCCAGGGTGGGTGTGTTTATGCTTTTCTGGTTGCCGTTTCCTATGACTAACTCCTTCAAGGCCCTCAGCCTTACCTATAAAAAGGCGCCATTAGCCATCCGTGAGCTGTTGGCGCTGAATGAGTTGGAATGTGAGCAAGTACAGCGCAGCCTTCAACAGGAGTTGGGCCTTTCCGACCTGCTGGTGCTGAGCACCTGCAACCGCACGGAAGTGTACTATACGGCCGAGGACGACCAACAGATAGCCATCATTGACGCGCTGGGTCACACCAAAGGCTGCGCCAGCAGCCGGGGCTACGCTTCGTACTTTGAGCACTTTACAACGGCCGGGGCCGCCGCGCAACATCTCTTCGAGGTAGCCTTGGGGCTGGATGCTCAGGTTGTCGGCGACCTGCAGGTTATCAACCAAGTGAAGCTGGCCTACCGCCGTTCGGTGGCGGCGGCGGCGGCAGGGCCGTTTCTGCACCGGCTGCTCCACGCGGTGCTCGCGGCCAACAAGCGGGTGCAGCAGGAAACGGCTTTTCGCGACGGCGCAGCCTCCACTTCCTCCGCCACCCTGGAACTGGTGGAGGCGCTGACGGCCGACCTGCCCTCGCCGCGGGTGCTGGTTGTGGGGCTGGGCGAAATTGGCGCCGATGTGGCCCGCCACTTCGCCAAAAGCCGGCGCTTTACGCACGTCACGCTCTGCAACCGGACCCGCGTCAGGGCCGAGGCGCTGGCCGCGGTGCGCGGCCTGAAGGTCCTTGAGTTTGCGGACCTGGCCGACGGCGTGCGGCAGGCCGATGTTATTATTTCCTCAGTTTCCGCGCCGGTGCCCCTGTTCACCCGGGAGCTGGTGGCCGGCCTAGAGGTGCTGAGTCCTAAGTTCTTCATCGACCTTTCGGTGCCGCGCAGCGTGGACCCCGCCGCCGAGCACGTGCCGGGGGTGCTGGTTTACAACATCGACGCCATCCAGCATCAAGCCTCGGCGGCCCTGAGCCGGCGCCTGGCGGCCGTGCCCCAGGTGTGGGCCATCATTGCTGAAAGCGTAGCCGGCCTGCGGGAACGGAGCCGGGAGCTGCATGTGTCGCCGGCCATTCAGCAGTTGAAAAATACCCTGGAGCAGCTGCGGCAACAGGAGCTGGCCCGATTTCAGAAAAAGGCCAGCCCCGCCGAAGCCCGGCGGCTCGACCAAGCCACCCAGGCCCTGACCCAGAAGTTTCTCAAGCTACCCGTGCTGCAACTTAAAGCCGCCTGCCAGCGCGGCGAGGCCGACGAGCTGGTTGCCGCGCTCACCGAATTATTTGTGTTGAAAGCCTAACGGAGCGGATAGCCGGCCCGGTACCGCATAGGCTGCAAGCGCCACCGTCTGTGCCGCTTCGAGCCTATTGTGCGGGAGGCAAGCAGTCCCAGCGCGGGCGCACGGGGCTGAGCCGGTTTCTGCAAGCCAGCTCAGACAGCCTCCGTCGGGCCTGCTAACGCTTGAAAACGGCCCGACAGGCGCTATATCGGGCCGGTGAGCTGGTAGCCCGGCGGCCCAGCGCTTCCTTTACCGGCACTTTCCGCGCAGGTCGAGGAACACCAACCGCCAGCGGCCACCCACGCCGGCCGATTTCGAGAAGTGGAACTGGTAGCCGGTGCGGGTTTGCAGCACCCCGCGCACGCAGCGGCCCTGGGCGGCCTGGGCCTGGTTGCGGTTGCCCCCTTTGATGGCCGCGGTTTTCCAGAAATCCAGCGCCCGAAACGGCGCGGATGGCCCTACGAAGCAGCCCTCTTCGGCAAAGGTGCCGGCGGGGCAGGCCGCAGCGGGCAGCTTGGCCACCGGCTTGGGCGCCGCGCAGGTCATGAGTTGTTTGTCCAGGGCGAAAAGCGGCTGTTGGTGCTGGTCGCGGAAGCGGCGCACGTCGGCCACCCGCGTCACGAGTGGCACGCCGCCGGCCTGCTCCAGTACCCACAGGCCGTATTCGGGGTCGAGCAGTTGATTGAGGGTGGCCGCGTCGTGTCCCCGCAGGCTGCCGTCGAGGATAAGCCAGGCGCCGGTCACGGAGGTATCGGCAGGCATGACCGGATTTTCGGTTTTGGCGGCGGCCGAGTCGGGCTTGGGTGTGCTGGCGGCCGTGAGTACCTGCGGCTGGCCCTGGCCGGTGGGCTTGGCGGGCATGCCATTGGGATTTTTAACGTCGCCGCAGGAGGTTACCAGCAAGGCCAGGACGGACAAAAGTTGTTGAAGACGCATGTGAGGTGATAATTGAGCTGTTGGCCAGACTGGATGAGGCGGCCGATGGAGAAAGTGTGGCCGAGCTCGGTCGAGGGGCTGGCGCTGTCGGAGCGGGGAGTGGGTGAAGGGTCAGGAAGCCAGCCAGTCGATGCCTTTGCGCAGCCAGGCTTGGGTGTCGGCCTCCGCCGAGCCGGGCTCCGGGGTGAGGTTGTAGTGCCACTCGGCCTGGGGCGGCAGGCTCATCAGGATGCTTTCCGTGCGCCCCCCGGTTTCCAGACCGAAGCGGGTGCCCCGGTCGATGGCGAGGTTAAACTCGGCGTAGCGGCCGCGACGCACCTGCTGCCAGTGCTTTTCGCGGGCGCCGTGGGGCAGGTCGCGGTTCTGGCGCATCAGGGCGCAGTAGGTGCGGCCGTATACCTCGCCCACGGCTTTCATGAAGGCAAACAGCTCGTCAAAAGTGCCGTCCGGCCCCACTGTAAGTCGGTCGAAGAAGATGCCGCCCACGCCCCGGGTTTCCTGGCGATGGGGCAGGTAGAAATACTCATCGGCCCATTCCTTGAAGCGGGCGTAGTAGGCCGGGTGGTGCTGGTCACACACCTGCTTGATTTCCCGGTGAAACCAGCGCGCTTGCGCCTCATTCACGTAAATCGGGGTTAGGTCCAGCCCGCCGCCGAACCAGGCTTCGCCGTTGCCGGCCTCAAAGTAGCGCACGTTCATGTGCGAGATGGGCACCATCGGGCTGCGCGGGTGCTGCACCACCGAAACGCCGGTGGCGAAGTAAGTGGGGTCGGGCATGAGCAGCTGGCGCGCGGCGGCCTCGCTCAGGCGGCCCCACACCGCCGAGAAGTTAACCCCGCCTTTTTCCAGCACTGCTCCCGGACCGATAACCCGGGTGCGTCCACCACCCCCGCCTTCGTGCGACCACGCATCCTCGCGGAAGGTGGCGCCGCCATCGGCGGCTTCCAGCTGCTGGCACAGCCAGTCCTGAAACTGGCGCATCCACGCCTCCACGGTGGCGCGGGCGGATGCAGGGAAGGTTTGGGGGGGCAAGGGCAGGGAAATAGTCATTTGATAAAGTGGGTTGTCAGGGTGGCGCGCACTCAGCTTGCCGATGCTTTTTCAAGGTGCGGCCCAGCTATCAGCCGGGCTTCGGCTGCTTTGCGCAGGCTGCATTGGGCGCAGCAGCTTGCCGTGGGCTCGGTGCTGGTGCCCAGCACAAGCACCGGAATGCGCAAGTGGTAGGCGTTGGTTTTGGCATAGTGCGGATTGAAGAAGCGCCGCACCAGGCAGCCGTCGGCCGTAGCTACCACCAGCAGTTGCGCCGCCTGTTGCTCGCAGAATTCGCTGAGGTCTTCCAACTCGTCCTCGGCAGGCAGCAGGTGCACCGCGGCCGCAGCAAAGCGGCTGCGCGCAGCAAGCACGCCTTTTTTTAGGGGCGCGAGGCCCGCGCTGCCGGCCCCGTAGAACTGCACCAGGTCGAAGTGCGCCCCGGATGGGCGCACTAAGCCCGGAAGCGGGCTCAGGTGCCGACTGGCCAGCCGGGTAAAGTCGCCCGACACGACCACGCGGGCGGGCAGCTCATGTCGGCCGGGCGGTACCAGCAGCACGGGGCAACTCACTAGCTCGGGCAACAGGGCGCGGGGTGCGCCAGCGGCCTGCGCTTCGGCGCAATCGGCCAGAGCCAGGCCGGCCACCACCAAGTCGGCGTTGAAACCGGCCACCAGCACTTGCAGGCCTTCGGCCGAGAGCCCATCTCCCGCGTGGTAATAGTAGTTGATGCGCCGGCCGCTCTGCCGGGTTAGCTGCCGGTAGCGCAGGCGTTCGGCTAAGGCCTCCAGCCGGTGAAGCAGGTCCGCCCGCCGTTCGGGCGTGAGGGGGCCGTCGGCGGCGCTGTGCACCAGCACAATTTCGGCGGGCAGGCGCAAAGCCAGCTTGTTGGCGTACACCAGCGCGTGTTCGGACGACGCCGTGAAATCAATAGGCACGAGAATGGTTTGCATGGCGAAGAGCTGGTGGGCGCGGGTTGAAAACGGTAGGACAATGCGAGAATAACTATTTGGACTGCTCAGTTGGAGCGGCCGCGGCGGGGCCGTGACAGTAATGCACCGTAGCCGGCTGGCCTGCGGCAACGCGTTCGGAGCCACCTAGTTGCGGACTCACGTAGGGAATGCCCAGTCCCAGCCCCCGCAGAATGAACAGCCCCGCCATAACGGTGGCCAGCACGGGCACGGCCCGCCGCAGCCGCCCCCGCCACGCCAGTGGCACCAGCTGCCCAGTGAGCGACAAGGCCAGCATCAGCGGCAGCGTGCCCAGACCAAACAGGGCCATGTAGCCCGCTGCCCCGGCCACGCCCGGCACGCTCAGGGCCCCGGCCAGCGCCAAATACACTAAGCCGCAGGGCAGCAACCCATTGAGCAGACCCGTGGCATAAAGCGCCCCCAGCGAGGGCTGCTGGTAGTAATACGCCAGCCGGCTTTTAACTTTAGCCAGCACCACATCCAAATCAACAAAGGCAGCGGCCCGGCCCAGCCACCGCTCGGGTGTGGCCACGAGCAGCAGAATCAGCGCGCCCGAAAGCACCGACAAGCCCTGCTGCCAGCCCGCCAGCCGCAGACCCTGGCCCACCGCACCAGCTGCAGCGCCCAGCGCGGCGTAGGTACTCACGCGGCCCAGGTTGTAGAGCACCCGCCCAGCCACGTAACGCCTGCGCGAGCCACCCGCGCCCGGCAGCGCCAGCGCAATGGCCCCGCACATGCCCACGCAGTGGAAGCTGCCCAGCAACCCAAATAGAAAGCCTGCCCAAAGCATCATACCGCGTATTATTAAGATACAAAGACGCCGGCGCGAACGCCCTGGCCAAGAGTTAGATGGATAACTCCTTTTCCACAAAATACTGGTGGCCGCCGGCCGTAAAATCCAGCCGCAGCCGCCAGTAGCCCGCCAGCAGCCGGCTGGTGTTCAGCTCTTGCCGCGCCGAGTCCCCGGTCGGCGAAAAGGGCAGCCGGAAATCCAGCTTCTGGTCGGAGGGCCGGAAGAAGTACAGCGTGCCCCGCACCGCCTGCCCGGCCAAGGCGGGCGGCAGTTGGAGGGTAAGGCGCTGAGAAGCTCGTTCGTAGGCCACACGCACCGGGGCGGGCAGCGCGGCCGTGCGCGCCACCGATTCCATGCGCTGCTGGTAGGCCAGCTCCTGCTGGTAGTAGTCGGCGCTCACCAGGTCCACGTTGGTGCGCATGGCCCGCTGCACCATGTAGCCGATGTAGGCAGCAAAGAGCACGAAAGTGGCAATGATGGCGTAGGGCCAAAGGTTGCGGCGGGTAGTGGTCATGGGGTTGAATTGTAGCGCGGACGCTGCGAGTCCGCGCCTGGGCGGATTTCGTTCGGGTGTGGTGCGGGCGCGGACTCGCGGCGTCCGCGCTACTTTTCACTGCACCGGCCCGAGGAACTTGGTTTTGGTTTCGGTAATCAACTGGCCCCCGCTGAACACACCGATGCGGATTTTCTGGTTGGTGGTGTGCAGCGCCGACTTGGGCAACTCAGCGAAGAACACGCCCTCGGTGATGCCTTGGGCTGGTAGTTTCAGCCCGTCGTTGCCGACCAGCGCAATGGTGCCGCCGGCGGGCTCCAGCATCTTCAGGGTGATGGGGTACGGGTGATTGGTTTTGTTGATAACCGAGATGTTGTAGAGGTTGGTGATGGTGCCGTGGGCGGTTTTCTGAAACAGCTGGCCCGGCGTGCGCAGCACCGTGGCTTCCACGTTGGAGCGCGACACCAACAGGAAGGTGAGGCCCAGCAGCACCGCCACCAGGGCCCCCGATAGCGCTTTCATGCGGCCCGTGAGGCGAAAGCGCGTGCCCTGAGCAATGTCGTTGACCGAGGCGTGGCGGATGAGGCCCAGCGGCAGGTTCACCATTTCCATGATGTGGTTGCAGGCGTCGACGCAGGCCGTGCAGTTGGTGCATTCCAGCTGCTGCGCCCCGTTGCGGATGTCGATGCCCGTGGGGCACACCTGCACGCACTGGTGGCAGTCGATGCAGTCCCCAGCCAGGCGCACTTGGTTTTTGCGCAGCTTCTCGCGCGGCTCGCCCCGCTTGTAATCGTAGGCCACCACCAGGCTGTCTTTATCCAGCAACACGCCTTGCAGACGGCCGTAGGGGCAGGCGATGGTGCACACCTGCTCGCGAAAGCGAGCAAAAACGGCGTAGAACACGCCCGTGAACACGACCATTGACGCCAGTCCGCCCAGGTGAGCCGCGGGCGGGTCCGTAATAATCTTCACCAGCTCGTCCGAGCCCACGATGTAGGCCAGGAAGGTGTTGGCAATCAGAAAGGAAAGCAGCAGAAACAGCGTGTGCTTGCTGGTTTTGCGCCAGATTTTGTTCCAGGTCCAGTCGGCCCGGTCCAGGGCTTTTTGCTGGGGGCCGTCGCCTTCGAGCCAGTACTCGATGCGGCGGAACACCATCTCCAGAAAGATGGTCTGCGGGCACACCCAGCCGCAGAACAGGCGGCCGTAGACGATGGTGAACAGGATGATGAACAGCACAAACGCCAGCGCCCCTACCAACAGAATGAAAAAATCCTGGGGCCAGAAAATCTGGCCGAAGATGATGAACTTCCGGGCCGGCAGGTTCAGCATGAGCACCGGCAGCTCGTGAATGCGCAGCCAGGGGCCGGCAAAGAGCAAGGCCAGCAGGCCGTAGCTAATCCACTTGCGGGCGCGGTAGAGCCGGCCGCTGGGCTTCTTGGGATACAGCCAGATGCGCTTGCCTTCGCCATCCACCGTCGCAATGTGGGTGCGAAAGTCGTCGTCGGGCTGATAGTTGATAGCGGCCATTGGGGTGGTAAATTAGTGGTGTGCTCCGGTGCGCCGGCGCCAACCGGCCGGCCGGGGTCGGTCAACTCGTCAACAGCCGGTTTGCGGTGCCGGGCCTTACTTGCTGGCCAGGGGCTTGCCGCCGGCTTCCTTCTCGCCCTGCGGCTCTTTGGCGCCCGCCGGCTTCGAGCCTTGCAGCGACTGGATGTAGGAGGCCACTTGCAGAATCTGCTTGCCGGCCAGCTTGCCCTTCCAAGCCACCATGCCCTTGCTGGTCACGCCGTACTTAATGGTTTTGTAGACGTGGTTGATTTCGCCGCCGTGCAGCCAGTACTCGTCGGTGAGGTTGGGCCCCACTTTGCCCTCGGCGCTGGCCCCGTGGCAGGGGGCGCAGTTGGTGGCGAAAATGCTTTTGCCGGCGGCCAGGTCGGCCGGGGCGGTGAGGGCCGTGTAGGTCGTAAGCTTGTTGGGGTCGTCGGCCTCGGCCGACACCAGCAGGGTAGCCTGGCGCATCTCGGTTTCGTACTCGGCCAGCTGCAGCTGCCCGGCGTTGGCCACGTGGTAGTAGCCCATGTAGCCCACGGCAAACACGATGGTGAAGTAAAAGCCGTACTTCCACCACGGCGGCAAGTCGTTGTCGTACTCCGAGATGCCGTCGTACTCGTGGCCCATCAGCTCGTCCTTGCGTTCCCCGTTCACCAGGCGGGTGTCACCGACCAGCAGGCCCACCACCTTGCCGCTCCAGGTGTCGTGCACCGTGGGCAACTCGTAGAGTTTGCGCAGCTGTGGCTTGAGCTTGACGACTATCATCGTAAAGAGCAAGGCAAACACCAGCAGCACCAGCACCAGCGTGCTGAGCAAAAACCAAAACAGCATTTCCTGGGTGTCGGGGCCACCCGTCTTGGCCGGCGCGGCGGCCGGCTCCTGGGCTACGGCGGCGCCTGCCTGTAGTAGGCCGGCGAGGAGCAGCGGCCCGGTCTTTCGGGTCAAATGGGTTAACATGCGGCGGCTTCTGGCTTCGTGGAGGTAGAAGAGGACGGGTGGGTGGCCACTTCCGGCGCGGCGCGCTGCTGCTGCCAGTAGGGGCTGCTGGTGGCCGAGGCCACGGAGGTGCCGACGACTACAACCAGCAGCGCCACGAGGCCCAGTACGCCCACCAGCACCCAAAACAGTGCATCCGAGCCCGAGGGCGCGGGCGCGGTGGCCGGAGTTTGGCCAGCGGCCAGGTAACTCGTGAGCAGGCCCGTGGCCGTCATCAGGAGGGAGCGTCTGGCTAGCATAGCACGTCGGGGCCGAGGGCCGGTTGCGGGGTTTCGTCGTCGGCGCGCAGGGGCATTTCGCTCATCTCGCGCAGGTGCTGGCGGTTGGCCCGCACCACGTACACGAGCAGGCCCAGGAAAAACAGGAAGAAGATAGCCAGCGAGATGAGCGGGTATATCTCGACCCCGGCAATAGATTGCAATACTTTCTTGTCCATGGTCTGGCACTGAAAAGGGGTTACTGGGCGGCCGCGGCGGCCTGCTCGGGCTTCACTTTGATGTCGGTGCCCAAGCGCTGGAGGTAGGCAATCAGGGCCACAATCTCTTTGTCCGACTTCACCTCGATGTCCTCCTTTTTCAGGTCGCGCACGATGCCGTCGGCCTGGGCGCGGGCATCGGCCTCGGCCTGCTGGTCGAAGCCCGCCGGGTAAGGTGTGCCCAACTGTTGCAGCACCCGAATTTTGGTAGGCAGGGTACTGTAGTCAATGGTGTTGTCATACAGCCAGGGGTAGGGCGGCATGATGGAGCCGGGCGACATGCTGGTGGGGTCCAGCATGTGGTTGTAGTGCCAGGAGTGCGGGTATTTGCCACCCAGGCGGTGCAAATCGGGCCCGGTGCGCTTGCTGCCCCACAAAAAGGGCCGGTCGTACACAAACTCGCCGGCTTTGCTGTACTCGCCGTAGCGCTCGGTTTCCGAGCGGAACGGGCGCACCATCTGGGTGTGGCAGTTCGAGCAGCCTTCTTTAATGTAGAGGTCGCGGCCTTCCAGCTCCAGGGGCCGGTAGGGCTTGACGGAGGCGATGGTGGGCACGTTGCTTTTGACCAGAAAGGTGGGCACCATCTCGATAATGCCGCCAATGGCAATGGCCACGGTGGCCCAGAACGCCAGCTGAAACGGGCGGCGCTCAATCCAGCGGTGCCAGTGGCCGGCGTCGGCGTGCGGGTCTTCGGCGGCGGGCAGCAGCGCGGGGGCCGTGGCTTTCTCCTCGGCCAGCAGCGCGCCGGCCTGGGCCGTCTTGAACAGGTTGTAGGTCATCAGCAGCGCGCCGGCCAGGTAGAGCACCCCGCCGATGCCGCGCAGGTAGTACATGGGCACGATTTGCAGCACCGTTTCCAGGAAGTTGGGGTACTGCAGCATGCCCTCGGCGTTGAACTGCTTCCACATGAGCCCCTGCGTGAAGCCGGCCCAGTACAGGGGCAGCGCGTACACCAGAATGCCGATGGTGCCAATCAAAAAGTGGATGTTGGCCAGCTTCTTGGAGTACAGTTCGGTGCGGTAGAGGCGCGGCCACAGCCAGTAGAGCATGGCAAAGGTCAGGAAGCCGTTCCAGCCCAGGGCCCCCACGTGCACGTGGGCCACAATCCAGTCGGTGAAGTGGGCAATGGCGTTCACGTTCTTAAGGCTCAGCATGGGGCCTTCAAAGGTGGCCATGCCGTAGGCCGTGATGGCCACCACCAGAAACTTGAGCACCGGCTCCTCGCGCACTTTGTCCCAGGCGCCGCGCAGCGTCAGCAGCCCGTTAATCATACCGCCCCAGCTGGGCGCAATCAGCATAATGCTGAACGCCACACCCAGGCTCTGGGCCCAGTCGGGCAAGGACGTATACAGCAAGTGGTGCGGCCCGGCCCAGATGTAGATAAAAATCAAGGACCAGAAGTGGATGATGCTCAGGCGGTAGGAGTACACCGGCCGCCCGGCCGCCTTGGGCAGGAAGTAGTACATCAGCCCCAGGTAGGGCGTGGTCAGGAAGAAAGCCACCGCGTTGTGCCCGTACCACCACTGCACCAGCGCGTCCTGCACACCGGCGTACATGGAGTAGCTTTTCATAAAGCTCACCGGCAGCTCCATGGAGTTGACGATGTGCAGCACGGCGATGGTGATGAACGTGGCGATGTAGAACCAGATGCCCACGTACAGGTGCCGCTCGCGCCGCCGCGCAATGGTGCCGAACATGTTCCAGCCGAACACCACCCAAATCACCGTAATGGCAATGTCAATGGGCCATTCCAGCTCGGCGTACTCCTTGCTCGTGGTGAAGCCCAGGGGCAAGGAAATCAGGGCGCTGAGGATGATGAGCTGCCAGCCCCAGAAGTGAATCTTGCTCAGGGCCTTGGAGTACATCGGCGTTTTGCACAGGCGCTGCAGCGAGTAGTACACGCCCATGAAGATGCCGTTGCCGACGAAGGCGAAAATCACCGCGTTAGTGTGCAGCGGCCGGATGCGGCCGAAGGTGGTGACGGCCGTGTTCATGTTCACGGCGGGCTGCGCCAGCTCGAAGGCGGCCAGGATGCCCACCAGCATGCCGGCAATGCCCCAGAATACGGTGGCCAGGCCGAAATTGCGGACAATCTGGTTGTCGTAGAAAAACGTGTCGACCGCCTGGCTGAGCCGGCTCGGAACCTGCGGCTCGTCGGCGGAAAGAGGCGGCATGGGGGTGGCTTGCATGAGCAAAAAGAAGCTAGTGGTTTACTCCTCCAAAGGTCCTGCAAGCCCCTTTCGGGCGGCATGACGGCGGTCAAGCCCGCACTTGATTAATCTCAACCAAGCGGCTTTTCGCCGCTCCTTGGTTCGTCCGGGTCGGCCGGTTCGTCGGGCACGTCATCGAACAGCATCCGCACCGAGGGCGTGTAAGCATCGTCGTACTGCCCGCTGCGCACGGCCCAGAGAAAGCCACCCAGAAACAGCAGGGCCACGAGCAGGCTGATACCAATCAGCGGAAAAATAATGGTCATAAAAAGCCGGTTTATAGCCGATGGCGCCGGGCCGCCCAGCCCACCAGCAGGGTCGCTGCTACCATCACGCTCAGCGAGCTGATGGGCATGAGAATGGCCGATACAATGGGCGTGAACCGGCCCTGCACCGCCAGCGCCAGCCCGAAGCCGTTGTAGCAGAATGACAACCCAAACGTGACCAGCACCACCCGCAGGCAGGCCCGCGAAAAGCTCAGAAACGCGGCCAACTGCCCAAACGCCCCGGCATCGAGGATGGCATCGCAGGCGGGCGAGAAGTTGGTGAGCTGGTCGGTGAGGGCCAGGCCGGCGTCGGCGGCCCGCAGCGCGCCCGCGTCGTTGAGGCCGTCGCCCACCATCACCACGGTGTGGCCCTGGGCGCGCTCAGCGGCGATGTAGGCCAGCTTATCGGCCGGCGACTGCCGGAAATGCAGCGCCGCGTCCGCGCCAAACAGTGCCCGCAGGCGGGGGCCTTCGGCTTCGGTATCGCCGGAAAGCACCGCCAGCCGGTAGCGGCGGCCCAGTTGGGTTAGCAGCGCCGGCAGGGCCGGACGGTACACGTTGTGAAAGGTAAAGTAGCCAGCCAGCTCGTCGTTCAGGGCCACGTACACCCGCGTTTCGGGCGCCAGGGTCGAAGCCGGCTGTTCCGGTTCTTTTGGTCCGACGGCTTTTTCAGCCGTCCGGTCGGAGGGGGTGACATTGACGAACTCCTGGCCCCCCAGACGCACCGTGCCGCCGGCCGCGTCCGTAGCGGCCACGCCCTGGCCGGGCACTTCGCGGCAGGTGGCCAGCACCAGGGAGGTGGCCGGCAGCTCGTGCGCCAGGCGCTGGCTCAGCGGGTGCGTGGACTGAGCGGCAGCGGTGGCAATCAGCTGCTTTTCGGGGGCCGAGAGGGGCCGGCCGTGGTAGTGCACTTCGGCCTGTGCCGTGTCGGTGAGGGTGCCGGTTTTGTCGAAAATCAGCGTATCGGCGCGGCCCAGCGTTTCGATGACGGCGGCGTTTTTCAGATACAGCTGGTGGCGGCCCAGCACCCGCAGCGCGGCCCCCAGGGCGAAGGGCGTGGCCAGCGACAAGGCGCAGGGGCAGGCAATGACCAGCACCGAGGTGAAGGCCCGCCACATCAGGGCCGTATCGCGCGGGGCCCAATAGGCCAGTGTGCCGGCCGCCAGCAGCAGCGTGAGGGCCACGAAGTAGCGGCCCACGCGGTTGGCGTAGGTTTCCAGGGTGCGGTGAGTTGCCTCCTTGGCGAAGGCCGGGTTGTTCCAGAGCTGGGTGAGGTAGCCCTGGCTGACTTCGCGCACCACTTCCAGCTCAATGGCTTCGCCCAGCTGCCGGCCGCCGGCGTACACCAGCTCGCCCGAGGCGCGGGCCACCGGCGTGCTCTCGCCCGACACGAAGGAGTAGTCCACTTGGCCCGCGCCGCGCAGCAGCACGGCATCGGCGGGCACCACTTCCTGGTGCCGCACCCGGATGCGGTGGCCCTGCTTCAGCTCGTTCACCGAGATGGATTGCTCGCCGGCGGGCGTGAGCAGAGTAACGGCTACCGGGAAGTAAGAAGTGAAGTCGCGGTCGAAGCGCAGGGCGTCGTAGGTGTGCTGCTGCACCCACTTACCAATCAGCATGAAAAACACCAGGCCCGTGAACGAGTCGAAGTACCCCGGTCCGCGCCCCGTGAGCACCTCAAACGTGCTCACGCAGAACAACGACAACAGCCCTAGGCTGATGGGGAAATCGAGGTTGATGTAGCGCTGCCGCAGCCCCTGCCCCGCCGAGTGCCAGAACGGCCGGGCACTGTACAGCAGCACCGGCAACGCCAGGACCATGCTCAGCAGGCCAAAAAAGTATCCGAACCCGGCCTGCAATTCCTCCACAAACGAGAAGTACTCGGGTAGGGCCAGCAGCATCACGTTGCCGAAGGCGAAGGCGGCCAGGCCCAGCTGGTAGTAGAGCGTGCGACCGGCGCGGTGGGGCTGCGCGCCCAGCTCGGCCAGCGTAATCTGCGGCTCGTAGCCCACCGAGGCCAGCAGCTGCACCACGGCCTTGAGGCTGGTTTCGGCCGGGAGGTAAGTAATGGTGATTTCCTTGCGCAGAAACTGCACCCGCGCCTCCACGATGCCGGGGTTGAGCCGGGGCAGGTGCTCGAGCAGCCAGATGCAGGACGTACAGTGCATCTGCGGGATGGCCAGCGTGAGGCGGGCCCGCTCCGGCGAGCGAAACGCGAGTAGCTGCGCCTGCACGGCTTCCGAGTCGAGGTAGTCGAAGCGGCCGGACAGCTCCACGGCCTTCACTTTCAGGCCGGGCTGCGCGTCGAGGCGGTAGTAGGTGCAGAGGTTATGGGCGTCGAGCAGCTCGTACACGGTGCGGCAGCCGGCGCAGCAGAAGGGCTTTTCGGCCAGCAGCGGCTCCGGCGGGCACGCTTCGCCGCAGTGGGCGCAGGCCAGGCGGGTAGCAGGCAGTTCAAGTACGGTAGCGGACACGGTGGACTTGGCAGGTGCAGCCACAAAGCTCCGGGCCGGCCCTTTCGGAAACCTTGACGAGTATCAACCCCCCGCTTGATTGTTGTCAGGGCGGGTCCGGCGGGGGCTGTTCACCTTTGTGCTGCTGGCCGCCTACCGCTGCCAGGGCGGAACCACTCACGCCTTCCGCCAACTTCTCCCCGTTGCACGCCATGATGCGTCCGCCTTTTGCCCTCGTGCTGGTGGCCACCCTGTTTCTATGGGCCGGCCTGATAATTGGCATCTCCTTTCTGGAAGCGCCGCTCAAATTTACGGCCCCACACATCACCCTGGCCCTGGGCGTGGGCATCGGCCGGGTGGTGTTCCACGCCCTGAACAAGGTGGAAATCGGGCTCTATGCCGGGGCCGCCGTTTGCGCCATTTACCTGCGCGTGCCGGGGCGGGTCGGCGGGGCGCTGGTTCTGCTGGCGGCGGTGCTGCTGCTCCAAACCTTTTGGCTGCTGCCGGCCCTGGATGTGCGGGCCGAGGCCCTACTCCATGGCCACCCCCCGCCGGCCAGCTCCCTGCACCTGCTTTACATCGGCGTGGAGGCGGTCAAGCTCTGCTTGGTGCTCGGCACGGGCACGCTGGCTTACCTGGCGCTGCACCGCCCGCCGCCCCGCCTGGCTTCCCCAACCGGCTTTTGACGCCCGCGCTACCCCGGCCTGCCGGGAGCCCGACAGGCCAGTTGGCTCTTTTTCTTTCGCTATGCCCGATTCCCGCCCCGATATTCAAACCGAAGCCGACGTGAAAACGCTGGTGGACACCTTCTACGACAAAGTGAATGCCGACCCGCTGCTGGCGCCCGTGTTCAACGAGTTTGCCCGCGTCGACTGGGCCGCCCACCTGCCCCGGATGTACGACTTCTGGAGTGGCCTGCTCCTGCACACCGCGCGCTACCGGGGCCAGCCGTTTCGCAAGCATATCCCGCTGCCTATCGGCGGCGCGCACTTTGAGCGGTGGCTGGCCCTTTTTCACCGGACCGTGGACGAGCTGTTTGCCGGCCCGGTGGCGGCCGAAGCCAAGCTCCGCGCTCAAAGCATTGCCCACGTGTTCGAAACGCGCCTGCAGCCCGGCCGGTTGTCGGTGCTCTGAATACCCCAGCAAACCGAAGCAGCCAGCCGCTTCCTTTCATCCCCCATTCATCCCCTACCCTTATGGAATTCAGCAACGGCAGCCTGCTCGCGGGCACCCACCCGCGCGCCACTGAAACGCCCACCCAGGTGCTGCTCCAGCGCGACGGCCACCGCGTGCTGCGCAAAAGCTTCGAGCCCGGCCAGGGCATGGCCCCGCACCACGCCCCGCACGACGTGTTTGTGGTGGTGCTCTCCGGCGAAATGGTCATCACCGTTGGCGGCCAGCCGCAAACCTACGTGGCCGGCGACTACGTCATCTTCCCCGCCGGGGCCGAGCACGGGCTGCGCTGCCAGCAGGCCGCGCATGTTCTCATCTACCTCTAATAAGCCCGTGTTTTCCCCGACAGTCCGTTTTATCGCCTGCCATTTTCCAGCGGGCCGCCAACGGGCAGCCGGGATTTAGGTCGTCCCGGCGGCTTCCAGCAGGTGCGTTACCTGGGCTTCGTCTTCGGGCAGGCCCTCGTGTCGCCACAGCTCCACGCCCTGCCGCACCAGCACGCAGGCCGGCAGCGCGGGTGTACCGAAGCTGCGCACCACGGCCGGGTGGCTGGCTTCGTCTACCTTCAGCACCCGGATGGCCGGGCCCAGCCGGCTTTGCAGCGCCCGCAGGGCGGCGCTGGTGAGGGCCGTGGGCAAGGCGTCGCCCAGTGCGGCCGGCGGCAGCAGAATCAGCAGCACGGCCGGAGCGGGTGGCGGAGCGGGCAAGGAGGAAACAGGCGCCATTAGCGGATACGTGTAGTGAGTTGCCGTAAAATTACTTTTCGCGACCAGCGGCTCCCATGAGCCTCCTCAAGTTCGGGCTTGACCTTTATCATCGCCGCCGCTGGCGGGCCTGGCTAGGCATAAACAGGTCGCCGGGCAGGCAATTAGCAAACCCTTCGGAGTGGGCTAATCGTTTGACCAGGTACTTTAGAGGCTCAGAGGGTCCTTTCGCCCAGTGGCTGCTCTATGACTTTTACCGCCGCTTGCGGCCTTTGCCATGCCCCACGACCCGTTTGCCCGCGCCCTGATTGATGTTTTCCTGAATCAGGCTTCGGAATTTGTGGGCGTGTACGAGGCCCGCGAAGGGCGCTTCACACGGGTGAACCCCGCCGGCGTGCAGCTGCTGGGCTATGCCTCGGAGGCGGCCCTGCTGGCCGAACCGGGCCGGGCCCTCCGCACCCCGGCCTTTTCCGACGCCGACTGGGTGCGGCTCTGCGAGCAGGCCCAGACCCAGGGCCGGCAGGAAGTGGAAACCGAAGTCGGGCCGCCCGACGGCCCGGCCTTTCTGGCGCGCATCGAGCTGACGCCTTTTGCAGTGGAAGGGAGCCCGTATTTCCTGGTGCGCCTCAGCGAGCTTAGCCGCCTGCGGCAGGTGGAGCGCGAGCTGGCCGAAAGTCACCGCCGTTTCGAGGCCGTGGTGGCCAACGCCACCATCGGCATCCTCGTGTGCGACCGCGCCGGCATCATCGTGTCGGCCAACCGGATGGCCCACCAGCAGTTCGACTACGCGGAAGGCGAGCTGGAAGGGTCAGGCATCGACCGGCTGGTGCCGCCCCTGCCGAGCCGCAGCCACGAGCAGCTGCGCGCCTCCTACAATGCCAACCCCCAAGTGCGGGCGCTGAGTGCCCACCGCGGCGAGCTGCACGGCCGGCGCCGCGACGGGTCGGTGTTTCCGGCCGAAATCAGCCTGAGCTATTTCCACCTCGATGAAGCGTTGTTCGTGGTGTCCTACGTTATCGATATCACCGACAAAAAGACCGCCCAACAAGCCTTGGTGGCCGAGCGCCAGCGCGTGGAGCGCCTCAACGCCGACCTGGAGCAAAAAGTGGCCGACCGCACCCACGCCCTGATGACCACCCTCGAGCAGCTGGAGCAGCGCAAGGAAGAACTGGCCCAGGCCCTGGCCGCCGAGCAGGAACTGGGCGAGTTGAAATCGCGCTTCGTGAGCATGGCCTCGCACGAGTTTCGCACCCCGCTCACAGCCGTGCTCACCTCGGCCGCGCTGATTGAGAAATACCCGGCCACCGAGCAGCAGGACAAGCGCCGGCGCCACTTGGAGCGCATCAGGCAGTCGGTGAACCACCTGAACGACATCCTGGAAGAGTTTCTCTCGGTGGGGCGCATCGAGGAAGGCAAGGTGCAGGCCCGGCCGGCCCGCCTCGATTTGCCTGCGCTGCTGCACGACACCATCGCCGATGTGGAGGGCCTGCGCAAGCCCGGTCAGGTTATCCGGCCGGAGGTGAGCTGCCCGACCCCGCTGTGGCTCGACCCCTCGCTGCTGCGCAAAATCCTGGTCAATCTGCTGTCTAACGGGCTGAAATACTCCGGCGAAAACGCGGTGGTGACGGTGCGTGCCGTCTGCGCCGCCGGCCAGCTCGTGCTCACGGTGCAGGACCAGGGCGTGGGCATTTCGGCCGAAGACCAGGAGCACTTGTTTGAGCGGTTTTTCCGGGCCCGCAACGCCGCTAACCTGCCCGGCACCGGCCTGGGCCTCTACATCGTGGCCCGCTACCTGGAGCTGATGCGTGGCACCATTGCCTTGCAAAGCGCGCTGGAAGTGGGCACCACCGTCATCATTACCATTCCCTATGAAGACCATTCTGCTGATTGAGGACAACGACTTTATCCGCGAAAACACCGCCGAAATCCTGGAAATGACCGGCTACCAGGTGCTCACGGCCGAAAACGGCAAGATGGGCGTGGAAAAAGCCCTGGCGACGAAGCCGGATTTGGTGGTCTGCGACATCATGATGCCCGTGCTCGACGGCTACGGCGTGCTGCACATCTTCAACCAAAACCCGCAGCTGGCGGGCGTCCCGTTCATTTTCCTCACCGCCAAAACCGAGCGTACCGACCTGCGCCGCGGCATGGAGCTGGGCGCCGACGACTACCTCACCAAGCCCTTCGACGACTCGGAGCTGCTCAGCGCCATTGCCGGCCGCCTGGCCCGGTTCCAGCACCTCAAGCCGGAGTACGCGCCTACGCCCACCGGCTTGGATTCCTTTCTGCGCGATGCGCAGCAGGCCGGCGGCCTGGCAGCCCTGACCGCCGAGCGCCGCCCCCATGCCGTGCCCCGCAAGCAGCTCGTTTACGCCGAAGGCGACGAGGCTACCCGCCTCTACTTCGTGCAGCGCGGGCGGGTGAAAACCAGCAAAACCACGGCCACGGGCAAGGAGCTGATTACGGCAATTCACGAAGAAGGCGCGTTTTTTGGCTACCAGGCCCTGCTGGCCGGCACGCCCCATCACGATACGGCAGTGGCCGTGGAAGACACCACCCTGCTCTACATTCCGGCGGCCGACTTCACGCTGCTGCTGCTGCGCAACCCCGAGGTGAGCCACCAGTTTGTGCGCCTGCTCGTGGGCCGGGTGCAGCAGCAGGACGAACAACTCCTGGACCTGGCCTACAACTCGCTGCGCAAGCGCGTGGCCGACGCGCTACTGCACCTGCACGCCCAGCAATCCGCTTTCACTCCGGCCGACCCCCTCATTCAACTCACCCGCGACGACCTGGCCGCCCTCATCGGCACCGCCCCGGAGTCGCTGAGCCGCATTTTGAGCGAGTTCCGCCAGGAAGGCATTATCGAGCTCACCAACAAGTTCATCCGCGTGCTGCACTCCGACAAGCTGCGCGGCAGCAATTGGTAGGATGGGTTTTCACATTTATATCCCCGTTTCAGTAAACAAGCCAGCAACTTGTCTAGGCAGTTATGAATTCTTTGAAAAACCGGCAAAATCAGTTCGAAAATTTCTTCAGCTAGCAGTGGTCAGAAAAAGGCTTCGCACCATCAGTAAGCTGTACGACTCGGCGCTGTTGAAATGGACGAACACCCAGAAACACTCGAGCCAACACCTGCCCTTTCAGTAATCCTGATATGGCCTGGTCATCCAAGCCAGGGCATTCTCTTTCCGGTAGAAAAACCCGGTGCAACCATTCATCATCCGACGGGCACGATGGTATCTACAGTAGAATCAGCGAAAAAAAGACAAGCTAACATTTTTTAAACGAGCGTTTGGAAAACGTTAACTTTGCCGGAAACGCCGGTTTTTGCTCCTTCTATATGCGTACTTCGTCTTCACCAGCCCGTCACTACTTTGCCTACTACCGGGTCTCAACGCAGAAGCAGGGTGCGTCGGGCTTGGGCTTAGAGGCTCAACGGGCAGCGGCTCGCGCCTTCGTGGCGGACCCGACTGCCTTGCGCGGTGAGTACGTCGAAATCGAGAGCGGCAAGAAGAACCACCGGCCTCAGCTGCTGGCCGCCATCGCGGCGGCCCGACAGGCGGGCGGGGTACTGCTCATCGCCAAGCTGGACCGGCTCTCGCGCAACGCCGGTTTCATCTTCACCCTACGCGACGCGGGGGTGGAATTTATTTGCTGCGACATGCCCGACGCGAATACGCTTACCGTGGGCTTGTTCGCGGTGCTGGCCCAGCACGAGCGGGAGACCATCTCCAAGCGGACTAAGGACGCGCTCACCGCCAAGAAGGCACGGGGGGCCACGTTGGGCACGCCGGCCAACCTGACGGCCGCGGCCCGGCAACGGGGCTTAGCCGTGCGCCAGCAGAACGCCCGGGACAACCAAGCCAACAAACAGGCCAGCCGTGTAGCAACGCTGCTGCAGCTGCAAGGCCACAACCTGACCCAGATTACCCGCGAACTCAACGAGGCCGGCTACCGCACCCGCCGGGGCAAGGCCTTTCACTTGGCCACGGTTCGTCGGCTCCTGGTCCGGGTCGCCACAAAACCAACGTAACCAGCAGCCCATCTGCTTGCCGACCCCGACGTGTAGGGAGGGCGTTTCAGCCGCAGCAAAAACCCACGCGTGTGATACCACCGATGACAGACGTGAAATTCCTTAACGTGCTATTTATTCCGTTTTCTGTGAGGACCCCTTGATGACGGCGTAGCCCGTCGTCACGTCGGCGGCGTCTTCCACCGTGGCCACGTCGCGCAGGTACACGCCCGGGCCGGAACCAGTGCGCAGGGGCACGTCCAGGAAGTCGGCGGGGTGTTCAATCAGCGAGTTCACCGGGGCCATGTAGGCCACGTCGCCCATCTTCACATTGCCGGCCGCCGAGGGCTGGTTGCTGCTGACGATGGCCTTCACCACGTCGTCGGGCGTGAGCTGGTAACCGCGCAGCTTGGCCGGGTCGGCCTTTACCACGATGGTGCGGATGTTGCCGCCGAACGGGGCCGTGGACGTGACGCCCGGAATGGTGGTAAACATGGGCCGGATGCGGCTGGCGGCCAGATCCTGGAGCTGGGTCAGGGAGCTTTTCTCGCTTTCCAGCACGAGCTGGCCCACCGGCAGCGAGCTGGCATCGAAGCGCACCACCTGCGGGGGCAAGGTACCGAGCGGCATAAACGCCGTGGCCCGCGACACCTGGGTGGCCACCTCGGCGGCGGCCTGGGCCATGTCGGTGCCGGGGTAAAAGGAGAGCTTGATGAGCGTCAGGCCCTGAATGCTCTTGGTTTCAATCTTCTTGACCCCGGACACGAACAGGAAGTTGTTCTGAAACTGGTTGGCCATGAAGCCGTCGAGCTGCTCGGGCGAGAGGCCGCCGTAGGGCTCGGCTACGTAGATGGCCGGCACGTCCATGCTGGGGAAGATGTCCACGGCAATGTCGCGCACGGCGGCGAAGGCGAAAAAGAGGATGGCCAGCATGGCCACCACCACGGTGAGAGGCCGCTGCAGGGCCGACCGGATAAGTTCGTACATGCGGCTAGGGCGTTACGGGGGTGAAAAAGAAGGAGAAGTCGCCGGCGGCGGCGGTTTGCAGCAGCACGGCCTGCCAGGCGGCGTTGGCCGTGAGCACCTGGTCCTGCTCGGCCTGCTGCAGCCCGTAGAGGGCCTGCGTCACGTCGACCACGGTGGCGAGGCCCGAGTTGTAGAGAGCCAGCTTCTGGCGGTACGCCTGGCGGGCAGCGGCGAGCTGCAGCGGGGCTTGGCGGGCGCGCTCGGCGGCCAACTGCAGGCGCTGCTCAGCCAGGGTAGCCTGGTTGCTAAGTTCCAGCTGCTGCTGGCGATATTCCGCTTGCAGGCCCTGGGTGCGCAGGTTTTCGGCCTGGGCCTGGGCCTGCAAGCGGGGCCAGTCAAGCAGGTCGAACACCACGCCCACACCCACGGCGTAGTTCAAGCGGGTGGGTGCGGCCCCGCCCAGCCCGTAGTCGGTGGTGCCGTTGTAGCTTAGCCCGGAGCCCCGGCCCCAGGTGGCACCCAGCAGGGAAAGCCGGGGGCGGTACTGACGGCGAATCACCGTTTCGCGGGCTTTGCCCAGGTCCACAGCCCGCTGCTGCAGGTCCAGCGTGGGGTGCGTGGCCGTGGGCGGCACCAGCGCGGGCGGCAGGGTTCGGTTGTAGAGCGTATCGGGCTGCCAGGTAGCACCGGGCTGGCCCAGCAGGGTGGAAAGCCGGGCCTGGCGGTCGGCTTCCTGTTCCTGGGCACTTACCAGCGCCAGCTTCGACTGGGCTTCGGCCGCGCGGGCCAGGGTGCTGTCCACGCCGGGGCGCAGACCATGCAGCGCCAGCCGGGTAATGGTCTTTTTGAGTATGGATACCCGGTGCACATCCTGCTCGCGCACCTGGCGCAGGCTTTGCGTAGCCAGCAAGTCGAGGTAGGTCTGGGCCACGCGCAGCTGCTGGGTGAACAGCTCGTTGTCGGCGTCGGCCTGGGCGTAGTCGCGGGCCGCTTCGGCGCGGGCCCGCTGGGCCGGGTACTGCCCAAAGGTGACCGGGCTCCACTCCATGAGGGCCGTACCCATGCTACCGAACACGACGTTGTAGGAGTTGACCCCGCTTAGCGAGCCGCTGCTGGGAATGATAGTGCCCACGGGTAGCATGGTGCCGGCCACGGCGTTGGTGGAGCCGTAGCTCACCTGCCCGCTCAAGCGCACGGAGGGCAGGCGCTGGGTTTTGGTCTGGGCAATATCGGCCTCGGCGGCCTGCACCTGGTAGGCTTTGGCCTGCAGGTGCGGGGCCTGGGTGCGGGCCAGATCCAGGGCTTCGTTCAGGGAAAGCGGCCGGCCGGCGGCCGGATGAACCGGGCGCTGTTGTGCCTGGCTGACTGGACCCGTCAACAGCAGGGCGACGAGTAGCCAGGCACTACCTGCCGGCAGCCGCCGGACAGGAGGTACGAAAGGGAAAAACATGGGCTGAGAGAAGTCAGGACAGAAATCCGGGCCGGGCGCACAGGGGCGTAGCCAGCCAGTTACTAGGCAGATTTGCTGGGGCTCTCAGGAAAAGGCGGGATTACCCGATAACCAGGGTTAAGGCGGCCGCACAAGGCGGCGGGCTGGTCGGGGCATAAAAAACCCGGTTATCGCCCCCACAAAAGGGGCAATTAACCGGGTACATACCCGGCTCCACTACGCGTTTTCCTAAGAAAAGCGAACGGGCGGAGCCTTGTTGGGGTGGTTGGCAAACGAGTGCTCGGGGCCGGCATTCGGGCCACGGGCGGGATTCAGGGTCGGCTCGTCGGCCGGGAACAGCAGCCCGAAATACAGGGCCGGGAAATCACCACTCAGCGCCAGATCCAGCGGCAGCAGCTTGGCTTTTACTACTGGTGCGTGGTCGGCCTGCGGATCGGCCTGCACCGTCTGCAGCTTCTTTTTGCACAGGCCAGTTTGGGACTGTTCCTGCGGACTACCCAGCCCAGTGGTCGTTGCGGGGACCCGGGCAGGCAGCGGCTGGCAATGCAGGTAAACACCCGCATAGAGCAGCAACAGCAAATGGGTCAGCAAACGAGACATAGACAACGGTAGCAGGTGCAAAGGTGCGTAGAAATTCTCAGCAGCGGGCACTTGCTGAACTTCAAAGGCACGGCTAAGCCCGCGTAGTTGCACCAGCTAATCTGCTCAAGAAGTTACCAAGGGCGGGGCCAGGCAGGTAGTGGCGATAAGCAGCGACATGCTGCCAGAACCGTACCACAGCCCGGCAGCGGCACAACTACTAGGACCTGCCCTTCGTTGGCTGGCTAAACTGACGGTACTGTCCCTACCTGTCGGTGTAGGCTATTCACCCTCTGTCTTCCAATGCTTATGGAATCCTCTACCATGCCCGCTCAAGGCCACTACCGCAAGTTTTTGCTCACGCTGGCCGTGTCCTTTGTCGTGATGTATGTGGTCATGTACCTCAACACCTACGAGCTCGACCACGTGTATTTCAGCCTCACCCGCTTCTACATGACTGAGGTGGTCTAGCTAAGCTGGACAGAGTTGGGACGTTGTTTGAAGGTGGAGTTCGAAATGGTTGGGAGCTTGGTAGCCGAGGGCGGAATGGCGTCGTTCGGCGTTGTAGTAGGCGATGTGGTGGCTGATTTCGAGCTTGGCTTCGGCCAGGCCGGGGAAACTGCCGCCGTCGAGCAGTTCGGCTTTGAAGCGGCTCCAAAAGGACTCGGCGTGGGCGTTATCGTAGCAATTGCCGCGCCGGCTCATGCTTTGCACGGCCCCGTGGCGGGCCAGTAAGTCCTTGAAGCGGGTGGCCGTGTACTGGCTGCCCTGGTCGGAGTGCACGACCAGCCCGGCCGGGGGGCGGCGCACGACCAGGGCGCGACGGAGCGCCTCGCTGACTAGGTCCTCCGGCATGGTGTCGCGTACGTCCCAGCCCACGATTTTGCGCGAGCAGCGGTCGAGCCAGACGGCCAGGTAGAGCCAGCCGCCGCCCTGGCGGGGCAGGTAGGTGATGTCGCCCACCCAGACCCGGTTCGGGGCGGTGGGGCCGGCTGGCCGAGCAAGCGGTTAGGCGCCGCGCGCACGGCCGGGTCCGAGTCGGTGGTGCGGGGCACAAACGAGCGCGGCTGCTGGGCCCACAAGCCGTGCGCCTTTAGCACGCGGCGGATGCGCCAGCGGCCCACCGCGTGGCCTTGCGCCTGTACCTCCGCCCGCAGCCGGCGGGTGCCGTAGCGTTGGTTGTGGTGCGCAAATACCTCGCGCACGGCCAGTTGCCAGGCCGGCTCGACCACCGGCTGCTGCCGGCGGCGCTGCCACGCATAGTAGGCGGCCGGGGCCACGCGCAGCACCTGGCAAAGCTGGCGCACGGGTACGTGGGCCCGGCGTTGGGCGATGTGCTGGTAGGTGCTCACCGGGTCGGCTGGCCGAAGATGACCAAGGCTTTTTTTAAAATGTCGAGCTCCTGCTCGGCCCGTTTCAGTCGGGCCCGCAGGGCGCGCACTTCCGGGTCGCGCGCCACTTCCTCACTGCCCACTTCGGCCACGAGCTGCGCCTGCTGCCAGCGGTAGAGCAGCTTGGGGCTGATGCCCAACTGCCGCGCCGCCGCTTGGGTGCTGCGGCTCTCGCTGGCCAGGCGCAGGGCCTCGGTCTTAAACGCCTCGTCGTATTTACGCCGTTTGTCGGGCGACGCCCCGTTCTTTTTGGCTGTCATCACAGAAGAAATATACGTCCTTCTTCTGTCCGTCTTGCCTAGACCACCTCATGACAGTGCTCATGGTAACGGCCATGGCCGTGGTGATGCTACTCATGATGCCCATGATGTACCCCAACAAGACGCGCAACGGGCTTATCATGGGCGTCAACCTGACGCTGTTTGTCGGCGCACTGGTGCTGGTGCGCACACAGACCTTCGTAGACGACACCCGCTGGATGAAAGCCATGATTCCGCATCACTCTATTGCCATCCTCACCAGCGAGCGGGCCACTATTAAAGACCCGGAAGTGCGCAAGCTGGCCGATGGTATCATCACCACCCAAAAGCGGGAAATTGCGGAGATGAAGGCCATGATCAAGCGCCTAGACCAGCAGCCGTAACAAAGGCCAGCCGGCCGTGTATCACTACATCAGCCAGAAATAATTATTTGTTGTGAACTTATAGCGACACCTACTTGTATACATGAACAAATGATCATACATTTGCAGCACCTTATGACACCGACCACCACCTCCGCCGATCTGAACCTGACCACCGAGAAGATGGAGAAGGTGGCCTTCATTCTCAAGACCACGGCCCATCCCACTCGCATTGCCATCGTGCAGCTGCTGGCCAGTCAGGAAAGCCTTTCCGTCACGGACATCAGCGAAAAGCTGAATGTGGAGCAGTCGCTGCTTTCCCACCACCTGACGGGCATGAAGCTGAAAGGTATTCTGAGCAGCCACCGCGACGGCAAAAACATCTTCTACGCACTGAAGATGCGCGAAGTGGTCGACGTGATTCAGTGCTTGGCTGGCTGCACGTTCCTGTAAGGGGACCGGCCTTTTTTTTGCCAAAACGCATGAACAACTTTTCATAAATACATACGTTCACCCGTTCATCCATGTTGCACATTGTCGGCTACTTCGCGGCTATATTCATCGGTCTTTCCCTGGGCATTATGGGCGGGGGCGGCTCCATCCTCACCGTGCCGGTACTGGTGTACCTGATGGGCGTGAGCCCGGTGCTGAGCACGGCTTACTCGCTCTTCGTAGTAGGCTCCACCTCCGTAGTGGGCGCCTCGGGCTATTTCCGCAAGGGACTCGTGTCATTGAAGACGGCCATCGTCTTTTTGATTCCCTCGCTGCTGGCCGTGTTTGCCGTGCGCAAGCTGCTGATGCCCGCCATCCCGCACGAGCTCTTTACCCTGGGCAGCATTGTCTTCACCAAGGACCTGCTGGTGCTGGTGGCCTTTGCCGTGCTCATGGTCGTGGCCGCTACGTCGATGATCCGCAGCAAGCAGGCCGAGGAAGTGCTCGACGAAGAGCTGCACCACAAGCACGCCTTTAATTACCCGCTGATTCTGGGCATTGGCCTGGTGGTGGGCACGCTCACGGGCTTCGTGGGGGCCGGCGGCGGTTTCCTAATTATTCCGGCCCTGGTGCTGGGCGCCCGCCTACCGATGAAGCTGGCCGTGGGCACCTCGCTGGCCATCATTGCCCTGAACTCACTCATCGGCTTTACGGGGGATTTGAGCGCCGGCACTCCCATTGCCTGGACGTTCCTGCTCGGCTTCCTGGCCTTTGCCTTAGCGGGCATCGTGCTGGGCACCTACCTGGCCCGCTTTATCCCGGGGGCTAAGCTCAAGCCGGCCTTCGGCTGGTTTACCCTGGCTATGGGCACGTTCATTCTGCTGCGCGAACTGGTGTTTTCGCACTAATCATCTGACCCTTAACCAGCTACTTCCCGTTTGCTGCTTCAGCGCGTTTCCCCCATCCACTCACCTGCTAACCGCTTCCAACCATGAAAATCGAACAGTTTGAAGACAAGGGCCTGGCCCATTTCTCCTACGCCATTCTCAGCGAGTGCGCCCGCGAAATCGTGCTCATCGACCCCGCCCGCGACCCGCAGCCCTACTACGACTACGCCGAGGCCCACGACGCGAAAATCGTCAGCGTCATCGAAACCCACCCCCATGCTGACTTTGTGAGCAGCCACCTGGAAATAGCCCAGACCACCGGAGCCACCATCCGCGTGAGCAAGCTGCTGGGAGCTGATTATACCCACGAAGCTTTCGATGAAGGCCAGTCCTTCACGGTGGGCAAACTGACCTTCCGCGCCCTGAACACGCCGGGCCACTCGCCCGACTCCATCAGCATCGTAGTGAGCCGCGAGGGCCAGGACGAAGCCGTGTTTACCGGCGACACGCTGTTCATTGGGGACGTGGGCCGGCCTGACCTGCGCGAGAAAGCCGGCAACATGACGGCCAAGCGCGAGGAACTGGCCCGGCAGATGTACCACTCCCTGCGCGACAAGCTGATGCCCCTGGCCGGTGAGGTGCTGGTCTATCCCGCCCACGGCGCGGGCAGCCTCTGCGGCAAGGCCCTGAGCGGCGCCAACAGCAGCACCATCGCCGACGAGAAATTCGGCAACCCCATGCTGCGGGAGATGAGTGAAGAGGAGTTCGTGAAAGAGCTGCTCGCTGACCAGCCCTTCATCCCGAAATACTTCGGCTACGACGTGGCCCTGAACAAAGCCGGTGCGCCCGATTACAAGCCGAGCGTGCAGAAAGTGAACCGCCTGGCTGCCGGCACGGCTCTGGAAGCCGGTACCATCCTAGTTGATACCCGACCCGAAGCAGAGTTCAAGCAGGGCCACATGGACGGCGCCATTAATATCCAGCAGGGCGGCAAGTTCGAAACCTGGCTGGGTTCCATCGTGGGGCCGGAAGAGCCGTTCTACCTGGTGGCCGCCGACGAGGCGACCCTGGAAGACCTGATCCGGAAAACGGCCAAAATCGGCTACGAGGCCCTGATCAAGGGGGCATTGGTCGGCTCGCCATCTTCTGAGGCGACGCTACCAAAGCTGGATGTGGAGCAGTTCCGCCAGCATCCCGAGCAGTACACTATTGTGGACATCCGCAATGCCACCGAGCACCGCGACGAGCCCATTTTTGCGGACGCGCTCAACATTCCGCTGCCCGAGCTGCGGGAGCGGGCCCAGGAAATCCCCACCGATAAGCCCGTGGTAGTGCACTGCGCCGGCGGCTACCGCTCGGCCGCGGGCTCCAGCATCGTGGCCGATGCCCTGCCCGGTACGGAAGTGCTCGACCTGAGCGAGGCCGTCAAGTCTTTCCAGTCCGCCTCCGCCCAGCACTAATTCCTAACGGCCGACCGGGGAGCCGCCCTGCAGGCGGGCTCTCCGGTTGCCTGACGGCCTTATCCTATGCCTTCGCTCACTTTGCTTCTTTCCCTCTTGGCCATGCTGAATTTCTTTCAAGGCGCTGCCCCCGCCTATAAAAACCTCACCCCTGCTCAATTCTCCGCGGCCCTGCGCCAGCCCGGCGCGGTGCTGCTGGACGTACGCCGCCCCGACGAGTTTGCCGGTGGCCACCTGCCCGGGGCCGTGAACATCGACGTCACCGCGCCCGACTTCGCCCAGCGCGTGGCGGCGCTGGATAAAACCAAGCCCACCTACGTGTACTGCCGCAGCGGCGCCCGCTCGGCTAACGCCGCCGGGCAGCTGACCAAAAGCGGCTTTGCGCACGTGTCGAACCTGCTGGGTGGCGTGCTGGACTGGCCCGAAAAGCTGGTTCGCTAACCCGCATCCATTTTCCCTTCCTGTTTAGCAAGAATTCCGGCCGGCCGCTGCGGCGGGCGGGCCGGATGTCTATACTCCTGACCTTCTGACTTCATGCTTGAATTACTTCGCCAGCCCTGGCCCTGGTACGTGGCCGGCCCGCTCATCGGGCTGACGGTACCCGCCCTGCTGCTTATCGGCAACAAAGCCCTGGGCATCAGCTCCTCGCTGCGCCACGTGTGTGCCGCCTGCGTGCCCGCCGGCATTCCCTTCCTGACCTACAACTGGCGGGCCGAACTCTGGAACATATTTTTTGTGCTGGGCATCGGCGTCGGCGGCTTTATCGGCTACCAGCTCATGGGCCACGCCGATACGATTGCCATTTCCCCGGAAACCGTGCGCGACCTGAAAGCGCAGATGCACCTGACCGACTTTTCAGGGCTGCTACCCAAGGAGCTGTTTGCTCTGGAGAACCTCGCGAACTGGAAAGGTTGGGTATTCCTCGTGCTGGGCGGTTTCCTGGTCGGTTTCGGCACCCGCTACGCCGGGGGCTGCACCTCGGGCCACGCCATTTCGGGCCTGTCCAACCTGCAGTGGGTGTCGCTGGTGGCCGTCATTGGCTTCTTCGTGGGCGGTTTGCTCATGACGTGGGTGTTTTACCCAATGATGTTTTAGCCCAGTACTGCTACCCCACCCGCCATGAACGCTGCTTCCCAATCCGCGGCCGCCGAGTACTGGGATGCCCGCTACGAAAGCGAGGCATATGCCTACGGCACCGAGCCCAATACGTACTTCCGCCAGCAGCTGGATAAGCTGCCGCCTGGCCGCCTGCTGCTACTGGCCGAAGGCGAAGGCCGCAACGCCGTGTACGCCGCCCGGCGCGGGTGGCAGGTAACGGCGATGGACTTCAGCGACGAGGCCCGGGCCAAGGCCCAACGCCTGGCCGTAGCCCAGGGTGTGCACCTGGACTACCAGGTGGCCGATGTGACCAGCCTGCGCTGGCAGCAGCCCGGCGGCTACGATGCCATCGGCCTGATCTATGCCCATCTACCGCCCGTGGCCCGCTGGGCCGTGCACGCGGCCGCGGCCCAAAGCCTGGCATCCGGAGGGCACCTGATTCTGGAAGCCTTCAGTCCCCGCCAGTTGGGCTTGCCCTCCGGCGGCCCCCAATCGGCCGAACTGCTCTACGACCCCGACACCCTGGCCGCCGATTTCGCTGGGCTCACGGTACGGGAAAACCACGAGCTGGGCGTCGTTCTGCACGAGGGCAGCTTCCACTCCGGGCCGGCCAATATTGTGCGCATGCTGGCCACGCGCTCCTAATTCCCTCTTCTATTACCTGACATGAAAAACCTGAAATACCTGGTGCTGGGCGTACTGTTCGGCATTATCCTCACGAAAAGCGAAGTGGTGAGCTGGTGGCGCATCCAGGAGATGTTCCGCTTCCAGAGCTTCCACATGTACGGCATCATCGGCTCAGCCATTGTAGTCGGCCTGATTTCCATTCAGCTCATCAAGCGCAACCGCCTCAAGACCATCAACGGCGAGGAAATCACCCTGGCCGACAAGAAGTACAACCACGGCACCTGGATTGGGGGCACCATTTTCGGCCTGGGCTGGGCCCTAACCGGCGCCTGCCCCGGCCCGATGTTCGCCCAGTTGGGCAGCGGCGTGGCCGGCGCGGCCGTGCTGATACTCGCGGCCCTGGCCGGCACCTGGACCTACAGCGCCCTGCGCGAAAAGCTGCCTCACTAACTACCGGGCACCGGTGCCCGCCTTCGCTACGCTGCCATGGAAACCCCGTCTGATTCCGTTGCCCGGCTGTCCCGGCTGGTGCGCATCCTGCTGCTGCTGACGTCTGCGCTGGTGTTGGTCGTGGTGGTGGTACTGACCCAGCTGTACGGCCCGGCCAGCCCGCCCCCACCGGCCCCGGTGGCCGAAGCCAACGAGGGGCCGCCCCCTTCCGGCAGCTACCATCGCCCGGCCACGGCCGCCCCCGACACGGCGACCCTTCCGCGCACGGCCGCCGGCCGGCATATCCGCTACGGCCGCGACCTGATTGCCCACACCGCCCGCTACCTGGGGCCGCAGGGCTCGGTGGCGCACCTGACCAACGGCCTGAACTGCCAGAACTGTCATCTGGATGCGGGCACCAAGGGCTTTGCCAACAACTACCTGGCCGTGGCCGCCACTTACCCGAAGATGCGGGCCCGCTCGGGCACGCTGGTCACGACTGAAATGCGGGTAAACGACTGTCTGGAGCGCAGCCTCAACGGCCGGGCCCTGGCCGACAGCAGCCGGGAGATGCGCGCCATCGTGGCCTACATCAACTGGCTGGGCCATGACATTCCCAAAGGGAAAAAGGTGTACGGCACCGGCTTCACGAAGCTGGCCTACCTGCCGCGCTCCGCCGACCCAATAGTGGGCAAGGCGGTATTTGCCGCCAAATGCCAGAGCTGCCACGGCCCCAACGGGGAAGGCAAGCCGCTGGCCGACGGGCGCGAGTACCAGTACCCGCCGCTCTGGGGCAAGCACAGCTACAACGATGGCGCGGGCCTGTACCGCGTCACCAATCTGGCCAAGTACGTGAAGGCCGCCATGCCCTTCGGGGCCGCTTTCGACCACCCCCAGCTCACCGACGCGCAGGCCTGGGACGTAGCCGCCTTCGTCAACTCCCAGCCCCGGCCGCACCTGAATACACCCCGGGACTGGCCCGACATCAGCCAAAAGCCCGTCGACCATCCATTCGGGCCCTATACCGACTCCTTTTCGGAGCGCCAGCACAAATACGGGCCCTACCAGCCCATCGAAGATGCTCACCCGCAACTGGCCAAGGCCAAGTAAGTCTGCCATGCCACGTATCCTTCGTCTGCTGGTGGCCAGCCTGCTGCTGCCAGCGGCGGCCTGGGCGCAACACGCCGAGCCGGCCCTAACCCGGCCGGTAACGGGGCGCACGCAGTTGCCGCCCTACCCGGCCCCGGCAGCGCCGGATACGGTGCGGGCCCGCTCCCTGCCGGAGGCTTTCCGCCGGGGGCGCTGGCACGGGCGGGTGCGTAGCTACTCGATGGCCACCCTGAACCAGGGCTCTTACCCCGATTACTACGCCAGTGGCCTGGGGGCCGGGGCCCGCTTTGAAACGGTCTCTTTCCACGGGTTGCAAGTCGGCATAGGCGGCTTTTTCTGGGCCAATCTGGCCTCCAGTGACCTGGCGACGCCGGATTCGCTGACGGGCGCCGTGAGCCGCTACGAGGTGGGGTTGTTTGACGTGACGAACCCCGGCCGGCGCCGGCTCACCGGGCGGGCGGAGGAGCTGTTTCTGCGCTACCGCTGGCGGCAGTCCACCCTCACGTTAGGCCGGCAGTTGCTCACTACCCCGCTGCTCAACCCCCAGGACGGCCGCCTGAGCCCGAACTACGCCGAGGGGCTGTGGCTAGAAGTGAAAGAACTGCCCCGCACCACCCTCTCCGCGGGCTGGCTGACCGGGCTGGCCGTGCGCTCCACCACCGACTGGACCTCAGTAGGCGGCTCCGTGGGCCTGTACCCGGCGGGCGTGACGGAGGCCGGCCAGCGGGCTCTGTACGCGGGCAACCTGCGCAGCCGGGGGGTGGGGATTGCGGGCGTCAGCCGGCAGCTCGGGGCGCGCACCACGGCCCAAGCCTGGAACTACTACGCCGATAACCTGTTCAACGCCAGCTTTGCGGAGCTGACCGCCGGCCGGGCCCTGGGCACGGGCCAGCTCACGCTGGGCGCGCAGTATCATTACCAGCGCACGGTGGGCTCTGGCGGCAACCCGAATCCGCAGCTGGCCTACAGCGCCCCGGGCCGGCAGGCCCACGCCCTGAGCACCCGCCTGGGCTACCAGCGCGGGGCCTGGAGCATGAGCGGCAACTACACCCGCATCACCCGCACCGGTCGCTTCCTGTTTCCGCGGGAGTGGGGGCGCGAGCCGTTCTACACGTTTCTGCCCCGCGAGCGGGAAGAAGGCTTCGGGGGCGTGGACGCGGCGGCCGTGCTGGGAGGCTACTCCTTTGCCCGGGTGCCGGGCCTGAAAGCGGAAGCTGGCTACGGCCACTACTACCTGCCGGACGTAAAAAACACCCCCCTCAACAAGTACGGCATGCCCTCGTATCGCCAGCTGAACGCTTCCCTGACCTATGCTTTCCCGGGCTGGGCCAAGGGACTGCGCGGGCAGCTGCTCTACGTGTACAAGGGCCGCCTGGGCAACACCTACGGCGAGGCCCGCTACGAAGTCAACAAGGTAGACATGCACCTGGTGAATCTGATTCTCAACTACGATTTTTAACCCTTTCCCCTTCGCCATGAATGCTCCTCTCCGCTTTCTTGCGGCCTCTGCCCTGCTGCTGGCCAGCCTTACCACCACCCAGGCCCAGACCCCGGCCGCCGGTAAACCAGCCGCCGAATTCACAGGTGCTGTGGCGGACAAAGCGGAGTACAAAGTGGTGTACCAGCTGGACAGTGACGACCCCAAGCTCATCAAGCAGACCCTGCGCAACATGAAAAACGCGCTGGAAGATCCGCGCCTCAAGGGCAAGCTGCAGATGGAGTTGGTGGCCTACGGCGGCGGTACGGACGTGTTCCGCAAAGCCCAGCCCTACGAGGCGGATCTAAAAGCCCTCCAACAGCAGGGCGTGTTGCTGGCCCAGTGCCTGAACACGATGAAAGAGCGCAAGATCAGCAAGGACGAGCTGTTTCACTTTATCAGCTACGTGCCCACCGGCAACGGCGAGCTGATCATTCGCCAGGCCCAGGGCTGGGCTATCGTGCACCCCTAAACAACTACGTTTCCTATACTTCCTCCCCCATTAGCTACTAGCCATGACTACTCCGCGTCTGGGTCTGCGTGAAAACTGGCACCAGTTCAGCCTGCTGGTCCTGGTGAATGCCTTTGTGGGGGGCATGGTGGGGCTGGAGCGCACGATTCTGCCCCGGCTGGCGGAGCAGGAATTCCACTTAGAAGCCCGCTCGGCCATTCTCTCCTTCATCGTGGTGTTTGGGCTTAAGAAAGCCGTGGCCAACTACTACGCCGGGGCCTGGGCCAATACGGTGGGGCGCCGAAACCTGCTGGTTATTGGTTGGCTCATTGGCCTGCCCGTGCCTCTGCTGCTACTCTGGGCCCCTTCCTGGGGCTGGGTGATTTTCGCCAACGTGTTGCTGGGCCTGAATCAGGGCCTGGCCTGGTCGAGCACCGTGGTGATGAAGATTGACCTGGTGGGCTCCAAGCAGCGCGGGCTGGCCATGGGCCTGAACGAGTCGGCCGGCTATCTGGCCGTGGCCGCTACGGCGTTTGCCTCGGGCTGGCTGGCCACCGAGTACGGCCTGCGGCCTTATCCCTTTTATCTGGGCATCGTCCTGGCTGTGCTGGGCTTGCTGGGCTCCCTGCTGGTACGCGATACGCGCCACCACGTGGCCCTGGAAGCGGCTCAGGCTCCGGCCGGCAGCTCAGCTGGGCCGCCCCTCTCTTTCTGGGATGTAACGTGGCGCCACCCCAACCTGGGCTCCGTCACGCAGGCCGGGCTGGTCAACAACCTCAACGACGGCATGGTCTGGGGTTTGCTGCCACTGCTACTAGCCAGCAAAGGCTTTACCCTCACCCAGATTGGTACCGTGGCCGCCGTGTACCCGGCCGTGTGGGGGCTGGGCCAGCTGGTGACCGGCCCGTTGGCCGACCGGCTCTGCAAAAAAGACCTGCTCTTCTGGGGCATGCTGCTGCAGGGGGCAGTGCTGCTGGCTATGCTGTTTACTTCTTCTTACCCGGTGTTTCTACTGCTGGCAGGCCTGCTAGGGGCCGGTACGGCCTTGGTATATCCCACCTTTCTGGCAGCTATTGCCGAGTATGCCCCCCTGGCCCAGCGGGCCCACAGCGTAGGCATCTTCCGCCTCTGGCGGGACGTGGGCTACGCCATCGGCGCCTTGCTTACGGGCATACTGGCCGATACGCTGGGCCTGGGGGCCGCCCTGGCTGCCATCGGAGGGCTAACAGTACTTTCCTCTCTCGTCATTCGCCGCCGCATGTACTGCCTGCCCGCGCCGGATAGCGTAGACGCCTTCACCGGCAGTTGCGCCCGGCCCGCTTCAACCTTTCACCTGAGTAGTACGCGTCTGGTTCGGCCGCTAAGCTCCTACCTGTTCCGGCCCTTACTACGCTGCGCGTGAAAACGGCCCCGGTTCCCGTCTACTGCATCGACTCCTACCTGGAAGGCCACGGGCATGATGCCTTTCACGCCCAGCGGCTGGAAGATGTAATTGCCGGGTTTTCGGGTACCTTCTGGCCGGCAAAGCGTAATCTTTCTGGTTGCTGCCTATAACCGCATAGAGCCAGGTTGTTGCCTGAACGTGCCCACGGCAGAGCCGTATGGCCTAGTTAACTCTAATCAGGCTAACACTGGCCTTGCTACACCTACCTTATGAAAGGTTACCACTACCGCTTTGCCATTCGGGGCTACTCGCATCCACTACTCTTTGACTTATCTGCACACAACCCTAGTCCAGATCTGGCATTTATGAACGAGGAGTACGACAGCGGTGCTCCTCAGTTCTTTTTCACATCTGCTCATCTGGACGAATTAAGTGAGCCAGCGCAGGTTTGGGGAAGGGCCCGGCAGTTGCTTGATATGTTCCATGGCATTTACGTACTGGCCTCTTTATCTCCCAATTCACCTTTTGGGTCAGCACGTCCGGTGCTTTATAATCTGTATGATTTATGGGCTGATAAAGGGCTCGACTCCGAAACGCCGGATGAGCCAAGTAAGCATCCTTACACGGCCACTGTGCTGGCTGAGCCAGTGCATCCGGTTTACAGCAGCGGCCCGATGAGCCAAGCCTTGCTGCTTGCCCGCACGGAGCCCGATGTGCTTACGCTATTGACCCAACTGGGCCAGGAACTGGACTTACGCACGCTCTACGCCATTGTGGATACGCTGCGCCATTATGAAAGTGACTTTGACGGTCTTCTACAGACGGCGGGCATTTCCAACGCCAAGTACAAACTGTTCACCCGCACAGCGGACAACTTCGGCGCTTCGGGCTTGCTAGCGCGTCACGGCCCTAGCAACAACCAACCGCCTGCCAATCCGATGCCATTATCCGAAGCGCAGTACTTGGTTAAGTTGTTGAGCCGGCAATATCTAACTGACCACCACGGAATCCAGTTTCCAGAGCCCATCGTGTACGAGGATGCAGGCGGCATGCTGGAAGATTTTTAGCCTTGCAATTCACTATGGGCACCACCCTCTCCTTCTTCCAGCTTAACGACGTGCATGGCTACCTGAACCTGCACCAAGAGCTGTTTTACGGGCCCACCGGCCCCGAGTACCGTCCTTGTGGGGGCTACGCCCGCATTGCCACCCTGCTGCAGCAGTGGCGCCAGCAATACCCAGAAAATCTGCTTTTCGACGGGGGCGACACGTTTCACGGCACCCGGCCGGTGGTGGATACCCAGGGCGAGATTCTGGTGCCCATCCTCAACGAGTTGAGCGTGGCCGGTATGACGGCCCACTGGGATTTTGCCTATGGACCAAACCGGCTGCGCCAGTTGGTTAAGCAGCTGAATTACCCCCTGCTGGCCGCCAATGTGTATGAGAAAGCCTCGGGCGAATTGGTGTATCCGCAGTATCAGGTCTACGAAACGGCTGGCCTGCGCGTGGGCGTCATCGGCCTGGCCTGCCCCATCGTCGACAAAACCATGCCGGCCCATTTCGGTGAGGGCCTGCGCTTCACCGATGGCACGGCGGAGCTGCCCCGCTACGTGGCCGAACTGCGCGGCCCAGAGCGCGCCGACCTGGTAGTATTGCTTTCCCACTGCGGCTTCCCGCAGGACGTAGCCCTGCTGCAGGCGCACCCCGGCGTGGACGTGTGCCTGAGCAGCCACACCCACAACCGCCTCTACGAACCCTTCCGCGCGGGCGACTGTCTGGTTATGCAGTCCGGGGCCCACGGCTCCTTTGTCGGCCGCCTCACGCTCACCGTGGAAAACGGTCGCGTCACCGCCCACGACCATGAGTTGCGGGAAGTCAGCGCGGACCTGACGCCCGACCCGGCTCTGTAGGCGCGCATCGACGCGGCCCTGCTGCCCTATGCCAGCCTGCGCGAGGTGGTGGGCGTCACCGCTACCGGGCTGCACCGGGGCACGTCGGTGGAATGCCCGGCCGACGATTTTCTGTTGGCCAGCATCCGGGCGCTGGTGCCCGCCGACCTGTACTTCTCCAACGGCTGGCGCTACGGGGCGCCCATACCTCCCGGCCCGGTGCAGCTCAACGACCTCTACGATCTGGTGCCGATGGACTCGGAGATTGAAACGGTCGAGCTCACCGGCGCGGAGTTGCGCCAGATGCTGGAGAAGAACCTGGAGAGCACCTATAGCCAGGACCCGCTGCACCAGATGGGCGGCTACGTGAAGCGGGCGCTGGGCCTGAAAGCGTACTTCAAAGCCGAGAACCCCAAGGGCAGCCGCTTGCAAACGGTGTTTATCAAAGACCAGCCCCTGGACCCGGAACGGACTTATACGGCCGCGTATATCACCTCCCAGGGCGTACCGCATCAGGTTGGCCGTAACCGCCGCAAAACCGGGCAGCACGTGGTAGCCGTTATGCGGGCCTATCTAACCCAGCACCGGCCCATGGTCGTTCATCCGCACGCGACGTTCGTAGTGGTGTAATGCCCGGGGTAGCCCGGGCTTTCGCTATACTGCTCCCGCATGCCTGAACTTTCCCCGTTACCACCCAATTACGACCAGCAGGGCCTGGCCGCGGCCCGCACCCGCATGGCCAACGAGCGCACGTTTCTCACTTATGTACGTACCAGCCTGGCTATGCTGGGCTTCGGTCTGGCCTTGATTCAACTCCATCCGGTGCGCGCGGGTTCGTTGGGCTACTGGGCGGTTGGGGCTGCCGGCGTTGTGCTGCTCACCGGGTGGCTACGCTTCCGGATGCGGCAGCGGGAAATTGAAGATTGCCGGATAGCAGTCAATGCTTCTGATACTAGCCTCCCTCATTAGCTAGTAAACTTCTCGACGCATGGCACCTGGCAACCCCTACCACCGGGGGCTGGTCCGGGGACGGTTTTCCGGAGTTGGGGGCTTGGACGCTTGCAGCAGCTGCGCCGCTTGGCGCAACTGCAATACGGCGGGGCTGGTTTTCAGCGTGCCCAGCGTATCCACCACTGCCAGAACCCTTGCGACATTCTCTTGGTTAATACCCGTCAGCGCCGGCCGGGTCAGCAACTGCTTGCTGACTTCCTGCAGTCGGGCGGCCTCCAAGCCGGCGGCGCACACGCGCAGCTCGCGGACTAGCTGCCGCGCCGCCTCGATAAAGTCCTGACGGGCTTGGTCACGGGCGGGGGAGTCACTGGGCCGCAATGGCGGGCCAGCTTGGCGCTCCTGCTCCCGGGCGGCGGCTAGCTGCCGACGCTCCACCGCGTCCTGCCCGGATTCTACCACCGTGACCCGTGGATTCTGCCGGAGCGCATCCACTGCGTCGCTGATGGCCGGCAACTGGGGTGATTGGACGGGGTAGCGCAAGGTCAGTTCCGTTAGTATTTCGCGGGCTACGCCGGACGGCTGCCGGATGGCGTGGTCGATGTGCAGGCCGATGCGCTCCAGATTCTCGCGCAGGGTGGGTAGCAGCGCCGTTTCGTCCCGGCTTTCGCGCAGCTCTACCACTAGCAGCCGCTCCCCTTGGGTCCGGGCCTCGGCCTGGGCTTGGTGCAGCTGGGCAATATTCCCGCTGCCGCTTATTTCCGGGTTGTCCCAGTGCTGCTGGCCGAAGCCGTACTGGTCCTCGTCCACGTCACCCAGCTCGCGCCGCACCACCTGCTGCAACTGGTCCTGCTTTAGATCCTGGTTCCAGTCCTTGCCCTGGCTTTTCACGAGTTCCACCCGGTGCTCGAAGGCCAGCGTCTGGCTGGCCGCCTGATTGAAGGCGTGCAGCGCCCCCGGGCTCATGGGCAGGTGAAACTGGTAGGTGTGGGCGCCCAGCTTCTGGGAGTGTATCAGCTCATCGCGCAGGGTCGGGCTCGTGGCCGGCGTACCGGGGGCTCCATTAGCCTGGCTGAACTGCTGACTCGTCTGCTCGTTGTACGCCTGCAACCGGCGGCTCAATGCCTGCACGCCGGCCGGCTGGGGCGCCATGATTTCGACGGTCAGCTGGTGCTCATGCTCGCGCACCACTTTCATCGGATTCTGGTCGCTGGCCAGGCCCGCCAAGAGCCGCGTGTCGAAATGGTGCCCCTGGGTGTCATTATCAAAGGCAGCCCGGATGGCCGGAATCTGCTCCTCGCGCAGCAGCCGCTGCAGCTCGAAAATCTTATTCTGGGTGAGCGTGCCGGCGGTGGAAGCGTAGAGGGCGCTTTCCTGGGGGTGCAGCTGCGCGTAGGACAGCGTATCCAGAGCCGACTCGCTGACTATAAGCACCGCCGCCGGCCGGCCCTCGGGCAGCCGGCTCAGCCACAATGAGCGGGAAAACTGGCTTTCCGGCGCCTGCCCCTTGAAGCCTTCGCCTTTCAGCTCCAGCCCTACCACCCGCCCTTCGTGGTAGGCCGGGAAGGCCGTGTTGACGAAGGTCTTGGGCGGCAGACCAGCCCGCTGCACGGTGTGCCGGTGGTTGAGTATGCGCCCGACGAACTGCGGGTGCCGCAGCGTAGCCTGACTGATGCCCCGCCCTTCGAGGTAGGTGGTGTCTTCCAGCGGCCGGCAGTCCTTGGTGAAGATGCTGTGGAACTTCTCGCCGGGCGCGGTTTCGGCGATGGGCGGCAAATCGAGCCGGGGCCGCTGCGGCTCGGGCAGGCTCAGGTAGGCGCGGAAGTGGTCGTTGACTGCCTGCCACAGAGTACGACCCGGCGCCTGGGTAATGCCGGCAATACGTCCCGAGCTTACCCGGTTCTTCATCCAGTCGATGATGCTGCCCTTGTCGCGGTCATCCTGGGCGTTGAAATACATCCAGTCGCCGCCCCGGCCCTTAAACACGACCAGGGTATCGTCGCCCTCGAATACATGCCACTTGCCCCGCCCCAGGTGCTCGCCTTTTTTCAGGGTGTAGCCAAAATGACTCAGCAGTTCGGGCAACTCCACCTGCTCCTTGATTTTTTGAAAAGTCAGCTCGTGTTCCATGGCTTGGGGATGGGTTAGACCGGGGGCAGCCCAGAAAAAAGAAGCCCGGAAAAGAGCTTCCGGGCTTGGGGTGAATAGATGATGGCGTGGAAGCAGTTGGCCCGCTTAGTGGCGCGGACCCCGGGTTTTCACCTGCGTCGTTTGCTCCTTGGCCGGCGTGGCCACCACCATCTTGGTAGCACCCGGTACCGTTTGCTGCACCTGCGGCGCCTGGCGCTGGATTAGCTCGTGCGAGGCGGGGCGCACCTCGATGCAGGCCTTAGCAGCATTTACCTGCACGGTGCCGTCGAATTGCCGGCCACCGTCGCCGCTGGCCATGCCGGCCAGGGCCACGACTTTGCCCTCGCGCAGGTCGTGGCTCTGCTCGGGCGTGAGCTTGACGCCGGCAATAGTATCGTGCAGCGTCACCTTGTCCTCGGGCAGAATCACCACCTTGTTCATGGCCTTGTCCACGGCTACGTAACCGTTGTAGGTGCGGCCCTGCTCGTCCTTGAGGCCGCGCAGCAGGCCGGCGTTGCCCTCGGCTTCCAGTCGTTGCCGCTGCTCGGGCGTGAAGGGCATTCCTCCAATCTCATTGGGAATCACCAGCCGGGCCTGAGGCAACTCCATTTTCAGGGTAGCCGTGCCGTCGGCTTCGCGGTGCAGCACCATCTTCCCCGCAAACCCAATGGGGTCCTGGTCCGGCCGGCCCGTCACCTGCATGGCCAGCAAGTCAGTTTGCCGCCCGCTCAGCAGCTTTTCCAGCTGCCCGCTCTGCTCCAGCATTTGCAGGGTCAGGCCCAGCGAAGCCAGCACCTGCTGCGGCACGTCGCTGGCCTGGAATGGCGGGGCACTGGGGGCCGGCGGGGCTACCACCTCGGCCGGAGCCGGCTTGCCGGCGTCGGCGACGGCCACTGCGTGGGCACCTAGGGCAGCTGGCGCCTGGTCGGGCATCACTTCCGCCTGGGCAGTCCCTGCCTTACGAAGCAGGCGCGCCTGCAAATCCTGGCGGGTTTGCTCATAGTCCACTTCCAGGTGCTGCCGGGTTTTGGGGCCGCCATTCAGATGGGCATAGAAGTTCTTCAGAAAGGCTGACGCCGGGTTGCCGCTGGTGTCAATGTCAAAAATGCTTTTCCCGTCGCGCAGCACCTGCTCGGTGGTTTTGCCCTGCTGCTGGGCCAGCTGCTGCACGCGCTGCTCGGCTGCGGCCTGCTGCCCCTGCTCCGGAACGGTTAGCGCGTGCTTGGGCACGGCCGCGAGCTGGGCGCTCAGTGCGTCCCACTGCCCGGCGCCGAAGGCCTGCCGCACCTGCTTGCTGCGCGGGGGCTCGTAGCCGTCATCGTAGCCCGCCTCCTGCCGGCGGGCGGCCGCCTGCTCCGGCTTTTCCACCACGCCCACGCCATTCCCTATCTGCCGGAAGCCCTGTAATGTCGCCTCCAGCTGACCCAGCTTGTTGGATTCGGGGTCGTAGCTGACCGCAAAGCCCCCCGTGAGTTTGCCCGCCGGGTTACGCTCGAACTGCAGCGCTCCCACGGCCACGCCGGCTTCCCGCAGTTGGTCGAGGTAAGCGCGCATTTCCAGCAACGGGGCTACCTCATCGCCCTTCTGCTGCCAGGTGATGCGCAATTCGCCCACGGGCGCTGTAGCCATTGCATCGGTAGCAGGGTCGGCAGTGGGGGCCTCCTGCCCCTCCCATACCGCTGTGGTCTGCGCCTGCGGGGCCTTGCTCGGCTGCTCATCGGGTGTCAACGCCGCAGGAGCTTTATCCCCGGCCGGCGCAACGCCTGGAGGTAGGGCCACCTCCTCGGCCTGGGGTACGGGTTGCGGCGGGGTTTGCGCCTGCCCCGTAGTCAAAGATTCGTTTGCGTCGCCGGACTTTATCTGGGGCACCGACGCTGGGGTCATCTCGTCATCTTGCTCAGCCATTGGAAAGTGGAATAGAGGAAGGAAAAAGCCACCCTGACCGCTTAGCACGGGGCCGGGCAGCCCGGAATTCGACTTGTGCAAACCTATCAGCCACCACTAGGCGCGGAGCAGAAACTTGACGAGTGGTCGGAATTGGGGGGTAAGGTGCCGGCTGGGTACACGAACGGCATCCTCAGGCAGGCCCACCACCGCACTATGAATGATCCTACTGCTCGGCCTTTTCCTTAATCAGATGGCGCAATGCTGGGTCCTGCTTGATGCGGGTCAGTTCGCGGGCGCATAGCTCTTTCACGTCCGTTTTCACCCGGTTGAAGTTGGCCTTAATCATCTCCTCGGCCTCGTCCTTGCCCGTAGTCGGATTGATGAAGCTGGTAATATCAGGGATGGGCTGGTAGCCGCTGGCTTCCGCCGCTACGGCCTTCACGTCTACCTGGATGCGGGCGTGAAACACCTTCTGGTCGATTTCCTCGCCGAAGTTGTCGGCTACCGCTCCCACGAAATTACCCTGGGTGAGGTTGGCAATGGTACTAGCTGGAATCATGCTGTCCATCTGCGTGGAAAGGCTGGTGCTCGTCTCACGCATATTGATGCTCAGGCTCTGGCGCCGCTGCAGAATCTTGCCGAACCGCTCGCTTAGCCATTTCCCGCTATTACCCGACACCTGCCCACTGAACACGTTGCCCACCGTGTTCTTGATGACCTCGGCCTCCTTCTGCCCGTAGTCGCGCTCCAGCTGCGAGAAGTCCTGGAAGCCCAGGCAGGTGCTCACCTTATTGCTGCGGGCCGTGGCAATGAGGTTATCCAGCCCCTTGAAGTAGATGGTGGGCAGCTCGTCGATGATTAGCGAGGATTTGCGCTTGCCCTTCTGGTTGACCAGCTTCACCAGCCGGGCGTTGTAGAGGCCTAGCGCGGCGCCGTAGATGGCCTGCCGCTCGGGGTTGTTGCCCACGCACAACACCTTGGGCTCCTCGTTGCTGTTGATATCGAGCGTAAAGTCGTTGCCCGACATCACCCAGTAGAGCTGGGGCGACGCCAGCCGGCTCAGCGGAATCCGGGCCGAGGCAATCTGTCCTTCCAGCTGCTCGATGGCGTCCTTCTGAAACGCCGACACGAACGGCTTGACCAGGTTCTCAATTTCCGGGTAGGAGGCCAGCACCGGGAAAATCTCCTCGTAGTCGCGGCTCAGAAACTCGATGACGTGGGGGAAGGTGCAGTACTTGCCCTTCTCGAACAGCTTCAAAAACCAGATGATGGCCGCCACGAAGTTGATGGGCGATTCTACGAAAAAGTCGCCCTGCTTCTGAATCCAGCTCTTGTTCAGGTTCAGCATGATAGTCGACGCGCTTTCGTAGGCGTCCACGATGTCGGTCATCAACTCGGGCAGCAGCGGGTTGCAGCGGTGGCTTTTGCGCGGGTTATCGAAGTTAATGACGTAGAAGCCCACCGGCCGGTCAAACTTGTCCTGGTGGCGCAGCAGCGTGTTGTAGCAGATGCGGCTCAGGTCGTCAAACTTGTAGTCGTAGATGTACATGCAGAAGCCCTTGGCTAAGTGCTGCCGGATAAACTCGTTGATGATGGCAAAGCTCTTGCCCGAGCCGGGCGTGCCCAGTACCATCGTGGCCCGGAACGGATTCACCACGTTCAGCCAGCCGCGGTGCTTCTTGCCGCGCAGCCAGTACTCGGTGCGCAGATTCACCGAGTAGTCGTTTTCCATCAGCCGCTCCTCCTGCGGGAAGCTCTCGTTTTCCTTGTTGAAGATGTCCTTCAGCAAGTCGTTGTTGAACAGCCGGCTCAGCCACGCCCCGGCGCTCAACAAGAGCAGAAAGCCAACCGTCAGCAGTCCGGCGTAAAGCACCGTCGTCATCCCCGCCCCCAGCGTCAGCCCGCGCACCATATCCGACCCGAATAGCAGCAGGAGCCCCAGCGCGGCGGAACCGGCTACCGTCCGGCCTTTGAGTTCCTGACTAGCCCGCCCCCGCGTGCCAAGGCAGCTGAGCAGCAGCAGTACCACGGCCAGGCTCTTGCTCACCCAGCTGGCTTTGAACAGAAATGTATTGCGCGTAAAGCTTTCCAGCAGGTGCTCCACCACGCCCGTCGTCCAGCCCAGAGCGCGGAAGTAGCCGAAGCAGTAGTAGTAGATGTTTACGGCCACTAGGCCGATGGCCAGCAGGCGCATAAACTCCATGATTTTCCGTAATCCTTTTTCGTCTTCCATCGCTTGAACCACTTGGTGAATCAAGCAACTTACTTTCCTGCCTGACCTCTGGCGCGGATTACTTGACGAGCGGCCGAAAGTCAGCGGTGAGGTGCACGCTCACCACACGAATGTTGACACCCCTTGCCCTGCCTACTACCTATGCCCCTTCCGGCGGGCTTGCTTCGTCCGTTCAGGCGGCGCCGGCTGAGGCAACGTGGTTGATACCTCGGGGCGGGCCTTCCGCTCAACCGCCGGCTCCATGGCCGGCTTCACGGGCGCGGCCAGGGCCTCCCGCAGCTGCGCGCCTTTGTAACCTACTTCCTGGCCCCGCAGGGCCACGCCTTCCGTTGCAAAGCTGACGCCGCGCAGCACCCCGCCCTTGTCGTGGGTGTAGCGAATTTCAATGGCCAGCTGGTGCAATTGCAACGCCAGCCATTGCTCCCCTCCCCTATCCGGCTGCTGCAGCAGCTGCGCCAGCACCTGGCTTACCCGCTGCCGCGCCGCTTCTTTGGTGGGGTCTAGTGCCTTCAAACTACGCCGCCTTTCGGGCAACGGATCCATGCCCAGCTCCTGGCTTATCTGCCGCGTGACAGCTGGCTGACGATAGAAATTATTATCCGTGCGCAACGCCGGGCCGCCGTCAATCGGCACCCGGTTCAGGTAGATGTGCACGTGAGCGTGTTGCTTATCCCGGTGCTCGTACACCACCACCTGGTGCCGGTCAATCGGGGCTCCCATCAGCTCGCAGTAGCGCTTGGCCGCCGCTACCTTTTGCGCCTGGCTCACGATCTCGCCGGCCTTCCACGACAGCACCGTATGCCACACGGGCTTCTGCACGCGCTTACTCCGCGCCGCCACGGCCTGCATATCCTGCGCCATCTCTTTCGGGCTCCCGGGAATCACATTGGATACCACTAAAAGGATCGCGTCTCCTGGCTCCTTACTCCTCCCCTGCCGCTGCCCAGCCCCGTACGTTAGCGCACCCTCAAAGTCGCTACCCGCGATGGTTTTCGCAATCATACCAAGTACCCTCTGATAATTTTAAGCGCCTCTACCAGCTGCGCCTCGTGGTTGCTAAACGACTTTCCGGCCTGGGCCAGGCGGGCAATCTGATTAAGATTAGTACCAATGCTAACCAACTGCCGCCGTAAGTCCGGCGGCACACTTTCCTTTATCTCTGCGCCCCGTCCAACATCACGCAAATACGCTGATACCTTTTTGTAACCGGCTGCCTGCGCTTGCTCTTGCAGTTCCTTTTTCTCATCCGGACTCACCCGTACATCAATGCGCAGCGTGCGCGCGGCCTCGGTAGTTGTTTCGTCTGGCTTTTCTTCTTCCATGAGCTGTTTACTACACTTGATGATGAATAGGCTACCAAAAATCAGCTGCAAACCTATTACGTAAATCTAAGCAGCTAAAGTTAGCAAGCCAAGCCCTGTGAGCCTGCGAATATGGCGGTGTCATTGAAACGGGCAAGCGCATTTTGTCCGGACAATGACATGGCTTGCTTATCGATGAACGACTGGATTGAACGAGAACGTTGGTCGGGGCTAGGATTAAGGTTTTGATGCTTCTTAGCTTCATTGTTTCAGTGCTTCAACGAAGCATAAAAGAGTGTAGCAAAGTGCAGTATCGGCGGGCTCAAGCCCATGAACACATCTTAAGTACTATATGCCGTGATAACACTTCAAGGAAGCAGCGCTTCAATGCTTCAGAGCATCAAACAGGTGCCAGCGTATAATTTAATTAATCATGATTATTGCTTCTATGCTTCAGCGCTTCAATACTTCGTAAATAAATAGTTATTTTTTTTGCTTCAATGCTTCATTATATCTATGCTTCATATAGCATGTGCTTTTATGCTTCAGTGCATCAACAATTCATTGATTATATGCTTCAATGAGTCTATGCTTCTGATAGTGTATGCTTCAATGCTTCATCAAGACATTGAAGCAATGTTACAATGAAATCTCGTTTCTGCACTTCGGTAATTCAATGAAGCTGTATATCTTTGAGGCAGCGCTTCTTTGTTTCAAGAACTCATTTATTTGACAAAGCAGTGAATCATCGATACATTGCTTCATCGCTTCGCAACTTCAACGCTTCATGTATTTTTAGGAGGCGATGACGTATTGAAGCAAAGAAGCATCGCTTCATAGATATAGTGAAGCATCTCTAACGCCTACCAACTTTTTAAACCCCTTCACCCAATGATGAATACTCGGGTAATTGCCTTTGCCACTCAGAAGGGTGGAGCTGGCAAATCCACCATCGGCACGCATGTCGCCTCGGCGCTATGCTACCTTTACGGTTACAAAGTGGCGATGCTTGACTGCGACTATCCGCAGAACACCCTGCACGCCTACCGCAACCACGAGCAGCAGCTTCTGCAATCCGACGTGGCTTTTCAGGAGCGGCTCATCAAGCAAGGGGTAACGCCGTACCCGATTGCCATCTCGAGCGTGGAAAAGGCCGTAGAGGCGATTGACACCCTGGCCGAGAAAGAGTTCGATTTTATCCTGGTGGATACACCCGGTACGGTCAACGTCGTGGGGTTGAGCGAGCTGCTGGAGCGGGTGGACTACATCTTCCTGCCTATGGAGCCGGACATGGGCACCATTGCCTCCACGATGTCCTACATGCACATCCTGGGCAACTTCACCCATGAGCAGCGCCCGGAATCCAACCTGGCAGGCTTTTACGCCTTCTGGAACAAATTCCTCAAGGCGGAGAAACGGACGGTTTACACGAAGACCGCCGAGCTGTTTCGTGAAAAGGGCTACCCGCTGCTCAACAGCCGGGTAGAGTCGCTGGTCAGCATCAAGGACAAGCGCTCCACCATGTTTCCAATGCCGGAAAAGGAGCTGGGCAAACTCGGCCTGGGCAGCCTCATTACCGAGATTCTGGAGTTAGTGCTCGGCAAGGGCGCGGTTACCCCCTCGGGCAAAACCATCAACTTCACGCCCACGGAATTTGAGCAGCCCGCCCCCGCTGCCCTTGAAACCCTCGACGACAACGCTAACTAACGCCCGCTCCCATGGCCAAGAAAACACCCGAATCCAAAGAAGCCGCGGCCGAGCGGCGCCAGCGTGAATTAGCGGCCCTGACCTCGGGCGTCGCCGCGTTCAGCCTGATGGGCGACGCGCCCCGGCCAGAGGCACTCGCGCCAGCTCCTGCCCAAGCACCCACCCCTGCAGCTCCGGAAACTCTTGCGGCGCCGGCTACTCCTCCTGTTGCCGTAACCCTACGGCCAGCTGCAGCAAAGGAACCCGCGGGAAAAAAGGCGGCACCTGCCCCAGAGGTGGCGGCCGTACCTGCGGCCCCCGTTCAGGCAATAGAACCCGCAGCAACGGTTCCGGTAGGGGAGAAGCCCCGCGCGGCCGTCCCCGCACCAGTGCCTTCCCCAGCTCCGGCTAGGGCCCCGGAAGAGGATGACGAAGCAGAAACCGATGATGAGCTACCCACCCCTGCGCCGGTCATGGCAGGGGGAGGGGAGCTTGACCTGGCGCAGCTGTTTGTGCCGTCGGCGGAAAAGAAGACGACTACCCTGCGCATCACGGCCGACCACCAGCAGTATTTCACCCAGCTCGGCTTTATCCTGGGCGGGGGAGCGTCGGCTCCGGATATCATTCATAACATTCTGAATCGCTTTCGTCAGGAGCACGAGGCCCAGCTGCAGAAAGCAATGAAAAAGCAGATTCGCCAGATGATGGCACCCAAAAAATAGGGCGTACTGGTATCCCAGGACGTTTGCACACGTATAGCGGCCGGCTCACCTTCTCTGGTTGAGCTGGCCGTTCCGTTTCCCGCTCTGGCCTTTTCCCAATACTCCACTTAGCGGTGGGGTAGGGGAGGGGGCTCAACTACCAACCCGCTATGTCTACACAACTGTTCTCTCCATTAAGACCTTACCCGAAATCCGTTACCGCGTGAAGGGCGGTGCTATCGGGGCCGTGCTCGGCCTGCTACTGGTCAGCCCCGGCGCCTGGGCCAATACCCGGACACCATCTTCCAATAGGGCACCCAAGACGCCGCAAACTATCGACTCGCTGCGGGCCTTGGTGCGCCACGCCCCGCTGCCGGACTCCGTGCGCTTGCAGGCGCTGCTGGCTTTAAGCGACAGGCTATTTGCCCAGGATGTGGCCGAAGCTCGCCGGGTAGGAGAGCAGGCCGTAACCTTTGCCCGGCGCCGGCGAGACTGGTCAGGGGCAACTGACGCCCTGTACCAGCTGGTGGTAAACTGCGAGCGGGCGGCTGACTATGCGGCGGCCATGCGCTACAGTCAGCAGGGCGTCGAGCTGACCCGCGCCCATCTTCCCGGCGAGCAGTGGCGCTTTATCCAGACCATGGGGCTGGTGGCCGTAGCCACCAAGGACGGGGCCGCCGGCCTGCGCTACCTGCGTCAGGCCTACCGGCAGCAGGCCGCCACGGCGGCCGTAGCAGCCGGGGAGCGGGGCAATTTGCTGCTCCACCTGGCGGACACCCACCTAGCACTCCGCCAGCCCGACTCTACCCTGTACTACGCGTCACGGGCACTGCCGCAGTTGCGCCACGCCGCGGACGGCCAGGGGCTGGGGCGGGTCTATCAGCTGCGCGGGGCCATCTACGCCGAACGCCAGCCGGTCTCGCGCCGCAGTCTGCAGGCGGCCGCCGTGGAGCTACAACGTGCCCTGAGCGTGTTTCAGCGCTATGACCAGGAGGCCGATGCTGCCCGCGCGGCCCTGGCCCTGGCGCGGGTTCGCCGGCTGCAGGGCCGCCCCAGGACGGCTCAGCAAATGGCCGAGCGGGCATTGCGCCTGGCCCGGGCGGGTAGGATGCCCGATGACGAGGCCGACGCCCTATCCAGTCTGGCCCGGGCCTACGCCGACCAGAAACGCCCCCGCCGGGCCGACGAGTTCGACGCCCGGTCCCAAACTCTGCGGGACTCCCTTTTCAATGAGAACAAGGCCCGGGAACTGGCCCAGCTGCAGGTGCGCTACGACGTGCAGCTGCTCACCGAGCAGAAGAAGGCGGCCGAGTTCGAGCAGCGTAGCCAGCGGGCCCAGCTGCACTCGCTCTGGCTGCTGCTGGGTGGCCTGGCCACGACCATCGGCGTGGGCGGCGGCCTCTACTGGCGGCTGCGGCGGCAGAAAGCCCTGCTGGCCCTGGCCAATGAGGCCAACAGCCAAGCCGTGGTCGAGAAGGAGGTGCTGCTGCAGGAAATCCACCACCGCGTCAAAAACAACCTGCAGCTGGTCAGCAGCCTGCTGGCCTGGCAGGGTAGTGTTTTGCCAAATCCCGTGTTGCAGCAGGCCCTGGCCAGCTCCCGGGCCCGTATCCAGAGCATGGCCCTGGTGCACGAGTTCCTGTACCGGGCCGACAATCTCTCGCAGGTGCGCATGGACGAGTACCTGAGCGAGTTGCTGGATTCCCTGCACCGCTCGCTTACCACGCCCCGGCAGCGCATTCAGGTGAGCAGCCGCCTGGCGCCGCTGGTGATGGATCCCAAGGAGGCCAGTGCCCTGGGACTGGTCGTCAACGAGTTGGTGACCAACGCGTACAAGCACGCCTTTCAGGGCCGCGACCAGGGTGAACTGGCCGTTATCCTGGAAAAAAGTGAGGCCGGCTTTCGGCTTGCGGTTCAGGACGATGGGGCAGGAGCGAGCGTAGACGAGGCGGCGGCGACCAGCACCCAGGAAACTCATTCGCTGGGGCTGGAGTTGGTTAACACGCTGGCTCGACAGTTAAAAGCCAGCGTATCGACTGTTCCTAATCTACCCACGGGCACCCGGGTAGTGGTGGCCAGCACCTAGGTTGGCCGCTCACCGGGCCCTAAACCGATGCTATGGCCACTATCCTCATCGTGGAAGACGAACTGCTGATTGCCGCCGAGATTGAGCGCACCCTACTCCGGCTGGGCCACGTGCCCCTGCCGCCCGTGGAAAGCAGCGACGAGGCGCTGCAGGTGCTGGCCACCCAGCCCGTGGAGCTGGTGCTGATGGACATCAACATTGCCGGGGACTGCGACGGCATCGCGGCCGCGCTGCTCGTGCGGCGGCAGTTTGCCGTGCCGGTGGTGTTTCTGACGGCCCGCTCCGACTCGGCTACCCTGAACCGGGCCAAGCTGGCCCAGCCCTACGGCTTTCTGGTTAAGCCCTTCACCGATGACTCGCTGCGGGTGCAGATTGAGCTGGCCCTGTTCAACGCCTACCAGGCCGGGCCGGTAGGACCGGTGCTGGACCCGGCCGATGCCGGCACAGAGGTGCTGGGCCCCGCCGAGCGCTGCCCCAAGTTCAAGGACTACCTGTTCGTGCGCAAGGGCTCGGGCCACGTGAAGGTGCTGCTCGGCGACATTCTCTACTTCGAGGCCCTGCAGAACTACGTGCGCCTGCACACGGTGCGGGAGCGATTCGTGTTTGACTCCACCCTCAAGGAGCTGGAGCAAAAGCTGCCCGACCAGTTCCTGAAGACCCACCGCTCCCACATCGTCAACCTGGACCACGTGCAGGCCTACGAGGAAAGCAGCGTGCTGCTGGGCACGGAGTACGTGCCCGTAAGCCGGTCCTGCAAGGATGAACTCAAGAACCGCATTCACTTGCTGGGGTAACGGTTGGATTGGTGCGTCGATGTCCCGGCAGGCCATGCACCACCCTGCCTCAAGCCGCAAACTGGGCGCGGGCCCGCTGCCGAAACGCCACGGGGGAGTAGCCGGTTTTTTGCCTGAACAGCCGGCTGAAGTATGATGGGCTCTCAAAACCCAGGGCAAAGGCTATTTCGCGGACGCTGAGCCGCGTGCTCAGCAGCAGGCCCCGTGCTTTTTCGAGCAGCGCCTGATGCAGGTATTGCTGCGCATTCTGCCCCGTATGCACGCGCATCACGTCGCCCAGGTAAGCTGGCGATACGTGCAGGGCTTCCGCGAACTGCTGCACGGTCGGTAGCGGCTGCTCACCCAGGTTTTCCAGATACCGGGTCAGCAGCGCCTCAAAGCGGCTGAGCAGGTCAGGGCCGCCGGCTGGCGGAACCGGAAACTGGCGGTGGTAGAATCGACTGGCGTATTGCAGCACCACGCCCAACTGCGCCTGCAACAGCGGCGTGCTAAACGCGTCGGTGGGCTGCTCCGTTTCCTGACGAAGCCCCTGCACAGCGTACAGCAGCTGGGCTTCCTCACTGGTCGTGAGCGAGAGCGCCTGCTGCACACGATACGCGAAAAACGGGTAACTGCCCATGCCCACTGGCGACCGGGGTAGCAGATCGGGGTGAAACACTACCAACCAGCCCTGCGGGGGCGCAGCCGCCTCGGCGGGGCACAGCTGCACGGGCTGGCCGGGCGCATAAAACCCCAGCACGCCCCGCTGGTAGTCGTAGGCCTGTTGCCCGTAGGGAAGCTGGCCGTGAAAGTGGCGCTTCAGTAGCATCAGGTAGAGATGCCGCAGAGCCGGCCTGGCGGGAAACTGGGTGAGCGGATACTGCGCCAAATCGATAACAGCCATCTGAGGATGGGCGGGCGTGGCAAAGCCGTAGTGCCGGGTGAAGTCGGCAACAGTGGCAAGCTCGGTAAACGGGTCAGCGGCGGAAATCTTCATCAGACGTGGGTACAGGACGTAAGCAGCCCGTGTGTTGACTTAACTACCACCTCCGGAACTAGGTTTATGTTCCTGCGGCGCGCTGAAATAACCCCGGAATTACCGGAGCGTATCCAACTCGTGCATATCCTGCGCAGTCAGGTGTAGGCCCGTGGCCCGCAGGTTATCGCGCAGATGCACTAGGCTGGTCGTACCCGGAATGGGTATAATGTTCGGGGCGTGGTGCAGTAGCCAGCTCAGCGCCACCTGCCGCACCGTCACCTGATGCCGGGCGGCTACCTGCTCCGCGACGCCCGTGGAAGGCATTTGTCCCCCGCCAATGGGAAAGTAGGGAATAAAGGCAATGCCCTGGGCCCGGCAATATTCCAGTACGGGTTCCGACGAGCGGTCGAACAGGCTGTAGCGGTTCTGCACCGACGCCACCGGAAAATGTTGCTGGGCCAGTTGGATATCCTCTACGGAAACTTCCGACAAGCCAACGTGCCGTATCAGTCCCTGCCGACGGGCCTCAGCCAGAAAGCTGAACGTGCGCTCCGCCGGCACCCGGGGGTCGAGGCGGTGGAGCTGGTACAAGTCGAGGCGTTCCAGCCGCAGCCGACGCAGACTGCCGGTCAGGGCCTCGTGCAGGTGCTGGGGAGTACCATCAAGCAGGGTACCCTCTCGGCCGGGCATGAAGGTGACCACGCCGCCCTTGGTACCGATAACCAACCCGGGCGGGTAGGGGTGCAGGGCCTCCGCAATCAACTCCTCCGACACAAAAGGCCCGTACATATCGGCCGTGTCAATGAAGTTGACACCTAGTTCCACTACCTGGCGCAGCAGGGCCAGCACGGCAGCCCGGTCGACAGGCGGACCCCAGAGACCGGGTCCGGTGATGCGCATGGCTCCGTAGCCAAGACGGTTGAGGGGAAGGTCGCCACCCAGCAGAAATGTGGGGGCGGGCAGTTGATGGGTTGTCATAAAAAATCAAAGAGAGAAAAGAAAAAATCCACCGGTGCTATCCGGCATCGGCCTGCGCCAACGGAATGGCAGTTGGGGCCGCATCAGGGGGGGGCATTGGCCCCTGAGCCCATTCCGCCTTATCGGCAGTCTACCCGGCCCAGCGGCTCGGCTTCTGCGTGCAGGGCGGCGCAGGCCCGTGGCCAGGCCGGGTCTTCGGGGTATAGGGCGCTGCGCAGGTAGGCCCCGGTCAGGTGCTGCAGCAGGGCTACCCGGGCCGGGTGCTCATCGGTTGTCTCCCGCGACTCATAGCCCGGAATGCCGCCCAGGGAGTGTTCGGCCCCGAATAGCGTAAGCAGGCAGCCGGGCCCGCTACTCAGGGCATACGCATCGGCCCGCCAGTCGTAGCCCCGCGTGGTCATGCGCGACACGTCCCGGTCGCCTACTACCACCAGAGTGGGGGTCGTCATGGGGGCAAAGTCAGGATGCAAAAAAGGAAATTGTGCCGCCGTGGCGGGAGTCAGGTCGGCCCCACCACGGCCGGGGGCCGCCAGCAGAACACCGGCCCGAATGCGGGCGTCAGCCAGGTTCACCGTCTGCCCGCTCACGGGGTCGGGCAGTTGCGCGCCCAGCAGCATGCCAGCCGTCTGCGCCCCCCAGGAATGCCCTGCCACGGCAATGCGCTGCGGATCGAGCCGCCCCTGCAGATGCGGTACGGCCGCCATCACCTGGTCGAGCTGGTCGAGAATGCCCAGCAGGTCTTCTGCCCGCAACCGCCAGAGCAGGGACCGGCGCGGGTCGGTGGAGGCCAGGCCGAGTGTCCGTGAATCCAGGTGGGTGGGCTGAATCACGACAAAACCCTGCGCGGCCCAGCCGTGCACGAGCGGACCGTAAGCGTCGGCCGAGGAACCATTGCCGTGGGAAAACAGGATAACGGGCAAGTTACTACCGGTGGCGGGGATGACACCCGAACCGTTAGCTGTTGGCCCCGCCCTGGGGCAGCCAGCCTGATTGGGCTGATGGACACCACGGCCTGGTTTACACTTGCGGCCGGTGGCTCGAAAGCGTTGACTTGTTCATTCATTCGGTTACTTTCTGTACGAGGATAATCTGCCTGTTCGCTGGCAGGCGGTAGTATGCAAAGGTCGATAGGGGGGTATCGGCAGGCGTTGCCCATATTCCGGTTAGTCTAGCACAAATTGTAGCCCATAGGTCCGCCCAAGACCCGGTTCCGGGAATGGTCAGGTTCTCAGGAAGCAGCCGGAGGAAGGCTATTCGGCGCGAAAACGGCCAGGAAAGGTCATCCACTCGTGTAGAGTCGGTGCACCTCACCATCCGATTTTAACCGTTCGTCAACTTTCTACTAATCGGGTTTCGGGGCCGGATAGGTTTGCACAAGTCAAACCTGCGGGTTTGGCACGTCCACGCTCGGGTCGGCCGACCCGGGGTGCCACGCTTATTTGCTGCCGATGCTCAGCGCTTATTCCTGGAGCCAGTTTGGCCTGTTTATGCTGGTCGTGGTTCTGCTCTACTATCTGGTGGTCGGACTGCTCTACTACCGCACCGAACTTGCCTCACTGCTTACGAACAGTAAGCTCGGCGCGAGCCGCCCCCTGGCCACCGTAGCGGCTCCGCCCGCCCTGGTGCGACCGACATCGGCCTTTGCGCCGACCCAGCCGGCGGCAACCGCAGCAGCTCCGCAAGCCCCGGCCGCGGAGGAAGGTGCCGCTGAGAACCTACCCCCCGCCACCGAATCGGTAATGGAAGGCCAGTTGCCGGCCTCCACCGCCACGGCCACCGGCCAGGACCAGAGCGCCGACGACAGCACGCCGCTGGATGCTGCTGTGGCCTCAGCCGAAGAACAGGCCGCGGCGCAGGACCAGACCCGGACTGAAGCTCCCGACCAGGCCGATGAGCGCCTGGCCGAGCTGGTGCGGCGCGAGGCCAATGCCGAGGTGAACCCACCGGCAGCCGCTGACCACCAACCTGACGAACTCCTTGACGCCGAGCCTGCACTTCAGCAGCGGCTGCCGGAGGGCTACGAGCCGCTGGCTTCATTCGAGGAGCCGGTCGCATCCCCGCTGGACATCCTCACCGCCGGGCCCGCGCCGCAGCTGGTGGCCGCCGAATCAGTCAGCGAGTACATCGCCCTGCTGCAGGCGGGGCAGAACCCGCCCGCTCCGGCCGGCCTGCAGGGCAGCTGCCTAGCCGGGCAAATGGCCCAGCACCTGGAAGAGTATCAAGCCGAGCTGGCGGCCCTCTTCGGCGCCGACGAGTTGTAGTGCCCGGCCCGCCCATCCCTTACGTCTCATTCTTTCCCCTTCGTATGAACCAGAAGCGTTTTAGTACCTCGCTGGCCATCCTGGCCCTGCTCCTTAGCTCGCACCTGCTCTATGCCCAGACCGGGGGCGGCAACGGCACGGCCGGTATCCAGGATGCTACTACCCAGGTCACCAGTTACTTCGACCCGCTCACCAAGCTCATGTACGCCATTGGGGCGGTGCTGGGCCTGGTCGGCGCCATCAAGGTGTACAGCAAATGGAACTCCGGCGACCAGGACACCCAGAAAACGGCCGTGTCGTGGTTTGGCTCGATGATTTTCTTGGTCATCGTGGCCACGGTGGTGCGCTCCTTCTTCCTGTAAGCCCCTAGGACATGCCCGTCTACGACCTGAACCGGGGCATCAACAAACCCGTCGAATTCAAGGGGCTGGTGGGCAGCAACATCTACTTTTTGGTGGCCGGCACCGGGCTGGTGTTTGCCCTGTTCGTGACCTGCTACCTGGCGGGCGTGCCGCTGGTACCCACCGTGCTGCTCACCTTTTTGGCCGGGGGCGGCATGTGGGCCGGGGTTTTCGCCCTAAACCGCCGCTTCGGCGAGCATGGGCTGATGAAAGCTGCCGCCCGCCGCGCCGCGCCCCGCTACATCACCAACCGGCACAGCCGCCTTTTCCAACGCCTCAACCAGGACCCGCCCGGCCGCGCGTAGCGGCCGGTGCGAGTGCTTTTCCCCCTGCCCATGAGCAATAAGGTTCTGCCCTCCGTTTCCCTGGAATCCAAGCAGCCCATCTACAAGGTGGAAAAGGACTGCCTCGTCTCGAAAAACGCGGACGTGACGGTGGCGTTCCGCCTGGAGCTGCCGGAAATCTTCACCCTCTCGCGCGAGGACTACGCCCAGCTGCAGGCGGCTTTTGTGAAGGCTGTGCGCCTGCTGCCCGACCACTGCGTGGTGCACAAGCAGGACTGGTACGTGGAAGACAAGTACGCCCCGGGCTTCGAGGCCGAGCGCACGCTGCTTTCCGCTGCCTACGAGCGGCACTTCAACGAGCGTCCGTTCCTGAACCACTTCTGCTACCTCTACATCACCAAAACCTCGTCGGAGCGGCCCAACTGGGGCAGCACCTCGGGGCTGCTGGCCCGCCGCCACATCGTGCCCAAGGACATGCTCGACACGAAGGTGCTGGAAAGCTTCCTGGACAGCGTGGGCCAGTTCGTGCGCACGCTGGAAGGGGTGGGGCCTACCAACGCCCCCTTTATCCGCTCGCACCGGCTTACCTCCGATGAGCTGGCCGGCACCCAGGAAAAGGCCGGGCTGCTGGAAAAGTACCTCTCGCTGGACCTCTCCGACCAGGCCCTGCAGGTGGACCTGGATTTGACCAATGGGCTGAAGGTAGGGCAGGAGTTCTGCCAGATGTTCTCGGTGGCCAACCTCGATGACCTGCCCACCGCGGTGGAAACCGACATCCGCTACGAGGCCTACAGCACCGAGTACTCGGATTTTCCCATCTCGTTTGCCGCACCGCTGGGGCTGCTGCTGGGTACCAGTCACATCCTGAACCAGTACGTGTTTCTGGATAACACCCAGAAAACGGTGAAAACCTTCGAGCAGAAGAAGGACCGGCTCACCTCCCTCTCGCTCTACTCCCGGCAGAACGCCATCAACGTGGAGTACTACCACGCCTTTCTCAACGAGCTACTAACCCACAAGCGCCGCCCGGTGCGGGTGCATTGCAACGTGCTGACCTGGGGTAGGAGCGAGGAGGAACTGACGGAGGTGCGCAAGCTGGTCAATGCTGCCTTCAACCAGATGAACTGCAAGCCCCGGCAGAACACCGTGGACATTGCCGCGCTCTACTGGGGCGGCATTCCGGGCAATGCCGGCGACTTTCCCGCGGAGGAAACCTTCTACACTTTCATTGAGCAAGCCGTCTGCTTCTGGGCTTCGGAAACCAACTACCGCTCCACCGGCGCCACCAAGGGCATCAAGCTCTCCGACCGCCTCACCGGCAAGCCCGTGCTGGTGGACATCTCCGACGAGCCGATGAAGCGGCAGGTCATCTTCAACCGCAACAAGTTTGTGCTGGGTCCCTCGGGCTCGGGCAAGTCGTTTTTCACCAACCACATGGTGCGCCAGTACTACGAGCAGGGCGCCCACGTGCTGCTGGTGGATACCGGCAACTCCTACAAAGGCCTCTGCGAGCTGGTGGGCGGGGTGTACTTCACCTACGAGGAGGATGCCCCCATTGCCTTCAACCCCTTCCTGATTTCGGGCAAGCTCGACGTGGAGAAGAAGGAAAGCATCAAAACGCTGCTGCAGGCGCTCTGGAAGAAAGACGACGAAGCGGTCAGTCAGTCCGAGTACGTGTCGCTCTCCACGGCCGTGAGCCTGTATTACGTGATGCTTGAAGCCAACCCGGCTATTCAGCCCAGCTTCAACACGTTCTACGAGTTTGTGAAGGGCACCTACCGCAGGGTGCTGGAGGAGGAGAAGGTGCGCGAGAAGGACTTCGACATCGACAACTTCCTCTACGTGCTCGGGCCCTACTACCGGGGCGGCGAGTACGATTACCTGCTCAACTCCGATAAGGAGCTGGACCTGGTGCAGGCCCCGTTCATCGTCTTCGAGCTCGATAACATCAAGGACCACCCCATCCTGTTTCCGGTGGTCACGCTCATTATCATGGAAACCTTCATCTCCAAGATGCGCAAGCTCAAGGGGGTACGGAAGATGATTCTGATTGAGGAGGCCTGGAAGGCGCTAACCACGCCCGGCATGGCCGCCTACATCAAGTACCTCTTTAAGACGGTGCGCAAGTTCTTCGGCGAGGCCATCGTGGTCACGCAGGAAATCGACGACATCATCGGCAACGAGATTGTCAAGGACGCCATCATCAACAACTCGGACTGCAAGATTCTGCTCGACCAGCGCAAGTTCATCAACCGCTTCGAGGAGATTCAGGCCCTGCTCTCGCTCACGCCCAAGGAAAAAGACCTGGTGCTGAGCATCAACCGCGACAACCAGCCCGCGCGCGGCCGCTACACCGAGGTGTTCATCTCGCTGGGCGGGGTCGTGTCGAAGGTGTACGCCATCGAGGTGTCGAAGGAAGAATACGTGACCTACACCACCGAGGAAACCGAGAAAGTGCGGCTGTTCGAGAAGCTGCGCCAGACCGGCGACATGCCCACGGCCATCAAGCTCTTCGCGGCCGAGCTGCGCGAAGGGTAGGGGGCTTCACCATCAACAAAAGGGAAAAAACGATGAAAGCGAAAGTCACCATCCTGGGCCTAGCCATCCTCTCTTTCGGTGCCACAAAGGCCTCTGCTCAACTCGTGGTAACGGCCCCGGTGCTGGAAGTACAGTCCGGCGTCCAGACCGGCCTGCAAAATACCATGAAGGGACTGTCCAAAGCCGCTAACGTACTGGTAAAGGCCGGCGTGAAGGAGCAGGAGCTAACCAAGGTATTCTCGGAGAAAAACCTGCAGCTGGCCAAGACCTGGTACGACGGCCTGCAGCAGGTCAGCACGACTGTGCGCACGTATCGGCGCGTGCAGTCCGTGTTTGAGAAGCAGGGCCAAATCATCCAGACCTATGCTACGGCCATTGAAACCCTGCGGCAGTCACCCTTTGTGCAGCCGGAGCAGCTTTCCACTATGACCAGCGTGTACTCGAAAATGCTGACGGAGGGCGCCAACACCGTTTCGGACCTGCAAACCATCGTCAGCCCGGCCATGCTCAAGATGACGGATGCCGAACGGATGCGCTTCATCGACAAGCTGGACGCGAAGATTTCCGACCAGTTGAGCCTCATCAACTACTACACGCAGCGCAACTACGTGCAGATGCACTTAGCCGAGCAGAAGGCTCAGGATACGCAGGCCCTCAACGCGCTGATGAGCGCCCGCTAACCGCCGACTCACCCCTGACTTGCTCCTCTATGAAAGCAATTTCCAAAATGCTCACCCTGGTCCTGACCCTGCTGGCGGGCCCAGCCTGCGCGCAGGCCGTTATATCGGCTCCAGTAGCCGAGCAAAGCTCACGCAAGCAGATTTTCCACCAGGGCGTGTCTACTACCCTGATGGGGCAGGGCAAGAAGCTGGCCGGCGACATGAAAGCTGTGAGCGGCCAGATTAAAGGCATCGTCGACAAGACCCAGCAGCTGCACGACCAATGGTACAGCAGCCTGCTCCAAATCAGCGCTGGGGTCCGCAACTATCGCCGGGTACGGGAGATTTATACGCACCAGGGCGAAATGATTAACCAGTTCGCCGGTGCCATTCCGGAGCTGCGGGCCCAGCGGCTCACGCCCGCGCAGCTCAGCGAAGCCTCTACAGTCTACCAAACCATCCTGCAGGAAAACGTGGCCCTGCTTGGGGAGCTGGCCGGGGTGCTCAGCGCGAACAAGGCGAAGATGACCGACCCGGAGCGCATTGAGTTTATCGACAACATCGCCGACCGCATCAGCAAGCAGCACGATTTGATGAATTACTTCAGCAACAAGTGTCGGGCCATCGCGCAGCACCAGGCGCAGCAGGTGCGGGACCGGGAAGCGGTAAATGCTTTTATGACTGCCCGCTAGGGGGTACACTTTCCTTTCACTTCCACTTTCGATCCGATGAAAAGCAAGCTAAATCAATTGCTCACAGCAGTTGCCGCCCTGACAATGGTGCTGCTCACCTCGTGTTCCTCCAACAGCGAAACAGCCCAGTTTCTGGGTGAATGGCAATCATTAGATAGCCCCGAGCGGCCGCATATGACTATCCAGGAGCGCGGAGATAATCTGACGCTGCTGGAAGGTAAAAAAGAATACCCGCTCACCTATGACAAGGACAATCACAAGCTCACCGTCAACACCGGATTCGGAGCTATGGACATCATCTACCTGGGTGAGAAAAACCACCTCCTGATTTCCGGGGAAGGGGAATATGCCCAAGTAGCTAAGTAAATCTCTCGCTCCGCTTCTAACACTGCCCGCATGGACCCGACCGCAATTGATTTGAACATGGCCGTGTACGAGCAGAAGCTCGACGCCATTTACACCGAAATGCTCTCGTTCACCTCCCTGTTCATCAACCTGGGACGGGCCATCGGGGGCATCGGAGCCCTGTTATACATCAGCAGCAAGGTGTGGGGCAACATTGCCCGGGCCGAGCCTATCGACCTGTTTCCGCTGCTGCGGCCGTTTGCTATCGGTCTGGCCATCCTGCTGTTCGTGCCCCTGTGCGGTGCATTGCGCGGCATCACCATGTCCGTAGCCCATGGCACCGATGCTATCCGGATGGGGCAATTGGCGGAAGTAAACCGGCTCACGGCAGAGCGCGACCGTCTGGCCGCCGATGCGAAAGCCAAAGCCGACATGCAAATCAACGAAGACTACGAAAAGGAGCTGGGCAAGCTTGGGGCGCTGGACGTGGGCCGCAAGGCCAGTCTGGCGTTCAATCAGGTCCAGTACAGCGTGGGCCAGAATTTCCGGGAGTGGACTAAATCTATTCTTGAGTTGGGGGCACTGGCCGCCAAGCTAGCCATTAGCCTCATTTCCACTTTCCTGTTGGTGTTGCTCAGCGTCGCCGGTCCGCTAGCCTTTGGCATTGCTATCATTCCGGGCTTTGGCGGGGGACTCCTGAAGTGGTTCGGCTATTTCCTCACGATTTCGCTCTGGGTGCCGGTAGCCAACATTTATGCGGCGGTACTGGCCCACGTCCAAGTAACAATGCTCAATGAGAACATCCGCCAGCTCAGCGCCGGCGGAAGTGTGGAGTCGGCTGACATTGCCTACCTGTGTATGCTCGTGCTGGCCATCGTCGGGTACATCTGCGTCCCCAAGGCGGCGGATATGCTGATTGACGGCTCGGGTGTGGGTGGAGCGGCCACTTCGTTTATCACTACCACCACGGCCACCACCGCCGCCATAGCGGGCGCAGCCAGCGGGGCCGGCCTTCGGACCAGCGCGGGCGTGGCTCAGGGCGCAGCCGGCTGGGCCACCACCCAAAACATGTCGCGCAGTGAGGAGCTCGGCCACCGGGCCGGCATGGCCTTGCGCGAACGATTCAGCCGCAAAAGCTGAGTGACCCGCTCCCTATCCTCTCACTAGCCCTCCCTAGTCATGTTCGCATCCCTGAAAACTATTGATTCCGCCTTCCAGCAGGTCAAGACTCTGGCCTTGCTCTTCATTGTGGCGGTGCTGGTGCTGGCCGGCACCATTGCCTACTTCGCGTTTCAGACCACCACCGCGGCCGCCAATCGCATCTACGTGCTGGAAGGCGGGCAGCTGCTCACGGCCGGCGCCCGGGATGCGCGGGCCAACCGGCCGGTGGAGGCCCGCGCCCACGTCACGCGCTTCCACGAGCTGTTTTTCACCCTGGACCCCGACCAGAAGGCCATTGACAGCAACGTGAACAAGGCGCTGTACCTGGCCGATAACTCCGCGAAGCGGCAGTACGAGAACTTCAAGGAGAAGGGCTTCTACAACGACCTGATTGCCGCCAACATCAGCCTGGAAATGAGCGTGGACAGCGTGGTGATAACCAACGCGCGCCCCCTGGTGGCGCGGTGCTACGGGCACCAGCGGGTCATCCGGGCCACTTCGGTGACCACCCGCAACTTCCTCTCGGAATGCTCCCTGCGCGACGTGACGCGCTCGGAGAACAACCCGCACGGCTTCCTGATGGAGAACTGGCGGGTTTTGCGCAACGAAGACCTCAGCACCCAGCCCCGCTAAGCCCTACCCGATGGAAACCAAACCGCATGACGCGCACTTTCTGCGCACCCGCAAGATGGCCACCTTCCTGCCGGTGGTGGGCGTCCCCTTCCTGGCCGTTATGTTCTACCTGGGCGGCGGCGGGCAGGGCGCGCCCGCCGAGGCCCAGAACGTACCGTCCGGCTTTAACACCACCCTGCCCACGGCCGAAAAAGGCTCCATCACCGCCAGCAAGCTCGAAGCCTACGCCAGCCCGGTGGATACCCTGCGCAACCGGGGCCTGGTCGACGCCCGCCTCGATACGGCGGCCGGCTCGGGCCTGTCCTACTCCATCGGTGCCGACGGCAAGCCCGGGCCCAACGGGTCGGTGGACAAGTCCGTGGTGGCAGCCCAGCAGCAGCTCATTGCCGCCCAGCAGGCCCAGTTGAACGGTGGGACTGCGCCCGGCACTGCAGCAGCCCCGACGGCAGCGCCCGGCGCCCTCACGCCCCAGGAGCAGCTGGAGCTGATGCGCAGCCAGCACGAGCGGGAGCTGGCCGAGAAGGATGCTCAGCTGCAGATGGCCCAGCTGCTGGCGCAAAGCAACAGCGGTGGGGGAGGGGTAGCCCGCCCGGCCGCGCCGGTGGTGGCCAAAGCCAGGAAAAAAGCCCGCACCCGGGCTAACGTGGTCGATGAGGATGCCGTCGTTTCCCGGTTGGGTGGGGGCGGCGCGGGCAGACGGCGCACGGCCTCGTTTACCGGTTTGGATGACGGCCATGCGGCTACCGAAGATGCCAACACCCTGCCGGCCGTCATTCACGAATCGCAGGAAGTGGTCAGCGGCTCACTGGTGAAAATGCGCCTGACGGAATCGGCCGTGGTCAATGGTCGCACCCTATCGGCCAACACCTTCATCTACGGCAAGTGCAGCCTGGCCGGGGAGCGGCTGAACATCAGCATCGAAACGCTGAAAACCGGTAACCGGGTCTTTCCGGTGGCCCTCGAAGTCTACGACGTGGACGGGCTGGAAGGCCTGCACATTCCGGGCGCCATCACCCGGGACGCGGCCAAGCAGGCCGGCGCCGATGGCCTGAACGCCGCCGACGCCATGACCATGAGCGCCGATCCCACCCTGGCCGCGGCCGGCGTCGCGGTTACTGCCGTCAAGGGCCTCGGCCAGAAGAAAATCCGCCTGGTCAAAGTGCGCCTGAAAGCCGGCTACCAGGTCATGTTGAAGATTGATAAATAAGCTACTATGAGAATCGCCCTTGCCCTCTGCACCCTGCCCCTCAGCCTGGCCGTGGCGCCCACCCTCGCTCAATCCACGACGCTGGCCAGCACCCGGCCCGTAGCGCCGGCGCCGGCGAAGCTCGCGACGTATCCGCTGTTCGTGTCGGAGCAAAAAACCACCCACCTGGTTTTCCCGTCCCCGGTCACGTATGTTGATTTGGGCAGTTCCGGATTGATTGCGGCCAAGGCCACGGGCTCGGAAAACATCGTGCGGGTTAAGGCGGCTGGCAGCGGCTTCAGCGAAACCAACATGACCGTGCTCACGGCCAGCGGCAAGCTTTACTCCTTCGTGGTGGGCTACCAGCGCAACCCGCGTCAGTTGGGGCTGGACCTGGGCGCGCCCAGCGCGGGCCCGGCCAGGCTGCCCGTACTCCCCCTCTACGTCTCGGACCAGAAAACCACGCACCTCGTGTTTCCCTACCCGGTCACCTACGTCGATCTGGGTAACTCGGGCATTCTGGCCGCCAAGGCCACGGGTGCCGACAACATCGTGCGCGTGAAAGCGGCCAGCAACCGCCTGACCGAAACCAACATGACCGTGCTGACCTCCGGTGGCAAGCTGTACATGTTCGTTGTCAACTACCAGCACGACCCCAAGGTGCTGAGCCTGGACCTGAGCACGATGACCAGCGCCACTGCCCGGGCCAGCAGTGGCAGCGAGGCCATCCTGTCGAACACGCCCATTCCGCAGGGCAACCTGGATGCCTATTCCAAGCAGGCGCTGGCACGCGGCGGCTCGGCGGCCAGCGACACGAAAGACCAGCTCAGCGTGCGCGCGGGCAGCGTGGGCTACCAGCAGGAAACCCTGTTTTTCCCGCTGCACCTGCGCAATCGCTCCAATGTGACGTATGACGTGGATTTCGTCAAGTTCTACATCCAGGATAAGAAGGTGGCCAAGCGCACGGCCGAGCAGGCCATTGAACTGACGCCCACCTACGTCTATAACGGTAACCTGAAAAAGATTGAAGCCGCCGGCAAGCTCCAGCAGGTATTCGTGTTCAGGAAGTTCACCATTCCTGACCAGAAAAACCTGGTTATCGAGGTGTACGAAAAGGGGGGCGGACGTAATGTTAAGCTCAAGCTGTCCAACCGCGACCTGCTCCGCGCCCGCGGCTTCCGGTAGCCTTAACAGGACCGCTACGCCCCTCACAACCATTAGCATCTCCACGCCGTGTGGCACTTCGCAAACACCCTCCCGTTGTCTTTAACAAGGTAGCAGGCGGGTGTTTCGGTTTTTTGCGTAGTACTACCTGAGTCTGCTACTCACCGGAATACAACGTGTGCTTTGTAATGTTTTGCAGTAAAAAACTTTACAATTAGTATATCTTTATCAGCCCCATGCAGATGGAAAAAGTGACCAAATCCACGACCGCCCGCCAGAAAATCATCAACCGCTTGCAACAGCTGGAGCCGGGTGCCCTCGTGCGCTACCAGGACTTTGCCAGCCTGGACATCGCGCCGGGCACGGTGGCCGTGAACCTGAGCCGGCTGCGCCAGGAAGGCGTGGTGCAGCAGGTCACCAAAGGCACGTACCGCCTCCCCCTGCAGAGCCGGTTCGGCCCGGTACCGGTTTCCGAGCAGCAGGTGTTGCAGGTGCTGCTGCAAACCTCCAGCAAAAAGCTGCGGGGCTACCCCACCGGCGTAGCGGCCTTCAACCGTCTGAGGCTGACCACGCAGGTGCCCCAGGAAATTCTGATTGCCACCTCCCGGCCGGGGCGGCCGAAGAAAGTCGGCAACGTGCGCGTGCGCTTCGTGCGCAGCCGGGCCGATGTGCAGCCAGAGGAGGTTCCGCTCTGCCAATTGCTCGACGCCCTGCGGCAGATTAAGCGCCTGCCCGATACCTCGCCGGCCGCGGCCCTGCTCCGCCTGCGCGAGCAGATAAAGCAACTGCCATCACTTGAGCAGGCCGCCTTGGTTCGCCTGGCACAGGACTACAACCCGGCCACACGCGCTCTGCTGGGAGCTCTGCTGGAAGGGATGGGTGAAGTCACGCTGGCTACCAAGCTGAAAGCCAGCCTGAATCCCTTATCCACTTATAAGCTTGGTTTATCCGAGCAGGCCTTACCTAACCGCGCGCAATGGCACATCCAATGACTCTGCACACCCACGAGCAGGACTAACTATATGCCGAGGAACATTCCCTCAGGTTCATTTACTTGTTCACTACTGCCCAACGGAGGTCAGGGTCTGAAGCCGCCGCTCGATAATAAACTTTCGTTCGTCACCAGACCCGTACGGTAGTTGACAATCGATAGCTTCGCGCAATTCCGGATGCAGCAGCAGTCGGCTGACTTCCGCAGCGATGTAGGCGCGTACGGCAGGCGATGCGGCTGCTACCTCTGCACCCAGTGCCGGGCGATTATCCAGCACGTACACGATGTCCTCCAGATCACTGCTCAGGCGGATGTCGCTCATGCCGCGGCTGCGCAGTGCCGCCAGCTTCGTGGCGATAAAATACACCGCTGGCATAATCTGGATCGTGGTTTCGTCGGGCAGCACGTAAGGAATAGCGTGGGCAAAGCCTTCGGGATACCACGGATTCGAGAACCCCAGGATATTGTCTTCCCCGACCGGCATTACATCGACCACCAGCCCCGCGACCCGCCAGCGGCAAATGACATTTGACTCCTGGTCATGCCGAAACCCGAGGGCCCGTAGCTCTTCCTCCAGCACGTAGTAGGCCATGCGGGGCATGACCTCAATAATACAATCCACATCCATGGTCGGGCGGGACTCGGCGGCGCGGGCGGCAGTGCTGTACAGACCGGCGGTGCTGCCGCCGACGAAAACGACCCGTTCCCGCAAGGGGCCCAGCGCCCGGGCCACGGCCTGCAGCGCGGCCAGGTTGGCCGTATTAGACATGAGCCGGCAACAGAAAGGCTTTCAATAAATTCCCAGCCAGTTTTCGCTCCCGGGGGCGGCCCACCCGCACCGCGTCAACCAACGCCAGCAGCTCATAGAGGCGCGTATCGGCTTTGGCCGCTTGCGGCACGCGCGGGTACAAGGGCTCGATGGCGCTACCCCAGCAGTCGCTTTCTGCGTCGGGCCACACGTACAGCTGCTCGGCTACCAGCTGCTCCCGCAACGGGGCGGCGCTGTGGGCAGTGGGGAGGCCCCGTACCTGGGCGCCCGGCTGCGTGGGAAACACCACCGGTAAACCGTAGAGTAGAAACTCCAGAAAGGTTCGCCGAGCCACGCGCCGGTCAGCGCCCTCCAGCAGCCGGGCGTATTGGCACCGCTTCAGGCTAAACGATATTTCGGTGGGGCTTAAGAACAAGGCAGTGGCCAAGTCCTTGCCTTGCCAGATGGTATCCTCCAGCAACAGCACCTTCAGCAGAACGACTACATCCTGCGGGCGCATGCCATTATGTTGTCGCATTACGGTCAGCTGATTTTTGGTTTGCAATTTGCAAATTGATAATCAACATTCCTATTCGATAGCTGCTTCTATCGTCACCCTATCGAGACCAATAAGGACTGCTCATACTTACTTGTCAGTCCTGGCCACAGGTTCCGATAACTAACAAATGGGGACGTTAGGCGAGGGAGCCTACAAAGAGCGCGGGGCGCTGCTGAATGGGCAGCGGCTGCCGGTGCACCCCGCCCAGCCGGTTGGTAGGGCTGGGTGCTAACCGGAGGCGACGATGCAAATCGGTAAGTTTTAAGGCCTGCATGCGCTACGGCGATAACTGCTTAGGGCGGCAAAGCTAGCCAATAAGAGCAATACCGGTAGCACTCTTGCATTGAGCCAACAATCCTTCCGGTGATCAAACCCCGGCCCTACTGGTACTTGTAGGGCTGTTCACGCTCGTAAGTAAGTCTATTGTTGAACTCTGCTACTTGGTCGTATCAAACCTTAGGTAGATGAAACGCTACCGCATGAGCCAATAATGAGCCAATTCAGTTGCTCAAAAAATAACGAATCTGGCTTGAATTCAAGGATTACGACCACGTGCCGGTAGGGGGTGAGCCCATAAATCGGTACTACTTTTTAGCCTTAGGGGCCCAGCCTACTACCGACGACTCTCTTGGCGCAGCAGAGTGTCATCACTAAGTTGTAGAATAGGCAAGTACTGGAGAGCTCCCGTTTGTTTTTACAGCTTCTTCCTACTCACAGCAAACCAGCTCCGAGAGTTCTTTATGAGCCTATTGCGAGCCCATTTGCGGAGGGGTACCCAGCAGAGTTGACTGGGATACGCCCGAAATCTCTCTAGTTCCAGTGTTCTGGCCACAGCTTCGCTACCTGCACTCCTTGACATGGCTTCCCAACCATTCCCTTGTCAGAAGACAGGTACTTCCTCTTCTAATCTGACTCCTGTACAATCGTATGTGTTTTCGACCGACATTTCATGCATTAAGTCTATATTTAATCTTTGTTGCATGATTTATCAATCATTATTACAATACATCACTAATAAATATATCTTGCATGATAAGCCATCCAAAAACTACCCCTTTCCGGCTCTTATGACTGATATATCCTACAATAAATGGTCAGCCATGAGTGATGATGCTTTGGCAGCACACATTGGGGCCTTTGTGAAGCACCACCGACTGGCCCGCAACAAATCGCAAGAGGCCATTGCTCACGCTGCCGGTATCAGTCGATCAACCCTGAGTTTATTGGAGCGGGGACAAACGGTCACCGTTGCCACTCTGATTCAGGTACTGCGGGTGCTCGATTTGCTCTATACCATGGAGGCGTTCACGGTCCCCACACTAATCAGCCCGCTAGCCATTGCCAAGCTAGAACAAACCAAGCGCATTAGAGCAAGGCCAAGCGACACAGGCAGTAAAGCGCCGCAGGGCAAGAAACGCAACACCGATTGGTAACGATGCAAGCAGCTAGAATCCATATTTGGGGAGAGTTCGTGGGGGCCGTTATCTGGGACGAAGCGACCGGTCTCGCCACCTTTGAGTACGATCCAACCTTTAAAAGACGAGGGGTGGATCTGGCGCCGCTCAAGATGCCCATTACCTCGTCGCAGACCATTTTCTCCTTCCCTGAACTACGCCAGAAACCTGATAGCGGACTTGATGCCTTTAAGGGCTTACCCGGGCTGCTCGCTGATGTGCTGCCCGACCGCTACGGCCATGAGCTCATCAATCTGTGGCTAGCACAGCAGGGCCGCCCAACGGATAGCATGAATCCGGTGGAGATGCTCTGCTTTATCGGCCAACGGGGCATGGGGGCACTGGAATTTGAGCCTACCTCGCTAAAGGAAAACAAGAATACGTTTTCCGTCGAAATCGACAGCTTGGTAACGGTGGCGCAAAAGATGCTTGCCGCTAAACAGGAGTTTCTGGCCCACATGAATCAGGGCGAGGAAAAGGCCTTGATGGAAATCCTGAAAATCGGTACTTCCGCCGGGGGCGCTCGGCCCAAAGCGGTGATTGCCTACAACGAAAAAACGGGCGAGGTAAAGTCCGGGCAAACCAAAGCGCCCCAGGGTTTTGAACACTGGCTGCTCAAACTCGACGGCGTGAGTGATGTGCAGCTGGGAGCTACCCACGGCTACGGGCGGGTGGAGATGGCCTACTACAACATGGCCCGCGCCTGTGGCATTGAGATGATGCCCTCCCGCCTGCTGGAAGAGAATGGCCGGGCGCATTTTATGACCAAGCGCTTCGACCGGGAAGGCGGCAGCACCAAGCACCACGTGCAGACCCTGTGCGCCACCAAGCACTTCGACTACAATGCCGTGACTAGCTTTAGCTACGAGCAGTTGTTTCAAACGATGCGGGAGCTTACGCTTACCTATCCCGAAGCGGAGCAGATGTTCCGGCGGATGGTCTTTAATGTGATGGCGCGCAACTGTGACGATCACACGAAGAACTTCGCCTTTCGGCTGAGACAAGGCCACGCGTGGGAATTAGCCCCTGCCTACGACGTGTGCCACGCCTACCGCCCCGGTAGCCCCTGGGTAAGCCAGCACGCGTTGAGTGTAAACGGCAAGCGGCAGGGTATTTCCCGCGATGACTTGCTCACTATCGGACGCTCCATTCGGTCGAGAAGCGCAGGCGATAAAGCCCAAAGTATCATTACGCAAATCAGCGAGACCGTTAACCAGTGGCCCACCTTCGCCGAAGAAGTAAACGTGGACCCGAAGCTTCGCGACGCCATTACTGCAACCTTATTACGCTTGTGAACCACCATTGATGCATAAAAAGATCAGTAATCTGCAGACACTCCTTTTTTCCCAGGAGCGGTTAAGAATTCCTCCCTATCAACGCCCGTATAAATGGTCGACCAGACAAGTAAATCAGCTTATCGATGATATCCTTTACCACCGCGAGCGCGACAAGAGTGCATACCGCCTAGGAACTGTGGTGGTGCACTACGACCGAGGGCACTCTAACCAAGCGCGCGACGTCGTAGATGGCCAACAGCGACTGTATACCCTCAGCCTATTGGCGGCAGCATTACTACGCAGGCACCCGGCAGCTACTCCAGCAGGTAAGCAAGCCGCTGATCTCTGCCTGGCCCAATCCTGCATCAGTAATCCAATCAGCCAGGCCAATCTGCGCCGCAACGCGCAGCTGATCCAACAACGCGTGGAGGAATTTCAGCGCGAGGATGCTGACTTCTTCTTTCAACGCTGTGAGCTGGTTTATCTCGAATTGGAGCACATTGCCGAGGCCTTTCAGTTCTTTGATTCCCAGAACACGCGTGGCAAAGATCTAGCGCCCCACGACCTACTCAAAGCCTACCATCTTCGTGAGATGGAGAGTAACACGGAGGCCGAGCGCATTGCCAGTGCCGGGCAGTGGGAGCAGCTAACGGAGGACTTGCCCCGGTACTTCAGTAGCTACCTGTTTAAGATTCGGGCTTGGTCCAAGGGCCGATCCGGGCTACACTTCACTAAGGAACGCATCGATACATTCAAGGGTCTCACGATTGGTTCTGCACCAGTCTTGCCTTTTGCCGAGGCGGCCCGCATGTGCCACTTAACCGTTCAGGGCTACAACCAGGATCACGCCCGGGTGCTTGACCGGCAGCGTATGCCCTATCCCTGCCAATTGGATCAGGTAATACTCAACGGCGCGCGCTTTTTTGAGTACGTTGGGCAGTACGCAGCTCGCATTCGTGAGCTGGAAGCCAGGGTGGGAGATCCCAGGAGCAGCGTGCCGGCGTGGCAGGGTGGGGGAATGGCCAAGCGGATCTTGCACGAGCTGGCGCACTACTGGGGCCGCGGCCGGCAAGGTGACCAGTACGTGCGTAATCTGTTTGATTGCTGCCTACTCTACTACTGGGATAAATTTGGTGACCATAAGGAAGAAGAGGCCGTCGTCCGAATTTTTCTCTGGGCATATGCTCTACGGCTCGAAAACAAAGCAGTTCGGGCAGTTACTGTCGACAACTACGCTAAAGCCCAGGATGGGCTGATCCGCCTGATCCGGGAGGCCACGGACCCGCGGGAGTTCTTTGCCAAGTCGCTGACCCCGGTAAACCACAAAGGAAGTGAAGGTACGGTCGCTCACCTAGACGGGATTATGCAGCTATTCCGCGACCTGAAAGCAATCGAGTAACCGTGACCATGGAACTACTAGAAGAACTATCCATCGAGCAGCTGTTCAGCCGCTACAACTACACCGTGCCACTCTATCAACGTAGCTATGCCTGGGACGAGGCGCAGGTAACACAACTGGTCCGGGACATTTGGGAAGTGACCGGCGCAACAACCACGTACTATATCGGCAACCTGATTGTGCACCACCGGCCTGCTGCCGGACAAGATGAACTGGCCGTTATTGATGGCCAGCAGCGACTCACCACGCTCAACATCCTATTAAGTGTGTTGCAGAATGAGTTCGGACTTTCCGTACCCGAAGCGCACGCCTCCCGACTGCGCTTCGACAGCCGGCCTAATTCATCAGCCACGCTTCACCGGCTGGCGGATCGCGACCCTAGCGTGCGAAGCACGGCAAAGGACCGACGCATGCAGCAGGCGTATCTGGATATGACCCGGGAGCTGAAACAGCTCCAGCAGAGACATGCGGGAAGCGACGCCAACCACAGTCCGGATCAATTCCATACCTGCTTGCTTAAGCGGGTGAAGATTCTGCAGGTACAGGTGCCCGCCGATACCGACCTCAATCATTACTTTGAAATTATGAACAGCCGGGGTGAGCAGCTCGAAAAACACGAGGTGCTTAAGGCCCAGCTACTTGGTCACCTGCAAGGGGAGTCCGCGAGCCTGCAGGCTGGTGCCCGGATCTGGGATGCCTGCTCCATCATGGACCAGCACATGGTTAAAGCCTTTGATTCGCAGCTACGGACACAACTGTTTACCAGCAGTTCCGGGGCTCTGGATCGCGTGCCGGACTCTTTTGACCACATCAGGGAGGTAGTAGTGGGCTCGGTGGCGGATAACACGCCGCAGACATCGGGGGCCAAGTTGCTCGACCTGCTCGACAGCCCGGAACAGGTAGGCGCCTCGAACAGTGAGGCAGAAACAAGCGAGCCGCGCCTGGGCTCGGTAGTGAGCTTTCCGAACTTTCTGCTGCTCACGCTCAAGGTCTATACTGCCCGTGACCTTGCACTGGATGACAACCAGTTGATTGATTCATTTGGAAAAGTACTCCAGAACACTCCTGACAAAGCTGCTTTCGTGAAGGGGTTTCTGCATTGCCTGTTGAAATGCCGACTGCTGCTGGATCGATACGTCATCAAGCGTGAGTATACTCACGATCAGTATAAGTGGCGCTTACGGAGCCTTAAGCCAGAATCATCCTCCGACAGCGAGCGTTTTGGCAACACCTTTGAGAGCGAGGCCGACACCCGGCAAGCAGTGATGTTGTTGGCCATGTTTCACGTTTCCTTCCCCCAAGCAACGTACAAGCACTGGCTGGCCGGAGTACTGCGCTTTTTGCACGCCACGGGGCCCGGGTTGGTCGCCAAAGACTATATCCGGTATTTGGAGCAACTCTCCGATGCCTTTTATTACGACCGGTTCGCGACGACTCCCCTTAGTTATCACACCATCATCTTTACAAACGAAGCGGTACCGGTCAACCACACCGTGAACGAAGATGTGCTGCACCAGGGTACGCACGTCCCGAACTTCATCTTTAACCGGCTGGACTACCTGATCTGGAAAACATCACGGGTTGAGTTGCGCAAGGATTACCAGATTCCTCGCATCGAGGAGTTTGAGTTCACGTTCCGTAGCTCAGTAGAGCATTTTTACCCGCAGAATCCCAAAGGCGAGATCAGCAATCCGCTAGATCAGAAAATCCTCAATTCATTCGGCAACCTGTGTTTGATCAGCGCCAGCAAAAACTCGGAGCTAAGCAACTATTCGCCAAAAGCCAAGGCGGAGCATTATAACAAGTCTTCCGCAATAGAAAGCCTGAAGCAACAACTCATGATGCAGCAGTGCAACACGTGGGATCTTACAGCTATTGAAGCGCACCAGCAGGAAATGATCGGTCTGCTCGCCACGCGCTCTACCTTGCCATGACATCTAATCATAACTAGCAATTTGGCTGTAAGCCAAGAGCAGGTAAAGGTTATGTAAGAACCCTGGACAGGCGTGCTCGATACCCGTATCCTGCATCCGGGCTACGCTGTTACCTTGAGGCGGCGTGCGCCCCTATTATCTACCCGTTAATTTCTTTTTCTGATGTCAAAATCCAAGCCTCCCGTAGCGCTGGCTCAGTGGTACAGCTTCCCGGCTGACCCACTTACTCGGGCGTTCATCACGCCGCATATCACCCGCTTGCGCTTGGTCGCGGAACCGGAAAATGTTACGATTATTACCCGCTGTACCAGTTATGTACAATCCGGTGGAGAGCACCGCTACTCATTTCCTGCGGCCGAACCCGTCTGCCACGCCATTGGGATGCAACGTGCCAATGGCAGCCACCTACTATTGCAGGAGGGAGCGATCCTGCAGTTTGCGGAAGGCGTACTCGCCCGCCTCGATGCCATCAATAACCCGTATTGGCGGCGGTTGACTACGCCCCTGATCAGTGCTGGCCCCAGTCCGGAAGCGAGAAGTATGTTGCTCAGCTACCTCCAGCTTACGTTTCTGGAGCCAGACCAGCTGGCCGACTACGAGCAGCAGGCCAACGTCCACGTGCTACATCCCGTCGATACGCTGTTTGATTAATCAGCCTTTCTATCTGTCATGCCGAAATTTCCGGAGCCTGTTCAAACCCTGTACGAAACCGCACTGCAGCACGAGCAGATGCAGAACTGGGGCGCGGCGGCGGCCTGCTACGAGCAGGCCGTGGTGCTGGTGACCGACTCCGCCGAGCTGTGGGCCCGCTACGGCCTGCTGCTGAACAGGAAAGGAGTCAGCAACACGGACGGGCACATCGACCTCTCGGCCGGCAGCCAGGCAACCCGCAGCCCAGCCACCACGGCCGACGAGCTGTACTGGCGTGGAATCGGGGCCATGCTGAGCGACGGCGACGGCGACGCCCGGCACGACCTGGCCGCCTCCCTGGCGCTCGACCCCAGCCGGGCTGACGCCTGGTATCGCTACGCCGAGGCCCTAGCTTTTCCGGCCGCCTATTACGGCTACAACGACTACGCTGTTTCCCGCGAGGGGCAGGCCCAGCGGCTGCAGGCCTACGACCAGGCCTTGGTGCTGGAACCGGCCAACGCGCGGTACCTAGCTGGCCGGGGTGAATTTCACTTGGCCCACGACCGACTCGACAAGGCCCTGGCCGATCTAGACGCTGCCCTGGCACTCGACCCGGCGCTGCTGTGGGCGGCAGGAAGCCGCGCCGTTATCCGTTTCCTGGCGCACGATTTTCGGGGAGCTCTGCAGGATCTAAAGGCCGGTACATCGTTGCGGGGTAACTGGCGGGCTACGCGGGTAGAGCAATATATTCTATTTCCCAACCCGGATCTGGAGCCACCAGCCGAGCGCTGGATTTCCGCGCTAGCGTTGTTCGAGCGGTCTGGCCTCAGGGAGCCGGACACTGCGGAGTACTTAGCTGAACGGGCAGACTATTATCTGGCTCACGGCCTGCCGGAAAAGGCCCTGGCGGATGCTTTGGTAATAGTAGCCCGACAATCCCTGCATGCCCCTTACCGGGAGCTGCTCGTGCGGTGCCTGCTGGCACAGGGGAAGCTAGATTTTAACGCCCTGCTGGCTGAGTACGAACGGCTGGCTGCCCGTTCGCTACCCCGGGTATCGACCAAACGAGACGGTCCGGTTGAAAAGGAGCTGTACCTGGCACAGTTCAAATGGAACCAGACCCGCTGGCGGCATCACGCGGCCTGGGCGGCCTACCGGCTGCGCCGGCCCGAGGCGGCACAAACGCACTTCGGGGAAGCCTGCGGGTTCTTCTTCACCGAGCAGCCCTATCAGGTGAAGCGGGATGCCTTCTTTCGGCTGTACTCGTCCGACGACCTGCAGGAGCAGGAGCAGAGCGCTTGGGTGCCTTTCCGAATGGTGGAGGTCACGGTAGACGAGCGGCCATATCCGCTGGGTGACGTGGCCAATCTTCTGCCGCCGCTGCCGGATCCGGAGTATCTGCGCTGGCAGTTCACGCAACAGTTGCAGCAGGAGCCGGCCGGCCTGGGCACGCAGCGGGCCGCCGCGCAGTGGCTAAGCCAGGCGGCCTGGCAGCTGGCTGGCCCGGCCCTGGGGGAGGCTTGCGAAGCCTGTCTGGAACTGCTGCTACCGGCCGGCTACCATTTTATCCAGCCCCAGGAAACTGCGGTGTTTGAGGCTGCCCGGGAGCTATGCCGGGCCGGGTTGGCACAGTGCCCGGCCTACGCGGCGGAGTTCGGGCTGTTGCGTCGTGCCCTGCTGCGGGCAGAGCTACGCGCTGCCCAGAACCAACAGGATGCTACCCCCGCCGCCATCCAAGCCGCTTTGGATGCCTACGACGCCGGCCTGGCTGCATTGGCGGCGGAGTAGCAAAACGAGTGTCTTTCCCTGTTCAATCTGATAACCCTATACCACGTGACTTGGATTCCCAACAAACTAACCGAGAGCCAACTCCCTTACATACCGCAAGTCACTGTCAACACCGTAGGGGAGTTGTACGATACGTTCATCAAACCGCAGTTGCCATCCGCCGACGTAGTGCGGCACTGGCATCGTTTGCTGCTAAATTACGTGACCCAACCTGACGCCATCTTGTTTGTGCGTCGCTACGCTTCCGCCGACAAGACGGAGTATCATCGGTTGCGCCGTGGGTTTCTCACGCTTGATCCGACCGGTTTTGGCTATGCCTACTGCGACAATTACTTACCGCAACTAATATTCGCACAGGTACTAGCCGGCAACAAGCCAACATTGGCTGAGTTGCAAGAAGCGGTTGCAAATAGGCGGTTTCCGGTTTCTGTCCGTCTAGCAAAACCGGAAAGGGCTCAATCGGCGTTCGGATGGACTACAGCGCCTCCTTTTGGGGAACGGGGCTGGAAGTTGTCCCATCTGCATCACGTCAATGCGCACTACTCGTTTGACTATCGCCGTACAGTGGATGAATTGTTTCCCCGGGGAGAGTACAACTGGTGGGGTAACCCGGACAAGGTTTATCGGCTAACCCAGGCTGTGAGTTCTGACCACCGCCAAAAGATGGTGGCACATTTCCTGCGCGCCGTGCATCCGGCAAACTACTTCCTGAGCCCGGCCAAAAAGTGGCAGGCATCGGGTGGGCAGGATGTTGGGGAAAACCTTCTGCTGCTGACCTACGTGCAACAGCGTTTTCAGGAAATATACGGGGATGTGCTGCTGGAACTGGAGCCATTGCTGTTGGCAACGGAGTTGCAGGGCGAATGGACAGCTCCCGAAACCCCGCTGGAGCTGGTGGTGCGGCGGCCGGTGAAAGGCAAGAAAACAGGGGTGATTAAGCCAGAAAACTCTGAAAGTGCAAAGACCCGGCGGACGGTGAGAATGAAACCATACCCCATCACATATTCTATCGGTGACGGGCCGGAAGTTGATGAACAGGCGTTTCTGCAGCAAGTTTTGGTGACTAAATATGCTACCATCACCCGCCACTTTCATGACGGGACAGCCAGTATCGAACTGCCCTGGAATGCACGTGACCTAACGCCCTCCTCAAACCTGACAAATAATCTGCGCGGCCGTTTCCGCACGGTGGCACAGAAGGCAAACATTGCTCGGCTCCACGTAGCAGTACGGGCAGTGGACTGAAATTGTCCTGCGGCCGTACTCTCCCCAATTTTCTCCGCGCAAACAGGCTGCTGCCTAGTGAGTCACTTCCCTCTTCTACCCATGAGCGACCCCATTAGCCCCGACCAAATTCAGCTGCCCGATACACCTGCCGAGAAGCGGGCGGCCCTGCAGCAGCTGCTGGTTCTCTTCCCCGACACACTACCGGATCATGAGATGGAGGAGTTGATACGACGGGCGGTGTCCGTGATTCAGCCCGGCTGCCGCTCGGCAGCGGAGCTCAACTCCCGGGCCACGGTGCTGAGTGAGGAATTCGGCTACGTCCTCACCCCAGCCCAACTGACCACGGCTCTGCTGAGCTTGCTGTTCGCCCGCGTGCCCGTTTCGGTTGAGGATGAGCAGCAACTCACTGCACTGCTGGTCAAGGAATCGGGAGGAGTGGTTGGCTATGATGCCGACCAGGTGCCCGGCGGCAGTGGCCCCTTCGGCATAGTGCCGACCAACCCCGTACCCGTGGCCGGCATCGTATCGTCAGCGTTGTACCTGCGCCGTCTGCGCCTGCCCGATGGCCGCCCGGTAGAGTGGCGGCGCACCGGCTCCCGCACTGCGGCAGGCATCGATAATCCCGTGGACTGCTACCGGGTCACGGACGCCAATAATCAGTTGGTAGCGGAAGTGTTCATTTCGCCTTACCATCAGCGGATCTCCGGCCGCGCGCCGGCAGGCCTCGTGCTCAGCCCGCTCCGGCCGGAAAGCTGGTTTGAGTAGTGAAGGCTGCTGCCGGAGCTGCTCAGCGGCGCAGCAGCGGCTCTAGCTCGTGCAGGCAGTAGTAGGTATACAGGGCCAGCGGCGTGGTTTCCTCCAGCAGCACGGGGTCGAAGTCGCCGCAACAGTCGTAACGCTCATCCACCAGGGCCCAGCCTGTGGCGTAGTCCACCTCCACGCAGCCGTTGGCACAGAGCCAGGCCAGCTGCAGCAGCTCGGCGGCGGCCTCCCGGCCGGCCTCATCCAGCACAACGTACTGACCCAGGTGCTCGTAGCAAGCAGCGCGCACCGCCGGGGAGAGCTCATCCTCGTCGTAGGGCACGTAGTCAGCGAAGTCCAGGTCGTCAACCATAAACAGTCCCCGGATGCCGGCCTGTTTCAGCACCGCATCCAGCGCCCGCTCGTGGTAGTCAGCCTCCTGCCATGCGTCCGGAGCAGCCGGCTGAACCGGTTGGACGGGGCTGTCGCTCTCTTTCTGTAGGCTTGCCAGCACCTGCTGGCAGCGGGCCTGCCACCGGAGCAGCTGCTCCGTATCGGGGGGCAGCAGCTCCGACTGCTGGTTGCGCCAGCTGAAACCGCCAGCCTCACCGGTACCGCACAGCACCAGCTGGTCAGCGTCCGCCTCAGGGTCTTCCCAGCTCCAGGTGCCGTTGGAGTGCAGCGCCAACTGGCGGGAGCGGACGGGCAGCAACAGGGATTCCCGGCCCGGACTGTTGAGTTCCCATAGGTCCGCCAGTGCCTGCTCAGCCCACCAGTCGGTGGGGTGGTAGGGAATGTCCTGGTGCAGCCGCAAGCCCGGAAAGTCGCGCTGCAGGTCGCGCGGGCCCCGCTGCGAGCCCTGGGAGGCGTAAGCCAGCTGCTGACCCATATCCAGCATTCGGTAGCCGGCAAAGCAGGCTGGTACGCACACCGGCAGCACTATACGGCCGTCGGGAGCCAGGATGCCGTAGCGACGCTCCTGGCGAAACCCGTAGAATCCGTGGCCTAAGGGCCAGACAGCGTCGTACTCGGGAGCCAGCAACTCCTGGCCGTTGCAGAGCAGGCCGAACCGGCCGTGTTGGGAAAACACAGTGAACTGAGCTGAAATCATCGGAGAAAGGAAAAAGGAGTGGAGAAGAAGGTAGAGCAAAAGCAGCGCGCCTGGCCAGGTTCCGCGGTGCTGTGGTGCTGTCCTAATATAGCCGGGGCCGGAGGGTTTTGTTACCACCTAGCAACGGGCATATACCAATATATTACCGGGCTCAGGAATTGTTACCCGTTCATGGTCTACTAAGGTAAGCCCGAGACCCCGGATTTGTTACCCAGGATGTGCTCTATGCTAAGGTAAGGTCACCAGGCCGTTATTGTTACCCTTCGCCCGACCTGGTCTTACCTGTTCTCCGCGTGAGTTGCTGATACAAAGGTTATTGCTGGCGTTATGCCTGCCATTGCCGATATTTGACCTTGATAGACTTTCTATTCCCGTATCGTTATGAGTTCCTATGTTAGACAGTGGATTCGGCAGCCTTCCGGGCAAATCGCGATCGAGTGGCTGTGTGGCGACTGCGGTGATTTTCGTCCGTTCAAGGTGCATGACGTGGACACGCGCGGTAGCTGGCTCAGCGTGGGTTGTATGACCTGCACGCACTGCGGTGCGCTCGATATGCTCTCCAAGGTTGGGCTGGCCAAGCCGCCTTCCGGATACGCGCTGTATAAAGTAGAGTGGCGGGCGACATGCTTTTGCCCGGCCACAGTCCTCGATGAGCCGGCGTATCTGCGGCGCACTGACGTGAAATTCCCACCCCGGGCCGTGCACGTAGTGGCCGCATCCCGAAGTCAGGCCCACCGGGAGGCTTGGGCTCACCGGCTCGACGATCTGAGCGGCTTCGAGTGCCTGATCGATGGGAAGCCATATTTGCCCGAAGCCTGAAACTGGCTCTTCCCCGGTATTCATCCTGCTGCCTGATGCTGCCCACCTTCCGCCCCCTCTTGCTCACTTTCCTGCTGGCCTTGTTGCCGCTGCTGCTGGGCTTTGCCGTTAACTCTGCCGCCCCGCACCCGCCCACGGCGGCCCGGGTAGCCGGCCGCTGCACTCGCTACTGCCACGACCACGCTTGCCCGCACGCCTTGCCAGCCAACAGCCCGGCCTACTTCCGGCTGCGCCCACTCTACGGGCTTACTATCCGGGTGCTGTCAGCCGGCGGGGGCGGCCCGATGTACGTGCTGGCCAACCTGCTCGTGTTCCTGGTGGGCATCCCGCTGCTGTTGCTGCACCTGACCTACGCCGTACTGCGCGACGCCCGCGCCATCCGCCGCCAGCAGCAAACTACGCGCTCATGATCGGTTCCATCTTTTCCCTGCTGCTGCGTCTGGGCCGGCTGGCCTACTGGTACTGCGTCGACTTCATGGTGAACCTGGCGGGTCTTACCGGCACGAGCTACCCCGAGGCCAATACCTGGATTCTACTGCTCCTGATTCCGGGGCTGCTGACTTTCCTGCTAGCCGTGCGACTCTGGCAGCGCCGCCGGCTAAGGCTGTGGAAGCCGGCCGCCGAATAGCCGAACAGTCGTGCGGCGAAAGGCTACCAAGGCCAATCCGGCAAACCGTGACCGTGATTTACTTTTTACTTTACTTCTGATAAGGTTTACTTATCGGAACTAAACAGTATCTTCGTTCATCTTCCCACAAAGTCCGGCCACTTGCCTGCCGTAGCTCCAAGTAGACGCCTATGAAATCCGTTGCGCTCACCGTTCCGTCCGCTCCCTTGTCGGCACTCTCCGAGCAGACGGCCCGTTACGTCGAAGCTGGGTTGCAGGGCGCCCCCAATACGGCCCGGGCCTACGCCTCCGATCTGCGCCATTTCGCCCACTGGTGCAACGCCAACCAAGTGGAGCCGCTGCCCGCAACCGTTAGCACGCTGGCCGGCTACGTGACGTATCTGGCCGACGCCGGAAAAAAGATGGCCACGATCCAGCGTCATCTGGCCGCCATCAAGAAAGCGCACGTGCTCCGGAACCTGGATGCGCCTACCGGGGAAAAGCAATTTAAAATACTGCTCGATGGCATTAGCCGCGTGCACGGCGTGCGGCAAAAGCAAGCGCCGGCCTTTTCACTGGTGCAGCTTAAGCGCCTAGTGCGCGAAATTGACGTTACGACCGCTAGCGGCCTGCGCGACCGCGCCATCCTGCTACTGGGCTTTACCGGGGCCTTCCGCCGCTCGGAGCTGACGGCACTGAATATTGAAAATCTTGAGTTCTCTGAGGAAGGGCTCGTTATTCGACTCGAGCGCAGCAAAACCAACCAGCTAGGCCAGCACGAGGAAAAGGCAGTCTTCTACTCCCCCGAAGCCAAGGTTTGCCCCATCCGCTCACTGCAAGCCTGGCTGCGAGTGCTTGAGCGTGAAACCGGCCCGCTTTTCGTTCGGCTACGGATGGGCCAGCGCTTGACGCAAGACCGGCTCTCGGACAAAACCATTAACGCGGTGGTGCAGCGCTACCTGGGTGACAAGTATTCTGCCCACTCTTTGCGCGCGTCTTTCGTTACAGTCGCTAAGCTAGCGGGCGCCGATGATTCGGAGATCATGAATCAAACCAAGCACAAGACGAGTGCGATGATTCGTCGCTACACTCGTATAGATGATGTTAGGCAGCACAATGCTGCGCAGAAGCTTGGTTTATAAACTATTCGTGAGCTCACAATTTATAGATAGATAATTATGAATAAAACAATCATTAGCATAGCTATACAAACCACTATAAAACTAATTTTCTTTATTATTTTGCTTACTTTGTTGGAATAGGTTTTCAATCGAGGACTTAACTCGTGGACTTTTTAGCATGATTGCTACTGTTTCCAAAAAGTCAATTTTATTCACCCCCTTGGCTTCGCGACCATCTATAACGCAATAAATATCAACTGGAAATCGACCTTCTGATTCACCTTCAACTACATTTAGAATCTTTCTTCTAAAATTTCCCAATTTAGGAGCAACAACATAGAGAGTATATATAGCCACAATTTTTACCGGATCACCCTCTTTATATGAGTCAATAGCATCTACATCCATTTTTAATTCCCCACCAGTTGCTTTTAGCAACTGATCTGATTGCGATATTAGTAGATTGTATGCAGACTCATCTGCTGACTTAGAGAAGTCAAAGTTTTTCCAAATGTTTTCCTGATTCATGTTCATTAGAATTTTAATTTTAAAATCACAGGCAGATGATCAGAGTAAACCTCTCTATCTGGTCGATTAAAAACTTTTGTGATATCCTCTCCACCTATATTTTTTATGATCTTCAAAAATGGATCATCAAGATACGATTTTAATCTAGGTCGCATTATTATTTGATCGTATATATTCCATTCATGTGAAATATGTCCAGGAGTCCGATAGTAGTATGTGCCATATTGTCTATTGATATCACCAAAGAAGCTCCACATTGGGTTATAGAAAAATTCATAGAAAGTCCCATCTATATCTCTCCCTTTCGGAGTTTTAATAGCATACTCCAAATCCGATAAAGCATTCAAACCATTTGCAGCAACTAATCCATTTTCAAATGGATTCATATTAAAATCGCCTATTAAAATAGTATTTTTACATTTAGTTTGTTCCTCAACAACAAGTATGTCTCTAGCGAAATTTACACATTCAAGGGCCAAACTAGCTTCAGACCAAGAGGTTTTTGAATGAAAATGAACAGCAAATAAGTTTAACTCGATAAGAGAATCTATAGTTAGCTTATGCGCGGTCCATCGAGTTGATTTATATAAATGACTTTTATCTTCAAATGAAGTATTTGAATATCTAGAAATAACGGTTAGTTTATCTTTAGAGCACTTAATTATTGAATAACTATCCCTTACTATCGTATTTAGCTTAGTTATAAATGAAAGATTGATATCATCTCTAGTTTCAGCAAGACAAATAATATCTAATTGACGTTCTATGGTAAGCATAACCATATAGTCACTAAGATCTTTTAAAAAGATCTTATTATTCTTTTTTTTAGGCTTAGATTCTATATTCCAAAAACCAATATTCATATTATCATAAATTAAATTACAAATAACGCAATGATGTTCACAAAACAAATTACTATATAAGAATCTGTGCTTGAAACCTTGAATATTAACTAAGCAGACAACTCATAACTTTCTCGAGAGAGAGTTATGAGTTGTACATGCATCAGTAAATATAACGACAATAGAATCATTTAAAAATTTATTCAACGTCAAGACTTAGTCCAAGCTGACGGGCAGACTCCTTTATCACCTTGTACTCAGGGCTGTTTTCGGTCAATGGATTTGATGCGGTGGAGCGGCCTTTGATTATAATCTCTATCTCCACGTTGTTCTTGGCCAACGGAAGAATAAAGCTGGTAAAAAGCTGATTGTAGTTCTCCAAAGGCACTTTCCCGGAAACAGTTACCGACCGATAGACCGAACTACCATTCGGCGACGGATTAGGGTCAGGCTGCTGTCCTGGTGTGGGAGGAACTCCGCCTGGCTGATATCCCGGATCAGGGGTTGGTCCTGACTGAAGAGTGGGCGTATCCGCCGGCTTTAACGATTTATCGACGAGCCAATAAGTTTGATCGGTCACGTCAAACATTGGAACTAACTCCCCTAAGTAGATCTTCGAAAATGTGATGCCATCCCCAGCGGCAATGGCAAGCTGTCCCTGCTGACAGTAACGCAGTAGACTGTCCTGCACTGCAGCTACCTTAGTAATCATAGGCTTGTCATCAAAGCGCAAAAAGGCTTCGTAGACCTCTCGGGTTCTTAAGGGCTGTTCGGGAGTCGGAAGCAAGTTGTGGCGGCCGAGTGTCTGATAGCCTACGCTGTCGAGAAGCCACTCTTCCTCCTTTAACAGAGCTGGCAAATTCTGGTTGAGCTGGTTATCTAGAGCAGAACTGAATTCTTTAAAGGACAAATGCTCCGCTCCGCCTTTGATTGAATATTTAACAACGACGGAGTATGCTTTGACTAGCGAGGATTCAATCTCACGAGCACAGTCATCAGAGCGACGTTTAAGCTCTTCTTTCTGCTCTTTTTCGAGTTGGCTACTATATTCTGAAATAGTATTTTGACATGCCAAGTAATCCCGCACATCAGCGCGGAGTTTGGTGGCACCCATGGTATTGCAAAGCAAGAACAGTAGAGTATTGCGGAATATTCGCTCACTGTTGCCTCGCTTGGTAGCCATGGCTTGAATGTGCTTCACGGTATCCTTATCAGGACTACCTCCAGTAGCAACTGAATAGTCTGGGTGGAGCACTATCAAAGTAGGACGCTGCTGTTCAGGCACATCGTCAAGGGGATTAGGTAGTAGGTTGAAAACCTGAACCAACCTCCTCTTCTCCTCTATGCGACGCAGAATATCAGCATTGACGGCCGGGTCTTTGATCTCATTCTTAGCCTGATTGATCAGGATGTTAATGTTGGGCTTGGTATGGAACCAGTAGCGCCTAGAACTACCACTTTGGGTGTAGTAAAGGTAATGGGCATGTTCTTCGAGCTCATCAAGAGCACTGTTAACCGTGTTTGGATTATAGGCAGCTGGTTTTAAGACATTGAGCTTAATTTCAGGAATGCTCAACCCCTTATTCGAATTGTCACGACCAAAGGAGTTTAGCAGCACTGTGGCGGCAATGCCTTGGGTGAGTTCCCACTGGCGGTATTCGGGGCGAGCCTGGTCAATTTTAAAGGCATTTGACGAGGAGCCAGCTACGTCGGCGGTAATGACTGCGTCGTAACCGCTGCCGTAGAGTTCCTTAATTTTACCAGTAATCGGATCAAGGTTTTGTAGCCGTGCGTCGGAGGTGTGGATGATTAAGTTTTGGCCAGGCAGTGACTGGTGGCGCTTCCACAAGTCGCTGAGAATGGCGGCCAGTAGGCGCAAAGCACCGCGGGTGCGCTGGAAGTTGTGGTGACTGGCCCAACGTAGGCGGAATACATCAATTAGTTCGGGGTGGAACGGGTAGGCCTTGTGCATGAGTGCACGGTACTCCGATGAGTTAGCGTGGCGGGGTAAGTCAGCGGCGGACTGCTGGTAGAGCGACTCGTATTGATCAAGGGCAGCTTGGTGTAGGGAGGTGCTACCTAGTTCATCAAACAGGCGTCTACGGATAACCTCAAAAATTTCTTCGTCGGCAACGGGTTGGGTATCGGAGCCAACGCGGCTGACCCGCTTCTGCAGAGACTCTAATATCTGCTGAGCTTGAGGCGTATTGCCAACTTCTTGGGGGCTAACGGGCAGGGTGATGACAGCAACGCAGTGGTTAGTACCAGCAACTGCTTCGGTTAATTCCTGTACGAAGCTGATAGTTTGGTCGGAGAGAGTACTCCCCCCCACTATACGGGCTGAAGCCTTAACGCAATAATCAGCCAACTCATCAATTAGAATTAGCGAGGGCCCTTTGCTCCGGTAAGCCAACGCTAGCACTTGCGTGAATAGGCCTGCCGGAGCAATAAGCTGTTCGTCATTGGGTCGAACAAGCTCATAGCCATCACGACCAGCCAGCTGATAAGCAAGTTCCCCCCAGATGGTTTGAAGATGGATGCCGTCTTCAGGGTTGCGGCCTCTGGCAGGGTCGTTGGTAGCGTTAGTAAAAACTGCAATACTAGCCTGTTGGAAGTTAGGAGTTCCAGTTGCGGCCACCAGTTCGGCAGTATCGGCGGAGGTAGCAGCTCTACTGCCTAGGCGGCAAAGGTGTAGCAGGGAAATCAGGGTATGCGTTTTACCGCCTCCAAAGCCGGTTTGAAGAGACATGACGCGGTTCTCGGCATCAGCGGCACCATTAAGGCCTTGTATTACACGTCGGGCGACAGATTTGAGCCCCTGAGTGAAGTAGGTTTTGGAGAAGAACAGGCCCGAGTTAGTATACATGGCCCGGCCGGTACCTAGTGCTACTTCAGTGAGGTTGGCCGCGAAGACACTCTCGTCCAGACGGCCTTCTCGGATATCAAGATGGGGCGTGACGACGTGAAACCAAGCCCGAGGTCCACTAGGAGCGGCGACAACGGGAGTAGCTACGGCAGCAGTAGCTGGTGTTAGGGTTTGGAGCTTCTGCAATTCTACCTCCAGCTCGCTCATGCCTAGCTGCTTGGCAATAGCCTTCATATGAATCCAAGCCTTGGATGCATCGTCTTCGTCAATAGGCTGGAAATGGGCAATCTTGTGGCGAACATCGGTGATTTCGCCGAGCCAAGTGGGCAGTTTATTGACAGTGCGCTGAAAATCGTTACGAAGTATTTCCTTTAGTTGAAGGGAAAACGACGGCAGGTACTGAAAATCAAGCAGGTTCTCAGGTAAGGTACCTGCGCGCTGTCCGTCATTCCAGGATTTGCGCTGCCCTTCGGATAAACCTCGAACAAAGTCACCTGGCCACGTCTCGCCGTAGTGCCGCTGGAGCACCGATACGGCATAAGGGCGGAAACCGTCGATGAACAGACCAAGGCTTTTATACAGGTTGTCCTGCTGAAATTGGGAGATGGGCATAACCTAAATTAGAGTGCGAGTTGACCTTGGACAGTGACGGGGCGCTGCTGCTGGAGTAGGATAGCTTCGCGCAGCACGCTTTCCTTGTCGGCGAGTAGGCCGAGAGCTTGAGTCTGGTCGTCTGAGCCAGCAGGCAATACCTCGACTAGTGCCGTGAGCACACGCCAGAAAGGCTGCTCGGCAGTGGAGGCCACGCGTAACACGTATTGGAGTAGCTGCTGACGGTTACCTGCCTTATAAAGCGCTAAGGCTCGATGGACTTCATCAATGAGAATGCTGTTTTTGGTTTCACCCAGATTGCGTGCAATAGCCATTCGCTCAGCGAAGCCAGCAAGGGTGAGCTTCTTGCCCTTCATGAGGAACAGATGTTTGGCTTCAAGCTCAGACACGTTTATGGTGAGGCCCACGCGGCTGAACTTGGCTGCGTCGTCAAAATCAGCTTCGCCAAAGCCGTAGAGCTGTAGCCAGGCTATGTAGAATTTGGTAAAATCATCACCATTAAAGCCTTTGAGCAAAGCAAGAAAGGCACTCTCACGTGCTAATTGCAGCAGTTCTGCAACCGATACTTCACTTCCGTCGGCTTTCTCCACGCGTTCATACTTGCCAAAAACACTAACAGCTTGACCGAAACATGCTGTCAACAAATCAGCTCCTCTGAAACCCATTCGGTACAGCTCTTCTACTTCATGCTGCACAGTGGTTTCAATTTCGCGCTTCACCTCTTTGAAATTACCATAGCCCGACCGAACAACTGGGCGACAGGAAACAGTCACTGAGGAGGACAAGAAAGCCTTATCTGTCTTTAAGGCACTTGTCATCTCCGTATCATTCGCCCAACTGCCAGTAATGTTCATGTTAGCCCCTAGGATGGAATTACAAAGGGTAGTCCATGCCTCAGTACTCTGATGGGCAAACATTATACTGACCACATCAGACGTTTGCTTTTCTATAGCGTCAAAAATCTGCTTTAGCTTTTCCGCAAAATGCAAATCAGCTGCCTTTGCGCTATTACCATGATGGTATTTCAAAGCAGTACATTCATCGACTTTAGGAGTCTGAGGGAAAGCAAAATTTAAGGGAAAGATATCCCCTAAAGTTCGTTTGAGCCAGACGTAGAAAAAGTCTGATAAGTCAGCATAAGCAATAACATCGTAGTAGGGAGGGTCTGTAACTACAGCTGTTAAGTACTTAGCAGGGAACTGGGAAGCGTCACCGCTTGAAGCGTTATTGCAAATGGTTGGGAATGGCGATTTGCTTTCACTCTCAATGTACCGAGTTATCCAATCCAGTTGGTTGAGGGCGCTTCCTGTACTGTCACAAAAAGGGTTAGACTCAGGGTAATCAAAAACCATAGCGAAGGCCTGTCTACCCATTGGCCTTTCTAACTTCTCGCCCCCTGTATGCCAAATGCCAAACGCTGTATTAACGATTGCAATTCTATCAATAAGAATCGCAAGGTATGTTGCCAAAGCCTTGCCATAATCATCCTCACCTGCTTTAACTTCTGATTTAATTTCATTTAACGATTTCAGAAGGTTCTCCAGCATGAACAACTGCCGCTTAGAGAATACTTGGCCGTACTCTAAGTAGCCCCAAGGGCATATGTCGAATTGCTTTGTATTGCCTTTGGCTAGCTTTTCAGTAATTACCAATGACGAGGTCGGAACACTACTTGCAGCCGTAATATCTGCTTTAGTAGGTAGACGGTAAGACTTACCATCTCCATTACTTTCGATAACAGCAAGCAATCGTTCCTTGATACTTCCGTTCAAGAACTGGTTTTTTAACTCCTTATTTGAAGTTGTATTGCCACAGCAAGGACATTTCAGGTTCTTTCTATTTAGAACCCAAGCTTCCACATTGCATTGACCTTGCTTTATTTCAAATGAAATATCAGTACCGTCGACAATAGGGTTTAGATAGATTTGTTTGCTGTTATTCTTGCCTACGATATTACATAAGTAAAAGCTTCTCAGAAGCGGTATCTCAGCACGACAAGATGGGTTAACGCAATCAGCTGTCCGCGCCCAATAATACACAACTGGCTTTTGGCCCTTATCATTGACAGGGTAATATAGCCCACACTTGTTTTCTGTGAGCTTTATTAGTTTTCTCGCATAGAAGCTAACATCAAAAGCAAGTCGGTTAGGCAACGCAACTATCTCCTTATGTTGACCAAGGAAGTTATTATCAGCTTCATACCTGCGCAACTCTTCAATTCCGTATTTTTCAACAAACTCTTCACGGCTAAATGAAATAGGTTTGCCAAAACGCTGGGGAAACTCTAGGCTACCGCGCTGAATAACATGGGCCACCGGATTGATATCATTACCAAAGGACCGGCACCCTAAACGGGCTGCTTCCAAAGGTATAGCACCTCCCCCAGCGAATGGATCAAATACGCGAGGCATTCTATCAAGGAAATCCTCGATTGCCTTGTTCAACACCGCTTCTTTACGCGTCACATCTTCGGCTTCCAAGTGCCTGTCAACTGTACTATACAGGGACTTTTCAGCATCTACAATAGCCTGATTAGCAGCATCAAATTCCTTTAAAAGCTCTTTTGCATTAAGTTCATTGGATGCGTTATTAGCAACCCATATCAATTTGCGGGCACGTGTAATAATTGCGTCATCATTTTTACTCTCCCAACGTATGAGACTGTTCGGATTTAAAAGTTTTTTAGGAACTGTACTGCGGCCTTTTTCCTGATTCTGAATAAAATCATCAGAGAACTTGCCTATAAACATAAGCAACCTGTTGCGAGCAGTATCCGGCAGTGAATCAGCCGCCGAGGTATAAGGAATATCATCGTAAGGCTTGTATGGATCGATTGAGATACCCGAAGCTGGGCTCAGCAATAACTCCACTGCTTCCCGAAAAGCAGCAGGGCAGTTAGGATCATCTGGATCAGGAACAAGCGACGCAAATACTGATGCGCGACAAACAGGGAGTGGTCTTCTGGCCCACCACAAATGCAAATTAGAAATGTGTCCATGCCTGATGTAGTTGTCGCGCACACTTTCGGCGGACACCTCCTTAATGGGCATAGCTACCTCAATGAGCTTTTTATAGGCTGAAGCGGTGTTGGTCATATTATTCGTACCTCGGAGACTTCTTTCGAGAAGCCAGCAGCCGTTTTAGGCAAACAAGGTTTTAGGAGCTGAAAGTGTAGATTAAGCGAAAGTGGAGAGCCCGTTAGACCGGCGTTGAAGCTGGCATTGCCTGCAGATGCGTCTGCCAGACTTTCATGGGCAAGAAGTACTGGATGCCCTTGAACTTCTGCTCAAAGTTCAGGGTATTGGCGGGATTTTGAATGCGGAACAGCTCCGGCGAGCTTTTGCAGTTCACCACGATGTACAACCAGGCCGAATCACCCAGCTGGGCCAGCCGGTTCCGCTCATTTTCGGTGAGCATCACGCTGCCATCCGGACCGCTGCGGCCTTTAACTTCCAGGTAGCGCTTAAGCCCGTGGGGACCTACGCTGCGGATGTCATAGCCTTCGTTGTTGGCCGAAACATCGTGGGGCGTCCAGCCCTGGCTTTCCTCGTAGGCCATCACCGTCGCCATTGCAATGGCTTCGGCTTCGTCGTCTCGGCTCATGCCGTAGTGGCCGGTGTATTCCACTTGCGACAACGGAACAACCCAGGCGCAGCCCAGTACCTTTGGTGGCTTCGGAGCCAACTGCTGCATCTGGTGCAGCTCTCGGAGGCGCTTCTGCTTGCGCTCGGACAGCTCTCGGATGCGCTGTTGCTTGGCATCGAGCTTGTCCTGTCCCCGCGTGTCGCCGAAGAGCATCTTCTGCTGCAGCTCCTGAATTTGCCCCGTCAAGTCGAGGATTACCTGGGTAAATGCCGTTTCGAGGTATTCCCGGCGCTTATCGGCATCGGCCTGGACGCGCTCCTGCGTTTCCTGCAGCTGGGGCATTGTAATTTGCTCAAAGCTCCATTGCACGACCGAGTCCTCGCTGATGGAGGCCGGCGGCGCGATGGTTTTAGCAAACTGCGTCGGGGGGTGCAGGTCCAGGAACTTAGCCGGGGAGGTAATCTGAAAATCGCCGCCAGGCTTCTGGTGCACGAGTAGCAGCCGCTCGTCGGCAATACTGTCGCCCGCCGGTGCGGCCGGTTATCGGTCAGCTGCGACTTGACAAAAAAGGCGAGGTACTCTTCACTGTCCTCGGGGGATATGAGCACCGTGCCCTTCAGCATGTCGCCGCGGTATTCGTTACGCACCACACTGACCAGGCTGTCAAAAATGGGGTTACCGGGGTTGATATAGTGAATCTTGCCCAGGATTTTGCCCACGTCGCCCAGGTTCTGGTAATCCAAAAACACCTGCTTGTCGAAGCAAAACTGCAGCTGCTGCACCGTGCTTACTACCAGATTATACTCCTGCTTCAGGCACAGCGCCAGCGACTCCGGAATGGTGACCACCCGGAAAATATGCGGCCGAATCTCCTGATAACTGCCTCCCAGTTGCTGCAGGGCCCGCTCGAAGAACAAGCGCACGTAGATGGGCTGCAGGCGCTTCTCGTCGGACTCCTCCTTTAGCTGGCGGGCCCGGGTGTAGTTGACGGTGCTGTGCGCGAGCCGGTCGCGCTGCTCCTGAATCTTCTCCTTAAAGCGCGTTTTGAGTGTATCCGTGTCCTGGGCCAGCAGATCATCCAGTGCCGTATGCTTGCCGTGCAGCACCGAGTCAATGATGGCGTCAAGGTTCACGTTCTCCAGCACGTCCTGAATCACGTCGTACACCCGGTCATCGCCCATGCTCTCACGAATCGTGTCGAGCTTGGTGAGCAAACGCTCCAGCACCTGACCCTCGCGGGTGTTGCCGGCCACCATGTTAAAGACCAGCACGTCCTGCTTCTGGCCGTAGCGGTGGATGCGGCCCATGCGCTGCTCCAGCCGGTTCGGATTCCACGGAATGTCCCAGTTGATGAGCAAACGGCAGAACTGCAGGTTGATGCCTTCGCCGGCGGCATCGGTACACATCAGAATCTGGGTCTCCGGCTTGGCGAAGTCCCACTGGGCCTGGCGCCGCTCGTCGACGGATTTGCCCCCGTGGATGGTGGCCACCTGGTAGCCGTTGTTTTTCAGTCGCCCCTCTAGGTAGTTGAGCGTATCCTTGTGTTCAGTGAAGATGACGAGCTTCTCGCCACCGATTACATTCTGGCTCTTAAGTAGTTCTTTCAGCTTCTGGAACTTGCGCTCCTCCTGGTTGCTTTCGTAGAGATCATTGGCCAAGTTGTAGAGTCGCTTCACTTCCTTGGCCTCGTCCTGCAGTTCCTGCAGGCTCTTGGCCGTAGTGAATAGCTTGAATTTGCGCGGATCAGCCAGAATGGTTTCCAACGCTTCCCGCTCGTCGTCCTCCAGCTCGTCGTAGTCCGTGATGTCGTCCACGTCGATGCCTTCCAGCTTGTGGCGCTGCTGCCAGAGCGTAGGATTCTTGGCTATATCGTCCACGACGCCTTGTAGGGCGTTCATGCGGTGCGACAGCGTCCGCCGGATGGCGTAAATCGAGCTGACCAGACGGCGCTGCATCACGGTTAAGGCCAATGACACATGGATGTTGCGGGCTTGGGCCGCGTCTTCCTTGTGGCGGGTCAAGTAAGCTGTTACTTCATCGTAGAGGTGCTTCTCTTCCGGCGTGAGGTCATACGCAACAGTCCGAGTGAAGCGATCCTTGAACAAGGCATGCCCATTCCAGTCCTTCATGTCCTCCTTGAGGCGACGAATGAAGAACTTATTCAGCCCGCCTTTCTCATACTCCTTAACCCGAGAAGATGCCGTCTCTTCGGTGGCAAAAATATCCTCGTCCAGCAGCTGCAGCAGCTTTTTGAACGTATCCTTGCGGCCCCGGTGGGGCGTTGCCGTGAGCAGCAGCAGGTGCTCGGTTTGCTCGGCAAGCTTGGCCGCCGCTTCGTAGCGCTTGGAGCGGTACACCCGGGTAGCGTACTCGTAAGCCGAGAGCTTGTGGGCTTCGTCAATGACAACCATGTCCCAGTGGGTGTTACCCACCACATTAAGCACGTCCTCGCGGGAGATGAAGTCAATGGACGCCACAACGCGCTGGGCAGTGCTGAAGATATTTGGGTCGGCTGTGAACAGGCTGCGGTTGACCAGGGTGAAGGGGATGTTGAACTTCACCGCCATCTCGTCCTCCTGCCACTGCTTGGTCAACCCGCCGGGGGTAATAATCAGAATACGCTCAACCAATCCGCGGGACATCAACTCCTTAAGCAGCAGGCCAGTCATGATGGTTTTGCCCGCCCCGTGTCGTCAGCCAGCAGGAAGCGAATCTTAGGCATGGGCAGCAGAAACTTGTAGACCGCCTCCACTTGGTGAGGCAAGGGGTCCACAATGCTGCAGTTCACCGCGAAAAGCGGATCAAAAAGGTGGGCGGAGTGAATCCGTTCGGCTTCCGCGAAGAGTGCAAACCGCACGGGGTCGCCACCAAAATCAAACGAGCCTTCGTCCGCGATTACTTCCAGCGCTTCAAACTCAGCCTGGGTAATTACGCGCGTATTCGCTAGTTGGCTGTTGACACCGGTGTACGACAAGGAGACCATACCACCCATGGGCAACACCTTGTTGATAATAACCGATTCACTGTGAATAAGATTGGCAACAATCTGCCCTTGCTGGATAGCCATAGGTAAGGAAAAAGGCTCCTAATATAGCTTAAAAAAAGCCTTATAGGTGCAGTTTACAGGATGGTTTGACATTTCGAGATAGGCCAAAGTACCGGCTCGGTAAATATACCCAGCCGGTACTTTGGTCTCAAGAATTCAGCTGGCACCAGGCGCACTCCGGCTTCCCACACCCCTGCGTGAACTCCCGGTTGCGAATGGCTCCGTGCACCGCTTCAATCTGCGCCAGCACCGCGGCTTCGTCCGCCGGCGTCACGCGCACGTACTCGCGCTTGTGCTCCGCCGGCTGGCCAAGCTCCGGTACCGGCTCCACGTACTCAAAAGCCACGGAGGCCGGCGTGAAGCGCCGTTCAGTGTCGTGCTGGAGCAGCAGGTAATAGAAGACGGCCTGGCGCCAGTAATCCCCACCCCGAGCTTTTTCATCGGCCCGCCAGTCCGCCAGCGTGCCCGCCGCAAATCGCGCGGGCAGCCGTTTGGGCTCATATTTCTTCCACTTGCTGGTTTTGTAATCCAACACGTCATGGCCGCGCCCATCGGGGCGAACGTCAATGCGATCGAGCTTGCCCGTAAGCTGAATACCGCTGCCGGGTAGCGTAGCCCGGTGCACCGTATGCTCCACCACCGAACTCGTGGCCCACGCCGCCGCGTGGCGGGCGTGGTAGGCTTGCACCAGCGCCAGGCCATGCTCACGGGAGCGCTCGTAGGTGGCCTCCGGCAACTCGTGGCGCACGCGACGGAAGTGGTCTTCAAAACAGTCTGCCATTGCCTGAGCCGAAGGGAAGCCCGGGCTGCCGACGGCCTGGGCCTGCCGAAAGCAGTGCTCCAGCGCGTAGTGGATGCTGTTGCCAAAGAACAGGTACTCCGAGCGGGGCGAAGGGACCCGCAGCACGTGCTCGTAGTAGAAGCTCACCGGGCAGCGTAAGTAGGCGTTCAGGTGAGTGCTGCTCAAAGCGTAATCGCGCAGCAGCTCATCCAGCAAGGCTGCGTCCGGGAGCGTAGCCGCGCCGACGGGCGGGGCAACAACTGCTGCTGGGCTGCCTGCAGCTCTTCCGGCGTGAGCTTAATGGCCGTGCGCGTTAAGCCGGCAGCCTGCACCAGCTCGTGCAGAAACTGGCATTCCGCCAGGGGCTTGCCATCTTCGGCTTGACCGCTGGTGCACAGCACTAGGTGCTCCTGGGCGCGGGTGATGCCCACAAAAAACAGGCGCCGGGCCTCCTCTACGGCGGTTTCGCTGGCCAGGCGCAAGGAAAGCGTGTCGGGTATTTTATACGTGGCCCCCGTGAAATTTTTCACCCAGACTTGCTGCTGGCAGCCAATCAGCCAGACCCGCTCGAACTCCAATCCCTTAGCCCCGTGGGCCGTGAGCAGCTGCACACCGGCATTGGCCGAGCCACTCAACTGTTCCAACACCAGGCCTTCGCGCATGCTGGCCAGCATATCCCAGACGAGCAAAAACTGGGCGAGCCGCTGGCGGGGATTACGCCGCTCTTCGGTCCGCACGAACTGCAATAGCGTGTGCATCACGTCAAGCAAGTGGCGGGGTTGGGCATGCACGGCCAGTTGATAAGGCTGCAGCTTCTCCAGGCAGATGCGTTCAACCAGCACGGCCACCGGCAGGCTAGCGGCCGCCGAAATCCAGCGCTCCAGCTGCTGCACGGCCTGGGTCAGGTACAATTGAGTTTCCGCTCCCAGCTGGAGCTGCGCGGCCAGCTCGGGGCTGTCCACGACCCGGAGCAGCCATTCGCGCCAGCTCAGGGCCAGCTCACCGCCCAGGTTGCGGTTGTGCTGTCTCAGGCCGGCGGCCAGACGCACGCACGCAATGGGCGCAAGCTTAAAGCAATCCAGGTGCAGCAGCGAGAACAGTTGGCCCTCCCCGCGTGGGGTCGCTCAGTTTCGGCGGCGACGTAGGCCAGAATCAACCGCAAGGCATGCGCCACGGGCTCTTCCGTGAGCACATTCACCCGGCGCTTGCGGGCAAAAGGCACGCCCCGGGCGGCGAGTAGGCGGGCCAGGCAATCCACCTGGCCGTGGTCTCGGCTGATGACCGCGCACTGGTGCAGGGGGAAACCCGCTTGCTGCAGGGCCTGCAGTTCCGCCGCGATGTGCGCTGCTTCGTGCAGGGGGGTGGTGTAGCGCCGCAGCTGGGGCTGAACATCACTGGCGGCAAACTGCGCATGGCGCGGCATCAACTCCTTGGTCAGGCCGGGAATCTGCCTTACCAGTCGCTCCTGGTTGTAAGCGATGAGAGTGGAGGCCAGCTGCAGAATGGGCGCGGAGGAGCGGTAGTTTTCCTCCAGTACGACTACCGCCGCGTCCGGGTAGCGCCGCGTAAAGTCGAGCACGTTGGCCACGCTCGCTCCCTGAAAGCGAAAGATGCTCTGGTCGTCGTCGCCCACGGCGAAGAGGTTGGGATTTGGCCAGTACGCCGCCAGGTGGTGCAAGATACGATTTTGCGCCCCGTTCGTATCCTGGTACTCGTCCACCAGAATGTGTTGGTAGCGCTCCTGGTAGCGCTGCAGTAAGCCCGGCTGCTCAGCAAACGCCTGCAGGGTCCAGCCCAGCATGTCGTCGTAGTCGTACCGGCTGCGGGCCTTCAAGGCCGCGCAGAAGGGGTCAAACAGCTCCGCGGCACTTGAGAGCACTCCCATCCGGTCAATTTCTTCCGCTACCAGCTCTGGCTTCATGTCGCCCGCGGCAATGCCCCGGGTCGCATTGGCCTGCTGGTACTGAAAGGCCGGCCGATTGGGAATGTCTTCGATGTAGGCCGCGATAGCTGCCTGGACCTCCGCCGGGCTCCAGCCCTCGTGCTTCATGGCCGAGAACAGCTGGCGCAGGCGCGGCACCTCGTAGTAGGCCGCCGCCCCAACCCGCCGCAGCCGGTGGCCGGCCGGCAGACCGTCCACCAGTGCCCGCAGGATTTCATCAGTTTCCAGCTCCGATACCGGCGCCAGGTCGTGGTAGCCGAAGTAGTCGGCGTTGTCCTGGATAAGCTGGTGACTGAAGCTGTGAAAGGTGTGAATGGCTACGTGGTTGGCCTCCGGGCCGATAAAGCGCAGCAGACGCTCCCGCATGTTGTGGGCCGCCGCCTCAGTATAGGTCAGGCACAAGATTTCCCGCGGCTGCACCTGCAGGTCAGGGTGCTGCAACAGCCAGCCCACCCGGGCGGCGAGCAACTGCGTTTTGCCGGTGCCGGGGCCAGCGACGACCAGTACGGGGCCATCCGGATGTTCGACGGCGGTACGCTGGGCTTCGTTCAGGCGGGCCAGTTCAGCGGCAAACGCCTTGGTAGTGTAAATGGAGCGGGGAGCGGGGTAGCACTAAACATATTGAAAAAGGAATTGGTGAAAAGCCTAACCAGTGCTGATGAGCAGGAGCGCTGCAGTAGCTGCTGGGTACCGTTACCCTTTTCGATAATCACGCCATCCAATACCTGCATCCTATTTCAAACGACTAAAAATATTGCAACGCATTTATTTTCAATATTTTACCAACAAAATCATTTCACTATTAGGGTGTTTAACCAGAATACGCTCTTAAATTTTTACCGCAATTTATGCGGTAACACCTCCAAAGATGCGGTACTCATTGAGCCTTAAACCAGCAATACTCGCTTTATTTGCAGTAGGCGACTAGTGCATGCAGCCAAGATGTCGCGCCCGCTTTTTGCACTTCTGTTATCCAGTCACTCGACTTCCTTAACTCAGCTGCTAGCTCTTATAAGGTCGTTTTTCTGCTTTTTGATCCCCTCGCTGTATCCCCCATGAAGCATTACTTCATTTCCTGGCTCGCGCGCAACAATGACTTTGTCGACCAGCAGGGCCAGCGGCAACTCAACCCCCAAGGTCCCACCCTACAGTTTCACGAGCACTTCTTTACGCGCGGCCATTACTCAGCTCACTTGCTGCTCTACTCCTCTGCGGATCAGAAAAAGGATGCACTGCAATTAGCGGACGAAATCGTCGCCCGCTTCGGGCATAAAGTGACGCCGACGCTGCTGGAGCTATCCGACGTTATCGACGTGAATGCCATCCGCAGCCGGGTGGAGACCTGGCTGCAGCAATTTGCTGAGCATGAACTGACGCTCTACTTCTCGCCCGGCACCTCGGCCATGCAGCTGGCCTGGTACCTGGTACACCAGCAAGGGTGTTGCGCACCCACCTAGTGCAGACCCGGGCCGGCAAGTTCAGCGCCAACGGCAAGCCCGAAATCCTGACCATTGAGGTAGAGCGCACGGCCACGCCTGTGACCGCGATTCTGCGCCAGCAGCAGCTTCAGCTCACAAGCGCGGTCCCAGAAACCCAGGCCACCGATTACTTCATTGGGGAAGCCCTGCAGCCCGTGTACAATCGGGCGCGGAAGGTGGCTCAAACCGACAAGGTCACCGTGCTCATCCGGGGCGAAAGTGGTACTGGCAAGGAGCACTTAGCCCGGTATGTGCACCAGCAGTCGGGGCGGGCGGGCAAGCCTTTTCTGCCCATCAACTGTTCCGCCCTGACGGACTCGACGCTGGAGTCGCGTTTGTTTGGCTATTGCAAAGGCGCTTTCACCGGCGCGGAGAAAAACACCAAGGGCCTGTTTGAAGAAGCGCACGGCGGCACCCTATTCCTGGACGAGATTGGCGACATCTCCCCCGCCCTGCAGCTGACTCTACTGCGGGTGCTGCAATCCGGCGAAATTCAGCCCTTGGGCGGCACGCCGCGCACCGTTGACGTGAGAGTCATTGCGGCTACCAATGCGGCGCTGGAGGAGCGCTGCCGCGCCGGCCACTTCCGCTGGGATTTATTCTACCGCCTGGCCGTGGCGGAATTGGAACTACCGGCGCTGCGTGACCGGCCGCGCCCTGATCGCGAGCAGCTGCTGGCCTGGCTAGTAGCTTTCAAAAGCCGACAATTGCAGCATGAGCCACTGCGCCTGGCCGCCGGCGCGCGGCGCCAGCTCCTGGATTACTCTTTTCCGGGGAATGTGCGGGAACTGGAAAGCGTCGTGGAACACCTGCTGGTTTTCAGTGAGCCCGGCGCTACCGTCGAGCTTGAGGACTTACCGACCCGAATTCGCACGACAACTGCCCAGGGCGACTCCAGCAGCCTGTTACTGGAAGACGTTATCGGGCAACATATCTGCAAGGTGCTCACGCACTGCGGAGGCATTAAAAGTCGCGCCGCTCTGCTGCTAGGAGTAGAAGAACGTAAGGTGCGCAAATACCAGCTGCTGATGGAGGGCACCCCACCTTCTTCCCGTCCAAACGAAAAGGCCCGCCGCTCCACCAAATCGTAATTCCCAGAGCCACTTTGGCGATGCCAACGCGTCAGGATACTTCTAACTTCAAAGGCCCCCCATTACAGCCCCCAAGCGATTTGTCGGCCACGCTCACCCCGCTGATGGGTTAGTTGGCACCAGGTGGTCTTATCTCTACTCCAGGTATATACTTCCAAGCCCCCTAACGGAAAGGCGTGCCATTGCTACTGTGCTGCGCAAGGAGCGCTTAACTTAGAGCTTATTTTCTAGCTCCTGACTGGTCTGGTCGGGAGCCACCCGTTTCTTCGGCGATGCTTTCGCTGCCTTATCTCGCGTTTCTTTCATGAGTTACTATTATGAGAGCGAATATGCCGTCTACCGGCACCTACTGAATCGCACTCAGGTTTCCCCCAACGATGTCTTTCATCTGTCCCGCACCAAGTTGCTAAAAGATGATAGCAGCCCGACGCATTTAACGGAGGGGCAGATGGAGTTTACTTTCTGGGACTTTAATTACCAGGATTCTCCCAGAACGCGCATTTTCTATCGGGTCAAAGTGCGCTCCGATGGCTCTTATAGCCTGTCGCTTAACTGCATCTTTGGCCTCATTGCCGATTCCACCAAAGCCAACCCAGCAACGGGTCTAGCAACCCAGATTAATAAACAGCTCCTGTACCCCTGGCACCGGGCTCATCCCGAATCAGGGGGGATTTACTTGTCTTATCAACCAGCGGAGCATATAGACAACGCCGTTGATTTACTGCACGCTATCACGCAGTTGCTTGACGAGAGCATTCCCTTGATTGACGCAGCAATTGCGCAGATGCGCCAATCATTTCCTAGCAAGCCGGCGCCCCGTCTTCCGCAGGCTCCTTTGCCAGATACCAAGTCAATTCCGAGGCCTTGTATGACCGCATACTAGGAACTGCAACCAAGAGATCCCTTCCTCGCAAGCGACTGATCACCAATCGGTGGAGCGTAAAAGTGGATCTTGCCCGGCAAGATTGGAATACCTTTCGAGACCAACAATACATCACCATTCCAGTGCCTGACTCACTGGGTGATTTGCGCACCTATTCTTCCCGAACGGCACTGTATCAGGCCTTGGATGAAAGTAACCGGGATGAAGTACTCAATACCCTGGACGCCTTTCGCCAAGTTAAACCCGGGGATATCGTGGTTGCTTTCACCAATGCGCAGGTAAGCTTGGGCATTGGAATTGTAACTGGACGGTACACGTACACGCCAAACGCGGCGCAACACAAACACACGTACGCTGTTTTCTGGGCCTTAACCGAATCCCTCACGCTGGCGCCCCAGCCGTTTACGGACACGGAAAGCTTCGTGCGGACTACTCGCTGGGACGAGATTGAGCAAAGCAGCAAAGCGCAAGTGCCCCAGCTTACGCCAATACTGCATGCGGTGGCGGCCAATACCTTCTTCCAGCAATTTCCGCAGCTGGCTCAAGGTACCCCCGCATCCGCCCCTGCATTACCGGCTTCCTCACCTCCGGTTACGGTGATTGTACCGGCCCCGGCGCCCACGCCTGAGCCTCAAGAAGCGCCGCGGCCGCGAACCGACATCTGGTACTGGTGGCTGGCGATGTACGCGACGCAGCGGCGCCTTGCTGATTTCAGCGTCGGTCAGCTCTACCATCTTCCAACGCACACCCCAGCTGGCAGAAAACGCCGTGACTACGAACTGCTACGACAGTTACAACCGGGTGATCAGGTGCTGGCCTGTGAGGCCTTACCCAGTCAACGACTTAAAGCGGAGCTGCAAGTCACGCAGCAACTTCACGAGGACGATGGGGGCATGGAAGTTATCACGCTACGCGTAGTGCGCTTTTTTCCCCGGGAAGTCCTGTTTGCGGAGCTGCAAGAAGTACCGGAGCTAGCCGAGCATCACCTCTGGCAGTCAGGGCATGAAATGCTCCTCTCCCTGACCAGGTCGCAGTACCAGGCCCTGCAACTGGCCGCATTAGACACGGATAACTTGGACGTCAAGCGCTACCAGATGGGCAAAGCCCTCCAGGAGCTTTTGATGAGCGCTCCTACCCTGGAACAGCTGCTGGCTGCCCTAAAGCGCAAAAAGAATATCATCATCCAGGGCCCCCCGGGCGTGGGCAAAACATTCGTGGCCCGGCGTTTAGCCTGGCTGCAAATGGGCAGTCAGGATAATGAGCGGGTACAAATGGTGCAGTTTCACCAGAGCTACAGCTATGAAGATTTTATTCGGGGTTGGCGCCCCCAGGCTGATGGCAACGGCGGCTTTGAGCTGGCTAATGGTGTATTCGTCGACTTTGTGCGGCGAGCCCAGCATGATCCTACCCGCGACTACTTCTTTATCATTGACGAGATAAACCGCGGTAACCTCAGCAAAATCTTTGGAGAGCTGCTGCTGCTGCTGGAGCCCGATAAGCGCGGACCCGAGTATGCCGTGCCGCTAACGTATCGGCGGGCAGGAGAGGACCCTTTCTTTCTACCCAGTAACCTGCACGTGATCGGCACGATGAACACGGCGGATCGTTCGCTGGCCATGGTAGACTACGCCTTGCGTCGGCGTTTTAATTTCCTGGAGCTGAAGCCTGTGCTGGATGATAAGTTAGTAGCCCATCTGGAATCGCTGCGTATTCCGGCTGAGTTTAGCCAGCGAGTGCTGCAGCGTGTTCAACGGCTTAACCAAACAATCCTGACGGATAAAAATCTCGGTAGTGGCTTTCTCATTGGTCACAGTTACTTCTGCACGCCAGCCTTGGGCTCTCCGGGCGATTGGTGGCGCGACATCGTCGAGCACGAGCTACGCCCTACCCTGCGGGAGTACTGGTTTGAAGACGAGCGTCGAGCGGAAAATGAGGCCGACGCCCTGCTGCAAGAATGAGCATACCGGTTAAGAACATTTACCATCTGCTTACCTACGCCTGGCACCACCTAGCGGAGGCCGAGCACGTCAGCCTGACTGCCGAAGAGGCGGATTTGCCCCTGCTACACTTGCTTGCGCGCGTACTGCAGCGCGGAGTTACGCACGTGGTCAAACGCGGCTTGGCCCGCGACTACGTGTTTCAGGAACAAGTCACGGCCCGATTACGGGGCAAGCTCTTGCTTGGTGAATCGGTGCGCCAGCGGACGTTGCAGCAGGCACAAGCCGTTTGTGCTTTCGACGAGCTCAGCGTGGATATTTTGCCCAATCAGCTGATTAAGGCCACCCTGCATCGCCTGCTTACCGTGGATCAACTTCCCTCCGCTATTCACACTGGCCTGCGCAGTCTGTACCTGCGCTTTGCGGAGGTCTCCTTGGTGCCAATTCGCGATGAACGGGTCTTTGAACAGGTGCGTCTGCATCGCCATACCGCCTACTACGGGTTTCTGCTCAGTATTTGTCACTTCATCTACGCGCAAGCGCTGGCCACCCAGGAGAGCGGGGAGCGACTATTTCAGGACTTTCACCGCAATGAGCGGCAAATGAGCCAGTTGTTTGAGGGCTTCGTGCGCGGCTTTTATCGTCACCACTTTCCGCACTACGCCGTTAGTGGACGCCGGCTGAAGTGGCAGCTAGAAGCCGAAAGTGACCACGCACAGCGTCTACTTCCTACCATGCTTACGGATCTTGTTTTGGAGGGTGCGAACCGCACCATTCTCATTGATTGTAAGTATTACCAGGAGGCGTTAGTGCAGCACCATAACCAGCAACGGCTGATCTCGGCCCACCTTTATCAACTCTTTGCCTACCAGCATCATTTGCAACACGAGCAGGTCGACAAGCCCGTTGAGAGCATGCTGCTTTATCCCGTGGTAGATCAAAGCTTACGTGTCAGCTACCGTCAGCCCGGTACGCAAAGCCGCGTCCACGTTGTTACCGTCAATCTAAACCAGTCGTGGCCCGCGGTAGAAGCCGAGCTACTTACGCTCTTAAACGACCAGTCGGAATCTATTTAACCAAGGGCGAGAAAAGTGAAAATGTCCGCCTATGATATGCAGTGCAGGCCAGCTGGTGATCCGCCCGTCACTGGCCCTTATTCTCCACCGTGCTCCGACAACTTGTTGTAAGTAACGGTAACCCGCAATCGAGCGCGCAATTCTTCAATCGACAGGCCGGCTTTCGTGCGGTGGAGCATAGCGTGGCAGTTTGGGCAGACGGGTCGTAAGTCTGTGATGGGATCAATGCTATACGCCTGCCCGATATGGGCTAATTGATTGAGGTGGTGAACGTGAATAAACTCCTTTCCCAGCGAGCCATACGCCTTTTCAAAATTGAATTGGCACACGGCGCAAGCATAGCCGTACTGCTGTAAGCATACTTTTCGCGCGTAAGGGTTACGCTCGTATCTGGTCAAAGTAATCTGGCTAGGGGAACCCTCCATGAAGGAGTTAGCCGGCTGAGGACCTTGGGCAAAGAATCCCGCCGGACTGCGTTTGGTTGTAGAAAGGAAATCATACCAGACGGCTTCCAGTTCATCAACTACGTTCGGCTTGATGGCTACTCCCGACGACTGCGGTGTCCACCGTTGCGCCGCTAAGTTGCCCGTGGAAAGAATATCCAGCCCCAGAATCGCTTCGGTCGCCGGATCAAATAAGCAATCCAGTTCCGCTTCAACAAACAACGTCTGCTGCTGGGGGTCTTTCCAGTGAGCCGCGTAAAATGGCGCTTTCGTAATGAAGCCCGAAGCGACCAGCCCTTTGGGGTAGCTACCGAGCTTAACCAGAAACATCCGATCCCCAGGGGCAATGACTTTAGTGTTGCCGCAACTCCACCTAATAGTTGCTTTTCCTTCTTCGGCCAGCTGCGTCGCCGCCTCTTGGTACGTTGACCAAGGAAATAGCTTCTGGTTCCAGGCAAACAGGTACGTTTTCAAATGCTGCTACCTAGTTATGTTATTATACATACGGGCCAGATAATCCCGCACGCTGGTATGGTTGCGCTCACGAATCATTTGCATTGCAAAGTTCTCATGACTGGGCAGTGCCTCCGTTGAGTTTAATAGCACCGTACACCGATGCTCTTCCATATTTCTGATGTTAGCCAGCGTATTGTAAATGGAATAGTGCATCCCATATATCTCCTGATTATAGGCCTTTATTTTGACGTACGTGCGGATCTGATCGATCGACTTAATACTCTTTACATCATCACCAAACCCTTTGACGTCCACCCTTAGCTGCTTAAAATCGGCTATTAGCGTTGGTATATCATGGCCATACCGGAGAAAGTAATAGTAGTTTAGCATTTCCTCGACTTGGAAGGCCGCAAAGGTGCAAAAACGCCGAAAAGCCTGCTCCTCGTGGAAGTCAGGCAGAAATTCTACTCGTCGTAAGGCGCCCTCCATGCGCATGTTATCGGCCAGCAGCTGGCGCCGAACGCGCGGGTCTTCTATTTTCTCGTACAGCAGGGATGCCGGCTGTTCTTCCACCCCCGCAAGCTGAGCTAGCTGCTCTCCCATCCGCCCGCTCAGTTGCTCAAAATACTCTTTAATTTGGGTTCCTAGCGCCTGCAGATCCGTGGTGGATGGGTCACTTGTTGCAGCCAGCATCTCTTTCTGTTGATCGGGCGCGGTAACCATCGGTTGGCGTTTTACTTTAATTGCCGTCAGCCGATTTTGCAGCTCCGTTACCAGCTGCGATGTTCCTACGGGCAGCTTAAATTGATTGATGTGGTCTTGAATTGATTTGATCTCGTCATCACTCATAAAAACTCTTCTGTTCTGCGCAGAAGCTCCAGCAGCACCGATGTTTGCTTATACTCTTCGTTGACTAATAATGCCATGCGGTGAGCAAATTGAAGATACATCGGGTCCTCTTTTCCTCTCACCATTCCCAAGTAAGCGATTTTCCCGGCCACCACGTGCTCTAACTTGGGTATGCGCCCCTGGTGGCGGCCGTAGGCTTTACTTTCCCCGTAGCCTTCGCGAAGCTTTGTCGTAGCTGCTTCGTAGCCATAAGTAGCCCAGTTATGGAGCATGGCCCTGAGCTGACGGACGTACTCGCGCGGCGCATTTGGCTTGTCATTCACAATCACCCCCGTCACTTCCTGCCGCATCGCTGGCGTCTGCAGCCGCTGCTTTTTCTGGTTTTGCTTGTACCCCTCCCTGGCCAGGATAGCGTTCAGGGTGGTGTGAAACTTCTTACTAAAGACGTGACGATCGCTGGAGAAGGTCAGATCATCCGCGTACCGGGTATAGTGACAGCGAAACTGCTTAGCCAGTTGGCCCAGCCGGCGATCCAGTCGTTGACACACAACATTTGTCAAGAGGGGGGAAGTAGGCGCTCCCTGCGGTAAAGCTCCTTGGTCACAACATAAGTTAGCTACTAGATGAGCGCCATCCTTGCTCAGTCCAAAAGGGGGCAGCTGCAACACGGCAACTACCCGTCCGAAGTGAGTACTGGCAAAGAAGTCCTGCAAGTCCAGGTTTAATACGAAGCGACGGCCGGTATGGGGCGTGGCATTGGTTAGGACGCTGCGGCCCGCAACGAAACCATGGGCCGCGTCATCTACCCAGCCAAAAACGGTCGTCAGGCACAGCAGCAGCAGGCGTTGCACCCGTAGCAAACCGTCTTTGGGGGCTTTGATTTCGCGCTTCTCCCCCTTTGCCCGCTTCGCAATCTGAAAGGTGCGGTAGCGCCTCCCTTCCTGCTTGTAGGCGTAATAATTAAGCGCTTTGGCACTAATCGGTTTCGTGATCGCGGAGGGATGTTGCTTGCTATGCCAGGGCATAGCGGCGTTCAAAACCCACGCGAGCGTCTTCGCGTCCCGAACTTGCCGGAAGGGTTCGACAAGATCAGCGAGTGCGTTTATCTGCCAGGTAGCTTGCGGGAGTTCATCCGGAGAAGTGATCAGCTGGCTTACATCCTGCAGGAAGAAATCATCTAGCTCGGGGAAGAGATCATCTATCATAGAATAATCCGGCTCTAACGCAATGTCGGCTTCATCAAACGCCGCTAAATAATCTTCCAGTGCTTCAGCCTGCGGCCTCTCATCTGTTGACTGCTCCGCATTAGCGGGTTCACTGTTTGGTAGTGCTTCTTTGCTTGTCTCACTCTTCTGCAGCCCGGATACTTCTCGCTTAGAGCCAGGTACAGAACTATCATCAGCAGGTGTGGATGCCATTATGTAAATAGATAAAGCGTTAAGAAAGTGCCTGCTGGATGTTTTCCAGTCTTATATCTTGCTGTTTCAAGTCAAGACATGATCTCACTGTGTTCAGCAGATGAGCAGACTTACAGCCATGATTTTCTCATTTCCTTGATCTAAGCAGCCAGTTAGACGCCGTTAGATGGGGGGTGAGTAGGTTGATCATCGCTGCCGTTGGCTTAACTGGCTCGTTACCGAACCAGTCAACTACGAGCACGGCGCAACGCCGCACGAGGTCAAAAGTCTTTCCGCAGGCACTTTCAAAACGCTACTACATGCCGAAGCTCGACATATATTCTCTAGTTTATCACCGCAAGTAATGCAGCGGAAACGGTTTTCTTATCATGTTTAACAGGTCATCTTACATGCCCTGTTAAAATCAATTAGAATTCATTTCTACTTACCTCATTCCTTTCGCTCTCCAGATCAGGATAAAGCTCCCGGATCAGCTCTAGCTTGTTTGCAGCTCTGGCCTCGGCTATTAGCTCTGCCCGCAGCTCATCGTGCAAGAAGGCGGCATTTTGCTCCTGCCTTGCTTGCCGGATAGCTAATTTCATCTCTTCGCGTAAGGATAATTCGACTGTTCCCGTGCCTTTGCAGCGAAAGCACACGCCTTTTTGCACATAAGAGTATTTGGAAATGGTGCCTTTGCCATTACACCGGGGGCAGTTACCGGGGGGATTTACCATGTTTTGATGCAAAGTGAGTTGAAAAGATTAAAAAAACTGGCAGCTAACTGATTATACTTAAAAGCTGTGTTCGGACGGGTGTACGGGATCAGTTACGCTTTTTGCAATCGCGCTAGCAAGGAAGCTAAAGCGGCACTACCTTCCAAAGTAGGGGGCTCACCCGTGTATTTCATCGCATGCCGGCACCGGATCATTTCCTGTACTGCAGCAGTCGAGTCCAAAAATGCACAAACCCGAGCCAGAACTTGGTGTGGCTGCCTGTTGCTCAGCTCATATCCCCGCTTCCCGAGCCATAGATTCACATAGCGAAACAATAAATCGTAGTTCTGCAGGTAGGTTCGGTTCGGCAGGCGCTCGAGCCGCTCCTTGCTGCTTTGCTCCCGCTCTTGCGAGTGCCTCGTGGGGCCGGGCAATAAATGACCTGATTGCACTAGCTGATGCAGGAAAGGGAAACACATCGCAAAAAAGATGACCGTTATCGAATCGGTTTTAAGAACACTACAGAGCTAGCAAGCGGGTGCTTTCCCAATTTTGGTACAGCTGCAGGATGCGCAGCCGAGTTTTGCCCGCTGGAATCTGCACCTCGACTTCCGCGCCGGGCAGCAGCTCGTACAGCGCTGCTCCGATGGGGGAAGTGTAGCTGATCAGGTTGCGCCCCAAATCAGATTCGCCGTGGCCCCCAATCTCGTAAATCACTTCCCGCGGCACCCGGTCCCGAGCCCCTTGCATGGCTAAGCGCACGATGGAGCCAATCTGAATCTGTTCGGTGTTGCGGTCCGTTCGCAGCCACAGGGTTGAGGTAGCCAGCAGTTTCTCGAGGTTTTTCAGCTCCGTGATAGCCCGCTCCTCCAGCTGAATGAGCTGGTTGTAGCCCGGATTATCGTGCCAGCCGTCGCCGCTGGCGCTGTAGGCGATGTTCTTTTCAGCTTGGATATTGCGGATTTTCAGGCCTTGGGCCGTGATTTTGGATTCGAGCGCCTGCTTGCCGGCCTCGGTGATGTAGTACTTCATGGTGTGGAATTCAGGTTGAGTTCGGTATGGAAAAGAGCGTCAGGAGTCAGCCGGCGCATCAAGGCCCACCATTGCTGCAGCAGGGCCGCCGGCGGCTGATTACCATCCAGCACGTGCCACTGGGTATGCTGCAGGCGGGGCACGGGAAAGGCCGCGATTTCCTCGTATGCGGCCCGTGTCGCCCGTAAGCGCGGCAAGGTTTCGTCATGCAGTCCGTAGCAACGCCCCCGTGCCCGGGCCCTTTCCCAGGCCAGTTCCGGTTCGACGTCCAGCAACACGACGTGGTCCGGCGCCGGCACCCGGGCCTCCAGCCGGTCTACCCGACGAATGCACTCGTGCGGGCTGCCCCATTTGCGCCACCGCGTGGCGTAGCTAGTTACCACGCTGCGGTCACCCAGCACCAGCGGCTGCTGCCAGCAAGCGGTTGCCGCCGCGTAACGGGCCCGGTGCGCGTACAGCCATTCGTTCCAGGCATCTAGGCGGCGTAGACACGGTAGCTGCGCGCTTAAGCGCTCCGGCCAGCTGCTCTCCGCCGGTACGGGCCGCGTGGGCTCCACCAGCGCGAACTCAATTTGGCGCGTAGTCAGTAGCTGCTGCGTTGCGGTGAGCAGGCTGGATTTACCGCTGCCCTTTAACCCTTCTAAACAGATATACATGGCTGTACTTGTTAGGCGGCAAGGGCGGGCTGGTAGCAAGTCTGCCCCAACAATCCAATTAGCTCCTGCCGGATGGCCGACAAGCTGAAGGGCATGTTGATCTTGTCGGCCTCCGGAATGGAATGCTCGGCGTAGAGCTTGCATTCCTCCAGTACTGGCGTAGCCGTCAGCATGAGCGTGCGGGTGGCGCCTTCACCCGGATCCGTCACCTGGTGCAAGGTGCTCGCCGGCATGTAGTAGATATCGCCCTCCTGCAGCGTGTGCGTCCGTTGCGGGCGCAGCCGCACTCGGCCGTTTTCGCGCACGCCGTAGACGCTACCTTCCCTGGCCGGCGTGTAGGTGCAATCCAGTCGCACTTCTGGTCCTTGGGCGTCTTCCTCCCAGATCACGGTCTGAAAGCGGCCCGCCAGCAAGGCCGAAGCAAAGTTCCAGCGGTGATCGTGAATGTTCTCGTGGTGGCGCTCGCTGCGCGCCTCCCACAAGTGCAGGCGCAATTTGAAGGCCGCGTTTTGCAACAGCACCAGCTTACGAAAGCCATTGTGGTGGTAGTAAGAGTGCTCCTGCACCCGGGTCAGGGCCGGACCATCGCACAACAGCTGCGAGAGCAGCAGCCGCAGCGAATCCGGGCGGCTTAACTCGGCGATGATGCTACCCAGCGTCTGGCAGTCGCCTTGCCCTGCACGCTGGTGCTGGAGAAGTTCGCCCACGGTTTGCTCTAGCGCGCTGATGCCCTGCGTAAGCGCGCAGTGGATGCGCTGCTGCACGCTGGCACTGAAGTCGCGGCTGGAACAGATATGCAGCGTTGAGGGAGCGGTCGCGGTGGAGTGGTACAGGTGCATAGCAGACAGTTTCTAGTGGAAGAGCGAGGCAAAGGTGAGCGCGCTGATTGCAGCCTATTTGCGGTGGCCGCGCCGCTGAAAAATATTTTTTCAGGACGGCGACCAGGCAGCTATTTGGCGCGATAGCGTGCGGCAGAAGCCCTTTTGCGTATCGTTGCGACAAACTTCCCCTCCCCTATTGCAGCCTATCTGCAGTGAGCAAAAAACTTTATCTTTTTTATGCCGGTCTCCAAAAATGCCCCCCTGCGCTATCGCCTAATCGACGAATGCCTGTGCCGGGATAAGGTGCGTTGGACCCGGGCCCGACTGCTAGAGGAGGTGACGGAAAAGTTTTTAGAGATCACGGGCCAGCCCCTGAGCCAGCGGCAGCTGGACATGGATCTGCAAGCCATGAAGCTGGGGGGCTCCTCCGGCCTGGATGCGCCCATTGAGTTTGATCGCAAAGCGGGAGTATATCGCTACACGGAACCGGGATACTCCATCCACCAGAGTCCGCTGCTGGTAGACGACGCCGACGTATTGCGCCAGGCACTTTCCGTGCTGCAGCAGTTCCAGGGCCTAGGTCTGAGTCAGGAGCTGGATGCGCTCGTGAGCCGCGTGGAAAAACAAGTCAACCTGCGGCCGGCCGGCCGGTCCCGTTGCGTTGCACTTCGAACAGGTAGCGGACTACACCGGCGCTGACAAGCTGCGGCCCCTCTACGAGGCCATTCGCACGCGCCGCGTCCTGCAAATAGCCTACCAGCCGTTCGGGCCGCGGGCGCCTCCCCGGTAACAGTCCACCCCTACCTGCTCAAGGAATTCAACCATCGGTGGTTTTTGCTGGCCTACAATCAGGATCAGCAGTGCCTGTCTAACTATGCGTTGGATCGAATTACTCAGGTTGAAGGTACCGCCGGCACTTACTGGCCTGACCATTGTCCGGATGCACCTACTTACTTCCAGCACGTTATCGGCCCTTCCGTGGCGGCCAACAAGCCAGTGGAAGAGATTCGACTTTGTTTTACTAAGGTTCGGGCGCCGTACGTCCTCACCAAGCCCTTGCACGGCAGCCAGCGATCCACTCCCTTAGCCGACGGATCCGTGGAAGTTAGGCTGCAGTTGATTCCCAACCGTGAGCTGGTTTCGCTATTACTCAGTTTTGGCAGCGATGTAACGGTGCTCGCCCCAGCTGCGCTTCGCAAGCAAATGATCGAAGTGCATCAAGGGGCGCTGGCCAGGTACGTCTCCGTAAACGAGTCTCTTCCGGCGGAAAACATCTGACTACCTAAGCCCTCTGGCCCGCTGTAATCCGTGCAGTGCTATCCTTTTACATTCCGCTACATGTCATTAGCGCAGACTCCATTATCAATACTACCCGCTGGGCCGTGTGGACCATAGTGCTGGGAGCTCTTCTATCCTTGGTGCTTCCTTGGGCGTTGACCCACTTCCACTCCGGCATCAGCTTCGCTGAAACCGGCCCAATCGGGGATACCATCGGTGGCATTACTGGGCCCGTGCTCAACTTCACCGGCCTGCTGGTAGTGTATTTTTCCCTGCGGGAACAGTTTCTGTCCAATCAGATTCAAATCCAGCATTTTGCGGAGGAGCAGGGCGGTAGCGGCAACGTCTGGATAAAGGGCACGCTGGCAGTGGTAAGTCGGTACTGCTGGTACACGGGCTTCGTGACAAGCTAGTTGAAAACAAAAATCTAAAAGTGGGCGTTGTGCTGTTCACGCGGGCATTGGTGGATTTGATACGAACCGGCCTTGATGAGTTGGGAGTGGAGAAGGAGTTTGGCGTTCGGGTGCCTGTGATGACGTACTATGAATTGCAAAGACCAGTCAGCAATTTGACTTGCTGTTTTGCGATGAAGTACAGGATTTGCCCTCCAGTATGATAACGCTGCTGCGCAATAAGGCGAAACGAGTTATTGTAGCGGGCGATTCGCAGCAGTCAATTTTTACGCATGACCCACAGACTCGTGAGCCGGTAGTAAGACCAGAGGAAATTGGCGCTTTGCTGGGCGGGCAGTCCCACGAGCTGCCGACGATTTATCGGTTAACACGGTCCATTATTAAGATGGTCAGCAGCCTGATTGGCGGCACCATTCTCGGAGCACGTCGCGATGCTACCAAGCTCGATGTGCAGGTACGCCTAGGCTACACCAATGATGTATCAAGGGAAATTAAGTATGTGTGGCGTGAAGCCAGTAAGCGGGCTCAAGCAAGCGAGTCAACGGTTATCCTGTTGCCTTTCCGGGAAAACATCGCGGCTTTTTGTAACGCCGTATTAACGATCAATGGCAAACCCGCTTGGACTGTTGTTCCTGACCGGTGGGGCAAAAACGAGGATTTTGCAGCCATGAACCGGCATTTAGAAGCACAAGGCATCAAGCTCGAATACATTGGTAATGGGGTTGGTACACTCGATGGGGCTTATACCAACCATCGGGTCGCGGTCATGACTTATCACAGCTCGAAAGGATTGGACTACGAAAACGTGTATTTGCCATGGGTATCAGCAGGACTGCACTTGAACGGTGGTGGCAAAGACAAGACCCTATTCATGGTTGCCATGACTCGCAGCCGCAAAAACCTGGTTCTAACCTATTGTGGTACTCGCAGCAGCATGGTGGACACGCTGGCCGGCGACTGCACCTTGTTTGAAATCACAGATGCCACAACAGCCTCGGCTCAACCACAGGCTACTACTTACGACTTCTAATTTATGGCTGCTCAACGTGCCTTGCTGCCTATTTATAGGCTTCGGTTCAATCTGTTGTATCAATTTGGTTTCATTGAGGTTAATCCGGATGAGTGGGTCCTTTATGAAAAGGACACGCCTGCAGGGCACCCTGATGTATCAGAGGCAAGCTTACTCGCTAAAATTCCTGCCTTCAGCACAGCTGACGAGGTAATTCTGTTGGATATTGAATTGCCAGAGCAAAGCAAAGCTGCTTTACAAGCTGCTAGTGCATCTATAGGGATACACTATCCACAACTCAGCATAGAGGCCCAAGCAGCTTTTGATACCCTAGCCGCAGAATTGAGTAAGCCGCATTCTATTAGCGAGAAATCTCGGTTAAACATTGTGCAGGTGCGGCGTCTGTATCCGCTCACTACACAAGCCGGACAATTATTAGCTTCTCGTTTAGACCCGCGTATTAAGCGGCAGCCAGCGGTGTTTGAAGCTGTAGCAGAGCAGGCTGACCACCGGTTATTGGCGTCGGAAACCCGATTAGGCAGCGAAGCACTTCTGGAAATAGCTGGGGTCCCTAGTAAACATCTTGACGAAGGGTTATTGCAAGATGTGGAAAAGGCTGTGGCAGTACGCCTAGAGCGACGTGAAATTCAAACGAGCGATTCTTTCTGGGTGCATTTAATCGTTTATGGACGATATGAGCCTTTTCCCAAAAACGATTATGGGTACCTATATGACCTATGTGTAGTTTTTCATCGCAGCCTCAGCGCCCGCGATGGCCGTCGAGGACATGATAACAGCTACGAAGCAACCAGATTTTACAAAGCACTAGAAGCTAACAGAGCAGCTTCTACTCGCGAGAGAGTCACCCAGTTGCTTCTCAACGCTGAATGGGCCGAGAAGCTGAGAAATGAATTAACAGACACTCGTACTAACCTCAGAATGTACCTGAGCGCATTCATCTACCTTAAATTCCGGGGGGAATTTGAAGCAGAGGACTATCAGTTCAGCGGTAAACTTCTCGATTTAATTCGTCTGACGGCCGACCACTATCCATCGGAAACGAGAGTTGCCCTGCAATTACTAGGCGGTTTTTTAACATTCAATAAGATTTCAGGGGCTTACTATGAAGTAAGACAAATCCCCTTATTTCAGGAGCGAGGGCAGAAATATATTCCAATTTCAGAATATAAAACAAGTTCCCAGCGCAGGGCTGAATTATTTGCTGTGCCGCCGACAGCATCAATCCTTTCAGGGCCGAGTAAAAAGGTAGTTCCTGACGAAGAGGCCCCGGTTTTCGAGTGGAACTTGACAGCTGAACAGGATGCTAGGCAGAGAGCGCAGGCATCGCAGCAGATGGATGCTCCTACTCAGGAAGCAGCCTCGGTTGGGTTAGAGGAGTTGCAAAGCGGACCTAATATTGTTCCTCTTCCCGAAGCACCTGCAATCAAACCAAAGCGCTCATACCAGAAGAAAGGAAATACTTCAGCCGTTCCTAAAGCTGAGAAGCTAGTTAAGGTTAAGGAGTCAACTAAAACTAAAAATAGGAGGGGCTGCTTGATTCCATCTCTGGCCAGCTGACAATATCTTCAGAGGAATCGCATACCGAAGCACCAGCACCTGATTCTACGCCCGAGTCGTAAACCACTTTAATATGGAGCAAACTTCTTATTCGCCTCCTAGTGCTATCGATGATGCTTTCCGGTCCAGGTCTTTAGCATAAGAGCAAAGAAGCTCAACCATATCAGGGTTGAGCTTCTTTGCTCTTATGCTAGGCAGTAAATCTATTCACCGATTACATACACCGGCACAGCCTGCGCGTCGACGCCCCGGCCGGTTTCCTTCTTGACCTCTCTGCCATCCAGCAGGATAGAGCAGGTGATTTCCGAGGCCGCCGTGCCTCCGTCGATACTGGCCAGGATGGTCAGGTTGTCGCCTTGCTTCATGGTCCGCTTAAACTTGTAGCTCACCGGCAGCGGTGTGTTGCTGAGCGTCGTATTGCCGCCGCTTTCATTGGTGTAGCTCAGGTAGTCCGAGGTTGGAGCATTGGAGGTAACCTTGTATTCTACCTGATACTGGCCTTGGTTAAAAGTTTGGTCCCAAAATTACATCGGGCCACCCATGGTTAGTTCGCCACAGCAACACGGGCAGCCGTGTCGGCGGCACTGGTAACCACTTGAGCAAAGACCTTACTTGCTTGAGGGGCACTGATGCAACGGGATCCTTCGGCAAGTTCGATTATCGCCGCTTCAAGCAAGGAGGCTTCATGTGGTTATTAACCCGGCGCTCACGGGACGTCTTCGATGCCCTGTATTTCGCCCTGCGGGGAGTAGTAGAAGAGTTGGTGCTTCCGTACTATGTGGCCGAGCGTATCGCGAAACTGGTAGCGGTGGGACACGAAGCATACTCGCTGTCCTTGCTTTGTTTGACAGGTCTGCCGGCCAAACGCTACACTTTCGTAGCTGTCCGGATTCGACAGATGCTGTAGCAAATAGGAGTGCACCTCTTGTTCAGGTGAACTGCCCTTGGCGGTGTCAGTAGTGACTGATTCGGAATCCTGCTGCCACTCCTGGACTACCCGCCACCCAATCCACCCCCAACTACCAAAAGCCAGCAGCAACAGAATTGCGACGCTAGCGACGCTGACCACCCGCCATGTTGCCGTGGGAGCAGTCCTGGATTTTTTAGGAAAGCGACGCGCGTGCATGCCAGAAGTAGTGATGGTGGGTAGATACCTGAAAAGGCCCTGGTTGGCGTCAGGACTACAGCAGCACGCTGTCGACGGGCCGGGCAACGGCCGGCAGGACTGACTCACCCAGCATCTGCCGCAGGTCTACCTCGATGGAGCGGCACAGCGCGGTCATGGGCACGTCGTTCATGCGGTTTTCAAAAGGGTCTTCGCTCATGTCGCCTACCAACTCAATGGTGCTGAACACCCACGATAGGGGTCGCACTAGAGTAGGAACGGAAAACAACGCTAAGGCCAGTTGGTCGAATTTTGGCGGGTCGGGGTGTCTCAGAATACGTGCGTTTTTCCGCTCCGCTGGTCGCGCTCGTTTGGCCTCCTTACGAGTCGGGCAAAAACTGTCTCATATGCTGTTCTCACGAATCAATGGCTCGCTATCTTTGCTCCTGCTGACTTCCTGAGAATACCGCCTATGATTTTCGGCTACGCCCGTGTTAGTACCCCCGACCAGCAGCTACACCTGCAAACCGATGCCTTGCAGGCCTACGGCTGCGCGGAGGTCGCGCAGGAAAAAGTATCGTCCGTGAAAGAGCGCCCGGCGCTGCAGCACCTGCTGACCCGCCTGCGGGCGGGCGATACGCTCGTGGTCTGGAAACTCGACCGACTGGGCCGCTCGCTCAAAGACCTGGTCACACTGGTCAGCGGCTTTCAGCAACAGGGGATTCACTTTGTCAGCCTGCAGGACCATCTGGACACGACCACCGCCCAGGGCCGCCTCATGTTTAACCTGTTTGCCTCGCTGGCTGAGTTTGAGCGCGACATCATTCGGGAGCGCACCAAGGCGGGCCTGACGGCGGCCCGGGCAGGGGGCGCCAGGGCGGCCGGCCTAAAGGTCTTTCCAAAGAAGCCCTCTCCAAAGCCCAGGCCGCAAAAACGCTTTACCTGCAACAAGACAAGACGGTAGCAGAAATCGGGCAACTGCTGGGAGTGGGCCGGGCCACTATTTACCGTTACCTGGCCTATCTGGGGGTAGCAACCGGCGGAAAAGCGCAGGAAGCGGCGTAGTTCGGGCCGTTCTATCCAGACAGCTCAGTGCCCCCGTCAGAAAGTCTTCAGAATTGCCAGCTACCTTTCAGCCGTTCCTCACCTTGCACTCCCGTGAAGCTGCTGATTGTAGAAGACGAGCCGGCCCTGCGCACCTCCTTGATGGAGTACCTGCGCCAGGACGGCTACGTGGTGGAAGCAGCGGCCAGCTACGAACAGGCGCACGAGAAAATCAAGCTCTACCAGTACGATTGCGTGCTGCTGGATTTGACCCTGCCCGACGGCAACGGGCTGGACGTGGTGCGCACGCTCAAGGCCGACCGCTCCCCGGCCGGCGTGCTCATCGTCTCGGCCCGGGGCGCGCTCGACGACAAGGTGCTGGGCTTGGAACTGGGGGCCGACGACTACCTGGCCAAGCCGTTTCACCTCTCGGAACTGAGCGCCCGGCTGAAGGCCATCATCCGGCGGCGGCAGTTTCAGGGGCAGCGCCACCTACTGTTTCAGGAGTTGACCGTGTTTCCCGACCAGGCCCGGGTACTGGTCAACGGGGAACCTGTAACGCTTACGCGCAAGGAATTTGACTTGCTGCTGTATCTGCTCACCAACCCCGGCCGCGTGCTGACGAAGGAGTCCATTGCCGAGCACGTCTGGGGCGACGCGGCCGATGCGGCCGACTCCTTCGACTTCCTCTACACCCACCTCAAGAACCTGCGGCGCAAGTTGCAGGACAAAGGAGCCGGCGACTACATCCGCTCCGTGTACGGGGTGGGCTACAAGCTTAGCGCAGAATGAAGCTGCTGGCCGCCACCAACCGCTACTACCTGCTGCTGGCCACCGTGCTCTTCACGGCCGGCAGTGTGTTCCTCTACTACGGCGTGCGCTGGACGCTGCAAAGCGAAGTGGAGGAGCGCCTGTTTCAGCAGCGTGACTACTTGCGGGCGCAGGTGCAGCGCACCGGCCACCTGCCCGGCACCCCGTTTGAGGGCCGCATGCAGCTCAGTGCGCAGCCGCAGCCGGAAGGGCTGCGCGATACCCTGCTGCTGGAGCCCCTGGAAAACGAGTTGGAGCCCTACCGCCAGCTCACGTTTCGGCTGCCGCTGAACGGGCAAACCCAGTGGGTATCGCTCAGCAAGGCCCTGCTGGAAACCCATGACGTGCAGCGCCTGATTGTGCTGTTGCTGGTGGGGGTGCTGGGTACGCTGCTGCTGGGCGTGGTGGGGCTCAACCGCTGGCTGACCCGCCGCCTCTGGGCCCCGTTTGAGCAGACCCTCCACCAGCTGCGCGGCTACGACGTGCGCCAGCACCAGGTGCTGCACCTGCCTGATGCCCACATTGAGGAGTTCGCCCAGCTCAACCACACGCTCACCCACCTGAGCGAGCGGGTCGCGGCCGACTACATGTTGCTCAAAGCGTTCACGGAAAACGCCGCCCACGAAACCCGCACCCCGCTGGCCATCATGCAGGCCAAGCTGGAACAGCTGCTCCAGCTGCCGGATTTGCCCGCGCCGGCCGGCCCTTGGTGGGCGACCTGTACGCGGCCGTGCAGCGGCTGGCCCGCCTGCACCAGGGGCTGACGCTGCTCAGCAAAATTGAGAACCAGCAGTTTGCCGCCGCCCAGCCGGTGCCGCTGGCCGAGCTGCTGCGCGAAAAGCTGAGCCAGCTGGAGGAATTCATCCAGCAGAAGGAGTTGCAGCTGGACGTGCAATTAAATGCCGCGCCGTTGCTTATGCTGCACCCCGCGCTGGCCGATTCGCTGCTCAGTAACCTGCTGCACAACGCCATCCGGCACAACTTGCCGGGCGGCCTGTTGCGGGTGCAGCTGCGTGCCACCGAGCTGGTCATCACCAATGCCGGCCCCGCCCTGGCGGCGCAGCAGAAACCCGCACAGTTTTTCGAGCGGTTTCGCAAGCAGAATGCCGCTTCGGACTCGCCCGGCCTGGGGTTGTCCATCGTGCAAAGCATCACGACCTTCTATGGCTTTACCGTGGCATACGACTACGCCCCGGATTCGGCGCGGCATACGCTGCGTGTCCGGTTCGCTTCAGCGGTTCCCCGCCCCTGACCCCTACAGAATGTGCACAGAATTGCGCTCTACGTTTGGGGCGTACCTGCTGCTTTTTTGTATGCCCCGCTCCGTGTTGCTCCCCTGGCTGTGCTGGCTGCTCCCCTGTTCCCGTCCCGGGCCCAGACGGCGCCTGCTGTTTCGGTACCGCCTTCCCTGCGTGACTCCACCACCCGCCCGCCGCTCTGGCAGGGGCCGGTGGCGCGGGCGCTGCTGGTGCCTACGCTGCTGCTCACGGCCGGCGCCCTGACCACCCATCGGGTGGAGGCGCTGGAATCAGACGAGGAGCTGCGGGAGGAAATCCGCGAGCATATGGGCCGGCCCACGACGACGCTCGACAACCAGCTCCGGTACCTACCAGGGGCCGTAACGCTCGGCCTGGGCCTGGCCGGGGTGCCGGGCCGTCACAAACCCGTGGACCAGCTGCTGCTGGCGGCGCTGGCCTTCACCCTCAACGATGCGGTGACCAGCAACCTGAAGAAGCTCACGCAGGTGCAGCGCCCCGACGGTTCCGACTTCCATTCCTTTCCCAGCCAGCACACCAGCCTGGCCTTCGCCTCGGCTACGTTTCTGCACAAGGAATACGGCGGGCGTAGCGTCTGGTACAGCGTGGGCGGCTACTCGCTAGCAGCGGCCACGGGAGGTATTCGCATGGCCAAAGACGTGCATTGGTTTTCCGATGTGCTGGCCGGAGCCGGCGTGGGCATTCTGTCAACGCAGGCCGCGTACTGGCTGTACCCGCTGGTAACAAAACCACTGCGCAAGGTGCTGGGCAACCGGGCGCTGGTCGTGCCCAGCTACCAGCAGGGGGCCATCGGGGCCACCGCCGTCATGGCGTGGTAAGGCAAGAGAAGGAAACTACAGAATGCCTTCAGAATCGTGCGGGAGCTTTGTCGGGCTAACCTGCGCCAACGAGCCAGCGCATGGCTTCCTCACTAACGGTCCCTCCCATTGCCCAGCAAAAAACAGATAAAAACAAGCCTGTTGCGTACCTGGCTCACGGCCTCTCTGGGCCTGTGCGCCGCCGCTGCCTCCGCCCAACAAGTGGACAGCCTCTCCTTTATCCGCTCCAAGCGCATGTCGGATGCCGACCTGGCCAAAAAACGGGAAGGCCTGTTCGTGACCGGCTTGCCCGACCTCTCGTCCGACCCGGTGACGGGCTTCGGTGTGGGGGTTAAAACCAACATCATCTGGAACGGCACCCGCGACAACCCGCTGTTTGCCTACACGCCCTACCTCACACGCCTGCGCGCCAACGCGGCGTACTTTACCACCAACGCCCGCGAGCTGACGCTGTCCCTGGACGTGCCCTACTACAAAGGCACGCGCTGGCGTTACCGCGTGGACTTCAAGGCCCAGCAAAACCCGGCCAACCTGTACTTCGGCTCGTCCGAAACCACGCTCGGCCGCCTGCGCCTGCCCTCCAACCCGGACGAGACGTTTGCCACCTACGCGGAATATGACGCGGCCCGCAAAACCCTGCGGCCCGGGCAGGCCGGCGAAGCCGCCGAGGTCACCGATGCGCTGTCCAACCGGTTCCGGGAAACCGAGTTCATGCTCAACCTCAAAGCTGACTACGCCCTGGGCAAAGGTCGCTGGCGCGTGATGGGCGGCTACGAGATTCAGCACCTCTCCTACGACACGTTCCAGGGCACCAAGGCCGAGGCCACCCGTAACGGCGAAGAAACCACGGCGCCTAACGGCACGTCGCTACTGCAGCGCGATGCCCAGCAGGGGCGCATCTTTGGCCTGGACGGGGGGTGGGTGTCCATTATCCAGACGGCGCTGATTCACGACACGCGCGACTTTGAGCCCGACCCGACCCGCGGGGTATACTTTGAAGCCGCCAACGAGTTTTCCAGCCCCGCCATCGGTTCGCAGTTCAGTTTCAACAAGCTGTTTTTCCAGGGCCGGGCCTACCGCAAGCTGCCCGTGGGTCCGCGCACGGTGCTGGCCGGGCGGGTCGGCGCGGGCACCATTTTCGGGAAAGAAGCGCCGTTTTTTGAGTTTCAGGACCAGTGGAGCCCCGACGGCAGCATCAACGCCCTGGGCGGGCGGCAGTCGCTGCGGGGCTACCGGGCCAACCGCTTCCTGGCCCGCTCGCTGGCCTTTGCCAACGCCGAGCTGCGCATCCGGCTGGCCGATGTCAAGCTGGGCAAGCAGAACTTCGGGCTGGGCGTGGCCCCGTTCGCGGACGCCGGCACGGTGCGCGACCGGTGGCAGGACCTAGGCTTTCGCGACGTCCGGTTTTCGTACGGAGCCGGGGCGCGCATTGCCTGGAACCTGTCCACCATGCTCTACGCGGACTACGGGGTGTCCAAGGAAGACCGGCTGTTCTACTTCGGCATCGGCCAGAATTTCTAACCCCGTGGCGGCGCGGCGCTTCCCGGCCGGTTGTTCGGGTTTGATAGCGGCACCGTGCGCCATTTGGCTTATTCTTTCGCGCCTCCCTGGCCCATGCCCGTAGAATTCCTCAGTGACGAGCAGGCCGCCCGCTTCGGCTGCTACGCCGACGAGCCCAGCCCCGAACAGCTGGCCCGGTTCTTTTACCTGAGCGCAGCCGATGGCCACCTCCTGGCCGCGCGCCGACGCCCCGCCAACAAACTCGGGTGTGCCGTGCAGCTCTGCACCCTGCGCTTTTTGGGCACCTTTCTGACCGACCCGCTGCGGGTACCGGCCGTGGTGGTGCAGACGCTGGCCGAGCAGCTGCACCTGCCTGCGGACGCCTTGGCCGCGTACCGGACCCGGCCGAACACGTGGTACGACCACCAGGCCCGGATTGTGGCCCACCTCGGGTACACCCCGTTTGACGGGCGGCAGACGTTCCGGCTCACCCGCTGGCTCTACGCGCAGGTGCTGACGAGCACCGTCCGGCCCAGCGTGCTGTTTGATTTGACCACGGCCCACCTGGTCGCCCAGCGGGTCGTCTTGCCCGGCGTTTCGTTACTCGCCCGCCTGATTGCGCGGGTCCGCGAGCGCACCGGCCGCCACCTCTACCGCCAGCTGCGCACCCGCCTGAACCCGTCCCAGCAAGCGGCGCTGGAAACCCTGTTGACCGTGCCGGCCGGCGAGCGGCTCACCCACCTGGAGCGCCTGCGCACCCGCCCACCCGCGTGTCCGCCCCGGCGCTGGCGGCCGCTTTGCGCCGGGTGGGCGAAATCCGCGCCCTGGGCGTGAGCGCCGTGCCCGTGGCCGACTTACCCGAAGCCCGGTTGGCGCGCCTGGCCCGCCATGCCCAGCTGGCTTGGGCACAGACGCTGGTGCGCATGGGCGAGGAACGCCGGCTGGCCACGCTGCTGGTCTTCGCCCAGACCCTGGAGCGCACCGCTACGGACGACGTGCTCGACCTCTTCGACAGCCTGCTCACGTCGCTGGCCCTGCGGGGCGAAACCAAGCGCCGGCGCGAACGCCTGCGCTCGCTCAAGGACCTGGACCAGGCCGCGTTGCTGCTCCAACAGGCCGTGGAACTGCTGCTCGACGAGGCCGTACCGGCCGGGCAGGTACGCCAGCAGGTGTTCGACCGCCTGGGCCAGGCGCCCTTGCGCGCTGCGGCGGCCACCGTGCAGGAACTAGCCAGTCCGCCGGAGGACCCGCTGGCCGAAGCCTTGAGCGGCAGCTACGCCACGGTGCGCCGGTTCCTGCCCGCCTTGCTGGCCGGCGTCGCCTTCGAGGGGACGCCCACCGCCAAACCGCTGCTGGAGGCCTGGGCCTTTTTGCAGCAGCAGGAAGCCGGCGGTCGGGGCCGCCCGAAGTGGTCGGCCGCGCCCCGCACGGTCGTCCCGAAGGGGTGGGCCCGGCGGGTGTTTCCCGCCAAAGGGGAAGTGAATCCCCAGGCGTACACCCTCTGCGTACTGGAACGGCTGCAGCACGCCGTGCGCCGCCGCGACGTGTTCGTGCCGACCAGCGAGCGCCACGCCGACCCACGGGCCGAACTGTTGCGCGGGGACGCCTGGGAAGCCGCCCGGGATTCGGTGGCCCGGGCCCTGGACCGCTCCCTGGACCCGGCAGTGGAACTGGCCCGTCTGGGGCAACTGCTGCGCACGGCGTATGCGGACGTTGGGGAGAACCTGGCGCAGCACACCACCCTGCAGGTGGTCGAGCAAGACGGTCAGCCGGTCGTCACCCTCAGCGCCTTACCGGCGCAAGAAGAGTCCGAGCACCTGGTGCACGTGCGCGAGCAGCTGGCGGCGGCCCTGCCCCAGGTCGAAGTAGCGGCCCTGTTGCGGGAGGTGGACGCGTTTACCGGCTTTTCCCTCGCCTTTACCCACGTGGCCGACGGGCAGCCCGCCGCCGCCGACCTGCCGCTCAGTATCTGTGCCGTGCTGTTGGCCCAGGCGTGCAACCTGGGGCTAAAAACCGTGGCCCGGGCCGACGTGCCGGCCCTGACGCTGGCGCGCCTGGCGTGGGTGCAGCAAAACTACCTGCGCGCCGAAACGCTCACCGCCGCCAATGCCCGCCTGGTGGATGCCCAGGCGGGGCTGCCATTGGCCCAGGCCTGGGGCGGCGGGGAGGTGGCCTCGGCCGACGGCATGCGCTTCGTGGTGCCCGTGCGCACGCTGCACGCGGGCTGGAACCGCAAATACTTCGGCTCCCAGCGCGGGGTGACGTACTATAACTTCACCAGCGACCAGTTCACGGGCTTTCACGGCATCGTCATTCCCGGTACGCTGCGCGACTCTTTGTTCATCCTGGCCGGGTTGCTGGAACAACAAACCCGCCTGGACCCGCGCGAAATCATGGCCGATACCCACGGCTACAGCGACGTGGTATTTGGCCTGTTTTCGCTGCTGGGCTACCGCTTCAGCCCCCGCCTGGCCGACTTGGCGGACCAGCGCTTCTGGCGGCTGGAAAAAGAGGACGACTACGGTCCGCTCAACGAGTTGGGCCGCCACGTGGTCAACGCCCGCCTGATTCACGCCCACTGGGACGACATGCTGCGCCTGGCCGGCTCTCTGAAACTCGGCAAAGTCAAGGCCACGGCCGTCATGCGCACCCTGCAGCGAGCGGGCTCGCTCTCGGGGCTGGGGCGGGCGGTCGCCGAATTGGGCCGCGTCGAAAAAACATTGTATTTATTAGCCTACGTGCAGGACGAGGCCTACCGCCGGCGCATCCTGGTGCAGCTCAACCGGGGCGAGGGGCGGCACGCCGTGGCCCGGGCCGTCTTTCACGGCAAGAAAGGGGAGCTGCGCCAGCGCTACCGCGAGGGCATGGAAGACCAGTTGGGCGCCCTTGGACTCGTGGTCAACGCCCTGGTGCTGTGGAACACCCGCTATCTGCAGCACGCCCTGGAACGGTGGCAGCAGACGGAAGGCGTGCTGAACCCGGACGACGTGGCGCGCCTCTCGCCCTTGCTGCACGAGCACGTTAACATGCTGGGCCGCTACGATTTCAGCCTGCCCGAAGACATTGCCGCCGGCGAAATGCGCCCGTTGCGCAACCCCGCCAACTGGGAAGAACGGCTGGTCGAATTTCCTTAGCGTTGTTTTCCGTTCCTACTCTAGTGCGACCCCCGATACCAGCACCGAGAAGGGCACCGTCAGCCAGAAGTGGCCGTGGCCGAGCTTCTCGAACTCCGCCAGCAGCCCGAGCGGCAGAATCAGGATGAACACCCACACGAACACCAGGCTGGAGAAGGCATACTGGCGCGGGTACGGGGTATTCTTGATTCGTTCGCAGCCGCCTTGCAGGTTGGCTAGCTCCCGCAGCTCCTCCATCAGGGTCCGGCGCTGCAGGTCGTTGAACAGTCCCTCGGCCTGGGCTACGGCGCGGCCCTGTAGCAACAGCAACTGCGCCGGGGCGTTGGCCACCCGGCGCAGCTGGTTATCTTCTTCGGCGGTCAGCAACGGGGTCACGGCTTCGGCCCACAGCTCGGGCTGCCGGCGTAGGTGCAGGCGGAGCGCGTTGCACCACGCCAGCTGCCGCAGCACCAAGGCTCGTTGCGGAGCGGTGATGGTCGGTGCCGGCTCTGTATCGGTCTGCTGGGTGTTGGTTAGCACGAATACCGACCAGCTACGGCTGCGGTTGACGATGCCGCCCCAGAGCGTACGGGCCTCGTTGAAGCGGGCGTAGGCACTGTTGTTTTTGAAGCCGACGTAGAAGGACACGGCCACCCCCACAATGCTGACCAGCTGCCAGGGTACGTCCAGCCAATGGAAACCCAGCGGGCCGAACAGCACCGCCAGCGTGAGGTCATAGAGGGTAAACAGCAGCACATTTTTCCAGGCGTAGCGCCACGCTATGCGCCAATGAATATTGCGACGAACGTACATACAGGGAGAAGCAGGAAGTGAATGGGGGAGTTAGGTCCGGCTACGCCATCATGCCCAGCAGCAGGAACAGCAGAAAGCCGCCGAAGAAGGCCAGCGTCTGTAGCGTGGTTTCGGGTAGCTCGTGCGCTTCGCTCAACAGCTCTTCCGTGACCAGATACAGCAGCGAGGCCAGCCCGAAGGACAAGACGGCCTCCACGAACTGATCGGAAGCGCCCTGCAGCACAAACAGGCCCAGGCCGGCTCCCACCAGAATCATACTGGCCAGGGCCGTCAGAATCAGGACTGTCTTGCCCCGGCTCTGCCCGCTCCGGCGCAGCTCCACGGCCGTGGTCAAACTGAGGGTGAGCATTTCCAGCGCAATGGCAATGGCTAGCAACGTCCCTTCCTTGGCCCCCACCGCGAAGCCGATGCCCAGCAGCAGTCCGTCGATAACGACGTCGATACTCACGGCCGCCAGCATCCCCCAGGGCAGCGCCTCGGGCGCGTCTGGCGTCGGCGTTTCGGTCGTGGAACCGGATTTCTCCAGGCGCTGAGTGAAGTACCGCAGGCCGAACATCACGGCCAGCCCCAGCGCGAAGCCCAGCCCAACTTCCAAGGGCGCGCGACGCTCCACGATGTCCGGCAGCACATCAACGGCAACGACCGAAAACACGACGCCGGCCGCGAAGTGCAGCAGCGCCCCGCGTAGCGCGGGGCTCGGCACGCGCCAGACCCCAAGTAGGGCCCCAATGACCATGACGCCGACTGGCAGTAGGGCATAGCCCAGCACGGTGGTCCACGGGGCCAGTGCTTCGGTGGGCACGAGCAACAGGATGGTAGTTAACAGCATATTACACATCGGTTGGGAGTACCTGAACGTCCTGAGCGTGGGCGGTGCCGGTGCCGTGCTGGTGCCCGGCCGCCGATACCGGGTCGGTGTGGACCAGCGCGGTATTGAGGTACTGCACGTCGCGGATGAGCTGCGCTTCCACGCGGCTGCCCAGGTCGTGGGCCTGACTTACCGTCAGCGAGTCGTCCACCGCCACGTCTACTTCGGCGTTGAGCTTGTGGCCCAGCCAGCGCAGCCGAATGGTATCGACGCCCTGCACACCGGGCACTTGCTGGGCACTGGCCCGCACCGCGTCCACCATTGCCGGGTCTACGCCGTCGAGCAGGCGGGTGAAGATGTCCTTACCCGAGCGCCAGACGATTTTCAGGATGACCAAGCTGATGAGCAGCCCGATAATGGGGTCGGCCAGCGGGAAGCCGAGCCAAATGCCGATGACGCCCAGCAGTACCGAGAGACTGGCAATACCGTCGGTACGGGCGTGGTAGCCGTCGGCCACCAGCGCGGCGCTGCCGATTTCCTTACCCACCTTGATGCGGAAGATGGCCACGGCTTCGTTGCCCAGGAAGCCGACTACCGAGGCTACCGCCACGGCCCCAAGATACTTCACCGGCTCGGGGTGGTAGAAGCGCTGGATGGACTCGTAGCCCGCCACGATGCCACTGGCCAGGATGATGACCAGGATGATGAGGCCGGCCAGGTCTTCAATGCGGCCGAAGCCGTAGGTGAAGCGCTTGGTAGGCGGCCGGTTAGTGAAGCGAAACGCAATCCAGAGCGGGACGGCCGTAGCTGCGTCGGCCACGTTGTGGATGGTATCGGCCAGCAGGGCAGTGCTACCCGAGTAGAAGAACACCACGATTTGAAGCACCGAGGTAATGGCCAGGCCGATGAAGGACCATTTCAGGGCCCAGATGCCGCGTTCCGAAGACGTAACGACGGCATCCAAGCCCTTCTTGGCCCCAGCGGGTCCTTTCTTCAGGAAGTCCTGCAGGAATTGAGGGAGTTGCATGGGTGAATGGGTTGTGGTGGAAAAGATGATGGCCCGGTAGGCCACGGCGTACACCCAGCCGGATGCACGCCGCGGCACTGGGTCTACTGCCCGGCGGCGGTTGCCTGTTGAATGTCCTGGGCACCACGCACCACCACCCGCTCACCCTCCCGGACGCCGCTGAGCAACTGTACCTGTTGCCCGTTCGTCGCGCCGGTCTTCACCGACCGCAGCTGAAACCGCTCGCCCGTGCGCTGCACGTAGACGTGCGGCTTGCCCTTGACGTCGACCAACGCCGTGCGGGGCACCACCAGGCCGGTGGTGGCCTTCTTCCCGCTGCCCACGCTACCCTTCGTCAACAGCTGAGTGGCGAAATCCGCCAGCACCCAGGACTTTTCCTTGATGTAGGTGATGTCGCCGGCTTCCTCGTTCTTCGGCTGCTGACGCGCGGCTTCCGCGTTGGCGTACACCATCACGTTCGGGATGGTGAACTGGTCGGTAAACTCCGGCGTCACGATGTCGATGACCAGCGTGCCGGTGCCAGCCGGGGCGGGCGGCAGCTGAAACCGGAAGATGCCGGGTGCGGCCGGCGCATCCGCCGACGCCTTCACCGTGTTGCCGCCTACCTGCAGGCTGACTGTCACCTGCCCGGCCGTGTAGGGCTTGAAGGTGGTGCCGAGCTTGGTGAGGTGGGCCGTGAAGCGGTTCGGAGCCCCCGCAATGAGCGGCTTCGATTCGGCGTACAGCTCCGATTTGGTGGTGAACAGCGTGTACGATACCGTCGGCAGCGACGGGGCGGCGGGCTTGGCGCCCTCGCTCGGGCTGGGGTGCGGATGGCCGTGGTCGGCTTCCGAGGTGGTCGGCACCTGGGCTTGGGCGGCAAGGGGAGCAGCCGCCAGCAGGCAGGCGAGGACAACAAATGTGTTACGAGTCATGGAAATGAAATCAGAAGTGAAGGAATGCGCAGCCGGCAGCTACCAGCTGCGGGGTGGGTTATTCGTCACTGGCGTTTTTGAGCTTGCTCAGCAGGGAGTAAGCGCCTTCGGTCACGTAGCGGGCGGCGGTATCGGCCGTAGCTTGCCCCGGTAGGAAGACCTCGCTGTAGCCGTCGGCCTGCTCTCCGCGCCGGACTTCGAGCATGCGGTAGCTGCGCTGGCCGTTCGCCGCCGATTCCTGCCGGAACACGTACTGCTTGCCCTCGTAGTCCACCACGGCCTTGTCGGGCAGCGCCGGCACGCGCCGGGAGGTGGTTTCGATAACGGCCCGCACGAACATGCCGGGGCGGAGGGCCGGGTCACTTTCCCGGTCCAGGTGGCCGTGGACGCGCACGGTGCGCTGTTCCTCGTCCACGGTGCGGCCGATGAGGTACACTTTCGCTCCCCGCTCGACGCTGCTGTCGTTGGGCACCGTGAAGCGGATGCGCTGGCCGATTTTCAGCTGGGCCGCATCCTTCTCGAACACGGTCAGCTCGGCATGCATGTGCTCGGGGTCCACAAGTTCAAACAGGGCGTCGGTCGGCGTCACGCTCTGGCCCACGGCCACGTTGACTGCTTTCACGAAGCCGTCTTTCGGGGCGCGTAGCGTCGCCGTGGACACGAACGGCTGCTTACCCACCGGCAGCCCCGCCAGACGCAGCTGGGCCGACAAACCGGCTGCCTGCGCCACCAGCATATCGTAGCGGCTCTGGGCCTGCTGCTCATTTTTGGCCGGGGCTACCTCTTCGCGCACCAGCTCCCGCTGCCGAACCAGATCGGTCCGGGCGTAGCGCAGCTGGCTTTGGGTTTCCAGGTACTGCTGCTGCAACTGGATAAACGCGGGGTTGCGGATGACGGCCAGCGCCTGACCCCTGCGCACGGGCGTGCCCTGCAGCAGCGAGGTGCTTTCCACGATGCCGCCCAGAGGCGCGTTGATGGAGAGCATTTTATCCGGCGGCACGTCGATGACGCCGTTGACTTTGAGGCCGGCGCCCAGCACGCGCTGGTCCAGCGTGGTCGTCTGGATGCCCGCGAGTTGCTGCTCGTCCGCGGTCAGCGTAATCAGGTCCGGGGCCGCGGCTGCAGCGGTGCTGTCGGCTGGGGCGGCAGTGGTTTCGGCGGCCGGCGTTTCGGAGGGCTCGTTGCCCTGGCAGCCGGCGCCGAGTACCAACAGACTCAGGGCCGCTACCTTATACAAAGGAGAGTTCATGCAAGAAAATATCAGATATGGGAAAGACGGCGCGGTGGCTTACTCGCCGGCGCTCAGCAGGTAGTCCAGCTCGATGACGGTCTGGTTGTGCTGCAGCAGCGCATCGAGGTAGTCGGTACGCAGACGTAGGGCGCGGTCCAAGTTGAGCAGGTACTCGGTGTAGCCGTTTTCGCCCGCCTTGAAGGCTTTGGTCGATACGCGGGTAATCACGTCGGCCTGCGGCAGCGCCGTCTGCTCGTAGAACTGCAGGCGCTGCTGCTGCTCGGCGCGTTGGGTGAGCAGCGTTTCCAGCCGACCGGCCAGCTCCGCCTGGTAGCGCACGTAGCCGATCTGGGCCACCCGCTCCTGCAGCCGGGCCGACTGCACCCGCGCCCGCTGCGGACCCTGCACCAGGGGCAGGGCCACGCTGGCCTGCACACCCTGAAACCGGTCGCTGCCGGTGAAGGTCCGCGTACCGCCGCCGTCGACCAGCTGCTCACCCCGGATGGACTGGTTGAAGTACCCCACGGTGAAACCGGGCTTGCCCTGTGCCTGCGCGACGCGGGTTTCGGCCTCGGCCACCCGAATCTGCTGCCGCAGCACCTGTGACAACATGCTGTTGGCCAGCAACGTGGTGTCGTCGGCCGCAGCGGCTACTTTGGGTGTGAGCAGCGTCAGGGTACTATCAGCCACCACAACCGGCTCGACGCGCTGCAGCAGAGCTTGCAACTGACGGATGGCGACCTGGTACTCCACGCGGGTCTGGGCCAGCCGGGTGCGGGTTTCGCCCTGCTGCACCAGCGCCGTGGATACTTCCAGCCGGGCCGTTTCGCCATTGCGGAAGCGCACTTGTGAGGCCCGCACAAACTCCGTGTACAGGCTGTCCTGCACGCGCAACGTGCGCAGCCGGTGTCGGGCGTATACGGCGGCTTCGTACTGCAGCCGCACCTGCCGGCGCACGTCGGCGCGGGCTAGGGCCAGTTGCTGCTCCTTGGTCACCACCTGCGCCTTAGCCAGGGCCGTGAGCGTGCGGTAGTACCCCGGCCAGGCCAGCGGCTGCGTGATGGTGAACAGGTTGTCGTTCTTGATGGAGTTGTACTGCCCGTAGCTGCCCTGAATGGTGGTGCGGCCTACTTCGCGGGCCGCCCGTACCGATGCCTGCTGGGCCGCTACCTGCTGCTGCGCGCCCAGCACCGTGCCGCTCTGGCCTAGCGCCACGTCCACGGCCTGCGTGGCATTCAGCACGTCGCCTTCCGCTGCTCCCGGCTTCTGCGCCCAACTGGTGCCAGGCAGCAGAGTCAGCGCCAGCAAGATGCTACCCGCGACGCCCAGCTTGGTGGTGTTCACCGAATCATCCTTCTTCGCGTCCCGTTTCGCCGTCCACGCTTCTTCCAGGTAATAGAGCACCGGCAACACCAGCAGGGTGAGCAGCGTGGCCGTCACCAGCCCGCCAATCACCACCGTGGCCAGCGGCCGTTGCACCTCGCTACCACCCGACGTGCTCAGGGCCATCGGCAGGAAGCCCAATGAGGCCACCATCGCCGTCATCAGCACCGGACGCAGCCGCACGTGCGTGCCCTCCAGAATGCGCTGGCGCAGGTCCGTCATGCCTTCTTCCTTGAGCTGGTTGAAGTAACCGATGAGCACGATGCCGTTGAGCACGGCCACCCCGAACAGGGCAATGAATCCTACTCCTGCCGAAATACTGAACGGCATGTCGCGCAGCCACAGCGCCAGCACCCCACCGATAGCCGACAGCGGAATGGCGGTGAAGATCATCACCGACTGGGTGAGGGAGTTGAACGTGGCGTAGAGTAGCAGGAAGATGAGCAGCAGCGCTATCGGCACGGCAATCAGGAGTCGGTCGCGGGCCGACTGCAGGTTCTCGAACTGCCCGCCGTAGGTCGCATAGTAGCCCGGCGCGAACTTCATTTCCTTGTTGATGCGCTGCTGGGCTTCGTTGACCAGGCTTTCCACGTCGCGGCCCCGCACGTTGAAGCCCACCGTGATGCGGCGTTTGGCGTCGTCGCGCTGAATCTGGCTTGGCCCGCTGATGAGCGATACCTTCGCCACCTGGTCGAGGGTACTTGCCGGCCGCTGGGCGTGGCAATGAACAACTGCCGCAGGCTGTTGATGTCTTGACGAGAACCCTCTTTCAGGCGCACCACTAGGTCGAACCGGCGTTCCTGCTCGAACACCTGGCCGGCTACCTCGCCCGCAAACGCGGCCTGCACCGTGCGGTTGACGGCTTCTACCGTCAGGCCGTACTGGGCCAGCCGGTCCCGGTCAATCTGCGCCACAATCTGCGCCTGGCCGGTAGCCCGCTCCACGTACAGGTCGGAAGCACCGGGCAGCGTGCGGATGATGTTGCCCACGCGGCTGGCATAGTCATCGAGCTGCTGCAGGTCTTCCCCGAAAATCTTGATAACCACGTCCTGCTTGGCGCCCGAAATCAGCTCGTTGAAGCGCATCTGGATAGGCTGTTGGAAGCCGAACGTCACGCCCGGAATCCGTCCCAGCCGCTCCGACATCTTCTCAACCAGCCCTTCACGGGTATCGGCCGTGGTCCACTCTTTCTTATCCTTGAGTACGATAATCAAGTCGCAGGCTTCCACCGGCATGGGGTCGGTCGGGATGGCCGAGGAGCCGACTTTGGCTACCACTTCCTTCACCTCGGGAAACTCCTTGAGCAGGATACCGGCCGCTTGCTGGGCCTTTTCGGCGGTGTAGGTGATGGACGAGCCGGGCAACACGCGGGTCTCTACCGCGAAGTCGCCTTCCTCCAGCTGCGGGATAAACTCGCCGCCGAGGGTGCGGAACAGCAGCAGCGCCCCGACGAAAAGCGCCACCGCTACGCCCAGAATCAACGTTTTGGCACCGAGTGCCCACTCCACCACGCGCTGGTAGCGCACGGCCAGGTTGCCCAGCACCCGGTCGGAGAGATTGGGCTTGTGCTCGGTGTTGCGGCTCAGGGTCAGCGCCGACATCATCGGCACGTAGGTGAGCGAGAGAATGAAGGCGCCAAGGATGGCAAACGCCACCGTCTGGGCCATCGGGCGGAACATCTTGCCCTCCACGCCGCCCAGCGCCAGCAGCGGCAGGTACACGATGAGGATGATGATTTCGCCGAACGCGGCCGAGGAGCGGATTTTGCTGGAGGCGTGGTACACCTCGTCGTCCATCTCCTCGCGGGAAAGTATCGTTGCTCCTGCGGCCCGGGGCAGGATGGCGAGCCGGTGCACGATGGCTTCGACGATAATCACGGCTCCGTCCACAATCAGTCCGAAGTCAATAGCGCCCAGACTCAGTAGGTTACCCGATACATCGAAGGTGCGCATCAGGCCGATGGCAAAGAACATGGCCAGCGGAATCACCGACGCCACCACGAGGCCAGCGCGCAGGTTGCCCAGGAAGATAACCAGCACGAAAATCACGATGAGCGCCCCTTCGGCCAGGTTTTTCGTGACGGTGTGAATGGCCTGGTCCACCAGCTTAGTGCGATCCAGGAACGGCTCGATAACCAGGCCCTCGGGGAGGGTTTTCTGAATCGTAGCCATGCGCTCTTTCACGTTCTTGATAACCTCCGAGGAGTTGGCACCCTTGAGCATGAGCACCAGTGCGCCCACCACTTCGCCCTCCTGGTTGCGCGTCATCATGCCGTAGCGCACGGCATGGCCGAAGCGCACCTCGGCCACGTCCCGCACCAGCACCGGCACGCCGTTGGCGTCCTCGGGGGCTTTTACCACCATGCGGCCCACGTCTTCCAACGACCCGGCCAAGCCCTCCGTGCGGATGAAGTAGGCGGCCGGGTTCTTGTCGATGTAAGCGCCACCCGTGTTCTGGTTATTCTGCTCCAGCGCGTTAAACAGCTCGCCGATAGTTACGTTGTAGCTGCGCAGCCGCTCGGGGTCCACGGCCACCTCGTACTGCTTAATGTTGCCGCCGAAAGACGACACGTCGGCCACGCCGGGCGTACCCAGCAGCTGCCTACGCACCAACCAGTCCTGCAACGTACGCAGCTCCGTGGGCGAGTATTTCTTCTCGTAGCCCTTCTTCGGGTGCAGCACATACTGGTAAATCTCACCCAGGCCCGTCGTCACCGGGGCCAACGCGGGCGACGCGACACCGGCCGGAATCTGCGCTTCGGCTTCCTTAAGCCGCTCTGTTACTTGGTTGCGCGCCCAGTACACGTCCACATCGTCGGGAAAGACAATGGTGACGACGGACAGTCCAAAGCGCGAGAAGGAGCGGACCTGCTCCACGTTGGGAATGGTCGCAATGGCCTGCTCGATGGGGAAGGTCACCAGCCGCTCCACGTCGGGGGCACCGAGGGAGGGCGTTTGGGTAATGACCTGAACTTGGTTGTTGGTGATGTCGGGGACGGCGTCGATGGGCAAGTGCGCCACGGAATAACCGCCCCAGGCCACAAGGGCCAGTGTCAGCAACCCGATCAGCAGCTTGTGCTTGATCGAGAAGCGAATAATGGAGTCCAGCATGAAAAAAGTCTAAATCAACACGATGTGCCGACGGCCACAGACCTTCCCTTAGGAAAAGCCGGACGTCGGAACGTAACCCAGAAAAGCGGGGGGTGATTTAGGCCCGGGGGGGCTGCCAGCACGGGCGCAGCACTCCTTGGCGGGCGGCGGGCTCGGCATGGTTCGGCAACCGGCTGGCCGCAGCGTACTGGGCCGGGTTGGGTTGCCAGGTTAGCGCAACCGGTAGCACGTACACTGCCGCAGAGGCCGTATCGTGGCCGTGGTGCAGCGGCAGGGACTGGTGGTCGGCGGCGTGGTCACCGCTGTGCTCATGCGAGTCAGCGGCCACAAAGTGGTCGTAGACGAAGTCCAGTAGGGTGCTGCTGGCGTGCTCGTGCGTGCGGTGCTGCCAAGCCGAAGCCACTTCCGTTAGCTCACGCGCATCCCCTCCCGGCAGCAAGCTGACGGCGAGCAGGTGAAAGCTGAGCAACAGAAGCAGAAAACGCGACATGGGCACAAATATACCCAGCGTTGGGCAAAGCGTCTACGTGCGCAACTAATTCAGGTTCATTTTTAATTCCGCAGCCGCCGGGTGGTGTAAGTGTCGTATGCTGTTTGCCTGGCTGTCCTGGCGGCTGGCACGTACACGGTCACGCATCACACTTGCTGCTATGCCTGTCGCTACCTTACTCGCGCCTTTCCAGACATTACGAAACCCGGTCTTCGCCCGCCTGTACGCGGCTCAGACCATCAGCCTCTTCGGTGACGCGCTGACCTGGGTGGGGTTGGCCCTGCTGGCCTACGAGCTAGGCGGAGCCGAATCGGCCGGCGTGCTGGCCTTTGCCCTGACGCTACGCGTGACGGCCTTCGTGGTTCTCTCACCGCTGGCTGGTCTGCTGGCCGACCGCTTCAACCGTAAGATCATTATGGTCACTGCCGACGCGGTGCGCATGATGGTCATTGCTCTGCTGCCCTTCGTCACGCAGGTGTGGCAGGTCTATGCGCTGATGTTTACCGTTAACGCCTTCACCGCGTTTTTCACGCCCACCTTTCAGGCTACGTTGCCGGCCGTCACGACCGACGAGGAGCTGGCGCCCGCCCTGAGTCTGGCCAGTGCTACTCAGGAGTTGCTGGGTGTACTCGGGCCGGGCCTGGCCGGCGGCGTGGCAGTCCTACTCGGCGCCCGCGACATCTTCTTTGTGGATGCCGTTTCGTTTCTCTTATCCGGCGTGCTGATTCTGACCCTGCCCGCCCGCCTGCGCGCCGAGAACGAAAACCAAGATGAACAGCGCATCACCGTGCCGAACCTGCTGGTGGGCACGCGCCGCCTCTGGAGCGACGGCCCGATGCGCTACGCCCTATTGCTGGAGTTGGGGGCCGCTGTGAGCGGAGCCCTGATTCTGGTGAACACTGTGGGCGACGTGAAGGGCCGCCTGGGCCTGGGCGACGCGGCTTACGGCTGGGTGATGGCCGCCTTCGGCATCGGGGCCACGGCCGCCGCTCTGCTGGCTGGAGGCCTGGCCAAGCGGGTGGCCCATGCCACGTTTCTGCTGGCTGGGGCCCTGCTCACCACCTTAGCGGTGCTGCCGGCCAATTACGCGAGGCTGGGGGGACTACTGGCGCTTTGGCTGCTGGCCGGGGCCGGACAAAACGCGGTGAATCTTGCCACGCAAACCATCATTGCCGAGCAAACACCCGAGGAATACCAGGGCCGGGTGTATGGGGCGCACTTCGCCTGGAGCCACCTGTGGTGGGCTTTCGCCTACCCGCTGGCCGGCTGGCTGGGTACCCGTTTCCCCACCCACTCATTTTGGTGGGGTGGGCTGCTGGGCCTGCTGCTGCTTGCTGGTTCTTGGTTATTCACGTGGCAAGCCATGAGGCCATCGGAGCCACGAAAACCCTGAGTGTTTGTTGCTCGCTGCGCTGGAGGAGACACATTTTCCTGTTAATCGTATTCTTGCGGGCTATTCCAGCGCTTGGTTTACTAAGAGGTGGTATTTTCGCGCACTTTACCACTCGTGCCGTATGCTATTCCCGGATTCTGCAATACAGTTACCTGCCGCCTCACTGCAACTCGACGCGGAGTTGATAGTACGCGTTACCTGGACTTCTCACCGGTATCAACCAGCGGAATTCCGGGCCGTATTGGAACAGGTGCTGCGGCTATTACTCGCCAGTGGTAGCGGCAAAGTCTTGGCCGATCAACGCCTGATGATGCCCATTCCGCCGCCCGAGCAGGAATGGTTGCTGCACGAGTGGTTGCCGCGGGCTCTGCGCGACGGGGGATATCGTTACGCCGCTGTTCTGCCCTCTCATGAAGTATTTGCTCGCCTAGCCAGCACAAATGTCAGTATGCGGGTTATGACTCCCTATCCGGTGTATCGGTGGTTTGACAACGAAGGCAGCGCCCTGGAGTGGCTGCGGCAGCAGTAAGTGTTGTCTGTGCGCAGTCTGCGCTGTATTGAACAATACAGTGCCCGCCTAATGCTCCGTGCCAGGCATGTGCTGTGGCTTGCTTTTACCTAGCTGGTTGAGGGCCAAGCGGAAGCCGGCGGCCAGCTGCGCGGCCGGGCCCCGGCCGTAGTAGTGCAGGAACACCATGCGGGGCTGGTCAAAAAGCATGTGGTTGTGCACGGCCACCACTTCCAGCTTGTGCGCGCGCAGGGCTTTGATGACGGGATTGACTTCGCCTTCGAGCATGGCAATGTCGCCGGCGATGTGGGCATCGTCCTGCTTGCCGGCAAACGCGGCCCAGGAGTTCAGCCCGATGGCGGCCGTCATTTCCGTGTTCATCATCACCACCTGCAGGTCTTCACGGCCGATGGTATACTTATAGGTGGGCCCGTTAACGGTGCCCTGGGCCCCCACCAGCTTGTCCAGCGCCGGCAGGTCGAACAGCTCCTTGCCCGTGGGGGCTGCCGGGGCGGCCGGCGTTCCATTATTGCCCGTCGCGGCACTGGGCGCGGCGGCCGAGGCGGGCTGGTTGGCGGGCAGCAGCTTGGAATTTTTCAGCGTGGCGGCAAACTTCTGCGCCAGCTCGGCCGGGCTGCCCATGCCGTGCACGTGCATGTAGAAGATGCGCGGCTCCTCGTAGAAGAAGTGGTTGTGCACCGCCCCCACTTCCAGCCCGTTGGCGTGGGCCGCGTCCATCAGGGGGGCCACTTCCTCCTGCAGCAGCACCGTGTCGCTCATGAGCATGGCCGACTTGCCATCGAGCGTGTGCTTGATAGCCATCCAGCCGCCGAAGCCGAAGGGAATGGGCACCGGCTCGCCCTTGATGCGCATGTTCAGGTCGTTGCGCGGTAGACTCACCACGTGCGTGGCCTGGGCCTCGTTGTAGGTACCCTTCTTGCCCAGAGCGGCGTCGATGGCGGCCTGGTCGGGCGCAGCCAGCGGGGGCGTCTTGCCCTTGCCGGGGGCAGCCGCCGCAGCCAGCGAGTCGGCGGGGTGTAGCAGGGAGGTGGCGCCGAGCAGGGCGGTGGCGCGTAGCGCGTCGCGGCGGGAAAGTAGATGGTCCATGGCGGGTGGGGCTAGTAGGTTGATGGGGCGTTGCTATGCCCCTTTACGGGCGCCGCCTTAGCCCGGCGGGGCTGGTGGTACAGCCAGCGGAACGGCGGCCGGCGCGGGGCAAAAATCGAGGTTATGGAAGAAAAACAGGCGAATGGTGTGCTGGTTGCGGTAGGTGTCGCCGGCCGGCAGCTGCTGAAACAGGTGCATGTAGCCCGCGTGCAGCTGGGCCTGCTTGCTGACCTGGTACACCAGCCCGGCGAAGGCCCGGTTCTGGTCGAAGTAGTTGTAGCGGATTTCCCGGCCCAGGTTCACCATCAGCTCGTCGTTGAGCAGCAGTTGCAGGCCGCCGGGCTCAAACCGGCGCTTGGTCAGCGGCAGAAACAGCGCCAGGTTGTAGCGGGTGCGCCAGTTGAAGTCGAATGCGTCGGTGCGCTCGTTCTGCACGATATGACGCCGAAACCGTTCTTCCAGCCGCACCCATTGCATCAGCCGGGCCTGCGGAAAGCGGGTGAACCACTGCACCTGTTGCCAGGGCCGGTGCTCGGCCTGCCCGATGGTGCGGGCCCCGTCGGGGAAGTGGTGCACGTAGGCGTAGCCGCCAGTCAGACGCACATCGTCGGTGAGGTAGTATGTGAGCCCGCCGCGGGCCACCGTTTGAAACAGGGCCTGCACGAAGTGGTCGTGCAGCCGCACATGCAGGTCGGTCCAGGTGCCCCAGTGCTGGGAGAAGCGCGTCTGGTTGAAGTAGCCCACCCAAGTCTGCTGCTCACGCACGAACTGCTTCTGCGCCCGCGCCGGCAGGGCCAGCAGCAGCCCCAGACCCCCGAGCACCACGGGGCCCTGCCAGGTCGAAGTAAGAAAGGAAAGTCGGTTGCGCATCAGGTCCGGCTGCTGCTCCCTTCACGCGAGAGGCACCACCCGACGGCAATGCTACGGCCCGCCTAGTGGGAAAAATAGAACGGAATTTTCCGTTGGTAGAATCTTTACCTCGCCGTGCGTTTCCGGCGGTAGGCGGCGGGGCTCTGGCCGGTGTGCTGCTTGAAAATGCGGGTGAAGTGGCTTTGGTCGGAAAAGCCCGTCAGGTAGGCAATTTCGCCCACCGGGTAGGTGGTCGTATCCAACAGCTGCAGGGCCTTGTCGATGCGCATCTTACGAATATACTCCCCAAAGGAAAGGTCGTCGAAATACCGGGCAAACTCGCGAGAGAGGTAGGTCGGGTTGACCTGTAGGGTTTCGGCCACCTCCGTCAGGCGCAGCGCCAGGTTCGTGTCGAGGTGGTCCTGGATCAGCTCGCGCAGCTGCACGGTCCACGCCGGGGGCGGGGCATTGCGGTCCTTGGCGCGCTGCAGGTAAGCGGTGTATACCTGCACCAACAGCTGCTCCTCGGGCTGCTGGGTGTGGGCCTGCCCCTGCAAGTGTTGGGCCCAGGTATAAAGCGCGTCGTAGAGCACCAGCCCCTGCTGCAACAGTTGCTGGTCGTCGCGGATGTTGTAGGCCAGCCCGGCCGAAATGGCCCACAGCCCGGCCGCCTGCTGGGCCAGGGCGTGGTTGTCGGTGTCGGCGCCGCGCACCACCGGCGCCATGGCCAGCAGGGCTGGGTCGCTCAGCTGGTACTTGCGCAGGAAATAGTCGAAAGTACATTCCGCCCCGTAGTGGGTGAACTCCACCCCCGGCACGTCAAACGGAATGGCGCCGGTGCGCTCGGCCGTGGCCGTTACCTCCGCCGCGGGCACGTAGATGATTTCAGCGGCCGGGTCGATGAAGCGTAGAATCAGCCAGGGGCAGGCCAGCCGGTCAATCTTGGGACGCTCGCGGGTAATCCAGTGCATGGGCAAGAGAACAATGCAATTACGGCCCTCAAACCACCGGGGAGGATGGTGCGCCAACAATGGCCTGGCTGCCCGTAGGAACGCCTAAGTGGGCTAAGTACCGGTAAATGGTTGCCCGGCCAACGCCGAGCAGTTGCCCGATTTCGGCCACGGTTTTGTCTTGCTGGAGATACAGCGTCTTGGCGGCCTGCGCCTTGGCCAGCGCTTGTTTCGACAGGCCTTTCGGTCGGCCGCCTTGACGACCCCGGGCACGGGCGGCCGTCAGCCCGGCCGTGGTTCGCTCGCGGATAATATCCCGTTCAAACTCGGCCAAGGAAGCAAACAGGTTGAACATCAGGCGTCCCTGGGCGGTAGTGGTATCCAGGTGGTCGTGCAAGCTGACAAACTGTACGCCCTTTGCCTGAAACCCGGTCACCAGTGTCACCAACTCTTTCAAGGAACGGCCCAGCCGGTCAAGTTTCCACACCACCAGCGTATCACTCGCGCGCAGTTGCGTCAGCAGCCGCTGCAAAGCCGGGCGCTCTTTCCCGGAAGAGACTTTTTCCTCTACTACTTCAGCGCAGCCGTACGCTCGCAGCGCATCGGTCTGCAAATACACCTGCTGGTCGGGGGTGCTCACTCGGGCGTAGCCGTACATCATGCGGATTATTCTCACAAAGTCAACGAGGCCGAAGATAGTGAGTTATTGATTCGTGAGAACAGGAAATGAGACAATTTTTGGGTAGGTTGGCGCGCAACGAACCGGCCGGGACAGATGCCTCGGTAAAACGTCCGTTTCGCGAGACACCCGATGGCCCGTACCCTACCCTTGCTCGACACGGCTCAGCGCCGGGCGTTCGACGCCCCGCCCCCGTTTACGCCGCTGCAACGCGAGTTATTTTTTGCCCTGCCTGAATGGACCGCGGCTGTGCTCCAACCCATGACGGCACCCCACATGCGCGGCGGCTTCATTCTGCAGCTCGGCTATTTTAAGGCCGCCGGCCGGTTTTTTCCCGTGGAGCAGTTCATGGCCGCCGACCGGGCCTACGTCCAGCAGCGGTTCCAGTTGGGGGCCGTGGACTGGAGCCGGTACGAAAACGTAGCCAGCTTCCGCCACCGGCCTGTGCTCTTGCACCACTTCGGGGTGCGCCCCTTTGCTGACGTGCTGGTCTTGGTGCAGCAGCAAGCCATCCATTTCGCCCGTCAGCAGCCCAACCCGGCCGCCGTCTTCCGCACCGTAGCCGATTATCTGCGGTCCCACCGGTGGGAAGTGCCCACTTACGCGGCCCTGGCCGGGGTGGTCACCGATGCCTTTCGCGCCGTTGACCAGCAGGTCACGGCCCAGTTGGCCCTGTTGCTGACGCCGACGTTGCGGCAGCGATTGGACGCTTTGTTCACCACCGCCGACGATGAGCCGGCCCATGCGCACCGGCCGTACCGCCTCACCACGCTCAAGCGCAGCCTGGAGCTGATGCGCCCGGCGGCCATCCGTGCGAATGTGCAGGACTATGCCGTGCTGCAATCCTTATTTAAGCAGGTACAGCCCGTCGTGCAGGCATTGGCGCTGTCGGACGAACTGGTCCGCTACTATGCCCGCTACGTCGAGCGGGCCCAGGTCTTCCAGGTGCAGCAGCAAGCGGAGAAGAAATACCTGATGGTGCTCTGTTTCGTGGTGTATCAATACTATCAGGTGGGCGACCTGCTCACCGACACCCTGCTGCAGGCCGTGCAGACTCACCGCAACGCCGCCCAACGCGACACCCAGCAGCGGGTCTACCGCCAGCAACAAGATACGGCCGCGCAGCTGCAGCAGGTGCTCGACGGGGTTGTCACGCACGGTGCCGCCCTCCAGGAACTGGAGCGGATGGCGTTTGCCTTTGATCGAACCAATGCGGACAAGGTAGCCGCGCTGCTGGCCTGGTTGCATACCCCGTCCGTAGCGGCGTTTGGGCAGTTGCGCTTGGCCGCCCAGCAGTTGCGGCGCACGAGTGGAGGCGGCTATGACCCGTATTTCCGCGTCATTGAGGAGCGTTCCCGGGCACTACAGCGCCGGCTCGGCGATATTTTGCGTACGGTAGCCTATGAAGGCCCTTCCGACAGCCCGTTGGCCCAGGCGTTGGTCCACTATCGGATGCGCGACGGACAGCTGGGTAACCACCCCCCAACGGCGTTCCTCAAAGCCGCTGAGCGGGCGGCCTTGCAGCAGGCGGAGAGTCCTGTATCGCTCTACAAGGCTCTATTGGCCGGGCACGTGGCGGACCACTTAAAAGCTGGCAAACTCAACCTGGTGCAGTCGCTCAGCTACCGTCCCTTCGAGGCCTATCTGCTCGACGCGGCGGCGTGGGCCGCACAGCGGGACCACTGGCTGTTTCAGGCCAGCCTCTCGCACTTGGCTGCTGCCGGGCCGTGGCTGGACGCGCTCCAGGACCGATTAGCTACCAGCATCACCCGTACCCTGGACCGCTTGACGGCCGGCACAAATCCCGGCGTGCGGCAGCGGGCCGGTGGCCGGCCGTATTTTCTGACCCCGGCCCGTGCGGCCGAAGACGCGCCCGCCGGGAGCCGGCCGCTGTTTCCGGGGCCAGGGCAGATTGCCTTGCACGAAGTGCTGCATACGGTCAACCAGCAGTGCCGCTTTACCGACTGCCTCGAGCACTGGAACCCGCGGCATCGCCCGCCCCGTCCCGCCGACCGGGTGTTCTTTGCGGGCGTGATGGCCTACGGCTGCAATCTGGGCTTGACGCGCATGGCCCATGCCACCAAACACGTGGCGCAGGCCACGCTGGAGAATACGGTCAACTGGTATTTTGCGCTGGAAAACGTGCGCCGAGCCAATGACGCGGTGATTGCCCTGACGGGCAAGCTGCCGGTCAGCCGCTTGTTCCGGCGGGTTCCCGACCAGCCAGTGCACACGGCATCGGATGGCCAGAAATACTACGTGGCGGTGGACTCGATCCACGCCAATTACTCCTACAAGTACTTCGGGCAGGAAAAGGGGCTCGTCTTCTACAGCTTCATTGATGACCGTCACCGCCTGTTCCATTCCGCCGCCTTCAGCTCGGCGGAGCGGGAGGCCCCGTACATGGTCGATGGCCTGCTGCACAACGAGGTGGTCGAGTCCGCGCTGCACTCCACCGACACGCATGGGTTTACGGAGGTCAATTTCGCCCTGACGGCCCTGTTAGGCATCGAGTTTGCCCCCCGCATCCAGTCCTTCCAGGAGCAACTGCTGTACCTGTTCGCCGGCATGGGCGCCCCCGACGTTGCAGCAGTCGGCCTGCGCCTGGGCAAGCCGCTGGACCGGCACCTTATCGAGGCCCACTGGGAGACGATGCTGCGCCTGGTGGTGAGTCTGAAGCTCAAGCACGTAACGGCCTCCACTGTGCTCAAGCGCCTCAATTCCTACGCGCACCAGCATCCCCTGTATGTAGCCCTGCGCGAACTGGGCCGGGCCGTGCGCACGGAGTTTTTGCTGCGCTACATGGACGACCAGGACCTGCGCAAACGCATCGACGACCAGTTGGACAAGCTCGAAAGCGCGCACCATTTCGCCCGGGCTGTCTTTTATGGGCAAAGCGGCCAGTTGCGCTACGCCGGCAAAGAGGAGCATCAGCTGGCCGACGCCTGCAAGCGGTTGGTACAGAACGTGATCGTCTGCTGGAACTGCCTGTACCTGAACCAGCAGCTGTTTCAGACGCCGGTTGCCGAGCGTCAGGCCGTGGCCGATGCTATTGCCCGCACCTCCCCCGTGAGCTGGCAGCACCTCAACCTGCAAGGGGAGTTCGATTTCTCCGATGAGGCCTTAACGGATGCCCTTCAGTTTGATGTGCAGGCCTGGCTGACGACTGATTGGCACATGGACTCGCCCACTATGTAATTTTTGGACCAAACTTTTAACCAAGGCCGATACTCTTTCGGGCCGGAGGGCGTGGCATCGTTGTCTTTCGAGCAGCTAGTGACCAGAGCCGCGCAGCTCAGCAGTAGATAGGCAAGTTGTTTCATAGGTTAGAAGGAGTGATTAGCGAAAGTGATACCGCAGGCCAACGCTGGCCAAGCCTGGCCACTGGTCGACCAACGGATTATTGAACAGGTAGCCTTTGGTGCCCGTGGCCACGAGCGAGAGCCGGTTGCCGAGGAAGAAATCCGCTTCGGCTCCTATCTGGGGGCCGTAAGTGAAGCGCTGCGGCTCTTTCGCACCGGTCATCATCTCCCCAGTGCCGTTCTGGTTGGTCCACTCGTAGCCCGCGCCAGCCCCCACCAGCAGATGCACGTAGGCCACCTCCCCGAGGCGGAATAGCTGGGGCGAGAGCAGAACCCGGCCCTGATACACCGAGTATTCGCCGCGAGTAGTAAGGGTGCCGTGCTCATAGCCCCGCTCAGGCGCAGGGCCAGGTGGTTGGTGAGCATGGGCATATAGCTCAACTCATAGTAGTTGCCGGTTTCGGAGCGGCCGAGGTGTGCCCCCCAAGAGGCCAGGTGCTTGACGTGCCGCTGGGCGGAGGCCGGCAGAATGCCGACCCCCGCGAGCAGGAGCACCACTAACAGGAGCTTTTTCATAAGATGCTAGCGCGGCCGTGCACGGTCCATTTTAATCAGAGCGTTCCGGCTGAGGGTCGAAGCGTACACTGCTTCGGCGGCCTGGTGGGCAGGGCCGGACTGCGAGGCTTCCATGAACAGCCGGTCGCCCTGCTCGCGCAGCTGCATAGCCTTAATCAGGTTGTCGTTCGAGGAGTTCAGGGCAGCTATCCGCTCCCCTTCCGTCATGGCGTAGCGGCCCGGATTCTTCAGCGTGGCCTGCATTTCCACGCTTTGCGCGGTCATCTCGTCGGCAATCTTGTAGTAGTTCACCGCCATGGCCAGCTTGCGCTTGGCCATCATCTCTTCGGCTGCAAACAGGGAAACCGTGGATTCCTCGCGCTTGGCTTGGTACTGGTCGCTGGTCATGTTGCCGTTGGGGTCGGCCGAGCTGGTGCCGAAGCGCGAGAACACGTCGTACATCGTATTCACGTCTTGCACGGGGTTGGTCAGCTGCAGGGCTTGGCGCAGGCGCTGGGCCTTGGCGTAGACGGGCATCATCTGGTTGGTCTGGCTGCGGCCGGACATGGCCAGGGCCCGCGCAAACAGCTCCTGCGGGTTGGAGAGCCGCAAGTCCTGAATGCTCTGCACCTTCCGCAGATCAGCCTGCACCTGCTTCTGCAGGTCGAGCCCCTCCTGGGTGAGGCTGCGAACCTCGCTGGTGATGTCCTTCGTAACGCCGGCAATCTGACGGGCGTCCTTTACTACCTGGTAATTCTGCACCGTGGAGGACCACTGCTGCAGGCGCTTGGCAAACTCGCCAATCTGCACACCCATGTGCAGCGGGTCATTCACCACCATCTGCGCCCAGGCCTGACCGGCCGGGGCCAGCAGCAGCGCAACGGCCGCCAGGGCCGGAAAAAGAGTCTTTTTCATTGTCGTAGAATTGATGAAAGGATTAGCGTCCCGACGCCGTAGCCGACCCCATTTGGCCGGCGGCAGCCGTAGTAATCAGGATGGGGTAGCCGTCGGGCAGCAGCACGTCCCGCAGCTTGGTGCGGGTTTTGGGCCGACTGAGCACGCCCATGGCCACGCGTCCGCCCACGCCCACCACCGAGTTGGCCGCCGAGGCGGAGCGGTCAATGGCGGTGCTGACCTCCTGCATGGACTGCTGCTGCAGGTCCTGGCCAGCGAGGCTGGCATCTTTGGCTACCCGCTTCACGGGGTCAATCATGATGCCGGGCATGTAGTTGTAGTCGTAGATGCTGGCCGCGACCCGGTTGGGCCCGAGGCGGTTGACTTCCAGCATCACATTGTTGGTACCCACGGTGGCAACGGCGGCGAAGACGGTATTCTTTGGGAAGGTCACGCCCGACACCACGGCGTCTTCCTGCAGCCGCAGCAGCACCACGGAGCCGGTTCGCACCTTTTGCTCGCCGTTGATGACGCACTTGAAAAAGACGTCGGGCACCAGCTCCACCTGGCTGCTCTGGGCCATCATCCGAGCGGAGCCCGCGGCCTTGACAGTATTAAAGCCATCCATACCGGGCGCGCTGGTGCGGCTGGCCAACGTCTGCGCGACGGCCCTGGGGTCGCGGTAGCGCTTGCCGGTTATGCGCTCGTAGGCGGCGCGGGTTTCGGGCGGAGATGTGCTCAGCATGGCCAGCACGTCCGGGTCGGTTTCAAACGGGGTGCCGTCGGTGTCGGTCGCCGGCAGCAGCGCGGCCCGCGCCCTGCGCGCCGCGCCGGAGCTGGTCTGGCGGGCAACGCTGCCGGCTACCTGGCCCGGCCGCCGCCGGGGCACCACCAGCGTCTGGGCATGGTACGAGCCCGTTGCGGGGTCCTGCACCGTGGCTTCAATGGTGTCCACGTCGGCCGCGGCGAGGCGGGCTTCCTCCTGCCGGCGGCGCGCTGCCGCCGTGAGGGCCGCCGCCCGCTGCTTCCGCCGCTGGGCCTGCCCCATCGTATCGGCCACGAAGGCTTCCGCGACCTCGTCGGTATTGAGGCGGGTGGGCGTGCTTTGGGCTTCCTGCTCCAGCCGGCGCTGCTGCTCTATCTGCGCGGAGGGCGACACTGGCTCTGCCGCCGCCGTGGGGGCCGCCTTAATCTCGGGCTCGATGTTTTCCGAGGCTGCCGCTACGACTTCCTTCTTCTGCTGCGCGGCCTGAGTGGCGGAGCGCAGCCAGAGAAACAGGCCCATGCCGACCAGCAGCACCAGCAGGCCGGTCAGGAGTAGCCAGTTGTTGCGCAGCGTTTCCAGCGGCGTGGCCTTGGGCTGGCCGGCGGGGGCAGGCCGCTGCGGGCCGAAGTGCTCCGCGTCGTCGTGCGGCGCGGAGCCCATGGCTGGGGGTTGGGTGTGGGGATTTGCGGGTTCCATAGCAGCGGCGTTAGATGGTAGAGGCTCGATTGATGACCCGCGAAGGCACTGGCAGCACCAGAACCCGCGCCCCGTTCAGCTCTCGCAGGGTCACTTCCAGGTAGCCCCGGTCGGTGGCCGCGTAGAGCGGAATAGCATAGGTTAGATAGCCGGTGGTGCGGCCCGTAACCACTTGGTTGGCTAAGCCGCCCGAGGGAGCCAGCGGCCGGCGCGCTTCGTTCTTCTTGCGGGCCAGAAACTTCTTATGGGCGTTTTCCACCAGCTGGAAGTCGGTGAAATCGACGTTGTAGTCAATGGCCGAGTGGTTGATGACCTTGAAGCGCAGGTAGGTAAAATCCTTGTCGTTGCGCACGTTGGCCAGCGACAGTACTAGGTCGTTGTCGACGACGGCCACGGCCTGGTGCTCTTCCCGCGTTTTGCGCAGCTGGCTGAGCTTGCCCTCCACGGCCGCTTTCTTCTCCCGCTCCTTGTCTAGGGCTAACTCATTCTCCGGGGCCGCGCCGGCCGCCGTGCCCTCGCTGCTGCCGCCGCTCACGCTCAGCGCACCGTCTTTCTGAAAGTCGTAGAGCTGCAGCACCGGCCGGTTCACGTACACGAGGCGGCCCATCCAGTACTTGGAGCCGTAGCGGATGAGGATGGGCGTGGGCGGCGCGGACTTGCGGCGGGCGCGCACGAACACGGCGTTAGCTTCAATCTTCACCAGGTAGTTGTTGGCCATGCCCACGTCGACCAGCGACACGGGGCCGCCGAAAACGAGGTAAGTAGTGGAGCTGTCGGACACGGCCACGTCCAGCAGCGCCGGGGCCGCCGGTGGTGCCGCGGCGGGCCGCAGCACGGCCGTGGAGGATTGGGCTGACGTGGCCGACGCCAGCAGCAGGGGCAGGCTCAAGGCCAGCAAAAGCTTGGAAAACATAGTGCGATGCGCTTGGAGAAAGGATAGGATTAGTTGCCCGCTGCGGGGGCGGCGGGTGTAACCGGAGTTGCTGCCGGGGCGGGCGCGTCGCCGGCTGCCGGAGCCAGGGCCCCGGCGCTGCGCTGGGCTTCCAGCAGGGCCCGCTGCCGGTCGGCTTCCTGCTCCTTCAGTGCCTGTATCTCCTCCCGCGACACCTGCGGGTTGTAGGGGATGTAGTCGAAGTTGGTGATGAGCATCCCGTAGGGGTTGGCATCGGAGCGGTTGGTTTCCGTCAGGTTGAACTTGGCAGCCAGCGGCAGGGGCTCTTTCTGCTCACCCCCGATGAAGATGCGCTGCTTGATATACACCCGGCCCGACCAGGGGCGGTGGTTCATGTCGATGCTCACGCTGTCGACTGTTACCACGTTGCGGGCGGCGTACCGCTCGTAGTTCTGCAGCACCTGGCCCCGCGTGAAGCCGTCGTAGATGCGCCGGCCGCCGCGGCCCTCAATCAGGGGCAGGGCCGCGTCCAGATTGGTTTTGTAGGTGTATTGGTCGTGGCCGAACATGGTCTGCATGAAGTTGCGCACCAGGTTGCGGGCCTCATAGGGCGTGTGGGTTTCGGTGCTGGGCGCGGAGAGGGCGGCCACCGAGCCGGTTTGGCCTACCACGTACACGCGCCGGCCGCTGTTCTCGTAGGCGCGGTACACCAGAAAGCCCGCCGCCAGCGACACGAGCAGCAGGGCCAGGACGCTCCCCATCGCCAGGTTGCGCATGGTGGAGAATGAGGTACTTAGGTTTTTGGCGGAGTCCATTAAAAAGGCTGATTAAGTCAACGAGAGGAGGTTTTTAAGGCCGGGGCTTTCTTCCCCACTGCCCTTAGTTGGCCAGGGGCAGATACACTTGCTTTTCTTGGTAGGGGTACACCAGCAGCCGCTGCGCATTATCCCGGTCGAGGTAGGTGTAGAGCACCCCCTGCACCGTGATGGGCTCCCCGGGCCGCACCTGCACGACCTTGCTGCCCACGCTCATCTCCGAGATGTAGAAGCGCATCAGCGAGTCTTTTGGCGTCTGCAGCACCAGCAAGGCCGATTTGGGCTTGGTCTCCACGTAGCCCGTGGGCTTCCAGCGCAGCACCGCCTCGAACGGAATCTTGTAGCCGGGGCCTACTTTGGGGTAGCCCGGCTTCACCCCGATGCGCCACATAGGGGGCAGGCCGAGCGTGATGGGCTGCAGGGCCTGCCCCTTCACCGACACCAGCTCCAGGTAGCCTTCGGCCGGCAGCAGCTGCTCCACGCCGGCCCGCACGTCAACCGCCGAGGCCGGCCGGGCCGGGGGCAGCGCGTAAGCCGCTTTTTGCGCCGCCATACGGGCCTGCTCAGCGGGGCTTTCCGCTTGCGCTTCTAGCGCGTCGGCGAGGGCCGCGTTGGCTTTTTCTTCTTTGGATTGACAGGCAGTGGCCAGGCCCAGGGTCAGCAGGGCCAGGTAGCGGGTGGGATAGTTCATCGGAAAGGAGGGGATTGGTTAGGCCGTCCACAGCCCGGAAGGCCGTTGCCGGTAGGAAGGATTGAGGGCATCGGACATGGTAATGGAGGGCAGGCCCGCCGAGGCCGAGCTGCCGCCGCTTGGGGCCGGGCTAGGGTCGGCTGAGCCGCCACCCCCACTATTGCCCCCGCCGGAGCTGCCCCCGCCCGAGGAGCTGCTGCTGCTCATGGCCCGGCCGATGGCCCCGGACACGCCGTGGCCGCCGCCGGCCATGCCAGCCGAAACACCGGCCGCCGCCGCTGCCGCCGAAGTGGCCATGCCCACCACGGAGCCCACGAACCCTTGCGCGGCCGAGGAGCCGATAAACAGGCTCGTCAGGTAAGGCACCATGAGGTAGAGCATGATGAAAGCCACCGAGACAATCAGCTGGCGGGTATCCGACTCCGCCGCCACCGGGGCGGAGAAAACCCCGCCAAACGTGGTGTTGGAAGCCGTGTAGAAGGTGTAGAGCAAATCCAGTAGGGCGAACGAGAGCCCCCAGAACTGCACGGCCAGGAAGTTCTGCAGCCACTTGATGGCCAGCTGGCCAAAGGCCGGCACCACCGACAGGCACAGGGAAATGGGGCCGCACACGAACAGGAATCCCAGAATGAACTGCTGGATGAACTGCATGATTTGCCGAATCAGCAGCACCACTTCCCCGGTCACCAGCTGCAGCAGAATGTTGGTCAGGCTGAACGAGGTGATGGTTTTGAGCAGGTTGGCTATTTCCTGCGCCCCTTGCTCCACCACCGTTTTCTGCGAGAGCGTTTCCGAGGTGCTGATGGTCGCGCCCAGTGCCGAAGCGGCCGTGGAGCCGTCTGGGGTGGCAAACATGCGGGTGAACCCGGCAATGCCCGAGCTAAGCGTGTCAATCAGCTCCTTATAGAAGAAGAGCAGGAAGAATATCCATACTGCCTTGATGATGGGGCCCCAGTCCATGGCCAGCCCGTTGCCCGAGATAAAGCCGCGCCCGATGGTGTAGAGCAGGGCAATGAGCATGAAGGTGGGCGTGATGTAGCGGCAGGCGCGCAGCACGATTTGCAGGGTCTGGTCGCAGGCGCTCAGAAAGCCCGGGTCGGCCCCGTAGGCGACCATTAGGTACAGGCTGCTCATTGGGCCAGGACGCCCTTGCGGGCCTGTTTATCCTCCACAAACTGGTCAACGGCGTAGTCCAGCCGCTGCACCTTCACGGGCTCGTATTGCGTGTTGCCCTCGGCGTCCAGCTTCGGCCGGCCGTTTCGGTCGAGCACCGGCTTCAGGTTGGTCTGCTGATAGAACTTGACCAGCTTGTTGAGGTAGTTGCGCTCCACGGGCTTGGAGGTCAGGATGGCGTCGAGCTGCGGCGAGGCCTCCACCCCGAATATCTTGCCCTTCGCGCCCTGCTTGATGAATATCTCGCGCAGCGCCTCGGTGGAGCGCACCGACTTAATCAAATCCATCTCGTGGCCGGTCAGGCCCAGCGGGGCCTGCAGCTGGGCCAGCGAGTCGGGGTTGACGTGGCGCAGGATAATCTTGGTGGCCGAGTTGTTGATGATGGCCGGCCCGATTTTGCTGCTGGTAATCTCGGTGATGCCCTGGGTGATGATGGTGACCGAGCCGTTGGTTTTGCGGATGGTGCGGTACATCGACTCGATGAACTCCGAGAGCACGCCCGAGAGCATGGTCCAGGCCTCGTCCAGGGCGATGTACTTGATGTCGTCGGGAAACTTGCGGAACAGGTCCAGGCTTAGCTCGGTGATGAGCATGGCCACCACCGGGTAGAGGTCGGGGTCGGCTTGCACCTTGGCCAAGTCAAAGCAGATGAGCCGGTACTCCGACAAGTCCACGTCGCGCTTGGCGTTGAGCACCCGCTCGTAGCGGCCGCCGGTGATGTACTGGCCCAGCACCAGGAAGAACTGGTGCATGTCGATGTACTTCAGGTTTTTCTGGTACTGCCGGCGGGCCCCGTCCAGCGGGTCGGGCTCCACCCCGTCGCCGGGCACGGCCACGGGCTTCTGCATCTCGTGGTCGAACTGCTCCACGAAGCGGTAGAAGCTTTCCATGCCGGGAAACTCCTCGTCCTTCTGGTTCAGACGGTCACTTTCGTTCAGGCAGGCGTAGTACTCAATCAGAAAGCGCGATAGGATGGTGCGCTCCGACTTGTCCAGCCCGGTATCCTTGCCGCCCTTCCACAGGGCGGCGAGCAGGGCCAGGTGGAAGTTGGTTTTCTCGTCGTTGTAGAGCCACTTGCCCGAAGCGTCGCGGGGCACCACAAAGGGGTTGAACTCGATGGGCCGCTGCGGGTCGTACTCGAAGTAGGTGTTATCGAAGTCCTCGCCGTTGAGCGACTGCAGCACGTTGCGGTAGGTGCCGCCCACGTCCATGATGATTTGCCGGGCACCCTTCTCGAAGCGCTGCACAATCAGGTTGCCGAAGGTGTAGCTCTTGCCCGAGCCAGAAGGGCCGATGACAATGGCGTTCTGATTGTCCAGGGCCGTGTTGAAGAGGTTTACCTGCACCAGATTGCGGAACCTGTCGGTGAGGTACTCGCCCACCGGGTCGGTTTTGTAGGTGGCCGTCCAGTGGGTGTAGCACGCGCCCCGGTCCGACGAGCAGGTCAGCCAGCGGTCCGGCACTTGGTAGGCGTTGCCGGGCAGCAGGCCGAAGAACACGGGCAGGGCCAGGTAGCTTTCCACCACGCTCTCGGTACCGAACATGTATCGAAAGGCGGCCGTGGCCCGCTCCACGTTTTCCCGGCGGCTGGTGTCGTTGGTATCCCACAGTAGCAGGGAGAGGTGCAGGCCCACAATCTGCTTGTTTTCGGCCCGCACCTCGGCGGTAAATTCCTCAACCTCCGCCGCCCGCAGCGCATTGTCCTGCGTGGAGAGAAACGAGAGCGAGGCATTGAGCTTGCGGTCGGTATCCAGCGAGCTAAGCTCGGCGCGGGTATCCTGAACCAGCAGCGCCTGCGTCAGAATGTGCGGGCACTGCAGGACGTGGGTGAGCGGGTAGAGCATGGGCGCGGTGACGCCGTAGCTGTTCTTCACCGCCGGGTGGGCCTCGCTGCCCTGACCCACCATCGAGAGAATGTTTACCCGGTGCTCGCCCACGCTGAGCGCGCCCATGTCGTTGCCAATCTCACGCTCCTGCCGGGTAGGCTGGCCATCAAAGCTGAGGTTGAAATACTGCAGGTAAAGCTGGTGCATCTCCCTCCCGCCGAGGCGCTCAAACGCAACGCCGCCCAGGTTCTTGATGCCCTGCACGAATTCTACGGCGCTGGCCTCGGCCAATTCGAGGGTCTGAACGAGTTGCGCGAAGGGGTTTTTCATCAGCGCTTCGCCGGCGCGGGCCACCAAGGCATTCACGGCGTTGGTGCGGGGCGCTTTCACGGCCACCGGGGCGAAGGAGAGAAATAGGTAGGACTTCTGAAACAGCACCAGCCGCTCGAAGAAGTGCTTGTTCATCTTGCCCTCGAAGTAGGTCTGCTGGGTTTTATCCTCGCGGTAGGGCCGGTCGTAGTAGATGTCGGTTTTCTGCGCAATGGTGCCCACGGGCAGGGGCCGCAGCACGCCCACCAGCGCGGTCTGGAAGGCCTCGTAGTCATCCACCGTCCAGCTTTCCATCTCGGCCGGCTCAATAGCGAAGCCCACCGCGACGCGACCATCTTTGAAGACCACCTTGTCGCCCTCGAAGCTGTGCACGGGCATCACGGCGTCAAACGCGGCCGTTTTTGGTTTTTTTGCCATGAAGAGTGGGAATGGGAAGGGAGCCCACCGCCAGGCGGCGGGGCTGGATGAAGGTGTAGGAGAGCCAGCCCATCAGGAAGCCGGGAGCTTGCGTGCGGGTGAGGTAGCGCAGGCTCAGAATCAGGCCCACTTCCGTGAGGATGACCACCAGATAGACCATGCGCGGAATCTTGACGGCCATGCCCAGGAAGCCCAGCAGCAGCACGGAGCCGATGAACAGGCCCACCAGCAGCCCCAGGTCCTGCAGGTTCATGCCCAGCACCTGCGCGGGGCGCTCAATGGATTTGTAGGAACGCATAGCAGCGGCCTAGTCGGTGATACCACCCCCGTCGCTGCCACCCACGGCGCTGACCAAATCGTCCTTGAAGAGCTGGAAGCCGAACCAAAGCAGCACCCCGCCCACCAGCCAGCCTAAGGAGCCCAGCGCGTCGGGTGAGCCCTGGATAAACTTCATTACCACCCGAATCAGGCCGATAATCAGGATGATTGCGAAGATGACCTGCACGATGCCAATCACCTTTTCCTTGACCTGGGTGAGGGCCGCTTCGGCGCTTTGCGCCCGCGCCGCGCCGGTGGAGAGGGCCAGCACCGTCAGCAGCGCGTAGCCGCGCTGCTCCAGCTTGGAAGGTTGGTAGGCTTTGCCGGCTACCACCAGGTTTGCCGCCAGATTGAGGGGTTTGTTGAGCATAGGAGTAAGAAAAAAAGGGGAAGGAAGCAGGGCGCTTATCGCCCGAAAAGCAGGGCAGAAAGAGCGCGGAAATAAGGTGTAGTGCCGGAGGGATGCATGGCTAGGCGGAGCCTTCCTTGATGAGGGCGGTCAGGGCGGCTTTCTGGCTATCGGTGCCGTTGCGGAGGGCCGCCCGGTTGCTTTTCTCAGCTCTGCGGCGGCTTTGCGGTTGGCCTCATCATTCTTGGTGCGCGTGGCTTCCGTGAGCGGGTTGCTGTAGATGGCCTGGGGCACGGTGGCTTCCCTGGCCGCTTCTGGCTCGGCCGGTTCGCTGTCGGCAACTGTCGCCGCTTCGGCTGTGGCCGGTGCTACTGTGGGCGCAGGCCTATCAGTGCCGAGTATATCCAGCACATTCACCTTTGCGCCGGGCGCGTGGCGCGAGGACTGCAGCGGGGCCGCTGCGGCATCTTTGCCGGAAGCCAGCCCCGGCGTGTCTGGCTGTTGCGCCTGTTCAGCGGTGCGGTTCTTGGTCGCTTCGCTGTCAGCTGCCGCTGCGGCCCGGGCCTGCTCTTGCTGTACCCGCTGGTCCTCGTCGGGCATGAGCCGGGCCAGCGCATTGCCGGTAGCCGGCGGCGGACTTGGCGCGACTACCTCCCGGGAAGGTAGAATAGTTGCGGGGCCATAATGAAAAGACCACACCGAGTGGTGGTTGCTCTTGGCCACGAGGTCAGCCGGCTTGCTCTTACTCTTGATGCGCCGCCAGGCCAAGCCGGACAGGGCAAACAGTAAAAACAAGGTGAACACAACGATAAAGGCCATTTTCATATGAGCCCTGCTTACGGCTTGTGTTCTGAAAGAGTTCTGAAAGATTTCTAAAATGATTCTTTTAATATTCTGTAAAACTTCTGATAAGTTTCTTCGTTAGGGATGGGCAACCGCGTTTAGGCCGAGCCAACTGCTGTTGAGCTGCTACCGGAGCGCGGGGTACCATTGCGGGTTTTGTATTAGCCATTTGCAGCGAATGGCTTGAATTCGTGTCTTTGTAGATTATGCCTCTCGTTAGGTCTACTAGCACACCTGTTCACCCTCACAAAGCCACCTCTTGCATGGTACCATCTGCACACATTTCGGCCCCCTTGGGCTTTCCCGACCTAAATCTCACCGTCCCTTATGCCGACGTTTTACGCTATGCCCAATTCCGCCTGCTGATGCTTCCTAAAGGGGAGCTGAAATCGTTCTGCGAGCAGCATGAGCTGCCCTACACCAGTATTGTAGGACTAAAAAACAACTCCCTGAAGCGCGAAGAGCCCCGCCTGCTGCAGCGCTTGCTCCGCAACCTCGACGTGGCCACTGAGCTAATCAGGATTCCGCCCAACAGCGAGAGCCCGCGCTTTCTATTTCCCAGCCAGGAGGCCCTGACCACTTTCCAGAAGCAGTTGAAGTGCTTCGACAGCGGCACCCCTCCCCTGCCCGGCACCGAGCACGCCGCCGGCGCATCGGCAGCCCCAGCCCCGTAACCTCGACCGGATAGTTTTCTGGGTAGCCAGGCGGACTCATTCCCGTCTGCCCTTCCCCGCCCGGAGCTACTGGTCATCAACGACCACTTGTAAGCTCCCCGCGATGAATGCCCCTATTCGAGAAAACGACCCCACCGAGCTTGACCGGTTCAAGCGTGACATCGACCTCGTAGACTACGCCGAGCGGCAAGGCTACCAAGTCAGGAAGGAAGGCAAGCGCGGCGACTGGCACCAGCTCGAAAAAGACGGGGAAGTGCTCATTGTCACCCGCAAGGCCGACCACCAGGTATACCTGAACACCGGCGACGACCGGGACAAGGGCAGCGTTATTGATTTCGCGAAAACCCGGGGCGGCAACGGCCACGGATTGAATTTGGGGCAGGTTCGCCAGCAGCTACGCGAGTATCTGCATGACGGGCCTGTCCCAGCCCGTGTCTACACCGCCCCGTTGGAGGTGAGCCGACTCAATGCCCTGCCCGTGGGCGACCCCGACCATGAGCGCCAGCAGCAGGAAGACCGCAAAACGCGCCTCATTGCCGAGGTGCTGGGCGTGAATAAGGAGCTAACCGACCGCAGCTACCTGCACAGCCGGAGTATTACCGATAGCACGATTGACAGCCCGGCCTTTCAGGGGCGCATCTTCACCGCGCAGCAGAACGAGCACAAGAACACCGCTTTCCCGCTCTACAACGAGCAGGGCTTGGCCAGCGTCGAGCAGAAGAACGAGCACTACAAAAACCTGCTGCCGCTGCCCAAAAACGGCATCTGGGTATCGCACCCCACCCAGGGTAAGGATACGCCGGTCGAGCGGGTGGTCGTGTCCGAATCGGCCATTGACTCCCTCTCTCACTACCAGCTGAAGCACGCGCAGGCCCCCCGGAACACGCTTTACGTGGCTACCAGCGGCACGCCCACCGAAGCGCAGGTGGCCCTGATTCAGCGGGTGATTGACAAGCAGGAGCCCAAGGAAATCGTGCTGGCCAATGACCGCGACGCCGGCGGGCGGCAGTTCAACATGAACTACATGAACGAGCTGCACCCGGCCCGCCCGCTGGTTCCCGTAGCCGACCAGGAAGCATACAAAGAAGCCAGTCGACCAGTGGAATGGCATGCCACGTCGGACAAGTACCACACGGCCCTGAAAGTGAGCTACCGCCACGACAGCGCCGAGAGCGGGGCAGCCCAGGTGCAGCAGCTGACCGAGCGGGTAGCCCGGATGAACGGCACCCAGGAAGCCGGCCCTACCATTGAGCTGGAAGTGCAGCGCAGCACCGAGCGGGAAACCGTTCTGCGCCTGTCGGTGGCCAAGGCCGATACCGCCCAGCTCGAAGTAATCAGCCAGGAGCTGTATCGCCAGCGGGAGCAGCTGCGGCCTGAGCAGGAGCGCGGCCAGGAGACTTTCATTCGGGTCGATTATCCGCAGGCCAAAGACTGGAACCGGGAGCTGGAGCTAACGGCGCAAGGCCTGAGCGCCGAGCAAATCCGCGCCCAGGCGCAGCTGGACGAGCAGCAGCGCGCCGCCGAGCGTGACCAGCGCGAGCAGCAGCGACAGGCAGAGTACGCCCGCTCCGCCGCGATGGAGCGCGCCGAGCAGGAAACCCGCCGCCAGTACGACGAGCGGCAGCGGCAGCAGCGGGCAGACGACAACAGCCCCGAAAGCCAGGCCGAGCAGCAGGAGGAGGACCGTCGCTTCAATCAGGCAATGATGGGAGGGGCAGTCGCTGACGCCGGCCGCCAGGATGCGGAGCAGCCGTTCCGCTCTTACCGAACCGAGCAGGAAGCGGCAGCGCACACGGCGCAGTTCGTGCACGCCCGTGATGCGGGCCTAGTGCTGCTAAAGGAGTACATCAACGATAACCCCCCTCCTACCGGCCGCAAAGTTGATGAGGCCGAGCAGGCTGAGCTACGCGACCAGGCCCGCTTCGCGGCGCGCCCGGCGGCAGCCGACCTGCCGGTAGCCCAGGCGGAGGTGAAGGTAGCAACCTGGCAAATCGATGAGTTGGAGCCCAACACCACCGGCCGCGCCGAAGCCTGGAAGGAAATTCTGGATAATTCCGGCTACTCGATGCGGACGAGTGAGATTCGCAGCACCGTGGATGAGCAGGGCATCCGGCGGGCGGAGTTCGACATGACCTACCGCAACGACCAGCCCGATATTGCCATCATTCACGCCATTGTGACGAATACCAACGCCCGCGCCGAGGCTGGGCGGGAGCAGTATGCTGGTGTGCGGGTAGCGGAGAGCGAAGCCAACCAGGCAGCGCGCCAGGCGGCAGCCGAAGTTGCTCCCATTCAGCCCCACAACCGGGACCGTAGCCTGGATGTGGCTGATAAACCGCCGCTGGAATCTACGGCTAATGCGCTAAGCAGCGAAAAGCAAGTAATCATCAAAGTGGATGAGCCCGCCATTACCCCAGGCGAGCGGGGCCAGGCCGAGGCCGTACAGGCCGCGGTTATCGGCAGCGGAGCCAAAGCCGGCGACATTCAGAGCACCACCGCTAACGATGGTATCCGCCACTCGGAAATGAAAGTCACTTACCGCACCGACCAGCCGGAGCTTAGCCGGATTAGCCACACGCTGGACGCAGTGGCAGAGCAGCCCGGTAGCCACGTTGTGGAGCACAGCAGCGACCGGGCCGAGCGGCGCGAGCTAAGCAAAAGTCAGGAGGTGGCCACGCCGGCGCGGAATACGGAAATCACGCGGTGAGTGCGGCGGTTTCGGCCGACTACCCCGCAAACACCCGGGCGCTGGTGACTTTTTCAAATGACAACTCAAGGCCTTCCTCACTCACCCAAAGGTCAACGGTTTTAGAATAAGAGAAAATGTGCAGCAGGGGCTTGGTAAGCGCATTTGTTACCATGCACACCCGATAGTTGGGGCTATCTGCCAACAGACTGCTGTACTCGTTGGCCGTCAGCTCGGCGGCAATGGCGGTTCCGGATAGCCCTTTCACCTCCAGCTTCAGTCTGACATTTCCGTTGGTAGCGGTCAGGTCCCACCCGACCTTCGCGGCTTCTACGGACTCTATGTCGTACCCTAGCTTTTGATAGTAGTCCCACGTTGTTTCAATAGCCTTTTGCTCGATGGCTAGCCGTTTGAGTACGTCGGGCTGCCTGGGCGACTGGCCTTTATTTCGGGTAGCTGGAGGGGAAAGTATCCCGCCCCTGGCAATGTAGGCTTGCACCTGCTGCACAAAGTCCACGTTGGCTTCATCGTCGGCGTACCAGACGTTCGTTTTGGCTATTTTCTTCCGATTGTATTAAGGGGCTTGTAAAACTATCGACCCTCGCTACTCTTATGGCACATTTATGCCTTATCAGTAGCATTCAAGCTGTTTGGCTTCCGAGTCGGAGGTTTTGCCAATTTGTTTAACTACACATAACTTTGGAGGGGGGGGAGCGATAGGTTTGGGAAGTTGTTGAGGGTTAAAATAGGAAAGCGCGCCAACCTCAAGCCCACCAACTCTCCGTGGAGACCAGCACCCACGCTAAAAAACGGGCCTTACCAACCAAACGTGGCGACATTACGCACCAAGCACCATGAAGATGATACAGGAACTTTTTTACGTTTACTGGCGCTGCAAAAAGTGCGGAGCCGAGAGCAACAAAGGCACTAGTAATGCTCCTGACCGTGACGGCTGTCCTAAAGCTGGTGGTCGCCACGATTGGGTATCGGTGTAAGCGAAAGTTCACCCAAATCGCCTCAAAAACACCCCGCATAACCGTTTCGCGGGGTGTTTTTAAAGGGTAGCTGATTACCCAAAAGACCCATGCCAACGGTCGACCCGGAAGAATACCAGAGTCATGAGGGCCGGGCGCATCACTTGGCCCGAGCCCAACCGCTGGACTATGCTGCCCTGCTGCGTGATACCCTGGCCCTGGCCAAATGGAAGCTCACCAGCCACGACGTGTACATGGTGCACATAAAGCACATCTACCGGGCCAAAAACCCGGCCGGCGCGTTGCAGCGCAGTGCTTTCGACTTCGACTATTTCCCGAAGCGCGACAGCCTGGTGCTGGTAGCCAACAACCCCACCTACACCGACGGGCCGACCGCGCCATGAGCACCGGCCTGCCCACCCGGCTGCTGCTGGCCGCCCCTGTTGCCCGCACCCAAACCAGGCCCGCCCCCGCGCCCGCCGGCCCAGCCTGAAAACCTGGCCTTGGTTAAAAGCTTAGTCCAAAGGTTAAGCGGATTGCTTACGATGGACACATTCACCCTTCAAAATAGGGCGCCCACAGGTTAATGAGGCTGGCTTGTTCAGTAAAATGTCCGTATTCTGAAACAGCCGCCCACGCAGTTTTTCCCTACCGATACTTTCTGCTCCTACTCTTGTGCTACCCCTATAGAACTCCATCAGGTGGTCCTGCCACAGGTGACGGGAGTTAGCTGGGCGCGGCTGTTCCGTGCGGAATAACGTTGCGTTCTTATACCAACCCACGATGTAGCTGCCACCACCCTCCTTCCCACCCTTGCTCCCTGGTATGGGCCCCGCCTCCCGTGATGGTGTCGAGGTTCCGGTGGTTGCCCGCGTAAGAATCCATCCAGCCGGTATTGAAAAAGATGATGCGCGGCATGGATAGCAGGGGTGATGGTTTTAATAGATTTTGCGGATACAAGGCTTAGGCAAGCGCGGATTTCGGTTGTAAAGAACTTCCTCGCATTTTAACAGACTTCAGTGCCCGCTCAGTGCTGCCTACAAACGGATGCCATTCCAGTTGGTCGTAGTCAGTGGGCTTGGGTGGGATTGCGCCCCGGTAGAACCCGTACAGCTGGTAAGCCCGGTACTTCAGTATCTGTTTACACTCTGGGAAATGGTCCGCGAGACTGTGAATGGCACTCGGAATGAGCACCAAATTTGGCAGTGCACAGTAATACAGCGGGTCATATGCTTCGCCCTGCTCGTCGTAGATGTGGCAGGTATGAAACTTCTTGATTTCCTCCGTTTTGGTACGGTAACCAAGCGCCGTTTTGATGGCAATATTTGCTTTGGAGTTATCATCCAAGTAATTGCCATCGGCGAAAGCGCGGACCGTCTCGTTATTTTTCGTCCGGGCCCGGCGCACGTTGCGAAACCACCGGGCTGTATCGTTGCCGTCTTCCTGGCGCAGGGCTTCAATTACCTTGGGATGCACCCAGAGTGAAGTAGATGCTACAAGTTGCAGAAGCGGAGTAATATGGGCATGGAGTAGGTCGTTTCCATTCATAGTACAGCTAAGAAAAGACGCTTCACCGTCATCTTAAGACGCGGCGTCCGTGAATTGGAGAAAGTCCGTCACCGCATCTCCTGCGCGCTGGCAGATGAGCTTTTGGACTTTGGGGAGCAATTAACCATTTGGTGATTTGCTGCTTGCGTCCAGCTTCTGTTGCAGTGAGGCAAAGCGAGGGTCCAAAGTAACCTGGGCGGGAGTATACTCCACCCATTCTCTTCTATGAGCAGGAGCCGCTGCAGGTGCTGCGAGCAGGACCGTGCCGCCTGTACCGTGGAAGCCCTGCACGGCCGCGTGGGGCTCAAATCCATCGGGAAGGCAATCAGACGGTACATGTACCCGGGCCTTGGCCCGCGTCAGGGCGACGTAAAGCAGGTTGATTTCCTCGAATACACGGGCCCTGACGCCCGTCTCCGGGGGCTTGGCTGCAAATTCCTCTTCCAGCTTGTCAACGGTGGCCTGCGTGATAAAATCCGGGGTGAGCTGCACTTGGTCGTACTCCAAGCCCTTGCAGCGGTGTACCGTGGAGAAGTAGAGTTGCGCCTGGTCGCGGGCACCATCAGCAACGTGCAGGCGCTTCAACTCTTTGATAAGGTCGATAACGTCGTTGCCGTAATCCTCCACGATGGTGATGAGCATCTGCAGCTGCCCATCCTCGGTCTGCTCGGCGTAGTCGGCCAATTCATCCAGATTGGCCATTTTGCGAATCAACGGGTCTTTAATGGCCTCGCTACGGCCGTTATAGAGGGCCAGTACATCCGTTAAGCTCGCGCCCTCCCCCGCGTAGGTGTAGGAGTTAATGTTGCCCTCGAAGTACACCCGACGCAGCTGCTGCCGGTGCTCCTTAACGTACTCAATAGCCTTGAGCAGCAACCCCAGGTTGGTGCGGCCAATTACGGCGCGAGTAGTTCCCTCGCTTGGCGCTTCCTGCGCGGCACCCGTCACCACGAGTTGGGGACCCGCGCCCAGTTGCGTTTTCCAGCTCAGAACGTGTGAGGCCAGTTTGGCGATGGGAGGTCCAAACCGGAAGCTGGTACTTAGCTGCAGGCTGGGATAATCCGTTCTTTCCAGCGAGTTGACCGCGTGCCGCCAGCCGTAAATCTGCTGATGGGTATCCCCGACAATCACCTTAGTAGCGGGTTGACGGAAGAAGATATCCAGCATGGCCCCGGAGGCGTCCTGGCCCTCATCGAACAGGATAACATCAGCCGGCAGCAGGGTGTGGCTCAACTGAAATTTCTTCAGGTAGAAGTCATGGGTAATAGCAATTTCACCGCGGTCCATGCGGGCCAGCAATTCCCGGCAGCTTCGCTCGATAGTAGCGTAGTGCTTGCCGACAAATTCCCGAGCCTTCGGGTCGATTAGCGTGGACAGGTAATCGAGCCGTTGCACCTGCGCCTGGTCGCTGTTGCAGAAATAGGTCACGAACTTGGCAATGTGGTTGGCCAGCACATACTCCTGGTGGCGCTCCTGCCCGGTGCCCCGGGGCAGCTTGAGCATTTCTACCAGCTCGTGCGCCCGATACCCTTTGTTGTTGAGTTGGTAGCGGCTGCCGCGCACCACGTAGCGGTAGGCCAAGGAATGCGCTGTTTCTACCACCACGTTCGGTAAGCCAGCTGCCTGAAACTTGCGAATGGCCTCCTGCCGCACCGTCTTGTTGAAGGCGAGGTACAGGATGCGGGCCGTTGCCGGTTGGGCGCGGGCATATTCGACCATCGTAGTGGTTTTACCACTCCCGGCAACGGCGTTGATTTTCAAATGGCCACGGGAAGCCAGGATGGCAGACTGCTCAGCCGTAAGATTCATCACGAATTATTTCCGCCGGCCAGCGGCTAACGCCCTGCCGGACTTGGTATAGTGTTGTCTGCTGGAATACACCTAAAGCCCGCGGGGCAGCTACGCGTATTCCAAGATAAGTTCGGCAGAGATACCCAGCTTTTGGTAAAGGCGCTTGGCTAGGTCCAGGTTGATGGCGCGCTTGCCGTTGAGAACTTCGCTCAGTCGGCTGTTTGCAATGCCGAGCAGGGCAGCCATATCCTGCTTTTTCAGGCGGCGCGCTACCATCTCCCGCTCCAGCATGCCGACCAGCGAGGTGGGCGAGATGGGACGGTGGCCATGGTCGTTTTCGTATTCGTTCGCGGCGCGACCGAGGGACTTGATTTCGTCCAGGTTGCCGGGCTCGTTGTCGATGAGGTATTCAAGCCGCGTCATAGCGGCCTGATACTCCTTTTCAGTGTGCAGGATGAGTGCCATTGTGCGTGTGGGGTGAATGATTGGGATAGAAGAAGGTGGCTCAGACCGTCGAAGTGTCGGGGATGCGGTCGTACTCAGCGTGGGTGCCCACGAAGCGGACGTACACCTGGTAAGCCGGGAAAAAGATGCGGACAATCAGGCGGAAGCGGTTGCCCAGAATATTGAACACGTAGCGGTTGTTGCCGACGTAGCGAGCGGGTACATCAGCGGCTGTCTGCCACTCAGCCGCCTCGGCCATCTCGAACCACTCCAGCAGGGCTTGGGCTACATCAGGGTGTTGGGTATTTCCATAGTCTCTCAATGTTTTCTTAGTAAGTATCTCCATAGTCAATAAGCATAATGTCTAGCAAAAAGCGGCGCGAGGGCACGGGTTACAGGTCTTAAGTAAAGATACGTAAAATTTCTGGATAAGGTAAAAAAATTTACACAATACAGAAATTGGGGCGTGTCCCTTCGGGCCGGGCTGTTCGGAGCTGCGGCTGCGCCTACGGTCCTGCGGACTAAACCCCTGCCATCCCTCACGCAAAAGGCCGTCGCACAGGCCATCAGACGGAGCCGCCGGGCTGCCGACGACTGTGCTGCGCTACATCGACCGCAGGCCGGTGGCTCCGCCTGATGGCCTCTTCCATTGAAAAGAGAGTCGGAGCTGTGAGCCAGCCGGCTGAAAAAGCCGCCCCACTCCCAGCAGAGCGCGGATAAGTCTTCTGCCATTTCGTGGCCAAGCGGAATTAGGGGCGGTGGGGAAAAAAGGCGGAGATAGAGGGACTATAAGAAAGAAAATAACTTGTATAAAATACGAATTATAATCGCATAAAGTGCAACTAATTGTGTGCCGCTGCCGTTTAATAAGTATAACAAACGAACGGAACAACAGCCTTTTAGCCATGAAAAAGACCAGCAAGCCTGCCGCCAAGAAAGCCACCAAAGCAGCCGCAACCCGGCCCGACGTGTACCAGATTGTGACGGACCGGATTATTTCGGCGCTGGAAGGCGGCATCATTCCGTGGCGCAAGCCGTGGAACGCGGTGTATGGCCTGCCCCGCAACTACGCCACCGGCCGCGTGTACAGCGGAATCAACCTGTTTCTGCTGCATTTCAGCGGAGCCCTCCCCTTCTTCATGACATTCAAGCAGGCGCTGGCGCTAGGCGGCAACGTGAGAAAAGGGGCCAAAGGCCATCAGGTAGTGTATTACAACATCAGCAAGCGCGAGAACAAGGAAACCGGCAAGGAAGAGAAAACGCCCTTCCTGAAGTATTACACCGTGTTTTCAGTGGAAGACATTGAGGGCATCGAGTTCAATCTGCCCGAGGTAACCAAGCAGGAGTTCACCCCCAGCGAAGTGGCCGAAGGCATCGTGGAGGCGTGGGACGGCAAGCCCGCCATTCAGTACCTGCACCAGCGGGCCTACTATTCGCCGGCGCTGGACTTTGTGAACATGCCCAAGCCGGAAACCTTCACCACGTCGGAGGGCTACTATCAGACCCTGTTTCACGAACTGACGCACAGCACCGGCCACCAGAGCCGCCTTGACCGCGCCGACCTGACCGCTGGCGAGGGAAAGCAGAGCAGCAGCTACGCCCGCGAGGAGCTGACCGCTGAAATGGGCGCATCCTTTCTGAGCGCGGCGGCCGGCATTGCTACCGAGCAGACCGAAGAAAACGCCGTGGCCTACATTCAGAACTGGCTGGAACGGTTGAAGAATGATAAGAGGCTTGTGGTACAGGCCGCCAGCAAAGCCCAGCGCGCCGCTGAGATGATACTAGGGACGACAGCGGAGCCGGAGGGCGAAGCCGACGAGGTACAGGCCCCGGCAGCCGCGCCGGTAGCCAGCGAGCCGGTTGCGGTGCTCGACGACATCGACCGCGAGTTTATGGCCGCCGAGCTAAGCTGGCTGCAGCTCGCATAGCCCGCCGGGCGGGGCTGGCCGCTTGCGAGCGGCTAGCCCTAGCCTTAATCCTAGCCCTAGCTCTAATTCTAGCCTGCTTATGAAAGCCAGTGAAGCCCCACTATCCAGAGCCCAGCTTGGAACGAGTACCGCAGCCGGGTGATTGCCGCCGTTGCCGACGTAGAAAATCTGATGCGGCAGCTGGATAAAGGCATTAACAGCGAAGTGCTTACCGAGGAGGTTGCCGAGCGGCTGGAACTGGAGATTGACACGTCAGCCGCCTACGAGTCCCTTTTGAAGCTGGTACGGGCAGTTCGCCCCATTGCCTGCGAAGGTCTGCGCCGCACCAGCGAGCAGCACGGCGGGCAGTTCCAGCTAGCACTATAACCCCTAACGATGAGCAGCCCCCTATCCACCATCAGGCACGCTACCCGTGACGTGCAGCAGGCCCTTGCCAACAATTGCTGGGCGGTATTTCACCAGCCCGCCGCCACCGAAGCAGCGCCAGCGCCGGCAGCGTACCGCGTGAGCCAGGCCCGGACCCGGCGGGGCCAGTTTCAGGTTCGCTACCTGCAGACCGGAGAGTGGCACCAGGTAGCACCGGCCGACCTGCTTTTTCAACAGTAGCCCCTACCCTTTTACAGCAAAGCGTATCGAAGGCTACACATCTGGCTAGTGAGGCAATCTTCAAAATCAATCAACGGGTTCATGCCAGTCTTCCCAAGTTCCGTTTTGGCCGTCTGTCAATTCTTCCCAGTTTTCACGGTCTGAATCGTCGTCGGCTTCAGAATCTTCGGAACGCCAAAACGCTTGACGATTTTGCCACACTCGTTTACGCCTGAGGTCATATGTTTTGATGTTATTTTTAGATTCATACCACTGCTTAGTTAACTCGTCAACTTCATCTGAATGATAGGTAAATTGTAGAGAGCTGAAGTATTCATATAATATAGTAGTGTTGAATAGATTTTTATTTGGAAACGCCTGGCGGTTAATTGTGTATGATTCTAATATCTCATCGAGCAAATTTACTGGGGCATATATTGGAATTTTTTTCTTGGAATAGTATTCTGGTGTCCTTTTTTGCGCATTCGGTTTGCGCTCATGAAAGGCGACTATGTCAGCTTCAATTTCAGCATCTGTCATCTCTCGGTCTGATATCCGTTGATTTATCGTGAGATGATTATTTGCGATATGCAAGACACAGTCGGCATCGTCAGGTAGAATCCTTATCCATCCTTCTGTGCCAAAACCCATACCCTGTGGACGAAAATTTCGGCAGTCCATAGCTAATGCAAGGACAACTAAGCCGCTAGACAGTAATCGTATAACTTCAAAAGTCTTGACTCCTGGCGTACAATAAGCGGCATCATATTTTTTGAACGTTCCAAAGTCTTTGAAGTCTATAATTCTCACGGAGAATTTAATTTTGTTCTCTTCCTCTCTTGTTAATTCCTCCTGTATATATCCTTGCTTGGCATATTGCTCTTCTAATTCAACGGCTATACCTTTTGCATTAACTGTACTAGCTTTTGCTCTTTTGAAACATGCTTTTAGTGTTATTTTATCCGTATTAACATAGGCTATTTTATTAATAAAGGTTGATAATGGCCGATTGCGGCCTTCATCGTTGTGGGTATTATTTCTCAAAATACGGTTTACTTCGAATATTTTATTAATATAATATATAAAATAATTTCTACTTGTTTCATTATTGAAATACTCTTTGTCTTGATTGTATATAGCATTCCATCCACTAGTGGTTAACGTGAATTTTGGTATGCTTTCCAGGCAGAAACCAATGTATGATGGGTCCTGCTTGAATACGTCAATGACTGATTCCCCTTTATGCTTGCCAAATGGGAATATGGACTTATCATCGAACTGCCAGAATCGAGCGTTAGCCAAAATGTCTTTCATATCTGGTTGTCTTGCATACTATTTAACAAGTAAGGTAGTGTCCGGATACCAAAATGAGCAAGGGCAGCCCGGTTAGGAACTGCCCTTAACAAGCGATTTGGAAGCCGAAGCACTTAATGATGAGGACTAGTGGAATGTCGACGCCCGAACCGGCTAGTCACTCTTAACCAGTCCTGCCAAGCGCGCTAATTGACTGGGGGGAGCTTGCCCTGCTTGCGCAGGTGCGCCTCGTAGTGCCGGTGGGCCGCGTGCAGGTAGCCGATGATATTTGTCGGCATATCCGGCCCTTTAGGAAGCTGAACGATAATCCTGCGAATCTCCGACCACACAGATTCCGCAATCCGCACCCCTTTCAACTCACCCGTTGGCTCCGGTCCCGCTGCTGCCGGCTTGCGGCCACGGGGTCGGCGCTCAACCGGGGCCGCTGGCACGGAAGCAGCTGCGGCTTCCGCCACCGGCTGCTCAGCAGACGGCGCGGGCTCTGGTGCTGGCTCAACTGCTGCTACCGGCTCGGGCGTTGGCACAGGCGCGAGCGCTACTGGGGCCGTTACCGCTTCTGCAGGGGCAGCCGCCGCTGGGGTAGTTGCCTTGCCTTCGGCTTCCAGGCGGGTTTGCTCCCCTCCCATCCCGGCGCGGGCTTCGGCGCGCAAGGTCTCATCAACCGGAATACGCTTCCGGGGGCCTTCAATTTTCGCTTTTACAAAGGGAGACTTTGCCATTACTTGATTTCGGTTGGGGTGGTATCGGTCGTTTCTTCCAGCTCAGCTTCGACGTCGGCTTTGCGCCGGGGCAAGTCCAGCTTTTCTATCAGCTCTTCGCATACGCGCCGGATTTCCTCTGAGCTATCTTTGGTGCCCCCGGCGTAGTTGCGGTAGGCCGGGGTCAGCAGGCTGTGCAGCGTGGAGGCGCGGCTGTACACCATGCGGTGGCTCAGATAGGACTGGAAGCGCGAGAGGCCCAGCTCGTCAATGTAGTCGTCCATCTCCTTTTCCTCCCGTCGGCCGCTGATGCGCTTCGTGGCCAAGCCGAAATACTGGAAATCCACCTCGGCCTTGTCGGCCGCCTTTTTCAGCGCTTCGAGGATGCCCATAAACTCGGCCGTGGAGGCGCGGTCCAGGTAATCCGATACCAGCGGCACTATTACCGCGTCGCAGCCCGTGAGGGCGTTGAAAACGTCTTCCCCGTCGGCCCGGCCGGGAATGTCGATGATGATAAGGTCGTAGTCGTTTTCCGGATTGTCGATGAAATCAAAGATGCTCTTCAGCGACATGGGAAACACGTCGTAGGGGTAATCTGCCGCAGGGTCTGACTCACGCAGGATAGCCAGGCTGGGCTCGTCCAGCTGCTTGCGGGTTTTGACGATGCTCTGCTGGTAGTCACAATCCAGGATGGCGATTTTCAGTCCGTACTCGATAGCCAGAGGAGCCGCGAGGACGAGGGCCAGGGTTGACTTGCCCGAGCCCCCCTTTTGGGTAGCAAAGCTGATGACTTTTGACATGGGGTTACTGATTAAGGTAAGCTAGCGCTGATGCCCCAGATGGTCAGGCCCGGGGAAAGCAAATGTAAGCGGAAATGTCGCAAAGTAGTAAAGTAGCTTTGTCGCAAAGTTGTGTAGTAGTAAAATGACTAAGTAGTAAAAGCAACAAATTGCAAAGTATTATTTACTACAAGTAGTAAAGTTACTTTGTGGTAAAGTTGCAATGTCGTAAAATATCAAAAATAAAGAAGCGGTGCTTTGATGTACCTTGTGAGTAGTAAAGTTGCATTGTAGTAAAGTAGTAAAAATTCGGGCGGGGGTACTTCATAAACGTAGTAAAGTAGTAATGTAGTAAAGTGGTAATATGGGTGCTGGTAGGCAAGGCTGAGCTTGATGACGATAACAGTTATTATACATGGGTTAAAGTCGTAAAGTAGTAATGTTGTAAAGTAGTAATAAATCTTAAAAGGCCTTTCTGAGATAATGAGAGTGGGAAAGGATAGCAACTATAACCAGTACCCAGACACAAAATCAGGTCGGGGTAACGATAAATAAAGGCTAACCCAATGCCGCTCGTAATACGTATCCGTGATTCTGAAATAGTTCTCAAATAATTCTGAAAACCCTCTTGGATGTAGTGTATGTAGTCTTAGCAAGAAGAGTATCACATACAGGGTGCTAAGCACCTGTAAGCGTGAGACTTGTATTTAAGCAGAGCTTAAATTTGCAGGTTTGTTAAGATAACTAGCTGATTTGTAGGTTAAAAATAACCTAGAGAGGGCGGGCAGAAGATTGATTCTACCTATGCCAACCAACCCCGCTACGAAGAGCGTCAACGTACCTGCGGCTACTCATTTTCTGCTGAGCAAAGAGGCTAAGCGGCTGCAGATAAGCCAGGCCGACTACACCGGAGCGGCCGTGCGCTACTTCGCGGAGCGCGGACTACACCCGGTGGAGGATGTGGCCCGCGAAGGCCAGCTGATTATGCAGCAGGTAAAGAAGCTCGGGGACCGGGTATTTGGGTATCTGCAGGAGCAGGAGCGTAGTCTGCTGGTACCAATGCTGGAGGAAATGCTTCGTAGCCGGGTGACGCTGGAGCGCGTGCTGCGCATGAATGAAATCCTGGTAAATAACCTGACGCAGCAGCTGAGCAGCCTTAATGAGGCGCAGCTAAACGAGCAGCGGGAAGGCTTAAAGCAGTTGCGGGCGCAGAACGAAGACATGATTGAGCGGCAGGCAAAAGAGGCAATAGCTGCCGCTCAACAAGCGGGCGCAGGCAGAATAAATGATGGCGATACAGTGGCAAAAGCAGTCAAGAATTAAGCACACAGCCACCGATGTATATCAAGCTAATCAACCCCGCGACGCACGGAAAAGCGGCTTACAGCAACAGCGGAAGCAGCGCGCAAACGCTCAATTATCTGAAGCAGGAAGCCGGACGCGATGGAGAGGAAGCCACGTTTTTCGGGGCTAAACGCGACGACCTCAGCGCGGCCGAGGTGGGGCAGAATATCGATTCTAACGTGAAGGGACTGCGGGCCGGCGAGGCCAAATTCTATTCCCTGGTGATTAGCCCCAGCGAGGCTGAGTTGACGCATATTGGCAACGACGAGGCCAAGCTGAAAAACTATACCCGGCAGGTGATGGCGCAGTACGCCGCCAACTTCAAGCTGAAGGATGGACGGGAGCTAGGCAGCCAGGACCTGGTGTGGGGAGCCACGCTGCACCAGCAGCGCAGCTACCGGGGCACCGACCCGGAGGTGAGTATTGGTCAGGCCAAGATGGGCGAGCAGCGGCCGGGCCTGCAGACGCATATTCACGTCATCGTGAGTGCCCGCGACGCGCAGCAGAGAATCACGCTCAACCCCGGCGGACGCCGCAGCCGCTTCGACCTGATGCAGTGGCAGGCGGCGGCCGGGCGGCAGTTTGAAAAGCAGTTTGGCTACACGGCCCAGGCGCACGAAAAGCTACGACCCAAGCAGCGCGATGGTAGCCGGGATGCCGGCCGGGCAGTCAGGATTGGGGAGCGGGTGGCCGCCCTCAACCTGCGCGTGCTGAAGGAAGAGCGACTGGACCCGCAGCGGGTCCAGCAGATTGCCCAGGGCCGCGAGTACGACAAGACGTTTTACCGCTCCCTGGCTACCGTCGAGCGGCGGGCGCAGCAGGGCCAGCCCATTGATAACGCCTATCATCTGCTGAGCACGGGCCGCGAGCAGCCGGCACCGCAGCACGCGGCCAGTACCATGCTCCACGCCGTGCAGCAGGCGGTGCGCTCCAACACGGGCCGCGAGGAAAAGACCGAGCACCTCAGCGAGAAAAGGGGGCGCAACAGCGCGGAGCTGGATATTGAAATGTAGCGTGCCCACTCGCCCCGTCATCATCCTACCCACCTAAATCAGCTTTCAAGCCTATGACCAGTCAAGCACCCCGGCCGGCGGCCGGTACCCAGGGCGCGGGCCTCTTTGTTGTCCTGCTGCTGCTGGCCATTATCGGCGGCGACTACTACGTGCTCCTGCACGGCCCCGAAATTGCCGAGGCCCGCCGGGCGCAGTTCATTCAGGCGGCCGGCATACCAGCGGACAGCCTGACGCCCAAAGAGCGGCTGGCGGCTACCACGGCGCGCATTGCCGAGCGGCAGCGCCAGGCACGCATTGCCAAGGCCGAAGCCGCTGCCCGCCCGGTGGTAGGGGAGGGGGCAGCTAGCGGCGCGGTGGCCATAACGCACTCCACCGACCAAGCGCTTACTAAGACCAAAGGCGGGACCGACGCGCTGGCCAAAGCCGGCAGCGGTATGGGCAGCAAGCTGCTGGTAAAAGCTGCCCGCTTCTACGGAGCGGCTGGGGTGTACCTGCGGGCGCTGCTGCTGCTGGCCGGGCTGGTACTCGTATTCGTGCAGAAAGCCCCGCAGGCGAAGCCCGGGCAGGGCAGGCGCAACGTCATCAACCGGCAGGCCCTGCGCGTCGTGGCGGGCCTGTGCGGGGCCTTGTTCCTGGCAGCGGGCTATACCCTGCTGAACATGCACCGCTACTCACCGGGCTTTATCGAGTTTGGCTATCCGGGAGCCGCCGTGGCCGTGCTGGGCAGTGGGGGAGTAGTGGGGCTGCTGTGGGCCATGACTAAAAAGCCGGCTTTCGGGCTGAGCACCGAGCGCCGAAAGGTGAAAAGCCCGGATGCCGTGCACTTCCCCACGGCGGACGGGGGCTGGATTACCGTGGCCAACCCGTACCGGGGCACGCTGGTGCTGGGCGGCGCGGGCGCGGGCAAGACCTACTCGATAGGAGAGCCGCTGATTGAACAGTTTGCCTACCAGAACTTCGCCGGGCTGGTGTACGACTTCAAGTTTCCGGTGCTGGCCGAGGCGATGCAGAAAGCCCTGGTACTGGCCGAGCGCCGCAAGGAGCGCGAGCAGCAGCAAGCCACCAGCTACGCGGCCAGCTTCCAGGGCCGGCTGCAGACCAGGCTGACAGGTCTGTTCAGCAAGGCCGAGCCGCAGCCGGCGGCGGAGCCGCCCGTGCAGCTGCACATCATCAACTTCCGGGACCTGACGCGCAGCGAGCGGGTAAACCCGCTGCGACCGGCGGATATGCCAGTGGTGGCCTTCGCCGAGGAGTACAGCAAGGCCATCATCAACAACCTGAACCCGTCGAGCATCCGCAAGATGGAGTTCTTCGATACCAGCTCCGTGGCGTATCTGACCGGTATCATCTGGTTTTACAAGAAGCATTACCCGCAGTACTGCACCATTCCGCACGTGGTGGCCACGGCCATGTACAAGGACTACACCCACGTCCTGAGTATGCTGGAAACTGATTTGGAGTGCGGCGACCAGGCCCGAAGCCTTATCTCGGCGGTGCAGACCCGCGCCGACAAGCAGGTGGGCGCGGTGCTGGGCACGCTGCAGGTGAACCTGACCAAGATAAACAGCCCCGAGGTGGTGTGGGTGCTGACCCCGGACGAGGCAAACGGCGAGGGCTTTTCGCTCGACCTGAACGACAAGCAGCGGCCCAAGCTGCTGTGCATCGGCAACGACCCGACGCTGAAGGATACGTTTTCGCCGGTGGTCAGCTGCGTGATTACCGTGGCGCTCAAGCTAATGAATCAGCAGAATAAGCACCGCAGCTACGTGTTTCTCGATGAGGCCGCGACGCTCTACGTGCCGGGGCTGGAGGTGATTCCGGCCACGGCCCGCAGCAACAAGGTGGCGATGGTGTACATGACCCAGGACCTGAGCCAGATGACGGACGCCTACGGCAAGGAGAAAATGCAGGTGATGGTGAGCAACCTCAACAACCAGTTTTTCGGCAAGGTGAACTCGCTGGAAACGGCCAAGTTCATTTCTGAGCTGGTGGGCCGCGAGGACAAGCAGATGGTAAGCACAAGCACCGGCACCAGCCAGGGCAGCGGGGCGCGCAACAACTCCACTAACCAGAGCACGAGCTACCAGGAGCGCAGCCTGGTGCGGGTGCAGGATACCATCGGCCTGCAGCAGGGCGAGTTTATCGGCCAGACAGTGGAAACCGGCAGCACCTTTTTCCAGGGCACCATTGCCCGGGCCGACGTTACGCCCGAGCGGTTTCCCCTGCACCAGATGGTGAGCTTCGGCGGCCCGGGGGAAGACCCGGCCAGCGCCCTTTCGCGCGGTGCAGGAGAACTTTCTGCGGGTGCGCCAGGAGGTGAAAGAAACCTTGGCCAAGCATGTAAACACCTTAGCAGTAGGGACAAAAACAGAGGCATAAAACCGCTTAAAAGTGACAAATAGGGCCGTTTTAGCGTTCTACTAGTACCACCTTCTATTTCCGAAAAGCCATGAGCAAGACCTTTTTTGCGCCCGCCCCGGCCGGCCTCATTGCCGAAGAGCTAGCCGCCCGCCAGCAGCGCGAGCACGACAGCAACAACGCCATTGCCACGATGATGAGCAACGGCCCCGCGCCCAGCCCGGAGGCTCTGGCCCTGATGCAGCGCCACGTCGACGGCGAGCTGACCATTGAGCAGGTGATTGAGCTAACCGACGAGATGCTCAGGGCCCGCTACGCGGCCAAGCCCGGAGCCGGCACGCCCACCAGCCCGGCGCAGTAATGGCGGTGCTCAATGACCGGTTCAGCGACGAGAACGGCGTGCGGCTGAACAAGCTCGGAATTACCAACAAGGAGGATTTGGCGCAGGCCGAGTCTGATTCCTCCATTCCCCGCCTGAAGCTGCTCAACACGCAGGGCGGCATTCAGGGCGGGAAGTACGACCAGGCCCACCTGAAGCAGGTGCACGAGCGGCTATTCAGCGGCGTGTACCAGTGGGCCGGCGAGACCCGGGCCGACCGCGGGTTTCAGGGCCATAAGGATACCCGCGTCACTGGCTTCCGCGAAACCATGACTTACGCGCCCCACAAGGAAATACCTGAGCGGCTGGATGCTATCGGGGCGCAGCTTAACCGCGAGAACAACCTGAAAGGCCTCTCGGACGAGAAGTTTGCCGAGCGGGCCGCCTACTACCTCGACCAGTACAACCATGCCCACGCTTTCCGGGACGGCAACGGCCGCACCATCCAGGCCACCTTCACCCAGCTGGGCAAGGAAGCCGGCTACGACGTGGACTTTAACCGGGCCAGCCCGGAGATTCTAAACCGCAGCCGCGACCTGGCCATCGTGCGGCAGTACCCGCCCGCCGAGGCGGCGAAGAATCTGCAGCCGCTGAAAGAGATGTTTCAGAAAATTATTACCCCAACCCCGGGGGCGATAGGGGAGGAGCTGCGCGACCCCCGCCAGGCCGTGACGCCCACCCCGGAGCTGAGCCCGGCCATGAAGGCAATGGATGCCCGGCGTGAGTTGGAGGTGACCGGCTACCGCGTGGCCAGCGTAGTGGCCAACATGCCCGGACCCGGCAACCGGGAGCAGGGCATCCGGCTGGGGCAGCAGGTGGAGGCCGTGAACCTGGACTCCAAGGCTATCCAGGGCAAAAGCATCACCGAGTTTCAGCAGGCGGCGGATAAGATTCTCAAGCACCCGGCCATGAAGGATACCCCGCTCGACCTGGCCGACGCCCAGCGCCTGAAAGCCGCTTCGGTGCAGGTGCTGCAGCTTGCCGAAGGCAAAGAGTTGGTAGCGCCGCCAGCACAGCGGCAGCCTGCGGCTTCGGCGGCAAGGAGTAGCGGCCAGCCGGTGCTTGCCGCCCCCAAGACACACGCCGAGGCCCAGCCCGTGTTTGCTACTGCCGCCCGCGAGGTGGCCAAGGCGCTGGAAGCCCACGGCCAGGCTGCCGCTGGGGCCGGCCTGCGCGAGGTGGCGAAGGACGTGGCTCGTAACCCGGTAATTGTCGGCCCCAACGCGGAGAGCTTCCGCCGGTCGCTCGACGCGGCCGAGAAGCTGCCGGGGCTGGGCACCAGCAAGCATCTGGAAGACTTGCGCAGCTCCGCCCAGGTACTGACCACTGTCCCGCCACAGGAGCGCGGCAGTTCCGGCATTGGTCGCAGCAGCGGTGGCATCGAACGGTAAGCCTCGTACCTTGCTGCTATGCAGGACGACGAACTACACTTTCTGGAAGAGCAGCTGGCCGGCACCGAGCTACTGGCTTGCGTGACGTGCGGAGAGGATACGCTGCACGCCCACTTGGAAGTGCTGGAAGTTTACCTCGTAGGAACGGAGTTGCTGATGCAATGCACCCACTGCCAAACCGAGCGGAAGTGGATGGACTGGACGCCGACCAAGCCGAAAGGTCAGGAGAACTAAGGGAAGCAGAGGAAGTATGACATTTATGTTGTAAATTCTAGGTGTACCTCTTCACTCTGTTGCCATGTCAACCGCATACTACCCGCTTCTGCACCTACTAGACGAACACGTTCCCGTTACTTTCACCCTGAATATGTTCGGCAATCATTGCCATGTATTCAGGGGGCAAACCGAGCTTGGCCATGTGGGCCTCTCTGACGAAGACGTGCGCCGTATCAAAGCCCACGCGTGGGGTAACACGCACCCCTTCACTCCCGGAATCCCCATTGAGCGGCTCATCAGCATCTTAGCCCCAGCCACGTCTTAGCGCGGTAGAAGCCCTTCCTGTAGCACAGAGCTACCAAAAGCCTTTTCGGTCACGCGGCCGAAAAGGCTTTTGAGTTTTTGCATGGCAATCAGATACACCACAAGACAAGAAATATTAGCATAAAGTGCTAATAAAAATTGTATAAAATGCAACTAAGGGCAAAGGGCGAATGTTGACCATTTAGAATCAATAACCACTCTAAACGCCCTTTAAAGCATGAAAAACCCCCATCTTGCCAGCTATCAATTTGAAGTTCTCCGCCAGTACGGGGACAGCTTCCCGGCGGCGCTGTTCGCTACCATTGCTGAGGCAGCAGCCTATTGCCGCGTAGAGTTGAGCGGCTACCTTAACCGCACTGACGACAGGGCCGAGGCGGCTTCGGTGGCGGCGGGCCAGCAGGTGCGGTTTCGTGGCCCACAGGGCCTACGCTGGGTGAAAGGCCTAACTCACCCTGTACCGGCCGGAACCGCACCGGCGCGCTTTAATCCCGGGCAGACCGTGCGCCTTTTTGGGGTAGAGCAGCCGCTGACGGTAGCGGCCCGCGACTTTGTGCAGGGAGCTTGGCACTACCAGCTCAAGGATGGTTCCGGGGCAGTGGCGGAGGCATTGCTGTTTGGGGTGGACGACGAGCCCACACCACCGGCGGCAGCCGTGGCGGCTGAGCCGTTGCTGTTCAGCCTGCACAGCAGCCAGATATTGGCCGGTGACGAACAGGGGCAGCCGTTCTGGAAGCCCTTGCCGCCGCGCCTGTTTGTGCAGGTGCAGGTGGGGCAGCCTGACCAATCGCGCATCGTGGCGCTGTGCGGTACCACCGGCAAGAGGTTTCTAACCCATGCCTACGAGCATGGCCCTTTTCAACTCGCGGACGGGCAGCGGCTGGCCAGCGTGAAGGCCCTGGGCGACTACTTCGCCCGCCAGTATCGCGCCATGCTCCCGGCCGAGGGGGCGGCCATGCTGTTGGGAGTCGACGGCAGTATCCAGGAGGTGCGACCCGTGAAGGGCCGGACGTTCAAGCTGGCGCAGCTGTATGCGGCTTTGGGATGCGACTACATCGACGTGCATCATCCCCAGCACGGAGCTTACCAGGACTGGATTCTGGTCTTCGACGACGAGGGCAAATTCAAGGAGCGCCCCATCAACCCGCTGGCCACGGCCCTGTGGTACGAAACCTATCCGCTTGACCAGTACTCCCCCGTGGATGTGGTGGCCGGTCCGGTCCTGCTCATGCGGTCTGAGATGATGAGGTAATGCCCGCAGCATCCCGGTTGGCCAGTGGCCGACCGGGATGTTTTGCAAATAGGCCGCTTCCCACTGGCTTCGCAGTAAGTGCAATTATACTTCGTACATTGTGCATAGAATAGCTATGGCTGTTTCCGTTCCTATCGACCACTTTACGGCTGACCCGCTACCACTGGAAAAAGCCCGGGCCTGGCTGGCACTCGTTCTCAACCACCCGGCCTTTTCTATTGAGCGCCGGCAGAAGGCGGGCCAGCTGATGGCCGCCGCGTCGGATGCCCGGCAGGTCTGCCGGTGGGCTGTGCTGGCGCTAGTGGAAAGCGAGCGGTGGGAGGATGCGATGCTGCTCCGTGAAGAAGCGTCGCGGGGCAGCCGTTCAAGTTTCCCGCGCTGCTGCCACTAACAACGCGCCTGTACGTAAGCCGAACCTAGTACCTGAATTACCATTCCTGACCCTCTACTATTGGAAAGCCTGCTTCGCATCCCCGGTATTCAACAAGCCGAACCATTCTACTTCTTTGATGACCAGGCCCAGTCCGCCCGGTGTGAGGTACTGGTTCACCCGGCCCACGGGTGGGCCATCGCCCTTGACCTGCCCCAGTTCTTCTGGGACCGTATTGCGTTGGGCGTTGTGGACCTGGCCGGTAAGCTCTGTGAGCAGTACGCCATTGCTCCGCCGGCGCTGGTAATGCTGGTGCGATACGCTGCGCCGTATGACGACCGCTACTATCTGCTGCGATTCGTGCACGGCGACGAGAGCATATTCGGAGGGTTCACCTTTATCGGCCCTATGCGCGAGCTACTCGAACTGGAGCAGGTAGAAGAGTTGCTAGCCCAGGTGCGGGCCGGCGAGCCGCCCCAACGCTCATTCCGCGCCATTAAAAATCCTTTGCTCCCCCTTACCAGCAGAAAGTAGCCTTGCCCATGACACGTCACCTCATCTCCATCCAGGCGCAGGCTGCCACCGTCACGGCCAGCACCCTCGCCGAACTGCTGCGGCAGACCGGTACCAAGATTATGCAGCTCACGGAGGGCTTGGATATCAACCACCGCACGGCCCAGCGCCGCATCAAGGAGCCCGAAACCCTGACCATAAAGGAACTGCTGGCGCTGGCTGCGCTGCTAAGAGTGCCCGAGCAGCAGCTTATCGACCTCATTCGCGACGAGTATCAGAACCGGCCGGCGGAGCCAAGTGAGGATGCAAGCGAGGAGCCATCCCAATCTGCTGCAGCTAAGAAAAAGCCGTCCAAAAAGGCTTCAAAATCCTGATTCAGCCAGTCGCAGAAACAAGCTATGCCCAGCTACGAGCCATCCGTGATTACACTTCCCGCCAGTGAAACGGCGCATTTAATCGAAAAGCAGCTTATCCACTCCAGGCCGGCCAAGGAAAACCTGCTTAGCCGTGACCGATACTACTGCTTTCGGGCGGGTAACAGTGAAATGCAGAGAATCTATAGCATCGTGCACGTTTTATCTAACGTGGACCCGGTACTCACGCTACAGAAACTCAACCAAGCTGTCTATCCCAACTCATTTGAGTTGACTGAGGACCAAGCTACTCGCCTGAAAAACTATCTGAATGGGATAGAGAACGGTATCCGTGCAGGGCGAATTAAGCCTTACACGTACCACGAGCCGCAGGTATTCTATTTCCTGGCCACCAAAGAAGACGATACGCTCCCCCCGCATACGCGCCCGGCAAAACCAACCACAGGACCAATAAACTACACCCGGGATGAGTTGAAGGCCGGGGGCGTATTGCCTGCCAAAAGCTAGCGCCTTCGCAGCTAAAGGGCTAGGGCTTTCTCAATCCGTATTCCACGTCACGCAGTGAAACACGCCCCCTTGCTTGGCCACCGCTCTGCCATCGAGCGGAATTATTTCAAAGTCGGGGTAGAGTTCGTGCAGGCGGCGCAGGACTAGCTCATCCTCTGCTTGGTGGTAGACGGGAATAATTAGTGTCTTCCCCACACTCAGATAGTTGATATACTCGCCCACTGCCGATGTGTAATCGGTATTCTGGTAGGGATTGTAGGGCAAGGGTACACAGTCGAAGCCAGCGCGTCGCAGGGCCTTTAGCAGGCGTTGCCAGATGACGGGCTCATGCCGGCGGTAGTCATTTACCAGGGCCGTTCGCTCATCGAGCAGCTGCACCAACCCGTCAGCATGGCCGGTGAAGTCGTCGGGGTGAGCCGGTACCAAGTCAATCCGGTCTACTTCCAAGGCATCAGCCAGCATGCGCAGCAGCCGGGAGCGGGGCACCATGGGATTCTCGCGTAGCACTTTGTCCGACATAAGTACCCGGCCGAACCGGCTGACCACGTTGCCGCCGTCGACTATGAGCGGGCTCCGCTGGAGCGGTAGGCCCAGCCGGTTTGCTACTGCAGCGCCGTCGGTGATGGTCGTATGCCACCGCTTAGGGCGCAAGTAGTCCGGGAAATAGCGAAACTGCATCAGGCGTCCGCGGGCGGTAGGCACGGGCATAAAATCCCGGGCCCAGATATCCCGGGTTCCGGGCAGGGTAGCGACTGTCGCCCCACTTTTAAGCAGCGCATCAGTAAGGGCCGTCGCGGTAGCGGGGTGCCGCTGGGTGAGGGTGTCGGCCAGGTAGAAGCGGGCAACCGGGCTGGCCGCAATCATAGCCAGCATGGCTTATAGCCCAGGATGCGGCGAACCGTATCAGCATCCATGCGCTGCTGCTTGCAGATGCTTTCCTTGTTCTTGAGGCGGGATAAGTAGCCTTCGTCGGCCAGGAAGCGGTAAGGCCGCGTCACGTAGGGAAGCGCTGTGTCTTCCTCATCAGGCCGAAAGGTTAGCCCTACGCGGGCCGTGCGCCAGGCTGTGGGCGGTGCTTCCGTCGGGGTAGAACTCTCTTCCAGGGAAAGGTACGTCGCGCCGTTCAGCGCGCTGCCCCAGCTGGCTACCAGCGCTCTGGTCAGGAGCTGCGGGCCCATGATGTAGGGGTAGGAGGGCGTTACCTCGTCGGTAGGGGCAGTGCTCAGCAATTGAAGCCCCCGCAGCAGAATGCCACCAAAGCTGTTGCTGTCCCGGTCGCCAAACGTAAGGTCTAGGCTGGTAGCCTTGTTGAAATACCAGTGCAAAGGCTTTAGCTGTTCCGCGTCTCTGTGTACGTAGGGGTCGGGGTGGTTTCGGCTGTGATAGTAAAACTCAAGCTCCGTGATGCGGAAGATTTTGGTTTCTGTCCGCACCACCAAGCGATGCTGAAGCGTGGCGGCTATCTCCGTGAAGAAGTAGTCGATGTCTTCGGGCTGCGCCTCGTGAATCTGCTGCGTCAGGTACTGAAGCCATTCCTTCGGCCGGCTGTAGTTGCGGCGGTCGGCGGCCAACAGGTATTCGCTGAACTCAGCGGCAAAAGGTACTTTCTGCTCGATGAGGTAGCGGGTTTGCGGCAGCCGCCCCGCCAGTGCAGTATGATAGTAGTGACAGATGAATCCTCCCAGCTCAGGTGACCCCGCTACGCGCAGGCCTTCAAGCAGCTCGGGCAGCGAGGCCTGGTCCGTGAGCCAGCACTCGTCATACAGAAAGTAGGTATAGGTCGATGAAGGCAATGCCGCCTCGGTGATGACACGGCTGGCCGGTAGCTGGGCCGCTTTGCCGGCTTTTAAAGTCTCGATTTGATGGGAAGAGAGCATGCGTAATACTGGGCTGATTGGTAATAGATGCCACAACATTACACCGCGAATACATCCGCTCCTAGCGAATTACGAGCATTTTAAAAATGAGCTAAGTAGTTGTTTTAGTAGCAATTATAAAATTTATAATTGCTGCAATAGCAATGATTTATACTGCCGATTTTGCTTGCGCCAACTCTCAGAGGACTGCTAGCGCATCCTTAGTCAGGGTCTTCTTCTAACTCCAGGCTATTGAGATTAAGGAGTGAGTCGCAGGTCCTCTCCACGCTGGTAAGCAGCTTAGTCAGCAGTTGAACATTCGTGTCGCTGCAGCTTTCCAATAGCTCTTTCGAGATGGAGTGTACCTCTCCCTCCTCTACGGTATCCGACCAGTCTCTCAATTCATTGGTGATGGCGACCTGAAAAGTGGCGTCGAATAGTAGCTCCCGAATATATATCAGCCTGGCAGCGGCATCGGTTAAGCTCTGCTTATAGGGGTCAGGACTCATGTTATTTAAGGGCTATTGACTTGAGCCAAAGCGAAGCAGATGCAATACTGTTGGCTAGCCGCGTGGACCGCCTATGCTCTAAAGCTCACGGTGCTGCTTAAGCCTTGTAATTGGATATTTTATAACTCACTTCTTCTCATGATATGTATACGCATAGTATTTTCTTGGTCCCAAACTCAACTCTCTACGCTGATACCAAGCAGACATTTCTTCTTTATGTTTACTAATTGAAAATATACTTTCTAAAGTCAAGTATTTGTTGTAATCCGCAATGTTGTCAAGCTCTCCAAAGGTCTTGCCTACTCCCTTTGTATCTAACTGTAAAATTCTTAAAAACTTAAATGCATCACTGTAAACATTGAAAAAAGTCATTAGTCTTTCAAGTAAGTATATATTGTCTAAAGATTTTTCTTTTTCAAGAATAAAACTGATAACAGTATCATAATTTGCTTTATATTTATTATTTCTGATATATTGCCTTTTATCTCGAATGCTGTTAAGGGCTTGTTTTATGATATCTCTACCAAGGAAGTCAATGATAATATCAAATTCTATCCCAAGCATTAGCATTGCTACTGCAATTTTCGCATCTTCTTTGTAAAGCATATTAGAAATCTTTAACAAATAAGGGCCATGCGGTGAGCATCTTGCGGTTGACAGTTGAGAAATAACATGAAGAATTCTCCATTGTTTCTCAAAATCAATTTTTACGAAATTAAGGTTCTTGCCGTCGTAATACCAATCTCCTCCATAATAGCTTGAGCAAAATTCAACTGGCATGGTCCAGTAATTCCAAAAATATATCATCATTGTGTCTGCAAGCTCAAAAACACTGGATGATTGCTTTGGAGTATTCATTAACTCCCAATGAACATACCTATTGGTTATAGAATTATAAGGCAGGTCAGAACCTGGCAGTGACACCTCGCTAAGTAGTTCGAGGTTTATTGCAACCATGCCTGGAGGATAAAGAGAGTTATTGTTCTTGAAATACGAGCTTATGTGCATTATGTACTCTGTACTTAGTGCATGTGACATGTTTTAGTACGTATAGGTTATTGCAAAGCCGTGCGGTAGTACGCTTGCTATGGTAAACTGATGCTTCTTATGCACAGCATTCATGATGAGCGATGCTGTATTACCGGATTTGAGGAATCTAAATTTCTGAAACGAGTTGATATTGCCTAAAAACGTTTCATAAATTTCGTCAGCTTCAATCAGCTCAAGAGGGCTTTCAAATATTATCTCACCATTATGCGAAACTCTTAGTTGACTGTTGCTTATATCAAACAAGCAATTTTCCCATGACTTCATAGCGTCTGCAAGATTTTTCTCAGAAGCGATGGAACCATAGTTAATAGTTTCTACAGAAGGTTTGCAAACAATAGAGAATGGGGGAATATTCTTTTTAACATAATAATCTCCTAAATAGAATGTGAATAATTCGTCTACTGTAAATGTGTCATTCTTCACATGTTGAGGCAGATTGTTATAGCTAAGATGAATGCCACAAAGTTCATGGATTCTCCCAGCTAGAATCTGAACACCATCGAATGTAAAATAGCCATCGCGGCTATAATTAAAAGCACCCTTTTGTTTTAAAACTTGGGCAAGCGAATGATTCATAATGAAAGCAGTCGCAATGCATCTATCCGTCAAAGTGTTAGTATTAATTATCAACCCTGCGTCCTTCATTGCCTTCAGGCTCCCTACTTCTATGACATGGGTTAACACATTGTTTATTTCACTGGTGTCATCGCTGCCAGCGTATCTGCTAACGGTGCCTTTGCCAAATTTTTTTATCAAAGAGTCAATAATCGTTTCACTTATGTCGATAAATGTACTTTGGCTAATTTTATTGTCGATGAGCGTATATGCTTCCTTGAGGATTTCAGTGGTCGACACAAGCTTGTGTTTTGAAGGTTAAAGGTCAGTGAAGATATGGATTCTCTTTTTTTTGTGGCCTCCCCCTACGAGCATGTAAGGTAAACCTCAAACGCTAGTTACGTTTTGTCGGCTGCCGTCGCGAACAGGCCAAGCTGCAGGTCCTTGCGAACCTGCAGCGCTTCGGCTTTCTGCTCGGCCAGTAACTGCTTCGCCGCCCGCGAAATAGCCGTGTTGCAATACTTTTCCTTGCTGTTGATGCGGTCCGTTGGATGAATAGCTTTCAGGTCCCACTCCCGCAGAATCTTCTTTACCCCGTCGCGGCCCAGGGTAGGGGCATGAAGCGCGATGTTGCGGTCAGTGACCTTCCAGGCGCGGAGTCGCTCGATGAGTGAGGCCGTGACCGGGTCGGCCAGCCAGGAGGCCGGAATCTTGGTTTGCTGCTTCTGATTTAACTCAAAGCGTAGCCGCACAATCCGGGGCCGGCCCCGGGTGGCCCGCTCAGCTTCGTAGACAGGCTGCATGGTAAAGGCCACGTCGCTTTCGGCCAGCTCCTCCAGCGGCTCTTTAGTGGTGTAGTGCACCAGGTCTTTCACCAGCGGGTACTTCATGAGCACCTTGCCGGACTTGTCTTTTTTGGGCTGCTGGCGCTTGTCCAGCACCGGGCCGCAATCCATCAGCGTCCGGTATTCCTCAATGGTAACTTCCCAGAAGCCGGTATCCTTGAACGCAGATAGTATCTCGAAGAACCGCATGGAGTACCAGCTTTTCAGCCGCATATAGTGCGAGAGCTGGTAGCTGGTATAATGGGCTACGTTGATGAAGTAGTCGGATAGCGCCGGATTCAGCGGTATAGATATAATACCGTTTTTATACCCGGCCGTCTCATCCTTACTGGTATCGAGCAGGTGGCGGGCCCGCCACTCCGACGAGTCCGGGCTCTTGAATGTCCAGATAACCGCCAGCAGTTCCAGAATAGCACCCTCCACCTCTTTATAGACGGTTTCGGCCTTCACGCCGGCGTCCACTACCACGTCGCTGACGCGCATCTGGTAGAAGGGCCGCAGCTCAAAGTCATCATCCCGGATTTGGTCGAGCACCCGTGCCATAATACGCTTCGCCAGCACGCTCATCTTCCGCTGCCGGGAGAAGGTTACGTTCCAATGCTGCTTCACCAGCTCCTTGTGCTGCGGCTCGTAGACCAGCCCCAGGGGTAGCGAGGCGGTGGTCACTTTCTTGTTACTCATAGCGGCTAGATTCCAAATGCAGAAGGACAGTTGGGGATAGAGAGTGACAAAGTAACACGAAATAAAAGGAGTAAGAAATTATCAACTCCTAATAGGTAGGGGTAAAACTCCTTTTAATCATTTCCAGGGTAGGGGTAAAACTCCTTTTAATCGAGAAATGAGTGGGGGTAAAGCTCCTTTTATTCAGTTCAGCCAGTAGGGGTAAAACTCCTTTTAATGCTTCCTACTCCTTATAGTGAACTACCTTGTCTTTTTTAAAAGACAATCAGTAAAAATTCCAACTATGTAGTTTCCCCGAGAAGGAAGCTTTTAGGGATGGTATAAAACCCGTCAGAACCCCGAAAAGCAGACAAACAAAACAGTAAAAAAGAGCATAAAAGCCAAAAAATGGGATTGCACTTTTTTACTATTTAATACTATTATTTTTATAAAGCGTATACTGCTCATCTTACGCCTACGTGCCATTCCTTTGACTTGCCCCAAGCCGGCTAATTCCGATAAAGCGTGGCACTGCCTACACAACGAACAGCCCGTTCCACCCAGGATACAGCGCGTAGGAGAGATGCAGCCATTAAGGACTGAACTGCACCTGCTTCACTGGTCGAAGACGCCACACAGCGCAGATTTGGCCTTGGTTAGATATGTAGTCCAAAAGCTGACCGATAAGGCCATCAGGAGCACCACCTGATTCCATAATTTTCCGGAGTCGATTGCCACAGGCTAAGGTCTAACCAGCGAAATTGCCGCTGGGTCCGGATTGCCCCCCATGGTAGCTAGTCGCTCTTTCAGGCCCGCAATCCACCTTCCTGCCCCGTGGTTGTCCTTTGGATTGATAAGCACTAGAAATTCAAATAGGGCCAGCGCCTCGGCCCACCGCTTCGCTTTCTGCAACTCGACACCCATGGCATAATAGGCCGTTAGCACGAAGCCATTACCAGTGGACTCATAAAGCAATACGTCCCGGCCTTCCTCAAAGGCTTTGGGAAACAGTAGCCGGGCCTGCATAAAGGCCTGCATGAGATAGGTAAGGCCCAAGCCGGGCGTTCGGTTATTGAGCAGCATTCCCAAATGCGAAACCGCGTCTAGGTGCAGTTCCCCGCAGGCGGCCATAATACGCCGGTAGATTCGCTCCGCCTCTTGCGGCGCAGAGGTGTGCAGCGCTTTACCCTGCTGGAATAACGCTTCGTGCTCCAGCACGACTGCCGGATACACCACGCGCCAGTAGCGCGGCTGGTATTCTATCATGCGGAGCTGGTCCATGCGCAGGAACGATAGGAAGGAGGAAGCTCAAAAATACGGAGAAGCTGTACTGCTCCTTAACGGGAAATTCTGCTCCAACTCTAGTGGCCCGTGCGCGAGCCAACGCAATGCTTAGCGTGTAAATCCGCCCAATTGGAAGAACAGCCGCTTCTATACTTCCGCATCAAAGTCTGCCAGTTCCTGTTGAAAGCGAGCCAGACGACCCTTTGTCTTCAGGAAGAGCATGTAGCGCATCTTACCCCGTGTCGGCCCGACATCAAAGCCCAACAAGGTAGCTTGGTAGCCGAAGACATCCAGTAGGCTTTGAATCAGCTTGGGCTCCTGCTTAACAAGGGGGCCATAGTATACCCAGTCCAGCTGCTGCGCATCAACTGCCACGCCCAGGTCCGCGCAGCGGTTCAGTAGCTCCGGCAGGGCCGCCGGCTCGTAAGCGCGCAGATACCCCCGCACCAGGCGTAGTGCGTCTTCATACGTCACGGCAAACGAAGCGTCGAACGAGGGAAAATCGGCTTCAAAACGTGCGGCGGAATCATCATCAAACGTCATACGGTCTGGGGCAGAACTAAAAATGATGGTACAGAGGGGGAAACAACGCTAATATTGCCGGTATCTATGGCTCCAGCCACATAATCTCCTGGTCCCAGCCGGCCGGAAAACCCATGTGTTGCCGGTGTAGGCCCGGCGTAATGAGGTCGTATTCGCGCAGTAGCGCTACCACGCGCCGTCCAAAGCTGGAGGTCTGGCTGACCTTCACCATCAGGAAGTTGAAGATGGAGAGGGTGTAATAAATTTTGGTGTTGATGGCCGTGACATTGTGTTCCGTAAGCCAGTAGCCGGCGTGGCCCCGCTGATTGGAGAGCATGGGCTTCATGGAAATGTCCCAGAGCCGGTCGTGGTGCGCGCACTTGTTGCGGACATCGTTGATGCTTTGCATCCAGGAGTCAAACACCCGTAACGCTAGGTTGAAATGGTTGGCAATGGCCAGCTTGGGCGTGGTGTCCACAAACTGGGTAAACAGGTTATAGAGTGTGCCGAAGGAGAGCAGTTCCAGCACCATCCAGGCGGGCGGGTTACGCGGCTGGTCGTAGAAGTGGTAGTAATCGGCGATAAATGTTTTGCTTTTAGCACGGTCCAACTCCCCCCGAATAGTGGAAAGGAGTTTGGAGGAAGCCGCCTGTTCCGCCGGGGTGCCGCGCTTGAAGAAGCGGGCCTGCTCGTACCAGTTGTTGTCGCCGGTATAGCGGGTGATGTGGTAAATGATTTGGGTGCGAAACGATATTTCCAGCCTCTCAATGGCTTCCAGGCAGAGTAGGCGCAGCTGCTTGTCGAACTGATAACGGTGCAGAATGTCGTCGAAAGTAGTGCCGGGCTGAAACTGGCTAGTACCCGGCACCAGAAAGCTGCCCCAGTAGCCACTGAGTCGGTAATAGCTGATGTTGGCCAGGTAACGCAGGGCTCGCGGCTCGTCTGCCACCACCAAGCCCCTAGCCTGCAGCTTCTGCAGCTGCTGGGTAAAATCAATAGCTGGCTTGGTGAAGTGGCGGATGGGACGGGGCGGCATAGGGCAGAACGGCAGGCAAAAAAAAACCCACCCTCAGCGGGGTGGGCTTCCGGTCAAACAGCAAGCCGAAACTTGTGACCGAAGAATTTTACGGTACCAACCAAACAGCACCGGCAAAGCCGATGTGGCGGATACTTTTTTTGTAGGGCAAAGATACGGCTTTCGGAAAGAAAAGTCAATACGAACGAACTGCTGGCTCCGGCACTCAGTTCTCCAGTTGCCATTCGTAGGCTTGCCGGACTAAATGCATGGCATCGTCCAGGTCGGCGGGCGAGGCGAGGCCGACTTCTGCCTCCCCATTGCCCCAGCGGCCCAGGCCCCGCACATCCTTGCAGAGGTTGCGAGGGTCCCGAATTTCTTCAAAGGGTAAGTTCAGCGAAAGGCGTAGCCGGCTTTTCTGCGGTATGACGTCCACAAAGTTGGTGTCCAGCTTGAAGGCGATGTACAGCTTCTTTACCTCCTGCTTAACCGTGGCATCCAGGTTGAGCACTCGCTTCTGAAAGGCATGAAATAAATCGCCCATCTCGCCGGTCAGAAAGTTAAACTGCTCCAATTTGTACTCCCCATCGGCAGCGGCCTCCGGTTCACGGTAGGGGGTTAACTGCGCGTCGGTTAATGCCGGGGCCACCCAGATTTTCAGGGCCTTCGTGGCCAGGGTCTGCCCGCGCCGCTTGATGGCGTCCTCCGTCCACTGGGCTTCCTTGGCTACGCCGGCATTCAGGCGGATGGGGCTGTCGGCAAAGCCTCCCTCCACTGTTTTCTTGAAAGCAAACGGCTTGTCGCTCAACCGGGAGTTATAGCCCGTCAGCGTGAGGTTGCCGATGGTGTGCAGACGTTCCTCTTGTATCCGACGCCACTCCGGTCCCAATTCATCCCGCCAGGCTTTGGATAGGTTTTCGTTCTGGGGCAGAATATGCTCGATGGTGTATTCATCGACCAGCACCCGCTCTTTGCGCCCGAAGTTTTCCAGCCGGTCAAGGATGTAGTTGCGGAGCCGCAGGTTGTATAAATCCCGGTCCTGAAACTCGCGCTTAAACTCCGCGTCCGTGGGAAAGCGACGGTAGCTGTCTTTTAGCTGAAAGGCCGCATACAGGCTTTCCAGGTACTGTGGCTTGCGAACCAGCCGCCCCAAGGCCGCGAAGGTTTTGTTCAGGCTATTGGTGGGAATGCCGCACACGACGCGCCGGAACACATAGGCCTCAATCAGGCGAACCACCTGCTCGTGCTCCTCGGCCGTCAGATGCCCGTCTTCGTAGTCCGCGTATACTTCCAGCAGAAACGGGGTAGCGGTATCGGCCCGCAGCTCCAACAAATCCTGGTGCGCTCTGCGCAGCCGCACGTCCGCTTCGTGATTGGCTTCGGGCAGCACGATGCGCACGTAATACCCGGCGTAGCGGTGCAGGTCGCGTAGCCGCTCTTCCACCACCGCGGGCACTTTCGTGTCTTTCAGGAAGGTTTTATAGCTGGCATACACCCCGTCGATGCGGGGAATATGCCCGGTTTTGAGCGTCAGATAATCCCGGACAAACCAGTCGAAGTAGTTCGCGTAGTGCTCCCCAAACAGCTGTTCCATCGGGAACCAATAGTGCTCGTAGAGCCGAGCCTGCGTTTTAGGCTCCTGGCCCATGAGTACGTAGTTTCGAATCAGGTCGGCCTGCGAAAGCGCCAGCCCCGTCGAGTTCATGCTCTCGAATATCATCTGCGGGTTGTCAACGCCGCGCTCCAGCGCCACATCCACGATAAATAGCCGCTGCAGGCCGGCATATACCGTCCGGGCATTTTCCAGGGTCAGGTGCTTGCGGAAGTATTCGTAGTTGCGCCGCACGTTGCTGGCCACCTCGACGGGTGGTTTGGGATGCCCTTCCAGCACGTCAATTAAGGACTGCTTATCACCCCGGGTGAGCATGAGCTTGTAGCGAAGCGCACCCTCTTCTTCGGCATTGAACAGATAGTAGTTTTTCAGCTTGGTGGCCGAGGTGCTTTCCAGCACGTCAGGGTACTGCTGCACCAGTTCCGCCAGCGCTGCCAATAACAGCGTCAGCGTCGTGACCCGCTGCTGGCCGTCAATAATCAGCAGCTCCGGTACCTCCGACGCGTTGTGGTGGTCCTGCTCAAAGTAGACCACCGACCCGACAAAGTGCCCGGCATTGTCTTCGGCTTTGCTGATGCCGATAATGTCGTGCAGCAGCTGCTGGCACTGGCTTTCCTGCCAGCTGTAGGTCCGCTGATAAATCGGGATGATGAACTGCTTCGAGGTTTGCAGAAACTTGAGGAGGTTGGCCTGCTTGGCTTTCATGGGTAGGGAGGTAGCGTATGTTTGATAAGCCAGGGGCGGTTAATCCTGCAGGGCCTTCAGCAGACAGTCACGCAAATCGGTGTAATACTGAATGTTGATTTTGGTAATCATCTCATCCGAGAGGTCGTTGAGCTGCTTGCGAGCATTGAGCGGAATGAGCAAGGTAGAGGCCCCCTTCTCCACGGCCAGCTCCGCTAGGTTGACGGCGTTGTAAACCAGGTCTATTGAGCCGCCCAGGTTCAACTGCCCCACCAGGGCCAGGCCGCCCTTGGTGCTCTTTTCCAGCAGCGAGCTACACAGCGCAATTAGCACCCCCATGCCCAAGCCGCTGCCGTTTTTGGAGGCATCAAAAGAGCGCAGCTGCACAGAGAATTCGTGGGCGCGGGGCTCCCGGTCGCCCAGCAGCTCCTTGGCTTTGCTGTAGAGGTTTTGCTCGGCGAAGCGCACGCTTTCCTGGAAAGCGGGCGGGGCCGGCCGGTTGAGCACTTTCACCCCACTGCCCGGACCCACGTTGACTTCAATTTTGTAAAGGCCCGCAGGCTCATCGGTGCCTCCCGTATTCAGCGTCCACACCTGTCCGGGGGGCTGGGGGTCTTCGCCAATGGTATTCTCACTGTGCAGTTCGGGCGTCGTAACGAAGGTTTCGATGCCGTCCACGCCCAGGCGGTAGCTAAAATGGGTGTTGCGAAACTCAGCCGAGCCAATGCGCTTCTGCTGCTCTTTTACCCGGCGGCGGTATTCCAAGGCCAGTTTCACGGCCCATTCTAGCAGTTCGTCCGAGATGGGGGCCGCTGGGTCGGGCTGCATCAGCTTCAGCAGGCCGTTGATGGTTTTGTGCACGGCAGTGGTGTCGCGGCCGCTTAGGGCCCCGCCGAAATCCACCCGAGGCAGCACGGCCGAAATCCGGCTGGTGTCGCGCAGCCGCGTCCAGCACTCAGCCAGGAAGTCGCTGACCAGGCCAAAATGGGTGGTGAAGTAGGCCTTGTGCAGCTTAGGGAAGTCCCAACCGGGCACGAAGGCGTGGATGCGGTCCATAAAGGCCGTGTCGTCGCGCATCTCCTTGGGCAACGGACCGAACAGGTGCCCCACGCGCTGCTGGTGCTCCACGTCCACGTCAAAGTTGCCGACCAGCACCACGCCCCCATCGGCGCGAATAGGCTCCTTGCCGCGGCTGAACTCCCCGCTTTCCATGTAGCCCTTCATGATGTTCACGCCGTCCTTCTGGTCGAAGCTCACGCCCGACACTTCATCGAAGCACACCACGTCGTACTTGCACACCAGGCCCCGCTCCCCGTTGCTCAGGTTCACAAACATTTTGGTGACGGTGGTTTTACCTCCCGATACCAGGTGCGAATAGGGCGAAATCTGCTGGTACAGGTGCGACTTGCCCGTACCACGCGGCCCCAGCTCCACCAGGTTATAGTTGCGCTCCACGAAGGGCAGCATCCGCACGAAAAGCACGTTTTTGGCCCGCTCGCTCATGCCGCCGGGCTCCATGCCCACGCTGCGCACCAGAAAGTCCTGCCACTCGGCCAGCGTAAACTGCTCCCGGCCCCGATACAGCTCATTCAGCACGTTGCGCTGGGAGAGTTGGATGGGCCGCAGGCTGGCAATGCCGAACGGCCGGCCGCTGTTTTCCTGAGCAATGGTGGGGTCGTAGTCCAGCTCCACTTCGGCGTAGAAGCCGCCCGTCAGCATCCGGTCGTTCTCGTTCACCATCTCCGGCGCGATGCGCACGTTATTCAGGCGCAAGCTGGGCAGGGTGGCCACGTAGCTGTCGGTGCGGGCATCCAGCTTCGCGGTGATGATGTCAATGAGCTTGATGGAGCCTTTCTCGCGAGCTTTGGACTTGAAGTATTCCTCCTCGCCCGGCCGCACGGTGCGGTCGGCCAGCTGCCGCTTCACTATCTCCAGGCCTTCCTGAATTTCCTGCTCGTCGGTGGTGGCACAATAGCGCCCCAGCAGAAACTCGATAACGTAAGTGGGCACCGGGTAGGTCTTGCGGAACTGCTCCAGCAAGTCTTTGCGCACGATAAAGCCCTCGAAGGCGCGAGCGGCAATGTGGTCAATGGTATCTAATTCCATAACGTGCGCAACATCATTCGCCCACTAGCGTGGACTGTTTATCCAGAATCGTATTGTCCGGTCCCAGGAGCACCAAAATAGCCGGCTGACCCTGCTTGGCGTCATCGGCCATCAGCGAGGCCTTGCCCCCGGCAACGGCTTTGGGCGGGTGCAGCAACAGAGAGGAGCCCGCATCTGTCAGGGAGGTACGTAGGTCAACTACGGACCCTTCGGGCGCGTCTTCCACGGCCACGGTGCAGCGTAGGTTCACCCATTTTTGAGCCGTGATTTTGCCGCTGACCGGGCCTGCCGCGGCACCGCCCTTGCTGATGATGAGCACCGGCACGAGGCATTCGTGTAGGGAAAGGCCCCCGTGGGCAAACTCCACGTTGGCCTTGAAAAAGGAAATGCCTGGCGCGTAGGTGATGAATTCCTGCGGATTCCAGCTCCAGGGCAGTTGCAGCAGGGAGGAAGTGGCTCCGGGCTTCAGCAGGGCGCAGCGGCCCCAGCGGGTATCCACCAGGTCTTTCGAGAGCTGCTCTTTGGGCAGGCCGCCCGGCAGTAGCAGCCAGCCGTGGTCGGTGACGAGGCGGATGCGCGGGGCGCCGCCCTCCAGAGCCCGGTCAACGGCTTCTTTCACCCGGCGCAGCAGCTCGGGGATGCGGTGCACGATGCCCGCCTGTTCCTCGTGGCCCTTTGTGTCTACGTCGCCGATTTCCTGCCAGTAGCGCTGCCCAGCTTGTGGGGCGGTGCCGAGGGGTAGATACGAGTAGCCGACCTGGGGCAGCGCACCACGAAAGTTGGCCGTGTTCAGCACTTTGCCGGAATCGGCTAGCTGGGGCACGAAGTCGGCTACTGCGCTTTGGCGGGACACGATGCCGGCCAGCGGCGACGACCAGGCTTTAGCCGTGGGCGTCACGCTGGGCAGGGCCGACCAGGCCGTGGTCAGCTCCACCTCGTAGCCTTGCTGGCGGAGCTGCGCCACAAATTCCTGGGCCACTTCCAGACGGAAGGCATCCACGAACAACACAAAGGCTTCTTCGGAGGGCGGCGGCACACTGGCGGGCAGCAGCGCGCTGGCATCGGCCCGCAGTAGTTGCTGAAACCGGTCAGTGACCAACTCCAACCAGGGCTGGTAAAACAGCCGAACGACTGCCTGCACCGCTTCCTTATCGGGGCCGGTGCTCACGGCGGCCAGTGCCAGGCGCATGGCCTGGTCGGCCTGGTAGCCCTGCTGCTCGTAGTAGTGGCGCAGCTTAGTCAGGTCGTGGTTGGGCACGGGGCCGGTGGCCACTTGCACCAGGTGCAGCAGGTGCGGCAGAGCCTGCGCCAGCGGGGCTTGTTGCAAATCGGCCCACACCCAGGCGCGGCGCATGCCGTGGGCGGCCTCCAACGCGGCCAGCTGGGCGGCGGCGGCGGGCGGTAGCTGGGCCGCGGCTTTCACTAAGCCCTGGCGCAGCACGGTTTCCTGGTCTTCGTTTACCTGGGGCCAGCTCTCGGGGTTGGTGGTGAGCATACCGCCCAGGCCAGGCGGCTGGGCTTGCCGGAGCAGGGCCGGCAGTTCCTTGAACTTGTGCGGGGCGTGGGTGAAGTGCTGCCAAACGGGCTGCCACACCGCCTGCCGCCGAATGCCGAGCCACTGCGCCACCACCAGGCGCTGGCTGGCCTCGGGCGTGAAGTCGTAGCGGGTTTCGCAGAGGGTACGGAACAGGGCCTGGCGGCCCGGCTCCAGCCCGGCCAGGTAGGCGTCGCCTTCTTCCAGCCAGCGCAGCACGCAGGCGGGCTCGTCGGGGAACAGGGCGGCCAGCACGTGGCCGGCATCGAGGGTGCCCTTGCCGTAGAGCGTTTCGCTTTCCTCAAACAGCCAGGGCAGCGCGTGCAGCAGGGTGTCTTTGGTGGCGGTGTCGGTGGCGGTGCGGCGGCCCTGGCCACTGCCGGGGTTCTGGATGAAGGCGCTGATGGTCCATTCCTTGCCGTTGTCCTGCAGCCAAACGACGCCCGTGAACTGGTATTCGCGCAGCGGGGCCAGCTGCAGACCCTGCGGCTCGGGCGTGCGGAGGTCTTTCTTGGAAATGCCGGGCAGGTAGATAACCGGAATGGTGCCGGCTGGCCAGTCGGCGGTGGGAAGTGTGCGGGCTACCATGCACTTCAGCCACACCGCCGGGCCTTGCCGCAGGTCAGCTTTGTAGTCTCCCAAGGTCAGCAGCTCGGGCAGCACCGGGCGCAGCAGGGGCAGCACGGCCTCCCACTGTCGCTCGGGGTCGGGCCACAGAATTACCTCCGGCGGCACCATACTGCTGCTGTTGTGCTGGGCCACCTCGCGCAGGCTGGCCAGTACTTTGTCTTTCAGGGTGAGCTTGGGGGGCATGGAGGGCGCAGTGGGCTACGGAGCGGTGAAGCGAATCAGGGGGAAGCTAGGATGACTACGAGGGCTTCTTCTGACTTTCGGCGGCGTCGCGGGCGGCGCGCTTTTCGGCTAGGGTGCAGTGCTTGTCGTTGTCGCGCAGCTCGCCCCAGGGGGCGGAGGCGGGGTTTTTGCCCCGGTCGGTGCCCCACTTGATGGCGGGCTTGCGGCGCAGCACTTCGGCTTCCATGAAGGGGCGGATGTTGAGGCGCACGCCGTCGTTGAGGTCGGGCTCCCAGCCCATAGGCTGCTGGGCGAGGGGCTTCCAGCGCACGAAGATGTCGTAGGGGCTTTCGCCGGCCTGAATGGCTTTGAGCTTACGGTCGAGGGCCTGGGCGGCCAGTAGGCGGCCGTCGGCCCCGCTTTCGTTGCGCTTCACCTGCTGCTCGCACTGCCGCAGCCAGTCGCCGAGGTAGGTGTAGATGAGCTTTTGCAGGCCCTCGCGGGTGAGCTGGTGGTAATTGACGATGGCGCTGAAGCCGTCGGCGCGGCCGTCCCAGATGTGCCACAGGAAGGGGCGCTGCTGAAACAGCTTGCAGTGCTGGGCGAAAAACTCCTCGCGCAGCCACTTGTCCAGGTTGCCCTTGGCGCCTTCGCGGCCCAGCAGCGTTTCCAGAGTGGTGGTGGTGTAGGCCGCGCCGTACACGGCCTGCAGGTAGGTGCGCAAGGCCTCGGCGGCGGCTGGCTCGCCATTCACGGGGGGCAGGCACACGATGCCGTCGCGGTCGGTGAGGTGGTCGTACTGTTGGATATCCGCCAGGTGGGCGCGGGCTTCGGGGGCCAGCTCCATGTCGGCATCGGTTTCGGCGGGCCAGCGGTAGCCGAGCAGCCGCGCCAGCGCCACGTGCAGCGGGGCCGTGCTGGGCTCGGGGTGGCCGTGGAACAGCCACTGCGTTGGGTCGTCGCTGTAGGGCAGGGGCAGGCCGTTAGGGTATTGTTCTTTGGCTACTTTCTGCCAGTGAGCTAGGTCGAAGGGAACTTTGACAACTGATGACGTTGAAACAGCAAGATTAGAATCAATCTTTCTTAACTCAGATTCAAAATCTTTTGAACTTAAATAAGCTTTTACTGCTGGTAAGTGGTGTTTTTCGTTAGGAATTACAATTGTGACTTCGCTAGTGAAAGCTGTTTTGTGATAATCACTTACAACTATGCTTCCTACATTAGTCACGTATACGCCGTCCCTGCCATAAGCTTTAAAACCCTGGTATCTAGCAAAATCATTCTTCGCGTTCAACCACTTTAAAGCATAACTAGCGCCAGAAGATGCGCCCTGAGTCGGGCCACCGTAAGACAGTTTCCAGTTTTTTAGATTTTGCTGGTCCCAGAAAAAGCTTTTATATCTGAAATCATCTCCGGTTTTGATTCCTTGGAATGAAGTACAGTATTTGCCTAAAAGAGGCAAGTTGTTTTTGGGTGTGGAACCATCTTCAATGAGAATACGAGCATCTGGATTGTTCAATTGCTGCTTCTGAGACATTAACACGGGTTCATCCGTCAGAAGCGCGTTGTTCTTATTATAAGTGCCTTTGGCATCTGATATATCGAGCCCGAGTAGAGTGTCAGATTCTGATTTCAGCCCGTTGCTTATAGCTACTAAAATAGCCTTAACCACTTCTCCACCAATTTCATTAAAGGCTCCCGGACCAAGTTTGATGATTGTGTTCCAATCCTTCCTTTTTAGAAGATTCTCTCTGAAGGTCTTATAAGAGGACATGAATAGCCAATTCTGGGGCATCACACTGCAAGCGGTGCAGCCCTGTTTGGTTATTTTGAACATCCTCTCTAAGAATGTTGTGGCTAGGTCAGCTTTCGAAAGTGGGTAATAATCCGAGCAGTATTGTGCCAGCACTTTAGCCTGTTTCCCTCGCGCCAGGTAAGGCACATTGGTAATGAGCAAGGTGTATTTCTGAGCTAGAAGCTTGCCCGCCAGCGCAATGCCCTGCGCTACTACCCCACGCTCTACCTGCTCATCGTCGTGTTTGGCTTGTTCCTGCGCAATGGCAGTTTCCAGCATCGGCCGTAGTTCGTCGAAGCTGGCTGTGTAAATGTCAGCGGCTACTGTGGCAGGGTCAATAAGGCTACCTAGTTCTGGGGCTTTCTGAAACAGCTCATAGAGGCGCTTCATGCCGTTGCGCAAGCGGGTGTCGGTGCCCGCCAGGCGTTGCCATTCCTCTACTTTACCGGTAGGGGCCAGGCCACTACACGCTAGGTTCAGCACCGGCAGGGGCCGGTAACCCTTGCAGAATTTCCAGACGGTGAGGGCGAGGTTGAAGGCGGCAATCTGGGTGCAGCGAGCATCCAGCTCCAGGCCGTGCAGGTTGTCGGTGAGCACCCGGTCAGTGGCTTCTTCGGCGCTGAGGTTTTCCTCATGCATCCGCAGCCGGGCCAGCATGGGGAAGGCGGCGGCCACAAAATGGCCCGAGCCCATGCAGGGGTCCAGCAGGGTTACCTCGGCCGTAGTGGCGGGCCAGCCGGCGAAGGTGCCGGCGGCCGGCTGGCCATCGGACAGGCGGCGCAGGTAGTCGAGACGCACGGGAGGCTTTTCGCCGGGGTGGCGGGCCACCCACCATGCGCCCAGGGTGTTGTCGAGCAGGAAATGCACCATGTAGGGCTCGGTGAAGAGCTGCGTCACGGCCGGCAGCCGGGCCCCGTCAATCTTGTCGCCGCTGGCGTTTATTTCCGCTTTGCGCTCCGTCTGCCAAAACTGGTACACCCAACCCAGAGCATCGTCGGCGGTGAAAATGGCTTCTTCCAGCTTTTCCAGCAGGCTTTCCAGCGCAATCCGGTCGTCGGGCGCGAAGCTCACCTGCAGCAGCGGGTCTTCGGGCCGGAAGATGGCCGGCAGCATCCGCGAGGCGTAGGCCCCGGCGGCGCTCCACTTGTCGGCGTAGCCATCCTCGGGGCCCAGCTCGGCCACGTCTTCCAGCGTCACGCTCACGCCGTCGTACATCAGCAGGTGGTTGGCTTCCAGAAACCGGGCAAACAGCATTCGGTGCCAGTATTCGTAGGCCAGCTCGGTGTTCAGGTGGTCGAGCGGCTGGCGGCCATCGGCGGCGCGGGTATCGCCCAGCAGCCGGCCTTTCGCCCGCAGGCGTACCCGCAGCTCCCGCCCGGCCGCGTCGAGGTGGCCAAACGGCTCGGCCTGGTCCACGGCCAGCGCCGCCAGGGCGTTGCGCGCGCCCGTTTCGGCCACCTTGCGGGCTTTGATGACGGTGTTTTCGAGGGTGCCCCGTTGGGGCGCGGTCAGGACGGACATGCGGGTTTGGTTCGGGAGGGTGGGCGGTAAGGATAGGATATGCGGGCCAGGCGAGCAGGCGGTAGGAAGTAAGCAGCAGGCAGCAAAAAGAACGTCATGCTGAGCGAAGCGGAGCGTAGCCGAAGCATCCTACCGCGTCGTTGCATCGTTGCGGACGAAGCGGTAGAGATGCTTCGACAAGCTCAGCATGACGGCCAGGTGAGGTCTAGTTCAGAATCACCGACTCCCCGTTGTCTAACATTTCTTCCAACTCGGCGCGGAGGTCGTTCAGGTACTCTTCCAGCTCAGGGCGCGAGGCAATGGTGGTGCGCGGCAGCTTGTACATCTGGGCTTTGGGCTGCGTCAGCTTCACGGCCGCCGCGTGCACCGCCTGAAACTGCCCCGGCAGCGCGGCCAGCTTGGTTTCCCAGGTTTCCAACGAGGCCTTTTGCAGGTCGCTCAGCAGGCCGGCGGCGTCCAGCGGTTTTAGTTCAGGTTTCTTCAGCAGCTGGTTCTGGCTTAGCAAGTCATGCTTCTGCGGCTGGGCCAACTTGGTAAAATAGGAGTCGGCCTGCAGCGTGTTCATGCGCGCATCGTAGTCGTCGATGTAGCGTTGTTTGCGTTCGGTTAGAGCGGTTTTCAGCTCGTCGGCCAGCCGCGCCAGCAGAGGCGCTACCAGGTCGGGCTCGTGCAGCAGCAGGCGGCCGGCACGCAGCGCGTCGGCTTCCTCACGGATGGGCTCGATGACGGGCGAGACTGCCGGCGCTAGGCGCAGCAGGTCAGCCAGCAGCTGCCACTGTGGCTGGCGCTGCTTGGCAATGGCGGCTTGCTGGGTCCAGTCGGCGTGGAGCTTGCGCAGCTCGGCTTGCTGCTCCAGCAGGCCCAGCAGCCGCTCATTGCCTTCGCGGCCTTCCAGGTCGTGCAGGGCCTGGGTGTTGGGCGGCGCGGGCATAGGCGCTTCGCCGCCCGCCCGGTCGGCCAGGGCCAGCAGGGCGCGCAGGTAGTTGCCCGAGGCCGCCAGCTCCTCACCCGACTGGCACTTGATATCCGCCGAGGCGAACAGCTGACGTAGCTTCACCCGGTCCTTCGCCTCCACGGAGTGAACTTCCTTCCGGAACTCGGCCGCGCTAATCTTGCTCTGGTTGAGGGTGGTTTCGGTGGTCGAAATCTGGTCGGTCAGGCGCAGCATCAGCAGCATGGTGTCCACGGCGTCCTGCTCGAAGCCGTAGGGGCTCTTCATGAAGTGCTGCCGAATGGCCTTGCCCTGGTGGGTGCCGTTGCCCATGAAGCGCAGAATCTCCACGGCCACGGGGTGGTCTTTCACGTCGTTTTTCCAGCCCACTTTGGCCAGCGCGTCGGGCGCGTTGCCGATGGCCTTGGTCAGGGCCGCGCCCCAGCCGGTGAAGTCCCCTTTAGCCTTGAACTCCGGGAATTGCCGGTCAGCCAGGCTGCCGAGGGCGTCGCGCACGTCGGCCATTACGTCGCCGGTGTCGATTTTTTTGCCGCCGGCCAGGTACACGGCCGCTTCTTTGCACGCCGCTTCAATTAAATCCTGCAGGGCCTGGTGGGCCAGGCCGCGCTGGGTGGCCATGCTGCGCCGGGCCTGCTCCGATTCCGGCGACAGGTTATTGGCCTTTACCTTTAAGGTATGGTCGGCAGCCAGGTAGCGCACAATTTCGCGGCGAATATCCGCATCCCGGTACTTGGCCACGTACACGTAAGACAGGGGTACGGCCGCGCCCTCACTGCGTATTTCGTTAAGCAACAGGCTTTCCCCGTCGTTCCACCCATCCCGAATCCAGACGTACAGCAGCCGGTTTTCGGTGGTTGGGCGGGTGGTCAGCTGGTCCCAGATTTCAAAGTCGCGCTTCACCCGGGAGGTGCCGTGCACGATGTTGATGGCCTTGGACCGCTCCTTGAAGAAGTTCACGATACGTTCGCGTAGCTCCCGCTGAATCTGGTCGCCGCCGGTGTTGGTCAGCTTGGCTTCGTGCTTTTTGTATTCCTGCTGCCACTCGGCTCCTACTTTCGTTTGCAGGCGGTACTCGTTCGCAATCTGCATCAGGTGCTGCTGCTGCACTAGCCGCTGAATGGCGGCCTTCACTTGCTCGCGGAAGTCATCCGAGGCTTGGTTCAGGTTGTCGAGCAGCAGGTCGGCAATGGTGTTGTCGTCGGCCTGGATTTTGTTGCCCGGCACGTTGTCGGGCAGCAGGTCCAGCAGGAATACCACGGCCAGAATCCGGCTTTCCAGCTCACCGTGCGGCCCTTTGGTCTTTTGCAGCTCAATCAGGTTGAGCGTTTCGTTGAGCAATACCGGGCTCTGCGACATCTGGGCCTTTTTCTGCCAGAACACGAAGTCGGCCGGTACGATGTGGCCCAGTGGCTTGTGAGCCACGTCGTTCACCCCGTCGTTCACGATGCGCAGCTGGCTGCGCAGCTGCCCGTCCATGCCGGCGGTGTCGATGATTTGTAGGATGCGCTTCCAAAACTTGCGCGTGGAAGGCAGCATGGGGTAGTCGGCGCTCAACAGCTCCCGCTCGGCGGTGCTGTAGCTGAAATCCGAGCCGCTCAGGTTGCGCGAAATCTCGCCCAGCCGGTCTTCCAGCAGCTTATTGAGCGGTACTACCGCCGAAGGCTTTTTGTGCAGTACGGTTTTACGCGTCACCGTTTCCACGTCGGTATCCGAGAGCAGCACGCTCACCGAGAAGCGGTGAGTCAGGGGCAACAGCTGGGGCGTGTCGGTCAGGGCGTTCTGGCCCGTGGCCACCAGCAGAAATTTGCCCTCAAACTCGGCGCAGAGGTCCTGGGCCAGGTTTTGAATCTCAATGGTGCGGCTGCTGTCTTGCCCGATAAACTGCTGCACCTCATCCAGCACGATGATGGTACACGGAATCTTGTCGCCGAACTTCAGCGGCAGGATTTCCTTTTTGATGGTGTAAATCAGCTGCTCCCGGCTCAGCATTTCATTCGGGCTCTGGGGCCGGAAGTTGGTTTCAAACCGGTCCAGCACCTGGGCTTCCGAATCGGCAAAGCTGGGCAGCAGCTCCAGCACGGCCCGCGCCAGAATGGGCGAAACCGACAGGTTCTGGGCTTCTTCTTCCAGCGTGGTTCCTTCTGCCTCCATGCGGGCTACAAGTTCATCGTGAATGCCCTGCTTGATGCACCAGTGCACGAATTTGAACAGGTGCAGCTGCGCCGGCAGGTCCAGTGCCTTCAGCAGCAGACTGAGGAAGGAATATCGGATATCGGGCGAAGGAAAGTCCTTCAAGGTGCCAATCACGGCCAGCTTGCCCTGCACCTTCTGCTTGCGGCCCAGCTCCACGAACAGGTCGTTTACCGGGGTCGGCAGTTGCTTGATAGTCCGGGCGGTATCGCCCGAAGGAAACGCAAAATCCTCCCACAGGTAGCCCAGCATTTTCACCAGGTGCGACTTACCACTGCCGAAGAAGCCGCTCACCCACACGGCCGGCTGCTGCGGCTTTTCCAGATGCTTCAGGTAAGTATCCAGAATGCGCTGCAAGCCCCGCTCGTATTCGCCTTCGCACACGAAAGTCTCCAGCTCGTAGCGGACAATCTTTTGTTCCTGTGCGTTGATATTAACAACCCCATCGTTGAGCAGATTGCTGGATTGCGGGGTGAGGGTAAATAAGTCGCGGTTTAACATGGAAGGGTAAGCAAGGAGAATTAACCCGTGATGGGGCGGGCGAGGTAGTTCCAGCCGTCGCGGGCATCCAGCAGACGGTATTGATTTTGGCTGTATTCGCCGGGAAAGAAAACCAGGAGCCGGCCGCGGCAGCTGCTGGCCACAGCTTCCAGCACATCGGCCAGGCGCACGAAGCCAAATAGCGCGCCGGCGTCCCGCACCACCACCAGGGTTTGCTCGTCGGGCTGGCCCGCCTCGATGGCTGTGCGCAGGTAGTCGATGGCGTACTGCCGGAAGCCGACTTCCAGCTGTGTCATCAGGGCACTTGGCTTGGCAAAGTAGCTTTCCCGGTATTTGTGGGCAGCCATCCACTGCGGAAAGCAGGGCTTCAGGGAGACCAGCAGCCATTTCTTGCCGGCTTGCTTGGCTGCCACCTCGAAGTCGCCGAAGTTCAGGTCGATTTTTCGCTGTTCCGCCGGGTCATATACCAGGAACCACACCCGCTCGTGGCCGGAAAGCGTGTTGGCCCAGGGCTCGCGCAGCACCGACTGGAACGCCAGCAGCAGGGATTCAACTTTCGAGGCCATGCAGGTCGAGCAATTTATAGAGTTGAGGGAAAGCAAAGACCGTAACGGCGGCGGCAGCCTGATACTGGAGCAGGTTGTGCAGGGCCGCTTCGGCGGCCAGCTTGCGCACTTCGGCCTCGGGCAGGCCCAGCGCCTGAACCCATTTGCTGCGCAGAATAAACTCACCTCGCTCCCCGTGTAGATAGGCCAGCAGCAGGGCATAAGTCACCGCGTAGAGTTGCGGTTGGGGCTGCACCCGGCGGGTTTTCACTTTGCCTTCCAGGTACCCGGCCTGCTTCCAGGAACTGGCCAAGCGCTGTGCAATGGCATGGGCGCTGCCCTTGCTGTACCGGTCAGGATGCCGATGCTCCAAGCCTTCCAGGAATTGCTCCACGGTAGCGGATTCCCCCAGCCGCGTGTTCAGGACCAGGTCTGCACTCTCGGCCAGCAGCGGCTCCCGCGTCAGGGCGAGCAGCAAAGCCATGATGCGCTGGTCGGTTTCGCTGGCCAGGGGCCAGAAATAAGCAAAAGCCCGGAACGGGGCGTACTGCGGATTAAACGTGTAGAGCTTTTGGAGCAGAATGTTGGTTTTATCCAGATTCGATTTCGTGCGCTTCCCTACTACGTTCTCGCTCAGCGAATCGTGAAAAGTACCGCTGCCGGCTGCGTAATTCATCACCCGGGCCAGCTCCGCAAACATGATGGTGCGGCTCGTGTGGATAGTAGTAGTGGTGCTCAACTGTTTCGAAACAAAAGCCGGCAAAAAGGCTAAGATAAGGGTAGGACTTTTAGCGTAAAGCTACTCAATTGCGAGGGCACAAGTAATAGGAATCTCCCGTTAGTTAAGGCTTGTCGGGGTGTCCATTACAGCCCCAGGCTTTGGGCTGCATTGTAAGATACCACGTTGTTGAGCTGGGTGTAGCGCTCAATCATGGCGTCCGTTTTCTGCTTGGTCTGGTTCTTAATGGCCTTATGGGACTGCCCATTAAGCACGGCCACCGTCACAAAAGACACGCGCAGCGAGTGCGCTGAGTAATCGGGGCCGAGTCGCTTTTGCACTAGCTTGTTGATGGATATGTCCGAAAGCCGCTTGTCCGAGGGGGCGGCCATCTGCCCCGGCCGGGCCCGGGGAATCTTCACAAACAGCGGCCCCGTGGTGCGGTCCAGCAGCTTTAGCCAGGCGCGCAGGCAGCGCACGGGGCAGTAATCCGCGTTGGGCGCGTAGAAAATGGCTTTGTCCTCGACCGCCCCGTATTGGTTGGTCTTGCTTTTGGCCAGATGCACCAGCAACGCCCGCTCCGTAAACTCCAGCTGCTCGATGTTCAGGTCCACCAGCTCAGAGCGGCGGAAGGCCCCGGCGAAGCCCAGCAGCAACAGGGCCCGGTCGCGCAGGCCGGCTGACGTTTCTAAGTCGATGCGGCGGATGGCCTGCTTCAGCTCCTCGACGGTGAAGGCCTGCGCCTGCTCCTGACGCTTGCCCAGGGTGCGGGCAATACCTTCCATCACGATATTAAGGGCATCCAAAGTGGCCGGCAGCCGGTGCCCCGCGAGCTGATGGGCTTTGCGGATGGCGGCCAGGTGGCGCTTGATGGTCGCCAGTGCGTGGGGCCCAGTGAGCGGCTGCTGGCCCTTCTTTTTTCCCCGACTGCCCCTAGGTGCTGGTTCGATTTTCTCGGAGGCCAGGTAGGCGACGTACTCCGTGAGGGTATCCACGTCGGCCGGCACGGCGACGAATCCGTGCTGCTCGCAAAAGGTCACGTAGCTTTTCAGGTCCGAGGTATAGGCCCGCTCCGTGTTGGCCGCGCCCTGCAGACCGGCCTCCAGAAAGCCCACGACTTTAGCAGAGGCCCGGCCTAAGTGGTGGCTGAGCGATTGGGAAGCGTCGGGTGCTGGGAGAAGGGACAGGTCTTCGCTCATGGAATGGTTCGGCGGTGCCAACGCCGGGGCTGTCGCACACCTTATATAATAGGTGGCGGAACGGGCTAAACTGCTCCGATTTTCACGAGCAAAGATAAGTTATGATAAGTAAAGCTTATCATAACTTAAAATTAATCATTCAGATAAGGAGAGTGGGGATGATAATTAACACTTATGATTCCTAGAATCCATTGAGTAGGTAAATCATATTACTCACGAACAGAGTTGCTTTTAAAGGCCCATTACCTAGTGGTGTACCTTGTCTTAGGATATGAGAAATTCACGGAAGTCACTTTTCTCTTTCATCCCAGTTAGGCTGTGTAGGACTCCCGTCAAGGATGAACTTTGTTCATACAATTTATGCGGTCAAGGCAATGTTATTACCTGGTGGTTACACTGCTTGAGTTGAGCTTGTTGTAAGTGGGCAAAGTCCTGCGAAGCTAGTGCACCATCAGCATGGTACCGACTAAGCTGCAAAAAAGGCCCAGTGACTTCTCGCTGCCCATCCTAGCTAGACCCCGTCAATGAATCAGCGGTGAATCACTCGCAAAAGCGACTGGTCAGACGGAATGGTAGCATGGAGAAGGGGCGGAGGTAAGGCTTTCGAATATTTATAAATATCTATTATTGATTTTGTTACTGACCAAGATTGTTTGCCATATATTAGTTTCCTTTTCTGCCTTCATATGACAGCCATCGCTACTGCACTTACTATTCAAAGCCTATTTCCAGCTGTACGAAATGCAGGAGTTAGTCAAAACGGGAGAACTACAGGGATGGTCTTTGTAGGTATAGACTTTGGCACGTCAACTACAGTCATCAGTATCGCGCAGCTGAACGGCGGGCTGGAGGCACCTATTCAAGTGCAGCCCGTCTGGACCGAGCAGGCACAAGCAGATGGTATTGGCACCGAGTCCGCAGACAAATTGCCTTCAGTTATTGCTTGGCACGGGGAAAAGCTACTGATAGGAAATGGAGCGGCAGAGTTAAAGCATCAGCTCAAGCGCGGGGTGAATGTTTGGTACTCCTTTAAAATGGAGTTGGGGGAGGACTTGGGGTCTAAATATTTCAACAGTGAACTGAAGCGCAACCACCCGGTAGCCACTATTTTAAAGCCAACGGACGCGGCAACGGTCTTCTTTAGTTATCTGAAAGAACAACTAGACCGGCACCTTGACAAGCTGGGCACTCGCCCGCAAGTTGAGTATGCAGTGAGTATTCCGGCTTCATTTGAGGCGAATCAGCGGCGGGATTTACTCAACTCACTCGCAGAAGCAGGCATTAAGCTCGGCTCGCAGGCACTGATTGATGAGCCTAATGCAGCTTTTTTAAGCTACTTGGTGGCCAGCACGGCCACCGAGCGGGGAACTCAGCTACTGCTTACTCCTGATTACCCAATCCATCTACTCGTTTTTGACTTTGGTGCTGGCACCTGCGACGTTTCGGTCCTTGAAATAGGTACCGCACTGCAGGGTACTTATTCCAAAAACCTGGCTATTTCCCGTTTTGAGAAATTGGGAGGAGATGATGTAGACCGACTTATTGCGCTGCGGGTGCTGTTGCCACAGCTGCTGGCCGAAAATGGCGTTACTCTGAAGGACTTCCGGACTCCCCAAATCAATAAAGGCATTTTGCCTCGATTGCTGAAGGCTGCGGAAGAGCTGAAAATTCGCCTCTGCAAACAAGTGGCAATGGAGATGCAGACGGCATCGGAACTTCCAATTGTAGCGAATAGTGAAACGGCCGTTACGTTGGGATTCCCGATTGAGATTTTTCTTCCCAAACATCAGCTAACGCTCAAGCAACCGCGCTTGTCCTATAGGGAGTTTCAAGAGCTAATGGGGACGTTTACGGGCAAGGCCGGGCGCACTGCGGCGCATCAGGAAGGTCAGGAAGAGTTTGTCAGCATCTTCAGTCCCGTTGAATCGGCGTTGAAAAAGGCAGGGCTAGCCAAGGCAGAAATTGATTATGTTCTGCTGATAGGGGGCAGTGCCAAAAACCCTTACATCCAACAAGCTTTAGCAGCTTATTTTGACGACTCGGAACTGATAATCCCGCAGGACTTGCAAACGCATGTGGCCGCAGGAGCGGCAATTCATTCCCTCATCTACAATGGCTTCGGCAAGAACATTATTCAGCCGATTGTTAGTGAACCGCTACTCATCGTGACAAAGGGTGGCCAGCCTGAGGTGTTGGTCAAGGCTGGAACCTGCATACCGTGCGAACCGGTGGCGTTGGACGAGCTGGTGACTCAGCGTGACGGACAGGCGCAGATTGAAATTCCTATCTGCGTATCGAGCACAGATAAGGTATTACAGGTGCTCAAAGTATTTGCGCCCGCCAACCAGCCTTTTAAGGCCGGAACACCTATTCGACTGGAATGCAGCATTAGCGCTGACAAGCTCGTACACGTGCAAGCCACTGTCAATGGGCAGGTGGTACGCGTAGAGCCTATGAATCCGTTTGCGAACCGCGCTCTGAGCACAGCCGAGCGGATGCTTTACCAGGCGGAACGCAATGCTAACATTGCGGCCGAGCAGCAAGGCGGCAAACCAGCTGAGAGCACCTTGTATAAGCTTTTCCAAGCTTATGAGTTTGCAGAGAATCATTTGCGGGCGGCAGAGACCCTTGAACTCATTCAGGAGTTGTATCCAACTAATGCGTATCATAACAGCATTGGCTACCACTATGACATGGCCGGGCATCGCGACAGGAGCCAGCCTTGGTACGAACAAGCCTATCAGCGCAATCCGGCTCCGGTAACGGCCTTCAACTTGGGTATGAGCTTCAGGTACAAAGAACCTGCCCGGTATGAAGAGCTTATGGAGGAGGTAATGCGAATGGACCCCTCCTACCCCTATGCTCCGCACTATTATGGGGAGTATTTGATGAATCGGGGCGATGCCAGGGGAAAGCCTCTGGTGCAGAAGGCGTTTGATATTTTCAATGCCCGTTTTGAGGCCGGTACACTAGGTTCCAACGACTATCATCGACTAGCTGACTGCGCGCGAATTTTGGGCGACAAGGCCACAGCCCAACGAGTGGAGAGCAGGGCACCTACAAGGCAGGAAAAGGGGCTGTACGACGACCAAAACCTGGCAAAACTGCGCGATAACACTGGTTTAGCAAAGCTATAACCCTTCACCTTTTACTACTCTGCAAGATTATGAAATGGATGGTTCAACGCACGAAGCTGGACAGCGACCAAGAAGAGTTGATTACGCGCCACATCAGGGGCGGTAGCGGCAACGTCTGGATAAAGGGGCACGCTGGCAGTGGTAAGTCGGTACTGCTGGTACACGGGCTTCGTGACAAGCTAGTTGAAAACAAAAATCTAAAAGTGGGCGTTGTGCTGTTCACGCGGGCATTGGTGGATTTGATACGAACCGGCCTTGATGAGTTGGGAGTGGAGAAGGAGTTTGGCGTTCGGGTGCCTGTGATGACGTACTATGAATTGCAAAAGACCAGTCAGCAATTTGACTTGCTGTTTTGCGATGAAGTACAGGATTTGCCCTCCAGTATGATAACGCTGCTGCGCAATAAGGCGAAACGAGTTATTGTAGCGGGCGATTCGCAGCAGTCAATTTTTACGCATGACCCACAGACTCGTGAGCCGGTAGTAAGACCAGAGGAAATTGGCGCTTTGCTGGGCGGGCAGTCCCACGAGCTGCCGACGATTTATCGGTTAACACGGTCCATTATTAAGATGGTCAGCAGCCTGATTGGCGGCACCATTCTCGGAGCACGTCGCGATGCTACCAAGCTCGATGTGCAGGTACGCCTAGGCTACACCAATGATGTATCAAGGGAAATTAAGTATGTGTGGCGTGAAGCCAGTAAGCGGGCTCAAGCAAGCGAGTCAACGGTTATCCTGTTGCCTTTCCGGGAAAACATCGCGGCTTTTTGTAACGCCGTATTAACGATCAATGGCAAACCCGCTTGGACTGTTGTTCCTGACCGGTGGGGCAAAAACGAGGATTTTGCAGCCATGAACCGGCATTTAGAAGCACAAGGCATCAAGCTCGAATACATTGGTAATGGGGTTGGTACACTCGATGGGGCTTATACCAACCATCGGGTCGCGGTCATGACTTATCACAGCTCGAAAGGATTGGACTACGAAAACGTGTATTTGCCATGGGTATCAGCAGGACTGCACTTGAACGGTGGTGGCAAAGACAAGACCCTATTCATGGTTGCCATGACTCGCAGCCGCAAAAACCTGGTTCTAACCTATTGTGGTACTCGCAGCAGCATGGTGGACACGCTGGCCGGCGACTGCACCTTGTTTGAAATCACAGATGCCACAACAGCCTCGGCTCAACCACAGGCTACTACTTACGACTTCTAATTTATGGCTGCTCAACGTGCCTTGCTGCCTATTTATAGGCTTCGGTTCAATCTGTTGTATCAATTTGGTTTCATTGAGGTTAATCCGGATGAGTGGGTCCTTTATGAAAAGGACACGCCTGCAGGGCACCCTGATGTATCAGAGGCAAGCTTACTCGCTAAAATTCCTGCCTTCAGCACAGCTGACGAGGTAATTCTGTTGGATATTGAATTGCCAGAGCAAAGCAAAGCTGCTTTACAAGCTGCTAGTGCATCTATAGGGATACACTATCCACAACTCAGCATAGAGGCCCAAGCAGCTTTTGATACCCTAGCCGCAGAATTGAGTAAGCCGCATTCTATTAGCGAGAAATCTCGGTTAAACATTGTGCAGGTGCGGCGTCTGTATCCGCTCACTACACAAGCCGGACAATTATTAGCTTCTCGTTTAGACCCGCGTATTAAGCGGCAGCCAGCGGTGTTTGAAGCTGTAGCAGAGCAGGCTGACCACCGGTTATTGGCGTCGGAAACCCGATTAGGCAGCGAAGCACTTCTGGAAATAGCTGGGGTCCCTAGTAAACATCTTGACGAAGGGTTATTGCAAGATGTGGAAAAGGCTGTGGCAGTACGCCTAGAGCGACGTGAAATTCAAACGAGCGATTCTTTCTGGGTGCATTTAATCGTTTATGGACGATATGAGCCTTTTCCCAAAAACGATTATGGGTACCTATATGACCTATGTGTAGTTTTTCATCGCAGCCTCAGCGCCCGCGATGGCCGTCGAGGACATGATAACAGCTACGAAGCAACCAGATTTTACAAAGCACTAGAAGCTAACAGAGCAGCTTCTACTCGCGAGAGAGTCACCCAGTTGCTTCTCAACGCTGAATGGGCCGAGAAGCTGAGAAATGAATTAACAGACACTCGTACTAACCTCAGAATGTACCTGAGCGCATTCATCTACCTTAAATTCCGGGGGGAATTTGAAGCAGAGGACTATCAGTTCAGCGGTAAACTTCTCGATTTAATTCGTCTGACGGCCGACCACTATCCATCGGAAACGAGAGTTGCCCTGCAATTACTAGGCGGTTTTTTAACATTCAATAAGATTTCAGGGGCTTACTATGAAGTAAGACAAATCCCCTTATTTCAGGAGCGAGGGCAGAAATATATTCCAATTTCAGAATATAAAACAAGTTCCCAGCGCAGGGCTGAATTATTTGCTGTGCCGCCGACAGCATCAATCCTTTCAGGGCCGAGTAAAAAGGTAGTTCCTGACGAAGAGGCCCCGGTTTTCGAGTGGAACTTGACAGCTGAACAGGATGCTAGGCAGAGAGCGCAGGCATCGCAGCAGATGGATGCTCCTACTCAGGAAGCAGCCTCGGTTGGGTTAGAGGAGTTGCAAAGCGGACCTAATATTGTTCCTCTTCCCGAAGCACCTGCAATCAAACCAAAGCGCTCATACCAGAAGAAAGGAAATACTTCAGCCGTTCCTAAAGCTGAGAAGCTAGTTAAGGTTAAGGAGTCAACTAAAACTAAAAATAGGAGGGGGCTGCTTGATTCCATCTCTGGCCAGCTGACAATATCTTCAGAGGAATCGCATACCGAAGCACCAGCACCTGATTCTACGCCCGAGTCGTAAACCACTTTAATATGGAGCAAACTTCTTATTCGCCTCCTAGTGCTATCGATGATGCTTTCCGGTCCAGGTCTTTAGCATAAGAGCAAAGAAGCTCAACCATATCAGGGTTGAGCTTCTTTGCTCTTATGCTAGGCAGTAAATCTATTCACCGATTACATACACCGGCACAGCCTGCGCGTCGACGCCCCGGCCGGTTTCCTTCTTGACCTCTCTGCCATCCAGCAGGATAGAGCAGGTGATTTCCGAGGCCGCCGTGCCTCCGTCGATACTGGCCAGGATGGTCAGGTTGTCGCCTTGCTTCATGGTCCGCTTAAACTTGTAGCTCACCGGCAGCGGTGTGTTGCTGAGCGTCGTATTGCCGCCGCTTTCATTGGTGTAGCTCAGGTAGTCCGAGGTTGGAGCATTGGAGGTAACCTTGTATTCTACCTGATACTGGCCTTGGTTAAAAGTTTGGTCCCAAAATTACATCGGGCCACCCATGGTTAGTTCGCCACAGCAACACGGGCAGCCGTGTCGGCGGCACTGGTAACCACTTGAGCAAAGACCTTACTTGCTTGAGGGGCACTGATGCAACGGGATCCTTCGGCAAGTTCGATTATCGCCGCTTCAAGCAAGGAGGCTTCATGTGGTTATTAACCCGGCGCTCACGGGACGTCTTCGATGCCCTGTATTTCGCCCTGCGGGGAGTAGTAGAAGAGTTGGTGCTTCCGTACTATGTGGCCGAGCGTATCGCGAAACTGGTAGCGGTGGGACACGAAGCATACTCGCTGTCCTTGCTTTGTTTGACAGGTCTGCCGGCCAAACGCTACACTTTCGTAGCTGTCCGGATTCGACAGATGCTGTAGCAAATAGGAGTGCACCTCTTGTTCAGGTGAACTGCCCTTGGCGGTGTCAGTAGTGACTGATTCGGAATCCTGCTGCCACTCCTGGACTACCCGCCACCCAATCCACCCCCAACTACCAAAAGCCAGCAGCAACAGAATTGCGACGCTAGCGACGCTGACCACCCGCCATGTTGCCGTGGGAGCAGTCCTGGATTTTTTAGGAAAGCGACGCGCGTGCATGCCAGAAGTAGTGATGGTGGGTAGATACCTGAAAAGGCCCTGGTTGGCGTCAGGACTACAGCAGCACGCTGTCGACGGGCCGGGCAACGGCCGGCAGGACTGACTCACCCAGCATCTGCCGCAGGTCTACCTCGATGGAGCGGCACAGCGCGGTCATGGGCACGTCGTTCATGCGGTTTTCAAAAGGGTCTTCGCTCATGTCGCCTACCAACTCAATGGTGCTGAACACCCACGATAGGGGTCGCACTAGAGTAGGAACGGAAAACAACGCTAAGGCCAGTTGGTCGAATTTTGGCGGGTCGGGGTGTCTCAGAATACGTGCGTTTTTCCGCTCCGCTGGTCGCGCTCGTTTGGCCTCCTTACGAGTCGGGCAAAAACTGTCTCATATGCTGTTCTCACGAATCAATGGCTCGCTATCTTTGCTCCTGCTGACTTCCTGAGAATACCGCCTATGATTTTCGGCTACGCCCGTGTTAGTACCCCCGACCAGCAGCTACACCTGCAAACCGATGCCTTGCAGGCCTACGGCTGCGCGGAGGTCGCGCAGGAAAAAGTATCGTCCGTGAAAGAGCGCCCGGCGCTGCAGCACCTGCTGACCCGCCTGCGGGCGGGCGATACGCTCGTGGTCTGGAAACTCGACCGACTGGGCCGCTCGCTCAAAGACCTGGTCACACTGGTCAGCGGCTTTCAGCAACAGGGGATTCACTTTGTCAGCCTGCAGGACCATCTGGACACGACCACCGCCCAGGGCCGCCTCATGTTTAACCTGTTTGCCTCGCTGGCTGAGTTTGAGCGCGACATCATTCGGGAGCGCACCAAGGCGGGCCTGACGGCGGCCCGGGCACGGGGCGCCAGGGCGGCCGGCCTAAAGGTCTTTCCAAAGAAGCCCTCTCCAAAGCCCAGGCCGCAAAAACGCTTTACCTGCAACAAGACAAGACGGTAGCAGAAATCGGGCAACTGCTGGGAGTGGGCCGGGCCACTATTTACCGTTACCTGGCCTATCTGGGGGTAGCAACCGGCGGAAAAGCGCAGGAAGCGGCGTAGTTCGGGCCGTTCTATCCAGACAGCTCAGTGCCCCCGTCAGAAAGTCTTCAGAATTGCCAGCTACCTTTCAGCCGTTCCTCACCTTGCACTCCCGTGAAGCTGCTGATTGTAGAAGACGAGCCGGCCCTGCGCACCTCCTTGATGGAGTACCTGCGCCAGGACGGCTACGTGGTGGAAGCAGCGGCCAGCTACGAACAGGCGCACGAGAAAATCAAGCTCTACCAGTACGATTGCGTGCTGCTGGATTTGACCCTGCCCGACGGCAACGGGCTGGACGTGGTGCGCACGCTCAAGGCCGACCGCTCCCCGGCCGGCGTGCTCATCGTCTCGGCCCGGGGCGCGCTCGACGACAAGGTGCTGGGCTTGGAACTGGGGGCCGACGACTACCTGGCCAAGCCGTTTCACCTCTCGGAACTGAGCGCCCGGCTGAAGGCCATCATCCGGCGGCGGCAGTTTCAGGGGCAGCGCCACCTACTGTTTCAGGAGTTGACCGTGTTTCCCGACCAGGCCCGGGTACTGGTCAACGGGGAACCTGTAACGCTTACGCGCAAGGAATTTGACTTGCTGCTGTATCTGCTCACCAACCCCGGCCGCGTGCTGACGAAGGAGTCCATTGCCGAGCACGTCTGGGGCGACGCGGCCGATGCGGCCGACTCCTTCGACTTCCTCTACACCCACCTCAAGAACCTGCGGCGCAAGTTGCAGGACAAAGGAGCCGGCGACTACATCCGCTCCGTGTACGGGGTGGGCTACAAGCTTAGCGCAGAATGAAGCTGCTGGCCGCCACCAACCGCTACTACCTGCTGCTGGCCACCGTGCTCTTCACGGCCGGCAGTGTGTTCCTCTACTACGGCGTGCGCTGGACGCTGCAAAGCGAAGTGGAGGAGCGCCTGTTTCAGCAGCGTGACTACTTGCGGGCGCAGGTGCAGCGCACCGGCCACCTGCCCGGCACCCCGTTTGAGGGCCGCATGCAGCTCAGTGCGCAGCCGCAGCCGGAAGGGCTGCGCGATACCCTGCTGCTGGAGCCCCTGGAAAACGAGTTGGAGCCCTACCGCCAGCTCACGTTTCGGCTGCCGCTGAACGGGCAAACCCAGTGGGTATCGCTCAGCAAGGCCCTGCTGGAAACCCATGACGTGCAGCGCCTGATTGTGCTGTTGCTGGTGGGGGTGCTGGGTACGCTGCTGCTGGGCGTGGTGGGGCTCAACCGCTGGCTGACCCGCCGCCTCTGGGCCCCGTTTGAGCAGACCCTCCACCAGCTGCGCGGCTACGACGTGCGCCAGCACCAGGTGCTGCACCTGCCTGATGCCCACATTGAGGAGTTCGCCCAGCTCAACCACACGCTCACCCACCTGAGCGAGCGGGTCGCGGCCGACTACATGTTGCTCAAAGCGTTCACGGAAAACGCCGCCCACGAAACCCGCACCCCGCTGGCCATCATGCAGGCCAAGCTGGAACAGCTGCTCCAGCTGCCGGATTTGCCCGCGCCGGCCGGCCCCTTGGTGGGCGACCTGTACGCGGCCGTGCAGCGGCTGGCCCGCCTGCACCAGGGGCTGACGCTGCTCAGCAAAATTGAGAACCAGCAGTTTGCCGCCGCCCAGCCGGTGCCGCTGGCCGAGCTGCTGCGCGAAAAGCTGAGCCAGCTGGAGGAATTCATCCAGCAGAAGGAGTTGCAGCTGGACGTGCAATTAAATGCCGCGCCGTTGCTTATGCTGCACCCCGCGCTGGCCGATTCGCTGCTCAGTAACCTGCTGCACAACGCCATCCGGCACAACTTGCCGGGCGGCCTGTTGCGGGTGCAGCTGCGTGCCACCGAGCTGGTCATCACCAATGCCGGCCCCGCCCTGGCGGCGCAGCAGAAACCCGCACAGTTTTTCGAGCGGTTTCGCAAGCAGAATGCCGCTTCGGACTCGCCCGGCCTGGGGTTGTCCATCGTGCAAAGCATCACGACCTTCTATGGCTTTACCGTGGCATACGACTACGCCCCGGATTCGGCGCGGCATACGCTGCGTGTCCGGTTCGCTTCAGCGGTTCCCCGCCCCTGACCCCTACAGAATGTGCACAGAATTGCGCTCTACGTTTGGGGCGTACCTGCTGCTTTTTTGTATGCCCCGCTCCGTGTTGCTCCCCTGGCTGTGCTGGCTGCTCCCCTGTTCCCGTCCCGGGCCCAGACGGCGCCTGCTGTTTCGGTACCGCCTTCCCTGCGTGACTCCACCACCCGCCCGCCGCTCTGGCAGGGGCCGGTGGCGCGGGCGCTGCTGGTGCCTACGCTGCTGCTCACGGCCGGCGCCCTGACCACCCATCGGGTGGAGGCGCTGGAATCAGACGAGGAGCTGCGGGAGGAAATCCGCGAGCATATGGGCCGGCCCACGACGACGCTCGACAACCAGCTCCGGTACCTACCAGGGGCCGTAACGCTCGGCCTGGGCCTGGCCGGGGTGCCGGGCCGTCACAAACCCGTGGACCAGCTGCTGCTGGCGGCGCTGGCCTTCACCCTCAACGATGCGGTGACCAGCAACCTGAAGAAGCTCACGCAGGTGCAGCGCCCCGACGGTTCCGACTTCCATTCCTTTCCCAGCCAGCACACCAGCCTGGCCTTCGCCTCGGCTACGTTTCTGCACAAGGAATACGGCGGGCGTAGCGTCTGGTACAGCGTGGGCGGCTACTCGCTAGCAGCGGCCACGGGAGGTATTCGCATGGCCAAAGACGTGCATTGGTTTTCCGATGTGCTGGCCGGAGCCGGCGTGGGCATTCTGTCAACGCAGGCCGCGTACTGGCTGTACCCGCTGGTAACAAAACCACTGCGCAAGGTGCTGGGCAACCGGGCGCTGGTCGTGCCCAGCTACCAGCAGGGGGCCATCGGGGCCACCGCCGTCATGGCGTGGTAAGGCAAGAGAAGGAAACTACAGAATGCCTTCAGAATCGTGCGGGAGCTTTGTCGGGCTAACCTGCGCCAACGAGCCAGCGCATGGCTTCCTCACTAACGGTCCCTCCCATTGCCCAGCAAAAAACAGATAAAAACAAGCCTGTTGCGTACCTGGCTCACGGCCTCTCTGGGCCTGTGCGCCGCCGCTGCCTCCGCCCAACAAGTGGACAGCCTCTCCTTTATCCGCTCCAAGCGCATGTCGGATGCCGACCTGGCCAAAAAACGGGAAGGCCTGTTCGTGACCGGCTTGCCCGACCTCTCGTCCGACCCGGTGACGGGCTTCGGTGTGGGGGTTAAAACCAACATCATCTGGAACGGCACCCGCGACAACCCGCTGTTTGCCTACACGCCCTACCTCACACGCCTGCGCGCCAACGCGGCGTACTTTACCACCAACGCCCGCGAGCTGACGCTGTCCCTGGACGTGCCCTACTACAAAGGCACGCGCTGGCGTTACCGCGTGGACTTCAAGGCCCAGCAAAACCCGGCCAACCTGTACTTCGGCTCGTCCGAAACCACGCTCGGCCGCCTGCGCCTGCCCTCCAACCCGGACGAGACGTTTGCCACCTACGCGGAATATGACGCGGCCCGCAAAACCCTGCGGCCCGGGCAGGCCGGCGAAGCCGCCGAGGTCACCGATGCGCTGTCCAACCGGTTCCGGGAAACCGAGTTCATGCTCAACCTCAAAGCTGACTACGCCCTGGGCAAAGGTCGCTGGCGCGTGATGGGCGGCTACGAGATTCAGCACCTCTCCTACGACACGTTCCAGGGCACCAAGGCCGAGGCCACCCGTAACGGCGAAGAAACCACGGCGCCTAACGGCACGTCGCTACTGCAGCGCGATGCCCAGCAGGGGCGCATCTTTGGCCTGGACGGGGGGTGGGTGTCCATTATCCAGACGGCGCTGATTCACGACACGCGCGACTTTGAGCCCGACCCGACCCGCGGGGTATACTTTGAAGCCGCCAACGAGTTTTCCAGCCCCGCCATCGGTTCGCAGTTCAGTTTCAACAAGCTGTTTTTCCAGGGCCGGGCCTACCGCAAGCTGCCCGTGGGTCCGCGCACGGTGCTGGCCGGGCGGGTCGGCGCGGGCACCATTTTCGGGAAAGAAGCGCCGTTTTTTGAGTTTCAGGACCAGTGGAGCCCCGACGGCAGCATCAACGCCCTGGGCGGGCGGCAGTCGCTGCGGGGCTACCGGGCCAACCGCTTCCTGGCCCGCTCGCTGGCCTTTGCCAACGCCGAGCTGCGCATCCGGCTGGCCGATGTCAAGCTGGGCAAGCAGAACTTCGGGCTGGGCGTGGCCCCGTTCGCGGACGCCGGCACGGTGCGCGACCGGTGGCAGGACCTAGGCTTTCGCGACGTCCGGTTTTCGTACGGAGCCGGGGCGCGCATTGCCTGGAACCTGTCCACCATGCTCTACGCGGACTACGGGGTGTCCAAGGAAGACCGGCTGTTCTACTTCGGCATCGGCCAGAATTTCTAACCCCGTGGCGGCGCGGCGCTTCCCGGCCGGTTGTTCGGGTTTGATAGCGGCACCGTGCGCCATTTGGCTTATTCTTTCGCGCCTCCCTGGCCCATGCCCGTAGAATTCCTCAGTGACGAGCAGGCCGCCCGCTTCGGCTGCTACGCCGACGAGCCCAGCCCCGAACAGCTGGCCCGGTTCTTTTACCTGAGCGCAGCCGATGGCCACCTCCTGGCCGCGCGCCGACGCCCCGCCAACAAACTCGGGTGTGCCGCAGCTCTGCACCCTGCGCTTTTTGGGCACCTTTCTGACCGACCCGCTGCGGGTACCGGCCGTGGTGGTGCAGACGCTGGCCGAGCAGCTGCACCTGCCTGCGGACGCCTTGGCCGCGTACCGGACCCGGCCGAACACGTGGTACGACCACCAGGCCCGGATTGTGGCCCACCTCGGGTACACCCCGTTTGACGGGCGGCAGACGTTCCGGCTCACCCGCTGGCTCTACGCGCAGGTGCTGACGAGCACCGTCCGGCCCAGCGTGCTGTTTGATTTGACCACGGCCCACCTGGTCGCCCAGCGGGTCGTCTTGCCCGGCGTTTCGTTACTCGCCCGCCTGATTGCGCGGGTCCGCGAGCGCACCGGCCGCCACCTCTACCGCCAGCTGCGCACCCGCCTGAACCCGTCCCAGCAAGCGGCGCTGGAAACCCTGTTGACCGTGCCGGCCGGCGAGCGGCTCACCCACCTGGAGCGCCTGCGCACCCCGCCCACCCGCGTGTCCGCCCCGGCGCTGGCGGCCGCTTTGCGCCGGGTGGGCGAAATCCGCGCCCTGGGCGTGAGCGCCGTGCCCGTGGCCGACTTACCCGAAGCCCGGTTGGCGCGCCTGGCCCGCCATGCCCAGCTGGCTTGGGCACAGACGCTGGTGCGCATGGGCGAGGAACGCCGGCTGGCCACGCTGCTGGTCTTCGCCCAGACCCTGGAGCGCACCGCTACGGACGACGTGCTCGACCTCTTCGACAGCCTGCTCACGTCGCTGGCCCTGCGGGGCGAAACCAAGCGCCGGCGCGAACGCCTGCGCTCGCTCAAGGACCTGGACCAGGCCGCGTTGCTGCTCCAACAGGCCGTGGAACTGCTGCTCGACGAGGCCGTACCGGCCGGGCAGGTACGCCAGCAGGTGTTCGACCGCCTGGGCCAGGCGCCCTTGCGCGCTGCGGCGGCCACCGCAGGAACTAGCCAGTCCGCCGGAGGACCCGCTGGCCGAAGCCTTGAGCGGCAGCTACGCCACGGTGCGCCGGTTCCTGCCCGCCTTGCTGGCCGGCGTCGCCTTCGAGGGGACGCCCACCGCCAAACCGCTGCTGGAGGCCTGGGCCTTTTTGCAGCAGCAGGAAGCCGGCGGTCGGGGCCGCCCGAAGTGGTCGGCCGCGCCCCGCACGGTCGTCCCGAAGGGGTGGGCCCGGCGGGTGTTTCCCGCCAAAGGGGAAGTGAATCCCCAGGCGTACACCCTCTGCGTACTGGAACGGCTGCAGCACGCCGTGCGCCGCCGCGACGTGTTCGTGCCGACCAGCGAGCGCCACGCCGACCCACGGGCCGAACTGTTGCGCGGGGACGCCTGGGAAGCCGCCCGGGATTCGGTGGCCCGGGCCCTGGACCGCTCCCTGGACCCGGCAGTGGAACTGGCCCGTCTGGGGCAACTGCTGCGCACGGCGTATGCGGACGTTGGGGAGAACCTGGCGCAGCACACCACCCTGCAGGTGGTCGAGCAAGACGGTCAGCCGGTCGTCACCCTCAGCGCCTTACCGGCGCAAGAAGAGTCCGAGCACCTGGTGCACGTGCGCGAGCAGCTGGCGGCGGCCCTGCCCCAGGTCGAAGTAGCGGCCCTGTTGCGGGAGGTGGACGCGTTTACCGGCTTTTCCCTCGCCTTTACCCACGTGGCCGACGGGCAGCCCGCCGCCGCCGACCTGCCGCTCAGTATCTGTGCCGTGCTGTTGGCCCAGGCGTGCAACCTGGGGCTAAAAACCGTGGCCCGGGCCGACGTGCCGGCCCTGACGCTGGCGCGCCTGGCGTGGGTGCAGCAAAACTACCTGCGCGCCGAAACGCTCACCGCCGCCAATGCCCGCCTGGTGGATGCCCAGGCGGGGCTGCCATTGGCCCAGGCCTGGGGCGGCGGGGAGGTGGCCTCGGCCGACGGCATGCGCTTCGTGGTGCCCGTGCGCACGCTGCACGCGGGCTGGAACCGCAAATACTTCGGCTCCCAGCGCGGGGTGACGTACTATAACTTCACCAGCGACCAGTTCACGGGCTTTCACGGCATCGTCATTCCCGGTACGCTGCGCGACTCTTTGTTCATCCTGGCCGGGTTGCTGGAACAACAAACCCGCCTGGACCCGCGCGAAATCATGGCCGATACCCACGGCTACAGCGACGTGGTATTTGGCCTGTTTTCGCTGCTGGGCTACCGCTTCAGCCCCCGCCTGGCCGACTTGGCGGACCAGCGCTTCTGGCGGCTGGAAAAAGAGGACGACTACGGTCCGCTCAACGAGTTGGGCCGCCACGTGGTCAACGCCCGCCTGATTCACGCCCACTGGGACGACATGCTGCGCCTGGCCGGCTCTCTGAAACTCGGCAAAGTCAAGGCCACGGCCGTCATGCGCACCCTGCAGCGAGCGGGCTCGCTCTCGGGGCTGGGGCGGGCGGTCGCCGAATTGGGCCGCGTCGAAAAAACATTGTATTTATTAGCCTACGTGCAGGACGAGGCCTACCGCCGGCGCATCCTGGTGCAGCTCAACCGGGGCGAGGGGCGGCACGCCGTGGCCCGGGCCGTCTTTCACGGCAAGAAAGGGGAGCTGCGCCAGCGCTACCGCGAGGGCATGGAAGACCAGTTGGGCGCCCTTGGACTCGTGGTCAACGCCCTGGTGCTGTGGAACACCCGCTATCTGCAGCACGCCCTGGAACGGTGGCAGCAGACGGAAGGCGTGCTGAACCCGGACGACGTGGCGCGCCTCTCGCCCTTGCTGCACGAGCACGTTAACATGCTGGGCCGCTACGATTTCAGCCTGCCCGAAGACATTGCCGCCGGCGAAATGCGCCCGTTGCGCAACCCCGCCAACTGGGAAGAACGGCTGGTCGAATTTCCTTAGCGTTGTTTTCCGTTCCTACTCTAGTGCGACCCCCGATACCAGCACCGAGAAGGGCACCGTCAGCCAGAAGTGGCCGTGGCCGAGCTTCTCGAACTCCGCCAGCAGCCCGAGCGGCAGAATCAGGATGAACACCCACACGAACACCAGGCTGGAGAAGGCATACTGGCGCGGGTACGGGGTATTCTTGATTCGTTCGCAGCCGCCTTGCAGGTTGGCTAGCTCCCGCAGCTCCTCCATCAGGGTCCGGCGCTGCAGGTCGTTGAACAGTCCCTCGGCCTGGGCTACGGCGCGGCCCTGTAGCAACAGCAACTGCGCCGGGGCGTTGGCCACCCGGCGCAGCTGGTTATCTTCTTCGGCGGTCAGCAACGGGGTCACGGCTTCGGCCCACAGCTCGGGCTGCCGGCGTAGGTGCAGGCGGAGCGCGTTGCACCACGCCAGCTGCCGCAGCACCAAGGCTCGTTGCGGAGCGGTGATGGTCGGTGCCGGCTCTGTATCGGTCTGCTGGGTGTTGGTTAGCACGAATACCGACCAGCTACGGCTGCGGTTGACGATGCCGCCCCAGAGCGTACGGGCCTCGTTGAAGCGGGCGTAGGCACTGTTGTTTTTGAAGCCGACGTAGAAGGACACGGCCACCCCCACAATGCTGACCAGCTGCCAGGGTACGTCCAGCCAATGGAAACCCAGCGGGCCGAACAGCACCGCCAGCGTGAGGTCATAGAGGGTAAACAGCAGCACATTTTTCCAGGCGTAGCGCCACGCTATGCGCCAATGAATATTGCGACGAACGTACATACAGGGAGAAGCAGGAAGTGAATGGGGGAGTTAGGTCCGGCTACGCCATCATGCCCAGCAGCAGGAACAGCAGAAAGCCGCCGAAGAAGGCCAGCGTCTGTAGCGTGGTTTCGGGTAGCTCGTGCGCTTCGCTCAACAGCTCTTCCGTGACCAGATACAGCAGCGAGGCCAGCCCGAAGGACAAGACGGCCTCCACGAACTGATCGGAAGCGCCCTGCAGCACAAACAGGCCCAGGCCGGCTCCCACCAGAATCATACTGGCCAGGGCCGTCAGAATCAGGACTGTCTTGCCCCGGCTCTGCCCGCTCCGGCGCAGCTCCACGGCCGTGGTCAAACTGAGGGTGAGCATTTCCAGCGCAATGGCAATGGCTAGCAACGTCCCTTCCTTGGCCCCCACCGCGAAGCCGATGCCCAGCAGCAGTCCGTCGATAACGACGTCGATACTCACGGCCGCCAGCATCCCCCAGGGCAGCGCCTCGGGCGCGTCTGGCGTCGGCGTTTCGGTCGTGGAACCGGATTTCTCCAGGCGCTGAGTGAAGTACCGCAGGCCGAACATCACGGCCAGCCCCAGCGCGAAGCCCAGCCCAACTTCCAAGGGCGCGCGACGCTCCACGATGTCCGGCAGCACATCAACGGCAACGACCGAAAACACGACGCCGGCCGCGAAGTGCAGCAGCGCCCCGCGTAGCGCGGGGCTCGGCACGCGCCAGACCCCAAGTAGGGCCCCAATGACCATGACGCCGACTGGCAGTAGGGCATAGCCCAGCACGGTGGTCCACGGGGCCAGTGCTTCGGTGGGCACGAGCAACAGGATGGTAGTTAACAGCATATTACACATCGGTTGGGAGTACCTGAACGTCCTGAGCGTGGGCGGTGCCGGTGCCGTGCTGGTGCCCGGCCGCCGATACCGGGTCGGTGTGGACCAGCGCGGTATTGAGGTACTGCACGTCGCGGATGAGCTGCGCTTCCACGCGGCTGCCCAGGTCGTGGGCCTGACTTACCGTCAGCGAGTCGTCCACCGCCACGTCTACTTCGGCGTTGAGCTTGTGGCCCAGCCAGCGCAGCCGAATGGTATCGACGCCCTGCACACCGGGCACTTGCTGGGCACTGGCCCGCACCGCGTCCACCATTGCCGGGTCTACGCCGTCGAGCAGGCGGGTGAAGATGTCCTTACCCGAGCGCCAGACGATTTTCAGGATGACCAAGCTGATGAGCAGCCCGATAATGGGGTCGGCCAGCGGGAAGCCGAGCCAAATGCCGATGACGCCCAGCAGTACCGAGAGACTGGCAATACCGTCGGTACGGGCGTGGTAGCCGTCGGCCACCAGCGCGGCGCTGCCGATTTCCTTACCCACCTTGATGCGGAAGATGGCCACGGCTTCGTTGCCCAGGAAGCCGACTACCGAGGCTACCGCCACGGCCCCAAGATACTTCACCGGCTCGGGGTGGTAGAAGCGCTGGATGGACTCGTAGCCCGCCACGATGCCACTGGCCAGGATGATGACCAGGATGATGAGGCCGGCCAGGTCTTCAATGCGGCCGAAGCCGTAGGTGAAGCGCTTGGTAGGCGGCCGGTTAGTGAAGCGAAACGCAATCCAGAGCGGGACGGCCGTAGCTGCGTCGGCCACGTTGTGGATGGTATCGGCCAGCAGGGCAGTGCTACCCGAGTAGAAGAACACCACGATTTGAAGCACCGAGGTAATGGCCAGGCCGATGAAGGACCATTTCAGGGCCCAGATGCCGCGTTCCGAAGACGTAACGACGGCATCCAAGCCCTTCTTGGCCCCAGCGGGTCCTTTCTTCAGGAAGTCCTGCAGGAATTGAGGGAGTTGCATGGGTGAATGGGTTGTGGTGGAAAAGATGATGGCCCGGTAGGCCACGGCGTACACCCAGCCGGATGCACGCCGCGGCACTGGGTCTACTGCCCGGCGGCGGTTGCCTGTTGAATGTCCTGGGCACCACGCACCACCACCCGCTCACCCTCCCGGACGCCGCTGAGCAACTGTACCTGTTGCCCGTTCGTCGCGCCGGTCTTCACCGACCGCAGCTGAAACCGCTCGCCCGTGCGCTGCACGTAGACGTGCGGCTTGCCCTTGACGTCGACCAACGCCGCGGGGCACCACCAGGCCGGTGGTGGCCTTCTTCCCGCTGCCCACGCTACCCTTCGTCAACAGCTGAGTGGCGAAATCCGCCAGCACCCAGGACTTTTCCTTGATGTAGGTGATGTCGCCGGCTTCCTCGTTCTTCGGCTGCTGACGCGCGGCTTCCGCGTTGGCGTACACCATCACGTTCGGGATGGTGAACTGGTCGGTAAACTCCGGCGTCACGATGTCGATGACCAGCGTGCCGGTGCCAGCCGGGGCGGGCGGCAGCTGAAACCGGAAGATGCCGGGTGCGGCCGGCGCATCCGCCGACGCCTTCACCGTGTTGCCGCCTACCTGCAGGCTGACTGTCACCTGCCCGGCCGTGTAGGGCTTGAAGGTGGTGCCGAGCTTGGTGAGGTGGGCCGTGAAGCGGTTCGGAGCCCCCGCAATGAGCGGCTTCGATTCGGCGTACAGCTCCGATTTGGTGGTGAACAGCGTGTACGATACCGTCGGCAGCGACGGGGCGGCGGGCTTGGCGCCCTCGCTCGGGCTGGGGTGCGGATGGCCGTGGTCGGCTTCCGAGGTGGTCGGCACCTGGGCTTGGGCGGCAGGGGCAGCCGCCAGCAGGCAGGCGAGGACAACAAATGTGTTACGAGTCATGGAAATGAAATCAGAAGTGAAGGAATGCGCAGCCGGCAGCTACCAGCTGCGGGGTGGGTTATTCGTCACTGGCGTTTTTGAGCTTGCTCAGCAGGGAGTAAGCGCCTTCGGTCACGTAGCGGGCGGCGGTATCGGCCGTAGCTTGCCCCGGTAGGAAGACCTCGCTGTAGCCGTCGGCCTGCTCTCCGCGCCGGACTTCGAGCATGCGGTAGCTGCGCTGGCCGTTCGCCGCCGATTCCTGCCGGAACACGTACTGCTTGCCCTCGTAGTCCACCACGGCCTTGTCGGGCAGCGCCGGCACGCGCCGGGAGGTGGTTTCGATAACGGCCCGCACGAACATGCCGGGGCGGAGGGCCGGGTCACTTTCCCGGTCCAGGTGGCCGTGGACGCGCACGGTGCGCTGTTCCTCGTCCACGGTGCGGCCGATGAGGTACACTTTCGCTCCCCGCTCGACGCTGCTGTCGTTGGGCACCGTGAAGCGGATGCGCTGGCCGATTTTCAGCTGGGCCGCATCCTTCTCGAACACGGTCAGCTCGGCATGCATGTGCTCGGGGTCCACAAGTTCAAACAGGGCGTCGGTCGGCGTCACGCTCTGGCCCACGGCCACGTTGACTGCTTTCACGAAGCCGTCTTTCGGGGCGCGTAGCGTCGCCGTGGACACGAACGGCTGCTTACCCACCGGCAGCCCCGCCAGACGCAGCTGGGCCGACAAACCGGCTGCCTGCGCCACCAGCATATCGTAGCGGCTCTGGGCCTGCTGCTCATTTTTGGCCGGGGCTACCTCTTCGCGCACCAGCTCCCGCTGCCGAACCAGATCGGTCCGGGCGTAGCGCAGCTGGCTTTGGGTTTCCAGGTACTGCTGCTGCAACTGGATAAACGCGGGGTTGCGGATGACGGCCAGCGCCTGACCCCTGCGCACGGGCGTGCCCTGCAGCAGCGAGGTGCTTTCCACGATGCCGCCCAGAGGCGCGTTGATGGAGAGCATTTTATCCGGCGGCACGTCGATGACGCCGTTGACTTTGAGGCCGGCGCCCAGCACGCGCTGGTCCAGCGTGGTCGTCTGGATGCCCGCGAGTTGCTGCTCGTCCGCGGTCAGCGTAATCAGGTCCGGGGCCGCGGCTGCAGCGGTGCTGTCGGCTGGGGCGGCAGTGGTTTCGGCGGCCGGCGTTTCGGAGGGCTCGTTGCCCTGGCAGCCGGCGCCGAGTACCAACAGACTCAGGGCCGCTACCTTATACAAAGGAGAGTTCATGCAAGAAAATATCAGATATGGGAAAGACGGCGCGGTGGCTTACTCGCCGGCGCTCAGCAGGTAGTCCAGCTCGATGACGGTCTGGTTGTGCTGCAGCAGCGCATCGAGGTAGTCGGTACGCAGACGTAGGGCGCGGTCCAAGTTGAGCAGGTACTCGGTGTAGCCGTTTTCGCCCGCCTTGAAGGCTTTGGTCGATACGCGGGTAATCACGTCGGCCTGCGGCAGCGCCGTCTGCTCGTAGAACTGCAGGCGCTGCTGCTGCTCGGCGCGTTGGGTGAGCAGCGTTTCCAGCCGACCGGCCAGCTCCGCCTGGTAGCGCACGTAGCCGATCTGGGCCACCCGCTCCTGCAGCCGGGCCGACTGCACCCGCGCCCGCTGCGGACCCTGCACCAGGGGCAGGGCCACGCTGGCCTGCACACCCTGAAACCGGTCGCTGCCGGTGAAGGTCCGCGTACCGCCGCCGTCGACCAGCTGCTCACCCCGGATGGACTGGTTGAAGTACCCCACGGTGAAACCGGGCTTGCCCTGTGCCTGCGCGACGCGGGTTTCGGCCTCGGCCACCCGAATCTGCTGCCGCAGCACCTGTGACAACATGCTGTTGGCCAGCAACGTGGTGTCGTCGGCCGCAGCGGCTACTTTGGGTGTGAGCAGCGTCAGGGTACTATCAGCCACCACAACCGGCTCGACGCGCTGCAGCAGAGCTTGCAACTGACGGATGGCGACCTGGTACTCCACGCGGGTCTGGGCCAGCCGGGTGCGGGTTTCGCCCTGCTGCACCAGCGCCGTGGATACTTCCAGCCGGGCCGTTTCGCCATTGCGGAAGCGCACTTGTGAGGCCCGCACAAACTCCGTGTACAGGCTGTCCTGCACGCGCAACGTGCGCAGCCGGTGTCGGGCGTATACGGCGGCTTCGTACTGCAGCCGCACCTGCCGGCGCACGTCGGCGCGGGCTAGGGCCAGTTGCTGCTCCTTGGTCACCACCTGCGCCTTAGCCAGGGCCGTGAGCGTGCGGTAGTACCCCGGCCAGGCCAGCGGCTGCGTGATGGTGAACAGGTTGTCGTTCTTGATGGAGTTGTACTGCCCGTAGCTGCCCTGAATGGTGGTGCGGCCTACTTCGCGGGCCGCCCGTACCGATGCCTGCTGGGCCGCTACCTGCTGCTGCGCGCCCAGCACCGTGCCGCTCTGGCCTAGCGCCACGTCCACGGCCTGCGTGGCATTCAGCACGTCGCCTTCCGCTGCTCCCGGCTTCTGCGCCCAACTGGTGCCAGGCAGCAGAGTCAGCGCCAGCAAGATGCTACCCGCGACGCCCAGCTTGGTGGTGTTCACCGAATCATCCTTCTTCGCGTCCCGTTTCGCCGTCCACGCTTCTTCCAGGTAATAGAGCACCGGCAACACCAGCAGGGTGAGCAGCGTGGCCGTCACCAGCCCGCCAATCACCACCGTGGCCAGCGGCCGTTGCACCTCGCTACCACCCGACGTGCTCAGGGCCATCGGCAGGAAGCCCAATGAGGCCACCATCGCCGTCATCAGCACCGGACGCAGCCGCACGTGCGTGCCCTCCAGAATGCGCTGGCGCAGGTCCGTCATGCCTTCTTCCTTGAGCTGGTTGAAGTAACCGATGAGCACGATGCCGTTGAGCACGGCCACCCCGAACAGGGCAATGAATCCTACTCCTGCCGAAATACTGAACGGCATGTCGCGCAGCCACAGCGCCAGCACCCCACCGATAGCCGACAGCGGAATGGCGGTGAAGATCATCACCGACTGGGTGAGGGAGTTGAACGTGGCGTAGAGTAGCAGGAAGATGAGCAGCAGCGCTATCGGCACGGCAATCAGGAGTCGGTCGCGGGCCGACTGCAGGTTCTCGAACTGCCCGCCGTAGGTCGCATAGTAGCCCGGCGCGAACTTCATTTCCTTGTTGATGCGCTGCTGGGCTTCGTTGACCAGGCTTTCCACGTCGCGGCCCCGCACGTTGAAGCCCACCGTGATGCGGCGTTTGGCGTCGTCGCGCTGAATCTGGCTTGGCCCGCTGATGAGCGATACCTTCGCCACCTGGTCGAGGGGTACTTGCCGGCCGCTGGGCGTGGCAATGAACAACTGCCGCAGGCTGTTGATGTCTTGACGAGAACCCTCTTTCAGGCGCACCACTAGGTCGAACCGGCGTTCCTGCTCGAACACCTGGCCGGCTACCTCGCCCGCAAACGCGGCCTGCACCGTGCGGTTGACGGCTTCTACCGTCAGGCCGTACTGGGCCAGCCGGTCCCGGTCAATCTGCGCCACAATCTGCGCCTGGCCGGTAGCCCGCTCCACGTACAGGTCGGAAGCACCGGGCAGCGTGCGGATGATGTTGCCCACGCGGCTGGCATAGTCATCGAGCTGCTGCAGGTCTTCCCCGAAAATCTTGATAACCACGTCCTGCTTGGCGCCCGAAATCAGCTCGTTGAAGCGCATCTGGATAGGCTGTTGGAAGCCGAACGTCACGCCCGGAATCCGTCCCAGCCGCTCCGACATCTTCTCAACCAGCCCTTCACGGGTATCGGCCGTGGTCCACTCTTTCTTATCCTTGAGTACGATAATCAAGTCGCAGGCTTCCACCGGCATGGGGTCGGTCGGGATGGCCGAGGAGCCGACTTTGGCTACCACTTCCTTCACCTCGGGAAACTCCTTGAGCAGGATACCGGCCGCTTGCTGGGCCTTTTCGGCGGTGTAGGTGATGGACGAGCCGGGCAACACGCGGGTCTCTACCGCGAAGTCGCCTTCCTCCAGCTGCGGGATAAACTCGCCGCCGAGGGTGCGGAACAGCAGCAGCGCCCCGACGAAAAGCGCCACCGCTACGCCCAGAATCAACGTTTTGGCACCGAGTGCCCACTCCACCACGCGCTGGTAGCGCACGGCCAGGTTGCCCAGCACCCGGTCGGAGAGATTGGGCTTGTGCTCGGTGTTGCGGCTCAGGGTCAGCGCCGACATCATCGGCACGTAGGTGAGCGAGAGAATGAAGGCGCCAAGGATGGCAAACGCCACCGTCTGGGCCATCGGGCGGAACATCTTGCCCTCCACGCCGCCCAGCGCCAGCAGCGGCAGGTACACGATGAGGATGATGATTTCGCCGAACGCGGCCGAGGAGCGGATTTTGCTGGAGGCGTGGTACACCTCGTCGTCCATCTCCTCGCGGGAAAGTATCGTTGCTCCTGCGGCCCGGGGCAGGATGGCGAGCCGGTGCACGATGGCTTCGACGATAATCACGGCTCCGTCCACAATCAGTCCGAAGTCAATAGCGCCCAGACTCAGTAGGTTACCCGATACATCGAAGGTGCGCATCAGGCCGATGGCAAAGAACATGGCCAGCGGAATCACCGACGCCACCACGAGGCCAGCGCGCAGGTTGCCCAGGAAGATAACCAGCACGAAAATCACGATGAGCGCCCCTTCGGCCAGGTTTTTCGTGACGGTGTGAATGGCCTGGTCCACCAGCTTAGTGCGATCCAGGAACGGCTCGATAACCAGGCCCTCGGGGAGGGTTTTCTGAATCGTAGCCATGCGCTCTTTCACGTTCTTGATAACCTCCGAGGAGTTGGCACCCTTGAGCATGAGCACCAGTGCGCCCACCACTTCGCCCTCCTGGTTGCGCGTCATCATGCCGTAGCGCACGGCATGGCCGAAGCGCACCTCGGCCACGTCCCGCACCAGCACCGGCACGCCGTTGGCGTCCTCGGGGGCTTTTACCACCATGCGGCCCACGTCTTCCAACGACCCGGCCAAGCCCTCCGTGCGGATGAAGTAGGCGGCCGGGTTCTTGTCGATGTAAGCGCCACCCGTGTTCTGGTTATTCTGCTCCAGCGCGTTAAACAGCTCGCCGATAGTTACGTTGTAGCTGCGCAGCCGCTCGGGGTCCACGGCCACCTCGTACTGCTTAATGTTGCCGCCGAAAGACGACACGTCGGCCACGCCGGGCGTACCCAGCAGCTGCCTACGCACCAACCAGTCCTGCAACGTACGCAGCTCCGTGGGCGAGTATTTCTTCTCGTAGCCCTTCTTCGGGTGCAGCACATACTGGTAAATCTCACCCAGGCCCGTCGTCACCGGGGCCAACGCGGGCGACGCGACACCGGCCGGAATCTGCGCTTCGGCTTCCTTAAGCCGCTCTGTTACTTGGTTGCGCGCCCAGTACACGTCCACATCGTCGGGAAAGACAATGGTGACGACGGACAGTCCAAAGCGCGAGAAGGAGCGGACCTGCTCCACGTTGGGAATGGTCGCAATGGCCTGCTCGATGGGGAAGGTCACCAGCCGCTCCACGTCGGGGGCACCGAGGGAGGGCGTTTGGGTAATGACCTGAACTTGGTTGTTGGTGATGTCGGGGACGGCGTCGATGGGCAAGTGCGCCACGGAATAACCGCCCCAGGCCACAAGGGCCAGTGTCAGCAACCCGATCAGCAGCTTGTGCTTGATCGAGAAGCGAATAATGGAGTCCAGCATGAAAAAAGTCTAAATCAACACGATGTGCCGACGGCCACAGACCTTCCCTTAGGAAAAGCCGGACGTCGGAACGTAACCCAGAAAAGCGGGGGGTGATTTAGGCCCGGGGGGGCTGCCAGCACGGGCGCAGCACTCCTTGGCGGGCGGCGGGCTCGGCATGGTTCGGCAACCGGCTGGCCGCAGCGTACTGGGCCGGGTTGGGTTGCCAGGTTAGCGCAACCGGTAGCACGTACACTGCCGCAGAGGCCGTATCGTGGCCGTGGTGCAGCGGCAGGGACTGGTGGTCGGCGGCGTGGTCACCGCTGTGCTCATGCGAGTCAGCGGCCACAAAGTGGTCGTAGACGAAGTCCAGTAGGGTGCTGCTGGCGTGCTCGTGCGTGCGGTGCTGCCAAGCCGAAGCCACTTCCGTTAGCTCACGCGCATCCCCTCCCGGCAGCAAGCTGACGGCGAGCAGGTGAAAGCTGAGCAACAGAAGCAGAAAACGCGACATGGGCACAAATATACCCAGCGTTGGGCAAAGCGTCTACGTGCGCAACTAATTCAGGTTCATTTTTAATTCCGCAGCCGCCGGGTGGTGTAAGTGTCGTATGCTGTTTGCCTGGCTGTCCTGGCGGCTGGCACGTACACGGTCACGCATCACACTTGCTGCTATGCCTGTCGCTACCTTACTCGCGCCTTTCCAGACATTACGAAACCCGGTCTTCGCCCGCCTGTACGCGGCTCAGACCATCAGCCTCTTCGGTGACGCGCTGACCTGGGTGGGGTTGGCCCTGCTGGCCTACGAGCTAGGCGGAGCCGAATCGGCCGGCGTGCTGGCCTTTGCCCTGACGCTACGCGTGACGGCCTTCGTGGTTCTCTCACCGCTGGCTGGTCTGCTGGCCGACCGCTTCAACCGTAAGATCATTATGGTCACTGCCGACGCGGTGCGCATGATGGTCATTGCTCTGCTGCCCTTCGTCACGCAGGTGTGGCAGGTCTATGCGCTGATGTTTACCGTTAACGCCTTCACCGCGTTTTTCACGCCCACCTTTCAGGCTACGTTGCCGGCCGTCACGACCGACGAGGAGCTGGCGCCCGCCCTGAGTCTGGCCAGTGCTACTCAGGAGTTGCTGGGTGTACTCGGGCCGGGCCTGGCCGGCGGCGTGGCAGTCCTACTCGGCGCCCGCGACATCTTCTTTGTGGATGCCGTTTCGTTTCTCTTATCCGGCGTGCTGATTCTGACCCTGCCCGCCCGCCTGCGCGCCGAGAACGAAAACCAAGATGAACAGCGCATCACCGTGCCGAACCTGCTGGTGGGCACGCGCCGCCTCTGGAGCGACGGCCCGATGCGCTACGCCCTATTGCTGGAGTTGGGGGCCGCTGTGAGCGGAGCCCTGATTCTGGTGAACACTGTGGGCGACGTGAAGGGCCGCCTGGGCCTGGGCGACGCGGCTTACGGCTGGGTGATGGCCGCCTTCGGCATCGGGGCCACGGCCGCCGCTCTGCTGGCTGGAGGCCTGGCCAAGCGGGTGGCCCATGCCACGTTTCTGCTGGCTGGGGCCCTGCTCACCACCTTAGCGGTGCTGCCGGCCAATTACGCGAGGCTGGGGGACTACTGGCGCTTTGGCTGCTGGCCGGGGCCGGACAAAACGCGGTGAATCTTGCCACGCAAACCATCATTGCCGAGCAAACACCCGAGGAATACCAGGGCCGGGTGTATGGGGCGCACTTCGCCTGGAGCCACCTGTGGTGGGCTTTCGCCTACCCGCTGGCCGGCTGGCTGGGTACCCGTTTCCCCACCCACTCATTTTGGTGGGGTGGGCTGCTGGGCCTGCTGCTGCTTGCTGGTTCTTGGTTATTCACGTGGCAAGCCATGAGGCCATCGGAGCCACGAAAACCCTGAGTGTTTGTTGCTCGCTGCGCTGGAGGAGACACATTTTCCTGTTAATCGTATTCTTGCGGGCTATTCCAGCGCTTGGTTTACTAAGAGGTGGTATTTTCGCGCACTTTACCACTCGTGCCGTATGCTATTCCCGGATTCTGCAATACAGTTACCTGCCGCCTCACTGCAACTCGACGCGGAGTTGATAGTACGCGTTACCTGGACTTCTCACCGGTATCAACCAGCGGAATTCCGGGCCGTATTGGAACAGGTGCTGCGGCTATTACTCGCCAGTGGTAGCGGCAAAGTCTTGGCCGATCAACGCCTGATGATGCCCATTCCGCCGCCCGAGCAGGAATGGTTGCTGCACGAGTGGTTGCCGCGGGCTCTGCGCGACGGGGGATATCGTTACGCCGCTGTTCTGCCCTCTCATGAAGTATTTGCTCGCCTAGCCAGCACAAATGTCAGTATGCGGGTTATGACTCCCTATCCGGTGTATCGGTGGTTTGACAACGAAGGCAGCGCCCTGGAGTGGCTGCGGCAGCAGTAAGTGTTGTCTGTGCGCAGTCTGCGCTGTATTGAACAATACAGTGCCCGCCTAATGCTCCGTGCCAGGCATGTGCTGTGGCTTGCTTTTACCTAGCTGGTTGAGGGCCAAGCGGAAGCCGGCGGCCAGCTGCGCGGCCGGGCCCCGGCCGTAGTAGTGCAGGAACACCATGCGGGGCTGGTCAAAAAGCATGTGGTTGTGCACGGCCACCACTTCCAGCTTGTGCGCGCGCAGGGCTTTGATGACGGGATTGACTTCGCCTTCGAGCATGGCAATGTCGCCGGCGATGTGGGCATCGTCCTGCTTGCCGGCAAACGCGGCCCAGGAGTTCAGCCCGATGGCGGCCGTCATTTCCGTGTTCATCATCACCACCTGCAGGTCTTCACGGCCGATGGTATACTTATAGGTGGGCCCGTTAACGGTGCCCTGGGCCCCCACCAGCTTGTCCAGCGCCGGCAGGTCGAACAGCTCCTTGCCCGTGGGGGCTGCCGGGGCGGCCGGCGTTCCATTATTGCCCGTCGCGGCACTGGGCGCGGCGGCCGAGGCGGGCTGGTTGGCGGGCAGCAGCTTGGAATTTTTCAGCGTGGCGGCAAACTTCTGCGCCAGCTCGGCCGGGCTGCCCATGCCGCACGTGCATGTAGAAGATGCGCGGCTCCTCGTAGAAGAAGTGGTTGTGCACCGCCCCCACTTCCAGCCCGTTGGCGTGGGCCGCGTCCATCAGGGGGGCCACTTCCTCCTGCAGCAGCACCGTGTCGCTCATGAGCATGGCCGACTTGCCATCGAGCGTGTGCTTGATAGCCATCCAGCCGCCGAAGCCGAAGGGAATGGGCACCGGCTCGCCCTTGATGCGCATGTTCAGGTCGTTGCGCGGTAGACTCACCACGTGCGTGGCCTGGGCCTCGTTGTAGGTACCCTTCTTGCCCAGAGCGGCGTCGATGGCGGCCTGGTCGGGCGCAGCCAGCGGGGGCGTCTTGCCCTTGCCGGGGGCAGCCGCCGCAGCCAGCGAGTCGGCGGGGTGTAGCAGGGAGGTGGCGCCGAGCAGGGCGGTGGCGCGTAGCGCGTCGCGGCGGGAAAGTAGATGGTCCATGGCGGGTGGGGCTAGTAGGTTGATGGGGCGTTGCTATGCCCCTTTACGGGCGCCGCCTTAGCCCGGCGGGGCTGGTGGTACAGCCAGCGGAACGGCGGCCGGCGCGGGGCAAAAATCGAGGTTATGGAAGAAAAACAGGCGAATGGTGTGCTGGTTGCGGTAGGTGTCGCCGGCCGGCAGCTGCTGAAACAGGTGCATGTAGCCCGCGTGCAGCTGGGCCTGCTTGCTGACCTGGTACACCAGCCCGGCGAAGGCCCGGTTCTGGTCGAAGTAGTTGTAGCGGATTTCCCGGCCCAGGTTCACCATCAGCTCGTCGTTGAGCAGCAGTTGCAGGCCGCCGGGCTCAAACCGGCGCTTGGTCAGCGGCAGAAACAGCGCCAGGTTGTAGCGGGTGCGCCAGTTGAAGTCGAATGCGTCGGTGCGCTCGTTCTGCACGATATGACGCCGAAACCGTTCTTCCAGCCGCACCCATTGCATCAGCCGGGCCTGCGGAAAGCGGGTGAACCACTGCACCTGTTGCCAGGGCCGGTGCTCGGCCTGCCCGATGGTGCGGGCCCCGTCGGGGAAGTGGTGCACGTAGGCGTAGCCGCCAGTCAGACGCACATCGTCGGTGAGGTAGTATGTGAGCCCGCCGCGGGCCACCGTTTGAAACAGGGCCTGCACGAAGTGGTCGTGCAGCCGCACATGCAGGTCGGTCCAGGTGCCCCAGTGCTGGGAGAAGCGCGTCTGGTTGAAGTAGCCCACCCAAGTCTGCTGCTCACGCACGAACTGCTTCTGCGCCCGCGCCGGCAGGGCCAGCAGCAGCCCCAGACCCCCGAGCACCACGGGGCCCTGCCAGGTCGAAGTAAGAAAGGAAAGTCGGTTGCGCATCAGGTCCGGCTGCTGCTCCCTTCACGCGAGAGGCACCACCCGACGGCAATGCTACGGCCCGCCTAGTGGGAAAAATAGAACGGAATTTTCCGTTGGTAGAATCTTTACCTCGCCGTGCGTTTCCGGCGGTAGGCGGCGGGGCTCTGGCCGGTGTGCTGCTTGAAAATGCGGGTGAAGTGGCTTTGGTCGGAAAAGCCCGTCAGGTAGGCAATTTCGCCCACCGGGTAGGTGGTCGTATCCAACAGCTGCAGGGCCTTGTCGATGCGCATCTTACGAATATACTCCCCAAAGGAAAGGTCGTCGAAATACCGGGCAAACTCGCGAGAGAGGTAGGTCGGGTTGACCTGTAGGGTTTCGGCCACCTCCGTCAGGCGCAGCGCCAGGTTCGTGTCGAGGTGGTCCTGGATCAGCTCGCGCAGCTGCACGGTCCACGCCGGGGGCGGGGCATTGCGGTCCTTGGCGCGCTGCAGGTAAGCGGTGTATACCTGCACCAACAGCTGCTCCTCGGGCTGCTGGGTGTGGGCCTGCCCCTGCAAGTGTTGGGCCCAGGTATAAAGCGCGTCGTAGAGCACCAGCCCCTGCTGCAACAGTTGCTGGTCGTCGCGGATGTTGTAGGCCAGCCCGGCCGAAATGGCCCACAGCCCGGCCGCCTGCTGGGCCAGGGCGTGGTTGTCGGTGTCGGCGCCGCGCACCACCGGCGCCATGGCCAGCAGGGCTGGGTCGCTCAGCTGGTACTTGCGCAGGAAATAGTCGAAAGTACATTCCGCCCCGTAGTGGGTGAACTCCACCCCCGGCACGTCAAACGGAATGGCGCCGGTGCGCTCGGCCGTGGCCGTTACCTCCGCCGCGGGCACGTAGATGATTTCAGCGGCCGGGTCGATGAAGCGTAGAATCAGCCAGGGGCAGGCCAGCCGGTCAATCTTGGGACGCTCGCGGGTAATCCAGTGCATGGGCAAGAGAACAATGCAATTACGGCCCTCAAACCACCGGGGAGGATGGTGCGCCAACAATGGCCTGGCTGCCCGTAGGAACGCCTAAGTGGGCTAAGTACCGGTAAATGGTTGCCCGGCCAACGCCGAGCAGTTGCCCGATTTCGGCCACGGTTTTGTCTTGCTGGAGATACAGCGTCTTGGCGGCCTGCGCCTTGGCCAGCGCTTGTTTCGACAGGCCTTTCGGTCGGCCGCCTTGACGACCCCGGGCACGGGCGGCCGTCAGCCCGGCCGTGGTTCGCTCGCGGATAATATCCCGTTCAAACTCGGCCAAGGAAGCAAACAGGTTGAACATCAGGCGTCCCTGGGCGGTAGTGGTATCCAGGTGGTCGTGCAAGCTGACAAACTGTACGCCCTTTGCCTGAAACCCGGTCACCAGTGTCACCAACTCTTTCAAGGAACGGCCCAGCCGGTCAAGTTTCCACACCACCAGCGTATCACTCGCGCGCAGTTGCGTCAGCAGCCGCTGCAAAGCCGGGCGCTCTTTCCCGGAAGAGACTTTTTCCTCTACTACTTCAGCGCAGCCGTACGCTCGCAGCGCATCGGTCTGCAAATACACCTGCTGGTCGGGGGTGCTCACTCGGGCGTAGCCGTACATCATGCGGATTATTCTCACAAAGTCAACGAGGCCGAAGATAGTGAGTTATTGATTCGTGAGAACAGGAAATGAGACAATTTTTGGGTAGGTTGGCGCGCAACGAACCGGCCGGGACAGATGCCTCGGTAAAACGTCCGTTTCGCGAGACACCCGATGGCCCGTACCCTACCCTTGCTCGACACGGCTCAGCGCCGGGCGTTCGACGCCCCGCCCCCGTTTACGCCGCTGCAACGCGAGTTATTTTTTGCCCTGCCTGAATGGACCGCGGCTGTGCTCCAACCCATGACGGCACCCCACATGCGCGGCGGCTTCATTCTGCAGCTCGGCTATTTTAAGGCCGCCGGCCGGTTTTTTCCCGTGGAGCAGTTCATGGCCGCCGACCGGGCCTACGTCCAGCAGCGGTTCCAGTTGGGGGCCGTGGACTGGAGCCGGTACGAAAACGTAGCCAGCTTCCGCCACCGGCCTGTGCTCTTGCACCACTTCGGGGTGCGCCCCTTTGCTGACGTGCTGGTCTTGGTGCAGCAGCAAGCCATCCATTTCGCCCGTCAGCAGCCCAACCCGGCCGCCGTCTTCCGCACCGTAGCCGATTATCTGCGGTCCCACCGGTGGGAAGTGCCCACTTACGCGGCCCTGGCCGGGGTGGTCACCGATGCCTTTCGCGCCGTTGACCAGCAGGTCACGGCCCAGTTGGCCCTGTTGCTGACGCCGACGTTGCGGCAGCGATTGGACGCTTTGTTCACCACCGCCGACGATGAGCCGGCCCATGCGCACCGGCCGTACCGCCTCACCACGCTCAAGCGCAGCCTGGAGCTGATGCGCCCGGCGGCCATCCGTGCGAATGTGCAGGACTATGCCGTGCTGCAATCCTTATTTAAGCAGGTACAGCCCGTCGTGCAGGCATTGGCGCTGTCGGACGAACTGGTCCGCTACTATGCCCGCTACGTCGAGCGGGCCCAGGTCTTCCAGGTGCAGCAGCAAGCGGAGAAGAAATACCTGATGGTGCTCTGTTTCGTGGTGTATCAATACTATCAGGTGGGCGACCTGCTCACCGACACCCTGCTGCAGGCCGTGCAGACTCACCGCAACGCCGCCCAACGCGACACCCAGCAGCGGGTCTACCGCCAGCAACAAGATACGGCCGCGCAGCTGCAGCAGGTGCTCGACGGGGTTGTCACGCACGGTGCCGCCCTCCAGGAACTGGAGCGGATGGCGTTTGCCTTTGATCGAACCAATGCGGACAAGGTAGCCGCGCTGCTGGCCTGGTTGCATACCCCGTCCGTAGCGGCGTTTGGGCAGTTGCGCTTGGCCGCCCAGCAGTTGCGGCGCACGAGTGGAGGCGGCTATGACCCGTATTTCCGCGTCATTGAGGAGCGTTCCCGGGCACTACAGCGCCGGCTCGGCGATATTTTGCGTACGGTAGCCTATGAAGGCCCTTCCGACAGCCCGTTGGCCCAGGCGTTGGTCCACTATCGGATGCGCGACGGACAGCTGGGTAACCACCCCCCAACGGCGTTCCTCAAAGCCGCTGAGCGGGCGGCCTTGCAGCAGGCGGAGAGTCCTGTATCGCTCTACAAGGCTCTATTGGCCGGGCACGTGGCGGACCACTTAAAAGCTGGCAAACTCAACCTGGTGCAGTCGCTCAGCTACCGTCCCTTCGAGGCCTATCTGCTCGACGCGGCGGCGTGGGCCGCACAGCGGGACCACTGGCTGTTTCAGGCCAGCCTCTCGCACTTGGCTGCTGCCGGGCCGTGGCTGGACGCGCTCCAGGACCGATTAGCTACCAGCATCACCCGTACCCTGGACCGCTTGACGGCCGGCACAAATCCCGGCGTGCGGCAGCGGGCCGGTGGCCGGCCGTATTTTCTGACCCCGGCCCGTGCGGCCGAAGACGCGCCCGCCGGGAGCCGGCCGCTGTTTCCGGGGCCAGGGCAGATTGCCTTGCACGAAGTGCTGCATACGGTCAACCAGCAGTGCCGCTTTACCGACTGCCTCGAGCACTGGAACCCGCGGCATCGCCCGCCCCGTCCCGCCGACCGGGTGTTCTTTGCGGGCGTGATGGCCTACGGCTGCAATCTGGGCTTGACGCGCATGGCCCATGCCACCAAACACGTGGCGCAGGCCACGCTGGAGAATACGGTCAACTGGTATTTTGCGCTGGAAAACGTGCGCCGAGCCAATGACGCGGTGATTGCCCTGACGGGCAAGCTGCCGGTCAGCCGCTTGTTCCGGCGGGTTCCCGACCAGCCAGTGCACACGGCATCGGATGGCCAGAAATACTACGTGGCGGTGGACTCGATCCACGCCAATTACTCCTACAAGTACTTCGGGCAGGAAAAGGGGCTCGTCTTCTACAGCTTCATTGATGACCGTCACCGCCTGTTCCATTCCGCCGCCTTCAGCTCGGCGGAGCGGGAGGCCCCGTACATGGTCGATGGCCTGCTGCACAACGAGGTGGTCGAGTCCGCGCTGCACTCCACCGACACGCATGGGTTTACGGAGGTCAATTTCGCCCTGACGGCCCTGTTAGGCATCGAGTTTGCCCCCCGCATCCAGTCCTTCCAGGAGCAACTGCTGTACCTGTTCGCCGGCATGGGCGCCCCCGACGTTGCAGCAGTCGGCCTGCGCCTGGGCAAGCCGCTGGACCGGCACCTTATCGAGGCCCACTGGGAGACGATGCTGCGCCTGGTGGTGAGTCTGAAGCTCAAGCACGTAACGGCCTCCACTGTGCTCAAGCGCCTCAATTCCTACGCGCACCAGCATCCCCTGTATGTAGCCCTGCGCGAACTGGGCCGGGCCGTGCGCGGAGTTTTTGCTGCGCTACATGGACGACCAGGACCTGCGCAAACGCATCGACGACCAGTTGGACAAGCTCGAAAGCGCGCACCATTTCGCCCGGGCTGTCTTTTATGGGCAAAGCGGCCAGTTGCGCTACGCCGGCAAAGAGGAGCATCAGCTGGCCGACGCCTGCAAGCGGTTGGTACAGAACGTGATCGTCTGCTGGAACTGCCTGTACCTGAACCAGCAGCTGTTTCAGACGCCGGTTGCCGAGCGTCAGGCCGTGGCCGATGCTATTGCCCGCACCTCCCCCGTGAGCTGGCAGCACCTCAACCTGCAAGGGGAGTTCGATTTCTCCGATGAGGCCTTAACGGATGCCCTTCAGTTTGATGTGCAGGCCTGGCTGACGACTGATTGGCACATGGACTCGCCCACTATGTAATTTTTGGACCAAACTTTTAACCAAGGCCGATACTCTTTCGGGCCGGAGGGCGTGGCATCGTTGTCTTTCGAGCAGCTAGTGACCAGAGCCGCGCAGCTCAGCAGTAGATAGGCAAGTTGTTTCATAGGTTAGAAGGAGTGATTAGCGAAAGTGATACCGCAGGCCAACGCTGGCCAAGCCTGGCCACTGGTCGACCAACGGATTATTGAACAGGTAGCCTTTGGTGCCCGTGGCCACGAGCGAGAGCCGGTTGCCGAGGAAGAAATCCGCTTCGGCTCCTATCTGGGGGCCGTAAGTGAAGCGCTGCGGCTCTTTCGCACCGGTCATCATCTCCCCAGTGCCGTTCTGGTTGGTCCACTCGTAGCCCGCGCCAGCCCCCACCAGCAGATGCACGTAGGCCACCTCCCCGAGGCGGAATAGCTGGGGCGAGAGCAGAACCCGGCCCTGATACACCGAGTATTCGCCGCGAGTAGTAAGGGTGCCGTGCTCATAGCCCCCGCTCAGGCGCAGGGCCAGGTGGTTGGTGAGCATGGGCATATAGCTCAACTCATAGTAGTTGCCGGTTTCGGAGCGGCCGAGGTGTGCCCCCCAAGAGGCCAGGTGCTTGACGTGCCGCTGGGCGGAGGCCGGCAGAATGCCGACCCCCGCGAGCAGGAGCACCACTAACAGGAGCTTTTTCATAAGATGCTAGCGCGGCCGTGCACGGTCCATTTTAATCAGAGCGTTCCGGCTGAGGGTCGAAGCGTACACTGCTTCGGCGGCCTGGTGGGCAGGGCCGGACTGCGAGGCTTCCATGAACAGCCGGTCGCCCTGCTCGCGCAGCTGCATAGCCTTAATCAGGTTGTCGTTCGAGGAGTTCAGGGCAGCTATCCGCTCCCCTTCCGTCATGGCGTAGCGGCCCGGATTCTTCAGCGTGGCCTGCATTTCCACGCTTTGCGCGGTCATCTCGTCGGCAATCTTGTAGTAGTTCACCGCCATGGCCAGCTTGCGCTTGGCCATCATCTCTTCGGCTGCAAACAGGGAAACCGTGGATTCCTCGCGCTTGGCTTGGTACTGGTCGCTGGTCATGTTGCCGTTGGGGTCGGCCGAGCTGGTGCCGAAGCGCGAGAACACGTCGTACATCGTATTCACGTCTTGCACGGGGTTGGTCAGCTGCAGGGCTTGGCGCAGGCGCTGGGCCTTGGCGTAGACGGGCATCATCTGGTTGGTCTGGCTGCGGCCGGACATGGCCAGGGCCCGCGCAAACAGCTCCTGCGGGTTGGAGAGCCGCAAGTCCTGAATGCTCTGCACCTTCCGCAGATCAGCCTGCACCTGCTTCTGCAGGTCGAGCCCTCCTGGGTGAGGCTGCGAACCTCGCTGGTGATGTCCTTCGTAACGCCGGCAATCTGACGGGCGTCCTTTACTACCTGGTAATTCTGCACCGTGGAGGACCACTGCTGCAGGCGCTTGGCAAACTCGCCAATCTGCACACCCATGTGCAGCGGGTCATTCACCACCATCTGCGCCCAGGCCTGACCGGCCGGGGCCAGCAGCAGCGCAACGGCCGCCAGGGCCGGAAAAAGAGTCTTTTTCATTGTCGTAGAATTGATGAAAGGATTAGCGTCCCGACGCCGTAGCCGACCCCATTTGGCCGGCGGCAGCCGTAGTAATCAGGATGGGGTAGCCGTCGGGCAGCAGCACGTCCCGCAGCTTGGTGCGGGTTTTGGGCCGACTGAGCACGCCCATGGCCACGCGTCCGCCCACGCCCACCACCGAGTTGGCCGCCGAGGCGGAGCGGTCAATGGCGGTGCTGACCTCCTGCATGGACTGCTGCTGCAGGTCCTGGCCAGCGAGGCTGGCATCTTTGGCTACCCGCTTCACGGGGTCAATCATGATGCCGGGCATGTAGTTGTAGTCGTAGATGCTGGCCGCGACCCGGTTGGGCCCGAGGCGGTTGACTTCCAGCATCACATTGTTGGTACCCACGGTGGCAACGGCGGCGAAGACGGTATTCTTTGGGAAGGTCACGCCCGACACCACGGCGTCTTCCTGCAGCCGCAGCAGCACCACGGAGCCGGTTCGCACCTTTTGCTCGCCGTTGATGACGCACTTGAAAAAGACGTCGGGCACCAGCTCCACCTGGCTGCTCTGGGCCATCATCCGAGCGGAGCCCGCGGCCTTGACAGTATTAAAGCCATCCATACCGGGCGCGCTGGTGCGGCTGGCCAACGTCTGCGCGACGGCCCTGGGGTCGCGGTAGCGCTTGCCGGTTATGCGCTCGTAGGCGGCGCGGGTTTCGGGCGGAGATGTGCTCAGCATGGCCAGCACGTCCGGGTCGGTTTCAAACGGGGTGCCGTCGGTGTCGGTCGCCGGCAGCAGCGCGGCCCGCGCCCTGCGCGCCGCGCCGGAGCTGGTCTGGCGGGCAACGCTGCCGGCTACCTGGCCCGGCCGCCGCCGGGGCACCACCAGCGTCTGGGCATGGTACGAGCCCGTTGCGGGGTCCTGCACCGTGGCTTCAATGGTGTCCACGTCGGCCGCGGCGAGGCGGGCTTCCTCCTGCCGGCGGCGCGCTGCCGCCGTGAGGGCCGCCGCCCGCTGCTTCCGCCGCTGGGCCTGCCCCATCGTATCGGCCACGAAGGCTTCCGCGACCTCGTCGGTATTGAGGCGGGTGGGCGTGCTTTGGGCTTCCTGCTCCAGCCGGCGCTGCTGCTCTATCTGCGCGGAGGGCGACACTGGCTCTGCCGCCGCCGTGGGGGCCGCCTTAATCTCGGGCTCGATGTTTTCCGAGGCTGCCGCTACGACTTCCTTCTTCTGCTGCGCGGCCTGAGTGGCGGAGCGCAGCCAGAGAAACAGGCCCATGCCGACCAGCAGCACCAGCAGGCCGGTCAGGAGTAGCCAGTTGTTGCGCAGCGTTTCCAGCGGCGTGGCCTTGGGCTGGCCGGCGGGGGCAGGCCGCTGCGGGCCGAAGTGCTCCGCGTCGTCGTGCGGCGCGGAGCCCATGGCTGGGGGTTGGGTGTGGGGATTTGCGGGTTCCATAGCAGCGGCGTTAGATGGTAGAGGCTCGATTGATGACCCGCGAAGGCACTGGCAGCACCAGAACCCGCGCCCCGTTCAGCTCTCGCAGGGTCACTTCCAGGTAGCCCCGGTCGGTGGCCGCGTAGAGCGGAATAGCATAGGTTAGATAGCCGGTGGTGCGGCCCGTAACCACTTGGTTGGCTAAGCCGCCCGAGGGAGCCAGCGGCCGGCGCGCTTCGTTCTTCTTGCGGGCCAGAAACTTCTTATGGGCGTTTTCCACCAGCTGGAAGTCGGTGAAATCGACGTTGTAGTCAATGGCCGAGTGGTTGATGACCTTGAAGCGCAGGTAGGTAAAATCCTTGTCGTTGCGCACGTTGGCCAGCGACAGTACTAGGTCGTTGTCGACGACGGCCACGGCCTGGTGCTCTTCCCGCGTTTTGCGCAGCTGGCTGAGCTTGCCCTCCACGGCCGCTTTCTTCTCCCGCTCCTTGTCTAGGGCTAACTCATTCTCCGGGGCCGCGCCGGCCGCCGTGCCCTCGCTGCTGCCGCCGCTCACGCTCAGCGCACCGTCTTTCTGAAAGTCGTAGAGCTGCAGCACCGGCCGGTTCACGTACACGAGGCGGCCCATCCAGTACTTGGAGCCGTAGCGGATGAGGATGGGCGTGGGCGGCGCGGACTTGCGGCGGGCGCGCACGAACACGGCGTTAGCTTCAATCTTCACCAGGTAGTTGTTGGCCATGCCCACGTCGACCAGCGACACGGGGCCGCCGAAAACGAGGTAAGTAGTGGAGCTGTCGGACACGGCCACGTCCAGCAGCGCCGGGGCCGCCGGTGGTGCCGCGGCGGGCCGCAGCACGGCCGTGGAGGATTGGGCTGACGTGGCCGACGCCAGCAGCAGGGGCAGGCTCAAGGCCAGCAAAAGCTTGGAAAACATAGTGCGATGCGCTTGGAGAAAGGATAGGATTAGTTGCCCGCTGCGGGGGCGGCGGGTGTAACCGGAGTTGCTGCCGGGGCGGGCGCGTCGCCGGCTGCCGGAGCCAGGGCCCCGGCGCTGCGCTGGGCTTCCAGCAGGGCCCGCTGCCGGTCGGCTTCCTGCTCCTTCAGTGCCTGTATCTCCTCCCGCGACACCTGCGGGTTGTAGGGGATGTAGTCGAAGTTGGTGATGAGCATCCCGTAGGGGTTGGCATCGGAGCGGTTGGTTTCCGTCAGGTTGAACTTGGCAGCCAGCGGCAGGGGCTCTTTCTGCTCACCCCCGATGAAGATGCGCTGCTTGATATACACCCGGCCCGACCAGGGGCGGTGGTTCATGTCGATGCTCACGCTGTCGACTGTTACCACGTTGCGGGCGGCGTACCGCTCGTAGTTCTGCAGCACCTGGCCCCGCGTGAAGCCGTCGTAGATGCGCCGGCCGCCGCGGCCCTCAATCAGGGGCAGGGCCGCGTCCAGATTGGTTTTGTAGGTGTATTGGTCGTGGCCGAACATGGTCTGCATGAAGTTGCGCACCAGGTTGCGGGCCTCATAGGGCGTGTGGGTTTCGGTGCTGGGCGCGGAGAGGGCGGCCACCGAGCCGGTTTGGCCTACCACGTACACGCGCCGGCCGCTGTTCTCGTAGGCGCGGTACACCAGAAAGCCCGCCGCCAGCGACACGAGCAGCAGGGCCAGGACGCTCCCCATCGCCAGGTTGCGCATGGTGGAGAATGAGGTACTTAGGTTTTTGGCGGAGTCCATTAAAAAGGCTGATTAAGTCAACGAGAGGAGGTTTTTAAGGCCGGGGCTTTCTTCCCCACTGCCCTTAGTTGGCCAGGGGCAGATACACTTGCTTTTCTTGGTAGGGGTACACCAGCAGCCGCTGCGCATTATCCCGGTCGAGGTAGGTGTAGAGCACCCCTGCACCGTGATGGGCTCCCGGGCCGCACCTGCACGACCTTGCTGCCCACGCTCATCTCCGAGATGTAGAAGCGCATCAGCGAGTCTTTTGGCGTCTGCAGCACCAGCAAGGCCGATTTGGGCTTGGTCTCCACGTAGCCCGTGGGCTTCCAGCGCAGCACCGCCTCGAACGGAATCTTGTAGCCGGGGCCTACTTTGGGGTAGCCCGGCTTCACCCCGATGCGCCACATAGGGGGCAGGCCGAGCGTGATGGGCTGCAGGGCCTGCCCCTTCACCGACACCAGCTCCAGGTAGCCTTCGGCCGGCAGCAGCTGCTCCACGCCGGCCCGCACGTCAACCGCCGAGGCCGGCCGGGCCGGGGGCAGCGCGTAAGCCGCTTTTTGCGCCGCCATACGGGCCTGCTCAGCGGGGCTTTCCGCTTGCGCTTCTAGCGCGTCGGCGAGGGCCGCGTTGGCTTTTTCTTCTTTGGATTGACAGGCAGTGGCCAGGCCCAGGGTCAGCAGGGCCAGGTAGCGGGTGGGATAGTTCATCGGAAAGGAGGGGATTGGTTAGGCCGTCCACAGCCCGGAAGGCCGTTGCCGGTAGGAAGGATTGAGGGCATCGGACATGGTAATGGAGGGCAGGCCCGCCGAGGCCGAGCTGCCGCCGCTTGGGGCCGGGCTAGGGTCGGCTGAGCCGCCACCCCCACTATTGCCCCCGCCGGAGCTGCCCCCGCCCGAGGAGCTGCTGCTGCTCATGGCCCGGCCGATGGCCCCGGACACGCCGTGGCCGCCGCCGGCCATGCCAGCCGAAACACCGGCCGCCGCCGCTGCCGCCGAAGTGGCCATGCCCACCACGGAGCCCACGAACCCTTGCGCGGCCGAGGAGCCGATAAACAGGCTCGTCAGGTAAGGCACCATGAGGTAGAGCATGATGAAAGCCACCGAGACAATCAGCTGGCGGGTATCCGACTCCGCCGCCACCGGGGCGGAGAAAACCCCGCCAAACGTGGTGTTGGAAGCCGTGTAGAAGGTGTAGAGCAAATCCAGTAGGGCGAACGAGAGCCCCCAGAACTGCACGGCCAGGAAGTTCTGCAGCCACTTGATGGCCAGCTGGCCAAAGGCCGGCACCACCGACAGGCACAGGGAAATGGGGCCGCACACGAACAGGAATCCCAGAATGAACTGCTGGATGAACTGCATGATTTGCCGAATCAGCAGCACCACTTCCCCGGTCACCAGCTGCAGCAGAATGTTGGTCAGGCTGAACGAGGTGATGGTTTTGAGCAGGTTGGCTATTTCCTGCGCCCCTTGCTCCACCACCGTTTTCTGCGAGAGCGTTTCCGAGGTGCTGATGGTCGCGCCCAGTGCCGAAGCGGCCGTGGAGCCGTCTGGGGTGGCAAACATGCGGGTGAACCCGGCAATGCCCGAGCTAAGCGTGTCAATCAGCTCCTTATAGAAGAAGAGCAGGAAGAATATCCATACTGCCTTGATGATGGGGCCCCAGTCCATGGCCAGCCCGTTGCCCGAGATAAAGCCGCGCCCGATGGTGTAGAGCAGGGCAATGAGCATGAAGGTGGGCGTGATGTAGCGGCAGGCGCGCAGCACGATTTGCAGGGTCTGGTCGCAGGCGCTCAGAAAGCCCGGGTCGGCCCCGTAGGCGACCATTAGGTACAGGCTGCTCATTGGGCCAGGACGCCCTTGCGGGCCTGTTTATCCTCCACAAACTGGTCAACGGCGTAGTCCAGCCGCTGCACCTTCACGGGCTCGTATTGCGTGTTGCCCTCGGCGTCCAGCTTCGGCCGGCCGTTTCGGTCGAGCACCGGCTTCAGGTTGGTCTGCTGATAGAACTTGACCAGCTTGTTGAGGTAGTTGCGCTCCACGGGCTTGGAGGTCAGGATGGCGTCGAGCTGCGGCGAGGCCTCCACCCCGAATATCTTGCCCTTCGCGCCCTGCTTGATGAATATCTCGCGCAGCGCCTCGGTGGAGCGCACCGACTTAATCAAATCCATCTCGTGGCCGGTCAGGCCCAGCGGGGCCTGCAGCTGGGCCAGCGAGTCGGGGTTGACGTGGCGCAGGATAATCTTGGTGGCCGAGTTGTTGATGATGGCCGGCCCGATTTTGCTGCTGGTAATCTCGGTGATGCCCTGGGTGATGATGGTGACCGAGCCGTTGGTTTTGCGGATGGTGCGGTACATCGACTCGATGAACTCCGAGAGCACGCCCGAGAGCATGGTCCAGGCCTCGTCCAGGGCGATGTACTTGATGTCGTCGGGAAACTTGCGGAACAGGTCCAGGCTTAGCTCGGTGATGAGCATGGCCACCACCGGGTAGAGGTCGGGGTCGGCTTGCACCTTGGCCAAGTCAAAGCAGATGAGCCGGTACTCCGACAAGTCCACGTCGCGCTTGGCGTTGAGCACCCGCTCGTAGCGGCCGCCGGTGATGTACTGGCCCAGCACCAGGAAGAACTGGTGCATGTCGATGTACTTCAGGTTTTTCTGGTACTGCCGGCGGGCCCCGTCCAGCGGGTCGGGCTCCACCCCGTCGCCGGGCACGGCCACGGGCTTCTGCATCTCGTGGTCGAACTGCTCCACGAAGCGGTAGAAGCTTTCCATGCCGGGAAACTCCTCGTCCTTCTGGTTCAGACGGTCACTTTCGTTCAGGCAGGCGTAGTACTCAATCAGAAAGCGCGATAGGATGGTGCGCTCCGACTTGTCCAGCCCGGTATCCTTGCCGCCCTTCCACAGGGCGGCGAGCAGGGCCAGGTGGAAGTTGGTTTTCTCGTCGTTGTAGAGCCACTTGCCCGAAGCGTCGCGGGGCACCACAAAGGGGTTGAACTCGATGGGCCGCTGCGGGTCGTACTCGAAGTAGGTGTTATCGAAGTCCTCGCCGTTGAGCGACTGCAGCACGTTGCGGTAGGTGCCGCCCACGTCCATGATGATTTGCCGGGCACCCTTCTCGAAGCGCTGCACAATCAGGTTGCCGAAGGTGTAGCTCTTGCCCGAGCCAGAAGGGCCGATGACAATGGCGTTCTGATTGTCCAGGGCCGTGTTGAAGAGGTTTACCTGCACCAGATTGCGGAACCTGTCGGTGAGGTACTCGCCCACCGGGTCGGTTTTGTAGGTGGCCGTCCAGTGGGTGTAGCACGCGCCCCGGTCCGACGAGCAGGTCAGCCAGCGGTCCGGCACTTGGTAGGCGTTGCCGGGCAGCAGGCCGAAGAACACGGGCAGGGCCAGGTAGCTTTCCACCACGCTCTCGGTACCGAACATGTATCGAAAGGCGGCCGTGGCCCGCTCCACGTTTTCCCGGCGGCTGGTGTCGTTGGTATCCCACAGTAGCAGGGAGAGGTGCAGGCCCACAATCTGCTTGTTTTCGGCCCGCACCTCGGCGGTAAATTCCTCAACCTCCGCCGCCCGCAGCGCATTGTCCTGCGTGGAGAGAAACGAGAGCGAGGCATTGAGCTTGCGGTCGGTATCCAGCGAGCTAAGCTCGGCGCGGGTATCCTGAACCAGCAGCGCCTGCGTCAGAATGTGCGGGCACTGCAGGACGTGGGTGAGCGGGTAGAGCATGGGCGCGGTGACGCCGTAGCTGTTCTTCACCGCCGGGTGGGCCTCGCTGCCCTGACCCACCATCGAGAGAATGTTTACCCGGTGCTCGCCCACGCTGAGCGCGCCCATGTCGTTGCCAATCTCACGCTCCTGCCGGGTAGGCTGGCCATCAAAGCTGAGGTTGAAATACTGCAGGTAAAGCTGGTGCATCTCCCTCCCGCCGAGGCGCTCAAACGCAACGCCGCCCAGGTTCTTGATGCCCTGCACGAATTCTACGGCGCTGGCCTCGGCCAATTCGAGGGTCTGAACGAGTTGCGCGAAGGGGTTTTTCATCAGCGCTTCGCCGGCGCGGGCCACCAAGGCATTCACGGCGTTGGTGCGGGGCGCTTTCACGGCCACCGGGGCGAAGGAGAGAAATAGGTAGGACTTCTGAAACAGCACCAGCCGCTCGAAGAAGTGCTTGTTCATCTTGCCCTCGAAGTAGGTCTGCTGGGTTTTATCCTCGCGGTAGGGCCGGTCGTAGTAGATGTCGGTTTTCTGCGCAATGGTGCCCACGGGCAGGGGCCGCAGCACGCCCACCAGCGCGGTCTGGAAGGCCTCGTAGTCATCCACCGTCCAGCTTTCCATCTCGGCCGGCTCAATAGCGAAGCCCACCGCGACGCGACCATCTTTGAAGACCACCTTGTCGCCCTCGAAGCTGTGCACGGGCATCACGGCGTCAAACGCGGCCGTTTTTGGTTTTTTTGCCATGAAGAGTGGGAATGGGAAGGGAGCCCACCGCCAGGCGGCGGGGCTGGATGAAGGTGTAGGAGAGCCAGCCCATCAGGAAGCCGGGAGCTTGCGTGCGGGTGAGGTAGCGCAGGCTCAGAATCAGGCCCACTTCCGTGAGGATGACCACCAGATAGACCATGCGCGGAATCTTGACGGCCATGCCCAGGAAGCCCAGCAGCAGCACGGAGCCGATGAACAGGCCCACCAGCAGCCCCAGGTCCTGCAGGTTCATGCCCAGCACCTGCGCGGGGCGCTCAATGGATTTGTAGGAACGCATAGCAGCGGCCTAGTCGGTGATACCACCCCCGTCGCTGCCACCCACGGCGCTGACCAAATCGTCCTTGAAGAGCTGGAAGCCGAACCAAAGCAGCACCCCGCCCACCAGCCAGCCTAAGGAGCCCAGCGCGTCGGGTGAGCCCTGGATAAACTTCATTACCACCCGAATCAGGCCGATAATCAGGATGATTGCGAAGATGACCTGCACGATGCCAATCACCTTTTCCTTGACCTGGGTGAGGGCCGCTTCGGCGCTTTGCGCCCGCGCCGCGCCGGTGGAGAGGGCCAGCACCGTCAGCAGCGCGTAGCCGCGCTGCTCCAGCTTGGAAGGTTGGTAGGCTTTGCCGGCTACCACCAGGTTTGCCGCCAGATTGAGGGGTTTGTTGAGCATAGGAGTAAGAAAAAAAGGGGAAGGAAGCAGGGCGCTTATCGCCCGAAAAGCAGGGCAGAAAGAGCGCGGAAATAAGGTGTAGTGCCGGAGGGATGCATGGCTAGGCGGAGCCTTCCTTGATGAGGGCGGTCAGGGCGGCTTTCTGGCTATCGGTGCCGTTGCGGAGGGCCGCCCGGTTGCTTTTTCTCAGCTCTGCGGCGGCTTTGCGGTTGGCCTCATCATTCTTGGTGCGCGTGGCTTCCGTGAGCGGGTTGCTGTAGATGGCCTGGGGCACGGTGGCTTCCCTGGCCGCTTCTGGCTCGGCCGGTTCGCTGTCGGCAACTGTCGCCGCTTCGGCTGTGGCCGGTGCTACTGTGGGCGCAGGCCTATCAGTGCCGAGTATATCCAGCACATTCACCTTTGCGCCGGGCGCGTGGCGCGAGGACTGCAGCGGGGCCGCTGCGGCATCTTTGCCGGAAGCCAGCCCCGGCGTGTCTGGCTGTTGCGCCTGTTCAGCGGTGCGGTTCTTGGTCGCTTCGCTGTCAGCTGCCGCTGCGGCCCGGGCCTGCTCTTGCTGTACCCGCTGGTCCTCGTCGGGCATGAGCCGGGCCAGCGCATTGCCGGTAGCCGGCGGCGGACTTGGCGCGACTACCTCCCGGGAAGGTAGAATAGTTGCGGGGCCATAATGAAAAGACCACACCGAGTGGTGGTTGCTCTTGGCCACGAGGTCAGCCGGCTTGCTCTTACTCTTGATGCGCCGCCAGGCCAAGCCGGACAGGGCAAACAGTAAAAACAAGGTGAACACAACGATAAAGGCCATTTTCATATGAGCCCTGCTTACGGTTTGTGTTCTGAAAGAGTTCTGAAAGATTTCTAAAATGATTCTTTTAATATTCTGTAAAACTTCTGATAAGTTTCTTCGTTAGGGATGGGCAACCGCGTTTAGGCCGAGCCAACTGCTGTTGAGCTGCTACCGGAGCGCGGGGTACCATTGCGGGTTTTGTATTAGCCATTTGCAGCGAATGGCTTGAATTCGTGTCTTTGTAGATTATGCCTCTCGTTAGGTCTACTAGCACACCTGTTCACCCTCACAAAGCCACCTCTTGCATGGTACCATCTGCACACATTTCGGCCCCCTTGGGCTTTCCCGACCTAAATCTCACCGTCCCTTATGCCGACGTTTTACGCTATGCCCAATTCCGCCTGCTGATGCTTCCTAAAGGGGAGCTGAAATCGTTCTGCGAGCAGCATGAGCTGCCCTACACCAGTATTGTAGGACTAAAAAACAACTCCCTGAAGCGCGAAGAGCCCCGCCTGCTGCAGCGCTTGCTCCGCAACCTCGACGTGGCCACTGAGCTAATCAGGATTCCGCCCAACAGCGAGAGCCCGCGCTTTCTATTTCCCAGCCAGGAGGCCCTGACCACTTTCCAGAAGCAGTTGAAGTGCTTCGACAGCGGCACCCCTCCCCTGCCCGGCACCGAGCACGCCGCCGGCGCATCGGCAGCCCCAGCCCCGTAACCTCGACCGGATAGTTTTCTGGGTAGCCAGGCGGACTCATTCCCGTCTGCCCTTCCCCGCCCGGAGCTACTGGTCATCAACGACCACTTGTAAGCTCCCCGCGATGAATGCCCCTATTCGAGAAAACGACCCCACCGAGCTTGACCGGTTCAAGCGTGACATCGACCTCGTAGACTACGCCGAGCGGCAAGGCTACCAAGTCAGGAAGGAAGGCAAGCGCGGCGACTGGCACCAGCTCGAAAAAGACGGGGAAGTGCTCATTGTCACCCGCAAGGCCGACCACCAGGTATACCTGAACACCGGCGACGACCGGGACAAGGGCAGCGTTATTGATTTCGCGAAAACCCGGGGCGGCAACGGCCACGGATTGAATTTGGGGCAGGTTCGCCAGCAGCTACGCGAGTATCTGCATGACGGGCCTGTCCCAGCCCGTGTCTACACCGCCCCGTTGGAGGTGAGCCGACTCAATGCCCTGCCCGTGGGCGACCCCGACCATGAGCGCCAGCAGCAGGAAGACCGCAAAACGCGCCTCATTGCCGAGGTGCTGGGCGTGAATAAGGAGCTAACCGACCGCAGCTACCTGCACAGCCGGAGTATTACCGATAGCACGATTGACAGCCCGGCCTTTCAGGGGCGCATCTTCACCGCGCAGCAGAACGAGCACAAGAACACCGCTTTCCCGCTCTACAACGAGCAGGGCTTGGCCAGCGTCGAGCAGAAGAACGAGCACTACAAAAACCTGCTGCCGCTGCCCAAAAACGGCATCTGGGTATCGCACCCCACCCAGGGTAAGGATACGCCGGTCGAGCGGGTGGTCGTGTCCGAATCGGCCATTGACTCCCTCTCTCACTACCAGCTGAAGCACGCGCAGGCCCCCCGGAACACGCTTTACGTGGCTACCAGCGGCACGCCCACCGAAGCGCAGGTGGCCCTGATTCAGCGGGTGATTGACAAGCAGGAGCCCAAGGAAATCGTGCTGGCCAATGACCGCGACGCCGGCGGGCGGCAGTTCAACATGAACTACATGAACGAGCTGCACCCGGCCCGCCCGCTGGTTCCCGTAGCCGACCAGGAAGCATACAAAGAAGCCAGTCGACCAGTGGAATGGCATGCCACGTCGGACAAGTACCACACGGCCCTGAAAGTGAGCTACCGCCACGACAGCGCCGAGAGCGGGGCAGCCCAGGTGCAGCAGCTGACCGAGCGGGTAGCCCGGATGAACGGCACCCAGGAAGCCGGCCCTACCATTGAGCTGGAAGTGCAGCGCAGCACCGAGCGGGAAACCGTTCTGCGCCTGTCGGTGGCCAAGGCCGATACCGCCCAGCTCGAAGTAATCAGCCAGGAGCTGTATCGCCAGCGGGAGCAGCTGCGGCCTGAGCAGGAGCGCGGCCAGGAGACTTTCATTCGGGTCGATTATCCGCAGGCCAAAGACTGGAACCGGGAGCTGGAGCTAACGGCGCAAGGCCTGAGCGCCGAGCAAATCCGCGCCCAGGCGCAGCTGGACGAGCAGCAGCGCGCCGCCGAGCGTGACCAGCGCGAGCAGCAGCGACAGGCAGAGTACGCCCGCTCCGCCGCGATGGAGCGCGCCGAGCAGGAAACCCGCCGCCAGTACGACGAGCGGCAGCGGCAGCAGCGGGCAGACGACAACAGCCCCGAAAGCCAGGCCGAGCAGCAGGAGGAGGACCGTCGCTTCAATCAGGCAATGATGGGAGGGGCAGTCGCTGACGCCGGCCGCCAGGATGCGGAGCAGCCGTTCCGCTCTTACCGAACCGAGCAGGAAGCGGCAGCGCACACGGCGCAGTTCGTGCACGCCCGTGATGCGGGCCTAGTGCTGCTAAAGGAGTACATCAACGATAACCCCCCTCCTACCGGCCGCAAAGTTGATGAGGCCGAGCAGGCTGAGCTACGCGACCAGGCCCGCTTCGCGGCGCGCCCGGCGGCAGCCGACCTGCCGGTAGCCCAGGCGGAGGTGAAGGTAGCAACCTGGCAAATCGATGAGTTGGAGCCCAACACCACCGGCCGCGCCGAAGCCTGGAAGGAAATTCTGGATAATTCCGGCTACTCGATGCGGACGAGTGAGATTCGCAGCACCGTGGATGAGCAGGGCATCCGGCGGGCGGAGTTCGACATGACCTACCGCAACGACCAGCCCGATATTGCCATCATTCACGCCATTGTGACGAATACCAACGCCCGCGCCGAGGCTGGGCGGGAGCAGTATGCTGGTGTGCGGGTAGCGGAGAGCGAAGCCAACCAGGCAGCGCGCCAGGCGGCAGCCGAAGTTGCTCCCATTCAGCCCCACAACCGGGACCGTAGCCTGGATGTGGCTGATAAACCGCCGCTGGAATCTACGGCTAATGCGCTAAGCAGCGAAAAGCAAGTAATCATCAAAGTGGATGAGCCCGCCATTACCCCAGGCGAGCGGGGCCAGGCCGAGGCCGTACAGGCCGCGGTTATCGGCAGCGGAGCCAAAGCCGGCGACATTCAGAGCACCACCGCTAACGATGGTATCCGCCACTCGGAAATGAAAGTCACTTACCGCACCGACCAGCCGGAGCTTAGCCGGATTAGCCACACGCTGGACGCAGTGGCAGAGCAGCCCGGTAGCCACGTTGTGGAGCACAGCAGCGACCGGGCCGAGCGGCGCGAGCTAAGCAAAAGTCAGGAGGTGGCCACGCCGGCGCGGAATACGGAAATCACGCGGTGAGTGCGGCGGTTTCGGCCGACTACCCCGCAAACACCCGGGCGCTGGTGACTTTTTCAAATGACAACTCAAGGCCTTCCTCACTCACCCAAAGGTCAACGGTTTTAGAATAAGAGAAAATGTGCAGCAGGGGCTTGGTAAGCGCATTTGTTACCATGCACACCCGATAGTTGGGGCTATCTGCCAACAGACTGCTGTACTCGTTGGCCGTCAGCTCGGCGGCAATGGCGGTTCCGGATAGCCCTTTCACCTCCAGCTTCAGTCTGACATTTCCGTTGGTAGCGGTCAGGTCCCACCCGACCTTCGCGGCTTCTACGGACTCTATGTCGTACCCTAGCTTTTGATAGTAGTCCCACGTTGTTTCAATAGCCTTTTGCTCGATGGCTAGCCGTTTGAGTACGTCGGGCTGCCTGGGCGACTGGCCTTTATTTCGGGTAGCTGGAGGGAAAGTATCCCGCCCCTGGCAATGTAGGCTTGCACCTGCTGCACAAAGTCCACGTTGGCTTCATCGTCGGCGTACCAGACGTTCGTTTTGGCTATTTTCTTCCGATTGTATTAAGGGGCTTGTAAAACTATCGACCCTCGCTACTCTTATGGCACATTTATGCCTTATCAGTAGCATTCAAGCTGTTTGGCTTCCGAGTCGGAGGTTTTGCCAATTTGTTTAACTACACATAACTTTGGAGGGGGGGGAGCGATAGGTTTGGGAAGTTGTTGAGGGTTAAAATAGGAAAGCGCGCCAACCTCAAGCCCACCAACTCTCCGTGGAGACCAGCACCCACGCTAAAAAACGGGCCTTACCAACCAAACGTGGCGACATTACGCACCAAGCACCATGAAGATGATACAGGAACTTTTTTACGTTTACTGGCGCTGCAAAAAGTGCGGAGCCGAGAGCAACAAAGGCACTAGTAATGCTCCTGACCGTGACGGCTGTCCTAAAGCTGGTGGTCGCCACGATTGGGTATCGGTGTAAGCGAAAGTTCACCCAAATCGCCTCAAAAACACCCCGCATAACCGTTTCGCGGGGTGTTTTTAAAGGGTAGCTGATTACCCAAAAGACCCATGCCAACGGTCGACCCGGAAGAATACCAGAGTCATGAGGGCCGGGCGCATCACTTGGCCCGAGCCCAACCGCTGGACTATGCTGCCCTGCTGCGTGATACCCTGGCCCTGGCCAAATGGAAGCTCACCAGCCACGACGTGTACATGGTGCACATAAAGCACATCTACCGGGCCAAAAACCCGGCCGGCGCGTTGCAGCGCAGTGCTTTCGACTTCGACTATTTCCCGAAGCGCGACAGCCTGGTGCTGGTAGCCAACAACCCCACCTACACCGACGGGCCGACCGCGCCATGAGCACCGGCCTGCCCACCCGGCTGCTGCTGGCCGCCCCTGTTGCCCGCACCCAAACCAGGCCCGCCCCCGCGCCCGCCGGCCCAGCCTGAAAACCTGGCCTTGGTTAAAAGCTTAGTCCAAAGGTTAAGCGGATTGCTTACGATGGACACATTCACCCTTCAAAATAGGGCGCCCACAGGTTAATGAGGCTGGCTTGTTCAGTAAAATGTCCGTATTCTGAAACAGCCGCCCACGCAGTTTTTCCCTACCGATACTTTCTGCTCCTACTCTTGTGCTACCCCTATAGAACTCCATCAGGTGGTCCTGCCACAGGTGACGGGAGTTAGCTGGGCGCGGCTGTTCCGTGCGGAATAACGTTGCGTTCTTATACCAACCCACGATGTAGCTGCCACCACCCTCCTTCCCACCCTTGCTCCCTGGTATGGGCCCCGCCTCCCGTGATGGTGTCGAGGTTCCGGTGGTTGCCCGCGTAAGAATCCATCCAGCCGGTATTGAAAAAGATGATGCGCGGCATGGATAGCAGGGGTGATGGTTTTAATAGATTTTGCGGATACAAGGCTTAGGCAAGCGCGGATTTCGGTTGTAAAGAACTTCCTCGCATTTTAACAGACTTCAGTGCCCGCTCAGTGCTGCCTACAAACGGATGCCATTCCAGTTGGTCGTAGTCAGTGGGCTTGGGTGGGATTGCGCCCCGGTAGAACCCGTACAGCTGGTAAGCCCGGTACTTCAGTATCTGTTTACACTCTGGGAAATGGTCCGCGAGACTGTGAATGGCACTCGGAATGAGCACCAAATTTGGCAGTGCACAGTAATACAGCGGGTCATATGCTTCGCCCTGCTCGTCGTAGATGTGGCAGGTATGAAACTTCTTGATTTCCTCCGTTTTGGTACGGTAACCAAGCGCCGTTTTGATGGCAATATTTGCTTTGGAGTTATCATCCAAGTAATTGCCATCGGCGAAAGCGCGGACCGTCTCGTTATTTTTCGTCCGGGCCCGGCGCACGTTGCGAAACCACCGGGCTGTATCGTTGCCGTCTTCCTGGCGCAGGGCTTCAATTACCTTGGGATGCACCCAGAGTGAAGTAGATGCTACAAGTTGCAGAAGCGGAGTAATATGGGCATGGAGTAGGTCGTTTCCATTCATAGTACAGCTAAGAAAAGACGCTTCACCGTCATCTTAAGACGCGGCGTCCGTGAATTGGAGAAAGTCCGTCACCGCATCTCCTGCGCGCTGGCAGATGAGCTTTTGGACTTTGGGGAGCAATTAACCATTTGGTGATTTGCTGCTTGCGTCCAGCTTCTGTTGCAGTGAGGCAAAGCGAGGGTCCAAAGTAACCTGGGCGGGAGTATACTCCACCCATTCTCTTCTATGAGCAGGAGCCGCTGCAGGTGCTGCGAGCAGGACCGTGCCGCCTGTACCGTGGAAGCCCTGCACGGCCGCGTGGGGCTCAAATCCATCGGGAAGGCAATCAGACGGTACATGTACCCGGGCCTTGGCCCGCGTCAGGGCGACGTAAAGCAGGTTGATTTCCTCGAATACACGGGCCCTGACGCCCGTCTCCGGGGCTTGGCTGCAAATTCCTCTTCCAGCTTGTCAACGGTGGCCTGCGTGATAAAATCCGGGGTGAGCTGCACTTGGTCGTACTCCAAGCCCTTGCAGCGGTGTACCGTGGAGAAGTAGAGTTGCGCCTGGTCGCGGGCACCATCAGCAACGTGCAGGCGCTTCAACTCTTTGATAAGGTCGATAACGTCGTTGCCGTAATCCTCCACGATGGTGATGAGCATCTGCAGCTGCCCATCCTCGGTCTGCTCGGCGTAGTCGGCCAATTCATCCAGATTGGCCATTTTGCGAATCAACGGGTCTTTAATGGCCTCGCTACGGCCGTTATAGAGGGCCAGTACATCCGTTAAGCTCGCGCCCTCCCCCGCGTAGGTGTAGGAGTTAATGTTGCCCTCGAAGTACACCCGACGCAGCTGCTGCCGGTGCTCCTTAACGTACTCAATAGCCTTGAGCAGCAACCCCAGGTTGGTGCGGCCAATTACGGCGCGAGTAGTTCCCTCGCTTGGCGCTTCCTGCGCGGCACCCGTCACCACGAGTTGGGGACCCGCGCCCAGTTGCGTTTTCCAGCTCAGAACGTGTGAGGCCAGTTTGGCGATGGGAGGTCCAAACCGGAAGCTGGTACTTAGCTGCAGGCTGGGATAATCCGTTCTTTCCAGCGAGTTGACCGCGTGCCGCCAGCCGTAAATCTGCTGATGGGTATCCCCGACAATCACCTTAGTAGCGGGTTGACGGAAGAAGATATCCAGCATGGCCCCGGAGGCGTCCTGGCCCTCATCGAACAGGATAACATCAGCCGGCAGCAGGGTGTGGCTCAACTGAAATTTCTTCAGGTAGAAGTCATGGGTAATAGCAATTTCACCGCGGTCCATGCGGGCCAGCAATTCCCGGCAGCTTCGCTCGATAGTAGCGTAGTGCTTGCCGACAAATTCCCGAGCCTTCGGGTCGATTAGCGTGGACAGGTAATCGAGCCGTTGCACCTGCGCCTGGTCGCTGTTGCAGAAATAGGTCACGAACTTGGCAATGTGGTTGGCCAGCACATACTCCTGGTGGCGCTCCTGCCCGGTGCCCCGGGGCAGCTTGAGCATTTCTACCAGCTCGTGCGCCCGATACCCTTTGTTGTTGAGTTGGTAGCGGCTGCCGCGCACCACGTAGCGGTAGGCCAAGGAATGCGCTGTTTCTACCACCACGTTCGGTAAGCCAGCTGCCTGAAACTTGCGAATGGCCTCCTGCCGCACCGTCTTGTTGAAGGCGAGGTACAGGATGCGGGCCGTTGCCGGTTGGGCGCGGGCATATTCGACCATCGTAGTGGTTTTACCACTCCCGGCAACGGCGTTGATTTTCAAATGGCCACGGGAAGCCAGGATGGCAGACTGCTCAGCCGTAAGATTCATCACGAATTATTTCCGCCGGCCAGCGGCTAACGCCCTGCCGGACTTGGTATAGTGTTGTCTGCTGGAATACACCTAAAGCCCGCGGGGCAGCTACGCGTATTCCAAGATAAGTTCGGCAGAGATACCCAGCTTTTGGTAAAGGCGCTTGGCTAGGTCCAGGTTGATGGCGCGCTTGCCGTTGAGAACTTCGCTCAGTCGGCTGTTTGCAATGCCGAGCAGGGCAGCCATATCCTGCTTTTTCAGGCGGCGCGCTACCATCTCCCGCTCCAGCATGCCGACCAGCGAGGTGGGCGAGATGGGACGGTGGCCATGGTCGTTTTCGTATTCGTTCGCGGCGCGACCGAGGGACTTGATTTCGTCCAGGTTGCCGGGCTCGTTGTCGATGAGGTATTCAAGCCGCGTCATAGCGGCCTGATACTCCTTTTCAGTGTGCAGGATGAGTGCCATTGTGCGTGTGGGGTGAATGATTGGGATAGAAGAAGGTGGCTCAGACCGTCGAAGTGTCGGGGATGCGGTCGTACTCAGCGTGGGTGCCCACGAAGCGGACGTACACCTGGTAAGCCGGGAAAAAGATGCGGACAATCAGGCGGAAGCGGTTGCCCAGAATATTGAACACGTAGCGGTTGTTGCCGACGTAGCGAGCGGGTACATCAGCGGCTGTCTGCCACTCAGCCGCCTCGGCCATCTCGAACCACTCCAGCAGGGCTTGGGCTACATCAGGGTGTTGGGTATTTCCATAGTCTCTCAATGTTTTCTTAGTAAGTATCTCCATAGTCAATAAGCATAATGTCTAGCAAAAAGCGGCGCGAGGGCACGGGTTACAGGTCTTAAGTAAAGATACGTAAAATTTCTGGATAAGGTAAAAAAATTTACACAATACAGAAATTGGGGCGTGTCCCTTCGGGCCGGGCTGTTCGGAGCTGCGGCTGCGCCTACGGTCCTGCGGACTAAACCCTGCCATCCCTCACGCAAAAGGCCGTCGCACAGGCCATCAGACGGAGCCGCCGGGCTGCCGACGACTGTGCTGCGCTACATCGACCGCAGGCCGGTGGCTCCGCCTGATGGCCTCTTCCATTGAAAAGAGAGTCGGAGCTGTGAGCCAGCCGGCTGAAAAAGCCGCCCCACTCCCAGCAGAGCGCGGATAAGTCTTCTGCCATTTCGTGGCCAAGCGGAATTAGGGGCGGTGGGGAAAAAAGGCGGAGATAGAGGGACTATAAGAAAGAAAATAACTTGTATAAAATACGAATTATAATCGCATAAAGTGCAACTAATTGTGTGCCGCTGCCGTTTAATAAGTATAACAAACGAACGGAACAACAGCCTTTTAGCCATGAAAAAGACCAGCAAGCCTGCCGCCAAGAAAGCCACCAAAGCAGCCGCAACCCGGCCCGACGTGTACCAGATTGTGACGGACCGGATTATTTCGGCGCTGGAAGGCGGCATCATTCCGTGGCGCAAGCCGTGGAACGCGGTGTATGGCCTGCCCCGCAACTACGCCACCGGCCGCGTGTACAGCGGAATCAACCTGTTTCTGCTGCATTTCAGCGGAGCCCTCCTTCTTCATGACATTCAAGCAGGCGCTGGCGCTAGGCGGCAACGTGAGAAAAGGGGCCAAAGGCCATCAGGTAGTGTATTACAACATCAGCAAGCGCGAGAACAAGGAAACCGGCAAGGAAGAGAAAACGCCCTTCCTGAAGTATTACACCGTGTTTTCAGTGGAAGACATTGAGGGCATCGAGTTCAATCTGCCCGAGGTAACCAAGCAGGAGTTCACCCCCAGCGAAGTGGCCGAAGGCATCGTGGAGGCGTGGGACGGCAAGCCCGCCATTCAGTACCTGCACCAGCGGGCCTACTATTCGCCGGCGCTGGACTTTGTGAACATGCCCAAGCCGGAAACCTTCACCACGTCGGAGGGCTACTATCAGACCCTGTTTCACGAACTGACGCACAGCACCGGCCACCAGAGCCGCCTTGACCGCGCCGACCTGACCGCTGGCGAGGGAAAGCAGAGCAGCAGCTACGCCCGCGAGGAGCTGACCGCTGAAATGGGCGCATCCTTTCTGAGCGCGGCGGCCGGCATTGCTACCGAGCAGACCGAAGAAAACGCCGTGGCCTACATTCAGAACTGGCTGGAACGGTTGAAGAATGATAAGAGGCTTGTGGTACAGGCCGCCAGCAAAGCCCAGCGCGCCGCTGAGATGATACTAGGGACGACAGCGGAGCCGGAGGGCGAAGCCGACGAGGTACAGGCCCCGGCAGCCGCGCCGGTAGCCAGCGAGCCGGTTGCGGTGCTCGACGACATCGACCGCGAGTTTATGGCCGCCGAGCTAAGCTGGCTGCAGCTCGCATAGCCCGCCGGGCGGGGCTGGCCGCTTGCGAGCGGCTAGCCCTAGCCTTAATCCTAGCCCTAGCTCTAATTCTAGCCTGCTTATGAAAGCCAGTGAAGCCCCACTATCCAGAGCCCAGCTTGGAACGAGTACCGCAGCCGGGTGATTGCCGCCGTTGCCGACGTAGAAAATCTGATGCGGCAGCTGGATAAAGGCATTAACAGCGAAGTGCTTACCGAGGAGGTTGCCGAGCGGCTGGAACTGGAGATTGACACGTCAGCCGCCTACGAGTCCCTTTTGAAGCTGGTACGGGCAGTTCGCCCCATTGCCTGCGAAGGTCTGCGCCGCACCAGCGAGCAGCACGGCGGGCAGTTCCAGCTAGCACTATAACCCCTAACGATGAGCAGCCCCCTATCCACCATCAGGCACGCTACCCGTGACGTGCAGCAGGCCCTTGCCAACAATTGCTGGGCGGTATTTCACCAGCCCGCCGCCACCGAAGCAGCGCCAGCGCCGGCAGCGTACCGCGTGAGCCAGGCCCGGACCCGGCGGGGCCAGTTTCAGGTTCGCTACCTGCAGACCGGAGAGTGGCACCAGGTAGCACCGGCCGACCTGCTTTTTCAACAGTAGCCCCTACCCTTTTACAGCAAAGCGTATCGAAGGCTACACATCTGGCTAGTGAGGCAATCTTCAAAATCAATCAACGGGTTCATGCCAGTCTTCCCAAGTTCCGTTTTGGCCGTCTGTCAATTCTTCCCAGTTTTCACGGTCTGAATCGTCGTCGGCTTCAGAATCTTCGGAACGCCAAAACGCTTGACGATTTTGCCACACTCGTTTACGCCTGAGGTCATATGTTTTGATGTTATTTTTAGATTCATACCACTGCTTAGTTAACTCGTCAACTTCATCTGAATGATAGGTAAATTGTAGAGAGCTGAAGTATTCATATAATATAGTAGTGTTGAATAGATTTTTATTTGGAAACGCCTGGCGGTTAATTGTGTATGATTCTAATATCTCATCGAGCAAATTTACTGGGGCATATATTGGAATTTTTTTCTTGGAATAGTATTCTGGTGTCCTTTTTTGCGCATTCGGTTTGCGCTCATGAAAGGCGACTATGTCAGCTTCAATTTCAGCATCTGTCATCTCTCGGTCTGATATCCGTTGATTTATCGTGAGATGATTATTTGCGATATGCAAGACACAGTCGGCATCGTCAGGTAGAATCCTTATCCATCCTTCTGTGCCAAAACCCATACCCTGTGGACGAAAATTTCGGCAGTCCATAGCTAATGCAAGGACAACTAAGCCGCTAGACAGTAATCGTATAACTTCAAAAGTCTTGACTCCTGGCGTACAATAAGCGGCATCATATTTTTTGAACGTTCCAAAGTCTTTGAAGTCTATAATTCTCACGGAGAATTTAATTTTGTTCTCTTCCTCTCTTGTTAATTCCTCCTGTATATATCCTTGCTTGGCATATTGCTCTTCTAATTCAACGGCTATACCTTTTGCATTAACTGTACTAGCTTTTGCTCTTTTGAAACATGCTTTTAGTGTTATTTTATCCGTATTAACATAGGCTATTTTATTAATAAAGGTTGATAATGGCCGATTGCGGCCTTCATCGTTGTGGGTATTATTTCTCAAAATACGGTTTACTTCGAATATTTTATTAATATAATATATAAAATAATTTCTACTTGTTTCATTATTGAAATACTCTTTGTCTTGATTGTATATAGCATTCCATCCACTAGTGGTTAACGTGAATTTTGGTATGCTTTCCAGGCAGAAACCAATGTATGATGGGTCCTGCTTGAATACGTCAATGACTGATTCCCCTTTATGCTTGCCAAATGGGAATATGGACTTATCATCGAACTGCCAGAATCGAGCGTTAGCCAAAATGTCTTTCATATCTGGTTGTCTTGCATACTATTTAACAAGTAAGGTAGTGTCCGGATACCAAAATGAGCAAGGGCAGCCCGGTTAGGAACTGCCCTTAACAAGCGATTTGGAAGCCGAAGCACTTAATGATGAGGACTAGTGGAATGTCGACGCCCGAACCGGCTAGTCACTCTTAACCAGTCCTGCCAAGCGCGCTAATTGACTGGGGGGAGCTTGCCCTGCTTGCGCAGGTGCGCCTCGTAGTGCCGGTGGGCCGCGTGCAGGTAGCCGATGATATTTGTCGGCATATCCGGCCCTTTAGGAAGCTGAACGATAATCCTGCGAATCTCCGACCACACAGATTCCGCAATCCGCACCCCTTTCAACTCACCCGTTGGCTCCGGTCCCGCTGCTGCCGGCTTGCGGCCACGGGGTCGGCGCTCAACCGGGGCCGCTGGCACGGAAGCAGCTGCGGCTTCCGCCACCGGCTGCTCAGCAGACGGCGCGGGCTCTGGTGCTGGCTCAACTGCTGCTACCGGCTCGGGCGTTGGCACAGGCGCGAGCGCTACTGGGGCCGTTACCGCTTCTGCAGGGGCAGCCGCCGCTGGGGTAGTTGCCTTGCCTTCGGCTTCCAGGCGGGTTTGCTCCCCTCCCATCCCGGCGCGGGCTTCGGCGCGCAAGGTCTCATCAACCGGAATACGCTTCCGGGGGCCTTCAATTTTCGCTTTTACAAAGGGAGACTTTGCCATTACTTGATTTCGGTTGGGGTGGTATCGGTCGTTTCTTCCAGCTCAGCTTCGACGTCGGCTTTGCGCCGGGGCAAGTCCAGCTTTTCTATCAGCTCTTCGCATACGCGCCGGATTTCCTCTGAGCTATCTTTGGTGCCCCCGGCGTAGTTGCGGTAGGCCGGGGTCAGCAGGCTGTGCAGCGTGGAGGCGCGGCTGTACACCATGCGGTGGCTCAGATAGGACTGGAAGCGCGAGAGGCCCAGCTCGTCAATGTAGTCGTCCATCTCCTTTTCCTCCCGTCGGCCGCTGATGCGCTTCGTGGCCAAGCCGAAATACTGGAAATCCACCTCGGCCTTGTCGGCCGCCTTTTTCAGCGCTTCGAGGATGCCCATAAACTCGGCCGTGGAGGCGCGGTCCAGGTAATCCGATACCAGCGGCACTATTACCGCGTCGCAGCCCGTGAGGGCGTTGAAAACGTCTTCCCCGTCGGCCCGGCCGGGAATGTCGATGATGATAAGGTCGTAGTCGTTTTCCGGATTGTCGATGAAATCAAAGATGCTCTTCAGCGACATGGGAAACACGTCGTAGGGGTAATCTGCCGCAGGGTCTGACTCACGCAGGATAGCCAGGCTGGGCTCGTCCAGCTGCTTGCGGGTTTTGACGATGCTCTGCTGGTAGTCACAATCCAGGATGGCGATTTTCAGTCCGTACTCGATAGCCAGAGGAGCCGCGAGGACGAGGGCCAGGGTTGACTTGCCCGAGCCCCCCTTTTGGGTAGCAAAGCTGATGACTTTTGACATGGGGTTACTGATTAAGGTAAGCTAGCGCTGATGCCCCAGATGGTCAGGCCCGGGGAAAGCAAATGTAAGCGGAAATGTCGCAAAGTAGTAAAGTAGCTTTGTCGCAAAGTTGTGTAGTAGTAAAATGACTAAGTAGTAAAAGCAACAAATTGCAAAGTATTATTTACTACAAGTAGTAAAGTTACTTTGTGGTAAAGTTGCAATGTCGTAAAATATCAAAAATAAAGAAGCGGTGCTTTGATGTACCTTGTGAGTAGTAAAGTTGCATTGTAGTAAAGTAGTAAAAATTCGGGCGGGGGTACTTCATAAACGTAGTAAAGTAGTAATGTAGTAAAGTGGTAATATGGGTGCTGGTAGGCAAGGCTGAGCTTGATGACGATAACAGTTATTATACATGGGTTAAAGTCGTAAAGTAGTAATGTTGTAAAGTAGTAATAAATCTTAAAAGGCCTTTCTGAGATAATGAGAGTGGGAAAGGATAGCAACTATAACCAGTACCCAGACACAAAATCAGGTCGGGGTAACGATAAATAAAGGCTAACCCAATGCCGCTCGTAATACGTATCCGTGATTCTGAAATAGTTCTCAAATAATTCTGAAAACCCTCTTGGATGTAGTGTATGTAGTCTTAGCAAGAAGAGTATCACATACAGGGTGCTAAGCACCTGTAAGCGTGAGACTTGTATTTAAGCAGAGCTTAAATTTGCAGGTTTGTTAAGATAACTAGCTGATTTGTAGGTTAAAAATAACCTAGAGAGGGCGGGCAGAAGATTGATTCTACCTATGCCAACCAACCCCGCTACGAAGAGCGTCAACGTACCTGCGGCTACTCATTTTCTGCTGAGCAAAGAGGCTAAGCGGCTGCAGATAAGCCAGGCCGACTACACCGGAGCGGCCGTGCGCTACTTCGCGGAGCGCGGACTACACCCGGTGGAGGATGTGGCCCGCGAAGGCCAGCTGATTATGCAGCAGGTAAAGAAGCTCGGGGACCGGGTATTTGGGTATCTGCAGGAGCAGGAGCGTAGTCTGCTGGTACCAATGCTGGAGGAAATGCTTCGTAGCCGGGTGACGCTGGAGCGCGTGCTGCGCATGAATGAAATCCTGGTAAATAACCTGACGCAGCAGCTGAGCAGCCTTAATGAGGCGCAGCTAAACGAGCAGCGGGAAGGCTTAAAGCAGTTGCGGGCGCAGAACGAAGACATGATTGAGCGGCAGGCAAAAGAGGCAATAGCTGCCGCTCAACAAGCGGGCGCAGGCAGAATAAATGATGGCGATACAGTGGCAAAAGCAGTCAAGAATTAAGCACACAGCCACCGATGTATATCAAGCTAATCAACCCCGCGACGCACGGAAAAGCGGCTTACAGCAACAGCGGAAGCAGCGCGCAAACGCTCAATTATCTGAAGCAGGAAGCCGGACGCGATGGAGAGGAAGCCACGTTTTTCGGGGCTAAACGCGACGACCTCAGCGCGGCCGAGGTGGGGCAGAATATCGATTCTAACGTGAAGGGACTGCGGGCCGGCGAGGCCAAATTCTATTCCTGGTGATTAGCCCCAGCGAGGCTGAGTTGACGCATATTGGCAACGACGAGGCCAAGCTGAAAAACTATACCCGGCAGGTGATGGCGCAGTACGCCGCCAACTTCAAGCTGAAGGATGGACGGGAGCTAGGCAGCCAGGACCTGGTGTGGGGAGCCACGCTGCACCAGCAGCGCAGCTACCGGGGCACCGACCCGGAGGTGAGTATTGGTCAGGCCAAGATGGGCGAGCAGCGGCCGGGCCTGCAGACGCATATTCACGTCATCGTGAGTGCCCGCGACGCGCAGCAGAGAATCACGCTCAACCCCGGCGGACGCCGCAGCCGCTTCGACCTGATGCAGTGGCAGGCGGCGGCCGGGCGGCAGTTTGAAAAGCAGTTTGGCTACACGGCCCAGGCGCACGAAAAGCTACGACCCAAGCAGCGCGATGGTAGCCGGGATGCCGGCCGGGCAGTCAGGATTGGGGAGCGGGTGGCCGCCCTCAACCTGCGCGTGCTGAAGGAAGAGCGACTGGACCCGCAGCGGGTCCAGCAGATTGCCCAGGGCCGCGAGTACGACAAGACGTTTTACCGCTCCCTGGCTACCGTCGAGCGGCGGGCGCAGCAGGGCCAGCCCATTGATAACGCCTATCATCTGCTGAGCACGGGCCGCGAGCAGCCGGCACCGCAGCACGCGGCCAGTACCATGCTCCACGCCGTGCAGCAGGCGGTGCGCTCCAACACGGGCCGCGAGGAAAAGACCGAGCACCTCAGCGAGAAAAGGGGGCGCAACAGCGCGGAGCTGGATATTGAAATGTAGCGTGCCCACTCGCCCCGTCATCATCCTACCCACCTAAATCAGCTTTCAAGCCTATGACCAGTCAAGCACCCCGGCCGGCGGCCGGTACCCAGGGCGCGGGCCTCTTTGTTGTCCTGCTGCTGCTGGCCATTATCGGCGGCGACTACTACGTGCTCCTGCACGGCCCCGAAATTGCCGAGGCCCGCCGGGCGCAGTTCATTCAGGCGGCCGGCATACCAGCGGACAGCCTGACGCCCAAAGAGCGGCTGGCGGCTACCACGGCGCGCATTGCCGAGCGGCAGCGCCAGGCACGCATTGCCAAGGCCGAAGCCGCTGCCCGCCCGGTGGTAGGGGAGGGGCAGCTAGCGGCGCGGTGGCCATAACGCACTCCACCGACCAAGCGCTTACTAAGACCAAAGGCGGGACCGACGCGCTGGCCAAAGCCGGCAGCGGTATGGGCAGCAAGCTGCTGGTAAAAGCTGCCCGCTTCTACGGAGCGGCTGGGGTGTACCTGCGGGCGCTGCTGCTGCTGGCCGGGCTGGTACTCGTATTCGTGCAGAAAGCCCCGCAGGCGAAGCCCGGGCAGGGCAGGCGCAACGTCATCAACCGGCAGGCCCTGCGCGTCGTGGCGGGCCTGTGCGGGGCCTTGTTCCTGGCAGCGGGCTATACCCTGCTGAACATGCACCGCTACTCACCGGGCTTTATCGAGTTTGGCTATCCGGGAGCCGCCGTGGCCGTGCTGGGCAGTGGGGGAGTAGTGGGGCTGCTGTGGGCCATGACTAAAAAGCCGGCTTTCGGGCTGAGCACCGAGCGCCGAAAGGTGAAAAGCCCGGATGCCGCACTTCCCCACGGCGGACGGGGGCTGGATTACCGTGGCCAACCCGTACCGGGGCACGCTGGTGCTGGGCGGCGCGGGCGCGGGCAAGACCTACTCGATAGGAGAGCCGCTGATTGAACAGTTTGCCTACCAGAACTTCGCCGGGCTGGTGTACGACTTCAAGTTTCCGGTGCTGGCCGAGGCGATGCAGAAAGCCCTGGTACTGGCCGAGCGCCGCAAGGAGCGCGAGCAGCAGCAAGCCACCAGCTACGCGGCCAGCTTCCAGGGCCGGCTGCAGACCAGGCTGACAGGTCTGTTCAGCAAGGCCGAGCCGCAGCCGGCGGCGGAGCCGCCCGTGCAGCTGCACATCATCAACTTCCGGGACCTGACGCGCAGCGAGCGGGTAAACCCGCTGCGACCGGCGGATATGCCAGTGGTGGCCTTCGCCGAGGAGTACAGCAAGGCCATCATCAACAACCTGAACCCGTCGAGCATCCGCAAGATGGAGTTCTTCGATACCAGCTCCGTGGCGTATCTGACCGGTATCATCTGGTTTTACAAGAAGCATTACCCGCAGTACTGCACCATTCCGCACGTGGTGGCCACGGCCATGTACAAGGACTACACCCACGTCCTGAGTATGCTGGAAACTGATTTGGAGTGCGGCGACCAGGCCCGAAGCCTTATCTCGGCGGTGCAGACCCGCGCCGACAAGCAGGTGGGCGCGGTGCTGGGCACGCTGCAGGTGAACCTGACCAAGATAAACAGCCCCGAGGTGGTGTGGGTGCTGACCCCGGACGAGGCAAACGGCGAGGGCTTTTCGCTCGACCTGAACGACAAGCAGCGGCCCAAGCTGCTGTGCATCGGCAACGACCCGACGCTGAAGGATACGTTTTCGCCGGTGGTCAGCTGCGTGATTACCGTGGCGCTCAAGCTAATGAATCAGCAGAATAAGCACCGCAGCTACGTGTTTCTCGATGAGGCCGCGACGCTCTACGTGCCGGGGCTGGAGGTGATTCCGGCCACGGCCCGCAGCAACAAGGTGGCGATGGTGTACATGACCCAGGACCTGAGCCAGATGACGGACGCCTACGGCAAGGAGAAAATGCAGGTGATGGTGAGCAACCTCAACAACCAGTTTTTCGGCAAGGTGAACTCGCTGGAAACGGCCAAGTTCATTTCTGAGCTGGTGGGCCGCGAGGACAAGCAGATGGTAAGCACAAGCACCGGCACCAGCCAGGGCAGCGGGGCGCGCAACAACTCCACTAACCAGAGCACGAGCTACCAGGAGCGCAGCCTGGTGCGGGTGCAGGATACCATCGGCCTGCAGCAGGGCGAGTTTATCGGCCAGACAGTGGAAACCGGCAGCACCTTTTTCCAGGGCACCATTGCCCGGGCCGACGTTACGCCCGAGCGGTTTCCCCTGCACCAGATGGTGAGCTTCGGCGGCCCGGGGGAAGACCCGGCCAGCGCCCTTTCGCGCACGGTGCAGGAGAACTTTCTGCGGGTGCGCCAGGAGGTGAAAGAAACCTTGGCCAAGCATGTAAACACCTTAGCAGTAGGGACAAAAACAGAGGCATAAAACCGCTTAAAAGTGACAAATAGGGCCGTTTTAGCGTTCTACTAGTACCACCTTCTATTTCCGAAAAGCCATGAGCAAGACCTTTTTTGCGCCCGCCCCGGCCGGCCTCATTGCCGAAGAGCTAGCCGCCCGCCAGCAGCGCGAGCACGACAGCAACAACGCCATTGCCACGATGATGAGCAACGGCCCCGCGCCCAGCCCGGAGGCTCTGGCCCTGATGCAGCGCCACGTCGACGGCGAGCTGACCATTGAGCAGGTGATTGAGCTAACCGACGAGATGCTCAGGGCCCGCTACGCGGCCAAGCCCGGAGCCGGCACGCCCACCAGCCCGGCGCAGTAATGGCGGTGCTCAATGACCGGTTCAGCGACGAGAACGGCGTGCGGCTGAACAAGCTCGGAATTACCAACAAGGAGGATTTGGCGCAGGCCGAGTCTGATTCCTCCATTCCCCGCCTGAAGCTGCTCAACACGCAGGGCGGCATTCAGGGCGGGAAGTACGACCAGGCCCACCTGAAGCAGGTGCACGAGCGGCTATTCAGCGGCGTGTACCAGTGGGCCGGCGAGACCCGGGCCGACCGCGGGTTTCAGGGCCATAAGGATACCCGCGTCACTGGCTTCCGCGAAACCATGACTTACGCGCCCCACAAGGAAATACCTGAGCGGCTGGATGCTATCGGGGCGCAGCTTAACCGCGAGAACAACCTGAAAGGCCTCTCGGACGAGAAGTTTGCCGAGCGGGCCGCCTACTACCTCGACCAGTACAACCATGCCCACGCTTTCCGGGACGGCAACGGCCGCACCATCCAGGCCACCTTCACCCAGCTGGGCAAGGAAGCCGGCTACGACGTGGACTTTAACCGGGCCAGCCCGGAGATTCTAAACCGCAGCCGCGACCTGGCCATCGTGCGGCAGTACCCGCCCGCCGAGGCGGCGAAGAATCTGCAGCCGCTGAAAGAGATGTTTCAGAAAATTATTACCCCAACCCCGGGGGCGATAGGGGAGGAGCTGCGCGACCCCCGCCAGGCCGTGACGCCCACCCCGGAGCTGAGCCCGGCCATGAAGGCAATGGATGCCCGGCGTGAGTTGGAGGTGACCGGCTACCGCGTGGCCAGCGTAGTGGCCAACATGCCCGGACCCGGCAACCGGGAGCAGGGCATCCGGCTGGGGCAGCAGGTGGAGGCCGTGAACCTGGACTCCAAGGCTATCCAGGGCAAAAGCATCACCGAGTTTCAGCAGGCGGCGGATAAGATTCTCAAGCACCCGGCCATGAAGGATACCCCGCTCGACCTGGCCGACGCCCAGCGCCTGAAAGCCGCTTCGGTGCAGGTGCTGCAGCTTGCCGAAGGCAAAGAGTTGGTAGCGCCGCCAGCACAGCGGCAGCCTGCGGCTTCGGCGGCAAGGAGTAGCGGCCAGCCGGTGCTTGCCGCCCCCAAGACACACGCCGAGGCCCAGCCCGTGTTTGCTACTGCCGCCCGCGAGGTGGCCAAGGCGCTGGAAGCCCACGGCCAGGCTGCCGCTGGGGCCGGCCTGCGCGAGGTGGCGAAGGACGTGGCTCGTAACCCGGTAATTGTCGGCCCCAACGCGGAGAGCTTCCGCCGGTCGCTCGACGCGGCCGAGAAGCTGCCGGGGCTGGGCACCAGCAAGCATCTGGAAGACTTGCGCAGCTCCGCCCAGGTACTGACCACTGTCCCGCCACAGGAGCGCGGCAGTTCCGGCATTGGTCGCAGCAGCGGTGGCATCGAACGGTAAGCCTCGTACCTTGCTGCTATGCAGGACGACGAACTACACTTTCTGGAAGAGCAGCTGGCCGGCACCGAGCTACTGGCTTGCGTGACGTGCGGAGAGGATACGCTGCACGCCCACTTGGAAGTGCTGGAAGTTTACCTCGTAGGAACGGAGTTGCTGATGCAATGCACCCACTGCCAAACCGAGCGGAAGTGGATGGACTGGACGCCGACCAAGCCGAAAGGTCAGGAGAACTAAGGGAAGCAGAGGAAGTATGACATTTATGTTGTAAATTCTAGGTGTACCTCTTCACTCTGTTGCCATGTCAACCGCATACTACCCGCTTCTGCACCTACTAGACGAACACGTTCCCGTTACTTTCACCCTGAATATGTTCGGCAATCATTGCCATGTATTCAGGGGGCAAACCGAGCTTGGCCATGTGGGCCTCTCTGACGAAGACGTGCGCCGTATCAAAGCCCACGCGTGGGGTAACACGCACCCCTTCACTCCCGGAATCCCCATTGAGCGGCTCATCAGCATCTTAGCCCCAGCCACGTCTTAGCGCGGTAGAAGCCCTTCCTGTAGCACAGAGCTACCAAAAGCCTTTTCGGTCACGCGGCCGAAAAGGCTTTTGAGTTTTTGCATGGCAATCAGATACACCACAAGACAAGAAATATTAGCATAAAGTGCTAATAAAAATTGTATAAAATGCAACTAAGGGCAAAGGGCGAATGTTGACCATTTAGAATCAATAACCACTCTAAACGCCCTTTAAAGCATGAAAAACCCCCATCTTGCCAGCTATCAATTTGAAGTTCTCCGCCAGTACGGGGACAGCTTCCCGGCGGCGCTGTTCGCTACCATTGCTGAGGCAGCAGCCTATTGCCGCGTAGAGTTGAGCGGCTACCTTAACCGCACTGACGACAGGGCCGAGGCGGCTTCGGTGGCGGCGGGCCAGCAGGTGCGGTTTCGTGGCCCACAGGGCCTACGCTGGGTGAAAGGCCTAACTCACCCTGTACCGGCCGGAACCGCACCGGCGCGCTTTAATCCCGGGCAGACCGTGCGCCTTTTTGGGGTAGAGCAGCCGCTGACGGTAGCGGCCCGCGACTTTGTGCAGGGAGCTTGGCACTACCAGCTCAAGGATGGTTCCGGGGCAGTGGCGGAGGCATTGCTGTTTGGGGTGGACGACGAGCCCACACCACCGGCGGCAGCCGTGGCGGCTGAGCCGTTGCTGTTCAGCCTGCACAGCAGCCAGATATTGGCCGGTGACGAACAGGGGCAGCCGTTCTGGAAGCCCTTGCCGCCGCGCCTGTTTGTGCAGGTGCAGGTGGGGCAGCCTGACCAATCGCGCATCGTGGCGCTGTGCGGTACCACCGGCAAGAGGTTTCTAACCCATGCCTACGAGCATGGCCCTTTTCAACTCGCGGACGGGCAGCGGCTGGCCAGCGTGAAGGCCCTGGGCGACTACTTCGCCCGCCAGTATCGCGCCATGCTCCCGGCCGAGGGGGCGGCCATGCTGTTGGGAGTCGACGGCAGTATCCAGGAGGTGCGACCCGTGAAGGGCCGGACGTTCAAGCTGGCGCAGCTGTATGCGGCTTTGGGATGCGACTACATCGACGTGCATCATCCCCAGCACGGAGCTTACCAGGACTGGATTCTGGTCTTCGACGACGAGGGCAAATTCAAGGAGCGCCCCATCAACCCGCTGGCCACGGCCCTGTGGTACGAAACCTATCCGCTTGACCAGTACTCCCCCGTGGATGTGGTGGCCGGTCCGGTCCTGCTCATGCGGTCTGAGATGATGAGGTAATGCCCGCAGCATCCCGGTTGGCCAGTGGCCGACCGGGATGTTTTGCAAATAGGCCGCTTCCCACTGGCTTCGCAGTAAGTGCAATTATACTTCGTACATTGTGCATAGAATAGCTATGGCTGTTTCCGTTCCTATCGACCACTTTACGGCTGACCCGCTACCACTGGAAAAAGCCCGGGCCTGGCTGGCACTCGTTCTCAACCACCCGGCCTTTTCTATTGAGCGCCGGCAGAAGGCGGGCCAGCTGATGGCCGCCGCGTCGGATGCCCGGCAGGTCTGCCGGTGGGCTGTGCTGGCGCTAGTGGAAAGCGAGCGGTGGGAGGATGCGATGCTGCTCCGTGAAGAAGCGTCGCGGGGCAGCCGTTCAAGTTTCCCGCGCTGCTGCCACTAACAACGCGCCTGTACGTAAGCCGAACCTAGTACCTGAATTACCATTCCTGACCCTCTACTATTGGAAAGCCTGCTTCGCATCCCCGGTATTCAACAAGCCGAACCATTCTACTTCTTTGATGACCAGGCCCAGTCCGCCCGGTGTGAGGTACTGGTTCACCCGGCCCACGGGTGGGCCATCGCCCTTGACCTGCCCCAGTTCTTCTGGGACCGTATTGCGTTGGGCGTTGTGGACCTGGCCGGTAAGCTCTGTGAGCAGTACGCCATTGCTCCGCCGGCGCTGGTAATGCTGGTGCGATACGCTGCGCCGTATGACGACCGCTACTATCTGCTGCGATTCGTGCACGGCGACGAGAGCATATTCGGAGGGTTCACCTTTATCGGCCCTATGCGCGAGCTACTCGAACTGGAGCAGGTAGAAGAGTTGCTAGCCCAGGTGCGGGCCGGCGAGCCGCCCCAACGCTCATTCCGCGCCATTAAAAATCCTTTGCTCCCCTTACCAGCAGAAAGTAGCCTTGCCCATGACACGTCACCTCATCTCCATCCAGGCGCAGGCTGCCACCGTCACGGCCAGCACCCTCGCCGAACTGCTGCGGCAGACCGGTACCAAGATTATGCAGCTCACGGAGGGCTTGGATATCAACCACCGCACGGCCCAGCGCCGCATCAAGGAGCCCGAAACCCTGACCATAAAGGAACTGCTGGCGCTGGCTGCGCTGCTAAGAGTGCCCGAGCAGCAGCTTATCGACCTCATTCGCGACGAGTATCAGAACCGGCCGGCGGAGCCAAGTGAGGATGCAAGCGAGGAGCCATCCCAATCTGCTGCAGCTAAGAAAAAGCCGTCCAAAAAGGCTTCAAAATCCTGATTCAGCCAGTCGCAGAAACAAGCTATGCCCAGCTACGAGCCATCCGTGATTACACTTCCCGCCAGTGAAACGGCGCATTTAATCGAAAAGCAGCTTATCCACTCCAGGCCGGCCAAGGAAAACCTGCTTAGCCGTGACCGATACTACTGCTTTCGGGCGGGTAACAGTGAAATGCAGAGAATCTATAGCATCGTGCACGTTTTATCTAACGTGGACCCGGTACTCACGCTACAGAAACTCAACCAAGCTGTCTATCCCAACTCATTTGAGTTGACTGAGGACCAAGCTACTCGCCTGAAAAACTATCTGAATGGGATAGAGAACGGTATCCGTGCAGGGCGAATTAAGCCTTACACGTACCACGAGCCGCAGGTATTCTATTTCCTGGCCACCAAAGAAGACGATACGCTCCCCCCGCATACGCGCCCGGCAAAACCAACCACAGGACCAATAAACTACACCCGGGATGAGTTGAAGGCCGGGGGCGTATTGCCTGCCAAAAGCTAGCGCCTTCGCAGCTAAAGGGCTAGGGCTTTCTCAATCCGTATTCCACGTCACGCAGTGAAACACGCCCCCTTGCTTGGCCACCGCTCTGCCATCGAGCGGAATTATTTCAAAGTCGGGGTAGAGTTCGTGCAGGCGGCGCAGGACTAGCTCATCCTCTGCTTGGTGGTAGACGGGAATAATTAGTGTCTTCCCCACACTCAGATAGTTGATATACTCGCCCACTGCCGATGTGTAATCGGTATTCTGGTAGGGATTGTAGGGCAAGGGTACACAGTCGAAGCCAGCGCGTCGCAGGGCCTTTAGCAGGCGTTGCCAGATGACGGGCTCATGCCGGCGGTAGTCATTTACCAGGGCCGTTCGCTCATCGAGCAGCTGCACCAACCCGTCAGCATGGCCGGTGAAGTCGTCGGGGTGAGCCGGTACCAAGTCAATCCGGTCTACTTCCAAGGCATCAGCCAGCATGCGCAGCAGCCGGGAGCGGGGCACCATGGGATTCTCGCGTAGCACTTTGTCCGACATAAGTACCCGGCCGAACCGGCTGACCACGTTGCCGCCGTCGACTATGAGCGGGCTCCGCTGGAGCGGTAGGCCCAGCCGGTTTGCTACTGCAGCGCCGTCGGTGATGGTCGTATGCCACCGCTTAGGGCGCAAGTAGTCCGGGAAATAGCGAAACTGCATCAGGCGTCCGCGGGCGGTAGGCACGGGCATAAAATCCCGGGCCCAGATATCCCGGGTTCCGGGCAGGGTAGCGACTGTCGCCCCACTTTTAAGCAGCGCATCAGTAAGGGCCGTCGCGGTAGCGGGGTGCCGCTGGGTGAGGGTGTCGGCCAGGTAGAAGCGGGCAACCGGGCTGGCCGCAATCATAGCCAGCATGGCTTATAGCCCAGGATGCGGCGAACCGTATCAGCATCCATGCGCTGCTGCTTGCAGATGCTTTCCTTGTTCTTGAGGCGGGATAAGTAGCCTTCGTCGGCCAGGAAGCGGTAAGGCCGCGTCACGTAGGGAAGCGCTGTGTCTTCCTCATCAGGCCGAAAGGTTAGCCCTACGCGGGCCGTGCGCCAGGCTGTGGGCGGTGCTTCCGTCGGGGTAGAACTCTCTTCCAGGGAAAGGTACGTCGCGCCGTTCAGCGCGCTGCCCCAGCTGGCTACCAGCGCTCTGGTCAGGAGCTGCGGGCCCATGATGTAGGGGTAGGAGGGCGTTACCTCGTCGGTAGGGGCAGTGCTCAGCAATTGAAGCCCCCGCAGCAGAATGCCACCAAAGCTGTTGCTGTCCCGGTCGCCAAACGTAAGGTCTAGGCTGGTAGCCTTGTTGAAATACCAGTGCAAAGGCTTTAGCTGTTCCGCGTCTCTGTGTACGTAGGGGTCGGGGTGGTTTCGGCTGTGATAGTAAAACTCAAGCTCCGTGATGCGGAAGATTTTGGTTTCTGTCCGCACCACCAAGCGATGCTGAAGCGTGGCGGCTATCTCCGTGAAGAAGTAGTCGATGTCTTCGGGCTGCGCCTCGTGAATCTGCTGCGTCAGGTACTGAAGCCATTCCTTCGGCCGGCTGTAGTTGCGGCGGTCGGCGGCCAACAGGTATTCGCTGAACTCAGCGGCAAAAGGTACTTTCTGCTCGATGAGGTAGCGGGTTTGCGGCAGCCGCCCCGCCAGTGCAGTATGATAGTAGTGACAGATGAATCCTCCCAGCTCAGGTGACCCCGCTACGCGCAGGCCTTCAAGCAGCTCGGGCAGCGAGGCCTGGTCCGTGAGCCAGCACTCGTCATACAGAAAGTAGGTATAGGTCGATGAAGGCAATGCCGCCTCGGTGATGACACGGCTGGCCGGTAGCTGGGCCGCTTTGCCGGCTTTTAAAGTCTCGATTTGATGGGAAGAGAGCATGCGTAATACTGGGCTGATTGGTAATAGATGCCACAACATTACACCGCGAATACATCCGCTCCTAGCGAATTACGAGCATTTTAAAAATGAGCTAAGTAGTTGTTTTAGTAGCAATTATAAAATTTATAATTGCTGCAATAGCAATGATTTATACTGCCGATTTTGCTTGCGCCAACTCTCAGAGGACTGCTAGCGCATCCTTAGTCAGGGTCTTCTTCTAACTCCAGGCTATTGAGATTAAGGAGTGAGTCGCAGGTCCTCTCCACGCTGGTAAGCAGCTTAGTCAGCAGTTGAACATTCGTGTCGCTGCAGCTTTCCAATAGCTCTTTCGAGATGGAGTGTACCTCTCCTCCTCTACGGTATCCGACCAGTCTCTCAATTCATTGGTGATGGCGACCTGAAAAGTGGCGTCGAATAGTAGCTCCCGAATATATATCAGCCTGGCAGCGGCATCGGTTAAGCTCTGCTTATAGGGGTCAGGACTCATGTTATTTAAGGGCTATTGACTTGAGCCAAAGCGAAGCAGATGCAATACTGTTGGCTAGCCGCGTGGACCGCCTATGCTCTAAAGCTCACGGTGCTGCTTAAGCCTTGTAATTGGATATTTTATAACTCACTTCTTCTCATGATATGTATACGCATAGTATTTTCTTGGTCCCAAACTCAACTCTCTACGCTGATACCAAGCAGACATTTCTTCTTTATGTTTACTAATTGAAAATATACTTTCTAAAGTCAAGTATTTGTTGTAATCCGCAATGTTGTCAAGCTCTCCAAAGGTCTTGCCTACTCCCTTTGTATCTAACTGTAAAATTCTTAAAAACTTAAATGCATCACTGTAAACATTGAAAAAAGTCATTAGTCTTTCAAGTAAGTATATATTGTCTAAAGATTTTTCTTTTCAAGAATAAAACTGATAACAGTATCATAATTTGCTTTATATTTATTATTTCTGATATATTGCCTTTTATCTCGAATGCTGTTAAGGGCTTGTTTTATGATATCTCTACCAAGGAAGTCAATGATAATATCAAATTCTATCCCAAGCATTAGCATTGCTACTGCAATTTTCGCATCTTCTTTGTAAAGCATATTAGAAATCTTTAACAAATAAGGGCCATGCGGTGAGCATCTTGCGGTTGACAGTTGAGAAATAACATGAAGAATTCTCCATTGTTTCTCAAAATCAATTTTTACGAAATTAAGGTTCTTGCCGTCGTAATACCAATCTCCTCCATAATAGCTTGAGCAAAATTCAACTGGCATGGTCCAGTAATTCCAAAAATATATCATCATTGTGTCTGCAAGCTCAAAAACACTGGATGATTGCTTTGGAGTATTCATTAACTCCCAATGAACATACCTATTGGTTATAGAATTATAAGGCAGGTCAGAACCTGGCAGTGACACCTCGCTAAGTAGTTCGAGGTTTATTGCAACCATGCCTGGAGGATAAAGAGAGTTATTGTTCTTGAAATACGAGCTTATGTGCATTATGTACTCTGTACTTAGTGCATGTGACATGTTTTAGTACGTATAGGTTATTGCAAAGCCGTGCGGTAGTACGCTTGCTATGGTAAACTGATGCTTCTTATGCACAGCATTCATGATGAGCGATGCTGTATTACCGGATTTGAGGAATCTAAATTTCTGAAACGAGTTGATATTGCCTAAAAACGTTTCATAAATTTCGTCAGCTTCAATCAGCTCAAGAGGGCTTTCAAATATTATCTCACCATTATGCGAAACTCTTAGTTGACTGTTGCTTATATCAAACAAGCAATTTTCCCATGACTTCATAGCGTCTGCAAGATTTTTCTCAGAAGCGATGGAACCATAGTTAATAGTTTCTACAGAAGGTTTGCAAACAATAGAGAATGGGGGAATATTCTTTTTAACATAATAATCTCCTAAATAGAATGTGAATAATTCGTCTACTGTAAATGTGTCATTCTTCACATGTTGAGGCAGATTGTTATAGCTAAGATGAATGCCACAAAGTTCATGGATTCTCCCAGCTAGAATCTGAACACCATCGAATGTAAAATAGCCATCGCGGCTATAATTAAAAGCACCCTTTTGTTTTAAAACTTGGGCAAGCGAATGATTCATAATGAAAGCAGTCGCAATGCATCTATCCGTCAAAGTGTTAGTATTAATTATCAACCCTGCGTCCTTCATTGCCTTCAGGCTCCCTACTTCTATGACATGGGTTAACACATTGTTTATTTCACTGGTGTCATCGCTGCCAGCGTATCTGCTAACGGTGCCTTTGCCAAATTTTTTTATCAAAGAGTCAATAATCGTTTCACTTATGTCGATAAATGTACTTTGGCTAATTTTATTGTCGATGAGCGTATATGCTTCCTTGAGGATTTCAGTGGTCGACACAAGCTTGTGTTTTGAAGGTTAAAGGTCAGTGAAGATATGGATTCTCTTTTTTTTGTGGCCTCCCCCTACGAGCATGTAAGGTAAACCTCAAACGCTAGTTACGTTTTGTCGGCTGCCGTCGCGAACAGGCCAAGCTGCAGGTCCTTGCGAACCTGCAGCGCTTCGGCTTTCTGCTCGGCCAGTAACTGCTTCGCCGCCCGCGAAATAGCCGTGTTGCAATACTTTTCCTTGCTGTTGATGCGGTCCGTTGGATGAATAGCTTTCAGGTCCCACTCCCGCAGAATCTTCTTTACCCCGTCGCGGCCCAGGGTAGGGGCATGAAGCGCGATGTTGCGGTCAGTGACCTTCCAGGCGCGGAGTCGCTCGATGAGTGAGGCCGTGACCGGGTCGGCCAGCCAGGAGGCCGGAATCTTGGTTTGCTGCTTCTGATTTAACTCAAAGCGTAGCCGCACAATCCGGGGCCGGCCCCGGGTGGCCCGCTCAGCTTCGTAGACAGGCTGCATGGTAAAGGCCACGTCGCTTTCGGCCAGCTCCTCCAGCGGCTCTTTAGTGGTGTAGTGCACCAGGTCTTTCACCAGCGGGTACTTCATGAGCACCTTGCCGGACTTGTCTTTTTTGGGCTGCTGGCGCTTGTCCAGCACCGGGCCGCAATCCATCAGCGTCCGGTATTCCTCAATGGTAACTTCCCAGAAGCCGGTATCCTTGAACGCAGATAGTATCTCGAAGAACCGCATGGAGTACCAGCTTTTCAGCCGCATATAGTGCGAGAGCTGGTAGCTGGTATAATGGGCTACGTTGATGAAGTAGTCGGATAGCGCCGGATTCAGCGGTATAGATATAATACCGTTTTTATACCCGGCCGTCTCATCCTTACTGGTATCGAGCAGGTGGCGGGCCCGCCACTCCGACGAGTCCGGGCTCTTGAATGTCCAGATAACCGCCAGCAGTTCCAGAATAGCACCCTCCACCTCTTTATAGACGGTTTCGGCCTTCACGCCGGCGTCCACTACCACGTCGCTGACGCGCATCTGGTAGAAGGGCCGCAGCTCAAAGTCATCATCCCGGATTTGGTCGAGCACCCGTGCCATAATACGCTTCGCCAGCACGCTCATCTTCCGCTGCCGGGAGAAGGTTACGTTCCAATGCTGCTTCACCAGCTCCTTGTGCTGCGGCTCGTAGACCAGCCCCAGGGGTAGCGAGGCGGTGGTCACTTTCTTGTTACTCATAGCGGCTAGATTCCAAATGCAGAAGGACAGTTGGGGATAGAGAGTGACAAAGTAACACGAAATAAAAGGAGTAAGAAATTATCAACTCCTAATAGGTAGGGGTAAAACTCCTTTTAATCATTTCCAGGGTAGGGGTAAAACTCCTTTTAATCGAGAAATGAGTGGGGGTAAAGCTCCTTTTATTCAGTTCAGCCAGTAGGGGTAAAACTCCTTTTAATGCTTCCTACTCCTTATAGTGAACTACCTTGTCTTTTTTAAAAGACAATCAGTAAAAATTCCAACTATGTAGTTTCCCCGAGAAGGAAGCTTTTAGGGATGGTATAAAACCCGTCAGAACCCCGAAAAGCAGACAAACAAAACAGTAAAAAAGAGCATAAAAGCCAAAAAATGGGATTGCACTTTTTTACTATTTAATACTATTATTTTTATAAAGCGTATACTGCTCATCTTACGCCTACGTGCCATTCCTTTGACTTGCCCCAAGCCGGCTAATTCCGATAAAGCGTGGCACTGCCTACACAACGAACAGCCCGTTCCACCCAGGATACAGCGCGTAGGAGAGATGCAGCCATTAAGGACTGAACTGCACCTGCTTCACTGGTCGAAGACGCCACACAGCGCAGATTTGGCCTTGGTTAGATATGTAGTCCAAAAGCTGACCGATAAGGCCATCAGGAGCACCACCTGATTCCATAATTTTCCGGAGTCGATTGCCACAGGCTAAGGTCTAACCAGCGAAATTGCCGCTGGGTCCGGATTGCCCCCCATGGTAGCTAGTCGCTCTTTCAGGCCCGCAATCCACCTTCCTGCCCCGTGGTTGTCCTTTGGATTGATAAGCACTAGAAATTCAAATAGGGCCAGCGCCTCGGCCCACCGCTTCGCTTTCTGCAACTCGACACCCATGGCATAATAGGCCGTTAGCACGAAGCCATTACCAGTGGACTCATAAAGCAATACGTCCCGGCCTTCCTCAAAGGCTTTGGGAAACAGTAGCCGGGCCTGCATAAAGGCCTGCATGAGATAGGTAAGGCCCAAGCCGGGCGTTCGGTTATTGAGCAGCATTCCCAAATGCGAAACCGCGTCTAGGTGCAGTTCCCCGCAGGCGGCCATAATACGCCGGTAGATTCGCTCCGCCTCTTGCGGCGCAGAGGTGTGCAGCGCTTTACCCTGCTGGAATAACGCTTCGTGCTCCAGCACGACTGCCGGATACACCACGCGCCAGTAGCGCGGCTGGTATTCTATCATGCGGAGCTGGTCCATGCGCAGGAACGATAGGAAGGAGGAAGCTCAAAAATACGGAGAAGCTGTACTGCTCCTTAACGGGAAATTCTGCTCCAACTCTAGTGGCCCGTGCGCGAGCCAACGCAATGCTTAGCGTGTAAATCCGCCCAATTGGAAGAACAGCCGCTTCTATACTTCCGCATCAAAGTCTGCCAGTTCCTGTTGAAAGCGAGCCAGACGACCCTTTGTCTTCAGGAAGAGCATGTAGCGCATCTTACCCCGTGTCGGCCCGACATCAAAGCCCAACAAGGTAGCTTGGTAGCCGAAGACATCCAGTAGGCTTTGAATCAGCTTGGGCTCCTGCTTAACAAGGGGGCCATAGTATACCCAGTCCAGCTGCTGCGCATCAACTGCCACGCCCAGGTCCGCGCAGCGGTTCAGTAGCTCCGGCAGGGCCGCCGGCTCGTAAGCGCGCAGATACCCCCGCACCAGGCGTAGTGCGTCTTCATACGTCACGGCAAACGAAGCGTCGAACGAGGGAAAATCGGCTTCAAAACGTGCGGCGGAATCATCATCAAACGTCATACGGTCTGGGGCAGAACTAAAAATGATGGTACAGAGGGGAAACAACGCTAATATTGCCGGTATCTATGGCTCCAGCCACATAATCTCCTGGTCCCAGCCGGCCGGAAAACCCATGTGTTGCCGGTGTAGGCCCGGCGTAATGAGGTCGTATTCGCGCAGTAGCGCTACCACGCGCCGTCCAAAGCTGGAGGTCTGGCTGACCTTCACCATCAGGAAGTTGAAGATGGAGAGGGTGTAATAAATTTTGGTGTTGATGGCCGTGACATTGTGTTCCGTAAGCCAGTAGCCGGCGTGGCCCCGCTGATTGGAGAGCATGGGCTTCATGGAAATGTCCCAGAGCCGGTCGTGGTGCGCGCACTTGTTGCGGACATCGTTGATGCTTTGCATCCAGGAGTCAAACACCCGTAACGCTAGGTTGAAATGGTTGGCAATGGCCAGCTTGGGCGTGGTGTCCACAAACTGGGTAAACAGGTTATAGAGTGTGCCGAAGGAGAGCAGTTCCAGCACCATCCAGGCGGGCGGGTTACGCGGCTGGTCGTAGAAGTGGTAGTAATCGGCGATAAATGTTTTGCTTTTAGCACGGTCCAACTCCCCCCGAATAGTGGAAAGGAGTTTGGAGGAAGCCGCCTGTTCCGCCGGGGTGCCGCGCTTGAAGAAGCGGGCCTGCTCGTACCAGTTGTTGTCGCCGGTATAGCGGGTGATGTGGTAAATGATTTGGGTGCGAAACGATATTTCCAGCCTCTCAATGGCTTCCAGGCAGAGTAGGCGCAGCTGCTTGTCGAACTGATAACGGTGCAGAATGTCGTCGAAAGTAGTGCCGGGCTGAAACTGGCTAGTACCCGGCACCAGAAAGCTGCCCCAGTAGCCACTGAGTCGGTAATAGCTGATGTTGGCCAGGTAACGCAGGGCTCGCGGCTCGTCTGCCACCACCAAGCCCTAGCCTGCAGCTTCTGCAGCTGCTGGGTAAAATCAATAGCTGGCTTGGTGAAGTGGCGGATGGGACGGGGCGGCATAGGGCAGAACGGCAGGCAAAAAAAAACCCACCCTCAGCGGGGTGGGCTTCCGGTCAAACAGCAAGCCGAAACTTGTGACCGAAGAATTTTACGGTACCAACCAAACAGCACCGGCAAAGCCGATGTGGCGGATACTTTTTTGTAGGGCAAAGATACGGCTTTCGGAAAGAAAAGTCAATACGAACGAACTGCTGGCTCCGGCACTCAGTTCTCCAGTTGCCATTCGTAGGCTTGCCGGACTAAATGCATGGCATCGTCCAGGTCGGCGGGCGAGGCGAGGCCGACTTCTGCCTCCCCATTGCCCCAGCGGCCCAGGCCCCGCACATCCTTGCAGAGGTTGCGAGGGTCCCGAATTTCTTCAAAGGGTAAGTTCAGCGAAAGGCGTAGCCGGCTTTTCTGCGGTATGACGTCCACAAAGTTGGTGTCCAGCTTGAAGGCGATGTACAGCTTCTTTACCTCCTGCTTAACCGTGGCATCCAGGTTGAGCACTCGCTTCTGAAAGGCATGAAATAAATCGCCCATCTCGCCGGTCAGAAAGTTAAACTGCTCCAATTTGTACTCCCCATCGGCAGCGGCCTCCGGTTCACGGTAGGGGGTTAACTGCGCGTCGGTTAATGCCGGGGCCACCCAGATTTTCAGGGCCTTCGTGGCCAGGGTCTGCCCGCGCCGCTTGATGGCGTCCTCCGTCCACTGGGCTTCCTTGGCTACGCCGGCATTCAGGCGGATGGGGCTGTCGGCAAAGCCTCCCTCCACTGTTTTCTTGAAAGCAAACGGCTTGTCGCTCAACCGGGAGTTATAGCCCGTCAGCGTGAGGTTGCCGATGGTGTGCAGACGTTCCTCTTGTATCCGACGCCACTCCGGTCCCAATTCATCCCGCCAGGCTTTGGATAGGTTTTCGTTCTGGGGCAGAATATGCTCGATGGTGTATTCATCGACCAGCACCCGCTCTTTGCGCCCGAAGTTTTCCAGCCGGTCAAGGATGTAGTTGCGGAGCCGCAGGTTGTATAAATCCCGGTCCTGAAACTCGCGCTTAAACTCCGCGTCCGTGGGAAAGCGACGGTAGCTGTCTTTTAGCTGAAAGGCCGCATACAGGCTTTCCAGGTACTGTGGCTTGCGAACCAGCCGCCCCAAGGCCGCGAAGGTTTTGTTCAGGCTATTGGTGGGAATGCCGCACACGACGCGCCGGAACACATAGGCCTCAATCAGGCGAACCACCTGCTCGTGCTCCTCGGCCGTCAGATGCCCGTCTTCGTAGTCCGCGTATACTTCCAGCAGAAACGGGGTAGCGGTATCGGCCCGCAGCTCCAACAAATCCTGGTGCGCTCTGCGCAGCCGCACGTCCGCTTCGTGATTGGCTTCGGGCAGCACGATGCGCACGTAATACCCGGCGTAGCGGTGCAGGTCGCGTAGCCGCTCTTCCACCACCGCGGGCACTTTCGTGTCTTTCAGGAAGGTTTTATAGCTGGCATACACCCCGTCGATGCGGGGAATATGCCCGGTTTTGAGCGTCAGATAATCCCGGACAAACCAGTCGAAGTAGTTCGCGTAGTGCTCCCCAAACAGCTGTTCCATCGGGAACCAATAGTGCTCGTAGAGCCGAGCCTGCGTTTTAGGCTCCTGGCCCATGAGTACGTAGTTTCGAATCAGGTCGGCCTGCGAAAGCGCCAGCCCCGTCGAGTTCATGCTCTCGAATATCATCTGCGGGTTGTCAACGCCGCGCTCCAGCGCCACATCCACGATAAATAGCCGCTGCAGGCCGCATATACCGTCCGGGCATTTTCAGGGTCAGGTGCTTGCGGAAGTATTCGTAGTTGCGCCGCACGTTGCTGGCCACCTCGACGGGTGGTTTGGGATGCCCTTCCAGCACGTCAATTAAGGACTGCTTATCACCCCGGGTGAGCATGAGCTTGTAGCGAAGCGCACCCTCTTCTTCGGCATTGAACAGATAGTAGTTTTTCAGCTTGGTGGCCGAGGTGCTTTCCAGCACGTCAGGGTACTGCTGCACCAGTTCCGCCAGCGCTGCCAATAACAGCGTCAGCGTCGACCACGTCCAGCACGGTTTGGTTGCTGACTTCGGGATCCGCCAGCTGGCCGCTGTGGGCGTCCCGGGCTTCGTAGCTGGAGACGATGCCCATGTCCTGGTTGTAGGCCGTGGCCGTTTGGTGCAGCAAGTCGTAGGCAGCCGCTTTTTTGCCGAAGCGCCCGAGGTGCCGCCCGCCCCGGGTGCGGGTGACGGGGCGCTCGGTGACGTAGCCCGGGGCCTGAATCCAGTTGGGCCGGCCGCTGATGCCGTCGCCGTCCGCGTCCTGCGGGTCGGCCAGGGCCAGCAGGGTTTGGTCTGGCACCGCGTCCAGAAAGCCCAGGCCCGTGTTGGCCGGGGGGGTAAAGCGGCTGTGCGCCACCCCGGCCGGCAGCTGCTCAGGCTGAAAGCCCGGCAAGGCCCGGTGCTGCAGCTGCGGGCCGCCGCGGGCCAGAAACAAGTTGCCGGTGCTGTCCACCTGTCCGAAACGCGTGAGCGTGGTTGACGGGTGGCCCTTGCCGTCGCCGGCGTGGCAGCTGCCGCAGCTCGCGGCTACGAAGACCGGCCCCAGGCCCGTGCGGGAGGTGAATACCTCGTCGTTGAAGGCTACGTCTCCGCGCAGAAACTGCGCGTGCTGCTCGGGCGTAAGGCCTGCTACGGGGCCGTCCAGCGCGGCGTCGTCGGCTGGGGCAGCGGGAAAAATCAGCTCGCACGAGGCTAGCATGAACCCCAGCGCCGCTGCGGCCACCGCGCTGCGGCGCAGTCCCGGTCCTGTTACGTACGTGTGCAGCCGCATAGGAGCAAGGATAAGTTTAGGCAAAAGAACGAAATTTAGACCAATCTAAAAATATTTTTAGTACGCCTTAATACTGATTAGCCTTAAGAGTGTTCACTCAGGCTTTCGGAACTCGTTGGGCCGGTCTTTGGAGGAGCAACAAGACCGGTAGCGTAGGCTCCTTGCTTGGCCAGACGCTAGCAATTCCTCCGTAGAGGGCTTGGCGAGCATATCCGCAAGGGGAAGAATCGGCTGCTACTCCAACAGCATTTGGCAAACCAGCAACATGCAGGGGCCCTTCGTTTCCGCAGCCGATAAGCCGCAGGCACGAAGGGGCCCTTTCCCCACTTAAGTAATATATAGGTTAGCGCAGCCCCTGCATTTTCAAAAACAGGCCGCCCGGGTTCTTGGTGGCCTTGATTTTATCGGTTTTCAGCTTGTAGATGAAGGCAAACAGCGCATCCACGTGCTTGGACGACTGCAGAATGTCCTGCACCAGCGGGCTCGGCGATGCCTAAGGTTTCAAGGTGCTTGCGGGCCAGCTGCACCTTGGCGTCGTCGGCTTCCAGCTCGAAGGGGATGGGCAGCTGCTGGGGTACCTGGGTGTTGACGTAGAACTTGATGCTCTGGTAGGAGCGGCCCTTTTTCAGGAGCTCGTACTTGATGCGCAGGTCGGTGTGCTCGTTGATTTGATTCGTGGCCACGTCGAGCACGTACTTCTGCAGGGCCGAAATCTGGGAGTACTGCTCGGGCTCCTTGCCGGCCGGGTCCTTGAGCTTGAGCATGCCCTTGAACTCGTCCAGCGAGTAGGTCTTGGTTTCCCCGATGTCCTTCCACTGCGAGGCCAGCTGGTAGATGCGCTTGGCGTACTTGCTGCTCAAGCTGAAGGCGGCCTGCAAGCGGTAGGACGTGAAGTTGCTTTTCAGGTCAATCAGGAAAGGCCGCATGCGCTCGGATATCTCCAGCTCAATGGTGCCCTCGCCCTTGCGGTACAGCGCCGAGGCCAGCAGACTCACCTGCAACAGGGTCTTGCCGTTCTCGATGTGGTAGACGCGGCTGTTGAGGTTCTCGGTGGATTCGAGCAGCTGCTTGTAGTTCCAGGTGCGGCCGGTCATCTCCATGAGCTCCTGCACCCGGATTTCGTAGATGGTGCCGGCCTTATCCTGCTTGGTGAGCTTGGAGAGCAGCGAAAAGACAATGTCCATCTCGCAGGCGCTCATCTCGTAGCGGGCCGTCGTCAGCGCGTTGTGCTGCCGGATTTCAATCGGAACGGTGGATTCGGGCGCGGCCATACGCAGCTACTGGGGTGATACAAAGCAAACATACGGCTTAAATCGGAAACTAATAGAGCCAAATCCTGAATCTATGAGCAAGGAACTGGCGCAGGGCCAAGGCGGCTTATAAAAGCTATTAGTTAGACTTATGAAAGCTATTAGTTAGCCGGGCGCGAGCTTTCCGCGAGACTTATAAAAGCTATTAGTTCGGCTTATAAAACCTATTAGTTCAGGGCCGTCAGCTTCGGGCTGCTCCTGGGGCCGCACCCGAAGTGACTTATAAAATCTATTAGTTGGGCCCAGACAGCGAATTAATAGCTTATGCAAGGACGCTCTATTAATCAGCTTATGAAAGCTATTAGCTGGACTTATAAAACCTATTAGTCCGCTTATGAGACCTATTACTTGGCTTATAAAACCTATTAGCTCGCTTATAAAACCTATTACTGAAGCGGCTTAAGTTGCTGTGATACAAAAAGTTGTGGCCCCTGTACCTTAAATACTTAAAATACTCACAAACTTGTTGAAGCTGGGGTACAAAAGCATTTAAAGTGGTGGTTTAGGGCGATACCCGAACGAAAACAACAAAAAAAGGAGTCTAAATAAGCACAAAACGCGATTGCACTTTTTAAAGATTTTTTTACCTTTTTCTACTATTTAGAACACTCTTACCAACCCCAAAGGTACTTAAAAACTACGCTGAAAGCTCACGAAGGGCTCATTAATAGATTTTATAAGTCTCACAGGTTTCCTTCGCCAGCATCTTCAGCGGCAACTGTAGCAGGCCAGCAGGGAGCCCTAACCAGGAAAATGGTGCCCACAAGGACCCCAAGGCTTATAAAATCTATTTTTTAGCTGGCCCACCACCTACAGTCGAGCTATGCATTTTCGTGAACTAATAGGTTTTATAAGCCGGAAAGCGAGGTAGTAGCACCTGGCAGGCGGTTATTCAACGCGATACTAAGGCCTTACTGAGGAGTTAACCCGGCTGACCTAACCATACCAGGTGTAGCGGCAAGTGCTAAAAAAGGGCTCCTACGTACCCGGAAAGGGCATTGAGCCGTAGGTAGCATCGATTTGACCTGTTTCCTTTGCCTTAGAATAGCCCATCTGTCCCTGAGGTGGTCTAGGCAAGACGGACAGAAGAAGGACGTATATTTCTTCTGTGATGACAGCCAAAAAGAACGGGGCGTCGCCCGACAAACGGCGTAAATACGACGAGGCGTTTAAGACCGAGGCCCTGCGCCTGGCCAGCGAGAGCCGCAGCACCCAAGCGGCGGCGCGGCAGTTGGGCATCAGCCCCAAGCTGCTCTACCGCTGGCAGCAGGCGCAGCTCGTGGCCGAAGTGGGCAGTGAGGAAGTGGCGCGCGACCCGGAAGTGCGCGCCCTGCGGGCCGACTGAAACGGGCCGAGCAGGAGCTCGACATTTTAAAAAAAGCCTTGGTCATCTTCGGCCAGCCGACCCGGTGAGCACCTACCAGCACATCGCCCAACGCCGGGCCCACGTACCCGTGCGCCAGCTTTGCCAGGTGCTGCGCGTGGCCCCGGCCGCCTACTATGCGTGGCAGCGCCGCCGGCAGCAGCCGGTGGTCGAGCCGGCCTGGCAACTGGCCGTGCGCGAGGTATTTGCGCACCACAACCAACGCTACGGCACCCGCCGGCTGCGGGCGGAGGTACAGGCGCAAGGCCACGCGGTGGGCCGCTGGCGCATCCGCCGCGTGCTAAAGGCGCGGCTTGTGGGCCCAGCAGCCGCGCTCGTTTGTGCCCCGCACCACCGACTCGGACCCGGCCGTGCGCGCGGCGCCTAACCGCTTGCTCGGCCAGCCGGCCCCACCGCCCCGAACCGGGTCTGGGTGGGCGACATCACCTACCTGCCCCGCCAGGGCGGCGGCTGGCTCTACCTGGCCGTCTGGCTCGACCGCTGCTCGCGCAAAATCGTGGGCTGGGACGTACGCGACACCATGCCGGAGGACCTAGTCAGCGAGGCGCTCCGTCGCGCCCTGGTCGTGCGCCGCCCCCCGGCCGGGCTGGTCGTGCACTCCGACCAGGGCAGCCAGTACACGGCCACCCGCTTCAAGGACTTACTGGCCCGCCACGGGGCCGTGCAAAGCATGAGCCGGCGCGGCAATTGCTACGATAACGCCCACGCCGAGTCCTTTTGGAGCCGCTTCAAAGCCGAACTGCTCGACGGCGGCAGTTTCCCCGGCCTGGCCGAAGCCAAGCTCGAAATCAGCCACCACATCGCCTACTAGGGGTCGCACCGAGTAGGAACGGAAAACAACGCTAAGGAAATTCGACCAGCCGTTCTTCCCAGTTGGCGGGGTTGCGCAACGGGCGCATTTCGCCGGCGGCAATGTCTTCGGGCAGGCTGAAATCGTAGCGGCCCAGCATGTTAACGTGCTCGTGCAGCAAGGGCGAGAGGCGCGCCACGTCGTCCGGGTTCAGCACGCCTTCCGTCTGCTGCCACCGTTCCAGGGCGTGCTGCAGATAGCGGGTGTTCCACAGCACCAGGGCGTTGACCACGAGTCCAAGGGCGCCCAACTGGTCTTCCATGCCCTCGCGGTAGCGCTGGCGCAGCTCCCCTTTCTTGCCGTGAAAGACGGCCCGGGCCACGGCGTGCCCCTCGCCCCGGTTGAGCTGCACCAGGATGCGCCGGCGGTAGGCCTCGTCCTGCACGTAGGCTAATAAATACAATGTTTTTTCGACGCGGCCCAATTCGGCGACCGCCCGCCCCAGCGAGAGCGAGCCCGCTCGCTGCAGGGTGCTGACGGCCGTGGCCTTGACTTTGCCGAGTTTCAGAGAGCCGGCCAGGCGCAGCATGTCGTCCCAGTGGGCGTGAATCAGGCGGGCGTTGACCACGTGGCGGCCCAACTCGTTGAGCGGACCGTAGTCGTCCTCTTTTTCCAGCCGCCAGAAGCGCTGGTCCGCCAAGTCGGCCAGGCGGGGGCTGAAGCGGTAGCCCAGCAGCGAAAACAGGCCAAATACCACGTCGCTGTAGCCGTGGGTATCGGCCATGATTTCGCGCGGGTCCAGGCGGGTTTGTTGTTCCAGCAACCCGGCCAGGATGAACAAAGAGTCGCGCAGCGTACCGGGAATGACGATGCCGTGAAAGCCCGTGAACTGGTCGCTGGTGAAGTTATAGTACGTCACCCCGCGCTGGGAGCCGAAGTATTTGCGGTTCCAGCCCGCGTGCAGCGTGCGCAGGCACCACGAAGCGCATGCCGTCGGCCGAGGCCACCTCCCCGCCGCCCCAGGCCTGGGCCAATGGCAGCCCCGCCTGGGCATCCACCAGGCGGGCATTGGCGGCGGTGAGCGTTTCGGCGCGCAGGTAGTTTTGCTGCACCCACGCCAGGCGCGCCAGCGTCAGGGCCGGCACGTCGGCCCGGGCCACGGTTTTTAGCCCCAGGTTGCACGCCTGGGCCAACAGCCGGCACAGATACTGAGCGGCAGGTCGGCGGCGGCGGGCTGCCCGTCGGCCACGTGGGTAAAGGCGAGGGAAAAGCCGGTAAACGCGTCCACCTCCCGCAACAGGGCCGCTACTTCGACCTGGGGCAGGGCCGCCGCCAGCTGCTCGCGCACGTGCACCAGGTGCTCGGACTCTTCTTGCGCCGGTAAGGCGCTGAGGGTGACGACCGGCTGACCGTCTTGCTCGACCACCTGCAGGGTGGTGTGCTGCGCCAGGTTCTCCCCAACGTCCGCATACGCCGTGCGCAGCAGTTGCCCCAGACGGGCCAGTTCCACTGCCGGGTCCAGGGAGCGGTCCAGGGCCCGGGCCACCGAATCCCGGGCGGCTTCCCAGGCGTCCCCGCGCAACAGTTCGGCCCGTGGGTCGGCGTGGCGCTCGCTGGTCGGCACGAACACGTCGCGGCGGCGCGGCGTGCTGCAGCCGTTCCAGTACGCAGAGGGTGTACGCCTGGGGATTCACTTCCCCTTTGGCGGGAAACACCCGCCGGGCCCACCCCTTCGGGACGACCGTGCGGGGCGCGGCCGACCACTTCGGGCGGCCCCGACCGCCGGCTTCCTGCTGCTGCAAAAAGGCCCAGGCCTCCAGCAGCGGTTTGGCGGTGGGCGTCCCCTCGAAGGCGACGCCGGCCAGCAAGGCGGGCAGGAACCGGCGCACCGTGGCGTAGCTGCCGCTCAAGGCTTCGGCCAGCGGGTCCTCCGGCGGACTGGCTAGTTCCTGCGGTGGCCGCCGCAGCGCGCAAGGGCGCCTGGCCCAGGCGGTCGAACACCTGCTGGCGTACCTGCCCGGCCGGTACGGCCTCGTCGAGCAGCAGTTCCACGGCCTGTTGGAGCAGCAACGCGGCCTGGTCCAGGTCCTTGAGCGAGCGCAGGCGTTCGCGCCGGCGCTTGGTTTCGCCCCGCAGGGCCAGCGACGTGAGCAGGCTGTCGAAGAGGTCGAGCACGTCGTCCGTAGCGGTGCGCTCCAGGGTCTGGGCGAAGACCAGCAGCGTGGCCAGCCGGCGTTCCTCGCCCATGCGCACCAGCGTCTGTGCCCAAGCCAGCTGGGCATGGCGGGCCAGGCGCGCCAACCGGGCTTCGGGTAAGTCGGCCACGGGCACGGCGCTCACGCCCAGGGCGCGGATTTCGCCCACCCGGCGCAAAGCGGCCGCCAGCGCCGGGGCGGACACGCGGGTGGGCGGGGTGCGCAGGCGCTCCAGGTGGGTGAGCCGCTCGCCGGCCGGCACGGTCAACAGGGTTTCCAGCGCCGCTTGCTGGGACGGGTTCAGGCGGGTGCGCAGCTGGCGGTAGAGGTGGCGGCCGGTGCGCTCGCGGACCCGCGCAATCAGGCGGGCGAGTAACGAAACGCCGGGCAAGACGACCCGCTGGGCGACCAGGTGGGCCGTGGTCAAATCAAACAGCACGCTGGGCCGGACGGTGCTCGTCAGCACCTGCGCGTAGAGCCAGCGGGTGAGCCGGAACGTCTGCCGCCCGTCAAACGGGGTGTACCCGAGGTGGGCCACAATCCGGGCCTGGTGGTCGTACCACGTGTTCGGCCGGGTCCGGTACGCGGCCAAGGCGTCCGCAGGCAGGTGCAGCTGCTCGGCCAGCGTCTGCACCACCACGGCCGGTACCCGCAGCGGGTCGGTCAGAAAGGTGCCCAAAAAGCGCAGGGTGCAGAGCTGCGGCACACCCGAGTTTGTTGGCGGGGCGTCGGCGCGCGGCCAGGAGGTGGCCATCGGCTGCGCTCAGGTAAAAGAACCGGGCCAGCTGTTCGGGGCTGGGCTCGTCGGCGTAGCAGCCGAAGCGGGCGGCCTGCTCGTCACTGAGGAATTCTACGGGCATGGGCCAGGGAGGCGCGAAAGAATAAGCCAAATGGCGCACGGTGCCGCTATCAAACCCGAACAACCGGCCGGGAAGCGCCGCGCCGCCACGGGGTTAGAAATTCTGGCCGATGCCGAAGTAGAACAGCCGGTCTTCCTTGGACACCCCGTAGTCCGCGTAGAGCATGGTGGACAGGTTCCAGGCAATGCGCGCCCCGGCTCCGTACGAAAACCGGACGTCGCGAAAGCCTAGGTCCTGCCACCGGTCGCGCACCGTGCCGGCGTCCGCGAACGGGGCCACGCCCAGCCCGAAGTTCTGCTTGCCCAGCTTGACATCGGCCAGCCGGATGCGCAGCTCGGCGTTGGCAAAGGCCAGCGAGCGGGCCAGGAAGCGGTTGGCCCGGTAGCCCCGCAGCGACTGCCGCCCGCCCAGGGCGTTGATGCTGCCGTCGGGGCTCCACTGGTCCTGAAACTCAAAAAACGGCGCTTCTTTCCCGAAAATGGTGCCCGCGCCGACCCGCCCGGCCAGCACCGTGCGCGGACCCACGGGCAGCTTGCGGTAGGCCCGGCCCTGGAAAAACAGCTTGTTGAAACTGAACTGCGAACCGATGGCGGGGCTGGAAAACTCGTTGGCGGCTTCAAAGTATACCCCGCGGGTCGGGTCGGGCTCAAAGTCGCGCGTGTCGTGAATCAGCGCCGTCTGGATAATGGACACCCACCCCCCGTCCAGGCCAAAGATGCGCCCCTGCTGGGCATCGCGCTGCAGTAGCGACGTGCCGTTAGGCGCCGTGGTTTCTTCGCCGTTACGGGTGGCCTCGGCCTTGGTGCCCTGGAACGTGTCGTAGGAGAGGTGCTGAATCTCGTAGCCGCCCATCACGCGCCAGCGACCTTTGCCCAGGGCGTAGTCAGCTTTGAGGTTGAGCATGAACTCGGTTTCCCGGAACCGGTTGGACAGCGCATCGGTGACCTCGGCGGCTTCGCCGGCCTGCCCGGGCCGCAGGGTTTTGCGGGCCGCGTCATATTCCGCGTAGGTGGCAAACGTCTCGTCCGGGTTGGAGGGCAGGCGCAGGCGGCCGAGCGTGGTTTCGGACGAGCCGAAGTACAGGTTGGCCGGGTTTTGCTGGGCCTTGAAGTCCACGCGGTAACGCCAGCGCGTGCCTTTGTAGTAGGGCACGTCCAGGGACAGCGTCAGCTCGCGGGCGTTGGTGGTAAAGTACGCCGCGTTGGCGCGCAGGCGTGTGAGGTAGGGCGTGTAGGCAAACAGCGGGTTGTCGCGGGTGCCGTTCCAGATGATGTTGGTTTTAACCCCCACACCGAAGCCCGTCACCGGGTCGGACGAGAGGTCGGGCAAGCCGGTCACGAACAGGCCTTCCCGTTTTTTGGCCAGGTCGGCATCCGACATGCGCTTGGAGCGGATAAAGGAGAGGCTGTCCACTTGTTGGGCGGAGGCAGCGGCGGCGCACAGGCCCAGAGAGGCCGTGAGCCAGGTACGCAACAGGCTTGTTTTTATCTGTTTTTTGCTGGGCAATGGGAGGGACCGTTAGTGAGGAAGCCATGCGCTGGCTCGTTGGCGCAGGTTAGCCCGACAAAGCTCCCGCACGATTCTGAAGGCATTCTGTAGTTTCCTTCTCTTGCCTTACCACGCCATGACGGCGGTGGCCCCGATGGCCCCCTGCTGGTAGCTGGGCACGACCAGCGCCCGGTTGCCCAGCACCTTGCGCAGTGGTTTTGTTACCAGCGGGTACAGCCAGTACGCGGCCTGCGTTGACAGAATGCCCACGCCGGCTCCGGCCAGCACATCGGAAAACCAATGCACGTCTTTGGCCATGCGAATACCTCCCGTGGCCGCTGCTAGCGAGTAGCCGCCCACGCTGTACCAGACGCTACGCCCGCCGTATTCCTTGTGCAGAAACGTAGCCGAGGCGAAGGCCAGGCTGGTGTGCTGGCTGGGAAAGGAATGGAAGTCGGAACCGTCGGGGCGCTGCACCTGCGTGAGCTTCTTCAGGTTGCTGGTCACCGCATCGTTGAGGGTGAAGGCCAGCGCCGCCAGCAGCAGCTGGTCCACGGGTTTGTGACGGCCCGGCACCCCGGCCAGGCCCAGGCCGAGCGTTACGGCCCCTGGTAGGTACCGGAGCTGGTTGTCGAGCGTCGTCGTGGGCCGGCCCATATGCTCGCGGATTTCCTCCCGCAGCTCCTCGTCTGATTCCAGCGCCTCCACCCGATGGGTGGTCAGGGCGCCGGCCGTGAGCAGCAGCGTAGGCACCAGCAGCGCCCGCGCCACCGGCCCCTGCCAGAGCGGCGGGCGGGTGGTGGAGTCACGCAGGAAGGCGGTACCGAAACAGCAGGCGCCGTCTGGGCCCGGGACGGGAACAGGGGGAGCAGCCAGCACAGCCAGGGGAGCAACACGGAGCGGGGCATACAAAAAAGCAGCAGGTACGCCCCAAACGTAGAGCGCAATTCTGTGCACATTCTGTAGGGGTCAGGGGCGGGGAACCGCTGAAGCGAACCGGACACGCAGCGTATGCCGCGCCGAATCCGGGGCGTAGTCGTATGCCACGGTAAAGCCATAGAAGGTCGTGATGCTTTGCACGATGGACAACCCCAGGCCGGGCGAGTCCGAAGCGGCATTCTGCTTGCGAAACCGCTCGAAAAACTGTGCGGGTTTCTGCTGCGCCGCCAGGGCGGGGCCGGCATTGGTGATGACCAGCTCGGTGGCACGCAGCTGCACCGCAACAGGCCGCCCGGCAAGTTGTGCCGGATGGCGTTGTGCAGCAGGTTACTGAGCAGCGAATCGGCCAGCGCGGGGTGCAGCATAAGCAACGGCGCGGCATTTAATTGCACGTCCAGCTGCAACTCCTTCTGCTGGATGAATTCCTCCAGCTGGCTCAGCTTTTCGCGCAGCAGCTCGGCCAGCGGCACCGGCTGGGCGGCGGCAAACTGCTGGTTCTCAATTTTGCTGAGCAGCGTCAGCCCCTGGTGCAGGCGGGCCAGCCGCTGCACGGCCGCGTACAGGTCGCCCACCAAGGGCCGGCCGGCGCGGGCAAATCCGGCAGCTGGAGCAGCTGTTCCAGCTTGGCCTGCATGATGGCCAGCGGGGTGCGGGTTTCGTGGGCGGCGTTTTCCGTGAACGCTTTGAGCAACATGTAGTCGGCCGCGACCCGCTCGCTCAGGTGGGTGAGCGTGTGGTTGAGCTGGGCGAACTCCTCAATGTGGGCATCAGGCAGGTGCAGCACCTGGTGCTGGCGCACGTCGTAGCCGCGCAGCTGGTGGAGGGTCTGCTCAAACGGGGCCCAGAGGCGGCGGGTCAGCCAGCGGTTGAGCCCCACCACGCCCAGCAGCAGCGTACCCAGCACCCCCACCAGCAACAGCACAATCAGGCGCTGCACGTCATGGGTTTCCAGCAGGGCCTTGCTGAGCGATACCCACTGGGTTTGCCCGTTCAGCGGCAGCCGAAACGTGAGCTGGCGGTAGGGCTCCAACTCGTTTTCCAGGGGCTCCAGCAGCAGGGTATCGCGCAGCCCTTCCGGCTGCGGCTGCGCACTGAGCTGCATGCGGCCCTCAAACGGGGTGCCGGGCAGGTGGCCGGTGCGCTGCACCTGCGCCCGCAAGTAGTCACGCTGCTGAAACAGGCGCTCCTCCACTTCGCTTTGCAGCGTCCAGCGCACGCCGTAGTAGAGGAACACACTGCCGGCCGTGAAGAGCACGGTGGCCAGCAGCAGGTAGTAGCGGTTGGTGGCGGCCAGCAGCTTCATTCTGCGCTAAGCTTGTAGCCCACCCCGTACACGGAGCGGATGTAGTCGCCGGCTCCTTTGTCCTGCAACTTGCGCCGCAGGTTCTTGAGGTGGGTGTAGAGGAAGTCGAAGGAGTCGGCCGCATCGGCCGCGTCGCCCCAGACGTGCTCGGCAATGGACTCCTTCGTCAGCACGCGGCCGGGGTTGGTGAGCAGATACAGCAGCAAGTCAAATTCCTTGCGCGTAAGCGTTACAGGTTCCCCGTTGACCAGTACCCGGGCCTGGTCGGGAAACACGGTCAACTCCTGAAACAGTAGGTGGCGCTGCCCCTGAAACTGCCGCCGCCGGATGATGGCCTTCAGCCGGGCGCTCAGTTCCGAGAGGTGAAACGGCTTGGCCAGGTAGTCGTCGGCCCCCAGTTCCAAGCCCAGCACCTTGTCGTCGAGCGCGCCCCGGGCCGAGACGATGAGCACGCCGGCCGGGGAGCGGTCGGCCTTGAGCGTGCGCACCACGTCCAGCCCGTTGCCGTCGGGCAGGGTCAAATCCAGCAGCACGCAATCGTACTGGTAGAGCTTGATTTTCTCGTGCGCCTGTTCGTAGCTGGCCGCTGCTTCCACCACGTAGCCGTCCTGGCGCAGGTACTCCATCAAGGAGGTGCGCAGGGCCGGCTCGTCTTCTACAATCAGCAGCTTCACGGGAGTGCAAGGTGAGGAACGGCTGAAAGGTAGCTGGCAATTCTGAAGACTTTCTGACGGGGGCACTGAGCTGTCTGGATAGAACGGCCCGAACTACGCCGCTTCCTGCGCTTTTCCGCCGGTTGCTACCCCCAGATAGGCCAGGTAACGGTAAATAGTGGCCCGGCCCACTCCCAGCAGTTGCCCGATTTCTGCTACCGTCTTGTCTTGTTGCAGGTAAAGCGTTTTTGCGGCCTGGGCTTTGGAGAGGGCTTCTTTGGAAAGACCTTTAGGCCGGCCGCCCTGGCGCCCCGTGCCCGGGCCGCCGTCAGGCCCGCCTTGGTGCGCTCCCGAATGATGTCGCGCTCAAACTCAGCCAGCGAGGCAAACAGGTTAAACATGAGGCGGCCCTGGGCGGTGGTCGTGTCCAGATGGTCCTGCAGGCTGACAAAGTGAATCCCCTGTTGCTGAAAGCCGCTGACCAGTGTGACCAGGTCTTTGAGCGAGCGGCCCAGTCGGTCGAGTTTCCAGACCACGAGCGTATCGCCCGCCCGCAGGCGGGTCAGCAGGTGCTGCAGCGCCGGGCGCTCTTTCACGGACGATACTTTTTCCTGCGCGACCTCCGCGCAGCCGTAGGCCTGCAAGGCATCGGTTTGCAGGTGTAGCTGCTGGTCGGGGGTACTAACACGGGCGTAGCCGAAAATCATAGGCGGTATTCTCAGGAAGTCAGCAGGAGCAAAGATAGCGAGCCATTGATTCGTGAGAACAGCATATGAGACAGTTTTTGCCCGACTCGTAAGGAGGCCAAACGAGCGCGACCAGCGGAGCGGAAAAACGCACGTATTCTGAGACACCCCGACCCGCCAAAATTCGACCAACTGGCCTTAGCGTTGTTTTCCGTTCCTACTCTAGTGCGACCCCTACTACAACGCCGAACGACGCCATTCCGCCCTCGGCTACCAAGCTCCCAACCATTTCGAACTCCACCTTCAAACAACGTCCCAACTCTGTCCAGCTTAGCTAGACCACCTCAATGGATCCCGTATTCTTAAGCACTTTTTTCCAATCCCTCATCGCACCGATAAGCGCCTGCACGTATTCTGCAGGCGTCGCTTCTTGGCCCAATTGATCAGCGTGCCCATAATCCCTCTTCTGCCAATACGGTGGAGAGGTCACAATAAGGTCAACCGACTTAGCAGGAATAACTGATGAAACGCGAGTGGCATCTCCGAGAATCCGTTGAACAAAGGCCGGTTGGGAAGAAGCAGGAGGAGGCATGTCTACCGATGCCTCAACGGGCACAAGCATCACTGCTGGCTTGCCGTCACTCACCTTGGGTTGGTTCAGGCCAATGTCACCTTGTATATATAGTGGAGAGGCTGTAACAGCCTCTTTTTGACGTCGGGTTGGAGCAGTCATTGTTGTCATTTCAGACGAAAGTTAAGCCCATTCTTTTCAGGAATCGTTACGGCGTGCTATTGAATTTAGCAAAGCATTGTGCTATAAATAATAGTTTTTAGAAAATGAAGGCGTTATAAGCCCAGTTTTTGCGCCGCATTGTGTTGCCGCACGTTGTCAAGGCGAGTATAGCGTCGAATCATTTCGCTCGTCTTGTGCTTCGTCTGGTTCATCACTTCGCTGTCATCGGCTCCGTTGAGCTTGGCCACCGTCACAAACGAGGCTCGCAGCGAATGAGCCGTAAACTTCGGGCCCAGGTGTCGCTGCACGATTTTGTTGAGGTGCACATCGGTCAGCCGGCGGTCGGTGAGTCGGCCACCCTTGCGAAACGAAACCAGAATGGGCCCCGACGGGCGCTCCAACAGTCTTAACCAAGCCTGCAGCGTTCGAATGGGACAAAGCGCCGGGTCCGGCGAATAGAAAATGGCCTTTTCTTCCGCTTCCCCCAACTGGTTGGTCTTGCTGCGTTTGAGGTTAATGGTAAGCCCATCCTCGGAAAACGTCAAGTCGTCCAGGTCCAGGGCCGACAGCTCGGACCGGCGGAAGGCCCCAGTAAAGCCCAGCAGCAGGATGACCTTGTCGCGCAAGCCCACCGGCGTGCTGGCATCGAGATGTTTAATGGTGCGCTTGAAGCTGGCCAGTGAAAACGCCGGCGCCTGCTTTTGCCGCACGCCTTTCAACCGGCTGATGCCGTCCATCAGCACCTTAAATTTCTTATCATCTGTGGGCGAAGCCAGGTCACGCAGCGCGTGGCCTTGCTGATGGCCGCGCAACTGCGCTGAATGGTCGACACCTTCTTACCCGCTTCGGCCAGGTGGGTCACAAAACCCGCGAGCGTATCCACCGACGCCGGCAGCGCCACCTGACCGTGCGTGGTGCACCACTCGGTGAAGCGGCGCCAGTCACCAGCATAAGCCCGGGCCGTGTTTGGTGCTCCTTGCAGGCCGGCTTCGACATACCGAGTCGTGTGTTCGGTCAGGTGCGCCAGACCGGCGGAAGCGGGCGATGAGGGAATGACGGGGACGGAGCTCACGGCAGCCTATATATAAGGAGTGAAAACACGAAAACGGAGCGTTTCCCAAAAGTAGTGAATAGGGTATGATAACTAAGACTTATCATACCTTATCGAAAAAGAGTTGGCTCAGCGTTGCGCGAGAACTTTGGCATCTTAAGTAACAAGTACGACGTCCCAACTTGCTGCCTACCCATTCATGTAGCCCCATGTGAGAATTAGACACAAAGCGACTTGTCAGTACATTTACCAACCGCTACTCTGTCTTTTCCGCTGGCTTACTCTGTATGGTAAAACTTTACTTTCTGCAGTTCCTACTCCTTATTAGTACTGTTACCGCGCTGGCCCAGCGTCCCAAGCCGGCCTCGGTAACGCTTCCTCCAGCCGATACCGTCTACTTCGACCGGGACTGGGAGCGCACCGAAACGTTGGAGGAAGTGGCCTACGCCCGTATTGCCCGCCACGACGCGGCTGGTAAAACCGTGGGCACGGTGCGCGACTATTTCTACCCTTCCTGGCAAAAGCAGTGGGAAGGCAAGATGGTTAAAGAGCACCCCGACGTGCCTTCAGGGCTGTGCGGGCTGGCACGAACGGAGCTGAGCTTTCGGGGCACGTACGTCAACGGCGCCCAGCAATCCGACTTTCGCAGCTGGCACGACGACGGCCGCGAAATCAAATGCACATACGCCGTGGAGGATGCCCTGCCGCTCAGCAGCGCGGAGATTCACTGCAGCAACTGCATGCACCTGAGCCGGAAAGTGTTTGAAATCGACGTACCCGAGGGCACGGTAGGCATCGTGTACAAGCTCGACATCCGTGACGGCCACCAGCCCGCTTCCTGGTCCACGGCCTTGAGCATGGCCGCGGCTTTGAGCAATCCGGCCACCGGTACGGTGGCCCTGTTGTCCATGGCTGCTTCCTCCTTATCGAAGCAGGACACCAAGCCGCCCACGACGTCCACCAAATGTCACTGGTACATCACCACGAATCCGGCAGCGGTGCAGCAGTTTCTGGCCACAAAAGGCTCGATAACCATTCCCAATTCCTGCCTGCGCATGGAAACCAATACCCCTCAGGAAACCCGGCCAATGTCGTTGCCTTCCGGAACGCGCCGCTTCTTCGTGTGCGTGAACAACGACAACTACACGACCGATGCCACGGCCACGCTCAGCGTGACCGCCCTGGTGAAGGCCTGCAATTAACGCTACACCTCCGGGCGATTAATAGTGGAGCGTCAGGCCGGCGCCCCACTTGTAGTCACTGTCGTAGTTGGTGCTCAAGGACACATACTTGCTGACCATGTAGCGGAAGGCGACGTTGTATTCCCGGTCCGTGTTCACCAGCAGGTCGGCGAAGAAGTTGTTGCTTAGGGGCAGGTCCGTGCGCTCCAGCTGCAGGCGCACCTTGCCGTTGCTGTCCAGGCGCAGCTCCGAGCGCACGAGCAGGGGCAGCAGGTAGTACAGGCCCACGTCGAACACCCGCCGGTTGTTTTTGGTGTTCCGCTCGCCCTCTGCGAGCAGCGTGCGGTTGTTACGGTAGTCAAAGCCGACAAAGGCGGCGAGAAACTGCCGATTGTCGAGGTAGCGCAGCAGGTGGGTTTCGGTTTCGAAGTTGCCCTGGTAGTTCACGCGGCCCTCGAATTCGAGCGCGTTGCGGTTGTTGGACAGGGTGCTTTCCAGAAAAGCGCCCTGCGAGTGCGCCATCAGGTCGGCCCAGAGGTAAGGCTGGTTGTCTTCTTTTTTCAGCTCTTTGTAGTCGGTGCGGGCGTACTCATTCTGCGGGGTGCCCTCGTAGCTCACGATGCGGGCCATGCCGGCCATCATGTGGTAGAGGATGTGACAGTGGAAAAACCAGTCCTGTTCCTCGTTGGCGTCGAACTCGATGGTGACCTTGCCCATGGACTGAATGTCGAAGGTGTGCTTCATCGGCGAATAAGCACCCTGGGCATTCACGAGCCGGAAAAAGTGCCCGTGCAGGTGCAGCGGGTGGCGCATCATGGTGGTGTTGGTAAAGGTCATGCGCACGTTCTCGCCCTTGCGGATGGGAATCTTGTCGGCCTGCGAGAGGGTCTTGTTGTCAAACGACCACACGTAGCGCAGCATGTTGCCGGTCAGGGTGAGGTTGATTTCCCGCCACTGCTTGGTCGAATCCAGCGTGGTGGGGTTAAGGGCCCGCAACATGTTGTAGTTGAAGTCGCCGGCGCTGCCGCCCATGCCGCTCATCCCGGCCATACCGCCCATGTCCATGCCCGCCATGCCGCCCATGTCCTGCATGCTGCCCATGCTTTTGCCAGCTTTTTCCTGGGCATTTTCGGGCCGGCTCTGCGGTGAGGGGGCCGTGGCAGCGGGCGCGGCGCCGTGCTGCATGTCCATGCCCGGCATGGGCGAACCAGCAGCCGGACTGGCTGGCTTCGGGCCCTGGTGGCCCGCCATGTCCATGCCTTTCATCTCCCCACTGCCCTGCTCTTTGGTCATGCCGGCGCCGCCCATGTCCATGCCGCTCATGCCTTCCATGCTGTTCATCTCCCGCATCATCTGGAAGTAGTTGATGCGGGGCAGGTCCGGGGCTTTCATCGGCTCGCCCTGCCCGATGAAGGTGGAGGTGTAGCCGGTGATGTCGTTGGCCGTGGCCCGAAACTCGGCCGCGCCCACAGCGGGCACCGTGACCAGCAGGTCGTAGGTTTCGGCCGTGGCTATTTCGAGCTTGTTGACGGGGAAGGGCTCCACGTTGATGCCGTCGGCGGCGATGACCTGCATAGGACCGCCGGCGTACTGCAGGTAAAAGTAGGACGAGGCGCTGCCGTTGATGACGCGCAGGCGCACCACCTCCCGGGCTTGGCGTCCTTGAAATAGCCCTTTTCCTGCCCGTTCGTGAGGAATTTGTTGTAGTAGATGTCCGTCAAATCCATGGCCGGCATGCGGCCCCACTCCTGCTTGAGCTTGTCCTTGAAGTAGCCGGCGGCCAGGGCCTCGCCGTAGCTCTGCGTAGCCCCTTTCTGCACGGCGAACCACTCGCCGGTGCGCTTGAGGTAGCGCAGCACCTCCTTGGATTTGTGGTCGGTCCAGTCGGAGAGCACCAGCACGTACTCCCTCATCTCGTAGGGAATGCGCTTGGGGTGGATGACGATGGAGCCGTACACGCCGTCCTGCTCCTGCAGCATGGTGTGGGAGTGGTACCAGTAGGTGCCGCTCTGAATCAGGGGAAACGTAAACGTGTGGGTGCCGCCCGGCTCGACCGGGGCCGTGTTGAGGTAGGGCACGCCGTCCTGCTCGTTGGGCAGCAGCAGGCCGTGCCAGTGGATGCTGGTTTCCATGTGCATCTGGTTGTGCACCCGAATCACGGCGGTGTCCCCCTCGTTGAAGGTGAGCGTGGGGGCCGGAATCTGGCCGTTGATGCCGATGGCCCGGCGGGTGCGGCCCGTGAAGTTGACCAGGCGCTCGTCCACGTACAGGTCGTACTCCACCCGCTTGCCCACGTAGCTCGTGCGAGGCGTCACGACCTTGCCCTGCAGCTGAGCAGCCGGGGGCGCAGACTGGGTCAGGTGAGGCTCGGCGCTTTTGCCCATACGCATGCCCGGCGTGTGCTGCGCCCAGGCGGGCATGGCGGCCAGCAGGGCAGCCAGTAGAAAGAGTATTCGCATCGGTCGTTACTTGTCGCGTTTGGGGGTGCTGCGGGCCGGGTTGTTGTCCTCGAACCGGTACTTATCCATGGGGCTGCTGGGCATGGCCATTCCCGGCATGCCCGGCATGGCGCCCGTTCCGGGCTTCTCCATTCCCTTCCTATCGCCCATACCGGGCATAGCCTCGCCCTTTTTCATGCCCGGCATTCCGGACATATCGTCCATCTGCTGGCGCGTTGTCACAGGCTTTTGGCCGCCGGCGGGCTGCATGCCGGGCATGTTTTCCATGCCTTTCATAGTACCTATGGCGGGTTTGCTTGGGGAGGTGTTTTTCGAGCGGGCAGGACCCATGTCCATGCCGGGCATGTTGCCCATGTCCATCGGGGCGGGCGGCGCTTTGCGCGGGCTGCCTTGGCCGGAGGGACGTTGCGTGCTCATCCCGGGCATGTTCATCCCCGGCATATCGGCCATGGCTCCCTGCTGGGCGGCCCGTCCTGCCGGCGCCGGCTGCGGTTGGCCGCCGCGCCGTTGGGTGGGCATGTTCATGCCTTCCATTTGTTCCATGGGTTGACGGCGCTGACCTAGCTGGGCGGCCTGCGGGCCGGGGCCCATGTTCATGCCTTCCATGCTGGCCGGGGAGGTACCTGGCGTAGCCACTGATGGTGGGCGAGTCCCGTCGCTTGGGCCAACCTCCTCGTTGTGGGCGTCCGCTTCGGAAGCCGGCATGTCCATGCCGGGCATGGCATCCTCCCCGCCGTGGCCGTGGCTTTTATCGAGCAGGTTGCCCTTGGGACCCACGCCCTCGACGTACACCAGCTGCGCACCTCGGTGCCCGGCCACGGAAAGCGCGCCGGCCGCCGCCACGGCTGCCACCAGCACCAGCACCTCGTAGGCCCGGCGCTGCACCTTAAAGTAAAACCCGATGCCGGCCAATAGCAGCGTGATGCCCGAGAGCCAGGTGGTGTAGCCGGCGAACTGCTCGTGGGCCGCGTACACGGCCGCTGCCCGGGGCGAAAGGCCAATTGCCGCCGCATGAAACACGGTGCTGGCCGCCACCGCCCCGGCAAAGCCCCCAGCCATCACGGCCAAGGCAATCCAGCGCACCTGGGGCCAGTCCTTGAATACCAGCAGGGCCTGCAATGCCGCAGCCAGCAGTATCAGGACAATGGGCAAGTGCACCACCAGGGGGTGCAGATTGGGAAAATCTGAAAACATAGAGCCGAATGAGCCAAGGCCGGTACACGGAAAAACCCCGGCTGACCGCAAGCAGCAGTGCCGGGGCAAATCCCAATGGGTAATGGAGAGGCCGCGCTGACCACTGGTCCTAGCCAGGCGGTCGTTGCTTTCCCTGTTGGGTACCATACGTAGTCAAACCGCGACAATGTTTACACGCAAACGGCCGCACGGTTGCATAATTTCAAGCAACCTGGTCCTGACTACAGGCCGTCCCAGGAAACGCTAAAACGAAAAACGCCCGACCTACTGGGGCCGGGCGTTTTACACGAGCGTGGGCAGCTTACTTGGCCGCGCAGCAGCTAGGGCTCCCGCCGTGCAGGCCGGAGTGCCGGCCTGGGCGCAGTTTTGCACCAGCGGGCAATCGGGGGTGCCCTTCAGTGGACAATCCGCCGCGGTCGGGGTTGGGCTGGTGAAGCCAAACAAGGCGCCGCCGGAGAGCAGCGCCGCGGCGCCGAACATCATCATCTTGCGTTTCATCGGTTCTGGTGGTTAAGATGGGCCCGCCGGGTACGGCCGTGGGGTAGTTCAAACAGCCACGGTCCGTACTCCGTGGGTGGCACTCATTAAAATGTCTAAGCCTTTTCAGCCTTGAAGCCGGCATCTTCTACGAGCGCCAGCACCTGCTCCTCGGTCACGTCGCCGGTCACGGTGAGCACCTTGTTGGGGTTGGCCGTGTCGACCTGCCAGGAGGCAATTGCCTTCTCGCCGTTGAGGGTGGGCGTTACGGCTTTGATGCAGCCGCCGCAGTTGATGTTGGTGTTGAATTGGAGCGTTTTCATGGGAGTAAATGCGTGGCGCCCGTGGTGGGCGGGTTCGGAATTAAAACACCCAAAAGTAGCGGCACGTGCCCGGGAAGGGGTACACAATTAGGCTTCAGGCTTGCATGATTTGTAGCAGCTAATCCCCCTTTGCCTGCCTGACACGTCGCACGCTAGCTTTAATGGTGGCCCATGCCCCCGCCGAGCAAGTGTTTGCCGATGACAAAGAGTAGGAGCAGCACCAGCCCGGCGATGAGCAAATAGCGGCCCCAGGGGGTGGGCATAGCAGTTGCGTGGCCCGCGGCCACGGCTTGGGCATGCGCCTGCTTTTGCAGCCGCCACTTACCAATGCGGCCCCAGGGCTTGTACACCGAAATGGCGGTGGCTGCCAGCAGCACGACCAGCGCGGCCGCGGCATCGGCCAGCAGCTGCAGGCGCAACCCGCGCAGGTCAGTTGCCGAGAGGTCGGCTTTGGCGGCTACCTCGGCCAGGTAGGCGATGGGCTGGATGTGCAGCAGCAACAGCAGCGTGGCCGCTACCGTGAGCACCAGCTTGACCAGCACCCAGTAATGCTTAAACAAGCCCCAGGGCGTGCCCAGCGCCTGCACCACGCCGGTGGCCAGCGCGGCCAGGCTGGAGGGCACAATAACAAACCAGCCGCTCAGCCCCATGGCCAGGTAGGCCGTGCGCACCAGCAACGCATCAGAACTGGTCAGGCCGGTGATGGCCAGGGCCAGGAACACGGCCACGGCGCCGAGCCAGCCCACCGAGAACGTGATGTGGGCGGTGAGCATGAACTTGCGCAGGGCGGGAGCCATTGTCATCAGCGAGGCAGTTGGGGCGGGTGAAGGACCCCGCAAAAGTAGGGGTGTCGCCCAGGCCCGGCGTACAGAATTAGGCCGCGAACCAGCATAATTAACACACCGGGGCCCACGAAAAAGCCAGCCCGTACGCGACGAGCTGGCTTCCCATGGTATCGAGGATATTTAAGCAGCAATGCCCTGGCGGCAGGCCTGCTCGCAGCGGCGGCAGGCCTCGGCGCACTGGCGGCAGTGCTCGGGTGAGCGCCGTGCTTCTCGCACTCGTCGGCGCAGGCCTTGCAGATTTCAGCGCACTCGCGTAGCAGATGGGCGGCGTGCTCCGAGCCGCGGGCAGTGAAGCGGGCGGTGAGGGCGCAGATGTCGGCACAGTCGCGGTCCAACAGCACGCAGCGGGCCATCATCTTCACATTGTCTTCCTGCAGGCAGGCCGTAGCACAATGCTCACAGGCGGCGATACAGGCATTGAGGGCGTCGAGCAGGCTTTGGTTTTGTGTATGCATGGGAAAGGGGTTAGGTGAACAAGTAAGGCAACCCAACCGGGTCGCTGCCTAAGTATACCTTCTCTGTGGCCCAAGGTTTTACATATTAGTCTTCTTCCCTTGCATGATTTGGCGCCTCATCCCCCACAACCGGCGCCATGTCAGCGCGCAGCAGGCGGCGATACGCGGAAGGCGAGCAGTGGGCCAAGCGCCGGAATTGGCCGGAGAAGTGCGCCAGGCTGGTGTAGCCCAGGTGCCGGGCAATTAGGCCCACGCTCAGGGAGGAAGAAAGCAGCAGCTCCTGCGCATAAGCCAGGCGCTGACTCAGGATGTAGGCCGCCAGCGTCTTATCGCCCACCAAGCGGGCAAAGGCCGCGCTCAGCTGCCCGTACGTCAGGTCCAGCTCACGGGCCACCGCCGCCCCGAATGCCCGGTGCCGCAGGCTTTCGCCGGGCTCGCGCAACAGGCGGTTCACGGCCACGCTGACCCGTTCCACCAAGGTCTGGTGAAAGGTTTCGAGCAGCGCAAACCGGGCTGCTTCCAGCGTGGCCCGCAGGCGGGGCCAGTCCAGGTCTTCCGGCTCTCCGGCGACCGTGGCGGCCCCCAGGCGCACGTCGAGCACCTGCAAGCCCAGCCCTTCCAGCTCCTGCCGAACCACCCGGATACCGCGCGCGCACACCATGTGCTTGATGTAAAGCACAGTGGTGGGCGAAGCAGAAGCGGAGCGATTAGGCATCAGCAAGCGAGGTTAAGGCAGGTAAATGCCGCGCTGCCAGCATTCGGTGTAGTCCAGCACCATGTGCAGCAGGAAGCCCACGGCCCAGATGCGCGTGCGGGCGGGTAGCAGCAGTAGCACGTAGCCGCCGATGGCCCAGTAGGTGTGAAAGGTGTGGAAGTTGATGCTGCAGCGGCCCGGGTCGTAGAAGGGGGTGGCCCAGAGGTGGTCCAGGTCGAGCAGCAGGGCACTGGCCAGCACCAGCCACACCCGCCGCCAGTGGGGGCGGTGAAAGGCCAGGGCGTAGAGCCCTGGCACCGTGATATGCAGAAAGGCGTGCAGCATCGCCTAGCGGGTGGGCAGCACCGGATTCATATCCGAAGGCGGGGTGAGCGGCTGCGCGTCGAGTTCCTGCGGGTGGTCATCCAACCCCGTTTCCTGGTGGGAAGCGAAGTACTGCGCCAGCGCTTTTTCGCCCACCAGCCAGAAGACCACGGGCGTCACGATGATGTCGAGGAACGTGGAAGAAAGCAAACCGCCGAGAATGACGGTGGCCACCGGGTAGAGGATTTCTTTGCCCGGCGCGTCCTTGGCCAGGGTAAGCGGCACCAGGGCCAGCGCGGCTACCAGGGCCGTCATCAGCACCGGCACCAAGCGTTCGAGTGAACCGCGGATAATCATGGGGATGCCGAACTTCTCGCCCTCGTGCTCCACGAGGTGGATGTAGTGCGAAATCATCATGATGCCGTTGCGCGAGGCAATGCCGGTAAGCGTGATAAAGCCCACCAGCGAGGCAATGCTGAACGTGCCGCCCGTGAGCAGCACCGCCACCACCGAGCCGATGAGGGCCAAGGGGATGTTGAGCATAATCTGCCCTACCATGTAGCTGGACTTAAAGTGCGAGAACAGCACCAGGAAGATGCCGGCCAGCGAAAACAGGCTCAACCAGAGAATCTTCTGCGAGGCCGACTGCTGGCTTTCAAACTGGCCGCCGTAGGTGAGGTAATACCCGGGGGGCAGCTTCACCTGCGAATTCACCTTCGCTTGAATCTCCTTGACCGTCGAGCCCAAATCACGCTCGGCTACGTTCAGGGAGATGGTGATGCGGCGTTGGGTATTCTCGTGGTTCACGGTGTTGGGGCCCGGCTCGTAGAGCACTTCTGCCACCTGGCTTAGGGGAACCATGGCGCCCGAGGGCGTTTCGACGCGGGTCTGGCCGATGGCGGCGATGTCGTTGCGCTCGGCTTCGGGCAGCTTCACCACCAAGTCAAAGCGCTTCTGCCCGTCGAGCATCTGCGAGACGACGGCGCCCTGGAAGAGCGTTTCCAAATCGCGCACCACCTCGCCGCGCTCCATGCCGTAGGCGCGCAGGGCCTCGTCGCGGGGCCGGATAAGCAGCTGGGGAATCTGCACCTGCTTTTCTACCTGCAAATCGACCACACCGGGCACCGTGCTGGCGGCAGCGCGCACCTCATTGGCGTAGCGGCGCAACTCCAGCAAATCGTTGCCGAAAACCTTGATGGCCACTTGGGCGCGCACCCCGCTCAGCAAGTGGTCGAGGCGGTGGGAGATGGGCTGGCCGATGTTGACGTTCACGCCCGTAATCAGGCTGAGCTTCTCCCGCATGTCGGCCAGAATCTCGTCGCGGCTGCGCATGGTTTTGCCTTCCTTCTCCAACTCCTCTTCCGTTTTGAAGGCCACTTCGATTTCCGAGTTGTTCACCGACTCGGCGTGCTCGTCCAATTCGGCGCGGCCGGTGCGGCGGGCGGTATAGGCCACTTCCGGAATCTTAAGCATCTGCTGCTCGCCCAGCGTGCCCAGGCGGTTCGACTCGGCCAGCGAGGTGCCGGCGGGCGCCGAGAAGTTGACCGTGAGCGAGCCTTCGTTGAAGGGCGGCAGAAACTCGGTGCCGAAGAACGGAATCAGCGCCATGGCCGCCACGAACAGCGCCCCGGTTACCCCAAGGATGGCCTTGGGATGCTGCAGGCCCCAACCCAACAGGCGAGTATCTTTTTTCTTAAGCCAGCGCACCAGGCCCCCGTCGGTTTCGGGGTGGTCCATCTGCTTCATTTTGGGCAGCAGGTAGTAGCAGAGCACCGGCGTGACGGTGAGCGACACGAACAGCGAGGCCACAATGCTGGTGATGTAGGCAATGCCCAGCGGCGCAAAAATGCGGCCTTCCATGCCTTCCAGGGCAAACAGCGGCAGGAACACCAGCACCACGATGATGGTGGCGTACACAATGGAGTTGCGTACTTCGGAGCTGGCCTTGTAAATAACCTTGAGCACCGGCTGCGGGTGCGGCAGCTGCTTGTTTTCGCGCAGGCGCCGGTAGACGTTTTCCACGTCCACGATGGCGTCGTCGACCAATTCGCCGATGGCAATGGCCAGGCCGCCGAGGGTCATGGTGTTGATGCTGATGCCGGCAAAGCGAAACACCAGCGCCGTGACCAGCAGCGAGAGCGGAATGGCCACCAAAGAAATAAACGTGGTGCGTACGTTCAGCAGAAAGGCAAACAGGATGATAACCACCAGAATGGCCCCGTCGCGCAAGGCTTCCTCGACGTTGGTAATCGAGGACTCGATAAACTCCGACTGCTTGAACAAGCGCGTGTTCACCTGCACGTCCTTGGGCAAAGAAGGCTTCAGCTCCACCAGGGCTTTTTCCACGGCTGCTGTCAGGCCCACCGTGGCCGCGCCGGGCTGCTTCTCGATGCTCAGAATCACGGCGGGCCGGCCGTTCACGCTGCCGTCGCCCCGCTTGAAGCGGGCCCCGAACTCCACCTTGGCCACGTCGGCCACCCGGATGGGAGACTGCTCGCGGTAGCCGACAATGATGTTTTCGATGTCGGCCACCGAGCGCAGCCGGCCCAGGTTGCGGATGAGCACCTCCGAGCCGTTGCGGTCAATGAAGTTGCCCGTCGTGTTCAGGTTGGACTGGCGCAGGGCTTCCTCCACCTGGTTTACCGTCAGGCCCGTGGCATTGAGCCGGGGCATATCGAGCAGGACTTGGTACTGCAAATTGTCGCCGCCGATGGGAATGACCTGGGCCACGCCGGGAATGCTGAGCAGGCGCTGCCGCACGGTGTAGTTGGCCAGCGTGCGCAAATCGGCGGCGTTGGTCTGTTTGCCGCCCGACAAGCCCACCAGCATAATCTGGCCCATGACCGAGGAAATGGGGCCCAGCACCGGCGTAATGCCCTGGGGCAGCTGCTCGCCCGTGGTCTGCAGCTTCTCGCTCACAATCTGGCGGGCCGTGAAAATGTCGGTGCCGTAGTCGAACTCCACGAACACCATGCCCAGGCCAATGGCCGAGTTGGAGCGCACGGCCGACACGCCGGTGGCCCCGTTCAGGGCCGTTTCCACGGGCAGCGTCACCAGGGCCTCCACCTCCTCGGGGGCCATGCCGGGCGCTTCCAGGAACACGGTCACGCGCGGGCGGTCGAGGTCGGGCAACACGTCCACCGGCAGCTGGCTGGCGGTGTAGGAACCGGCAATGATGAGGCCCATGGCGAAGGCCAGCATCAGCAGCCGGTTCTGCAGGGCAAAGCGAATTATCTTATCAAGCATGGGGTATTAGCGCAAAGTGGAAGGAGCCTCAAGGGCGACTTCGGTGTAGTCCGGCCGGTGGGCCAGTGGGTCGGACAGGGCACGCCCTGTGCGTCTTATTTCTTGACCCGGGGCGTGCGGGCCGAGGTGTGGGTGCTCATGATTTGCCACTGGCCGGCGGCGTTTTTGCGCAGCACCGACGTGGCCACCCCGCGGCGCACGATGGGCGCCTTGGCCTCTTTCTCCTTGGGGTCCTTCTTGAGGTTAATGGTGTAGGTGTAGGTTTCCGTCGCAAAAGCATAAGGACCGTCTACCTGCACGGCGGCTTTGTAGTCGCTGAAGGTGAAGGCGCTAAACTCCTTGAGCTCCGGGGCCAGGTGGTGCTCGGCGTAGTGCCGGTAGGAGCCTTCCACCCCGCCCGACTCGAACACCTGGGAGTTGGCCGTGAAGAGGCGGTGCGTGCCCGTGGTATCGAGCTTTTGCACGGCCTGCTGGTACTTGCTCAGCACCGCCCGCACGGCCACCTCATCGGCGGAACCAGCCGCGGCAGTTGTCTGGGCTTGCGCCGTGGCGGCGGCAAAGGGAAGCGTGGCAGACAGCACCGCGAGAGCAAAAAGATTTTTCATGGGGAGGGAGAAAGAAGCCACCGCGGAGCGGGACTTATTGGTTGAGGTAAATGGATTTGAGCTGGTAGGTGCCGGTGGTGACCACCCGGTCGTTTTCGTTGATTTCGCCCTGCACCAGCACGGTCTGCTGGCCGTTGACGGCGCCGGGCTGCACGTAGCGAATCTTGAACCGCTCGGGCTCGGTGTGCACAAACACCACGGGCTTGCCATTCAGATCGGTGATGGCCGAGGTGGGCACCACCAGCTGGGGCTTGCCCCCGCCGGTCTGGCCCACGACCTGCACGTTCACGGCCTGGCCGGCGCGGTAGGCGCTGCCCTGCTGGGCGTCGAGCTCCAGCACCAGCTGACGGGCTTGGTTGACCGGGTTCACCACGTTGCTGAACACCACCAGGCGGGCGGGCACGCCGGCCTGGCCCTGCAGGCCTTCCACCCGGAACACGGCCCCGGGCGTGACTTTGTCCAGATCCTGGGCAAACACCTGGGCTTCGACGCGCAGCTTGCCGGGGTTGATGACGCGAAACAGCTCGTCGCCCTGGTTGACTTGTTGACCGACAGCGAGATTAAACACGTCCACGGTGCCGCTCACGGGCGAGGTGATGCTCACGCGGCGCTGCTGGGCCTGGCCGTTGTAGATGCTGGCGTTCTGGCGGGCCTGGCGCAGGCGCAGCTCGGCGGCCACCACGTCCTTGCGGGCGGCGATGTCGGCGATGCTCTGCAGGCGGGCGTAGTCCTGCTGGGCGGCGCGCAGCTCGGCCTGGGCGTTGGCCCGCTCGGTGCTGAGCCCGATTTGCTGGGTGGCGTCCAGCGTTTGCTCGATGACGGCCAGGGTCTGCCCGGCCCGCACCGTTTTGCCCACCTGCGCGGCGAGGCTCACGATGCGCCCGGTTTGGGGCACCACGATGCGGCCCTCGCCCCCGGCCGCGGCCGACACCGTGCCGTAGAGCGTGGCCCGGCTGTAGGTGGTGGAAAAGGCGGCCAGGTTGGTGCGCACCTGAAACAGGAACTGGCTTTCCTTGGGCAGCAGTACCTCGTCGGAAAGGGCCACGCCGGTGCTGGCTTTGGCCGTGCCACCGTGGTCTTCGCCACCGTGGGCCTGCACCAAACCCGGTGGAGGGAGCAGCACCGTCAGGACCAGTCCCGCGGCGGCCGTAGCGGCCAGGATTTTATGCTTGGTTTTCATATCGGGGTAGCATTAAGGGAAGGGGGTGCGGCGGCTGGCGGTCAACGCCTGCTCGGAAGTCTGGGGCACGGGCTCGGGACGGCGGCGGCGCATGAGCAGGGCCGTGAGTACGATGCCGAGCACAAAGGCCCCGGCCAAGGCCAGGATGGTTTTCCAGGAGGAAAAAAGCCCGGTTGCCTCCGCGTGGGGAGCCGCGGCGACGGGCAGCTTCTCTCCTACTTTGATGCCTTCGAGCAAGAGCAAATCGGCTTTCTCACCCGCCACGATGTTGAGGGCGAAGCTGTAAGCCTTGTTGGCCGGAAACTGGCCTTCGACGAGGTACACGCCCGGCTCCTGCTCTTTCACGGCCCATTTCAGGTTGGCATCTTCCGGGTTGGTGAGCGTGAGCTTGGCGCCCTTGATCGGGGCGTTGGTGGCGTAGTCGGAGAGGAACAGGCGCAAATCGGCGGGCTTACCCCCTTCCAGGGGCTCGTAGCGCAGCAAGGCCTCGAACTGTTCCGAGAGCGCGGCCACGGAAAAGGACGTGGCGCCCGCGGCCGTGCCGGCCTTGGGCCCGTCGCCGTGGTCCTCGCCCCCGTGGGCGTAGGCCGTGCCGCTCAGCACAAGCAGGCCCAGGAGCAAAATCAGGAGTTGTTTCATGTTATTCACCCCGCAGGTAGTTAAGTTCGATGAGGGCCTGGCGGTAGTCCCGAATGGTCGTCAGGTAGGTATTCTGGATGGCAAAGGCCTGGTTCAGGCTCAGGATGAGCTGCAGGTAGCTTACTTCGCCGGCCCGAAACAGGCGCTGCGACTGGCTGATGATGGCCCGCGACTGCGGCAGCCCGGTTTGCTCGTAGTAGCCCAGCGAGGCCGAGAACTTGCGCGTGTCGGCCAGGGCCTGCTGGTACTGACTACTCAACTCCAGGCGCTGGGCCTGCAGCTGGTAGCCGGCGGCCTGGGAGCGGGCCGTGGCCGCCTGCAGCTGGGAGCGGTAGGTCCAGAACCAGATGGGCACCGACAGGCCGAATTGAAAGCGGTATTTCAAGGCTGAATTCTCAAATGCCTGGTTCTGGTAGCCCACCGTGAGGGCCGGGGTGCGCCGGGCCCGGACCAGGCTGATGCCTGACTGGCTCAGGGCTACGTTTTGGGCAGCGGCGGCCAGCGTGGGGCTGCGCACCAGGGCCGTGCTGTCCTCGGTGGGCAGGCCCGCGAGCAGCGCAGTGCCCGTTTGGGCCAGCTCCGCGCCGGTGCGGCCCAGGTCGGTGCTGGTGGCCAAGGCTTCGCTGGGGCGGCCCAGCAGCAAGGCCAGGCGGCGCTGGGCGGCCTGCCGGTCGGCGGTGGCTTGCTGCAGCAGCACGGTCACCTGCCGGGCTTCGGCGTCGGTGCTGATGCGCTGCAGCGAGGTGACTTCGCCGGCCGTAAACAGGCGCTCGGTGGCCAGGCGCAGCACTCGAAACAAGCTGTCCTGGTAGGTGAGCTGCCGCACCTGGGCCTCAGCAAATTGCAGGGTCAGGTACGCCAGGCGGGTGTCGCGCAGCACGCTGGCCCGGCTCACGTCGCGGTTGCGCTCGGCCAGGGTAATGCCGGCCTGCGCCACGCGCCGCTGCTGGCGGTAGACGTTGGGCAGGTCGATGGTTTGCACCACGCCCGGGGCCCACATCTCGCCGGTAGGGGCCGAGAACAGAAAGTCCGGGTTGGCGGGCGCAAACGAGCCCCGCTTGAGGGCGCGCTGCTCCTCAATTTCCTGGGTTGACTGCCGCAGCCGGGGGTGCCGGCGCAGGGTCTGGGCTTCGGCGCTGTCCAGGCTGATGATGGTTTGGGCGCGCGCAGCTTCGAAACCTAATCCCAGCAAAAGGGCCAGAACCAGCAGGAAACGCACGCCACTTCTCAATTTCAGATACTTCATATAATCAGGTTAGAGCGAGCCAGCGGGCCGCCTACCGTTGCAGCGGCAGACGACCCGGACGAAGCGGGTCCGGACGCCCGGCGTCCGAAAAGCAGGCGACGTCTATGACTTTTTCACCAGGGCCATGCCGCACTTCGGGCAGCTGCCGGGCTTGTCGCTGGCCGAGCCTTCGCAGTTCATGGGGCAGGTGTAGGCGGCGGCCGTGGCCTTGCTGGCTTTGGCCGCCGCGTCGAGCTTTTCAAAGCGGGCGCTGAGCGAGCTGCCGTTGGCTTTCAGGCTCACGATGGCCGTGCGCAGGGTAGTGCCGGCGGGCACGGCGGCCACGAAATGGTCGCCGGTGGGCGTCAGCTTCACGCTGGTGGTTTTGCCCGCCGTGCTCAGCAGCATGGCCGTGCCGGTGGAACGGTCCAGGGGCATGGTTTTCTCGTTGGCGTCGAGCAGGTACACGTGCACCTCCCCGGCTTGCTGCACCAGTTCGAGGTGGTACTTGCCGGCCGTGCGGACCGTTCCGCCGTGGGGGGATTTGTGGGCGTGGGTTTCGCCGGCGGCTTTGTGGCCGTGGGCAGCGGTGCCGGGCTTGTGGCTGTGCTGGGCGGCAACGTTGAGCGGGGCGGCGAGCAACAGGGCGGCGGCGAGAATTTGCGAAATCTTCATGGGGAGGGGGATGTGAGTGGTTGGAATGGGGTAGCCGGTGGGCTACATTTTGTCGGCGTTCTTATTGTGCCAGTCCTTGAAGGCAGCTATTTCCTTCTCCTGGGCGTCGATTATCTGCTGAGCCATTTGCTTGAGCTTGGTGTCCTTGCCGTGGGCCAGCTCGGCCTTGGCCATGTCCACGGCGCTCTGGTGGTGCATGGTCATGAGCATGTTGAAGTTCATGTCCGGGTCTGCCACGCTTTTTGGCATCGGCATCATGGCGTCCATCGAGGCCTTCATCTTGCTGGTGAAGGGGTCGGTGGGGTCGTTGGGCTTGTAATTGGTCGGGGCATTGTCGAGGCGGGTGGCCGCGGCTTCCAGCTCGGCGATTTCCTTTTGCTGGTCGGCTTTGATTTTCTCGGCCATCTGGCGCATGGTGGCGTCTTTGCCGTCGCGCAGCTGAATGTCGGCCATGACAACCGCGCCCTTGTGGTGCTCCAGCATGTGGTGGGCGAAGTCGTGGTCGGTGTTGCCCTTGGGCTTGCTGGCGTGCATCTTCTGCATCATCTCGTTCATGGCCACCAGTTGGGGCGAGTCGCCGGCCGCGGCGCTGCCCGTAGCCCCGGCGGAGTGGTCCATGCCGGCCATGTCACCGGAGGCGGTGCCCTCGGCGGTGGTCGTTTCGGTGGTGGTAGCCGTCGAATCGGCGGCCTTGTCGCTGTTGCAGCTGGCAACCAGCAGGGAGCCCGAGCAGAGGGCTGCGAGGAAAAAAGCGGACTTTTTCATGGGTGTGGTTGGGTTAGTTGAAGAAAGAGAGGGGCAAGCCGGAAGGGAGCCAGCCCCCACGCTAGGCCTTCACGTTGATGGTGAAGTCACCGGTGTGAATCTTACCGGCGTGGTTAAACTGGAGGAACACGCGGTAGAGGCCGGGCTTTTCGAAGTTGGTGTTGAAGCCGATGTTCGGGCCCTTGTCGGCCTGGTCGTTGGGATGCACGTGCAGGTACTGCTCGGTGTCCTCGCTGATGACCACCACGTGGCCCAGCGCGCCGAGGTAGTTGGCGAGGTCCATCACCGGCTGGCCGTCCTTGCTGATGTTGATTTTCATACCCAGCAGCTGGCCCACTTTCAGGTCTTTGTCGAAGGCGAGGGTGGCCTTATAGCCGTCCTTCTCCCACTGCATGTCGTCGTTCTTGAACTTGACCGGCGCATACGCCGTGCCCTTCACGGTGAGGGGCTGGCGGCCGAGCTGGTGGCCTGAGCCGGTAGGCGTATAGTCCTGAAACAGCACGTAGTCGCCGCCCTTGGGGAAGGTGTACTTCACCTTGTAGTCGCCCTCAGCCGTGTACTCGGGGTGCTCGTGGTAGAACTGGCCCAGGTCCTTGCTGACGATGATGAGGTGAATCTTCTTCTCGTGCACCACGTCCAGGGGCACGGGAGCCGAGCCCTTGCCCGTTTCCACCGGCGTGAAGGCCAGCGTGGTGGGCTGCCCGGCCGTCACCTGCGTGGGCGTGGGCACCAGCTTCATTTCGTAAGTTTTGCCGTTGGCCACCTTGTCGTTGTGCTCCAGGTTCATGCCGCACTTGGGGCACTTGTCGCCCTCTTTGGTGCTGGTCACCTCGGGGTGCATGGGGCAGGCGTAGGTGTGGCCCCCGCCGTGCTCGGCGGTGCCTTCGGCCGGGCCGTTGGTGGGCGTGGTGACGGTGTCGGTGGTTTTGCTGGACTCGGTTTCGGACGAGCAGCTGCTGGCGGTGAGCAGGCCAGCCAAAGCCAGCAGGGAAAGCGGTATGCGGTACATAAAAGGGGAATGGGGTTAAACTGATGGGGAGACTATATCCAGTAGTCCGGGGCGCTGCTGCCGGACGGCTAGGCCTGCCACTGCTGCCAGAGCACGAAGCCCAGCCCGGCAGCTACCGCGGCGTAGAGCAGGTAGGACAGCAGGCGGCGAACCGGGCCTTGGGGGGCGGGTGCGCCGGCTTCTTCGCAACAACTTTTCATTGTCAGGCGAGGGTAAAACCAGGAAGATGAAGGAGGGAGGGGGCAGCTAAGCGCCGGGCGGACACGACAATGCAAAGGCCCGCCCCGGACATAGCAGAGCTATGCCAGGGCGAGCCTTGGGCGCGTCAAATCAATCAGACCGTCAGGGACTGAATAAAGATGCGGATATCGGGTATTTTGGGGGGCAGGTGCTCGCGGAGCACCAGAACGACCGAGTGGGTGCGGTCCCACTGCCCGGCAGCGGGCCGGAAAAAGAAGTCGCTGCTGGCCGGCAACAAGGCCGGCGCGGGTGTCATCAGCTGCTTTTCAGCCGGCGTGGTGAGGGACTTAAGGATAGCAGCCGAGTTGTCCTTGCAGCAGTCATCCTTGCCCACGGGCTTGGAGTTGTGCTGGGCATGGTCCTGCTTGGTCTTGGTGGGTTGCTGCTTTGCCGTGGCTTTGTCGTGACCGTGGCAGCCGGGATGCGTAGTCTTCTCTACGGCAATGACTTTCGCCACCGGCGCGGGTGCGGCCAGCACCGGGTTCAGGGTGGCGCAGTAGCACTGGCCCACGAACACGTTGACGAAGACGAGCAGGAAGCTCGTCGCCAGCAAACGGCGGAAGGGGAACAGGCTACGGAACATGACAGGCGCTAAGCAACCGCAAAAGTAGACTTCTCCACGAAAAGGCGGTACCGCTTATCTACCCCATTTCTAAATAAAGAGTTTCCGGGCCGTTCCTGTGGGTGGCCGCTTAACCTGCGAAAAAGGACCGCAAATGGCCACCAGGCTGTTTTAGGCGGCAGTCAGGGAAAAAAGCCCCCGGCAAGCAGCGCAAAATTATGCAAGCCTTCGGCCGGATTATGTAAATCCCTTGCCCACCTGCAACGTGCAAATTATGCAAGTTTCGGGTGAGATTCCGTACTAACCCCGCCGCAGGGGCGCCGTTCCTTTGTACTGTACTTTCTAGCCTAGGGAGCCTTGGGTTTCCCGGCCCAATGCAGCACTACAGCTGCTTATTTTTTATGGAACCAACGACCAAAACCGAAACCCTCGACATTGAAGGCATGACCTGCGCCTCGTGCGCGTCCTTCGTTGAGAAGTCCCTGACCCGCACGCCCGGGGTGCAGCGGGCCATGGTCAACTTCGCTACCGAAAAAGCGACGATTGAATACCTGCCCGCCCAGGCCACCCCGGCCACCTTAAAAGAGGCCGTGGTCAACGCCGGCTACGGCGTAACCGAGCGCGCGCCAGACACCAGCGCCGCCGACCGGCAAGCGGAAATTGACCAGCAAAAGGCCCTCGCTTACGTCAAGCTCAAGCGCCGCTTCTGGGTAGCCACGGTGCTGGCCATTATCATCATGCCCCTGAGCATGCTCATGCTCTGGCCCGCGATGATGGCCCGCGTGAATATGCACTGGCTGAACTACGGCCTCTTGGTGCTGACCCTGCCGGTGCTGCTTTACAGTGGGCGCGAATTCTTTACCTCGGCCTGGAACGGCTTCAAGCACCGCGCCGCCAACATGGACACGCTGATTGCCGTGGGCACCGGGGCTGCCTTTCTGTACAGCCTGGCGGCCACCGTGGTGCCGGGCTGGTTTATGCGCCGGGGCCTCATGCCCGAGGTGTACTATGATACCACGGCCACCATCATTGCCCTGATTCTGCTGGGCAAAGTGCTGGAGCTGCGGGCCAAGACGCAAACGTCGGCCGCTATCAAGGCGCTGATGGGCTTGCAGGCCAAAACGGCCCGGGTGGTGCGGCCCGACGGCCAGGAGGTGGACGTGCCCATCGAGCAGGTGCAGCTGGGCGACCTCGTCGTGGTGCGCCCCGGCGAGAAGGTAGCTACCGACGGCGTTATTGAAGAAGGCCGCTCGGCCGTGGACGAGGCCATGCTCACGGGCGAAAGCCTGCCGGTGGAAAAGAAGACCGGGGACCCGGTATTCGGCGCCACGCTCAACAAGACGGGCTCTTTCCGCTTCCGGGTGACCAAGGTGGGGGCTGATACCATGCTCTCGCAGATTGTGAAGCTGGTGGAAGACGCCCAGGGCAGCCGTGCCCCCATCCAGCGGCTGGCCGATAAGGTCAGCGCCATCTTCGTGCCCACCGTGGTGGTCATCGCCATCCTCACGTTCGTGCTCTGGTTTGACCTGGCCCCCGTGGAAGCCCGCCTGCCGCTGGCCTTGGTCAACTTCGTGGCCGTGCTCATCATTGCTTGTCCTTGTGCTTTAGGTTTGGCCACGCCCACGGCTATCATGGTCAGCACCGGCAAGGGCGCCGAGCACGGCGTGCTGATTCGCAACGCCGAGGCCCTGGAAAAAGCCCACCAGGTAAATACCGTGCTGCTCGACAAGACCGGCACCATCACCCGCGGCGAACCGGCCGTGACGGACTTTGTGCCCGCCGAGGGACAGGACGCGGCCCAACTGCTGCAGGTAGTGGCCGCCGTGGAGCGGCAGAGCGAGCACCCGCTGGCCGAAGCCGTGGTGCGCTACGCCGATGCCCAGCAGGCCCCGGCCATTCCGGCCACCGGTTTTCAGGCCATCGAGGGCAAAGGAGCGCAGGCATCGGTGAACGGGCAGGCCGTGCTCATCGGCAACTTCCGCCTGCTGGATGAGGCGGGTATCAGCCTTTCGCCGGCTGTGCGCCGGCAGGCCGATGAGTTGCTGGCCCAGGCCAAGACCGTACTGTATGTCGCCGTTGACCAGCAGGCCGTGGGCCTCGTCGGCGTGGCCGACACCGTGCGCGAGACGTCGGCCGCCGCCATCAAGCGGCTGCAGGCCATGGGCATCGAGGTGGTGATGATGACGGGCGACAACCCCCAGACGGCGGCCCAGGTAGCCGCGCAGGTGGGCATCATGCGCTACTTCGCCGAGGTGCTGCCCAGTGGTAAGGCCGGCAAAGTCAAGGAGCTGCAGGCCGAAGGGCGCATCGTGGCTATGGTCGGCGACGGCATCAACGACGCGCCGGCCCTGGCCCAGGCCGACATCGGTTTGGCCATGGGCGGCGGCACTGACGTGGCCATGGAAGCGGCGGGCATCACGCTCATGCGCTCGGATTTGCAGGGCGTGGTCACGGCCATTGAGCTCTCGCGCCAGACCATCCGCACTATTAAGCAAAACCTGTTTTTCGCCTTCATCTACAACACGCTGGGCATTCCGGTGGCGGCGGGGCTGCTCTACCCCTTCTTCGGCATTTTGCTCTCGCCCATGCTCGCGGCCGGGGCCATGGCCCTGAGCTCGGTGTCGGTGCTCACCAACTCGCTGCGGCTGCGCAGCTTCTCCCCCGCTAAGAACTAAGCCATGGATACCGCCGAAATCATCGTGACGCTGACGGGCCTGGCCCTATCGGCTTTTGTTATCTGGTACTTCTTCTTTTCCGCCCGCCAGACGGCTGCGGCCGTTTCTACCTCCAGCGGGGTGCAGGAAGTGGACATCACCGTCAAGGGCGGCTATTCGCCCGACGTCATCGAAGTGGAGCGCGGCAAGCCCGTGCAGCTGAGCTTTTACCGGGACGAGGAGAACAGCTGCTCGGAGGAACTGCTCATGCCCGACTTCAGCATCCGCCGCGACCTGCCGGCTTTCAAGACGACGCTGGTGGAGCTGCTGCCCCAGCAGGCCGGTACCTTTACGTTTACCTGCGGCATGGGCATGCTGCGCGGTAGCCTGGTCGTAAAATAGATGCCGCTCATGAACTCCCAACTCCGCTCCGGCTTCACGCTGCCTGCCCCCGGCACCCACCGGCTGCTGATTAAGAACATGGTCTGCCCCCAGTGCATCCGGGTGGTGACGGAAGACCTGACGGCCCTGGGTTTGCAGGTGCAGCGCGTGGTGCTGGGCGAGGCCGACGTGACCACTGCCGATGGTCAGGCGCCGGACCTGGAGCCCGTGCGCGCCAGCCTGCTGGCAGCGGGCTTTGCCCTGCTCGAAGACCCGCGGGCCCAACTCGTGGAGCAGATTAAAACCCTGCTGGTGACGCTCATTCATTATCCCGAGCCGGGCCCCCGCCTGCTCACCTACTCGGATTACCTGGTTCAGCACCTGGGGCGCGACTACCATTACCTATCGCACCTGTTCTCCTCCGAGGAAGGCCTGACCATTGAGAAGTTCATCATCCGCCAGAAGGTGGAGCGCGCCAAGGAGCTCATCGGCTACGGCGAGCTGACCATTGCCCAGGTGGCGGGGCAGCTGGGCTACAGCTCCCCGGCCCACCTCTCGCGGCAGTTTGGGCAGGTGACGGGCCTGACGCCCTCGGAATTTCAACGGCTCGGACCCGCCAGCCATGCCCGGCGCAGCCTGGACTCGCTGCTGTAGCCGCGGAAATTATGCAAGCAAAAAGGCCAACGGTGTAAAAACCGGGCGGGTAGCCCGGGCGTTTATATTGTTCACCACCAGACCCCACCGACCGTGCGCATGAACCGCTTATTCCGTTTGCCTATTTTGTCTCTGCTAGTGCTGGTTTCCTTGTTTTCGGCCTGCAAAGACCATGACATGGACGACATGAAGCACGACACTCCGCTGATGAAAATCATGATGGACATGATGACGCAGATGGACGCGCAGGCCAAGACCCAGGACCCCGACCACGACTTTGCCGCCCAGATGGTGCTACACCACGACGCGGCCATCAAGATGAGCGAGGAAGAACTTCGCGCGGGCAGCAACCAGGAGATGAAAACCATCGCCCAGGACGTCATCACCAAGCAACGCGCCGAAATCACGCAGTTCAACTCGTTCCTGAGCAGCCACCAGCCCACGCAGCCGCTGGTACCGCAGTTCAACCAAATCCAGAAAACCAACATGGACCGCATGATGGCCGCGAGCAACGCGCGCACCATGACCATGCGCACCGACGTGGACTACGCCCAGATGATGATTGACCACCACCAGGCGGCCATCGACAACTCGGAGGCGTTGCTCCAGCACGGCCGCAACGCCACGATGCGCCAGTTGGCGCAGGCCATCATCGCCGACCAGCGCCAGGAGATTGGCGTCCTGCAGAACTGGCTCACGCGCAACCGCTAGGTCTTGGCTTAGCCACAAAAAAGGCAGCTCTCGCGGAGCTGCCTTTTTGCTTTTAGGGTACGGTGGGTGGCCAAGAGCACTATCCGGCGGCCTGAGTCCGCTACCGGCCGAGGTGGCCACCGTCGCCCGCTACGTGGCCCTAACAACCCCCATGCTCGCACTACCTGCTTTCCGCCTCATTCTAGTCTTGGCAACCGGTGTGGTCTTAGCCGGTTGCCGGTCATCGGCTGTCGTCCCCAAGTTTTCGGCCGCCCCCCGGGTACCACCACCCGCCACAGGCCCAGCACGGTGATACAGCGGCAGTCACCCCCGCCCGGGAGCAGCCCACTACCCAGCAGGGGCGGGTAAAGGCAGAAGAGCGCGCTACGTCTTCCGGCACGCGGGACCGCGTGGCCAAGAAGAAGAAACCGGCAGTCGGGCCGGGCAGCAGGCAGGCCAAAGCAACGCCCGCAGATACCGCAAGCAGCGCCATCCGGCCGATGGCCCCGCCCGGGCCCGGCCAGTTTGCCTCCCCCAAGCTCTTCAGCGCCCAAACGCTGGTCCATTATGGCCTGCACTTTGTTTTTCCGCTCGTGTTGGCGCTGGTGTTTTTTCCCTTGGTGTGGCAGACTGCTTACCTGGTTATGTTGGCCACAATGGCCATTGACCTGGACCACCTGCTGGCAAAACCCATCTTCGACCCGTTGCGCTGCAGCGTGGGGTACCATCCGTTGCACTCCTTTCATATCATACCGGTGTATGCGCTGCTGCTCCTGTGGCCGGCAACGCAAATTGTCGCTGTCGGCTTGCTTTTCCACATGTTCACGGATACGGTGGACTGCTTGTGGAACTTCAGCCACTGCCAGGACTGCTACCGGAACTCCCGTATTCGTCGCTTGTACAACGGGGTGCGGAAGCTGCTGGGCCTTGAGGTGGTCGAGTAAGCTGGGACGAGACGGGAGATTGAGCGGGCTGTTGCCTAAGTGGCCCGATTCAGAATTGTCGCTAGAACCTTCCCGAGCGACTAATGCTTTTTAACAGCTGATTCTGCAGCAGCTGGTCCCGGTAAGCGCCTTCCACCGCCTGTCGTGCCGGCCCGGGCTTGCCCGCTTCGTGAATCAGCCGGTCAGCTTCCTGGCGCAGCTGCAGGGCTTTTACCATGTTGTCGTTGGCCTGCCCCATGGCGCGCAGGCGCTCGGCCTCGGTCATGGAATAGCGGCCCGGGTTCTTCAACGTGGCCATGAGCTCCACGCTTTGGGCAGTCATCTCGTCGGCAATCTTCTGGTAGTTGAAGGCCGTTTCGACGTTCTTTTTCTTGAGCACTTCCTCGTAGGCGTATGCCGAAGCGAAGGCTTCTTCCCGCATGTTCTTATAGTCACGGTAGGTAAAGGACTGGGCCCCGTTGCGGCCGATATCCAGCCCGGAAAAGGCTTGGTATACCGTTTCAACGTCCTGCTCAGTGCGACCCTGCAGCGCCTGGCGCAGGCGCCGGGCCTTGTTCACCGGCGGCATGTAGTCGGGCTGCGAGCTGGTGTTCATGGCCATGCCCCGGCCAAACAGCTCCAAGGGGTTGGCGTAGCGCAAATCCTTCACCGATGCTACTTTGCGCAGGTCGGCCTGAATCTGCCGCTGCAGCTCCAGCCCCTCGGAAGTTAACTGCTTTACCTGACCCGTGATGTCGCGAGTGACACCGGCAATCTGCCGGGCGTCCTTGATGACCTGGTAGTTCTTGACGGTCTCGACCCATTGCTTGAGCTGCTTGGCAAACTGGCCGATGTGGATGCCCATGTGCGGCGGGTCGTTGACGACCATCTGAGCCGAAGCGAAGTAGGAAGTGGTGCCGGCCAGAACGGCCAGGACCACAACAAACAGTCCCTTTTTCATGGCTGAAGAGCTAAAGTAAGGTTTAATTGCTGGCCGTCGGCGCGCCGGCATCCGTCGCGCCCGTGGTGATGAGCACGGGGTAGCCATCGGGCAGACGCACGTCGCGCAGCTTCTGGCGGGGTGTCGATGCCCGGCCCACCATCGCGGCCGCCACCCGGCCCCCCACGCCCACTACCGAATTAGCAGCCGAGGCCGAGCGGTCAATGGCCATGCCCACTTCCTGGGCACCGATGGAGCGGGCATCGTTGAGGGGATTGTCAGCCGCGGGCAGCGGCTGGCGCTTCTGCGGGTCAATCATCAACCCCGGCAGGTAATGGTAGTCGTAGATGTCGGCGGTTACCCGGGTAGGGCCCAGCCGGGAGATGCGGATGGCCACATGGTTGGTCTCGACGCTGGCCACGCCGGCAAATACCAGGTTCTTAGGAAAGGTCTGCCCGCTGATAACGGCATCCTCGACGAGGCGCAACAGCACGACGGAACCAGTCCGAATCTTCTGCTCCCCGTTGATAACGGCCTTGTAGAAAATGTCCGGCAGCAGCTGCGCCTGATTATCGGGGGCATACCGGAAATAGCCGGCTTTAATAGTGCCAAAGGCATCGTAGCCCGAAGCGTTGTTTGCCGCGGCACCAGACGCCCCGCTGGCCCGGAGGGCAGCCCGCCGGTCGAAATAGCGGCGCCCGGTCATCTGCTCGTACGAGGCGCGGGAGGCGGCAGGGGCTGCGTCGAGCATGTCCAGCACGTCGTCGTTTTGCTCGTAGGGCACCCCGTCGGGCGCCGTGCGGGGCCGGGCCGCAGCCCGCAAACGCCGACGCGGGTCGACACTGGCACTGCTACCCCGGTAGCTGGCCTGCACCACCGGGATGCGCACGGCCCGGTAGGCACCGGTCTGCGCATCCACTGCTGTTACTTCCGTGGAATCAGGGGGCGGTAGCGCCGCCCGGTTGGCTGCGGCCCGGGCCTGACGCTCCGCGGCGGCCAAGGCCGTGCGGCGGCGCAAAGCGGCTTGCCCCACCGTATCGACCGCCATGCCGCCGGCCAATTGGTCCGGGGAGGGAACGGTGCCCAGGGTCTGCACGCCGGCCTGTCGCGCAGCCGCCTGCTTTTGCTCCAGCACGTCCGTGGGCGCCGGGGCCGCTTCGGGCGTGGCGGGCGCAATCGTGGGCTCCAAATTTTGAGAGGTAGCCGCCACGGGGCTGGCCTGCTGCGCTACTTCCTGGGAAAGGGAGCGGGCGTAGAAAAACAGCGTCACCGCCGTCAGCATGCCGATGCCCACGAGCAGGGGCAGCCAGTGCCGGCGGGCCAGCTCCCCTATCGAGGGGCGGGGCGTAGCGGAAGTAGCAGGGGCAGAAGCAGAGCCGGAGGCCGGTTGCGGTTCGGTACTGGGGTTGTCGCCGGCAGGATACACCGGCTGCATGTTGTGCTCGGACATGAGAGGAAAGGATTAAATGGCGGCCGCCGTGTTGATGACTTTGCTGGGGACTTTGAGCACCAGCACCCGGGCCCCGAACTTCTCGCGCAAGGTGATTTCAAGGTGGCCCCGGTCGGTGGCCGCATACAGCGGCACGGCGTAAAGCAGGTAGCCCGTAGCCCGGGCCGGGATGGTCTGGCTTTCGGCCCCGCCGGCGGGCGCCAGGGGCCGCCGGGCCTCGTTCTTCTTCTTGCCCAGAAACTTCTTGCGCGAGTTTTCCACCAGCTCGAAGTCGGTAAAATCCACCGCGTAGTCGATGGTGGTGGTATTGCGCAGCTTCAGGCGCAGGTAGGTGAAGTCTTTGTCGTTGCGCACGTTGGCCAGCGAAAGCACCAGGTCGTTATCGGCCGTGCGTAGCCCGCTGGAATCGGCGTGCTTGGCGGTGGCCAGCTTAGCCAGGCGCGCCTCGGCCAGCTCGCGCTTGTCGTGGCCCTGGTTCAGGGCCAGCGCGTCATCCACGCCGGCGCCGTTGCGGGCCTTGCCGCCGGCGCTCACGCCCAGGGCGCCGCCGTCCTGAAAGTCGTAGAGCTGCAGCACCGGCCGGTGGGTGTACACCAGGTGCCCCATCCAGTAGCGCGAGCCGTAGCGCACCAGAATGGGCGTGGGCGGCGGGTTGCGGCGCCTGGCCCGCACGAACACGGCGTTGCTTTCAATCTTGACCAGGTAGTGCGGCGCCTGGCCCACGTCGACCAGCGACACCGGCCCCGGAAAGACCAGGTACGTGGTGGAGGAGTCGGAAACGGCGATTTCCAGCTGCATTTTCGGCGCTACGTTGGCCGGATGCGGGGTTTGCACGCCGGCAGGACGCGTGGCAGTCGAAGCAAGGGTCTGCGCTTGCGACAGGCCGGGTAAAAGCGCCAGCAGCGCGCAGGAAGCAAAGGAGAAGGGGAAACGCATAAGAAGGGGATAGAGGTAGCTTACTGGGCAGGTTGAGCGGCGGGGGCAGGCGTCGTGGGGGCGGGTTGCGGCAGGGGCACGCCGGCGGCTTCGGCTTCTTCGCGCAGCTTGCGCTGCCGGGCCTGCTCCTGGTCGCGCAGCTGGTCTTTCTCTTCCTGCGAGACAGGCGGGTTGTAGGCGATGAAGTCGAAGTCGGTAATGAGCAGCCCGAAGGGGTTGGCATCCGAGCGGTCGGTTTCGACGAGGGCAAACTTGGCGCCCAGGGGCTTGCTCTGGCTTTGCTGGTCGCCGATGAACACCGTCTGCTTGATGTAGGCGCGGCCGGTGATGGGTCGGTGGTTCATGTCCAGGTGGATGCTGTCCACGGTCACGGCCTGGCGGGCGCCGTAGCGGATGTAGTTCTGCAGCACCTGCCCGCGCTGGAAGCTCTCAAACAGAAAACGCCCGCCGCGCTCTTCAATCAGGGGCAGGCCCGCATCGAGGTTGTGCTTGAAGGAGTACTGGTCGTGGCCGAACATGGTCAGCAGGAAGGTCTTGACCAGGTTGCGGGCCTCGAAGGGCGTGTGCCCCGCGCCGCGGCCAATCTGGGCCGAGAAGGAGCCGGTGTCACTCACCACGTACACGCGCTGGCCTGTGGATTCGTAGGCGCGGTAGAGCAGCGCACCGGAGGCCACTGTCACCACCCCCAGCAGGGCGAGGGCAGCCAGCGCCATCGTGCGCATGGTGATAAACGTCTTGTTCAGGTCTTGGACTGAGTTCATAGGTAAGTCGAAGAAGTTGGAGGATGAAAGGGGCTGAGTCAACCGGGACTTTTTGCCCCAATGCCCGCGCTTAGAGGGTCAGGTAGACCATTTTGCGCGGGTCAGGCGGCCCTAATGGGTTTTGGTAGGGATAGAGGATTAGGCTTGGCTGCTGGCTAGCGTTTGGGGTCGTCGCATAAGCGTACAGGACTCCCCGAACAGTCACTCCCTGGCCGGGCTTCACAAGTGTTGGAGTCTGCTGTGATTGCCCGGGAATCGTGGCTCCAGGCTCCAGGAGGGCGAAGGTGCCCAGCGTATCAGGCGCTTCAGGGGTGCGCAAGGCAAGGACGGCGGGGACCTTTTCTCCCTTGGCATAGCCCGTTGGTCGCCATTCCAATACTGCTTCGAAAGGCAGGCGGTAGCCAGGGGCTACGGTCGGGTAATCAGCTTTTACATGCCGCCACAGGACTGGCAGCGCCATAATTCCCGGTTGTGCGGCTCTGGTTTGCTTGACTGATATCAGCTTCAGGTAGCCCTCTTTAGGCAGTAGCTGCTCGACTGCTGGACGAAGATTAGCGGGTGAGCCATTAGGTAATGCTGGTGGGCGCGTTGTGGCAAGCTTCCAGGCTGCCTGCCGCGCTTTCGCTTCTGGTGAATTAGCCGCTGCCTTGGCTACTTGCTGTAGAGCGTCGGCTGCGGCTTCATTGTCGTTTTTGCAAGCTGTAAGAAACGCCGAGGCACTCAGCATGCTGATGAGAAGGTATTTCATTGGAAAGAAGGGTTAGCGCCGACGGCGCGTTGGCGCGCCCGAGTCGGCTGAGGATATAGTGGGCAACTCTGACGAGGCGGATGGCGCAGAAGCGCTGGCCGAGGACCCACCGGAACTGCCTCCGCCCGATTTATCTGGTCCAAAGCCCATTTTGCGACCCAGTGCGCCACTTGCCCCACCGCCGTAGGCGCCGGGGAATACTACCCCGCTAACTGCCCCAGCAGCCCCGGCTACGGCTCCGGTAAACATGCCCACGAAGCCCTGCACTGCTGAGGAGCCGATAAGGAAGCTCGTCAGCCAAGGCACCATGCAGTAGAGGATGACGAAACCGATAGAGTTAATCAAGTAGGTTAAATCATCAGCGTAAGCACTTGGCGTCAGTCCTGTGGGCATGAGCACATTACCAGTGCCTGGGCGGGTAGCCGCATAGTTTGCATAAATGGTGTCCAGCAGCGAGTAGGTCAGGGACCAGAACTGAACGGCCATGAAATTCTGCAGCCACTGTTTGCCTAGCTGTGCAAAGGGAGGCAAGGCCGAAAGGCAGATGGCAATAGGCCCTCCCACGTACAAAAAAGCCACGATGTACTGGCGAATCATGACCAGCAGCTGCCGAATCAGCGCCACGGTACTGGTGGTGAATAGCTCGGTGAGCAGGTTTATAAGCGAGAACCGGGTCAGCTTGTCGAAGGTGGAGGAGATGTTGCTTATCTGCTCGTTTACAAACCCCGCGGTATTAGTGGCCTGGTCAGGTTGAATGGCCGGCGAGCCGACCGGGTTTGTCAGGCTTCGCAAGGACTGGGCGATAAATCCCGGCTCGTCCGGCGCTACTAGGCTGGAAAACGCCCCAATGGCCCCGCCAAGCAAGTCCATGAAGTCCCGGTAGAAGAACAGGATGAAGTACACGAACAGGGCCTTGAGCAGGGGCGAGAAGTCCATGCGCAACTGCCCGCCCTGCAGGTAGCCACGGCCCACGGTGTAGAGTAGCGCTACCGAGAGAAAGGGCGGAATCAGGTAGAGCTGGCAGGCCTGCAGCACCTTGCGCAGGGCCCCGTCGGCGGCCGTGATAAAGTCGGTGTCCAGGTCCATGCCGACCAGCAGAAAAAGCGCACCACTCATGCCGACAGCGCCCCCTTGCGCTTGCGCTTTTCTTCCACGAACTGGTCGACGGCAAAGTCCAGCCGCTGCTCGGTAACGGTGGTGTAGGTGGGCCGCCCGTCGGCGTCGCGTACCAGGTTGCCCAGCGCGTCGCGCACTTCCACCGGCCGCTGGCGCTGGTAGTGGCGCACGAGCTGGTTGAGATAGTTGCGCTCGGCCGGCCGCGAGGTCAGCACGGCGTCGAGCTGGGGCGAGGCTTCGAGCGCGTACACCTTGGCCTGGGCTCCCTGCTTGATGAAGAACTCCCGGAACGAGTCGGTCGAGCGCACCGAGCGAATCAAATCCATCTCGTGCCCGGTGAGGCCCAGCGGCGCCTGCAGGCGGTTGAGCGAAGCCTCGTTGGAGTGGCGCAGGATGATTTTGGTGCTGGAGTTGTCAATCAGCGTGTAGCCGATGGGCGAGTCGATGATTTCCTGAATGCCCTGGGTGATGATGGTGATGGAGCCGTTGGTTTTGCGGATGGTGCGGTACATCGAGACGATGAACTCCTCGAGCACACCCGAAAGCAGCGCCCAGGCCTCGTCGAGGGCGATGTACTTCACGGCATCGGGAAACTGCCGGAACAGGTCCAAACTCAGCTCGGTGATGAGCATGGCCACCACCGGGTAGAGCGTGGGGTCCGTTTTTACCCGGGCCAGGTCAAAGCAGATAAGCGGGTACTGGCTTAGCTGGGCCTCGCGGGTGGAGTTGAGCACCTTGGCGTAGCGCCCGCCCGACACGAACTCGCCCAGCACGAGGAAGAACTCGTGCATGTCGATGTACTTCATGTCGGTCTGGTACTGGGCCCGCTGCAGAGCCAGCACCGCGATGCTTTCATCCGTGGCGTCGCCCTCCCCGGGCGCGGGCGTTTCGGCCCGCATCCACTGGTCGTAGCGCTGCACGTACCTATAAAAGCTTTCCATTCCGGGAAACTCCTCGTCCGACTGGCCCAGCCGCTCGTGCAGGTTCAAATCGTGGTAGTAGCCGGTCAGAAAGCGCGAAAGGATGGTGCGCTCACTCTTGCTCAGGGCGCGGTCCTTGCCGCCCTTCCAGAGCGCGGCCAGCAGGGCCAGGTGGAAGTTGAGCTTCTCGTCGGAATAGTGCCAGGGACCGTTTTCGCCCTCCCGCGGCAGCAGGAAGGGGTTGAACTCAATCGGGTTCTGCGGGTCGTACTCGAAGTAGGTGTTCTCAAAGTCCGGCCCCGTCAGGCTCTGGAACACGTTGCGGTAGGTGCCGCCGATGTCGATGATAATCTGGCGGGCGCCGCGCTCGTAGCGCTGCACGATGAAGTTGCCGAAGGTGTAGCTCTTGCCCGAGCCCGAGGGGCCGATGACCAGGGCGTTCTGGTTGTCGAGGTCGGTGTTGAACAGGTTTACCTTGACCAGGTTGCGAAACCGGTCGCAGAGGTACTCGCCCGTGGGCTCCGGCCGGTACGTGGTAGTCCAGTGGAAGTAGCAGGCCGCCCGGTCGGCTGAGGTGGTCAGCCAGCGGTCCGGCACCTGGTAGGCGTTGCCGGGCGCCAGGCCAAAGAACAGCGGCAGGGTCAGGTAGCTCTCCACCACGGCCTCGGCCCCGAAGATGGACCGGAAGGCCGCCGTGGTCTTTTCCACGTGCTCGCGCCGGGCCTGGTCGTCCACGTCCCAGAGCAGCACCGACAGGTGCAGGCCCACGACCTGCTTGCTGCCCGAGCGGACCTCGGCGGTGAACTCGTCAATCTCGGCCGCCCGCAGGTGGTTGTCCTGCGTGGCCAGGAAGGAAAGCGAGTTGTTAATTTTCTTGTCGTTGTCGAGGCTTTTTAGCTCGGCGCGGGAGTCCTGAATCAGCAGCGCCTGGGTCAGCACGTGGGGGCAGGAGAGAAACGCCGTCAGCGGGTAGAGCATGGGCGAGGTGACCCCGTAGCCGTTGCGGACGGCGGGGTGGGCCTCACTCCCCTGCCCCACCAGCGAGACGATGCTCACGCGGTTTTCGCCCACGGTGAAGGCGCCCGGCACGTTGCTGATTTCGCGGGTCAGCCCGGCGGGCTGCTGGTCGAACTCCAGGTTGAAGTACTGGGTGAAGACCTGCGGCAACTGGGCTTGATTGAGTCGGCGGTAGTCCAGGCCCCCGAGGCCGCGCAGGCTTTGCAGCAGCTCGGTGGCGATGCGCTCGGCTGTGTCCAGGGTTTGCACGACGCCGGCAAACGGGTTCTTGGCCAGCTTCTCGCCGGCGCGGTTCACCAGGGCGCTCAGGGCATTCGGCCTTACGGGCTTGGCTTCGTCCGAGGGGGCGAAGGAGATGAACAGGTACGCCCGGTGGAAGAGCACCAGCCGCTCGGCGAAGTGGGCATTCATCTTGCCCTCAAAGTAGCCGGGACGGGCGTCGCCGCCGGTATTCTGAAAGGGACGGTCGTAGTAGATGTCAGTTTTTTGCACCACCGTGCCCACGGGCAGGGTGCGCAGCGCGCCGAGCAGGGCCGACTGTAAGTTGGCAAACTCTTCGGCCTGCCAGCTCTCCATTTCGGGGCATTCAAGCACGAAGCCGACGCCCACGCGGCCATCCCGATAGATGACCTTGTCGTCCTGGAAGGCGTAGGCCGGGTGCAGGTCCGCAAAATCAGCGGTGCGGGCCGCGGTGCGGTCAGCGGCCTTAGTGGGAAACATGTTCATGCGGGGTGGGAATAGCGGCGGAGCCGCCCGCCGATGGCCCTGTCCGTGCGCGGCCCAGGGCGATGCGGCGCGGCTGCCGCCGGTGGAAGGAAAGCCAGCTGAGCAGAAAGCCCGGGGGCCGGTGCTTGGCCAGGTAGCGCAGGGCGTAGAGCAGCACCACTAGCACGACCAGAATCAGCAGGTAGAGAAAGCGTGGCACGGTAACCACCAGGCCCGCGACGCCGATGGCCAGCACGGCGGCCAGAAACAGGCCCACCACCAGCCCCAGGTCCGGCAGGTTCATGCCCAGCACCTGGGCGGGGCGCTCGATGCTTTTGTAGGAACGCATGGGCCAGTCAGCTTACGGAGTTACCCCGCCTTCACCGCCGCCCATGGCGCTGGCCAGGTCTTCCTTGAAGTAGTTGAAGCCGAACCAGAGGATGACGCCGCCCATGAGCCAGCCCAGGGCCCCGAGCGCGTCGGGGGCGCCGCTGATAAACTTCTGCACGACGCGCACCAGGCCGATGGCCAGCACGATGATGAAGAGCACCTGCACGATGCTGATGACGATGGTTTGCACGCTGCGCAGGGCGCCCACGGCGCGGCCGCCGGCGCCGGCCTGGCCGAATACCAGGGCCGGGGACGTGGCCAGCAGCAGGGCCATGGCCAGGCGTTCAGCGCGGGATGGATGGTAGGTGTGCCCGGCCGCGAGCAGGCGCAGGCCTCCGGCAGCTACCTGGGCAGCGCCCTGGTGCAGGCGCGTGAGCAAGGGAGTTTGCATGGAAAAGGAAATAGGTGGAAGGATTGGGAAAAGGTAAAAAGCAGGGAAAATGCCTTTAGGCAGTGGCCGGGGCGGCCCGCCGGTTTTCCAGGGCCGTGCTCATCAGCTCGCGCATTTTGGCGCGGCGCTGGGCGGCGGTGAGCTCCACGCCACGGTTGTGCTCGTCCGTGGCCGTGGGCGCGGGTGCCGAGAGGTAGTTGTGCAGGGCGCCCTCCGGTAAGCGGCCGGCCTCGGCAGGCGCGGGCATGGCCTCACTCTCGTCCGGTACAGCCGCTGGCGTGGGCGCCGCTCCTGCCGCCGCTTCGGCCGTGGGAGGCAGAGTTTCAGCGGGCTCTGGTGGCGTCACTTCCTCATTGGTACTAGGCGCCACCTCTGGCACTACCAGGGGCGCTGGATGGAAATCGGCCAGCCGGTAGTGCCGGGTGCGCAGCGAGGGATGGTTGCCCTCCAGGGGCGGCGGAACCACGGCGGCCCCGGCACTGGCCGGCATGGCGAAGCGCCACCAGAGTACCCCCAGCGCCGCCATCAGCAGCAAAAGCAGCAACCACAGCATCGATTTCAAGCGAAAGGCCGAAGTTTTTTATGAGCAATTGCGGCAACTATACGGAGCACTTCCGTATAAGTTCTGGTTTTGCAGAAGTTTTGAAGCAGCTATGCCGAAGCTTTGGGGTCACTAGATGGTAAGCCCGGCGTAGCCATGTACCGACAGCAATCGGGTAGTGCACGCGGCCGGCTGGTTTGTTACCTTGCACGCCCCTTATTGCTGCTGCATGACCACCTCTGTACCCACTCCCCCGGCTGCCCCCCCCATCGAGCCGGTCAACGCGGGGTTTCCCGACCCCGCGCTTATTGTTTCCTATGCCACTGTTCTGCGCTATATCCGCCACCGCCTCAACACGCTGCTGCACGGGCAGCTCAAGCCCTGGGCCCAGCAGCACAAGTTCAACTACGCCCGGCTGATTGAAATCAAGAAGCTGGAGGAGGAAACCCAGGCCGTGCTGCTGCAGCGCCTGATGGCCCACTTCCAGTTCCCCACCGAGCTGCTGCGCATCATCGTGCACCAGTCGCGCCGCCACTTTTTCCTGTTCACCTCGCCCGAGAGCCTGACCCGGTTTAAGGCCGAGCTCAACCTGTTCGACAACCCACCATTCGACGCCCCGGCGTCCCCACTTTCACCTCCTAACTAGCGGAAAGGCCCCGGAGCCTTTTCGCTCCCACGTTGCCTTTTTGCTATGCCTGCTACCGTTGCTTCCCGCCCCAAGGCGAAACCCGCGCCTGTGGCGGCCTCCCTGGCCCGCTTGCTGCCTGACCCGGCCCTGGCCATTCCCTATGACGAGGCCCGGCGCTACGTGCAGCTGCGCCTGCGCAGCCTGCCCCACGGGGGCCTGCGCGCCACCTGCAATGCCTTTGGCTTTCCCTACACCACCAGCGTGGGCCTGAAAACGGGCAGCCTGCAGCGCGAGGAATACCGCCTGGTGCAGAAACACCTGCGCGTGTTTGGCTTCGACACGGAGCTGGTGCGCCTGCCGGTAGGTGGCCAGCTCTGCGAGCACTATCTCTTTTCCGACGCCGCGCTGCTGGCTACCCTGCGCGAGCAGCTGGCCGCCCACGAGCAGCTGGTGAGCTAGCGCCTCTTCTTCCCTACTGCCTTCAGGATGTACTCCCCACCCCGGATGCCGGCGGTGCGGCTGGTCTGTACCCGTTTCTGTACCCTTTCCTATCACTCTTATGCCCGCAGCCTCTCCTACTCCGCGCGAAAACGACCCCCAGGAGCTCAACCGCTTCAAGCAATCCATTGACCTGGTAGACTACGCCACCCGGCGCCACGGCTACGACGTGAAAAAAGCCGGCCCCCGTGGCCACTGGCACCAGCTCGAAAAGGACGGCGAGATGCTCATCGTTTCCCGCAAAGGCGACCACCAGGTGTACCTGAACCCCGGCGACGACCGGGATTCGGGCTCCATCATCGACTTCGTAAAAACCCGCGAAAATCAGACGCTAGGCCAGGTGCGCCAGACCCTGCGCCAGTACCTGGGCGAGCCGGAGCAGGGAATGCAGGCGGCCACCTCTCCCCCACTGCCCCCCTCTACGGCCTACGCGCCTAGGCCCAGCGAGCCGGCGGAGGTGGAAACCGAGGCCGAACGCCGGGCCCGGCTCGTCGCCGCCGTGATTGGCACCCATGCTGCCCTGACGGACCGCAGCTACCTGCACCACCGCCACCTCTCGGATGAAACCATTGACAGCCCGGCTTTTCAGGGACGGGTATTCACCAGCCAGCAGGGAAACTTCCGTAACACAGCCTTTCCCCTGTACAACGAGCACGGCATTGCCACCGTGGAGCAGCGCAACGACGACTACAAGCACCTGCTGCAGCTGCCCAAGACCGGGGTGTGGGTGTCGCACCCCACCGAAGGCAAGGATACCCCGGTGCAGCGCCTGGTCGTGTCGGAGAGCCCCGTGGATGCCATGAGCTACCACCAGCTGCACCACCGCGGCGCCGAAGGGCAGCCCAACACGCTCTACGTGGCTACCAGCGGCACCGTCACCGAGCGGCAGGTGGAGCTGATTCAAAAGCTTATCGACAAGCAGGAGCCCAAGGAAGTGGTGCTGGCCAACGACAATGACGCCGCCGGCCGGCGCTTCAACATCAATTACCTCAACGAGCTGCAGGCCCCGCGGCGGGCCCGCGAAGTAGCCGACGGTCAGGTCGCTTATGACGAGGCGCCCCGCCCGGTAGAGTGGCACGCCACGGCCGCCGGCAAGTACCACACGGCCCTGCGCGTGGAGTTTCACCACGCCACCCGCGCCGAGGGCACCGAACACCTGACCCAACTCACCGCCCAGGTGCAGCAATTGCGGCCTTCGGCGGATGAAGCCGTGGCGCTGGAGGTGCAGCGGGCCACCCGGCAGCAGACTGTGGTGCGGCTGGTGGTTCCCAATGCCGACAGCCACGCCCTCGAAGAGCTGGCCCGCACACTCCACGCCCAGCGGGAAACGCAGCGCGGGCAGCTGGAGCGGCTGCCCCACGAGCCCGGCCGCCAGCCCGAGAACTTCATTCGCACCGAGTACGCCATCAGCAAGGATTTCAACCGCGACCTGGAGCTGCTCAGCCAAGGCCTCAACCGCGAGCAGGCCGCCCAACAGGCCCGCGCCGACGAGCTGGCCAAGGAGCAGCAGCGCCAGGAACGCGCCCGGCAGCAACAGGAGCAGCGCCAGCAGGCGCAGCAGCGCGAAGCCGGGCGGGAGCAGGAGGCCAGCTCCCCGGAAGCCCAGCGCCGCGAGGCTGAGCAGCAGCGCCAGGTCGCAACGATGGCCGTAGCCGCGGCCGGCGGCGACCCGGCGTTGCAGCGCGCGGTCCAGCTTACGGTGACTGAACCTACCCCGGCGGACGAGGCTACCCCCAGCCAGGCCCAGCAGATGCGCGAGCTGCTGCGCAAGGCCGGCGCGCAGGTGGAGCTGCGGGCGGAAGCAGACCCCACCAGTGGCCAGCTGCGCAGCGAGCTCGACGTGCGCTACCAGCCCCATGCCACCCCCGGCGGCCTGCGTCAGCTCAGCCAGACGCTGGATGCACTCGACAAGTCCCCGCTGGTGACGCTGCGGGAAGATGCCGCCGAGCAGGCCGAGCGCCGCCAGCTGGCCGCCCTGCCCCCGGGGCAGTCAGTTACCAAAACAGCCATCGTCCGCATTGACGAGCCCGAGCCCCGAGCCGGCGCACCCGGCCGGGCCGAAGCTGTGGCCGAGCAGCTGCGCGAAGGCGGCCTGAACACCGGCTCGCTGCGCTCGGCCACCGACCCGACCACGCACCAGCGCCACAGCGAGATTGAAGTCAGCTACCGGCTCGACCAGCCCAACCTGGCCCGGGCCAGTGCGGCCCTCGACGACGTGGCCCGCCAGCCCGGCGTACAGCTGCACGAACATTCCGGCGACCGGGCCGAGCGCCACCGTCTGGCGCCTAGCGGCATAAATACCAATGGCCTGGCCGAACGCACGGCCGGCCCGGAGCGGTAGGGACTGTTGGGCTTGCCGAGCGAATCCCCTTGGAATATGCCCTGGTTTTTTAGTTTTGCAGCATTAGCAAGCTGCCTACCATGCTGGCGAAAACAGGTTATTCTTCTTTTCAAGCGCCATTCGGTCTGCTGCAGGCAGGCCGGACCCTGGCCCCGGCTGCCCTTCACCTGCTGCCGATTTCCGAGCGCCCGGCCCTGTTCGTGGGTCCGCATCGAGGCTAATCCAACCTTCTGGTAAACACCCCCCGCAGTTGCTGCGGTTGCCCGCGGCTTGCCTGTAGCCGACGGGTCGGGCTGTCATTTCCCGGACGCCGCTTTTGCGGCCGTCCCGGAACCCTCGTTGCATTCTTTTCCACGCCATTACCCCGCTATGCTATTTACCGGCCACCGGCATTTTTCTGGGTTTTGCCCCGACATGAAGGGGATACTTTTAGAACTCATTCGCGACACGTACACGCCCTTGCTGCAGCTGCCGCCCCACCTGCCCGATGAATCCTGGCTGCTGGCAGTCAGCAAAGCCGACCCCGTGTTTTTCTACCTCTACGATGGGGTAGGCCAGTTACAGATTGGCGAAGCCTCCCGGGAGAGCCTGCTCAAATGCCTGAAGCAGGAACTCGGTAGGTCCGAATAAGTCGGGTCTCCAACAAGCAGAAGTGCCCGACAGCCCGTTCCTGTCGGGCACTTCTGTTTTTCATTCTAACAGCGGAACAGCAGCCTAAATCCAGGGACAGGGGCAGTGGGGAAAAAATGGTTTGGCGACTGCAAATAAATGGAAAATTGTTGTCATAAAAGCAACAATAAGCCCTTGTTTTGCGTTTAATAAGTAAGGAAACGGTTTTAGAAACAGTCACTTAGACCTTACTTAGCGATGAAAAAGCAAGCCCGCCCCACCGCCGAAAAAACTACCCGCCCCGACGTGTACCAGATTGTGACGGACCGCGTCATTGCCGCTCTCGAATCCGGTCAGATTGCCTGGCGCAAGCCCTGGCATGCCGCCTACGGGCTGCCCCGCAATTACGTCAGCGGGCGGGCCTATACCGGCATCAACGCCTTTCTGCTGCACCTGGTGGGCGGCACGCCGTTCTTTCTCACCTTCCGGCAGGCCCGGGAGCTGGGCGGCAACATCCGCAAGGGCGCCAAAGGCATGCCCGTGATTTACTACAACGTCACGACCCGCACCGACAAGCAAACCGGTGAGGAAGAGAAAACGCCCTTTATCAAGTACTACACCGTCTTTTCCATCGATGACGTGGAAGGCGTGGACATCGTCCTGCCCGAGCAGCCCCGGGACCGCGCCCACGAGCCCCTGGCCGCCGCTGAAGCCCTGGTCGCCAACTGGGCCGGCTGCCCCCGCATCGAGCACGGCGGCGCCCAGGCCTACTACGCCCCCGGTCCCGACTTCGTGAGCGTACCCCGTCCGGAAACCTTCGTTAGCGGCGAAGCCTACTATTCGACCCTGTTTCACGAGCTGACCCACGCCACCGGCCACCCCAGCCGCCTGGACCGCCCCGACCTGGCCGAAGCCCTGCGCCCGAGCGGCCGCGCTAGCTACGCCCGCGAGGAGCTAACGGCCGAGATGGGTGCCGCCTTTCTGTGTGGTCACGCGGGGCTGGACCCCAGCGCGACGCTGGAAAATACCGCGGCTTACCTGCAGTTTTGGCTGGAGCAGCTGCGCGGGGATAAGAAGCTGGTGGTGCAGGCCGCCAGCCGCGCCCAGCGGGCCGCCGAGCTGATTCTCGGCAACGCAACCCCCGACGAAACCGAGCCCGACCCCATGCGCACGCCTCCCGCCGCCGCGGCGGAGGTCGTGGCCAGCGAGGAAGCGCAGCCAGCGCCCCGGGTGGAGGCTGGCGCCTTGTCGCCCCGCCCGGCGCTGCCCACGCTGCCGCCGGTGGTATTGGGGCAGGAAACCCTGCCTTCGCTGACCACGGTCGTCGTTGCCACGCAGCGCATTGAGCTGACCCGCCTGCTGGAACATCCCGCTTTTACCGAGGAGCAGCGCCGCACGGCCACGGGCCGGATTCTGGCCGAAACCGACCCCGCCCGCCTGGGCCGCTGGTTGACCAACATCATGCGGCAGATAACGGAGTGGGAGGAACGCACCTTGGCCGAGGAGGCGAAGCAGAACCCGCACTTCGCTGCCTTCGAGCAGGTGCCGGAGTAGCGCTTGACCTTGACCTTGACCTTGACCTTGTCGCCTCGTCCGGTTCCGGGCGGGGCCGGGGGCGGTGGGGTATCGTCCCGCAGCCCCCGACTTACTGCTTTACTCTCTTGCTGCCTATGCCTTCCCCTCCCCCACTGTCCCCCGATGACGCCACCAGGGCGCCGCGCCGCTTTACCGACTTGCTGCGCCACGGCCGCTTCACCTTCACCGAGCGCGAGCTGATGGAGCACCTGCGCATGACCTACCGCACCATTAAGCAGCGCGAGGCTGACCCCTCTACCCTCACCATTGCCGAGCTGCTGCGCGTGGCCGACCTGCTCGACGAGCCCGTGCACGACATTATCGCCGTGGTGCTGGCCGAAGTGCAAGGGGCCACTCAGCCACCCTCGAAAGGAACACCGGTCGGTTAAACGATGTCAAGTTTTTACATGTAAAAACTTGACATCGTTTCGTACTTCTGCCCCGCCACTTCCCGCGTTACCCATGTCCGAGTCCATTATGCAGCGCGTCCGCCAGCAGGTGCTGGCTTACCCGCCGGGCGAGCTGCTGACCTATGCCGACCTGGTGACAGAGCCGGCGCAGTTCGGTGCCGTCGCCGCGGCCCTGAGCCGGCTGAGCCGGGAAGGACTGCTGGCCCGCTACGCCAAAGGGCAGTACTACCGGCCGCAAACGGGACGCTTTGGCACGCTAAAGCCTTCTGAGGGCGCCGTGATGCGCACGCTGACGGCCCCAGCAGGCAAAGTGGCAGCCTATCCCACCGGCGTCGCGCTCTACAACCAACTGGGCCTAACCACCCAGGTGCCCGCTCAGCTCCAGGTTACCACTCCCAAGCCGCGCCGCACCAGGTCCCCGCGCATGGGGTTCGTGGTGCGCCCGGCCCCGGAGCAGGCCAGCGATGTGCCGCTGCTGCAGTGGCTGGAGGTGCTGCGCGACCTGCGCCGCATTCCTGACGCCCGGCCCGACGAGGTGCTCTCCCGGGTGCAGCGCTTTATCAAAGGCCTCTCCCCTGCCCGGCGCAGCCGCCTCGTGGAACTGGCCCTTGGCCAAGCCCCGCCCCGTGCCCGCGCCGTGCTGGGGGCCGTGCTGGAGCAACAGGCTGACCAAAAAGGCGCCGCCCGGCTGCGGGCCACGCTCAACCCCCTGACCACTTACCGGCTCGGCCTCAGCGCCGCCGCCCTGCCCAACTGCGCCGCATGGAACATCCGATAAATCCTGGCCGGCACTCAAGGGCATAGAAGGGGCCGACGCATGCCGGTGCCTGCAAACAGGCTTAAGAATTGAATACGCCTATGCTATTTTACCGTGCCAAACTGCCGTTAATCGAAAATAAAAGCCGAAATTGTCGCTTTAACAGTAAATAATTAACGCCATCAGCCTGCAGCGGCCTCTTAATGGAAAAAAATGTACAGTGGCCGTTGCTGGTGTTTGGCACGTCCGACCCGGCGCTAAACCGCCGGATTCGGCAGGCGCGCCAGCGGGAGGAGCTACGCGAAGTAGCGCCGCGTATCTACTCGCCGGATTTGACAACGCCCCCGGCCGTGTTAGTGCGCAAGAACTGGCTGCCCATTATCCAGCATCTTTTCCCAGGGGCCATTATCAGCCACCGCTCCCAGCTCGAAGGCCAGCCCACGGGCGATGGGCACTTGTTTCTGACGTACAAATACACGCGCAACGTTGAGTTGCCCGGCCTGACGGTGCACCTGCTCGAAGGGCCCGGGCCCCAGCCCGGCGATGCTCCCTTTGGGGGGGGCGACATCCTTTTCGCATCGGAGGCCCGGGGGCTGCTGGAAAACCTGCAGCCGGCCCGCGTCCGCAAGGGGGGCGTCAGCAAGGCCCTGCCCATCGAGACCGTGGAAGAGCGGCTGGAGATGGTGCTGCGCGTGCGGGGGGAAGCGGGCCTAAATGCCCTGCGCGACCAGGCCCGCGACGTGGCCACGGCCCTGAACTGGCCCGATGAGCTGGCCGCGCTGCAGCGCATTGTGGGCGCGCTGCTCACCACCCACTCGATTAAGGTGCTTTCCTCGCCGGTGGCGCGGGCCCGGGCCCTGGGACTGCCCTTTGATGCCGGCCGGGTGGCCTTGTTTACCACGCTCGCGGGGGCGCTGCGCACCACGGCCCTGCCGGAGCGCGTGGACCCGGCCCCCGTGGCCCCGGCGTATTACACGGTGGCGTTCTTCGAGGCATACTTCTCCAATTTCATCGAGGGCACGGTCTTCCAGGTCGACGAGGCGCACCGGATGGTGGAAACGGGCCAGGCGGTGGGCGGACGGCACGCTGATTCGCACGATGTGCTGAGCACGTATCAACTCTGCAGCAACCCGGCCGAGATGCGCGTCGTGCCCCGCTCGGCGGAAGAGCTGCTGGCCCTGCTGCAGCGGCGCCACGGCCAGCTGATGCGGGCGCGGCCCGACAAGCGGCCCGGCCAGTGGAAAGAATACGCCAACCAGGCCGGCCTGACCAACTTCGTGGAGCCCGAGCTGGTGCGCGGCACTCTGCACGAAGGCTTTGCCCTGTGCCAGGGCCTGACGGACCCGCTGGCCCGGGCCATGTTCATGATGTTTTTAATCAGCGAGGTGCACCCCTTCGACGACGGCAACGGCCGCCTGGCCCGCCTGATGATGAACGCCGAGCTGGTCAGCGCCGGCCAGTGCCGGATTATCGTCACCACCCGGGCCCGGGAAGCCTACCTGGATGCGCTGCGCCGCCTGAGCCGGCAATCGGACCCGAGCCTGTACATCCGCATGCTAAGCGGTGCCCAGCAGTTTGTGGCCGCCCTGCGGGTAGGCACCTACGAAGAGGTAAAGCAGCAACTCGAAGCCCAGGACGCCTTTACTGAAGTGAACTCGCAGCTGCGCTGGTAGCGGGCCGCTTGCCGGTGCGCTCCCCCCCTCCCCTACCTGCCTTTGGCGGGCGGGCCGTGCTGCAAGTAATAGTTGACCGCCTCGTCGACCAGCTCTTTCAGGTACACCCGCCGGCTGTGGTGCATCAGCTCCTCGTGGATGTAAGCCAGGGCCGCCCGCTGGGTTTCTCCTTCCAAGCGAATCAGAGATGGCTGCAGCCCCGAGGAACTGCCTTCTACGGGAGCGGGGGCTTGCACTTTCGGGGGCCGGCCCCTCCCCTTCTTGGGCGCAGCGGCTACCGCGGCCGGCTGCGGTCTGGCGGGTGGCGCAGGCGCTAACACCGGTGCTGCAGCAGCTTCTGGAGCGGCTGCTACTGGCGGAGCAACTACCGTTGCTGGTTCCGGGGCCGCTACGGGCACCGGGGCGGCGGCCGCGGGCTCAGGCGCAGTTGGGGCGGCCGGCATGTGGCCGGGCTGCCCGCGCAGCATGGACATCTTTTCGTCCGTGGAGATTTTCAGGCGTTGAATCTTGGCCATTACGATATGAGTTCAGAGGTGAGTTGGGCGCGGGCAATCAGCTCATCGCACAGGGCGCGCACTTCGGCTTCCACGGAGGCATCGGCCCCCACCGCCCGCCGGTAGGCCGGGTTGAGGTAGCTGTAGCGGGTCGAGAGACGCTTGTAGCAGCCGAGCTGGCGCAGCGAAGCCTGCAGGCGCGGCAGGCCCAGCGCGTCGGTGAACTCGTCCATGTCCTTTTCCTCTTTCAGGTTGGTGCGGTGCGAGTGCACGCCGAAGAACTGGAAGTCCAGCCCCTGCTCCCGCGAAAGCCGGGAAATCTCCTGCAGCAGCTGCATAAAGGAAATCGTGGCCAGGCGCTCGGCATCGGAGGCCCCCACGGGCACGAGCACCACGTTGGCGCCGCTGAGCACGTCAATCATGGCCGTATCGTCCGAGCGGCCGGGCACGTCAATGAACACCACGTCGTAGTCGTCGCTAACTTCGTCGAGCCGGTCGTACACTTGGCCCATACCGACCGATTCCAGCGCGTAGGGAAAGGCCGGCTCGGCGAGCGTGCCGGCTTCGCGCTCCAGGTCCACGCTGGGCTGGTCGTTGGTGAGGCGCACCCCGGCCAGGGTTTGCTGGGAGTCGGCATCGACCACGAGCACGCGGTAGCCATAGTCGGCCGAGAGGGCACCGGCCAGCACGGTGATGAGGGTACTCTTACCAATGCCGCCCTTCTGGTTGGCAACGCAGATGATTTTCATAAAGCAGGGAACTAACGGGTAAAGCCACGACGGGCGCAAGCAGCTTGCAAATAAAGCAGCTTGTTTCTCAATTTTCAAAGCTACTCGGAAACTTGTTTTTTTATTTCCTAGAAAATAAGCTTTCAAACTTACTTGTAAACAAGTCATTTTGTTTTCAAGATTACTTGTTTCTGATTTTCTGAGAAATATCATTTACAATTTTCTCAGTAAACATTTAACAAAAGCTCTCAAGAAACTTATTTCTTAAAATACTAAGAAACAAAGCGTCATACGGGGCGTACTGTCGGGAGGATGCTAGGTTTTTAACCTTCCTGTTTTACTTGTTTCTCAGGAAATAAAAAATGGTTCACACTCCCATTGAATTGCCTTCTGAACGCATGGAGATGCGTTTTGCTGGTCAGCAGTCTTTCATAAGGGAAGCAAAACCACATTCAAAAACACTTTTCCGATTACGATTTGCCCAGGCAGCTTACCGGGGATGGGAAAAGCCAGGCCTGGTATCACTTACGGCTCACCGGGCACGCGCTCAACATGCCCCTAATAGGGTAGTTAGCAAGAAGACTACCATTTACCCGCGCTAACGCGCTGGCTAAATGGTAGTTGGATATCAACAGCGTTGATATTGCTTAACCCAAGCCAGTAACATCTTGATATAGAATAAGTAAGAGTTAAAACCCGCCCTATGCCGGATCAGAAACAGAAAATAGGCCCTCAGCCCACTAATGCTTCAGCTGTCAAGCACCTCACGGTTAGCGGACCGGCGCACCGGCTGGTGGGCGCGGAGGCCGCCCGGCTGGGGCTGACCCGCACGGAGTACGCCGACGCGGCCATCCGCTACTTCGCCGAGCGGAGCCTGAACCCGGTGGAAGCCCAGGCCCGGGAAGGCCAGCTTATCATGACTGAGGTGAAGCGTTTGGGCGACCGGGTGTTTTCATACCTGCAGGAGCAGGAGCGGGGCGTACTGCTAGAAATGCTGCGCTTTCAGCTTCAGCAGCAGGCCGTGCAGCAGCAGACGCTACGGGTGGTAGAGAATTTATTAGCTCCAGAAGGGGGGGAGGTACTGCACAAAATTCAGCAGAAAAATCAGGAGCGTATTGCCGAAGCGACGGCGGCCGGGCTGGCAGCTCTTGATATAAAGGCGCTGAATAAACCGCACAAAAACGGTAACTGACGCGATGCACGCCAAGCTGATTAACCCAAATGTGCACGGCAAAAAGGCCTATAATAACCAGGGCAGCGCCGCGCAGACCCTGAATTACCTGACCCAAGAGGCCCGAAAGAATGGCCTGGAGGCTCGCTTTTTTGACGGGCAGCTAGACGCGCTGGACCGGGATTCCGTGCTGGCAGCCCTGGACAACAACGTGAAAGGGCTGCGGGCCAATGAGGCCAAGTTCTACTCCCTGGTGCTGAGCCCCAGTCCGGAGGAGCTGGCCCACGTCGGGGGCGGCGAGGAAGAGAAGCTGCGCACGTTTACCCGGGAGGTAATGGCCGCCTATGCAGCGGGGTTTCGCCTCAAAGACGGAGGGGCTGTGGGGAAGGATGAGCTGGTGTGGGGCGCCATCATTCACCAGGAGCGCACCCACCGGGGCACCGACGCGGCCGTGAAAGAAGGGGAGGCCCAGGCCGGGCAGCCTCGGCCCGGCTTGCAGGCCCACATCCACGTGGTCGTATCGGCCCGGGACCGAAGCCAGCGCGTCACGCTCAACCCCGGCGGGCGCGTGAGCCGGTTCAGTTTGCGCGACTGGCAGGAGGAGGCCCGGCTCGTATTTGAGCGGCAGTTTCAGTACCAGGGCCCTGCGCCTAAACGAAAGGACGCCCCCGCCATAGCAGCACCGAACCCCAAGCGCAACGCGCGGATTGCCGAACGGGTCGGGCAGCTGAACCGGCAGGCCGCGCCCAGCCAGCGCCTGGATGCCGAGCGGGTGCAGCGCATTGCGCAGGGGCGGGGCTATGACCGCATTTTCTACGACCGGCTGCGACGGGTGGAAGACCGTGCCCGGCAGGGGCGGCCCCTCGACAATGCCTATCACTTGCTGGCCACGGGCCGCGAGGAACCCGCCCGACCCAATACCGGGCACCGGGTACGCCAGGCCCTGCACAGCCTGCAGCAGACCCTGCGAGCTACCAGCGGGCCGGAGCACGTCGCCACCCAGGACATTGGGGAGCAGCGCCGGCGCGGGCAGTGGGAGGCCGAATTGTAATTCCAAGTACTGCACGCTTAAAACAACCCGACTATGAGCATGATGAGTGCCCCCCGGCAGCCGAGCAGCCACCGCCTGACTGGCCTGTACATCGCCCTGGGATTCCTGCTGGCGTTGCTGGCCGGCGGTGAGTATTACCTACTTTCTCACCCCTCCTTCCTGGCCGGGACCGGAACCCCTGCTGCCCCGAATGCAGGCTTGGGGGCTTCCGTTACCACCCGCCTGCTGCTGGGCACGGCCACGTTTTACCAGCGCTTTGGCTTACTCATTCGCGCGGGGATTCTGGTAGCAGGGGGCCTGCTGGCCGTGCTGCTCAAAGCCCCACCCGCGCGGCCCGGGCAGCGGCGCTGGCAGCCCACGCAGCTGCAGCTGCGGCGCGTTCAGCTGGGCGCCGCCGGGGTGGGCCTACTCACCGGGGCGCTGCTGCTGGCCATGGCCACGTTTTCAGCCGGTATGGTAGCCTGGCTATACCCCACCGCGGCCCTGCTGGCGTTGGGCGCGGGCCTGGCAGCCGGCATTGCGCGGGCCCTGCACAAGACCGAGCGGTTCGGGCTGCGCACCGAGCGCCGGCAGCAGCTCACCGAGTACGGGTTTAGTCTGGCCACGACGGACGGGGGCTGGATTAACATTCCCAACCCGTTTCGGGGCACGCTGGTGCTGGGCGGGGCGGGAGCGGGCAAGTCGTATTCGATTGGCGAGCCCCTGATTGAGCAGTTCACTGAGAAGGGGTTTGCGGGCCTTATCTATGACTTTAAGTTTCCGGTGCTGGCCGAAGCCGCGCAGAAGGCCTTTGTGCTGGCTGATGCCAAAGCCCGGGCGGCGGGGGAGGAGCCAGCTCATGTGCAGCTGCACATCATCAACTTTAAAGACCTGGAACGCAGCGAGCGGGTGAACCCGCTGCGGGCCGACAAGATGCCGGTAGTAGCCTACGCCAACGAGTACGCCCGCGCCATCATGGCCAACCTGAACCCGGAGAGCATTAAAAAGATGGACTTCTTCGACACCAGCGCCAACGCCTTTCTGACGGCCATCATCTGGTTTTACAAGAAGAACTTCCCCACGTTTTGCACCCTGCCCCACGTGGTAAACACGGCCTTGCACCCGGACTTCACCCACGTGCTGAGCATGCTCGACACCGACCCCGAGTGCGGCGACATGGTGCGAAGTATCACGACGGCTGTGAAGCAGCGGGCCGAGAAGCAGGTGGCTGGCGTCATCGCCTCGCTGCAGATTGTGCTCACGCGCATCAACTCGCCGGAAATCGCCTGGGTGCTGACGCCCGACGAGGCGAGAGGGGAGGGGTTCAGCCTGGATTTGAATGATAAGCAAGCGCCCAAGGTCTTAGTAGTGGGCAACGACCCCACGCTGAAGGAAACCTTCTCACCGGTTATCAGCTGCATCGTGGCCGTGGCCTTGAAGCTGATGAACCAGCAGCACAAGCACCCGAGCTACGTGTTTCTCGACGAGGCCGCCACCATCTACGTGCCCAACCTGGAGGTGATACCGGCCACGGCCCGCAGCAACAAGGTGGCCATGATTTACATGACCCAGGATTTGAGCCAGATGATTGACGCCTACGGCCGGGAGAAAATGCAGGTGATGGTGAGCAACCTCAACAACCAGTTTTTCGGCAAGGTCAACTCCCTGGAAACGGCCAAGTTCGTCTCGGAGCTGGTGGGCAAAGAGGACCGGGAGATGGTGTCGGCCAGTTTGGGCCGCAGCCAGAGCGGCGGCAGCCGCGGCGCCGGCAGCAGCATCAACCAGAGCGTGAGCTGGCAGGAGCGCAACCTGGTGCGCCTGCAGGATACCATTACCCTCGAAACCGGCGAGTTCATCGGCCAGACCGTAGAAACCGAGCAGCCCTTTTTCCAGGGCAAGGTGGAGCGCCAGGCGGCGCCCGGCACGTACCCGCTGCACCCGCTGGCCACCTTTGAGGGTGGGCCGGCCCCAAAGCTGGCCGAGGCACCGGCAGGGGAGGGGCAGGACCCGGATTGGCTGAGCCAGCGACGGGCAGCCCGGCAGGCGGGGAGTCAGTCCCCCGCGGAGCCGGTCAGTGCGCTACAGGCGGTTATTCAAGCCAACTTTGAGCTGATTCGGGAGGATGTGGCCAGCATTGTCGGGCAGTACGCCAACACCCTCAAGCCCGGCCAGATGCCGGACAATGAACCCATGCTATAAAGGGTGTTTGGGGCACCTTAGCCGCTGGAATGGTGTTTTATAAATGCCCGTCGTTTATCCCTTTTACGTAGTTTGCATGATGGAAACGCCTGCTTATCCTACCCCCCAGTTTGGCCCCCGCGAGCAAACCCGCGAGCAGCGGCAGTTCATCATCAGTCAGTCAGTGGGCATCACCCGCAGCCAGGGCCCGTACGAAGTGCCGGACTGGCAGGCCAAGCTGCACGAACAGTACGTGGAGGGCCTGGTCGACCTGGATTACGTGGGGGCCCGCCACGACGAGTACCGCGCCCAGCTCATTGCCAGCCAGCAGACAGCTGCGGCGGGAGCCAAGTAGTTCGCTTTCGTGACACCCCAGCCTGGCTACCCGCGCCGCGCTGTTTTGCTCCCGCGTTTTTTGGTTACGAACCGCCGGGTACGCTAGGCCCATGACCGACCGCTTCACCAACCCCGAAACCGGCGTTTTCTACAACCAGCTCGGCCTTACCGATGCCGAGGAGCTGGACCGGGAAACCAAGCGCCTGTCCCTGCGCCGGCTCACGGAACTGGCGGCGGGCCGCGGCCCGCAGTGTGAGCGCTTCGACGCCGCGCGGCTGCGGGCTACCCACCGGTACCTGTTTCAGGACGCATTTGAGTGGGCCGGCCAGACCCGCCGCGAAGGCAGTTTCCAGGGCGTCAAAGCCGCTGACCTGCCCGGTATCGAGCGGCCCATGCACTTCGCGCCTTACGAGCGCATTGACGAGCGCCTGAACGCGCTGGGCGAGCAGCTCAAGCTTGAGAATAACCTCAAGGGCCTGCCTACGCCCGAAGCCTTTGCCGAGCGGGCGGCCTACTACTTCGACCACTACAACCACGTGCACGCTTTCCGGGAAGGCAACGGTCGCACCCTGCAGGCCGCGTTCAGCGAGCTGGCCCAGCAGGCCGGTTACCGGATGGACTTTGGACGGGAGCACGAAAAGCTAAATCCCGCCCGCGACCAGGGCATCGTGAGCCTGCACGGCGCGCCGCACAAAAAGCGGGACCTGCAGGCCCTGCGGGACTTATTTGCCCGCAACACCACGGCCCTGCCCGGAGCAGCAGCCGAAGCAGCCCGGCACCCCAGCCAGGCGCGTCCCCTGACGGATGGACCCACGCCCACCGTGCGGCAGATAGAGCAGCTACGAGACCTGGTTGCGGCAGCCCCGGCCATGCAGCAATTGGTAGCCGGTGTGGACTACCGGCGCACGCAACGAGCGGACGCGCTGCTTGCGCAAGTACTCGACATCGACCGCAACCCTCAGCAGGGCCTGCCAAAGCATGGTGCGGGCCTCAGACAGCTGGTGCAGGAGGTGGTGCAGGACAAACGCTTCCAGGACCCTGTTTCTCAGCAAGAGGCCGCCCGGTTTGGGGCCGCACTGGCCGTTTTGCAACCACCCGCACAAGCACGAGCCGTGGATGTAGTGCCGGCAGTAACGCCTCCCCAGTCCCACCCTTCCGCAACAACTGCGTTTGTGCAGGCGGCTAAGCAGCTGGTCGAAGGTTTAAAGGAGCAGGGCTACCCGGGCCCGGCGGATTCCTTATCGCGGGCAGCAAAAGCCGTGGAGAAATCTGCTTACCTGGGCGGCGCCAACCTGCAGGCAGTCACGGAGGCCTTGTCCAGGGCTGAGAAGATACCGGCATTGGCCGACGATGCCGCCGCCCTGCGGGGGGCTGGGCGCAGCTTGCAGGAAGCGCAGCGCAACCTCGCGCCATCGAAGCCGGCCCAGGAGAAGGAAGGCGTAGAACGGTAAGCACCCGGCATCTGCGCACGTAACTTTAAACCAGACCCATGAATTTATACATAGAAGCCGAGTACGAAGCGGCCAGCTGGGAGCTGGAGCAATTGCTGGACCAGTGGCCCCGGAACGCGGAGCGTACGCTCACGCTGCTGGCAGCAATCGAAGAATTCTTTCGTCAGGGCGCTTGCCACTGGCCCGCGCCAGTGCCCCTGCGCCTGCCCGAAGGGCCAATTGAGGAAGCGCGTCGGGCCAGGGCCTGGGCCCACCGCGAAAATCCCGCGCTGGCCCGGCAGTACCTTTTCAACGTAACCCAGGCCAAAGCGGCCTTAGCCGCCCGGGAAAACCAGGTGAAGAATGAGTGAGGCTTCAACTGACTACTGCTAATTGCTACCTTGCCACCGATGAAGGACGATGAATTAGAGTTCCTGCAGGAACAGCTGGAGGCGACGGAGTTGCTGCCCTGTGCCACCTGCCGGCAGGAAACGCTACACGCCCACGAGGAGGTGCTGGAGCGCTATGCGCACGCCACGGAGCTGTTGATGGCGTGCACTGCCTGTGGTACTCGCCGTACCTGGATGCTACTTGAAACGCCTAATTAGCAGTCCCACTACACCCTTAACACCCTTGCTTTTTCGGATGGTAATCGGGTAGTGTTAATCCCATCTCCAGCAGAGTCCCGGTACATGGTGGGTTATTGTCCCGGTTCCTATTTGGTCAATATTTCAATGACCTGAACCGGTCAATACAGGGACAGGCAAGTACTCATTGAGGGCCTGGTGGTGGAAGTGTATTTTAGCGTTTGCTTAAATAAGAAAACATTACCTTTGAAAAAATTTAAGGTATGTCTTCTTCCTCTTGCATCCGGGTTTTCGCTGATACGGCCCACATTGAACAGAGCAGGCACCGCTTGGCCGCCGCCGAGCCGGAGCTGCAGTCACTGGCGGCCGTGTTGGCACTGGCTGGCAACGAGGTGCGCCTGAAAATGCTGTTTCTGCTACTGGACAAGCAGCAGCTGTGCGTGTGCGACCTGGCCGATGTGCTGCAGATGAACGTGTCGGCCATCTCCCAGCACCTGCGCAAGCTCAAGGACGGCGGGGTAATACAGGCCCGCAAAGTCGGACAAACGGTATTTTACTCGCTGTCGGCGGCGCATTTGTCCGTACTGCAGCCGCTGCTGACCCCGGCATCCACCTCTGCTTTCCTCACGCCCGCCCGATGAATACCACGCCCGCTACCCCAACCAAGTCCCTGGCCGGCACGGGCCTGCTGGCCGCCCTGGCCGCTTCCCTGTGCTGCATCACCCCCTTGCTGGCCATTGTCGGCGGGCTGGGGGGCGTGGCCAGCACGTTTGCCTGGCTGGAACCGTTGCGTCCCTATCTGGTAGCCCTGACCGTGGGCGTGCTGGGGTTCGCCTGGTATCAGCAACTGCGACCCGCGCCCGCGGCAGCCGACGACTGCGGCTGCCCCGTGCCGGCCAAGCCCTCGCTGATGCAGTCGCGGGGCTTTCTGGCCACGGTCACCGTGCTGGCCGCGCTGCTGCTGGCCTTTCCCTACTACGGAGCGCGGTTCTACCCGTCGGCGGCTCCCCAGCCCGTGGTAGCCACCAGCGCGGCCCCGGTGCTGCAAACCAGCTCCTACCGCATCGGCGGCATGACCTGCGAGGCCTGCGCCCGCCACGTCGAGCACGACGTGCAGCAGCTGCCGGGGGTGCAAAGCGTGCAGGTGTCCTACGAGCAGGGCACGGCCCAGGTCCGTTTCAATGCCGCCGTCACGCCCGTGGCCCAGGTAGAGGCCGCCATCAACGGCACCGGCTACTCGGTGCTGAACCCTTCTGCTACCCGCTAATTGCCCTGCTATGATTTCCCTCACACCAGATACCCCCACCCCGCCAGTAACGCTGACCTCGGTGCTTACCTGCCCAGTCTGCCAGCACGCGCAGGCCGAGCAGATGCCGACCGATGCCTGCCAGTGGTTTTACGAGTGCACCAGCTGCCACACGGTGCTCAAGCCCCTGGCCGGCGACTGCTGCGTGTACTGCTCGTACGGCACCGTACCCTGCCCGCCTATTCAGGAGCAGGGCAAGGGCGCCTGCGGCTGCTGCTAGTTACTTCTCGTTGACTTTTCCCCTTTTATCTCCCTTATTCATGTAAAGCTATTGCTTTGCTGCTTGCTAATAGAGCTTGCTACTTTTGTCCAACTTTACCCAACATGGCTGACTTAATTGTATACGGTACCTCAAGAGGCGCACCTAAGCACTACACAGAACTTCCACGCACCAAAATGCGCTATCTGGCGATAAGAACTGTGCCTAACAGTTCCAAGCTTCAGGTAATTGTAGGCGCTGAAGACTTAAACAATGTGGCCCGTATCGGATACCAGCAAATTGAGAAAACAGGTGAGGTATTGGTATACGAGAACGTGGTTGAGTTCTTGGAAGACTGGACCAACATTTTTTCAGACCAGTTGTAACTGAGGTGGTCTAGGCAAGACGGACAGAAGAAGGACGTATATTTCTTCTGTGATGACAGCCAAAAAGAACGGGGCGTCGCCCGACAAACGGCGTAAATACGACGAGGCGTTTAAGACCGAGGCCCTGCGCCTGGCCAGCGAGAGCCGCAGCACCCAAGCGGCGGCGCGGCAGTTGGGCATCAGCCCCAAGCTGCTCTACCGCTGGCAGCAGGCGCAGCTCGTGGCCGAAGTGGGCAGTGAGGAAGTGGCGCGCGACCCGGAAGTGCGCGCCCTGCGGGCCCGACTGAAACGGGCCGAGCAGGAGCTCGACATTTTAAAAAAAGCCTTGGTCATCTTCGGCCAGCCGACCCGGTGAGCACCTACCAGCACATCGCCCAACGCCGGGCCCACGTACCCGTGCGCCAGCTTTGCCAGGTGCTGCGCGTGGCCCCGGCCGCCTACTATGCGTGGCAGCGCCGCCGGCAGCAGCCGGTGGTCGAGCCGGCCTGGCAACTGGCCGTGCGCGAGGTATTTGCGCACCACAACCAACGCTACGGCACCCGCCGGCTGCGGGCGGAGGTACAGGCGCAAGGCCACGCGGTGGGCCGCTGGCGCATCCGCCGCGTGCTAAAGGCGCACGGCTTGTGGGCCCAGCAGCCGCGCTCGTTTGTGCCCCGCACCACCGACTCGGACCCGGCCGTGCGCGCGGCGCCTAACCGCTTGCTCGGCCAGCCGGCCCCCACCGCCCCGAACCGGGTCTGGGTGGGCGACATCACCTACCTGCCCCGCCAGGGCGGCGGCTGGCTCTACCTGGCCGTCTGGCTCGACCGCTGCTCGCGCAAAATCGTGGGCTGGGACGTACGCGACACCATGCCGGAGGACCTAGTCAGCGAGGCGCTCCGTCGCGCCCTGGTCGTGCGCCGCCCCCCGGCCGGGCTGGTCGTGCACTCCGACCAGGGCAGCCAGTACACGGCCACCCGCTTCAAGGACTTACTGGCCCGCCACGGGGCCGTGCAAAGCATGAGCCGGCGCGGCAATTGCTACGATAACGCCCACGCCGAGTCCTTTTGGAGCCGCTTCAAAGCCGAACTGCTCGACGGCGGCAGTTTCCCCGGCCTGGCCGAAGCCAAGCTCGAAATCAGCCACCACATCGCCTACTACAACGCCGAACGACGCCATTCCGCCCTCGGCTACCAAGCTCCCAACCATTTCGAACTCCACCTTCAAACAACGTCCCAACTCTGTCCAGCTTAGCTAGACCACCTCAGTCTGGCCTTCCTGCTGCAGCTCGACGGCCGTGGCCAGGCCCAGCGACAGCACCTCGATGGTAAGGGCAATGGCCAGCAGCATCCCTTCCTCGGCACCCGCCGCGAAGCCGATGCCCAGCAGCAGTCCGTCGATGAGAATGTCAATGGCCACGCCCGTGAGCAGGCCCATGGGCAGGGGAGCCCGGCGCTGGTCGGCAGCTTTCTCGGATTCCGACGTCCACATAACGTCCGGGGCGAAGTAGGGAATCGGGTTGGCCTTCTCCTTGTCCGCGGCCTTGCGGGTCAGCGAGCGCAGGGCCAGCATGACCCCTACGCCGAAGGCAAAGCCCAGTCCTACTTCCAGGGGCCGGTGCCGGGCCACGATATCGGGCAGCAGCTCGACGGCCACCACGGAAAACACCACGCCGGCCGCGAAGTGCAGAATGGCGCTGCGAATGGCGGCGCCCGGCGGGCGTAGCACGGCTATTACGGCTCCCACCACCATGATGGCAGCGGGCACCAGGGAATACAGCAGCACTTGCGTCCAAGAGGGGGTTACGTCCGGCGTAACGGCTAGTAATAGGGCTGGTAGCATACTCATTACATGTTCAGCGCCCCGATGCCGGCCGCGTTCAGGCAAGCTTCCTTGAAGGCTTCGGCGTAGGTAGGGTGGGCGTGCGACATCAGGCCCACGTCTTCGGCCGCACCGCGGAAGTGCATGATGCCCACGGCTTCGGCGATGATGTCGGCAATGCGCGCGCCAATCATGTGCACGCCCAGAATCTCGTCGGTTTGCGCGTCGGTGAGCACCTTTACCAGCCCTTCGGTGTCGGCGCCGGCCAGGGCCCGGCCGGAGGCGGAGTAGGGAAAGGAGCCCACCTTGTAGGCCTTGCCCTGCTCTTTGAGTTGCTCTTCGGTGTAGCCCACGCCCGCTACTTCGGGCCAGGTGTATACCACATTGGGAATGAGCAGGTAATTGACTTCCGGGTGCTTGCCGGCAATGAGCTCGGCCACGTACACGCCCTCGTCGGAGGCCTTGTGGGCCAGCATGGCCCCGCGCACCACGTCGCCCAGGGCCCAGATGCCCGGCGCGGTGGTTTGCAGGTCCTCGTTCACCTTCACCCGCCCCTTTTCGTCGAGCTCCACGCCGGCCGCGGCCAGGTTCAGCCCATCGGTATAGGGCCGGCGGCCCACCGACACCAGGCAGTAGTCGCCCTCCAGCTGCAGCTCGGCCGACGGCCCGCCCTGGGCAGTGAGCTTGACCGCGTCGCCGGTGCGCTCCACGGCCGTCACTTTGTGGGAGAGGTAGAACTCCAGGCCCTGCTTCTTGAGCGAGCGCAGCAGCTCCTTGCCCAGGGTACGGTCCATGGTCGGGATGATGGCGTCGGTGTATTCCACCACCGACACCTTGCTGCCCAGACGGGCGTACACCGAGCCCAGCTCCAGGCCGATGACGCCGCCGCCCACAATAATGAGGTGCTTGGGCCGCTCGCGGAGGGCCAGCGCCTCGGTGCTGGTGATGACGCGCTCCTTGTCCAGGGTGATGAAGGGCAGGGTGCTGGGCTTGGAGCCGGTGGCGATGATGATGTTTTTGGCCGTCAGCTGCTGCTCTTCCCCACTGCCCCCGTCGCCGGGCTGCACCCGCACGGTGGTGGCATCCACGAAAGAAGCCACGCCGTGGAGAACGTCCACCTTGTTTTTCTTCATCAGGAACACCACCCCGTCGCACACCTTTTTCACCACCTGGTCTTTGCGGTCCATCATGCGGGGCAGGTCGGCGCGCAGGTTGTCGGCCGCGATGCCGTGCTCGGCAAACTGGTGGGTGGCTTTTTGGTAGAGCTCGGTGGATTCAAGTACGGCCTTGCTGGGGATGCAGCCCACGTTGAGGCAGGTGCCGCCCAGGGTGGGGTACTTTTCGATGATGGCCGTTTTCAGGCCCAGCTGCCCGCAGCGCACGGCGGCGATGTAGCCGCCGGGGCCGGAGCCGATAATGATAACATCGTATTTATTCATGAAAGACGGAGAAGAAAATGAAAGGGTGAGGTGAGGCAGGATAGTAAAAGGCCAGGCTATGCGAGGTTGGGCTCGACGTGCACCAGCACGTTGTACACCGCCGGCCGGGCGCGCTTGATGGCCGCTTTCACGGCGCCGGCAATGGCATGGCCCTCGCGCACGCTAATGCCTCCATCGACCAGCACGTGCAGGTCGACAAAAAATTCCAGGCCCATCTTGCGCACAAAGCATTTCTCGGTGGCTACCACGCCGGGCACGGCTTCGGCCAGGGCGCGCACATCCGCTACCCAGGTGCCCGCCGGGGCCTCGTCCATGATTTCGCCGAAGGCCGGCCGGAAAATGTGGTACGCGTTGTACACGATAAAGGCGCAGGCCACGAGCGCTGCCCAGTCGTCGGCACTTTCGTAGCCGGGGCCCCCCAGCAGGGCAATGCCGATGCCCACAAACGCCGTAGCCGAAGTAATGGCGTCGGCGCGGTGGTGCCAGGCATCGGCTTTCACCGCCGCGCTTTCCACTTCCTGGCCCACGCGCAGCACCCGGCGGTAGAGCGTTTCCTTGATGGCAATAATGACAGCCAGCACCGCCAGCGTGAAACGGGCGGGCAGCTGGTGGGGCGTCTGGATACGCAGGATGCTCTCGTAGGCGATGTAGGCCGCAGCCGCCAGCAGCGCCCCCGCCACCAGCATGGCCGCCAGCGGTTCGGCCTTGCCGTGGCCGTATGGGTGATTATCGTCCGGTTCCCGGGCGGCGGTGCGCAGCCCCAGCCACACAATGCCAGAACTGACGATGTCGGTGGCCGACTCAATGGCATCGGCAATCAGGGCGTAGGAGTTGCCCAGCACCCCGGCCGTGCCCTTGCCCAGCACCAAGGCCACGTTGGCCCCGATGCCCCACAGGGTAGAGGCCTGGCCACGCTCGGCCCGCTGGCGATTCGTAGGGGAGTTAACTGACTCCATGAACGATGGTAAGAGTATCAAGCCTTAGCAATTTGCGGGGGTTGCGTGTCGTGCGCTTACAGGTGCGTTTCGTGCTGGGCGAAGTCGCCGCGTTCCACCTGGATGGTGGCGTGCTGAATGGGGTGCTTGGTCGTGAGGTAGTCGTGGGTGCGGGTGAGCACGTCCTCGTGGCGGGCTTCGTCGGTCAGCACCACGTGGAGGCTCAGCGCGTTGACGCCCGAGGTGAGCACCCAGGCGTGCAGGTCGTGCACGGCCGCCACGCCGGGCACCTGCAGCAGCCCCTGGCGCATGGCTTCCAGGTTCACGTCGGCTGGGGTGCCCTCCAGCAGCACGTTCACCGACTCCTTGAGCAGGGCCCAGGTGCGGGGCAGGATGAACAGCCCAATGCCGGCCGAGAGCAGCGGGTCGGCGTAGTACCACTTCGTGGTGAGCATGATAGCCCCGGCAATGAGCACGCCCACCGATGTGAGAAGGTCAGACAAGACCTCGAAATAGGCGCCCTTCATGTTCAGGCTCTCGCCCGAGCTTTTGCGCAGCAGGTACACGCCGTAGAGGTTGACGAGCATGCCCACGCCGGCCACCCACATCATGGTGTTGCTCTCCACCTTGGGCGGGTTCAGGAAGCGAAAATAGGCCTCGTAAAGGATGTAAATCGAAATCAGAATCAACACCACCGCGTTGGTGAGGGCGGCCAGAATCTCAAACCGGTAGTAGCCGTAGGTGCGCGCGGGCGTGGCCGGCTTCTCGCCGAAGCGGATGGCCAGCAGGGCCAGGCCCACCCCGGCCACGTCGGTGAGCATGTGGCCCGCGTCGGCCAGCAGGGCCAGGCTGCCGGTCCACCAGCCGCCCACCACTTCGGCCACTAGGTAGGCCAGCGTCGTGAAGAAGACGATGGTCAGGGCGCGCTTGTTGCGCGAGGCGGCGCTGCCGCTCATGCCGTGAGCGCCACTCATGCTGATTGAACGTTGTGGTGGTGGGGGCCTTCGCGCAACTCGCGGGGCATGGACTCAACAACCGATAAAGGCGCTTTGGTCGGTGGTACATTGGGGACGGCTGGCGGCGTGCTGCCCGTGCCGGGCGTGGAATAGTCCATGCGCTGGATGCGCACCGCGTTGAGGATGGCGAGCAGGGCGACTCCCACGTCAGCAAACACGGCCTCCCACATGGTGGCCAGGCCCCCGGCGCCCAGGGCCAGCACGATGCCCTTCACGATAAAGGCCAGCCAGATGTTCTGCCATACCACCCGGTGGGTGGCGCGGGCAATGCGGCGGGCGGTGGCAATCTTGCTGGGGTGGTCGGTTTGAATAACAACGTCGGCGGTTTCGATGGTGGCGTCCGAGCCCAGGCCGCCCATGGCAATGCCTACGTCGGCCAGGGCTACTACCGGGGCATCGTTTACCCCATCGCCCACGAAGGCCAGCTTGCGGCCCGCATCCTTGTACTGCTGCACGTGGCGCACCTTGTCCTCGGGCAGCAGCCCACCATAGGCCTCGTCGAGGCCCAGCTCCTTGGCCACGCGCTGAGTGATGCTGTCCTTGTCGCCCGAAAGCATCACGATTTTGGTGATGCCGTCGGCGCGCAGCTCCTGCACGGTGCGGGCCGCGTCCTCCTTGGGCGAGTCGGCCACGGTCAGGTAACCGGCGTACTTTCCGTCCACTGCCGCCACCACAATGCTGTCGAACACCTGGTCAACTTCGGCGGGGTAGGCCACGTTGAACTTGGTGAGCAGCTTGGTGTTGCCGGCCAGCACGTCACGGCCGTCTACTTTGCCGCGCAGGCCGTGGCCGCTGATTTCTTCCACATTATCCACCGAAACGCCCTGCGCGGCTGCGTCTGCGTGCAGCACGACGGCCTTGGCAATGGGGTGGGTAGATTTGGTTTCCAGCGCGCCGACCAGGCGCAGCAGCTGCGGGGCATCGAAACCCGCGGCGGGCTGCACCTGCTGCACGGCGAAGATGCCCTGGGTGAGCGTGCCAGTCTTGTCCATGACCACCGTGTCGAGCTCGCGCATCAAATCCAGGAAATTGGAGCCCTTGAACAGGATGCCGGCCTTGGAGGCCGCGCCAATACCGCCGAAGTAGCCCAGCGGGATGCTGATGACCAGCGCGCAGGGGCAGGAAATGACCAGGAACACCAGCGCCCGGTAGAGCCAGGTGCGAAACACGTAGTCGTCCACCACCACGTAGGGCACCGCCACCAGCAGCACGGCCAGCGCCACCACGATAGGAGTATAGACCTTGGCAAACTTGGTGATGAACTGCTGGGTTTTGGCCTTTCGCCCCACCGCGTCCTGCACCATGGCCAGAATTTTGGCCAGCTTGGTGTCCTGGTAGGTGGCTGTCACCGCCACCTGGATCAGGTTTTCCAGGTTGACCATGCCGGCCAGCACCGGCTCGCCGGTTTGCTTGGTCTGGGGCACCGATTCGCCCGTCAGCGCCGCCGTGTTGAAGGAGGCCGGGCCCTGGGCCAACGTGCCGTCCAGCGCCACCTTCTCGCCCGGTTTTACCTCGATGGTGTCACCCACTACGACTGCTTTGGGGTCGAGCACTACGGTTTGCCCGTTGCGCACCACGGTGACCTCAGTGGCCTGAATTTCGAGCAGGGCCCGGATGCTGCGCTTGGCCCGGTTCACGGCCGCATCTTGGAACAGCTCGCCCACGGTGTAGAACAGCATCACGGCCACGCCTTCCGGGTACTCGCCGATGGCAAAGGCGCCGATGGTGGCGATGCTCATGAGCAGGAACTCGTTGAAGATATTGCCGGAAGGAATGCTGAGCACGGCCGAACGGATGACTTTCCAGCCCACCAGCAGGTAGGAAACGCCGAACCACAGCAGGCGCACGTAGCCGCGGAAGAAACCCACGTCGAAATAGTCCAGGGCAATGCCCGAGAGCAGCAGCACCAAGCTCACGCCGGGCCACAGGTAAGGATTGGCTACCGCCGGGCCGTGGTCGTGGTCCCCGTCGCCGTGGTCGTGGTCGTGGCCGGCGTGCGCGTCGCGCGTCGTATCGGCCGCCGGGGCGTGGTCGTGCCCGGGGACGTCGTGGCCTTGGGGGTTGGCGGCCGCCGCCGGGGTAAGCTGGTCGCGGTTGAGCGCGCCCACGTTGTCGAGGTCCACCTGCTTGGCGGTGTTCAGCTCCTCGTTGGTGTTCTGGGATGAGGGGTCGGGCATGAAAAGGCAGAGTTACGGATGAGGGAAAGCACGGGCGCCTGCGCTACCAGTGCACGAAAAAACCGGCCAGGCCCACCAGCACGAGCACCGCGCCGGTAACGCGGCGCTCGTGGCGGGCCAACCCGCTGAGGTTCAGGCGGCGGATGCCGCTGTACGCGGCGGCCACCAAGGCGGTCATGGCCCCCACCGACACGAGCAGGTACGTGGCCATGACCAGGGCCAGCGCCGGGGTGCCGTGCGACCCGGCGGCCAGAAAAAAGGTTTGGATTTCCAGGCACGGGGCCAAAAACATGGTGGCCGCCAGGCCCAGGACCGCCCGGCGACGGGACCGGATGGCCACCGGTGCCGGGTCGGGATGGGTATGCCCCGGTCCGGAGAAGGCGTAGAGCACGCCGAGGCCGATGAGCAGCAGCGGGGCTACCCAGCCAGCAAACTGCTCGAAGCGAACCGACAGCTTCCACCCCAGCAGCCCCAGGGCCACGCCCAGCAGCAACGTGCTGAGCACGTGCGCCAGCCCGGCCGCTACCGTTACCCCCACCGCCCGGCGCAGCGTCCACCGCTCGGCCCGCGCCACGGCCAGCACCGGGGCCCAGTGGTTGGGAATGGCGGCGTGCAGCAGGCTGAGCAGAAAGCATCCGGTGAGCAGGTTGAACATGAGCAGCGGTACGCAACGGGGGGAGATTCGGGAAGGAATTTTCTATTCTTCTTCTTCCGCGTTCTTGAGTTTGGCCAGCAGCGAGTACGCCCCGTCCGTGACGAAAGTGGTGGTGGCGGGCACGGCCTCGGGCAGGACGACTTCGGTGTAGCCGTCCTCGCTGCGGCCTAGGGTGACGGGCACCATGCGGTAGCGGCCGGCCGCTTCCACGGCAAAGGCATAGTACTGGCCTTCAAAGCGCACCAAGGCCGCGTCGGGCAGGGCCGTGGCGTCGCTGCGGCCGGTTTCGATGGTGGCGCGCACGTAGAGGCCCGGCAGCAGGGCCGGGTCGTTTTCCTCGTCGAGGTGGCCGTGCACGCGCACGGTGCGGTCCTCGCCGATGGCCTTGCCCACGAGGTACACGCGAGCGGTCCGCTCGCGGCGGGAGCCGGTGGAGTCGCTGGCCAGGGTGAAGCGGATCAGCTGACCGTTCTGCACCCGGGCCACGTCCTTCTCGAACACGGTCAGCTCCACGTGCAGGTGTTCGGGGTCCACGATTTCAAACAGCGGCTCGGTGGCCGTCACGCTCTGCCCCACCGTCACGTTGACGGCGCGCACAAAGCCCGCCCGCGGGGCGCGCAGCGTGGCCGTGGGGGTGATGGCCCCGCCCACGGGCAGCCCGGCGATGCGCAGCTGCGCGGCCTGGGCATTGGTCTGTACCTGCAGCGCTTCGGCTTCGGCCTGGGCCCGCTGGTAGTTTTTCAGGGGCGCCACTTCCTGCTGGTAGAGCTCCCGCTGCCGGGCCAGTTCGGCGTTGGCGAACTTGAGGCGGCTGCGCGTTTCCAGGTACGTTTGCTGCAGGGTCACGAACTCGGGGTTGCGCAACACGGCCAGCACCTGGCCCTTGCGCACCCGCGTGCCCTGCAGCAGCTCGGTGTGCTGCACGTAGCCGCCCAGCGGGGCGGTGATGGACACCGAGCTTTCCGGCGGCACGTCCAACGTGCCGTTCACGGCCAGGCCCGCACCCATGGCCTGGGTCGAGAGCCGGCCGGTTTTCAGGCCCCCGGCCTGCTGTTCGGCCGCCGACAGGGTGACCAGATCGGTTGCTTCGTCGGCCTCGCCGCCAGCTTCGGCCGCTTCGGGGTTCGCGCCGGCTTCGGCCGCTTCTTTGGGTTCGGCCGCTTTTTGCTTGTCTGCGCCGCAGCCCGCCGCGGTCAGGGCCAGCAGCAGCGTCAGGAATGCAATGTTCTTCATAATGAGAATGTCGAGAGGAGGAAGTTATTGGGCTGCGGCGCCGAGCAGGTAGTCCAGGTCGATGACGGTCTGGTTGTGCTGCAGCACGGCGTCGAGGTAGGCCGTGCGCACACCCAGGGCGCGCTCCAGGTTGAGCAGCAGTTCGGAGTAGGTGGTTTCGCCGGCTTTGTAGGCCAGTTGGCTCAGGCGCACGATGACGGCCGCCTGGGGCAGGGCGGTTTGCTCGTAGAACTGCACCCGCCGCTGCTGTTCCTGCAGGCGCACGCGCAGCTCGTCGAGCTGGGCGGCGGCTTCGGCCCGGTAGCGCTGGTAAGTGGCCGCGGCCGCCTGCTCCTGCAGCTTGGCGGCCTGTACCCGGGCTTTCTGCGGCCCGCGCAGCAGCGGAATGGCCACGCCGGCCTGCACGCTCTGGAACCGGTCGCCCGTCCCGTAAGTCTGCTGACGACCATCAACTTCGTAGGTGCCCCGCAGGGATTGGTTGGTGTAGCCCAGCGTTACCTGGGGCAGGCCTTGGGCCTGCTCCACCCGGGTTTCCGCCCGCCGCTCGGCAATTTGTTGTTGCAATGCGCGCGCCTGCGGCGTGGTGGCCAGCCGGGCGGTATCAGTCAGCGATGCCGGCGTCGCCAGAGGGCGCAGGCTGCTATCGGCCACGGCGACCGGCTGCGGGGCCTGCAACAGGGCCTGCAATTGCCGCTCGGCAACTACCAGATCGGCCTGGGCCTGGGCCAGCAGGTTCTGCGTTTCGCCCTGTTGGATGATGGCGTTGGCCGGCTCCAGGCGGTTGACTTCCCCGGTCTTGAAGCGCAGCTGGGCCGCGCGCAGGAACTCAGAGTAGATGCTGTCCTGCCCGCGCAGCGTACGCTGCCGGTTGCGGGCGTGCACGGCCTGCTCGTAGCTGCGGCGCACTTGCCGGCGCAACTCGGCCTGCACCTGCGAGAGCTGCTGCTCGCGGGTGGCAATCTGGGATTGGCTCAGGCCGGCTTGCGCTTTGTAGTAGCCCGGCAAGGCCAGCGACTGGCCGATGCTCAGCACGTTGTCGGACAAGGGCGAGTTCACCTGCCCGTACGTACCCAGGATGGTCGTGCGGCCCACGTCAAAAGCGGTGCGGCGCAGCGCCTGCTGGGCTTCCAAGGCGCGTTGCGCCGCCTGCACCGTGCCGTTGGCCTGCAAGGCCTGGCTGACTGCTTGGGCGGAGGTGATGGGCCCCTGCGCGCGCGCCGCCGGGACACCGAGCCAACTGCACAGTCCCAGCACCAGCAGCACGAGCAGGGCCGTGGGCACCGCCGTGCGAGCGGGTTGTTCCGGGTGTTCGTCGGTGTGGGGCTTGGCGTTGCGCTCCGACAGGGCGTAGAGCACCGGCAGCACCAGCAGGGTGAGCAGCGTGGCCGTCACCAAGCCGCCGATGACGACCGTGGCCAGGGGGCGCTGCACTTCCGCGCCGGCCGACTGCGAGAGGGCCATGGGCAGGAAGCCCAGCGAGGCCACCGTCGCCGTCATCAGCACGGGCCGCAGACGCACCTGGGTGCCTTCCAGAATGCGCTGGTAGAGGTCCGTGCGCCCCTCGGTCTTGAGCTGGTTGAAGTAGCCAACGAGCACGATGCCGTTGAGCACCGCCACGCCGAAGAGGGCAATGAAGCCCACGCCGGCCGAGATGCTGAAGGGCATGCCCCGCAGCCAGAGGGCCAATACCCCGCCGATGGCCGAGAGCGGAATGGCCGTGAAAATCATGACCGACTGCTTCAAGGATTTGAACGTGAAGAACAACAGCACGAAAATCAGTGTCAGGGCCACGGGCACGGCGATGCTTAGCCGCTGGGTGGCCTCGCGCAGGTTTTCGAACTGCCCGCCGTAGGTGGTGTAGTAGCCCGGGGCGAACTTGAGTTGTTGCTCCACCTTGCCCTGCAGCTCCTGCACCACGCTCTCCACGTCGCGGCCGCGCACGTTGAAGGCCACCGTGATGCGGCGCTGCGCGTCGTCGCGCTGGATCTGGTTGGGCCCTTCCTGCAGGCTGACCGTGGCCACCTGCTCCAGCGGCACCTGCTCGCCGCTGGGCGTAGCGATGAGCAACTGCCGCACTTGCGTGATGTTCTGGCGCAGCTCGGGCGCCAGGCGCAGCACCACGTCGAAGCGGCGCTCCTGTTCGAAGAGTTGCCCGGCGCTCTGCCCGGCGAAAGCCGTTTGCACCGTGCGGTTCACGTCCTCGGCGTTCAGCCCGAAGCGGGCCAGGCGGTTGCGGTCGAGCTTGACCACGATTTGGGGCAAGCCGGTGACCTGCTCCACGTACACGTCTTCGGCCCCTTCTACTTGCCGTACCAGGCGGGCAGCCTGCTCGGCGTAACGGGCCAGCTGCTGCAGGTCCTCGCCGTAGATTTTGAGCACCACGTCCTGCTTGGCGCCGCTGATGAGCTCGTTGAAGCGCATCTGGATGGGCTGCTGAAAGCCGAAGGTCACCCCAGGAATGACGCTCAAGGCCTCGGCCATTTTCTCGGCCAGCTCTTCCCGGTTACTGGCCGAGGTCCATTTGCTCTGGTCTTTTTCCAGAATCACCATCACGTCGGCCGCTTCCACCGGCATGGGGTCGGTGGGAATTTCGGCGGCCCCGATTTTGGCGACCACCTCTTTCACTTCAGGGAATTGCTTTTTGAGGATGCCGCCGGCCTGCTGGCTTTTGTCCACGGTGTAGCTCAGCGACGAGCCGGTGAGCGTGCGCATCTCAATGGCAAAGTCGCCTTCCGAGAGCTGCGGAATAAATTCCCCGCCCAACGTGCGAAACAGCAGCAGAGACCCGGCAAACAGCGCCACGGCCGTGCCGAGCACCAGCGCTTTGCGGCGCAGGGCCCACTCCAGTACGGGGCGGTAGCGCGCTTCCAGCCAGCTCATCATGCGGTCGGAGATGTTGCGCTTGTGCTTGGTGTTGCGGCTCAGGGCCAGCGCCGACATCATCGGCACGTACGTCAAGCTCAGGATGAAGGCGCCGATGATGGCAAAGGCCACGGTCTGGGCCATGGGCTTGAACATCTTGCCCTCGATGCCGGCCAGCGCCAGCAAGGGCAGGTACACGATGAGGATGATAATTTCGCCAAAGGCGGCCGAAGAGCGAATCTGCGAAGCTGCCTGGTAGGTTTCCTCGTTCATTTCATCTTGGGTCAGCTTGCCGTTCGCGGCGTGGCCCGGCGCGTGCCCGGCGTGCAGGCGGTGCACGATGGCTTCCACGATGATGACGGCCCCGTCCACGACCAGCCCGAAGTCGATGGCCCCGAGCGAGAGCAGGTTGCCTGAGACGCCAAACACCCGCATCAGGCTGATGGCAAAGAGCATGGCCAGCGGAATGACCGAGGCCACGACCAGACCGGCGCGCAGGTTGCCCAAAAACAGCACCAGCACGAAAATGACGATGAGTGCCCCTTCGATGAGGTTCGTCGTGACCGTGTTGATGGCGCGGCCCACCAGGTCGGAGCGCTCCAGGTACACGTCGATGGCCACGCCTTCCGGCAGCGACTTCTCCACCGTGGCCATGCGCGCCTTGACGGCTTTGATGACCTCGTTGGCGTTGGCGCCCTTGAGCATGAGCACGATGCCGCCGGTGACTTCGCCCTCGTCGTTGCGGGTCATGGCCCCGTAGCGCACCGCCGAGCCCAGCCGGACGTCGGCCACGTCGCGCACCAGCACGGGCAGGCCGCCCTGGGTGTTGCGCACCACGATGTTGCCCAGGTCGGCGGCGTTTTCGGCCAAGCCTTCGGTGCGGATGAAGTAAGCCGTGGGCTTCTGGTCGAGGTAAGCCCCGCCGGCGTTCTGGTTGTTGCGTGAAACAGCTTGGTAAACCTGATCCACCGTTACGTTTAGCGAACGCAGGCGCGTGGGGTCGAGGGCAATTTCGTATTGCTTGAGCAGCCCGCCGAAAGAGGTCACGTCGGCCACGCCGGGCGTGCCCAGCAACTGCCGCCGCACAATCCAGTCCTGAATCGTGCGCAGCTCCCGGGCGTCGTACTTTTTCTCGTAGCCGGGCTTGGGGCGTACCAGGTACTGGTAAATCTCGCCCAGGCCGGTGCTCACGGGCGCCAGTTCCGGCTGGCCGATGCCGGCGGGTATTTGGCTCTCCGCCTCGCGCAGGCGCTCGGCTATCTGCTGGCGGGCCCAGTAAATATCGACGTCATCCTCGAAGACGATGGTCACGACCGAGAGGCCAAAGCGGGAAAAGGAGCGCACTTCCTTCCGCTCGGGAATGGTGGCTACGCTCTGTTCGATAGGAAAGGAAACCAGCCGCTCGATGTCGCCGGCGGCCAGCGAAGGGGCCACCGTGTACACCACGACCTGGTTGTTGGTGATGTCGGGCACCGCGTCAATCGGCAGCCGGCTCAACGAGTAGCCGCCCCAGGCAATCAAGGCCAGGGTCAGGATCCCGATGATGAGTTTGTTGTGAATGGAAAAATGAATGAGCCGGTCAAACATGCTGGCTGGGGTAAGACTAGAAATCCTGGAAAGGGGCGCCGGAGACGGGCTCAACGGGGCCGCGGCGGGGACGCGCACGGACGTCACACGTTAGCCGGGCGCGGACACAGCAGCGTGCCCGCGCCCGGCTAACGAGAGCCGGATGGAACAGGAAACTAGGCTTGGGGGGGTTGCCAGATGCTACCCGCCCGCTGCTGCGGGGCCGGGGGCAAAAGCCGGGCAAAGCACTGCGCCGCCGCAACGGGTACGGCCGGCAGCGGCAGGGCCGTTCCCGTGGCCGAGGGCAGGGACGTGCCCGAGCAGCAGTGGCACTGGCACAGGGGCGAGCACCAATCCAATTGCTCGTGGGCCGCCGGTTTGTGCTCCCCGGCGCTGACAAAGCTCCGCGCGCCATCCACCGGCACCGGCGCCGCGTCGGCACAGGGCAGGCAAGCCAGAATGGCTAGGTACAGCGCAAAAAAGACGGAGAAAAAGCGCATCGCTTATGGGCGGGGTGGTGCAAACATACGCAGGCGACGGCGAAAGGATATGCGCAGAACACAATTCTTTGCTGGACCGGTCGGGGTATGGGATGTGGAAGCACCAGTCAGGCGGCGGGCCACGCGGATGCAGGCACGGTACTGGAAAAACAGCTGTGGGCAGGTATTAAGTTTCCCCACTGTTGCAACGGCCCGATACCTAAGGGGGCTCTATTGGATAGGAAACAGCACCCTGCTTCAGAAGCTGGGCTCGCTCGCGAACCGGGGCCGCCCACAGAAAACCGCCGTTCCTGCCCTTTTATTTGGGCCGGGGCTCGGCTTAGAAGTACGAGGAAAATCCCAGCTGCACCGCGGCCGTGCGGGCCGGCGGGTTGCCCAAAAAATCCCGGTCCCACTGCCGGCGGTAGTTGAGGCGGATGACGGTCTGGGCCGTCGGGCGCCAGCTCACGGCGGGCACCACGCACAGCGCTTCCTCGCCGATGCGCCCCCCGGTTTCGGCGAACCGGTCGCGGTTCCAGTCCACGTATTCCAGGCGCAGGGCGGCGTTGAGCACCGCCTTCGCAAAGCCCAGCTGCGTGCCGCGCAATACCGGCTGCACCACATCCACAAAGCCGCCGGCCTGGTGCCGGCCGTACTGGGGCGAGTACGCTTCGGGAATGTTAACCCGCACCCAGGCCCATTCGCCCGTCACCGCGGTGCGGCTCCCGGGCACGGTGGTTGCCAGATCCAGCGCCCATACCTGCACGCCGCGGCGGCTATCCAACCGTAGGCCGTCGTCCTCGAATTTGTTGTAGATCCCGCCCATGTACGAGAGCCCTACTTCGCCCACGCGCCGGTGCCGCAGCGCCGCTTTGGTGGTCAGCAGGGGCACCCCGTTGAAGCTTTCCTCGAAGCGGTCGGGGTTGCGCTTGCTGGCTGGTAAGAAGGTACGGTTTTCCGCGTTGGAGATGATCTGGTCGTCGAAGCCGTTGGTCAGGTACGCCTCGTAGGCGACCACCCAGGTCTCGCCGAACTTCTTGCCGTAGAGGCCCGCGCCCACGTTGCTCCAGGTAGCCGGCAGCAGCTGCGTAGCCGCTACCGGCCGGTCCACGAATTCCCACTTCGGCCCGTCGTGGTTTTGGTTGAAGGCGCCGATGGGGTTCATCACCACCCCGCCGCGCACGTTGAGCAAGGGGCTGAACTCGAAATCGACGGAGGCAAATTCGAGGCTGATTTCCTTGGTGCCGTCTTCGAACTCGATTTCGGTCAGGAACTTGATGCGCTGGGCGATGCTGCTGGAGATGAAGAGCGTGAGCCGCCGCATCTGGAACTGGTGGCCCTCGCTTACCCCGTCCGTGGCGGCGTACTGGTAGTTGGCCTCCACGTAGCCGCCCAGGGCCACGGGCAGGCGCCCGGGCTGCGCGAAGGGGCGGTTGTAGACCGCGTCCATGTTCAGCTGCAGCCGGCTCGTGTCGCGCGGCACGCGGCGCAGCAGCACAGGGTCGATCTGCGCCGCGGCGGGCAGGGCCCCGGCCAGCAGCAAAAGGGCGAAAAGGTGCTTCATGAGGTGGCGCGCAGGTCGATGAAGAGGCGGTGGGCCGCGACCTGCACCGGGAAGCGCCGCAGGTTTTGGTCGGCCGGGCCGTTGGTGACTACCCCGCGGTTGTCGTATTCGCTGCCGTGGGCCGGGCACTGCAGCGCCTGCCCGCTGACCTGCAGCTCGGCCCCGAGGTGGGCGCACTGCATCCACAGGGCCGCGTAGTCCGCGTCGCTGAAGCGGAACACGCAGATGGGGAAGTGCAGCGCTTCGTGGCGCACTACCACGTAGGGGCGCAGCGTGCCGTCCGGGGCCAGAAACTCGCTGGCGTCGAGCAACAGCCCGTCCCGGTGGAGCGTGCCGGTGGCGTAGCGGGTCGCGGCGCAGCCCTGCAACAGCGGGGCGAGCAGGGTGACGCCCGCGCAGGCGGCGCAGCCGCGGCGCACGAATTCACGTCGGTCCATGGGGTAGGGGTTACAGGCTCTGGAGAAAACGCACCAGCTGCCGCTGCTGCTCGGCGGACAGCCCCTCAAACTGCTGGCGGCTGGCTTGTCCTTCCCCGCCGTGCTGGCGAATGGCTTCTTCGAAGCTGCGGGCGCGCCCGTCGTGGAGCAGAAAGTAGCTGCCGCCCTGCGAATTGGGCGACAGCCCCAGGCCCCACAGCGCCGGGGTGCGCCACTCGGCCGGGGCGGCGGTGCCTTCGGTGTAGCCGTCGTTGAGGCCCGGGCCCATGTCGTGCAGCAGCAGGTCCGTGTAGGGGCGCACCGTTTGGTGGGCCAAGGCCGCAACGGGCGACGCGCCTGTGGTTAGCTCCGGGGTGTGGCACTTGCCGCAGCCGATGCGCAGAAACAGCTGCTGGCCGGCCAGCACGTCCGGGTGGCGCGGTTCGCGCTGCACGGGCGTTTTGAGCAGTTTCAGGTAGGCCACCACGTCCAGCACGGTTTGGTTGCTGACTTCGGGATCCGCCAGCTGGCCGCTGTGGGCGTCCCGGGCTTCGTAGCTGGAGACGATGCCCATGTCCTGGTTGTAGGCCGTGGCCGTTTGGTGCAGCAAGTCGTAGGCAGCCGCTTTTTTGCCGAAGCGCCCGAGGTGCCGCCCGCCCCGGGTGCGGGTGACGGGGCGCTCGGTGACGTAGCCCGGGGCCTGAATCCAGTTGGGCCGGCCGCTGATGCCGTCGCCGTCCGCGTCCTGCGGGTCGGCCAGGGCCAGCAGGGTTTGGTCTGGCACCGCGTCCAGAAAGCCCAGGCCCGTGTTGGCCGGGGGGGTAAAGCGGCTGTGCGCCACCCCGGCCGGCAGCTGCTCAGGCTGAAAGCCCGGCAAGGCCCGGTGCTGCAGCTGCGGGCCGCCGCGGGCCAGAAACAAGTTGCCGGTGCTGTCCACCTGTCCGAAACGCGTGAGCGTGGTTGACGGGTGGCCCTTGCCGTCGCCGGCGTGGCAGCTGCCGCAGCTCGCGGCTACGAAGACCGGCCCCAGGCCCGTGCGGGAGGTGAATACCTCGTCGTTGAAGGCTACGTCTCCGCGCAGAAACTGCGCGTGCTGCTCGGGCGTAAGGCCTGCTACGGGGCCGTCCAGCACGGCGTCGTCGGCTGGGGCAGCGGGAAAAATCAGCTCGCACGAGGCTAGCATGAACCCCAGCGCCGCTGCGGCCACCGCGCTGCGGCGCAGTCCCGGTCCTGTTACGTACGTGTGCAGCCGCATAGGAGCAAGGATAAGTTTAGGCAAAAGAACGAAATTTAGACCAATCTAAAAATATTTTTAGTACGCCTTAATACTGATTAGCCTTAAGAGTGTTCACTCAGGCTTTCGGAACTCGTTGGGCCGGTCTTTGGAGGAGCAACAAGACCGGTAGCGTAGGCTCCTTGCTTGGCCAGACGCTAGCAATTCCTCCGTAGAGGGCTTGGCGAGCATATCCGCAAGGGGAAGAATCGGCTGCTACTCCAACAGCATTTGGCAAACCAGCAACATGCAGGGGCCCTTCGTTTCCGCAGCCGATAAGCCGCAGGCACGAAGGGGCCCTTTCCCCACTTAAGTAATATATAGGTTAGCGCAGCCCCTGCATTTTCAAAAACAGGCCGCCCGGGTTCTTGGTGGCCTTGATTTTATCGGTTTTCAGCTTGTAGATGAAGGCAAACAGCGCATCCACGTGCTTGGACGACTGCAGAATGTCCTGCACCAGCTTGGGCTCGGCGATGCCTAAGGTTTCAAGGTGCTTGCGGGCCAGCTGCACCTTGGCGTCGTCGGCTTCCAGCTCGAAGGGGATGGGCAGCTGCTGGGGTACCTGGGTGTTGACGTAGAACTTGATGCTCTGGTAGGAGCGGCCCTTTTTCAGGAGCTCGTACTTGATGCGCAGGTCGGTGTGCTCGTTGATTTGATTCGTGGCCACGTCGAGCACGTACTTCTGCAGGGCCGAAATCTGGGAGTACTGCTCGGGCTCCTTGCCGGCCGGGTCCTTGAGCTTGAGCATGCCCTTGAACTCGTCCAGCGAGTAGGTCTTGGTTTCCCCGATGTCCTTCCACTGCGAGGCCAGCTGGTAGATGCGCTTGGCGTACTTGCTGCTCAAGCTGAAGGCGGCCTGCAAGCGGTAGGACGTGAAGTTGCTTTTCAGGTCAATCAGGAAAGGCCGCATGCGCTCGGATATCTCCAGCTCAATGGTGCCCTCGCCCTTGCGGTACAGCGCCGAGGCCAGCAGACTCACCTGCAACAGGGTCTTGCCGTTCTCGATGTGGTAGACGCGGCTGTTGAGGTTCTCGGTGGATTCGAGCAGCTGCTTGTAGTTCCAGGTGCGGCCGGTCATCTCCATGAGCTCCTGCACCCGGATTTCGTAGATGGTGCCGGCCTTATCCTGCTTGGTGAGCTTGGAGAGCAGCGAAAAGACAATGTCCATCTCGCAGGCGCTCATCTCGTAGCGGGCCGTCGTCAGCGCGTTGTGCTGCCGGATTTCAATCGGAACGGTGGATTCGGGCGCGGCCATACGCAGCTACTGGGGTGATACAAAGCAAACATACGGCTTAAATCGGAAACTAATAGAGCCAAATCCTGAATCTATGAGCAAGGAACTGGCGCAGGGCCAAGGCGGCTTATAAAAGCTATTAGTTAGACTTATGAAAGCTATTAGTTAGCCGGGCGCGAGCTTTCCGCGAGACTTATAAAAGCTATTAGTTCGGCTTATAAAACCTATTAGTTCAGGGCCGTCAGCTTCGGGCTGCTCCTGGGGCCGCACCCGAAGTGACTTATAAAATCTATTAGTTGGGCCCAGACAGCGAATTAATAGCTTATGCAAGGACGCTCTATTAATCAGCTTATGAAAGCTATTAGCTGGACTTATAAAACCTATTAGTCCGCTTATGAGACCTATTACTTGGCTTATAAAACCTATTAGCTCGCTTATAAAACCTATTACTGAAGCGGCTTAAGTTGCTGTGATACAAAAAGTTGTGGCCCCTGCAAATACCTTAAATACTTAAAATACTCACAAGCTTGTTGAAGCTGGGGTACAAAAGCATTTAAAGTGGTGGTTTAGGGCGATACCCGAACGAAAACAACAAAAAAAGGAGTCTAAATAAGCACAAAACGCGATTGCACTTTTTAAAGATTTTTTTACCTTTTTCTACTATTTAGAACACTCTTACCAACCCCAAAGGTACTTAAAAACTACGCTGAAAGCTCACGAAGGGCTCATTAATAGATTTTATAAGTCTCACAGGTTTCCTTCGCCAGCATCTTCAGCGGCAACTGTAGCAGGCCAGCAGGGAGCCCCTAACCAGGAAAATGGTGCCCACAAGGACCCCAAGGCTTATAAAATCTATTTTTTAGCTGGCCCACCAGCCTACAGTCGAGCTATGCATTTTCGTGAACTAATAGGTTTTATAAGCCGGAAAGCGAGGTAGTAGCACCTGGCAGGCGGTTATTCAACGCGATACTAAGGCCTTACTGAGGAGTTAACCCGGCTGACCTAACCATACCAGGTGTAGCGGCAAGTGCTAAAAAAGGGCTCCTACGTACCCGGAAAGGGCATTGAGCCGTAGGTAGCATCGATTTGACCTGTTTCCTTTGCCTTAGAATAGCCCATCTGTCCCTGAGGTGGTCTAGGCAAGACGGACAGAAGAAGGACGTATATTTCTTCTGTGATGACAGCCAAAAAGAACGGGGCGTCGCCCGACAAACGGCGTAAATACGACGAGGCGTTTAAGACCGAGGCCCTGCGCCTGGCCAGCGAGAGCCGCAGCACCCAAGCGGCGGCGCGGCAGTTGGGCATCAGCCCCAAGCTGCTCTACCGCTGGCAGCAGGCGCAGCTCGTGGCCGAAGTGGGCAGTGAGGAAGTGGCGCGCGACCCGGAAGTGCGCGCCCTGCGGGCCCGACTGAAACGGGCCGAGCAGGAGCTCGACATTTTAAAAAAAGCCTTGGTCATCTTCGGCCAGCCGACCCGGTGAGCACCTACCAGCACATCGCCCAACGCCGGGCCCACGTACCCGTGCGCCAGCTTTGCCAGGTGCTGCGCGTGGCCCCGGCCGCCTACTATGCGTGGCAGCGCCGCCGGCAGCAGCCGGTGGTCGAGCCGGCCTGGCAACTGGCCGTGCGCGAGGTATTTGCGCACCACAACCAACGCTACGGCACCCGCCGGCTGCGGGCGGAGGTACAGGCGCAAGGCCACGCGGTGGGCCGCTGGCGCATCCGCCGCGTGCTAAAGGCGCACGGCTTGTGGGCCCAGCAGCCGCGCTCGTTTGTGCCCCGCACCACCGACTCGGACCCGGCCGTGCGCGCGGCGCCTAACCGCTTGCTCGGCCAGCCGGCCCCACCGCCCCGAACCGGGTCTGGGTGGGCGACATCACCTACCTGCCCCGCCAGGGCGGCGGCTGGCTCTACCTGGCCGTCTGGCTCGACCGCTGCTCGCGCAAAATCGTGGGCTGGGACGTACGCGACACCATGCCGGAGGACCTAGTCAGCGAGGCGCTCCGTCGCGCCCTGGTCGTGCGCCGCCCCCCGGCCGGGCTGGTCGTGCACTCCGACCAGGGCAGCCAGTACACGGCCACCCGCTTCAAGGACTTACTGGCCCGCCACGGGGCCGTGCAAAGCATGAGCCGGCGCGGCAATTGCTACGATAACGCCCACGCCGAGTCCTTTTGGAGCCGCTTCAAAGCCGAACTGCTCGACGGCGGCAGTTTCCCCGGCCTGGCCGAAGCCAAGCTCGAAATCAGCCACCACATCGCCTACTAGGGGTCGCACTAGAGTAGGAACGGAAAACAACGCTAAGGAAATTCGACCAGCCGTTCTTCCCAGTTGGCGGGGTTGCGCAACGGGCGCATTTCGCCGGCGGCAATGTCTTCGGGCAGGCTGAAATCGTAGCGGCCCAGCATGTTAACGTGCTCGTGCAGCAAGGGCGAGAGGCGCGCCACGTCGTCCGGGTTCAGCACGCCTTCCGTCTGCTGCCACCGTTCCAGGGCGTGCTGCAGATAGCGGGTGTTCCACAGCACCAGGGCGTTGACCACGAGTCCAAGGGCGCCCAACTGGTCTTCCATGCCCTCGCGGTAGCGCTGGCGCAGCTCCCCTTTCTTGCCGTGAAAGACGGCCCGGGCCACGGCGTGCCGCCCCTCGCCCCGGTTGAGCTGCACCAGGATGCGCCGGCGGTAGGCCTCGTCCTGCACGTAGGCTAATAAATACAATGTTTTTTCGACGCGGCCCAATTCGGCGACCGCCCGCCCCAGCCCCGAGAGCGAGCCCGCTCGCTGCAGGGTGCGCATGACGGCCGTGGCCTTGACTTTGCCGAGTTTCAGAGAGCCGGCCAGGCGCAGCATGTCGTCCCAGTGGGCGTGAATCAGGCGGGCGTTGACCACGTGGCGGCCCAACTCGTTGAGCGGACCGTAGTCGTCCTCTTTTTCCAGCCGCCAGAAGCGCTGGTCCGCCAAGTCGGCCAGGCGGGGGCTGAAGCGGTAGCCCAGCAGCGAAAACAGGCCAAATACCACGTCGCTGTAGCCGTGGGTATCGGCCATGATTTCGCGCGGGTCCAGGCGGGTTTGTTGTTCCAGCAACCCGGCCAGGATGAACAAAGAGTCGCGCAGCGTACCGGGAATGACGATGCCGTGAAAGCCCGTGAACTGGTCGCTGGTGAAGTTATAGTACGTCACCCCGCGCTGGGAGCCGAAGTATTTGCGGTTCCAGCCCGCGTGCAGCGTGCGCACGGGCACCACGAAGCGCATGCCGTCGGCCGAGGCCACCTCCCCGCCGCCCCAGGCCTGGGCCAATGGCAGCCCCGCCTGGGCATCCACCAGGCGGGCATTGGCGGCGGTGAGCGTTTCGGCGCGCAGGTAGTTTTGCTGCACCCACGCCAGGCGCGCCAGCGTCAGGGCCGGCACGTCGGCCCGGGCCACGGTTTTTAGCCCCAGGTTGCACGCCTGGGCCAACAGCACGGCACAGATACTGAGCGGCAGGTCGGCGGCGGCGGGCTGCCCGTCGGCCACGTGGGTAAAGGCGAGGGAAAAGCCGGTAAACGCGTCCACCTCCCGCAACAGGGCCGCTACTTCGACCTGGGGCAGGGCCGCCGCCAGCTGCTCGCGCACGTGCACCAGGTGCTCGGACTCTTCTTGCGCCGGTAAGGCGCTGAGGGTGACGACCGGCTGACCGTCTTGCTCGACCACCTGCAGGGTGGTGTGCTGCGCCAGGTTCTCCCCAACGTCCGCATACGCCGTGCGCAGCAGTTGCCCCAGACGGGCCAGTTCCACTGCCGGGTCCAGGGAGCGGTCCAGGGCCCGGGCCACCGAATCCCGGGCGGCTTCCCAGGCGTCCCCGCGCAACAGTTCGGCCCGTGGGTCGGCGTGGCGCTCGCTGGTCGGCACGAACACGTCGCGGCGGCGCACGGCGTGCTGCAGCCGTTCCAGTACGCAGAGGGTGTACGCCTGGGGATTCACTTCCCCTTTGGCGGGAAACACCCGCCGGGCCCACCCCTTCGGGACGACCGTGCGGGGCGCGGCCGACCACTTCGGGCGGCCCCGACCGCCGGCTTCCTGCTGCTGCAAAAAGGCCCAGGCCTCCAGCAGCGGTTTGGCGGTGGGCGTCCCCTCGAAGGCGACGCCGGCCAGCAAGGCGGGCAGGAACCGGCGCACCGTGGCGTAGCTGCCGCTCAAGGCTTCGGCCAGCGGGTCCTCCGGCGGACTGGCTAGTTCCTGCACGGTGGCCGCCGCAGCGCGCAAGGGCGCCTGGCCCAGGCGGTCGAACACCTGCTGGCGTACCTGCCCGGCCGGTACGGCCTCGTCGAGCAGCAGTTCCACGGCCTGTTGGAGCAGCAACGCGGCCTGGTCCAGGTCCTTGAGCGAGCGCAGGCGTTCGCGCCGGCGCTTGGTTTCGCCCCGCAGGGCCAGCGACGTGAGCAGGCTGTCGAAGAGGTCGAGCACGTCGTCCGTAGCGGTGCGCTCCAGGGTCTGGGCGAAGACCAGCAGCGTGGCCAGCCGGCGTTCCTCGCCCATGCGCACCAGCGTCTGTGCCCAAGCCAGCTGGGCATGGCGGGCCAGGCGCGCCAACCGGGCTTCGGGTAAGTCGGCCACGGGCACGGCGCTCACGCCCAGGGCGCGGATTTCGCCCACCCGGCGCAAAGCGGCCGCCAGCGCCGGGGCGGACACGCGGGTGGGCGGGGTGCGCAGGCGCTCCAGGTGGGTGAGCCGCTCGCCGGCCGGCACGGTCAACAGGGTTTCCAGCGCCGCTTGCTGGGACGGGTTCAGGCGGGTGCGCAGCTGGCGGTAGAGGTGGCGGCCGGTGCGCTCGCGGACCCGCGCAATCAGGCGGGCGAGTAACGAAACGCCGGGCAAGACGACCCGCTGGGCGACCAGGTGGGCCGTGGTCAAATCAAACAGCACGCTGGGCCGGACGGTGCTCGTCAGCACCTGCGCGTAGAGCCAGCGGGTGAGCCGGAACGTCTGCCGCCCGTCAAACGGGGTGTACCCGAGGTGGGCCACAATCCGGGCCTGGTGGTCGTACCACGTGTTCGGCCGGGTCCGGTACGCGGCCAAGGCGTCCGCAGGCAGGTGCAGCTGCTCGGCCAGCGTCTGCACCACCACGGCCGGTACCCGCAGCGGGTCGGTCAGAAAGGTGCCCAAAAAGCGCAGGGTGCAGAGCTGCGGCACACCCGAGTTTGTTGGCGGGGCGTCGGCGCGCGGCCAGGAGGTGGCCATCGGCTGCGCTCAGGTAAAAGAACCGGGCCAGCTGTTCGGGGCTGGGCTCGTCGGCGTAGCAGCCGAAGCGGGCGGCCTGCTCGTCACTGAGGAATTCTACGGGCATGGGCCAGGGAGGCGCGAAAGAATAAGCCAAATGGCGCACGGTGCCGCTATCAAACCCGAACAACCGGCCGGGAAGCGCCGCGCCGCCACGGGGTTAGAAATTCTGGCCGATGCCGAAGTAGAACAGCCGGTCTTCCTTGGACACCCCGTAGTCCGCGTAGAGCATGGTGGACAGGTTCCAGGCAATGCGCGCCCCGGCTCCGTACGAAAACCGGACGTCGCGAAAGCCTAGGTCCTGCCACCGGTCGCGCACCGTGCCGGCGTCCGCGAACGGGGCCACGCCCAGCCCGAAGTTCTGCTTGCCCAGCTTGACATCGGCCAGCCGGATGCGCAGCTCGGCGTTGGCAAAGGCCAGCGAGCGGGCCAGGAAGCGGTTGGCCCGGTAGCCCCGCAGCGACTGCCGCCCGCCCAGGGCGTTGATGCTGCCGTCGGGGCTCCACTGGTCCTGAAACTCAAAAAACGGCGCTTCTTTCCCGAAAATGGTGCCCGCGCCGACCCGCCCGGCCAGCACCGTGCGCGGACCCACGGGCAGCTTGCGGTAGGCCCGGCCCTGGAAAAACAGCTTGTTGAAACTGAACTGCGAACCGATGGCGGGGCTGGAAAACTCGTTGGCGGCTTCAAAGTATACCCCGCGGGTCGGGTCGGGCTCAAAGTCGCGCGTGTCGTGAATCAGCGCCGTCTGGATAATGGACACCCACCCCCCGTCCAGGCCAAAGATGCGCCCCTGCTGGGCATCGCGCTGCAGTAGCGACGTGCCGTTAGGCGCCGTGGTTTCTTCGCCGTTACGGGTGGCCTCGGCCTTGGTGCCCTGGAACGTGTCGTAGGAGAGGTGCTGAATCTCGTAGCCGCCCATCACGCGCCAGCGACCTTTGCCCAGGGCGTAGTCAGCTTTGAGGTTGAGCATGAACTCGGTTTCCCGGAACCGGTTGGACAGCGCATCGGTGACCTCGGCGGCTTCGCCGGCCTGCCCGGGCCGCAGGGTTTTGCGGGCCGCGTCATATTCCGCGTAGGTGGCAAACGTCTCGTCCGGGTTGGAGGGCAGGCGCAGGCGGCCGAGCGTGGTTTCGGACGAGCCGAAGTACAGGTTGGCCGGGTTTTGCTGGGCCTTGAAGTCCACGCGGTAACGCCAGCGCGTGCCTTTGTAGTAGGGCACGTCCAGGGACAGCGTCAGCTCGCGGGCGTTGGTGGTAAAGTACGCCGCGTTGGCGCGCAGGCGTGTGAGGTAGGGCGTGTAGGCAAACAGCGGGTTGTCGCGGGTGCCGTTCCAGATGATGTTGGTTTTAACCCCCACACCGAAGCCCGTCACCGGGTCGGACGAGAGGTCGGGCAAGCCGGTCACGAACAGGCCTTCCCGTTTTTTGGCCAGGTCGGCATCCGACATGCGCTTGGAGCGGATAAAGGAGAGGCTGTCCACTTGTTGGGCGGAGGCAGCGGCGGCGCACAGGCCCAGAGAGGCCGTGAGCCAGGTACGCAACAGGCTTGTTTTTATCTGTTTTTTGCTGGGCAATGGGAGGGACCGTTAGTGAGGAAGCCATGCGCTGGCTCGTTGGCGCAGGTTAGCCCGACAAAGCTCCCGCACGATTCTGAAGGCATTCTGTAGTTTCCTTCTCTTGCCTTACCACGCCATGACGGCGGTGGCCCCGATGGCCCCCTGCTGGTAGCTGGGCACGACCAGCGCCCGGTTGCCCAGCACCTTGCGCAGTGGTTTTGTTACCAGCGGGTACAGCCAGTACGCGGCCTGCGTTGACAGAATGCCCACGCCGGCTCCGGCCAGCACATCGGAAAACCAATGCACGTCTTTGGCCATGCGAATACCTCCCGTGGCCGCTGCTAGCGAGTAGCCGCCCACGCTGTACCAGACGCTACGCCCGCCGTATTCCTTGTGCAGAAACGTAGCCGAGGCGAAGGCCAGGCTGGTGTGCTGGCTGGGAAAGGAATGGAAGTCGGAACCGTCGGGGCGCTGCACCTGCGTGAGCTTCTTCAGGTTGCTGGTCACCGCATCGTTGAGGGTGAAGGCCAGCGCCGCCAGCAGCAGCTGGTCCACGGGTTTGTGACGGCCCGGCACCCCGGCCAGGCCCAGGCCGAGCGTTACGGCCCCTGGTAGGTACCGGAGCTGGTTGTCGAGCGTCGTCGTGGGCCGGCCCATATGCTCGCGGATTTCCTCCCGCAGCTCCTCGTCTGATTCCAGCGCCTCCACCCGATGGGTGGTCAGGGCGCCGGCCGTGAGCAGCAGCGTAGGCACCAGCAGCGCCCGCGCCACCGGCCCCTGCCAGAGCGGCGGGCGGGTGGTGGAGTCACGCAGGGAAGGCGGTACCGAAACAGCAGGCGCCGTCTGGGCCCGGGACGGGAACAGGGGGAGCAGCCAGCACAGCCAGGGGAGCAACACGGAGCGGGGCATACAAAAAAGCAGCAGGTACGCCCCAAACGTAGAGCGCAATTCTGTGCACATTCTGTAGGGGTCAGGGGCGGGGAACCGCTGAAGCGAACCGGACACGCAGCGTATGCCGCGCCGAATCCGGGGCGTAGTCGTATGCCACGGTAAAGCCATAGAAGGTCGTGATGCTTTGCACGATGGACAACCCCAGGCCGGGCGAGTCCGAAGCGGCATTCTGCTTGCGAAACCGCTCGAAAAACTGTGCGGGTTTCTGCTGCGCCGCCAGGGCGGGGCCGGCATTGGTGATGACCAGCTCGGTGGCACGCAGCTGCACCGCAACAGGCCGCCCGGCAAGTTGTGCCGGATGGCGTTGTGCAGCAGGTTACTGAGCAGCGAATCGGCCAGCGCGGGGTGCAGCATAAGCAACGGCGCGGCATTTAATTGCACGTCCAGCTGCAACTCCTTCTGCTGGATGAATTCCTCCAGCTGGCTCAGCTTTTCGCGCAGCAGCTCGGCCAGCGGCACCGGCTGGGCGGCGGCAAACTGCTGGTTCTCAATTTTGCTGAGCAGCGTCAGCCCCTGGTGCAGGCGGGCCAGCCGCTGCACGGCCGCGTACAGGTCGCCCACCAAGGGCCGGCCGGCGCGGGCAAATCCGGCAGCTGGAGCAGCTGTTCCAGCTTGGCCTGCATGATGGCCAGCGGGGTGCGGGTTTCGTGGGCGGCGTTTTCCGTGAACGCTTTGAGCAACATGTAGTCGGCCGCGACCCGCTCGCTCAGGTGGGTGAGCGTGTGGTTGAGCTGGGCGAACTCCTCAATGTGGGCATCAGGCAGGTGCAGCACCTGGTGCTGGCGCACGTCGTAGCCGCGCAGCTGGTGGAGGGTCTGCTCAAACGGGGCCCAGAGGCGGCGGGTCAGCCAGCGGTTGAGCCCCACCACGCCCAGCAGCAGCGTACCCAGCACCCCCACCAGCAACAGCACAATCAGGCGCTGCACGTCATGGGTTTCCAGCAGGGCCTTGCTGAGCGATACCCACTGGGTTTGCCCGTTCAGCGGCAGCCGAAACGTGAGCTGGCGGTAGGGCTCCAACTCGTTTTCCAGGGGCTCCAGCAGCAGGGTATCGCGCAGCCCTTCCGGCTGCGGCTGCGCACTGAGCTGCATGCGGCCCTCAAACGGGGTGCCGGGCAGGTGGCCGGTGCGCTGCACCTGCGCCCGCAAGTAGTCACGCTGCTGAAACAGGCGCTCCTCCACTTCGCTTTGCAGCGTCCAGCGCACGCCGTAGTAGAGGAACACACTGCCGGCCGTGAAGAGCACGGTGGCCAGCAGCAGGTAGTAGCGGTTGGTGGCGGCCAGCAGCTTCATTCTGCGCTAAGCTTGTAGCCCACCCCGTACACGGAGCGGATGTAGTCGCCGGCTCCTTTGTCCTGCAACTTGCGCCGCAGGTTCTTGAGGTGGGTGTAGAGGAAGTCGAAGGAGTCGGCCGCATCGGCCGCGTCGCCCCAGACGTGCTCGGCAATGGACTCCTTCGTCAGCACGCGGCCGGGGTTGGTGAGCAGATACAGCAGCAAGTCAAATTCCTTGCGCGTAAGCGTTACAGGTTCCCCGTTGACCAGTACCCGGGCCTGGTCGGGAAACACGGTCAACTCCTGAAACAGTAGGTGGCGCTGCCCCTGAAACTGCCGCCGCCGGATGATGGCCTTCAGCCGGGCGCTCAGTTCCGAGAGGTGAAACGGCTTGGCCAGGTAGTCGTCGGCCCCCAGTTCCAAGCCCAGCACCTTGTCGTCGAGCGCGCCCCGGGCCGAGACGATGAGCACGCCGGCCGGGGAGCGGTCGGCCTTGAGCGTGCGCACCACGTCCAGCCCGTTGCCGTCGGGCAGGGTCAAATCCAGCAGCACGCAATCGTACTGGTAGAGCTTGATTTTCTCGTGCGCCTGTTCGTAGCTGGCCGCTGCTTCCACCACGTAGCCGTCCTGGCGCAGGTACTCCATCAAGGAGGTGCGCAGGGCCGGCTCGTCTTCTACAATCAGCAGCTTCACGGGAGTGCAAGGTGAGGAACGGCTGAAAGGTAGCTGGCAATTCTGAAGACTTTCTGACGGGGGCACTGAGCTGTCTGGATAGAACGGCCCGAACTACGCCGCTTCCTGCGCTTTTCCGCCGGTTGCTACCCCCAGATAGGCCAGGTAACGGTAAATAGTGGCCCGGCCCACTCCCAGCAGTTGCCCGATTTCTGCTACCGTCTTGTCTTGTTGCAGGTAAAGCGTTTTTGCGGCCTGGGCTTTGGAGAGGGCTTCTTTGGAAAGACCTTTAGGCCGGCCGCCCTGGCGCCCCCGTGCCCGGGCCGCCGTCAGGCCCGCCTTGGTGCGCTCCCGAATGATGTCGCGCTCAAACTCAGCCAGCGAGGCAAACAGGTTAAACATGAGGCGGCCCTGGGCGGTGGTCGTGTCCAGATGGTCCTGCAGGCTGACAAAGTGAATCCCCTGTTGCTGAAAGCCGCTGACCAGTGTGACCAGGTCTTTGAGCGAGCGGCCCAGTCGGTCGAGTTTCCAGACCACGAGCGTATCGCCCGCCCGCAGGCGGGTCAGCAGGTGCTGCAGCGCCGGGCGCTCTTTCACGGACGATACTTTTTCCTGCGCGACCTCCGCGCAGCCGTAGGCCTGCAAGGCATCGGTTTGCAGGTGTAGCTGCTGGTCGGGGGTACTAACACGGGCGTAGCCGAAAATCATAGGCGGTATTCTCAGGAAGTCAGCAGGAGCAAAGATAGCGAGCCATTGATTCGTGAGAACAGCATATGAGACAGTTTTTGCCCGACTCGTAAGGAGGCCAAACGAGCGCGACCAGCGGAGCGGAAAAACGCACGTATTCTGAGACACCCCGACCCGCCAAAATTCGACCAACTGGCCTTAGCGTTGTTTTCCGTTCCTACTCTAGTGCGACCCCTACTACAACGCCGAACGACGCCATTCCGCCCTCGGCTACCAAGCTCCCAACCATTTCGAACTCCACCTTCAAACAACGTCCCAACTCTGTCCAGCTTAGCTAGACCACCTCAATGGATCCCGTATTCTTAAGCACTTTTTTCCAATCCCTCATCGCACCGATAAGCGCCTGCACGTATTCTGCAGGCGTCGCTTCTTGGCCCAATTGATCAGCGTGCCCATAATCCCTCTTCTGCCAATACGGTGGAGAGGTCACAATAAGGTCAACCGACTTAGCAGGAATAACTGATGAAACGCGAGTGGCATCTCCGAGAATCCGTTGAACAAAGGCCGGTTGGGAAGAAGCAGGAGGAGGCATGTCTACCGATGCCTCAACGGGCACAAGCATCACTGCTGGCTTGCCGTCACTCACCTTGGGTTGGTTCAGGCCAATGTCACCTTGTATATATAGTGGAGAGGCTGTAACAGCCTCTTTTTGACGTCGGGTTGGAGCAGTCATTGTTGTCATTTCAGACGAAAGTTAAGCCCATTCTTTTCAGGAATCGTTACGGCGTGCTATTGAATTTAGCAAAGCATTGTGCTATAAATAATAGTTTTTAGAAAATGAAGGCGTTATAAGCCCAGTTTTTGCGCCGCATTGTGTTGCCGCACGTTGTCAAGGCGAGTATAGCGTCGAATCATTTCGCTCGTCTTGTGCTTCGTCTGGTTCATCACTTCGCTGTCATCGGCTCCGTTGAGCTTGGCCACCGTCACAAACGAGGCTCGCAGCGAATGAGCCGTAAACTTCGGGCCCAGGTGTCGCTGCACGATTTTGTTGAGGTGCACATCGGTCAGCCGGCGGTCGGTGAGTCGGCCACCCTTGCGAAACGAAACCAGAATGGGCCCCGACGGGCGCTCCAACAGTCTTAACCAAGCCTGCAGCGTTCGAATGGGACAAAGCGCCGGGTCCGGCGAATAGAAAATGGCCTTTTCTTCCGCTTCCCCCAACTGGTTGGTCTTGCTGCGTTTGAGGTTAATGGTAAGCCCATCCTCGGAAAACGTCAAGTCGTCCAGGTCCAGGGCCGACAGCTCGGACCGGCGGAAGGCCCCAGTAAAGCCCAGCAGCAGGATGACCTTGTCGCGCAAGCCCACCGGCGTGCTGGCATCGAGATGTTTAATGGTGCGCTTGAAGCTGGCCAGTGAAAACGCCGGCGCCTGCTTTTGCCGCACGCCTTTCAACCGGCTGATGCCGTCCATCAGCACCTTAAATTTCTTATCATCTGTGGGCGAAGCCAGGTCACGCAGCGCGTGGGCCTTGCTGATGGCCGCGCAACTGCGCTGAATGGTCGACACCTTCTTACCCGCTTCGGCCAGGTGGGTCACAAAACCCGCGAGCGTATCCACCGACGCCGGCAGCGCCACCTGACCGTGCGTGGTGCACCACTCGGTGAAGCGGCGCCAGTCACCAGCATAAGCCCGGGCCGTGTTTGGTGCTCCTTGCAGGCCGGCTTCGACATACCGAGTCGTGTGTTCGGTCAGGTGCGCCAGACCGGCGGAAGCGGGCGATGAGGGAATGACGGGGACGGAGCTCACGGCAGCCTATATATAAGGAGTGAAAACACGAAAACGGAGCGTTTCCCAAAAGTAGTGAATAGGGTATGATAACTAAGACTTATCATACCTTATCGAAAAAAGAGTTGGCTCAGCGTTGCGCGAGAACTTTGGCATCTTAAGTAACAAGTACGACGTCCCAACTTGCTGCCTACCCATTCATGTAGCCCCATGTGAGAATTAGACACAAAGCGACTTGTCAGTACATTTACCAACCGCTACTCTGTCTTTTCCGCTGGCTTACTCTGTATGGTAAAACTTTACTTTCTGCAGTTCCTACTCCTTATTAGTACTGTTACCGCGCTGGCCCAGCGTCCCAAGCCGGCCTCGGTAACGCTTCCTCCAGCCGATACCGTCTACTTCGACCGGGACTGGGAGCGCACCGAAACGTTGGAGGAAGTGGCCTACGCCCGTATTGCCCGCCACGACGCGGCTGGTAAAACCGTGGGCACGGTGCGCGACTATTTCTACCCTTCCTGGCAAAAGCAGTGGGAAGGCAAGATGGTTAAAGAGCACCCCGACGTGCCTTCAGGGCTGTGCACGGGCTGGCACGAGAACGGAAAGCTGAGCTTTCGGGGCACGTACGTCAACGGCGCCCAGCAATCCGACTTTCGCAGCTGGCACGACGACGGCCGCGAAATCAAATGCACATACGCCGTGGAGGATGCCCTGCCGCTCAGCAGCGCGGAGATTCACTGCAGCAACTGCATGCACCTGAGCCGGAAAGTGTTTGAAATCGACGTACCCGAGGGCACGGTAGGCATCGTGTACAAGCTCGACATCCGTGACGGCCACCAGCCCGCTTCCTGGTCCACGGCCTTGAGCATGGCCGCGGCTTTGAGCAATCCGGCCACCGGTACGGTGGCCCTGTTGTCCATGGCTGCTTCCTCCTTATCGAAGCAGGACACCAAGCCGCCCACGACGTCCACCAAATGTCACTGGTACATCACCACGAATCCGGCAGCGGTGCAGCAGTTTCTGGCCACAAAAGGCTCGATAACCATTCCCAATTCCTGCCTGCGCATGGAAACCAATACCCCTCAGGAAACCCGGCCAATGTCGTTGCCTTCCGGAACGCGCCGCTTCTTCGTGTGCGTGAACAACGACAACTACACGACCGATGCCACGGCCACGCTCAGCGTGACCGCCCTGGTGAAGGCCTGCAATTAACGCTACACCTCCGGGCGATTAATAGTGGAGCGTCAGGCCGGCGCCCCACTTGTAGTCACTGTCGTAGTTGGTGCTCAAGGACACATACTTGCTGACCATGTAGCGGAAGGCGACGTTGTATTCCCGGTCCGTGTTCACCAGCAGGTCGGCGAAGAAGTTGTTGCTTAGGGGCAGGTCCGTGCGCTCCAGCTGCAGGCGCACCTTGCCGTTGCTGTCCAGGCGCAGCTCCGAGCGCACGAGCAGGGGCAGCAGGTAGTACAGGCCCACGTCGAACACCCGCCGGTTGTTTTTGGTGTTCCGCTCGCCCTCTGCGAGCAGCGTGCGGTTGTTACGGTAGTCAAAGCCGACAAAGGCGGCGAGAAACTGCCGATTGTCGAGGTAGCGCAGCAGGTGGGTTTCGGTTTCGAAGTTGCCCTGGTAGTTCACGCGGCCCTCGAATTCGAGCGCGTTGCGGTTGTTGGACAGGGTGCTTTCCAGAAAAGCGCCCTGCGAGTGCGCCATCAGGTCGGCCCAGAGGTAAGGCTGGTTGTCTTCTTTTTTCAGCTCTTTGTAGTCGGTGCGGGCGTACTCATTCTGCGGGGTGCCCTCGTAGCTCACGATGCGGGCCATGCCGGCCATCATGTGGTAGAGGATGTGACAGTGGAAAAACCAGTCCTGTTCCTCGTTGGCGTCGAACTCGATGGTGACCTTGCCCATGGACTGAATGTCGAAGGTGTGCTTCATCGGCGAATAAGCACCCTGGGCATTCACGAGCCGGAAAAAGTGCCCGTGCAGGTGCAGCGGGTGGCGCATCATGGTGGTGTTGGTAAAGGTCATGCGCACGTTCTCGCCCTTGCGGATGGGAATCTTGTCGGCCTGCGAGAGGGTCTTGTTGTCAAACGACCACACGTAGCGCAGCATGTTGCCGGTCAGGGTGAGGTTGATTTCCCGCCACTGCTTGGTCGAATCCAGCGTGGTGGGGTTAAGGGCCCGCAACATGTTGTAGTTGAAGTCGCCGGCGCTGCCGCCCATGCCGCTCATCCCGGCCATACCGCCCATGTCCATGCCCGCCATGCCGCCCATGTCCTGCATGCTGCCCATGCTTTTGCCAGCTTTTTCCTGGGCATTTTCGGGCCGGCTCTGCGGTGAGGGGGCCGTGGCAGCGGGCGCGGCGCCGTGCTGCATGTCCATGCCCGGCATGGGCGAACCAGCAGCCGGACTGGCTGGCTTCGGGCCCTGGTGGCCCGCCATGTCCATGCCTTTCATCTCCCCACTGCCCTGCTCTTTGGTCATGCCGGCGCCGCCCATGTCCATGCCGCTCATGCCTTCCATGCTGTTCATCTCCCGCATCATCTGGAAGTAGTTGATGCGGGGCAGGTCCGGGGCTTTCATCGGCTCGCCCTGCCCGATGAAGGTGGAGGTGTAGCCGGTGATGTCGTTGGCCGTGGCCCGAAACTCGGCCGCGCCCACAGCGGGCACCGTGACCAGCAGGTCGTAGGTTTCGGCCGTGGCTATTTCGAGCTTGTTGACGGGGAAGGGCTCCACGTTGATGCCGTCGGCGGCGATGACCTGCATAGGACCGCCGGCGTACTGCAGGTAAAAGTAGGACGAGGCGCTGCCGTTGATGACGCGCAGGCGCACCACCTCCCCGGGCTTGGCGTCCTTGAAATAGCCCTTTTCCTGCCCGTTCGTGAGGAATTTGTTGTAGTAGATGTCCGTCAAATCCATGGCCGGCATGCGGCCCCACTCCTGCTTGAGCTTGTCCTTGAAGTAGCCGGCGGCCAGGGCCTCGCCGTAGCTCTGCGTAGCCCCTTTCTGCACGGCGAACCACTCGCCGGTGCGCTTGAGGTAGCGCAGCACCTCCTTGGATTTGTGGTCGGTCCAGTCGGAGAGCACCAGCACGTACTCCCTCATCTCGTAGGGAATGCGCTTGGGGTGGATGACGATGGAGCCGTACACGCCGTCCTGCTCCTGCAGCATGGTGTGGGAGTGGTACCAGTAGGTGCCGCTCTGAATCAGGGGAAACGTAAACGTGTGGGTGCCGCCCGGCTCGACCGGGGCCGTGTTGAGGTAGGGCACGCCGTCCTGCTCGTTGGGCAGCAGCAGGCCGTGCCAGTGGATGCTGGTTTCCATGTGCATCTGGTTGTGCACCCGAATCACGGCGGTGTCCCCCTCGTTGAAGGTGAGCGTGGGGGCCGGAATCTGGCCGTTGATGCCGATGGCCCGGCGGGTGCGGCCCGTGAAGTTGACCAGGCGCTCGTCCACGTACAGGTCGTACTCCACCCGCTTGCCCACGTAGCTCGTGCGAGGCGTCACGACCTTGCCCTGCAGCTGAGCAGCCGGGGGCGCAGACTGGGTCAGGTGAGGCTCGGCGCTTTTGCCCATACGCATGCCCGGCGTGTGCTGCGCCCAGGCGGGCATGGCGGCCAGCAGGGCAGCCAGTAGAAAGAGTATTCGCATCGGTCGTTACTTGTCGCGTTTGGGGGTGCTGCGGGCCGGGTTGTTGTCCTCGAACCGGTACTTATCCATGGGGCTGCTGGGCATGGCCATTCCCGGCATGCCCGGCATGGCGCCCGTTCCGGGCTTCTCCATTCCCTTCCTATCGCCCATACCGGGCATAGCCTCGCCCTTTTTCATGCCCGGCATTCCGGACATATCGTCCATCTGCTGGCGCGTTGTCACAGGCTTTTGGCCGCCGGCGGGCTGCATGCCGGGCATGTTTTCCATGCCTTTCATAGTACCTATGGCGGGTTTGCTTGGGGAGGTGTTTTTCGAGCGGGCAGGACCCATGTCCATGCCGGGCATGTTGCCCATGTCCATCGGGGCGGGCGGCGCTTTGCGCGGGCTGCCTTGGCCGGAGGGACGTTGCGTGCTCATCCCGGGCATGTTCATCCCCGGCATATCGGCCATGGCTCCCTGCTGGGCGGCCCGTCCTGCCGGCGCCGGCTGCGGTTGGCCGCCGCGCCGTTGGGTGGGCATGTTCATGCCTTCCATTTGTTCCATGGGTTGACGGCGCTGACCTAGCTGGGCGGCCTGCGGGCCGGGGCCCATGTTCATGCCTTCCATGCTGGCCGGGGAGGTACCTGGCGTAGCCACTGATGGTGGGCGAGTCCCGTCGCTTGGGCCAACCTCCTCGTTGTGGGCGTCCGCTTCGGAAGCCGGCATGTCCATGCCGGGCATGGCATCCTCCCCGCCGTGGCCGTGGCTTTTATCGAGCAGGTTGCCCTTGGGACCCACGCCCTCGACGTACACCAGCTGCGCACCTCGGTGCCCGGCCACGGAAAGCGCGCCGGCCGCCGCCACGGCTGCCACCAGCACCAGCACCTCGTAGGCCCGGCGCTGCACCTTAAAGTAAAACCCGATGCCGGCCAATAGCAGCGTGATGCCCGAGAGCCAGGTGGTGTAGCCGGCGAACTGCTCGTGGGCCGCGTACACGGCCGCTGCCCGGGGCGAAAGGCCAATTGCCGCCGCATGAAACACGGTGCTGGCCGCCACCGCCCCGGCAAAGCCCCCAGCCATCACGGCCAAGGCAATCCAGCGCACCTGGGGCCAGTCCTTGAATACCAGCAGGGCCTGCAATGCCGCAGCCAGCAGTATCAGGACAATGGGCAAGTGCACCACCAGGGGGTGCAGATTGGGAAAATCTGAAAACATAGAGCCGAATGAGCCAAGGCCGGTACACGGAAAAACCCCGGCTGACCGCAAGCAGCAGTGCCGGGGCAAATCCCAATGGGTAATGGAGAGGCCGCGCTGACCACTGGTCCTAGCCAGGCGGTCGTTGCTTTCCCTGTTGGGTACCATACGTAGTCAAACCGCGACAATGTTTACACGCAAACGGCCGCACGGTTGCATAATTTCAAGCAACCTGGTCCTGACTACAGGCCGTCCCAGGAAACGCTAAAACGAAAAACGCCCGACCTACTGGGGCCGGGCGTTTTACACGAGCGTGGGCAGCTTACTTGGCCGCGCAGCAGCTAGGGGCTCCCGCCGTGCAGGCCGGAGTGCCGGCCTGGGCGCAGTTTTGCACCAGCGGGCAATCGGGGGTGCCCTTCAGTGGACAATCCGCCGCGGTCGGGGTTGGGCTGGTGAAGCCAAACAAGGCGCCGCCGGAGAGCAGCGCCGCGGCGCCGAACATCATCATCTTGCGTTTCATCGGTTCTGGTGGTTAAGATGGGCCCGCCGGGTACGGCCGTGGGGTAGTTCAAACAGCCACGGTCCGTACTCCGTGGGTGGCACTCATTAAAATGTCTAAGCCTTTTCAGCCTTGAAGCCGGCATCTTCTACGAGCGCCAGCACCTGCTCCTCGGTCACGTCGCCGGTCACGGTGAGCACCTTGTTGGGGTTGGCCGTGTCGACCTGCCAGGAGGCAATTGCCTTCTCGCCGTTGAGGGTGGGCGTTACGGCTTTGATGCAGCCGCCGCAGTTGATGTTGGTGTTGAATTGGAGCGTTTTCATGGGAGTAAATGCGTGGCGCCCGTGGTGGGCGGGTTCGGAATTAAAACACCCAAAAGTAGCGGCACGTGCCCGGGAAGGGGTACACAATTAGGCTTCAGGCTTGCATGATTTGTAGCAGCTAATCCCCCTTTGCCTGCCTGACACGTCGCACGCTAGCTTTAATGGTGGCCCATGCCCCCGCCGAGCAAGTGTTTGCCGATGACAAAGAGTAGGAGCAGCACCAGCCCGGCGATGAGCAAATAGCGGCCCCAGGGGGTGGGCATAGCAGTTGCGTGGCCCGCGGCCACGGCTTGGGCATGCGCCTGCTTTTGCAGCCGCCACTTACCAATGCGGCCCCAGGGCTTGTACACCGAAATGGCGGTGGCTGCCAGCAGCACGACCAGCGCGGCCGCGGCATCGGCCAGCAGCTGCAGGCGCAACCCGCGCAGGTCAGTTGCCGAGAGGTCGGCTTTGGCGGCTACCTCGGCCAGGTAGGCGATGGGCTGGATGTGCAGCAGCAACAGCAGCGTGGCCGCTACCGTGAGCACCAGCTTGACCAGCACCCAGTAATGCTTAAACAAGCCCCAGGGCGTGCCCAGCGCCTGCACCACGCCGGTGGCCAGCGCGGCCAGGCTGGAGGGCACAATAACAAACCAGCCGCTCAGCCCCATGGCCAGGTAGGCCGTGCGCACCAGCAACGCATCAGAACTGGTCAGGCCGGTGATGGCCAGGGCCAGGAACACGGCCACGGCGCCGAGCCAGCCCACCGAGAACGTGATGTGGGCGGTGAGCATGAACTTGCGCAGGGCGGGAGCCATTGTCATCAGCGAGGCAGTTGGGGCGGGTGAAGGACCCCGCAAAAGTAGGGGTGTCGCCCAGGCCCGGCGTACAGAATTAGGCCGCGAACCAGCATAATTAACACACCGGGGCCCACGAAAAAGCCAGCCCGTACGCGACGAGCTGGCTTCCCATGGTATCGAGGATATTTAAGCAGCAATGCCCTGGCGGCAGGCCTGCTCGCAGCGGCGGCAGGCCTCGGCGCACTGGCGGCAGTGCTCGGAGTGAGCGCCGTGCTTCTCGCACTCGTCGGCGCAGGCCTTGCAGATTTCAGCGCACTCGCGTAGCAGATGGGCGGCGTGCTCCGAGCCGCGGGCAGTGAAGCGGGCGGTGAGGGCGCAGATGTCGGCACAGTCGCGGTCCAACAGCACGCAGCGGGCCATCATCTTCACATTGTCTTCCTGCAGGCAGGCCGTAGCACAATGCTCACAGGCGGCGATACAGGCATTGAGGGCGTCGAGCAGGCTTTGGTTTTGTGTATGCATGGGAAAGGGGTTAGGTGAACAAGTAAGGCAACCCAACCGGGTCGCTGCCTAAGTATACCTTCTCTGTGGCCCAAGGTTTTACATATTAGTCTTCTTCCCTTGCATGATTTGGCGCCTCATCCCCCACAACCGGCGCCATGTCAGCGCGCAGCAGGCGGCGATACGCGGAAGGCGAGCAGTGGGCCAAGCGCCGGAATTGGCCGGAGAAGTGCGCCAGGCTGGTGTAGCCCAGGTGCCGGGCAATTAGGCCCACGCTCAGGGAGGAAGAAAGCAGCAGCTCCTGCGCATAAGCCAGGCGCTGACTCAGGATGTAGGCCGCCAGCGTCTTATCGCCCACCAAGCGGGCAAAGGCCGCGCTCAGCTGCCCGTACGTCAGGTCCAGCTCACGGGCCACCGCCGCCCCGAATGCCCGGTGCCGCAGGCTTTCGCCGGGCTCGCGCAACAGGCGGTTCACGGCCACGCTGACCCGTTCCACCAAGGTCTGGTGAAAGGTTTCGAGCAGCGCAAACCGGGCTGCTTCCAGCGTGGCCCGCAGGCGGGGCCAGTCCAGGTCTTCCGGCTCTCCGGCGACCGTGGCGGCCCCCAGGCGCACGTCGAGCACCTGCAAGCCCAGCCCTTCCAGCTCCTGCCGAACCACCCGGATACCGCGCGCGCACACCATGTGCTTGATGTAAAGCACAGTGGTGGGCGAAGCAGAAGCGGAGCGATTAGGCATCAGCAAGCGAGGTTAAGGCAGGTAAATGCCGCGCTGCCAGCATTCGGTGTAGTCCAGCACCATGTGCAGCAGGAAGCCCACGGCCCAGATGCGCGTGCGGGCGGGTAGCAGCAGTAGCACGTAGCCGCCGATGGCCCAGTAGGTGTGAAAGGTGTGGAAGTTGATGCTGCAGCGGCCCGGGTCGTAGAAGGGGGTGGCCCAGAGGTGGTCCAGGTCGAGCAGCAGGGCACTGGCCAGCACCAGCCACACCCGCCGCCAGTGGGGGCGGTGAAAGGCCAGGGCGTAGAGCCCTGGCACCGTGATATGCAGAAAGGCGTGCAGCATCGCCTAGCGGGTGGGCAGCACCGGATTCATATCCGAAGGCGGGGTGAGCGGCTGCGCGTCGAGTTCCTGCGGGTGGTCATCCAACCCCGTTTCCTGGTGGGAAGCGAAGTACTGCGCCAGCGCTTTTTCGCCCACCAGCCAGAAGACCACGGGCGTCACGATGATGTCGAGGAACGTGGAAGAAAGCAAACCGCCGAGAATGACGGTGGCCACCGGGTAGAGGATTTCTTTGCCCGGCGCGTCCTTGGCCAGGGTAAGCGGCACCAGGGCCAGCGCGGCTACCAGGGCCGTCATCAGCACCGGCACCAAGCGTTCGAGTGAACCGCGGATAATCATGGGGATGCCGAACTTCTCGCCCTCGTGCTCCACGAGGTGGATGTAGTGCGAAATCATCATGATGCCGTTGCGCGAGGCAATGCCGGTAAGCGTGATAAAGCCCACCAGCGAGGCAATGCTGAACGTGCCGCCCGTGAGCAGCACCGCCACCACCGAGCCGATGAGGGCCAAGGGGATGTTGAGCATAATCTGCCCTACCATGTAGCTGGACTTAAAGTGCGAGAACAGCACCAGGAAGATGCCGGCCAGCGAAAACAGGCTCAACCAGAGAATCTTCTGCGAGGCCGACTGCTGGCTTTCAAACTGGCCGCCGTAGGTGAGGTAATACCCGGGGGGCAGCTTCACCTGCGAATTCACCTTCGCTTGAATCTCCTTGACCGTCGAGCCCAAATCACGCTCGGCTACGTTCAGGGAGATGGTGATGCGGCGTTGGGTATTCTCGTGGTTCACGGTGTTGGGGCCCGGCTCGTAGAGCACTTCTGCCACCTGGCTTAGGGGAACCATGGCGCCCGAGGGCGTTTCGACGCGGGTCTGGCCGATGGCGGCGATGTCGTTGCGCTCGGCTTCGGGCAGCTTCACCACCAAGTCAAAGCGCTTCTGCCCGTCGAGCATCTGCGAGACGACGGCGCCCTGGAAGAGCGTTTCCAAATCGCGCACCACCTCGCCGCGCTCCATGCCGTAGGCGCGCAGGGCCTCGTCGCGGGGCCGGATAAGCAGCTGGGGAATCTGCACCTGCTTTTCTACCTGCAAATCGACCACACCGGGCACCGTGCTGGCGGCAGCGCGCACCTCATTGGCGTAGCGGCGCAACTCCAGCAAATCGTTGCCGAAAACCTTGATGGCCACTTGGGCGCGCACCCCGCTCAGCAAGTGGTCGAGGCGGTGGGAGATGGGCTGGCCGATGTTGACGTTCACGCCCGTAATCAGGCTGAGCTTCTCCCGCATGTCGGCCAGAATCTCGTCGCGGCTGCGCATGGTTTTGCCTTCCTTCTCCAACTCCTCTTCCGTTTTGAAGGCCACTTCGATTTCCGAGTTGTTCACCGACTCGGCGTGCTCGTCCAATTCGGCGCGGCCGGTGCGGCGGGCGGTATAGGCCACTTCCGGAATCTTAAGCATCTGCTGCTCGCCCAGCGTGCCCAGGCGGTTCGACTCGGCCAGCGAGGTGCCGGCGGGCGCCGAGAAGTTGACCGTGAGCGAGCCTTCGTTGAAGGGCGGCAGAAACTCGGTGCCGAAGAACGGAATCAGCGCCATGGCCGCCACGAACAGCGCCCCGGTTACCCCAAGGATGGCCTTGGGATGCTGCAGGCCCCAACCCAACAGGCGAGTATCTTTTTTCTTAAGCCAGCGCACCAGGCCCCCGTCGGTTTCGGGGTGGTCCATCTGCTTCATTTTGGGCAGCAGGTAGTAGCAGAGCACCGGCGTGACGGTGAGCGACACGAACAGCGAGGCCACAATGCTGGTGATGTAGGCAATGCCCAGCGGCGCAAAAATGCGGCCTTCCATGCCTTCCAGGGCAAACAGCGGCAGGAACACCAGCACCACGATGATGGTGGCGTACACAATGGAGTTGCGTACTTCGGAGCTGGCCTTGTAAATAACCTTGAGCACCGGCTGCGGGTGCGGCAGCTGCTTGTTTTCGCGCAGGCGCCGGTAGACGTTTTCCACGTCCACGATGGCGTCGTCGACCAATTCGCCGATGGCAATGGCCAGGCCGCCGAGGGTCATGGTGTTGATGCTGATGCCGGCAAAGCGAAACACCAGCGCCGTGACCAGCAGCGAGAGCGGAATGGCCACCAAAGAAATAAACGTGGTGCGTACGTTCAGCAGAAAGGCAAACAGGATGATAACCACCAGAATGGCCCCGTCGCGCAAGGCTTCCTCGACGTTGGTAATCGAGGACTCGATAAACTCCGACTGCTTGAACAAGCGCGTGTTCACCTGCACGTCCTTGGGCAAAGAAGGCTTCAGCTCCACCAGGGCTTTTTCCACGGCTGCTGTCAGGCCCACCGTGGCCGCGCCGGGCTGCTTCTCGATGCTCAGAATCACGGCGGGCCGGCCGTTCACGCTGCCGTCGCCCCGCTTGAAGCGGGCCCCGAACTCCACCTTGGCCACGTCGGCCACCCGGATGGGAGACTGCTCGCGGTAGCCGACAATGATGTTTTCGATGTCGGCCACCGAGCGCAGCCGGCCCAGGTTGCGGATGAGCACCTCCGAGCCGTTGCGGTCAATGAAGTTGCCCGTCGTGTTCAGGTTGGACTGGCGCAGGGCTTCCTCCACCTGGTTTACCGTCAGGCCCGTGGCATTGAGCCGGGGCATATCGAGCAGGACTTGGTACTGCAAATTGTCGCCGCCGATGGGAATGACCTGGGCCACGCCGGGAATGCTGAGCAGGCGCTGCCGCACGGTGTAGTTGGCCAGCGTGCGCAAATCGGCGGCGTTGGTCTGTTTGCCGCCCGACAAGCCCACCAGCATAATCTGGCCCATGACCGAGGAAATGGGGCCCAGCACCGGCGTAATGCCCTGGGGCAGCTGCTCGCCCGTGGTCTGCAGCTTCTCGCTCACAATCTGGCGGGCCGTGAAAATGTCGGTGCCGTAGTCGAACTCCACGAACACCATGCCCAGGCCAATGGCCGAGTTGGAGCGCACGGCCGACACGCCGGTGGCCCCGTTCAGGGCCGTTTCCACGGGCAGCGTCACCAGGGCCTCCACCTCCTCGGGGCCATGCCGGGCGCTTCCAGGAACACGGTCACGCGCGGGCGGTCGAGGTCGGGCAACACGTCCACCGGCAGCTGGCTGGCGGTGTAGGAACCGGCAATGATGAGGCCCATGGCGAAGGCCAGCATCAGCAGCCGGTTCTGCAGGGCAAAGCGAATTATCTTATCAAGCATGGGGTATTAGCGCAAAGTGGAAGGAGCCTCAAGGGCGACTTCGGTGTAGTCCGGCCGGTGGGCCAGTGGGTCGGACAGGGCACGCCCTGTGCGTCTTATTTCTTGACCCGGGGCGTGCGGGCCGAGGTGTGGGTGCTCATGATTTGCCACTGGCCGGCGGCGTTTTTGCGCAGCACCGACGTGGCCACCCCGCGGCGCACGATGGGCGCCTTGGCCTCTTTCTCCTTGGGGTCCTTCTTGAGGTTAATGGTGTAGGTGTAGGTTTCCGTCGCAAAAGCATAAGGACCGTCTACCTGCACGGCGGCTTTGTAGTCGCTGAAGGTGAAGGCGCTAAACTCCTTGAGCTCCGGGGCCAGGTGGTGCTCGGCGTAGTGCCGGTAGGAGCCTTCCACCCCGCCCGACTCGAACACCTGGGAGTTGGCCGTGAAGAGGCGGTGCGTGCCCGTGGTATCGAGCTTTTGCGGCCTGCTGGTACTTGCTCAGCACCGCCCGCGGCCACCTCATCGGCGGAACCAGCCGCGGCAGTTGTCTGGGCTTGCGCCGTGGCGGCGGCAAAGGGAAGCGTGGCAGACAGCACCGCGAGAGCAAAAAGATTTTTCATGGGGAGGGAGAAAGAAGCCACCGCGGAGCGGGACTTATTGGTTGAGGTAAATGGATTTGAGCTGGTAGGTGCCGGTGGTGACCACCCGGTCGTTTTCGTTGATTTCGCCCTGCACCAGCACGGTCTGCTGGCCGTTGACGGCGCCGGGCTGCACGTAGCGAATCTTGAACCGCTCGGGCTCGGTGTGCACAAACACCACGGGCTTGCCATTCAGATCGGTGATGGCCGAGGTGGGCACCACCAGCTGGGGCTTGCCCCGCCGGTCTGGCCCACGACCTGCACGTTCACGGCCTGGCCGGCGCGGTAGGCGCTGCCCTGCTGGGCGTCGAGCTCCAGCACCAGCTGACGGGCTTGGTTGACCGGGTTCACCACGTTGCTGAACACCACCAGGCGGGCGGGCACGCCGGCCTGGCCCTGCAGGCCTTCCACCCGGAACACGGCCCCGGGCGTGACTTTGTCCAGATCCTGGGCAAACACCTGGGCTTCGACGCGCAGCTTGCCGGGGTTGATGACGCGAAACAGCTCGTCGCCCTGGTTGACTTGTTGACCGACAGCGAGATTAAACACGTCCACGGTGCCGCTCACGGGCGAGGTGATGCTCACGCGGCGCTGCTGGGCCTGGCCGTTGTAGATGCTGGCGTTCTGGCGGGCCTGGCGCAGGCGCAGCTCGGCGGCCACCACGTCCTTGCGGGCGGCGATGTCGGCGATGCTCTGCAGGCGGGCGTAGTCCTGCTGGGCGGCGCGCAGCTCGGCCTGGGCGTTGGCCCGCTCGGTGCTGAGCCCGATTTGCTGGGTGGCGTCCAGCGTTTGCTCGATGACGGCCAGGGTCTGCCCGGCCCGCACCGTTTTGCCCACCTGCGCGGCGAGGCTCACGATGCGCCCGGTTTGGGGCACCACGATGCGGCCCTCGCCCCCGGCCGCGGCCGACACCGTGCCGTAGAGCGTGGCCCGGCTGTAGGTGGTGGAAAAGGCGGCCAGGTTGGTGCGCACCTGAAACAGGAACTGGCTTTCCTTGGGCAGCAGTACCTCGTCGGAAAGGGCCACGCCGGTGCTGGCTTTGGCCGTGCCACCGTGGTCTTCGCCACCGTGGGCCTGCACCAAACCCGGTGGAGGGAGCAGCACCGTCAGGACCAGTCCCGCGGCGGCCGTAGCGGCCAGGATTTTATGCTTGGTTTTCATATCGGGGTAGCATTAAGGGAAGGGGGTGCGGCGGCTGGCGGTCAACGCCTGCTCGGAAGTCTGGGGCACGGGCTCGGGACGGCGGCGGCGCATGAGCAGGGCCGTGAGTACGATGCCGAGCACAAAGGCCCCGGCCAAGGCCAGGATGGTTTTCCAGGAGGAAAAAAGCCCGGTTGCCTCCGCGTGGGGAGCCGCGGCGACGGGCAGCTTCTCTCCTACTTTGATGCCTTCGAGCAAGAGCAAATCGGCTTTCTCACCCGCCACGATGTTGAGGGCGAAGCTGTAAGCCTTGTTGGCCGGAAACTGGCCTTCGACGAGGTACACGCCCGGCTCCTGCTCTTTCACGGCCCATTTCAGGTTGGCATCTTCCGGGTTGGTGAGCGTGAGCTTGGCGCCCTTGATCGGGGCGTTGGTGGCGTAGTCGGAGAGGAACAGGCGCAAATCGGCGGGCTTACCCCCTTCCAGGGGCTCGTAGCGCAGCAAGGCCTCGAACTGTTCCGAGAGCGCGGCCACGGAAAAGGACGTGGCGCCCGCCGTGCCGGCCTTGGGCCCGTCGCCGTGGTCCTCGCCCCCGTGGGCGTAGGCCGTGCCGCTCAGCACAAGCAGGCCCAGGAGCAAAATCAGGAGTTGTTTCATGTTATTCACCCCGCAGGTAGTTAAGTTCGATGAGGGCCTGGCGGTAGTCCCGAATGGTCGTCAGGTAGGTATTCTGGATGGCAAAGGCCTGGTTCAGGCTCAGGATGAGCTGCAGGTAGCTTACTTCGCCGGCCCGAAACAGGCGCTGCGACTGGCTGATGATGGCCCGCGACTGCGGCAGCCCGGTTTGCTCGTAGTAGCCCAGCGAGGCCGAGAACTTGCGCGTGTCGGCCAGGGCCTGCTGGTACTGACTACTCAACTCCAGGCGCTGGGCCTGCAGCTGGTAGCCGGCGGCCTGGGAGCGGGCCGTGGCCGCCTGCAGCTGGGAGCGGTAGGTCCAGAACCAGATGGGCACCGACAGGCCGAATTGAAAGCGGTATTTCAAGGCTGAATTCTCAAATGCCTGGTTCTGGTAGCCCACCGTGAGGGCCGGGGTGCGCCGGGCCCGGACCAGGCTGATGCCTGACTGGCTCAGGGCTACGTTTTGGGCAGCGGCGGCCAGCGTGGGGCTGCGCACCAGGGCCGTGCTGTCCTCGGTGGGCAGGCCCGCGAGCAGCGCAGTGCCCGTTTGGGCCAGCTCCGCGCCGGTGCGGCCCAGGTCGGTGCTGGTGGCCAAGGCTTCGCTGGGGCGGCCCAGCAGCAAGGCCAGGCGGCGCTGGGCGGCCTGCCGGTCGGCGGTGGCTTGCTGCAGCAGCACGGTCACCTGCCGGGCTTCGGCGTCGGTGCTGATGCGCTGCAGCGAGGTGACTTCGCCGGCCGTAAACAGGCGCTCGGTGGCCAGGCGCAGCACTCGAAACAAGCTGTCCTGGTAGGTGAGCTGCCGCACCTGGGCCTCAGCAAATTGCAGGGTCAGGTACGCCAGGCGGGTGTCGCGCAGCACGCTGGCCCGGCTCACGTCGCGGTTGCGCTCGGCCAGGGTAATGCCGGCCTGCGCCACGCGCCGCTGCTGGCGGTAGACGTTGGGCAGGTCGATGGTTTGCACCACGCCCGGGGCCCACATCTCGCCGGTAGGGGCCGAGAACAGAAAGTCCGGGTTGGCGGGCGCAAACGAGCCCCGCTTGAGGGCGCGCTGCTCCTCAATTTCCTGGGTTGACTGCCGCAGCCGGGGTGCCGGCGCAGGGTCTGGGCTTCGGCGCTGTCCAGGCTGATGATGGTTTGGGCGCGCGCAGCTTCGAAACCTAATCCCAGCAAAAGGGCCAGAACCAGCAGGAAACGCACGCCACTTCTCAATTTCAGATACTTCATATAATCAGGTTAGAGCGAGCCAGCGGGCCGCCTACCGTTGCAGCGGCAGACGACCCGGACGAAGCGGGTCCGGACGCCCGGCGTCCGAAAAGCAGGCGACGTCTATGACTTTTTCACCAGGGCCATGCCGCACTTCGGGCAGCTGCCGGGCTTGTCGCTGGCCGAGCCTTCGCAGTTCATGGGGCAGGTGTAGGCGGCGGCCGTGGCCTTGCTGGCTTTGGCCGCCGCGTCGAGCTTTTCAAAGCGGGCGCTGAGCGAGCTGCCGTTGGCTTTCAGGCTCACGATGGCCGTGCGCAGGGTAGTGCCGGCGGGCACGGCGGCCACGAAATGGTCGCCGGTGGGCGTCAGCTTCACGCTGGTGGTTTTGCCCGCCGTGCTCAGCAGCATGGCCGTGCCGGTGGAACGGTCCAGGGGCATGGTTTTCTCGTTGGCGTCGAGCAGGTACACGTGCACCTCCCCGGCTTGCTGCACCAGTTCGAGGTGGTACTTGCCGGCCGTGCGGACCGTTCCGCCGTGGGGGATTTGTGGGCGTGGGTTTCGCCGGCGGCTTTGTGGCCGTGGGCAGCGGTGCCGGGCTTGTGGCTGTGCTGGGCGGCAACGTTGAGCGGGGCGGCGAGCAACAGGGCGGCGGCGAGAATTTGCGAAATCTTCATGGGGAGGGGGATGTGAGTGGTTGGAATGGGGTAGCCGGTGGGCTACATTTTGTCGGCGTTCTTATTGTGCCAGTCCTTGAAGGCAGCTATTTCCTTCTCCTGGGCGTCGATTATCTGCTGAGCCATTTGCTTGAGCTTGGTGTCCTTGCCGTGGGCCAGCTCGGCCTTGGCCATGTCCACGGCGCTCTGGTGGTGCATGGTCATGAGCATGTTGAAGTTCATGTCCGGGTCTGCCACGCTTTTTGGCATCGGCATCATGGCGTCCATCGAGGCCTTCATCTTGCTGGTGAAGGGGTCGGTGGGGTCGTTGGGCTTGTAATTGGTCGGGGCATTGTCGAGGCGGGTGGCCGCGGCTTCCAGCTCGGCGATTTCCTTTTGCTGGTCGGCTTTGATTTTCTCGGCCATCTGGCGCATGGTGGCGTCTTTGCCGTCGCGCAGCTGAATGTCGGCCATGACAACCGCGCCCTTGTGGTGCTCCAGCATGTGGTGGGCGAAGTCGTGGTCGGTGTTGCCCTTGGGCTTGCTGGCGTGCATCTTCTGCATCATCTCGTTCATGGCCACCAGTTGGGGCGAGTCGCCGGCCGCGGCGCTGCCCGTAGCCCCGGCGGAGTGGTCCATGCCGGCCATGTCACCGGAGGCGGTGCCCTCGGCGGTGGTCGTTTCGGTGGTGGTAGCCGTCGAATCGGCGGCCTTGTCGCTGTTGCAGCTGGCAACCAGCAGGGAGCCCGAGCAGAGGGCTGCGAGGAAAAAAGCGGACTTTTTCATGGGTGTGGTTGGGTTAGTTGAAGAAAGAGAGGCAAGCCGGAAGGGAGCCAGCCCCCACGCTAGGCCTTCACGTTGATGGTGAAGTCACCGGTGTGAATCTTACCGGCGTGGTTAAACTGGAGGAACACGCGGTAGAGGCCGGGCTTTTCGAAGTTGGTGTTGAAGCCGATGTTCGGGCCCTTGTCGGCCTGGTCGTTGGGATGCACGTGCAGGTACTGCTCGGTGTCCTCGCTGATGACCACCACGTGGCCCAGCGCGCCGAGGTAGTTGGCGAGGTCCATCACCGGCTGGCCGTCCTTGCTGATGTTGATTTTCATACCCAGCAGCTGGCCCACTTTCAGGTCTTTGTCGAAGGCGAGGGTGGCCTTATAGCCGTCCTTCTCCCACTGCATGTCGTCGTTCTTGAACTTGACCGGCGCATACGCCGTGCCCTTCACGGTGAGGGGCTGGCGGCCGAGCTGGTGGCCTGAGCCGGTAGGCGTATAGTCCTGAAACAGCACGTAGTCGCCGCCCTTGGGGAAGGTGTACTTCACCTTGTAGTCGCCCTCAGCCGTGTACTCGGGGTGCTCGTGGTAGAACTGGCCCAGGTCCTTGCTGACGATGATGAGGTGAATCTTCTTCTCGTGCACCACGTCCAGGGGCACGGGAGCCGAGCCCTTGCCCGTTTCCACCGGCGTGAAGGCCAGCGTGGTGGGCTGCCCGGCCGTCACCTGCGTGGGCGTGGGCACCAGCTTCATTTCGTAAGTTTTGCCGTTGGCCACCTTGTCGTTGTGCTCCAGGTTCATGCCGCACTTGGGGCACTTGTCGCCCTCTTTGGTGCTGGTCACCTCGGGGTGCATGGGGCAGGCGTAGGTGTGGCCCCCGCCGTGCTCGGCGGTGCCTTCGGCCGGGCCGTTGGTGGGCGTGGTGACGGTGTCGGTGGTTTTGCTGGACTCGGTTTCGGACGAGCAGCTGCTGGCGGTGAGCAGGCCAGCCAAAGCCAGCAGGGAAAGCGGTATGCGGTACATAAAAGGGGAATGGGGTTAAACTGATGGGGAGACTATATCCAGTAGTCCGGGGCGCTGCTGCCGGACGGCTAGGCCTGCCACTGCTGCCAGAGCACGAAGCCCAGCCCGGCAGCTACCGCGGCGTAGAGCAGGTAGGACAGCAGGCGGCGAACCGGGCCTTGGGGGGCGGGTGCGCCGGCTTCTTCGCAACAACTTTTCATTGTCAGGCGAGGGTAAAACCAGGAAGATGAAGGAGGGAGGGGGCAGCTAAGCGCCGGGCGGACACGACAATGCAAAGGCCCGCCCCGGACATAGCAGAGCTATGCCAGGGCGAGCCTTGGGCGCGTCAAATCAATCAGACCGTCAGGGACTGAATAAAGATGCGGATATCGGGTATTTTGGGGGGCAGGTGCTCGCGGAGCACCAGAACGACCGAGTGGGTGCGGTCCCACTGCCCGGCAGCGGGCCGGAAAAGAAGTCGCTGCTGGCCGGCAACAAGGCCGGCGCGGGTGTCATCAGCTGCTTTTCAGCCGGCGTGGTGAGGGACTTAAGGATAGCAGCCGAGTTGTCCTTGCAGCAGTCATCCTTGCCCACGGGCTTGGAGTTGTGCTGGGCATGGTCCTGCTTGGTCTTGGTGGGTTGCTGCTTTGCCGTGGCTTTGTCGTGACCGTGGCAGCCGGGATGCGTAGTCTTCTCTACGGCAATGACTTTCGCCACCGGCGCGGGTGCGGCCAGCACCGGGTTCAGGGTGGCGCAGTAGCACTGGCCCACGAACACGTTGACGAAGACGAGCAGGAAGCTCGTCGCCAGCAAACGGCGGAAGGGGAACAGGCTACGGAACATGACAGGCGCTAAGCAACCGCAAAAGTAGACTTCTCCACGAAAAGGCGGTACCGCTTATCTACCCCATTTCTAAATAAAGAGTTTCCGGGCCGTTCCTGTGGGTGGCCGCTTAACCTGCGAAAAAGGACCGCAAATGGCCACCAGGCTGTTTTAGGCGGCAGTCAGGGAAAAAGCCCCGGCAAGCAGCGCAAAATTATGCAAGCCTTCGGCCGGATTATGTAAATCCCTTGCCCACCTGCAACGTGCAAATTATGCAAGTTTCGGGTGAGATTCCGTACTAACCCCGCCGCAGGGGCGCCGTTCCTTTGTACTGTACTTTCTAGCCTAGGGAGCCTTGGGTTTCCCGGCCCAATGCAGCACTACAGCTGCTTATTTTTTATGGAACCAACGACCAAAACCGAAACCCTCGACATTGAAGGCATGACCTGCGCCTCGTGCGCGTCCTTCGTTGAGAAGTCCCTGACCCGCACGCCCGGGGTGCAGCGGGCCATGGTCAACTTCGCTACCGAAAAAGCGACGATTGAATACCTGCCCGCCCAGGCCACCCCGGCCACCTTAAAAGAGGCCGTGGTCAACGCCGGCTACGGCGTAACCGAGCGCGCGCCAGACACCAGCGCCGCCGACCGGCAAGCGGAAATTGACCAGCAAAAGGCCCTCGCTTACGTCAAGCTCAAGCGCCGCTTCTGGGTAGCCACGGTGCTGGCCATTATCATCATGCCCCTGAGCATGCTCATGCTCTGGCCCGCGATGATGGCCCGCGTGAATATGCACTGGCTGAACTACGGCCTCTTGGTGCTGACCCTGCCGGTGCTGCTTTACAGTGGGCGCGAATTCTTTACCTCGGCCTGGAACGGCTTCAAGCACCGCGCCGCCAACATGGACACGCTGATTGCCGTGGGCACCGGGGCTGCCTTTCTGTACAGCCTGGCGGCCACCGTGGTGCCGGGCTGGTTTATGCGCCGGGGCCTCATGCCCGAGGTGTACTATGATACCACGGCCACCATCATTGCCCTGATTCTGCTGGGCAAAGTGCTGGAGCTGCGGGCCAAGACGCAAACGTCGGCCGCTATCAAGGCGCTGATGGGCTTGCAGGCCAAAACGGCCCGGGTGGTGCGGCCCGACGGCCAGGAGGTGGACGTGCCCATCGAGCAGGTGCAGCTGGGCGACCTCGTCGTGGTGCGCCCCGGCGAGAAGGTAGCTACCGACGGCGTTATTGAAGAAGGCCGCTCGGCCGTGGACGAGGCCATGCTCACGGGCGAAAGCCTGCCGGTGGAAAAGAAGACCGGGGACCCGGTATTCGGCGCCACGCTCAACAAGACGGGCTCTTTCCGCTTCCGGGTGACCAAGGTGGGGGCTGATACCATGCTCTCGCAGATTGTGAAGCTGGTGGAAGACGCCCAGGGCAGCCGTGCCCCCATCCAGCGGCTGGCCGATAAGGTCAGCGCCATCTTCGTGCCCACCGTGGTGGTCATCGCCATCCTCACGTTCGTGCTCTGGTTTGACCTGGCCCCCGTGGAAGCCCGCCTGCCGCTGGCCTTGGTCAACTTCGTGGCCGTGCTCATCATTGCTTGTCCTTGTGCTTTAGGTTTGGCCACGCCCACGGCTATCATGGTCAGCACCGGCAAGGGCGCCGAGCACGGCGTGCTGATTCGCAACGCCGAGGCCCTGGAAAAAGCCCACCAGGTAAATACCGTGCTGCTCGACAAGACCGGCACCATCACCCGCGGCGAACCGGCCGTGACGGACTTTGTGCCCGCCGAGGGACAGGACGCGGCCCAACTGCTGCAGGTAGTGGCCGCCGTGGAGCGGCAGAGCGAGCACCCGCTGGCCGAAGCCGTGGTGCGCTACGCCGATGCCCAGCAGGCCCCGGCCATTCCGGCCACCGGTTTTCAGGCCATCGAGGGCAAAGGAGCGCAGGCATCGGTGAACGGGCAGGCCGTGCTCATCGGCAACTTCCGCCTGCTGGATGAGGCGGGTATCAGCCTTTCGCCGGCTGTGCGCCGGCAGGCCGATGAGTTGCTGGCCCAGGCCAAGACCGTACTGTATGTCGCCGTTGACCAGCAGGCCGTGGGCCTCGTCGGCGTGGCCGACACCGTGCGCGAGACGTCGGCCGCCGCCATCAAGCGGCTGCAGGCCATGGGCATCGAGGTGGTGATGATGACGGGCGACAACCCCCAGACGGCGGCCCAGGTAGCCGCGCAGGTGGGCATCATGCGCTACTTCGCCGAGGTGCTGCCCAGTGGTAAGGCCGGCAAAGTCAAGGAGCTGCAGGCCGAAGGGCGCATCGTGGCTATGGTCGGCGACGGCATCAACGACGCGCCGGCCCTGGCCCAGGCCGACATCGGTTTGGCCATGGGCGGCGGCACTGACGTGGCCATGGAAGCGGCGGGCATCACGCTCATGCGCTCGGATTTGCAGGGCGTGGTCACGGCCATTGAGCTCTCGCGCCAGACCATCCGCACTATTAAGCAAAACCTGTTTTTCGCCTTCATCTACAACACGCTGGGCATTCCGGTGGCGGCGGGGCTGCTCTACCCCTTCTTCGGCATTTTGCTCTCGCCCATGCTCGCGGCCGGGGCCATGGCCCTGAGCTCGGTGTCGGTGCTCACCAACTCGCTGCGGCTGCGCAGCTTCTCCCCCGCTAAGAACTAAGCCATGGATACCGCCGAAATCATCGTGACGCTGACGGGCCTGGCCCTATCGGCTTTTGTTATCTGGTACTTCTTCTTTTCCGCCCGCCAGACGGCTGCGGCCGTTTCTACCTCCAGCGGGGTGCAGGAAGTGGACATCACCGTCAAGGGCGGCTATTCGCCCGACGTCATCGAAGTGGAGCGCGGCAAGCCCGTGCAGCTGAGCTTTTACCGGGACGAGGAGAACAGCTGCTCGGAGGAACTGCTCATGCCCGACTTCAGCATCCGCCGCGACCTGCCGGCTTTCAAGACGACGCTGGTGGAGCTGCTGCCCCAGCAGGCCGGTACCTTTACGTTTACCTGCGGCATGGGCATGCTGCGCGGTAGCCTGGTCGTAAAATAGATGCCGCTCATGAACTCCCAACTCCGCTCCGGCTTCACGCTGCCTGCCCCCGGCACCCACCGGCTGCTGATTAAGAACATGGTCTGCCCCCAGTGCATCCGGGTGGTGACGGAAGACCTGACGGCCCTGGGTTTGCAGGTGCAGCGCGTGGTGCTGGGCGAGGCCGACGTGACCACTGCCGATGGTCAGGCGCCGGACCTGGAGCCCGTGCGCGCCAGCCTGCTGGCAGCGGGCTTTGCCCTGCTCGAAGACCCGCGGGCCCAACTCGTGGAGCAGATTAAAACCCTGCTGGTGACGCTCATTCATTATCCCGAGCCGGGCCCCCGCCTGCTCACCTACTCGGATTACCTGGTTCAGCACCTGGGGCGCGACTACCATTACCTATCGCACCTGTTCTCCTCCGAGGAAGGCCTGACCATTGAGAAGTTCATCATCCGCCAGAAGGTGGAGCGCGCCAAGGAGCTCATCGGCTACGGCGAGCTGACCATTGCCCAGGTGGCGGGGCAGCTGGGCTACAGCTCCCGGCCCACCTCTCGCGGCAGTTTGGGCAGGTGACGGGCCTGACGCCCTCGGAATTTCAACGGCTCGGACCCGCCAGCCATGCCCGGCGCAGCCTGGACTCGCTGCTGTAGCCGCGGAAATTATGCAAGCAAAAAGGCCAACGGTGTAAAAACCGGGCGGGTAGCCCGGGCGTTTATATTGTTCACCACCAGACCCCACCGACCGTGCGCATGAACCGCTTATTCCGTTTGCCTATTTTGTCTCTGCTAGTGCTGGTTTCCTTGTTTTCGGCCTGCAAAGACCATGACATGGACGACATGAAGCACGACACTCCGCTGATGAAAATCATGATGGACATGATGACGCAGATGGACGCGCAGGCCAAGACCCAGGACCCCGACCACGACTTTGCCGCCCAGATGGTGCTACACCACGACGCGGCCATCAAGATGAGCGAGGAAGAACTTCGCGCGGGCAGCAACCAGGAGATGAAAACCATCGCCCAGGACGTCATCACCAAGCAACGCGCCGAAATCACGCAGTTCAACTCGTTCCTGAGCAGCCACCAGCCCACGCAGCCGCTGGTACCGCAGTTCAACCAAATCCAGAAAACCAACATGGACCGCATGATGGCCGCGAGCAACGCGCGCACCATGACCATGCGCACCGACGTGGACTACGCCCAGATGATGATTGACCACCACCAGGCGGCCATCGACAACTCGGAGGCGTTGCTCCAGCACGGCCGCAACGCCACGATGCGCCAGTTGGCGCAGGCCATCATCGCCGACCAGCGCCAGGAGATTGGCGTCCTGCAGAACTGGCTCACGCGCAACCGCTAGGTCTTGGCTTAGCCACAAAAAAGGCAGCTCTCGCGGAGCTGCCTTTTTGCTTTTAGGGTACGGTGGGTGGCCAAGAGCACTATCCGGCGGCCTGAGTCCGCTACCGGCCGAGGTGGCCACCGTCGCCCGCTACGTGGCCCTAACAACCCCCATGCTCGCACTACCTGCTTTCCGCCTCATTCTAGTCTTGGCAACCGGTGTGGTCTTAGCCGGTTGCCGGTCATCGGCTGTCGTCCCCAAGTTTTCGGCCGCCCCCGGGTACCACCACCCGCCACAGGCCCAGCACGGTGATACAGCGGCAGTCACCCCCGCCCGGGAGCAGCCCACTACCCAGCAGGGGCGGGTAAAGGCAGAAGAGCGCGCTACGTCTTCCGGCACGCGGGACCGCGTGGCCAAGAAGAAGAAACCGGCAGTCGGGCCGGGCAGCAGGCAGGCCAAAGCAACGCCCGCAGATACCGCAAGCAGCGCCATCCGGCCGATGGCCCCGCCCGGGCCCGGCCAGTTTGCCTCCCCCAAGCTCTTCAGCGCCCAAACGCTGGTCCATTATGGCCTGCACTTTGTTTTTCCGCTCGTGTTGGCGCTGGTGTTTTTTCCCTTGGTGTGGCAGACTGCTTACCTGGTTATGTTGGCCACAATGGCCATTGACCTGGACCACCTGCTGGCAAAACCCATCTTCGACCCGTTGCGCTGCAGCGTGGGGTACCATCCGTTGCACTCCTTTCATATCATACCGGTGTATGCGCTGCTGCTCCTGTGGCCGGCAACGCAAATTGTCGCTGTCGGCTTGCTTTTCCACATGTTCACGGATACGGTGGACTGCTTGTGGAACTTCAGCCACTGCCAGGACTGCTACCGGAACTCCCGTATTCGTCGCTTGTACAACGGGGTGCGGAAGCTGCTGGGCCTTGAGGTGGTCGAGTAAGCTGGGACGAGACGGGAGATTGAGCGGGCTGTTGCCTAAGTGGCCCGATTCAGAATTGTCGCTAGAACCTTCCCGAGCGACTAATGCTTTTTAACAGCTGATTCTGCAGCAGCTGGTCCCGGTAAGCGCCTTCCACCGCCTGTCGTGCCGGCCCGGGCTTGCCCGCTTCGTGAATCAGCCGGTCAGCTTCCTGGCGCAGCTGCAGGGCTTTTACCATGTTGTCGTTGGCCTGCCCCATGGCGCGCAGGCGCTCGGCCTCGGTCATGGAATAGCGGCCCGGGTTCTTCAACGTGGCCATGAGCTCCACGCTTTGGGCAGTCATCTCGTCGGCAATCTTCTGGTAGTTGAAGGCCGTTTCGACGTTCTTTTTCTTGAGCACTTCCTCGTAGGCGTATGCCGAAGCGAAGGCTTCTTCCCGCATGTTCTTATAGTCACGGTAGGTAAAGGACTGGGCCCCGTTGCGGCCGATATCCAGCCCGGAAAAGGCTTGGTATACCGTTTCAACGTCCTGCTCAGTGCGACCCTGCAGCGCCTGGCGCAGGCGCCGGGCCTTGTTCACCGGCGGCATGTAGTCGGGCTGCGAGCTGGTGTTCATGGCCATGCCCCGGCCAAACAGCTCCAAGGGGTTGGCGTAGCGCAAATCCTTCACCGATGCTACTTTGCGCAGGTCGGCCTGAATCTGCCGCTGCAGCTCCAGCCCCTCGGAAGTTAACTGCTTTACCTGACCCGTGATGTCGCGAGTGACACCGGCAATCTGCCGGGCGTCCTTGATGACCTGGTAGTTCTTGACGGTCTCGACCCATTGCTTGAGCTGCTTGGCAAACTGGCCGATGTGGATGCCCATGTGCGGCGGGTCGTTGACGACCATCTGAGCCGAAGCGAAGTAGGAAGTGGTGCCGGCCAGAACGGCCAGGACCACAACAAACAGTCCCTTTTTCATGGCTGAAGAGCTAAAGTAAGGTTTAATTGCTGGCCGTCGGCGCGCCGGCATCCGTCGCGCCCGTGGTGATGAGCACGGGGTAGCCATCGGGCAGACGCACGTCGCGCAGCTTCTGGCGGGGTGTCGATGCCCGGCCCACCATCGCGGCCGCCACCCGGCCCCCCACGCCCACTACCGAATTAGCAGCCGAGGCCGAGCGGTCAATGGCCATGCCCACTTCCTGGGCACCGATGGAGCGGGCATCGTTGAGGGGATTGTCAGCCGCGGGCAGCGGCTGGCGCTTCTGCGGGTCAATCATCAACCCCGGCAGGTAATGGTAGTCGTAGATGTCGGCGGTTACCCGGGTAGGGCCCAGCCGGGAGATGCGGATGGCCACATGGTTGGTCTCGACGCTGGCCACGCCGGCAAATACCAGGTTCTTAGGAAAGGTCTGCCCGCTGATAACGGCATCCTCGACGAGGCGCAACAGCACGACGGAACCAGTCCGAATCTTCTGCTCCCCGTTGATAACGGCCTTGTAGAAAATGTCCGGCAGCAGCTGCGCCTGATTATCGGGGGCATACCGGAAATAGCCGGCTTTAATAGTGCCAAAGGCATCGTAGCCCGAAGCGTTGTTTGCCGCGGCACCAGACGCCCCGCTGGCCCGGAGGGCAGCCCGCCGGTCGAAATAGCGGCGCCCGGTCATCTGCTCGTACGAGGCGCGGGAGGCGGCAGGGGCTGCGTCGAGCATGTCCAGCACGTCGTCGTTTTGCTCGTAGGGCACCCCGTCGGGCGCCGTGCGGGGCCGGGCCGCAGCCCGCAAACGCCGACGCGGGTCGACACTGGCACTGCTACCCCGGTAGCTGGCCTGCACCACCGGGATGCGCGGCCCGGTAGGCACCGGTCTGCGCATCCACTGCTGTTACTTCCGTGGAATCAGGGGGCGGTAGCGCCGCCCGGTTGGCTGCGGCCCGGGCCTGACGCTCCGCGGCGGCCAAGGCCGTGCGGCAAAGCGGCTTGCCCCACCGTATCGACCGCCATGCCGCCGGCCAATTGGTCCGGGAGGGAACGGTGCCCAGGGTCTGCACGCCGGCCTGTCGCGCAGCCGCCTGCTTTTGCTCCAGCACGTCCGTGGGCGCCGGGGCCGCTTCGGGCGTGGCGGGCGCAATCGTGGGCTCCAAATTTTGAGAGGTAGCCGCCACGGGGCTGGCCTGCTGCGCTACTTCCTGGGAAAGGGAGCGGGCGTAGAAAAACAGCGTCACCGCCGTCAGCATGCCGATGCCCACGAGCAGGGGCAGCCAGTGCCGGCGGGCCAGCTCCCTATCGAGGGGCGGGGCGTAGCGGAAGTAGCAGGGGCAGAAGCAGAGCCGGAGGCCGGTTGCGGTTCGGTACTGGGGTTGTCGCCGGCAGGATACACCGGCTGCATGTTGTGCTCGGACATGAGAGGAAAGGATTAAATGGCGGCCGCCGTGTTGATGACTTTGCTGGGGACTTTGAGCACCAGCACCCGGGCCCCGAACTTCTCGCGCAAGGTGATTTCAAGGTGGCCCCGGTCGGTGGCCGCATACAGCGGCACGGCGTAAAGCAGGTAGCCCGTAGCCCGGGCCGGGATGGTCTGGCTTTCGGCCCGCCGGCGGGCGCCAGGGGCCGCCGGGCCTCGTTCTTCTTCTTGCCCAGAAACTTCTTGCGCGAGTTTTCCACCAGCTCGAAGTCGGTAAAATCCACCGCGTAGTCGATGGTGGTGGTATTGCGCAGCTTCAGGCGCAGGTAGGTGAAGTCTTTGTCGTTGCGCACGTTGGCCAGCGAAAGCACCAGGTCGTTATCGGCCGTGCGTAGCCCGCTGGAATCGGCGTGCTTGGCGGTGGCCAGCTTAGCCAGGCGCGCCTCGGCCAGCTCGCGCTTGTCGTGGCCCTGGTTCAGGGCCAGCGCGTCATCCACGCCGGCGCCGTTGCGGGCCTTGCCGCCGGCGCTCACGCCCAGGCGCCGCCGTCCTGAAAGTCGTAGAGCTGCAGCACCGGCCGGTGGGTGTACACCAGGTGCCCCATCCAGTAGCGCGAGCCGTAGCGCACCAGAATGGGCGTGGGCGGCGGGTTGCGGCGCCTGGCCCGCACGAACACGGCGTTGCTTTCAATCTTGACCAGGTAGTGCGGCGCCTGGCCCACGTCGACCAGCGACACCGGCCCCGGAAAGACCAGGTACGTGGTGGAGGAGTCGGAAACGGCGATTTCCAGCTGCATTTTCGGCGCTACGTTGGCCGGATGCGGGGTTTGCACGCCGGCAGGACGCGTGGCAGTCGAAGCAAGGGTCTGCGCTTGCGACAGGCCGGGTAAAAGCGCCAGCAGCGCGCAGGAAGCAAAGGAGAAGGGGAAACGCATAAGAAGGGGATAGAGGTAGCTTACTGGGCAGGTTGAGCGGCGGGGGCAGGCGTCGTGGGGGCGGGTTGCGGCAGGGCACGCCGGCGGCTTCGGCTTCTTCGCGCAGCTTGCGCTGCCGGGCCTGCTCCTGGTCGCGCAGCTGGTCTTTCTCTTCCTGCGAGACAGGCGGGTTGTAGGCGATGAAGTCGAAGTCGGTAATGAGCAGCCCGAAGGGGTTGGCATCCGAGCGGTCGGTTTCGACGAGGGCAAACTTGGCGCCCAGGGGCTTGCTCTGGCTTTGCTGGTCGCCGATGAACACCGTCTGCTTGATGTAGGCGCGGCCGGTGATGGGTCGGTGGTTCATGTCCAGGTGGATGCTGTCCACGGTCACGGCCTGGCGGGCGCCGTAGCGGATGTAGTTCTGCAGCACCTGCCCGCGCTGGAAGCTCTCAAACAGAAAACGCCCGCCGCGCTCTTCAATCAGGGGCAGGCCCGCATCGAGGTTGTGCTTGAAGGAGTACTGGTCGTGGCCGAACATGGTCAGCAGGAAGGTCTTGACCAGGTTGCGGGCCTCGAAGGGCGTGTGCCCCGCGCCGCGGCCAATCTGGGCCGAGAAGGAGCCGGTGTCACTCACCACGTACACGCGCTGGCCTGTGGATTCGTAGGCGCGGTAGAGCAGCGCACCGGAGGCCACTGTCACCACCCCAGCAGGGCGAGGGCAGCCAGCGCCATCGTGCGCATGGTGATAAACGTCTTGTTCAGGTCTTGGACTGAGTTCATAGGTAAGTCGAAGAAGTTGGAGGATGAAAGGGGCTGAGTCAACCGGGACTTTTTGCCCCAATGCCCGCGCTTAGAGGGTCAGGTAGACCATTTTGCGCGGGTCAGGCGGCCCTAATGGGTTTTGGTAGGGATAGAGGATTAGGCTTGGCTGCTGGCTAGCGTTTGGGGTCGTCGCATAAGCGTACAGGACTCCCCGAACAGTCACTCCCTGGCCGGGCTTCACAAGTGTTGGAGTCTGCTGTGATTGCCCGGGAATCGTGGCTCCAGGCTCCAGGAGGGCGAAGGTGCCCAGCGTATCAGGCGCTTCAGGGGTGCGCAAGGCAAGGACGGCGGGGACCTTTTCTCCCTTGGCATAGCCCGTTGGTCGCCATTCCAATACTGCTTCGAAAGGCAGGCGGTAGCCAGGGGCTACGGTCGGGTAATCAGCTTTTACATGCCGCCACAGGACTGGCAGCGCCATAATTCCCGGTTGTGCGGCTCTGGTTTGCTTGACTGATATCAGCTTCAGGTAGCCCTCTTTAGGCAGTAGCTGCTCGACTGCTGGACGAAGATTAGCGGGTGAGCCATTAGGTAATGCTGGTGGGCGCGTTGTGGCAAGCTTCCAGGCTGCCTGCCGCGCTTTCGCTTCTGGTGAATTAGCCGCTGCCTTGGCTACTTGCTGTAGAGCGTCGGCTGCGGCTTCATTGTCGTTTTTGCAAGCTGTAAGAAACGCCGAGGCACTCAGCATGCTGATGAGAAGGTATTTCATTGGAAAGAAGGGTTAGCGCCGACGGCGCGTTGGCGCGCCCGAGTCGGCTGAGGATATAGTGGGCAACTCTGACGAGGCGGATGGCGCAGAAGCGCTGGCCGAGGACCCACCGGAACTGCCTCCGCCCGATTTATCTGGTCCAAAGCCCATTTTGCGACCCAGTGCGCCACTTGCCCCACCGCCGTAGGCGCCGGGGAATACTACCCCGCTAACTGCCCCAGCAGCCCCGGCTACGGCTCCGGTAAACATGCCCACGAAGCCCTGCACTGCTGAGGAGCCGATAAGGAAGCTCGTCAGCCAAGGCACCATGCAGTAGAGGATGACGAAACCGATAGAGTTAATCAAGTAGGTTAAATCATCAGCGTAAGCACTTGGCGTCAGTCCTGTGGGCATGAGCACATTACCAGTGCCTGGGCGGGTAGCCGCATAGTTTGCATAAATGGTGTCCAGCAGCGAGTAGGTCAGGGACCAGAACTGAACGGCCATGAAATTCTGCAGCCACTGTTTGCCTAGCTGTGCAAAGGGAGGCAAGGCCGAAAGGCAGATGGCAATAGGCCCTCCCACGTACAAAAAAGCCACGATGTACTGGCGAATCATGACCAGCAGCTGCCGAATCAGCGCCACGGTACTGGTGGTGAATAGCTCGGTGAGCAGGTTTATAAGCGAGAACCGGGTCAGCTTGTCGAAGGTGGAGGAGATGTTGCTTATCTGCTCGTTTACAAACCCCGCGGTATTAGTGGCCTGGTCAGGTTGAATGGCCGGCGAGCCGACCGGGTTTGTCAGGCTTCGCAAGGACTGGGCGATAAATCCCGGCTCGTCCGGCGCTACTAGGCTGGAAAACGCCCCAATGGCCCCGCCAAGCAAGTCCATGAAGTCCCGGTAGAAGAACAGGATGAAGTACACGAACAGGGCCTTGAGCAGGGGCGAGAAGTCCATGCGCAACTGCCCGCCCTGCAGGTAGCCACGGCCCACGGTGTAGAGTAGCGCTACCGAGAGAAAGGGCGGAATCAGGTAGAGCTGGCAGGCCTGCAGCACCTTGCGCAGGGCCCCGTCGGCGGCCGTGATAAAGTCGGTGTCCAGGTCCATGCCGACCAGCAGAAAAAGCGCACCACTCATGCCGACAGCGCCCCCTTGCGCTTGCGCTTTTCTTCCACGAACTGGTCGACGGCAAAGTCCAGCCGCTGCTCGGTAACGGTGGTGTAGGTGGGCCGCCCGTCGGCGTCGCGTACCAGGTTGCCCAGCGCGTCGCGCACTTCCACCGGCCGCTGGCGCTGGTAGTGGCGCACGAGCTGGTTGAGATAGTTGCGCTCGGCCGGCCGCGAGGTCAGCACGGCGTCGAGCTGGGGCGAGGCTTCGAGCGCGTACACCTTGGCCTGGGCTCCCTGCTTGATGAAGAACTCCCGGAACGAGTCGGTCGAGCGCACCGAGCGAATCAAATCCATCTCGTGCCCGGTGAGGCCCAGCGGCGCCTGCAGGCGGTTGAGCGAAGCCTCGTTGGAGTGGCGCAGGATGATTTTGGTGCTGGAGTTGTCAATCAGCGTGTAGCCGATGGGCGAGTCGATGATTTCCTGAATGCCCTGGGTGATGATGGTGATGGAGCCGTTGGTTTTGCGGATGGTGCGGTACATCGAGACGATGAACTCCTCGAGCACACCCGAAAGCAGCGCCCAGGCCTCGTCGAGGGCGATGTACTTCACGGCATCGGGAAACTGCCGGAACAGGTCCAAACTCAGCTCGGTGATGAGCATGGCCACCACCGGGTAGAGCGTGGGGTCCGTTTTTACCCGGGCCAGGTCAAAGCAGATAAGCGGGTACTGGCTTAGCTGGGCCTCGCGGGTGGAGTTGAGCACCTTGGCGTAGCGCCCGCCCGACACGAACTCGCCCAGCACGAGGAAGAACTCGTGCATGTCGATGTACTTCATGTCGGTCTGGTACTGGGCCCGCTGCAGAGCCAGCACCGCGATGCTTTCATCCGTGGCGTCGCCCTCCCCGGGCGCGGGCGTTTCGGCCCGCATCCACTGGTCGTAGCGCTGCACGTACCTATAAAAGCTTTCCATTCCGGGAAACTCCTCGTCCGACTGGCCCAGCCGCTCGTGCAGGTTCAAATCGTGGTAGTAGCCGGTCAGAAAGCGCGAAAGGATGGTGCGCTCACTCTTGCTCAGGGCGCGGTCCTTGCCGCCCTTCCAGAGCGCGGCCAGCAGGGCCAGGTGGAAGTTGAGCTTCTCGTCGGAATAGTGCCAGGGACCGTTTTCGCCCTATTCGACTGGGCAAATCGCAGTTTGAATGCATTAACTCGATTACCCCAAGGCATTTTTGGTGCATGAAATTGGTCTATAAGCAGCTATTCCAATGGCCGATAATCCGAAATTTGGTCCTAACGCTCAAACTCCTGAGCAGCGGGCTTACGTGCTTCAGCAAATCAAAGCCGCCAATCCGCAATTAGTGCGCAACGCCACTCCTTACGCCCATCGGCTCTACGGCCGATACATCGCGGGCGAACTGAGCTGGGACGAGGTCTGTCAATTGCGCGATGCCCCGCAGGTGGTACCAGGCATCCATGCTCCGATTTAAGCAAGGGCTAATCTACTGTTGAGCTCACGCAGGTATTTGGTACCTTGCCTGCTTATCAGCTAGCGGGTCATCAATGCGTATTTCCCCGTTTTATTCGCCCTACCGGGGCATTGGATTGGAGGATGCGTGGCACGATGACAACGAATGCCCGATTGGCAAAAGCATTGCGATTAGGGACCGAATCGCCGGAAAAGGTCCCATTGATAAGCGGTGCCGATACTGTGAATTACTCGATAGACCACTTCTGTGCAAAAAGAGGGGAACACGTCCGAGCGAGTAATTTGCCCGTTCCGGGCATAGGTTTTCAGGCATGCCACGCCGCATTGTCTGCTTTGAAAAGCCTTAAAAAGCCCGTCTCAAACTGAGAAAATATGCCAAATTAGGACAGACAATGCGGCGTGGCATGCCTGAAAACCTAACGGTAGAACGACAAAGCCCCGTGCAGCAGAGGGCGAACCTTCAACGCGGCACGGGGCTTTCAGACGATGCGTCTGTGGGCTGTTCTATTCCTGGCCGGTTGCTCCTCAGCAGAGCCGGTTGCGCTTCAAACAGCCCTCAAATTTAGCTCGTTTTTCCCTTTTGTTGAGTGAAAAAGAAACTGTGGGTGTTATTAAACAAATAGGGGAAAACCTCCGGCTTGAAAGCCCAACAGGACCGCGCAGGAGGTGGAACCGGAACTTTCGGTCAGGGAAGAAAGGGAGACGGCAAACGCCTCTAAGTCCCTGCTACCCCAGCGTTCACGGCCGGTTGATTAAATACGCCCCGCCCACCAGCAGGGCGACCCCGACAAGTTTGGAAACCGACCAGGCGCTCCGCTCCAGGCCCAGCCACCCGGCCTGGTCGAGCAGCAGGGCCGTCACCAACTGGCCGGCCACGACCAGGGCAAACAAGTTGGCGGCCCCCACGCGCTTCAGCGACCAGGTGATGGTCAACACGTACCCCACGCCCAGGAGGCCGCCGGTCCAGCCGTACCACGGCACCCGGGCCAGGGCGGGCAGGGCCAGCGGCGGGGCCTGGGTGAGCAGCAGCAATACCCCGGCGACCACGCTGCCGCCCAGGTAGGAGATGAGCACGGCCCACAGCACATGCGGCACGGCGGTTTTGAGTTGGCTATTCACGGCTGACTGTAGCGTAATCGCTGCGCCGGCCAGGACCAATAATCCCAGGAGCAGGTATTTCATAGGAGGATTTGCCAACATCCACGGCCGTCAGGTAACGGCTTGGCTTTTTATTGAGGTACCAGTAAGGTACTATCAAATGATAATGTGAGGAATGGATGGCACCAGCGCCAGAACAAACGTTCGTTTTTACTGTCCTTTTTCGATGGCCTTAAGGGACGTGTAAAACCATCGTTCCTCGCTACTCTTACGCCGCATTCATACCTTACTGGCAGCATTCAACCTGCTTAGCTTCCGAGTCGGAGGTTTTCCCCTATTTGTTTAACAACACCCAACTGTCAAGAAAACTGTCAATTGTTGACAGTTTTCTTGACAGTTTCTTTTTCAGGCCACTTTTCTCCCCTATTGCCCCTATAGCTGGGTACTCTTGGCCATCTCGCGTAGTTGCTCCAAGCTGGGATTGAATGGTAGGGCAAGCTGGCCGGGGTTTTTGTCCTGTATCTGCTTGCGGACGTAGCTTTTGGCAAACGTCACACGGCTGCCGTTGAATATCACCAGGGGGTTCACAAAGTAGATTAGCGGGTCCGTGCTACGGGCTATCAGACCAGCTCCTATCAGCTCAGCTAAGCCGCTCGTAACAAGCCCCCTGCTCTTGTAAAGAGTGAATTTCATGCACTCCGACGCTGAGAAGTAGAACTCATCTCGACCTGCGCGGAGCTGGCGGAGAACATAGGTAAACACCCGGATGCCACGTGGGCTAAGCTCCCAAAAGTTGAGTAGACCGCTCAGGAAGACTTTTGCAAACTGTTCCTCGTCTACTTCCACTTCTCTAACAAACAGGCTTTCAGCTACTTTCTCGCCATTATTGTCGATTACCCAATACTTATTTTCCCCATTGCTGGTCTTCGGGGGCTTAATAGCTTGACGCTTTTTTGTGGTGCTAATCTCTAAAACGGCCTTCTCTGAAAACGGATTGTTCTCATTTTCAGGGTAGTCCGTCAATTTTCTGTACCAAGTCGTCATAGCCTTTTAAGTTTTTGCTGGGCAAACTTAATCAATGTGTTTAAAAAAACACGCCACTTTTAAAACCATTCACTTTAAGCTTTAAAACACCTCGTTGCAGAAAGGGTAGTGAATTTTTAAAAATGATTAGCCGCTATCACGGAAAAGTACAAACAGCATGTTTTAAGGTTTAAAACAGGTGTTTTAAATCTTAAAACAGACCCCCCTTGATTATCAGTTAGTTATGGCACTTGACTCTTAACTCTTACAAGACACCCCCCGCAATGCAATTGCGGGAGGGTGGCTTGGCCTTGCGTTTGGCGGTCAGTCCATGCTTATACCTCCCCCTCTGTTCTGACCTTTGCTCTGCTCTTGGTCGCGTTGCGCGGTGCGTTGCACAGCCTGGTCGTAAGCCTCCTTCATCGACACCCCGCCTGGCTTCAACTCGGCCAGTTCGAACCGGCTGCCGGTGGCTGTGTGGCGCAACTCGCCCTGTTTGGTGGTCGCGTCCTCCCGGTAGGTGTACCCAGGGAGCTTTTTTAGTTGCTCGGTCAGGTCGCCCGCTTGGCGAATAGGGGCCTTTAGGGCCTGCTGAACGTGTTTTTCGGCTTCAGCCTGCATACTGGAGCGAATCTGTTGGCCGTACGCCAGCACTTTCGCCGGCAACGTCTCGCCCTGGACCGCGAGCACGGCCGCTCGTTTGAATCCCCCCTCGAACAGCTCCCGCCGGCCGATTTCCTTCGTTTTGGTGCCCTCCACGCTCGCCAACTGCCGGGCAAGGGTCTTTTCCCGGTCTTTGGCCCCGGCGCTGTCCTGGGCGATGCTAGCCGCCTTGCTGGCCCGCTCGTTGACCGCGGCGAGCTGCCGGGCCAGCTCCGCGTTCAGCCGGGCCTCCTGCTCGGCCCGCCACTTGCTCAGGTTGACCAGGTCCAGTCCGCTCGGCCCCTCAATGCTCAGGCGCGTGGCCGGCTCTGGCTTGGTCAGCGTGGCCAGCTCGCCCCGGCTCCGCTCCTGGGCCCCGTAGACGTGGCGCATGACCTCGTGTTTGGCGCGGCTGTGCTCGACCCCTCGCTCCATCCCGAATGGCTTCATGGCCTCGGCGTATTCGGTTTGCAGGGCGCGCAGGGTCTTCGGATTGAACACGTCCTTAGCCGACAAGCGGCCGTCAGCCGTGAGGGGCACGACCACGGCGTGAAAGTGGGGCGTTAGCTCGTCCTGGTGCAGGGTGCAGCTCACCACGTTTTGCTCCCCAAACTTGCCCTTCAAAAATGCAATATTGGCCTCGGCCCATTGGCTGCCGTGCCAGTCGTGCGGGCTCCCATCGGCCTGGCGCTTGAACGCCTCCGGGCTGGCGGTCAGCAGCACCTCCACCCCGCGCACCGAATCCGGCCGGATTTTGGCCCCGGCCTCCTGAATGCGCTCGGTGGCCAGCTCCCAATAATTGCGCTCGGCCGTGTTGATGTACTCCCGGTTGAGGGGCTTGCGCTCGGTGTCAGCGTTGGGCGTTTCGCGCTGCCGGTAGTTGTGCGCGGTCTTGGCCGCACCCGCCTGGGCGGTCTTAATCTTGGCAACTCGGCAAATGGCGTAGGGCATGGGGCGGTGGGGAAAGGGGCTAGATACTGCGTAGGGCCGGCTGCAAGCCCCACACCGGACGCAGTCCGGTATAGTGGGTTATACCGTTGTTTTTCTTGCGCGGTTTTGGGCCGATTATTTACGCTACTCACTTACGCTAACGGGTCCTTTTCAGGGTATATGATGGGCAAAACTTACGCTTGTCACTTACGTTAATACCTTTATTTACTGGCTTTGACTGGCTTGATTCTACGCTGAAAAGCATTCGTTGCCTGCTCGTCGTTGTACTGGATACGTTCGACAATAGAGTTGTTTCCTACCCGCGCCCACCCCTGCACCAACGCCCGCAGCCCCGCCAGCTCTGCCTCTACCGGCAAGCCTTCAACCTGCCGTAAAGTGTCATTTGCAGTCCGGCCTACCGCCACCACAATGCCAGCCAAATAGCTCTCGTCGGCAGTCGGCGGATTCGGCCAAGCCTCCCCCTTCTTCACGAGCTGGTGCTGCACCACTCGGCACGAGGTTGAGCAGAATTTGCCCCCTCGACGCTTCGGCTCATAGTCCTTTCCACACTTTTGGCACTGTGCTATCATAGAATAAAAGTACAAATATGAGCTTTATATAAGTACGGTCTTTGCCCCAAACCAATCTATAATCTTTTGTATATTCGACTGGGCAAATCGCAGTTTGAATGCATTAACTCGATTACCCCAAGGCATTTTTGGTGCATGAAATTGGTCTATAAGCAGCTATTCCAATGGCCGATAATCCGAAATTTGGTCCTAACGCTCAAACTCCTGAGCAGCGGGCTTACGTGCTTCAGCAAATCAAAGCCGCCAATCCGCAATTAGTGCGCAACGCCACTCCTTACGCCCATCGGCTCTACGGCCGATACATCGCGGGCGAACTGAGCTGGGACGAGGTCTGTCAATTGCGCGATGCCCCGCAGGTGGTACCAGGCATCCATGCTCCGATTTAAGCAAGGGCTAATCTACTGTTGAGCTCACGCAGGTATTTGGTACCTTGCCTGCTTATCAGGCTAGCGGGTCATCAATGCGTATTTCCCCGTTTTATTCGCCCTACCGGGGCATTGGATTGGAGGATGCGTGGCACGATGACAACGAATGCCCGATTGGCAAAAGCATTGCGATTAGGGACCGAATCGCCGGAAAAGGTCCCATTGATAAGCGGTGCCGATACTGTGAATTACTCGATAGACCACTTCTGTGCAAAAAGAGGGGAACACGTCCGAGCGAGTAATTTGCCCGTTCCGGGCATAGGTTTTCAGGCATGCCACGCCGCATTGTCTGCTTTGAAAAGCCTTAAAAAGCCCGTCTCAAACTGAGAAAATATGCCAAATTAGGACAGACAATGCGGCGTGGCATGCCTGAAAACCTAACGGTAGAACGACAAAGCCCCGTGCAGCAGAGGGCGAACCTTCAACGCGGCACGGGGCTTTCAGACGATGCGTCTGTGGGCTGTTCTATTCCTGGCCGGTTGCTCCTCAGCAGAGCCGGTTGCGCTTCAAACAGCCCTCAAATTTAGCTCGTTTTTCCCTTTTGTTGAGTGAAAAAGAAACTGTGGGTGTTATTAAACAAATAGGGGAAAACCTCCGGCTTGAAAGCCCAACAGGACCGCGCAGGAGGTGGAACCGGAACTTTCGGTCAGGGAAGAAAGGGGAGACGGCAAACGCCTCTAAGTCCCTGCTACCCCAGCGTTCACGGCCGGTTGATTAAATACGCCCCGCCCACCAGCAGGGCGACCCCGACAAGTTTGGAAACCGACCAGGCGCTCCGCTCCAGGCCCAGCCACCCGGCCTGGTCGAGCAGCAGGGCCGTCACCAACTGGCCGGCCACGACCAGGGCAAACAAGTTGGCGGCCCCCACGCGCTTCAGCGACCAGGTGATGGTCAACACGTACCCCACGCCCAGGAGGCCGCCGGTCCAGCCGTACCACGGCACCCGGGCCAGGGCGGGCAGGGCCAGCGGCGGGGCCTGGGTGAGCAGCAGCAATACCCCGGCGACCACGCTGCCGCCCAGGTAGGAGATGAGCACGGCCCACAGCACATGCGGCACGGCGGTTTTGAGTTGGCTATTCACGGCTGACTGTAGCGTAATCGCTGCGCCGGCCAGGACCAATAATCCCAGGAGCAGGTATTTCATAGGAGGATTTGCCAACATCCACGGCCGTCAGGTAACGGCTTGGCTTTTTATTGAGGTACCAGTAAGGTACTATCAAATGATAATGTGAGGAATGGATGGCACCAGCGCCAGAACAAACGTTCGTTTTTACTGTCCTTTTTCGATGGCCTTAAGGGACGTGTAAAACCATCGTTCCTCGCTACTCTTACGCCGCATTCATACCTTACTGGCAGCATTCAACCTGCTTAGCTTCCGAGTCGGAGGTTTTCCCCTATTTGTTTAACAACACCCAACTGTCAAGAAAACTGTCAATTGTTGACAGTTTTCTTGACAGTTTCTTTTTCAGGCCACTTTTCTCCCCTATTGCCCCTATAGCTGGGTACTCTTGGCCATCTCGCGTAGTTGCTCCAAGCTGGGATTGAATGGTAGGGCAAGCTGGCCGGGGTTTTTGTCCTGTATCTGCTTGCGGACGTAGCTTTTGGCAAACGTCACACGGCTGCCGTTGAATATCACCAGGGGGTTCACAAAGTAGATTAGCGGGTCCGTGCTACGGGCTATCAGACCAGCTCCTATCAGCTCAGCTAAGCCGCTCGTAACAAGCCCCCTGCTCTTGTAAAGAGTGAATTTCATGCACTCCGACGCTGAGAAGTAGAACTCATCTCGACCTGCGCGGAGCTGGCGGAGAACATAGGTAAACACCCGGATGCCACGTGGGCTAAGCTCCCAAAAGTTGAGTAGACCGCTCAGGAAGACTTTTGCAAACTGTTCCTCGTCTACTTCCACTTCTCTAACAAACAGGCTTTCAGCTACTTTCTCGCCATTATTGTCGATTACCCAATACTTATTTTCCCCATTGCTGGTCTTCGGGGGCTTAATAGCTTGACGCTTTTTTGTGGTGCTAATCTCTAAAACGGCCTTCTCTGAAAACGGATTGTTCTCATTTTCAGGGTAGTCCGTCAATTTTCTGTACCAAGTCGTCATAGCCTTTTAAGTTTTTGCTGGGCAAACTTAATCAATGTGTTTAAAAAAACACGCCACTTTTAAAACCATTCACTTTAAGCTTTAAAACACCTCGTTGCAGAAAGGGTAGTGAATTTTTAAAAATGATTAGCCGCTATCACGGAAAAGTACAAACAGCATGTTTTAAGGTTTAAAACAGGTGTTTTAAATCTTAAAACAGACCCCCCTTGATTATCAGTTAGTTATGGCACTTGACTCTTAACTCTTACAAGACACCCCCCGCAATGCAATTGCGGGAGGGTGGCTTGGCCTTGCGTTTGGCGGTCAGTCCATGCTTATACCTCCCCTCTGTTCTGACCTTTGCTCTGCTCTTGGTCGCGTTGCGCGGTGCGTTGCACAGCCTGGTCGTAAGCCTCCTTCATCGACACCCCGCCTGGCTTCAACTCGGCCAGTTCGAACCGGCTGCCGGTGGCTGTGTGGCGCAACTCGCCCTGTTTGGTGGTCGCGTCCTCCCGGTAGGTGTACCCAGGGAGCTTTTTTAGTTGCTCGGTCAGGTCGCCCGCTTGGCGAATAGGGGCCTTTAGGGCCTGCTGAACGTGTTTTTCGGCTTCAGCCTGCATACTGGAGCGAATCTGTTGGCCGTACGCCAGCACTTTCGCCGGCAACGTCTCGCCCTGGACCGCGAGCACGGCCGCTCGTTTGAATCCCCCCTCGAACAGCTCCCGCCGGCCGATTTCCTTCGTTTTGGTGCCCTCCACGCTCGCCAACTGCCGGGCAAGGGTCTTTTCCCGGTCTTTGGCCCCGGCGCTGTCCTGGGCGATGCTAGCCGCCTTGCTGGCCCGCTCGTTGACCGCGGCGAGCTGCCGGGCCAGCTCCGCGTTCAGCCGGGCCTCCTGCTCGGCCCGCCACTTGCTCAGGTTGACCAGGTCCAGTCCGCTCGGCCCCTCAATGCTCAGGCGCGTGGCCGGCTCTGGCTTGGTCAGCGTGGCCAGCTCGCCCCGGCTCCGCTCCTGGGCCCCGTAGACGTGGCGCATGACCTCGTGTTTGGCGCGGCTGTGCTCGACCCCTCGCTCCATCCCGAATGGCTTCATGGCCTCGGCGTATTCGGTTTGCAGGGCGCGCAGGGTCTTCGGATTGAACACGTCCTTAGCCGACAAGCGGCCGTCAGCCGTGAGGGGCACGACCACGGCGTGAAAGTGGGGCGTTAGCTCGTCCTGGTGCAGGGTGCAGCTCACCACGTTTTGCTCCCCAAACTTGCCCTTCAAAAATGCAATATTGGCCTCGGCCCATTGGCTGCCGTGCCAGTCGTGCGGGCTCCCATCGGCCTGGCGCTTGAACGCCTCCGGGCTGGCGGTCAGCAGCACCTCCACCCCGCGCACCGAATCCGGCCGGATTTTGGCCCCGGCCTCCTGAATGCGCTCGGTGGCCAGCTCCCAATAATTGCGCTCGGCCGTGTTGATGTACTCCCGGTTGAGGGGCTTGCGCTCGGTGTCAGCGTTGGGCGTTTCGCGCTGCCGGTAGTTGTGCGCGGTCTTGGCCGCACCCGCCTGGGCGGTCTTAATCTTGGCAACTCGGCAAATGGCGTAGGGCATGGGGCGGTGGGGAAAGGGGCTAGATACTGCGTAGGGCCGGCTGCAAGCCACACCGGACGCAGTCCGGTATAGTGGGTTATACCGTTGTTTTTCTTGCGCGGTTTTGGGCCGATTATTTACGCTACTCACTTACGCTAACGGGTCCTTTTCAGGGTATATGATGGGCAAAACTTACGCTTGTCACTTACGTTAATACCTTTATTTACTGGCTTTGACTGGCTTGATTCTACGCTGAAAAGCATTCGTTGCCTGCTCGTCGTTGTACTGGATACGTTCGACAATAGAGTTGTTTCCTACCCGCGCCCACCCCTGCACCAACGCCCGCAGCCCCGCCAGCTCTGCCTCTACCGGCAAGCCTTCAACCTGCCGTAAAGTGTCATTTGCAGTCCGGCCTACCGCCACCACAATGCCAGCCAAATAGCTCTCGTCGGCAGTCGGCGGATTCGGCCAAGCCTCCCCCTTCTTCACGAGCTGGTGCTGCACCACTCGGCACGAGGTTGAGCAGAATTTGCCCCTCGACGCTTCGGCTCATAGTCCTTTCCACACTTTTGGCACTGTGCTATCATAGAATAAAAGTACAAATATGAGCTTTATATAAGTACGGTCTTTGCCCCAAACCAATCTATAATCTTTTGTATATTCGACTGGGCAAATCGCAGTTTGAATGCATTAACTCGATTACCCCAAGGCATTTTTGGTGCATGAAATTGGTCTATAAGCAGCTATTCCAATGGCCGATAATCCGAAATTTGGTCCTAACGCTCAAACTCCTGAGCAGCGGGCTTACGTGCTTCAGCAAATCAAAGCCGCCAATCCGCAATTAGTGCGCAACGCCACTCCTTACGCCCATCGGCTCTACGGCCGATACATCGCGGGCGAACTGAGCTGGGACGAGGTCTGTCAATTGCGCGATGCCCCGCAGGTGGTACCAGGCATCCATGCTCCGATTTAAGCAAGGGCTAATCTACTGTTGAGCTCACGCAGGTATTTGGTACCTTGCCTGCTTATCAGGCTAGCGGGTCATCAATGCGTATTTCCCCGTTTTATTCGCCCTACCGGGGCATTGGATTGGAGGATGCGTGGCACGATGACAACGAATGCCCGATTGGCAAAAGCATTGCGATTAGGGACCGAATCGCCGGAAAAGGTCCCATTGATAAGCGGTGCCGATACTGTGAATTACTCGATAGACCACTTCTGTGCAAAAAGAGGGGAACACGTCCGAGCGAGTAATTTGCCCGTTCCGGGCATAGGTTTTCAGGCATGCCACGCCGCATTGTCTGCTTTGAAAAGCCTTAAAAAGCCCGTCTCAAACTGAGAAAATATGCCAAATTAGGACAGACAATGCGGCGTGGCATGCCTGAAAACCTAACGGTAGAACGACAAAGCCCCGTGCAGCAGAGGGCGAACCTTCAACGCGGCACGGGGCTTTCAGACGATGCGTCTGTGGGCTGTTCTATTCCTGGCCGGTTGCTCCTCAGCAGAGCCGGTTGCGCTTCAAACAGCCCTCAAATTTAGCTCGTTTTTCCCTTTTGTTGAGTGAAAAAGAAACTGTGGGTGTTATTAAACAAATAGGGAAAACCTCCGGCTTGAAAGCCCAACAGGACCGCGCAGGAGGTGGAACCGGAACTTTCGGTCAGGGAAGAAAGGGGAGACGGCAAACGCCTCTAAGTCCCTGCTACCCCAGCGTTCACGGCCGGTTGATTAAATACGCCCCGCCCACCAGCAGGGCGACCCCGACAAGTTTGGAAACCGACCAGGCGCTCCGCTCCAGGCCCAGCCACCCGGCCTGGTCGAGCAGCAGGGCCGTCACCAACTGGCCGGCCACGACCAGGGCAAACAAGTTGGCGGCCCCCACGCGCTTCAGCGACCAGGTGATGGTCAACACGTACCCCACGCCCAGGAGGCCGCCGGTCCAGCCGTACCACGGCACCCGGGCCAGGGCGGGCAGGGCCAGCGGCGGGGCCTGGGTGAGCAGCAGCAATACCCCGGCGACCACGCTGCCGCCCAGGTAGGAGATGAGCACGGCCCACAGCACATGCGGCACGGCGGTTTTGAGTTGGCTATTCACGGCTGACTGTAGCGTAATCGCTGCGCCGGCCAGGACCAATAATCCCAGGAGCAGGTATTTCATAGGAGGATTTGCCAACATCCACGGCCGTCAGGTAACGGCTTGGCTTTTTATTGAGGTACCAGTAAGGTACTATCAAATGATAATGTGAGGAATGGATGGCACCAGCGCCAGAACAAACGTTCGTTTTTACTGTCCTTTTTCGATGGCCTTAAGGGACGTGTAAAACCATCGTTCCTCGCTACTCTTACGCCGCATTCATACCTTACTGGCAGCATTCAACCTGCTTAGCTTCCGAGTCGGAGGTTTTCCCCTATTTGTTTAACAACACCCAACTGTCAAGAAAACTGTCAATTGTTGACAGTTTTCTTGACAGTTTCTTTTCAGGCCACTTTTCTCCCTATTGCCCCTATAGCTGGGTACTCTTGGCCATCTCGCGTAGTTGCTCCAAGCTGGGATTGAATGGTAGGGCAAGCTGGCCGGGGTTTTTGTCCTGTATCTGCTTGCGGACGTAGCTTTTGGCAAACGTCACACGGCTGCCGTTGAATATCACCAGGGGGTTCACAAAGTAGATTAGCGGGTCCGTGCTACGGGCTATCAGACCAGCTCCTATCAGCTCAGCTAAGCCGCTCGTAACAAGCCCCCTGCTCTTGTAAAGAGTGAATTTCATGCACTCCGACGCTGAGAAGTAGAACTCATCTCGACCTGCGCGGAGCTGGCGGAGAACATAGGTAAACACCCGGATGCCACGTGGGCTAAGCTCCCAAAAGTTGAGTAGACCGCTCAGGAAGACTTTTGCAAACTGTTCCTCGTCTACTTCCACTTCTCTAACAAACAGGCTTTCAGCTACTTTCTCGCCATTATTGTCGATTACCCAATACTTATTTTCCCCATTGCTGGTCTTCGGGGGCTTAATAGCTTGACGCTTTTTTGTGGTGCTAATCTCTAAAACGGCCTTCTCTGAAAACGGATTGTTCTCATTTTCAGGGTAGTCCGTCAATTTTCTGTACCAAGTCGTCATAGCCTTTTAAGTTTTTGCTGGGCAAACTTAATCAATGTGTTTAAAAAAACACGCCACTTTTAAAACCATTCACTTTAAGCTTTAAAACACCTCGTTGCAGAAAGGGTAGTGAATTTTTAAAAATGATTAGCCGCTATCACGGAAAAGTACAAACAGCATGTTTTAAGGTTTAAAACAGGTGTTTTAAATCTTAAAACAGACCCCCCTTGATTATCAGTTAGTTATGGCACTTGACTCTTAACTCTTACAAGACACCCCCCGCAATGCAATTGCGGGAGGGTGGCTTGGCCTTGCGTTTGGCGGTCAGTCCATGCTTATACCTCCCCTCTGTTCTGACCTTTGCTCTGCTCTTGGTCGCGTTGCGCGGTGCGTTGCACAGCCTGGTCGTAAGCCTCCTTCATCGACACCCCGCCTGGCTTCAACTCGGCCAGTTCGAACCGGCTGCCGGTGGCTGTGTGGCGCAACTCGCCCTGTTTGGTGGTCGCGTCCTCCCGGTAGGTGTACCCAGGGAGCTTTTTTAGTTGCTCGGTCAGGTCGCCCGCTTGGCGAATAGGGGCCTTTAGGGCCTGCTGAACGTGTTTTTCGGCTTCAGCCTGCATACTGGAGCGAATCTGTTGGCCGTACGCCAGCACTTTCGCCGGCAACGTCTCGCCCTGGACCGCGAGCACGGCCGCTCGTTTGAATCCCCCCTCGAACAGCTCCCGCCGGCCGATTTCCTTCGTTTTGGTGCCCTCCACGCTCGCCAACTGCCGGGCAAGGGTCTTTTCCCGGTCTTTGGCCCCGGCGCTGTCCTGGGCGATGCTAGCCGCCTTGCTGGCCCGCTCGTTGACCGCGGCGAGCTGCCGGGCCAGCTCCGCGTTCAGCCGGGCCTCCTGCTCGGCCCGCCACTTGCTCAGGTTGACCAGGTCCAGTCCGCTCGGCCCCTCAATGCTCAGGCGCGTGGCCGGCTCTGGCTTGGTCAGCGTGGCCAGCTCGCCCCGGCTCCGCTCCTGGGCCCCGTAGACGTGGCGCATGACCTCGTGTTTGGCGCGGCTGTGCTCGACCCTCGCTCCATCCCGAATGGCTTCATGGCCTCGGCGTATTCGGTTTGCAGGGCGCGCAGGGTCTTCGGATTGAACACGTCCTTAGCCGACAAGCGGCCGTCAGCCGTGAGGGGCACGACCACGGCGTGAAAGTGGGGCGTTAGCTCGTCCTGGTGCAGGGTGCAGCTCACCACGTTTTGCTCCCCAAACTTGCCCTTCAAAAATGCAATATTGGCCTCGGCCCATTGGCTGCCGTGCCAGTCGTGCGGGCTCCCATCGGCCTGGCGCTTGAACGCCTCCGGGCTGGCGGTCAGCAGCACCTCCACCCCGCGCACCGAATCCGGCCGGATTTTGGCCCCGGCCTCCTGAATGCGCTCGGTGGCCAGCTCCCAATAATTGCGCTCGGCCGTGTTGATGTACTCCCGGTTGAGGGGCTTGCGCTCGGTGTCAGCGTTGGGCGTTTCGCGCTGCCGGTAGTTGTGCGCGGTCTTGGCCGCACCCGCCTGGGCGGTCTTAATCTTGGCAACTCGGCAAATGGCGTAGGGCATGGGGCGGTGGGAAAGGGCTAGATACTGCGTAGGGCCGGCTGCAAGCCTTCACCGGACGCAGTCCGGTATAGTGGGTTATACCGTTGTTTTTCTTGCGCGGTTTTGGGCCGATTATTTACGCTACTCACTTACGCTAACGGGTCCTTTTCAGGGTATATGATGGGCAAAACTTACGCTTGTCACTTACGTTAATACCTTTATTTACTGGCTTTGACTGGCTTGATTCTACGCTGAAAAGCATTCGTTGCCTGCTCGTCGTTGTACTGGATACGTTCGACAATAGAGTTGTTTCCTACCCGCGCCCACCCCTGCACCAACGCCCGCAGCCCCGCCAGCTCTGCCTCTACCGGCAAGCCTTCAACCTGCCGTAAAGTGTCATTTGCAGTCCGGCCTACCGCCACCACAATGCCAGCCAAATAGCTCTCGTCGGCAGTCAGCGGATTCGGCCAAGCCTCCCCTTCTTCACGAGCTGGTGCTGCACCACTCGGCACGAGGTTGAGCAGAATTTGCCCCCTCGACGCTTCGGCTCATAGTCCTTTCCACACTTTTGGCACTGTGCTATCATAGAATAAAAGTACAAATATGAGCTTTATATAAGTACGGTCTTTGCCCCAAACCAATCTATAATCTTTTGTATATTCGACTGGGCAAATCGCAGTTTGAATGCATTAACTCGATTACCCCAAGGCATTTTTGGTGCATGAAATTGGTCTATAAGCAGCTATTCCAATGGCCGATAATCGAAATTTGGTCCTAACGCTCAAACTCCTGAGCAGCGGGCTTACGTGCTTCAGCAAATCAAAGCCGCCAATCCGCAATTAGTGCGCAACGCCACTCCTACGCCCATCGGCTCTACGGCCGATACATCGCGGGCGAACTGAGCTGGGACGAGGTCTGTCAATTGCGCGATGCCCCGCAGGTGGTACCAGGCATCCATGCTCCGATTTAAGCAAGGGCTAATCTACTGTTGACAACTCCAAGTCCGACACGATGCGGGTTTTGTGGAAGTCATTGGGCCTTCTAGGATTGGCCTGTAGTAAGTCGAGTTCCTTCTCGAATAGTCCTTTGCAGGCCGTGCGTACCCTGGCGTATGCCTCGGCTCCGTCATTGTTGCCCAGTACGGCAGACACCGGTATATCTATCGGGGGTAATGCTGTGTCGCCTTGCGAGCCGTGGTTGATGCCGCGTAAGGCCTCGACGAAGATGCGGGCCTCTACCTCTCCCATCCGTAGCGGCGTCCGGATTAGGTGGTTGTGTTGGAAGGCAACCGTATTGCTGCGCCGGGCAAGATTGTCGCTGCTGCTGCCCAGCTGCGCCGGAACCTGCTGCAGCGGTTGTGGTTGCTCAATCCGTATTGATTCATACAACGGCCCGCGCGGGGCCTCTATCCGTTCCACCGGTACCCCTTCCCGTAGGGCGTTGGTGATGGCTGCAGCAGTAACAGGTTGCCCGCCTGCACTCAGGGCCTCATACAGCAGCAGGGCGCGCGAACGAAGGGTTTGCAGCACCTTGTTCTGTTCTTCAACCTCACTCCCCTGGCCTAGTACCCGCTGGTTTGCGCTGTCCCAGTTGTCAGGTTCTACGAGTATGCCCGTCGAACACTCCGACCGGCGTTTGTGGAGCGTGATACGCTGCAGTATGATACGGTCGGTACGGGTGATACTCTCTGACCTTCGGGCGACGAATCGGATAGCTGGTTTAGGCATATTTTGGTCTGTTCGTATGCCCTGCAATATACTATTGTGTACTCGAAAAACGAGTTGTACATAGTTACCGTCCGAGTTGTACATAGTTACCGTCCGAGTTGTACATAGTTGCGCGGGGGGGTACCGTCCGAGTTGTACATAATAGACCGTCCGAGTTGTACATAGTTGGGCTCACTACAGATTGAAGGCCAGCGCGTTACGAGCCCTTAAAAAGAAAGAACTATAAGTATCAAAAAGCTCTAAAAAGGGAAATACCCTCTTTCGCGGGGTGAATTTGGCCGGTTTTCGGGCCTGGTTGGGCCTGGTTTTGGGGGTCAGGTGCCGGTGCCCAGCGGCGGGGCCGATTAGCTTCTAGGGTGGGAATTACCCTCGGCTGAATCGGGCGGCGCGACCGGCGCGGAACAAACACGAAGCCAGACTCACCGGGGGGCGCGCTGCTAATATCGTTAGATATATATATCTGACTAAAAGAAGTAGCAAGAATGGCCGTGAACTGACTTGTATTCTTCGTAAATTTGCATTGTGTCTTGAATAGGTGCCACGGTGTAGGAAGCCGTGTGTAGTATCATCCTCACTCTTGCTTTGCAGACTGAGGCCCGGCCCCCGGCTACGTAGTTCCTACCTGCGTATCGGGGGCCTCTTGTTTGCAGGCAGGGCGTCCCGATGCCTCGATGTTCGACTATGCCTCCCACTATGCCGACTTACAACCCGATGAAATGGATACAGTCCTGGCCTCGCTGCGCTGGCCAGCTCTAACGGCATAGTCGATAAATTCCAACGGGTGAAGGTGTATGGGCAAAGAGGCCAGACGGTTATACTCAATCTGTCAGAATGCTCTTTGCAGGTCAAGGGCTCGTTACCTGCCTTTCTGCAGGGACACAACAACGAGTTGCTGACCTTCACGCAAATCGGGCAAGTAGTCAAAGAGCTAGCCGAATGGGTGGGGCTAACCCCTGAACGGCTGCAAACACGTAGGCTGGAACTGTCGGCAGATGCGCGGCTAACCTCGGACGTTCGTGCGTTCCTAGAATCGTTGCGCCACCACAAGGGGAGTAGTTTCAGCATAGTGTTACCCACGAAAGGAGCCGCCCGACCGTTGGAACACGTGAGCACCCACGCCGATATGTGGGTGAAGTTCTACGACCAATCCAAATACGCTGCCCAGGAAGGCTACCTAGTAACAGTGCCCAATAAAGTCCGGTACGAAGTAGTTGCCAGACGTGCGCGGGCTGTGTCGGCGTTGCTGGGTAAGGACAAAGGCACCGTAACGCTGGCAGACTTGGCAACGCCTGCCACCTACGCTGCTGCAGCTGCTACGCTGCTACAAGTATTCAGCGAAGTAGTGCGGGAACGGCCGTTAGACTTCACCGGATTGGCACCTCAGGAAATGAGCCTACTGCAGTCGGGTGGCAGTATGGAATGGCGGAAGGAGTTCAAGAAGAACGTGCATCCCAACACGTACAAAAAGTACCTCAGGGATTATAAACGTCTGCGAGCTGCCCATGATGAACGGACGAAAACGGACATTTATGGGGACACTATCCGCGCGGCCGTAGGGGCGTCCCTGGCCACGTCCCAGGGTGGCAGGGAATGTACCTTTTTCCACACGTTAAGTCAGTTGGAAACCGGTACACACCCTCACACACCCACAACCCTCTTACTGCCTGCTGCAGCGGGCGAAGGATGGCAGGCTGGTAGGCAGGATGGATGGCAGGCCCGCCCGTTGGCGGTGGTTCAGTCAGACGACGACGAAGGAGCGAGCGAACAGACGGAAGGCAGTATGCAGGTGCGTACACCCTCAGCTGGTGGCCCCGTCGATGGAGGCCCGCAACACGCCCCCGCCCCGATGGAGGTGAGCCCCGCCCAACCTGGCCAGCGGTACTGCCACACGTGCGGCCTGCCTATCAACACGGGCAACCCGAACGCGAAGTTCTGCAGCGCAAAGGAACGCGGCGCGCAACACGCCAAACGGTGCCGGAATGAGGACAGCAACGCCCGACTAGCCGACCGCCGCAAGGTAGAAGCACGGGAGGCCCGCATAGGTGGCACCCTGCCTTTGTTCGCAGCCTGACAACGACACACCCAAAAACCGCCCCCGACCTGCGGCCCGTTGGCCTGGCCTACGATGCTGGCCACGGTGTGCGGCCCGTCCCTCTCAGTCTACACGATGCCTCTCACCTGCCTGCCACTTGCCCTGCTCTGCCTGCTGCAGACGCCCGCCCGCCCGGTTCCAGCTGGCCACGGTGCGCGCGCCCTGCCTGTCCGGTCGGTGTACCTCTGTCAGGGTTCCCGGTCCTATGCCTACCACGTCAGCCCCCGGTGTGAGGGGTTGGCCTGGTGCACCACGCCGCTACGCCGGGCCACGGTTGCTGCTGCCACGAAGGAAGGCCGGTACCCGTGCGGCCGGTGCCGACCTGCCAGCCGATAAATACGGCACTTTCGGCGGGTTTCGGCCTGCTGACTGCCCACGGTTTCCGACCTTTACACTACTGCTCTGCCTGGCCTCAACCGGTGCCACACACCTACTGCCTGCGCTGCCCAGCCCGCCCGGCTGGCCTTGCGCTGCGCCGGTCGGGGCCGGGCCTCGGCACTCTCAGCTGATGGTGCCCAGCCTGCAAAGTTCAGGCAATGCAGAGGCGCGCCCGCTGGCCTGGTGCCGACCGTCCCAGGGGTGGGTGTGGTCCTTCCCGACCGGGCCGGGCCAACCGCTACGGGGTGCCGTTTTCTCACACGTCCAAAATTCACCTAAAGGGGGGCCGGTGACGACCGACCCAGGGGTGGGTGTAGTCCTTGCCCGCTGTCAGCTCCCACCGCAGAGGGGAGGTCCGGCCGCCCACGTGCAAAACTCAACCCCAAAAGTCCGGCCCGAAACTTTACTTAACAGACACGTTCCCTAAGGATTTCGGCTAACTTGTAGGGTGGTTGTCAAGTAGGCAGCTCCGGCCCGCTGGCCACGTTCCCCGATGCCTAGACGCCCCAACTTCCCGACGACGACCGACGAAACCCAACGGCTGGAACTGGCCTACCTGCTGCGCTCCGGCCTGCTGCGGCCGGGTACCTCGACTGCAACGACCCTCACGTGGTCAAGTCGGGGGCAAGTAACCGGCCGAATCGGGCTAGAGGTGCACAACCACAACAACGGCCGGTACCTGCGCCTGCACTACACGGTGAACGGGGCCACGTCCTACGACTACCGGGTGGAACTCGAATCAGTGGCCAGCAACCTACCGGGCAACGGTGGCCAGCGGCTCTACATGGTGTGCCCAGTATCCGGACGCCGGGCCACGGTGCTCTACTTGCGCGCCGGTACGGGCACCTTCGCCCACCGCCTGGCCTACGGCCCCGAACGGCTGTACTACGATTCCCAGCTGGAGCCCAAACGGTTCCGGGGCATGGGCAAATACTTCGCCGTGGATAGAGAGTGGGAGAAAGAGTACCGCAAAGGCCGCAAAACCCACTACCGGGGGCGTCCTACGCGCTGGTACGCCCGCCTGCTGCGGTTGGAGGTTCAGGCCGATGCGGCGGCCCCTCAGCTGCTGCAGCTGCTAGAACGCTACTAGGTGCCCGCCCACCGGCCGGTCGGCACCGGGTATTCTCGGACCATTCACGCGCGCGCGAGGCCCTACCGGACAAGATAGGACCGGGCCTTGCAAATCTCACTTGTTCAGTATTTGGACGTTTCCCCGAAAAGGAGCCCAGCCGGGCCGGGCCGGGTCTTTGGAAAGTGACTTAACATAATCCTAGTTATATGCGGTGCCTTGCCTATGTCCTGTCCGAGAGATTATCTACACATGGCACTTTATCGGGATTGGTATTCGGAAAAGACTCATATTGTCAGACGAAACAATGCTATATCATATGCCTCCGAAGAAATCTGTCTTGCTAATGTTGTTGCTCTCTATGGCAGTTAGTCTAGGTGCATTTGTATACCAGTACGGAGGAGTACCAGGTAACGCAGCATCTTGGGGCAACGCAGTAGGAGTGGCAATCCAGTTTATGGCATTGCCGTTAATCGCACTTGGAATCACGCAGTTAATAGCGTTGCTCAGAAAGAAGCCGGCACCAGATATAACACTTCTGATGTTTGGATTATGGGCATTTATGGCCTTTGGGCACATATTGGGCCTGAATAATAACTAAGGTTGTAAACGACACTACAGCGTATAATGCCTATCGGAAGTCCCTCCCCAAAGCTTTAACGAGTTGCGCATAGGAGTACCCGGCCTTATCCTTCACGGGCTCCGTAGTGGTGGCTATCCGGTGCCGTGCGCTGTATAGTGTGGCCTCTAGTTCGGGCTGCCCTGCCACGTACTCGACAATCTTGCGGGCCACGGCCTGGCTTAGATGATTGGCCCCCTGGCTGCGGTTACTGGTGCTGACAAGGCCCGCGTAGGCCTTTTGCAGGTTCGGGGCCTGGTCTGCCAACCACTCAGCAAACCGGTCGGTAGCTGCGGCCGGTGCCCCTGCCACGGGAGCTGCTGCAGCTGCTGCTAAGGCCTTGCGAGTGCGCCGTTCTTCCCGTGGTATGGTGAACTCGATACCGGTTACCTTCTTGCCTGTTTTGATGGGTTTCCACCTCATAGGAAAGGCCACATCCGACCCTTTGAACTCTTGCTCGATTGGGTCAAGTACCCGGCGTTTGAACTCGGCAAAGACCGGGTATAGGTTCGCATCTTCTAATAACAGCCGTTTGACGTTGTCTAGGCTCTCCTGGTAAAGTACGGCGTCCCTGGTGCCAATGCCCGCGTAGCTTTTCAGTATCCAGTACAACCGTTGGGCGTTGGGGGAAAGCGTTAGCAGAGTGGCAATATTCGCGCTGGTGAAGTTGCCCGCTTCGTGTAGCTGGATTAGGTAGGGCTGCATTTTTGGTGCCCAGTTGCCCCGTATCCGCCCGGTGCCGGTGCTCAACTCCAAGTCCGACACGATGCGGGTTTTGTGGAAGTCATTGGGCCTTCTAGGATTGGCCTGTAGTAAGTCGAGTTCCTTCTCGAATAGTCCTTTGCAGGCCGTGCGTACCCTGGCGTATGCCTCGGCTCCGTCATTGTTGCCCAGTACGGCAGACACCGGTATATCTATCGGGGGTAATGCTGTGTCGCCTTGCGAGCCGTGGTTGATGCCGCGTAAGGCCTCGACGAAGATGCGGGCCTCTACCTCTCCCATCCGTAGCGGCGTCCGGATTAGGTGGTTGTGTTGGAAGGCAACCGTATTGCTGCGCCGGGCAAGATTGTCGCTGCTGCTGCCCAGCTGCGCCGGAACCTGCTGCAGCGGTTGTGGTTGCTCAATCCGTATTGATTCATACAACGGCCCGCGCGGGGCCTCTATCCGTTCCACCGGTACCCCTTCCCGTAGGGCGTTGGTGATGGCTGCAGCAGTAACAGGTTGCCCGCCTGCACTCAGGGCCTCATACAGCAGCAGGGCGCGCGAACGAAGGGTTTGCAGCACCTTGTTCTGTTCTTCAACCTCACTCCCCTGGCCTAGTACCCGCTGGTTTGCGCTGTCCCAGTTGTCAGGTTCTACGAGTATGCCCGTCGAACACTCCGACCGGCGTTTGTGGAGCGTGATACGCTGCAGTATGATACGGTCGGTACGGGTGATACTCTCTGACCTTCGGGCGACGAATCGGATAGCTGGTTTAGGCATATTTTGGTCTGTTCGTATGCCCTGCAATATACTATTGTGTACTCGAAAAACGAGTTGTACATAGTTACCGTCCGAGTTGTACATAGTTACCGTCCGAGTTGTACATAGTTGCGCGGGGGGGTACCGTCCGAGTTGTACATAATAGACCGTCCGAGTTGTACATAGTTGGGCTCACTACAGATTGAAGGCCAGCGCGTTACGAGCCCTTAAAAAGAAAGAACTATAAGTATCAAAAAGCTCTAAAAAGGGAAATACCCTCTTTCGCGGGGTGAATTTGGCCGGTTTTCGGGCCTGGTTGGGCCTGGTTTTGGGGGTCAGGTGCCGGTGCCCAGCGGCGGGGCCGATTAGCTTCTAGGGTGGGAATTACCCTCGGCTGAATCGGGCGGCGCGACCGGCGCGGAACAAACACGAAGCCAGACTCACCGGGGGGCGCGCTGCTAATATCGTTAGATATATATATCTGACTAAAAGAAGTAGCAAGAATGGCCGTGAACTGACTTGTATTCTTCGTAAATTTGCATTGTGTCTTGAATAGGTGCCACGGTGTAGGAAGCCGTGTGTAGTATCATCCTCACTCTTGCTTTGCAGACTGAGGCCCGGCCCCCGGCTACGTAGTTCCTACCTGCGTATCGGGGGCCTCTTGTTTGCAGGCAGGGCGTCCCGATGCCTCGATGTTCGACTATGCCTCCCACTATGCCGACTTACAACCCGATGAAATGGATACAGTCCTGGCCTCTGCTGCGCTGGCCAGCTCTAACGGCATAGTCGATAAATTCCAACGGGTGAAGGTGTATGGGCAAAGAGGCCAGACGGTTATACTCAATCTGTCAGAATGCTCTTTGCAGGTCAAGGGCTCGTTACCTGCCTTTCTGCAGGGACACAACAACGAGTTGCTGACCTTCACGCAAATCGGGCAAGTAGTCAAAGAGCTAGCCGAATGGGTGGGGCTAACCCCTGAACGGCTGCAAACACGTAGGCTGGAACTGTCGGCAGATGCGCGGCTAACCTCGGACGTTCGTGCGTTCCTAGAATCGTTGCGCCACCACAAGGGGAGTAGTTTCAGCATAGTGTTACCCACGAAAGGAGCCGCCCGACCGTTGGAACACGTGAGCACCCACGCCGATATGTGGGTGAAGTTCTACGACCAATCCAAATACGCTGCCCAGGAAGGCTACCTAGTAACAGTGCCCAATAAAGTCCGGTACGAAGTAGTTGCCAGACGTGCGCGGGCTGTGTCGGCGTTGCTGGGTAAGGACAAAGGCACCGTAACGCTGGCAGACTTGGCAACGCCTGCCACCTACGCTGCTGCAGCTGCTACGCTGCTACAAGTATTCAGCGAAGTAGTGCGGGAACGGCCGTTAGACTTCACCGGATTGGCACCTCAGGAAATGAGCCTACTGCAGTCGGGTGGCAGTATGGAATGGCGGAAGGAGTTCAAGAAGAACGTGCATCCCAACACGTACAAAAAGTACCTCAGGGATTATAAACGTCTGCGAGCTGCCCATGATGAACGGACGAAAACGGACATTTATGGGGACACTATCCGCGCGGCCGTAGGGGCGTCCCTGGCCACGTCCCAGGGTGGCAGGGAATGTACCTTTTTCCACACGTTAAGTCAGTTGGAAACCGGTACACACCCTCACACACCCACAACCCTCTTACTGCCTGCTGCAGCGGGCGAAGGATGGCAGGCTGGTAGGCAGGATGGATGGCAGGCCCGCCCGTTGGCGGTGGTTCAGTCAGACGACGACGAAGGAGCGAGCGAACAGACGGAAGGCAGTATGCAGGTGCGTACACCCTCAGCTGGTGGCCCCGTCGATGGAGGCCCGCAACACGCCCCCGCCCCGATGGAGGTGAGCCCCGCCCAACCTGGCCAGCGGTACTGCCACACGTGCGGCCTGCCTATCAACACGGGCAACCCGAACGCGAAGTTCTGCAGCGCAAAGGAACGCGGCGCGCAACACGCCAAACGGTGCCGGAATGAGGACAGCAACGCCCGACTAGCCGACCGCCGCAAGGTAGAAGCACGGGAGGCCCGCATAGGTGGCACCCTGCCTTTGTTCGCAGCCTGACAACGACACACCCAAAAACCGCCCCCGACCTGCGGCCCGTTGGCCTGGCCTACGATGCTGGCCACGGTGTGCGGCCCGTCCCTCTCAGTCTACACGATGCCTCTCACCTGCCTGCCACTTGCCCTGCTCTGCCTGCTGCAGACGCCCGCCCGCCCGGTTCCAGCTGGCCACGGTGCGCGCGCCCTGCCTGTCCGGTCGGTGTACCTCTGTCAGGGTTCCCGGTCCTATGCCTACCACGTCAGCCCCCGGTGTGAGGGGTTGGCCTGGTGCACCACGCCGCTACGCCGGGCCACGGTTGCTGCTGCCACGAAGGAAGGCCGGTACCCGTGCGGCCGGTGCCGACCTGCCAGCCGATAAATACGGCACTTTCGGCGGGTTTCGGCCTGCTGACTGCCCACGGTTTCCGACCTTTACACTACTGCTCTGCCTGGCCTCAACCGGTGCCACACACCTACTGCCTGCGCTGCCCAGCCCGCCCGGCTGGCCTTGCGCTGCGCCGGTCGGGGCCGGGCCTCGGCACTCTCAGCTGATGGTGCCCAGCCTGCAAAGTTCAGGCAATGCAGAGGCGCGCCCGCTGGCCTGGTGCCGACCGTCCCAGGGGTGGGTGTGGTCCTTCCCGACCGGGCCGGGCCAACCGCTACGGGGTGCCGTTTTCTCACACGTCCAAAATTCACCTAAAGGGGGGCCGGTGACGACCGACCCAGGGGTGGGTGTAGTCCTTGCCCGCTGTCAGCTCCCACCGCAGAGGGGAGGTCCGGCCGCCCACGTGCAAAACTCAACCCCAAAAGTCCGGCCCGAAACTTTACTTAACAGACACGTTCCCTAAGGATTTCGGCTAACTTGTAGGGTGGTTGTCAAGTAGGCAGCTCCGGCCCGCTGGCCACGTTCCCCGATGCCTAGACGCCCCAACTTCCCGACGACGACCGACGAAACCCAACGGCTGGAACTGGCCTACCTGCTGCGCTCCGGCCTGCTGCGGCCGGGTACCTCGACTGCAACGACCCTCACGTGGTCAAGTCGGGGGCAAGTAACCGGCCGAATCGGGCTAGAGGTGCACAACCACAACAACGGCCGGTACCTGCGCCTGCACTACACGGTGAACGGGGCCACGTCCTACGACTACCGGGTGGAACTCGAATCAGTGGCCAGCAACCTACCGGGCAACGGTGGCCAGCGGCTCTACATGGTGTGCCCAGTATCCGGACGCCGGGCCACGGTGCTCTACTTGCGCGCCGGTACGGGCACCTTCGCCCACCGCCTGGCCTACGGCCCCGAACGGCTGTACTACGATTCCCAGCTGGAGCCCAAACGGTTCCGGGGCATGGGCAAATACTTCGCCGTGGATAGAGAGTGGGAGAAAGAGTACCGCAAAGGCCGCAAAACCCACTACCGGGGGCGTCCTACGCGCTGGTACGCCCGCCTGCTGCGGTTGGAGGTTCAGGCCGATGCGGCGGCCCCTCAGCTGCTGCAGCTGCTAGAACGCTACTAGGTGCCCGCCCACCGGCCGGTCGGCACCGGGTATTCTCGGACCATTCACGCGCGCGCGAGGCCCTACCGGACAAGATAGGACCGGGCCTTGCAAATCTCACTTGTTCAGTATTTGGACGTTTCCCGAAAAGGAGCCCAGCCGGGCCGGGCCGGGTCTTTGGAAAGTGACTTAACATAATCCTAGTTATATGCGGTGCCTTGCCTATGTCCTGTCCGAGAGATTATCTACACATGGCACTTTATCGGGATTGGTATTCGGAAAAGACTCATATTGTCAGACGAAACAATGCTATATCATATGCCTCCGAAGAAATCTGTCTTGCTAATGTTGTTGCTCTCTATGGCAGTTAGTCTAGGTGCATTTGTATACCAGTACGGAGGAGTACCAGGTAACGCAGCATCTTGGGGCAACGCAGTAGGAGTGGCAATCCAGTTTATGGCATTGCCGTTAATCGCACTTGGAATCACGCAGTTAATAGCGTTGCTCAGAAAGAAGCCGGCACCAGATATAACACTTCTGATGTTTGGATTATGGGCATTTATGGCCTTTGGGCACATATTGGGCCTGAATAATAACTAAGGTTGTAAACGACACTACAGCGTATAATGCCTATCGGAAGTCCCTCCCCAAAGCTTTAACGAGTTGCGCATAGGAGTACCCGGCCTTATCCTTCACGGGCTCCGTAGTGGTGGCTATCCGGTGCCGTGCGCTGTATAGTGTGGCCTCTAGTTCGGGCTGCCCTGCCACGTACTCGACAATCTTGCGGGCCACGGCCTGGCTTAGATGATTGGCCCCCTGGCTGCGGTTACTGGTGCTGACAAGGCCCGCGTAGGCCTTTTGCAGGTTCGGGGCCTGGTCTGCCAACCACTCAGCAAACCGGTCGGTAGCTGCGGCCGGTGCCCCTGCCACGGGAGCTGCTGCAGCTGCTGCTAAGGCCTTGCGAGTGCGCCGTTCTTCCCGTGGTATGGTGAACTCGATACCGGTTACCT
>NZ_CP188173.1:0-250409 GCF_049949205.1 Hymenobacter sp. 102
TGTAGTGCCCGGCCCGCCCATCCCTTACGTCTCATTCTTTCCCCTTCGTATGAACCAGAAGCGTTTTAGTACCTCGCTGGCCATCCTGGCCCTGCTCCTTAGCTCGCACCTGCTCTATGCCCAGACCGGGGGCGGCAACGGCACGGCCGGTATCCAGGATGCTACTACCCAGGTCACCAGTTACTTCGACCCGCTCACCAAGCTCATGTACGCCATTGGGGCGGTGCTGGGCCTGGTCGGCGCCATCAAGGTGTACAGCAAATGGAACTCCGGCGACCAGGACACCCAGAAAACGGCCGTGTCGTGGTTTGGCTCGATGATTTTCTTGGTCATCGTGGCCACGGTGGTGCGCTCCTTCTTCCTGTAAGCCCCTAGGACATGCCCGTCTACGACCTGAACCGGGGCATCAACAAACCCGTCGAATTCAAGGGGCTGGTGGGCAGCAACATCTACTTTTGGTGGCCGGCACCGGGCTGGTGTTTGCCCTGTTCGTGACCTGCTACCTGGCGGGCGTGCCGCTGGTACCCACCGTGCTGCTCACCTTTTTGGCCGGGGGCGGCATGTGGGCCGGGGTTTTCGCCCTAAACCGCCGCTTCGGCGAGCATGGGCTGATGAAAGCTGCCGCCCGCCGCGCCGCGCCCCGCTACATCACCAACCGGCACAGCCGCCTTTTCCAACGCCTCAACCAGGACCCGCCCGGCCGCGCGTAGCGGCCGGTGCGAGTGCTTTTCCCCTGCCCATGAGCAATAAGGTTCTGCCCTCCGTTTCCTGGAATCCAAGCAGCCCATCTACAAGGTGGAAAAGGACTGCCTCGTCTCGAAAAACGCGGACGTGACGGTGGCGTTCCGCCTGGAGCTGCCGGAAATCTTCACCCTCTCGCGCGAGGACTACGCCCAGCTGCAGGCGGCTTTTGTGAAGGCTGTGCGCCTGCTGCCCGACCACTGCGTGGTGCACAAGCAGGACTGGTACGTGGAAGACAAGTACGCCCCGGGCTTCGAGGCCGAGCGCACGCTGCTTTCCGCTGCCTACGAGCGGCACTTCAACGAGCGTCCGTTCCTGAACCACTTCTGCTACCTCTACATCACCAAAACCTCGTCGGAGCGGCCCAACTGGGGCAGCACCTCGGGGCTGCTGGCCCGCCGCCACATCGTGCCCAAGGACATGCTCGACACGAAGGTGCTGGAAAGCTTCCTGGACAGCGTGGGCCAGTTCGTGCGCACGCTGGAAGGTGGGGCCTACCAACGCCCCCTTTATCCGCTCGCACCGGCTTACCTCCGATGAGCTGGCCGGCACCCAGGAAAAGGCCGGGCTGCTGGAAAAGTACCTCTCGCTGGACCTCTCCGACCAGGCCCTGCAGGTGGACCTGGATTTGACCAATGGGCTGAAGGTAGGGCAGGAGTTCTGCCAGATGTTCTCGGTGGCCAACCTCGATGACCTGCCCACCGCGGTGGAAACCGACATCCGCTACGAGGCCTACAGCACCGAGTACTCGGATTTTCCCATCTCGTTTGCCGCACCGCTGGGGCTGCTGCTGGGTACCAGTCACATCCTGAACCAGTACGTGTTTCTGGATAACACCCAGAAAACGGTGAAAACCTTCGAGCAGAAGAAGGACCGGCTCACCTCCCTCTCGCTCTACTCCCGGCAGAACGCCATCAACGTGGAGTACTACCACGCCTTTCTCAACGAGCTACTAACCCACAAGCGCCGCCCGGTGCGGGTGCATTGCAACGTGCTGACCTGGGGTAGGAGCGAGGAGGAACTGACGGAGGTGCGCAAGCTGGTCAATGCTGCCTTCAACCAGATGAACTGCAAGCCCCGGCAGAACACCGTGGACATTGCCGCGCTCTACTGGGGCGGCATTCCGGGCAATGCCGGCGACTTTCCCGCGGAGGAAACCTTCTACACTTTCATTGAGCAAGCCGTCTGCTTCTGGGCTTCGGAAACCAACTACCGCTCCACCGGCGCCACCAAGGGCATCAAGCTCTCCGACCGCCTCACCGGCAAGCCCGCTGGTGGACATCTCCGACGAGCCGATGAAGCGGCAGGTCATCTTCAACCGCAACAAGTTTGTGCTGGGTCCCTCGGGCTCGGGCAAGTCGTTTTTCACCAACCACATGGTGCGCCAGTACTACGAGCAGGGCGCCCACGTGCTGCTGGTGGATACCGGCAACTCCTACAAAGGCCTCTGCGAGCTGGGCGGGGTGTACTTCACCTACGAGGAGGATGCCCCCATTGCCTTCAACCCCTTCCTGATTTCGGGCAAGCTCGACGTGGAGAAGAAGGAAAGCATCAAAACGCTGCTGCAGGCGCTCTGGAAGAAAGACGACGAAGCGGTCAGTCAGTCCGAGTACGTGTCGCTCTCCACGGCCGTGAGCCTGTATTACGTGATGCTTGAAGCCAACCCGGCTATTCAGCCCAGCTTCAACACGTTCTACGAGTTTGTGAAGGGCACCTACCGCAGGGTGCTGGAGGAGGAGAAGGTGCGCGAGAAGGACTTCGACATCGACAACTTCCTCTACGTGCTCGGGCCCTACTACCGGGGCGGCGAGTACGATTACCTGCTCAACTCCGATAAGGAGCTGGACCTGGTGCAGGCCCCGTTCATCGTCTTCGAGCTCGATAACATCAAGGACCACCCCATCCTGTTTCCGGTGGTCACGCTCATTATCATGGAAACCTTCATCTCCAAGATGCGCAAGCTCAAGGGGGTACGGAAGATGATTCTGATTGAGGAGGCCTGGAAGGCGCTAACCACGCCCGGCATGGCCGCCTACATCAAGTACCTCTTTAAGACGGTGCGCAAGTTCTTCGGCGAGGCCATCGTGGTCACGCAGGAAATCGACGACATCATCGGCAACGAGATTGTCAAGGACGCCATCATCAACAACTCGGACTGCAAGATTCTGCTCGACCAGCGCAAGTTCATCAACCGCTTCGAGGAGATTCAGGCTGCTCTCGCTCACGCCCAAGGAAAAAGACCTGGTGCTGAGCATCAACCGCGACAACCAGCCCGCGCGCGGCCGCTACACCGAGGTGTTCATCTCGCTGGGCGGGGTCGTGTCGAAGGTGTACGCCATCGAGGTGTCGAAGGAAGAATACGTGACCTACACCACCGAGGAAACCGAGAAAGTGCGGCTGTTCGAGAAGCTGCGCCAGACCGGCGACATGCCCACGGCCATCAAGCTCTTCGCGGCCGAGCTGCGCGAAGGGTAGGGGGCTTCACCATCAACAAAAGGGAAAAAACGATGAAAGCGAAAGTCACCATCCTGGGCCTAGCCATCCTCTCTTTCGGTGCCACAAAGGCCTCTGCTCAACTCGTGGTAACGGCCCCGGTGCTGGAAGTACAGTCCGGCGTCCAGACCGGCCTGCAAAATACCATGAAGGGACTGTCCAAAGCCGCTAACGTACTGGTAAAGGCCGGCGTGAAGGAGCAGGAGCTAACCAAGGTATTCTCGGAGAAAACCTGCAGCTGGCCAAGACCTGGTACGACGGCCTGCAGCAGGTCAGCACGACTGTGCGCACGTATCGGCGCGTGCAGTCCGTGTTTGAGAAGCAGGGCCAAATCATCCAGACCTATGCTACGGCCATTGAAACCCTGCGGCAGTCACCCTTTGTGCAGCCGGAGCAGCTTTCCACTATGACCAGCGTGTACTCGAAAATGCTGACGGAGGGCGCCAACACCGTTTCGGACCTGCAAACCATCGTCAGCCCGGCCATGCTCAAGATGACGGATGCCGAACGGATGCGCTTCATCGACAAGCTGGACGCGAAGATTTCCGACCAGTTGAGCCTCATCAACTACTACACGCAGCGCAACTACGTGCAGATGCACTTAGCCGAGCAGAAGGCTCAGGATACGCAGGCCCTCAACGCGCTGATGAGCGCCCGCTAACCGCCGACTCACCCCTGACTTGCTCCTCTATGAAAGCAATTTCCAAAATGCTCACCCTGGTCCTGACCCTGCTGGCGGGCCCAGCCTGCGCGCAGGCCGTTATATCGGCTCCAGTAGCCGAGCAAAGCTCACGCAAGCAGATTTTCCACCAGGGCGTGTCTACTACCCTGATGGGGCAGGGCAAGAAGCTGGCCGGCGACATGAAAGCTGTGAGCGGCCAGATTAAAGGCATCGTCGACAAGACCCAGCAGCTGCACGACCAATGGTACAGCAGCCTGCTCCAAATCAGCGCTGGGGTCCGCAACTATCGCCGGGTACGGGAGATTTATACGCACCAGGGCGAAATGATTAACCAGTTCGCCGGTGCCATTCCGGAGCTGCGGGCCCAGCGGCTCACGCCCGCGCAGCTCAGCGAAGCCTCTACAGTCTACCAAACCATCCTGCAGGAAAACGTGGCCCTGCTTGGGGAGCTGGCCGGGGTGCTCAGCGCGAACAAGGCGAAGATGACCGACCCGGAGCGCATTGAGTTTATCGACAACATCGCCGACCGCATCAGCAAGCAGCACGATTTGATGAATTACTTCAGCAACAAGTGTCGGGCCATCGCGCAGCACCAGGCGCAGCAGGTGCGGGACCGGGAAGCGGTAAATGCTTTTATGACTGCCCGCTAGGGGGTACACTTTCCTTTCACTTCCACTTTCGATCCGATGAAAAGCAAGCTAAATCAATTGCTCACAGCAGTTGCCGCCCTGACAATGGTGCTGCTCACCTCGTGTTCCTCCAACAGCGAAACAGCCCAGTTTCTGGGTGAATGGCAATCATTAGATAGCCCCGAGCGGCCGCATATGACTATCCAGGAGCGCGGAGATAATCTGACGCTGCTGGAAGGTAAAAAAGAATACCCGCTCACCTATGACAAGGACAATCACAAGCTCACCGTCAACACCGGATTCGGAGCTATGGACATCATCTACCTGGGTGAGAAAAACCACCTCCTGATTTCCGGGGAAGGGGAATATGCCCAAGTAGCTAAGTAAATCTCTCGCTCCGCTTCTAACACTGCCCGCATGGACCCGACCGCAATTGATTTGAACATGGCCGTGTACGAGCAGAAGCTCGACGCCATTTACACCGAAATGCTCTCGTTCACCTCCCTGTTCATCAACCTGGGACGGGCCATCGGGGGCATCGGAGCCCTGTTATACATCAGCAGCAAGGTGTGGGGCAACATTGCCCGGGCCGAGCCTATCGACCTGTTTCCGCTGCTGCGGCCGTTTGCTATCGGTCTGGCCATCCTGCTGTTCGTGCCCCTGTGCGGTGCATTGCGCGGCATCACCATGTCCGTAGCCCATGGCACCGATGCTATCCGGATGGGGCAATTGGCGGAAGTAAACCGGCTCACGGCAGAGCGCGACCGTCTGGCCGCCGATGCGAAAGCCAAAGCCGACATGCAAATCAACGAAGACTACGAAAAGGAGCTGGGCAAGCTTGGGGCGCTGGACGTGGGCCGCAAGGCCAGTCTGGCGTTCAATCAGGTCCAGTACAGCGTGGGCCAGAATTTCCGGGAGTGGACTAAATCTATTCTTGAGTTGGGGGCACTGGCCGCCAAGCTAGCCATTAGCCTCATTTCCACTTTCCTGTTGGTGTTGCTCAGCGTCGCCGGTCCGCTAGCCTTTGGCATTGCTATCATTCCGGGCTTTGGCGGGGGACTCCTGAAGTGGTTCGGCTATTTCCTCACGATTTCGCTCTGGGTGCCGGTAGCCAACATTTATGCGGCGGTACTGGCCCACGTCCAAGTAACAATGCTCAATGAGAACATCCGCCAGCTCAGCGCCGGCGGAAGTGTGGAGTCGGCTGACATTGCCTACCTGTGTATGCTCGTGCTGGCCATCGTCGGGTACATCTGCGTCCCCAAGGCGGCGGATATGCTGATTGACGGCTCGGGTGTGGGTGGAGCGGCCACTTCGTTTATCACTACCACCACGGCCACCACCGCCGCCATAGCGGGCGCAGCCAGCGGGGCCGGCCTTCGGACCAGCGCGGGCGTGGCTCAGGGCGCAGCCGGCTGGGCCACCACCCAAAACATGTCGCGCAGTGAGGAGCTCGGCCACCGGGCCGGCATGGCCTTGCGCGAACGATTCAGCCGCAAAAGCTGAGTGACCCGCTCCCTATCCTCTCACTAGCCCTCCCTAGTCATGTTCGCATCCCTGAAAACTATTGATTCCGCCTTCCAGCAGGTCAAGACTCTGGCCTTGCTCTTCATTGTGGCGGTGCTGGTGCTGGCCGGCACCATTGCCTACTTCGCGTTTCAGACCACCACCGCGGCCGCCAATCGCATCTACGTGCTGGAAGGCGGGCAGCTGCTCACGGCCGGCGCCCGGGATGCGCGGGCCAACCGGCCGGTGGAGGCCCGCGCCCACGTCACGCGCTTCCACGAGCTGTTTTTCACCCTGGACCCCGACCAGAAGGCCATTGACAGCAACGTGAACAAGGCGCTGTACCTGGCCGATAACTCCGCGAAGCGGCAGTACGAGAACTTCAAGGAGAAGGGCTTCTACAACGACCTGATTGCCGCCAACATCAGCCTGGAAATGAGCGTGGACAGCGTGGTGATAACCAACGCGCGCCCCCTGGTGGCGCGGTGCTACGGGCACCAGCGGGTCATCCGGGCCACTTCGGTGACCACCCGCAACTTCCTCTCGGAATGCTCCCTGCGCGACGTGACGCGCTCGGAGAACAACCCGCACGGCTTCCTGATGGAGAACTGGCGGGTTTTGCGCAACGAAGACCTCAGCACCCAGCCCCGCTAAGCCCTACCCGATGGAAACCAAACCGCATGACGCGCACTTTCTGCGCACCCGCAAGATGGCCACCTTCCTGCCGGTGGTGGGCGTCCCCTTCCTGGCCGTTATGTTCTACCTGGGCGGCGGCGGGCAGGGCGCGCCCGCCGAGGCCCAGAACGTACCGTCCGGCTTTAACACCACCCTGCCCACGGCCGAAAAAGGCTCCATCACCGCCAGCAAGCTCGAAGCCTACGCCAGCCCGGTGGATACCCTGCGCAACCGGGGCCTGGTCGACGCCCGCCTCGATACGGCGGCCGGCTCGGGCCTGTCCTACTCCATCGGTGCCGACGGCAAGCCCGGGCCCAACGGGTCGGTGGACAAGTCCGTGGTGGCAGCCCAGCAGCAGCTCATTGCCGCCCAGCAGGCCCAGTTGAACGGTGGGACTGCGCCCGGCACTGCAGCAGCCCCGACGGCAGCGCCCGGCGCCCTCACGCCCCAGGAGCAGCTGGAGCTGATGCGCAGCCAGCACGAGCGGGAGCTGGCCGAGAAGGATGCTCAGCTGCAGATGGCCCAGCTGCTGGCGCAAAGCAACAGCGGTGGGGGAGGGGTAGCCCGCCCGGCCGCGCCGGTGGTGGCCAAAGCCAGGAAAAAAGCCCGCACCCGGGCTAACGTGGTCGATGAGGATGCCGTCGTTTCCCGGTTGGGTGGGGGCGGCGCGGGCAGACGGCGCACGGCCTCGTTTACCGGTTTGGATGACGGCCATGCGGCTACCGAAGATGCCAACACCCTGCCGGCCGTCATTCACGAATCGCAGGAAGTGGTCAGCGGCTCACTGGTGAAAATGCGCCTGACGGAATCGGCCGTGGTCAATGGTCGCACCCTATCGGCCAACACCTTCATCTACGGCAAGTGCAGCCTGGCCGGGGAGCGGCTGAACATCAGCATCGAAACGCTGAAAACCGGTAACCGGGTCTTTCCGGTGGCCCTCGAAGTCTACGACGTGGACGGGCTGGAAGGCCTGCACATTCCGGGCGCCATCACCCGGGACGCGGCCAAGCAGGCCGGCGCCGATGGCCTGAACGCCGCCGACGCCATGACCATGAGCGCCGATCCCACCCTGGCCGCGGCCGGCGTCGCGGTTACTGCCGTCAAGGGCCTCGGCCAGAAGAAAATCCGCCTGGTCAAAGTGCGCCTGAAAGCCGGCTACCAGGTCATGTTGAAGATTGATAAATAAGCTACTATGAGAATCGCCCTTGCCCTCTGCACCCTGCCCCTCAGCCTGGCCGTGGCGCCCACCCTCGCTCAATCCACGACGCTGGCCAGCACCCGGCCCGTAGCGCCGGCGCCGGCGAAGCTCGCGACGTATCCGCTGTTCGTGTCGGAGCAAAAAACCACCCACCTGGTTTTCCCGTCCCCGGTCACGTATGTTGATTTGGGCAGTTCCGGATTGATTGCGGCCAAGGCCACGGGCTCGGAAAACATCGTGCGGGTTAAGGCGGCTGGCAGCGGCTTCAGCGAAACCAACATGACCGTGCTCACGGCCAGCGGCAAGCTTTACTCCTTCGTGGTGGGCTACCAGCGCAACCCGCGTCAGTTGGGGCTGGACCTGGGCGCGCCCAGCGCGGCCCGGCCAGGCTGCCCGTACTCCCCTCTACGTCTCGGACCAGAAAACCACGCACCTCGTGTTTCCCTACCCGGTCACCTACGTCGATCTGGGTAACTCGGGCATTCTGGCCGCCAAGGCCACGGGTGCCGACAACATCGTGCGCGTGAAAGCGGCCAGCAACCGCCTGACCGAAACCAACATGACCGTGCTGACCTCCGGTGGCAAGCTGTACATGTTCGTTGTCAACTACCAGCACGACCCCAAGGTGCTGAGCCTGGACCTGAGCACGATGACCAGCGCCACTGCCCGGGCCAGCAGTGGCAGCGAGGCCATCCTGTCGAACACGCCCATTCCGCAGGGCAACCTGGATGCCTATTCCAAGCAGGCGCTGGCACGCGGCGGCTCGGCGGCCAGCGACACGAAAGACCAGCTCAGCGTGCGCGCGGGCAGCGTGGGCTACCAGCAGGAAACCCTGTTTTTCCCGCTGCACCTGCGCAATCGCTCCAATGTGACGTATGACGTGGATTTCGTCAAGTTCTACATCCAGGATAAGAAGGTGGCCAAGCGCACGGCCGAGCAGGCCATTGAACTGACGCCCACCTACGTCTATAACGGTAACCTGAAAAAGATTGAAGCCGCCGGCAAGCTCCAGCAGGTATTCGTGTTCAGGAAGTTCACCATTCCTGACCAGAAAAACCTGGTTATCGAGGTGTACGAAAAGGGGGGCGGACGTAATGTTAAGCTCAAGCTGTCCAACCGCGACCTGCTCCGCGCCCGCGGCTTCCGGTAGCCTTAACAGGACCGCTACGCCCCTCACAACCATTAGCATCTCCACGCCGTGTGGCACTTCGCAAACACCCTCCCGTTGTCTTTAACAAGGTAGCAGGCGGGTGTTTCGGTTTTTTGCGTAGTACTACCTGAGTCTGCTACTCACCGGAATACAACGTGTGCTTTGTAATGTTTTGCAGTAAAAAAACTTTACAATTAGTATATCTTTATCAGCCCCATGCAGATGGAAAAAGTGACCAAATCCACGACCGCCCGCCAGAAAATCATCAACCGCTTGCAACAGCTGGAGCCGGGTGCCCTCGTGCGCTACCAGGACTTTGCCAGCCTGGACATCGCGCCGGGCACGGTGGCCGTGAACCTGAGCCGGCTGCGCCAGGAAGGCGTGGTGCAGCAGGTCACCAAAGGCACGTACCGCCTCCCCCTGCAGAGCCGGTTCGGCCCGGTACCGGTTTCCGAGCAGCAGGTGTTGCAGGTGCTGCTGCAAACCTCCAGCAAAAAGCTGCGGGGCTACCCCACCGGCGTAGCGGCCTTCAACCGTCTGAGGCTGACCACGCAGGTGCCCCAGGAAATTCTGATTGCCACCTCCCGGCCGGGGCGGCCGAAGAAAGTCGGCAACGTGCGCGTGCGCTTCGTGCGCAGCCGGGCCGATGTGCAGCCAGAGGAGGTTCCGCTCTGCCAATTGCTCGACGCCCTGCGGCAGATTAAGCGCCTGCCCGATACCTCGCCGGCCGCGGCCCTGCTCCGCCTGCGCGAGCAGATAAAGCAACTGCCATCACTTGAGCAGGCCGCCTTGGTTCGCCTGGCACAGGACTACAACCCGGCCACACGCGCTCTGCTGGGAGCTCTGCTGGAAGGGATGGGTGAAGTCACGCTGGCTACCAAGCTGAAAGCCAGCCTGAATCCCTTATCCACTTATAAGCTTGGTTTATCCGAGCAGGCCTTACCTAACCGCGCGCAATGGCACATCCAATGACTCTGCACACCCACGAGCAGGACTAACTATATGCCGAGGAACATTCCCTCAGGTTCATTTACTTGTTCACTACTGCCCAACGGAGGTCAGGGTCTGAAGCCGCCGCTCGATAATAAACTTTCGTTCGTCACCAGACCCGTACGGTAGTTGACAATCGATAGCTTCGCGCAATTCCGGATGCAGCAGCAGTCGGCTGACTTCCGCAGCGATGTAGGCGCGTACGGCAGGCGATGCGGCTGCTACCTCTGCACCCAGTGCCGGGCGATTATCCAGCACGTACACGATGTCCTCCAGATCACTGCTCAGGCGGATGTCGCTCATGCCGCGGCTGCGCAGTGCCGCCAGCTTCGTGGCGATAAAATACACCGCTGGCATAATCTGGATCGTGGTTTCGTCGGGCAGCACGTAAGGAATAGCGTGGGCAAAGCCTTCGGGATACCACGGATTCGAGAACCCCAGGATATTGTCTTCCCCGACCGGCATTACATCGACCACCAGCCCCGCGACCCGCCAGCGGCAAATGACATTTGACTCCTGGTCATGCCGAAACCCGAGGGCCCGTAGCTCTTCCTCCAGCACGTAGTAGGCCATGCGGGGCATGACCTCAATAATACAATCCACATCCATGGTCGGGCGGGACTCGGCGGCGCGGGCGGCAGTGCTGTACAGACCGGCGGTGCTGCCGCCGACGAAAACGACCCGTTCCCGCAAGGCCCAGCGCCCGGGCCACGGCCTGCAGCGCGGCCAGGTTGGCCGTATTAGACATGAGCCGGCAACAGAAAGGCTTTCAATAAATTCCCAGCCAGTTTTCGCTCCCGGGGGCGGCCCACCCGCACCGCGTCAACCAACGCCAGCAGCTCATAGAGGCGCGTATCGGCTTTGGCCGCTTGCGGCACGCGCGGGTACAAGGGCTCGATGGCGCTACCCCAGCAGTCGCTTTCTGCGTCGGGCCACACGTACAGCTGCTCGGCTACCAGCTGCTCCCGCAACGGGGCGGCGCTGTGGGCAGTGGGGAGGCCCCGTACCTGGGCGCCCGGCTGCGTGGGAAACACCACCGGTAAACCGTAGAGTAGAAACTCCAGAAAGGTTCGCCGAGCCACGCGCCGGTCAGCGCCCTCCAGCAGCCGGGCGTATTGGCACCGCTTCAGGCTAAACGATATTTCGGTGGGGCTTAAGAACAAGGCAGTGGCCAAGTCCTTGCCTTGCCAGATGGTATCCTCCAGCAACAGCACCTTCAGCAGAACGACTACATCCTGCGGGCGCATGCCATTATGTTGTCGCATTACGGTCAGCTGATTTTTGGTTTGCAATTTGCAAATTGATAATCAACATTCCTATTCGATAGCTGCTTCTATCGTCACCCTATCGAGACCAATAAGGACTGCTCATACTTACTTGTCAGTCCTGGCCACAGGTTCCGATAACTAACAAATGGGGACGTTAGGCGAGGGAGCCTACAAAGAGCGCGGGGCGCTGCTGAATGGGCAGCGGCTGCCGGTGCACCCCGCCCAGCCGGTTGGTAGGGCTGGGTGCTAACCGGAGGCGACGATGCAAATCGGTAAGTTTTAAGGCCTGCATGCGCTACGGCGATAACTGCTTAGGGCGGCAAAGCTAGCCAATAAGAGCAATACCGGTAGCACTCTTGCATTGAGCCAACAATCCTTCCGGTGATCAAACCCCGGCCCTACTGGTACTTGTAGGGCTGTTCACGCTCGTAAGTAAGTCTATTGTTGAACTCTGCTACTTGGTCGTATCAAACCTTAGGTAGATGAAACGCTACCGCATGAGCCAATAATGAGCCAATTCAGTTGCTCAAAAAATAACGAATCTGGCTTGAATTCAAGGATTACGACCACGTGCCGGTAGGGGGTGAGCCCATAAATCGGTACTACTTTTTAGCCTTAGGGGCCCAGCCTACTACCGACGACTCTCTTGGCGCAGCAGAGTGTCATCACTAAGTTGTAGAATAGGCAAGTACTGGAGAGCTCCCGTTTGTTTTTACAGCTTCTTCCTACTCACAGCAAACCAGCTCCGAGAGTTCTTTATGAGCCTATTGCGAGCCCATTTGCGGAGGGGTACCCAGCAGAGTTGACTGGGATACGCCCGAAATCTCTCTAGTTCCAGTGTTCTGGCCACAGCTTCGCTACCTGCACTCCTTGACATGGCTTCCCAACCATTCCCTTGTCAGAAGACAGGTACTTCCTCTTCTAATCTGACTCCTGTACAATCGTATGTGTTTTCGACCGACATTTCATGCATTAAGTCTATATTTAATCTTTGTTGCATGATTTATCAATCATTATTACAATACATCACTAATAAATATATCTTGCATGATAAGCCATCCAAAAACTACCCCTTTCCGGCTCTTATGACTGATATATCCTACAATAAATGGTCAGCCATGAGTGATGATGCTTTGGCAGCACACATTGGGGCCTTTGTGAAGCACCACCGACTGGCCCGCAACAAATCGCAAGAGGCCATTGCTCACGCTGCCGGTATCAGTCGATCAACCCTGAGTTTATTGGAGCGGGGACAAACGGTCACCGTTGCCACTCTGATTCAGGTACTGCGGGTGCTCGATTTGCTCTATACCATGGAGGCGTTCACGGTCCCCACACTAATCAGCCCGCTAGCCATTGCCAAGCTAGAACAAACCAAGCGCATTAGAGCAAGGCCAAGCGACACAGGCAGTAAAGCGCCGCAGGGCAAGAAACGCAACACCGATTGGTAACGATGCAAGCAGCTAGAATCCATATTTGGGGAGAGTTCGTGGGGGCCGTTATCTGGGACGAAGCGACCGGTCTCGCCACCTTTGAGTACGATCCAACCTTTAAAAGACGAGGGGTGGATCTGGCGCCGCTCAAGATGCCCATTACCTCGTCGCAGACCATTTTCTCCTTCCCTGAACTACGCCAGAAACCTGATAGCGGACTTGATGCCTTTAAGGGCTTACCCGGGCTGCTCGCTGATGTGCTGCCCGACCGCTACGGCCATGAGCTCATCAATCTGTGGCTAGCACAGCAGGGCCGCCCAACGGATAGCATGAATCCGGTGGAGATGCTCTGCTTTATCGGCCAACGGGGCATGGGGGCACTGGAATTTGAGCCTACCTCGCTAAAGGAAAACAAGAATACGTTTTCCGTCGAAATCGACAGCTTGGTAACGGTGGCGCAAAAGATGCTTGCCGCTAAACAGGAGTTTCTGGCCCACATGAATCAGGGCGAGGAAAAGGCCTTGATGGAAATCCTGAAAATCGGTACTTCCGCCGGGGCGCTCGGCCCAAAGCGGTGATTGCCTACAACGAAAAAACGGGCGAGGTAAAGTCCGGGCAAACCAAAGCGCCCCAGGGTTTTGAACACTGGCTGCTCAAACTCGACGGCGTGAGTGATGTGCAGCTGGGAGCTACCCACGGCTACGGGCGGGTGGAGATGGCCTACTACAACATGGCCCGCGCCTGTGGCATTGAGATGATGCCCTCCCGCCTGCTGGAAGAGAATGGCCGGGCGCATTTTATGACCAAGCGCTTCGACCGGGAAGGCGGCAGCACCAAGCACCACGTGCAGACCCTGTGCGCCACCAAGCACTTCGACTACAATGCCGTGACTAGCTTTAGCTACGAGCAGTTGTTTCAAACGATGCGGGAGCTTACGCTTACCTATCCCGAAGCGGAGCAGATGTTCCGGCGGATGGTCTTTAATGTGATGGCGCGCAACTGTGACGATCACACGAAGAACTTCGCCTTTCGGCTGAGACAAGGCCACGCGTGGGAATTAGCCCCTGCCTACGACGTGTGCCACGCCTACCGCCCCGGTAGCCCCTGGGTAAGCCAGCACGCGTTGAGTGTAAACGGCAAGCGGCAGGGTATTTCCCGCGATGACTTGCTCACTATCGGACGCTCCATTCGGTCGAGAAGCGCAGGCGATAAAGCCCAAAGTATCATTACGCAAATCAGCGAGACCGTTAACCAGTGGCCCACCTTCGCCGAAGAAGTAAACGTGGACCCGAAGCTTCGCGACGCCATTACTGCAACCTTATTACGCTTGTGAACCACCATTGATGCATAAAAAGATCAGTAATCTGCAGACACTCCTTTTTTCCCAGGAGCGGTTAAGAATTCCTCCCTATCAACGCCCGTATAAATGGTCGACCAGACAAGTAAATCAGCTTATCGATGATATCCTTTACCACCGCGAGCGCGACAAGAGTGCATACCGCCTAGGAACTGTGGTGGTGCACTACGACCGAGGGCACTCTAACCAAGCGCGCGACGTCGTAGATGGCCAACAGCGACTGTATACCCTCAGCCTATTGGCGGCAGCATTACTACGCAGGCACCCGGCAGCTACTCCAGCAGGTAAGCAAGCCGCTGATCTCTGCCTGGCCCAATCCTGCATCAGTAATCCAATCAGCCAGGCCAATCTGCGCCGCAACGCGCAGCTGATCCAACAACGCGTGGAGGAATTTCAGCGCGAGGATGCTGACTTCTTCTTTCAACGCTGTGAGCTGGTTTATCTCGAATTGGAGCACATTGCCGAGGCCTTTCAGTTCTTTGATTCCCAGAACACGCGTGGCAAAGATCTAGCGCCCCACGACCTACTCAAAGCCTACCATCTTCGTGAGATGGAGAGTAACACGGAGGCCGAGCGCATTGCCAGTGCCGGGCAGTGGGAGCAGCTAACGGAGGACTTGCCCCGGTACTTCAGTAGCTACCTGTTTAAGATTCGGGCTTGGTCCAAGGGCCGATCCGGGCTACACTTCACTAAGGAACGCATCGATACATTCAAGGGTCTCACGATTGGTTCTGCACCAGTCTTGCCTTTTGCCGAGGCGGCCCGCATGTGCCACTTAACCGTTCAGGGCTACAACCAGGATCACGCCCGGGTGCTTGACCGGCAGCGTATGCCCTATCCCTGCCAATTGGATCAGGTAATACTCAACGGCGCGCGCTTTTTTGAGTACGTTGGGCAGTACGCAGCTCGCATTCGTGAGCTGGAAGCCAGGGTGGGAGATCCCAGGAGCAGCGTGCCGGCGTGGCAGGGTGGGGGAATGGCCAAGCGGATCTTGCACGAGCTGGCGCACTACTGGGGCCGCGGCCGGCAAGGTGACCAGTACGTGCGTAATCTGTTTGATTGCTGCCTACTCTACTACTGGGATAAATTTGGTGACCATAAGGAAGAAGAGGCCGTCGTCCGAATTTTTCTCTGGGCATATGCTCTACGGCTCGAAAACAAAGCAGTTCGGGCAGTTACTGTCGACAACTACGCTAAAGCCCAGGATGGGCTGATCCGCCTGATCCGGGAGGCCACGGACCCGCGGGAGTTCTTTGCCAAGTCGCTGACCCCGGTAAACCACAAAGGAAGTGAAGGTACGGTCGCTCACCTAGACGGGATTATGCAGCTATTCCGCGACCTGAAAGCAATCGAGTAACCGTGACCATGGAACTACTAGAAGAACTATCCATCGAGCAGCTGTTCAGCCGCTACAACTACACCGTGCCACTCTATCAACGTAGCTATGCCTGGGACGAGGCGCAGGTAACACAACTGGTCCGGGACATTTGGGAAGTGACCGGCGCAACAACCACGTACTATATCGGCAACCTGATTGTGCACCACCGGCCTGCTGCCGGACAAGATGAACTGGCCGTTATTGATGGCCAGCAGCGACTCACCACGCTCAACATCCTATTAAGTGTGTTGCAGAATGAGTTCGGACTTTCCGTACCCGAAGCGCACGCCTCCCGACTGCGCTTCGACAGCCGGCCTAATTCATCAGCCACGCTTCACCGGCTGGCGGATCGCGACCCTAGCGTGCGAAGCACGGCAAAGGACCGACGCATGCAGCAGGCGTATCTGGATATGACCCGGGAGCTGAAACAGCTCCAGCAGAGACATGCGGGAAGCGACGCCAACCACAGTCCGGATCAATTCCATACCTGCTTGCTTAAGCGGGTGAAGATTCTGCAGGTACAGGTGCCCGCCGATACCGACCTCAATCATTACTTTGAAATTATGAACAGCCGGGGTGAGCAGCTCGAAAAACACGAGGTGCTTAAGGCCCAGCTACTTGGTCACCTGCAAGGGGAGTCCGCGAGCCTGCAGGCTGGTGCCCGGATCTGGGATGCCTGCTCCATCATGGACCAGCACATGGTTAAAGCCTTTGATTCGCAGCTACGGACACAACTGTTTACCAGCAGTTCCGGGGCTCTGGATCGCGTGCCGGACTCTTTTGACCACATCAGGGAGGTAGTAGTGGGCTCGGTGGCGGATAACACGCCGCAGACATCGGGGGCCAAGTTGCTCGACCTGCTCGACAGCCCGGAACAGGTAGGCGCCTCGAACAGTGAGGCAGAAACAAGCGAGCCGCGCCTGGGCTCGGTAGTGAGCTTTCCGAACTTTCTGCTGCTCACGCTCAAGGTCTATACTGCCCGTGACCTTGCACTGGATGACAACCAGTTGATTGATTCATTTGGAAAAGTACTCCAGAACACTCCTGACAAAGCTGCTTTCGTGAAGGGGTTTCTGCATTGCCTGTTGAAATGCCGACTGCTGCTGGATCGATACGTCATCAAGCGTGAGTATACTCACGATCAGTATAAGTGGCGCTTACGGAGCCTTAAGCCAGAATCATCCTCCGACAGCGAGCGTTTTGGCAACACCTTTGAGAGCGAGGCCGACACCCGGCAAGCAGTGATGTTGTTGGCCATGTTTCACGTTTCCTTCCCCCAAGCAACGTACAAGCACTGGCTGGCCGGAGTACTGCGCTTTTTGCACGCCACGGGGCCCGGGTTGGTCGCCAAAGACTATATCCGGTATTTGGAGCAACTCTCCGATGCCTTTTATTACGACCGGTTCGCGACGACTCCCCTTAGTTATCACACCATCATCTTTACAAACGAAGCGGTACCGGTCAACCACACCGTGAACGAAGATGTGCTGCACCAGGGTACGCACGTCCCGAACTTCATCTTTAACCGGCTGGACTACCTGATCTGGAAAACATCACGGGTTGAGTTGCGCAAGGATTACCAGATTCCTCGCATCGAGGAGTTTGAGTTCACGTTCCGTAGCTCAGTAGAGCATTTTTACCCGCAGAATCCCAAAGGCGAGATCAGCAATCCGCTAGATCAGAAAATCCTCAATTCATTCGGCAACCTGTGTTTGATCAGCGCCAGCAAAAACTCGGAGCTAAGCAACTATTCGCCAAAAGCCAAGGCGGAGCATTATAACAAGTCTTCCGCAATAGAAAGCCTGAAGCAACAACTCATGATGCAGCAGTGCAACACGTGGGATCTTACAGCTATTGAAGCGCACCAGCAGGAAATGATCGGTCTGCTCGCCACGCGCTCTACCTTGCCATGACATCTAATCATAACTAGCAATTTGGCTGTAAGCCAAGAGCAGGTAAAGGTTATGTAAGAACCCTGGACAGGCGTGCTCGATACCCGTATCCTGCATCCGGGCTACGCTGTTACCTTGAGGCGGCGTGCGCCCCTATTATCTACCCGTTAATTTCTTTTTCTGATGTCAAAATCCAAGCCTCCCGTAGCGCTGGCTCAGTGGTACAGCTTCCCGGCTGACCCACTTACTCGGGCGTTCATCACGCCGCATATCACCCGCTTGCGCTTGGTCGCGGAACCGGAAAATGTTACGATTATTACCCGCTGTACCAGTTATGTACAATCCGGTGGAGAGCACCGCTACTCATTTCCTGCGGCCGAACCCGTCTGCCACGCCATTGGGATGCAACGTGCCAATGGCAGCCACCTACTATTGCAGGAGGGAGCGATCCTGCAGTTTGCGGAAGGCGTACTCGCCCGCCTCGATGCCATCAATAACCCGTATTGGCGGCGGTTGACTACGCCCCTGATCAGTGCTGGCCCCAGTCCGGAAGCGAGAAGTATGTTGCTCAGCTACCTCCAGCTTACGTTTCTGGAGCCAGACCAGCTGGCCGACTACGAGCAGCAGGCCAACGTCCACGTGCTACATCCCGTCGATACGCTGTTTGATTAATCAGCCTTTCTATCTGTCATGCCGAAATTTCCGGAGCCTGTTCAAACCCTGTACGAAACCGCACTGCAGCACGAGCAGATGCAGAACTGGGGCGCGGCGGCGGCCTGCTACGAGCAGGCCGTGGTGCTGGTGACCGACTCCGCCGAGCTGTGGGCCCGCTACGGCCTGCTGCTGAACAGGAAAGGAGTCAGCAACACGGACGGGCACATCGACCTCTCGGCCGGCAGCCAGGCAACCCGCAGCCCAGCCACCACGGCCGACGAGCTGTACTGGCGTGGAATCGGGGCCATGCTGAGCGACGGCGACGGCGACGCCCGGCACGACCTGGCCGCCTCCCTGGCGCTCGACCCCAGCCGGGCTGACGCCTGGTATCGCTACGCCGAGGCCCTAGCTTTTCCGGCCGCCTATTACGGCTACAACGACTACGCTGTTTCCCGCGAGGGGCAGGCCCAGCGGCTGCAGGCCTACGACCAGGCCTTGGTGCTGGAACCGGCCAACGCGCGGTACCTAGCTGGCCGGGGTGAATTTCACTTGGCCCACGACCGACTCGACAAGGCCCTGGCCGATCTAGACGCTGCCCTGGCACTCGACCCGGCGCTGCTGTGGGCGGCAGGAAGCCGCGCCGTTATCCGTTTCCTGGCGCACGATTTTCGGGGAGCTCTGCAGGATCTAAAGGCCGGTACATCGTTGCGGGGTAACTGGCGGGCTACGCGGGTAGAGCAATATATTCTATTTCCCAACCCGGATCTGGAGCCACCAGCCGAGCGCTGGATTTCCGCGCTAGCGTTGTTCGAGCGGTCTGGCCTCAGGGAGCCGGACACTGCGGAGTACTTAGCTGAACGGGCAGACTATTATCTGGCTCACGGCCTGCCGGAAAAGGCCCTGGCGGATGCTTTGGTAATAGTAGCCCGACAATCCCTGCATGCCCCTTACCGGGAGCTGCTCGTGCGGTGCCTGCTGGCACAGGGGAAGCTAGATTTTAACGCCCTGCTGGCTGAGTACGAACGGCTGGCTGCCCGTTCGCTACCCCGGGTATCGACCAAACGAGACGGTCCGGTTGAAAAGGAGCTGTACCTGGCACAGTTCAAATGGAACCAGACCCGCTGGCGGCATCACGCGGCCTGGGCGGCCTACCGGCTGCGCCGGCCCGAGGCGGCACAAACGCACTTCGGGGAAGCCTGCGGGTTCTTCTTCACCGAGCAGCCCTATCAGGTGAAGCGGGATGCCTTCTTTCGGCTGTACTCGTCCGACGACCTGCAGGAGCAGGAGCAGAGCGCTTGGGTGCCTTTCCGAATGGTGGAGGTCACGGTAGACGAGCGGCCATATCCGCTGGGTGACGTGGCCAATCTTCTGCCGCCGCTGCCGGATCCGGAGTATCTGCGCTGGCAGTTCACGCAACAGTTGCAGCAGGAGCCGGCCGGCCTGGGCACGCAGCGGGCCGCCGCGCAGTGGCTAAGCCAGGCGGCCTGGCAGCTGGCTGGCCCGGCCCTGGGGGAGGCTTGCGAAGCCTGTCTGGAACTGCTGCTACCGGCCGGCTACCATTTTATCCAGCCCCAGGAAACTGCGGTGTTTGAGGCTGCCCGGGAGCTATGCCGGGCCGGGTTGGCACAGTGCCCGGCCTACGCGGCGGAGTTCGGGCTGTTGCGTCGTGCCCTGCTGCGGGCAGAGCTACGCGCTGCCCAGAACCAACAGGATGCTACCCCGCCGCCATCCAAGCCGCTTTGGATGCCTACGACGCCGGCCTGGCTGCATTGGCGGCGGAGTAGCAAAACGAGTGTCTTTCCCTGTTCAATCTGATAACCCTATACCACGTGACTTGGATTCCCAACAAACTAACCGAGAGCCAACTCCCTTACATACCGCAAGTCACTGTCAACACCGTAGGGGAGTTGTACGATACGTTCATCAAACCGCAGTTGCCATCCGCCGACGTAGTGCGGCACTGGCATCGTTTGCTGCTAAATTACGTGACCCAACCTGACGCCATCTTGTTTGTGCGTCGCTACGCTTCCGCCGACAAGACGGAGTATCATCGGTTGCGCCGTGGGTTTCTCACGCTTGATCCGACCGGTTTTGGCTATGCCTACTGCGACAATTACTTACCGCAACTAATATTCGCACAGGTACTAGCCGGCAACAAGCCAACATTGGCTGAGTTGCAAGAAGCGGTTGCAAATAGGCGGTTTCCGGTTTCTGTCCGTCTAGCAAAACCGGAAAGGGCTCAATCGGCGTTCGGATGGACTACAGCGCCTCCTTTTGGGGAACGGGGCTGGAAGTTGTCCCATCTGCATCACGTCAATGCGCACTACTCGTTTGACTATCGCCGTACAGTGGATGAATTGTTTCCCCGGGGAGAGTACAACTGGTGGGGTAACCCGGACAAGGTTTATCGGCTAACCCAGGCTGTGAGTTCTGACCACCGCCAAAAGATGGTGGCACATTTCCTGCGCGCCGCATCCGGCAAACTACTTCCTGAGCCCGGCCAAAAAGTGGCAGGCATCGGGTGGGCAGGATGTTGGGGAAAACCTTCTGCTGCTGACCTACGTGCAACAGCGTTTTCAGGAAATATACGGGGATGTGCTGCTGGAACTGGAGCCATTGCTGTTGGCAACGGAGTTGCAGGGCGAATGGACAGCTCCCGAAACCCCGCTGGAGCTGGTGGTGCGGCGGCCGGTGAAAGGCAAGAAAACAGGGGTGATTAAGCCAGAAAACTCTGAAAGTGCAAAGACCCGGCGGACGGTGAGAATGAAACCATACCCCATCACATATTCTATCGGTGACGGGCCGGAAGTTGATGAACAGGCGTTTCTGCAGCAAGTTTTGGTGACTAAATATGCTACCATCACCCGCCACTTTCATGACGGGACAGCCAGTATCGAACTGCCCTGGAATGCACGTGACCTAACGCCCTCCTCAAACCTGACAAATAATCTGCGCGGCCGTTTCCGCACGGTGGCACAGAAGGCAAACATTGCTCGGCTCCACGTAGCAGTACGGGCAGTGGACTGAAATTGTCCTGCGGCCGTACTCTCCCCAATTTTCTCCGCGCAAACAGGCTGCTGCCTAGTGAGTCACTTCCCTCTTCTACCCATGAGCGACCCCATTAGCCCCGACCAAATTCAGCTGCCCGATACACCTGCCGAGAAGCGGGCGGCCCTGCAGCAGCTGCTGGTTCTCTTCCCCGACACACTACCGGATCATGAGATGGAGGAGTTGATACGACGGGCGGTGTCCGTGATTCAGCCCGGCTGCCGCTCGGCAGCGGAGCTCAACTCCCGGGCCACGGTGCTGAGTGAGGAATTCGGCTACGTCCTCACCCCAGCCCAACTGACCACGGCTCTGCTGAGCTTGCTGTTCGCCCGCGTGCCCGTTTCGGTTGAGGATGAGCAGCAACTCACTGCACTGCTGGTCAAGGAATCGGGAGGAGTGGTTGGCTATGATGCCGACCAGGTGCCCGGCGGCAGTGGCCCCTTCGGCATAGTGCCGACCAACCCCGTACCCGTGGCCGGCATCGTATCGTCAGCGTTGTACCTGCGCCGTCTGCGCCTGCCCGATGGCCGCCCGGTAGAGTGGCGGCGCACCGGCTCCCGCACTGCGGCAGGCATCGATAATCCCGTGGACTGCTACCGGGTCACGGACGCCAATAATCAGTTGGTAGCGGAAGTGTTCATTTCGCCTTACCATCAGCGGATCTCCGGCCGCGCGCCGGCAGGCCTCGTGCTCAGCCCGCTCCGGCCGGAAAGCTGGTTTGAGTAGTGAAGGCTGCTGCCGGAGCTGCTCAGCGGCGCAGCAGCGGCTCTAGCTCGTGCAGGCAGTAGTAGGTATACAGGGCCAGCGGCGTGGTTTCCTCCAGCAGCACGGGGTCGAAGTCGCCGCAACAGTCGTAACGCTCATCCACCAGGGCCCAGCCTGTGGCGTAGTCCACCTCCACGCAGCCGTTGGCACAGAGCCAGGCCAGCTGCAGCAGCTCGGCGGCGGCCTCCCGGCCGGCCTCATCCAGCACAACGTACTGACCCAGGTGCTCGTAGCAAGCAGCGCGCACCGCCGGGAGAGCTCATCCTCGTCGTAGGGCACGTAGTCAGCGAAGTCCAGGTCGTCAACCATAAACAGTCCCCGGATGCCGGCCTGTTTCAGCACCGCATCCAGCGCCCGCTCGTGGTAGTCAGCCTCCTGCCATGCGTCCGGAGCAGCCGGCTGAACCGGTTGGACGGGGCTGTCGCTCTCTTTCTGTAGGCTTGCCAGCACCTGCTGGCAGCGGGCCTGCCACCGGAGCAGCTGCTCCGTATCGGGGGGCAGCAGCTCCGACTGCTGGTTGCGCCAGCTGAAACCGCCAGCCTCACCGGTACCGCACAGCACCAGCTGGTCAGCGTCCGCCTCAGGGTCTTCCCAGCTCCAGGTGCCGTTGGAGTGCAGCGCCAACTGGCGGGAGCGGACGGGCAGCAACAGGGATTCCCGGCCCGGACTGTTGAGTTCCCATAGGTCCGCCAGTGCCTGCTCAGCCCACCAGTCGGTGGGGTGGTAGGGAATGTCCTGGTGCAGCCGCAAGCCCGGAAAGTCGCGCTGCAGGTCGCGCGGGCCCCGCTGCGAGCCCTGGGAGGCGTAAGCCAGCTGCTGACCCATATCCAGCATTCGGTAGCCGGCAAAGCAGGCTGGTACGCACACCGGCAGCACTATACGGCCGTCGGGAGCCAGGATGCCGTAGCGACGCTCCTGGCGAAACCCGTAGAATCCGTGGCCTAAGGGCCAGACAGCGTCGTACTCGGGAGCCAGCAACTCCTGGCCGTTGCAGAGCAGGCCGAACCGGCCGTGTTGGGAAAACACAGTGAACTGAGCTGAAATCATCGGAGAAAGGAAAAAGGAGTGGAGAAGAAGGTAGAGCAAAAGCAGCGCGCCTGGCCAGGTTCCGCGGTGCTGTGGTGCTGTCCTAATATAGCCGGGGCCGGAGGGTTTTGTTACCACCTAGCAACGGGCATATACCAATATATTACCGGGCTCAGGAATTGTTACCCGTTCATGGTCTACTAAGGTAAGCCCGAGACCCCGGATTTGTTACCCAGGATGTGCTCTATGCTAAGGTAAGGTCACCAGGCCGTTATTGTTACCCTTCGCCCGACCTGGTCTTACCTGTTCTCCGCGTGAGTTGCTGATACAAAGGTTATTGCTGGCGTTATGCCTGCCATTGCCGATATTTGACCTTGATAGACTTTCTATTCCCGTATCGTTATGAGTTCCTATGTTAGACAGTGGATTCGGCAGCCTTCCGGGCAAATCGCGATCGAGTGGCTGTGTGGCGACTGCGGTGATTTTCGTCCGTTCAAGGTGCATGACGTGGACACGCGCGGTAGCTGGCTCAGCGTGGGTTGTATGACCTGCACGCACTGCGGTGCGCTCGATATGCTCTCCAAGGTTGGGCTGGCCAAGCCGCCTTCCGGATACGCGCTGTATAAAGTAGAGTGGCGGGCGACATGCTTTTGCCCGGCCACAGTCCTCGATGAGCCGGCGTATCTGCGGCGCACTGACGTGAAATTCCCACCCCGGGCCGTGCACGTAGTGGCCGCATCCCGAAGTCAGGCCCACCGGGAGGCTTGGGCTCACCGGCTCGACGATCTGAGCGGCTTCGAGTGCCTGATCGATGGGAAGCCATATTTGCCCGAAGCCTGAAACTGGCTCTTCCCCGGTATTCATCCTGCTGCCTGATGCTGCCCACCTTCCGCCCCCTCTTGCTCACTTTCCTGCTGGCCTTGTTGCCGCTGCTGCTGGGCTTTGCCGTTAACTCTGCCGCCCCGCACCCGCCCACGGCGGCCCGGGTAGCCGGCCGCTGCACTCGCTACTGCCACGACCACGCTTGCCCGCACGCCTTGCCAGCCAACAGCCCGGCCTACTTCCGGCTGCGCCCACTCTACGGGCTTACTATCCGGGTGCTGTCAGCCGGCGGGGGCGGCCCGATGTACGTGCTGGCCAACCTGCTCGTGTTCCTGGTGGGCATCCCGCTGCTGTTGCTGCACCTGACCTACGCCGTACTGCGCGACGCCCGCGCCATCCGCCGCCAGCAGCAAACTACGCGCTCATGATCGGTTCCATCTTTTCCCTGCTGCTGCGTCTGGGCCGGCTGGCCTACTGGTACTGCGTCGACTTCATGGTGAACCTGGCGGGTCTTACCGGCACGAGCTACCCCGAGGCCAATACCTGGATTCTACTGCTCCTGATTCCGGGGCTGCTGACTTTCCTGCTAGCCGTGCGACTCTGGCAGCGCCGCCGGCTAAGGCTGTGGAAGCCGGCCGCCGAATAGCCGAACAGTCGTGCGGCGAAAGGCTACCAAGGCCAATCCGGCAAACCGTGACCGTGATTTACTTTTTACTTTACTTCTGATAAGGTTTACTTATCGGAACTAAACAGTATCTTCGTTCATCTTCCCACAAAGTCCGGCCACTTGCCTGCCGTAGCTCCAAGTAGACGCCTATGAAATCCGTTGCGCTCACCGTTCCGTCCGCTCCCTTGTCGGCACTCTCCGAGCAGACGGCCCGTTACGTCGAAGCTGGGTTGCAGGGCGCCCCCAATACGGCCCGGGCCTACGCCTCCGATCTGCGCCATTTCGCCCACTGGTGCAACGCCAACCAAGTGGAGCCGCTGCCCGCAACCGTTAGCACGCTGGCCGGCTACGTGACGTATCTGGCCGACGCCGGAAAAAAGATGGCCACGATCCAGCGTCATCTGGCCGCCATCAAGAAAGCGCACGTGCTCCGGAACCTGGATGCGCCTACCGGGGAAAAGCAATTTAAAATACTGCTCGATGGCATTAGCCGCGTGCACGGCGTGCGGCAAAAGCAAGCGCCGGCCTTTTCACTGGTGCAGCTTAAGCGCCTAGTGCGCGAAATTGACGTTACGACCGCTAGCGGCCTGCGCGACCGCGCCATCCTGCTACTGGGCTTTACCGGGGCCTTCCGCCGCTCGGAGCTGACGGCACTGAATATTGAAAATCTTGAGTTCTCTGAGGAAGGGCTCGTTATTCGACTCGAGCGCAGCAAAACCAACCAGCTAGGCCAGCACGAGGAAAAGGCAGTCTTCTACTCCCCCGAAGCCAAGGTTTGCCCCATCCGCTCACTGCAAGCCTGGCTGCGAGTGCTTGAGCGTGAAACCGGCCCGCTTTTCGTTCGGCTACGGATGGGCCAGCGCTTGACGCAAGACCGGCTCTCGGACAAAACCATTAACGCGGTGGTGCAGCGCTACCTGGGTGACAAGTATTCTGCCCACTCTTTGCGCGCGTCTTTCGTTACAGTCGCTAAGCTAGCGGGCGCCGATGATTCGGAGATCATGAATCAAACCAAGCACAAGACGAGTGCGATGATTCGTCGCTACACTCGTATAGATGATGTTAGGCAGCACAATGCTGCGCAGAAGCTTGGTTTATAAACTATTCGTGAGCTCACAATTTATAGATAGATAATTATGAATAAAACAATCATTAGCATAGCTATACAAACCACTATAAAACTAATTTTCTTTATTATTTTGCTTACTTTGTTGGAATAGGTTTTCAATCGAGGACTTAACTCGTGGACTTTTTAGCATGATTGCTACTGTTTCCAAAAAGTCAATTTTATTCACCCCCTTGGCTTCGCGACCATCTATAACGCAATAAATATCAACTGGAAATCGACCTTCTGATTCACCTTCAACTACATTTAGAATCTTTCTTCTAAAATTTCCCAATTTAGGAGCAACAACATAGAGAGTATATATAGCCACAATTTTTACCGGATCACCCTCTTTATATGAGTCAATAGCATCTACATCCATTTTTAATTCCCCACCAGTTGCTTTTAGCAACTGATCTGATTGCGATATTAGTAGATTGTATGCAGACTCATCTGCTGACTTAGAGAAGTCAAAGTTTTTCCAAATGTTTTCCTGATTCATGTTCATTAGAATTTTAATTTTAAAATCACAGGCAGATGATCAGAGTAAACCTCTCTATCTGGTCGATTAAAAACTTTTGTGATATCCTCTCCACCTATATTTTTTATGATCTTCAAAAATGGATCATCAAGATACGATTTTAATCTAGGTCGCATTATTATTTGATCGTATATATTCCATTCATGTGAAATATGTCCAGGAGTCCGATAGTAGTATGTGCCATATTGTCTATTGATATCACCAAAGAAGCTCCACATTGGGTTATAGAAAAATTCATAGAAAGTCCCATCTATATCTCTCCCTTTCGGAGTTTTAATAGCATACTCCAAATCCGATAAAGCATTCAAACCATTTGCAGCAACTAATCCATTTTCAAATGGATTCATATTAAAATCGCCTATTAAAATAGTATTTTTACATTTAGTTTGTTCCTCAACAACAAGTATGTCTCTAGCGAAATTTACACATTCAAGGGCCAAACTAGCTTCAGACCAAGAGGTTTTTGAATGAAAATGAACAGCAAATAAGTTTAACTCGATAAGAGAATCTATAGTTAGCTTATGCGCGGTCCATCGAGTTGATTTATATAAATGACTTTTATCTTCAAATGAAGTATTTGAATATCTAGAAATAACGGTTAGTTTATCTTTAGAGCACTTAATTATTGAATAACTATCCCTTACTATCGTATTTAGCTTAGTTATAAATGAAAGATTGATATCATCTCTAGTTTCAGCAAGACAAATAATATCTAATTGACGTTCTATGGTAAGCATAACCATATAGTCACTAAGATCTTTTAAAAAGATCTTATTATTCTTTTTTTTAGGCTTAGATTCTATATTCCAAAAACCAATATTCATATTATCATAAATTAAATTACAAATAACGCAATGATGTTCACAAAACAAATTACTATATAAGAATCTGTGCTTGAAACCTTGAATATTAACTAAGCAGACAACTCATAACTTTCTCGAGAGAGAGTTATGAGTTGTACATGCATCAGTAAATATAACGACAATAGAATCATTTAAAAATTTATTCAACGTCAAGACTTAGTCCAAGCTGACGGGCAGACTCCTTTATCACCTTGTACTCAGGGCTGTTTTCGGTCAATGGATTTGATGCGGTGGAGCGGCCTTTGATTATAATCTCTATCTCCACGTTGTTCTTGGCCAACGGAAGAATAAAGCTGGTAAAAAGCTGATTGTAGTTCTCCAAAGGCACTTTCCCGGAAACAGTTACCGACCGATAGACCGAACTACCATTCGGCGACGGATTAGGGTCAGGCTGCTGTCCTGGTGTGGGAGGAACTCCGCCTGGCTGATATCCCGGATCAGGGGTTGGTCCTGACTGAAGAGTGGGCGTATCCGCCGGCTTTAACGATTTATCGACGAGCCAATAAGTTTGATCGGTCACGTCAAACATTGGAACTAACTCCCCTAAGTAGATCTTCGAAAATGTGATGCCATCCCCAGCGGCAATGGCAAGCTGTCCCTGCTGACAGTAACGCAGTAGACTGTCCTGCACTGCAGCTACCTTAGTAATCATAGGCTTGTCATCAAAGCGCAAAAAGGCTTCGTAGACCTCTCGGGTTCTTAAGGGCTGTTCGGGAGTCGGAAGCAAGTTGTGGCGGCCGAGTGTCTGATAGCCTACGCTGTCGAGAAGCCACTCTTCCTCCTTTAACAGAGCTGGCAAATTCTGGTTGAGCTGGTTATCTAGAGCAGAACTGAATTCTTTAAAGGACAAATGCTCCGCTCCGCCTTTGATTGAATATTTAACAACGACGGAGTATGCTTTGACTAGCGAGGATTCAATCTCACGAGCACAGTCATCAGAGCGACGTTTAAGCTCTTCTTTCTGCTCTTTTTCGAGTTGGCTACTATATTCTGAAATAGTATTTTGACATGCCAAGTAATCCCGCACATCAGCGCGGAGTTTGGTGGCACCCATGGTATTGCAAAGCAAGAACAGTAGAGTATTGCGGAATATTCGCTCACTGTTGCCTCGCTTGGTAGCCATGGCTTGAATGTGCTTCACGGTATCCTTATCAGGACTACCTCCAGTAGCAACTGAATAGTCTGGGTGGAGCACTATCAAAGTAGGACGCTGCTGTTCAGGCACATCGTCAAGGGGATTAGGTAGTAGGTTGAAAACCTGAACCAACCTCCTCTTCTCCTCTATGCGACGCAGAATATCAGCATTGACGGCCGGGTCTTTGATCTCATTCTTAGCCTGATTGATCAGGATGTTAATGTTGGGCTTGGTATGGAACCAGTAGCGCCTAGAACTACCACTTTGGGTGTAGTAAAGGTAATGGGCATGTTCTTCGAGCTCATCAAGAGCACTGTTAACCGTGTTTGGATTATAGGCAGCTGGTTTTAAGACATTGAGCTTAATTTCAGGAATGCTCAACCCCTTATTCGAATTGTCACGACCAAAGGAGTTTAGCAGCACTGTGGCGGCAATGCCTTGGGTGAGTTCCCACTGGCGGTATTCGGGGCGAGCCTGGTCAATTTTAAAGGCATTTGACGAGGAGCCAGCTACGTCGGCGGTAATGACTGCGTCGTAACCGCTGCCGTAGAGTTCCTTAATTTTACCAGTAATCGGATCAAGGTTTTGTAGCCGTGCGTCGGAGGTGTGGATGATTAAGTTTTGGCCAGGCAGTGACTGGTGGCGCTTCCACAAGTCGCTGAGAATGGCGGCCAGTAGGCGCAAAGCACCGCGGGTGCGCTGGAAGTTGTGGTGACTGGCCCAACGTAGGCGGAATACATCAATTAGTTCGGGGTGGAACGGGTAGGCCTTGTGCATGAGTGCACGGTACTCCGATGAGTTAGCGTGGCGGGGTAAGTCAGCGGCGGACTGCTGGTAGAGCGACTCGTATTGATCAAGGGCAGCTTGGTGTAGGGAGGTGCTACCTAGTTCATCAAACAGGCGTCTACGGATAACCTCAAAAATTTCTTCGTCGGCAACGGGTTGGGTATCGGAGCCAACGCGGCTGACCCGCTTCTGCAGAGACTCTAATATCTGCTGAGCTTGAGGCGTATTGCCAACTTCTTGGGGGCTAACGGGCAGGGTGATGACAGCAACGCAGTGGTTAGTACCAGCAACTGCTTCGGTTAATTCCTGTACGAAGCTGATAGTTTGGTCGGAGAGAGTACTCCCCCCCACTATACGGGCTGAAGCCTTAACGCAATAATCAGCCAACTCATCAATTAGAATTAGCGAGGGCCCTTTGCTCCGGTAAGCCAACGCTAGCACTTGCGTGAATAGGCCTGCCGGAGCAATAAGCTGTTCGTCATTGGGTCGAACAAGCTCATAGCCATCACGACCAGCCAGCTGATAAGCAAGTTCCCCCCAGATGGTTTGAAGATGGATGCCGTCTTCAGGGTTGCGGCCTCTGGCAGGGTCGTTGGTAGCGTTAGTAAAAACTGCAATACTAGCCTGTTGGAAGTTAGGAGTTCCAGTTGCGGCCACCAGTTCGGCAGTATCGGCGGAGGTAGCAGCTCTACTGCCTAGGCGGCAAAGGTGTAGCAGGGAAATCAGGGTATGCGTTTTACCGCCTCCAAAGCCGGTTTGAAGAGACATGACGCGGTTCTCGGCATCAGCGGCACCATTAAGGCCTTGTATTACACGTCGGGCGACAGATTTGAGCCCCTGAGTGAAGTAGGTTTTGGAGAAGAACAGGCCCGAGTTAGTATACATGGCCCGGCCGGTACCTAGTGCTACTTCAGTGAGGTTGGCCGCGAAGACACTCTCGTCCAGACGGCCTTCTCGGATATCAAGATGGGGCGTGACGACGTGAAACCAAGCCCGAGGTCCACTAGGAGCGGCGACAACGGGAGTAGCTACGGCAGCAGTAGCTGGTGTTAGGGTTTGGAGCTTCTGCAATTCTACCTCCAGCTCGCTCATGCCTAGCTGCTTGGCAATAGCCTTCATATGAATCCAAGCCTTGGATGCATCGTCTTCGTCAATAGGCTGGAAATGGGCAATCTTGTGGCGAACATCGGTGATTTCGCCGAGCCAAGTGGGCAGTTTATTGACAGTGCGCTGAAAATCGTTACGAAGTATTTCCTTTAGTTGAAGGGAAAACGACGGCAGGTACTGAAAATCAAGCAGGTTCTCAGGTAAGGTACCTGCGCGCTGTCCGTCATTCCAGGATTTGCGCTGCCCTTCGGATAAACCTCGAACAAAGTCACCTGGCCACGTCTCGCCGTAGTGCCGCTGGAGCACCGATACGGCATAAGGGCGGAAACCGTCGATGAACAGACCAAGGCTTTTATACAGGTTGTCCTGCTGAAATTGGGAGATGGGCATAACCTAAATTAGAGTGCGAGTTGACCTTGGACAGTGACGGGGCGCTGCTGCTGGAGTAGGATAGCTTCGCGCAGCACGCTTTCCTTGTCGGCGAGTAGGCCGAGAGCTTGAGTCTGGTCGTCTGAGCCAGCAGGCAATACCTCGACTAGTGCCGTGAGCACACGCCAGAAAGGCTGCTCGGCAGTGGAGGCCACGCGTAACACGTATTGGAGTAGCTGCTGACGGTTACCTGCCTTATAAAGCGCTAAGGCTCGATGGACTTCATCAATGAGAATGCTGTTTTTGGTTTCACCCAGATTGCGTGCAATAGCCATTCGCTCAGCGAAGCCAGCAAGGGTGAGCTTCTTGCCCTTCATGAGGAACAGATGTTTGGCTTCAAGCTCAGACACGTTTATGGTGAGGCCCACGCGGCTGAACTTGGCTGCGTCGTCAAAATCAGCTTCGCCAAAGCCGTAGAGCTGTAGCCAGGCTATGTAGAATTTGGTAAAATCATCACCATTAAAGCCTTTGAGCAAAGCAAGAAAGGCACTCTCACGTGCTAATTGCAGCAGTTCTGCAACCGATACTTCACTTCCGTCGGCTTTCTCCACGCGTTCATACTTGCCAAAAACACTAACAGCTTGACCGAAACATGCTGTCAACAAATCAGCTCCTCTGAAACCCATTCGGTACAGCTCTTCTACTTCATGCTGCACAGTGGTTTCAATTTCGCGCTTCACCTCTTTGAAATTACCATAGCCCGACCGAACAACTGGGCGACAGGAAACAGTCACTGAGGAGGACAAGAAAGCCTTATCTGTCTTTAAGGCACTTGTCATCTCCGTATCATTCGCCCAACTGCCAGTAATGTTCATGTTAGCCCCTAGGATGGAATTACAAAGGGTAGTCCATGCCTCAGTACTCTGATGGGCAAACATTATACTGACCACATCAGACGTTTGCTTTTCTATAGCGTCAAAAATCTGCTTTAGCTTTTCCGCAAAATGCAAATCAGCTGCCTTTGCGCTATTACCATGATGGTATTTCAAAGCAGTACATTCATCGACTTTAGGAGTCTGAGGGAAAGCAAAATTTAAGGGAAAGATATCCCCTAAAGTTCGTTTGAGCCAGACGTAGAAAAAGTCTGATAAGTCAGCATAAGCAATAACATCGTAGTAGGGAGGGTCTGTAACTACAGCTGTTAAGTACTTAGCAGGGAACTGGGAAGCGTCACCGCTTGAAGCGTTATTGCAAATGGTTGGGAATGGCGATTTGCTTTCACTCTCAATGTACCGAGTTATCCAATCCAGTTGGTTGAGGGCGCTTCCTGTACTGTCACAAAAAGGGTTAGACTCAGGGTAATCAAAAACCATAGCGAAGGCCTGTCTACCCATTGGCCTTTCTAACTTCTCGCCCCCTGTATGCCAAATGCCAAACGCTGTATTAACGATTGCAATTCTATCAATAAGAATCGCAAGGTATGTTGCCAAAGCCTTGCCATAATCATCCTCACCTGCTTTAACTTCTGATTTAATTTCATTTAACGATTTCAGAAGGTTCTCCAGCATGAACAACTGCCGCTTAGAGAATACTTGGCCGTACTCTAAGTAGCCCCAAGGGCATATGTCGAATTGCTTTGTATTGCCTTTGGCTAGCTTTTCAGTAATTACCAATGACGAGGTCGGAACACTACTTGCAGCCGTAATATCTGCTTTAGTAGGTAGACGGTAAGACTTACCATCTCCATTACTTTCGATAACAGCAAGCAATCGTTCCTTGATACTTCCGTTCAAGAACTGGTTTTTTAACTCCTTATTTGAAGTTGTATTGCCACAGCAAGGACATTTCAGGTTCTTTCTATTTAGAACCCAAGCTTCCACATTGCATTGACCTTGCTTTATTTCAAATGAAATATCAGTACCGTCGACAATAGGGTTTAGATAGATTTGTTTGCTGTTATTCTTGCCTACGATATTACATAAGTAAAAGCTTCTCAGAAGCGGTATCTCAGCACGACAAGATGGGTTAACGCAATCAGCTGTCCGCGCCCAATAATACACAACTGGCTTTTGGCCCTTATCATTGACAGGGTAATATAGCCCACACTTGTTTTCTGTGAGCTTTATTAGTTTTCTCGCATAGAAGCTAACATCAAAAGCAAGTCGGTTAGGCAACGCAACTATCTCCTTATGTTGACCAAGGAAGTTATTATCAGCTTCATACCTGCGCAACTCTTCAATTCCGTATTTTTCAACAAACTCTTCACGGCTAAATGAAATAGGTTTGCCAAAACGCTGGGGAAACTCTAGGCTACCGCGCTGAATAACATGGGCCACCGGATTGATATCATTACCAAAGGACCGGCACCCTAAACGGGCTGCTTCCAAAGGTATAGCACCTCCCCCAGCGAATGGATCAAATACGCGAGGCATTCTATCAAGGAAATCCTCGATTGCCTTGTTCAACACCGCTTCTTTACGCGTCACATCTTCGGCTTCCAAGTGCCTGTCAACTGTACTATACAGGGACTTTTCAGCATCTACAATAGCCTGATTAGCAGCATCAAATTCCTTTAAAAGCTCTTTTGCATTAAGTTCATTGGATGCGTTATTAGCAACCCATATCAATTTGCGGGCACGTGTAATAATTGCGTCATCATTTTTACTCTCCCAACGTATGAGACTGTTCGGATTTAAAAGTTTTTTAGGAACTGTACTGCGGCCTTTTTCCTGATTCTGAATAAAATCATCAGAGAACTTGCCTATAAACATAAGCAACCTGTTGCGAGCAGTATCCGGCAGTGAATCAGCCGCCGAGGTATAAGGAATATCATCGTAAGGCTTGTATGGATCGATTGAGATACCCGAAGCTGGGCTCAGCAATAACTCCACTGCTTCCCGAAAAGCAGCAGGGCAGTTAGGATCATCTGGATCAGGAACAAGCGACGCAAATACTGATGCGCGACAAACAGGGAGTGGTCTTCTGGCCCACCACAAATGCAAATTAGAAATGTGTCCATGCCTGATGTAGTTGTCGCGCACACTTTCGGCGGACACCTCCTTAATGGGCATAGCTACCTCAATGAGCTTTTTATAGGCTGAAGCGGTGTTGGTCATATTATTCGTACCTCGGAGACTTCTTTCGAGAAGCCAGCAGCCGTTTTAGGCAAACAAGGTTTTAGGAGCTGAAAGTGTAGATTAAGCGAAAGTGGAGAGCCCGTTAGACCGGCGTTGAAGCTGGCATTGCCTGCAGATGCGTCTGCCAGACTTTCATGGGCAAGAAGTACTGGATGCCCTTGAACTTCTGCTCAAAGTTCAGGGTATTGGCGGGATTTTGAATGCGGAACAGCTCCGGCGAGCTTTTGCAGTTCACCACGATGTACAACCAGGCCGAATCACCCAGCTGGGCCAGCCGGTTCCGCTCATTTTCGGTGAGCATCACGCTGCCATCCGGACCGCTGCGGCCTTTAACTTCCAGGTAGCGCTTAAGCCCGTGGGGACCTACGCTGCGGATGTCATAGCCTTCGTTGTTGGCCGAAACATCGTGGGGCGTCCAGCCCTGGCTTTCCTCGTAGGCCATCACCGTCGCCATTGCAATGGCTTCGGCTTCGTCGTCTCGGCTCATGCCGTAGTGGCCGGTGTATTCCACTTGCGACAACGGAACAACCCAGGCGCAGCCCAGTACCTTTGGTGGCTTCGGAGCCAACTGCTGCATCTGGTGCAGCTCTCGGAGGCGCTTCTGCTTGCGCTCGGACAGCTCTCGGATGCGCTGTTGCTTGGCATCGAGCTTGTCCTGTCCCCGCGTGTCGCCGAAGAGCATCTTCTGCTGCAGCTCCTGAATTTGCCCCGTCAAGTCGAGGATTACCTGGGTAAATGCCGTTTCGAGGTATTCCCGGCGCTTATCGGCATCGGCCTGGACGCGCTCCTGCGTTTCCTGCAGCTGGGGCATTGTAATTTGCTCAAAGCTCCATTGCACGACCGAGTCCTCGCTGATGGAGGCCGGCGGCGCGATGGTTTTAGCAAACTGCGTCGGGGGGTGCAGGTCCAGGAACTTAGCCGGGGAGGTAATCTGAAAATCGCCGCCAGGCTTCTGGTGCACGAGTAGCAGCCGCTCGTCGGCAATACTGTCGCCCCGCCGGTGCGGCCGGTTATCGGTCAGCTGCGACTTGACAAAAAAGGCGAGGTACTCTTCACTGTCCTCGGGGGATATGAGCACCGTGCCCTTCAGCATGTCGCCGCGGTATTCGTTACGCACCACACTGACCAGGCTGTCAAAAATGGGGTTACCGGGGTTGATATAGTGAATCTTGCCCAGGATTTTGCCCACGTCGCCCAGGTTCTGGTAATCCAAAAACACCTGCTTGTCGAAGCAAAACTGCAGCTGCTGCACCGTGCTTACTACCAGATTATACTCCTGCTTCAGGCACAGCGCCAGCGACTCCGGAATGGTGACCACCCGGAAAATATGCGGCCGAATCTCCTGATAACTGCCTCCCAGTTGCTGCAGGGCCCGCTCGAAGAACAAGCGCACGTAGATGGGCTGCAGGCGCTTCTCGTCGGACTCCTCCTTTAGCTGGCGGGCCCGGGTGTAGTTGACGGTGCTGTGCGCGAGCCGGTCGCGCTGCTCCTGAATCTTCTCCTTAAAGCGCGTTTTGAGTGTATCCGTGTCCTGGGCCAGCAGATCATCCAGTGCCGTATGCTTGCCGTGCAGCACCGAGTCAATGATGGCGTCAAGGTTCACGTTCTCCAGCACGTCCTGAATCACGTCGTACACCCGGTCATCGCCCATGCTCTCACGAATCGTGTCGAGCTTGGTGAGCAAACGCTCCAGCACCTGACCCTCGCGGGTGTTGCCGGCCACCATGTTAAAGACCAGCACGTCCTGCTTCTGGCCGTAGCGGTGGATGCGGCCCATGCGCTGCTCCAGCCGGTTCGGATTCCACGGAATGTCCCAGTTGATGAGCAAACGGCAGAACTGCAGGTTGATGCCTTCGCCGGCGGCATCGGTACACATCAGAATCTGGGTCTCCGGCTTGGCGAAGTCCCACTGGGCCTGGCGCCGCTCGTCGACGGATTTGCCCCCGTGGATGGTGGCCACCTGGTAGCCGTTGTTTTTCAGTCGCCCCTCTAGGTAGTTGAGCGTATCCTTGTGTTCAGTGAAGATGACGAGCTTCTCGCCACCGATTACATTCTGGCTCTTAAGTAGTTCTTTCAGCTTCTGGAACTTGCGCTCCTCCTGGTTGCTTTCGTAGAGATCATTGGCCAAGTTGTAGAGTCGCTTCACTTCCTTGGCCTCGTCCTGCAGTTCCTGCAGGCTCTTGGCCGTAGTGAATAGCTTGAATTTGCGCGGATCAGCCAGAATGGTTTCCAACGCTTCCCGCTCGTCGTCCTCCAGCTCGTCGTAGTCCGTGATGTCGTCCACGTCGATGCCTTCCAGCTTGTGGCGCTGCTGCCAGAGCGTAGGATTCTTGGCTATATCGTCCACGACGCCTTGTAGGGCGTTCATGCGGTGCGACAGCGTCCGCCGGATGGCGTAAATCGAGCTGACCAGACGGCGCTGCATCACGGTTAAGGCCAATGACACATGGATGTTGCGGGCTTGGGCCGCGTCTTCCTTGTGGCGGGTCAAGTAAGCTGTTACTTCATCGTAGAGGTGCTTCTCTTCCGGCGTGAGGTCATACGCAACAGTCCGAGTGAAGCGATCCTTGAACAAGGCATGCCCATTCCAGTCCTTCATGTCCTCCTTGAGGCGACGAATGAAGAACTTATTCAGCCCGCCTTTCTCATACTCCTTAACCCGAGAAGATGCCGTCTCTTCGGTGGCAAAAATATCCTCGTCCAGCAGCTGCAGCAGCTTTTTGAACGTATCCTTGCGGCCCCGGTGGGGCGTTGCCGTGAGCAGCAGCAGGTGCTCGGTTTGCTCGGCAAGCTTGGCCGCCGCTTCGTAGCGCTTGGAGCGGTACACCCGGGTAGCGTACTCGTAAGCCGAGAGCTTGTGGGCTTCGTCAATGACAACCATGTCCCAGTGGGTGTTACCCACCACATTAAGCACGTCCTCGCGGGAGATGAAGTCAATGGACGCCACAACGCGCTGGGCAGTGCTGAAGATATTTGGGTCGGCTGTGAACAGGCTGCGGTTGACCAGGGTGAAGGGGATGTTGAACTTCACCGCCATCTCGTCCTCCTGCCACTGCTTGGTCAACCCGCCGGGGGTAATAATCAGAATACGCTCAACCAATCCGCGGGACATCAACTCCTTAAGCAGCAGGCCAGTCATGATGGTTTTGCCCGCCCCCGTGTCGTCAGCCAGCAGGAAGCGAATCTTAGGCATGGGCAGCAGAAACTTGTAGACCGCCTCCACTTGGTGAGGCAAGGGGTCCACAATGCTGCAGTTCACCGCGAAAAGCGGATCAAAAAGGTGGGCGGAGTGAATCCGTTCGGCTTCCGCGAAGAGTGCAAACCGCACGGGGTCGCCACCAAAATCAAACGAGCCTTCGTCCGCGATTACTTCCAGCGCTTCAAACTCAGCCTGGGTAATTACGCGCGTATTCGCTAGTTGGCTGTTGACACCGGTGTACGACAAGGAGACCATACCACCCATGGGCAACACCTTGTTGATAATAACCGATTCACTGTGAATAAGATTGGCAACAATCTGCCCTTGCTGGATAGCCATAGGTAAGGAAAAAGGCTCCTAATATAGCTTAAAAAAAGCCTTATAGGTGCAGTTTACAGGATGGTTTGACATTTCGAGATAGGCCAAAGTACCGGCTCGGTAAATATACCCAGCCGGTACTTTGGTCTCAAGAATTCAGCTGGCACCAGGCGCACTCCGGCTTCCCACACCCCTGCGTGAACTCCCGGTTGCGAATGGCTCCGTGCACCGCTTCAATCTGCGCCAGCACCGCGGCTTCGTCCGCCGGCGTCACGCGCACGTACTCGCGCTTGTGCTCCGCCGGCTGGCCAAGCTCCGGTACCGGCTCCACGTACTCAAAAGCCACGGAGGCCGGCGTGAAGCGCCGTTCAGTGTCGTGCTGGAGCAGCAGGTAATAGAAGACGGCCTGGCGCCAGTAATCCCCACCCCGAGCTTTTTCATCGGCCCGCCAGTCCGCCAGCGTGCCCGCCGCAAATCGCGCGGGCAGCCGTTTGGGCTCATATTTCTTCCACTTGCTGGTTTTGTAATCCAACACGTCATGGCCGCGCCCATCGGGGCGAACGTCAATGCGATCGAGCTTGCCCGTAAGCTGAATACCGCTGCCGGGTAGCGTAGCCCGGTGCACCGTATGCTCCACCACCGAACTCGTGGCCCACGCCGCCGCGTGGCGGGCGTGGTAGGCTTGCACCAGCGCCAGGCCATGCTCACGGGAGCGCTCGTAGGTGGCCTCCGGCAACTCGTGGCGCACGCGACGGAAGTGGTCTTCAAAACAGTCTGCCATTGCCTGAGCCGAAGGGAAGCCCGGGCTGCCGACGGCCTGGGCCTGCCGAAAGCAGTGCTCCAGCGCGTAGTGGATGCTGTTGCCAAAGAACAGGTACTCCGAGCGGGGCGAAGGGACCCGCAGCACGTGCTCGTAGTAGAAGCTCACCGGGCAGCGTAAGTAGGCGTTCAGGTGAGTGCTGCTCAAAGCGTAATCGCGCAGCAGCTCATCCAGCAAGGCTGCGTCCGGGAGCGTAGCCGCGCCGACGGGCGGGGGCAACAACTGCTGCTGGGCTGCCTGCAGCTCTTCCGGCGTGAGCTTAATGGCCGTGCGCGTTAAGCCGGCAGCCTGCACCAGCTCGTGCAGAAACTGGCATTCCGCCAGGGGCTTGCCATCTTCGGCTTGACCGCTGGTGCACAGCACTAGGTGCTCCTGGGCGCGGGTGATGCCCACAAAAAACAGGCGCCGGGCCTCCTCTACGGCGGTTTCGCTGGCCAGGCGCAAGGAAAGCGTGTCGGGTATTTTATACGTGGCCCCCGTGAAATTTTTCACCCAGACTTGCTGCTGGCAGCCAATCAGCCAGACCCGCTCGAACTCCAATCCCTTAGCCCCGTGGGCCGTGAGCAGCTGCACACCGGCATTGGCCGAGCCACTCAACTGTTCCAACACCAGGCCTTCGCGCATGCTGGCCAGCATATCCCAGACGAGCAAAAACTGGGCGAGCCGCTGGCGGGGATTACGCCGCTCTTCGGTCCGCACGAACTGCAATAGCGTGTGCATCACGTCAAGCAAGTGGCGGGGTTGGGCATGCACGGCCAGTTGATAAGGCTGCAGCTTCTCCAGGCAGATGCGTTCAACCAGCACGGCCACCGGCAGGCTAGCGGCCGCCGAAATCCAGCGCTCCAGCTGCTGCACGGCCTGGGTCAGGTACAATTGAGTTTCCGCTCCCAGCTGGAGCTGCGCGGCCAGCTCGGGGCTGTCCACGACCCGGAGCAGCCATTCGCGCCAGCTCAGGGCCAGCTCACCGCCCAGGTTGCGGTTGTGCTGTCTCAGGCCGGCGGCCAGACGCACGCACGCAATGGGCGCAAGCTTAAAGCAATCCAGGTGCAGCAGCGAGAACAGTTGGCCCTCCCCCGCGTGGGGTCGCTCAGTTTCGGCGGCGACGTAGGCCAGAATCAACCGCAAGGCATGCGCCACGGGCTCTTCCGTGAGCACATTCACCCGGCGCTTGCGGGCAAAAGGCACGCCCCGGGCGGCGAGTAGGCGGGCCAGGCAATCCACCTGGCCGTGGTCTCGGCTGATGACCGCGCACTGGTGCAGGGGGAAACCCGCTTGCTGCAGGGCCTGCAGTTCCGCCGCGATGTGCGCTGCTTCGTGCAGGGGGGTGGTGTAGCGCCGCAGCTGGGGCTGAACATCACTGGCGGCAAACTGCGCATGGCGCGGCATCAACTCCTTGGTCAGGCCGGGAATCTGCCTTACCAGTCGCTCCTGGTTGTAAGCGATGAGAGTGGAGGCCAGCTGCAGAATGGGCGCGGAGGAGCGGTAGTTTTCCTCCAGTACGACTACCGCCGCGTCCGGGTAGCGCCGCGTAAAGTCGAGCACGTTGGCCACGCTCGCTCCCTGAAAGCGAAAGATGCTCTGGTCGTCGTCGCCCACGGCGAAGAGGTTGGGATTTGGCCAGTACGCCGCCAGGTGGTGCAAGATACGATTTTGCGCCCCGTTCGTATCCTGGTACTCGTCCACCAGAATGTGTTGGTAGCGCTCCTGGTAGCGCTGCAGTAAGCCCGGCTGCTCAGCAAACGCCTGCAGGGTCCAGCCCAGCATGTCGTCGTAGTCGTACCGGCTGCGGGCCTTCAAGGCCGCGCAGAAGGGGTCAAACAGCTCCGCGGCACTTGAGAGCACTCCCATCCGGTCAATTTCTTCCGCTACCAGCTCTGGCTTCATGTCGCCCGCGGCAATGCCCCGGGTCGCATTGGCCTGCTGGTACTGAAAGGCCGGCCGATTGGGAATGTCTTCGATGTAGGCCGCGATAGCTGCCTGGACCTCCGCCGGGCTCCAGCCCTCGTGCTTCATGGCCGAGAACAGCTGGCGCAGGCGCGGCACCTCGTAGTAGGCCGCCGCCCCAACCCGCCGCAGCCGGTGGCCGGCCGGCAGACCGTCCACCAGTGCCCGCAGGATTTCATCAGTTTCCAGCTCCGATACCGGCGCCAGGTCGTGGTAGCCGAAGTAGTCGGCGTTGTCCTGGATAAGCTGGTGACTGAAGCTGTGAAAGGTGTGAATGGCTACGTGGTTGGCCTCCGGGCCGATAAAGCGCAGCAGACGCTCCCGCATGTTGTGGGCCGCCGCCTCAGTATAGGTCAGGCACAAGATTTCCCGCGGCTGCACCTGCAGGTCAGGGTGCTGCAACAGCCAGCCCACCCGGGCGGCGAGCAACTGCGTTTTGCCGGTGCCGGGGCCAGCGACGACCAGTACGGGGCCATCCGGATGTTCGACGGCGGTACGCTGGGCTTCGTTCAGGCGGGCCAGTTCAGCGGCAAACGCCTTGGTAGTGTAAATGGAGCGGGGAGCGGGGGTAGCACTAAACATATTGAAAAAGGAATTGGTGAAAAGCCTAACCAGTGCTGATGAGCAGGAGCGCTGCAGTAGCTGCTGGGTACCGTTACCCTTTTCGATAATCACGCCATCCAATACCTGCATCCTATTTCAAACGACTAAAAATATTGCAACGCATTTATTTTCAATATTTTACCAACAAAATCATTTCACTATTAGGGTGTTTAACCAGAATACGCTCTTAAATTTTTACCGCAATTTATGCGGTAACACCTCCAAAGATGCGGTACTCATTGAGCCTTAAACCAGCAATACTCGCTTTATTTGCAGTAGGCGACTAGTGCATGCAGCCAAGATGTCGCGCCCGCTTTTTGCACTTCTGTTATCCAGTCACTCGACTTCCTTAACTCAGCTGCTAGCTCTTATAAGGTCGTTTTTCTGCTTTTTGATCCCCTCGCTGTATCCCCCATGAAGCATTACTTCATTTCCTGGCTCGCGCGCAACAATGACTTTGTCGACCAGCAGGGCCAGCGGCAACTCAACCCCCAAGGTCCCACCCTACAGTTTCACGAGCACTTCTTTACGCGCGGCCATTACTCAGCTCACTTGCTGCTCTACTCCTCTGCGGATCAGAAAAAGGATGCACTGCAATTAGCGGACGAAATCGTCGCCCGCTTCGGGCATAAAGTGACGCCGACGCTGCTGGAGCTATCCGACGTTATCGACGTGAATGCCATCCGCAGCCGGGTGGAGACCTGGCTGCAGCAATTTGCTGAGCATGAACTGACGCTCTACTTCTCGCCCGGCACCTCGGCCATGCAGCTGGCCTGGTACCTGGTACACCAGCAAGGGGTGTTGCGCACCCACCTAGTGCAGACCCGGGCCGGCAAGTTCAGCGCCAACGGCAAGCCCGAAATCCTGACCATTGAGGTAGAGCGCACGGCCACGCCTGTGACCGCGATTCTGCGCCAGCAGCAGCTTCAGCTCACAAGCGCGGTCCCAGAAACCCAGGCCACCGATTACTTCATTGGGGAAGCCCTGCAGCCCGTGTACAATCGGGCGCGGAAGGTGGCTCAAACCGACAAGGTCACCGTGCTCATCCGGGGCGAAAGTGGTACTGGCAAGGAGCACTTAGCCCGGTATGTGCACCAGCAGTCGGGGCGGGCGGGCAAGCCTTTTCTGCCCATCAACTGTTCCGCCCTGACGGACTCGACGCTGGAGTCGCGTTTGTTTGGCTATTGCAAAGGCGCTTTCACCGGCGCGGAGAAAAACACCAAGGGCCTGTTTGAAGAAGCGCACGGCGGCACCCTATTCCTGGACGAGATTGGCGACATCTCCCCGCCCTGCAGCTGACTCTACTGCGGGTGCTGCAATCCGGCGAAATTCAGCCCTTGGGCGGCACGCCGCGCACCGTTGACGTGAGAGTCATTGCGGCTACCAATGCGGCGCTGGAGGAGCGCTGCCGCGCCGGCCACTTCCGCTGGGATTTATTCTACCGCCTGGCCGTGGCGGAATTGGAACTACCGGCGCTGCGTGACCGGCCGCGCCCTGATCGCGAGCAGCTGCTGGCCTGGCTAGTAGCTTTCAAAAGCCGACAATTGCAGCATGAGCCACTGCGCCTGGCCGCCGGCGCGCGGCGCCAGCTCCTGGATTACTCTTTTCCGGGGAATGTGCGGGAACTGGAAAGCGTCGTGGAACACCTGCTGGTTTTCAGTGAGCCCGGCGCTACCGTCGAGCTTGAGGACTTACCGACCCGAATTCGCACGACAACTGCCCAGGGCGACTCCAGCAGCCTGTTACTGGAAGACGTTATCGGGCAACATATCTGCAAGGTGCTCACGCACTGCGGAGGCATTAAAAGTCGCGCCGCTCTGCTGCTAGGAGTAGAAGAACGTAAGGTGCGCAAATACCAGCTGCTGATGGAGGGCACCCCACCTTCTTCCCGTCCAAACGAAAAGGCCCGCCGCTCCACCAAATCGTAATTCCCAGAGCCACTTTGGCGATGCCAACGCGTCAGGATACTTCTAACTTCAAAGGCCCCCCATTACAGCCCCCAAGCGATTTGTCGGCCACGCTCACCCCGCTGATGGGTTAGTTGGCACCAGGTGGTCTTATCTCTACTCCAGGTATATACTTCCAAGCCCCCTAACGGAAAGGCGTGCCATTGCTACTGTGCTGCGCAAGGAGCGCTTAACTTAGAGCTTATTTTCTAGCTCCTGACTGGTCTGGTCGGGAGCCACCCGTTTCTTCGGCGATGCTTTCGCTGCCTTATCTCGCGTTTCTTTCATGAGTTACTATTATGAGAGCGAATATGCCGTCTACCGGCACCTACTGAATCGCACTCAGGTTTCCCCCAACGATGTCTTTCATCTGTCCCGCACCAAGTTGCTAAAAGATGATAGCAGCCCGACGCATTTAACGGAGGGGCAGATGGAGTTTACTTTCTGGGACTTTAATTACCAGGATTCTCCCAGAACGCGCATTTTCTATCGGGTCAAAGTGCGCTCCGATGGCTCTTATAGCCTGTCGCTTAACTGCATCTTTGGCCTCATTGCCGATTCCACCAAAGCCAACCCAGCAACGGGTCTAGCAACCCAGATTAATAAACAGCTCCTGTACCCCTGGCACCGGGCTCATCCCGAATCAGGGGGGATTTACTTGTCTTATCAACCAGCGGAGCATATAGACAACGCCGTTGATTTACTGCACGCTATCACGCAGTTGCTTGACGAGAGCATTCCCTTGATTGACGCAGCAATTGCGCAGATGCGCCAATCATTTCCTAGCAAGCCGGCGCCCCGTCTTCCGCAGGCTCCCTTTGCCAGATACCAAGTCAATTCCGAGGCCTTGTATGACCGCATACTAGGAACTGCAACCAAGAGATCCCTTCCTCGCAAGCGACTGATCACCAATCGGTGGAGCGTAAAAGTGGATCTTGCCCGGCAAGATTGGAATACCTTTCGAGACCAACAATACATCACCATTCCAGTGCCTGACTCACTGGGTGATTTGCGCACCTATTCTTCCCGAACGGCACTGTATCAGGCCTTGGATGAAAGTAACCGGGATGAAGTACTCAATACCCTGGACGCCTTTCGCCAAGTTAAACCCGGGGATATCGTGGTTGCTTTCACCAATGCGCAGGTAAGCTTGGGCATTGGAATTGTAACTGGACGGTACACGTACACGCCAAACGCGGCGCAACACAAACACACGTACGCTGTTTTCTGGGCCTTAACCGAATCCCTCACGCTGGCGCCCCAGCCGTTTACGGACACGGAAAGCTTCGTGCGGACTACTCGCTGGGACGAGATTGAGCAAAGCAGCAAAGCGCAAGTGCCCCAGCTTACGCCAATACTGCATGCGGTGGCGGCCAATACCTTCTTCCAGCAATTTCCGCAGCTGGCTCAAGGTACCCCCGCATCCGCCCCTGCATTACCGGCTTCCTCACCTCCGGTTACGGTGATTGTACCGGCCCCGGCGCCCACGCCTGAGCCTCAAGAAGCGCCGCGGCCGCGAACCGACATCTGGTACTGGTGGCTGGCGATGTACGCGACGCAGCGGCGCCTTGCTGATTTCAGCGTCGGTCAGCTCTACCATCTTCCAACGCACACCCCAGCTGGCAGAAAACGCCGTGACTACGAACTGCTACGACAGTTACAACCGGGTGATCAGGTGCTGGCCTGTGAGGCCTTACCCAGTCAACGACTTAAAGCGGAGCTGCAAGTCACGCAGCAACTTCACGAGGACGATGGGGGCATGGAAGTTATCACGCTACGCGTAGTGCGCTTTTTTCCCCGGGAAGTCCTGTTTGCGGAGCTGCAAGAAGTACCGGAGCTAGCCGAGCATCACCTCTGGCAGTCAGGGCATGAAATGCTCCTCTCCCTGACCAGGTCGCAGTACCAGGCCCTGCAACTGGCCGCATTAGACACGGATAACTTGGACGTCAAGCGCTACCAGATGGGCAAAGCCCTCCAGGAGCTTTTGATGAGCGCTCCTACCCTGGAACAGCTGCTGGCTGCCCTAAAGCGCAAAAAGAATATCATCATCCAGGGCCCCCCGGGCGTGGGCAAAACATTCGTGGCCCGGCGTTTAGCCTGGCTGCAAATGGGCAGTCAGGATAATGAGCGGGTACAAATGGTGCAGTTTCACCAGAGCTACAGCTATGAAGATTTTATTCGGGGTTGGCGCCCCCAGGCTGATGGCAACGGCGGCTTTGAGCTGGCTAATGGTGTATTCGTCGACTTTGTGCGGCGAGCCCAGCATGATCCTACCCGCGACTACTTCTTTATCATTGACGAGATAAACCGCGGTAACCTCAGCAAAATCTTTGGAGAGCTGCTGCTGCTGCTGGAGCCCGATAAGCGCGGACCCGAGTATGCCGTGCCGCTAACGTATCGGCGGGCAGGAGAGGACCCTTTCTTTCTACCCAGTAACCTGCACGTGATCGGCACGATGAACACGGCGGATCGTTCGCTGGCCATGGTAGACTACGCCTTGCGTCGGCGTTTTAATTTCCTGGAGCTGAAGCCTGTGCTGGATGATAAGTTAGTAGCCCATCTGGAATCGCTGCGTATTCCGGCTGAGTTTAGCCAGCGAGTGCTGCAGCGTGTTCAACGGCTTAACCAAACAATCCTGACGGATAAAAATCTCGGTAGTGGCTTTCTCATTGGTCACAGTTACTTCTGCACGCCAGCCTTGGGCTCTCCGGGCGATTGGTGGCGCGACATCGTCGAGCACGAGCTACGCCCTACCCTGCGGGAGTACTGGTTTGAAGACGAGCGTCGAGCGGAAAATGAGGCCGACGCCCTGCTGCAAGAATGAGCATACCGGTTAAGAACATTTACCATCTGCTTACCTACGCCTGGCACCACCTAGCGGAGGCCGAGCACGTCAGCCTGACTGCCGAAGAGGCGGATTTGCCCCTGCTACACTTGCTTGCGCGCGTACTGCAGCGCGGAGTTACGCACGTGGTCAAACGCGGCTTGGCCCGCGACTACGTGTTTCAGGAACAAGTCACGGCCCGATTACGGGGCAAGCTCTTGCTTGGTGAATCGGTGCGCCAGCGGACGTTGCAGCAGGCACAAGCCGTTTGTGCTTTCGACGAGCTCAGCGTGGATATTTTGCCCAATCAGCTGATTAAGGCCACCCTGCATCGCCTGCTTACCGTGGATCAACTTCCCTCCGCTATTCACACTGGCCTGCGCAGTCTGTACCTGCGCTTTGCGGAGGTCTCCTTGGTGCCAATTCGCGATGAACGGGTCTTTGAACAGGTGCGTCTGCATCGCCATACCGCCTACTACGGGTTTCTGCTCAGTATTTGTCACTTCATCTACGCGCAAGCGCTGGCCACCCAGGAGAGCGGGGAGCGACTATTTCAGGACTTTCACCGCAATGAGCGGCAAATGAGCCAGTTGTTTGAGGGCTTCGTGCGCGGCTTTTATCGTCACCACTTTCCGCACTACGCCGTTAGTGGACGCCGGCTGAAGTGGCAGCTAGAAGCCGAAAGTGACCACGCACAGCGTCTACTTCCTACCATGCTTACGGATCTTGTTTTGGAGGGTGCGAACCGCACCATTCTCATTGATTGTAAGTATTACCAGGAGGCGTTAGTGCAGCACCATAACCAGCAACGGCTGATCTCGGCCCACCTTTATCAACTCTTTGCCTACCAGCATCATTTGCAACACGAGCAGGTCGACAAGCCCGTTGAGAGCATGCTGCTTTATCCCGTGGTAGATCAAAGCTTACGTGTCAGCTACCGTCAGCCCGGTACGCAAAGCCGCGTCCACGTTGTTACCGTCAATCTAAACCAGTCGTGGCCCGCGGTAGAAGCCGAGCTACTTACGCTCTTAAACGACCAGTCGGAATCTATTTAACCAAGGGCGAGAAAAGTGAAAATGTCCGCCTATGATATGCAGTGCAGGCCAGCTGGTGATCCGCCCGTCACTGGCCCTTATTCTCCACCGTGCTCCGACAACTTGTTGTAAGTAACGGTAACCCGCAATCGAGCGCGCAATTCTTCAATCGACAGGCCGGCTTTCGTGCGGTGGAGCATAGCGTGGCAGTTTGGGCAGACGGGTCGTAAGTCTGTGATGGGATCAATGCTATACGCCTGCCCGATATGGGCTAATTGATTGAGGTGGTGAACGTGAATAAACTCCTTTCCCAGCGAGCCATACGCCTTTTCAAAATTGAATTGGCACACGGCGCAAGCATAGCCGTACTGCTGTAAGCATACTTTTCGCGCGTAAGGGTTACGCTCGTATCTGGTCAAAGTAATCTGGCTAGGGGAACCCTCCATGAAGGAGTTAGCCGGCTGAGGACCTTGGGCAAAGAATCCCGCCGGACTGCGTTTGGTTGTAGAAAGGAAATCATACCAGACGGCTTCCAGTTCATCAACTACGTTCGGCTTGATGGCTACTCCCGACGACTGCGGTGTCCACCGTTGCGCCGCTAAGTTGCCCGTGGAAAGAATATCCAGCCCCAGAATCGCTTCGGTCGCCGGATCAAATAAGCAATCCAGTTCCGCTTCAACAAACAACGTCTGCTGCTGGGGGTCTTTCCAGTGAGCCGCGTAAAATGGCGCTTTCGTAATGAAGCCCGAAGCGACCAGCCCTTTGGGGTAGCTACCGAGCTTAACCAGAAACATCCGATCCCCAGGGGCAATGACTTTAGTGTTGCCGCAACTCCACCTAATAGTTGCTTTTCCTTCTTCGGCCAGCTGCGTCGCCGCCTCTTGGTACGTTGACCAAGGAAATAGCTTCTGGTTCCAGGCAAACAGGTACGTTTTCAAATGCTGCTACCTAGTTATGTTATTATACATACGGGCCAGATAATCCCGCACGCTGGTATGGTTGCGCTCACGAATCATTTGCATTGCAAAGTTCTCATGACTGGGCAGTGCCTCCGTTGAGTTTAATAGCACCGTACACCGATGCTCTTCCATATTTCTGATGTTAGCCAGCGTATTGTAAATGGAATAGTGCATCCCATATATCTCCTGATTATAGGCCTTTATTTTGACGTACGTGCGGATCTGATCGATCGACTTAATACTCTTTACATCATCACCAAACCCTTTGACGTCCACCCTTAGCTGCTTAAAATCGGCTATTAGCGTTGGTATATCATGGCCATACCGGAGAAAGTAATAGTAGTTTAGCATTTCCTCGACTTGGAAGGCCGCAAAGGTGCAAAAACGCCGAAAAGCCTGCTCCTCGTGGAAGTCAGGCAGAAATTCTACTCGTCGTAAGGCGCCCTCCATGCGCATGTTATCGGCCAGCAGCTGGCGCCGAACGCGCGGGTCTTCTATTTTCTCGTACAGCAGGGATGCCGGCTGTTCTTCCACCCCCGCAAGCTGAGCTAGCTGCTCTCCCATCCGCCCGCTCAGTTGCTCAAAATACTCTTTAATTTGGGTTCCTAGCGCCTGCAGATCCGTGGTGGATGGGTCACTTGTTGCAGCCAGCATCTCTTTCTGTTGATCGGGCGCGGTAACCATCGGTTGGCGTTTTACTTTAATTGCCGTCAGCCGATTTTGCAGCTCCGTTACCAGCTGCGATGTTCCTACGGGCAGCTTAAATTGATTGATGTGGTCTTGAATTGATTTGATCTCGTCATCACTCATAAAAACTCTTCTGTTCTGCGCAGAAGCTCCAGCAGCACCGATGTTTGCTTATACTCTTCGTTGACTAATAATGCCATGCGGTGAGCAAATTGAAGATACATCGGGTCCTCTTTTCCTCTCACCATTCCCAAGTAAGCGATTTTCCCGGCCACCACGTGCTCTAACTTGGGTATGCGCCCCTGGTGGCGGCCGTAGGCTTTACTTTCCCCGTAGCCTTCGCGAAGCTTTGTCGTAGCTGCTTCGTAGCCATAAGTAGCCCAGTTATGGAGCATGGCCCTGAGCTGACGGACGTACTCGCGCGGCGCATTTGGCTTGTCATTCACAATCACCCCCGTCACTTCCTGCCGCATCGCTGGCGTCTGCAGCCGCTGCTTTTTCTGGTTTTGCTTGTACCCCTCCCTGGCCAGGATAGCGTTCAGGGTGGTGTGAAACTTCTTACTAAAGACGTGACGATCGCTGGAGAAGGTCAGATCATCCGCGTACCGGGTATAGTGACAGCGAAACTGCTTAGCCAGTTGGCCCAGCCGGCGATCCAGTCGTTGACACACAACATTTGTCAAGAGGGGGGAAGTAGGCGCTCCCTGCGGTAAAGCTCCTTGGTCACAACATAAGTTAGCTACTAGATGAGCGCCATCCTTGCTCAGTCCAAAAGGGGGCAGCTGCAACACGGCAACTACCCGTCCGAAGTGAGTACTGGCAAAGAAGTCCTGCAAGTCCAGGTTTAATACGAAGCGACGGCCGGTATGGGGCGTGGCATTGGTTAGGACGCTGCGGCCCGCAACGAAACCATGGGCCGCGTCATCTACCCAGCCAAAAACGGTCGTCAGGCACAGCAGCAGCAGGCGTTGCACCCGTAGCAAACCGTCTTTGGGGGCTTTGATTTCGCGCTTCTCCCCCTTTGCCCGCTTCGCAATCTGAAAGGTGCGGTAGCGCCTCCCTTCCTGCTTGTAGGCGTAATAATTAAGCGCTTTGGCACTAATCGGTTTCGTGATCGCGGAGGGATGTTGCTTGCTATGCCAGGGCATAGCGGCGTTCAAAACCCACGCGAGCGTCTTCGCGTCCCGAACTTGCCGGAAGGGTTCGACAAGATCAGCGAGTGCGTTTATCTGCCAGGTAGCTTGCGGGAGTTCATCCGGAGAAGTGATCAGCTGGCTTACATCCTGCAGGAAGAAATCATCTAGCTCGGGGAAGAGATCATCTATCATAGAATAATCCGGCTCTAACGCAATGTCGGCTTCATCAAACGCCGCTAAATAATCTTCCAGTGCTTCAGCCTGCGGCCTCTCATCTGTTGACTGCTCCGCATTAGCGGGTTCACTGTTTGGTAGTGCTTCTTTGCTTGTCTCACTCTTCTGCAGCCCGGATACTTCTCGCTTAGAGCCAGGTACAGAACTATCATCAGCAGGTGTGGATGCCATTATGTAAATAGATAAAGCGTTAAGAAAGTGCCTGCTGGATGTTTTCCAGTCTTATATCTTGCTGTTTCAAGTCAAGACATGATCTCACTGTGTTCAGCAGATGAGCAGACTTACAGCCATGATTTTCTCATTTCCTTGATCTAAGCAGCCAGTTAGACGCCGTTAGATGGGGGGTGAGTAGGTTGATCATCGCTGCCGTTGGCTTAACTGGCTCGTTACCGAACCAGTCAACTACGAGCACGGCGCAACGCCGCACGAGGTCAAAAGTCTTTCCGCAGGCACTTTCAAAACGCTACTACATGCCGAAGCTCGACATATATTCTCTAGTTTATCACCGCAAGTAATGCAGCGGAAACGGTTTTCTTATCATGTTTAACAGGTCATCTTACATGCCCTGTTAAAATCAATTAGAATTCATTTCTACTTACCTCATTCCTTTCGCTCTCCAGATCAGGATAAAGCTCCCGGATCAGCTCTAGCTTGTTTGCAGCTCTGGCCTCGGCTATTAGCTCTGCCCGCAGCTCATCGTGCAAGAAGGCGGCATTTTGCTCCTGCCTTGCTTGCCGGATAGCTAATTTCATCTCTTCGCGTAAGGATAATTCGACTGTTCCCGTGCCTTTGCAGCGAAAGCACACGCCTTTTTGCACATAAGAGTATTTGGAAATGGTGCCTTTGCCATTACACCGGGGGCAGTTACCGGGGGGATTTACCATGTTTTGATGCAAAGTGAGTTGAAAAGATTAAAAAAACTGGCAGCTAACTGATTATACTTAAAAGCTGTGTTCGGACGGGTGTACGGGATCAGTTACGCTTTTTTGCAATCGCGCTAGCAAGGAAGCTAAAGCGGCACTACCTTCCAAAGTAGGGGGCTCACCCGTGTATTTCATCGCATGCCGGCACCGGATCATTTCCTGTACTGCAGCAGTCGAGTCCAAAAATGCACAAACCCGAGCCAGAACTTGGTGTGGCTGCCTGTTGCTCAGCTCATATCCCCGCTTCCCGAGCCATAGATTCACATAGCGAAACAATAAATCGTAGTTCTGCAGGTAGGTTCGGTTCGGCAGGCGCTCGAGCCGCTCCTTGCTGCTTTGCTCCCGCTCTTGCGAGTGCCTCGTGGGGCCGGGCAATAAATGACCTGATTGCACTAGCTGATGCAGGAAAGGGAAACACATCGCAAAAAAGATGACCGTTATCGAATCGGTTTTAAGAACACTACAGAGCTAGCAAGCGGGTGCTTTCCCAATTTTGGTACAGCTGCAGGATGCGCAGCCGAGTTTTGCCCGCTGGAATCTGCACCTCGACTTCCGCGCCGGGCAGCAGCTCGTACAGCGCTGCTCCGATGGGGGAAGTGTAGCTGATCAGGTTGCGCCCCAAATCAGATTCGCCGTGGCCCCCAATCTCGTAAATCACTTCCCGCGGCACCCGGTCCCGAGCCCCTTGCATGGCTAAGCGCACGATGGAGCCAATCTGAATCTGTTCGGTGTTGCGGTCCGTTCGCAGCCACAGGGTTGAGGTAGCCAGCAGTTTCTCGAGGTTTTTCAGCTCCGTGATAGCCCGCTCCTCCAGCTGAATGAGCTGGTTGTAGCCCGGATTATCGTGCCAGCCGTCGCCGCTGGCGCTGTAGGCGATGTTCTTTTCAGCTTGGATATTGCGGATTTTCAGGCCTTGGGCCGTGATTTTGGATTCGAGCGCCTGCTTGCCGGCCTCGGTGATGTAGTACTTCATGGTGTGGAATTCAGGTTGAGTTCGGTATGGAAAAGAGCGTCAGGAGTCAGCCGGCGCATCAAGGCCCACCATTGCTGCAGCAGGGCCGCCGGCGGCTGATTACCATCCAGCACGTGCCACTGGGTATGCTGCAGGCGGGGCACGGGAAAGGCCGCGATTTCCTCGTATGCGGCCCGTGTCGCCCGTAAGCGCGGCAAGGTTTCGTCATGCAGTCCGTAGCAACGCCCCCGTGCCCGGGCCCTTTCCCAGGCCAGTTCCGGTTCGACGTCCAGCAACACGACGTGGTCCGGCGCCGGCACCCGGGCCTCCAGCCGGTCTACCCGACGAATGCACTCGTGCGGGCTGCCCCATTTGCGCCACCGCGTGGCGTAGCTAGTTACCACGCTGCGGTCACCCAGCACCAGCGGCTGCTGCCAGCAAGCGGTTGCCGCCGCGTAACGGGCCCGGTGCGCGTACAGCCATTCGTTCCAGGCATCTAGGCGGCGTAGACACGGTAGCTGCGCGCTTAAGCGCTCCGGCCAGCTGCTCTCCGCCGGTACGGGCCGCGTGGGCTCCACCAGCGCGAACTCAATTTGGCGCGTAGTCAGTAGCTGCTGCGTTGCGGTGAGCAGGCTGGATTTACCGCTGCCCTTTAACCCTTCTAAACAGATATACATGGCTGTACTTGTTAGGCGGCAAGGGCGGGCTGGTAGCAAGTCTGCCCCAACAATCCAATTAGCTCCTGCCGGATGGCCGACAAGCTGAAGGGCATGTTGATCTTGTCGGCCTCCGGAATGGAATGCTCGGCGTAGAGCTTGCATTCCTCCAGTACTGGCGTAGCCGTCAGCATGAGCGTGCGGGTGGCGCCTTCACCCGGATCCGTCACCTGGTGCAAGGTGCTCGCCGGCATGTAGTAGATATCGCCCTCCTGCAGCGTGTGCGTCCGTTGCGGGCGCAGCCGCACTCGGCCGTTTTCGCGCACGCCGTAGACGCTACCTTCCCTGGCCGGCGTGTAGGTGCAATCCAGTCGCACTTCTGGTCCTTGGGCGTCTTCCTCCCAGATCACGGTCTGAAAGCGGCCCGCCAGCAAGGCCGAAGCAAAGTTCCAGCGGTGATCGTGAATGTTCTCGTGGTGGCGCTCGCTGCGCGCCTCCCACAAGTGCAGGCGCAATTTGAAGGCCGCGTTTTGCAACAGCACCAGCTTACGAAAGCCATTGTGGTGGTAGTAAGAGTGCTCCTGCACCCGGGTCAGGGCCGGACCATCGCACAACAGCTGCGAGAGCAGCAGCCGCAGCGAATCCGGGCGGCTTAACTCGGCGATGATGCTACCCAGCGTCTGGCAGTCGCCTTGCCCTGCACGCTGGTGCTGGAGAAGTTCGCCCACGGTTTGCTCTAGCGCGCTGATGCCCTGCGTAAGCGCGCAGTGGATGCGCTGCTGCACGCTGGCACTGAAGTCGCGGCTGGAACAGATATGCAGCGTTGAGGGAGCGGTCGCGGTGGAGTGGTACAGGTGCATAGCAGACAGTTTCTAGTGGAAGAGCGAGGCAAAGGTGAGCGCGCTGATTGCAGCCTATTTGCGGTGGCCGCGCCGCTGAAAAATATTTTTTCAGGACGGCGACCAGGCAGCTATTTGGCGCGATAGCGTGCGGCAGAAGCCCTTTTTGCGTATCGTTGCGACAAACTTCCCCTCCCCTATTGCAGCCTATCTGCAGTGAGCAAAAAACTTTATCTTTTTTATGCCGGTCTCCAAAAATGCCCCCCTGCGCTATCGCCTAATCGACGAATGCCTGTGCCGGGATAAGGTGCGTTGGACCCGGGCCCGACTGCTAGAGGAGGTGACGGAAAAGTTTTTAGAGATCACGGGCCAGCCCCTGAGCCAGCGGCAGCTGGACATGGATCTGCAAGCCATGAAGCTGGGGGGCTCCTCCGGCCTGGATGCGCCCATTGAGTTTGATCGCAAAGCGGGAGTATATCGCTACACGGAACCGGGATACTCCATCCACCAGAGTCCGCTGCTGGTAGACGACGCCGACGTATTGCGCCAGGCACTTTCCGTGCTGCAGCAGTTCCAGGGCCTAGGTCTGAGTCAGGAGCTGGATGCGCTCGTGAGCCGCGTGGAAAAACAAGTCAACCTGCACGGCCGGCCGGCCGGTCCCGTTGCGTTGCACTTCGAACAGGTAGCGGACTACACCGGCGCTGACAAGCTGCGGCCCCTCTACGAGGCCATTCGCACGCGCCGCGTCCTGCAAATAGCCTACCAGCCGTTCGGAGCCGCGGGCGCCTCCCCGGTAACAGTCCACCCCTACCTGCTCAAGGAATTCAACCATCGGTGGTTTTTGCTGGCCTACAATCAGGATCAGCAGTGCCTGTCTAACTATGCGTTGGATCGAATTACTCAGGTTGAAGGTACCGCCGGCACTTACTGGCCTGACCATTGTCCGGATGCACCTACTTACTTCCAGCACGTTATCGGCCCTTCCGTGGCGGCCAACAAGCCAGTGGAAGAGATTCGACTTTGTTTTACTAAGGTTCGGGCGCCGTACGTCCTCACCAAGCCCTTGCACGGCAGCCAGCGATCCACTCCCTTAGCCGACGGATCCGTGGAAGTTAGGCTGCAGTTGATTCCCAACCGTGAGCTGGTTTCGCTATTACTCAGTTTTGGCAGCGATGTAACGGTGCTCGCCCCAGCTGCGCTTCGCAAGCAAATGATCGAAGTGCATCAAGGGGCGCTGGCCAGGTACGTCTCCGTAAACGAGTCTCTTCCGGCGGAAAACATCTGACTACCTAAGCCCTCTGGCCCGCTGTAATCCGTGCAGTGCTATCCTTTTACATTCCGCTACATGTCATTAGCGCAGACTCCATTATCCAATACTACCCGCTGGGCCGTGTGGACCATAGTGCTGGGAGCTCTTCTATCCTTGGTGCTTCCTTGGGCGTTGACCCACTTCCACTCCGGCATCAGCTTCGCTGAAACCGGCCCAATCGGGGATACCATCGGTGGCATTACTGGGCCCGTGCTCAACTTCACCGGCCTGCTGGTAGTGTATTTTTCCCTGCGGGAACAGTTTCTGTCCAATCAGATTCAAATCCAGCATTTTGCGGAGGAGCAACAGCGCAGCGCCAATGAAAACACGATTAGTACGGCTTTCAAGATTATCGACGACCTAAGAACGGAAGCCCAACGCATCAAAGATCGATTGCCGCTGCAGGGTGAAGGGCCGGCGGACCTGACTCAGCATCTTGATTTACCGGAGTTTATAAAACCCAATTACTTACCTGAGCCTACGCTCATACAAGCTCGGTACTCATTAGAGGATATCGTAACCACCGAGGGCTACGCGTTTCAACGGCTGGTCTATGATTATTTCCAACGAGTTGACAGCGAAACCAAAGTACTCCGCGCCACGCTGAGTATGCTCTTGTACCTGCTAGTCAACAGCCCGCTGCCGCTAGCCCAGCGCATGCACCTCTACCGAATTGTGTTGGCCTTCTACGAACCCTTAGTTATTGACCTGTTGGGGGGGCTAGAGGTGTTTAGCCAGGCCCGCCAGCCCATACAGGAGCTAGTCAATGGGGTTACCACCCTGCAGGGCGATCTAAGCAACGCGAACGAAGCTTTCCTGGACCTGTCAATCCATGATCCAGACGGTAAGTGGTAAATTCTGCTTCGCTGATTACAGTACCTTTGTCTTCTGCCGCAATTAGCCGGGGCCCTTTACATGATTATTCAACATCCACTCAACGACTTTCTTTACAGCCTTTTTCCGGACGCCCAGGTTTTCGGCCAAAACCCGGAGCTGCTCGTTGAGCACCTCACCGACTTCTACACCTTTGGTCCCTACCGCCCCACCGTTACCATCAAGGGGGCCATGGTGGAAGTAAAGATTGACACCAAAGCCATTACTAGCCAGAAAGCGGAATACGACAAGGTTCTCCGCCTCTGCGAGGCTGGCCAGTTCCGTCAGGCATTGCCGCGCCTACGGCAGCTCATCAGTCAGAACCCGACCGTCTCCGAGTACCACCGCGTGCTGGGCCAGGTACTCTCCGAGCTGGGCCAGCCCGACGAGGCGCTGAACGCGTTGATTGACGCCTTGCGCTGGGATCCGCGCAACGGCTACGCCCTGATCATGGCCGGCAACATCTACGCCCGCCAAAAGCAGGACCTCAAGTCGGCCAAGACCTTCTACGACCAGGCTTTGGCTCTTAACCCCCGTGATTTCATTGCCATCAACAATATTGGCGGTAATCTCATGCAGATGGGCCGGGCCCAGGAAGCGGAGCGCTACTTTGAAATTGCCCACGAGATCGAGCCCGACTACCCCAACACGCTCTACGCCCTGGCCATGGTGCGCCAGCAGCGCCGTGATTACGAGGGAGCGTTCGACTTTGCCACCCGCGCCCTGCGCAACGCCCGCCCCGGCGACCCCATCCTGCGGGCTAGCTTGGCCCTGGCCACCGAGACGGCCACCAAGTACCTGCACAGCACCAACACCTTCGCCATCGCCAACGAATACCAGGAAGTCGTTCAGAACCGGGCGGGACTGGAGATCCGCGTCGACGAGGACCCGCTCATTCCCACGGCCGCCAAGCTCGAAATTGCCGAAAACTACGGCCGCCGCTACCACCAAGTGCTCTTCAAGCCCAACTACCCAGCCGTCGAGCACCTGATCATGCACGAAATCGTCCACCTCGACTTCGTGCTCCAGGCCCGCGAGAGCGGCGGCAACCTACTGTTCACGACCTCAAGCCGGGGCAAAGAGAAGTTCATCCGGGCTGCCGAGCCCCAGCTCAAGAAGCTGCAAAAGGCCGGCTTCAAGGAGCAGAACATTACCGGCTTCATCGACGGGCTGTTCGAGGGCATGATGCGCCAAATCTACAACCAGCCCATCGACCTGTTCATCGAGGATTTTCTCTACCAAGAATACCCCGAAGCCCGGCCCCTCCAGTTCCTGTCCCTGCTGAAGCTGCTGCAGGAATCGATCGAGGCCATCCGCAACAAACAGGCCGCCGAGTACTCGCCCCCGGCCGTGCACAAGGCCAGCACCGTCCTCAACCTGGTCATGGCCCTGCAGTTTCGCGACTTGTTCGGCTACAACGCCGTGCCCGACTTTAAGGCCCCCGCGCTGCAGGTAAAAGAGGCCGAGCGCCTCTGGGCCGAGTATCTGGAGTACCGCACCGACCGCCAGCCCGGCGAGGAGTATGAGCTGCTTCAGCACTGGGGCGAAGACCTCGGTATGGGCGCCTACTTCGAGCTGCAGGACGAGCAAACCCTGCGTCAGCAGCAGGCCGCTGGCCAGTCCAGCGCCCGCCCCGAGGCGGCTCCCGTTTCGGTGCCCACCGAAGAGCCCGCCGGCCAGGCGTCGCCCGAAGACCTGCTGGCCCGCATCGAGCGCGACCCGCTGGGGCTCGATGAGCCTGAGCCCGCTGACGCCCACCAGGGCCGTATGTCCTTCGCCGACAGCCCCGCCGGCGGCATGGCCGTCATGTTCTACTGCCTGGACTGGCTCCAGCACTTCGACGGTAAGTCACGCCAGCAGGTGCAGGATATCACCTTCGAGATTGCCATGCTGGGCCGTTCCGGCCTGGACCCCAAGGACTCCACCCAGAAGTATAACCTGGCCTCGGTACCTGGCAAAAAGTATTCAGCTCTACACTTGCTCACGGGCATGTATACTGGCTTCCAGCAGCTGGATCCGAGCCTGGACACGGGATTAGACTTTGGTAAGGAACTCGAAATGGCCCGGGCCATGCACAAGGGCAAGGATGAGTAACCCGATCGACGAGTTGCTGGAGCAATTGCGCGAGTTTCGTGATGAGCGGGACTGGGCGCAGTTTCACAACGCCAAGGACCTGGCACTGGCCCTGAGCATCGAGGCCGCCGAGCTCAACGAACAGTTCCTCTGGAAGACGGCCGAGCAGGCCAGCCCCGACAAAGTCCGGGAAGAGCTTGCCGACGTGCTGCTCTACGCTTTTCAACTGGCCGATAAATACGGTTGGGACATCGCCGAGCTGATGCGCGAGAAGCTGGCCCGCAATGCAGAGAAGTATCCATCCCATAAAGCCAAGGGAAGGGCTACTAAGTACGACGAACTGTAGAAGAGCTTTATAAGTAGAAGGTTATCAATTATCTGTATACGGTGTTAAGGAAAAAGCTTTGAACTAATCTCATGAAAAGGTTGGCTTGGTAGTACCGTGAACGAATAAGTCTCGTCTAGCCTGCTGTTTGATTGCTTCCAACTTAGCAACGACTAGATACTTGTGGTGATCCTCATGATTGTACGCTAACCTAAACTTCTGCTTCACCTCCTCGACCAGAGTTGGTAGGCGCGCTTCATCAGCAGCACGATAATCCCGATTATAGTCATCCTCCATCGAATAACACGAATAAAAACCGTGGTCGCTGTAAGACACTTCACTATAACGAGGCATAATATTGTCGATGTAAGCGTCCTCTGTCTTTGCTGCTCCTACTCCTACCGAAGCGCTAAAACTATCATCGTCACCAGGCTTCTTCCGTCGGGATGTGTAGATACATCCAGTAATACTACCAATTACTGTATCTAAGTCAAATGAACGTACTTGTTGCTCTACTTCCGAATTGACTTGCTGCGTGATGCCATCGTCAAAGTGTGCGGTGAGTATTTCATCAATAAGCACTGGCAGTGTTTGGAACAGCATTTTGCGCTGCGCTTCTGGCAGTGATTGGAAACTCTGTTTTAGGAATTCCTTTTCCTCATTCAAGGTTGCCACACTAACAGCGGTATACTTCCCTACATGTTTGCGAGAAGGTTCGTAGGAACAGACAACCCAGTCCCCTTCTTTAAGCCTTAGCTGTTTAGAAACAGACTGATGTATAAAGACATCTATACCTTCACAGGTAATGAACCCGAACCCTTTATCTTCAGCAAAGAACTTAACCTTCCCTATTTGCTTCATTGACCACTTGTGATATTGGCTGCCTAATGTAATGGCGCTAAGCGCGTAGATTATCCAAGAAAGCCACTACTTCATGTGGAGTATTGAAAGTGAATTCTGGACGCGCTGCTGCCAGGGCTGCAGGGTCGTTGCTACCCCATAGGCACGCTGCACTATGTACACCTGCTGCATTGGAGGCAGTAATGTCCGTAGCCATGTCACCAAACGAGTAAACTTGGTCGGGTGGGGGGTTGCCTAGACGCTGTAAGGCCAGCTGAATTGGAGCCGGGTGGGGTTTGCGTAAGGCCGTATCATGAAAGCATACCGTCACAGGGACAGGCCATTTGTGATGCTGAATAACACGACTGCAGTACGTGCCAGGCGATGATGTAACAATGGCGACTTTCGTGTCGGACTGGCGAATGTGCGCGAAGATTTCTTCAATGCCGTCATACACTTCCATCTGGGGGATTAATGGATATACATTCCCCCACTGCCGGTTTTTGCGATGTACTTCTGCGATACTTGAATCAAGTAGGGTTTGGTCGAGGTCAAAAATCAGATACATCTTAAAAAATCTTGAACTGGGTGCCTGGTGCCGGATGATACTCGTACTCGCCCCCAGCGCGAGCTGCAGGGAGCTGTGAGGGATTTGAACTTGCAGATACTTTAGTAGACGTAGTGTCGTTGCCAACTGCCGGTATTGCATTGGATTCCTCGTAACGACCATGCATTAGGAGGTTTCTAAATCGACTGATTTCTTCGCTACTGCCTAATGGGAATGCTTTCTTTTCTTCGATAAGCATGTTGTTACCCTGCGCCTTGTTGTGGTTGCGGTATTGGGCCGGGTGTGAGAGGCACGCTAAATAACGGTCTTGCTGCTGAGAAAACTTAACCGTGTGCATGGTACCGCCTTTGATATCAGTTTCAATAACGATAACTGCATCGCTGAGACCACTTTGCAAACGGTCACGATCGACAAAAAAGACGGGTTGGGGTTTCGTCCCGACCTCGTATTCAGAAATTAAACACCCATTAGTTTCAAGGATCTCTTGGGCTAATCTCCTGTTTTCTTTGGGATAAATGTAATCTACTCCACTTGCGAGCACAGCCACGGTTTGTCCACCGGCGTCTAAACAGGCCCGGTGAGCAATGGTATCACACCCAGTGGCCAGGCCACTGATAACCGTAAAGTTTTGCTCAGCAAACAGCTGAGCTAGCCGGTAGCCAGCTTTGTTGCCAAAAGCACTGGGCTCCCTGGTTCCAATGATGGCAACTGAATGCTCCGCGTTTAGCGACTGTACATTGCCTTTGGCGTAGACCAATAAAGGCCTATCCGGCATATTACGGTACCGGCTTGGATAATGCTTGTCATCCACTGAGAGCACTTCCACGCCATACTGGTCGCACTTACTCAGCACTGTTAATGCCTTCTCGTGGGCTATGTGTAAGTCCTCAAGAGTAGGGATTGGAATACTTGGCTTTTGCTTGCGAGCAGCGTGAAAACAGTCTAACAGTTCTGCAATACGATAAGGATTATCAGGGCAACTGGCTAGGATTGACTCCGCTGTTTTACGGCCGATTCTAGGCGTTTTAAGTAGGGTTAAGATATATTCAGTTTTCATGGCGTAGGATTCTCATTGGGTTTGAGCCAGAGCATATGCCTGCACAGACGCAGCCCCTGCATTCAGGAGTAGGGTGCGGCAAGCTATGAGCGAGTTATGAGTGGTGGTCACATCATCTAGTAGTAATACCGCTCGTCCCTCGATTAGTTCAGGTTGCTGTACTTGAATGGAGTCTAAGTGCTTTTGTACGCTGCGGTTGCCGCCAGTGGCCAGCTTTTCAACTTTAACCACACGCCGCAAACAGTCCACCGCGTCAATTCGCGTTGTATTATTCACCAGAGCTTTAGCTAGGATTTTCATGCCTGAAGTGGTCTTGGCTGGATCGTGTGAAGGAACCACCGCAATAGCAATGTCAGTCCGGAAAAGCGGAGCTAGTTGGTCTAGGAAATGAATCAGACCCTCTGAATTCTGGTTTTTCAAGCTTAATATAAGGCTGCTAAACTTATCAAACGCTGGATTGCTCCCACCGCGGTATGGGTGATAAACGCCTAAAGCAATGATGTCAGAGGGTGGGTTTGGGGGGGTAATAAAGACCATGGATTGAGAAGGTAAAAGTGTTTCGTAGGTAGTGTGCTGTTAATTGGGTTAACAAGATATGTACTTACAGTCTTTCGTGAGATGCATTTTTTTATTGGTGTGGTCAGATAGTGTGAAAGCTAGGAGCATTTCTACAATCAATAAAGCCTAGACCCATTCGGTAATGGTTAACAAGGAGATTCTTTGCCTAACTTAAACGCCCATTCTCTTGCATTACAGTTGACGTGATATTTACTATTGATACTTTCTGCGACCGCGTAGAGTCCGACATGAATGGGTTGATTGACGAGCTCATGTATACTACGGGCCGCGACACGCCTGCCGAACGGCAAGCCTGGCAAAAGTCCTTACCTCGCATGTCCGTGGTGCTGGCTCAAGCCCAACAGCTCAATCAAAAAATTAAAGGCGCCCACCTGTATTTGGGTAGCGTTACGCTGGAATACAAGCTGCCCGCGGCTTCGGCCTGGTGCGACGTCGTGCTGCTCGGGCGCAATGCCCAGGGCCAGGCACAAGTCGTCATCGTCGAGCTCAAGGACTGGGACACCAAGGATGACGAGCCGGGCGCCAGTGAGGCCCTGATTCGCCACCACGGCCAGGATCGCCTGCACCCCTCCGATCAGGTGCGCGGCTATACCCTCTACTGCCAGCGCTTCCACTCGGCCGTGCACGCCTACCAGGCCCAGGTAAATGGCTGCGTGTACTTCACGACCACCACTAGCGTGGCGGCCTACACCCAGCCGCCCCACACCACCCTGACCAGCACCTACCCAGTATTCAGTGCCGGCAAGGACGTGGGCACGCTCGCTGGCCACCTGGCGGGCCTGCTGCAGGCAGCCGACGAGCAGTTTGCCCTCGACTTCGAGCGCGGCACCTACAAGCAGGACCGCAACATGCTGCGGCAGGTCGCCAGCTCTTTGCGCAATACATCTTCCCGGCCCTTTGAGCTGCTGGACAAGCAGCGCCTGGGCTACGAGTTGGCCCTTCAAACCATCGAGCAGGCCAGCCAGCAGCCGGAGCAGAAGCACGTGGTGCTGGTGCTGGGTCCGCCCGGTTCGGGCAAGTCGGCCCTGGCCACCAACCTGTGGGTGGAGGCCGCCCTGCGCCACAACGCGCGCGGCAACGTGGCCTTTGTGACCACCTCTAGCTCGCAGAAAACGAACATGAAGCACGTGTTCGACGCCGCCAGCAACATCACCGGGGCCCAGTACCACGTGCTGCCCGCCAACCAGTTCAACCCCGGCCTCTACGGTAAGCTAGTTAAGCAGCTGCAAGGGGAAGGCTACACGATGAAGCCGGCTTCGTGGCGGCAGAATCTGGAAGTGCTCGCGCAACAGATCGGGGACTTCAAGACACCCGATAACATGAACTTCCTCTCGGTGGTCGACGAAGCGCACGCCCTCATCAACCCCGAGGGGCACGACATCGGCTTCTCCGCCGGCTGGTGTTTGCAAGCCGGCCCCCAGGCCTGGCACATCATGCGCTGCTCCCAAGTCAGCGTGTTCCTGCTGGATGCCAAGCAGAGCTACCGCGACAACGAAACCACCACCCCAGCCGACCTGGAGCGCTTTGCCCAAGACTTCGGGGCGCAGGTGCACACCGTGGATTTAAGTGGGGCCCAGTACCGCTGCGGCGGCTCCACCGAGTACGTGGCGTGGATGGAAGGCTTGTTCGGTATTCACGACGAACCGACTACCCTGGACTGGCGCAAGACACCCACCAGGCCGGATGCACCCTTCGGACTGCAGTTGATCGATACCCCCCATGAACTAGATCAGGTACTAACTGCTCATCACCAGCAGGGCCATTTGGTGCGGCTACTATCTAGCTACTCAGTGGAGTGGAAAACCAAAAAGGCCGCGGATGTGCATACCCTGTCGAAATTCAGCCAAGACTTTCGCTTACTATACAGGGATAAAACGGGAAAAGGTCACCTCTGGACCCGCCCGTGGAACTACGCCCCCGCCGAAGACTATACGCTGTACGTGCAGGCCCCAGAAGGCTCCAAAATGCACGAAAACCCGCTCGCGGAAGTGGGCTGCCCGTACGTGGTACGGGGCTTTGATTTCGACTACATCGGCCTGCTTTGGCTAAAAGACCTAGTGTGGCGACAGGATCGCTGGATGGTTGATCCGGAGCACGTGCACGAAACGGCATTTGCCAGCACCAAGTCCAAGAAAGCGTTGAAGCAAGCCGATGGCCTAGACAAGTTGCTACTGGCCGTGCTCAAAGGCTACCGCATTCTACTGACCCGCGCCACCAAGGGCGTCTACCTGTACGTGCAGGACGAGCCCACCCGCGCTCACCTGCAGCAGCTACTCTCCGATGCAGACCACTGAGCTACTAACTTATCTGGAGCGGGAAAAGGCGTTGGTGGAGGCTGATATTCGGCAAATCGACGCCCTGGGCCTTCCCGAGCGGGTGCAGCGCGGCCTGGCCGTCGTGAACCTGCGGGTGCTGCGCCAGGAGGGCGTGGAGGTATTGCTGGCCTGCGAGGAAAACCTCACGCGCTGGAAGCCCGGCGACTGGGTGGAAATCAGCCTAGACGGGCACTGGAGTACGGCCACCATTGCCGAAAACGGCTTCAGCGAGATCCTGGTGCTACTGCACACCTACTTCGACGTGCGGCCGGATACGCAGATCGTGCTGCAGTCCAACAAGAGCCAGCTGCTGGATCCCATCATTCAGGCGGTGCGCCGGCTGGAACCGGGCGCGCCCGGCGCGGCTTTTTTGGATCTGCTCTGGGGCGTTCGTAAGATCAACCCCCAGCAGTTCGGGGGCTTGGAGCTCAGTGAGGCGCAACTGGCGGCCGTGGCCGGCCAGCTCAACGAGTCGCAGCGAGGGGTAGTACGTCGGGGCGTGCGCCGGCCCTCCCTGCTGGCCGTGCAGGGTCCGCCCGGCACGGGTAAAACCCACGTGCTGGCACTCACGGCCCAACAGCTGGCCCGCAAAAAGCAGCGCATCGTAGTGCTGGCCCACACCCACCAGGCCGTCAACAACTGCCTGAACGCCATCCGCGCCCTGGATTCGCAGCTGAGTGTATTCAAAATTGGCGAAGTGCTCAAAGCCGAAGGCCTGGACGAGTCCATTCCCAGCTTGCCGTACGCCGAGTTTCAGCGGCTCTACAAGCAAAAGAAGCGCCCGGAGTTCTGCGTGATTGGCATGTCCTACTACGCCGCCCTGGTGCATCTGGGGCTGCGGGCGACGGGCTTTGCGCCCACGGTCGTGCTCGTGGACGAGGCCGGCCAGATTCCGCTTACCTACGGGCTGGCAGTGGGCTCACTCGGGGCGGGCTCGGTCCTGCTCTTCGGGGATGACGCCCAGATGCCGCCCATCTACCACCCCGACCTAGTCAGCGACCCACTGTCCCGCTCCCTGTTTGAGCAGGTCCGGCAGCTGCAGCCCGAAGCGGTAGTAGCCCTCGACACCACCTATCGGCTGAATGCGCCGCTGAGCAGCCTTATCGGGACGCTCTACTACCGGAACGCCGACACGCCGACCTCCTTTCTTAAATCGGCGCCCGCCGCCCAGGGCCACCGGCTGCGTTTGGCGCTGCCAGCGACAACTCCCGCCCCCATCGTTCGGGTACTCCGCCCGGATGCCTCCCTGGTCTGGGTAAACAATGCCACCGAGGAAGCTTGTGCGCAGGAAAACCTACCCGAAGCGCAGGCCGTTGCGGAATTAGTGGCCACCAGCCTGGCGGCCGGACTGCCGGCCCGGGAGATCGCGGTGGTGGCGCCCTTCCGCCGGCAGGTCCTGGCTATCCGGCAAGCGTTGCGCCTACGCCTGGACACTGTACCCAAAGAGCTCATTGTCGATACCGTCGAGCGGGTGCAGGGAGCCAGTGTAGAGCTGATTCTGGTTTCCTTCGCCGCCAACAGCCCCGAGTACCTGCGCCTGGTCCGCCGCTTTCTGCTGCTGCCCAACCGCCTGAACGTGGCTTTGAGCCGGGCCCGCGCCAAATCAGTCTTTTTCGTCAGCGATGCGCTGCTGGAGCTGCCGCCCGCCGACGCGCTGCGCAGCCAGCTGGCCTACCTACGGGAGTCGAGCGATGAGTACCTGCCCCTTTCTGAATTACACAACCTACCCGATCCTACCTAATGCGACTGTACGCCGGCAGCTCCGCCGATTTTATCACGGCCACCGCCCACCAGGCTATCGTGGGCCTGCTCAAGCAGGCCTACTTTGAGCAGTACCGCGACCAGGCCCGAGAAGGTGAGATCCTGTCCTGGCAGAACAGCCTGCAGGCCGTCAGTGAGGTATTCCAGCAGGCCGGCCTGCTAGACCACGGCGTGCTGCTAGAATACCAGCTGCCCCTGACCTCCAAGCGACTGGATTGCCTGATCTGCGGCACGGACAGCCGCCAGGAGCCGCGGGCCGTTATCATTGAGCTCAAACAGTGGTCGCGCACGGAGCCGTCGGCGGGCCAGCACGAGGTGGTTACCTGGCTGGACGGCGCCAAAAAGGATGTGCTGCACCCCTCGGCGCAGGTGGGCCAGTACCGCAGCTACCTGCGCGAAGTGCACACGGCCTTCAACGGCGAGTCCGACCGCATCAAGCTGCACGCCTGCTCCTACCTGCACAACTACCACTTCGGAGCCGCTGACGCGGTGCTGGCGCCTAAGTTTGATCGCCTGCTGGAATCTTTCCCGGTGTTTGGCCAGCAGCAGCGCGCCGAGCTGGGCAACTTTTTGCAGCGGCGCTTGGGCGGTGGGCAGGGCCTGGAGCCCCTGCGGCGCATTGAGCAGGGACGCTACGCACCCAGCAAGAAGCTGCTGGATCACGTGGTCAGCCTCATCGATACGGACGCGACCTACGTGCTCCTGGATGAGCAGATGCTCGTCTACGACCAGGTGTTTGCCGCCGTGCTGGCCGCGCGCGAGTCGGGCCAGAAAACGGCCATCCTGGTCAAGGGTGGCCCCGGTACGGGCAAGTCGGTCGTGGCCCTCAACCTGCTGGCCGATCTGATGAGTCAGGGCTACAAAGCCCATTATGCTACCGGTTCTAAGGCCTTTACTGAGACGCTGCGCGACAAATTCGGCTGGCGGGGTCGCTCCTTCTTCACCTACTTTAATGCCTACGCCACCGCCCCGGAGAACGCGCTGGACGTACTGCTCTGCGACGAGGCCCACCGCATCCGCTCCACCAGCGTGGACCGGTATACGGCGACGGATAAGCGCAGCGGGCTGAGCCAAGTGCAGGAGCTGCTGCGCGCGACCCTGGTCACGGTGTTTTTTCTCGACGACTTCCAGCGGGTGCGCCCCGGCGAGATCGGCTCCTACGCCATGCTGCGCCAGCAAGCCGAGCAAGCGGGGGCCGTGGTGAAGGAGCACGAGTTGGAGGCTCAGTTTCGCTGCAGTGGCTCCTCGGGCTTTATCAACTGGCTCGATAACACGTTGGGCATCAAGCGGACCGCCAACGTACTCTGGGGCACGGGTGAGGGCTATGATTTCCGGATCCTGCCCACGCCCATGGCGGTGGAGGAGTTGCTGCAGGTGCAGCTGCAGCAGGGACACACGGCGCGCATGGTCGCTGGCTTCTGCTGGCCTTGGTCCGAGCCAACTGATGAAGGCTACCTGGTGGAGGATGTGGTAATTGAGCAGCCGGGCATCAGCTACCGACGACCGTGGAATGCCAAGTCAACCAAGAAGCGCCTGGCTCCCGGAATTCCCAAATCCTCACTTTGGGCCACCGAGCCGGGCGGCTTTGAGCAGGTGGGGTGCGTCTTTACCGCTCAGGGCTTCGAGTTTGACTACGTGGGCGTCATCGTGGGCCGTGACCTGACCTACCGGTTTGCCCAGCAGTCCTGGGTAGCCAACAGCCAGGCGACGCACGACAGCTCGCTGAAACAGAGCCGGCTCACCGATCAGGAGCGGGTGGAGTTCTTCCGCAATACCTACAAGGTATTGATGACCCGCGGTATGAAAGGATGCTACGTGTACTTTGAAGATGAAGAGACGAGCCAGTTCTTTCGCAGCCGCATGGAGTCTTGAGCGAGGTTTTCGGAGTTCGACTTTCTAGGACCATTCGCCGCAGTCAACGCGCAGATACTACTCGCTGCGTTCTTGCGCCAGGTCTTGTCCGTTTACCCACCGGAACACTGTCCTGAACGCGAATTGCAATGCCGCTTACGGTGGACTACATCCGACCTATTGCGCTATCCTTTTTTCATATTTTGTTTATAGATTTTCTTGACCTAAACGTGTATTCTATCCAGCACTCGGGTAGTGGGGGCTTTAGGGCAGCCCTTATGCATGGCAAGAGTTGGGGCACGCTTTTGCGCATTTGCAGCTCCCCCGTACCCCTCAAGCCATCGATACTTTATTGGCGGACTTGTACACAAATCTGGTCGGGGAAGCTCCCGTGGCCGGGCGCTGTCCCAACATTAGCCGCTACGCCGGTGGGGAGGAATGAGCAGCGGCATTATCCGTTGCGTGACCTGGACACCACAGCAATTCGGCAGCTGCTAATTTGGTTACAGCATACGCGCTCACTCTCGCAGCCAGCTGCACTCTCTCATAAGCTTTGCCTGTATGCTTGACATTAAAATTAAACGGGATCGATGCTGAGGTTTATCTCCGCTAACCATAGCTGACAAAAATTCCCTATGGCTGCCTATTATGAGCCCAGGGTGCAATAGCTTTGCAAGGATAGCCTCGATGCAATGGGCTTTGTTCGATCCCATTTGAGTGATACGTGAATTTAGGGTTTTACATACGCACAATCAATTTTGCACAGAGCAGCTAAGTGGCTTTTAGGCGTTCTATGCCTGTTCAGCTCAAGACTAGTAACGGCACAGAGTGTCTGTGCTCTCAACTCGCAGGAGACTGACATAACGGACTGCCTGCAGGGCTATACGCACTACGAGAATAATATCAACGCCAATATGGTCGTGCAGCATATGCTCGCCCGGGTAAAGGCGCCTACCCGTCAGTTCGTAGTGAAGACCTGTTACGGCTTGAACAATGCTATTGCTTTAAAGCAAGCGGGCGTGCCTTACGTCTTACTCGATGTTGAGTGGATTGAAAGCATGAAAGTTGGTAGCAGTGACTGGCTTCATCTCTTAGTAATTGCTCATGAAGTAGGGCATCATTTATTGGGCCACACCAACGGCCCTGCCCGACAGCCAGCAGAGCAGCGTGAGGTCGAGTTAGCAGCCGATCGATTTGCTGGCTATGTGCTGGGCACCTACGGGCTGGCCAGTGCGCAAGTAGAAGCAGTTTTACGCGACTTTCCGGACGATAAGGATCCTAATTCTACCCATCCTAAAAAGGTCCAACGCATCAAAGCCGTTTGCTCCGGGGTAGAGTCTTCCAAAAATGATGAAGGAAATCAGCTTTTAGAGAATCTAACAAAAGACGTTAAGCTGAATTTGACCAGCGTGCCTTACCTCGTTTCAATGGCACGCAGTAAGTTTGATCGCTTTCTTGTCACCCATGACAAGCGAGAGCTAGATCAAGCCGTTAGCTTTTATCAACAAGCCATCCGATTTTCATCTGACTCTATGCTGGCGTACGAGTTGGGAGCTATGTTCCTGGCCGACGGATACGGAGACAGATATGCTCAGGCAATTGAGTACGCATATTCGCTCACCAAAGACATTGCCTACGTATTAGAGCTTGCCAACTACTATAGCTCGTCGAGAAATCCTACGGCTGCCAGCATCATGCATAAGTACCAGCATAGGCTGATGCAGCCGGAGTTGGTTGGGTCACTGGATGATCAAAGCGCGCTTGCTTTCGCTAAGTATCATTTAGCTCGGCTGGAGGCAGTTCCCAATGAAGAAGCAATATGGCTGCCGCCACTCAAGCAAACACTAGAAGCTATCCTGACTCGAGCAACTTCCCTTCCCCGAACGGACACGCGTGCCCGGTTAATTGCTGAGACCCAAAACACACTCGGACTGTTGGCCTTGCGGGTAAATGACTTTCAACGCGCCAAACAGCACTTCTTATCGGCTTCCGAGTACTTCGAGCAGCCGATCGTACCCACTGATTTTCATGAGCTTCTCTACAGCAATAGAACCCTTAACTACTTGACTTCGCTCACCAATTTAACTCTGGTCAGCATTCGCCTGACCAGCTGGGATGAAGGGCTGACTTACGTGAATAAGCTTGATAATGCTTATGCAAGCTATCAGACAACTACCGCCAAAACAGGCCAATTGGCATTCAATTATTCACAAATCGCCTACTTCAAAGGACGTGTATACCAAGGTCTTAAAAACTATGCGCAGGCCATTAAGCACTATAACGAAGCTATCCAATCGTCGCCGGATGCCTACCTCTACTTTTACCGAGGCACTTGTCAGCTTAGCCTTGGTAGCGAGGTGGAGGCCTATGCTGATTTCAACAAAGCCTGTTCAATGGATGGTCACACAGCCTGTGACCGAGTTAAAATACTGTGCCGCTAACCGATGAAAAAAATTGTACTGCTGCTTTGTCTGCTGCTGGCTTGCGGTCAAACACATGCCCAGAGCTCCTCGTCATCTGATAAAGCTTTGATTGAGGAGTTTGAAGTGTTTTGTCCGATATATATTCTGGAAAACTACTGCAATCCTAAGGGCTTCCTAGCCATTCGTAATCAGCTGTTGGCAGATGAGCGCGCATCAAACCTCAGATACCTTCCAGATCCAGTCTCAGGAGTTTCTGGGGATAGTATTCTCTGGTTTAATTACAACAAGATGTATATCGGCCTAGAATTTAATCCTCGGGTTAAGCACTTGACCAACTTCTATGTTTTCTCGTCCTCCAAGATCGAGATCACAAGCTTTGGAATGCTATACGCTTTCTTAATGGGCTACATACCCGAGAAATCGGCGAACGCTGATGTAGATCGCTACTATGCTGAGCAAAGCAGCATGAACGCTGTCATAGTCAATCTTAAGCCAGAGAACTTAGGCAAGCCGCCATTTCAGTATCGTGCAATTTGCTTTGTTATGCAAGGCCTCAATTTTTGCCAGTAAGTTTCTTCCTGGTTCAATCAATATGCCTTCTTCGTCCCTACTCAACCGATTCAGTGTTGTCCGCAAACGAAGCTATGCGCGCCACCTCGACCTGTTTCTTACCGCGAGTTTCTTACGGAGCACGGATGGCTGTTTGGAGCACATTAGCCAAGACGAATATCGTCACTTTCTGCCGACTGCTGGGTCAGGAACCGCTTACGTACGATCCTATCAGGTGCGCACCCTCAGCCAGCCGCTTGCTAACGGTCAATCCGTGCAGAGCCTGGACACGGCCATCCGGCAATGGCGAGCGTAACACGCTCAATCAGCGAAGTCCATTCCACCGGCAAGAAGTTCTAGGGCTTCAGGCCCGCTTGAAGGCCCGCCTCTAACCAACGGTGCTGCGTGGATCGCACCCGGTCCTTTTTGCGGCGCTTGAGCTCAGCAAATAGGAGGTCTACTCCGTTCCAGCCGACCACATCCCAGCAGCCGGCATAGCTATTTGCATTCGCCGCAGCTATGCTCCCCAACGTATCAATGACCCACGGCTGGGTGATTGGATCGTGCTGTTGCATTCCCACCTGCTCATCCGCCCACGCTGTGCAGTGGTGTGGCTTCACGGCCGGGGCTCCGTACGTTTACACCCACTGGGCCTCCCAGCCGGATAGCCGCAGCAACTCGTAGACGCACAGTTCCGCGAAGAGGAGCCAGCCGGCAAAGTCGATAAGCGCCTTGCCGCCAAACGTGCTAGCTACCGGTGCTCCAGCCCAGCGGCGCAAGGCCAGCTCAACTTTAGGAACTGCTAGTGGTCCGCTGGACAAGGTAAAGTTCTCCTGTGATGTCGGTCGCAACAGGCTGGGATAGTTCATCTGGACTTTAAACGATAGTAAAAGGTCATTTCAAGCACGTAAACCCATGCCAAAGTACTATGATCAGCGGGAGATAGCATCTCTGCCCAGCCGGGACCTGTTGCGGGATTTGCTGCGCGCCCCGCTGGCCCTAGTGGGCTTGAAGGGGCACCCGCAACCGTATGACTCGTTGCTGGCCGCGCTCCTAACTTGGGAAAATCCCGATCAACCTCCTACTATTGCGCTGCTGCAGCAGCGAGCCCACCTCAAGCCGGCTCGCTTCCGGCCAACCCTGGAACTGCTGTATCAGGCTTTTCTGGATGCTTTAGCGGCCGAGAAAACGGTTATCCGCTGCCCAGAAGTCACGCACTGCTTTATCATCCCGGGTCAGCACCAGAACCAGCTGGTCTGGTGTCAGCTGGCCCGCGTTCCACAGGTGGGCGAGAATGTGGAACTTGATTTTCTCTGGGCTGTCACCGGGCGCGACACCTACTTCGTGGAGAACATTACCTCCGAATACCAGGAAGGAAAGATTACCGTGTACCTGCAGCTGGCCGCCGGCCGATACGATCCCTACTACCAGCTACTGCTAGCCCGGGCCCGCTTCGAGAACAAGCTCACCCACTCCCTGGAGCGGCAGTTGGACGAGGAGTCGCTGCGTGCCTGGTTGCATTCCGCCTACGGAGTAACCAAAGCGTCCGCGCCAGTTCCGGATGTAGCGGCCCGCCGTTCTCGCAAGAATAGATAATTATCCGGCTGATCCTCGTAATCCGCGCTCATGCCGCGATGTAAACCGATTGTACTGAAAATCAGGCTAGGGCTGGCCAGAAGACCTTTGAGCCTACGATATAATTTCTATGCTGACGAAAATTGGACGAAAAAGCGCCCTAACTTGGCTCTCTTTGGCACTACGCGCATTTCTACCCGGTCAATCTTATTATGCAGCTTGCAAAAGTCTATCAGTACTATAAAATCAGCCCCAAGCAGCTGGAAGATATTCTGGGCAAGCACGGAATAAAAGCGCAGCTAAAGTTTGTCAAGACGGCTCCGCCGGCCTGGCTAACCCTATTGAGTGATGAGCTCGGCATTTCCCATCCGGATACTAGTACCCTACCGGATAATGCCATCGTGACGGAGCTGACCTCAAATGAGTCTCCCGCTCCTTCCAGCAAGCTCACGATCAACTTGGAGCTGCTTGCCGAGACGCAAAGCCTGTTAAGTCCCACACCGGCGGCCGGCGAAAAAGAGGTCACCCAGACCGCCCACACCACCCAGGCCACCCAACCACTTAAAGCAGCAAGTCAGAATCGTGGTACTAAACCGAAGAATGCCGCGGCCAAGCAACCGGCGGATGATGAGCTGTATCTGGGGCAGGTAGTTGACGTGATCGAAGAGCGGGGCTTTGGTTTTCTGCGAAGAAACGGAGCGAGCGAAAAGCTGTTTTGGCATTTCTCCGCCTTCGGCACCCTGCCCACGGAAAAGGAGTGGGTGCTGTATGCGGAAGGCCCCAGCCGAAAGAAGCCGGGCACCCTGGAAGTTCGTTGGGCGCGTCCCCTCAGCCATAACCTGGCGTTGCTGCACCGGGTGCAGCAGCACGTGGACGTGGATACTCTTCTCACGCTGCTACGCGTGCTGCCCGAAGAGGCCCGGGCCGAAACTGTGCTGGAGCTGCTAAGCCGCATTCGCCCGGTCACGGATATTGAATCGTGGGATCCGGCCATCCAGGCACTGACCGAAATCGGCCAGCAGCTGCCGGCCTTACTTGCCCAGGCGGTGCAAACGATTCTGCATCGAGCGACGCCAGTATATGCCTGGCAACTCTGGCTGTACTACCAGTCGCCCTTGGCTAACCACCTGGCCGTAGCAACTCCCTTAGCTGACCTGCTGGCCGCGTCCGAAGCCGCTGCAACGTGGTGGACCAGTACGTCGCACCACACCCTGGTCGGGCTATGCTTGGCCTGTCTGCCCCAGCAGGACGGGGAAAAGCTGGCCGCCGACCTGGCCAAGCTTAAGGATCTCCTGTCCAACACGCACCCTGAGATATACAACGAAGTCATCGCCCAGTGGCTGCAACGAGCCGGTACCACCACCGACGTGGAGGTATTCCATCAGCGTCGCCGCATGGCTCGCACGGCCACGGGGGAGACTGCCTCGGAGCTCGAGCAACAGCTTTTTGCGGCGCTTCCCGCCTCCGCGCATTTGGCCGTGTGGTTGGAAGAGCAACAATATTGTCCGTTTCCGCGGGCGGCCGCCCTTGCGCAGTTCAACGTGCTGCCGCCACCGGCTCAGGATATGGTAGCGGCCCAACTCACGGACGAAGAGCTGCTGACGGTAAGTCAGTGGCTAACGCCGGCCAACAGCCCGCTGCTGCTCAATAGAGTACGGGCCGGTCGGGACGAGCAACTGCTCACGGCTTTCTCCGCGTTGGGCCTTGATCTGGAGAGCGACCGGGAAGTCATCCACGAAATTGCCTGGGGCCGGCCGGGTGCGTGGCACACGGGCCGGGGAGATGCCGCCGTGGAAGAACAAGTGCAGCAGCTGCGCACCCGAGTGGCCGACAGCGCTCCGTACCTGCTCGTCGGCCATAACCTTGCTGATTTCGACGCCCCCGTACTGGCGGAGCACGACGTGGAGCTGCAAGCAGACTACCTGTGGGACACGCTCATCGTCGAGCTGGCGCTGAACGTGGACTGGCAGGTGCTGGCTCTGCGCACTGCTCACCAGGCGCAAGCGGACGCGGAAATTGCCCTGAAGCTTTTCCTAACCCAGGTAAGACGGGTGCTGTTGCTTTCCCCAGCAGAATGGGAGGAGCTATCCCCCCTATTCAGCGCGGTAGTAATGAGTACCCTGACTCAGTTGCGGCAACTGCCGCAGGAAGCGTGGCAATCCCCGGCTGATTTGCGGGAGGAAGCGGCGAGCTACTTGCGACCACAGCCACAGCCCTCCACGCGACAGCGGTTGCTGCAGGAGCAGTTACAACAAAATCCCTCCCCCCGCACACTCGTGCTGGCTCCCACCGCGCTTTGGCACGAGGTGCGAACCGAGCCCAGCATGCACTTTTGGGAGTCAGACGCCACACCAGCTTCTTATCGGCCGGTGATGCAGGAGTTAGTCACCGCACAGCTGGTGCACCACCCCGCTGAGCGCGTTATTGCGGAACGCTTCTTCCGGCATTGTCGGCAAGCCCAGATCCCCCCCCGGCCGGCTAATATGGCGCCGGCCCTCCGGCACCGCCTGCAGGCAATCGTGGACTTTAACCAGTGTTATCACGCCCCGGCAACACCGTTGTGGCAGGATGGCCTGCGAATCTGCCTGAGTGCCGAACAGCTGCTGGCGCACCTGCCCGAGCTACAGAGTCAGTCAGACCTGGCAGTGATCGTCCTGGAGCCTGACCTTATCACGCTGGGCCGCAAGCGATTGTTGCGGGAGCTGGCCACCGCCGATGTGCTGGCCAGCCCGGCCACCCGGCCGGCATGGATTAAATTTTCCGGGGGCCAGAGCTTCGTAGCCCTGCGCCCTGATCAGGCGGCGGAGCTTGGGGCGCAGGTCCCTGATGCCTACACCAATCTGTGGCTGGAAAAGCACCTGTACGGCCAGTTTCGTATCTGGGGCAGCTTTGACTGGGAAGCGCTCCTTTCTTCCCTGGCCCCGTCGCGCAGGCACGTAGTGAGCGGAGCGGAGCGCTTATTTGCTCGTCAGCAGGTAACGTGGCTGGGGCTGGCCCAGCTGCCGCTGCAGCGACGGCTAGGCATTACGCCCTTCAACCCGGAAACCATCTACCGTTCTCGCTATTGGCTACTCCAAGCCATTCTGGTGAAGGAAGTCCTGGAGCGCAGCAGCTTCTCCCCCCTGATCTTGCTGCTGCAACGGGCCGAGGAAGTAGAGCCCTTGGAGGCGTATTTCCGCGGGCAAGGATTTTTTATCCCGCGGCGGGAAGCCGCGCTGGGTCGTCGCCTGGAGCTGCTGCACCAGTACGGCTCGGGCCGGCGGCTCCTGATTGTGCCGGTCAACCAGGCAGCAGCCGTGGTGGAAGCTAATTACCTGGGACCGGTTCAGCTTGTACTAGAAAGCTTCAACCTACTTGAAAACTATTTTCTGGCCCGGGGGTCCCAATTGTTCGACCGAGCACGGCTGCAATCCCGGGACGTGGAGACAAGCGAATCCGCTGGCTCTTCGGAGCACAGTTCCGCAGGAAGCAGTTCCGCAGAAAGCAGCGGCGTGGAGGATGTACTCGAGCGGGACCTGTTTTTCCTGTTGAAGCTGCAGCAGCCCCTAGTGCAGCAGCTGCGCTCCCAGCTCCTGGACAACCACGCGGACAACCACCTCTGGCTGCTGGACCCTCGCCTCGGTGACTTTCCCGCCCTGGAGCAGTCCTGGCAGATGCAGAAGTACTTCACGGACGCTCCCTGGGCCACCGAGGAGGAATACCTCGCTGCCGCGCAGACGATCGACCAGGTACTGCTGAGTGCTCGGCCGGAACAGGAGTTTTCGCTGGATCTGGAAGCTGCCAAAACCTTGTTGAGTAACGTCTTTTTAAATGGTCATTCCTGGTATGATCATCAGCAGCCCTATCTCAATAAAATCCTGCCCGCCCAGACGGACTTACTGGTCTCCCTGCCCACGGGCGGGGGCAAGTCCCTGCTGTTCCAGGCCCCGGCCCTGTACCGCAGCGCCTTTACCAACCGGTTGACCATTGTTGTCACGCCCCTTAAGGCCTTGATGGAAGACCAGGTAAATGCTTTGTGGAAGCTTGGCTTTTACAGCAGCGTAGAGTACATCAACCAGGATAAGCGGGATGAGCTGCCGCAGATTTATCGCCGGCTGGCGGGCGGGGAGATTTCCCTGTTGTTTATCACTCCGGAGCGCTTCCGCAGCGGAGCGTTCACCAAAGCCTTCCTGCAGCGCTTTAACAACGATCAAGGCTTGGAGTACGCCGTGTACGATGAAGCCCATTGCATTTCGCAATGGGGGCACGAGTTCCGGCCTGACTACCTGTATTCCGGGAAGGCTGTTCAGCGCTTCCGGGAAGCAAGCCCCCGCCGATTTCCGGTGCTCTTGTTTTCGGCCACCGTCTCAGAAAAAATCTATCAGGAGTTTACGCAGCTATTTGTATGATAGAGCGCCCAGGAGAATTAGCCTACAATCCGGTGCGGGAGCACATCCGCATGAGCTTTGAGCGGGTCAAGGAAGAAGCTCAGCAGGCGGAAACCGTCGTGCGGAACTTGCAGGAGCAGTCCTTCGATCCAAGCGTGAGCCGGGTACTTATTTTCGTGCGGACCCGGCGCCGGGCCGAAGAAGCAGTTCAGCAGCTTAGCGAACTAGCCGCCGCCGCAAAGCTGCCCTGGGCCGAACAGATTGACTATTTCCACGCCGGGCTGGATGGCTTCGATCGGGAGCGTAAGTATGCTGCCTATCAGACGGGTGAAACGGTGGTGTTGGTGGCAACCAAGGCCTTCGGTATGGGCATGGATATCCGCAACATCCATTACGTCTATCACCTGGGTCCCTCTTCCGCCTTTGAGGACTTCCTGCAGGAGGTAGGCCGGGCGGGCCGTAACCGGGCGGCGCTAGAGGCAGCCGGATTCTCCGAAGCTCATCCGATTCAGGCCGTTTGCGTCATGGCCAGCCGGGATTTTCAGGTGCTGCGCGACCTGCAGCACAAATCCGCCCTGAGCTGGGAGTACGTGCTCAAGTCGCAACAGCTGATTCACCAGTATGCGCAGAAGTACCGGGAGCTGACTACCCTGGTGCACGAGCCCTTGGCGCTGCCGCTGGATTTGTGGCAGCGGGATGCCGGGGAAAAAGAAGAAGACGATGTTCGGTTCCGCCTAGCGCTACACTGGCTGGAACTGCTGGGCCGGATTCGTCTTGGCCTCTATACCCCGTCGTTTCTACCACTGCTTTTGCTGGAGAAGCCCAACTACCTGAAAATAAAAGATGAATCGGAGCGGGCGCAGATGCGGCAATTTATTGCCCAGCTGCATGCCTCGACGTACCGGGAAGCCACCGCGGTGAGTATGCCCATGGAAGAGCTCAAAGCGTTATCGGGTAAAAGCCGGCATTCCGAGCTGTTCCGGTTTTTGTTTCTGGCCCAGAAAATCAAGGCCATATCCATTGACCGGAAACTGCATTTGGAGCTGACGCAGCTGCGGGAAGCGGAGCTCAAAGCTTGGCAGGAATCCCGCTGGAACCAGCGGGATTTGCCACTGGTCGAGGCAGTATTTCTGCTGGCGGAGCGTCTGTTGGCCCCCATCGCCCCGCAAACGCAGCGCCGCTTGGACGGCAATGAGCTGGACCGGCTAGTGGCAGAAGTAGCGACTGAGCATCTTCAGCCGAAGCACGTCTACTGGACCCCACTCAAAAAAGGCAAACCGGTTGACAAGAAGACAACCGCCCTGGATCTGGCCGCGGACTGGCAGGAAAAGCGGGCTAAGTTCGCCCTGAAGCTAGTGCGGCTGCTGCCCAATACCCGGCTGCAATCCGTCATGAACGGGCGTGAGCGCAGCGAACCGGGCGTGACGCAGCTGATTTATAACGGTAATCGCCACGACTCCTTCTGGCGTAAACCCCTGGCCGACTTAAAAAAACACCTCCTGGCACTGTTGCAATACGTGACCGCTCAGGCGCTCACGGGAGAGCACACCTTCAATTACGCCGACCTGGTGGTGGCCCTAGAGCTGGAAGAAGCGGGGGTAGAGTATTTGGACAACCTACTGTTTCTGGCGCGGGCGCTGGGCTACCTTAAAGGAAGCGGCAGCTTTATTCCCATGGGTATTGAGTTGTACCTGCTGGATCAAGCCGTCCCGGACTATGAAGATCAGTCCTCGCGGGACTATCAGATCCATCAGCAGTTTTTGGAAGGAGCGGAACTGAAGAAGCTCCGGCTGCTGGCTTTGGAATGCCTGGCCGCAATGCCCCACCAGAAACAGGACGCCTTTATCAAGCAGTACTTTGCCTGTGAGGGTAGTGCCGACCTGGTAGGGTTGCTGGCAGATCACCTCGGCGCTGACCATGCCATGCTCCGAGCCTTTCGGCAGGAGGCACTCAAGGAGGCAGAAGAAAAGCTTAGCGCGGAGCAGCGGCAGGTCTATGATGCCCCACTCAGCGATAACCTGCAAGTTATTGCTGGGCCCGGCAGCGGCAAGACCCACACCCTGACGCTACGCGTCGCTCGCCTGATCCAGAAGAATAATATCCCGCCGGATCAGATCTTGGTCCTGGCCTACAACCGGGCCGTGGTGGTTGAGCTCAAAGACCGGTTGAGCACGCTGTTTCGGGCGTTGGGGTACGGGCAGCTGATTAAGCGCTTGCACGTGTACACTTTCCATGGATTGTGCCGCCGTTGCCTGCAGGGGGAGTTGGAGGGAGTCGAGTTCAAGCAGTGGGTACCCCAGTTGGCCCAGGCACTGGCTCACAATCCGCGCCTGATCCGCCAGCAGCTAGGGCCGATTGAATACGTGTTCGTGGACGAGTTTCAGGACATCACGGGCGAGCGCCTGGCCATGCTTAAAACCATTGCTCCCGCTGACTCGGCCAAGCTCTGCGTTATTGGCGATCCCAACCAAAGCATTTATGGGTACGAGCGCGTAGCGGAAGGCGGAGAGGTGGACCCGTATCCTTATTACGCGGAATTTGAGGAGCTGTACCATCCCCAAAAGCATTACTTAAGTAATAACTACCGCTCCTATCCCGGCATCCTGCAGGCGGCGGCCCGGCTGCTGGCCAATAACCCGGACCGGTTTTCAATTCCGCCCCTGCAGCCCATTCGAAAGCCCACGCGTGAGACGACCTATTGCGAGCTGCTGTCCTTCCGGGAAACCAAAGCCGACTGGAAGAAGAAACTCGACGAGTTACTATTGGAACCCGAGTATGAGCCGGGTAAGCGCTACCAACAGGTGGCCATCATGCTGCGCTCCAACGATGAAGTGTTCCGCGCTTTCAACGAGCTGCAGTCCCGAACGCTTCCGCCCGATGTGGCCCTGCGCATCCAAGGCGCGTCCAGTTCACCGGTTACCTCGCGCGAGTTCCAGCACTTGCTACTACCCTACCAGCAAAACCCGCAAGCGCCCCTGAGCCCAAACTACCTGCAGGAGTTTGCCCGCGCTAAACAAGACACGTTGCAAAGCTTTGCCGGCGCGTGGGACGAGTACCTGATTCATTTGGTGCATTGCTTGGTGCGGGAGTTTCGGGTGGAGCAGGAAGATGACGCTACCAACCAAGATCTGTTGGACTTCATTGATGGTATGGCCCGAAGCGATGATGGCCATTTTATGAAGCTCTACGAGAAGCACATGCCGGAGCTGGTGCCGGGCTACTCGCGGCGGGAAGTAGTGCTCACGACCATGCACAAGGTGAAAGGCTTGGAGTTTGACGCTGTCCTCATTCCCCCATCCTTTCACGATTTCGCCACCAATTTGGACGGTAGTCCAGTACCTAACCTGCGCCAAGTGGTGGAGGAAGAGCGGCGGCTGCTGTACGTGGCCTATACCCGGGCCCGGTACCGCCTAGCCGTCATTCAATACGACCGGGAAGCGGCCGTGCTGGAAGGACGGGCCTACCAACTGGCCAATAAAGAGCAACGCTTGGGCCGGATTGTCAAGCCCGGCCTGGACAAGCTCTTTATCTCCTGGGGTGCTCGGGAAGATCGAACGTATGAGTTCATTCGTCACAAGATCAAGATTGGCGACCCCGTCAAGCTGGTCAAGATTCAGAAGGCCTACGCCGGAAAATCCTGGGCGGAATGGCAGCTATGGTGCAACGGTTGGCAAGTTGGACAATTACGAACGGGGGCATTCAAGCAGGAGCCGCGGGTAGACGAGCTGCTGGGGCTGGCGGTCGCCGGCGTTAGCTATTACACCTACCAGGATTCGCAACAGTATGATGAGAAACACAACACCGATTACACGCTGAAGAATTGGCGGCAGAATGCCGCTACCCGAGGGCATATCTATCTGGTTGACTTCGCGGGTTACTACAAGGAGTAAAGCAAAGCGGAATTACCTGGCGACCTGCTACTTTACCCTCTAGTAACTCTGCTTTACCATGCCTAAATTCTATCAGGCGGTAGAAACGCCTCCGATGAAGTCGGAAGAGATGATGCGTGACTTGCTAGCAGTACCCAAGGTGCTGCGCCGTCTTGCTGAGCAACAGACGGAGTGGCAGCCCCTGGCGGAAATACTGCTCAGTCTTGAGGGTGACGCAAAGATTCCCACGGGCAAAAAATTACAGCAAGACCTTGGCCTTTCCCCTGCCAAGTACCGCCGCTGGCTGGACGCATTCTATTCAGCCTACCTGCACCTGCTGGAAAGCGATGCGGATACCATAGTCTTGCAACAGGTAGAACATCAACTCATTTTGACTGGTCGGCGGGCCTCGCAGACCCTCAGCTGCCGCCTGCCCATCACACCTCGAATCGGGGAACAGCTGCAGCTGGACTTTCTGCGAGCCGTGACTGGAGAGTCTATGTTCTATGTGGAGAACATCATTCATGATTTCAGTGACGGCCGCTACTTAGTGCTCGTTTACCTTAAGCCCGGGTATTATAATGCGTATCAGCATTCCCTTAAAGCGCGCGCCCGTTTTGATGATACCATTGGTTTGGACGTCTTTTTTCATGCGCCGGACTATTTGCTGGACGACTTGTTACGCGAGCGCTATCCACCGCCTTCTGAGTCGTCCAAGGCAGAGGAGGCGCTTGACAAGGCAGAAGCTCGCTACGGGATAAGTTCCTTATTTGGAAGAAGGAGAAGGCGGTGAAACAGGGACCACTTCCTGGACTAAGGGTAAGAAGACTTACAGTCGTAAAAGTGCCGCTAGACTACCCGCTGATTCGTGTTATTCCTTCCTAACAAGGCTGACTTGTTGAGAGACTTTTCTCCAATATTTCAACTAATGTAACTAACAGTCAAGCAGTACAGATTATTAGAAAGCGCAGGCAATCGCTATTAAATTGAAAATATTAGTTTGCACTATTCTCTTACTATCTATATCAGTCAAACTTATCTGTATGATAGCCGTCTTTGCATCCTTCCTCATCTTGGTTGGAGTCGTGAGACTATTCCGCTATAAAGGCTTAAGCAATGATGCGGTCCCGACCCTTGGCGCATTTTTCGGTATTACACTTATTGCTTTCTGGTCCGCATATTTTCTCCTCCGCAAATGGAAGCCGGCCAAACTATGAGAAGTTTCTTTTTCGCCCCGCTGGCTTTGCTACTGCTTACTTCCGGCCTGCTCCGTGGTCAGACGCCTTATCAAAGCAGCCGATACCGATACGGTGTGGAACTGCCAGCCGGCTTTACTAAGGTAGGAGCAACCTTCCAGACCGTTGATATCAAGGCGGTAGACAAGCTGGGTAATTCCGTGCTGGTCAACATCAAGGTCTTACCGGCGGGTAGCACGCCGGCCTCTTTAGCCCGCGAGATGAATAGTATGTCCAACGAGGACATTGAACAGTCCTTTGCTGAGTCCTCCGGTACTGCGCGCCTGCTTAAACGCGGCGTAAGCACAACGCTGCCGGGTACGCCCTACTATATTCACTATATCGGCACAGGCTTGTACGACAACGTCGCCCTGTATCATATGATGTACGTCTACGTGAGTCATGACCGCTTGTATTTACTGCATGCTAGTTGTCCGCCCAAAGACATTGACTTACTAGGGTCGAAGTTCATGCGATTCTTTAAGTCGTTCCGCTACTTGGGCTGATGCAGCATTCCAGCACTTACTGCTCAGATGTCCAAGCGTAGGATTAGCAGCTGTCGCTCCGCGTCAATAACGGGTTTGACTAAACTTCTCAATACTAGCCCTCCTCTGTGCTCTTCTACTTCGCAGCCTGATTTATTGTAAGCCTCAGGTTACCGCCGTGCTCGACGACTACAACGGCTGTTTTCTCAACGGCTGCCCTTCCATTTAACCCCTACCTCTTCCATTATGAGCATTGGAGATACCCACCGGGATTTGTTACGCTCAATGCGTTCCCTTGATCGAGGAATGATTGATCTGGGCTTTGGCAAACCGTGTTTGGTGTGCAAAGAGTTGTATATGCCCAGAACCAGTGAAATGTGGCCCGAGTATTTTGGCTTTTGTTCCACTACCTGCATCAACATTTACCGTCGCAACCAAGGTCTACCCGACTTCGACCCGTACGCTACTAGTCGCTCCTCCACAAGTGCGCCGCTGCCCGAGGAGCAGGACGAGGATCCGGACTTTGAGGCAGCTTGGCAAGAAGAGCACCCTGCTCAGGCCCCAGCGCCCTTGCCGGCGGCTCCCAGTGCTTACGTGGAGCCAGCCCCAACGGTACCTCCAGCTAAATACCAGGCCACTAAAATTGCGCTGGTGCTTGTCACTGCTCTAGCCGGGTATTTACTGTTTACCAAGCTAACCGGCGAAAAGACGGAGGCCAGCGCTAGTAGCGAGGCTTACGTGACGGAAATGGCCGCCCCAATTACCAGCACTGAACTGCCATCTCAACCAGTAAACGAAACGTTCGAAGTAAGTAGCCGGCGTGCGTTTTTTTACACCACGCCCCAGAGTACAACCCCTCGGAGCGAGTACTTGGTGAAAGGCGATCAGCTCTTGGCAACCCAGGCAGCGGGTGATTTCGTGTTCACGCAGTTCACAAACCCCAGCGGTCAGACCACCGCCGGCTGGTTACGTCGCAGCGATCTGCGTCCCTCGGAACAGCCGTCGCCTGGGGTGCAGGCCGAGGGTGATGATTCAGTGCCAATGGCCGAAACTGCAGTTACTACCGAGGAGACCACCCCGGACGAAACTCAGGCTCAGCCATCCGTTTTGCGCGGTAACGTCGGTCAGGCGCCGGCGACTTTCAGTCTCCGCTGGCAAAGTGATGGAACAGTACAAGGATCTTACTTTTATACCAATCACCCGGACCAAGTCTACAGCCTGACGGGTCGTGAAACCGCCGAGGGTGAGCTTGAGTTGACCGAGTATACTGGGGAGCAAGAAAGCGCCACCTGCCACCTCACGCTTGCCGATGACTGCTATTCCGGCACCATGGACAATACCGACGGTCGTACGCTGCCAATGAAGCTATGCAAATAGCCTTCTGCTGCTAATAGTGCCTGCTTCTTGGCCGCTAAAGCCTCCGCTTTTGAAAACGCAGTTTCGATTTATTGCGGCTTTGTTAGTGCCTGCGGGGAAGTGCCGGGCCTATTGCTTCAGCACTTCCCCGCAGGCATTTCTTTGATTATAACATAATTAGAAATACTACTCTGGCATTACGCTGCATCCCTACTTCAGTGAAGAATAATTCTATTTGGGTATTTGCCAAACTGCATGTAAGTTTGGTTGGCGCAGCTTGATTTACCGCGCGATTCATCCCAACGCTTAGTATATTGACCACTTCTATTCTACGCACGAACGGTGCCTTATTCGTTTCTGGGGTATTGTTCCTAGCCTCGAGTTGCGGGGACCTCGCGCCGAGCCAACCGACAGCCACCACTGAGCAAAAACCGCGGGCCACGAAGGCCGTTACGGCCGACAAGATTCGCCACGTAAATGTGCTGGTTGACCTCTCCGGAGGGATGGCCGGATTCGTGCATCCCAACGCTCCCGGTGAGTCGGGTAGCGATTTCCAGCAAACCATTACGGCTCTGCTCTCGGACGTGCAGGCCCAAACGCCTTCCGCTTACTACTTCGTTGAGCAGGCCAAAACAGCGGGTGGCAATGTACTGCGCCAAACCACCTATGCTGACCTGAGTAAGGTGGTAAGCCAGGGGGCGCCGCAATATGCCGCCGGCACCGAGATGCCGGAGATGTTGCGCCAGGCCGTCAAGATGCAGGCCGCCGCGCCGGGCACCGTGAATATCATCGTGTCGGATTTCATTTACGGTCCGCAGGACCAGCAACAGGTTTGGCGCGTGCGCACTGACGTCAAGGAGGCGCTAACCTCGTCGGCTCCCCTGGCCTTATCGGTATACGCTGGTACCTCTGAATTTCGCGGTAACTTCTACCCGGGAACCCGCCACAAAGCGCAGGCGCTGCGCGGCAGCAAGATCCCCTACTACGTGTGGGTTTTGGGTGAGCCAGCGCTAGTAGCGCAGGCTAACGCGCAGCTACTAGCCTCGTTGGCCGACCGGCCGCAAGTTCACTTTAATCACGCCGCCCAGACTCCACCGCACGGGGTGCTCACCAATTACGAGGCGCAGGGCAGCTGGTTTGTGGAACCCAACACAAGCCCCGGCACACCTGGTGTGGTCTTCTCGGACCTATCCAAGCAGGAGCCAGCTCGCTTCGTGGTTGGCTTGGATTTGCACGCGCTGCCTAAAGCCGTCCGCGAGCAATTCACGGCCACCGCTCTCGAGCTGGACCCCGCCACCACCAATGCCCAACTGCAGCGCACCTGGGAAGCAGGCGAGGCAGGCGCACCGAAGCTGCCGGCGGCGGCCAGCCGCCAGGGCTACACGCACTTTGCGCAAGTTAGCGTCTCCAAAGTACCCAGCAGCGAGGCTGCCGCCATCATCACCCTGCGGCTGCCTAACACTGGCACCGCTCTCCCTGGCTGGGTGGCTGCCTATTCGACCCTTAACGACGATAATATTGCGCAGCAGGGTGGCAAAACCTTCCGGTTAACGGAGGTGCTACAAGGTGCTCAAGATGCCTTCACCCGAAAAACTAATGCCACCGCGCCCGTGTGGCAGGCGCCAGTCGCACTGCGTTTGGACTAGAGTCCGTACGCGCAACAATGCGTCGTGTTCTATTTTTCCCCTTTCTTCCTATGTTTCAAAAGTTCTTCACCTCGCTTTACGAAGCCATTCTGGGTAGTGCTACGCCCGCTTCGCTTATTCCAACTTACCGCCAAGGTGTTTTTCCGAGTGTAGGTCTATTTACCGCGTTTGTGGCTGGTCTGGGCCTTGCCCTGCTGTTCTATCTAGTATTGAATCGGCTGCTGGTCACCTCTTTCTTTAAAACCAAACACTGGCTGCTCGTCATGGGACTAGCCGCCGTAGCGTCCAGTGTGTTTGCCTACACGCAAGCTAAATCGGTCGTATTTCAGGCCATGAGCGAGCAAGACTTAATTCTCAGCAGCTTGGATCAGGCCGCTTACAATCGTTACGGCTGGGGCTTCGTGTTTGTCAATGCCCTAGTAGGCGCTTTTTTCTTTGTGTTGTGGTCGTTCGCCATTAAATGGGCGTCCGTGAGCGCGCGCACAACGCCTGTACGCTGGCTTAGCTAATACGCCCGTTTGCTGTTGACTACTTCCTGTGGTTAAGCCCCTGGCTGGGGCTTAACTGCTATTCTATCGCCTACTCAGTTTGTAGATGGCTACTCTGTACTTATTTGGAATTGGCGGCTCCGGCTCGCGCATTATTCGTTCCTTGACCATGCTGCTGGCGGCCGGCGTCAAGCTCGGCCACGGGTTTAACAAGGTGGTCCCGTTCGTGATCGATCCGGACGCGGCTAATGCCGACAAACGGCGCACGATCCGTCTGCTGGAAACCTACCAGGCAATTCGGCGCGAAATCGCCGAGAAAAGCACGGAACAAAAAGGCCCAGGCGAAGGGCAGTTCTTCGGCACCGAAATCGTCACGTTGGGCGTGAATGCCGATGGTCAGCCCAACCCGGCCATCAACAACTCCTACGAATTTGCCTTCACGGACATGGAGTTGCAGCTGCGCGACTGGCTTGGGCAGAATACGCTCCCCGCCGAGAGCCGGGCCTTGGTGGATCTGTTGTTTGACCCGGCTAGCTTGTCGGAGTCGTTAGAAGTCGGCTTCAAAGGCAGTCCAAACGTGGGCAGCATTGTGCTGAATCAGCTCAAGAACGCCCCGGAGCTGCAGCACTTTGCCGCCCGTTTTCAGCCCGGTGACCGCATCTTCTTTGCCACGTCCATTTTCGGGGGCACGGGAGCTGCCGGTTTCCCTATTCTGCTCAAGAACATGCGCACGAGTCCCAGCGTGTTCGCCGGGGCCGGCGAACGCTTGACCCAGGCCAAGATCGGTGCACTGACGCTCCTGCCTTACTTTAAGCTAGAGCCCAGCGAGGAAAGTGCCATTGACTCGTCCTTGTTCAACACCAAGACGAAAGCGGCCCTCTCCTACTACGAGCAAGGCCTAAAGAGTCCCAATGGACAGCACCAGCTCAACGCGTTGTACTACCTGGGCGACCGCAGCACTCACCTCACCCGCAACAGTGAGGGCGGAGCTACGCAGCGCAACGACGCCCACTTCGTCGAGCTCATTGGCGCCCTGGCCGTTGTCAATTTTACCCAGCTCACCGAGGAGGAACTGCAACGCAACGACAACTTCTTTGAATTCAGTGCCGAGGACGAGGCTCAGATGACCTTTAGCTCGTTGGATGCCTCCCAGACCCTTTCGCAGGTTGGCGGTCCGCTGGCCCGGTTTCAGTTTCTGTCCATGTGGTTGGCCCATCACTTTGAGGATACCCAATCGGCCGATTACGCCAAGTTCACGGGTGCATCCCGGGCGTGGAACCAGAGCGTCTTCTTTAAAGAGCTGCGGCGCTTTTTGTACGATTTTGACCTGGATCGACCCGGTAACGTGGGTGAACGCCCGCAGGATGGCGGCTTTGTTGCCTGGCTGCGGGAGCTGGCCCGCAACAGCCGCAGCTTCTCGCCCTTCAACATCGACCAGAATGACTTTGATAAGTTCATCACCGGCCACGAACTGAAGAAGGGTTTTCTCAACACGGATCAAATCGGGCGCAAGCACGTGCGGGCCAAACTAGACGCGGCCATCCGCCAGCAAGTGGCTGACAACGACGGGCCGCGCGTGTTCCTGAAAGCATTTCATGACACTTCCCAGGAGTTGCTAAGCAAAGAACATAGCCGGGCCCTGCCCTGGCTTAACTAACGGCCTCGTCCAGCCTCATCCCCTTCTTGATCTTCACGTGGCGGCCTGCGCTCCTCCCTTTCTTACTGTATGCCTAGAACTATATTAACTGTCGTTAACCGTCAACGCGACGAATTTACTGGCTGGCGCCGCACGGGTGAAATCAACTCTGTCCAGTTGGAAAATGGTCTGCCGGAAGATATCCAAGGTGCTCCTAAGCGCTCCTCCACGGCCATTCCGACGCCTTTTGGCCGACTACACTTGCTGGAAGCTGCTTTCCGATTCGTCAAGAACAATCCGGAGGGCAATACGCACTCGCACGCGCTAGTTTCCCAGTGCTGGGACCTGTTACAGCTGCTGTTCTTCAGCCGCCCCACTGATGCCTACCGCATTGACTTCACTTCGTGGCGCCGGGACGAACAGCTCACCGCGCTCACCGATAAGGGACTCAATGCCCGCTCCCGTCTGTTGGGGGATACCCTGGGATTATTTCTGCAAGACAGTCAGTTTGCGGATCTGCGAACGATTTACCTTATCTGGGCCGTCAATACGGCCACCAACGAGCGCTTGCTGCTGGGGGCTACCTCCCCGCTGACGCTCGTGTTCGTGCAGCCAGACGTAGCGAAGCTGCGCACCCTGCAAGTGCAGCGGCGCAGCTCAGGAGGCAACCAGGGCTTCTACTTTGACGCGGAGATTATCTCGCTTAGCCGCCGCCCGCAAGCTTTTCAGGAATACATTTATTGGCTCTTTATCCGCAACGCGTCCCTGCGTACCCGTTGCAAAGCCATGTACGACTCGCTGAACCAGCAGGTCTACAACGATCTGGAAAACGACACGGACAAACTCAATCACCTGGAAAACCAGTTCAAGGAACTGGAAGACACGGCGGCCTCCCGGGTCGAAGCCGTAACCGGCGTGTTCCTGCAGCGGCTCGCGGATCAGCGCGATACCAGTGACTGGTTTTTGGTGGCGAATCCCTCCCTGCCGCAGACGGGGCGCCCCCCGCTCGTGCTCAAGCCAGGGCACGATGAGTTGCGCACCACCAACTACTTTAACGGTACATCGGCGGACGACCGCACCAAAATTGCCTGGGGTTACGCCCAGGATAATCTGGAGGAGCGCGTACTGGAGACGATTGGTACAAAGTATCCATTCCTGACAGTTAACGACTTCCTGGAAGAGTATTTGGTTGAATTGCCGTACGAGGCTGACACCGAGCGCTTCTACTACGGCAAGGTGCAGTGGGCCGGCGGCGCAACGCCCGAGCAGCACCCGTTCCGGTTCTTGTTACCACTTCGCAAGCGCTGGTTTACGTACTTTTTGCCCGCGGACCTCGATCAGTACCTGAGCTTTACTATCTACCCTACCCGGGTAGTAGTGACCCTCTCGATTCCCGTGGGCCGCAACCCGCGGCAGCGCGACCGGCTCACGACCTACACCCGCGAGTATACCGTCCGCTCCGCCAGCGCCCCAAGATTGCGCGATCTGCAGCCGGCCATTGCCGTGGGTCCGGGCGAGAAAGAGGATAAAGGGGGTAAAGTATATGCCGAGCTAGGCGCGGCCCTGTTTCCCTTCCTGCGTTTCACCGGCGAGGACGACCGCAGCCTGAATAACCTGTATTTTGTGCAGGTGGCGGATAATGCCCCGCACGAGCCGGCTCGCTTATCCTTCTATAACGGTACTACGCCCGTGGAAGACCGGGGCGCGGCGCTAGCGGAGCCCAGCGAGGAGCCCGGATACTGGCGTCAGCTGCGGACGCGCCGCGTGGAACCGTCCAATTCCACTACGTCTTCCGATCCGGCCAAGCAAACCGAGGCTCTGCCCACGACGGTGTATTACCAGATCGAAAACACCGCTTTCGATTATATTCAGTTGGAGCACGCCCCGGTGCGCCCCGAGGCCCCGGCCGCCACCTCACTGCTCGTGCCCCGGTGGCAGGGGTACGCCAAGGCAGATGGAACACCTACGACCCTGGGCGGTGGGCGTGAATTTACGTTCGGTGTGGATTTCGGTACGACCAGCACGCACGTAGCCTACGTCACCGACCAGGACCGTGTACCAGTGCCGTTGCGGGTGGAGGAAACCGACCGGCAGAGCGTCACGCTCAGCAAATCCCTGCGCGAGATAACGCCCGAGGGCGAAGAAGCTTCTACCAAGACTGCCGTTGCCGCTTTCTTGGCCGCGCTGCAAACCGTGCTGCACCGGGAGTTTGTTCCGGGGCTGATTAATTCCAAAGGAGCCATCGCCTCCTTTCCGCTGCGGACGGTCAGCTGCGAAGCTCCGTCCTTCCTGGACGGGGGCGATTGGATGCTATTTGGTGACATCAACGTCGGTTTCTACCACGCCTATGACCAGGAAACCGACCAAAACCAGGCTATCCGCACCTATAAGACGAATCTTAAATGGGAGACTAGCGGGGCAAGTTCGCTGGGCAACAAACGGCTGCGCGCCTTTTTCCGCGAGCTACTAATGCTAATTAAGCATGAGGTGGCCTTGAACCGTGGTGACGTGCACAAAACGCGCTTGGTATGGTCGCGGCCGCTGAGCTTAATGGACGAAGCCGCCTTCAACGGGATCTGGCTAGAAGAATTTAGCCGCGTATTCGCCTCGAGCCCTTATGAAGCGGCAACCCGGATACGCTCGTTGAGCGAGTCCTGGGCACCGTTCGAGTACCTCAGCTCAGAGTACGCGAATCTACCCGGTGATGATAAGCGCATCGTGCCCTCGGACACCAAAAACGTGGTAACCGTTGATATTGGCGGCGGCACCACCGACATCCTGCTGCTGGAGGGCACGGCGCCCGGTAAGAGTCCGGTAACGAAGGCTGCGCTTTCCTTCCAGTTTGCCGGCGACGTGCTGTGGGGCGACAAAACCACGGGGGCCGGGCAGCTCGAAAATGGCTTCCTGCGCTATTACATGAAGCAGGTATTGGGGCAGCGATTTGGTCGGCAGGAAGCCACTAAGGCGGCCTGGGCTGTCATTGAGTCGGCGGCTTCGCGCTCGAATACGACCTCGCCCGTCCCGTCCACGGAAATCATCAGCTTGCTGTTCACGTACGATAAGCTGAAGTTTACCGAAACCATCGCCGGCGCCCACAACCTGCGCATCGTGCTGCTGCTGCACTACGCGGCTATTATCTACTATATCGGCCAGGCCTGCAAGGTCTATAACCTAGCCCTACCGCGTTACCTGGCCTTTAGCGGTAAGGGTAGCTTATACCTGCGCATGCTTGACCCAGATGTTCGCCTGCAGCAGCTCACCCAGCTCACGCGGCGCATCCTGGAATTCTCCTCGGGCGCCAAGATGCCGGAAACTAGCAACCCGTACGAATTGCTCAAGCTGGCTCCCGAACCAAAGGAAATCACGGCCTACGGGGCGGCCTTGTGGATGGCGGAGAACAAGCCTGACCCTGCCGATCAGCAGGAAGGCGGGTACTTTGCTGGCTATCGTCCGCAGGACGGCAAAGAGCTGCCCAAGCGTACCCTGCTCAGTGAGGCGACAAGCCTGCGCCAGGGCGTGCTCGATAACGTGCACACGTTCCTGCAGTTTATGCTGCGTAACGAAGAGGTTACGGATATCATCGAAAAGATGCGAATCCAGTACGACCCCGTCGTGGTGTATGATTTTATGCACCAGCGTCTGGAGGACAGTTTCGATGCGGGCATTGAACGCCTGGCGAAGGATTTGGCTGGCAAAAGTGAGAATCAACGCAAACTCACGCAGCCCCTGTTCTTTCTCCCCATCCGAGATGCGCTGACGCAGCTCTGCACCAATTTAACCAAGTAAGAGCTGGTGCGGAAGAGCGCCTTGAACTGACTTTGTTGTGAAAACGCACTACGACCTACTCGGGGTAGCTCGCTCAGCCACCCGGGAGCAAATTCATGAAGCGTACCAGCAGATCGCGGCTTCGCAGGCGAATCCATTGGCATTTCGCTTGCCCGATGAGGTGGAAGAAGCGTACGACGTGCTGCTAGATCCAACTCGGCGAGCGCAATACGACGCCTCGCTGGAACCCACTCCCGCCCCACCGCGGCCAGCTCCACCACGCCCGGCCCCCGTTTCCCGCCCGGCTCCCCCGCCCGCCCGGCCAGTCCCTCCGCCCACTCCTCGTCCAGCCGCGCCGCGGGCTACCGCGCCCGCCGCCGTACCGCCCCCCGCAAAAACAACCCCAACTGCCCGGCCGGCAGCCACCAGCAAGCCAGCGGCTGTAGCGAGCCGACCGGCAGCCCCCGTCACCGCGCGGCCGGCGGCGCCGAAAGCGCCCGTGCGGCCGCCGCAATCCCCCCCCGGCTCAGCATTCCGACTCGGTTACTTTGTCGCCCGATTCAAGCGCCCGCTGAAATGGCTGGCGGTACTGGGCGTGCTATGGTGGGGCGGTAGCTACGTGTTCGGGGCAATGGCTGCTTGGATAGCCCTGCATTCCCGGCCCACCCTCTACTCCGTGCGCGTCACTTCTAAAACCGGGCTAAACATGCGTGAAGAGCCGGCTACTTCGGCGGAGGTAGCGGCCAAGATTCCCTACTTTGAGACCATTAAGGTTATAACTGACAGTACCGTACAAACGGATGCTGGTCCAATGGAGCGCTGGTACGAAGTAAACTACGATGGCTCCTTCGGTTGGGTCTCAGCCAAGCATGTAAAGAAGCTGTAGGCACTCGACCCATTACTCTAGGGTTTCTTCCAGCAGTTGCTCGGGCTTGAGCAGGATCAGGTGAAATTGAGCATCCATGGTAGCCCGGATACTGGTGCGCGTGCGTTGGTAGCGGCGCCCGTGCACCAAGTACGCCCGACTCACCTCGACGTACTGCAGGTGGCGGGACCCATCGCGTACTGGCTCAGAAACTCGCAGCGAACCCGGTTCAACTTGCAAAACGGCATCGCGGCGTTCCGAGAAATGTCCTTCCTGCAAGTAAACGTGGATGGCGGCGGGCGTGGTGTTGGTTAAATTCTTGTACCGCTGCACCTGCGACGCGAAATGGTTCTCGGCCGCGAAAGGCGGGGCCTGCAGGTCGGCGTACAAGGCGGCCAGTACCTGCCGCACTTTCTGCTTAGCGGGTGAATCGCCGGGCTCCGGAGCCGCGACTACTACTGCAGAAAGTTGCAGTGGCTGCGGCCCATCCCCGCCGGGTCGCGCCGCGGGGCTAGCAGCTGCGTTAGCCGCCCTAGACGCTACTACCGGCCGGCGCACTGTTTCTACCCGTGCCCGACTAGGGACCGGACGCGATGGCAAACTGGTTGCAACGGTATCTTGCTGCGCCGCGGGCTGCGTGGCCAGCACCTGTGCTGCACTGTCCTGAACTACTGGGGCAGCCGACAGAGTGTCTTCCACGATAGACACGGGCGTACGCTGGCGCACTGGTTCGGCTGCTGTCGCTGATGCGGTCGTGGATGGACGCGTACCGACTGCTACGACTGCCATCGCAGCCGGCTGGCTGGTGAATACACTTTTAACCATTCGGTATCCACCCCACGCTACTCCCAGAATCAAAACTAGGCCCAGACCCAGCAGCACAAATCCCATTCGGATGTTCGGCTCTGGCTGCGCAGCAATAGGTTGCTCAGTTACTGTCTTAGATGGTCGTTGGGCCGCCTGCGATGGAGAATCAGCAGATTGGGAATACGCCGGCGATGCGGTTAGTGTCGGAATGACAGCAGCAGCAGCAGGTAAAACAGACGGAGCGACCGTCGGCTCAGAACTACCGGCTGGGGAATCAATCTGACTGTATACGGGGTTAGCTTCAGCCGCGGCAAGTGGCAGCAACTGACTGAGGTAGTGCGCAAGCGCACCAGGGGTCATAAGTACCTGGCGAATACCGGTCGTAGCCGCAGGCGAGATAACTTGTGCAAACTCTAGCTGCGCTAAAATCCGTCGAGCGCGGGGATCGCCAACGCGTAACTGCTGCCGAAGCAGCGTGGGGGACGCCTTGCCTGCAGCTACGACGAGCTGCACAGCTTCGCCGTACAATGGATCTCGTGTGGGGGGGACAACAAATCCGGTTGGCGGCCTTTCCTCGTTCGCACGAGCCTGCCGGGACTCTGTCGTTGCTACCGGGTGGAAGTACGCCAATAACTCGCGCACCGAGAAATCATCCGCTGTAGCATCTGGTGCATCCCGGTTCTTCCTAGCGGCGTGAGGAGTGGCCAGCAACTGTTCTAATTCGGCTTCGCTGCTTACCAAGACGTGCTGCGCTCCAAGTGAGTTTGGCGCCCCAATGATTCCTGCATTCTCTAGCGCCTGCATTAGTAAGGCGGCTTCCTGACGCGAAATACCCAACTCCCACTCCAGCAGCGTAGTTACAGCCTGTTTCTTGGCCAGCACTAATCGGGCAGCGCGTTGTAAAGCAAAATCAAGCTCAAATAGAGGGTTATCTGGCATCAGGAAAGACTAACAGTAACAGCTAGAGGAAGCAGGCAAGTAGAACGCTAGAATATGTCACAAGTTAGCGTGCACCTCGATAACTGCAGCCTATTGCACAGGTTTTAGAATGAAGCTCAGTAAATCAGATATTCGACCCGAGAATGAGTTACTTATTCTCTCTATATAAAACTACCCCATTAAGTATTTTTTTAGCTCCCAAGTCATTTAAACATATCCACAAATATCGCAATTCGCTTGATTTATCACAATAATAACTGTTTTTTCAAACACTATGTTACTGAGTAGATAGATAAAAACATGCTTTATCAGCAAATACCAGCCTAATAATAGTCAATTTAATAATCAAACATGAAGTTCAATCACCAATGAATGATTGGACTGTTTTGACATATATCTGATATTTAATTATCGAATCTGATTACAAAAATAGCCCCATAAAATAAATTATCATCTCATTTGTCAATGTATTAAAGATAAAAAAATATACATGTCTTTAGTGATTATCTGTAAGGTTTAGCAACTATCTTTACCAATATGAAAACATTACTCAAGACCACTATTTCATTTGTTGTCTTTGCTTTCCTCATTGATGGCTGCTCCAATGATAGCTCGTCCTCCACGTCGACATCTACGGAAGAATCAGCTCCTGAAGGTTATGAAAGGGGATTAACCTGCTCAACCTGCGAAGGAACAGGCCGCTACTTGCGCGATTTAGCTCTTATTCCTAATACTAAAGGAAACCCCTGTGCTTCGTGTAGCGGAAAAGGATTCAACTGGAGGAGGAAATCAGATTATTCTTACTCATCAAGCAACAACTATGAATCTAATACAGCTGATAACTCTTACGTATCAGAGCCATCGACATCTAGTACAATGACTGCTGATATTCCACTTTCTGATCCTTCTCAGAACCGAAATGCAGATGACACCTTAGAATATACTGAAGATAAAGAAATTGCGTTAACCACTAGATATACAGGCAACGTTGGCAAACTTACTACTGCTTATGACATTAAAATAAGCAATAACGAAATCTCTGGCTCTTACTTTTACCTTAGTCGCCCATCTAAAGTATATCGTTTAGAAGGGCAACTGGAGCAGGATGGTACAATGAGGCTTATTGAGTACACGGATGGGGAGCAAACGGCATCCTGTGTCTTGACTAAGGCAGCAGCAGAAAAGTGCTACTTAGGTAAAATGAACAACACCGACGGACGATCATTCAGAATGTCCCTATGCGAGCAATAGTTTTCTAATTAAGAACAGATATTCTGTTGGCTAGGGGCTCGTTGGCCTGGAACAGGGCACTAGTAGCAGCTGGCTTGCAGCTTACCTCCCACTAATCTAAAGTATGGAATTCTTTACGGAATCAGACCTTGAATTATTACATTCCTATGCGGATAAGGAGTACAAAGGTTCTCAACGGGACAAGCAGATTGAGAGTGAGCTAAAGGATACCGTTTGGGCCAAAACCAAGCACTGGGGAGAGTTGCTGGCTACCGACGAGTTAAAAATGATCAGCCGGCGCTCCGTAACCAAACAGGCCGGGAAGACTAAACGTGGAGCCGATGGCCGCCAGCGAATGCGGAAGGTCTATCGCTTCTACACGTGGGCACGCCTGCTACGTCCTGACCACGACCAGTACGGCGTGTTCTTTACCGTTGGCGTGGATGGGCATTCGAAAGAGCTAGGCTGGAAGCTGGATTGTCGACGAGCTGGCACTGGCGCCCTAAACGAGGAACAGATTGCTCGCTTTGATGACTACCAGCAGAAACTTGCGCCCCAATCTAAATGGGTTGGCGTAACGATGGCGGATCTAGAGGAGTGGGACTGGAAGCGGCTAGTTAAGGCGACTAAACAATTCATGGCAAAACATGCCGCTACTTACGAGCAGGCAATTGCCCATGTATGGCACGGGCAGGAGCCGGGTAAAAACAAGCTCGCCCGCGTATGCTGGAACACGTTGGGCTGGCAGCGTCCTTCCGGACCGGTTGGCAAAAGTACCACCGCTACCAGTCACGAAAGTGGCCATGTTGCGGGGTTTGGCGCGGAGGAATGGCTATTTGATTACGAACGGCTGATTGATGGCTATCACTACGGATTCCTACAAGCCTTAAATAGCGTCAACGAAGAAGCTACGCATGCAGGACGAAGCTTCAATATTCGCTTGTTCACCAGAAACGATGCAACGAAAGAGTATTACTATGTAGGACGCCTCATGAATGCTCATGTCCTTACAAAGCAGGAGCGAGAGAAGGCGGAGAGAGTCTATCTCCGGAACGGGTGGCGGGATGATATGCAGCAGGAGATTGTCGAGGCCGGTGGGACTGGCAATATTGAAATGGGCAGCTATGCACCGGGGCCATTCAATGTAAGGTTTCGGCCAGAAGATGTAGAGCGCCCGGACACCGCCGATGGATTGGAGCTGATTGATGATATCAGTGAATGGACCGCCAGTGTCCGCTACAAATTGTTCAACGATTACAGGAAGCCGCCTGTCAAATCGAAATCAAAAGAAGAAAAAGGCGCACACGTCATTTTCAAGGATAAACCTGAAAAGCGGAAGGCTACCCGCCAACGCCAGACTCAAGGAAAACAGATAGAGTTGGCCGGCCTGCACGATAAAGTGCAGGATCAACTATTTACGTGGCTTAAACAAAAATATGCAGGACAGACTATCAGCAGTGAAGCCTTTATCGAACCATATGGCACTCGGATTGATGTCGTGCGAAAGCGCCCAGACGGGAGTTTGGTTTTTTACGAGGTGAAGGTGTATCCACACATCAAAGCATGCGTTCGGGAAGCACTAGGTCAACTTTTGGAATATGCCCATTGGACGTCAAATGACCTGTCGCGTGAATTAGTAATCGTTTCCTTTCACCCCACTACCCCAGAAGTAGAAGAGTATCTGAAGAAGTTAGAAGTTACGTACAAACTGCCCCTTAGCTATCTGCAGATCCCGCTTACGTAACGTCTGCAACTGAACAGTCTTTTACTTCGCTTCAGGGCTTAGCCTGGTATTATAGCCCACTCGTAGTGAAAATGAAAGAATGAGGCATGTTGACTTCAACGGGGCAAGCACGTAGGCCACCAGCCCAGTTCTGGTGCACGTGAGCGGGTGTATGTAAAGGTCTTCTCAGGAGTTAGCTCCCTACGTAGCGCAGGGGGGGGGCCGAGGCAAGTGCGCGGCAGGTGCTGATAGCAGCCCGGCAACTCTAGTTAGAGAAGTCGAGTTATTGATTTACGCCCACATTAGCTGGGGTGAAGGGAATCATTTCTCCTGAAATATTAGGAGACCGCCATTCCGCTTGAAATAGTTCGACCGTAGGAAGGTGGGCTGGGGCGACCGGAGCAGCTTTCTTTTTGCTCGAAGGTACAATCGCGTGGTTTGATCCAAGTACTGCCGCGCTTAGCACACCGACTCCGATTGCCCCAACACTGGGCCGGACAGGAGCGACAACGGGGCGCTGCGGTGACGGCTCGGCAATGATGCTGCCGGTCAAGTCCGCGCCTAGGAAGTCATCCCGTAAGCTTTTCACCTGAATTGGGTTCACGCAGGCGCAGGAAGCACAGTTTAGTTGATAGGTAACTCCATCCGTTGACTGTACTTGCGTTGCTCGTTCATCATCAGCTTTTAGATCCTTGAGGCAGCGCATGGCAGCTGGTGAAAAGCCGAACAAGAGAACACCTTTTGTGACCGTCCAGGTATTATTGACTATCGCCGCTTCAGTTGGCTGAAAGATGGGGGTAGAATGAAATATTTGCCCGGGCTGATTTGTGCCAGCTAACGCGCCTCTTAACTTCTTTGCCGTTTCTACCGACATATCAATACGGATGGTATCGTTCAATCCACTGCGCGGCGCGTAGTCAGATTGCTCCAGCAACACAATGAACTGTTGCTTATCCGCGTCGTAGCGGCTCAGGTTGGCGGTAGTTCCCTGGTAACGGGTTAGATACCGCGTTTTTGCCGCCGCCGTGAGCGAGGTCACGAGATTGGCGAACTCCGCTTCCCCCTTTTGTTGCACCCGCACCCGCACCTGATCACTCGTTTCGAATTCCTGTTTCTCTGCCCACTGCTTGTACGCATCCCGAATACTGGAACCGAGCTGACCGTAATCAGTTGCTAATAGTAGCTCACGTTGCCGATTTTGGGCATCTACCGAGTCCTTCCGCGCTTGCTGCCGACTTTCCAACGCACTTTCCGCCGCTAGTTGCCCGCTAGCCTGTTCTTCTTGCTGCTGGTCCGCGTCTAGAGTTGCCTGCGTCGGTTGGGCCCTGCGAAGCGAAGCTGCTTGGCTGGAACGCTGCTCATCGACAACTAAGCGCCGTAATGGCAGGCGGATAGGCAGCGTGCCCTGCATAACTTCATTGGCTAGGGAAGCCTCTACCACATTGCCGGCCCCAAACCATCCCCGCAGTGCTTTCGCTACTGGTCCACCGGTATGATGAGGATCTAGCTCTTCAACTCGGTAGTACTTCTCATCCACCAGGACACCGCTCGAATCAGCCGGAAGCTTTTGCAAGAACGCTGCCGCTAGCTTGCTCTCGTCCTGCACTACCGTGGTCTCACCAGTGGATGTATTTCTGGTAACGACACGCGTGAGAATGCCCTGGTCAAATACGTACGTAGTCTGAAAAGCAATCCCCTTTTCCGTATACCCGTACAGCCAGGAGCCATGGCAATATCCCTGAGTAGAGAAATGGCCCGTTAGCGTTGTATGGTCCTGCGGGCGAGTGTCCGAGAACGTGCCCGTAAACTGATTGTGAGTGAATTCGGCTTTAGTATTGTGCGTGAAGGTGCGCTGCTTTCCGCTGAGTGAAACCGGCTTGCTTCCAGTAAGCAGGGACGCATTGTTTACCTGCGCTTGCACCTGACGACTATAGATATTATCGGCGGCACTGGCGGTTATGGTTCGGGTAATGCTCCAAGGACCCGTCAGTTGTCCCTTCAGAAAGGAGCCCGTTGCAACGCATGAAATCCGGTAATCCACGACCATTGACGCCACCGGTTGATTAACGAGTTGAATGCGCCAAGGGCCTGACTTGACATTGCTGGCGAAGCCTCCGGTGATCGTGGATTGCTTATCAGCCGCCGTAAAGCGGAAAGGCCCCTGAAACGTGCGGGACCCATCCGCCGCCGGGACGTAGGAGTAGGTTGCCGTACCCATTAGATGCTTGGTTCTAAAGGCACCTTGATACGTTTTTACTCCTTGAGCTGAGACAGGTTGCTGTAGCAATAGGCACAAGCCCGTTATGCTTGCGCAGATACGCAGGGAAGTGAATGATGCGGACACTGAATGGATGGTTTGGGATAAGCAGGCTTTACTGGTATAACGTCCCTTAGCCAATGACAATAGAGGGCTGCCGGTCTTGACAAAGCTGTTCTTCAATAAAGTCGTAGCTGACCAGCTCAAAATCCAACGCGCCGGTATTCTTATCAAATCGATACAAGTACCATTGCAGCTCGGCCTGCTGGGCCTTGGTCATCCCGTGCAGCGCTTTGGCCGTATCCACGTCCCGAATCCCAGTAACCAGAATACCACGGGCGCAGCAGTCCCGGTTGGCCTGCTTAAGCATGCCGATATAACGCAGTACTTGCTCCACTGCTGATTTTCCGCCGCCAGCGTGCTTGAGTTCCAGCACTACGGGATTACCCTGCCCATCCTGACATAGGTAATCAAACCGGTCGTGGGTAAAGGCGGGGCTAAACTGCCGTTGCGGCTTGCTGAGCCCGAGTTTCCCAAATAGATTCTGCTGCTCGATGTAGGATTCCAGTCCCCGTTCCAACTGTTTACGGGCAGAAGTGGGGGCAGCTTCTCCCTCGTCGAACAAGTCGCCTAGGCATTCCACCGGAAAGCAGTAGAGCCGGACACTCTGACTGAGTTTGAGCGACATGCTCAAGGCCGGATAGACCGTCAGATTGCGAGCAGCCAGCGTTTCGGTGATGAGGCGCAGATTCGCCTCGCTGCGTTTCTGGTAGCCGAAATATCCCAGCAAGCTAGCTACTTTCAATCCCTTGTACCCGTTCTGGTGAGCGGACTTGGCTAGCTCATCAAGCACGGCGGACCGCTTGGCGGCGGGCGTTACTTTTACGGAGCGTTTGGGCTTAGCAGGACGGGCAGCAGGAGGCGACGGGGTAGACGTATCGGCCATAAAATGAATAGTTGTGGGTAAATAGGGCACCACCAAATACCAGTGCAGGGTGGTTGCGCAAGAGTTAGTGGGTCTGTAAGGTAAAACCTACTGCTAGAATTAGCCAAATCTTCGTCAAATCTTCGGCTCAAGCGTCCGACCGGGAATCGGCAGGCAATATCTCGAGTAGCTTAAGGCGCTGAGTAAATCCCCCGCGTTCCTGGTGCCGCTGCTGGCGCATTGCTTCTACCGTCGTGAGCGCAAGACCGTGCGTAGCTGCCAGGGCCTGCACCACTTCGAGCACGTCGGCTAGTTCCTGCAGCAATTCCTCAGGGCGGGCCGCTTGCACTTCCAGGGCTTCCTCTACCAGTTTAGCGCGCAGGGCTTGGTTGTACTCATCTGCCGGCATCGTTGCGGTGCGGCATTGCCGGCCGGACTGAGTAATAATGGCCGGGATATGATCGCGGATGAGCTTGTTGTAGAACATGGGTTAAAAGCGCTGGACATAGCGAGCGGCGGCTATGTCGTTGATAAACCGGGTGGTACGGGTGGCTAGCTGAGTAGCAAACGTGGGGCCGGGCAGCAGTCCCGTGAAGCGCAGAGTGGCATCCTCGTGCATGACCCGGTGGAGCGTAGCCGACTGTTGATACTGGGCGTACGCTTGCGCCAGTAAAGGTTCGGCCGCGGCTAGGCGCTGGGCGTCCGGCACCCGGTCGCGCTTGACGTGCTGGTTGAAGTGGCGGTCTACGGGCAGCAAATTCCAGAGCTCGTTGACGGGGTAAACGGTAAGGGGCAGCAAGTGGTCCAGGTCGTATTGCTCGGGCTGCGTGAGGGGCTTTTGCGTCCAAGGGCAGACAAAGTGGACCTTTTCGTGGAGGAGGATATCCACTTGGTTACGCTCCCAGGTGAGCGGGCGGCGGTTGTCGGGGCGAGCGGTGAGCAGGGTGTATACTTGACCGCGGGTGACGAGTTGACCAGCATCCTGCGTAACAGTTTCGGTAAACAGGCTCCACTCGTGCAGGCAAAGGGCCTCCACGTAGAGCGAGAGGCGGTGGAAGGCCTCCCACAACCCGGCAGGAACAACAAGACAAGTATCCTGGGGACGGGTGCCGGGTAGAGCCGGCGTTGACGGGGGCAGCTGGTCGAGGCGGGCGGGCTTATCAAACATCGTCCACTCTCCGGGGCCGGCGTAGCGGATGGGCATTAGCAGGGCCTTGGCGGCCGCCGCTACGGCTTGGGCGTACGCCTGCTGCAGGGCCGAATCATACCCCGCGCGACGGCGCGGGGTGCGCATCTCCGTGAGCAGGAAGAAACCATCGGCGACTTGCGCGGGCAGCTGCACCGTCGCCTGCCACTGCTGCCGCAACTGGGTAAGGGCGGGCCGAAAGGACACGTCGTTGCGCAGCCGGCCGTCAACAACCGCACGGGCCCCTTGGTAGATGGGCTGGGCATCGTCAGCGAAAGGCCAGTAATAAGCTGTCCAGAGTTCCGCTAAGCGCGACAAGGGCACGGCCACCGGCTGGTTGGCGCGGGCTAGATCCGGGTAAAGGAGCGCAAGGTCGTTGATGGCCCGCAGCAGGGCTATTTTATAGCTGTTGGTTTTTTTATCGTGCTTGAGAATAGTGGCGATGGCTTGCTCACCGGGAATAGCGGACATAAAACGATTGCTGAAAAGAATTAAGCAGCACGCCTGGACAACAGGTTGACTATTACGTGAGTAAGCTGGCAATCAGTAGCACCAACGCCTATTCGCTGGTCTGAGGAGCAGTAAGGTAGGTGTAGATACTTTCCTCCACTGGCTGCACCATTGTAAAGCGCATCTTGACGACCGGTTTTAGCTCGCCGGCATCATTTCGCATTTCCGTTTCAGCAACCGAATCAAGCTGAGGAATTACCTCCCCCATGTAATAATGATCATCTCCTTCGCCGTCGTGCTTTTTAATGAATAAGGGGAGCCGTAGGCCCGCCTGGTATTGCAAAATAGCCTGGACATCTGGGCTGGTTGCGCGACGATTAGACTTCGACATCCACTTGAATTCTAGGTTGCTGAGAAAACTATCATCGTAGTTCGTGCTCATCGCAATCCCATCGGCCTTGTGATAGTTGACGAAAAGCGGGCACGTTCCATCCTTGACCTTATAGCCATACACCGTGGCACTTTCGTCTTTCTCCCAATTCAAGATGCGGCAGACATCGCGCCGTGAATACTTCTGGTAGAGGAAGAACCCCTCCACAAATAAGCTTTGCTCGCAGTATTGGGCGTATCGCGTCTGGGCAAACTGCAGCGTATCGACTAAGAATGTTTTAAAAACTGGATTAGCGAGTAGCGCCTCAAACGCCGGGGTAAACTGGAGGCGGCCCGCATTTTCAAATACCACGTCCTCGTGCTTGCGGCGGAAATTAAAATTCAGGTTGCTCAGGCACGAGGCTAAAGTGGCCGTGCTGGTAGTGGGACTGAACTGGTGCGCTACGTATTGGCGCACTTGGTCGTAAGTTACGGACGGCTGCTCCAGTAATAAGTGTAGAATCACGACCTCCTCAATCCGCTTGGCGTTGGCCAGATTTTCGGAAATCATTTCCAACAACCGCACGCCATCCGCCTGAATAGCCCCTTGCAAAGAACCTTCCTGTAAGGCCGCGCAGTTAAAGAAGGAACCAAAGCGTGAGACGTACTGGAAGGGATCACGGGCCCCTTGAGCTAGGAAGTCCATCATCCTGGGTGGACGACCTAACCGAAACTTCAGCAGGTCGTAATCCTTGAGCAAATCCCGACGGCCATTGATGCTCGCCGAGTCGATGGCATCGTAGATTTTCTGCCTGGCAATGGGGTCGAAGTTTACGGTGGACTCGCCGGGCACCATGCTGCTGCCGGCAGCCATGAGTTTGCGAAGCGTGTCACGGTTATAAGAAGTATCCCCGAATAGGGCGATGGGCACTAGATAGTTGTTGCGGTAATTGCCGATGAAGTCAATGACCGTGAGATATTCCTTGCCTTCAGCTTTGCGCAGGCCACGGCCCAGCTGCTGCACGAATACAATGGCCGACTGCGTGGGCCGCAGCATAATGACCTGATTGAGCCGGGGAATGTCAATTCCTTCATTGAAGATATCGACGGTGAAGATGTAATCTAACCGGGTGGATTCCTCGTCGCTTTCAAGCCGCGTAATGGCCGCCGCGCGATCGTCTTCGCTACTGGCGCCGCTTAGAAAGACAGTGCGTAAGCCTCGCTGGTTGAATGCTTCGGACAAAAATTCACATTCGTTGACCGTTCGGCAAAAGACCAGTCCCCGTGTGCACCCGGAGTCACTACCATAGTGGGCCGCTCTGTCCACGATATGATTCACCCGCTCATCTGCTACGAGCAGCGAAAAGGCCGCATCCTCCTCAATTAGTTGGTTATCGACCGAAACATCCGTGACGCCAAAGTAATGAAATGGACAAAGCATGCGTTCTTCTAGCGCGCGCTGCAAGCGGATTTCGTAGGCAATGTTGTAGTCAAACTGCTGGAAAATATCAAAGCCATCCGTTCGCTCGGGCGTGGCCGTCATGCCCAAGAGGAACTTTGGCTTGAAGTGGTCCAGAATGGTTTGGTAGCTTGCCGCACCGGAACGATGCGTTTCGTCGATGACGATGTACTCAAAATGATCCGACGCGAATTCTGCCAAGTCCTGCGCCTGCGCCATAGTTTGTACGGTGCAGAACAGGAAATCCGCTTCCCGTTCTCGGGTAGCTCCCGAGTAGAGGCCCATGGTCCGAGCGTTACCAAATACCTGTTGAAAGGTCTTCATGGCCGCCTTGGCGATGTTGGTCCGGTGGACGACAAATAAGAACTTGGCCGGATTTACTTTCCGTACATCGAAAGCGGAGAGATAGGTTTTGCCCGTGCCAGTAGCTGAAATCAGCAGGGCCTTTTCCTTACCCTGGTCACGGAGGGCCGCCAGGTTAGCCAGGGCTTCCTGTTGCATGGTATTGGGCACCACGGCCGGGCCAGCCAATAAGGCTATTTTTTTGGTGAGCTTCTTCCGTAGTGTTGCTTGCGCTCGGTAAATCTGCTCATAGCTGGTAATGAATGCTTCGTCCACAACGGTGGCCGTATCGAAAGCCTGCTGAAACGTTTCGAGAACGTCCGCCATCAGATGGCTACTAGCAGTGGCCGACACCTTCAAATTCCACTCCTTATTGAGCTGAAGAGCACTGGAGGTAAGGTTACTACTGCCAATTAGTAGATTATAGCCAAACGGTTTTTTGAATAGGTAGCCTTTGGCGTGAAAATTACCAGTAGTCGCTATTCTTAGGCAAATATTTTCAAACTGCAACAGCTTCCGCAGGGCTTCGGGTTGCGTGAAATCGTTGTACTGGGAAACCAGAACGCGACCGCGAACACCTTTTTGCTGGAGAGCATCTAAGGTGTTTAAAATAACGGTGACCCCGCTGGACGTGGCGAAGGCGACCGAAAACCAGAATTCATCACATTGATTGAGCTGCTGGTCCACCGTGCTCAGCACCGTCCTACCCCGAGCTTTATCGTTTACCAGCAGTTGGGGAAGATGGTCATCAAGTGCGGTGGCTGTCCCGTCAACGAAGCCCTTAGTTAGACTAGCTAGTAATTCGGTGGAGAAGGCCGAAAAATCAGCGGATGACGCAGCGAGCATACTACTGGGCAACGAGTTTAGACACGAAGGGAATATCGGCCGCCGCCCAATCTAAGCTTGGCAGTTGGTGAGCGGGCAACCATTGGTAGGCAACGTGCTCGTGCAGGGTAAGCTGGGTTTGCCCTGCGCGGCACAAAAAACCGTGCATGGTAATTTTAAAGTCCGGGTACTCGTGCTCGACTGTCAGAAACAACTCCTGCACTTGAATATCGAGTTCCAGCTCTTCCTTAATCTCACGAACCAAAGCCTCTTCGCGGGTTTCCCCAGCTTCTACTTTGCCCCCTGGGAACTCGTACTTGTGGGAGATGTAATCATACTTACTGGGCCCGCGCTGCAGGCAGAGGATTTCCGTACCATTGATGATGATAGCGGCGACAACTTCGTGATGTTTCATGGAATCGGGTATGAATGCGCCACTGGGGTAGAAGGGTGGGCAGTTCGAATCTTTTTGCAAAGAAGTATCGGATATGCATACCAACATACCCTTATTGGGTTCTTATTGCAACGGGGCGGATTTATACGGAAAGGGGCAAAATCCTCATTTTGGCTGTACCAGCGCTGATTATGCAAAATATCTATCAAGTAGGAAATCCTTTTTGATAGGCTGGTCATACCCAGTGTACACTTTGGAATCGATCTTTTTCGGGCTGTTTTTCGGTTACCCGTTCTGATAATCGGGTTGAGCGTGTAAATCCGCCCCTTTGTAATAAGCCCCCCTACATAGCAGGCGTCTTTCGTTTTATTCCTGGTGATCTCCTTACGGCTGCACAAGCAGGCGCAGCACGCTGGTATTGCCCTCGTGCTGCACCCGCACCAGGTACACCCCGGCCGGCAACGTGCTGGTCGGCACCGGCAGCGTCTGCGGGCCGGCGCTCTGCCGCTGCCGGGAGGTCAGCACGGTGACCGTGCGCCCGGCCAGATCCAGTACCTCGGCAGTTACCGAAGCGGCCGTGGGCAGGTAATAGGAAAGCGTGGCCGAGCCCGAGGCCGGGTTGGGGAACAGCTCCAAGGCCAGCTCCGGCCGGGCCGCATGGGTCGGCGTCGCCGTGGTGCGGGTGTACCAGATCGGGGAAGTCACGATCCGGTCCCCATCCTGCTCCAGGATAACGGCGTAATAGTAGGCCGTACTGCCCACGGCCAGGCCGGCATCGGTAAAGCTCAGGGCCGTGGGGCCCGAAACGGTGGCCACGCTCTGGGCCAGCTGCCCGCTGCCGGGCGTGCCCCGCAGCAGGGTGACGGAGCGGATAGCCTCCCCGTCCAAGTCAGTAACCGCGAGCGTCACGGCCGGAGAGCTCGCCCCGGACAAAATGCTGCCCATCGGCTGCTGGTTCAGGGAAAACGTGACTTCCGCGTTCCAGTCGTCGGAGGCGTAGAAGCTGCGCTGGCGCATAGCCGTGAGCAGGTCCGCCCTGGTCAGGCTGGGGGCCACGATGACCAGGCGGCCGGGGGTGGTGCGGTTAAAGGTCGTATTGTGGTTGTCGTGGTCGTAGCTGATGCCCACGTGGTAGCCCTTGCTCAGCAGGGTGGTGTAGGTGCTCTCGTAGCTGCCGGTGGAGGGGTTGGAGTAGGTCACGTTCGTGGACGTGGCCGGACCGGAACGCAGCACCGAGCCTACCACGGCCGAGTCGGCCCGGGTATTGAAGCTGCCCGAGGCCAGCCCGTTGTAGTCCCCGCTCTGGGGGTGGGCCAGGGTGGCAAAGGCTCCGGGGCGCTTGTTGATCTGCCGGAACAGGGCCTGGTAGTCGCTTTTGGGCACGTACACGTCGTAGTTGCCCGATTCCCAGCCCAGCAGCTGGTTGACCCCGTACACGAGCACGTGGCCCCCGCCCGAAATCACGCCCCACTCCATCCCGTAGAGGGCCACGAACTGGCTGTTGGTGGCCTGGTCGGCCTGCTGCAGGCCCCGGGCGTAGTTGGCGAGGCTCATGCCCGCCTGGGCGTGGTTGTGCTCGGAAATGCCCAGAAAATCCGAGTGCAGACTCGCATCGGCAAAGGTGAAATCCTGCAAAGGCGTGGAGGCCCCGGAGGAGCCGGCATCCTGGTTGCCGTCGGAGTAGGCCGAGTGGGCGTGCAGGTTGCCGAAGTAGAAGTTGCGGGTCCCGGCCGGGGGCGTGGGCACTGCGAGGCTGGCCGTGGCCGGGCCGCTGGTGCGGTAGGCCGTCGCGCAGCCCGTGCCGTTAAACTCGTACACGGCCGCGTACAGGGTCTGCCCGGTGGGCAGGCCCGTAACGGTAACTGAATTGCCGCTGCCGGCCGAGACCACGTACTCGCCCGGGCCCAGGGCGGCTCCGCTGCCGAAGGAGGCGCTGGCGGCGTAGCTCGTGCCGCTGACCGGCAGGGCGGTCGGGGCCTGGCCCATGCGCACGACGACCAGCCGGCCCGTGCCGCTGCCCGGCTGCCAGCTCAGGACGGCCCCGTTGGTGCCGCTAAGCGTGGCCGTCGCGGCCGTTGCCGGGGTGGCGGGCGCGGTGGCCAGCTGGCAGGGGTCGGTTTGCAGGGCCCCGGCCATACTCACGCTCTGCAGGTAGTTGATGGTGCAGCCCCTACCCTGGTACTCGAAGAGTTCGTAGAGGTAGCGGGTATTGGGCTGCAAGCCGGTCACCGTGGCCGTCGCGGCGGGACCAGCGTACACGCTGTAGCCGGCCGGGCTGAGCGCCGCCCCCGTCCCGTAGACGCTGTTGGCCGGATACTCCGTCCCGTCGACCGGGCGTGAGGGTCCCGTCGTGCTGGCCGGGCGCAGCACTAGCAGATGGCCGCTGCCGTTGCCGGGGGTGATGGTGAACGTGGCGCCCGTGCTGGTGGTCGTCACCCCGGTGACCACGGCGTTGGTGGTCGGTTCCGGACCGGGCGCGCAGGGCGTGGAGGTGTAGATGTTGTCGAAAACGGCGTACTCGGTTTCCGTGGTTACGTGGTTCCAGAGCCCGCCCAGGTAGGGCAAGGGCGTCTTCGTGTACACGGAGTCCGAGCGGGTGCCCACCCGCACGAAGGAAGCGGTGGCCGGGTCATCAAAGCTCTGGTTGTTCTGGGTCTGCTCCAGGGTCCAGGTGCTTTCCTCCGGGGAGTAGGTGACCCGCACCGTGAAGTACGGCCCGGTGGAGGGCAACGGGGCCACGGCCACGGCGGCCAGGGTTTTGAGCACGGTCGAGCCGGAGAGCCCGTTCTGGAAGCGCACCAGGCGCAGGCTGTCGCTGGCCCCGCTGTTGCCGTACACGACGGCGTAGCCCGTACCCGTGAGCAGGTCCGGGGAGCTGCCGGCGATGACAAAGCCCACGGCGTAGTTGTTGTTCAAAAAGCCCGAAGGGTTGGGTCGTGACTGCTGCATGTTCCAGGACCAGCTCAGCGCGCCCGCGTTGCTCTGCAGGGTGGTGGTGTAGCGCCCGCTCATGTCGCGCACGGCAAAGTCGCGGCCCAGAAAGCGGCTGCTCAGCCGCAGCTGGTTACCGGTGACCGAGACACTGGTGGGGGCGGCCGTCTCGGTTTCCACCCAGCCGCTGCCGACGGTGGCGTTGTCCGGGCGGTTGAAGTCATCGAGCAGGGCCGGGGTCTGGGCCAGGGCCGCGGTGGTGAGCAGGCTCAGGGGCAGCGCCAGGCTCAGGCGCCCGAAGCGGGTAGAAAGCAGCATGCAGAGAGGCAAAAAGGGAAAACGTGGGGGAAGGCAACTGCTAAAGATAGCGCCTGCGCGTCGGGCTTGCTATTGGTCGGCCCCGGCTATTCGGCGCTCCGGCGGCCCGCTTGCGTTTGCCCGGGCCAGGAGCTACCTTCAGGGCCGCCCCCTGGCCATGTAGTTACCGCTGCCCACCTGCTTATTCGCCCGGTTATTTGCCCGGTTTCCCACTCTATTAGTCCGATGATGACGCTTAGCCTGCCGGAGTTTATGGCCCTGCCCCCGCAGCAACAGAGCGAATATATTCTGGAGTACGGACAGTATTTGACCTCGCGGCGGCAGGCGGGCTACGGCATCAACCTGTACTGGCTGCACTCCTTTTTCTGCGAGCTCCGGGTGCAGCAGGACACGCTGGAACTAAGCCCGGGCCGGCCCTTTACCAGTGCCGGGGAGCTGACTGCCTACCTACCCTATCTGCCGTTGCCGGAGGGGTAAGCTGGGTAACCCCCTAAGCTTACATGTTCTTTCCCCCACCGTTCTATGTTGCAAAGTCCCGCGTTTGCTTCCTCCCGGCCAGTGGTGCTGCTGCCCTACCAGCCGCGCTGGGCCGAGGAGTTTACGGCCCTGGCCGGGCGGCTGCACGCGCTGGCGGAACCCTGGTTTCAGCGCCTGGATCACATCGGCTCGACCGCTGTGCCGGGCCTGGCCGCCAAGGACGTCCTGGACGTGCAGCTTACGGTCGCCGACCTGACGCAGATTCCCCCCCTGCTGCAGGCCTTGACCGGGGCCGGCTACCAGCTCCGGCCCGGGTTTCAGTACGATGAGTTTGCCGACCTGCCCGCGGACTCCCTGGACTTGCGCAAGGTCTACCTGCGCGAGCCCGCCGGGCAGCGACGCCTGCACCTGCACGTGCGAGAGGCCGGGCGTTTTAACACCCGCTTTGCCCTGTTGCTGCGGGACTACCTGCGCGCCGAGCCCGCAGCAAGTCGGGTCTACGCCCAGCTGAAAGAGCGGGCGGCCGCGCTGTTTCCGGCCAGCATCGCGGGATATCTTTACCTGAAGGAGCCCGGGTTTTATCTGCTCTATCAGGCCGCGACCCGCTGGGCGGAGCAGACGGGCTGGGAGCTGCCGGGGGATGCCCGATAAGGCGGACCTCCAGATAAACACAGGTGTTGCCAGAGCTGGGGCTTAAGTGCCTTACGGATCTTATGACTGTAACCATATTCAGGATAATATCCATACGGGTTGTCGGAGTAGCGAGGGCCCGTAGCTTAGATCCGCGCCAGAAAGCCAGTAATACTGCCATGGCGGTGGGTCCGCTAGGGGCCAGCCAATTCTACTCAGCTCAGCAACGCTATCTGGTACACTGCCCTATCCTTTCGTTGGTATACTCTAGGACCCCGTCAGTCGATTATTGCTAGCGTGCTCGGTCGAAATCCACTACTCTTTACTCGCCCAATTACCTTGCCGGCAGTGGGTTGTGGATTTATCTCAGAATTACACTCCTCTTTTTAAGACCGTATGGAGCACGCTTTACTCTCATCCCCCCCGACTACCTACCTGGCCCGGGAGCGGGCTGAGCTGGAACACATTGTTTCGCAGTGGGCCGGGCAGGAGGCGTCCGGGCTGGTCCGGCAGCAGCTGTCGGCCGCCGGGTCCGGGTTGCTTTCCCTGCTTCTGGATCTAACCAGCCGGACGATAAGTACCAACCTGCAAGCCTACCATGTGCGGGAGCTGCTGGGCGGGGCGCGGGCGCTACGCGGGGGGCAGGTGCAGGCCACGGCTGACGACTGGCAGCATCAAGCCGCCACCCAGCTCTGGTCGGGAACCTGGACGCTGGGTGCAGCGCAGGGCCTGCGGCCGGGCCGGGTGCTGGTGGGCATTGTCCAGCAGGCCGATGCGCTGGTGCAACTGCAGGAGCTGGAACAGCTGCTGGCTATGATCGGTGCCCAGTGCGGGGTAGAGGAGTCAGTCATAGCCCTGGGCTGGGGCTATACCGACGCTCCGGGCACGGGGGTACGGGTTTTGCTACTGGCCGGACTCCAATAAGCTAAACTACAAGCCCGCAGCCCCCAGAACCACCAGGCAGCTTGGCTAAGCCACGGTGATGATTACCACTTGCAGCTGAAAAGTCCTCACCACCCGAGTAAGGTCCCGAGCTTTAACCGGCAGTACCGGTGCATGCTTGACTGGTCGCTCTGCCAAGAGTCGGCTTCAGGCGGAAACTCACCCCGCGTACAAGCTTTCGGTGCAGGGGCCGGGCAGGTCTTGGAACAATGTGAGGTCAGGGTCTTATAGTACCGGGACGTACTGCTATGCTAAGCGGTAGCCACGCATCAGGGCATAGCACAGTCCGGCGCACATCACCGACCCAGCCCCAGGGCGCGGCCGGGGTGGAATGCTGCTCGTAATACTGCAGGACGGCTCCTTGCAAGGCAATGAATTCGGTCTGATTGGCCAACCCAAGCCAGCGCGTAATGACGCAGGGCACGGATGGGTCGGCCAAGGCCATACCGTAAGTAGTCGCTATAATAGTCTGTTCGCACAGAGTAGTTAGCTCGACCATACGGGAGCGTCGCTGCAGGGTTATCCACCAGGCAAGGGGCAAGGAATAGTTGACATAGCCCCGACTGACGGCCGGGGCTATGTCGCTTAACAGATGCAGCTGTGTCTGAAGAACTGACTTTAAAATGCTGGCAATCGACAATGCTTCTAATTTGTCAGCCTGCAATGGAGTGCTCCCACCCTGCTCCCCTTACTAGCGGTAAAAGCGAGCTATGTAGACGTGGCCTTGTGTCAGCAAACGGACGCTGTACCATCCCGTTGCCAGAGTTGGCAGCATCACGCGGTCAATGGTCGACCGTATGGGAAGTGGGCTTACGACCAGTTGTCCCATGGCGTTGTAGATGCTAAGGGTAGCATCAGCCGTCAGCCTGCCCGTGAATTGATAGTGAAACTCGTTGTCAGTTAACTCAGTGGGGTACACAAAGAATGCTGGTGCCGGCTGGTGCTTACCGCTGGGCTGGAGAGCCAGTATTGTACTTGTCCTACCTAGCGTCCATACCCCGTTGAGTTGGGTGAGACCGGTACTGATAACTTTATTCACCGTTGAGTCATTCATGCTGGCCAGGGGCCGCCAGGGACCAGTGGTAGTTTCAGCGCTAAATGCTCCCAACCGGGATTTGTGAAGCCCCGCCAGCTCATGATTCCAGTAGGTAGTCTCTAGCTTCATATAAAGGCCCGTAGAGTTGGCCGCTTGGATGCTGAAGTAGCGCTGGATGCTGGTGCCAGCCGGTAGGAGAACGGACTGACCCGTGATCCTTCGTACGGTTGTGCTGCCGGGCAAGCCAGACCCACTGGACGTAAGGACTAGCCCCAGATTGCCAAAAGGGTAGTTGGTGCCGGTAGCCTGTATGTCTGCCGTACTTGTTACGGTACCTTCCACATAACTGGTTTCCGTTTCACTAAGCGTGGCTCCACTGGTGATCAGCTCAGTTGCACCGGTCAGCAGCCGGCCAGAGCGCAGGCGAACTGCGCCGGTGACAGTAGCGGCCCGTTGCAAAGCCAGTACTCCAACTGGCTTGTCCACCTCGAGTGACGTAAAGCTGGGCATAGTTGAGCCCATTAGCAGTTGGGTGCCCGAGCCTGTAAACACAACGGTACCGGACAGCTGGCTGCTACCGTTGTGCTGCCAATCACCGCTTACGCGCAGGGTAGCGGTAGCCGGGAGCGTCAAGGTGGCTCCTGCCGCAACAGTGAGCGTGCTAACCGCCTGTGGACCAGGGCTGAGAATGGGGTACGTAGTTAAACCGGCCGGGATAGTTGCATCGACGGCAGCCGTCGGTACAAGGCCACTCTGCCAGTTTCCGGGTGTATTCCAATCACTCCCGGCGGCTCCAGTCCATACGTAACGGGCCGGCTTATTATACACGATAAGCGCGCCCTCATGGGCCATGCTGGTCGAGTTGGCCGTCACTAAATCCAGCGTGCGGTTACCATCAAGGTCGGCCAACACCAAGCTGGTGGGGCCACTACCAACCGGCACCGTGGTCGTAAGGACAAATCTACCCTGGCCTTGGTTAAGACAAATGGATGCGCTGGCGGAGGATTCATTCACGGTTATCGCATCTAGGTCCCCGTCCCCATCCACATCCCCCAGTTTCAGATCGAGGGGATGACCGCCGACTGCCACCGGCGTGCCCACCGTAAATGTGCCGGTCCCGCTGTTGGTCAGCAGCACTACTGAGCTTTGCCCTGCAGTCGGACCATAGTCGTACTGAGCCACGAGCAGGTCCGGAGCCCCGTCACCGGTTACGTCGCCGAAAGCGACGGCACTCGGGGTGTTGAGTACTGGTATCAGCACGGGCGTAGCCAAGTTGCCAGCACCATCGTTAAGGCGCACGGCGACATTGTTGCCCGTCGCATTAACGGTGATTACGTCCACATCACCGTCATTGTCCACATCCCCCGCGGTGAGTCCCATCACCCGGCCGGTAATGATCGAGGTGGCTACGCCGAAGGTACCATCCCCCCGACCCAGACAGCTGTAGGCCCCACCGTAATTACAGCTGATCAGCAGGTCCTGGTTACCATCCCCATTCAGGTCAGTCGCTACAGTCATGCGCGCATTGGGCGTGGCCACAGTACTATGAAGCTGAAACCCCGCCAAACCGTCGTTGCGCCACACCTCCAGGTTACCCAAGGGCAGTGTGGCTACCAAATCCAGGTCACCGTCATTGTCCACGTCGACGCTGGTCAGGTAGGTGGCTGCGCCCAGCATCGTACTGGAACTGCTGGCAAAATTAGCATTCGCGTCGCCGTAGTAGATCGTCAGGAAGGCCGTGGGACTGGTGCGGGCGCTGGAAGCAGCCACATCGGGGTAGCCATCGCGGTTAAAGTCCCCCACTGCAACCCCAAAAGTGCTACCCGTGGTGGGCAGATACTGATGCCCGGCCGCAAAAGTACCGGGGGCCGGACCAGTAGCCATCGTGAACTGGGTAACATTGGGCCGGTCCACCGGCGTATTATCGGCAGCAGCGGCGGCTGATCGAACAATCACCTGAACGGTTTCGCCGGCCCGCAGCGCCTTACTGGGGGTAAAGGAGATTGTATTCGTACCGCCACCACTATAGGAGCCCGGCAATACCCCGAAGGACTGGCTGCCAAACAGACGCAATCCCGCCGGGCCGGCTGTTGCCGCATTCACCGCCCGGGAGAAACTGGCGGTAATGCTGGTGCCGGGCAACACATTCAGGCTATTGCCAGTTGGCGTTACCTGCACCACAGTGGGCGATACGGCAAAGGCGAACGGGGCGCTTGAGCCAGCTGCCGTAGTTACCCGTAGTGCCCCACTGCTGGCTCCAGCCGGCACGACGGCCATTAGCTGGGTGGCTGACCCGAAGGTAAACGGGGCCGCTACCCCATTAAAGCTCACTTGGGTAGTACCGGCAAATGTGGTACCCGTGATTGTCACGGGCGTGCCCACAACCGCCGTGGCGGGTGTCACGGCTATGATAGCTGGGAGCACCGCGAAGGCGAGGTCATTGCTGCTGCCATGGGGGGCTGTAACAACCAGCGGGCCACCGGTTGCGCCGGCAGGTACGCCCACCGTCAGAAGTGTGCCTGCCGCGTTTACCGTGAACCCGGTAGCGGTGACGTTGCCGAACGTAAGCCCGGTAGTTCCTTGTAGATTCGTCCCAGCCAGCGTAATCGTGGCGCCCACCGGAGCGGCCGCGGGGGCTACACTCGTTAGCACCGGGGCCGGTATGGTGAAGTTAACAGCGCTGCTACCACTGCCATGCGCAGTTACAACTTGCACGGGTCCCGTGCTCGCGCCTACGGGAACGGTTGCCGTCAACTGGGTAGCTGAGCCTGCCACAAACGGGGCGGACACGCCGTTAAACAGCACCTGAGTAGGTTGGTGCAAGTCGGTGCCGGTAAGGGTTACGCTTGAGCCAATCAGCCCACTGGTGGGCGTAAAGGCAACAATGATCGGAGCCGCCGTGTAGAGCAACCCGTTGCTGACCGTACCGCCCGCCGTTACCACTACTGGCCCGGTGGTAACCCCGGCTGGGGCTGCCACCGTCAAAGCGGTGCCTGCCGTATTCACCGTGAAGCCAGGAGCTGCTGTCCCGTTAAAACTGACCTGGGTAGTACCGGTAAAATTGCTGCCCGTGAGCGTAACCAGGGTACCTGGCCCCCCGAACGCCGGAGACACATTCGTAAGCGTAGGGCCAACCGTAAACGTCAGGCCGTTGCTCACCCCGTTAGGAGTCGTTACTACTACCGGGCCGGTCGTAGCGGCAGCGGGCACTGTCACGGTCAGCACTGTACCGGTACCGTTCACCGTAAACCCGGTAGCGGGAGCGCCATTGAATGTTACCTGACGCGCATCGTGCAGGTTGCGGCCGGCAATAGCCACCGAACTACCGAGGGGGCCGGCATCAGGGCTTAGCGTCGTAAGCACCGGGCCCGGGATAGTTAGGCTGGCGGAACTGCTGGCTGTGCCGGCAGGAGTGGTTACTCGCACCAAGCCGCTGGTCGCACCCGCAGGTACCACAAAGGTGAGTTGTGTTGCGGAGTTGACCGTGTAGTTGGTCGCTGCTGTGGCATTCACCGTTACCCGGGTAGCTCCCATAAGGTCAGTGCCCGTTACGACAACGCTGCTGCCAACTGGGCTGCTGCTGGGGTTTACGCTGGTAATAGTCGGGGGCAGGGTAAAGACCAGTCCATTGCCGGCCCCGTAACTGTTCGTAGCTACTACCGGGCCAGTGGTTAAGCCCGCTGGGGCGGTTACGGTGAGTTGCGTACCCGCCGCGTTTACGACAAAGCCCGCCGCTACCGCACCATTAAATGTTACTTGGGTGGTACCTGTCAGGCCCGTACCCGTGAGCGTTACCGCCGTGCCGGCAGGCCCGAATGCCGGGCTAATTGCCGTCAAGCTGGGGGCGCTGCTAAAGAGCAGCCCATTACTGCGACCTGAGCCCGTGCTCGCCACAACCGGTCCGTTTGTAACTCCTACGGGAGCCGTTACGGTTATCTGGGTTCCGGTGGCGTCAACTATGCCATCAGGAGCTGCCAGCCCGTTAAATGTCACGCCCGTCAGGCCCAGCAGGTTACTGCCCGTCAGCGTTACGACAGTGCCAGCCGGTCCGGCAGCGGGGGCAATCGCGGTCAGAACCGGAGCCGGGACGGTGAAGTAGGTGCTGCTGGCGGCAGTGCCTCCTGGCGTAGTCACGCGGACCAGGCCGGTGCTGGCTCCAACCGGTACGGTAACCGTCAGTTGGGTGGCTGATACGACGGTGTAGTTAATGGCCACCACCCCATTAAAGGTAACCTGCGTAGCTCCAGTCAAGTTTTGTCCGGTCAGGGTTACTACCGTGCCGGGACTGCCACTAAGTGGGCTAAAGCTGCTCAGCACTGGAGCCGCCGTAAAGAGCAGTCCATTGCTGGGCCCACCCGGCGTGGTCACCACTACGGGGCCGGTTGTTACTCCCGTTGGCGAATAAACCGAGAGGGAAGTAGCTGAGTTGGCGAAGAAGTAGCTGGCGGCTTTGCCGTTAAACGTTACACTTGTCGCGTCGTTCAGGTCTGTCCCGGTAATGGTGACGATGGTGTTTGCGGGGCCGCTGGTGGGACTCAGGGCCGTGAGTACCGGGGACGGGATAGTGTAGGGTGTGGTACTGACGGCCGTACCGGCAGTTGTCCGAACCCGAATGGGGCCGCTGCCTGCCCCGCTGGGCACCGTGACCGAGAACTGGGTAGCTGAATTACCGGTAATTGCCGAGGTGGTAGCTGTGCCGAACGTCACCTGATTGGTACCCGTCAAATTAAGGCCCTGCACCGTCACCCGGGTGCCCGCTGGTCCCGATGCCGGCGAAAACGAGGTGATAACGGGTGCCCCCGTAAATGTCAAGCCGTTACTCACCCCGTAGGGAGTGGTCACGTGAGGTGGTCTAGCTAAGCTGGACAGAGTTGGGACGTTGTTTGAAGGTGGAGTTCGAAATGGTTGGGAGCTTGGTAGCCGAGGGCGGAATGGCGTCGTTCGGCGTTGTAGTAGGCGATGTGGTGGCTGATTTCGAGCTTGGCTTCGGCCAGGCCGGGGAAACTGCCGCCGTCGAGCAGTTCGGCTTTGAAGCGGCTCCAAAAGGACTCGGCGTGGGCGTTATCGTAGCAATTGCCGCGCCGGCTCATGCTTTGCACGGCCCCGTGGCGGGCCAGTAAGTCCTTGAAGCGGGTGGCCGTGTACTGGCTGCCCTGGTCGGAGTGCACGACCAGCCCGGCCGGGGGGCGGCGCACGACCAGGGCGCGACGGAGCGCCTCGCTGACTAGGTCCTCCGGCATGGTGTCGCGTACGTCCCAGCCCACGATTTTGCGCGAGCAGCGGTCGAGCCAGACGGCCAGGTAGAGCCAGCCGCCGCCCTGGCGGGGCAGGTAGGTGATGTCGCCCACCCAGACCCGGTTCGGGGCGGTGGGGGCCGGCTGGCCGAGCAAGCGGTTAGGCGCCGCGCGCACGGCCGGGTCCGAGTCGGTGGTGCGGGGCACAAACGAGCGCGGCTGCTGGGCCCACAAGCCGTGCGCCTTTAGCACGCGGCGGATGCGCCAGCGGCCCACCGCGTGGCCTTGCGCCTGTACCTCCGCCCGCAGCCGGCGGGTGCCGTAGCGTTGGTTGTGGTGCGCAAATACCTCGCGCACGGCCAGTTGCCAGGCCGGCTCGACCACCGGCTGCTGCCGGCGGCGCTGCCACGCATAGTAGGCGGCCGGGGCCACGCGCAGCACCTGGCAAAGCTGGCGCACGGGTACGTGGGCCCGGCGTTGGGCGATGTGCTGGTAGGTGCTCACCGGGTCGGCTGGCCGAAGATGACCAAGGCTTTTTTTAAAATGTCGAGCTCCTGCTCGGCCCGTTTCAGTCGGGCCCGCAGGGCGCGCACTTCCGGGTCGCGCGCCACTTCCTCACTGCCCACTTCGGCCACGAGCTGCGCCTGCTGCCAGCGGTAGAGCAGCTTGGGGCTGATGCCCAACTGCCGCGCCGCCGCTTGGGTGCTGCGGCTCTCGCTGGCCAGGCGCAGGGCCTCGGTCTTAAACGCCTCGTCGTATTTACGCCGTTTGTCGGGCGACGCCCCGTTCTTTTTGGCTGTCATCACAGAAGAAATATACGTCCTTCTTCTGTCCGTCTTGCCTAGACCACCTCACGTATACCAACCCCGAAAGTACCCCGGCGGGAGCACTCACCTGCAGGCTGGTGCCACCCGCATCCACCGTAAAGCCCGGTGCCACTACTCCACCAAATGTGACGGCACTAGCATTTTGCAATCCTGCCCCAGTCAGCGTCACAATTGTTCCGGCTGGGCCGAAAGCTGGGGAGATCGTAGTGAGCGTTGGCGCCCCGGTAAACGGGATTCCATTGCTGGTACCATTGGGCGTTGTAACCAACACCAGGCCGGTGCTCACTCCAGCCGGAGCCGCCACCGTCAGTTGCGTGCCAGCAGCGTTCACCGAAAATCCCGGAGCGGCTGTGCCAGCAAACGTTACCTGCGTAGCTTCCAGAAACCCGGTACCCGTTACCGTGACGACCGTCCCCGCCAGCCCCTCGGTTGGGCTAACACTGGTTATGACGGGGGCAGGAACTATAAATCGGGTGGCACTGGTAGCTTGCATGCCCGGCATTGTGGTGACTTCGATGGGCCCGCTGATTGTTCCCGCCGGCACCATCGCCGTTACTGTTGTAGCCGAGTTCACCGTGAAGCTGGTGGCTGGCCTACCAGCAAAGCTCACCTGTGTAGTAGCGGCCAGATTGGTACCCGTCAGCGTGACGCTGCTGCCAATAGGGCCGCTGCCAGGCGCGAAGCTGGTAAGCGTTGGTGTGGCCCCGTTTAGATACACATTGATGCTACTGGTGCTGCCGGTAGGTGAAGGATTGGATCCGCCTATCAGGTCCAGGGTGCCGTCGTTGTTTACGTCGGCCAGGGCTACGTAGTACGCTCCGGATGAAATAAGCTGGCCGGGGCTGAATGTTCCACTGCCATTGTTGAGTCGTATATCACGGGTATTGCCGCTAACTGCCAGATCCAGATCTCCATCCCCATCCACGTCGCCCAGCTTCACATCCGTGGGAACATTACCGGTATTGAGGGTAGTGGCAGCCTGGAAAGTGCCAGTACCCGCGTTCGTATTCAGCAACACGGACACGTTGCTACTGTTCTGGTTAGCCGTCACCACATCCAGTGCTCCGTCACCGTTCAGGTCGCCGAGAGCAATACTGTTCGGCTGAAATCCGACGGTCAGTGTTGCCCCAGCCGTAAAGGTGCCGGTTCCGTCATTTAGGCGCATGAAGGCCCGGTTGCTCTGGGCCCCGGCGGTCACGTAGTCCAAGTCTCCATCCCCATCGATATCTCCCACTGCCACGCCTACCGGGGCACTTATATTGAAGTAGTTACCCCTTGTGGTGCTGAAGGTCCCATCGCCCTGACCAAAATGGACAAATACGCTACCGGATGCGGTGCAGGCCACTACCATATCCAGGTTGCCGTCCCCATCCAGGTCAGCCGGCGCAATTGTGCGTACGTCGTCGCCAGTCCGAAAAGGGCGCAAGGTTGTGAATACGCCGTTCCCGTTATTTTGCATTACGACCACTTGTCCCCCATTGCCTACCAGCAAATCCAGGTCACCATCGTTGTCCAAGTCAGCGGAGGTCAGGAAATACGCCGGCCCCATCGCGTAATCGACTGGGCTGCCGAACGTACCGTCGCCCAGCCCGAAGCGCACCTGCACCTTCGAGGTGGTATACTGGCTGCAACTGGCCAGATCTAGGTTTCCGTCCCCGTTAAAGTCGGCGGCCGTCACTCCGTAGGTGTCTCGTGTAGCTGTCAGGACTTGGCCTGGTAACCCAAACGTGCCGGGGGATGGTGTGGTGGCAACGGTGAATTGAGTTAACGAAGCCAGTGGTAATGCCTGCCCTGTTGCACTCAATGTACCTTTTAAAACATCAACCTGCACTGTTTCACCAGGCTTAAGGTGCTGGGCTGGCTGAAAGGTGGCAGTAGTGGTGCCGGCTCCACTGTAGGTGCCAGGCAGCAAACCGCCACGCTGGCTGCTGAAGACCCGCAGGCCGGTAGTGGAAGCCGCGGCAGCCTGCATGGGCTGGGAGAACGTAACCCTTACGTTCGAGTTCACCCCGGCCGCGATGGTATTGCGGCCGGGTGCCACCGTTACAACCTGTGGTGCCTGCGCCCAGGCCCGCTGCCCAGTTACTACCAGCACCAGAGCGGTAATGCAGTATGAAATTCGAAATAAACTCCGGTGTAAAGGTGACCGATGGTGGCTGGAGTCCCTTGGTAACTTGACCTTACCAGAAGGTTGGGTGTAGAGATGCTTCATTCACTTGGGAATAGATATCAGCTAGCAATGGAATGATCGACTAGCAATGGATTGTCTGTGCAAAATTCAGCTGTCTTTACTAATTGAGCAAGCCTGAAAAATTTTAATAACCAAGAATATACAGCTTGAGAACGGCGGATCAAGCACCTCTGCCTTGCAGGCATGGTAGTCGATCTCTTGGCGTAAGGGGGCTTTTGTTGAAAGTTTGGAAAAACCACCAGGAGAATGATCGGTCTACACATTCGGGCCTACGTTAAAAGCAGGGTCCTTGTACTCTGCTCAGCTGAAAGCTAGTAGCAGCGGCTGAGCTACCTCCCCCCTTCGTAAGAAGTAGCTGGTTAAAACACGAAAAAAGGCCACCTGATTGGATGGCCTTTTTTCGTGTTTTAACCAGCTACTTCCCTACCGGGTTAGTACCAGGCGGGCGTGCAGAGGTGCGACGCCGGCACCGCTCAGCCGCAACACGTACGTCCCGGCGGGCAACCCCGCCGGCAGGCGCAGACCTAGCTGCTCCACCTCCGCGCCGGGGCGCAGGGGCTGGGTGTAGAGCTGCCGGCCGGTGTTATCAAGTACCTGCAGCGTCAGGGCCTGCCCGGCCCGGCCCGCTACGGTAAGCGTCAGCGCCTGCACCGCCCCGGCCGGGTTCGGAGCCAGGGTGAGGGAAGCGGCCAATGCTGCACCATTTTGCGGACCCACCGCGACTACGCTGCTGTAGTGCAGGGTGCCGTCCTGGTCCTGCTGCTCCAGGCGGTAGTAGAGCTGGCCGGCCGGGGCCGTCGCGTCCAGCGCCTGGTACTGGCGGGCCTGGCTAGTAGTGCCCGCCGCCGCCTGGCTGGCGACCGAGGTGAAGGTGCGACCATCCAGGCTGCGCTGCACCCGGAAGCTCTGGGCCCCGATCTCCTGCGCCGTGGCCCAGCTCACTTGGACCAGCCCACTGGCGTGGCGCTGGGCCGAAAAGCGGGTAAGCGTGACCGGCAGCGGGGTGGAAAAGGCGCGGGCGGCCGAGTAGCTGTTGGCTACGCGCAATCCGTCGAGCAGCAGCGGGGAGGTATTGGAGCCCTGACGCAGGGCGACCGCGCCGATGCTGCTGGGAGCCGACGTGGCGGATTCCGTGCTGGTGGCCCCGGCCACGGCCGGCTCGCTCTGCCCCGGATTCACGTACAGCTTCGTTTCCGCCCCGGAGGGCCCGAAGGTGTAGCGCATCACCAGCAGGTAGGTGGTATTCAACTCGTAGAGCGTAGGGTCGTACTGGGTCGTAGTGCCGCTGCCCGATACGCCGAACTGGATTTTCCCCCCGCTGGCTGAGCGCACGAACAGGCGGGCCCGGAAGGTGCTCACGACCGGGTCGGTGCTCAGGTGCAGGAAGTAGTCGGCCGTGCTGGCCGAGCTGACGCTTACCAGAGCCGAGGCGTACACGGCCGTGCCGGCGGCCTGAGCCGGGAAGGTGCGGCTTACGTCCTCCCCCGAGGCCGTCAGGGCAGCGGCGGCATTCACAGCAGCCGGGCGGTTGAAGCCCGCTGCATCGTAGCCGCTGTAGGCCAAGCCCGGGGCGCTGAGCAGGATGGCATTGGTGCCGGGGAAGCTGTGGGCCGTCCAGCCGTGGTCGGTGAGCCGGTCCCCGGCCGGGTAGTCGAAGTTCTCGGCCAGCAGCAGGCCCGCCGGCAGCGGGGGCGTGGACAGGGTCAGCTCCCCGTGGGGGGTGAGCAGGTAGTTCTCGGCCCCGCTGGTATTGTCGTCGTTGTAGTCGAAGACGGCGAAGGTGTACTCGGTGTCGGCTGTCAGTCCGGTGACAGTAACGCTGGCGGCGCTGCCGGCCAGTACCACGTAGGTGCCGGGCGTGGGCTGGTCACCCTGCCCGAAGGCGCTGTTGCCGGCGTAGGTTGTGCCGTCCGTGGGCTGGAACCCGAGGGCCGGGCCGGGAGTGGCCAGCAGCAGCTGCTTGGCCCCATCGCCCCCGCTGATGGTAAGCGTTACGCTCGTGGGCGAAACGGTGGTGGCCGTGAGGGTGCTGCCCTGGGTGGGCTCGGCGGCCAGGGTCACGGCCGGGGTAGTGAAGCTGACCTGCTCCCCGTAGCTGGTGCCCTGCGCATTGGTGGCGTAGGCCCGCACGTAGTACGTGGTGTTGGGCACAAGGCCGATCAGCTGGCTGGTAAACGTGCCGAGGCCGGTGCCGTCCTGGGTGAAATCATCCTGGGTAGTCGGGGCCGGGGTGGTAGCGTAGGCCACGCCCCGGGCCGTGACGGGGCTCCCCCCATCCTCCTGCACTTCCCCCCCGCTGGTGGCTGCCGAGCTGGTGACGGCGGAGGGGAGCAGGGTGCGGACGCTGGGCGGGTACACCGGGCTGGTGCCGGCGCCGGAAACGGCAATGCCGGGCAGGGAGCCGGCTCCGGGCGAGGAGACGCTGATACTGCCGCTGTAGGCCTGATCCAGGGCGGGCAGGAAGCGCACCTCCACCGTGGCCGACAAATTACCCCCGGCGGGGGTGAGCGTGAGAGCGGCGCAGCTAAAGGCGCCGGTGCCGGTGCGCAGCTGGAAGCCGGCGGGCGGGGTTAGGGTAACATCCCCGGACAGGTTGCTGCCGGTCAGGGTAACGGGTTTGGCGATGGAGGCGGAACCCGTGGCCACGCTGCCGAAGTCGGGCACCGGGTTGGGGCTGGCCGTGACCGTGGGCTGGGGGGCACTCACGCTAATTGTCACCGGGGCGCTGGTCGCCGACACGCTGCCGCAGGTGCTGCTGGCCTGGGCGACCAAGTAGTAGGTACCGGCCACGCCGCCGAAGTCGGCGCCCTTCGGCGTGTACGAGGCCGCAGTGGCCCCGCTGATGGCCGTGGTGAACGGGCCCAGGCTGCTGGTGCCGTAGGTCCAGGCGAAGGTAGAGGGTGCCGTCGCCGAGGCGGTAAGGGGCGAGCCGGTGCCGGTGGTGGTGATGCTCTGCCCCGCGGTGGAGTTGAGGGTGACGCTGTTGCTAACCGGGGGATTCGTGACGGTCAGGTCGGCCGTGTTGGCGCTGCCGATGGTGCCGGAGGCGGCGTGCACCACCCGGATGCGGTAGCCGCTGCCGGCCGGGGTGCCCGCGGGCAGAGTAGCAGCAATCGGCGTAGCGGAGCCGGTGCCGATCAGGTTCTGGGGCAGGTCCGCGGCAAAGGAGCCGCTGGCGTCGGAGAGCTGGGCGGCAAAGGTGCCTGACAGGCCACCGGTTACGGCATAGGGTACCGACACAGCCGTGCCCGCTGAGCCGGTTACGCAGAAGGGGCTGCCCGCAATGGTACCGGTCGTGATTTTAGGCGTAACGGGGCCGGCGGCAGTTGCCGTTACAGCCAGGTTGTCGAGGCTGATTTTCGGACGGGAACCGGTCGGGTTCGTGCCCCCGGCGGTGGGCACGATGTAGAAGCGGATTTTAGCCGTGGCGCTGTTATCAAAAGCGGCCGGCAGGGCCAGGGCGCTGAGCTGCCCGGAGGAAGCCGCGTTGTTGGTCAGCACCACGCTGGAGCCAGGCAGATCCACCCAGGCTCCATTGGTGCCGGTATTGGTTTGCAGCTTGAAGGTGCTCTGGCGGTTACCGGTGGAATTATTCACCTCGGCCCAGGTCAGGGAAATCGTGCCGGCCGTGGTGCCGGTAAAGTCCAGGTTCAGGTCGAAGGCGGCGGCGTTGGCGTTGTCGCTGCCGGTGGCCAGCAGCACAATGGCCTGGGTACCCTTCTGCACGCCCCCGCTGGTACCGCTATTAAAGACTTGGTTCTGGTTGGGCAGCGTGGGGCTGGGCGCGGCCGCAGAAAAGGGGGCGGCCCCGGTTCCGGAGGCGAAGTTATCGGCCCAACCACTGATCTGGCTGAAGTTTTCGGCGTAGTTGCCGGTGCTCAGGGCGTAGGGCGTCTGGGCCTGGGCCCCGAGGCTGAGCAGCAGGGCGGGCAGCAGGGCCGGCAGCAGGCGCGCCAGGAGTCGCCCTGCCAGGACGCGCGCGGGGTATGAGGTAGAAAAAGTCATGGGATAAGTCGGGAAGGAAAACGGGAGAAGGCGGGCACAGACGCTCCCGGCCTAGTTAGTGGGGCCGTTGTCGACCTGGGCCTCCACGACCTGCTGCACGCTCACCGGCAGGGCCGAGAGCAGGTCCAGGCCGGTGGCCGCCTCGATGGCATCCACGGTGGTGCGGTACTGGCCCCAGTTGGAGGTCATCCCGTTGTCGTTGGGCGTATCGATGGCGATGATGCGGGTGCTGGCATTCACCCGGCTGATATCATTGGTGCCCTGGGGCAGCACGACGATCACTTTCCAGATGCGCTTGGGCACCTGGATGCGGCCCTGGTCGATGGTCTCGGCATACACCGGGCGGTCGGGCTGCCCATTGGCGCGGATCACCCCGTTGCCGCCCTTGCCGTAGGAGCCCATGATGATGTAGAGCTCGTTGCCGGCGTCAATCAGGGTGCGGCCGTAGTTTTCCAGCGTCGCCCAGGTCTGCTGGTTGTTGGTAGGCGACTGGGGAATCATGTTGGTCATCAGGAAGGTGGCCGAGTTGTCGGCCACGGTGCTGGTGCGGTCGGCCGAGGGACAGTTGTGGCCCCGGTCAAAGCCCGACCCGGAGTAGCTACCGTTGCTGACCTGGTACCAGCCGGCGGGCAGGGTGTTGTCGGCCCGAAAGTCGTTCTGGCGGGCCGCTGAGCCCACCCACTTCGGGGCCAGGTACCAGCTTACCCAGTTGGGCTTCCCCTGGTCGCGGTGGTAGCTCAGCGCGTACTGGGGCTTTTCCATCAGGTAATTGGTGGGCTGGTTCACATCGGCCACCGCCCCGCTGGGGTTGCCCATGGTCAGGTGCTGGTCGTCCCCGACTGTGGAAGGAGGCGGGGTGGCCGAGTAGGCCGCCACCGTGAAGTTGTCCAGATTCAGGCGGGCCGCTCCCCCACTGACCTTACGCAGCTGAAAGCGCAGGGCGCCGGGTACGCCAACGGGGAAAGAGGCCGTCTGCAGGGCGTAGCCGGTGGCCACCACCGGCTGGCCCACCCGGACCCAGTCGGCGCAGCCCTGGGTCTGGTACCAGAGCTCGAAGGCGGCGGTCGGGTCCGTACCGTAGGCGGCATGCTGCACGGTGACGGTGCTGGCTCCATCCGGCAGAAAGAAGTCCATGGTGAGCGTGCCGCGCTGCTGCAGGCGCACGGCCTGAGCGCCTGCCTTGTGGTCCTGGGCATCGGCCCCGAGCAGGGCGTCGTCCAGGGTCCAGGAGCCGGTACCCAGCGTCACGGACGCGGCCGGATAGGTGGTCTTGGTTCCGGAGTCAAAGGATTCCGTAGTGGTCGTCTGGGCCCGGGCGGTGGGGCTCAGCCATCCGGTCAGGGCTAGCAGCAGGGGGATGCCCAGGGCCCGAGGGAAGGTAGAGGTGTACATCAACTAGACTGGAAAGAAAGAACTTAGCGGCTGACAAGATTTCCGCAGCCTTAAAGCTACTAGCTTTTCCCGGTCGAGCTGGAATCGGAGCCCGGATGGTAACAATAAGGAAATACCGACTGCCCCAGCGGGCGGCGGCATGGCCGATCCAGGCCTTCACATCCCGCTACCACGCCCTCCCGGTCAGCCGCTCCCCGGCAGTGCTTTAGCGGCTTCCGTGGTTTTCCCGGTCCGCCTCTGAAACCGCGGGGGCCGGATCAGTTGTGCCGCCCAGGCCAGGGCGTAGCGCACGCAGAAGCGCACTAGGCCCGGCCCTACCCGCGCCCGTTCTTCCGGAAACTCCAGCAGGTAGCGCTCCACCACGTAGTCCACTGCCTGCGAGGGCCCCAGCAGCTGCCAGGCGTGGCGGGAGATAATAATGCAGGCCGGGGCGGCATCGGCCTGATCCCGGTGAAAGGCAAATACCAGTGGGTCGGCAGTAGCCTCCAGCAGGTGCACGCCCAGCAGGGGGCGGGAGGAAGGAGAACGGGGTGGAGACACGCACAAAAGGGCGCGCCCGTCGCTGCCTGCGTGGAAGTCCACAGGGCCTGCCGCTACGCCACCAGCAAGCTAAATTATTTAGTTTAGATTACCTAATTTTATTAGCAGTGCGTATACTTGCGAATCTGCCCCGCTTTGCCTCCTATGCGCAACCTTGACTTATTACCCGTCCCGGACTCTTCCCTAGCCTTTTTACTGCCCCTGTTCAGCTGCCTGGTCCCGGCCGGCTTTCCCTCCCCGGCCTCCGATTACACCGACGAGGTGTTTGATTTAAACCGCCTGCTGCTGCGCCATCCGGACGCCACTTACCTGGTACGGGTCAGCGGGGAAAGCATGAAAAATGCTGAAATTCACGAGGGCGACCTGCTGGCCGTGGATAAACAGCTGGAAGCCGATCACAACCATATCGTGGTGGCCGTCGTGGACGGGGAATGCACTGTCAAGCGCCTGGTCTGCGAGGACGGAGCCTGGTGGCTCAAGCCGGAAAACCCCGACTATCAGCCCTGGGAGATTCGCGACGCGGGGGACGTGCGCATCTGGGGCGTGGTCACCCACGTGCTCCACGAGCTTGTGCCGGGCAAACTCACGGCCCTGCTGCGCACCCGCGATTAGCTATGTACGCCTTAGTGGACTGTAACAACTTCTACGTCAGTTGCGAGCGGGTTTTTCAGCCCCGGCTGGAGGGCCGGCCGGTCGTGGTGCTTTCCAACAACGACGGGTGCCTGATCTCGCGTAGCCCGGAGGCCAAGGCCCTGGGCCTGCGGATGGGCGACCCGTACTTCCAGGTCAAGCCCCTGCTCGAGCAGCACCAGGTAGCCGTCTTTTCCAGCAACTACGCCCTCTACGGGGATATGTCCCGCCGGGTGATGTGGTATCTGAGCCAGGTCGTACCGGCCGTGGAGGTGTACTCCATCGACGAGGCCTTTCTCGATCTGCACGGGATGGAGCGCTTCGTGGCCCCGAGCCTGGAGGAGCTGGCCCGCACCATCCGAGCCAATGTGCTGGCGCGCACGGGTATACCGACCTGCGTCGGCATCGCCCCCACCAAGACCCTGGCCAAGCTGGCCAACCGCCTGGCCAAGCAGAATCCGGCCCTGGGCGGCGTTTGTTACCTCGATACGGCAGAGCGCCGCCGCGGGGCCCTGGAGCAGGTAGCGGTGGAGGATGTCTGGGGCATTGGGCACCAGTACGCCCAGAAGCTCTACGCGGCCGGCATCCGCACGGCCGGGGAGCTGGCCAGCTGCTCGGAAGCGTATGCCCGCAAGCACCTGGGGGGCGTGGTAGGGGCCCGGCTGGTTCGGGAGCTCAACGGCTATCCCTGCCAGGGGCTGGCCCCGAGTGAGGACGGAACCCGGGCCCGACGCAGCCTGTGCGTATCGCGCACGTTTGGCCGGCCATTAACCGGCTTTTCGGATATTGTGGGAGCGGTGAGCGCGTTCGCCTGCCGGGCGGGAGAAAAGCTGCGGCGGCAGGGCGACGCGGCCCACCTGCTGACCGTGTTCCTGAGCAAGAGCCGCTACGGGCTGGAGCCTCCGCCCTACTCCTGCTCCGTGGTGCTCACGCTGCCGGTGGCCACCAGCGACACGGTAGAGCTGGTCCGCTTTGCCCGGGCCGCGCTCAAGCGCCTCTGGCAGCCGGGCAACCGGTATACCAAGGCCGGCGTCATGCTGGACGGACTGGAGCCGGCGGGGCAAACCCAGCTCTCGCTGTTTGAGGCTCCCCCCGTATCGGAGAAGCGAACCAAGCTCATGGCCGAGCTGGACGCGCTGAACCGCCGCTTTGGCAAAGGCACCGTGCAGCTGGCTTCGCTGGTGCTGCCCCCGGGCCAGTCCCGGGCCCCCTGGGAAGGGCAGGCCCAGTGGCGCACGCCGCAGTACACCACCCGGCTGGAGGATTTTCTGCTCGTGGGCTAGCCGGCAGCCAGGATTTGCTAGCGTCTTGGTACTGGCCGCTTCGGGACTGGTTTAGGAGCCGAGCGCTGGTGCTGGATGGCAGCTGCCTGGATGGGCGGGGCCAAGTGCACCAGCTGCTGCACGCTTTCCGCCAGCCACCCGGCGTGCTGCAGGAGTGGGCCTTCCTGCCGCAGCACCGGGTGCTTGGCTACTTCCAGCGCCGCCTGCTGTATACTCCGGCAGTACTGCCCGGCCGTGGTCGGCTCGAGCAGCACCAGCGTCATTTGTTGCAGTAGCCGGTTGCCCCTGGTGGTATCGCCCCGGTCAATATCGCGCAAGGCCTCCCCGATAATGTAGGCGCTGGCCTGCAGTACCCGCTGGGCTTCCATGCGCTGCATATCGGGCGTAGGATCCGCTACTGGCCGGGCCTGGCTTGCCTCGCGCAGCCGGGCGGCCTCCGCGCCGGCGATCGGCGTGCTGGCCGCCCGCAGCAGCAAGACCAGGGGCTCCAGGTTCTTCTCCGGCTGGACTGGCCCGTAGGGCCGGATGATGGCCAGGTCGCGGGCATTGTTGAGGTGAATGGCGGCTTCCGGGCTTAGTTCGACCTGGTAGCCGGCCTGCCGGCCCAGTAAGGTCATCACGCTCTGGATGGTGCGCCCGTTGCCTTCCCGAAAAGCGTGCGCGTGGTTGTACTGGTCAAAATAATAGGCCGCCCGCCGGGCAAACTGCTCCGGTGTCAGGCCGCGCAGGTTGTTTTCCAGCTGCAGCTGGGCGCCGATAGCATCCAGGCGCTGGTCCAGCTGCTGGTAGGGCGCGTAGCGCATCATATCCCCCTGAGCATTGAGCACGTAGGCCAGCTTTTGCCCCTGAAACGGGCCGTTTGGACCCTGGGCACGGGTTTGCCCCGCCCACTGGTACACGTCCTGAAACAGCTCCCGGTGAATGCGCTTCAGGTGCGCAGCGTCAAACTGCCCCGGTAGGTCCACAGCCCCCACCACGATGCGCAGCAGTGCGGGAATGGACAAGGCTCCTTCCGCTTCGCGCAACTGGTCCTGGTTGGTGATGCCCAACCGGTTGTAGATGACCTGGTGGGCTGGGTCGTAAAATCCATCCTGAATTGCCACGGCAAGAAGGTTGGTGATAAAAAACCCGTCCGACCGAAGACCAGACGGGCTGTATGGAGCGGGAGCGTTAGTCCAGCAGCGGTTGCTCCGGGCGCATGGCTGTTGCGTCTTTAAGAGCCTCGGTGTGGCCCGCATAGAAGCTTTTCAGCTCGTCGGTGACGCCCTGCAGCGTTAACTCGCCCGCCACGTACCGGGCGTACACCGCCTCAGCGGCCGGGCCGGGTACGGCCCCCTGGGCGACACTCCAGGCGCGGGCTTTATCGATGAGTTCCTGCCGCTGGGCGGGGGTCGCCTCCCGCTCGGAAAAGGTGATGGACTGAGTCATCGGTCAAGGCTAATGGTTCAGGTAATACAACGCATTTACCCCCTGAAAGGCTCCTTAAACTGGCAGAAAGCGCATTTCGGTGGTGGTATCGGCCACAAAAGGGAAAAAGATCAGGGTGGCTTTACTGCTGAGCGGTCAGGAAATTGAGCTGGTCGCGGAACGTGGCCGGCACCCCGGCATCCGGGGAACCGGGTGGCTACCACGAAATTATCTGCAGATGAACAGCGCCGGTCGAAAAAAGGACGAATGGTAAAAAGGTAGCCGTGAAATGCATTCTGCCTACGCGAACGGTTCCCCGCGCGTCCGCCGGCAGTGTCGCCAAGCGCCAGGTCGCGCCTTAGTGCTGTTGCTTGGGGCGTCCCAGTTGCGGCGCCGGGACGGCCACGGGATGCTGCATCTGGTAGTACGCCAGCTCGAATACGGTGGGCAGGTCGAGCCGGGCGAGCACGGCCAGGCGCTGCAGCTCTTCCAGAGTAGCGGTTTCGGGCCGCTGCATCCGCAGGGCCAGGGTGCGGGGCACTACTTTCCAGGCCTCGGCCACCTCCTTGCGGGTGCCCAGCGAGTGAATCAGCTCGGCCAGGGTGCTGCAGGCAATGGGAACAACGGGCAGCTGCTCGCGCTCCAGCGGCAGCACGGGAACGCGGGGTGGAGTTGCTTTCGGAGCTTTCATGCCGTAAAGGAAGCGTACTAAACCGGTAATAGTACGCAGGCCCGTTGCTTACGGCTAGTGTGGTCTTGGGGAAGCCTGTTGCAGTTGGCGGATAATGTTTGACTCTTCCGCATCTGAATAGATTTTCAGCCTTTCCGGAGATAGGTGGTTAGTCGTTGAAAGCAATTGGAACAATGAAGGCAAGTACACATTGCTCCACCTAAAACGGCGGTTTTGCCCTTCCTTCGTCACACTTTCATCTATGCTAAACCCATCATCTGAAAACATATCGTCCGTTTGCCGCACAAGTGAGTCAAGATTGACTTGCTTGAATGAGGCGAATAAACGGGCGGCAGTGCGTTTATCATGTTGTTGACGAAACGCCACTTCAGGCCTAGCGTCAGGCCCCTGGGGCGTTGTGTAGATTACCAGTTCCTGCGTATTCAGGCGATACACTATTGGGTAAGATCCAACTACGTAACGCATGGGTCTTGAAAATTTCACTGAATCGCGGTCATAGTATTTCCACCCATAATCATAGTGGCGGGTAGCAAAAGTTATTTCATATGGCCCGTCCACAGGCTGATGGCTGGACTGCTTGATCACGCAAGCCTGCATCAGGTAAAGTCCCCAAAAAGCAACTTCTTTATTCATTGATGTAAGCTTACTCATGCAAACCCTGGAACTGTGCTTTGGCTACCTTCTGGGTTAAACCCAGGCCGAATAGTTTGCCGCATAGCAAGGCGCTTGTGCTAATTTACCATGTTCATGACCCGCTCGTTTAGCTATCATCTAATGGTAGCGTTGCCGTCCCAGTTACCAGGTAGACATCAGTTAGCGAAAGGATAGATTTTGTAAGTCAGCACCCGGGCTTTTATGTACACGAGGGGAAGGTGCCCAAAGTGGTTTCAACGGCAAGGATCAGCGCACAATTAGGCTTAACCAGCTTTTACTTGCTGGCTTACAGTAGTTTATTCACCACCAATGGGGCAAAGAGGAATGGGAAACCGGCCAAAGGATAGATTTTGTAAGCCAACTCCGGCAGCGCCGAGACCGTACCGCATCCACGATACGCTCTAAAACAGCTCCCAGAGGCTGTAATCGCTTACCATTTCTATCCTTTAGGCGCCACCCCGGTGCGGGTGACTTACCATTTCTATCCTTTCACGCGAAGTGACCGGGCCCACTTATAATTTCTATCCTTTTGGCTTTTCTTCGCTCCGGCTCACTGGGAAGGCAGAAAAGTTGCTGATGAAACAGTCGCAACTGGGGGGTAATAGATTGAGAGCAGGACGGTACTAAAATAACGCAGTATGAGCTACTTTTGGGATAGTATAAAAATGGGCACAGGGCCCGGCAAGGGCATATAAAGTAAATAAAAGCACATATTTTCTTGGTAAAGTACAAACCATTTTGTGCTGCTTTATACTCTCTTCTTTTGTTGCTTTTCTTGTCCCGTTCCGACGTTTTGTACCCTTCTAAAAGCTGTCCGGTTTCGAACATCAACAAATTTGTGAGTTTTTTTTATTTGTCAAGTATTTACTCTATTTGCAGGGGCCATAAGATATTGATTCATCGATTTTTAGGCCACTCCCAGGATAGAAATGGTAAGCGAAAGGATAGGGTTGGTAAGCGGAAAGGATAGTTTTGGTACGTGAAAGGATAGAATCGGTACGTGAAAGGATAGGGATGGTAAGTGCAAGGGATAGAGATGGTAAGCCAAAGGATAGAAGCTGAAGGAAGACTTACCTTAATTTCTACAACTATCGTATCTTTGGCTATACGTGCTACTTATCCCCTCCCCTATGAGCACTCCCGCTCCCACTACCGGCACTCCCACCACCGGCATCGAGATCCGGCAGCACAATGCCATTACCACCGCCCGCTATGAGATGAGCGCGGTCGAGATGGACATTGTCTTCTCGCTGCTCTCGGTACTGCGCAAAGAGGATAAGCCGGGCACTATCTATCGCATCCGGGTAAAGGAGCTGGAGCAGATGACGGGACGCTCCTGGAACTACCAGCGCCTGCTGGAAGCCACCTCCAATCTGCGCAGCCGCGAGTACGTGATTGAGGATAACAAGCACGTGCTGCAGGTGGGCCTGCTGGCCTCGGCGCTGTACGTGAAGGGGGAAGGCATCATTGAACTGGAAATCTCGGAGCGCATGCGGCGCTACCTGATTGACCTGAAAAACAACTTCACTTCCTACCGCCTGCAGTCGGTTTTCAGTTTATCGAGCAAGTACGCCAAGCGCATCTACCAGATTGCCTCGCAGTGGAAAGACATCGGGGAAACGAAAACCTTCACCCTGGACGAGTTTAAAGTTATGCTCTCGCTCAAGGACCCTAAGGGCCACGAGCCGGAGCAGTACGAGAAGATTTCGGCCCTGCAGAAGTACGTGCTCGACGTGGCTACCACCCAAATCAACGAGCACACCGACCTGCGCATCAACTACGAGTTGATTAAGAAGGGGCGCTCCTTCCACAGTATCCGCTTCTTCGTCAACGGCCAGGTGCCCCAGCAGCTGCCCATTCCCTTCGAGGATGGGGCTGAGGAAGAAAAGCAGCGCCGGGCCCTGCAGAACCTGGAAGAGCTGGAAATCCGGGACCCTAAGCTGGTCAGCCAGATTCTCGGGGACGCCAAGAAGCTAAATGCTCTCTTTTCCTTCTGCTACAAGCACAAAACCGGCAAAGTGAAGGCCGATAAGAACCCGGGCGGGCTGTTTCTCAAGATGGTGGGCCTACGTTAAGTGGCTTGGGCCACGCGCTGGCTCGTCGCAATGGCAACAAAAGGGAAAAAGCCATGCCCCTGGCCCGGAGCGTCTGGTCGGTGCCGCCCGAGGGCGGCACTTAGCCCCAGCCTACTCTTCATCCTGCGGCGGATAGTCGGGTATCCAGTCTTCGGGGCTGCCGACGACCGGCGCCGGCGCGGGCTGGTAGGGCTCCAACTCCCGGCCGAAGCAGTGGCCCAGCGTGACGCCGGGGCACTGCCGCTGAAACCAGGCAGGTAGTACCTCGGGGGCACACACCACGCCCAGAAAGCCTTCAGCGTGAAAGTAGGCTTTCACCTCGGCTGGCCCGAAGCCGTTCAGGTAGATGGATACGCGGGCACCGATGGCCGGCACCTGGCCGCGGCCGGACCACTGCAGCCCGGCCGGGAAGCCCGCCAGGCTGGGAAACCCTACCCACGCCGGGCAGGCTTGCGGCTCCCCTGTCCAGGCGGTAGGGCTAAGGGTAGGCTGACGGGCGGCGGAGGCAGAAGAACTTGACATAATGAGGCAGTAAGTGGTGACTGATGAAACGGCGGAGCTTGGGGCCGCTGGCTCCGGGCCGGGTATTTTCCTTTTGTTAGCGCGCCGGGGCACCGGCTGACGGTTGCCAGCCGGTACCCTCTCCCCCGCTATGCTGCTTCGGGCAGGGCTTCGGCGCTGTCGGCCTCGTAGCTGGGCACAATGCCCAGAATGTGGTTAGCAGCCTTCTGAGCCTGGCTGGCGGCGGAAATAATCAGGCGCTTATCATTGCGCAGGGCCTGCAGCCAGTTGGCCAGGTAGGCGGCGGTGCTGGGTTCGGTCACGGCCAGGTTCAGGCCGGCGGCGTTGCTGAGGAAGGCGGCGCCCAACTCGGCCACTAGTTCTTCCTTGGCGTAGGTTTCGCTACCGAAAGCGGCCTTTTCCGTGAGCGTGGCCCGGTCGAGACGCTTGGCGTGGCCGGTGGAATGGGCCAGCTCGTGAAACAGAGTAGTATAAAAATCCTCGGGCGTGTGGAAGTTCGCCGGCTCGGGCACAGTCACGGTGTCGGTGCTGGTGCGGTAGTGGGGCTCACTGCCAGCGTAACAGATGCGGGGGCCACCGGCGTAGCCGGCCACAATCTGCTCGGCAGCCTGCTGGGGGGTATGCTCGCGCTGCACCGGCTCGGGCAGCTTCCACTCCACGCCGTCAATCTGGGCAATGTTGAACACGGTGGAATACTGCAGGATGGCCACTTTTTTCTCCTTCCCCTGGGCGTCCTCTTTCTTCGATACCTTGAAGAATACCACGGGCATTCCTTTTTCGCCCTTGCGCACCTGGCCGCCCAGCTCGCGGGCCTGGTTGTAGGTTAGGTAATAGGGCTGCTCGTGCTGGAGCATGGCCAGCAGCAGGGCGTTGATGCCCTGATACACGTGCTTGCTGCGGTAGTTGCGGGGCGCGCCGTGGGCAGCGTTCCACGACTGTTTCCACGGGGCTACGCCGCTTTCTAAAGCCAGGATAATCCGGTTGGTGATGATATCATACACATCGGCGCGGGGGGCGGCAGCGGGGGCATTTTTCATAAACCAAAGGCGGGGTAAGTGGTGAGAAAAGCGTTAGTAGAGGTAATCAGGATGAGCAGCCGGGCCTAGCTCCTCGGCCTCGCGGGCCAGCTGAGCATCTTCCCATGCCTCGCTTTCCTGCAGGGCCAGCAGCTTCCAGCGCAGCAACTGGGCCGCATCGGTGCAGGCACTGAGCAGCGGCTCGGCCTTCTGGCGGCGCTCCTGGCTAAAGGCTGGATGGTTAAGCACTTCGCGCAGATTCCGGCGGGCTGAGGAAACCAGGAGCGCACAAGCAGGGGAAGGGGGCGATGACACCATGATTACCAAGCTGTTTTAGGTGCGTTGCTTATACTTATTAAACGCAAATGCACCTCTTATAGTTGCTTTTTTAGCTTATTTATCAATGCTTTTTTAGCTTATTTATGGCACGGTGATTGGTTTTTTCCCTTTTGTTACTATTGCATTCGTAACCCACGCCGATGACTTACCTTACCCGCGCCGTTTGGCTGCTCTCGCTCATCAGCCTCTTCACCGATCTGGCCAGTGAGATGCTCTACCCGGTGATGCCGCTGTATCTGCAATCCATTGGCTTCTCCGTATTTTTCATCGGTCTGCTTGAAGGACTGGCCGAAGCCGTGGCCGGCCTGAGCAAGGGCTACTTCGGCCAGTGGAGCGACCGGCTGGGCCGCCGCGTGCCCTTCGTACAGTGGGGTTACGGGTTGAGTGCCTTCTCCAAGCCGATGTTGGCGGTGTTGGCCACGCCCCTTTGGGTATTGCTGGCCCGCACCCTCGACCGCCTGGGCAAGGGCTTGCGCACGGGCGCACGGGACGCGCTGCTCTCCGACGAAACCACGCCTGCCGACCGGGGTAAGGTCTTCGGGTTCCACCGCTCAATGGATACGCTCGGGGCCGTATTCGGTCCCCTGGCCGCGCTGGCCTGGCTGGCCGCGCATCCCGGTCAGTACCGCCCGCTGTTTTTGTGGGCTTTTCTGCCAGGCGCGCTGGCCGTTGGTATCACCTTCGCGCTTCGGGAACGGCGGGCCGTGCCTTCCGGCCGGCCGGTGATGCCCTTTTGGGCCTCGTTTCGCTACTGGCGACAGGCCCCGCCCGCCTACCGCAAGGTGGTAGGGGCCCTGCTTGTGTTTGCCCTCTTCAACAGCGCCGATGCCTTCCTGCTGCTGTTGGCCCGCCAGCGTGGGGTATCGGCTACCGGCGTCATCGGCCTCTACGTACTCTATAACTTTACCTACGTGCTCAGCGCCTGGCCCCTGGGGCACCTGGCCGACCGCCTCGGCCCGCGCCGCCTGCTGGTGGGGGGCCTACTAATCTTCGCGGTGGTATATGGCGGGGTAGCCCTGGCGCAAGGACCTTGGGTCTTTGCCGGGTTCTTTGCCCTCTACGGCCTCTATGCGGCCGCCACTGAGGGCGTGAGCAAGGCCTGGGTCAGCACACTCTGCGCGCCGGCTGATACCGGCGCTGCCCTGGGTACACTGGGGGGTCTGAGCAGCCTGGCCGCACTGGGCGCCAGCACCAGCGCCGGCCTGCTCTGGCAGTGGGGTGGCCCGGCGTTGCCGTTTGGGCTGGCGGCGGCCGTAGCATTGGGCGTGGCCGCATTTCTGGCTCGTCGCTGATTTAGTAGCTGCGAAGGCCGGCTTGTGGGAGCCGGTAGCACTACTGCACAACCTGGGTTATAGCTGCCACCGCACCTCGGCCGTATAACCAGTTGAGCAGTATTCCAACGTATTAACCTATTCCCTAAACACCCTTACTGCATGCGCCACGACGAAAATCACCGCACCCACCGCATTGGCTGGCTTCGCGCCGCCGTGCTCGGGGCCAACGACGGCATCATCTCCACCGCTAGCTTGGTGGTGGGCGTCGCGGCCGCCAACGCTTCGCGCGAGGCCGTGTTAGTAGCGGGCGTGGCCGGGCTGGTAGCGGGAGCCATGTCGATGGCCACGGGCGAGTACGTATCCGTCAGCTCCCAGGCCGATACCGAACAGGCCGACATGGCGCGGGAAAAGGCCGAACTGGCCGCTGACCCAGCGGCGGAGCACCGCGAGTTGGCCGCCATCTACGTGGAGCGGGGCCTGACCCAATCCTTGGCGGACGAAGTGGCCAAGCAGCTCATGGCCCGCGACGCGCTCGGCACCCATGCCCGCGATGAGCTGGGCATCACCGAAACGGCCGCCGCGAACCCCGTGCAGGCCGCGCTGGCCTCGGCCGGCACGTTCACGGTAGGGGCGGCCCTGCCGCTACTGGTCATCCTGGTGTCGCCGGTGCAGCAGCTGACCTGGACAGTGTCCATTACTTCACTGGCATTTCTAGCGGCCCTAGGCGGGCTGGCGGCCTACGTGGGCGGCTCCAGCGTACTGAAAGCCGCCGCTCGTGTCACGTTCTGGGGCGTACTGGCCATGGGGCTTACTGCCGTGGTCGGCCATTTCTTCAACGTCACGCCCGCGTAAACATCCAACCTGCATCTGCTCCCCTCCTTTTCTCCCAAACCTCTGTTATGAATGGTGCCCACCTTCACCTCCTGCTGAATCACACCCCCATCCTCGGCAGTTTGTTCGGCCTATTGCTGCTGCTGGTGGCTGTCGTACGACGGCAGGAAACGCTGATCAACGCCGGCCTGGTCGCGCTGGTCGTCGCGGCCCTGCTCACCATTCCCACCCAGCTCACAGGAGAAGGCGCGGAGGAAGTGGTGGAAGACCGCCCCGGCGTAACGCACGCCCTGATTCACGAGCACGAAGAAGCCGCCGAGTTGAGCCTCTGGGTAATGGAAGCCACCGGCGCGCTGGCCCTAGTCAGCCTACTGGCTCGGCGCCGCACAACCGCCCGCGCCCCGCTGTTTACCTACCTCACGCTGGCCGGAGCAGTAGTCAGCTTCGGCTTGCTGGCTCGCACCGGTAACCTGGGCGGCCAGATCATGCACCCCGAAGCCCGCCCCGGCTTCGTGCAGCCCGCCGAAGCCGAACACGACGAAGATTAGGTGCCGGCCCAGGGCCCGCTGGGCCGGCACCTAGGATTGCTTACTTGTGGCTGCCGGCGGCTAGGTTATCCAGCGCAGCCTTGAACTCGGGCGTGTCGTACTCGGCCATGCCGTCGTGGCGAGCGGCTACTTGGCCGTCCGGGTCCAGGATGACGGTGGAAGGAATCGAGTTAGAATCAAATGGCGGTACGAGGGGGCCGGCGGGAAAGTACACCGGGAAGGTGTAGCCCTGGCGCTTGAGCATGGCCTGGGCCTTAGCCGGGTTTTCGTCGAGCGAAATCATCACGAAAGCCACCTTCTTGGGGTCCATCTTCTTATAGAGGGCGTGAATGCCGGGCATCTCAGCCACGCAGGGCGGACACCAACTGGCCCACAGGTTCACGAACACAACTTTGCCCTTCAGGTCGCTCAGGTTAGCATGTTTGCCGTCGAGGGTGAGTAGCGGCAGGTTGCGCGGGTACGCAGCGCCACCCGTCGGCACAATGGGCGCGTCGGCCGGGGCCGGAGTCGCTACTGGCACATCCGGTTTCCACAGGCCCGTGGCCAGAAGGCCGCGCTGCAGGGCACCCAATACTGGCGTGCGCAACGGAGTGAACAGAACGAGGGCAAACAAAGCCAGTGGCAGCCACTGGAGCAGATTTTTACGATTCATGGTCGAAGGATTTAAACGTGCAACAACAAACAAATGAAAAAACGTTCATATATTAAACCCCGGCGGGCTTGGTCTTGGCTATCCTGACGTTCTGGCCGTCGGGCACCTGCTCGCTGGCTTCGCGAACCAACTCGTCGCCGGGCGCCAGTGGCCCGAACACCACCACCGTGTCACGACTCAGCAGTTGGCCTTTGCGCACGGGTACCCACTGGGCTCGCCCTTGCTGCACGCGCACTACCTGGGCCTGCTTGGGTGCGTCCGGGGTGGCAAATACGGCCGAGGTTGGCACGGCAACGGCTTTCGCAGCGGTGGGCAGCGCCACCAATACTTGGGCGTACATACCCGCTTTCAGGCGGCCGTCGGGGTTGGGCACGTCCATCTCCACTAGCTCCGAGCGCACCGTCTGGCTCAGGCGGCTGGCGTTGCGGCGGAACACGCCGGTGAAAGTCTGGCCGGGAAAGGCCGGCACCGTGAAGGGCACCGCAGCGCCGGGCTGCAGCCACTGGCCGGCCGCGGCCTCGGGCACGGCCACTTCCAGGCGCAGGGTGCGGCTGTTTTCCAGCGAGAACATGGGTGCCGACGGCTGGCCCCCGCCCGGTCCCACCAGGGCCCCGGCCGACACGTTGCGGGCCGTGATGGTGCCGCTAAACGGGGCGCGCACTACCAGGTAGTTGCTGAGCTCCCGGCTAGCCTGCAACTCAGACTGCGCAGCCTGCACATTGGCTTGGTCGGCCTGCATCTCGGCGCGGGCGCGCTCCAGGTCATTAGGCGAGATGGTGCCCGGCTCCTGGCTGGTGCGCAGCAGGCGCTCGTAGCTGGCCCGGGTGCCGGAAAGCTTGGCCTGCGCGGCCTGCCAGCGCGAGCGGGCCCGGGAGAGTTGGGCGGCCAGTTCCGGGGCTTCGAGCACAGCCAGGGTCTGACCTTTGGCCACCCGTGAGCCGCGGTCCACCAGCACCCGCTGCACGAAAGCGCCCACGCGGGGGAAAAGGTCGACCTGCTCAAATGGTTTGAGCTCGGCGGGCAACCGCAGCCGGCGCACGGCCGGGGCGTTGGTCAGCCGAAAGGTAGTTACGGTGGCCGGCGCGGCCGGCGTGGGTTTTTCGGCCGCGGGTTCCGAAGCGCCGGACGAGCAGCTGCCCAGCACGCCGCTCAGCAGCAGAGCCGCCGCCAGCAGGGAAGTATATCGGGGTGAAGGGGCAATCAATTTCAGGAAGGCATTCATAGAGACTCAGTAGGGAAAGAAGGAGAAGATTAGGCAGCCTGCCTGGTGCGGGCGGGGAGCAGGGAGCTGGACTCGTAGCCCACCCGGCGCATGGCCCAGCCGAACACGTGGGGCAGCACCAGCAGCGAAGCCAGCGTGGAGGCAATCAGCCCGCCGATGACGGCCTGGCCCAGCGGGGCAATCTGGTCGCCGCCCTCGCCCAGGCCCGAAGCCATGGGCAACATGCCGGCAATCATGGCAATGCTGGTCATCAGGATGGGCCGGATGCGGGTATCGGCGGCCAAAAGGGCGGCCAGGGGCACGTCCCGGTGCTCGTGGCGCAAGTGGTCGGCGCTGGTGATGAGTAGGATGGCATTGGCCACCGACACGCCCACGCTCATAATCATGCCCATGTAGGACTGCAGGTTGAGCGTGGCGCCCGTGGCCAGCAGCATGAGCAAGGAGCCCGCCACCACGGCCGGCACCACCGAGAGCACCACCAGGGAGAGGCGGAAGCTTTGGAAATTGGCGGCCAGCAGCAGGAAAATCACCACGATAGCCATGCCCAGCCCGGTCTGCAGGCTGCTCATGGTGTCTTCCAGCAGCTGGGGCTGGCCCACCAGGTTGGCTACTACCCCGCGCGGGGGTTCGCCGACTTGCTTGAGCGCCTTACGCACAGCTTGCGCGGCGGTGCCCAGGTCCCGGTCCTGCACGTTAGCCGTGATGCTCACCAGGCGGTAAGGCCCCTGGCGGTCAATCTGGCCGGGCATCATGCGCGCCGACACCGTGGCCACCTCCCCGATGGTGGGGCGGGCCTGCCCGGCCTTGACGGGCAGCGCCTCCAGATCCTGCAGCTGGGTGAGTTGGTCTTCGGGCAGCTGCACCTGCACCTGGTAGCCCAGGCCGGATTTGGGGTCGAGCCAGAGGTTTTTGCTCGTAAAGCGCGAGGACGAGGTAGCGGCTACCACCGACTGGGTGATTTCCTGGCTGGTCAGGCCGAACTGAGCGGCCCGCTCCCGGTCCACGTCGATGCGCAGGGCCGGGTACTGCAGGGGCTGGGCAATCTGCACGTCGCGCAGGTAAGAAATCTGCCGGAGCTGCGCCAGCACCTTGCGGGCGTGGCCGGCGGCTTCCTTCAGGTTTTTGCCCCCCACGTTTACCTGAATGGGCGTGGGCGCCCCGTCGCTCATCACCTTTTCCACCAGCTCAATCGGCTCGAAGCTTAGTTGTAAGCCTGGCTGCGCGTCGTGGATACACTGGCGCAGCCGCTCCTTAAGTTGGCTCAGGTTCACGTGCACGCCCTCCTTCAGGGCCACCTGCATCAGCGCCTCGTGGGGGCCGGTGGTGAAGACGAAAACCGAGTTGACGGCGAAGCTGGCCGGCTGGGTGCCCACGAAGGTGGAGGTGATTTCCACGTTGTCGGGGCCGACTTCCTTATTGATGATGGCCTGCACCGCCGCCACCGTCTGCTCGGTTTTCTCCAGGCGGGTACCCACCTTCTCGCGCAGCCGCAGCTGGAACTGTCCGCTGTTAGCCTGCGGAAAGATGTCGGTGCCGATGAAGGCAAACCCCACTCCTACCACGACCAGTGATAAAACCAGGTAGCCCAGCACCACGCCGCGCTGGCGGCCCTGGGCCCGCGTGAGCAGGCGCTGGTAGCCGGCCTGGAAGCGGGCGAAGAACCCGGTATGCTCAGCTGGCTCGTCGTGACCGTGGCCGGCGGCCGGGGCGTGGTCGCGCATTAGCCAGTTAGCCATGACGGGCACCAGCGTCTGCGAGAGCAGAAACGAGGCCACCATGGCAAAGCCCACGGCCAGCGACAGGGGCAGGAACATGGCCCGCGGCACGCCTTCCATGATGAGGGCGGGCGCAAAGACGGCCAGGATGCAGAGCAGAATCAGCAGCTTGGGTAGGGCAATTTCGCGGGCCGCGTCCCAGATGGCCTGGGCCTTGGGCTTGCCCCGCTCCAGGTGCTGGTGAATGTTCTCGATAGTCACCGTGGCCTCGTCCACCAGCACGCCGATGGCTAGGGCCAGCCCCGAGAGGGTCATGATGTTGAGCGTCTGACCGAAAAGCTTGAGCAGAATCACTGCCGACAGGACCGACAGCGGAATGGTCGTCACCACAATCACCACGCTGCGCCAGTCGCGCATGAACAAGAGCACCATCAAGCCCGTGAGCACCGCGCCCAGAATGCCCTCCGTCACCAGACTTTTCAGCGAGTTGGCCACGTAGGTGCTTTGATCAAAAGCGTAGCTGAGCTTTACGTCCTCGGGCAGCAGGGCCCGCAGGGTAGGCAGCTTATCCTTCACCTGCTGCACCACTTTCAGGGTGGAGGCGTCGGCCTTTTTGATGACCGGCATATAGATGGCCCGCTTGCCGTTGATGGGGTCATCTCAGAAAACGGAATAAATAGCACGTTAAGACCTGGAAAGGGGACGTAGAGGCTGAAATTTGCCGGGTGCACGCTTGGTACGCCACGAATAGTCGCCCGTCAGGTTGATGTGCTCCCAACCCAGCGGTGATAAGTAGGGCAACAGCGCTTCGTCCACGTTATGGCCGTGGGCGCGCAGGGCCTGCACGGCACGCTGCAGGTACACCGTATTCCACAACACGATGGCAGCCGTGAGCAGATTCAGGCCGCTGGCCCGGTAGCGTTGCTGCTCGAAGCCCCGGTCCCGGATTTCGCCCAGCCGGTGGAAGAACACGGCCCGGGCCAGTGCGTTGCGGGCTTCGCCTTTGTTGAGCCCCACCTGCACGCGGCGGCGCAAGTCGACGCTTTGCAGCCAGTCCAGAATGAACAGGCTCCGCTCGATGCGGCCCAGTTCGCGCAGGGCCACGGCCAGCCCGTTCTGGCGCGGGTAGCTGCCGAGCTTGCGCAGCATGAGCGAGGCCGTCACGGTGCCCTGCTTAATGGACGTGGCCAGACGTAAGATTTCTTCCCAATGGGCCAGGACGTGGCGCACGTTGAGCGTCCCGCCCAGCAGGGGCTGCAAGGCCTCGTATGCCGGGGAGCCCGGCGGCATATACAGCTTCGTGTCGCTTAGGTCGCGGATGCGGGGGGCAAACCGGTAGCTCAGCAGCGGCATCACGGCAAACAGGTGGTCGGTAAAGCCGGCCGTGTCGGTGTAGTGCTCGGCGATGCGCAGGTCGGATTCGTGGTAGAGCAACCCGTCGAGCACATACGTGGCATCGCGCACGCCGACGTTGATGACCTGACTGCTAAAGGGGGCGTACTGGTCCGAGACGTGGGTATAAAACAGCCGGCCCGGCTCGGCCCCGTATTTGGGATTAATGTGCCCGGTGCTCTCGGCGCGTCCCCCGGCCCGGAACCGCTGCCCGTCCGACGAAGAGGTCGTGCCGTCGCCCCAGTGGGCCGCGAAGGGGTGGCGCAGCTGCGCGTTGACCAGCTCGGCCAGGGCCAGCGAATAGGTATCATCGCGGATGTACCAGGCTTGCAGCCAGGAAAGTTTGGCGTGGGTGCTGCCGGGGCAGGATGCCGCCATTTTAGTCAGGCCCAAGTTCAGGCCATCGGCTAGCAGGGTGGTGAGCAGCAAGGCCGGGTCTCTGGTCGGGGCCCCGGTTCTCAGGTGCGTGAAGTGGCGGCTGAACCCGGTCCACTCGTCGACTTCCAGCAGCAGGTCCGTAATCTTGACGTGGGGAAGCTGGCGGGCTGCCTGCTCAATCAGGGCCTGGGCCGCGTCCGGCACGGCCGCATCGAGGGGCATGATTTTCAGGCCGGCCGCCGTCAGGCTGGCATCCGGCAACTCACCCGCTGCGGCCAGGCGGTTAACTGTTTCCAATTGTTGGGTCAGGTGCGCGAGGCGCTGCTGCAGGTACCGTTCCCCGTTCGGTTCCACGGCCAAGGGTAGCTCACCGGCCTGAAGTAGGGCGGCAAACGGTTCCGTCGGCACCAAGTACTCCTCGAAGTCCTTAAACTGGCGCGAGCCCAGCACCCACATATCGCCCGAGCGCAACGCGTTTTTGAGTTCAGCCAGGGCACATAGCTCGTAGTAGCGGCGGTCCAGCCCTTGGTCCGTCAGCACCAGCTTCTGCCAGCGCTTGCTGATGAAGGCCGTCGGCGCATCGGCCGGCAGCTTGCGGGCGCCCGTCGTGTTCAGCTCGCGCAACACGTCCAGCGCGGCCAGCAGACGTTTCGCGGCCGGGGCCGCCCGCAGCGGCAGGGCGGCTAGAAACGCGGGGGCGTAGCGGCGCAGCGTGGCGTAGTGCTCGCCTACCCGGTGCAGGAAATCAAAATCAGCCGGTTGAGCCAGTTGCTGCGCTTCGCCCACGCTGGCGGTGAATTCCTCCCACGGCAGCACCGATTCGATGGCCGCGAACGGGTCCGTGCCCGTGGCGCGGGCCGTGAGCAGGGCCTGCCCAATGCGCCCGAACAGGCGCACCTGCTGGTTGATGGCCTTGCCCGAGGCCTGAAACTGCTGCTGGTGCTTGTGTTTGGCCGCGTTGAACACCTTCCCCACGATGCGGTCGTGCAAGTCGAGCAGTTCGTCCAGCACCGTGGCCGTGCCTTCCAGGGCCAGGGCGACCAGCGTGGCCAGGCGACGCACCGGCTCGAATTTGGCCAAGTCGGCCGGAGTCATCTGGCCTCCTTCCCGGGCGATTTTGCGCAGCCGGTTTTGGTGGACCCGCCGTGCCAGGTCCGCCGGCAGCCCCAGCTGTTGCCACGCCGCCAAGCGGGCCAGGTGTTCCAGCATCTGCCGCGAAGTGGGGGCGGCGGGGGCTTGCCGCAGCCACGCCAACCAGGTCAGGGTACTGCCCTCGCGGCGGGTGAGCAGGTTTTCCAACGCCTGCCGGGTTTCCGAGGTCAGGTCCTCGGTCAGCGTCTGGTAAAGCCAGCGATTAGCCCGGGTTAAGGCCTCCGCGCTGAGACGTTCGAGAACGGTGACCGCGGGCAACAGGACACCCTGGTGGCGTAAGTGCCCTATCAAGGCTTGCACCAGCACCACGCCTTTGTCAGTTTGCCGGGCAACTTCGGCCAGCCACGGCACGGCGGCCCGGTAGTGCGGTAAGCCAAACGTCTGAATCGAAAAAGCCGCTTGCAGTTCCAGCAAGTGTTCGCGCCGGGTTTGCTCGCGCTGGCCATACACGGCCCACTCTGTTACCGAAATCTTCAGTTGGGTGGCCACAAAAGCCAGCAGCGACGAAGCCGGCAATTGCTCCACTGCCAATGATACCCCCGGAAACCGCAGGTAGCAAAGTTGCACAGCAAAGCCCAGGCGGTTAGCCACACCACGGTGTTGGTGAATCAGCGACAGGTCGGCTTCACTAAAGGTGTATTGCCGGATGAACTCCTCCGGGCTTTCGGGCAGCGCCAGGAGTTGCTCCCGTTCCGCTGCCGATAATATGGAACGACGAGGCATGGGGGTAGAGCAATTGGTAGCTAAAGATGATGATTCCGTTCCATCGCGCCGATACCAGCCTAATTAGCAGCCATCTACACAGCCCTTTCTGTTCACTTAGTGCGTGTTTGTGAATTTAAAAAAACACATTCTGCTCATCTGGCGTTCGCTTGTCGAGGCAATTCTCCCACTTCGTCATGTCGATTGATTGACAACGCCAGATGAGCAGGACGGTTTAAAGTGATTAAGAAAAATCCAAACACGCTCTTAATGTCACTGCTCGCACAACGCCCATGCCCCGACGCGGAGAAGTTTGAGAGCCACTGCATGAGGCACAGACGGACCAATCACTGACAAAAGCTGCAACACTCCAGGTCAGGGCGATGGACCGCCATTGCGCACGCTTGACGATAATCATGGCCTGGTCTGATGAAACTCATGGGCCAAGCAGCACCTACCCCGGAACTTTGACCCATTCATCCCAGCTAGCGCTCCTGCTCTTTTGCGGCAGGAATCCGGCAATCCGGTACCGCGCCAGGGTGGGTGTGTTTATGCTTTTCTGGTTGCCGTTTCCTATGACTAACTCCTTCAAGGCCCTCAGCCTTACCTATAAAAAGGCGCCATTAGCCATCCGTGAGCTGTTGGCGCTGAATGAGTTGGAATGTGAGCAAGTACAGCGCAGCCTTCAACAGGAGTTGGGCCTTTCCGACCTGCTGGTGCTGAGCACCTGCAACCGCACGGAAGTGTACTATACGGCCGAGGACGACCAACAGATAGCCATCATTGACGCGCTGGGTCACACCAAAGGCTGCGCCAGCAGCCGGGGCTACGCTTCGTACTTTGAGCACTTTACAACGGCCGGGGCCGCCGCGCAACATCTCTTCGAGGTAGCCTTGGGGCTGGATGCTCAGGTTGTCGGCGACCTGCAGGTTATCAACCAAGTGAAGCTGGCCTACCGCCGTTCGGTGGCGGCGGCGGCGGCAGGGCCGTTTCTGCACCGGCTGCTCCACGCGGTGCTCGCGGCCAACAAGCGGGTGCAGCAGGAAACGGCTTTTCGCGACGGCGCAGCCTCCACTTCCTCCGCCACCCTGGAACTGGTGGAGGCGCTGACGGCCGACCTGCCCTCGCCGCGGGTGCTGGTTGTGGGGCTGGGCGAAATTGGCGCCGATGTGGCCCGCCACTTCGCCAAAAGCCGGCGCTTTACGCACGTCACGCTCTGCAACCGGACCCGCGTCAGGGCCGAGGCGCTGGCCGCGGTGCGCGGCCTGAAGGTCCTTGAGTTTGCGGACCTGGCCGACGGCGTGCGGCAGGCCGATGTTATTATTTCCTCAGTTTCCGCGCCGGTGCCCCTGTTCACCCGGGAGCTGGTGGCCGGCCTAGAGGTGCTGAGTCCTAAGTTCTTCATCGACCTTTCGGTGCCGCGCAGCGTGGACCCCGCCGCCGAGCACGTGCCGGGGGTGCTGGTTTACAACATCGACGCCATCCAGCATCAAGCCTCGGCGGCCCTGAGCCGGCGCCTGGCGGCCGTGCCCCAGGTGTGGGCCATCATTGCTGAAAGCGTAGCCGGCCTGCGGGAACGGAGCCGGGAGCTGCATGTGTCGCCGGCCATTCAGCAGTTGAAAAATACCCTGGAGCAGCTGCGGCAACAGGAGCTGGCCCGATTTCAGAAAAAGGCCAGCCCCGCCGAAGCCCGGCGGCTCGACCAAGCCACCCAGGCCCTGACCCAGAAGTTTCTCAAGCTACCCGTGCTGCAACTTAAAGCCGCCTGCCAGCGCGGCGAGGCCGACGAGCTGGTTGCCGCGCTCACCGAATTATTTGTGTTGAAAGCCTAACGGAGCGGATAGCCGGCCCGGTACCGCATAGGCTGCAAGCGCCACCGTCTGTGCCGCTTCGAGCCTATTGTGCGGGAGGCAAGCAGTCCCAGCGCGGGCGCACGGGGCTGAGCCGGTTTCTGCAAGCCAGCTCAGACAGCCTCCGTCGGGCCTGCTAACGCTTGAAAACGGCCCGACAGGCGCTATATCGGGCCGGTGAGCTGGTAGCCCGGCGGCCCAGCGCTTCCTTTACCGGCACTTTCCGCGCAGGTCGAGGAACACCAACCGCCAGCGGCCACCCACGCCGGCCGATTTCGAGAAGTGGAACTGGTAGCCGGTGCGGGTTTGCAGCACCCCGCGCACGCAGCGGCCCTGGGCGGCCTGGGCCTGGTTGCGGTTGCCCCCTTTGATGGCCGCGGTTTTCCAGAAATCCAGCGCCCGAAACGGCGCGGATGGCCCTACGAAGCAGCCCTCTTCGGCAAAGGTGCCGGCGGGGCAGGCCGCAGCGGGCAGCTTGGCCACCGGCTTGGGCGCCGCGCAGGTCATGAGTTGTTTGTCCAGGGCGAAAAGCGGCTGTTGGTGCTGGTCGCGGAAGCGGCGCACGTCGGCCACCCGCGTCACGAGTGGCACGCCGCCGGCCTGCTCCAGTACCCACAGGCCGTATTCGGGGTCGAGCAGTTGATTGAGGGTGGCCGCGTCGTGTCCCCGCAGGCTGCCGTCGAGGATAAGCCAGGCGCCGGTCACGGAGGTATCGGCAGGCATGACCGGATTTTCGGTTTTGGCGGCGGCCGAGTCGGGCTTGGGTGTGCTGGCGGCCGTGAGTACCTGCGGCTGGCCCTGGCCGGTGGGCTTGGCGGGCATGCCATTGGGATTTTTAACGTCGCCGCAGGAGGTTACCAGCAAGGCCAGGACGGACAAAAGTTGTTGAAGACGCATGTGAGGTGATAATTGAGCTGTTGGCCAGACTGGATGAGGCGGCCGATGGAGAAAGTGTGGCCGAGCTCGGTCGAGGGGCTGGCGCTGTCGGAGCGGGGAGTGGGTGAAGGGTCAGGAAGCCAGCCAGTCGATGCCTTTGCGCAGCCAGGCTTGGGTGTCGGCCTCCGCCGAGCCGGGCTCCGGGGTGAGGTTGTAGTGCCACTCGGCCTGGGGCGGCAGGCTCATCAGGATGCTTTCCGTGCGCCCCCCGGTTTCCAGACCGAAGCGGGTGCCCCGGTCGATGGCGAGGTTAAACTCGGCGTAGCGGCCGCGACGCACCTGCTGCCAGTGCTTTTCGCGGGCGCCGTGGGGCAGGTCGCGGTTCTGGCGCATCAGGGCGCAGTAGGTGCGGCCGTATACCTCGCCCACGGCTTTCATGAAGGCAAACAGCTCGTCAAAAGTGCCGTCCGGCCCCACTGTAAGTCGGTCGAAGAAGATGCCGCCCACGCCCCGGGTTTCCTGGCGATGGGGCAGGTAGAAATACTCATCGGCCCATTCCTTGAAGCGGGCGTAGTAGGCCGGGTGGTGCTGGTCACACACCTGCTTGATTTCCCGGTGAAACCAGCGCGCTTGCGCCTCATTCACGTAAATCGGGGTTAGGTCCAGCCCGCCGCCGAACCAGGCTTCGCCGTTGCCGGCCTCAAAGTAGCGCACGTTCATGTGCGAGATGGGCACCATCGGGCTGCGCGGGTGCTGCACCACCGAAACGCCGGTGGCGAAGTAAGTGGGGTCGGGCATGAGCAGCTGGCGCGCGGCGGCCTCGCTCAGGCGGCCCCACACCGCCGAGAAGTTAACCCCGCCTTTTTCCAGCACTGCTCCCGGACCGATAACCCGGGTGCGTCCACCACCCCCGCCTTCGTGCGACCACGCATCCTCGCGGAAGGTGGCGCCGCCATCGGCGGCTTCCAGCTGCTGGCACAGCCAGTCCTGAAACTGGCGCATCCACGCCTCCACGGTGGCGCGGGCGGATGCAGGGAAGGTTTGGGGGGGCAAGGGCAGGGAAATAGTCATTTGATAAAGTGGGTTGTCAGGGTGGCGCGCACTCAGCTTGCCGATGCTTTTTCAAGGTGCGGCCCAGCTATCAGCCGGGCTTCGGCTGCTTTGCGCAGGCTGCATTGGGCGCAGCAGCTTGCCGTGGGCTCGGTGCTGGTGCCCAGCACAAGCACCGGAATGCGCAAGTGGTAGGCGTTGGTTTTGGCATAGTGCGGATTGAAGAAGCGCCGCACCAGGCAGCCGTCGGCCGTAGCTACCACCAGCAGTTGCGCCGCCTGTTGCTCGCAGAATTCGCTGAGGTCTTCCAACTCGTCCTCGGCAGGCAGCAGGTGCACCGCGGCCGCAGCAAAGCGGCTGCGCGCAGCAAGCACGCCTTTTTTTAGGGGCGCGAGGCCCGCGCTGCCGGCCCCGTAGAACTGCACCAGGTCGAAGTGCGCCCCGGATGGGCGCACTAAGCCCGGAAGCGGGCTCAGGTGCCGACTGGCCAGCCGGGTAAAGTCGCCCGACACGACCACGCGGGCGGGCAGCTCATGTCGGCCGGGCGGTACCAGCAGCACGGGGCAACTCACTAGCTCGGGCAACAGGGCGCGGGGTGCGCCAGCGGCCTGCGCTTCGGCGCAATCGGCCAGAGCCAGGCCGGCCACCACCAAGTCGGCGTTGAAACCGGCCACCAGCACTTGCAGGCCTTCGGCCGAGAGCCCATCTCCCGCGTGGTAATAGTAGTTGATGCGCCGGCCGCTCTGCCGGGTTAGCTGCCGGTAGCGCAGGCGTTCGGCTAAGGCCTCCAGCCGGTGAAGCAGGTCCGCCCGCCGTTCGGGCGTGAGGGGGCCGTCGGCGGCGCTGTGCACCAGCACAATTTCGGCGGGCAGGCGCAAAGCCAGCTTGTTGGCGTACACCAGCGCGTGTTCGGACGACGCCGTGAAATCAATAGGCACGAGAATGGTTTGCATGGCGAAGAGCTGGTGGGCGCGGGTTGAAAACGGTAGGACAATGCGAGAATAACTATTTGGACTGCTCAGTTGGAGCGGCCGCGGCGGGGCCGTGACAGTAATGCACCGTAGCCGGCTGGCCTGCGGCAACGCGTTCGGAGCCACCTAGTTGCGGACTCACGTAGGGAATGCCCAGTCCCAGCCCCCGCAGAATGAACAGCCCCGCCATAACGGTGGCCAGCACGGGCACGGCCCGCCGCAGCCGCCCCCGCCACGCCAGTGGCACCAGCTGCCCAGTGAGCGACAAGGCCAGCATCAGCGGCAGCGTGCCCAGACCAAACAGGGCCATGTAGCCCGCTGCCCCGGCCACGCCCGGCACGCTCAGGGCCCCGGCCAGCGCCAAATACACTAAGCCGCAGGGCAGCAACCCATTGAGCAGACCCGTGGCATAAAGCGCCCCCAGCGAGGGCTGCTGGTAGTAATACGCCAGCCGGCTTTTAACTTTAGCCAGCACCACATCCAAATCAACAAAGGCAGCGGCCCGGCCCAGCCACCGCTCGGGTGTGGCCACGAGCAGCAGAATCAGCGCGCCCGAAAGCACCGACAAGCCCTGCTGCCAGCCCGCCAGCCGCAGACCCTGGCCCACCGCACCAGCTGCAGCGCCCAGCGCGGCGTAGGTACTCACGCGGCCCAGGTTGTAGAGCACCCGCCCAGCCACGTAACGCCTGCGCGAGCCACCCGCGCCCGGCAGCGCCAGCGCAATGGCCCCGCACATGCCCACGCAGTGGAAGCTGCCCAGCAACCCAAATAGAAAGCCTGCCCAAAGCATCATACCGCGTATTATTAAGATACAAAGACGCCGGCGCGAACGCCCTGGCCAAGAGTTAGATGGATAACTCCTTTTCCACAAAATACTGGTGGCCGCCGGCCGTAAAATCCAGCCGCAGCCGCCAGTAGCCCGCCAGCAGCCGGCTGGTGTTCAGCTCTTGCCGCGCCGAGTCCCCGGTCGGCGAAAAGGGCAGCCGGAAATCCAGCTTCTGGTCGGAGGGCCGGAAGAAGTACAGCGTGCCCCGCACCGCCTGCCCGGCCAAGGCGGGCGGCAGTTGGAGGGTAAGGCGCTGAGAAGCTCGTTCGTAGGCCACACGCACCGGGGCGGGCAGCGCGGCCGTGCGCGCCACCGATTCCATGCGCTGCTGGTAGGCCAGCTCCTGCTGGTAGTAGTCGGCGCTCACCAGGTCCACGTTGGTGCGCATGGCCCGCTGCACCATGTAGCCGATGTAGGCAGCAAAGAGCACGAAAGTGGCAATGATGGCGTAGGGCCAAAGGTTGCGGCGGGTAGTGGTCATGGGGTTGAATTGTAGCGCGGACGCTGCGAGTCCGCGCCTGGGCGGATTTCGTTCGGGTGTGGTGCGGGCGCGGACTCGCGGCGTCCGCGCTACTTTTCACTGCACCGGCCCGAGGAACTTGGTTTTGGTTTCGGTAATCAACTGGCCCCCGCTGAACACACCGATGCGGATTTTCTGGTTGGTGGTGTGCAGCGCCGACTTGGGCAACTCAGCGAAGAACACGCCCTCGGTGATGCCTTGGGCTGGTAGTTTCAGCCCGTCGTTGCCGACCAGCGCAATGGTGCCGCCGGCGGGCTCCAGCATCTTCAGGGTGATGGGGTACGGGTGATTGGTTTTGTTGATAACCGAGATGTTGTAGAGGTTGGTGATGGTGCCGTGGGCGGTTTTCTGAAACAGCTGGCCCGGCGTGCGCAGCACCGTGGCTTCCACGTTGGAGCGCGACACCAACAGGAAGGTGAGGCCCAGCAGCACCGCCACCAGGGCCCCCGATAGCGCTTTCATGCGGCCCGTGAGGCGAAAGCGCGTGCCCTGAGCAATGTCGTTGACCGAGGCGTGGCGGATGAGGCCCAGCGGCAGGTTCACCATTTCCATGATGTGGTTGCAGGCGTCGACGCAGGCCGTGCAGTTGGTGCATTCCAGCTGCTGCGCCCCGTTGCGGATGTCGATGCCCGTGGGGCACACCTGCACGCACTGGTGGCAGTCGATGCAGTCCCCAGCCAGGCGCACTTGGTTTTTGCGCAGCTTCTCGCGCGGCTCGCCCCGCTTGTAATCGTAGGCCACCACCAGGCTGTCTTTATCCAGCAACACGCCTTGCAGACGGCCGTAGGGGCAGGCGATGGTGCACACCTGCTCGCGAAAGCGAGCAAAAACGGCGTAGAACACGCCCGTGAACACGACCATTGACGCCAGTCCGCCCAGGTGAGCCGCGGGCGGGTCCGTAATAATCTTCACCAGCTCGTCCGAGCCCACGATGTAGGCCAGGAAGGTGTTGGCAATCAGAAAGGAAAGCAGCAGAAACAGCGTGTGCTTGCTGGTTTTGCGCCAGATTTTGTTCCAGGTCCAGTCGGCCCGGTCCAGGGCTTTTTGCTGGGGGCCGTCGCCTTCGAGCCAGTACTCGATGCGGCGGAACACCATCTCCAGAAAGATGGTCTGCGGGCACACCCAGCCGCAGAACAGGCGGCCGTAGACGATGGTGAACAGGATGATGAACAGCACAAACGCCAGCGCCCCTACCAACAGAATGAAAAAATCCTGGGGCCAGAAAATCTGGCCGAAGATGATGAACTTCCGGGCCGGCAGGTTCAGCATGAGCACCGGCAGCTCGTGAATGCGCAGCCAGGGGCCGGCAAAGAGCAAGGCCAGCAGGCCGTAGCTAATCCACTTGCGGGCGCGGTAGAGCCGGCCGCTGGGCTTCTTGGGATACAGCCAGATGCGCTTGCCTTCGCCATCCACCGTCGCAATGTGGGTGCGAAAGTCGTCGTCGGGCTGATAGTTGATAGCGGCCATTGGGGTGGTAAATTAGTGGTGTGCTCCGGTGCGCCGGCGCCAACCGGCCGGCCGGGGTCGGTCAACTCGTCAACAGCCGGTTTGCGGTGCCGGGCCTTACTTGCTGGCCAGGGGCTTGCCGCCGGCTTCCTTCTCGCCCTGCGGCTCTTTGGCGCCCGCCGGCTTCGAGCCTTGCAGCGACTGGATGTAGGAGGCCACTTGCAGAATCTGCTTGCCGGCCAGCTTGCCCTTCCAAGCCACCATGCCCTTGCTGGTCACGCCGTACTTAATGGTTTTGTAGACGTGGTTGATTTCGCCGCCGTGCAGCCAGTACTCGTCGGTGAGGTTGGGCCCCACTTTGCCCTCGGCGCTGGCCCCGTGGCAGGGGGCGCAGTTGGTGGCGAAAATGCTTTTGCCGGCGGCCAGGTCGGCCGGGGCGGTGAGGGCCGTGTAGGTCGTAAGCTTGTTGGGGTCGTCGGCCTCGGCCGACACCAGCAGGGTAGCCTGGCGCATCTCGGTTTCGTACTCGGCCAGCTGCAGCTGCCCGGCGTTGGCCACGTGGTAGTAGCCCATGTAGCCCACGGCAAACACGATGGTGAAGTAAAAGCCGTACTTCCACCACGGCGGCAAGTCGTTGTCGTACTCCGAGATGCCGTCGTACTCGTGGCCCATCAGCTCGTCCTTGCGTTCCCCGTTCACCAGGCGGGTGTCACCGACCAGCAGGCCCACCACCTTGCCGCTCCAGGTGTCGTGCACCGTGGGCAACTCGTAGAGTTTGCGCAGCTGTGGCTTGAGCTTGACGACTATCATCGTAAAGAGCAAGGCAAACACCAGCAGCACCAGCACCAGCGTGCTGAGCAAAAACCAAAACAGCATTTCCTGGGTGTCGGGGCCACCCGTCTTGGCCGGCGCGGCGGCCGGCTCCTGGGCTACGGCGGCGCCTGCCTGTAGTAGGCCGGCGAGGAGCAGCGGCCCGGTCTTTCGGGTCAAATGGGTTAACATGCGGCGGCTTCTGGCTTCGTGGAGGTAGAAGAGGACGGGTGGGTGGCCACTTCCGGCGCGGCGCGCTGCTGCTGCCAGTAGGGGCTGCTGGTGGCCGAGGCCACGGAGGTGCCGACGACTACAACCAGCAGCGCCACGAGGCCCAGTACGCCCACCAGCACCCAAAACAGTGCATCCGAGCCCGAGGGCGCGGGCGCGGTGGCCGGAGTTTGGCCAGCGGCCAGGTAACTCGTGAGCAGGCCCGTGGCCGTCATCAGGAGGGAGCGTCTGGCTAGCATAGCACGTCGGGGCCGAGGGCCGGTTGCGGGGTTTCGTCGTCGGCGCGCAGGGGCATTTCGCTCATCTCGCGCAGGTGCTGGCGGTTGGCCCGCACCACGTACACGAGCAGGCCCAGGAAAAACAGGAAGAAGATAGCCAGCGAGATGAGCGGGTATATCTCGACCCCGGCAATAGATTGCAATACTTTCTTGTCCATGGTCTGGCACTGAAAAGGGGTTACTGGGCGGCCGCGGCGGCCTGCTCGGGCTTCACTTTGATGTCGGTGCCCAAGCGCTGGAGGTAGGCAATCAGGGCCACAATCTCTTTGTCCGACTTCACCTCGATGTCCTCCTTTTTCAGGTCGCGCACGATGCCGTCGGCCTGGGCGCGGGCATCGGCCTCGGCCTGCTGGTCGAAGCCCGCCGGGTAAGGTGTGCCCAACTGTTGCAGCACCCGAATTTTGGTAGGCAGGGTACTGTAGTCAATGGTGTTGTCATACAGCCAGGGGTAGGGCGGCATGATGGAGCCGGGCGACATGCTGGTGGGGTCCAGCATGTGGTTGTAGTGCCAGGAGTGCGGGTATTTGCCACCCAGGCGGTGCAAATCGGGCCCGGTGCGCTTGCTGCCCCACAAAAAGGGCCGGTCGTACACAAACTCGCCGGCTTTGCTGTACTCGCCGTAGCGCTCGGTTTCCGAGCGGAACGGGCGCACCATCTGGGTGTGGCAGTTCGAGCAGCCTTCTTTAATGTAGAGGTCGCGGCCTTCCAGCTCCAGGGGCCGGTAGGGCTTGACGGAGGCGATGGTGGGCACGTTGCTTTTGACCAGAAAGGTGGGCACCATCTCGATAATGCCGCCAATGGCAATGGCCACGGTGGCCCAGAACGCCAGCTGAAACGGGCGGCGCTCAATCCAGCGGTGCCAGTGGCCGGCGTCGGCGTGCGGGTCTTCGGCGGCGGGCAGCAGCGCGGGGGCCGTGGCTTTCTCCTCGGCCAGCAGCGCGCCGGCCTGGGCCGTCTTGAACAGGTTGTAGGTCATCAGCAGCGCGCCGGCCAGGTAGAGCACCCCGCCGATGCCGCGCAGGTAGTACATGGGCACGATTTGCAGCACCGTTTCCAGGAAGTTGGGGTACTGCAGCATGCCCTCGGCGTTGAACTGCTTCCACATGAGCCCCTGCGTGAAGCCGGCCCAGTACAGGGGCAGCGCGTACACCAGAATGCCGATGGTGCCAATCAAAAAGTGGATGTTGGCCAGCTTCTTGGAGTACAGTTCGGTGCGGTAGAGGCGCGGCCACAGCCAGTAGAGCATGGCAAAGGTCAGGAAGCCGTTCCAGCCCAGGGCCCCCACGTGCACGTGGGCCACAATCCAGTCGGTGAAGTGGGCAATGGCGTTCACGTTCTTAAGGCTCAGCATGGGGCCTTCAAAGGTGGCCATGCCGTAGGCCGTGATGGCCACCACCAGAAACTTGAGCACCGGCTCCTCGCGCACTTTGTCCCAGGCGCCGCGCAGCGTCAGCAGCCCGTTAATCATACCGCCCCAGCTGGGCGCAATCAGCATAATGCTGAACGCCACACCCAGGCTCTGGGCCCAGTCGGGCAAGGACGTATACAGCAAGTGGTGCGGCCCGGCCCAGATGTAGATAAAAATCAAGGACCAGAAGTGGATGATGCTCAGGCGGTAGGAGTACACCGGCCGCCCGGCCGCCTTGGGCAGGAAGTAGTACATCAGCCCCAGGTAGGGCGTGGTCAGGAAGAAAGCCACCGCGTTGTGCCCGTACCACCACTGCACCAGCGCGTCCTGCACACCGGCGTACATGGAGTAGCTTTTCATAAAGCTCACCGGCAGCTCCATGGAGTTGACGATGTGCAGCACGGCGATGGTGATGAACGTGGCGATGTAGAACCAGATGCCCACGTACAGGTGCCGCTCGCGCCGCCGCGCAATGGTGCCGAACATGTTCCAGCCGAACACCACCCAAATCACCGTAATGGCAATGTCAATGGGCCATTCCAGCTCGGCGTACTCCTTGCTCGTGGTGAAGCCCAGGGGCAAGGAAATCAGGGCGCTGAGGATGATGAGCTGCCAGCCCCAGAAGTGAATCTTGCTCAGGGCCTTGGAGTACATCGGCGTTTTGCACAGGCGCTGCAGCGAGTAGTACACGCCCATGAAGATGCCGTTGCCGACGAAGGCGAAAATCACCGCGTTAGTGTGCAGCGGCCGGATGCGGCCGAAGGTGGTGACGGCCGTGTTCATGTTCACGGCGGGCTGCGCCAGCTCGAAGGCGGCCAGGATGCCCACCAGCATGCCGGCAATGCCCCAGAATACGGTGGCCAGGCCGAAATTGCGGACAATCTGGTTGTCGTAGAAAAACGTGTCGACCGCCTGGCTGAGCCGGCTCGGAACCTGCGGCTCGTCGGCGGAAAGAGGCGGCATGGGGGTGGCTTGCATGAGCAAAAAGAAGCTAGTGGTTTACTCCTCCAAAGGTCCTGCAAGCCCCTTTCGGGCGGCATGACGGCGGTCAAGCCCGCACTTGATTAATCTCAACCAAGCGGCTTTTCGCCGCTCCTTGGTTCGTCCGGGTCGGCCGGTTCGTCGGGCACGTCATCGAACAGCATCCGCACCGAGGGCGTGTAAGCATCGTCGTACTGCCCGCTGCGCACGGCCCAGAGAAAGCCACCCAGAAACAGCAGGGCCACGAGCAGGCTGATACCAATCAGCGGAAAAATAATGGTCATAAAAAGCCGGTTTATAGCCGATGGCGCCGGGCCGCCCAGCCCACCAGCAGGGTCGCTGCTACCATCACGCTCAGCGAGCTGATGGGCATGAGAATGGCCGATACAATGGGCGTGAACCGGCCCTGCACCGCCAGCGCCAGCCCGAAGCCGTTGTAGCAGAATGACAACCCAAACGTGACCAGCACCACCCGCAGGCAGGCCCGCGAAAAGCTCAGAAACGCGGCCAACTGCCCAAACGCCCCGGCATCGAGGATGGCATCGCAGGCGGGCGAGAAGTTGGTGAGCTGGTCGGTGAGGGCCAGGCCGGCGTCGGCGGCCCGCAGCGCGCCCGCGTCGTTGAGGCCGTCGCCCACCATCACCACGGTGTGGCCCTGGGCGCGCTCAGCGGCGATGTAGGCCAGCTTATCGGCCGGCGACTGCCGGAAATGCAGCGCCGCGTCCGCGCCAAACAGTGCCCGCAGGCGGGGGCCTTCGGCTTCGGTATCGCCGGAAAGCACCGCCAGCCGGTAGCGGCGGCCCAGTTGGGTTAGCAGCGCCGGCAGGGCCGGACGGTACACGTTGTGAAAGGTAAAGTAGCCAGCCAGCTCGTCGTTCAGGGCCACGTACACCCGCGTTTCGGGCGCCAGGGTCGAAGCCGGCTGTTCCGGTTCTTTTGGTCCGACGGCTTTTTCAGCCGTCCGGTCGGAGGGGGTGACATTGACGAACTCCTGGCCCCCCAGACGCACCGTGCCGCCGGCCGCGTCCGTAGCGGCCACGCCCTGGCCGGGCACTTCGCGGCAGGTGGCCAGCACCAGGGAGGTGGCCGGCAGCTCGTGCGCCAGGCGCTGGCTCAGCGGGTGCGTGGACTGAGCGGCAGCGGTGGCAATCAGCTGCTTTTCGGGGGCCGAGAGGGGCCGGCCGTGGTAGTGCACTTCGGCCTGTGCCGTGTCGGTGAGGGTGCCGGTTTTGTCGAAAATCAGCGTATCGGCGCGGCCCAGCGTTTCGATGACGGCGGCGTTTTTCAGATACAGCTGGTGGCGGCCCAGCACCCGCAGCGCGGCCCCCAGGGCGAAGGGCGTGGCCAGCGACAAGGCGCAGGGGCAGGCAATGACCAGCACCGAGGTGAAGGCCCGCCACATCAGGGCCGTATCGCGCGGGGCCCAATAGGCCAGTGTGCCGGCCGCCAGCAGCAGCGTGAGGGCCACGAAGTAGCGGCCCACGCGGTTGGCGTAGGTTTCCAGGGTGCGGTGAGTTGCCTCCTTGGCGAAGGCCGGGTTGTTCCAGAGCTGGGTGAGGTAGCCCTGGCTGACTTCGCGCACCACTTCCAGCTCAATGGCTTCGCCCAGCTGCCGGCCGCCGGCGTACACCAGCTCGCCCGAGGCGCGGGCCACCGGCGTGCTCTCGCCCGACACGAAGGAGTAGTCCACTTGGCCCGCGCCGCGCAGCAGCACGGCATCGGCGGGCACCACTTCCTGGTGCCGCACCCGGATGCGGTGGCCCTGCTTCAGCTCGTTCACCGAGATGGATTGCTCGCCGGCGGGCGTGAGCAGAGTAACGGCTACCGGGAAGTAAGAAGTGAAGTCGCGGTCGAAGCGCAGGGCGTCGTAGGTGTGCTGCTGCACCCACTTACCAATCAGCATGAAAAACACCAGGCCCGTGAACGAGTCGAAGTACCCCGGTCCGCGCCCCGTGAGCACCTCAAACGTGCTCACGCAGAACAACGACAACAGCCCTAGGCTGATGGGGAAATCGAGGTTGATGTAGCGCTGCCGCAGCCCCTGCCCCGCCGAGTGCCAGAACGGCCGGGCACTGTACAGCAGCACCGGCAACGCCAGGACCATGCTCAGCAGGCCAAAAAAGTATCCGAACCCGGCCTGCAATTCCTCCACAAACGAGAAGTACTCGGGTAGGGCCAGCAGCATCACGTTGCCGAAGGCGAAGGCGGCCAGGCCCAGCTGGTAGTAGAGCGTGCGACCGGCGCGGTGGGGCTGCGCGCCCAGCTCGGCCAGCGTAATCTGCGGCTCGTAGCCCACCGAGGCCAGCAGCTGCACCACGGCCTTGAGGCTGGTTTCGGCCGGGAGGTAAGTAATGGTGATTTCCTTGCGCAGAAACTGCACCCGCGCCTCCACGATGCCGGGGTTGAGCCGGGGCAGGTGCTCGAGCAGCCAGATGCAGGACGTACAGTGCATCTGCGGGATGGCCAGCGTGAGGCGGGCCCGCTCCGGCGAGCGAAACGCGAGTAGCTGCGCCTGCACGGCTTCCGAGTCGAGGTAGTCGAAGCGGCCGGACAGCTCCACGGCCTTCACTTTCAGGCCGGGCTGCGCGTCGAGGCGGTAGTAGGTGCAGAGGTTATGGGCGTCGAGCAGCTCGTACACGGTGCGGCAGCCGGCGCAGCAGAAGGGCTTTTCGGCCAGCAGCGGCTCCGGCGGGCACGCTTCGCCGCAGTGGGCGCAGGCCAGGCGGGTAGCAGGCAGTTCAAGTACGGTAGCGGACACGGTGGACTTGGCAGGTGCAGCCACAAAGCTCCGGGCCGGCCCTTTCGGAAACCTTGACGAGTATCAACCCCCCGCTTGATTGTTGTCAGGGCGGGTCCGGCGGGGGCTGTTCACCTTTGTGCTGCTGGCCGCCTACCGCTGCCAGGGCGGAACCACTCACGCCTTCCGCCAACTTCTCCCCGTTGCACGCCATGATGCGTCCGCCTTTTGCCCTCGTGCTGGTGGCCACCCTGTTTCTATGGGCCGGCCTGATAATTGGCATCTCCTTTCTGGAAGCGCCGCTCAAATTTACGGCCCCACACATCACCCTGGCCCTGGGCGTGGGCATCGGCCGGGTGGTGTTCCACGCCCTGAACAAGGTGGAAATCGGGCTCTATGCCGGGGCCGCCGTTTGCGCCATTTACCTGCGCGTGCCGGGGCGGGTCGGCGGGGCGCTGGTTCTGCTGGCGGCGGTGCTGCTGCTCCAAACCTTTTGGCTGCTGCCGGCCCTGGATGTGCGGGCCGAGGCCCTACTCCATGGCCACCCCCCGCCGGCCAGCTCCCTGCACCTGCTTTACATCGGCGTGGAGGCGGTCAAGCTCTGCTTGGTGCTCGGCACGGGCACGCTGGCTTACCTGGCGCTGCACCGCCCGCCGCCCCGCCTGGCTTCCCCAACCGGCTTTTGACGCCCGCGCTACCCCGGCCTGCCGGGAGCCCGACAGGCCAGTTGGCTCTTTTTCTTTCGCTATGCCCGATTCCCGCCCCGATATTCAAACCGAAGCCGACGTGAAAACGCTGGTGGACACCTTCTACGACAAAGTGAATGCCGACCCGCTGCTGGCGCCCGTGTTCAACGAGTTTGCCCGCGTCGACTGGGCCGCCCACCTGCCCCGGATGTACGACTTCTGGAGTGGCCTGCTCCTGCACACCGCGCGCTACCGGGGCCAGCCGTTTCGCAAGCATATCCCGCTGCCTATCGGCGGCGCGCACTTTGAGCGGTGGCTGGCCCTTTTTCACCGGACCGTGGACGAGCTGTTTGCCGGCCCGGTGGCGGCCGAAGCCAAGCTCCGCGCTCAAAGCATTGCCCACGTGTTCGAAACGCGCCTGCAGCCCGGCCGGTTGTCGGTGCTCTGAATACCCCAGCAAACCGAAGCAGCCAGCCGCTTCCTTTCATCCCCCATTCATCCCCTACCCTTATGGAATTCAGCAACGGCAGCCTGCTCGCGGGCACCCACCCGCGCGCCACTGAAACGCCCACCCAGGTGCTGCTCCAGCGCGACGGCCACCGCGTGCTGCGCAAAAGCTTCGAGCCCGGCCAGGGCATGGCCCCGCACCACGCCCCGCACGACGTGTTTGTGGTGGTGCTCTCCGGCGAAATGGTCATCACCGTTGGCGGCCAGCCGCAAACCTACGTGGCCGGCGACTACGTCATCTTCCCCGCCGGGGCCGAGCACGGGCTGCGCTGCCAGCAGGCCGCGCATGTTCTCATCTACCTCTAATAAGCCCGTGTTTTCCCCGACAGTCCGTTTTATCGCCTGCCATTTTCCAGCGGGCCGCCAACGGGCAGCCGGGATTTAGGTCGTCCCGGCGGCTTCCAGCAGGTGCGTTACCTGGGCTTCGTCTTCGGGCAGGCCCTCGTGTCGCCACAGCTCCACGCCCTGCCGCACCAGCACGCAGGCCGGCAGCGCGGGTGTACCGAAGCTGCGCACCACGGCCGGGTGGCTGGCTTCGTCTACCTTCAGCACCCGGATGGCCGGGCCCAGCCGGCTTTGCAGCGCCCGCAGGGCGGCGCTGGTGAGGGCCGTGGGCAAGGCGTCGCCCAGTGCGGCCGGCGGCAGCAGAATCAGCAGCACGGCCGGAGCGGGTGGCGGAGCGGGCAAGGAGGAAACAGGCGCCATTAGCGGATACGTGTAGTGAGTTGCCGTAAAATTACTTTTCGCGACCAGCGGCTCCCATGAGCCTCCTCAAGTTCGGGCTTGACCTTTATCATCGCCGCCGCTGGCGGGCCTGGCTAGGCATAAACAGGTCGCCGGGCAGGCAATTAGCAAACCCTTCGGAGTGGGCTAATCGTTTGACCAGGTACTTTAGAGGCTCAGAGGGTCCTTTCGCCCAGTGGCTGCTCTATGACTTTTACCGCCGCTTGCGGCCTTTGCCATGCCCCACGACCCGTTTGCCCGCGCCCTGATTGATGTTTTCCTGAATCAGGCTTCGGAATTTGTGGGCGTGTACGAGGCCCGCGAAGGGCGCTTCACACGGGTGAACCCCGCCGGCGTGCAGCTGCTGGGCTATGCCTCGGAGGCGGCCCTGCTGGCCGAACCGGGCCGGGCCCTCCGCACCCCGGCCTTTTCCGACGCCGACTGGGTGCGGCTCTGCGAGCAGGCCCAGACCCAGGGCCGGCAGGAAGTGGAAACCGAAGTCGGGCCGCCCGACGGCCCGGCCTTTCTGGCGCGCATCGAGCTGACGCCTTTTGCAGTGGAAGGGAGCCCGTATTTCCTGGTGCGCCTCAGCGAGCTTAGCCGCCTGCGGCAGGTGGAGCGCGAGCTGGCCGAAAGTCACCGCCGTTTCGAGGCCGTGGTGGCCAACGCCACCATCGGCATCCTCGTGTGCGACCGCGCCGGCATCATCGTGTCGGCCAACCGGATGGCCCACCAGCAGTTCGACTACGCGGAAGGCGAGCTGGAAGGGTCAGGCATCGACCGGCTGGTGCCGCCCCTGCCGAGCCGCAGCCACGAGCAGCTGCGCGCCTCCTACAATGCCAACCCCCAAGTGCGGGCGCTGAGTGCCCACCGCGGCGAGCTGCACGGCCGGCGCCGCGACGGGTCGGTGTTTCCGGCCGAAATCAGCCTGAGCTATTTCCACCTCGATGAAGCGTTGTTCGTGGTGTCCTACGTTATCGATATCACCGACAAAAAGACCGCCCAACAAGCCTTGGTGGCCGAGCGCCAGCGCGTGGAGCGCCTCAACGCCGACCTGGAGCAAAAAGTGGCCGACCGCACCCACGCCCTGATGACCACCCTCGAGCAGCTGGAGCAGCGCAAGGAAGAACTGGCCCAGGCCCTGGCCGCCGAGCAGGAACTGGGCGAGTTGAAATCGCGCTTCGTGAGCATGGCCTCGCACGAGTTTCGCACCCCGCTCACAGCCGTGCTCACCTCGGCCGCGCTGATTGAGAAATACCCGGCCACCGAGCAGCAGGACAAGCGCCGGCGCCACTTGGAGCGCATCAGGCAGTCGGTGAACCACCTGAACGACATCCTGGAAGAGTTTCTCTCGGTGGGGCGCATCGAGGAAGGCAAGGTGCAGGCCCGGCCGGCCCGCCTCGATTTGCCTGCGCTGCTGCACGACACCATCGCCGATGTGGAGGGCCTGCGCAAGCCCGGTCAGGTTATCCGGCCGGAGGTGAGCTGCCCGACCCCGCTGTGGCTCGACCCCTCGCTGCTGCGCAAAATCCTGGTCAATCTGCTGTCTAACGGGCTGAAATACTCCGGCGAAAACGCGGTGGTGACGGTGCGTGCCGTCTGCGCCGCCGGCCAGCTCGTGCTCACGGTGCAGGACCAGGGCGTGGGCATTTCGGCCGAAGACCAGGAGCACTTGTTTGAGCGGTTTTTCCGGGCCCGCAACGCCGCTAACCTGCCCGGCACCGGCCTGGGCCTCTACATCGTGGCCCGCTACCTGGAGCTGATGCGTGGCACCATTGCCTTGCAAAGCGCGCTGGAAGTGGGCACCACCGTCATCATTACCATTCCCTATGAAGACCATTCTGCTGATTGAGGACAACGACTTTATCCGCGAAAACACCGCCGAAATCCTGGAAATGACCGGCTACCAGGTGCTCACGGCCGAAAACGGCAAGATGGGCGTGGAAAAAGCCCTGGCGACGAAGCCGGATTTGGTGGTCTGCGACATCATGATGCCCGTGCTCGACGGCTACGGCGTGCTGCACATCTTCAACCAAAACCCGCAGCTGGCGGGCGTCCCGTTCATTTTCCTCACCGCCAAAACCGAGCGTACCGACCTGCGCCGCGGCATGGAGCTGGGCGCCGACGACTACCTCACCAAGCCCTTCGACGACTCGGAGCTGCTCAGCGCCATTGCCGGCCGCCTGGCCCGGTTCCAGCACCTCAAGCCGGAGTACGCGCCTACGCCCACCGGCTTGGATTCCTTTCTGCGCGATGCGCAGCAGGCCGGCGGCCTGGCAGCCCTGACCGCCGAGCGCCGCCCCCATGCCGTGCCCCGCAAGCAGCTCGTTTACGCCGAAGGCGACGAGGCTACCCGCCTCTACTTCGTGCAGCGCGGGCGGGTGAAAACCAGCAAAACCACGGCCACGGGCAAGGAGCTGATTACGGCAATTCACGAAGAAGGCGCGTTTTTTGGCTACCAGGCCCTGCTGGCCGGCACGCCCCATCACGATACGGCAGTGGCCGTGGAAGACACCACCCTGCTCTACATTCCGGCGGCCGACTTCACGCTGCTGCTGCTGCGCAACCCCGAGGTGAGCCACCAGTTTGTGCGCCTGCTCGTGGGCCGGGTGCAGCAGCAGGACGAACAACTCCTGGACCTGGCCTACAACTCGCTGCGCAAGCGCGTGGCCGACGCGCTACTGCACCTGCACGCCCAGCAATCCGCTTTCACTCCGGCCGACCCCCTCATTCAACTCACCCGCGACGACCTGGCCGCCCTCATCGGCACCGCCCCGGAGTCGCTGAGCCGCATTTTGAGCGAGTTCCGCCAGGAAGGCATTATCGAGCTCACCAACAAGTTCATCCGCGTGCTGCACTCCGACAAGCTGCGCGGCAGCAATTGGTAGGATGGGTTTTCACATTTATATCCCCGTTTCAGTAAACAAGCCAGCAACTTGTCTAGGCAGTTATGAATTCTTTGAAAAACCGGCAAAATCAGTTCGAAAATTTCTTCAGCTAGCAGTGGTCAGAAAAAGGCTTCGCACCATCAGTAAGCTGTACGACTCGGCGCTGTTGAAATGGACGAACACCCAGAAACACTCGAGCCAACACCTGCCCTTTCAGTAATCCTGATATGGCCTGGTCATCCAAGCCAGGGCATTCTCTTTCCGGTAGAAAAACCCGGTGCAACCATTCATCATCCGACGGGCACGATGGTATCTACAGTAGAATCAGCGAAAAAAAGACAAGCTAACATTTTTTAAACGAGCGTTTGGAAAACGTTAACTTTGCCGGAAACGCCGGTTTTTGCTCCTTCTATATGCGTACTTCGTCTTCACCAGCCCGTCACTACTTTGCCTACTACCGGGTCTCAACGCAGAAGCAGGGTGCGTCGGGCTTGGGCTTAGAGGCTCAACGGGCAGCGGCTCGCGCCTTCGTGGCGGACCCGACTGCCTTGCGCGGTGAGTACGTCGAAATCGAGAGCGGCAAGAAGAACCACCGGCCTCAGCTGCTGGCCGCCATCGCGGCGGCCCGACAGGCGGGCGGGGTACTGCTCATCGCCAAGCTGGACCGGCTCTCGCGCAACGCCGGTTTCATCTTCACCCTACGCGACGCGGGGGTGGAATTTATTTGCTGCGACATGCCCGACGCGAATACGCTTACCGTGGGCTTGTTCGCGGTGCTGGCCCAGCACGAGCGGGAGACCATCTCCAAGCGGACTAAGGACGCGCTCACCGCCAAGAAGGCACGGGGGGCCACGTTGGGCACGCCGGCCAACCTGACGGCCGCGGCCCGGCAACGGGGCTTAGCCGTGCGCCAGCAGAACGCCCGGGACAACCAAGCCAACAAACAGGCCAGCCGTGTAGCAACGCTGCTGCAGCTGCAAGGCCACAACCTGACCCAGATTACCCGCGAACTCAACGAGGCCGGCTACCGCACCCGCCGGGGCAAGGCCTTTCACTTGGCCACGGTTCGTCGGCTCCTGGTCCGGGTCGCCACAAAACCAACGTAACCAGCAGCCCATCTGCTTGCCGACCCCGACGTGTAGGGAGGGCGTTTCAGCCGCAGCAAAAACCCACGCGTGTGATACCACCGATGACAGACGTGAAATTCCTTAACGTGCTATTTATTCCGTTTTCTGTGAGGACCCCTTGATGACGGCGTAGCCCGTCGTCACGTCGGCGGCGTCTTCCACCGTGGCCACGTCGCGCAGGTACACGCCCGGGCCGGAACCAGTGCGCAGGGGCACGTCCAGGAAGTCGGCGGGGTGTTCAATCAGCGAGTTCACCGGGGCCATGTAGGCCACGTCGCCCATCTTCACATTGCCGGCCGCCGAGGGCTGGTTGCTGCTGACGATGGCCTTCACCACGTCGTCGGGCGTGAGCTGGTAACCGCGCAGCTTGGCCGGGTCGGCCTTTACCACGATGGTGCGGATGTTGCCGCCGAACGGGGCCGTGGACGTGACGCCCGGAATGGTGGTAAACATGGGCCGGATGCGGCTGGCGGCCAGATCCTGGAGCTGGGTCAGGGAGCTTTTCTCGCTTTCCAGCACGAGCTGGCCCACCGGCAGCGAGCTGGCATCGAAGCGCACCACCTGCGGGGGCAAGGTACCGAGCGGCATAAACGCCGTGGCCCGCGACACCTGGGTGGCCACCTCGGCGGCGGCCTGGGCCATGTCGGTGCCGGGGTAAAAGGAGAGCTTGATGAGCGTCAGGCCCTGAATGCTCTTGGTTTCAATCTTCTTGACCCCGGACACGAACAGGAAGTTGTTCTGAAACTGGTTGGCCATGAAGCCGTCGAGCTGCTCGGGCGAGAGGCCGCCGTAGGGCTCGGCTACGTAGATGGCCGGCACGTCCATGCTGGGGAAGATGTCCACGGCAATGTCGCGCACGGCGGCGAAGGCGAAAAAGAGGATGGCCAGCATGGCCACCACCACGGTGAGAGGCCGCTGCAGGGCCGACCGGATAAGTTCGTACATGCGGCTAGGGCGTTACGGGGGTGAAAAAGAAGGAGAAGTCGCCGGCGGCGGCGGTTTGCAGCAGCACGGCCTGCCAGGCGGCGTTGGCCGTGAGCACCTGGTCCTGCTCGGCCTGCTGCAGCCCGTAGAGGGCCTGCGTCACGTCGACCACGGTGGCGAGGCCCGAGTTGTAGAGAGCCAGCTTCTGGCGGTACGCCTGGCGGGCAGCGGCGAGCTGCAGCGGGGCTTGGCGGGCGCGCTCGGCGGCCAACTGCAGGCGCTGCTCAGCCAGGGTAGCCTGGTTGCTAAGTTCCAGCTGCTGCTGGCGATATTCCGCTTGCAGGCCCTGGGTGCGCAGGTTTTCGGCCTGGGCCTGGGCCTGCAAGCGGGGCCAGTCAAGCAGGTCGAACACCACGCCCACACCCACGGCGTAGTTCAAGCGGGTGGGTGCGGCCCCGCCCAGCCCGTAGTCGGTGGTGCCGTTGTAGCTTAGCCCGGAGCCCCGGCCCCAGGTGGCACCCAGCAGGGAAAGCCGGGGGCGGTACTGACGGCGAATCACCGTTTCGCGGGCTTTGCCCAGGTCCACAGCCCGCTGCTGCAGGTCCAGCGTGGGGTGCGTGGCCGTGGGCGGCACCAGCGCGGGCGGCAGGGTTCGGTTGTAGAGCGTATCGGGCTGCCAGGTAGCACCGGGCTGGCCCAGCAGGGTGGAAAGCCGGGCCTGGCGGTCGGCTTCCTGTTCCTGGGCACTTACCAGCGCCAGCTTCGACTGGGCTTCGGCCGCGCGGGCCAGGGTGCTGTCCACGCCGGGGCGCAGACCATGCAGCGCCAGCCGGGTAATGGTCTTTTTGAGTATGGATACCCGGTGCACATCCTGCTCGCGCACCTGGCGCAGGCTTTGCGTAGCCAGCAAGTCGAGGTAGGTCTGGGCCACGCGCAGCTGCTGGGTGAACAGCTCGTTGTCGGCGTCGGCCTGGGCGTAGTCGCGGGCCGCTTCGGCGCGGGCCCGCTGGGCCGGGTACTGCCCAAAGGTGACCGGGCTCCACTCCATGAGGGCCGTACCCATGCTACCGAACACGACGTTGTAGGAGTTGACCCCGCTTAGCGAGCCGCTGCTGGGAATGATAGTGCCCACGGGTAGCATGGTGCCGGCCACGGCGTTGGTGGAGCCGTAGCTCACCTGCCCGCTCAAGCGCACGGAGGGCAGGCGCTGGGTTTTGGTCTGGGCAATATCGGCCTCGGCGGCCTGCACCTGGTAGGCTTTGGCCTGCAGGTGCGGGGCCTGGGTGCGGGCCAGATCCAGGGCTTCGTTCAGGGAAAGCGGCCGGCCGGCGGCCGGATGAACCGGGCGCTGTTGTGCCTGGCTGACTGGACCCGTCAACAGCAGGGCGACGAGTAGCCAGGCACTACCTGCCGGCAGCCGCCGGACAGGAGGTACGAAAGGGAAAAACATGGGCTGAGAGAAGTCAGGACAGAAATCCGGGCCGGGCGCACAGGGGCGTAGCCAGCCAGTTACTAGGCAGATTTGCTGGGGCTCTCAGGAAAAGGCGGGATTACCCGATAACCAGGGTTAAGGCGGCCGCACAAGGCGGCGGGCTGGTCGGGGCATAAAAAACCCGGTTATCGCCCCCACAAAAGGGGCAATTAACCGGGTACATACCCGGCTCCACTACGCGTTTTCCTAAGAAAAGCGAACGGGCGGAGCCTTGTTGGGGTGGTTGGCAAACGAGTGCTCGGGGCCGGCATTCGGGCCACGGGCGGGATTCAGGGTCGGCTCGTCGGCCGGGAACAGCAGCCCGAAATACAGGGCCGGGAAATCACCACTCAGCGCCAGATCCAGCGGCAGCAGCTTGGCTTTTACTACTGGTGCGTGGTCGGCCTGCGGATCGGCCTGCACCGTCTGCAGCTTCTTTTTGCACAGGCCAGTTTGGGACTGTTCCTGCGGACTACCCAGCCCAGTGGTCGTTGCGGGGACCCGGGCAGGCAGCGGCTGGCAATGCAGGTAAACACCCGCATAGAGCAGCAACAGCAAATGGGTCAGCAAACGAGACATAGACAACGGTAGCAGGTGCAAAGGTGCGTAGAAATTCTCAGCAGCGGGCACTTGCTGAACTTCAAAGGCACGGCTAAGCCCGCGTAGTTGCACCAGCTAATCTGCTCAAGAAGTTACCAAGGGCGGGGCCAGGCAGGTAGTGGCGATAAGCAGCGACATGCTGCCAGAACCGTACCACAGCCCGGCAGCGGCACAACTACTAGGACCTGCCCTTCGTTGGCTGGCTAAACTGACGGTACTGTCCCTACCTGTCGGTGTAGGCTATTCACCCTCTGTCTTCCAATGCTTATGGAATCCTCTACCATGCCCGCTCAAGGCCACTACCGCAAGTTTTTGCTCACGCTGGCCGTGTCCTTTGTCGTGATGTATGTGGTCATGTACCTCAACACCTACGAGCTCGACCACGTGTATTTCAGCCTCACCCGCTTCTACATGACTGAGGTGGTCTAGCTAAGCTGGACAGAGTTGGGACGTTGTTTGAAGGTGGAGTTCGAAATGGTTGGGAGCTTGGTAGCCGAGGGCGGAATGGCGTCGTTCGGCGTTGTAGTAGGCGATGTGGTGGCTGATTTCGAGCTTGGCTTCGGCCAGGCCGGGGAAACTGCCGCCGTCGAGCAGTTCGGCTTTGAAGCGGCTCCAAAAGGACTCGGCGTGGGCGTTATCGTAGCAATTGCCGCGCCGGCTCATGCTTTGCACGGCCCCGTGGCGGGCCAGTAAGTCCTTGAAGCGGGTGGCCGTGTACTGGCTGCCCTGGTCGGAGTGCACGACCAGCCCGGCCGGGGGGCGGCGCACGACCAGGGCGCGACGGAGCGCCTCGCTGACTAGGTCCTCCGGCATGGTGTCGCGTACGTCCCAGCCCACGATTTTGCGCGAGCAGCGGTCGAGCCAGACGGCCAGGTAGAGCCAGCCGCCGCCCTGGCGGGGCAGGTAGGTGATGTCGCCCACCCAGACCCGGTTCGGGGCGGTGGGGCCGGCTGGCCGAGCAAGCGGTTAGGCGCCGCGCGCACGGCCGGGTCCGAGTCGGTGGTGCGGGGCACAAACGAGCGCGGCTGCTGGGCCCACAAGCCGTGCGCCTTTAGCACGCGGCGGATGCGCCAGCGGCCCACCGCGTGGCCTTGCGCCTGTACCTCCGCCCGCAGCCGGCGGGTGCCGTAGCGTTGGTTGTGGTGCGCAAATACCTCGCGCACGGCCAGTTGCCAGGCCGGCTCGACCACCGGCTGCTGCCGGCGGCGCTGCCACGCATAGTAGGCGGCCGGGGCCACGCGCAGCACCTGGCAAAGCTGGCGCACGGGTACGTGGGCCCGGCGTTGGGCGATGTGCTGGTAGGTGCTCACCGGGTCGGCTGGCCGAAGATGACCAAGGCTTTTTTTAAAATGTCGAGCTCCTGCTCGGCCCGTTTCAGTCGGGCCCGCAGGGCGCGCACTTCCGGGTCGCGCGCCACTTCCTCACTGCCCACTTCGGCCACGAGCTGCGCCTGCTGCCAGCGGTAGAGCAGCTTGGGGCTGATGCCCAACTGCCGCGCCGCCGCTTGGGTGCTGCGGCTCTCGCTGGCCAGGCGCAGGGCCTCGGTCTTAAACGCCTCGTCGTATTTACGCCGTTTGTCGGGCGACGCCCCGTTCTTTTTGGCTGTCATCACAGAAGAAATATACGTCCTTCTTCTGTCCGTCTTGCCTAGACCACCTCATGACAGTGCTCATGGTAACGGCCATGGCCGTGGTGATGCTACTCATGATGCCCATGATGTACCCCAACAAGACGCGCAACGGGCTTATCATGGGCGTCAACCTGACGCTGTTTGTCGGCGCACTGGTGCTGGTGCGCACACAGACCTTCGTAGACGACACCCGCTGGATGAAAGCCATGATTCCGCATCACTCTATTGCCATCCTCACCAGCGAGCGGGCCACTATTAAAGACCCGGAAGTGCGCAAGCTGGCCGATGGTATCATCACCACCCAAAAGCGGGAAATTGCGGAGATGAAGGCCATGATCAAGCGCCTAGACCAGCAGCCGTAACAAAGGCCAGCCGGCCGTGTATCACTACATCAGCCAGAAATAATTATTTGTTGTGAACTTATAGCGACACCTACTTGTATACATGAACAAATGATCATACATTTGCAGCACCTTATGACACCGACCACCACCTCCGCCGATCTGAACCTGACCACCGAGAAGATGGAGAAGGTGGCCTTCATTCTCAAGACCACGGCCCATCCCACTCGCATTGCCATCGTGCAGCTGCTGGCCAGTCAGGAAAGCCTTTCCGTCACGGACATCAGCGAAAAGCTGAATGTGGAGCAGTCGCTGCTTTCCCACCACCTGACGGGCATGAAGCTGAAAGGTATTCTGAGCAGCCACCGCGACGGCAAAAACATCTTCTACGCACTGAAGATGCGCGAAGTGGTCGACGTGATTCAGTGCTTGGCTGGCTGCACGTTCCTGTAAGGGGACCGGCCTTTTTTTTGCCAAAACGCATGAACAACTTTTCATAAATACATACGTTCACCCGTTCATCCATGTTGCACATTGTCGGCTACTTCGCGGCTATATTCATCGGTCTTTCCCTGGGCATTATGGGCGGGGGCGGCTCCATCCTCACCGTGCCGGTACTGGTGTACCTGATGGGCGTGAGCCCGGTGCTGAGCACGGCTTACTCGCTCTTCGTAGTAGGCTCCACCTCCGTAGTGGGCGCCTCGGGCTATTTCCGCAAGGGACTCGTGTCATTGAAGACGGCCATCGTCTTTTTGATTCCCTCGCTGCTGGCCGTGTTTGCCGTGCGCAAGCTGCTGATGCCCGCCATCCCGCACGAGCTCTTTACCCTGGGCAGCATTGTCTTCACCAAGGACCTGCTGGTGCTGGTGGCCTTTGCCGTGCTCATGGTCGTGGCCGCTACGTCGATGATCCGCAGCAAGCAGGCCGAGGAAGTGCTCGACGAAGAGCTGCACCACAAGCACGCCTTTAATTACCCGCTGATTCTGGGCATTGGCCTGGTGGTGGGCACGCTCACGGGCTTCGTGGGGGCCGGCGGCGGTTTCCTAATTATTCCGGCCCTGGTGCTGGGCGCCCGCCTACCGATGAAGCTGGCCGTGGGCACCTCGCTGGCCATCATTGCCCTGAACTCACTCATCGGCTTTACGGGGGATTTGAGCGCCGGCACTCCCATTGCCTGGACGTTCCTGCTCGGCTTCCTGGCCTTTGCCTTAGCGGGCATCGTGCTGGGCACCTACCTGGCCCGCTTTATCCCGGGGGCTAAGCTCAAGCCGGCCTTCGGCTGGTTTACCCTGGCTATGGGCACGTTCATTCTGCTGCGCGAACTGGTGTTTTCGCACTAATCATCTGACCCTTAACCAGCTACTTCCCGTTTGCTGCTTCAGCGCGTTTCCCCCATCCACTCACCTGCTAACCGCTTCCAACCATGAAAATCGAACAGTTTGAAGACAAGGGCCTGGCCCATTTCTCCTACGCCATTCTCAGCGAGTGCGCCCGCGAAATCGTGCTCATCGACCCCGCCCGCGACCCGCAGCCCTACTACGACTACGCCGAGGCCCACGACGCGAAAATCGTCAGCGTCATCGAAACCCACCCCCATGCTGACTTTGTGAGCAGCCACCTGGAAATAGCCCAGACCACCGGAGCCACCATCCGCGTGAGCAAGCTGCTGGGAGCTGATTATACCCACGAAGCTTTCGATGAAGGCCAGTCCTTCACGGTGGGCAAACTGACCTTCCGCGCCCTGAACACGCCGGGCCACTCGCCCGACTCCATCAGCATCGTAGTGAGCCGCGAGGGCCAGGACGAAGCCGTGTTTACCGGCGACACGCTGTTCATTGGGGACGTGGGCCGGCCTGACCTGCGCGAGAAAGCCGGCAACATGACGGCCAAGCGCGAGGAACTGGCCCGGCAGATGTACCACTCCCTGCGCGACAAGCTGATGCCCCTGGCCGGTGAGGTGCTGGTCTATCCCGCCCACGGCGCGGGCAGCCTCTGCGGCAAGGCCCTGAGCGGCGCCAACAGCAGCACCATCGCCGACGAGAAATTCGGCAACCCCATGCTGCGGGAGATGAGTGAAGAGGAGTTCGTGAAAGAGCTGCTCGCTGACCAGCCCTTCATCCCGAAATACTTCGGCTACGACGTGGCCCTGAACAAAGCCGGTGCGCCCGATTACAAGCCGAGCGTGCAGAAAGTGAACCGCCTGGCTGCCGGCACGGCTCTGGAAGCCGGTACCATCCTAGTTGATACCCGACCCGAAGCAGAGTTCAAGCAGGGCCACATGGACGGCGCCATTAATATCCAGCAGGGCGGCAAGTTCGAAACCTGGCTGGGTTCCATCGTGGGGCCGGAAGAGCCGTTCTACCTGGTGGCCGCCGACGAGGCGACCCTGGAAGACCTGATCCGGAAAACGGCCAAAATCGGCTACGAGGCCCTGATCAAGGGGGCATTGGTCGGCTCGCCATCTTCTGAGGCGACGCTACCAAAGCTGGATGTGGAGCAGTTCCGCCAGCATCCCGAGCAGTACACTATTGTGGACATCCGCAATGCCACCGAGCACCGCGACGAGCCCATTTTTGCGGACGCGCTCAACATTCCGCTGCCCGAGCTGCGGGAGCGGGCCCAGGAAATCCCCACCGATAAGCCCGTGGTAGTGCACTGCGCCGGCGGCTACCGCTCGGCCGCGGGCTCCAGCATCGTGGCCGATGCCCTGCCCGGTACGGAAGTGCTCGACCTGAGCGAGGCCGTCAAGTCTTTCCAGTCCGCCTCCGCCCAGCACTAATTCCTAACGGCCGACCGGGGAGCCGCCCTGCAGGCGGGCTCTCCGGTTGCCTGACGGCCTTATCCTATGCCTTCGCTCACTTTGCTTCTTTCCCTCTTGGCCATGCTGAATTTCTTTCAAGGCGCTGCCCCCGCCTATAAAAACCTCACCCCTGCTCAATTCTCCGCGGCCCTGCGCCAGCCCGGCGCGGTGCTGCTGGACGTACGCCGCCCCGACGAGTTTGCCGGTGGCCACCTGCCCGGGGCCGTGAACATCGACGTCACCGCGCCCGACTTCGCCCAGCGCGTGGCGGCGCTGGATAAAACCAAGCCCACCTACGTGTACTGCCGCAGCGGCGCCCGCTCGGCTAACGCCGCCGGGCAGCTGACCAAAAGCGGCTTTGCGCACGTGTCGAACCTGCTGGGTGGCGTGCTGGACTGGCCCGAAAAGCTGGTTCGCTAACCCGCATCCATTTTCCCTTCCTGTTTAGCAAGAATTCCGGCCGGCCGCTGCGGCGGGCGGGCCGGATGTCTATACTCCTGACCTTCTGACTTCATGCTTGAATTACTTCGCCAGCCCTGGCCCTGGTACGTGGCCGGCCCGCTCATCGGGCTGACGGTACCCGCCCTGCTGCTTATCGGCAACAAAGCCCTGGGCATCAGCTCCTCGCTGCGCCACGTGTGTGCCGCCTGCGTGCCCGCCGGCATTCCCTTCCTGACCTACAACTGGCGGGCCGAACTCTGGAACATATTTTTTGTGCTGGGCATCGGCGTCGGCGGCTTTATCGGCTACCAGCTCATGGGCCACGCCGATACGATTGCCATTTCCCCGGAAACCGTGCGCGACCTGAAAGCGCAGATGCACCTGACCGACTTTTCAGGGCTGCTACCCAAGGAGCTGTTTGCTCTGGAGAACCTCGCGAACTGGAAAGGTTGGGTATTCCTCGTGCTGGGCGGTTTCCTGGTCGGTTTCGGCACCCGCTACGCCGGGGGCTGCACCTCGGGCCACGCCATTTCGGGCCTGTCCAACCTGCAGTGGGTGTCGCTGGTGGCCGTCATTGGCTTCTTCGTGGGCGGTTTGCTCATGACGTGGGTGTTTTACCCAATGATGTTTTAGCCCAGTACTGCTACCCCACCCGCCATGAACGCTGCTTCCCAATCCGCGGCCGCCGAGTACTGGGATGCCCGCTACGAAAGCGAGGCATATGCCTACGGCACCGAGCCCAATACGTACTTCCGCCAGCAGCTGGATAAGCTGCCGCCTGGCCGCCTGCTGCTACTGGCCGAAGGCGAAGGCCGCAACGCCGTGTACGCCGCCCGGCGCGGGTGGCAGGTAACGGCGATGGACTTCAGCGACGAGGCCCGGGCCAAGGCCCAACGCCTGGCCGTAGCCCAGGGTGTGCACCTGGACTACCAGGTGGCCGATGTGACCAGCCTGCGCTGGCAGCAGCCCGGCGGCTACGATGCCATCGGCCTGATCTATGCCCATCTACCGCCCGTGGCCCGCTGGGCCGTGCACGCGGCCGCGGCCCAAAGCCTGGCATCCGGAGGGCACCTGATTCTGGAAGCCTTCAGTCCCCGCCAGTTGGGCTTGCCCTCCGGCGGCCCCCAATCGGCCGAACTGCTCTACGACCCCGACACCCTGGCCGCCGATTTCGCTGGGCTCACGGTACGGGAAAACCACGAGCTGGGCGTCGTTCTGCACGAGGGCAGCTTCCACTCCGGGCCGGCCAATATTGTGCGCATGCTGGCCACGCGCTCCTAATTCCCTCTTCTATTACCTGACATGAAAAACCTGAAATACCTGGTGCTGGGCGTACTGTTCGGCATTATCCTCACGAAAAGCGAAGTGGTGAGCTGGTGGCGCATCCAGGAGATGTTCCGCTTCCAGAGCTTCCACATGTACGGCATCATCGGCTCAGCCATTGTAGTCGGCCTGATTTCCATTCAGCTCATCAAGCGCAACCGCCTCAAGACCATCAACGGCGAGGAAATCACCCTGGCCGACAAGAAGTACAACCACGGCACCTGGATTGGGGGCACCATTTTCGGCCTGGGCTGGGCCCTAACCGGCGCCTGCCCCGGCCCGATGTTCGCCCAGTTGGGCAGCGGCGTGGCCGGCGCGGCCGTGCTGATACTCGCGGCCCTGGCCGGCACCTGGACCTACAGCGCCCTGCGCGAAAAGCTGCCTCACTAACTACCGGGCACCGGTGCCCGCCTTCGCTACGCTGCCATGGAAACCCCGTCTGATTCCGTTGCCCGGCTGTCCCGGCTGGTGCGCATCCTGCTGCTGCTGACGTCTGCGCTGGTGTTGGTCGTGGTGGTGGTACTGACCCAGCTGTACGGCCCGGCCAGCCCGCCCCCACCGGCCCCGGTGGCCGAAGCCAACGAGGGGCCGCCCCCTTCCGGCAGCTACCATCGCCCGGCCACGGCCGCCCCCGACACGGCGACCCTTCCGCGCACGGCCGCCGGCCGGCATATCCGCTACGGCCGCGACCTGATTGCCCACACCGCCCGCTACCTGGGGCCGCAGGGCTCGGTGGCGCACCTGACCAACGGCCTGAACTGCCAGAACTGTCATCTGGATGCGGGCACCAAGGGCTTTGCCAACAACTACCTGGCCGTGGCCGCCACTTACCCGAAGATGCGGGCCCGCTCGGGCACGCTGGTCACGACTGAAATGCGGGTAAACGACTGTCTGGAGCGCAGCCTCAACGGCCGGGCCCTGGCCGACAGCAGCCGGGAGATGCGCGCCATCGTGGCCTACATCAACTGGCTGGGCCATGACATTCCCAAAGGGAAAAAGGTGTACGGCACCGGCTTCACGAAGCTGGCCTACCTGCCGCGCTCCGCCGACCCAATAGTGGGCAAGGCGGTATTTGCCGCCAAATGCCAGAGCTGCCACGGCCCCAACGGGGAAGGCAAGCCGCTGGCCGACGGGCGCGAGTACCAGTACCCGCCGCTCTGGGGCAAGCACAGCTACAACGATGGCGCGGGCCTGTACCGCGTCACCAATCTGGCCAAGTACGTGAAGGCCGCCATGCCCTTCGGGGCCGCTTTCGACCACCCCCAGCTCACCGACGCGCAGGCCTGGGACGTAGCCGCCTTCGTCAACTCCCAGCCCCGGCCGCACCTGAATACACCCCGGGACTGGCCCGACATCAGCCAAAAGCCCGTCGACCATCCATTCGGGCCCTATACCGACTCCTTTTCGGAGCGCCAGCACAAATACGGGCCCTACCAGCCCATCGAAGATGCTCACCCGCAACTGGCCAAGGCCAAGTAAGTCTGCCATGCCACGTATCCTTCGTCTGCTGGTGGCCAGCCTGCTGCTGCCAGCGGCGGCCTGGGCGCAACACGCCGAGCCGGCCCTAACCCGGCCGGTAACGGGGCGCACGCAGTTGCCGCCCTACCCGGCCCCGGCAGCGCCGGATACGGTGCGGGCCCGCTCCCTGCCGGAGGCTTTCCGCCGGGGGCGCTGGCACGGGCGGGTGCGTAGCTACTCGATGGCCACCCTGAACCAGGGCTCTTACCCCGATTACTACGCCAGTGGCCTGGGGGCCGGGGCCCGCTTTGAAACGGTCTCTTTCCACGGGTTGCAAGTCGGCATAGGCGGCTTTTTCTGGGCCAATCTGGCCTCCAGTGACCTGGCGACGCCGGATTCGCTGACGGGCGCCGTGAGCCGCTACGAGGTGGGGTTGTTTGACGTGACGAACCCCGGCCGGCGCCGGCTCACCGGGCGGGCGGAGGAGCTGTTTCTGCGCTACCGCTGGCGGCAGTCCACCCTCACGTTAGGCCGGCAGTTGCTCACTACCCCGCTGCTCAACCCCCAGGACGGCCGCCTGAGCCCGAACTACGCCGAGGGGCTGTGGCTAGAAGTGAAAGAACTGCCCCGCACCACCCTCTCCGCGGGCTGGCTGACCGGGCTGGCCGTGCGCTCCACCACCGACTGGACCTCAGTAGGCGGCTCCGTGGGCCTGTACCCGGCGGGCGTGACGGAGGCCGGCCAGCGGGCTCTGTACGCGGGCAACCTGCGCAGCCGGGGGGTGGGGATTGCGGGCGTCAGCCGGCAGCTCGGGGCGCGCACCACGGCCCAAGCCTGGAACTACTACGCCGATAACCTGTTCAACGCCAGCTTTGCGGAGCTGACCGCCGGCCGGGCCCTGGGCACGGGCCAGCTCACGCTGGGCGCGCAGTATCATTACCAGCGCACGGTGGGCTCTGGCGGCAACCCGAATCCGCAGCTGGCCTACAGCGCCCCGGGCCGGCAGGCCCACGCCCTGAGCACCCGCCTGGGCTACCAGCGCGGGGCCTGGAGCATGAGCGGCAACTACACCCGCATCACCCGCACCGGTCGCTTCCTGTTTCCGCGGGAGTGGGGGCGCGAGCCGTTCTACACGTTTCTGCCCCGCGAGCGGGAAGAAGGCTTCGGGGGCGTGGACGCGGCGGCCGTGCTGGGAGGCTACTCCTTTGCCCGGGTGCCGGGCCTGAAAGCGGAAGCTGGCTACGGCCACTACTACCTGCCGGACGTAAAAAACACCCCCCTCAACAAGTACGGCATGCCCTCGTATCGCCAGCTGAACGCTTCCCTGACCTATGCTTTCCCGGGCTGGGCCAAGGGACTGCGCGGGCAGCTGCTCTACGTGTACAAGGGCCGCCTGGGCAACACCTACGGCGAGGCCCGCTACGAAGTCAACAAGGTAGACATGCACCTGGTGAATCTGATTCTCAACTACGATTTTTAACCCTTTCCCCTTCGCCATGAATGCTCCTCTCCGCTTTCTTGCGGCCTCTGCCCTGCTGCTGGCCAGCCTTACCACCACCCAGGCCCAGACCCCGGCCGCCGGTAAACCAGCCGCCGAATTCACAGGTGCTGTGGCGGACAAAGCGGAGTACAAAGTGGTGTACCAGCTGGACAGTGACGACCCCAAGCTCATCAAGCAGACCCTGCGCAACATGAAAAACGCGCTGGAAGATCCGCGCCTCAAGGGCAAGCTGCAGATGGAGTTGGTGGCCTACGGCGGCGGTACGGACGTGTTCCGCAAAGCCCAGCCCTACGAGGCGGATCTAAAAGCCCTCCAACAGCAGGGCGTGTTGCTGGCCCAGTGCCTGAACACGATGAAAGAGCGCAAGATCAGCAAGGACGAGCTGTTTCACTTTATCAGCTACGTGCCCACCGGCAACGGCGAGCTGATCATTCGCCAGGCCCAGGGCTGGGCTATCGTGCACCCCTAAACAACTACGTTTCCTATACTTCCTCCCCCATTAGCTACTAGCCATGACTACTCCGCGTCTGGGTCTGCGTGAAAACTGGCACCAGTTCAGCCTGCTGGTCCTGGTGAATGCCTTTGTGGGGGGCATGGTGGGGCTGGAGCGCACGATTCTGCCCCGGCTGGCGGAGCAGGAATTCCACTTAGAAGCCCGCTCGGCCATTCTCTCCTTCATCGTGGTGTTTGGGCTTAAGAAAGCCGTGGCCAACTACTACGCCGGGGCCTGGGCCAATACGGTGGGGCGCCGAAACCTGCTGGTTATTGGTTGGCTCATTGGCCTGCCCGTGCCTCTGCTGCTACTCTGGGCCCCTTCCTGGGGCTGGGTGATTTTCGCCAACGTGTTGCTGGGCCTGAATCAGGGCCTGGCCTGGTCGAGCACCGTGGTGATGAAGATTGACCTGGTGGGCTCCAAGCAGCGCGGGCTGGCCATGGGCCTGAACGAGTCGGCCGGCTATCTGGCCGTGGCCGCTACGGCGTTTGCCTCGGGCTGGCTGGCCACCGAGTACGGCCTGCGGCCTTATCCCTTTTATCTGGGCATCGTCCTGGCTGTGCTGGGCTTGCTGGGCTCCCTGCTGGTACGCGATACGCGCCACCACGTGGCCCTGGAAGCGGCTCAGGCTCCGGCCGGCAGCTCAGCTGGGCCGCCCCTCTCTTTCTGGGATGTAACGTGGCGCCACCCCAACCTGGGCTCCGTCACGCAGGCCGGGCTGGTCAACAACCTCAACGACGGCATGGTCTGGGGTTTGCTGCCACTGCTACTAGCCAGCAAAGGCTTTACCCTCACCCAGATTGGTACCGTGGCCGCCGTGTACCCGGCCGTGTGGGGGCTGGGCCAGCTGGTGACCGGCCCGTTGGCCGACCGGCTCTGCAAAAAAGACCTGCTCTTCTGGGGCATGCTGCTGCAGGGGGCAGTGCTGCTGGCTATGCTGTTTACTTCTTCTTACCCGGTGTTTCTACTGCTGGCAGGCCTGCTAGGGGCCGGTACGGCCTTGGTATATCCCACCTTTCTGGCAGCTATTGCCGAGTATGCCCCCCTGGCCCAGCGGGCCCACAGCGTAGGCATCTTCCGCCTCTGGCGGGACGTGGGCTACGCCATCGGCGCCTTGCTTACGGGCATACTGGCCGATACGCTGGGCCTGGGGGCCGCCCTGGCTGCCATCGGAGGGCTAACAGTACTTTCCTCTCTCGTCATTCGCCGCCGCATGTACTGCCTGCCCGCGCCGGATAGCGTAGACGCCTTCACCGGCAGTTGCGCCCGGCCCGCTTCAACCTTTCACCTGAGTAGTACGCGTCTGGTTCGGCCGCTAAGCTCCTACCTGTTCCGGCCCTTACTACGCTGCGCGTGAAAACGGCCCCGGTTCCCGTCTACTGCATCGACTCCTACCTGGAAGGCCACGGGCATGATGCCTTTCACGCCCAGCGGCTGGAAGATGTAATTGCCGGGTTTTCGGGTACCTTCTGGCCGGCAAAGCGTAATCTTTCTGGTTGCTGCCTATAACCGCATAGAGCCAGGTTGTTGCCTGAACGTGCCCACGGCAGAGCCGTATGGCCTAGTTAACTCTAATCAGGCTAACACTGGCCTTGCTACACCTACCTTATGAAAGGTTACCACTACCGCTTTGCCATTCGGGGCTACTCGCATCCACTACTCTTTGACTTATCTGCACACAACCCTAGTCCAGATCTGGCATTTATGAACGAGGAGTACGACAGCGGTGCTCCTCAGTTCTTTTTCACATCTGCTCATCTGGACGAATTAAGTGAGCCAGCGCAGGTTTGGGGAAGGGCCCGGCAGTTGCTTGATATGTTCCATGGCATTTACGTACTGGCCTCTTTATCTCCCAATTCACCTTTTGGGTCAGCACGTCCGGTGCTTTATAATCTGTATGATTTATGGGCTGATAAAGGGCTCGACTCCGAAACGCCGGATGAGCCAAGTAAGCATCCTTACACGGCCACTGTGCTGGCTGAGCCAGTGCATCCGGTTTACAGCAGCGGCCCGATGAGCCAAGCCTTGCTGCTTGCCCGCACGGAGCCCGATGTGCTTACGCTATTGACCCAACTGGGCCAGGAACTGGACTTACGCACGCTCTACGCCATTGTGGATACGCTGCGCCATTATGAAAGTGACTTTGACGGTCTTCTACAGACGGCGGGCATTTCCAACGCCAAGTACAAACTGTTCACCCGCACAGCGGACAACTTCGGCGCTTCGGGCTTGCTAGCGCGTCACGGCCCTAGCAACAACCAACCGCCTGCCAATCCGATGCCATTATCCGAAGCGCAGTACTTGGTTAAGTTGTTGAGCCGGCAATATCTAACTGACCACCACGGAATCCAGTTTCCAGAGCCCATCGTGTACGAGGATGCAGGCGGCATGCTGGAAGATTTTTAGCCTTGCAATTCACTATGGGCACCACCCTCTCCTTCTTCCAGCTTAACGACGTGCATGGCTACCTGAACCTGCACCAAGAGCTGTTTTACGGGCCCACCGGCCCCGAGTACCGTCCTTGTGGGGGCTACGCCCGCATTGCCACCCTGCTGCAGCAGTGGCGCCAGCAATACCCAGAAAATCTGCTTTTCGACGGGGGCGACACGTTTCACGGCACCCGGCCGGTGGTGGATACCCAGGGCGAGATTCTGGTGCCCATCCTCAACGAGTTGAGCGTGGCCGGTATGACGGCCCACTGGGATTTTGCCTATGGACCAAACCGGCTGCGCCAGTTGGTTAAGCAGCTGAATTACCCCCTGCTGGCCGCCAATGTGTATGAGAAAGCCTCGGGCGAATTGGTGTATCCGCAGTATCAGGTCTACGAAACGGCTGGCCTGCGCGTGGGCGTCATCGGCCTGGCCTGCCCCATCGTCGACAAAACCATGCCGGCCCATTTCGGTGAGGGCCTGCGCTTCACCGATGGCACGGCGGAGCTGCCCCGCTACGTGGCCGAACTGCGCGGCCCAGAGCGCGCCGACCTGGTAGTATTGCTTTCCCACTGCGGCTTCCCGCAGGACGTAGCCCTGCTGCAGGCGCACCCCGGCGTGGACGTGTGCCTGAGCAGCCACACCCACAACCGCCTCTACGAACCCTTCCGCGCGGGCGACTGTCTGGTTATGCAGTCCGGGGCCCACGGCTCCTTTGTCGGCCGCCTCACGCTCACCGTGGAAAACGGTCGCGTCACCGCCCACGACCATGAGTTGCGGGAAGTCAGCGCGGACCTGACGCCCGACCCGGCTCTGTAGGCGCGCATCGACGCGGCCCTGCTGCCCTATGCCAGCCTGCGCGAGGTGGTGGGCGTCACCGCTACCGGGCTGCACCGGGGCACGTCGGTGGAATGCCCGGCCGACGATTTTCTGTTGGCCAGCATCCGGGCGCTGGTGCCCGCCGACCTGTACTTCTCCAACGGCTGGCGCTACGGGGCGCCCATACCTCCCGGCCCGGTGCAGCTCAACGACCTCTACGATCTGGTGCCGATGGACTCGGAGATTGAAACGGTCGAGCTCACCGGCGCGGAGTTGCGCCAGATGCTGGAGAAGAACCTGGAGAGCACCTATAGCCAGGACCCGCTGCACCAGATGGGCGGCTACGTGAAGCGGGCGCTGGGCCTGAAAGCGTACTTCAAAGCCGAGAACCCCAAGGGCAGCCGCTTGCAAACGGTGTTTATCAAAGACCAGCCCCTGGACCCGGAACGGACTTATACGGCCGCGTATATCACCTCCCAGGGCGTACCGCATCAGGTTGGCCGTAACCGCCGCAAAACCGGGCAGCACGTGGTAGCCGTTATGCGGGCCTATCTAACCCAGCACCGGCCCATGGTCGTTCATCCGCACGCGACGTTCGTAGTGGTGTAATGCCCGGGGTAGCCCGGGCTTTCGCTATACTGCTCCCGCATGCCTGAACTTTCCCCGTTACCACCCAATTACGACCAGCAGGGCCTGGCCGCGGCCCGCACCCGCATGGCCAACGAGCGCACGTTTCTCACTTATGTACGTACCAGCCTGGCTATGCTGGGCTTCGGTCTGGCCTTGATTCAACTCCATCCGGTGCGCGCGGGTTCGTTGGGCTACTGGGCGGTTGGGGCTGCCGGCGTTGTGCTGCTCACCGGGTGGCTACGCTTCCGGATGCGGCAGCGGGAAATTGAAGATTGCCGGATAGCAGTCAATGCTTCTGATACTAGCCTCCCTCATTAGCTAGTAAACTTCTCGACGCATGGCACCTGGCAACCCCTACCACCGGGGGCTGGTCCGGGGACGGTTTTCCGGAGTTGGGGGCTTGGACGCTTGCAGCAGCTGCGCCGCTTGGCGCAACTGCAATACGGCGGGGCTGGTTTTCAGCGTGCCCAGCGTATCCACCACTGCCAGAACCCTTGCGACATTCTCTTGGTTAATACCCGTCAGCGCCGGCCGGGTCAGCAACTGCTTGCTGACTTCCTGCAGTCGGGCGGCCTCCAAGCCGGCGGCGCACACGCGCAGCTCGCGGACTAGCTGCCGCGCCGCCTCGATAAAGTCCTGACGGGCTTGGTCACGGGCGGGGGAGTCACTGGGCCGCAATGGCGGGCCAGCTTGGCGCTCCTGCTCCCGGGCGGCGGCTAGCTGCCGACGCTCCACCGCGTCCTGCCCGGATTCTACCACCGTGACCCGTGGATTCTGCCGGAGCGCATCCACTGCGTCGCTGATGGCCGGCAACTGGGGTGATTGGACGGGGTAGCGCAAGGTCAGTTCCGTTAGTATTTCGCGGGCTACGCCGGACGGCTGCCGGATGGCGTGGTCGATGTGCAGGCCGATGCGCTCCAGATTCTCGCGCAGGGTGGGTAGCAGCGCCGTTTCGTCCCGGCTTTCGCGCAGCTCTACCACTAGCAGCCGCTCCCCTTGGGTCCGGGCCTCGGCCTGGGCTTGGTGCAGCTGGGCAATATTCCCGCTGCCGCTTATTTCCGGGTTGTCCCAGTGCTGCTGGCCGAAGCCGTACTGGTCCTCGTCCACGTCACCCAGCTCGCGCCGCACCACCTGCTGCAACTGGTCCTGCTTTAGATCCTGGTTCCAGTCCTTGCCCTGGCTTTTCACGAGTTCCACCCGGTGCTCGAAGGCCAGCGTCTGGCTGGCCGCCTGATTGAAGGCGTGCAGCGCCCCCGGGCTCATGGGCAGGTGAAACTGGTAGGTGTGGGCGCCCAGCTTCTGGGAGTGTATCAGCTCATCGCGCAGGGTCGGGCTCGTGGCCGGCGTACCGGGGGCTCCATTAGCCTGGCTGAACTGCTGACTCGTCTGCTCGTTGTACGCCTGCAACCGGCGGCTCAATGCCTGCACGCCGGCCGGCTGGGGCGCCATGATTTCGACGGTCAGCTGGTGCTCATGCTCGCGCACCACTTTCATCGGATTCTGGTCGCTGGCCAGGCCCGCCAAGAGCCGCGTGTCGAAATGGTGCCCCTGGGTGTCATTATCAAAGGCAGCCCGGATGGCCGGAATCTGCTCCTCGCGCAGCAGCCGCTGCAGCTCGAAAATCTTATTCTGGGTGAGCGTGCCGGCGGTGGAAGCGTAGAGGGCGCTTTCCTGGGGGTGCAGCTGCGCGTAGGACAGCGTATCCAGAGCCGACTCGCTGACTATAAGCACCGCCGCCGGCCGGCCCTCGGGCAGCCGGCTCAGCCACAATGAGCGGGAAAACTGGCTTTCCGGCGCCTGCCCCTTGAAGCCTTCGCCTTTCAGCTCCAGCCCTACCACCCGCCCTTCGTGGTAGGCCGGGAAGGCCGTGTTGACGAAGGTCTTGGGCGGCAGACCAGCCCGCTGCACGGTGTGCCGGTGGTTGAGTATGCGCCCGACGAACTGCGGGTGCCGCAGCGTAGCCTGACTGATGCCCCGCCCTTCGAGGTAGGTGGTGTCTTCCAGCGGCCGGCAGTCCTTGGTGAAGATGCTGTGGAACTTCTCGCCGGGCGCGGTTTCGGCGATGGGCGGCAAATCGAGCCGGGGCCGCTGCGGCTCGGGCAGGCTCAGGTAGGCGCGGAAGTGGTCGTTGACTGCCTGCCACAGAGTACGACCCGGCGCCTGGGTAATGCCGGCAATACGTCCCGAGCTTACCCGGTTCTTCATCCAGTCGATGATGCTGCCCTTGTCGCGGTCATCCTGGGCGTTGAAATACATCCAGTCGCCGCCCCGGCCCTTAAACACGACCAGGGTATCGTCGCCCTCGAATACATGCCACTTGCCCCGCCCCAGGTGCTCGCCTTTTTTCAGGGTGTAGCCAAAATGACTCAGCAGTTCGGGCAACTCCACCTGCTCCTTGATTTTTTGAAAAGTCAGCTCGTGTTCCATGGCTTGGGGATGGGTTAGACCGGGGGCAGCCCAGAAAAAAGAAGCCCGGAAAAGAGCTTCCGGGCTTGGGGTGAATAGATGATGGCGTGGAAGCAGTTGGCCCGCTTAGTGGCGCGGACCCCGGGTTTTCACCTGCGTCGTTTGCTCCTTGGCCGGCGTGGCCACCACCATCTTGGTAGCACCCGGTACCGTTTGCTGCACCTGCGGCGCCTGGCGCTGGATTAGCTCGTGCGAGGCGGGGCGCACCTCGATGCAGGCCTTAGCAGCATTTACCTGCACGGTGCCGTCGAATTGCCGGCCACCGTCGCCGCTGGCCATGCCGGCCAGGGCCACGACTTTGCCCTCGCGCAGGTCGTGGCTCTGCTCGGGCGTGAGCTTGACGCCGGCAATAGTATCGTGCAGCGTCACCTTGTCCTCGGGCAGAATCACCACCTTGTTCATGGCCTTGTCCACGGCTACGTAACCGTTGTAGGTGCGGCCCTGCTCGTCCTTGAGGCCGCGCAGCAGGCCGGCGTTGCCCTCGGCTTCCAGTCGTTGCCGCTGCTCGGGCGTGAAGGGCATTCCTCCAATCTCATTGGGAATCACCAGCCGGGCCTGAGGCAACTCCATTTTCAGGGTAGCCGTGCCGTCGGCTTCGCGGTGCAGCACCATCTTCCCCGCAAACCCAATGGGGTCCTGGTCCGGCCGGCCCGTCACCTGCATGGCCAGCAAGTCAGTTTGCCGCCCGCTCAGCAGCTTTTCCAGCTGCCCGCTCTGCTCCAGCATTTGCAGGGTCAGGCCCAGCGAAGCCAGCACCTGCTGCGGCACGTCGCTGGCCTGGAATGGCGGGGCACTGGGGGCCGGCGGGGCTACCACCTCGGCCGGAGCCGGCTTGCCGGCGTCGGCGACGGCCACTGCGTGGGCACCTAGGGCAGCTGGCGCCTGGTCGGGCATCACTTCCGCCTGGGCAGTCCCTGCCTTACGAAGCAGGCGCGCCTGCAAATCCTGGCGGGTTTGCTCATAGTCCACTTCCAGGTGCTGCCGGGTTTTGGGGCCGCCATTCAGATGGGCATAGAAGTTCTTCAGAAAGGCTGACGCCGGGTTGCCGCTGGTGTCAATGTCAAAAATGCTTTTCCCGTCGCGCAGCACCTGCTCGGTGGTTTTGCCCTGCTGCTGGGCCAGCTGCTGCACGCGCTGCTCGGCTGCGGCCTGCTGCCCCTGCTCCGGAACGGTTAGCGCGTGCTTGGGCACGGCCGCGAGCTGGGCGCTCAGTGCGTCCCACTGCCCGGCGCCGAAGGCCTGCCGCACCTGCTTGCTGCGCGGGGGCTCGTAGCCGTCATCGTAGCCCGCCTCCTGCCGGCGGGCGGCCGCCTGCTCCGGCTTTTCCACCACGCCCACGCCATTCCCTATCTGCCGGAAGCCCTGTAATGTCGCCTCCAGCTGACCCAGCTTGTTGGATTCGGGGTCGTAGCTGACCGCAAAGCCCCCCGTGAGTTTGCCCGCCGGGTTACGCTCGAACTGCAGCGCTCCCACGGCCACGCCGGCTTCCCGCAGTTGGTCGAGGTAAGCGCGCATTTCCAGCAACGGGGCTACCTCATCGCCCTTCTGCTGCCAGGTGATGCGCAATTCGCCCACGGGCGCTGTAGCCATTGCATCGGTAGCAGGGTCGGCAGTGGGGGCCTCCTGCCCCTCCCATACCGCTGTGGTCTGCGCCTGCGGGGCCTTGCTCGGCTGCTCATCGGGTGTCAACGCCGCAGGAGCTTTATCCCCGGCCGGCGCAACGCCTGGAGGTAGGGCCACCTCCTCGGCCTGGGGTACGGGTTGCGGCGGGGTTTGCGCCTGCCCCGTAGTCAAAGATTCGTTTGCGTCGCCGGACTTTATCTGGGGCACCGACGCTGGGGTCATCTCGTCATCTTGCTCAGCCATTGGAAAGTGGAATAGAGGAAGGAAAAAGCCACCCTGACCGCTTAGCACGGGGCCGGGCAGCCCGGAATTCGACTTGTGCAAACCTATCAGCCACCACTAGGCGCGGAGCAGAAACTTGACGAGTGGTCGGAATTGGGGGGTAAGGTGCCGGCTGGGTACACGAACGGCATCCTCAGGCAGGCCCACCACCGCACTATGAATGATCCTACTGCTCGGCCTTTTCCTTAATCAGATGGCGCAATGCTGGGTCCTGCTTGATGCGGGTCAGTTCGCGGGCGCATAGCTCTTTCACGTCCGTTTTCACCCGGTTGAAGTTGGCCTTAATCATCTCCTCGGCCTCGTCCTTGCCCGTAGTCGGATTGATGAAGCTGGTAATATCAGGGATGGGCTGGTAGCCGCTGGCTTCCGCCGCTACGGCCTTCACGTCTACCTGGATGCGGGCGTGAAACACCTTCTGGTCGATTTCCTCGCCGAAGTTGTCGGCTACCGCTCCCACGAAATTACCCTGGGTGAGGTTGGCAATGGTACTAGCTGGAATCATGCTGTCCATCTGCGTGGAAAGGCTGGTGCTCGTCTCACGCATATTGATGCTCAGGCTCTGGCGCCGCTGCAGAATCTTGCCGAACCGCTCGCTTAGCCATTTCCCGCTATTACCCGACACCTGCCCACTGAACACGTTGCCCACCGTGTTCTTGATGACCTCGGCCTCCTTCTGCCCGTAGTCGCGCTCCAGCTGCGAGAAGTCCTGGAAGCCCAGGCAGGTGCTCACCTTATTGCTGCGGGCCGTGGCAATGAGGTTATCCAGCCCCTTGAAGTAGATGGTGGGCAGCTCGTCGATGATTAGCGAGGATTTGCGCTTGCCCTTCTGGTTGACCAGCTTCACCAGCCGGGCGTTGTAGAGGCCTAGCGCGGCGCCGTAGATGGCCTGCCGCTCGGGGTTGTTGCCCACGCACAACACCTTGGGCTCCTCGTTGCTGTTGATATCGAGCGTAAAGTCGTTGCCCGACATCACCCAGTAGAGCTGGGGCGACGCCAGCCGGCTCAGCGGAATCCGGGCCGAGGCAATCTGTCCTTCCAGCTGCTCGATGGCGTCCTTCTGAAACGCCGACACGAACGGCTTGACCAGGTTCTCAATTTCCGGGTAGGAGGCCAGCACCGGGAAAATCTCCTCGTAGTCGCGGCTCAGAAACTCGATGACGTGGGGGAAGGTGCAGTACTTGCCCTTCTCGAACAGCTTCAAAAACCAGATGATGGCCGCCACGAAGTTGATGGGCGATTCTACGAAAAAGTCGCCCTGCTTCTGAATCCAGCTCTTGTTCAGGTTCAGCATGATAGTCGACGCGCTTTCGTAGGCGTCCACGATGTCGGTCATCAACTCGGGCAGCAGCGGGTTGCAGCGGTGGCTTTTGCGCGGGTTATCGAAGTTAATGACGTAGAAGCCCACCGGCCGGTCAAACTTGTCCTGGTGGCGCAGCAGCGTGTTGTAGCAGATGCGGCTCAGGTCGTCAAACTTGTAGTCGTAGATGTACATGCAGAAGCCCTTGGCTAAGTGCTGCCGGATAAACTCGTTGATGATGGCAAAGCTCTTGCCCGAGCCGGGCGTGCCCAGTACCATCGTGGCCCGGAACGGATTCACCACGTTCAGCCAGCCGCGGTGCTTCTTGCCGCGCAGCCAGTACTCGGTGCGCAGATTCACCGAGTAGTCGTTTTCCATCAGCCGCTCCTCCTGCGGGAAGCTCTCGTTTTCCTTGTTGAAGATGTCCTTCAGCAAGTCGTTGTTGAACAGCCGGCTCAGCCACGCCCCGGCGCTCAACAAGAGCAGAAAGCCAACCGTCAGCAGTCCGGCGTAAAGCACCGTCGTCATCCCCGCCCCCAGCGTCAGCCCGCGCACCATATCCGACCCGAATAGCAGCAGGAGCCCCAGCGCGGCGGAACCGGCTACCGTCCGGCCTTTGAGTTCCTGACTAGCCCGCCCCCGCGTGCCAAGGCAGCTGAGCAGCAGCAGTACCACGGCCAGGCTCTTGCTCACCCAGCTGGCTTTGAACAGAAATGTATTGCGCGTAAAGCTTTCCAGCAGGTGCTCCACCACGCCCGTCGTCCAGCCCAGAGCGCGGAAGTAGCCGAAGCAGTAGTAGTAGATGTTTACGGCCACTAGGCCGATGGCCAGCAGGCGCATAAACTCCATGATTTTCCGTAATCCTTTTTCGTCTTCCATCGCTTGAACCACTTGGTGAATCAAGCAACTTACTTTCCTGCCTGACCTCTGGCGCGGATTACTTGACGAGCGGCCGAAAGTCAGCGGTGAGGTGCACGCTCACCACACGAATGTTGACACCCCTTGCCCTGCCTACTACCTATGCCCCTTCCGGCGGGCTTGCTTCGTCCGTTCAGGCGGCGCCGGCTGAGGCAACGTGGTTGATACCTCGGGGCGGGCCTTCCGCTCAACCGCCGGCTCCATGGCCGGCTTCACGGGCGCGGCCAGGGCCTCCCGCAGCTGCGCGCCTTTGTAACCTACTTCCTGGCCCCGCAGGGCCACGCCTTCCGTTGCAAAGCTGACGCCGCGCAGCACCCCGCCCTTGTCGTGGGTGTAGCGAATTTCAATGGCCAGCTGGTGCAATTGCAACGCCAGCCATTGCTCCCCTCCCCTATCCGGCTGCTGCAGCAGCTGCGCCAGCACCTGGCTTACCCGCTGCCGCGCCGCTTCTTTGGTGGGGTCTAGTGCCTTCAAACTACGCCGCCTTTCGGGCAACGGATCCATGCCCAGCTCCTGGCTTATCTGCCGCGTGACAGCTGGCTGACGATAGAAATTATTATCCGTGCGCAACGCCGGGCCGCCGTCAATCGGCACCCGGTTCAGGTAGATGTGCACGTGAGCGTGTTGCTTATCCCGGTGCTCGTACACCACCACCTGGTGCCGGTCAATCGGGGCTCCCATCAGCTCGCAGTAGCGCTTGGCCGCCGCTACCTTTTGCGCCTGGCTCACGATCTCGCCGGCCTTCCACGACAGCACCGTATGCCACACGGGCTTCTGCACGCGCTTACTCCGCGCCGCCACGGCCTGCATATCCTGCGCCATCTCTTTCGGGCTCCCGGGAATCACATTGGATACCACTAAAAGGATCGCGTCTCCTGGCTCCTTACTCCTCCCCTGCCGCTGCCCAGCCCCGTACGTTAGCGCACCCTCAAAGTCGCTACCCGCGATGGTTTTCGCAATCATACCAAGTACCCTCTGATAATTTTAAGCGCCTCTACCAGCTGCGCCTCGTGGTTGCTAAACGACTTTCCGGCCTGGGCCAGGCGGGCAATCTGATTAAGATTAGTACCAATGCTAACCAACTGCCGCCGTAAGTCCGGCGGCACACTTTCCTTTATCTCTGCGCCCCGTCCAACATCACGCAAATACGCTGATACCTTTTTGTAACCGGCTGCCTGCGCTTGCTCTTGCAGTTCCTTTTTCTCATCCGGACTCACCCGTACATCAATGCGCAGCGTGCGCGCGGCCTCGGTAGTTGTTTCGTCTGGCTTTTCTTCTTCCATGAGCTGTTTACTACACTTGATGATGAATAGGCTACCAAAAATCAGCTGCAAACCTATTACGTAAATCTAAGCAGCTAAAGTTAGCAAGCCAAGCCCTGTGAGCCTGCGAATATGGCGGTGTCATTGAAACGGGCAAGCGCATTTTGTCCGGACAATGACATGGCTTGCTTATCGATGAACGACTGGATTGAACGAGAACGTTGGTCGGGGCTAGGATTAAGGTTTTGATGCTTCTTAGCTTCATTGTTTCAGTGCTTCAACGAAGCATAAAAGAGTGTAGCAAAGTGCAGTATCGGCGGGCTCAAGCCCATGAACACATCTTAAGTACTATATGCCGTGATAACACTTCAAGGAAGCAGCGCTTCAATGCTTCAGAGCATCAAACAGGTGCCAGCGTATAATTTAATTAATCATGATTATTGCTTCTATGCTTCAGCGCTTCAATACTTCGTAAATAAATAGTTATTTTTTTTGCTTCAATGCTTCATTATATCTATGCTTCATATAGCATGTGCTTTTATGCTTCAGTGCATCAACAATTCATTGATTATATGCTTCAATGAGTCTATGCTTCTGATAGTGTATGCTTCAATGCTTCATCAAGACATTGAAGCAATGTTACAATGAAATCTCGTTTCTGCACTTCGGTAATTCAATGAAGCTGTATATCTTTGAGGCAGCGCTTCTTTGTTTCAAGAACTCATTTATTTGACAAAGCAGTGAATCATCGATACATTGCTTCATCGCTTCGCAACTTCAACGCTTCATGTATTTTTAGGAGGCGATGACGTATTGAAGCAAAGAAGCATCGCTTCATAGATATAGTGAAGCATCTCTAACGCCTACCAACTTTTTAAACCCCTTCACCCAATGATGAATACTCGGGTAATTGCCTTTGCCACTCAGAAGGGTGGAGCTGGCAAATCCACCATCGGCACGCATGTCGCCTCGGCGCTATGCTACCTTTACGGTTACAAAGTGGCGATGCTTGACTGCGACTATCCGCAGAACACCCTGCACGCCTACCGCAACCACGAGCAGCAGCTTCTGCAATCCGACGTGGCTTTTCAGGAGCGGCTCATCAAGCAAGGGGTAACGCCGTACCCGATTGCCATCTCGAGCGTGGAAAAGGCCGTAGAGGCGATTGACACCCTGGCCGAGAAAGAGTTCGATTTTATCCTGGTGGATACACCCGGTACGGTCAACGTCGTGGGGTTGAGCGAGCTGCTGGAGCGGGTGGACTACATCTTCCTGCCTATGGAGCCGGACATGGGCACCATTGCCTCCACGATGTCCTACATGCACATCCTGGGCAACTTCACCCATGAGCAGCGCCCGGAATCCAACCTGGCAGGCTTTTACGCCTTCTGGAACAAATTCCTCAAGGCGGAGAAACGGACGGTTTACACGAAGACCGCCGAGCTGTTTCGTGAAAAGGGCTACCCGCTGCTCAACAGCCGGGTAGAGTCGCTGGTCAGCATCAAGGACAAGCGCTCCACCATGTTTCCAATGCCGGAAAAGGAGCTGGGCAAACTCGGCCTGGGCAGCCTCATTACCGAGATTCTGGAGTTAGTGCTCGGCAAGGGCGCGGTTACCCCCTCGGGCAAAACCATCAACTTCACGCCCACGGAATTTGAGCAGCCCGCCCCCGCTGCCCTTGAAACCCTCGACGACAACGCTAACTAACGCCCGCTCCCATGGCCAAGAAAACACCCGAATCCAAAGAAGCCGCGGCCGAGCGGCGCCAGCGTGAATTAGCGGCCCTGACCTCGGGCGTCGCCGCGTTCAGCCTGATGGGCGACGCGCCCCGGCCAGAGGCACTCGCGCCAGCTCCTGCCCAAGCACCCACCCCTGCAGCTCCGGAAACTCTTGCGGCGCCGGCTACTCCTCCTGTTGCCGTAACCCTACGGCCAGCTGCAGCAAAGGAACCCGCGGGAAAAAAGGCGGCACCTGCCCCAGAGGTGGCGGCCGTACCTGCGGCCCCCGTTCAGGCAATAGAACCCGCAGCAACGGTTCCGGTAGGGGAGAAGCCCCGCGCGGCCGTCCCCGCACCAGTGCCTTCCCCAGCTCCGGCTAGGGCCCCGGAAGAGGATGACGAAGCAGAAACCGATGATGAGCTACCCACCCCTGCGCCGGTCATGGCAGGGGGAGGGGAGCTTGACCTGGCGCAGCTGTTTGTGCCGTCGGCGGAAAAGAAGACGACTACCCTGCGCATCACGGCCGACCACCAGCAGTATTTCACCCAGCTCGGCTTTATCCTGGGCGGGGGAGCGTCGGCTCCGGATATCATTCATAACATTCTGAATCGCTTTCGTCAGGAGCACGAGGCCCAGCTGCAGAAAGCAATGAAAAAGCAGATTCGCCAGATGATGGCACCCAAAAAATAGGGCGTACTGGTATCCCAGGACGTTTGCACACGTATAGCGGCCGGCTCACCTTCTCTGGTTGAGCTGGCCGTTCCGTTTCCCGCTCTGGCCTTTTCCCAATACTCCACTTAGCGGTGGGGTAGGGGAGGGGGCTCAACTACCAACCCGCTATGTCTACACAACTGTTCTCTCCATTAAGACCTTACCCGAAATCCGTTACCGCGTGAAGGGCGGTGCTATCGGGGCCGTGCTCGGCCTGCTACTGGTCAGCCCCGGCGCCTGGGCCAATACCCGGACACCATCTTCCAATAGGGCACCCAAGACGCCGCAAACTATCGACTCGCTGCGGGCCTTGGTGCGCCACGCCCCGCTGCCGGACTCCGTGCGCTTGCAGGCGCTGCTGGCTTTAAGCGACAGGCTATTTGCCCAGGATGTGGCCGAAGCTCGCCGGGTAGGAGAGCAGGCCGTAACCTTTGCCCGGCGCCGGCGAGACTGGTCAGGGGCAACTGACGCCCTGTACCAGCTGGTGGTAAACTGCGAGCGGGCGGCTGACTATGCGGCGGCCATGCGCTACAGTCAGCAGGGCGTCGAGCTGACCCGCGCCCATCTTCCCGGCGAGCAGTGGCGCTTTATCCAGACCATGGGGCTGGTGGCCGTAGCCACCAAGGACGGGGCCGCCGGCCTGCGCTACCTGCGTCAGGCCTACCGGCAGCAGGCCGCCACGGCGGCCGTAGCAGCCGGGGAGCGGGGCAATTTGCTGCTCCACCTGGCGGACACCCACCTAGCACTCCGCCAGCCCGACTCTACCCTGTACTACGCGTCACGGGCACTGCCGCAGTTGCGCCACGCCGCGGACGGCCAGGGGCTGGGGCGGGTCTATCAGCTGCGCGGGGCCATCTACGCCGAACGCCAGCCGGTCTCGCGCCGCAGTCTGCAGGCGGCCGCCGTGGAGCTACAACGTGCCCTGAGCGTGTTTCAGCGCTATGACCAGGAGGCCGATGCTGCCCGCGCGGCCCTGGCCCTGGCGCGGGTTCGCCGGCTGCAGGGCCGCCCCAGGACGGCTCAGCAAATGGCCGAGCGGGCATTGCGCCTGGCCCGGGCGGGTAGGATGCCCGATGACGAGGCCGACGCCCTATCCAGTCTGGCCCGGGCCTACGCCGACCAGAAACGCCCCCGCCGGGCCGACGAGTTCGACGCCCGGTCCCAAACTCTGCGGGACTCCCTTTTCAATGAGAACAAGGCCCGGGAACTGGCCCAGCTGCAGGTGCGCTACGACGTGCAGCTGCTCACCGAGCAGAAGAAGGCGGCCGAGTTCGAGCAGCGTAGCCAGCGGGCCCAGCTGCACTCGCTCTGGCTGCTGCTGGGTGGCCTGGCCACGACCATCGGCGTGGGCGGCGGCCTCTACTGGCGGCTGCGGCGGCAGAAAGCCCTGCTGGCCCTGGCCAATGAGGCCAACAGCCAAGCCGTGGTCGAGAAGGAGGTGCTGCTGCAGGAAATCCACCACCGCGTCAAAAACAACCTGCAGCTGGTCAGCAGCCTGCTGGCCTGGCAGGGTAGTGTTTTGCCAAATCCCGTGTTGCAGCAGGCCCTGGCCAGCTCCCGGGCCCGTATCCAGAGCATGGCCCTGGTGCACGAGTTCCTGTACCGGGCCGACAATCTCTCGCAGGTGCGCATGGACGAGTACCTGAGCGAGTTGCTGGATTCCCTGCACCGCTCGCTTACCACGCCCCGGCAGCGCATTCAGGTGAGCAGCCGCCTGGCGCCGCTGGTGATGGATCCCAAGGAGGCCAGTGCCCTGGGACTGGTCGTCAACGAGTTGGTGACCAACGCGTACAAGCACGCCTTTCAGGGCCGCGACCAGGGTGAACTGGCCGTTATCCTGGAAAAAAGTGAGGCCGGCTTTCGGCTTGCGGTTCAGGACGATGGGGCAGGAGCGAGCGTAGACGAGGCGGCGGCGACCAGCACCCAGGAAACTCATTCGCTGGGGCTGGAGTTGGTTAACACGCTGGCTCGACAGTTAAAAGCCAGCGTATCGACTGTTCCTAATCTACCCACGGGCACCCGGGTAGTGGTGGCCAGCACCTAGGTTGGCCGCTCACCGGGCCCTAAACCGATGCTATGGCCACTATCCTCATCGTGGAAGACGAACTGCTGATTGCCGCCGAGATTGAGCGCACCCTACTCCGGCTGGGCCACGTGCCCCTGCCGCCCGTGGAAAGCAGCGACGAGGCGCTGCAGGTGCTGGCCACCCAGCCCGTGGAGCTGGTGCTGATGGACATCAACATTGCCGGGGACTGCGACGGCATCGCGGCCGCGCTGCTCGTGCGGCGGCAGTTTGCCGTGCCGGTGGTGTTTCTGACGGCCCGCTCCGACTCGGCTACCCTGAACCGGGCCAAGCTGGCCCAGCCCTACGGCTTTCTGGTTAAGCCCTTCACCGATGACTCGCTGCGGGTGCAGATTGAGCTGGCCCTGTTCAACGCCTACCAGGCCGGGCCGGTAGGACCGGTGCTGGACCCGGCCGATGCCGGCACAGAGGTGCTGGGCCCCGCCGAGCGCTGCCCCAAGTTCAAGGACTACCTGTTCGTGCGCAAGGGCTCGGGCCACGTGAAGGTGCTGCTCGGCGACATTCTCTACTTCGAGGCCCTGCAGAACTACGTGCGCCTGCACACGGTGCGGGAGCGATTCGTGTTTGACTCCACCCTCAAGGAGCTGGAGCAAAAGCTGCCCGACCAGTTCCTGAAGACCCACCGCTCCCACATCGTCAACCTGGACCACGTGCAGGCCTACGAGGAAAGCAGCGTGCTGCTGGGCACGGAGTACGTGCCCGTAAGCCGGTCCTGCAAGGATGAACTCAAGAACCGCATTCACTTGCTGGGGTAACGGTTGGATTGGTGCGTCGATGTCCCGGCAGGCCATGCACCACCCTGCCTCAAGCCGCAAACTGGGCGCGGGCCCGCTGCCGAAACGCCACGGGGGAGTAGCCGGTTTTTTGCCTGAACAGCCGGCTGAAGTATGATGGGCTCTCAAAACCCAGGGCAAAGGCTATTTCGCGGACGCTGAGCCGCGTGCTCAGCAGCAGGCCCCGTGCTTTTTCGAGCAGCGCCTGATGCAGGTATTGCTGCGCATTCTGCCCCGTATGCACGCGCATCACGTCGCCCAGGTAAGCTGGCGATACGTGCAGGGCTTCCGCGAACTGCTGCACGGTCGGTAGCGGCTGCTCACCCAGGTTTTCCAGATACCGGGTCAGCAGCGCCTCAAAGCGGCTGAGCAGGTCAGGGCCGCCGGCTGGCGGAACCGGAAACTGGCGGTGGTAGAATCGACTGGCGTATTGCAGCACCACGCCCAACTGCGCCTGCAACAGCGGCGTGCTAAACGCGTCGGTGGGCTGCTCCGTTTCCTGACGAAGCCCCTGCACAGCGTACAGCAGCTGGGCTTCCTCACTGGTCGTGAGCGAGAGCGCCTGCTGCACACGATACGCGAAAAACGGGTAACTGCCCATGCCCACTGGCGACCGGGGTAGCAGATCGGGGTGAAACACTACCAACCAGCCCTGCGGGGGCGCAGCCGCCTCGGCGGGGCACAGCTGCACGGGCTGGCCGGGCGCATAAAACCCCAGCACGCCCCGCTGGTAGTCGTAGGCCTGTTGCCCGTAGGGAAGCTGGCCGTGAAAGTGGCGCTTCAGTAGCATCAGGTAGAGATGCCGCAGAGCCGGCCTGGCGGGAAACTGGGTGAGCGGATACTGCGCCAAATCGATAACAGCCATCTGAGGATGGGCGGGCGTGGCAAAGCCGTAGTGCCGGGTGAAGTCGGCAACAGTGGCAAGCTCGGTAAACGGGTCAGCGGCGGAAATCTTCATCAGACGTGGGTACAGGACGTAAGCAGCCCGTGTGTTGACTTAACTACCACCTCCGGAACTAGGTTTATGTTCCTGCGGCGCGCTGAAATAACCCCGGAATTACCGGAGCGTATCCAACTCGTGCATATCCTGCGCAGTCAGGTGTAGGCCCGTGGCCCGCAGGTTATCGCGCAGATGCACTAGGCTGGTCGTACCCGGAATGGGTATAATGTTCGGGGCGTGGTGCAGTAGCCAGCTCAGCGCCACCTGCCGCACCGTCACCTGATGCCGGGCGGCTACCTGCTCCGCGACGCCCGTGGAAGGCATTTGTCCCCCGCCAATGGGAAAGTAGGGAATAAAGGCAATGCCCTGGGCCCGGCAATATTCCAGTACGGGTTCCGACGAGCGGTCGAACAGGCTGTAGCGGTTCTGCACCGACGCCACCGGAAAATGTTGCTGGGCCAGTTGGATATCCTCTACGGAAACTTCCGACAAGCCAACGTGCCGTATCAGTCCCTGCCGACGGGCCTCAGCCAGAAAGCTGAACGTGCGCTCCGCCGGCACCCGGGGGTCGAGGCGGTGGAGCTGGTACAAGTCGAGGCGTTCCAGCCGCAGCCGACGCAGACTGCCGGTCAGGGCCTCGTGCAGGTGCTGGGGAGTACCATCAAGCAGGGTACCCTCTCGGCCGGGCATGAAGGTGACCACGCCGCCCTTGGTACCGATAACCAACCCGGGCGGGTAGGGGTGCAGGGCCTCCGCAATCAACTCCTCCGACACAAAAGGCCCGTACATATCGGCCGTGTCAATGAAGTTGACACCTAGTTCCACTACCTGGCGCAGCAGGGCCAGCACGGCAGCCCGGTCGACAGGCGGACCCCAGAGACCGGGTCCGGTGATGCGCATGGCTCCGTAGCCAAGACGGTTGAGGGGAAGGTCGCCACCCAGCAGAAATGTGGGGGCGGGCAGTTGATGGGTTGTCATAAAAAATCAAAGAGAGAAAAGAAAAAATCCACCGGTGCTATCCGGCATCGGCCTGCGCCAACGGAATGGCAGTTGGGGCCGCATCAGGGGGGGGCATTGGCCCCTGAGCCCATTCCGCCTTATCGGCAGTCTACCCGGCCCAGCGGCTCGGCTTCTGCGTGCAGGGCGGCGCAGGCCCGTGGCCAGGCCGGGTCTTCGGGGTATAGGGCGCTGCGCAGGTAGGCCCCGGTCAGGTGCTGCAGCAGGGCTACCCGGGCCGGGTGCTCATCGGTTGTCTCCCGCGACTCATAGCCCGGAATGCCGCCCAGGGAGTGTTCGGCCCCGAATAGCGTAAGCAGGCAGCCGGGCCCGCTACTCAGGGCATACGCATCGGCCCGCCAGTCGTAGCCCCGCGTGGTCATGCGCGACACGTCCCGGTCGCCTACTACCACCAGAGTGGGGGTCGTCATGGGGGCAAAGTCAGGATGCAAAAAAGGAAATTGTGCCGCCGTGGCGGGAGTCAGGTCGGCCCCACCACGGCCGGGGGCCGCCAGCAGAACACCGGCCCGAATGCGGGCGTCAGCCAGGTTCACCGTCTGCCCGCTCACGGGGTCGGGCAGTTGCGCGCCCAGCAGCATGCCAGCCGTCTGCGCCCCCCAGGAATGCCCTGCCACGGCAATGCGCTGCGGATCGAGCCGCCCCTGCAGATGCGGTACGGCCGCCATCACCTGGTCGAGCTGGTCGAGAATGCCCAGCAGGTCTTCTGCCCGCAACCGCCAGAGCAGGGACCGGCGCGGGTCGGTGGAGGCCAGGCCGAGTGTCCGTGAATCCAGGTGGGTGGGCTGAATCACGACAAAACCCTGCGCGGCCCAGCCGTGCACGAGCGGACCGTAAGCGTCGGCCGAGGAACCATTGCCGTGGGAAAACAGGATAACGGGCAAGTTACTACCGGTGGCGGGGATGACACCCGAACCGTTAGCTGTTGGCCCCGCCCTGGGGCAGCCAGCCTGATTGGGCTGATGGACACCACGGCCTGGTTTACACTTGCGGCCGGTGGCTCGAAAGCGTTGACTTGTTCATTCATTCGGTTACTTTCTGTACGAGGATAATCTGCCTGTTCGCTGGCAGGCGGTAGTATGCAAAGGTCGATAGGGGGGTATCGGCAGGCGTTGCCCATATTCCGGTTAGTCTAGCACAAATTGTAGCCCATAGGTCCGCCCAAGACCCGGTTCCGGGAATGGTCAGGTTCTCAGGAAGCAGCCGGAGGAAGGCTATTCGGCGCGAAAACGGCCAGGAAAGGTCATCCACTCGTGTAGAGTCGGTGCACCTCACCATCCGATTTTAACCGTTCGTCAACTTTCTACTAATCGGGTTTCGGGGCCGGATAGGTTTGCACAAGTCAAACCTGCGGGTTTGGCACGTCCACGCTCGGGTCGGCCGACCCGGGGTGCCACGCTTATTTGCTGCCGATGCTCAGCGCTTATTCCTGGAGCCAGTTTGGCCTGTTTATGCTGGTCGTGGTTCTGCTCTACTATCTGGTGGTCGGACTGCTCTACTACCGCACCGAACTTGCCTCACTGCTTACGAACAGTAAGCTCGGCGCGAGCCGCCCCCTGGCCACCGTAGCGGCTCCGCCCGCCCTGGTGCGACCGACATCGGCCTTTGCGCCGACCCAGCCGGCGGCAACCGCAGCAGCTCCGCAAGCCCCGGCCGCGGAGGAAGGTGCCGCTGAGAACCTACCCCCCGCCACCGAATCGGTAATGGAAGGCCAGTTGCCGGCCTCCACCGCCACGGCCACCGGCCAGGACCAGAGCGCCGACGACAGCACGCCGCTGGATGCTGCTGTGGCCTCAGCCGAAGAACAGGCCGCGGCGCAGGACCAGACCCGGACTGAAGCTCCCGACCAGGCCGATGAGCGCCTGGCCGAGCTGGTGCGGCGCGAGGCCAATGCCGAGGTGAACCCACCGGCAGCCGCTGACCACCAACCTGACGAACTCCTTGACGCCGAGCCTGCACTTCAGCAGCGGCTGCCGGAGGGCTACGAGCCGCTGGCTTCATTCGAGGAGCCGGTCGCATCCCCGCTGGACATCCTCACCGCCGGGCCCGCGCCGCAGCTGGTGGCCGCCGAATCAGTCAGCGAGTACATCGCCCTGCTGCAGGCGGGGCAGAACCCGCCCGCTCCGGCCGGCCTGCAGGGCAGCTGCCTAGCCGGGCAAATGGCCCAGCACCTGGAAGAGTATCAAGCCGAGCTGGCGGCCCTCTTCGGCGCCGACGAGTTGTAGTGCCCGGCCCGCCCATCCCTTACGTCTCATTCTTTCCCCTTCGTATGAACCAGAAGCGTTTTAGTACCTCGCTGGCCATCCTGGCCCTGCTCCTTAGCTCGCACCTGCTCTATGCCCAGACCGGGGGCGGCAACGGCACGGCCGGTATCCAGGATGCTACTACCCAGGTCACCAGTTACTTCGACCCGCTCACCAAGCTCATGTACGCCATTGGGGCGGTGCTGGGCCTGGTCGGCGCCATCAAGGTGTACAGCAAATGGAACTCCGGCGACCAGGACACCCAGAAAACGGCCGTGTCGTGGTTTGGCTCGATGATTTTCTTGGTCATCGTGGCCACGGTGGTGCGCTCCTTCTTCCTGTAAGCCCCTAGGACATGCCCGTCTACGACCTGAACCGGGGCATCAACAAACCCGTCGAATTCAAGGGGCTGGTGGGCAGCAACATCTACTTTTTGGTGGCCGGCACCGGGCTGGTGTTTGCCCTGTTCGTGACCTGCTACCTGGCGGGCGTGCCGCTGGTACCCACCGTGCTGCTCACCTTTTTGGCCGGGGGCGGCATGTGGGCCGGGGTTTTCGCCCTAAACCGCCGCTTCGGCGAGCATGGGCTGATGAAAGCTGCCGCCCGCCGCGCCGCGCCCCGCTACATCACCAACCGGCACAGCCGCCTTTTCCAACGCCTCAACCAGGACCCGCCCGGCCGCGCGTAGCGGCCGGTGCGAGTGCTTTTCCCCCTGCCCATGAGCAATAAGGTTCTGCCCTCCGTTTCCCTGGAATCCAAGCAGCCCATCTACAAGGTGGAAAAGGACTGCCTCGTCTCGAAAAACGCGGACGTGACGGTGGCGTTCCGCCTGGAGCTGCCGGAAATCTTCACCCTCTCGCGCGAGGACTACGCCCAGCTGCAGGCGGCTTTTGTGAAGGCTGTGCGCCTGCTGCCCGACCACTGCGTGGTGCACAAGCAGGACTGGTACGTGGAAGACAAGTACGCCCCGGGCTTCGAGGCCGAGCGCACGCTGCTTTCCGCTGCCTACGAGCGGCACTTCAACGAGCGTCCGTTCCTGAACCACTTCTGCTACCTCTACATCACCAAAACCTCGTCGGAGCGGCCCAACTGGGGCAGCACCTCGGGGCTGCTGGCCCGCCGCCACATCGTGCCCAAGGACATGCTCGACACGAAGGTGCTGGAAAGCTTCCTGGACAGCGTGGGCCAGTTCGTGCGCACGCTGGAAGGGGTGGGGCCTACCAACGCCCCCTTTATCCGCTCGCACCGGCTTACCTCCGATGAGCTGGCCGGCACCCAGGAAAAGGCCGGGCTGCTGGAAAAGTACCTCTCGCTGGACCTCTCCGACCAGGCCCTGCAGGTGGACCTGGATTTGACCAATGGGCTGAAGGTAGGGCAGGAGTTCTGCCAGATGTTCTCGGTGGCCAACCTCGATGACCTGCCCACCGCGGTGGAAACCGACATCCGCTACGAGGCCTACAGCACCGAGTACTCGGATTTTCCCATCTCGTTTGCCGCACCGCTGGGGCTGCTGCTGGGTACCAGTCACATCCTGAACCAGTACGTGTTTCTGGATAACACCCAGAAAACGGTGAAAACCTTCGAGCAGAAGAAGGACCGGCTCACCTCCCTCTCGCTCTACTCCCGGCAGAACGCCATCAACGTGGAGTACTACCACGCCTTTCTCAACGAGCTACTAACCCACAAGCGCCGCCCGGTGCGGGTGCATTGCAACGTGCTGACCTGGGGTAGGAGCGAGGAGGAACTGACGGAGGTGCGCAAGCTGGTCAATGCTGCCTTCAACCAGATGAACTGCAAGCCCCGGCAGAACACCGTGGACATTGCCGCGCTCTACTGGGGCGGCATTCCGGGCAATGCCGGCGACTTTCCCGCGGAGGAAACCTTCTACACTTTCATTGAGCAAGCCGTCTGCTTCTGGGCTTCGGAAACCAACTACCGCTCCACCGGCGCCACCAAGGGCATCAAGCTCTCCGACCGCCTCACCGGCAAGCCCGTGCTGGTGGACATCTCCGACGAGCCGATGAAGCGGCAGGTCATCTTCAACCGCAACAAGTTTGTGCTGGGTCCCTCGGGCTCGGGCAAGTCGTTTTTCACCAACCACATGGTGCGCCAGTACTACGAGCAGGGCGCCCACGTGCTGCTGGTGGATACCGGCAACTCCTACAAAGGCCTCTGCGAGCTGGTGGGCGGGGTGTACTTCACCTACGAGGAGGATGCCCCCATTGCCTTCAACCCCTTCCTGATTTCGGGCAAGCTCGACGTGGAGAAGAAGGAAAGCATCAAAACGCTGCTGCAGGCGCTCTGGAAGAAAGACGACGAAGCGGTCAGTCAGTCCGAGTACGTGTCGCTCTCCACGGCCGTGAGCCTGTATTACGTGATGCTTGAAGCCAACCCGGCTATTCAGCCCAGCTTCAACACGTTCTACGAGTTTGTGAAGGGCACCTACCGCAGGGTGCTGGAGGAGGAGAAGGTGCGCGAGAAGGACTTCGACATCGACAACTTCCTCTACGTGCTCGGGCCCTACTACCGGGGCGGCGAGTACGATTACCTGCTCAACTCCGATAAGGAGCTGGACCTGGTGCAGGCCCCGTTCATCGTCTTCGAGCTCGATAACATCAAGGACCACCCCATCCTGTTTCCGGTGGTCACGCTCATTATCATGGAAACCTTCATCTCCAAGATGCGCAAGCTCAAGGGGGTACGGAAGATGATTCTGATTGAGGAGGCCTGGAAGGCGCTAACCACGCCCGGCATGGCCGCCTACATCAAGTACCTCTTTAAGACGGTGCGCAAGTTCTTCGGCGAGGCCATCGTGGTCACGCAGGAAATCGACGACATCATCGGCAACGAGATTGTCAAGGACGCCATCATCAACAACTCGGACTGCAAGATTCTGCTCGACCAGCGCAAGTTCATCAACCGCTTCGAGGAGATTCAGGCCCTGCTCTCGCTCACGCCCAAGGAAAAAGACCTGGTGCTGAGCATCAACCGCGACAACCAGCCCGCGCGCGGCCGCTACACCGAGGTGTTCATCTCGCTGGGCGGGGTCGTGTCGAAGGTGTACGCCATCGAGGTGTCGAAGGAAGAATACGTGACCTACACCACCGAGGAAACCGAGAAAGTGCGGCTGTTCGAGAAGCTGCGCCAGACCGGCGACATGCCCACGGCCATCAAGCTCTTCGCGGCCGAGCTGCGCGAAGGGTAGGGGGCTTCACCATCAACAAAAGGGAAAAAACGATGAAAGCGAAAGTCACCATCCTGGGCCTAGCCATCCTCTCTTTCGGTGCCACAAAGGCCTCTGCTCAACTCGTGGTAACGGCCCCGGTGCTGGAAGTACAGTCCGGCGTCCAGACCGGCCTGCAAAATACCATGAAGGGACTGTCCAAAGCCGCTAACGTACTGGTAAAGGCCGGCGTGAAGGAGCAGGAGCTAACCAAGGTATTCTCGGAGAAAAACCTGCAGCTGGCCAAGACCTGGTACGACGGCCTGCAGCAGGTCAGCACGACTGTGCGCACGTATCGGCGCGTGCAGTCCGTGTTTGAGAAGCAGGGCCAAATCATCCAGACCTATGCTACGGCCATTGAAACCCTGCGGCAGTCACCCTTTGTGCAGCCGGAGCAGCTTTCCACTATGACCAGCGTGTACTCGAAAATGCTGACGGAGGGCGCCAACACCGTTTCGGACCTGCAAACCATCGTCAGCCCGGCCATGCTCAAGATGACGGATGCCGAACGGATGCGCTTCATCGACAAGCTGGACGCGAAGATTTCCGACCAGTTGAGCCTCATCAACTACTACACGCAGCGCAACTACGTGCAGATGCACTTAGCCGAGCAGAAGGCTCAGGATACGCAGGCCCTCAACGCGCTGATGAGCGCCCGCTAACCGCCGACTCACCCCTGACTTGCTCCTCTATGAAAGCAATTTCCAAAATGCTCACCCTGGTCCTGACCCTGCTGGCGGGCCCAGCCTGCGCGCAGGCCGTTATATCGGCTCCAGTAGCCGAGCAAAGCTCACGCAAGCAGATTTTCCACCAGGGCGTGTCTACTACCCTGATGGGGCAGGGCAAGAAGCTGGCCGGCGACATGAAAGCTGTGAGCGGCCAGATTAAAGGCATCGTCGACAAGACCCAGCAGCTGCACGACCAATGGTACAGCAGCCTGCTCCAAATCAGCGCTGGGGTCCGCAACTATCGCCGGGTACGGGAGATTTATACGCACCAGGGCGAAATGATTAACCAGTTCGCCGGTGCCATTCCGGAGCTGCGGGCCCAGCGGCTCACGCCCGCGCAGCTCAGCGAAGCCTCTACAGTCTACCAAACCATCCTGCAGGAAAACGTGGCCCTGCTTGGGGAGCTGGCCGGGGTGCTCAGCGCGAACAAGGCGAAGATGACCGACCCGGAGCGCATTGAGTTTATCGACAACATCGCCGACCGCATCAGCAAGCAGCACGATTTGATGAATTACTTCAGCAACAAGTGTCGGGCCATCGCGCAGCACCAGGCGCAGCAGGTGCGGGACCGGGAAGCGGTAAATGCTTTTATGACTGCCCGCTAGGGGGTACACTTTCCTTTCACTTCCACTTTCGATCCGATGAAAAGCAAGCTAAATCAATTGCTCACAGCAGTTGCCGCCCTGACAATGGTGCTGCTCACCTCGTGTTCCTCCAACAGCGAAACAGCCCAGTTTCTGGGTGAATGGCAATCATTAGATAGCCCCGAGCGGCCGCATATGACTATCCAGGAGCGCGGAGATAATCTGACGCTGCTGGAAGGTAAAAAAGAATACCCGCTCACCTATGACAAGGACAATCACAAGCTCACCGTCAACACCGGATTCGGAGCTATGGACATCATCTACCTGGGTGAGAAAAACCACCTCCTGATTTCCGGGGAAGGGGAATATGCCCAAGTAGCTAAGTAAATCTCTCGCTCCGCTTCTAACACTGCCCGCATGGACCCGACCGCAATTGATTTGAACATGGCCGTGTACGAGCAGAAGCTCGACGCCATTTACACCGAAATGCTCTCGTTCACCTCCCTGTTCATCAACCTGGGACGGGCCATCGGGGGCATCGGAGCCCTGTTATACATCAGCAGCAAGGTGTGGGGCAACATTGCCCGGGCCGAGCCTATCGACCTGTTTCCGCTGCTGCGGCCGTTTGCTATCGGTCTGGCCATCCTGCTGTTCGTGCCCCTGTGCGGTGCATTGCGCGGCATCACCATGTCCGTAGCCCATGGCACCGATGCTATCCGGATGGGGCAATTGGCGGAAGTAAACCGGCTCACGGCAGAGCGCGACCGTCTGGCCGCCGATGCGAAAGCCAAAGCCGACATGCAAATCAACGAAGACTACGAAAAGGAGCTGGGCAAGCTTGGGGCGCTGGACGTGGGCCGCAAGGCCAGTCTGGCGTTCAATCAGGTCCAGTACAGCGTGGGCCAGAATTTCCGGGAGTGGACTAAATCTATTCTTGAGTTGGGGGCACTGGCCGCCAAGCTAGCCATTAGCCTCATTTCCACTTTCCTGTTGGTGTTGCTCAGCGTCGCCGGTCCGCTAGCCTTTGGCATTGCTATCATTCCGGGCTTTGGCGGGGGACTCCTGAAGTGGTTCGGCTATTTCCTCACGATTTCGCTCTGGGTGCCGGTAGCCAACATTTATGCGGCGGTACTGGCCCACGTCCAAGTAACAATGCTCAATGAGAACATCCGCCAGCTCAGCGCCGGCGGAAGTGTGGAGTCGGCTGACATTGCCTACCTGTGTATGCTCGTGCTGGCCATCGTCGGGTACATCTGCGTCCCCAAGGCGGCGGATATGCTGATTGACGGCTCGGGTGTGGGTGGAGCGGCCACTTCGTTTATCACTACCACCACGGCCACCACCGCCGCCATAGCGGGCGCAGCCAGCGGGGCCGGCCTTCGGACCAGCGCGGGCGTGGCTCAGGGCGCAGCCGGCTGGGCCACCACCCAAAACATGTCGCGCAGTGAGGAGCTCGGCCACCGGGCCGGCATGGCCTTGCGCGAACGATTCAGCCGCAAAAGCTGAGTGACCCGCTCCCTATCCTCTCACTAGCCCTCCCTAGTCATGTTCGCATCCCTGAAAACTATTGATTCCGCCTTCCAGCAGGTCAAGACTCTGGCCTTGCTCTTCATTGTGGCGGTGCTGGTGCTGGCCGGCACCATTGCCTACTTCGCGTTTCAGACCACCACCGCGGCCGCCAATCGCATCTACGTGCTGGAAGGCGGGCAGCTGCTCACGGCCGGCGCCCGGGATGCGCGGGCCAACCGGCCGGTGGAGGCCCGCGCCCACGTCACGCGCTTCCACGAGCTGTTTTTCACCCTGGACCCCGACCAGAAGGCCATTGACAGCAACGTGAACAAGGCGCTGTACCTGGCCGATAACTCCGCGAAGCGGCAGTACGAGAACTTCAAGGAGAAGGGCTTCTACAACGACCTGATTGCCGCCAACATCAGCCTGGAAATGAGCGTGGACAGCGTGGTGATAACCAACGCGCGCCCCCTGGTGGCGCGGTGCTACGGGCACCAGCGGGTCATCCGGGCCACTTCGGTGACCACCCGCAACTTCCTCTCGGAATGCTCCCTGCGCGACGTGACGCGCTCGGAGAACAACCCGCACGGCTTCCTGATGGAGAACTGGCGGGTTTTGCGCAACGAAGACCTCAGCACCCAGCCCCGCTAAGCCCTACCCGATGGAAACCAAACCGCATGACGCGCACTTTCTGCGCACCCGCAAGATGGCCACCTTCCTGCCGGTGGTGGGCGTCCCCTTCCTGGCCGTTATGTTCTACCTGGGCGGCGGCGGGCAGGGCGCGCCCGCCGAGGCCCAGAACGTACCGTCCGGCTTTAACACCACCCTGCCCACGGCCGAAAAAGGCTCCATCACCGCCAGCAAGCTCGAAGCCTACGCCAGCCCGGTGGATACCCTGCGCAACCGGGGCCTGGTCGACGCCCGCCTCGATACGGCGGCCGGCTCGGGCCTGTCCTACTCCATCGGTGCCGACGGCAAGCCCGGGCCCAACGGGTCGGTGGACAAGTCCGTGGTGGCAGCCCAGCAGCAGCTCATTGCCGCCCAGCAGGCCCAGTTGAACGGTGGGACTGCGCCCGGCACTGCAGCAGCCCCGACGGCAGCGCCCGGCGCCCTCACGCCCCAGGAGCAGCTGGAGCTGATGCGCAGCCAGCACGAGCGGGAGCTGGCCGAGAAGGATGCTCAGCTGCAGATGGCCCAGCTGCTGGCGCAAAGCAACAGCGGTGGGGGAGGGGTAGCCCGCCCGGCCGCGCCGGTGGTGGCCAAAGCCAGGAAAAAAGCCCGCACCCGGGCTAACGTGGTCGATGAGGATGCCGTCGTTTCCCGGTTGGGTGGGGGCGGCGCGGGCAGACGGCGCACGGCCTCGTTTACCGGTTTGGATGACGGCCATGCGGCTACCGAAGATGCCAACACCCTGCCGGCCGTCATTCACGAATCGCAGGAAGTGGTCAGCGGCTCACTGGTGAAAATGCGCCTGACGGAATCGGCCGTGGTCAATGGTCGCACCCTATCGGCCAACACCTTCATCTACGGCAAGTGCAGCCTGGCCGGGGAGCGGCTGAACATCAGCATCGAAACGCTGAAAACCGGTAACCGGGTCTTTCCGGTGGCCCTCGAAGTCTACGACGTGGACGGGCTGGAAGGCCTGCACATTCCGGGCGCCATCACCCGGGACGCGGCCAAGCAGGCCGGCGCCGATGGCCTGAACGCCGCCGACGCCATGACCATGAGCGCCGATCCCACCCTGGCCGCGGCCGGCGTCGCGGTTACTGCCGTCAAGGGCCTCGGCCAGAAGAAAATCCGCCTGGTCAAAGTGCGCCTGAAAGCCGGCTACCAGGTCATGTTGAAGATTGATAAATAAGCTACTATGAGAATCGCCCTTGCCCTCTGCACCCTGCCCCTCAGCCTGGCCGTGGCGCCCACCCTCGCTCAATCCACGACGCTGGCCAGCACCCGGCCCGTAGCGCCGGCGCCGGCGAAGCTCGCGACGTATCCGCTGTTCGTGTCGGAGCAAAAAACCACCCACCTGGTTTTCCCGTCCCCGGTCACGTATGTTGATTTGGGCAGTTCCGGATTGATTGCGGCCAAGGCCACGGGCTCGGAAAACATCGTGCGGGTTAAGGCGGCTGGCAGCGGCTTCAGCGAAACCAACATGACCGTGCTCACGGCCAGCGGCAAGCTTTACTCCTTCGTGGTGGGCTACCAGCGCAACCCGCGTCAGTTGGGGCTGGACCTGGGCGCGCCCAGCGCGGGCCCGGCCAGGCTGCCCGTACTCCCCCTCTACGTCTCGGACCAGAAAACCACGCACCTCGTGTTTCCCTACCCGGTCACCTACGTCGATCTGGGTAACTCGGGCATTCTGGCCGCCAAGGCCACGGGTGCCGACAACATCGTGCGCGTGAAAGCGGCCAGCAACCGCCTGACCGAAACCAACATGACCGTGCTGACCTCCGGTGGCAAGCTGTACATGTTCGTTGTCAACTACCAGCACGACCCCAAGGTGCTGAGCCTGGACCTGAGCACGATGACCAGCGCCACTGCCCGGGCCAGCAGTGGCAGCGAGGCCATCCTGTCGAACACGCCCATTCCGCAGGGCAACCTGGATGCCTATTCCAAGCAGGCGCTGGCACGCGGCGGCTCGGCGGCCAGCGACACGAAAGACCAGCTCAGCGTGCGCGCGGGCAGCGTGGGCTACCAGCAGGAAACCCTGTTTTTCCCGCTGCACCTGCGCAATCGCTCCAATGTGACGTATGACGTGGATTTCGTCAAGTTCTACATCCAGGATAAGAAGGTGGCCAAGCGCACGGCCGAGCAGGCCATTGAACTGACGCCCACCTACGTCTATAACGGTAACCTGAAAAAGATTGAAGCCGCCGGCAAGCTCCAGCAGGTATTCGTGTTCAGGAAGTTCACCATTCCTGACCAGAAAAACCTGGTTATCGAGGTGTACGAAAAGGGGGGCGGACGTAATGTTAAGCTCAAGCTGTCCAACCGCGACCTGCTCCGCGCCCGCGGCTTCCGGTAGCCTTAACAGGACCGCTACGCCCCTCACAACCATTAGCATCTCCACGCCGTGTGGCACTTCGCAAACACCCTCCCGTTGTCTTTAACAAGGTAGCAGGCGGGTGTTTCGGTTTTTTGCGTAGTACTACCTGAGTCTGCTACTCACCGGAATACAACGTGTGCTTTGTAATGTTTTGCAGTAAAAAACTTTACAATTAGTATATCTTTATCAGCCCCATGCAGATGGAAAAAGTGACCAAATCCACGACCGCCCGCCAGAAAATCATCAACCGCTTGCAACAGCTGGAGCCGGGTGCCCTCGTGCGCTACCAGGACTTTGCCAGCCTGGACATCGCGCCGGGCACGGTGGCCGTGAACCTGAGCCGGCTGCGCCAGGAAGGCGTGGTGCAGCAGGTCACCAAAGGCACGTACCGCCTCCCCCTGCAGAGCCGGTTCGGCCCGGTACCGGTTTCCGAGCAGCAGGTGTTGCAGGTGCTGCTGCAAACCTCCAGCAAAAAGCTGCGGGGCTACCCCACCGGCGTAGCGGCCTTCAACCGTCTGAGGCTGACCACGCAGGTGCCCCAGGAAATTCTGATTGCCACCTCCCGGCCGGGGCGGCCGAAGAAAGTCGGCAACGTGCGCGTGCGCTTCGTGCGCAGCCGGGCCGATGTGCAGCCAGAGGAGGTTCCGCTCTGCCAATTGCTCGACGCCCTGCGGCAGATTAAGCGCCTGCCCGATACCTCGCCGGCCGCGGCCCTGCTCCGCCTGCGCGAGCAGATAAAGCAACTGCCATCACTTGAGCAGGCCGCCTTGGTTCGCCTGGCACAGGACTACAACCCGGCCACACGCGCTCTGCTGGGAGCTCTGCTGGAAGGGATGGGTGAAGTCACGCTGGCTACCAAGCTGAAAGCCAGCCTGAATCCCTTATCCACTTATAAGCTTGGTTTATCCGAGCAGGCCTTACCTAACCGCGCGCAATGGCACATCCAATGACTCTGCACACCCACGAGCAGGACTAACTATATGCCGAGGAACATTCCCTCAGGTTCATTTACTTGTTCACTACTGCCCAACGGAGGTCAGGGTCTGAAGCCGCCGCTCGATAATAAACTTTCGTTCGTCACCAGACCCGTACGGTAGTTGACAATCGATAGCTTCGCGCAATTCCGGATGCAGCAGCAGTCGGCTGACTTCCGCAGCGATGTAGGCGCGTACGGCAGGCGATGCGGCTGCTACCTCTGCACCCAGTGCCGGGCGATTATCCAGCACGTACACGATGTCCTCCAGATCACTGCTCAGGCGGATGTCGCTCATGCCGCGGCTGCGCAGTGCCGCCAGCTTCGTGGCGATAAAATACACCGCTGGCATAATCTGGATCGTGGTTTCGTCGGGCAGCACGTAAGGAATAGCGTGGGCAAAGCCTTCGGGATACCACGGATTCGAGAACCCCAGGATATTGTCTTCCCCGACCGGCATTACATCGACCACCAGCCCCGCGACCCGCCAGCGGCAAATGACATTTGACTCCTGGTCATGCCGAAACCCGAGGGCCCGTAGCTCTTCCTCCAGCACGTAGTAGGCCATGCGGGGCATGACCTCAATAATACAATCCACATCCATGGTCGGGCGGGACTCGGCGGCGCGGGCGGCAGTGCTGTACAGACCGGCGGTGCTGCCGCCGACGAAAACGACCCGTTCCCGCAAGGGGCCCAGCGCCCGGGCCACGGCCTGCAGCGCGGCCAGGTTGGCCGTATTAGACATGAGCCGGCAACAGAAAGGCTTTCAATAAATTCCCAGCCAGTTTTCGCTCCCGGGGGCGGCCCACCCGCACCGCGTCAACCAACGCCAGCAGCTCATAGAGGCGCGTATCGGCTTTGGCCGCTTGCGGCACGCGCGGGTACAAGGGCTCGATGGCGCTACCCCAGCAGTCGCTTTCTGCGTCGGGCCACACGTACAGCTGCTCGGCTACCAGCTGCTCCCGCAACGGGGCGGCGCTGTGGGCAGTGGGGAGGCCCCGTACCTGGGCGCCCGGCTGCGTGGGAAACACCACCGGTAAACCGTAGAGTAGAAACTCCAGAAAGGTTCGCCGAGCCACGCGCCGGTCAGCGCCCTCCAGCAGCCGGGCGTATTGGCACCGCTTCAGGCTAAACGATATTTCGGTGGGGCTTAAGAACAAGGCAGTGGCCAAGTCCTTGCCTTGCCAGATGGTATCCTCCAGCAACAGCACCTTCAGCAGAACGACTACATCCTGCGGGCGCATGCCATTATGTTGTCGCATTACGGTCAGCTGATTTTTGGTTTGCAATTTGCAAATTGATAATCAACATTCCTATTCGATAGCTGCTTCTATCGTCACCCTATCGAGACCAATAAGGACTGCTCATACTTACTTGTCAGTCCTGGCCACAGGTTCCGATAACTAACAAATGGGGACGTTAGGCGAGGGAGCCTACAAAGAGCGCGGGGCGCTGCTGAATGGGCAGCGGCTGCCGGTGCACCCCGCCCAGCCGGTTGGTAGGGCTGGGTGCTAACCGGAGGCGACGATGCAAATCGGTAAGTTTTAAGGCCTGCATGCGCTACGGCGATAACTGCTTAGGGCGGCAAAGCTAGCCAATAAGAGCAATACCGGTAGCACTCTTGCATTGAGCCAACAATCCTTCCGGTGATCAAACCCCGGCCCTACTGGTACTTGTAGGGCTGTTCACGCTCGTAAGTAAGTCTATTGTTGAACTCTGCTACTTGGTCGTATCAAACCTTAGGTAGATGAAACGCTACCGCATGAGCCAATAATGAGCCAATTCAGTTGCTCAAAAAATAACGAATCTGGCTTGAATTCAAGGATTACGACCACGTGCCGGTAGGGGGTGAGCCCATAAATCGGTACTACTTTTTAGCCTTAGGGGCCCAGCCTACTACCGACGACTCTCTTGGCGCAGCAGAGTGTCATCACTAAGTTGTAGAATAGGCAAGTACTGGAGAGCTCCCGTTTGTTTTTACAGCTTCTTCCTACTCACAGCAAACCAGCTCCGAGAGTTCTTTATGAGCCTATTGCGAGCCCATTTGCGGAGGGGTACCCAGCAGAGTTGACTGGGATACGCCCGAAATCTCTCTAGTTCCAGTGTTCTGGCCACAGCTTCGCTACCTGCACTCCTTGACATGGCTTCCCAACCATTCCCTTGTCAGAAGACAGGTACTTCCTCTTCTAATCTGACTCCTGTACAATCGTATGTGTTTTCGACCGACATTTCATGCATTAAGTCTATATTTAATCTTTGTTGCATGATTTATCAATCATTATTACAATACATCACTAATAAATATATCTTGCATGATAAGCCATCCAAAAACTACCCCTTTCCGGCTCTTATGACTGATATATCCTACAATAAATGGTCAGCCATGAGTGATGATGCTTTGGCAGCACACATTGGGGCCTTTGTGAAGCACCACCGACTGGCCCGCAACAAATCGCAAGAGGCCATTGCTCACGCTGCCGGTATCAGTCGATCAACCCTGAGTTTATTGGAGCGGGGACAAACGGTCACCGTTGCCACTCTGATTCAGGTACTGCGGGTGCTCGATTTGCTCTATACCATGGAGGCGTTCACGGTCCCCACACTAATCAGCCCGCTAGCCATTGCCAAGCTAGAACAAACCAAGCGCATTAGAGCAAGGCCAAGCGACACAGGCAGTAAAGCGCCGCAGGGCAAGAAACGCAACACCGATTGGTAACGATGCAAGCAGCTAGAATCCATATTTGGGGAGAGTTCGTGGGGGCCGTTATCTGGGACGAAGCGACCGGTCTCGCCACCTTTGAGTACGATCCAACCTTTAAAAGACGAGGGGTGGATCTGGCGCCGCTCAAGATGCCCATTACCTCGTCGCAGACCATTTTCTCCTTCCCTGAACTACGCCAGAAACCTGATAGCGGACTTGATGCCTTTAAGGGCTTACCCGGGCTGCTCGCTGATGTGCTGCCCGACCGCTACGGCCATGAGCTCATCAATCTGTGGCTAGCACAGCAGGGCCGCCCAACGGATAGCATGAATCCGGTGGAGATGCTCTGCTTTATCGGCCAACGGGGCATGGGGGCACTGGAATTTGAGCCTACCTCGCTAAAGGAAAACAAGAATACGTTTTCCGTCGAAATCGACAGCTTGGTAACGGTGGCGCAAAAGATGCTTGCCGCTAAACAGGAGTTTCTGGCCCACATGAATCAGGGCGAGGAAAAGGCCTTGATGGAAATCCTGAAAATCGGTACTTCCGCCGGGGGCGCTCGGCCCAAAGCGGTGATTGCCTACAACGAAAAAACGGGCGAGGTAAAGTCCGGGCAAACCAAAGCGCCCCAGGGTTTTGAACACTGGCTGCTCAAACTCGACGGCGTGAGTGATGTGCAGCTGGGAGCTACCCACGGCTACGGGCGGGTGGAGATGGCCTACTACAACATGGCCCGCGCCTGTGGCATTGAGATGATGCCCTCCCGCCTGCTGGAAGAGAATGGCCGGGCGCATTTTATGACCAAGCGCTTCGACCGGGAAGGCGGCAGCACCAAGCACCACGTGCAGACCCTGTGCGCCACCAAGCACTTCGACTACAATGCCGTGACTAGCTTTAGCTACGAGCAGTTGTTTCAAACGATGCGGGAGCTTACGCTTACCTATCCCGAAGCGGAGCAGATGTTCCGGCGGATGGTCTTTAATGTGATGGCGCGCAACTGTGACGATCACACGAAGAACTTCGCCTTTCGGCTGAGACAAGGCCACGCGTGGGAATTAGCCCCTGCCTACGACGTGTGCCACGCCTACCGCCCCGGTAGCCCCTGGGTAAGCCAGCACGCGTTGAGTGTAAACGGCAAGCGGCAGGGTATTTCCCGCGATGACTTGCTCACTATCGGACGCTCCATTCGGTCGAGAAGCGCAGGCGATAAAGCCCAAAGTATCATTACGCAAATCAGCGAGACCGTTAACCAGTGGCCCACCTTCGCCGAAGAAGTAAACGTGGACCCGAAGCTTCGCGACGCCATTACTGCAACCTTATTACGCTTGTGAACCACCATTGATGCATAAAAAGATCAGTAATCTGCAGACACTCCTTTTTTCCCAGGAGCGGTTAAGAATTCCTCCCTATCAACGCCCGTATAAATGGTCGACCAGACAAGTAAATCAGCTTATCGATGATATCCTTTACCACCGCGAGCGCGACAAGAGTGCATACCGCCTAGGAACTGTGGTGGTGCACTACGACCGAGGGCACTCTAACCAAGCGCGCGACGTCGTAGATGGCCAACAGCGACTGTATACCCTCAGCCTATTGGCGGCAGCATTACTACGCAGGCACCCGGCAGCTACTCCAGCAGGTAAGCAAGCCGCTGATCTCTGCCTGGCCCAATCCTGCATCAGTAATCCAATCAGCCAGGCCAATCTGCGCCGCAACGCGCAGCTGATCCAACAACGCGTGGAGGAATTTCAGCGCGAGGATGCTGACTTCTTCTTTCAACGCTGTGAGCTGGTTTATCTCGAATTGGAGCACATTGCCGAGGCCTTTCAGTTCTTTGATTCCCAGAACACGCGTGGCAAAGATCTAGCGCCCCACGACCTACTCAAAGCCTACCATCTTCGTGAGATGGAGAGTAACACGGAGGCCGAGCGCATTGCCAGTGCCGGGCAGTGGGAGCAGCTAACGGAGGACTTGCCCCGGTACTTCAGTAGCTACCTGTTTAAGATTCGGGCTTGGTCCAAGGGCCGATCCGGGCTACACTTCACTAAGGAACGCATCGATACATTCAAGGGTCTCACGATTGGTTCTGCACCAGTCTTGCCTTTTGCCGAGGCGGCCCGCATGTGCCACTTAACCGTTCAGGGCTACAACCAGGATCACGCCCGGGTGCTTGACCGGCAGCGTATGCCCTATCCCTGCCAATTGGATCAGGTAATACTCAACGGCGCGCGCTTTTTTGAGTACGTTGGGCAGTACGCAGCTCGCATTCGTGAGCTGGAAGCCAGGGTGGGAGATCCCAGGAGCAGCGTGCCGGCGTGGCAGGGTGGGGGAATGGCCAAGCGGATCTTGCACGAGCTGGCGCACTACTGGGGCCGCGGCCGGCAAGGTGACCAGTACGTGCGTAATCTGTTTGATTGCTGCCTACTCTACTACTGGGATAAATTTGGTGACCATAAGGAAGAAGAGGCCGTCGTCCGAATTTTTCTCTGGGCATATGCTCTACGGCTCGAAAACAAAGCAGTTCGGGCAGTTACTGTCGACAACTACGCTAAAGCCCAGGATGGGCTGATCCGCCTGATCCGGGAGGCCACGGACCCGCGGGAGTTCTTTGCCAAGTCGCTGACCCCGGTAAACCACAAAGGAAGTGAAGGTACGGTCGCTCACCTAGACGGGATTATGCAGCTATTCCGCGACCTGAAAGCAATCGAGTAACCGTGACCATGGAACTACTAGAAGAACTATCCATCGAGCAGCTGTTCAGCCGCTACAACTACACCGTGCCACTCTATCAACGTAGCTATGCCTGGGACGAGGCGCAGGTAACACAACTGGTCCGGGACATTTGGGAAGTGACCGGCGCAACAACCACGTACTATATCGGCAACCTGATTGTGCACCACCGGCCTGCTGCCGGACAAGATGAACTGGCCGTTATTGATGGCCAGCAGCGACTCACCACGCTCAACATCCTATTAAGTGTGTTGCAGAATGAGTTCGGACTTTCCGTACCCGAAGCGCACGCCTCCCGACTGCGCTTCGACAGCCGGCCTAATTCATCAGCCACGCTTCACCGGCTGGCGGATCGCGACCCTAGCGTGCGAAGCACGGCAAAGGACCGACGCATGCAGCAGGCGTATCTGGATATGACCCGGGAGCTGAAACAGCTCCAGCAGAGACATGCGGGAAGCGACGCCAACCACAGTCCGGATCAATTCCATACCTGCTTGCTTAAGCGGGTGAAGATTCTGCAGGTACAGGTGCCCGCCGATACCGACCTCAATCATTACTTTGAAATTATGAACAGCCGGGGTGAGCAGCTCGAAAAACACGAGGTGCTTAAGGCCCAGCTACTTGGTCACCTGCAAGGGGAGTCCGCGAGCCTGCAGGCTGGTGCCCGGATCTGGGATGCCTGCTCCATCATGGACCAGCACATGGTTAAAGCCTTTGATTCGCAGCTACGGACACAACTGTTTACCAGCAGTTCCGGGGCTCTGGATCGCGTGCCGGACTCTTTTGACCACATCAGGGAGGTAGTAGTGGGCTCGGTGGCGGATAACACGCCGCAGACATCGGGGGCCAAGTTGCTCGACCTGCTCGACAGCCCGGAACAGGTAGGCGCCTCGAACAGTGAGGCAGAAACAAGCGAGCCGCGCCTGGGCTCGGTAGTGAGCTTTCCGAACTTTCTGCTGCTCACGCTCAAGGTCTATACTGCCCGTGACCTTGCACTGGATGACAACCAGTTGATTGATTCATTTGGAAAAGTACTCCAGAACACTCCTGACAAAGCTGCTTTCGTGAAGGGGTTTCTGCATTGCCTGTTGAAATGCCGACTGCTGCTGGATCGATACGTCATCAAGCGTGAGTATACTCACGATCAGTATAAGTGGCGCTTACGGAGCCTTAAGCCAGAATCATCCTCCGACAGCGAGCGTTTTGGCAACACCTTTGAGAGCGAGGCCGACACCCGGCAAGCAGTGATGTTGTTGGCCATGTTTCACGTTTCCTTCCCCCAAGCAACGTACAAGCACTGGCTGGCCGGAGTACTGCGCTTTTTGCACGCCACGGGGCCCGGGTTGGTCGCCAAAGACTATATCCGGTATTTGGAGCAACTCTCCGATGCCTTTTATTACGACCGGTTCGCGACGACTCCCCTTAGTTATCACACCATCATCTTTACAAACGAAGCGGTACCGGTCAACCACACCGTGAACGAAGATGTGCTGCACCAGGGTACGCACGTCCCGAACTTCATCTTTAACCGGCTGGACTACCTGATCTGGAAAACATCACGGGTTGAGTTGCGCAAGGATTACCAGATTCCTCGCATCGAGGAGTTTGAGTTCACGTTCCGTAGCTCAGTAGAGCATTTTTACCCGCAGAATCCCAAAGGCGAGATCAGCAATCCGCTAGATCAGAAAATCCTCAATTCATTCGGCAACCTGTGTTTGATCAGCGCCAGCAAAAACTCGGAGCTAAGCAACTATTCGCCAAAAGCCAAGGCGGAGCATTATAACAAGTCTTCCGCAATAGAAAGCCTGAAGCAACAACTCATGATGCAGCAGTGCAACACGTGGGATCTTACAGCTATTGAAGCGCACCAGCAGGAAATGATCGGTCTGCTCGCCACGCGCTCTACCTTGCCATGACATCTAATCATAACTAGCAATTTGGCTGTAAGCCAAGAGCAGGTAAAGGTTATGTAAGAACCCTGGACAGGCGTGCTCGATACCCGTATCCTGCATCCGGGCTACGCTGTTACCTTGAGGCGGCGTGCGCCCCTATTATCTACCCGTTAATTTCTTTTTCTGATGTCAAAATCCAAGCCTCCCGTAGCGCTGGCTCAGTGGTACAGCTTCCCGGCTGACCCACTTACTCGGGCGTTCATCACGCCGCATATCACCCGCTTGCGCTTGGTCGCGGAACCGGAAAATGTTACGATTATTACCCGCTGTACCAGTTATGTACAATCCGGTGGAGAGCACCGCTACTCATTTCCTGCGGCCGAACCCGTCTGCCACGCCATTGGGATGCAACGTGCCAATGGCAGCCACCTACTATTGCAGGAGGGAGCGATCCTGCAGTTTGCGGAAGGCGTACTCGCCCGCCTCGATGCCATCAATAACCCGTATTGGCGGCGGTTGACTACGCCCCTGATCAGTGCTGGCCCCAGTCCGGAAGCGAGAAGTATGTTGCTCAGCTACCTCCAGCTTACGTTTCTGGAGCCAGACCAGCTGGCCGACTACGAGCAGCAGGCCAACGTCCACGTGCTACATCCCGTCGATACGCTGTTTGATTAATCAGCCTTTCTATCTGTCATGCCGAAATTTCCGGAGCCTGTTCAAACCCTGTACGAAACCGCACTGCAGCACGAGCAGATGCAGAACTGGGGCGCGGCGGCGGCCTGCTACGAGCAGGCCGTGGTGCTGGTGACCGACTCCGCCGAGCTGTGGGCCCGCTACGGCCTGCTGCTGAACAGGAAAGGAGTCAGCAACACGGACGGGCACATCGACCTCTCGGCCGGCAGCCAGGCAACCCGCAGCCCAGCCACCACGGCCGACGAGCTGTACTGGCGTGGAATCGGGGCCATGCTGAGCGACGGCGACGGCGACGCCCGGCACGACCTGGCCGCCTCCCTGGCGCTCGACCCCAGCCGGGCTGACGCCTGGTATCGCTACGCCGAGGCCCTAGCTTTTCCGGCCGCCTATTACGGCTACAACGACTACGCTGTTTCCCGCGAGGGGCAGGCCCAGCGGCTGCAGGCCTACGACCAGGCCTTGGTGCTGGAACCGGCCAACGCGCGGTACCTAGCTGGCCGGGGTGAATTTCACTTGGCCCACGACCGACTCGACAAGGCCCTGGCCGATCTAGACGCTGCCCTGGCACTCGACCCGGCGCTGCTGTGGGCGGCAGGAAGCCGCGCCGTTATCCGTTTCCTGGCGCACGATTTTCGGGGAGCTCTGCAGGATCTAAAGGCCGGTACATCGTTGCGGGGTAACTGGCGGGCTACGCGGGTAGAGCAATATATTCTATTTCCCAACCCGGATCTGGAGCCACCAGCCGAGCGCTGGATTTCCGCGCTAGCGTTGTTCGAGCGGTCTGGCCTCAGGGAGCCGGACACTGCGGAGTACTTAGCTGAACGGGCAGACTATTATCTGGCTCACGGCCTGCCGGAAAAGGCCCTGGCGGATGCTTTGGTAATAGTAGCCCGACAATCCCTGCATGCCCCTTACCGGGAGCTGCTCGTGCGGTGCCTGCTGGCACAGGGGAAGCTAGATTTTAACGCCCTGCTGGCTGAGTACGAACGGCTGGCTGCCCGTTCGCTACCCCGGGTATCGACCAAACGAGACGGTCCGGTTGAAAAGGAGCTGTACCTGGCACAGTTCAAATGGAACCAGACCCGCTGGCGGCATCACGCGGCCTGGGCGGCCTACCGGCTGCGCCGGCCCGAGGCGGCACAAACGCACTTCGGGGAAGCCTGCGGGTTCTTCTTCACCGAGCAGCCCTATCAGGTGAAGCGGGATGCCTTCTTTCGGCTGTACTCGTCCGACGACCTGCAGGAGCAGGAGCAGAGCGCTTGGGTGCCTTTCCGAATGGTGGAGGTCACGGTAGACGAGCGGCCATATCCGCTGGGTGACGTGGCCAATCTTCTGCCGCCGCTGCCGGATCCGGAGTATCTGCGCTGGCAGTTCACGCAACAGTTGCAGCAGGAGCCGGCCGGCCTGGGCACGCAGCGGGCCGCCGCGCAGTGGCTAAGCCAGGCGGCCTGGCAGCTGGCTGGCCCGGCCCTGGGGGAGGCTTGCGAAGCCTGTCTGGAACTGCTGCTACCGGCCGGCTACCATTTTATCCAGCCCCAGGAAACTGCGGTGTTTGAGGCTGCCCGGGAGCTATGCCGGGCCGGGTTGGCACAGTGCCCGGCCTACGCGGCGGAGTTCGGGCTGTTGCGTCGTGCCCTGCTGCGGGCAGAGCTACGCGCTGCCCAGAACCAACAGGATGCTACCCCCGCCGCCATCCAAGCCGCTTTGGATGCCTACGACGCCGGCCTGGCTGCATTGGCGGCGGAGTAGCAAAACGAGTGTCTTTCCCTGTTCAATCTGATAACCCTATACCACGTGACTTGGATTCCCAACAAACTAACCGAGAGCCAACTCCCTTACATACCGCAAGTCACTGTCAACACCGTAGGGGAGTTGTACGATACGTTCATCAAACCGCAGTTGCCATCCGCCGACGTAGTGCGGCACTGGCATCGTTTGCTGCTAAATTACGTGACCCAACCTGACGCCATCTTGTTTGTGCGTCGCTACGCTTCCGCCGACAAGACGGAGTATCATCGGTTGCGCCGTGGGTTTCTCACGCTTGATCCGACCGGTTTTGGCTATGCCTACTGCGACAATTACTTACCGCAACTAATATTCGCACAGGTACTAGCCGGCAACAAGCCAACATTGGCTGAGTTGCAAGAAGCGGTTGCAAATAGGCGGTTTCCGGTTTCTGTCCGTCTAGCAAAACCGGAAAGGGCTCAATCGGCGTTCGGATGGACTACAGCGCCTCCTTTTGGGGAACGGGGCTGGAAGTTGTCCCATCTGCATCACGTCAATGCGCACTACTCGTTTGACTATCGCCGTACAGTGGATGAATTGTTTCCCCGGGGAGAGTACAACTGGTGGGGTAACCCGGACAAGGTTTATCGGCTAACCCAGGCTGTGAGTTCTGACCACCGCCAAAAGATGGTGGCACATTTCCTGCGCGCCGTGCATCCGGCAAACTACTTCCTGAGCCCGGCCAAAAAGTGGCAGGCATCGGGTGGGCAGGATGTTGGGGAAAACCTTCTGCTGCTGACCTACGTGCAACAGCGTTTTCAGGAAATATACGGGGATGTGCTGCTGGAACTGGAGCCATTGCTGTTGGCAACGGAGTTGCAGGGCGAATGGACAGCTCCCGAAACCCCGCTGGAGCTGGTGGTGCGGCGGCCGGTGAAAGGCAAGAAAACAGGGGTGATTAAGCCAGAAAACTCTGAAAGTGCAAAGACCCGGCGGACGGTGAGAATGAAACCATACCCCATCACATATTCTATCGGTGACGGGCCGGAAGTTGATGAACAGGCGTTTCTGCAGCAAGTTTTGGTGACTAAATATGCTACCATCACCCGCCACTTTCATGACGGGACAGCCAGTATCGAACTGCCCTGGAATGCACGTGACCTAACGCCCTCCTCAAACCTGACAAATAATCTGCGCGGCCGTTTCCGCACGGTGGCACAGAAGGCAAACATTGCTCGGCTCCACGTAGCAGTACGGGCAGTGGACTGAAATTGTCCTGCGGCCGTACTCTCCCCAATTTTCTCCGCGCAAACAGGCTGCTGCCTAGTGAGTCACTTCCCTCTTCTACCCATGAGCGACCCCATTAGCCCCGACCAAATTCAGCTGCCCGATACACCTGCCGAGAAGCGGGCGGCCCTGCAGCAGCTGCTGGTTCTCTTCCCCGACACACTACCGGATCATGAGATGGAGGAGTTGATACGACGGGCGGTGTCCGTGATTCAGCCCGGCTGCCGCTCGGCAGCGGAGCTCAACTCCCGGGCCACGGTGCTGAGTGAGGAATTCGGCTACGTCCTCACCCCAGCCCAACTGACCACGGCTCTGCTGAGCTTGCTGTTCGCCCGCGTGCCCGTTTCGGTTGAGGATGAGCAGCAACTCACTGCACTGCTGGTCAAGGAATCGGGAGGAGTGGTTGGCTATGATGCCGACCAGGTGCCCGGCGGCAGTGGCCCCTTCGGCATAGTGCCGACCAACCCCGTACCCGTGGCCGGCATCGTATCGTCAGCGTTGTACCTGCGCCGTCTGCGCCTGCCCGATGGCCGCCCGGTAGAGTGGCGGCGCACCGGCTCCCGCACTGCGGCAGGCATCGATAATCCCGTGGACTGCTACCGGGTCACGGACGCCAATAATCAGTTGGTAGCGGAAGTGTTCATTTCGCCTTACCATCAGCGGATCTCCGGCCGCGCGCCGGCAGGCCTCGTGCTCAGCCCGCTCCGGCCGGAAAGCTGGTTTGAGTAGTGAAGGCTGCTGCCGGAGCTGCTCAGCGGCGCAGCAGCGGCTCTAGCTCGTGCAGGCAGTAGTAGGTATACAGGGCCAGCGGCGTGGTTTCCTCCAGCAGCACGGGGTCGAAGTCGCCGCAACAGTCGTAACGCTCATCCACCAGGGCCCAGCCTGTGGCGTAGTCCACCTCCACGCAGCCGTTGGCACAGAGCCAGGCCAGCTGCAGCAGCTCGGCGGCGGCCTCCCGGCCGGCCTCATCCAGCACAACGTACTGACCCAGGTGCTCGTAGCAAGCAGCGCGCACCGCCGGGGAGAGCTCATCCTCGTCGTAGGGCACGTAGTCAGCGAAGTCCAGGTCGTCAACCATAAACAGTCCCCGGATGCCGGCCTGTTTCAGCACCGCATCCAGCGCCCGCTCGTGGTAGTCAGCCTCCTGCCATGCGTCCGGAGCAGCCGGCTGAACCGGTTGGACGGGGCTGTCGCTCTCTTTCTGTAGGCTTGCCAGCACCTGCTGGCAGCGGGCCTGCCACCGGAGCAGCTGCTCCGTATCGGGGGGCAGCAGCTCCGACTGCTGGTTGCGCCAGCTGAAACCGCCAGCCTCACCGGTACCGCACAGCACCAGCTGGTCAGCGTCCGCCTCAGGGTCTTCCCAGCTCCAGGTGCCGTTGGAGTGCAGCGCCAACTGGCGGGAGCGGACGGGCAGCAACAGGGATTCCCGGCCCGGACTGTTGAGTTCCCATAGGTCCGCCAGTGCCTGCTCAGCCCACCAGTCGGTGGGGTGGTAGGGAATGTCCTGGTGCAGCCGCAAGCCCGGAAAGTCGCGCTGCAGGTCGCGCGGGCCCCGCTGCGAGCCCTGGGAGGCGTAAGCCAGCTGCTGACCCATATCCAGCATTCGGTAGCCGGCAAAGCAGGCTGGTACGCACACCGGCAGCACTATACGGCCGTCGGGAGCCAGGATGCCGTAGCGACGCTCCTGGCGAAACCCGTAGAATCCGTGGCCTAAGGGCCAGACAGCGTCGTACTCGGGAGCCAGCAACTCCTGGCCGTTGCAGAGCAGGCCGAACCGGCCGTGTTGGGAAAACACAGTGAACTGAGCTGAAATCATCGGAGAAAGGAAAAAGGAGTGGAGAAGAAGGTAGAGCAAAAGCAGCGCGCCTGGCCAGGTTCCGCGGTGCTGTGGTGCTGTCCTAATATAGCCGGGGCCGGAGGGTTTTGTTACCACCTAGCAACGGGCATATACCAATATATTACCGGGCTCAGGAATTGTTACCCGTTCATGGTCTACTAAGGTAAGCCCGAGACCCCGGATTTGTTACCCAGGATGTGCTCTATGCTAAGGTAAGGTCACCAGGCCGTTATTGTTACCCTTCGCCCGACCTGGTCTTACCTGTTCTCCGCGTGAGTTGCTGATACAAAGGTTATTGCTGGCGTTATGCCTGCCATTGCCGATATTTGACCTTGATAGACTTTCTATTCCCGTATCGTTATGAGTTCCTATGTTAGACAGTGGATTCGGCAGCCTTCCGGGCAAATCGCGATCGAGTGGCTGTGTGGCGACTGCGGTGATTTTCGTCCGTTCAAGGTGCATGACGTGGACACGCGCGGTAGCTGGCTCAGCGTGGGTTGTATGACCTGCACGCACTGCGGTGCGCTCGATATGCTCTCCAAGGTTGGGCTGGCCAAGCCGCCTTCCGGATACGCGCTGTATAAAGTAGAGTGGCGGGCGACATGCTTTTGCCCGGCCACAGTCCTCGATGAGCCGGCGTATCTGCGGCGCACTGACGTGAAATTCCCACCCCGGGCCGTGCACGTAGTGGCCGCATCCCGAAGTCAGGCCCACCGGGAGGCTTGGGCTCACCGGCTCGACGATCTGAGCGGCTTCGAGTGCCTGATCGATGGGAAGCCATATTTGCCCGAAGCCTGAAACTGGCTCTTCCCCGGTATTCATCCTGCTGCCTGATGCTGCCCACCTTCCGCCCCCTCTTGCTCACTTTCCTGCTGGCCTTGTTGCCGCTGCTGCTGGGCTTTGCCGTTAACTCTGCCGCCCCGCACCCGCCCACGGCGGCCCGGGTAGCCGGCCGCTGCACTCGCTACTGCCACGACCACGCTTGCCCGCACGCCTTGCCAGCCAACAGCCCGGCCTACTTCCGGCTGCGCCCACTCTACGGGCTTACTATCCGGGTGCTGTCAGCCGGCGGGGGCGGCCCGATGTACGTGCTGGCCAACCTGCTCGTGTTCCTGGTGGGCATCCCGCTGCTGTTGCTGCACCTGACCTACGCCGTACTGCGCGACGCCCGCGCCATCCGCCGCCAGCAGCAAACTACGCGCTCATGATCGGTTCCATCTTTTCCCTGCTGCTGCGTCTGGGCCGGCTGGCCTACTGGTACTGCGTCGACTTCATGGTGAACCTGGCGGGTCTTACCGGCACGAGCTACCCCGAGGCCAATACCTGGATTCTACTGCTCCTGATTCCGGGGCTGCTGACTTTCCTGCTAGCCGTGCGACTCTGGCAGCGCCGCCGGCTAAGGCTGTGGAAGCCGGCCGCCGAATAGCCGAACAGTCGTGCGGCGAAAGGCTACCAAGGCCAATCCGGCAAACCGTGACCGTGATTTACTTTTTACTTTACTTCTGATAAGGTTTACTTATCGGAACTAAACAGTATCTTCGTTCATCTTCCCACAAAGTCCGGCCACTTGCCTGCCGTAGCTCCAAGTAGACGCCTATGAAATCCGTTGCGCTCACCGTTCCGTCCGCTCCCTTGTCGGCACTCTCCGAGCAGACGGCCCGTTACGTCGAAGCTGGGTTGCAGGGCGCCCCCAATACGGCCCGGGCCTACGCCTCCGATCTGCGCCATTTCGCCCACTGGTGCAACGCCAACCAAGTGGAGCCGCTGCCCGCAACCGTTAGCACGCTGGCCGGCTACGTGACGTATCTGGCCGACGCCGGAAAAAAGATGGCCACGATCCAGCGTCATCTGGCCGCCATCAAGAAAGCGCACGTGCTCCGGAACCTGGATGCGCCTACCGGGGAAAAGCAATTTAAAATACTGCTCGATGGCATTAGCCGCGTGCACGGCGTGCGGCAAAAGCAAGCGCCGGCCTTTTCACTGGTGCAGCTTAAGCGCCTAGTGCGCGAAATTGACGTTACGACCGCTAGCGGCCTGCGCGACCGCGCCATCCTGCTACTGGGCTTTACCGGGGCCTTCCGCCGCTCGGAGCTGACGGCACTGAATATTGAAAATCTTGAGTTCTCTGAGGAAGGGCTCGTTATTCGACTCGAGCGCAGCAAAACCAACCAGCTAGGCCAGCACGAGGAAAAGGCAGTCTTCTACTCCCCCGAAGCCAAGGTTTGCCCCATCCGCTCACTGCAAGCCTGGCTGCGAGTGCTTGAGCGTGAAACCGGCCCGCTTTTCGTTCGGCTACGGATGGGCCAGCGCTTGACGCAAGACCGGCTCTCGGACAAAACCATTAACGCGGTGGTGCAGCGCTACCTGGGTGACAAGTATTCTGCCCACTCTTTGCGCGCGTCTTTCGTTACAGTCGCTAAGCTAGCGGGCGCCGATGATTCGGAGATCATGAATCAAACCAAGCACAAGACGAGTGCGATGATTCGTCGCTACACTCGTATAGATGATGTTAGGCAGCACAATGCTGCGCAGAAGCTTGGTTTATAAACTATTCGTGAGCTCACAATTTATAGATAGATAATTATGAATAAAACAATCATTAGCATAGCTATACAAACCACTATAAAACTAATTTTCTTTATTATTTTGCTTACTTTGTTGGAATAGGTTTTCAATCGAGGACTTAACTCGTGGACTTTTTAGCATGATTGCTACTGTTTCCAAAAAGTCAATTTTATTCACCCCCTTGGCTTCGCGACCATCTATAACGCAATAAATATCAACTGGAAATCGACCTTCTGATTCACCTTCAACTACATTTAGAATCTTTCTTCTAAAATTTCCCAATTTAGGAGCAACAACATAGAGAGTATATATAGCCACAATTTTTACCGGATCACCCTCTTTATATGAGTCAATAGCATCTACATCCATTTTTAATTCCCCACCAGTTGCTTTTAGCAACTGATCTGATTGCGATATTAGTAGATTGTATGCAGACTCATCTGCTGACTTAGAGAAGTCAAAGTTTTTCCAAATGTTTTCCTGATTCATGTTCATTAGAATTTTAATTTTAAAATCACAGGCAGATGATCAGAGTAAACCTCTCTATCTGGTCGATTAAAAACTTTTGTGATATCCTCTCCACCTATATTTTTTATGATCTTCAAAAATGGATCATCAAGATACGATTTTAATCTAGGTCGCATTATTATTTGATCGTATATATTCCATTCATGTGAAATATGTCCAGGAGTCCGATAGTAGTATGTGCCATATTGTCTATTGATATCACCAAAGAAGCTCCACATTGGGTTATAGAAAAATTCATAGAAAGTCCCATCTATATCTCTCCCTTTCGGAGTTTTAATAGCATACTCCAAATCCGATAAAGCATTCAAACCATTTGCAGCAACTAATCCATTTTCAAATGGATTCATATTAAAATCGCCTATTAAAATAGTATTTTTACATTTAGTTTGTTCCTCAACAACAAGTATGTCTCTAGCGAAATTTACACATTCAAGGGCCAAACTAGCTTCAGACCAAGAGGTTTTTGAATGAAAATGAACAGCAAATAAGTTTAACTCGATAAGAGAATCTATAGTTAGCTTATGCGCGGTCCATCGAGTTGATTTATATAAATGACTTTTATCTTCAAATGAAGTATTTGAATATCTAGAAATAACGGTTAGTTTATCTTTAGAGCACTTAATTATTGAATAACTATCCCTTACTATCGTATTTAGCTTAGTTATAAATGAAAGATTGATATCATCTCTAGTTTCAGCAAGACAAATAATATCTAATTGACGTTCTATGGTAAGCATAACCATATAGTCACTAAGATCTTTTAAAAAGATCTTATTATTCTTTTTTTTAGGCTTAGATTCTATATTCCAAAAACCAATATTCATATTATCATAAATTAAATTACAAATAACGCAATGATGTTCACAAAACAAATTACTATATAAGAATCTGTGCTTGAAACCTTGAATATTAACTAAGCAGACAACTCATAACTTTCTCGAGAGAGAGTTATGAGTTGTACATGCATCAGTAAATATAACGACAATAGAATCATTTAAAAATTTATTCAACGTCAAGACTTAGTCCAAGCTGACGGGCAGACTCCTTTATCACCTTGTACTCAGGGCTGTTTTCGGTCAATGGATTTGATGCGGTGGAGCGGCCTTTGATTATAATCTCTATCTCCACGTTGTTCTTGGCCAACGGAAGAATAAAGCTGGTAAAAAGCTGATTGTAGTTCTCCAAAGGCACTTTCCCGGAAACAGTTACCGACCGATAGACCGAACTACCATTCGGCGACGGATTAGGGTCAGGCTGCTGTCCTGGTGTGGGAGGAACTCCGCCTGGCTGATATCCCGGATCAGGGGTTGGTCCTGACTGAAGAGTGGGCGTATCCGCCGGCTTTAACGATTTATCGACGAGCCAATAAGTTTGATCGGTCACGTCAAACATTGGAACTAACTCCCCTAAGTAGATCTTCGAAAATGTGATGCCATCCCCAGCGGCAATGGCAAGCTGTCCCTGCTGACAGTAACGCAGTAGACTGTCCTGCACTGCAGCTACCTTAGTAATCATAGGCTTGTCATCAAAGCGCAAAAAGGCTTCGTAGACCTCTCGGGTTCTTAAGGGCTGTTCGGGAGTCGGAAGCAAGTTGTGGCGGCCGAGTGTCTGATAGCCTACGCTGTCGAGAAGCCACTCTTCCTCCTTTAACAGAGCTGGCAAATTCTGGTTGAGCTGGTTATCTAGAGCAGAACTGAATTCTTTAAAGGACAAATGCTCCGCTCCGCCTTTGATTGAATATTTAACAACGACGGAGTATGCTTTGACTAGCGAGGATTCAATCTCACGAGCACAGTCATCAGAGCGACGTTTAAGCTCTTCTTTCTGCTCTTTTTCGAGTTGGCTACTATATTCTGAAATAGTATTTTGACATGCCAAGTAATCCCGCACATCAGCGCGGAGTTTGGTGGCACCCATGGTATTGCAAAGCAAGAACAGTAGAGTATTGCGGAATATTCGCTCACTGTTGCCTCGCTTGGTAGCCATGGCTTGAATGTGCTTCACGGTATCCTTATCAGGACTACCTCCAGTAGCAACTGAATAGTCTGGGTGGAGCACTATCAAAGTAGGACGCTGCTGTTCAGGCACATCGTCAAGGGGATTAGGTAGTAGGTTGAAAACCTGAACCAACCTCCTCTTCTCCTCTATGCGACGCAGAATATCAGCATTGACGGCCGGGTCTTTGATCTCATTCTTAGCCTGATTGATCAGGATGTTAATGTTGGGCTTGGTATGGAACCAGTAGCGCCTAGAACTACCACTTTGGGTGTAGTAAAGGTAATGGGCATGTTCTTCGAGCTCATCAAGAGCACTGTTAACCGTGTTTGGATTATAGGCAGCTGGTTTTAAGACATTGAGCTTAATTTCAGGAATGCTCAACCCCTTATTCGAATTGTCACGACCAAAGGAGTTTAGCAGCACTGTGGCGGCAATGCCTTGGGTGAGTTCCCACTGGCGGTATTCGGGGCGAGCCTGGTCAATTTTAAAGGCATTTGACGAGGAGCCAGCTACGTCGGCGGTAATGACTGCGTCGTAACCGCTGCCGTAGAGTTCCTTAATTTTACCAGTAATCGGATCAAGGTTTTGTAGCCGTGCGTCGGAGGTGTGGATGATTAAGTTTTGGCCAGGCAGTGACTGGTGGCGCTTCCACAAGTCGCTGAGAATGGCGGCCAGTAGGCGCAAAGCACCGCGGGTGCGCTGGAAGTTGTGGTGACTGGCCCAACGTAGGCGGAATACATCAATTAGTTCGGGGTGGAACGGGTAGGCCTTGTGCATGAGTGCACGGTACTCCGATGAGTTAGCGTGGCGGGGTAAGTCAGCGGCGGACTGCTGGTAGAGCGACTCGTATTGATCAAGGGCAGCTTGGTGTAGGGAGGTGCTACCTAGTTCATCAAACAGGCGTCTACGGATAACCTCAAAAATTTCTTCGTCGGCAACGGGTTGGGTATCGGAGCCAACGCGGCTGACCCGCTTCTGCAGAGACTCTAATATCTGCTGAGCTTGAGGCGTATTGCCAACTTCTTGGGGGCTAACGGGCAGGGTGATGACAGCAACGCAGTGGTTAGTACCAGCAACTGCTTCGGTTAATTCCTGTACGAAGCTGATAGTTTGGTCGGAGAGAGTACTCCCCCCCACTATACGGGCTGAAGCCTTAACGCAATAATCAGCCAACTCATCAATTAGAATTAGCGAGGGCCCTTTGCTCCGGTAAGCCAACGCTAGCACTTGCGTGAATAGGCCTGCCGGAGCAATAAGCTGTTCGTCATTGGGTCGAACAAGCTCATAGCCATCACGACCAGCCAGCTGATAAGCAAGTTCCCCCCAGATGGTTTGAAGATGGATGCCGTCTTCAGGGTTGCGGCCTCTGGCAGGGTCGTTGGTAGCGTTAGTAAAAACTGCAATACTAGCCTGTTGGAAGTTAGGAGTTCCAGTTGCGGCCACCAGTTCGGCAGTATCGGCGGAGGTAGCAGCTCTACTGCCTAGGCGGCAAAGGTGTAGCAGGGAAATCAGGGTATGCGTTTTACCGCCTCCAAAGCCGGTTTGAAGAGACATGACGCGGTTCTCGGCATCAGCGGCACCATTAAGGCCTTGTATTACACGTCGGGCGACAGATTTGAGCCCCTGAGTGAAGTAGGTTTTGGAGAAGAACAGGCCCGAGTTAGTATACATGGCCCGGCCGGTACCTAGTGCTACTTCAGTGAGGTTGGCCGCGAAGACACTCTCGTCCAGACGGCCTTCTCGGATATCAAGATGGGGCGTGACGACGTGAAACCAAGCCCGAGGTCCACTAGGAGCGGCGACAACGGGAGTAGCTACGGCAGCAGTAGCTGGTGTTAGGGTTTGGAGCTTCTGCAATTCTACCTCCAGCTCGCTCATGCCTAGCTGCTTGGCAATAGCCTTCATATGAATCCAAGCCTTGGATGCATCGTCTTCGTCAATAGGCTGGAAATGGGCAATCTTGTGGCGAACATCGGTGATTTCGCCGAGCCAAGTGGGCAGTTTATTGACAGTGCGCTGAAAATCGTTACGAAGTATTTCCTTTAGTTGAAGGGAAAACGACGGCAGGTACTGAAAATCAAGCAGGTTCTCAGGTAAGGTACCTGCGCGCTGTCCGTCATTCCAGGATTTGCGCTGCCCTTCGGATAAACCTCGAACAAAGTCACCTGGCCACGTCTCGCCGTAGTGCCGCTGGAGCACCGATACGGCATAAGGGCGGAAACCGTCGATGAACAGACCAAGGCTTTTATACAGGTTGTCCTGCTGAAATTGGGAGATGGGCATAACCTAAATTAGAGTGCGAGTTGACCTTGGACAGTGACGGGGCGCTGCTGCTGGAGTAGGATAGCTTCGCGCAGCACGCTTTCCTTGTCGGCGAGTAGGCCGAGAGCTTGAGTCTGGTCGTCTGAGCCAGCAGGCAATACCTCGACTAGTGCCGTGAGCACACGCCAGAAAGGCTGCTCGGCAGTGGAGGCCACGCGTAACACGTATTGGAGTAGCTGCTGACGGTTACCTGCCTTATAAAGCGCTAAGGCTCGATGGACTTCATCAATGAGAATGCTGTTTTTGGTTTCACCCAGATTGCGTGCAATAGCCATTCGCTCAGCGAAGCCAGCAAGGGTGAGCTTCTTGCCCTTCATGAGGAACAGATGTTTGGCTTCAAGCTCAGACACGTTTATGGTGAGGCCCACGCGGCTGAACTTGGCTGCGTCGTCAAAATCAGCTTCGCCAAAGCCGTAGAGCTGTAGCCAGGCTATGTAGAATTTGGTAAAATCATCACCATTAAAGCCTTTGAGCAAAGCAAGAAAGGCACTCTCACGTGCTAATTGCAGCAGTTCTGCAACCGATACTTCACTTCCGTCGGCTTTCTCCACGCGTTCATACTTGCCAAAAACACTAACAGCTTGACCGAAACATGCTGTCAACAAATCAGCTCCTCTGAAACCCATTCGGTACAGCTCTTCTACTTCATGCTGCACAGTGGTTTCAATTTCGCGCTTCACCTCTTTGAAATTACCATAGCCCGACCGAACAACTGGGCGACAGGAAACAGTCACTGAGGAGGACAAGAAAGCCTTATCTGTCTTTAAGGCACTTGTCATCTCCGTATCATTCGCCCAACTGCCAGTAATGTTCATGTTAGCCCCTAGGATGGAATTACAAAGGGTAGTCCATGCCTCAGTACTCTGATGGGCAAACATTATACTGACCACATCAGACGTTTGCTTTTCTATAGCGTCAAAAATCTGCTTTAGCTTTTCCGCAAAATGCAAATCAGCTGCCTTTGCGCTATTACCATGATGGTATTTCAAAGCAGTACATTCATCGACTTTAGGAGTCTGAGGGAAAGCAAAATTTAAGGGAAAGATATCCCCTAAAGTTCGTTTGAGCCAGACGTAGAAAAAGTCTGATAAGTCAGCATAAGCAATAACATCGTAGTAGGGAGGGTCTGTAACTACAGCTGTTAAGTACTTAGCAGGGAACTGGGAAGCGTCACCGCTTGAAGCGTTATTGCAAATGGTTGGGAATGGCGATTTGCTTTCACTCTCAATGTACCGAGTTATCCAATCCAGTTGGTTGAGGGCGCTTCCTGTACTGTCACAAAAAGGGTTAGACTCAGGGTAATCAAAAACCATAGCGAAGGCCTGTCTACCCATTGGCCTTTCTAACTTCTCGCCCCCTGTATGCCAAATGCCAAACGCTGTATTAACGATTGCAATTCTATCAATAAGAATCGCAAGGTATGTTGCCAAAGCCTTGCCATAATCATCCTCACCTGCTTTAACTTCTGATTTAATTTCATTTAACGATTTCAGAAGGTTCTCCAGCATGAACAACTGCCGCTTAGAGAATACTTGGCCGTACTCTAAGTAGCCCCAAGGGCATATGTCGAATTGCTTTGTATTGCCTTTGGCTAGCTTTTCAGTAATTACCAATGACGAGGTCGGAACACTACTTGCAGCCGTAATATCTGCTTTAGTAGGTAGACGGTAAGACTTACCATCTCCATTACTTTCGATAACAGCAAGCAATCGTTCCTTGATACTTCCGTTCAAGAACTGGTTTTTTAACTCCTTATTTGAAGTTGTATTGCCACAGCAAGGACATTTCAGGTTCTTTCTATTTAGAACCCAAGCTTCCACATTGCATTGACCTTGCTTTATTTCAAATGAAATATCAGTACCGTCGACAATAGGGTTTAGATAGATTTGTTTGCTGTTATTCTTGCCTACGATATTACATAAGTAAAAGCTTCTCAGAAGCGGTATCTCAGCACGACAAGATGGGTTAACGCAATCAGCTGTCCGCGCCCAATAATACACAACTGGCTTTTGGCCCTTATCATTGACAGGGTAATATAGCCCACACTTGTTTTCTGTGAGCTTTATTAGTTTTCTCGCATAGAAGCTAACATCAAAAGCAAGTCGGTTAGGCAACGCAACTATCTCCTTATGTTGACCAAGGAAGTTATTATCAGCTTCATACCTGCGCAACTCTTCAATTCCGTATTTTTCAACAAACTCTTCACGGCTAAATGAAATAGGTTTGCCAAAACGCTGGGGAAACTCTAGGCTACCGCGCTGAATAACATGGGCCACCGGATTGATATCATTACCAAAGGACCGGCACCCTAAACGGGCTGCTTCCAAAGGTATAGCACCTCCCCCAGCGAATGGATCAAATACGCGAGGCATTCTATCAAGGAAATCCTCGATTGCCTTGTTCAACACCGCTTCTTTACGCGTCACATCTTCGGCTTCCAAGTGCCTGTCAACTGTACTATACAGGGACTTTTCAGCATCTACAATAGCCTGATTAGCAGCATCAAATTCCTTTAAAAGCTCTTTTGCATTAAGTTCATTGGATGCGTTATTAGCAACCCATATCAATTTGCGGGCACGTGTAATAATTGCGTCATCATTTTTACTCTCCCAACGTATGAGACTGTTCGGATTTAAAAGTTTTTTAGGAACTGTACTGCGGCCTTTTTCCTGATTCTGAATAAAATCATCAGAGAACTTGCCTATAAACATAAGCAACCTGTTGCGAGCAGTATCCGGCAGTGAATCAGCCGCCGAGGTATAAGGAATATCATCGTAAGGCTTGTATGGATCGATTGAGATACCCGAAGCTGGGCTCAGCAATAACTCCACTGCTTCCCGAAAAGCAGCAGGGCAGTTAGGATCATCTGGATCAGGAACAAGCGACGCAAATACTGATGCGCGACAAACAGGGAGTGGTCTTCTGGCCCACCACAAATGCAAATTAGAAATGTGTCCATGCCTGATGTAGTTGTCGCGCACACTTTCGGCGGACACCTCCTTAATGGGCATAGCTACCTCAATGAGCTTTTTATAGGCTGAAGCGGTGTTGGTCATATTATTCGTACCTCGGAGACTTCTTTCGAGAAGCCAGCAGCCGTTTTAGGCAAACAAGGTTTTAGGAGCTGAAAGTGTAGATTAAGCGAAAGTGGAGAGCCCGTTAGACCGGCGTTGAAGCTGGCATTGCCTGCAGATGCGTCTGCCAGACTTTCATGGGCAAGAAGTACTGGATGCCCTTGAACTTCTGCTCAAAGTTCAGGGTATTGGCGGGATTTTGAATGCGGAACAGCTCCGGCGAGCTTTTGCAGTTCACCACGATGTACAACCAGGCCGAATCACCCAGCTGGGCCAGCCGGTTCCGCTCATTTTCGGTGAGCATCACGCTGCCATCCGGACCGCTGCGGCCTTTAACTTCCAGGTAGCGCTTAAGCCCGTGGGGACCTACGCTGCGGATGTCATAGCCTTCGTTGTTGGCCGAAACATCGTGGGGCGTCCAGCCCTGGCTTTCCTCGTAGGCCATCACCGTCGCCATTGCAATGGCTTCGGCTTCGTCGTCTCGGCTCATGCCGTAGTGGCCGGTGTATTCCACTTGCGACAACGGAACAACCCAGGCGCAGCCCAGTACCTTTGGTGGCTTCGGAGCCAACTGCTGCATCTGGTGCAGCTCTCGGAGGCGCTTCTGCTTGCGCTCGGACAGCTCTCGGATGCGCTGTTGCTTGGCATCGAGCTTGTCCTGTCCCCGCGTGTCGCCGAAGAGCATCTTCTGCTGCAGCTCCTGAATTTGCCCCGTCAAGTCGAGGATTACCTGGGTAAATGCCGTTTCGAGGTATTCCCGGCGCTTATCGGCATCGGCCTGGACGCGCTCCTGCGTTTCCTGCAGCTGGGGCATTGTAATTTGCTCAAAGCTCCATTGCACGACCGAGTCCTCGCTGATGGAGGCCGGCGGCGCGATGGTTTTAGCAAACTGCGTCGGGGGGTGCAGGTCCAGGAACTTAGCCGGGGAGGTAATCTGAAAATCGCCGCCAGGCTTCTGGTGCACGAGTAGCAGCCGCTCGTCGGCAATACTGTCGCCCGCCGGTGCGGCCGGTTATCGGTCAGCTGCGACTTGACAAAAAAGGCGAGGTACTCTTCACTGTCCTCGGGGGATATGAGCACCGTGCCCTTCAGCATGTCGCCGCGGTATTCGTTACGCACCACACTGACCAGGCTGTCAAAAATGGGGTTACCGGGGTTGATATAGTGAATCTTGCCCAGGATTTTGCCCACGTCGCCCAGGTTCTGGTAATCCAAAAACACCTGCTTGTCGAAGCAAAACTGCAGCTGCTGCACCGTGCTTACTACCAGATTATACTCCTGCTTCAGGCACAGCGCCAGCGACTCCGGAATGGTGACCACCCGGAAAATATGCGGCCGAATCTCCTGATAACTGCCTCCCAGTTGCTGCAGGGCCCGCTCGAAGAACAAGCGCACGTAGATGGGCTGCAGGCGCTTCTCGTCGGACTCCTCCTTTAGCTGGCGGGCCCGGGTGTAGTTGACGGTGCTGTGCGCGAGCCGGTCGCGCTGCTCCTGAATCTTCTCCTTAAAGCGCGTTTTGAGTGTATCCGTGTCCTGGGCCAGCAGATCATCCAGTGCCGTATGCTTGCCGTGCAGCACCGAGTCAATGATGGCGTCAAGGTTCACGTTCTCCAGCACGTCCTGAATCACGTCGTACACCCGGTCATCGCCCATGCTCTCACGAATCGTGTCGAGCTTGGTGAGCAAACGCTCCAGCACCTGACCCTCGCGGGTGTTGCCGGCCACCATGTTAAAGACCAGCACGTCCTGCTTCTGGCCGTAGCGGTGGATGCGGCCCATGCGCTGCTCCAGCCGGTTCGGATTCCACGGAATGTCCCAGTTGATGAGCAAACGGCAGAACTGCAGGTTGATGCCTTCGCCGGCGGCATCGGTACACATCAGAATCTGGGTCTCCGGCTTGGCGAAGTCCCACTGGGCCTGGCGCCGCTCGTCGACGGATTTGCCCCCGTGGATGGTGGCCACCTGGTAGCCGTTGTTTTTCAGTCGCCCCTCTAGGTAGTTGAGCGTATCCTTGTGTTCAGTGAAGATGACGAGCTTCTCGCCACCGATTACATTCTGGCTCTTAAGTAGTTCTTTCAGCTTCTGGAACTTGCGCTCCTCCTGGTTGCTTTCGTAGAGATCATTGGCCAAGTTGTAGAGTCGCTTCACTTCCTTGGCCTCGTCCTGCAGTTCCTGCAGGCTCTTGGCCGTAGTGAATAGCTTGAATTTGCGCGGATCAGCCAGAATGGTTTCCAACGCTTCCCGCTCGTCGTCCTCCAGCTCGTCGTAGTCCGTGATGTCGTCCACGTCGATGCCTTCCAGCTTGTGGCGCTGCTGCCAGAGCGTAGGATTCTTGGCTATATCGTCCACGACGCCTTGTAGGGCGTTCATGCGGTGCGACAGCGTCCGCCGGATGGCGTAAATCGAGCTGACCAGACGGCGCTGCATCACGGTTAAGGCCAATGACACATGGATGTTGCGGGCTTGGGCCGCGTCTTCCTTGTGGCGGGTCAAGTAAGCTGTTACTTCATCGTAGAGGTGCTTCTCTTCCGGCGTGAGGTCATACGCAACAGTCCGAGTGAAGCGATCCTTGAACAAGGCATGCCCATTCCAGTCCTTCATGTCCTCCTTGAGGCGACGAATGAAGAACTTATTCAGCCCGCCTTTCTCATACTCCTTAACCCGAGAAGATGCCGTCTCTTCGGTGGCAAAAATATCCTCGTCCAGCAGCTGCAGCAGCTTTTTGAACGTATCCTTGCGGCCCCGGTGGGGCGTTGCCGTGAGCAGCAGCAGGTGCTCGGTTTGCTCGGCAAGCTTGGCCGCCGCTTCGTAGCGCTTGGAGCGGTACACCCGGGTAGCGTACTCGTAAGCCGAGAGCTTGTGGGCTTCGTCAATGACAACCATGTCCCAGTGGGTGTTACCCACCACATTAAGCACGTCCTCGCGGGAGATGAAGTCAATGGACGCCACAACGCGCTGGGCAGTGCTGAAGATATTTGGGTCGGCTGTGAACAGGCTGCGGTTGACCAGGGTGAAGGGGATGTTGAACTTCACCGCCATCTCGTCCTCCTGCCACTGCTTGGTCAACCCGCCGGGGGTAATAATCAGAATACGCTCAACCAATCCGCGGGACATCAACTCCTTAAGCAGCAGGCCAGTCATGATGGTTTTGCCCGCCCCGTGTCGTCAGCCAGCAGGAAGCGAATCTTAGGCATGGGCAGCAGAAACTTGTAGACCGCCTCCACTTGGTGAGGCAAGGGGTCCACAATGCTGCAGTTCACCGCGAAAAGCGGATCAAAAAGGTGGGCGGAGTGAATCCGTTCGGCTTCCGCGAAGAGTGCAAACCGCACGGGGTCGCCACCAAAATCAAACGAGCCTTCGTCCGCGATTACTTCCAGCGCTTCAAACTCAGCCTGGGTAATTACGCGCGTATTCGCTAGTTGGCTGTTGACACCGGTGTACGACAAGGAGACCATACCACCCATGGGCAACACCTTGTTGATAATAACCGATTCACTGTGAATAAGATTGGCAACAATCTGCCCTTGCTGGATAGCCATAGGTAAGGAAAAAGGCTCCTAATATAGCTTAAAAAAAGCCTTATAGGTGCAGTTTACAGGATGGTTTGACATTTCGAGATAGGCCAAAGTACCGGCTCGGTAAATATACCCAGCCGGTACTTTGGTCTCAAGAATTCAGCTGGCACCAGGCGCACTCCGGCTTCCCACACCCCTGCGTGAACTCCCGGTTGCGAATGGCTCCGTGCACCGCTTCAATCTGCGCCAGCACCGCGGCTTCGTCCGCCGGCGTCACGCGCACGTACTCGCGCTTGTGCTCCGCCGGCTGGCCAAGCTCCGGTACCGGCTCCACGTACTCAAAAGCCACGGAGGCCGGCGTGAAGCGCCGTTCAGTGTCGTGCTGGAGCAGCAGGTAATAGAAGACGGCCTGGCGCCAGTAATCCCCACCCCGAGCTTTTTCATCGGCCCGCCAGTCCGCCAGCGTGCCCGCCGCAAATCGCGCGGGCAGCCGTTTGGGCTCATATTTCTTCCACTTGCTGGTTTTGTAATCCAACACGTCATGGCCGCGCCCATCGGGGCGAACGTCAATGCGATCGAGCTTGCCCGTAAGCTGAATACCGCTGCCGGGTAGCGTAGCCCGGTGCACCGTATGCTCCACCACCGAACTCGTGGCCCACGCCGCCGCGTGGCGGGCGTGGTAGGCTTGCACCAGCGCCAGGCCATGCTCACGGGAGCGCTCGTAGGTGGCCTCCGGCAACTCGTGGCGCACGCGACGGAAGTGGTCTTCAAAACAGTCTGCCATTGCCTGAGCCGAAGGGAAGCCCGGGCTGCCGACGGCCTGGGCCTGCCGAAAGCAGTGCTCCAGCGCGTAGTGGATGCTGTTGCCAAAGAACAGGTACTCCGAGCGGGGCGAAGGGACCCGCAGCACGTGCTCGTAGTAGAAGCTCACCGGGCAGCGTAAGTAGGCGTTCAGGTGAGTGCTGCTCAAAGCGTAATCGCGCAGCAGCTCATCCAGCAAGGCTGCGTCCGGGAGCGTAGCCGCGCCGACGGGCGGGGCAACAACTGCTGCTGGGCTGCCTGCAGCTCTTCCGGCGTGAGCTTAATGGCCGTGCGCGTTAAGCCGGCAGCCTGCACCAGCTCGTGCAGAAACTGGCATTCCGCCAGGGGCTTGCCATCTTCGGCTTGACCGCTGGTGCACAGCACTAGGTGCTCCTGGGCGCGGGTGATGCCCACAAAAAACAGGCGCCGGGCCTCCTCTACGGCGGTTTCGCTGGCCAGGCGCAAGGAAAGCGTGTCGGGTATTTTATACGTGGCCCCCGTGAAATTTTTCACCCAGACTTGCTGCTGGCAGCCAATCAGCCAGACCCGCTCGAACTCCAATCCCTTAGCCCCGTGGGCCGTGAGCAGCTGCACACCGGCATTGGCCGAGCCACTCAACTGTTCCAACACCAGGCCTTCGCGCATGCTGGCCAGCATATCCCAGACGAGCAAAAACTGGGCGAGCCGCTGGCGGGGATTACGCCGCTCTTCGGTCCGCACGAACTGCAATAGCGTGTGCATCACGTCAAGCAAGTGGCGGGGTTGGGCATGCACGGCCAGTTGATAAGGCTGCAGCTTCTCCAGGCAGATGCGTTCAACCAGCACGGCCACCGGCAGGCTAGCGGCCGCCGAAATCCAGCGCTCCAGCTGCTGCACGGCCTGGGTCAGGTACAATTGAGTTTCCGCTCCCAGCTGGAGCTGCGCGGCCAGCTCGGGGCTGTCCACGACCCGGAGCAGCCATTCGCGCCAGCTCAGGGCCAGCTCACCGCCCAGGTTGCGGTTGTGCTGTCTCAGGCCGGCGGCCAGACGCACGCACGCAATGGGCGCAAGCTTAAAGCAATCCAGGTGCAGCAGCGAGAACAGTTGGCCCTCCCCGCGTGGGGTCGCTCAGTTTCGGCGGCGACGTAGGCCAGAATCAACCGCAAGGCATGCGCCACGGGCTCTTCCGTGAGCACATTCACCCGGCGCTTGCGGGCAAAAGGCACGCCCCGGGCGGCGAGTAGGCGGGCCAGGCAATCCACCTGGCCGTGGTCTCGGCTGATGACCGCGCACTGGTGCAGGGGGAAACCCGCTTGCTGCAGGGCCTGCAGTTCCGCCGCGATGTGCGCTGCTTCGTGCAGGGGGGTGGTGTAGCGCCGCAGCTGGGGCTGAACATCACTGGCGGCAAACTGCGCATGGCGCGGCATCAACTCCTTGGTCAGGCCGGGAATCTGCCTTACCAGTCGCTCCTGGTTGTAAGCGATGAGAGTGGAGGCCAGCTGCAGAATGGGCGCGGAGGAGCGGTAGTTTTCCTCCAGTACGACTACCGCCGCGTCCGGGTAGCGCCGCGTAAAGTCGAGCACGTTGGCCACGCTCGCTCCCTGAAAGCGAAAGATGCTCTGGTCGTCGTCGCCCACGGCGAAGAGGTTGGGATTTGGCCAGTACGCCGCCAGGTGGTGCAAGATACGATTTTGCGCCCCGTTCGTATCCTGGTACTCGTCCACCAGAATGTGTTGGTAGCGCTCCTGGTAGCGCTGCAGTAAGCCCGGCTGCTCAGCAAACGCCTGCAGGGTCCAGCCCAGCATGTCGTCGTAGTCGTACCGGCTGCGGGCCTTCAAGGCCGCGCAGAAGGGGTCAAACAGCTCCGCGGCACTTGAGAGCACTCCCATCCGGTCAATTTCTTCCGCTACCAGCTCTGGCTTCATGTCGCCCGCGGCAATGCCCCGGGTCGCATTGGCCTGCTGGTACTGAAAGGCCGGCCGATTGGGAATGTCTTCGATGTAGGCCGCGATAGCTGCCTGGACCTCCGCCGGGCTCCAGCCCTCGTGCTTCATGGCCGAGAACAGCTGGCGCAGGCGCGGCACCTCGTAGTAGGCCGCCGCCCCAACCCGCCGCAGCCGGTGGCCGGCCGGCAGACCGTCCACCAGTGCCCGCAGGATTTCATCAGTTTCCAGCTCCGATACCGGCGCCAGGTCGTGGTAGCCGAAGTAGTCGGCGTTGTCCTGGATAAGCTGGTGACTGAAGCTGTGAAAGGTGTGAATGGCTACGTGGTTGGCCTCCGGGCCGATAAAGCGCAGCAGACGCTCCCGCATGTTGTGGGCCGCCGCCTCAGTATAGGTCAGGCACAAGATTTCCCGCGGCTGCACCTGCAGGTCAGGGTGCTGCAACAGCCAGCCCACCCGGGCGGCGAGCAACTGCGTTTTGCCGGTGCCGGGGCCAGCGACGACCAGTACGGGGCCATCCGGATGTTCGACGGCGGTACGCTGGGCTTCGTTCAGGCGGGCCAGTTCAGCGGCAAACGCCTTGGTAGTGTAAATGGAGCGGGGAGCGGGGTAGCACTAAACATATTGAAAAAGGAATTGGTGAAAAGCCTAACCAGTGCTGATGAGCAGGAGCGCTGCAGTAGCTGCTGGGTACCGTTACCCTTTTCGATAATCACGCCATCCAATACCTGCATCCTATTTCAAACGACTAAAAATATTGCAACGCATTTATTTTCAATATTTTACCAACAAAATCATTTCACTATTAGGGTGTTTAACCAGAATACGCTCTTAAATTTTTACCGCAATTTATGCGGTAACACCTCCAAAGATGCGGTACTCATTGAGCCTTAAACCAGCAATACTCGCTTTATTTGCAGTAGGCGACTAGTGCATGCAGCCAAGATGTCGCGCCCGCTTTTTGCACTTCTGTTATCCAGTCACTCGACTTCCTTAACTCAGCTGCTAGCTCTTATAAGGTCGTTTTTCTGCTTTTTGATCCCCTCGCTGTATCCCCCATGAAGCATTACTTCATTTCCTGGCTCGCGCGCAACAATGACTTTGTCGACCAGCAGGGCCAGCGGCAACTCAACCCCCAAGGTCCCACCCTACAGTTTCACGAGCACTTCTTTACGCGCGGCCATTACTCAGCTCACTTGCTGCTCTACTCCTCTGCGGATCAGAAAAAGGATGCACTGCAATTAGCGGACGAAATCGTCGCCCGCTTCGGGCATAAAGTGACGCCGACGCTGCTGGAGCTATCCGACGTTATCGACGTGAATGCCATCCGCAGCCGGGTGGAGACCTGGCTGCAGCAATTTGCTGAGCATGAACTGACGCTCTACTTCTCGCCCGGCACCTCGGCCATGCAGCTGGCCTGGTACCTGGTACACCAGCAAGGGTGTTGCGCACCCACCTAGTGCAGACCCGGGCCGGCAAGTTCAGCGCCAACGGCAAGCCCGAAATCCTGACCATTGAGGTAGAGCGCACGGCCACGCCTGTGACCGCGATTCTGCGCCAGCAGCAGCTTCAGCTCACAAGCGCGGTCCCAGAAACCCAGGCCACCGATTACTTCATTGGGGAAGCCCTGCAGCCCGTGTACAATCGGGCGCGGAAGGTGGCTCAAACCGACAAGGTCACCGTGCTCATCCGGGGCGAAAGTGGTACTGGCAAGGAGCACTTAGCCCGGTATGTGCACCAGCAGTCGGGGCGGGCGGGCAAGCCTTTTCTGCCCATCAACTGTTCCGCCCTGACGGACTCGACGCTGGAGTCGCGTTTGTTTGGCTATTGCAAAGGCGCTTTCACCGGCGCGGAGAAAAACACCAAGGGCCTGTTTGAAGAAGCGCACGGCGGCACCCTATTCCTGGACGAGATTGGCGACATCTCCCCCGCCCTGCAGCTGACTCTACTGCGGGTGCTGCAATCCGGCGAAATTCAGCCCTTGGGCGGCACGCCGCGCACCGTTGACGTGAGAGTCATTGCGGCTACCAATGCGGCGCTGGAGGAGCGCTGCCGCGCCGGCCACTTCCGCTGGGATTTATTCTACCGCCTGGCCGTGGCGGAATTGGAACTACCGGCGCTGCGTGACCGGCCGCGCCCTGATCGCGAGCAGCTGCTGGCCTGGCTAGTAGCTTTCAAAAGCCGACAATTGCAGCATGAGCCACTGCGCCTGGCCGCCGGCGCGCGGCGCCAGCTCCTGGATTACTCTTTTCCGGGGAATGTGCGGGAACTGGAAAGCGTCGTGGAACACCTGCTGGTTTTCAGTGAGCCCGGCGCTACCGTCGAGCTTGAGGACTTACCGACCCGAATTCGCACGACAACTGCCCAGGGCGACTCCAGCAGCCTGTTACTGGAAGACGTTATCGGGCAACATATCTGCAAGGTGCTCACGCACTGCGGAGGCATTAAAAGTCGCGCCGCTCTGCTGCTAGGAGTAGAAGAACGTAAGGTGCGCAAATACCAGCTGCTGATGGAGGGCACCCCACCTTCTTCCCGTCCAAACGAAAAGGCCCGCCGCTCCACCAAATCGTAATTCCCAGAGCCACTTTGGCGATGCCAACGCGTCAGGATACTTCTAACTTCAAAGGCCCCCCATTACAGCCCCCAAGCGATTTGTCGGCCACGCTCACCCCGCTGATGGGTTAGTTGGCACCAGGTGGTCTTATCTCTACTCCAGGTATATACTTCCAAGCCCCCTAACGGAAAGGCGTGCCATTGCTACTGTGCTGCGCAAGGAGCGCTTAACTTAGAGCTTATTTTCTAGCTCCTGACTGGTCTGGTCGGGAGCCACCCGTTTCTTCGGCGATGCTTTCGCTGCCTTATCTCGCGTTTCTTTCATGAGTTACTATTATGAGAGCGAATATGCCGTCTACCGGCACCTACTGAATCGCACTCAGGTTTCCCCCAACGATGTCTTTCATCTGTCCCGCACCAAGTTGCTAAAAGATGATAGCAGCCCGACGCATTTAACGGAGGGGCAGATGGAGTTTACTTTCTGGGACTTTAATTACCAGGATTCTCCCAGAACGCGCATTTTCTATCGGGTCAAAGTGCGCTCCGATGGCTCTTATAGCCTGTCGCTTAACTGCATCTTTGGCCTCATTGCCGATTCCACCAAAGCCAACCCAGCAACGGGTCTAGCAACCCAGATTAATAAACAGCTCCTGTACCCCTGGCACCGGGCTCATCCCGAATCAGGGGGGATTTACTTGTCTTATCAACCAGCGGAGCATATAGACAACGCCGTTGATTTACTGCACGCTATCACGCAGTTGCTTGACGAGAGCATTCCCTTGATTGACGCAGCAATTGCGCAGATGCGCCAATCATTTCCTAGCAAGCCGGCGCCCCGTCTTCCGCAGGCTCCTTTGCCAGATACCAAGTCAATTCCGAGGCCTTGTATGACCGCATACTAGGAACTGCAACCAAGAGATCCCTTCCTCGCAAGCGACTGATCACCAATCGGTGGAGCGTAAAAGTGGATCTTGCCCGGCAAGATTGGAATACCTTTCGAGACCAACAATACATCACCATTCCAGTGCCTGACTCACTGGGTGATTTGCGCACCTATTCTTCCCGAACGGCACTGTATCAGGCCTTGGATGAAAGTAACCGGGATGAAGTACTCAATACCCTGGACGCCTTTCGCCAAGTTAAACCCGGGGATATCGTGGTTGCTTTCACCAATGCGCAGGTAAGCTTGGGCATTGGAATTGTAACTGGACGGTACACGTACACGCCAAACGCGGCGCAACACAAACACACGTACGCTGTTTTCTGGGCCTTAACCGAATCCCTCACGCTGGCGCCCCAGCCGTTTACGGACACGGAAAGCTTCGTGCGGACTACTCGCTGGGACGAGATTGAGCAAAGCAGCAAAGCGCAAGTGCCCCAGCTTACGCCAATACTGCATGCGGTGGCGGCCAATACCTTCTTCCAGCAATTTCCGCAGCTGGCTCAAGGTACCCCCGCATCCGCCCCTGCATTACCGGCTTCCTCACCTCCGGTTACGGTGATTGTACCGGCCCCGGCGCCCACGCCTGAGCCTCAAGAAGCGCCGCGGCCGCGAACCGACATCTGGTACTGGTGGCTGGCGATGTACGCGACGCAGCGGCGCCTTGCTGATTTCAGCGTCGGTCAGCTCTACCATCTTCCAACGCACACCCCAGCTGGCAGAAAACGCCGTGACTACGAACTGCTACGACAGTTACAACCGGGTGATCAGGTGCTGGCCTGTGAGGCCTTACCCAGTCAACGACTTAAAGCGGAGCTGCAAGTCACGCAGCAACTTCACGAGGACGATGGGGGCATGGAAGTTATCACGCTACGCGTAGTGCGCTTTTTTCCCCGGGAAGTCCTGTTTGCGGAGCTGCAAGAAGTACCGGAGCTAGCCGAGCATCACCTCTGGCAGTCAGGGCATGAAATGCTCCTCTCCCTGACCAGGTCGCAGTACCAGGCCCTGCAACTGGCCGCATTAGACACGGATAACTTGGACGTCAAGCGCTACCAGATGGGCAAAGCCCTCCAGGAGCTTTTGATGAGCGCTCCTACCCTGGAACAGCTGCTGGCTGCCCTAAAGCGCAAAAAGAATATCATCATCCAGGGCCCCCCGGGCGTGGGCAAAACATTCGTGGCCCGGCGTTTAGCCTGGCTGCAAATGGGCAGTCAGGATAATGAGCGGGTACAAATGGTGCAGTTTCACCAGAGCTACAGCTATGAAGATTTTATTCGGGGTTGGCGCCCCCAGGCTGATGGCAACGGCGGCTTTGAGCTGGCTAATGGTGTATTCGTCGACTTTGTGCGGCGAGCCCAGCATGATCCTACCCGCGACTACTTCTTTATCATTGACGAGATAAACCGCGGTAACCTCAGCAAAATCTTTGGAGAGCTGCTGCTGCTGCTGGAGCCCGATAAGCGCGGACCCGAGTATGCCGTGCCGCTAACGTATCGGCGGGCAGGAGAGGACCCTTTCTTTCTACCCAGTAACCTGCACGTGATCGGCACGATGAACACGGCGGATCGTTCGCTGGCCATGGTAGACTACGCCTTGCGTCGGCGTTTTAATTTCCTGGAGCTGAAGCCTGTGCTGGATGATAAGTTAGTAGCCCATCTGGAATCGCTGCGTATTCCGGCTGAGTTTAGCCAGCGAGTGCTGCAGCGTGTTCAACGGCTTAACCAAACAATCCTGACGGATAAAAATCTCGGTAGTGGCTTTCTCATTGGTCACAGTTACTTCTGCACGCCAGCCTTGGGCTCTCCGGGCGATTGGTGGCGCGACATCGTCGAGCACGAGCTACGCCCTACCCTGCGGGAGTACTGGTTTGAAGACGAGCGTCGAGCGGAAAATGAGGCCGACGCCCTGCTGCAAGAATGAGCATACCGGTTAAGAACATTTACCATCTGCTTACCTACGCCTGGCACCACCTAGCGGAGGCCGAGCACGTCAGCCTGACTGCCGAAGAGGCGGATTTGCCCCTGCTACACTTGCTTGCGCGCGTACTGCAGCGCGGAGTTACGCACGTGGTCAAACGCGGCTTGGCCCGCGACTACGTGTTTCAGGAACAAGTCACGGCCCGATTACGGGGCAAGCTCTTGCTTGGTGAATCGGTGCGCCAGCGGACGTTGCAGCAGGCACAAGCCGTTTGTGCTTTCGACGAGCTCAGCGTGGATATTTTGCCCAATCAGCTGATTAAGGCCACCCTGCATCGCCTGCTTACCGTGGATCAACTTCCCTCCGCTATTCACACTGGCCTGCGCAGTCTGTACCTGCGCTTTGCGGAGGTCTCCTTGGTGCCAATTCGCGATGAACGGGTCTTTGAACAGGTGCGTCTGCATCGCCATACCGCCTACTACGGGTTTCTGCTCAGTATTTGTCACTTCATCTACGCGCAAGCGCTGGCCACCCAGGAGAGCGGGGAGCGACTATTTCAGGACTTTCACCGCAATGAGCGGCAAATGAGCCAGTTGTTTGAGGGCTTCGTGCGCGGCTTTTATCGTCACCACTTTCCGCACTACGCCGTTAGTGGACGCCGGCTGAAGTGGCAGCTAGAAGCCGAAAGTGACCACGCACAGCGTCTACTTCCTACCATGCTTACGGATCTTGTTTTGGAGGGTGCGAACCGCACCATTCTCATTGATTGTAAGTATTACCAGGAGGCGTTAGTGCAGCACCATAACCAGCAACGGCTGATCTCGGCCCACCTTTATCAACTCTTTGCCTACCAGCATCATTTGCAACACGAGCAGGTCGACAAGCCCGTTGAGAGCATGCTGCTTTATCCCGTGGTAGATCAAAGCTTACGTGTCAGCTACCGTCAGCCCGGTACGCAAAGCCGCGTCCACGTTGTTACCGTCAATCTAAACCAGTCGTGGCCCGCGGTAGAAGCCGAGCTACTTACGCTCTTAAACGACCAGTCGGAATCTATTTAACCAAGGGCGAGAAAAGTGAAAATGTCCGCCTATGATATGCAGTGCAGGCCAGCTGGTGATCCGCCCGTCACTGGCCCTTATTCTCCACCGTGCTCCGACAACTTGTTGTAAGTAACGGTAACCCGCAATCGAGCGCGCAATTCTTCAATCGACAGGCCGGCTTTCGTGCGGTGGAGCATAGCGTGGCAGTTTGGGCAGACGGGTCGTAAGTCTGTGATGGGATCAATGCTATACGCCTGCCCGATATGGGCTAATTGATTGAGGTGGTGAACGTGAATAAACTCCTTTCCCAGCGAGCCATACGCCTTTTCAAAATTGAATTGGCACACGGCGCAAGCATAGCCGTACTGCTGTAAGCATACTTTTCGCGCGTAAGGGTTACGCTCGTATCTGGTCAAAGTAATCTGGCTAGGGGAACCCTCCATGAAGGAGTTAGCCGGCTGAGGACCTTGGGCAAAGAATCCCGCCGGACTGCGTTTGGTTGTAGAAAGGAAATCATACCAGACGGCTTCCAGTTCATCAACTACGTTCGGCTTGATGGCTACTCCCGACGACTGCGGTGTCCACCGTTGCGCCGCTAAGTTGCCCGTGGAAAGAATATCCAGCCCCAGAATCGCTTCGGTCGCCGGATCAAATAAGCAATCCAGTTCCGCTTCAACAAACAACGTCTGCTGCTGGGGGTCTTTCCAGTGAGCCGCGTAAAATGGCGCTTTCGTAATGAAGCCCGAAGCGACCAGCCCTTTGGGGTAGCTACCGAGCTTAACCAGAAACATCCGATCCCCAGGGGCAATGACTTTAGTGTTGCCGCAACTCCACCTAATAGTTGCTTTTCCTTCTTCGGCCAGCTGCGTCGCCGCCTCTTGGTACGTTGACCAAGGAAATAGCTTCTGGTTCCAGGCAAACAGGTACGTTTTCAAATGCTGCTACCTAGTTATGTTATTATACATACGGGCCAGATAATCCCGCACGCTGGTATGGTTGCGCTCACGAATCATTTGCATTGCAAAGTTCTCATGACTGGGCAGTGCCTCCGTTGAGTTTAATAGCACCGTACACCGATGCTCTTCCATATTTCTGATGTTAGCCAGCGTATTGTAAATGGAATAGTGCATCCCATATATCTCCTGATTATAGGCCTTTATTTTGACGTACGTGCGGATCTGATCGATCGACTTAATACTCTTTACATCATCACCAAACCCTTTGACGTCCACCCTTAGCTGCTTAAAATCGGCTATTAGCGTTGGTATATCATGGCCATACCGGAGAAAGTAATAGTAGTTTAGCATTTCCTCGACTTGGAAGGCCGCAAAGGTGCAAAAACGCCGAAAAGCCTGCTCCTCGTGGAAGTCAGGCAGAAATTCTACTCGTCGTAAGGCGCCCTCCATGCGCATGTTATCGGCCAGCAGCTGGCGCCGAACGCGCGGGTCTTCTATTTTCTCGTACAGCAGGGATGCCGGCTGTTCTTCCACCCCCGCAAGCTGAGCTAGCTGCTCTCCCATCCGCCCGCTCAGTTGCTCAAAATACTCTTTAATTTGGGTTCCTAGCGCCTGCAGATCCGTGGTGGATGGGTCACTTGTTGCAGCCAGCATCTCTTTCTGTTGATCGGGCGCGGTAACCATCGGTTGGCGTTTTACTTTAATTGCCGTCAGCCGATTTTGCAGCTCCGTTACCAGCTGCGATGTTCCTACGGGCAGCTTAAATTGATTGATGTGGTCTTGAATTGATTTGATCTCGTCATCACTCATAAAAACTCTTCTGTTCTGCGCAGAAGCTCCAGCAGCACCGATGTTTGCTTATACTCTTCGTTGACTAATAATGCCATGCGGTGAGCAAATTGAAGATACATCGGGTCCTCTTTTCCTCTCACCATTCCCAAGTAAGCGATTTTCCCGGCCACCACGTGCTCTAACTTGGGTATGCGCCCCTGGTGGCGGCCGTAGGCTTTACTTTCCCCGTAGCCTTCGCGAAGCTTTGTCGTAGCTGCTTCGTAGCCATAAGTAGCCCAGTTATGGAGCATGGCCCTGAGCTGACGGACGTACTCGCGCGGCGCATTTGGCTTGTCATTCACAATCACCCCCGTCACTTCCTGCCGCATCGCTGGCGTCTGCAGCCGCTGCTTTTTCTGGTTTTGCTTGTACCCCTCCCTGGCCAGGATAGCGTTCAGGGTGGTGTGAAACTTCTTACTAAAGACGTGACGATCGCTGGAGAAGGTCAGATCATCCGCGTACCGGGTATAGTGACAGCGAAACTGCTTAGCCAGTTGGCCCAGCCGGCGATCCAGTCGTTGACACACAACATTTGTCAAGAGGGGGGAAGTAGGCGCTCCCTGCGGTAAAGCTCCTTGGTCACAACATAAGTTAGCTACTAGATGAGCGCCATCCTTGCTCAGTCCAAAAGGGGGCAGCTGCAACACGGCAACTACCCGTCCGAAGTGAGTACTGGCAAAGAAGTCCTGCAAGTCCAGGTTTAATACGAAGCGACGGCCGGTATGGGGCGTGGCATTGGTTAGGACGCTGCGGCCCGCAACGAAACCATGGGCCGCGTCATCTACCCAGCCAAAAACGGTCGTCAGGCACAGCAGCAGCAGGCGTTGCACCCGTAGCAAACCGTCTTTGGGGGCTTTGATTTCGCGCTTCTCCCCCTTTGCCCGCTTCGCAATCTGAAAGGTGCGGTAGCGCCTCCCTTCCTGCTTGTAGGCGTAATAATTAAGCGCTTTGGCACTAATCGGTTTCGTGATCGCGGAGGGATGTTGCTTGCTATGCCAGGGCATAGCGGCGTTCAAAACCCACGCGAGCGTCTTCGCGTCCCGAACTTGCCGGAAGGGTTCGACAAGATCAGCGAGTGCGTTTATCTGCCAGGTAGCTTGCGGGAGTTCATCCGGAGAAGTGATCAGCTGGCTTACATCCTGCAGGAAGAAATCATCTAGCTCGGGGAAGAGATCATCTATCATAGAATAATCCGGCTCTAACGCAATGTCGGCTTCATCAAACGCCGCTAAATAATCTTCCAGTGCTTCAGCCTGCGGCCTCTCATCTGTTGACTGCTCCGCATTAGCGGGTTCACTGTTTGGTAGTGCTTCTTTGCTTGTCTCACTCTTCTGCAGCCCGGATACTTCTCGCTTAGAGCCAGGTACAGAACTATCATCAGCAGGTGTGGATGCCATTATGTAAATAGATAAAGCGTTAAGAAAGTGCCTGCTGGATGTTTTCCAGTCTTATATCTTGCTGTTTCAAGTCAAGACATGATCTCACTGTGTTCAGCAGATGAGCAGACTTACAGCCATGATTTTCTCATTTCCTTGATCTAAGCAGCCAGTTAGACGCCGTTAGATGGGGGGTGAGTAGGTTGATCATCGCTGCCGTTGGCTTAACTGGCTCGTTACCGAACCAGTCAACTACGAGCACGGCGCAACGCCGCACGAGGTCAAAAGTCTTTCCGCAGGCACTTTCAAAACGCTACTACATGCCGAAGCTCGACATATATTCTCTAGTTTATCACCGCAAGTAATGCAGCGGAAACGGTTTTCTTATCATGTTTAACAGGTCATCTTACATGCCCTGTTAAAATCAATTAGAATTCATTTCTACTTACCTCATTCCTTTCGCTCTCCAGATCAGGATAAAGCTCCCGGATCAGCTCTAGCTTGTTTGCAGCTCTGGCCTCGGCTATTAGCTCTGCCCGCAGCTCATCGTGCAAGAAGGCGGCATTTTGCTCCTGCCTTGCTTGCCGGATAGCTAATTTCATCTCTTCGCGTAAGGATAATTCGACTGTTCCCGTGCCTTTGCAGCGAAAGCACACGCCTTTTTGCACATAAGAGTATTTGGAAATGGTGCCTTTGCCATTACACCGGGGGCAGTTACCGGGGGGATTTACCATGTTTTGATGCAAAGTGAGTTGAAAAGATTAAAAAAACTGGCAGCTAACTGATTATACTTAAAAGCTGTGTTCGGACGGGTGTACGGGATCAGTTACGCTTTTTGCAATCGCGCTAGCAAGGAAGCTAAAGCGGCACTACCTTCCAAAGTAGGGGGCTCACCCGTGTATTTCATCGCATGCCGGCACCGGATCATTTCCTGTACTGCAGCAGTCGAGTCCAAAAATGCACAAACCCGAGCCAGAACTTGGTGTGGCTGCCTGTTGCTCAGCTCATATCCCCGCTTCCCGAGCCATAGATTCACATAGCGAAACAATAAATCGTAGTTCTGCAGGTAGGTTCGGTTCGGCAGGCGCTCGAGCCGCTCCTTGCTGCTTTGCTCCCGCTCTTGCGAGTGCCTCGTGGGGCCGGGCAATAAATGACCTGATTGCACTAGCTGATGCAGGAAAGGGAAACACATCGCAAAAAAGATGACCGTTATCGAATCGGTTTTAAGAACACTACAGAGCTAGCAAGCGGGTGCTTTCCCAATTTTGGTACAGCTGCAGGATGCGCAGCCGAGTTTTGCCCGCTGGAATCTGCACCTCGACTTCCGCGCCGGGCAGCAGCTCGTACAGCGCTGCTCCGATGGGGGAAGTGTAGCTGATCAGGTTGCGCCCCAAATCAGATTCGCCGTGGCCCCCAATCTCGTAAATCACTTCCCGCGGCACCCGGTCCCGAGCCCCTTGCATGGCTAAGCGCACGATGGAGCCAATCTGAATCTGTTCGGTGTTGCGGTCCGTTCGCAGCCACAGGGTTGAGGTAGCCAGCAGTTTCTCGAGGTTTTTCAGCTCCGTGATAGCCCGCTCCTCCAGCTGAATGAGCTGGTTGTAGCCCGGATTATCGTGCCAGCCGTCGCCGCTGGCGCTGTAGGCGATGTTCTTTTCAGCTTGGATATTGCGGATTTTCAGGCCTTGGGCCGTGATTTTGGATTCGAGCGCCTGCTTGCCGGCCTCGGTGATGTAGTACTTCATGGTGTGGAATTCAGGTTGAGTTCGGTATGGAAAAGAGCGTCAGGAGTCAGCCGGCGCATCAAGGCCCACCATTGCTGCAGCAGGGCCGCCGGCGGCTGATTACCATCCAGCACGTGCCACTGGGTATGCTGCAGGCGGGGCACGGGAAAGGCCGCGATTTCCTCGTATGCGGCCCGTGTCGCCCGTAAGCGCGGCAAGGTTTCGTCATGCAGTCCGTAGCAACGCCCCCGTGCCCGGGCCCTTTCCCAGGCCAGTTCCGGTTCGACGTCCAGCAACACGACGTGGTCCGGCGCCGGCACCCGGGCCTCCAGCCGGTCTACCCGACGAATGCACTCGTGCGGGCTGCCCCATTTGCGCCACCGCGTGGCGTAGCTAGTTACCACGCTGCGGTCACCCAGCACCAGCGGCTGCTGCCAGCAAGCGGTTGCCGCCGCGTAACGGGCCCGGTGCGCGTACAGCCATTCGTTCCAGGCATCTAGGCGGCGTAGACACGGTAGCTGCGCGCTTAAGCGCTCCGGCCAGCTGCTCTCCGCCGGTACGGGCCGCGTGGGCTCCACCAGCGCGAACTCAATTTGGCGCGTAGTCAGTAGCTGCTGCGTTGCGGTGAGCAGGCTGGATTTACCGCTGCCCTTTAACCCTTCTAAACAGATATACATGGCTGTACTTGTTAGGCGGCAAGGGCGGGCTGGTAGCAAGTCTGCCCCAACAATCCAATTAGCTCCTGCCGGATGGCCGACAAGCTGAAGGGCATGTTGATCTTGTCGGCCTCCGGAATGGAATGCTCGGCGTAGAGCTTGCATTCCTCCAGTACTGGCGTAGCCGTCAGCATGAGCGTGCGGGTGGCGCCTTCACCCGGATCCGTCACCTGGTGCAAGGTGCTCGCCGGCATGTAGTAGATATCGCCCTCCTGCAGCGTGTGCGTCCGTTGCGGGCGCAGCCGCACTCGGCCGTTTTCGCGCACGCCGTAGACGCTACCTTCCCTGGCCGGCGTGTAGGTGCAATCCAGTCGCACTTCTGGTCCTTGGGCGTCTTCCTCCCAGATCACGGTCTGAAAGCGGCCCGCCAGCAAGGCCGAAGCAAAGTTCCAGCGGTGATCGTGAATGTTCTCGTGGTGGCGCTCGCTGCGCGCCTCCCACAAGTGCAGGCGCAATTTGAAGGCCGCGTTTTGCAACAGCACCAGCTTACGAAAGCCATTGTGGTGGTAGTAAGAGTGCTCCTGCACCCGGGTCAGGGCCGGACCATCGCACAACAGCTGCGAGAGCAGCAGCCGCAGCGAATCCGGGCGGCTTAACTCGGCGATGATGCTACCCAGCGTCTGGCAGTCGCCTTGCCCTGCACGCTGGTGCTGGAGAAGTTCGCCCACGGTTTGCTCTAGCGCGCTGATGCCCTGCGTAAGCGCGCAGTGGATGCGCTGCTGCACGCTGGCACTGAAGTCGCGGCTGGAACAGATATGCAGCGTTGAGGGAGCGGTCGCGGTGGAGTGGTACAGGTGCATAGCAGACAGTTTCTAGTGGAAGAGCGAGGCAAAGGTGAGCGCGCTGATTGCAGCCTATTTGCGGTGGCCGCGCCGCTGAAAAATATTTTTTCAGGACGGCGACCAGGCAGCTATTTGGCGCGATAGCGTGCGGCAGAAGCCCTTTTGCGTATCGTTGCGACAAACTTCCCCTCCCCTATTGCAGCCTATCTGCAGTGAGCAAAAAACTTTATCTTTTTTATGCCGGTCTCCAAAAATGCCCCCCTGCGCTATCGCCTAATCGACGAATGCCTGTGCCGGGATAAGGTGCGTTGGACCCGGGCCCGACTGCTAGAGGAGGTGACGGAAAAGTTTTTAGAGATCACGGGCCAGCCCCTGAGCCAGCGGCAGCTGGACATGGATCTGCAAGCCATGAAGCTGGGGGGCTCCTCCGGCCTGGATGCGCCCATTGAGTTTGATCGCAAAGCGGGAGTATATCGCTACACGGAACCGGGATACTCCATCCACCAGAGTCCGCTGCTGGTAGACGACGCCGACGTATTGCGCCAGGCACTTTCCGTGCTGCAGCAGTTCCAGGGCCTAGGTCTGAGTCAGGAGCTGGATGCGCTCGTGAGCCGCGTGGAAAAACAAGTCAACCTGCGGCCGGCCGGCCGGTCCCGTTGCGTTGCACTTCGAACAGGTAGCGGACTACACCGGCGCTGACAAGCTGCGGCCCCTCTACGAGGCCATTCGCACGCGCCGCGTCCTGCAAATAGCCTACCAGCCGTTCGGGCCGCGGGCGCCTCCCCGGTAACAGTCCACCCCTACCTGCTCAAGGAATTCAACCATCGGTGGTTTTTGCTGGCCTACAATCAGGATCAGCAGTGCCTGTCTAACTATGCGTTGGATCGAATTACTCAGGTTGAAGGTACCGCCGGCACTTACTGGCCTGACCATTGTCCGGATGCACCTACTTACTTCCAGCACGTTATCGGCCCTTCCGTGGCGGCCAACAAGCCAGTGGAAGAGATTCGACTTTGTTTTACTAAGGTTCGGGCGCCGTACGTCCTCACCAAGCCCTTGCACGGCAGCCAGCGATCCACTCCCTTAGCCGACGGATCCGTGGAAGTTAGGCTGCAGTTGATTCCCAACCGTGAGCTGGTTTCGCTATTACTCAGTTTTGGCAGCGATGTAACGGTGCTCGCCCCAGCTGCGCTTCGCAAGCAAATGATCGAAGTGCATCAAGGGGCGCTGGCCAGGTACGTCTCCGTAAACGAGTCTCTTCCGGCGGAAAACATCTGACTACCTAAGCCCTCTGGCCCGCTGTAATCCGTGCAGTGCTATCCTTTTACATTCCGCTACATGTCATTAGCGCAGACTCCATTATCAATACTACCCGCTGGGCCGTGTGGACCATAGTGCTGGGAGCTCTTCTATCCTTGGTGCTTCCTTGGGCGTTGACCCACTTCCACTCCGGCATCAGCTTCGCTGAAACCGGCCCAATCGGGGATACCATCGGTGGCATTACTGGGCCCGTGCTCAACTTCACCGGCCTGCTGGTAGTGTATTTTTCCCTGCGGGAACAGTTTCTGTCCAATCAGATTCAAATCCAGCATTTTGCGGAGGAGCA
>NZ_CP188174.1:0-167872 GCF_049949205.1 Hymenobacter sp. 102
GGGCGGTAGCGGCAACGTCTGGATAAAGGGCACGCTGGCAGTGGTAAGTCGGTACTGCTGGTACACGGGCTTCGTGACAAGCTAGTTGAAAACAAAAATCTAAAAGTGGGCGTTGTGCTGTTCACGCGGGCATTGGTGGATTTGATACGAACCGGCCTTGATGAGTTGGGAGTGGAGAAGGAGTTTGGCGTTCGGGTGCCTGTGATGACGTACTATGAATTGCAAAGACCAGTCAGCAATTTGACTTGCTGTTTTGCGATGAAGTACAGGATTTGCCCTCCAGTATGATAACGCTGCTGCGCAATAAGGCGAAACGAGTTATTGTAGCGGGCGATTCGCAGCAGTCAATTTTTACGCATGACCCACAGACTCGTGAGCCGGTAGTAAGACCAGAGGAAATTGGCGCTTTGCTGGGCGGGCAGTCCCACGAGCTGCCGACGATTTATCGGTTAACACGGTCCATTATTAAGATGGTCAGCAGCCTGATTGGCGGCACCATTCTCGGAGCACGTCGCGATGCTACCAAGCTCGATGTGCAGGTACGCCTAGGCTACACCAATGATGTATCAAGGGAAATTAAGTATGTGTGGCGTGAAGCCAGTAAGCGGGCTCAAGCAAGCGAGTCAACGGTTATCCTGTTGCCTTTCCGGGAAAACATCGCGGCTTTTTGTAACGCCGTATTAACGATCAATGGCAAACCCGCTTGGACTGTTGTTCCTGACCGGTGGGGCAAAAACGAGGATTTTGCAGCCATGAACCGGCATTTAGAAGCACAAGGCATCAAGCTCGAATACATTGGTAATGGGGTTGGTACACTCGATGGGGCTTATACCAACCATCGGGTCGCGGTCATGACTTATCACAGCTCGAAAGGATTGGACTACGAAAACGTGTATTTGCCATGGGTATCAGCAGGACTGCACTTGAACGGTGGTGGCAAAGACAAGACCCTATTCATGGTTGCCATGACTCGCAGCCGCAAAAACCTGGTTCTAACCTATTGTGGTACTCGCAGCAGCATGGTGGACACGCTGGCCGGCGACTGCACCTTGTTTGAAATCACAGATGCCACAACAGCCTCGGCTCAACCACAGGCTACTACTTACGACTTCTAATTTATGGCTGCTCAACGTGCCTTGCTGCCTATTTATAGGCTTCGGTTCAATCTGTTGTATCAATTTGGTTTCATTGAGGTTAATCCGGATGAGTGGGTCCTTTATGAAAAGGACACGCCTGCAGGGCACCCTGATGTATCAGAGGCAAGCTTACTCGCTAAAATTCCTGCCTTCAGCACAGCTGACGAGGTAATTCTGTTGGATATTGAATTGCCAGAGCAAAGCAAAGCTGCTTTACAAGCTGCTAGTGCATCTATAGGGATACACTATCCACAACTCAGCATAGAGGCCCAAGCAGCTTTTGATACCCTAGCCGCAGAATTGAGTAAGCCGCATTCTATTAGCGAGAAATCTCGGTTAAACATTGTGCAGGTGCGGCGTCTGTATCCGCTCACTACACAAGCCGGACAATTATTAGCTTCTCGTTTAGACCCGCGTATTAAGCGGCAGCCAGCGGTGTTTGAAGCTGTAGCAGAGCAGGCTGACCACCGGTTATTGGCGTCGGAAACCCGATTAGGCAGCGAAGCACTTCTGGAAATAGCTGGGGTCCCTAGTAAACATCTTGACGAAGGGTTATTGCAAGATGTGGAAAAGGCTGTGGCAGTACGCCTAGAGCGACGTGAAATTCAAACGAGCGATTCTTTCTGGGTGCATTTAATCGTTTATGGACGATATGAGCCTTTTCCCAAAAACGATTATGGGTACCTATATGACCTATGTGTAGTTTTTCATCGCAGCCTCAGCGCCCGCGATGGCCGTCGAGGACATGATAACAGCTACGAAGCAACCAGATTTTACAAAGCACTAGAAGCTAACAGAGCAGCTTCTACTCGCGAGAGAGTCACCCAGTTGCTTCTCAACGCTGAATGGGCCGAGAAGCTGAGAAATGAATTAACAGACACTCGTACTAACCTCAGAATGTACCTGAGCGCATTCATCTACCTTAAATTCCGGGGGGAATTTGAAGCAGAGGACTATCAGTTCAGCGGTAAACTTCTCGATTTAATTCGTCTGACGGCCGACCACTATCCATCGGAAACGAGAGTTGCCCTGCAATTACTAGGCGGTTTTTTAACATTCAATAAGATTTCAGGGGCTTACTATGAAGTAAGACAAATCCCCTTATTTCAGGAGCGAGGGCAGAAATATATTCCAATTTCAGAATATAAAACAAGTTCCCAGCGCAGGGCTGAATTATTTGCTGTGCCGCCGACAGCATCAATCCTTTCAGGGCCGAGTAAAAAGGTAGTTCCTGACGAAGAGGCCCCGGTTTTCGAGTGGAACTTGACAGCTGAACAGGATGCTAGGCAGAGAGCGCAGGCATCGCAGCAGATGGATGCTCCTACTCAGGAAGCAGCCTCGGTTGGGTTAGAGGAGTTGCAAAGCGGACCTAATATTGTTCCTCTTCCCGAAGCACCTGCAATCAAACCAAAGCGCTCATACCAGAAGAAAGGAAATACTTCAGCCGTTCCTAAAGCTGAGAAGCTAGTTAAGGTTAAGGAGTCAACTAAAACTAAAAATAGGAGGGGCTGCTTGATTCCATCTCTGGCCAGCTGACAATATCTTCAGAGGAATCGCATACCGAAGCACCAGCACCTGATTCTACGCCCGAGTCGTAAACCACTTTAATATGGAGCAAACTTCTTATTCGCCTCCTAGTGCTATCGATGATGCTTTCCGGTCCAGGTCTTTAGCATAAGAGCAAAGAAGCTCAACCATATCAGGGTTGAGCTTCTTTGCTCTTATGCTAGGCAGTAAATCTATTCACCGATTACATACACCGGCACAGCCTGCGCGTCGACGCCCCGGCCGGTTTCCTTCTTGACCTCTCTGCCATCCAGCAGGATAGAGCAGGTGATTTCCGAGGCCGCCGTGCCTCCGTCGATACTGGCCAGGATGGTCAGGTTGTCGCCTTGCTTCATGGTCCGCTTAAACTTGTAGCTCACCGGCAGCGGTGTGTTGCTGAGCGTCGTATTGCCGCCGCTTTCATTGGTGTAGCTCAGGTAGTCCGAGGTTGGAGCATTGGAGGTAACCTTGTATTCTACCTGATACTGGCCTTGGTTAAAAGTTTGGTCCCAAAATTACATCGGGCCACCCATGGTTAGTTCGCCACAGCAACACGGGCAGCCGTGTCGGCGGCACTGGTAACCACTTGAGCAAAGACCTTACTTGCTTGAGGGGCACTGATGCAACGGGATCCTTCGGCAAGTTCGATTATCGCCGCTTCAAGCAAGGAGGCTTCATGTGGTTATTAACCCGGCGCTCACGGGACGTCTTCGATGCCCTGTATTTCGCCCTGCGGGGAGTAGTAGAAGAGTTGGTGCTTCCGTACTATGTGGCCGAGCGTATCGCGAAACTGGTAGCGGTGGGACACGAAGCATACTCGCTGTCCTTGCTTTGTTTGACAGGTCTGCCGGCCAAACGCTACACTTTCGTAGCTGTCCGGATTCGACAGATGCTGTAGCAAATAGGAGTGCACCTCTTGTTCAGGTGAACTGCCCTTGGCGGTGTCAGTAGTGACTGATTCGGAATCCTGCTGCCACTCCTGGACTACCCGCCACCCAATCCACCCCCAACTACCAAAAGCCAGCAGCAACAGAATTGCGACGCTAGCGACGCTGACCACCCGCCATGTTGCCGTGGGAGCAGTCCTGGATTTTTTAGGAAAGCGACGCGCGTGCATGCCAGAAGTAGTGATGGTGGGTAGATACCTGAAAAGGCCCTGGTTGGCGTCAGGACTACAGCAGCACGCTGTCGACGGGCCGGGCAACGGCCGGCAGGACTGACTCACCCAGCATCTGCCGCAGGTCTACCTCGATGGAGCGGCACAGCGCGGTCATGGGCACGTCGTTCATGCGGTTTTCAAAAGGGTCTTCGCTCATGTCGCCTACCAACTCAATGGTGCTGAACACCCACGATAGGGGTCGCACTAGAGTAGGAACGGAAAACAACGCTAAGGCCAGTTGGTCGAATTTTGGCGGGTCGGGGTGTCTCAGAATACGTGCGTTTTTCCGCTCCGCTGGTCGCGCTCGTTTGGCCTCCTTACGAGTCGGGCAAAAACTGTCTCATATGCTGTTCTCACGAATCAATGGCTCGCTATCTTTGCTCCTGCTGACTTCCTGAGAATACCGCCTATGATTTTCGGCTACGCCCGTGTTAGTACCCCCGACCAGCAGCTACACCTGCAAACCGATGCCTTGCAGGCCTACGGCTGCGCGGAGGTCGCGCAGGAAAAAGTATCGTCCGTGAAAGAGCGCCCGGCGCTGCAGCACCTGCTGACCCGCCTGCGGGCGGGCGATACGCTCGTGGTCTGGAAACTCGACCGACTGGGCCGCTCGCTCAAAGACCTGGTCACACTGGTCAGCGGCTTTCAGCAACAGGGGATTCACTTTGTCAGCCTGCAGGACCATCTGGACACGACCACCGCCCAGGGCCGCCTCATGTTTAACCTGTTTGCCTCGCTGGCTGAGTTTGAGCGCGACATCATTCGGGAGCGCACCAAGGCGGGCCTGACGGCGGCCCGGGCAGGGGGCGCCAGGGCGGCCGGCCTAAAGGTCTTTCCAAAGAAGCCCTCTCCAAAGCCCAGGCCGCAAAAACGCTTTACCTGCAACAAGACAAGACGGTAGCAGAAATCGGGCAACTGCTGGGAGTGGGCCGGGCCACTATTTACCGTTACCTGGCCTATCTGGGGGTAGCAACCGGCGGAAAAGCGCAGGAAGCGGCGTAGTTCGGGCCGTTCTATCCAGACAGCTCAGTGCCCCCGTCAGAAAGTCTTCAGAATTGCCAGCTACCTTTCAGCCGTTCCTCACCTTGCACTCCCGTGAAGCTGCTGATTGTAGAAGACGAGCCGGCCCTGCGCACCTCCTTGATGGAGTACCTGCGCCAGGACGGCTACGTGGTGGAAGCAGCGGCCAGCTACGAACAGGCGCACGAGAAAATCAAGCTCTACCAGTACGATTGCGTGCTGCTGGATTTGACCCTGCCCGACGGCAACGGGCTGGACGTGGTGCGCACGCTCAAGGCCGACCGCTCCCCGGCCGGCGTGCTCATCGTCTCGGCCCGGGGCGCGCTCGACGACAAGGTGCTGGGCTTGGAACTGGGGGCCGACGACTACCTGGCCAAGCCGTTTCACCTCTCGGAACTGAGCGCCCGGCTGAAGGCCATCATCCGGCGGCGGCAGTTTCAGGGGCAGCGCCACCTACTGTTTCAGGAGTTGACCGTGTTTCCCGACCAGGCCCGGGTACTGGTCAACGGGGAACCTGTAACGCTTACGCGCAAGGAATTTGACTTGCTGCTGTATCTGCTCACCAACCCCGGCCGCGTGCTGACGAAGGAGTCCATTGCCGAGCACGTCTGGGGCGACGCGGCCGATGCGGCCGACTCCTTCGACTTCCTCTACACCCACCTCAAGAACCTGCGGCGCAAGTTGCAGGACAAAGGAGCCGGCGACTACATCCGCTCCGTGTACGGGGTGGGCTACAAGCTTAGCGCAGAATGAAGCTGCTGGCCGCCACCAACCGCTACTACCTGCTGCTGGCCACCGTGCTCTTCACGGCCGGCAGTGTGTTCCTCTACTACGGCGTGCGCTGGACGCTGCAAAGCGAAGTGGAGGAGCGCCTGTTTCAGCAGCGTGACTACTTGCGGGCGCAGGTGCAGCGCACCGGCCACCTGCCCGGCACCCCGTTTGAGGGCCGCATGCAGCTCAGTGCGCAGCCGCAGCCGGAAGGGCTGCGCGATACCCTGCTGCTGGAGCCCCTGGAAAACGAGTTGGAGCCCTACCGCCAGCTCACGTTTCGGCTGCCGCTGAACGGGCAAACCCAGTGGGTATCGCTCAGCAAGGCCCTGCTGGAAACCCATGACGTGCAGCGCCTGATTGTGCTGTTGCTGGTGGGGGTGCTGGGTACGCTGCTGCTGGGCGTGGTGGGGCTCAACCGCTGGCTGACCCGCCGCCTCTGGGCCCCGTTTGAGCAGACCCTCCACCAGCTGCGCGGCTACGACGTGCGCCAGCACCAGGTGCTGCACCTGCCTGATGCCCACATTGAGGAGTTCGCCCAGCTCAACCACACGCTCACCCACCTGAGCGAGCGGGTCGCGGCCGACTACATGTTGCTCAAAGCGTTCACGGAAAACGCCGCCCACGAAACCCGCACCCCGCTGGCCATCATGCAGGCCAAGCTGGAACAGCTGCTCCAGCTGCCGGATTTGCCCGCGCCGGCCGGCCCTTGGTGGGCGACCTGTACGCGGCCGTGCAGCGGCTGGCCCGCCTGCACCAGGGGCTGACGCTGCTCAGCAAAATTGAGAACCAGCAGTTTGCCGCCGCCCAGCCGGTGCCGCTGGCCGAGCTGCTGCGCGAAAAGCTGAGCCAGCTGGAGGAATTCATCCAGCAGAAGGAGTTGCAGCTGGACGTGCAATTAAATGCCGCGCCGTTGCTTATGCTGCACCCCGCGCTGGCCGATTCGCTGCTCAGTAACCTGCTGCACAACGCCATCCGGCACAACTTGCCGGGCGGCCTGTTGCGGGTGCAGCTGCGTGCCACCGAGCTGGTCATCACCAATGCCGGCCCCGCCCTGGCGGCGCAGCAGAAACCCGCACAGTTTTTCGAGCGGTTTCGCAAGCAGAATGCCGCTTCGGACTCGCCCGGCCTGGGGTTGTCCATCGTGCAAAGCATCACGACCTTCTATGGCTTTACCGTGGCATACGACTACGCCCCGGATTCGGCGCGGCATACGCTGCGTGTCCGGTTCGCTTCAGCGGTTCCCCGCCCCTGACCCCTACAGAATGTGCACAGAATTGCGCTCTACGTTTGGGGCGTACCTGCTGCTTTTTTGTATGCCCCGCTCCGTGTTGCTCCCCTGGCTGTGCTGGCTGCTCCCCTGTTCCCGTCCCGGGCCCAGACGGCGCCTGCTGTTTCGGTACCGCCTTCCCTGCGTGACTCCACCACCCGCCCGCCGCTCTGGCAGGGGCCGGTGGCGCGGGCGCTGCTGGTGCCTACGCTGCTGCTCACGGCCGGCGCCCTGACCACCCATCGGGTGGAGGCGCTGGAATCAGACGAGGAGCTGCGGGAGGAAATCCGCGAGCATATGGGCCGGCCCACGACGACGCTCGACAACCAGCTCCGGTACCTACCAGGGGCCGTAACGCTCGGCCTGGGCCTGGCCGGGGTGCCGGGCCGTCACAAACCCGTGGACCAGCTGCTGCTGGCGGCGCTGGCCTTCACCCTCAACGATGCGGTGACCAGCAACCTGAAGAAGCTCACGCAGGTGCAGCGCCCCGACGGTTCCGACTTCCATTCCTTTCCCAGCCAGCACACCAGCCTGGCCTTCGCCTCGGCTACGTTTCTGCACAAGGAATACGGCGGGCGTAGCGTCTGGTACAGCGTGGGCGGCTACTCGCTAGCAGCGGCCACGGGAGGTATTCGCATGGCCAAAGACGTGCATTGGTTTTCCGATGTGCTGGCCGGAGCCGGCGTGGGCATTCTGTCAACGCAGGCCGCGTACTGGCTGTACCCGCTGGTAACAAAACCACTGCGCAAGGTGCTGGGCAACCGGGCGCTGGTCGTGCCCAGCTACCAGCAGGGGGCCATCGGGGCCACCGCCGTCATGGCGTGGTAAGGCAAGAGAAGGAAACTACAGAATGCCTTCAGAATCGTGCGGGAGCTTTGTCGGGCTAACCTGCGCCAACGAGCCAGCGCATGGCTTCCTCACTAACGGTCCCTCCCATTGCCCAGCAAAAAACAGATAAAAACAAGCCTGTTGCGTACCTGGCTCACGGCCTCTCTGGGCCTGTGCGCCGCCGCTGCCTCCGCCCAACAAGTGGACAGCCTCTCCTTTATCCGCTCCAAGCGCATGTCGGATGCCGACCTGGCCAAAAAACGGGAAGGCCTGTTCGTGACCGGCTTGCCCGACCTCTCGTCCGACCCGGTGACGGGCTTCGGTGTGGGGGTTAAAACCAACATCATCTGGAACGGCACCCGCGACAACCCGCTGTTTGCCTACACGCCCTACCTCACACGCCTGCGCGCCAACGCGGCGTACTTTACCACCAACGCCCGCGAGCTGACGCTGTCCCTGGACGTGCCCTACTACAAAGGCACGCGCTGGCGTTACCGCGTGGACTTCAAGGCCCAGCAAAACCCGGCCAACCTGTACTTCGGCTCGTCCGAAACCACGCTCGGCCGCCTGCGCCTGCCCTCCAACCCGGACGAGACGTTTGCCACCTACGCGGAATATGACGCGGCCCGCAAAACCCTGCGGCCCGGGCAGGCCGGCGAAGCCGCCGAGGTCACCGATGCGCTGTCCAACCGGTTCCGGGAAACCGAGTTCATGCTCAACCTCAAAGCTGACTACGCCCTGGGCAAAGGTCGCTGGCGCGTGATGGGCGGCTACGAGATTCAGCACCTCTCCTACGACACGTTCCAGGGCACCAAGGCCGAGGCCACCCGTAACGGCGAAGAAACCACGGCGCCTAACGGCACGTCGCTACTGCAGCGCGATGCCCAGCAGGGGCGCATCTTTGGCCTGGACGGGGGGTGGGTGTCCATTATCCAGACGGCGCTGATTCACGACACGCGCGACTTTGAGCCCGACCCGACCCGCGGGGTATACTTTGAAGCCGCCAACGAGTTTTCCAGCCCCGCCATCGGTTCGCAGTTCAGTTTCAACAAGCTGTTTTTCCAGGGCCGGGCCTACCGCAAGCTGCCCGTGGGTCCGCGCACGGTGCTGGCCGGGCGGGTCGGCGCGGGCACCATTTTCGGGAAAGAAGCGCCGTTTTTTGAGTTTCAGGACCAGTGGAGCCCCGACGGCAGCATCAACGCCCTGGGCGGGCGGCAGTCGCTGCGGGGCTACCGGGCCAACCGCTTCCTGGCCCGCTCGCTGGCCTTTGCCAACGCCGAGCTGCGCATCCGGCTGGCCGATGTCAAGCTGGGCAAGCAGAACTTCGGGCTGGGCGTGGCCCCGTTCGCGGACGCCGGCACGGTGCGCGACCGGTGGCAGGACCTAGGCTTTCGCGACGTCCGGTTTTCGTACGGAGCCGGGGCGCGCATTGCCTGGAACCTGTCCACCATGCTCTACGCGGACTACGGGGTGTCCAAGGAAGACCGGCTGTTCTACTTCGGCATCGGCCAGAATTTCTAACCCCGTGGCGGCGCGGCGCTTCCCGGCCGGTTGTTCGGGTTTGATAGCGGCACCGTGCGCCATTTGGCTTATTCTTTCGCGCCTCCCTGGCCCATGCCCGTAGAATTCCTCAGTGACGAGCAGGCCGCCCGCTTCGGCTGCTACGCCGACGAGCCCAGCCCCGAACAGCTGGCCCGGTTCTTTTACCTGAGCGCAGCCGATGGCCACCTCCTGGCCGCGCGCCGACGCCCCGCCAACAAACTCGGGTGTGCCGTGCAGCTCTGCACCCTGCGCTTTTTGGGCACCTTTCTGACCGACCCGCTGCGGGTACCGGCCGTGGTGGTGCAGACGCTGGCCGAGCAGCTGCACCTGCCTGCGGACGCCTTGGCCGCGTACCGGACCCGGCCGAACACGTGGTACGACCACCAGGCCCGGATTGTGGCCCACCTCGGGTACACCCCGTTTGACGGGCGGCAGACGTTCCGGCTCACCCGCTGGCTCTACGCGCAGGTGCTGACGAGCACCGTCCGGCCCAGCGTGCTGTTTGATTTGACCACGGCCCACCTGGTCGCCCAGCGGGTCGTCTTGCCCGGCGTTTCGTTACTCGCCCGCCTGATTGCGCGGGTCCGCGAGCGCACCGGCCGCCACCTCTACCGCCAGCTGCGCACCCGCCTGAACCCGTCCCAGCAAGCGGCGCTGGAAACCCTGTTGACCGTGCCGGCCGGCGAGCGGCTCACCCACCTGGAGCGCCTGCGCACCCGCCCACCCGCGTGTCCGCCCCGGCGCTGGCGGCCGCTTTGCGCCGGGTGGGCGAAATCCGCGCCCTGGGCGTGAGCGCCGTGCCCGTGGCCGACTTACCCGAAGCCCGGTTGGCGCGCCTGGCCCGCCATGCCCAGCTGGCTTGGGCACAGACGCTGGTGCGCATGGGCGAGGAACGCCGGCTGGCCACGCTGCTGGTCTTCGCCCAGACCCTGGAGCGCACCGCTACGGACGACGTGCTCGACCTCTTCGACAGCCTGCTCACGTCGCTGGCCCTGCGGGGCGAAACCAAGCGCCGGCGCGAACGCCTGCGCTCGCTCAAGGACCTGGACCAGGCCGCGTTGCTGCTCCAACAGGCCGTGGAACTGCTGCTCGACGAGGCCGTACCGGCCGGGCAGGTACGCCAGCAGGTGTTCGACCGCCTGGGCCAGGCGCCCTTGCGCGCTGCGGCGGCCACCGTGCAGGAACTAGCCAGTCCGCCGGAGGACCCGCTGGCCGAAGCCTTGAGCGGCAGCTACGCCACGGTGCGCCGGTTCCTGCCCGCCTTGCTGGCCGGCGTCGCCTTCGAGGGGACGCCCACCGCCAAACCGCTGCTGGAGGCCTGGGCCTTTTTGCAGCAGCAGGAAGCCGGCGGTCGGGGCCGCCCGAAGTGGTCGGCCGCGCCCCGCACGGTCGTCCCGAAGGGGTGGGCCCGGCGGGTGTTTCCCGCCAAAGGGGAAGTGAATCCCCAGGCGTACACCCTCTGCGTACTGGAACGGCTGCAGCACGCCGTGCGCCGCCGCGACGTGTTCGTGCCGACCAGCGAGCGCCACGCCGACCCACGGGCCGAACTGTTGCGCGGGGACGCCTGGGAAGCCGCCCGGGATTCGGTGGCCCGGGCCCTGGACCGCTCCCTGGACCCGGCAGTGGAACTGGCCCGTCTGGGGCAACTGCTGCGCACGGCGTATGCGGACGTTGGGGAGAACCTGGCGCAGCACACCACCCTGCAGGTGGTCGAGCAAGACGGTCAGCCGGTCGTCACCCTCAGCGCCTTACCGGCGCAAGAAGAGTCCGAGCACCTGGTGCACGTGCGCGAGCAGCTGGCGGCGGCCCTGCCCCAGGTCGAAGTAGCGGCCCTGTTGCGGGAGGTGGACGCGTTTACCGGCTTTTCCCTCGCCTTTACCCACGTGGCCGACGGGCAGCCCGCCGCCGCCGACCTGCCGCTCAGTATCTGTGCCGTGCTGTTGGCCCAGGCGTGCAACCTGGGGCTAAAAACCGTGGCCCGGGCCGACGTGCCGGCCCTGACGCTGGCGCGCCTGGCGTGGGTGCAGCAAAACTACCTGCGCGCCGAAACGCTCACCGCCGCCAATGCCCGCCTGGTGGATGCCCAGGCGGGGCTGCCATTGGCCCAGGCCTGGGGCGGCGGGGAGGTGGCCTCGGCCGACGGCATGCGCTTCGTGGTGCCCGTGCGCACGCTGCACGCGGGCTGGAACCGCAAATACTTCGGCTCCCAGCGCGGGGTGACGTACTATAACTTCACCAGCGACCAGTTCACGGGCTTTCACGGCATCGTCATTCCCGGTACGCTGCGCGACTCTTTGTTCATCCTGGCCGGGTTGCTGGAACAACAAACCCGCCTGGACCCGCGCGAAATCATGGCCGATACCCACGGCTACAGCGACGTGGTATTTGGCCTGTTTTCGCTGCTGGGCTACCGCTTCAGCCCCCGCCTGGCCGACTTGGCGGACCAGCGCTTCTGGCGGCTGGAAAAAGAGGACGACTACGGTCCGCTCAACGAGTTGGGCCGCCACGTGGTCAACGCCCGCCTGATTCACGCCCACTGGGACGACATGCTGCGCCTGGCCGGCTCTCTGAAACTCGGCAAAGTCAAGGCCACGGCCGTCATGCGCACCCTGCAGCGAGCGGGCTCGCTCTCGGGGCTGGGGCGGGCGGTCGCCGAATTGGGCCGCGTCGAAAAAACATTGTATTTATTAGCCTACGTGCAGGACGAGGCCTACCGCCGGCGCATCCTGGTGCAGCTCAACCGGGGCGAGGGGCGGCACGCCGTGGCCCGGGCCGTCTTTCACGGCAAGAAAGGGGAGCTGCGCCAGCGCTACCGCGAGGGCATGGAAGACCAGTTGGGCGCCCTTGGACTCGTGGTCAACGCCCTGGTGCTGTGGAACACCCGCTATCTGCAGCACGCCCTGGAACGGTGGCAGCAGACGGAAGGCGTGCTGAACCCGGACGACGTGGCGCGCCTCTCGCCCTTGCTGCACGAGCACGTTAACATGCTGGGCCGCTACGATTTCAGCCTGCCCGAAGACATTGCCGCCGGCGAAATGCGCCCGTTGCGCAACCCCGCCAACTGGGAAGAACGGCTGGTCGAATTTCCTTAGCGTTGTTTTCCGTTCCTACTCTAGTGCGACCCCCGATACCAGCACCGAGAAGGGCACCGTCAGCCAGAAGTGGCCGTGGCCGAGCTTCTCGAACTCCGCCAGCAGCCCGAGCGGCAGAATCAGGATGAACACCCACACGAACACCAGGCTGGAGAAGGCATACTGGCGCGGGTACGGGGTATTCTTGATTCGTTCGCAGCCGCCTTGCAGGTTGGCTAGCTCCCGCAGCTCCTCCATCAGGGTCCGGCGCTGCAGGTCGTTGAACAGTCCCTCGGCCTGGGCTACGGCGCGGCCCTGTAGCAACAGCAACTGCGCCGGGGCGTTGGCCACCCGGCGCAGCTGGTTATCTTCTTCGGCGGTCAGCAACGGGGTCACGGCTTCGGCCCACAGCTCGGGCTGCCGGCGTAGGTGCAGGCGGAGCGCGTTGCACCACGCCAGCTGCCGCAGCACCAAGGCTCGTTGCGGAGCGGTGATGGTCGGTGCCGGCTCTGTATCGGTCTGCTGGGTGTTGGTTAGCACGAATACCGACCAGCTACGGCTGCGGTTGACGATGCCGCCCCAGAGCGTACGGGCCTCGTTGAAGCGGGCGTAGGCACTGTTGTTTTTGAAGCCGACGTAGAAGGACACGGCCACCCCCACAATGCTGACCAGCTGCCAGGGTACGTCCAGCCAATGGAAACCCAGCGGGCCGAACAGCACCGCCAGCGTGAGGTCATAGAGGGTAAACAGCAGCACATTTTTCCAGGCGTAGCGCCACGCTATGCGCCAATGAATATTGCGACGAACGTACATACAGGGAGAAGCAGGAAGTGAATGGGGGAGTTAGGTCCGGCTACGCCATCATGCCCAGCAGCAGGAACAGCAGAAAGCCGCCGAAGAAGGCCAGCGTCTGTAGCGTGGTTTCGGGTAGCTCGTGCGCTTCGCTCAACAGCTCTTCCGTGACCAGATACAGCAGCGAGGCCAGCCCGAAGGACAAGACGGCCTCCACGAACTGATCGGAAGCGCCCTGCAGCACAAACAGGCCCAGGCCGGCTCCCACCAGAATCATACTGGCCAGGGCCGTCAGAATCAGGACTGTCTTGCCCCGGCTCTGCCCGCTCCGGCGCAGCTCCACGGCCGTGGTCAAACTGAGGGTGAGCATTTCCAGCGCAATGGCAATGGCTAGCAACGTCCCTTCCTTGGCCCCCACCGCGAAGCCGATGCCCAGCAGCAGTCCGTCGATAACGACGTCGATACTCACGGCCGCCAGCATCCCCCAGGGCAGCGCCTCGGGCGCGTCTGGCGTCGGCGTTTCGGTCGTGGAACCGGATTTCTCCAGGCGCTGAGTGAAGTACCGCAGGCCGAACATCACGGCCAGCCCCAGCGCGAAGCCCAGCCCAACTTCCAAGGGCGCGCGACGCTCCACGATGTCCGGCAGCACATCAACGGCAACGACCGAAAACACGACGCCGGCCGCGAAGTGCAGCAGCGCCCCGCGTAGCGCGGGGCTCGGCACGCGCCAGACCCCAAGTAGGGCCCCAATGACCATGACGCCGACTGGCAGTAGGGCATAGCCCAGCACGGTGGTCCACGGGGCCAGTGCTTCGGTGGGCACGAGCAACAGGATGGTAGTTAACAGCATATTACACATCGGTTGGGAGTACCTGAACGTCCTGAGCGTGGGCGGTGCCGGTGCCGTGCTGGTGCCCGGCCGCCGATACCGGGTCGGTGTGGACCAGCGCGGTATTGAGGTACTGCACGTCGCGGATGAGCTGCGCTTCCACGCGGCTGCCCAGGTCGTGGGCCTGACTTACCGTCAGCGAGTCGTCCACCGCCACGTCTACTTCGGCGTTGAGCTTGTGGCCCAGCCAGCGCAGCCGAATGGTATCGACGCCCTGCACACCGGGCACTTGCTGGGCACTGGCCCGCACCGCGTCCACCATTGCCGGGTCTACGCCGTCGAGCAGGCGGGTGAAGATGTCCTTACCCGAGCGCCAGACGATTTTCAGGATGACCAAGCTGATGAGCAGCCCGATAATGGGGTCGGCCAGCGGGAAGCCGAGCCAAATGCCGATGACGCCCAGCAGTACCGAGAGACTGGCAATACCGTCGGTACGGGCGTGGTAGCCGTCGGCCACCAGCGCGGCGCTGCCGATTTCCTTACCCACCTTGATGCGGAAGATGGCCACGGCTTCGTTGCCCAGGAAGCCGACTACCGAGGCTACCGCCACGGCCCCAAGATACTTCACCGGCTCGGGGTGGTAGAAGCGCTGGATGGACTCGTAGCCCGCCACGATGCCACTGGCCAGGATGATGACCAGGATGATGAGGCCGGCCAGGTCTTCAATGCGGCCGAAGCCGTAGGTGAAGCGCTTGGTAGGCGGCCGGTTAGTGAAGCGAAACGCAATCCAGAGCGGGACGGCCGTAGCTGCGTCGGCCACGTTGTGGATGGTATCGGCCAGCAGGGCAGTGCTACCCGAGTAGAAGAACACCACGATTTGAAGCACCGAGGTAATGGCCAGGCCGATGAAGGACCATTTCAGGGCCCAGATGCCGCGTTCCGAAGACGTAACGACGGCATCCAAGCCCTTCTTGGCCCCAGCGGGTCCTTTCTTCAGGAAGTCCTGCAGGAATTGAGGGAGTTGCATGGGTGAATGGGTTGTGGTGGAAAAGATGATGGCCCGGTAGGCCACGGCGTACACCCAGCCGGATGCACGCCGCGGCACTGGGTCTACTGCCCGGCGGCGGTTGCCTGTTGAATGTCCTGGGCACCACGCACCACCACCCGCTCACCCTCCCGGACGCCGCTGAGCAACTGTACCTGTTGCCCGTTCGTCGCGCCGGTCTTCACCGACCGCAGCTGAAACCGCTCGCCCGTGCGCTGCACGTAGACGTGCGGCTTGCCCTTGACGTCGACCAACGCCGTGCGGGGCACCACCAGGCCGGTGGTGGCCTTCTTCCCGCTGCCCACGCTACCCTTCGTCAACAGCTGAGTGGCGAAATCCGCCAGCACCCAGGACTTTTCCTTGATGTAGGTGATGTCGCCGGCTTCCTCGTTCTTCGGCTGCTGACGCGCGGCTTCCGCGTTGGCGTACACCATCACGTTCGGGATGGTGAACTGGTCGGTAAACTCCGGCGTCACGATGTCGATGACCAGCGTGCCGGTGCCAGCCGGGGCGGGCGGCAGCTGAAACCGGAAGATGCCGGGTGCGGCCGGCGCATCCGCCGACGCCTTCACCGTGTTGCCGCCTACCTGCAGGCTGACTGTCACCTGCCCGGCCGTGTAGGGCTTGAAGGTGGTGCCGAGCTTGGTGAGGTGGGCCGTGAAGCGGTTCGGAGCCCCCGCAATGAGCGGCTTCGATTCGGCGTACAGCTCCGATTTGGTGGTGAACAGCGTGTACGATACCGTCGGCAGCGACGGGGCGGCGGGCTTGGCGCCCTCGCTCGGGCTGGGGTGCGGATGGCCGTGGTCGGCTTCCGAGGTGGTCGGCACCTGGGCTTGGGCGGCAAGGGGAGCAGCCGCCAGCAGGCAGGCGAGGACAACAAATGTGTTACGAGTCATGGAAATGAAATCAGAAGTGAAGGAATGCGCAGCCGGCAGCTACCAGCTGCGGGGTGGGTTATTCGTCACTGGCGTTTTTGAGCTTGCTCAGCAGGGAGTAAGCGCCTTCGGTCACGTAGCGGGCGGCGGTATCGGCCGTAGCTTGCCCCGGTAGGAAGACCTCGCTGTAGCCGTCGGCCTGCTCTCCGCGCCGGACTTCGAGCATGCGGTAGCTGCGCTGGCCGTTCGCCGCCGATTCCTGCCGGAACACGTACTGCTTGCCCTCGTAGTCCACCACGGCCTTGTCGGGCAGCGCCGGCACGCGCCGGGAGGTGGTTTCGATAACGGCCCGCACGAACATGCCGGGGCGGAGGGCCGGGTCACTTTCCCGGTCCAGGTGGCCGTGGACGCGCACGGTGCGCTGTTCCTCGTCCACGGTGCGGCCGATGAGGTACACTTTCGCTCCCCGCTCGACGCTGCTGTCGTTGGGCACCGTGAAGCGGATGCGCTGGCCGATTTTCAGCTGGGCCGCATCCTTCTCGAACACGGTCAGCTCGGCATGCATGTGCTCGGGGTCCACAAGTTCAAACAGGGCGTCGGTCGGCGTCACGCTCTGGCCCACGGCCACGTTGACTGCTTTCACGAAGCCGTCTTTCGGGGCGCGTAGCGTCGCCGTGGACACGAACGGCTGCTTACCCACCGGCAGCCCCGCCAGACGCAGCTGGGCCGACAAACCGGCTGCCTGCGCCACCAGCATATCGTAGCGGCTCTGGGCCTGCTGCTCATTTTTGGCCGGGGCTACCTCTTCGCGCACCAGCTCCCGCTGCCGAACCAGATCGGTCCGGGCGTAGCGCAGCTGGCTTTGGGTTTCCAGGTACTGCTGCTGCAACTGGATAAACGCGGGGTTGCGGATGACGGCCAGCGCCTGACCCCTGCGCACGGGCGTGCCCTGCAGCAGCGAGGTGCTTTCCACGATGCCGCCCAGAGGCGCGTTGATGGAGAGCATTTTATCCGGCGGCACGTCGATGACGCCGTTGACTTTGAGGCCGGCGCCCAGCACGCGCTGGTCCAGCGTGGTCGTCTGGATGCCCGCGAGTTGCTGCTCGTCCGCGGTCAGCGTAATCAGGTCCGGGGCCGCGGCTGCAGCGGTGCTGTCGGCTGGGGCGGCAGTGGTTTCGGCGGCCGGCGTTTCGGAGGGCTCGTTGCCCTGGCAGCCGGCGCCGAGTACCAACAGACTCAGGGCCGCTACCTTATACAAAGGAGAGTTCATGCAAGAAAATATCAGATATGGGAAAGACGGCGCGGTGGCTTACTCGCCGGCGCTCAGCAGGTAGTCCAGCTCGATGACGGTCTGGTTGTGCTGCAGCAGCGCATCGAGGTAGTCGGTACGCAGACGTAGGGCGCGGTCCAAGTTGAGCAGGTACTCGGTGTAGCCGTTTTCGCCCGCCTTGAAGGCTTTGGTCGATACGCGGGTAATCACGTCGGCCTGCGGCAGCGCCGTCTGCTCGTAGAACTGCAGGCGCTGCTGCTGCTCGGCGCGTTGGGTGAGCAGCGTTTCCAGCCGACCGGCCAGCTCCGCCTGGTAGCGCACGTAGCCGATCTGGGCCACCCGCTCCTGCAGCCGGGCCGACTGCACCCGCGCCCGCTGCGGACCCTGCACCAGGGGCAGGGCCACGCTGGCCTGCACACCCTGAAACCGGTCGCTGCCGGTGAAGGTCCGCGTACCGCCGCCGTCGACCAGCTGCTCACCCCGGATGGACTGGTTGAAGTACCCCACGGTGAAACCGGGCTTGCCCTGTGCCTGCGCGACGCGGGTTTCGGCCTCGGCCACCCGAATCTGCTGCCGCAGCACCTGTGACAACATGCTGTTGGCCAGCAACGTGGTGTCGTCGGCCGCAGCGGCTACTTTGGGTGTGAGCAGCGTCAGGGTACTATCAGCCACCACAACCGGCTCGACGCGCTGCAGCAGAGCTTGCAACTGACGGATGGCGACCTGGTACTCCACGCGGGTCTGGGCCAGCCGGGTGCGGGTTTCGCCCTGCTGCACCAGCGCCGTGGATACTTCCAGCCGGGCCGTTTCGCCATTGCGGAAGCGCACTTGTGAGGCCCGCACAAACTCCGTGTACAGGCTGTCCTGCACGCGCAACGTGCGCAGCCGGTGTCGGGCGTATACGGCGGCTTCGTACTGCAGCCGCACCTGCCGGCGCACGTCGGCGCGGGCTAGGGCCAGTTGCTGCTCCTTGGTCACCACCTGCGCCTTAGCCAGGGCCGTGAGCGTGCGGTAGTACCCCGGCCAGGCCAGCGGCTGCGTGATGGTGAACAGGTTGTCGTTCTTGATGGAGTTGTACTGCCCGTAGCTGCCCTGAATGGTGGTGCGGCCTACTTCGCGGGCCGCCCGTACCGATGCCTGCTGGGCCGCTACCTGCTGCTGCGCGCCCAGCACCGTGCCGCTCTGGCCTAGCGCCACGTCCACGGCCTGCGTGGCATTCAGCACGTCGCCTTCCGCTGCTCCCGGCTTCTGCGCCCAACTGGTGCCAGGCAGCAGAGTCAGCGCCAGCAAGATGCTACCCGCGACGCCCAGCTTGGTGGTGTTCACCGAATCATCCTTCTTCGCGTCCCGTTTCGCCGTCCACGCTTCTTCCAGGTAATAGAGCACCGGCAACACCAGCAGGGTGAGCAGCGTGGCCGTCACCAGCCCGCCAATCACCACCGTGGCCAGCGGCCGTTGCACCTCGCTACCACCCGACGTGCTCAGGGCCATCGGCAGGAAGCCCAATGAGGCCACCATCGCCGTCATCAGCACCGGACGCAGCCGCACGTGCGTGCCCTCCAGAATGCGCTGGCGCAGGTCCGTCATGCCTTCTTCCTTGAGCTGGTTGAAGTAACCGATGAGCACGATGCCGTTGAGCACGGCCACCCCGAACAGGGCAATGAATCCTACTCCTGCCGAAATACTGAACGGCATGTCGCGCAGCCACAGCGCCAGCACCCCACCGATAGCCGACAGCGGAATGGCGGTGAAGATCATCACCGACTGGGTGAGGGAGTTGAACGTGGCGTAGAGTAGCAGGAAGATGAGCAGCAGCGCTATCGGCACGGCAATCAGGAGTCGGTCGCGGGCCGACTGCAGGTTCTCGAACTGCCCGCCGTAGGTCGCATAGTAGCCCGGCGCGAACTTCATTTCCTTGTTGATGCGCTGCTGGGCTTCGTTGACCAGGCTTTCCACGTCGCGGCCCCGCACGTTGAAGCCCACCGTGATGCGGCGTTTGGCGTCGTCGCGCTGAATCTGGCTTGGCCCGCTGATGAGCGATACCTTCGCCACCTGGTCGAGGGTACTTGCCGGCCGCTGGGCGTGGCAATGAACAACTGCCGCAGGCTGTTGATGTCTTGACGAGAACCCTCTTTCAGGCGCACCACTAGGTCGAACCGGCGTTCCTGCTCGAACACCTGGCCGGCTACCTCGCCCGCAAACGCGGCCTGCACCGTGCGGTTGACGGCTTCTACCGTCAGGCCGTACTGGGCCAGCCGGTCCCGGTCAATCTGCGCCACAATCTGCGCCTGGCCGGTAGCCCGCTCCACGTACAGGTCGGAAGCACCGGGCAGCGTGCGGATGATGTTGCCCACGCGGCTGGCATAGTCATCGAGCTGCTGCAGGTCTTCCCCGAAAATCTTGATAACCACGTCCTGCTTGGCGCCCGAAATCAGCTCGTTGAAGCGCATCTGGATAGGCTGTTGGAAGCCGAACGTCACGCCCGGAATCCGTCCCAGCCGCTCCGACATCTTCTCAACCAGCCCTTCACGGGTATCGGCCGTGGTCCACTCTTTCTTATCCTTGAGTACGATAATCAAGTCGCAGGCTTCCACCGGCATGGGGTCGGTCGGGATGGCCGAGGAGCCGACTTTGGCTACCACTTCCTTCACCTCGGGAAACTCCTTGAGCAGGATACCGGCCGCTTGCTGGGCCTTTTCGGCGGTGTAGGTGATGGACGAGCCGGGCAACACGCGGGTCTCTACCGCGAAGTCGCCTTCCTCCAGCTGCGGGATAAACTCGCCGCCGAGGGTGCGGAACAGCAGCAGCGCCCCGACGAAAAGCGCCACCGCTACGCCCAGAATCAACGTTTTGGCACCGAGTGCCCACTCCACCACGCGCTGGTAGCGCACGGCCAGGTTGCCCAGCACCCGGTCGGAGAGATTGGGCTTGTGCTCGGTGTTGCGGCTCAGGGTCAGCGCCGACATCATCGGCACGTAGGTGAGCGAGAGAATGAAGGCGCCAAGGATGGCAAACGCCACCGTCTGGGCCATCGGGCGGAACATCTTGCCCTCCACGCCGCCCAGCGCCAGCAGCGGCAGGTACACGATGAGGATGATGATTTCGCCGAACGCGGCCGAGGAGCGGATTTTGCTGGAGGCGTGGTACACCTCGTCGTCCATCTCCTCGCGGGAAAGTATCGTTGCTCCTGCGGCCCGGGGCAGGATGGCGAGCCGGTGCACGATGGCTTCGACGATAATCACGGCTCCGTCCACAATCAGTCCGAAGTCAATAGCGCCCAGACTCAGTAGGTTACCCGATACATCGAAGGTGCGCATCAGGCCGATGGCAAAGAACATGGCCAGCGGAATCACCGACGCCACCACGAGGCCAGCGCGCAGGTTGCCCAGGAAGATAACCAGCACGAAAATCACGATGAGCGCCCCTTCGGCCAGGTTTTTCGTGACGGTGTGAATGGCCTGGTCCACCAGCTTAGTGCGATCCAGGAACGGCTCGATAACCAGGCCCTCGGGGAGGGTTTTCTGAATCGTAGCCATGCGCTCTTTCACGTTCTTGATAACCTCCGAGGAGTTGGCACCCTTGAGCATGAGCACCAGTGCGCCCACCACTTCGCCCTCCTGGTTGCGCGTCATCATGCCGTAGCGCACGGCATGGCCGAAGCGCACCTCGGCCACGTCCCGCACCAGCACCGGCACGCCGTTGGCGTCCTCGGGGGCTTTTACCACCATGCGGCCCACGTCTTCCAACGACCCGGCCAAGCCCTCCGTGCGGATGAAGTAGGCGGCCGGGTTCTTGTCGATGTAAGCGCCACCCGTGTTCTGGTTATTCTGCTCCAGCGCGTTAAACAGCTCGCCGATAGTTACGTTGTAGCTGCGCAGCCGCTCGGGGTCCACGGCCACCTCGTACTGCTTAATGTTGCCGCCGAAAGACGACACGTCGGCCACGCCGGGCGTACCCAGCAGCTGCCTACGCACCAACCAGTCCTGCAACGTACGCAGCTCCGTGGGCGAGTATTTCTTCTCGTAGCCCTTCTTCGGGTGCAGCACATACTGGTAAATCTCACCCAGGCCCGTCGTCACCGGGGCCAACGCGGGCGACGCGACACCGGCCGGAATCTGCGCTTCGGCTTCCTTAAGCCGCTCTGTTACTTGGTTGCGCGCCCAGTACACGTCCACATCGTCGGGAAAGACAATGGTGACGACGGACAGTCCAAAGCGCGAGAAGGAGCGGACCTGCTCCACGTTGGGAATGGTCGCAATGGCCTGCTCGATGGGGAAGGTCACCAGCCGCTCCACGTCGGGGGCACCGAGGGAGGGCGTTTGGGTAATGACCTGAACTTGGTTGTTGGTGATGTCGGGGACGGCGTCGATGGGCAAGTGCGCCACGGAATAACCGCCCCAGGCCACAAGGGCCAGTGTCAGCAACCCGATCAGCAGCTTGTGCTTGATCGAGAAGCGAATAATGGAGTCCAGCATGAAAAAAGTCTAAATCAACACGATGTGCCGACGGCCACAGACCTTCCCTTAGGAAAAGCCGGACGTCGGAACGTAACCCAGAAAAGCGGGGGGTGATTTAGGCCCGGGGGGGCTGCCAGCACGGGCGCAGCACTCCTTGGCGGGCGGCGGGCTCGGCATGGTTCGGCAACCGGCTGGCCGCAGCGTACTGGGCCGGGTTGGGTTGCCAGGTTAGCGCAACCGGTAGCACGTACACTGCCGCAGAGGCCGTATCGTGGCCGTGGTGCAGCGGCAGGGACTGGTGGTCGGCGGCGTGGTCACCGCTGTGCTCATGCGAGTCAGCGGCCACAAAGTGGTCGTAGACGAAGTCCAGTAGGGTGCTGCTGGCGTGCTCGTGCGTGCGGTGCTGCCAAGCCGAAGCCACTTCCGTTAGCTCACGCGCATCCCCTCCCGGCAGCAAGCTGACGGCGAGCAGGTGAAAGCTGAGCAACAGAAGCAGAAAACGCGACATGGGCACAAATATACCCAGCGTTGGGCAAAGCGTCTACGTGCGCAACTAATTCAGGTTCATTTTTAATTCCGCAGCCGCCGGGTGGTGTAAGTGTCGTATGCTGTTTGCCTGGCTGTCCTGGCGGCTGGCACGTACACGGTCACGCATCACACTTGCTGCTATGCCTGTCGCTACCTTACTCGCGCCTTTCCAGACATTACGAAACCCGGTCTTCGCCCGCCTGTACGCGGCTCAGACCATCAGCCTCTTCGGTGACGCGCTGACCTGGGTGGGGTTGGCCCTGCTGGCCTACGAGCTAGGCGGAGCCGAATCGGCCGGCGTGCTGGCCTTTGCCCTGACGCTACGCGTGACGGCCTTCGTGGTTCTCTCACCGCTGGCTGGTCTGCTGGCCGACCGCTTCAACCGTAAGATCATTATGGTCACTGCCGACGCGGTGCGCATGATGGTCATTGCTCTGCTGCCCTTCGTCACGCAGGTGTGGCAGGTCTATGCGCTGATGTTTACCGTTAACGCCTTCACCGCGTTTTTCACGCCCACCTTTCAGGCTACGTTGCCGGCCGTCACGACCGACGAGGAGCTGGCGCCCGCCCTGAGTCTGGCCAGTGCTACTCAGGAGTTGCTGGGTGTACTCGGGCCGGGCCTGGCCGGCGGCGTGGCAGTCCTACTCGGCGCCCGCGACATCTTCTTTGTGGATGCCGTTTCGTTTCTCTTATCCGGCGTGCTGATTCTGACCCTGCCCGCCCGCCTGCGCGCCGAGAACGAAAACCAAGATGAACAGCGCATCACCGTGCCGAACCTGCTGGTGGGCACGCGCCGCCTCTGGAGCGACGGCCCGATGCGCTACGCCCTATTGCTGGAGTTGGGGGCCGCTGTGAGCGGAGCCCTGATTCTGGTGAACACTGTGGGCGACGTGAAGGGCCGCCTGGGCCTGGGCGACGCGGCTTACGGCTGGGTGATGGCCGCCTTCGGCATCGGGGCCACGGCCGCCGCTCTGCTGGCTGGAGGCCTGGCCAAGCGGGTGGCCCATGCCACGTTTCTGCTGGCTGGGGCCCTGCTCACCACCTTAGCGGTGCTGCCGGCCAATTACGCGAGGCTGGGGGGACTACTGGCGCTTTGGCTGCTGGCCGGGGCCGGACAAAACGCGGTGAATCTTGCCACGCAAACCATCATTGCCGAGCAAACACCCGAGGAATACCAGGGCCGGGTGTATGGGGCGCACTTCGCCTGGAGCCACCTGTGGTGGGCTTTCGCCTACCCGCTGGCCGGCTGGCTGGGTACCCGTTTCCCCACCCACTCATTTTGGTGGGGTGGGCTGCTGGGCCTGCTGCTGCTTGCTGGTTCTTGGTTATTCACGTGGCAAGCCATGAGGCCATCGGAGCCACGAAAACCCTGAGTGTTTGTTGCTCGCTGCGCTGGAGGAGACACATTTTCCTGTTAATCGTATTCTTGCGGGCTATTCCAGCGCTTGGTTTACTAAGAGGTGGTATTTTCGCGCACTTTACCACTCGTGCCGTATGCTATTCCCGGATTCTGCAATACAGTTACCTGCCGCCTCACTGCAACTCGACGCGGAGTTGATAGTACGCGTTACCTGGACTTCTCACCGGTATCAACCAGCGGAATTCCGGGCCGTATTGGAACAGGTGCTGCGGCTATTACTCGCCAGTGGTAGCGGCAAAGTCTTGGCCGATCAACGCCTGATGATGCCCATTCCGCCGCCCGAGCAGGAATGGTTGCTGCACGAGTGGTTGCCGCGGGCTCTGCGCGACGGGGGATATCGTTACGCCGCTGTTCTGCCCTCTCATGAAGTATTTGCTCGCCTAGCCAGCACAAATGTCAGTATGCGGGTTATGACTCCCTATCCGGTGTATCGGTGGTTTGACAACGAAGGCAGCGCCCTGGAGTGGCTGCGGCAGCAGTAAGTGTTGTCTGTGCGCAGTCTGCGCTGTATTGAACAATACAGTGCCCGCCTAATGCTCCGTGCCAGGCATGTGCTGTGGCTTGCTTTTACCTAGCTGGTTGAGGGCCAAGCGGAAGCCGGCGGCCAGCTGCGCGGCCGGGCCCCGGCCGTAGTAGTGCAGGAACACCATGCGGGGCTGGTCAAAAAGCATGTGGTTGTGCACGGCCACCACTTCCAGCTTGTGCGCGCGCAGGGCTTTGATGACGGGATTGACTTCGCCTTCGAGCATGGCAATGTCGCCGGCGATGTGGGCATCGTCCTGCTTGCCGGCAAACGCGGCCCAGGAGTTCAGCCCGATGGCGGCCGTCATTTCCGTGTTCATCATCACCACCTGCAGGTCTTCACGGCCGATGGTATACTTATAGGTGGGCCCGTTAACGGTGCCCTGGGCCCCCACCAGCTTGTCCAGCGCCGGCAGGTCGAACAGCTCCTTGCCCGTGGGGGCTGCCGGGGCGGCCGGCGTTCCATTATTGCCCGTCGCGGCACTGGGCGCGGCGGCCGAGGCGGGCTGGTTGGCGGGCAGCAGCTTGGAATTTTTCAGCGTGGCGGCAAACTTCTGCGCCAGCTCGGCCGGGCTGCCCATGCCGTGCACGTGCATGTAGAAGATGCGCGGCTCCTCGTAGAAGAAGTGGTTGTGCACCGCCCCCACTTCCAGCCCGTTGGCGTGGGCCGCGTCCATCAGGGGGGCCACTTCCTCCTGCAGCAGCACCGTGTCGCTCATGAGCATGGCCGACTTGCCATCGAGCGTGTGCTTGATAGCCATCCAGCCGCCGAAGCCGAAGGGAATGGGCACCGGCTCGCCCTTGATGCGCATGTTCAGGTCGTTGCGCGGTAGACTCACCACGTGCGTGGCCTGGGCCTCGTTGTAGGTACCCTTCTTGCCCAGAGCGGCGTCGATGGCGGCCTGGTCGGGCGCAGCCAGCGGGGGCGTCTTGCCCTTGCCGGGGGCAGCCGCCGCAGCCAGCGAGTCGGCGGGGTGTAGCAGGGAGGTGGCGCCGAGCAGGGCGGTGGCGCGTAGCGCGTCGCGGCGGGAAAGTAGATGGTCCATGGCGGGTGGGGCTAGTAGGTTGATGGGGCGTTGCTATGCCCCTTTACGGGCGCCGCCTTAGCCCGGCGGGGCTGGTGGTACAGCCAGCGGAACGGCGGCCGGCGCGGGGCAAAAATCGAGGTTATGGAAGAAAAACAGGCGAATGGTGTGCTGGTTGCGGTAGGTGTCGCCGGCCGGCAGCTGCTGAAACAGGTGCATGTAGCCCGCGTGCAGCTGGGCCTGCTTGCTGACCTGGTACACCAGCCCGGCGAAGGCCCGGTTCTGGTCGAAGTAGTTGTAGCGGATTTCCCGGCCCAGGTTCACCATCAGCTCGTCGTTGAGCAGCAGTTGCAGGCCGCCGGGCTCAAACCGGCGCTTGGTCAGCGGCAGAAACAGCGCCAGGTTGTAGCGGGTGCGCCAGTTGAAGTCGAATGCGTCGGTGCGCTCGTTCTGCACGATATGACGCCGAAACCGTTCTTCCAGCCGCACCCATTGCATCAGCCGGGCCTGCGGAAAGCGGGTGAACCACTGCACCTGTTGCCAGGGCCGGTGCTCGGCCTGCCCGATGGTGCGGGCCCCGTCGGGGAAGTGGTGCACGTAGGCGTAGCCGCCAGTCAGACGCACATCGTCGGTGAGGTAGTATGTGAGCCCGCCGCGGGCCACCGTTTGAAACAGGGCCTGCACGAAGTGGTCGTGCAGCCGCACATGCAGGTCGGTCCAGGTGCCCCAGTGCTGGGAGAAGCGCGTCTGGTTGAAGTAGCCCACCCAAGTCTGCTGCTCACGCACGAACTGCTTCTGCGCCCGCGCCGGCAGGGCCAGCAGCAGCCCCAGACCCCCGAGCACCACGGGGCCCTGCCAGGTCGAAGTAAGAAAGGAAAGTCGGTTGCGCATCAGGTCCGGCTGCTGCTCCCTTCACGCGAGAGGCACCACCCGACGGCAATGCTACGGCCCGCCTAGTGGGAAAAATAGAACGGAATTTTCCGTTGGTAGAATCTTTACCTCGCCGTGCGTTTCCGGCGGTAGGCGGCGGGGCTCTGGCCGGTGTGCTGCTTGAAAATGCGGGTGAAGTGGCTTTGGTCGGAAAAGCCCGTCAGGTAGGCAATTTCGCCCACCGGGTAGGTGGTCGTATCCAACAGCTGCAGGGCCTTGTCGATGCGCATCTTACGAATATACTCCCCAAAGGAAAGGTCGTCGAAATACCGGGCAAACTCGCGAGAGAGGTAGGTCGGGTTGACCTGTAGGGTTTCGGCCACCTCCGTCAGGCGCAGCGCCAGGTTCGTGTCGAGGTGGTCCTGGATCAGCTCGCGCAGCTGCACGGTCCACGCCGGGGGCGGGGCATTGCGGTCCTTGGCGCGCTGCAGGTAAGCGGTGTATACCTGCACCAACAGCTGCTCCTCGGGCTGCTGGGTGTGGGCCTGCCCCTGCAAGTGTTGGGCCCAGGTATAAAGCGCGTCGTAGAGCACCAGCCCCTGCTGCAACAGTTGCTGGTCGTCGCGGATGTTGTAGGCCAGCCCGGCCGAAATGGCCCACAGCCCGGCCGCCTGCTGGGCCAGGGCGTGGTTGTCGGTGTCGGCGCCGCGCACCACCGGCGCCATGGCCAGCAGGGCTGGGTCGCTCAGCTGGTACTTGCGCAGGAAATAGTCGAAAGTACATTCCGCCCCGTAGTGGGTGAACTCCACCCCCGGCACGTCAAACGGAATGGCGCCGGTGCGCTCGGCCGTGGCCGTTACCTCCGCCGCGGGCACGTAGATGATTTCAGCGGCCGGGTCGATGAAGCGTAGAATCAGCCAGGGGCAGGCCAGCCGGTCAATCTTGGGACGCTCGCGGGTAATCCAGTGCATGGGCAAGAGAACAATGCAATTACGGCCCTCAAACCACCGGGGAGGATGGTGCGCCAACAATGGCCTGGCTGCCCGTAGGAACGCCTAAGTGGGCTAAGTACCGGTAAATGGTTGCCCGGCCAACGCCGAGCAGTTGCCCGATTTCGGCCACGGTTTTGTCTTGCTGGAGATACAGCGTCTTGGCGGCCTGCGCCTTGGCCAGCGCTTGTTTCGACAGGCCTTTCGGTCGGCCGCCTTGACGACCCCGGGCACGGGCGGCCGTCAGCCCGGCCGTGGTTCGCTCGCGGATAATATCCCGTTCAAACTCGGCCAAGGAAGCAAACAGGTTGAACATCAGGCGTCCCTGGGCGGTAGTGGTATCCAGGTGGTCGTGCAAGCTGACAAACTGTACGCCCTTTGCCTGAAACCCGGTCACCAGTGTCACCAACTCTTTCAAGGAACGGCCCAGCCGGTCAAGTTTCCACACCACCAGCGTATCACTCGCGCGCAGTTGCGTCAGCAGCCGCTGCAAAGCCGGGCGCTCTTTCCCGGAAGAGACTTTTTCCTCTACTACTTCAGCGCAGCCGTACGCTCGCAGCGCATCGGTCTGCAAATACACCTGCTGGTCGGGGGTGCTCACTCGGGCGTAGCCGTACATCATGCGGATTATTCTCACAAAGTCAACGAGGCCGAAGATAGTGAGTTATTGATTCGTGAGAACAGGAAATGAGACAATTTTTGGGTAGGTTGGCGCGCAACGAACCGGCCGGGACAGATGCCTCGGTAAAACGTCCGTTTCGCGAGACACCCGATGGCCCGTACCCTACCCTTGCTCGACACGGCTCAGCGCCGGGCGTTCGACGCCCCGCCCCCGTTTACGCCGCTGCAACGCGAGTTATTTTTTGCCCTGCCTGAATGGACCGCGGCTGTGCTCCAACCCATGACGGCACCCCACATGCGCGGCGGCTTCATTCTGCAGCTCGGCTATTTTAAGGCCGCCGGCCGGTTTTTTCCCGTGGAGCAGTTCATGGCCGCCGACCGGGCCTACGTCCAGCAGCGGTTCCAGTTGGGGGCCGTGGACTGGAGCCGGTACGAAAACGTAGCCAGCTTCCGCCACCGGCCTGTGCTCTTGCACCACTTCGGGGTGCGCCCCTTTGCTGACGTGCTGGTCTTGGTGCAGCAGCAAGCCATCCATTTCGCCCGTCAGCAGCCCAACCCGGCCGCCGTCTTCCGCACCGTAGCCGATTATCTGCGGTCCCACCGGTGGGAAGTGCCCACTTACGCGGCCCTGGCCGGGGTGGTCACCGATGCCTTTCGCGCCGTTGACCAGCAGGTCACGGCCCAGTTGGCCCTGTTGCTGACGCCGACGTTGCGGCAGCGATTGGACGCTTTGTTCACCACCGCCGACGATGAGCCGGCCCATGCGCACCGGCCGTACCGCCTCACCACGCTCAAGCGCAGCCTGGAGCTGATGCGCCCGGCGGCCATCCGTGCGAATGTGCAGGACTATGCCGTGCTGCAATCCTTATTTAAGCAGGTACAGCCCGTCGTGCAGGCATTGGCGCTGTCGGACGAACTGGTCCGCTACTATGCCCGCTACGTCGAGCGGGCCCAGGTCTTCCAGGTGCAGCAGCAAGCGGAGAAGAAATACCTGATGGTGCTCTGTTTCGTGGTGTATCAATACTATCAGGTGGGCGACCTGCTCACCGACACCCTGCTGCAGGCCGTGCAGACTCACCGCAACGCCGCCCAACGCGACACCCAGCAGCGGGTCTACCGCCAGCAACAAGATACGGCCGCGCAGCTGCAGCAGGTGCTCGACGGGGTTGTCACGCACGGTGCCGCCCTCCAGGAACTGGAGCGGATGGCGTTTGCCTTTGATCGAACCAATGCGGACAAGGTAGCCGCGCTGCTGGCCTGGTTGCATACCCCGTCCGTAGCGGCGTTTGGGCAGTTGCGCTTGGCCGCCCAGCAGTTGCGGCGCACGAGTGGAGGCGGCTATGACCCGTATTTCCGCGTCATTGAGGAGCGTTCCCGGGCACTACAGCGCCGGCTCGGCGATATTTTGCGTACGGTAGCCTATGAAGGCCCTTCCGACAGCCCGTTGGCCCAGGCGTTGGTCCACTATCGGATGCGCGACGGACAGCTGGGTAACCACCCCCCAACGGCGTTCCTCAAAGCCGCTGAGCGGGCGGCCTTGCAGCAGGCGGAGAGTCCTGTATCGCTCTACAAGGCTCTATTGGCCGGGCACGTGGCGGACCACTTAAAAGCTGGCAAACTCAACCTGGTGCAGTCGCTCAGCTACCGTCCCTTCGAGGCCTATCTGCTCGACGCGGCGGCGTGGGCCGCACAGCGGGACCACTGGCTGTTTCAGGCCAGCCTCTCGCACTTGGCTGCTGCCGGGCCGTGGCTGGACGCGCTCCAGGACCGATTAGCTACCAGCATCACCCGTACCCTGGACCGCTTGACGGCCGGCACAAATCCCGGCGTGCGGCAGCGGGCCGGTGGCCGGCCGTATTTTCTGACCCCGGCCCGTGCGGCCGAAGACGCGCCCGCCGGGAGCCGGCCGCTGTTTCCGGGGCCAGGGCAGATTGCCTTGCACGAAGTGCTGCATACGGTCAACCAGCAGTGCCGCTTTACCGACTGCCTCGAGCACTGGAACCCGCGGCATCGCCCGCCCCGTCCCGCCGACCGGGTGTTCTTTGCGGGCGTGATGGCCTACGGCTGCAATCTGGGCTTGACGCGCATGGCCCATGCCACCAAACACGTGGCGCAGGCCACGCTGGAGAATACGGTCAACTGGTATTTTGCGCTGGAAAACGTGCGCCGAGCCAATGACGCGGTGATTGCCCTGACGGGCAAGCTGCCGGTCAGCCGCTTGTTCCGGCGGGTTCCCGACCAGCCAGTGCACACGGCATCGGATGGCCAGAAATACTACGTGGCGGTGGACTCGATCCACGCCAATTACTCCTACAAGTACTTCGGGCAGGAAAAGGGGCTCGTCTTCTACAGCTTCATTGATGACCGTCACCGCCTGTTCCATTCCGCCGCCTTCAGCTCGGCGGAGCGGGAGGCCCCGTACATGGTCGATGGCCTGCTGCACAACGAGGTGGTCGAGTCCGCGCTGCACTCCACCGACACGCATGGGTTTACGGAGGTCAATTTCGCCCTGACGGCCCTGTTAGGCATCGAGTTTGCCCCCCGCATCCAGTCCTTCCAGGAGCAACTGCTGTACCTGTTCGCCGGCATGGGCGCCCCCGACGTTGCAGCAGTCGGCCTGCGCCTGGGCAAGCCGCTGGACCGGCACCTTATCGAGGCCCACTGGGAGACGATGCTGCGCCTGGTGGTGAGTCTGAAGCTCAAGCACGTAACGGCCTCCACTGTGCTCAAGCGCCTCAATTCCTACGCGCACCAGCATCCCCTGTATGTAGCCCTGCGCGAACTGGGCCGGGCCGTGCGCACGGAGTTTTTGCTGCGCTACATGGACGACCAGGACCTGCGCAAACGCATCGACGACCAGTTGGACAAGCTCGAAAGCGCGCACCATTTCGCCCGGGCTGTCTTTTATGGGCAAAGCGGCCAGTTGCGCTACGCCGGCAAAGAGGAGCATCAGCTGGCCGACGCCTGCAAGCGGTTGGTACAGAACGTGATCGTCTGCTGGAACTGCCTGTACCTGAACCAGCAGCTGTTTCAGACGCCGGTTGCCGAGCGTCAGGCCGTGGCCGATGCTATTGCCCGCACCTCCCCCGTGAGCTGGCAGCACCTCAACCTGCAAGGGGAGTTCGATTTCTCCGATGAGGCCTTAACGGATGCCCTTCAGTTTGATGTGCAGGCCTGGCTGACGACTGATTGGCACATGGACTCGCCCACTATGTAATTTTTGGACCAAACTTTTAACCAAGGCCGATACTCTTTCGGGCCGGAGGGCGTGGCATCGTTGTCTTTCGAGCAGCTAGTGACCAGAGCCGCGCAGCTCAGCAGTAGATAGGCAAGTTGTTTCATAGGTTAGAAGGAGTGATTAGCGAAAGTGATACCGCAGGCCAACGCTGGCCAAGCCTGGCCACTGGTCGACCAACGGATTATTGAACAGGTAGCCTTTGGTGCCCGTGGCCACGAGCGAGAGCCGGTTGCCGAGGAAGAAATCCGCTTCGGCTCCTATCTGGGGGCCGTAAGTGAAGCGCTGCGGCTCTTTCGCACCGGTCATCATCTCCCCAGTGCCGTTCTGGTTGGTCCACTCGTAGCCCGCGCCAGCCCCCACCAGCAGATGCACGTAGGCCACCTCCCCGAGGCGGAATAGCTGGGGCGAGAGCAGAACCCGGCCCTGATACACCGAGTATTCGCCGCGAGTAGTAAGGGTGCCGTGCTCATAGCCCCGCTCAGGCGCAGGGCCAGGTGGTTGGTGAGCATGGGCATATAGCTCAACTCATAGTAGTTGCCGGTTTCGGAGCGGCCGAGGTGTGCCCCCCAAGAGGCCAGGTGCTTGACGTGCCGCTGGGCGGAGGCCGGCAGAATGCCGACCCCCGCGAGCAGGAGCACCACTAACAGGAGCTTTTTCATAAGATGCTAGCGCGGCCGTGCACGGTCCATTTTAATCAGAGCGTTCCGGCTGAGGGTCGAAGCGTACACTGCTTCGGCGGCCTGGTGGGCAGGGCCGGACTGCGAGGCTTCCATGAACAGCCGGTCGCCCTGCTCGCGCAGCTGCATAGCCTTAATCAGGTTGTCGTTCGAGGAGTTCAGGGCAGCTATCCGCTCCCCTTCCGTCATGGCGTAGCGGCCCGGATTCTTCAGCGTGGCCTGCATTTCCACGCTTTGCGCGGTCATCTCGTCGGCAATCTTGTAGTAGTTCACCGCCATGGCCAGCTTGCGCTTGGCCATCATCTCTTCGGCTGCAAACAGGGAAACCGTGGATTCCTCGCGCTTGGCTTGGTACTGGTCGCTGGTCATGTTGCCGTTGGGGTCGGCCGAGCTGGTGCCGAAGCGCGAGAACACGTCGTACATCGTATTCACGTCTTGCACGGGGTTGGTCAGCTGCAGGGCTTGGCGCAGGCGCTGGGCCTTGGCGTAGACGGGCATCATCTGGTTGGTCTGGCTGCGGCCGGACATGGCCAGGGCCCGCGCAAACAGCTCCTGCGGGTTGGAGAGCCGCAAGTCCTGAATGCTCTGCACCTTCCGCAGATCAGCCTGCACCTGCTTCTGCAGGTCGAGCCCCTCCTGGGTGAGGCTGCGAACCTCGCTGGTGATGTCCTTCGTAACGCCGGCAATCTGACGGGCGTCCTTTACTACCTGGTAATTCTGCACCGTGGAGGACCACTGCTGCAGGCGCTTGGCAAACTCGCCAATCTGCACACCCATGTGCAGCGGGTCATTCACCACCATCTGCGCCCAGGCCTGACCGGCCGGGGCCAGCAGCAGCGCAACGGCCGCCAGGGCCGGAAAAAGAGTCTTTTTCATTGTCGTAGAATTGATGAAAGGATTAGCGTCCCGACGCCGTAGCCGACCCCATTTGGCCGGCGGCAGCCGTAGTAATCAGGATGGGGTAGCCGTCGGGCAGCAGCACGTCCCGCAGCTTGGTGCGGGTTTTGGGCCGACTGAGCACGCCCATGGCCACGCGTCCGCCCACGCCCACCACCGAGTTGGCCGCCGAGGCGGAGCGGTCAATGGCGGTGCTGACCTCCTGCATGGACTGCTGCTGCAGGTCCTGGCCAGCGAGGCTGGCATCTTTGGCTACCCGCTTCACGGGGTCAATCATGATGCCGGGCATGTAGTTGTAGTCGTAGATGCTGGCCGCGACCCGGTTGGGCCCGAGGCGGTTGACTTCCAGCATCACATTGTTGGTACCCACGGTGGCAACGGCGGCGAAGACGGTATTCTTTGGGAAGGTCACGCCCGACACCACGGCGTCTTCCTGCAGCCGCAGCAGCACCACGGAGCCGGTTCGCACCTTTTGCTCGCCGTTGATGACGCACTTGAAAAAGACGTCGGGCACCAGCTCCACCTGGCTGCTCTGGGCCATCATCCGAGCGGAGCCCGCGGCCTTGACAGTATTAAAGCCATCCATACCGGGCGCGCTGGTGCGGCTGGCCAACGTCTGCGCGACGGCCCTGGGGTCGCGGTAGCGCTTGCCGGTTATGCGCTCGTAGGCGGCGCGGGTTTCGGGCGGAGATGTGCTCAGCATGGCCAGCACGTCCGGGTCGGTTTCAAACGGGGTGCCGTCGGTGTCGGTCGCCGGCAGCAGCGCGGCCCGCGCCCTGCGCGCCGCGCCGGAGCTGGTCTGGCGGGCAACGCTGCCGGCTACCTGGCCCGGCCGCCGCCGGGGCACCACCAGCGTCTGGGCATGGTACGAGCCCGTTGCGGGGTCCTGCACCGTGGCTTCAATGGTGTCCACGTCGGCCGCGGCGAGGCGGGCTTCCTCCTGCCGGCGGCGCGCTGCCGCCGTGAGGGCCGCCGCCCGCTGCTTCCGCCGCTGGGCCTGCCCCATCGTATCGGCCACGAAGGCTTCCGCGACCTCGTCGGTATTGAGGCGGGTGGGCGTGCTTTGGGCTTCCTGCTCCAGCCGGCGCTGCTGCTCTATCTGCGCGGAGGGCGACACTGGCTCTGCCGCCGCCGTGGGGGCCGCCTTAATCTCGGGCTCGATGTTTTCCGAGGCTGCCGCTACGACTTCCTTCTTCTGCTGCGCGGCCTGAGTGGCGGAGCGCAGCCAGAGAAACAGGCCCATGCCGACCAGCAGCACCAGCAGGCCGGTCAGGAGTAGCCAGTTGTTGCGCAGCGTTTCCAGCGGCGTGGCCTTGGGCTGGCCGGCGGGGGCAGGCCGCTGCGGGCCGAAGTGCTCCGCGTCGTCGTGCGGCGCGGAGCCCATGGCTGGGGGTTGGGTGTGGGGATTTGCGGGTTCCATAGCAGCGGCGTTAGATGGTAGAGGCTCGATTGATGACCCGCGAAGGCACTGGCAGCACCAGAACCCGCGCCCCGTTCAGCTCTCGCAGGGTCACTTCCAGGTAGCCCCGGTCGGTGGCCGCGTAGAGCGGAATAGCATAGGTTAGATAGCCGGTGGTGCGGCCCGTAACCACTTGGTTGGCTAAGCCGCCCGAGGGAGCCAGCGGCCGGCGCGCTTCGTTCTTCTTGCGGGCCAGAAACTTCTTATGGGCGTTTTCCACCAGCTGGAAGTCGGTGAAATCGACGTTGTAGTCAATGGCCGAGTGGTTGATGACCTTGAAGCGCAGGTAGGTAAAATCCTTGTCGTTGCGCACGTTGGCCAGCGACAGTACTAGGTCGTTGTCGACGACGGCCACGGCCTGGTGCTCTTCCCGCGTTTTGCGCAGCTGGCTGAGCTTGCCCTCCACGGCCGCTTTCTTCTCCCGCTCCTTGTCTAGGGCTAACTCATTCTCCGGGGCCGCGCCGGCCGCCGTGCCCTCGCTGCTGCCGCCGCTCACGCTCAGCGCACCGTCTTTCTGAAAGTCGTAGAGCTGCAGCACCGGCCGGTTCACGTACACGAGGCGGCCCATCCAGTACTTGGAGCCGTAGCGGATGAGGATGGGCGTGGGCGGCGCGGACTTGCGGCGGGCGCGCACGAACACGGCGTTAGCTTCAATCTTCACCAGGTAGTTGTTGGCCATGCCCACGTCGACCAGCGACACGGGGCCGCCGAAAACGAGGTAAGTAGTGGAGCTGTCGGACACGGCCACGTCCAGCAGCGCCGGGGCCGCCGGTGGTGCCGCGGCGGGCCGCAGCACGGCCGTGGAGGATTGGGCTGACGTGGCCGACGCCAGCAGCAGGGGCAGGCTCAAGGCCAGCAAAAGCTTGGAAAACATAGTGCGATGCGCTTGGAGAAAGGATAGGATTAGTTGCCCGCTGCGGGGGCGGCGGGTGTAACCGGAGTTGCTGCCGGGGCGGGCGCGTCGCCGGCTGCCGGAGCCAGGGCCCCGGCGCTGCGCTGGGCTTCCAGCAGGGCCCGCTGCCGGTCGGCTTCCTGCTCCTTCAGTGCCTGTATCTCCTCCCGCGACACCTGCGGGTTGTAGGGGATGTAGTCGAAGTTGGTGATGAGCATCCCGTAGGGGTTGGCATCGGAGCGGTTGGTTTCCGTCAGGTTGAACTTGGCAGCCAGCGGCAGGGGCTCTTTCTGCTCACCCCCGATGAAGATGCGCTGCTTGATATACACCCGGCCCGACCAGGGGCGGTGGTTCATGTCGATGCTCACGCTGTCGACTGTTACCACGTTGCGGGCGGCGTACCGCTCGTAGTTCTGCAGCACCTGGCCCCGCGTGAAGCCGTCGTAGATGCGCCGGCCGCCGCGGCCCTCAATCAGGGGCAGGGCCGCGTCCAGATTGGTTTTGTAGGTGTATTGGTCGTGGCCGAACATGGTCTGCATGAAGTTGCGCACCAGGTTGCGGGCCTCATAGGGCGTGTGGGTTTCGGTGCTGGGCGCGGAGAGGGCGGCCACCGAGCCGGTTTGGCCTACCACGTACACGCGCCGGCCGCTGTTCTCGTAGGCGCGGTACACCAGAAAGCCCGCCGCCAGCGACACGAGCAGCAGGGCCAGGACGCTCCCCATCGCCAGGTTGCGCATGGTGGAGAATGAGGTACTTAGGTTTTTGGCGGAGTCCATTAAAAAGGCTGATTAAGTCAACGAGAGGAGGTTTTTAAGGCCGGGGCTTTCTTCCCCACTGCCCTTAGTTGGCCAGGGGCAGATACACTTGCTTTTCTTGGTAGGGGTACACCAGCAGCCGCTGCGCATTATCCCGGTCGAGGTAGGTGTAGAGCACCCCCTGCACCGTGATGGGCTCCCCGGGCCGCACCTGCACGACCTTGCTGCCCACGCTCATCTCCGAGATGTAGAAGCGCATCAGCGAGTCTTTTGGCGTCTGCAGCACCAGCAAGGCCGATTTGGGCTTGGTCTCCACGTAGCCCGTGGGCTTCCAGCGCAGCACCGCCTCGAACGGAATCTTGTAGCCGGGGCCTACTTTGGGGTAGCCCGGCTTCACCCCGATGCGCCACATAGGGGGCAGGCCGAGCGTGATGGGCTGCAGGGCCTGCCCCTTCACCGACACCAGCTCCAGGTAGCCTTCGGCCGGCAGCAGCTGCTCCACGCCGGCCCGCACGTCAACCGCCGAGGCCGGCCGGGCCGGGGGCAGCGCGTAAGCCGCTTTTTGCGCCGCCATACGGGCCTGCTCAGCGGGGCTTTCCGCTTGCGCTTCTAGCGCGTCGGCGAGGGCCGCGTTGGCTTTTTCTTCTTTGGATTGACAGGCAGTGGCCAGGCCCAGGGTCAGCAGGGCCAGGTAGCGGGTGGGATAGTTCATCGGAAAGGAGGGGATTGGTTAGGCCGTCCACAGCCCGGAAGGCCGTTGCCGGTAGGAAGGATTGAGGGCATCGGACATGGTAATGGAGGGCAGGCCCGCCGAGGCCGAGCTGCCGCCGCTTGGGGCCGGGCTAGGGTCGGCTGAGCCGCCACCCCCACTATTGCCCCCGCCGGAGCTGCCCCCGCCCGAGGAGCTGCTGCTGCTCATGGCCCGGCCGATGGCCCCGGACACGCCGTGGCCGCCGCCGGCCATGCCAGCCGAAACACCGGCCGCCGCCGCTGCCGCCGAAGTGGCCATGCCCACCACGGAGCCCACGAACCCTTGCGCGGCCGAGGAGCCGATAAACAGGCTCGTCAGGTAAGGCACCATGAGGTAGAGCATGATGAAAGCCACCGAGACAATCAGCTGGCGGGTATCCGACTCCGCCGCCACCGGGGCGGAGAAAACCCCGCCAAACGTGGTGTTGGAAGCCGTGTAGAAGGTGTAGAGCAAATCCAGTAGGGCGAACGAGAGCCCCCAGAACTGCACGGCCAGGAAGTTCTGCAGCCACTTGATGGCCAGCTGGCCAAAGGCCGGCACCACCGACAGGCACAGGGAAATGGGGCCGCACACGAACAGGAATCCCAGAATGAACTGCTGGATGAACTGCATGATTTGCCGAATCAGCAGCACCACTTCCCCGGTCACCAGCTGCAGCAGAATGTTGGTCAGGCTGAACGAGGTGATGGTTTTGAGCAGGTTGGCTATTTCCTGCGCCCCTTGCTCCACCACCGTTTTCTGCGAGAGCGTTTCCGAGGTGCTGATGGTCGCGCCCAGTGCCGAAGCGGCCGTGGAGCCGTCTGGGGTGGCAAACATGCGGGTGAACCCGGCAATGCCCGAGCTAAGCGTGTCAATCAGCTCCTTATAGAAGAAGAGCAGGAAGAATATCCATACTGCCTTGATGATGGGGCCCCAGTCCATGGCCAGCCCGTTGCCCGAGATAAAGCCGCGCCCGATGGTGTAGAGCAGGGCAATGAGCATGAAGGTGGGCGTGATGTAGCGGCAGGCGCGCAGCACGATTTGCAGGGTCTGGTCGCAGGCGCTCAGAAAGCCCGGGTCGGCCCCGTAGGCGACCATTAGGTACAGGCTGCTCATTGGGCCAGGACGCCCTTGCGGGCCTGTTTATCCTCCACAAACTGGTCAACGGCGTAGTCCAGCCGCTGCACCTTCACGGGCTCGTATTGCGTGTTGCCCTCGGCGTCCAGCTTCGGCCGGCCGTTTCGGTCGAGCACCGGCTTCAGGTTGGTCTGCTGATAGAACTTGACCAGCTTGTTGAGGTAGTTGCGCTCCACGGGCTTGGAGGTCAGGATGGCGTCGAGCTGCGGCGAGGCCTCCACCCCGAATATCTTGCCCTTCGCGCCCTGCTTGATGAATATCTCGCGCAGCGCCTCGGTGGAGCGCACCGACTTAATCAAATCCATCTCGTGGCCGGTCAGGCCCAGCGGGGCCTGCAGCTGGGCCAGCGAGTCGGGGTTGACGTGGCGCAGGATAATCTTGGTGGCCGAGTTGTTGATGATGGCCGGCCCGATTTTGCTGCTGGTAATCTCGGTGATGCCCTGGGTGATGATGGTGACCGAGCCGTTGGTTTTGCGGATGGTGCGGTACATCGACTCGATGAACTCCGAGAGCACGCCCGAGAGCATGGTCCAGGCCTCGTCCAGGGCGATGTACTTGATGTCGTCGGGAAACTTGCGGAACAGGTCCAGGCTTAGCTCGGTGATGAGCATGGCCACCACCGGGTAGAGGTCGGGGTCGGCTTGCACCTTGGCCAAGTCAAAGCAGATGAGCCGGTACTCCGACAAGTCCACGTCGCGCTTGGCGTTGAGCACCCGCTCGTAGCGGCCGCCGGTGATGTACTGGCCCAGCACCAGGAAGAACTGGTGCATGTCGATGTACTTCAGGTTTTTCTGGTACTGCCGGCGGGCCCCGTCCAGCGGGTCGGGCTCCACCCCGTCGCCGGGCACGGCCACGGGCTTCTGCATCTCGTGGTCGAACTGCTCCACGAAGCGGTAGAAGCTTTCCATGCCGGGAAACTCCTCGTCCTTCTGGTTCAGACGGTCACTTTCGTTCAGGCAGGCGTAGTACTCAATCAGAAAGCGCGATAGGATGGTGCGCTCCGACTTGTCCAGCCCGGTATCCTTGCCGCCCTTCCACAGGGCGGCGAGCAGGGCCAGGTGGAAGTTGGTTTTCTCGTCGTTGTAGAGCCACTTGCCCGAAGCGTCGCGGGGCACCACAAAGGGGTTGAACTCGATGGGCCGCTGCGGGTCGTACTCGAAGTAGGTGTTATCGAAGTCCTCGCCGTTGAGCGACTGCAGCACGTTGCGGTAGGTGCCGCCCACGTCCATGATGATTTGCCGGGCACCCTTCTCGAAGCGCTGCACAATCAGGTTGCCGAAGGTGTAGCTCTTGCCCGAGCCAGAAGGGCCGATGACAATGGCGTTCTGATTGTCCAGGGCCGTGTTGAAGAGGTTTACCTGCACCAGATTGCGGAACCTGTCGGTGAGGTACTCGCCCACCGGGTCGGTTTTGTAGGTGGCCGTCCAGTGGGTGTAGCACGCGCCCCGGTCCGACGAGCAGGTCAGCCAGCGGTCCGGCACTTGGTAGGCGTTGCCGGGCAGCAGGCCGAAGAACACGGGCAGGGCCAGGTAGCTTTCCACCACGCTCTCGGTACCGAACATGTATCGAAAGGCGGCCGTGGCCCGCTCCACGTTTTCCCGGCGGCTGGTGTCGTTGGTATCCCACAGTAGCAGGGAGAGGTGCAGGCCCACAATCTGCTTGTTTTCGGCCCGCACCTCGGCGGTAAATTCCTCAACCTCCGCCGCCCGCAGCGCATTGTCCTGCGTGGAGAGAAACGAGAGCGAGGCATTGAGCTTGCGGTCGGTATCCAGCGAGCTAAGCTCGGCGCGGGTATCCTGAACCAGCAGCGCCTGCGTCAGAATGTGCGGGCACTGCAGGACGTGGGTGAGCGGGTAGAGCATGGGCGCGGTGACGCCGTAGCTGTTCTTCACCGCCGGGTGGGCCTCGCTGCCCTGACCCACCATCGAGAGAATGTTTACCCGGTGCTCGCCCACGCTGAGCGCGCCCATGTCGTTGCCAATCTCACGCTCCTGCCGGGTAGGCTGGCCATCAAAGCTGAGGTTGAAATACTGCAGGTAAAGCTGGTGCATCTCCCTCCCGCCGAGGCGCTCAAACGCAACGCCGCCCAGGTTCTTGATGCCCTGCACGAATTCTACGGCGCTGGCCTCGGCCAATTCGAGGGTCTGAACGAGTTGCGCGAAGGGGTTTTTCATCAGCGCTTCGCCGGCGCGGGCCACCAAGGCATTCACGGCGTTGGTGCGGGGCGCTTTCACGGCCACCGGGGCGAAGGAGAGAAATAGGTAGGACTTCTGAAACAGCACCAGCCGCTCGAAGAAGTGCTTGTTCATCTTGCCCTCGAAGTAGGTCTGCTGGGTTTTATCCTCGCGGTAGGGCCGGTCGTAGTAGATGTCGGTTTTCTGCGCAATGGTGCCCACGGGCAGGGGCCGCAGCACGCCCACCAGCGCGGTCTGGAAGGCCTCGTAGTCATCCACCGTCCAGCTTTCCATCTCGGCCGGCTCAATAGCGAAGCCCACCGCGACGCGACCATCTTTGAAGACCACCTTGTCGCCCTCGAAGCTGTGCACGGGCATCACGGCGTCAAACGCGGCCGTTTTTGGTTTTTTTGCCATGAAGAGTGGGAATGGGAAGGGAGCCCACCGCCAGGCGGCGGGGCTGGATGAAGGTGTAGGAGAGCCAGCCCATCAGGAAGCCGGGAGCTTGCGTGCGGGTGAGGTAGCGCAGGCTCAGAATCAGGCCCACTTCCGTGAGGATGACCACCAGATAGACCATGCGCGGAATCTTGACGGCCATGCCCAGGAAGCCCAGCAGCAGCACGGAGCCGATGAACAGGCCCACCAGCAGCCCCAGGTCCTGCAGGTTCATGCCCAGCACCTGCGCGGGGCGCTCAATGGATTTGTAGGAACGCATAGCAGCGGCCTAGTCGGTGATACCACCCCCGTCGCTGCCACCCACGGCGCTGACCAAATCGTCCTTGAAGAGCTGGAAGCCGAACCAAAGCAGCACCCCGCCCACCAGCCAGCCTAAGGAGCCCAGCGCGTCGGGTGAGCCCTGGATAAACTTCATTACCACCCGAATCAGGCCGATAATCAGGATGATTGCGAAGATGACCTGCACGATGCCAATCACCTTTTCCTTGACCTGGGTGAGGGCCGCTTCGGCGCTTTGCGCCCGCGCCGCGCCGGTGGAGAGGGCCAGCACCGTCAGCAGCGCGTAGCCGCGCTGCTCCAGCTTGGAAGGTTGGTAGGCTTTGCCGGCTACCACCAGGTTTGCCGCCAGATTGAGGGGTTTGTTGAGCATAGGAGTAAGAAAAAAAGGGGAAGGAAGCAGGGCGCTTATCGCCCGAAAAGCAGGGCAGAAAGAGCGCGGAAATAAGGTGTAGTGCCGGAGGGATGCATGGCTAGGCGGAGCCTTCCTTGATGAGGGCGGTCAGGGCGGCTTTCTGGCTATCGGTGCCGTTGCGGAGGGCCGCCCGGTTGCTTTTCTCAGCTCTGCGGCGGCTTTGCGGTTGGCCTCATCATTCTTGGTGCGCGTGGCTTCCGTGAGCGGGTTGCTGTAGATGGCCTGGGGCACGGTGGCTTCCCTGGCCGCTTCTGGCTCGGCCGGTTCGCTGTCGGCAACTGTCGCCGCTTCGGCTGTGGCCGGTGCTACTGTGGGCGCAGGCCTATCAGTGCCGAGTATATCCAGCACATTCACCTTTGCGCCGGGCGCGTGGCGCGAGGACTGCAGCGGGGCCGCTGCGGCATCTTTGCCGGAAGCCAGCCCCGGCGTGTCTGGCTGTTGCGCCTGTTCAGCGGTGCGGTTCTTGGTCGCTTCGCTGTCAGCTGCCGCTGCGGCCCGGGCCTGCTCTTGCTGTACCCGCTGGTCCTCGTCGGGCATGAGCCGGGCCAGCGCATTGCCGGTAGCCGGCGGCGGACTTGGCGCGACTACCTCCCGGGAAGGTAGAATAGTTGCGGGGCCATAATGAAAAGACCACACCGAGTGGTGGTTGCTCTTGGCCACGAGGTCAGCCGGCTTGCTCTTACTCTTGATGCGCCGCCAGGCCAAGCCGGACAGGGCAAACAGTAAAAACAAGGTGAACACAACGATAAAGGCCATTTTCATATGAGCCCTGCTTACGGCTTGTGTTCTGAAAGAGTTCTGAAAGATTTCTAAAATGATTCTTTTAATATTCTGTAAAACTTCTGATAAGTTTCTTCGTTAGGGATGGGCAACCGCGTTTAGGCCGAGCCAACTGCTGTTGAGCTGCTACCGGAGCGCGGGGTACCATTGCGGGTTTTGTATTAGCCATTTGCAGCGAATGGCTTGAATTCGTGTCTTTGTAGATTATGCCTCTCGTTAGGTCTACTAGCACACCTGTTCACCCTCACAAAGCCACCTCTTGCATGGTACCATCTGCACACATTTCGGCCCCCTTGGGCTTTCCCGACCTAAATCTCACCGTCCCTTATGCCGACGTTTTACGCTATGCCCAATTCCGCCTGCTGATGCTTCCTAAAGGGGAGCTGAAATCGTTCTGCGAGCAGCATGAGCTGCCCTACACCAGTATTGTAGGACTAAAAAACAACTCCCTGAAGCGCGAAGAGCCCCGCCTGCTGCAGCGCTTGCTCCGCAACCTCGACGTGGCCACTGAGCTAATCAGGATTCCGCCCAACAGCGAGAGCCCGCGCTTTCTATTTCCCAGCCAGGAGGCCCTGACCACTTTCCAGAAGCAGTTGAAGTGCTTCGACAGCGGCACCCCTCCCCTGCCCGGCACCGAGCACGCCGCCGGCGCATCGGCAGCCCCAGCCCCGTAACCTCGACCGGATAGTTTTCTGGGTAGCCAGGCGGACTCATTCCCGTCTGCCCTTCCCCGCCCGGAGCTACTGGTCATCAACGACCACTTGTAAGCTCCCCGCGATGAATGCCCCTATTCGAGAAAACGACCCCACCGAGCTTGACCGGTTCAAGCGTGACATCGACCTCGTAGACTACGCCGAGCGGCAAGGCTACCAAGTCAGGAAGGAAGGCAAGCGCGGCGACTGGCACCAGCTCGAAAAAGACGGGGAAGTGCTCATTGTCACCCGCAAGGCCGACCACCAGGTATACCTGAACACCGGCGACGACCGGGACAAGGGCAGCGTTATTGATTTCGCGAAAACCCGGGGCGGCAACGGCCACGGATTGAATTTGGGGCAGGTTCGCCAGCAGCTACGCGAGTATCTGCATGACGGGCCTGTCCCAGCCCGTGTCTACACCGCCCCGTTGGAGGTGAGCCGACTCAATGCCCTGCCCGTGGGCGACCCCGACCATGAGCGCCAGCAGCAGGAAGACCGCAAAACGCGCCTCATTGCCGAGGTGCTGGGCGTGAATAAGGAGCTAACCGACCGCAGCTACCTGCACAGCCGGAGTATTACCGATAGCACGATTGACAGCCCGGCCTTTCAGGGGCGCATCTTCACCGCGCAGCAGAACGAGCACAAGAACACCGCTTTCCCGCTCTACAACGAGCAGGGCTTGGCCAGCGTCGAGCAGAAGAACGAGCACTACAAAAACCTGCTGCCGCTGCCCAAAAACGGCATCTGGGTATCGCACCCCACCCAGGGTAAGGATACGCCGGTCGAGCGGGTGGTCGTGTCCGAATCGGCCATTGACTCCCTCTCTCACTACCAGCTGAAGCACGCGCAGGCCCCCCGGAACACGCTTTACGTGGCTACCAGCGGCACGCCCACCGAAGCGCAGGTGGCCCTGATTCAGCGGGTGATTGACAAGCAGGAGCCCAAGGAAATCGTGCTGGCCAATGACCGCGACGCCGGCGGGCGGCAGTTCAACATGAACTACATGAACGAGCTGCACCCGGCCCGCCCGCTGGTTCCCGTAGCCGACCAGGAAGCATACAAAGAAGCCAGTCGACCAGTGGAATGGCATGCCACGTCGGACAAGTACCACACGGCCCTGAAAGTGAGCTACCGCCACGACAGCGCCGAGAGCGGGGCAGCCCAGGTGCAGCAGCTGACCGAGCGGGTAGCCCGGATGAACGGCACCCAGGAAGCCGGCCCTACCATTGAGCTGGAAGTGCAGCGCAGCACCGAGCGGGAAACCGTTCTGCGCCTGTCGGTGGCCAAGGCCGATACCGCCCAGCTCGAAGTAATCAGCCAGGAGCTGTATCGCCAGCGGGAGCAGCTGCGGCCTGAGCAGGAGCGCGGCCAGGAGACTTTCATTCGGGTCGATTATCCGCAGGCCAAAGACTGGAACCGGGAGCTGGAGCTAACGGCGCAAGGCCTGAGCGCCGAGCAAATCCGCGCCCAGGCGCAGCTGGACGAGCAGCAGCGCGCCGCCGAGCGTGACCAGCGCGAGCAGCAGCGACAGGCAGAGTACGCCCGCTCCGCCGCGATGGAGCGCGCCGAGCAGGAAACCCGCCGCCAGTACGACGAGCGGCAGCGGCAGCAGCGGGCAGACGACAACAGCCCCGAAAGCCAGGCCGAGCAGCAGGAGGAGGACCGTCGCTTCAATCAGGCAATGATGGGAGGGGCAGTCGCTGACGCCGGCCGCCAGGATGCGGAGCAGCCGTTCCGCTCTTACCGAACCGAGCAGGAAGCGGCAGCGCACACGGCGCAGTTCGTGCACGCCCGTGATGCGGGCCTAGTGCTGCTAAAGGAGTACATCAACGATAACCCCCCTCCTACCGGCCGCAAAGTTGATGAGGCCGAGCAGGCTGAGCTACGCGACCAGGCCCGCTTCGCGGCGCGCCCGGCGGCAGCCGACCTGCCGGTAGCCCAGGCGGAGGTGAAGGTAGCAACCTGGCAAATCGATGAGTTGGAGCCCAACACCACCGGCCGCGCCGAAGCCTGGAAGGAAATTCTGGATAATTCCGGCTACTCGATGCGGACGAGTGAGATTCGCAGCACCGTGGATGAGCAGGGCATCCGGCGGGCGGAGTTCGACATGACCTACCGCAACGACCAGCCCGATATTGCCATCATTCACGCCATTGTGACGAATACCAACGCCCGCGCCGAGGCTGGGCGGGAGCAGTATGCTGGTGTGCGGGTAGCGGAGAGCGAAGCCAACCAGGCAGCGCGCCAGGCGGCAGCCGAAGTTGCTCCCATTCAGCCCCACAACCGGGACCGTAGCCTGGATGTGGCTGATAAACCGCCGCTGGAATCTACGGCTAATGCGCTAAGCAGCGAAAAGCAAGTAATCATCAAAGTGGATGAGCCCGCCATTACCCCAGGCGAGCGGGGCCAGGCCGAGGCCGTACAGGCCGCGGTTATCGGCAGCGGAGCCAAAGCCGGCGACATTCAGAGCACCACCGCTAACGATGGTATCCGCCACTCGGAAATGAAAGTCACTTACCGCACCGACCAGCCGGAGCTTAGCCGGATTAGCCACACGCTGGACGCAGTGGCAGAGCAGCCCGGTAGCCACGTTGTGGAGCACAGCAGCGACCGGGCCGAGCGGCGCGAGCTAAGCAAAAGTCAGGAGGTGGCCACGCCGGCGCGGAATACGGAAATCACGCGGTGAGTGCGGCGGTTTCGGCCGACTACCCCGCAAACACCCGGGCGCTGGTGACTTTTTCAAATGACAACTCAAGGCCTTCCTCACTCACCCAAAGGTCAACGGTTTTAGAATAAGAGAAAATGTGCAGCAGGGGCTTGGTAAGCGCATTTGTTACCATGCACACCCGATAGTTGGGGCTATCTGCCAACAGACTGCTGTACTCGTTGGCCGTCAGCTCGGCGGCAATGGCGGTTCCGGATAGCCCTTTCACCTCCAGCTTCAGTCTGACATTTCCGTTGGTAGCGGTCAGGTCCCACCCGACCTTCGCGGCTTCTACGGACTCTATGTCGTACCCTAGCTTTTGATAGTAGTCCCACGTTGTTTCAATAGCCTTTTGCTCGATGGCTAGCCGTTTGAGTACGTCGGGCTGCCTGGGCGACTGGCCTTTATTTCGGGTAGCTGGAGGGGAAAGTATCCCGCCCCTGGCAATGTAGGCTTGCACCTGCTGCACAAAGTCCACGTTGGCTTCATCGTCGGCGTACCAGACGTTCGTTTTGGCTATTTTCTTCCGATTGTATTAAGGGGCTTGTAAAACTATCGACCCTCGCTACTCTTATGGCACATTTATGCCTTATCAGTAGCATTCAAGCTGTTTGGCTTCCGAGTCGGAGGTTTTGCCAATTTGTTTAACTACACATAACTTTGGAGGGGGGGGAGCGATAGGTTTGGGAAGTTGTTGAGGGTTAAAATAGGAAAGCGCGCCAACCTCAAGCCCACCAACTCTCCGTGGAGACCAGCACCCACGCTAAAAAACGGGCCTTACCAACCAAACGTGGCGACATTACGCACCAAGCACCATGAAGATGATACAGGAACTTTTTTACGTTTACTGGCGCTGCAAAAAGTGCGGAGCCGAGAGCAACAAAGGCACTAGTAATGCTCCTGACCGTGACGGCTGTCCTAAAGCTGGTGGTCGCCACGATTGGGTATCGGTGTAAGCGAAAGTTCACCCAAATCGCCTCAAAAACACCCCGCATAACCGTTTCGCGGGGTGTTTTTAAAGGGTAGCTGATTACCCAAAAGACCCATGCCAACGGTCGACCCGGAAGAATACCAGAGTCATGAGGGCCGGGCGCATCACTTGGCCCGAGCCCAACCGCTGGACTATGCTGCCCTGCTGCGTGATACCCTGGCCCTGGCCAAATGGAAGCTCACCAGCCACGACGTGTACATGGTGCACATAAAGCACATCTACCGGGCCAAAAACCCGGCCGGCGCGTTGCAGCGCAGTGCTTTCGACTTCGACTATTTCCCGAAGCGCGACAGCCTGGTGCTGGTAGCCAACAACCCCACCTACACCGACGGGCCGACCGCGCCATGAGCACCGGCCTGCCCACCCGGCTGCTGCTGGCCGCCCCTGTTGCCCGCACCCAAACCAGGCCCGCCCCCGCGCCCGCCGGCCCAGCCTGAAAACCTGGCCTTGGTTAAAAGCTTAGTCCAAAGGTTAAGCGGATTGCTTACGATGGACACATTCACCCTTCAAAATAGGGCGCCCACAGGTTAATGAGGCTGGCTTGTTCAGTAAAATGTCCGTATTCTGAAACAGCCGCCCACGCAGTTTTTCCCTACCGATACTTTCTGCTCCTACTCTTGTGCTACCCCTATAGAACTCCATCAGGTGGTCCTGCCACAGGTGACGGGAGTTAGCTGGGCGCGGCTGTTCCGTGCGGAATAACGTTGCGTTCTTATACCAACCCACGATGTAGCTGCCACCACCCTCCTTCCCACCCTTGCTCCCTGGTATGGGCCCCGCCTCCCGTGATGGTGTCGAGGTTCCGGTGGTTGCCCGCGTAAGAATCCATCCAGCCGGTATTGAAAAAGATGATGCGCGGCATGGATAGCAGGGGTGATGGTTTTAATAGATTTTGCGGATACAAGGCTTAGGCAAGCGCGGATTTCGGTTGTAAAGAACTTCCTCGCATTTTAACAGACTTCAGTGCCCGCTCAGTGCTGCCTACAAACGGATGCCATTCCAGTTGGTCGTAGTCAGTGGGCTTGGGTGGGATTGCGCCCCGGTAGAACCCGTACAGCTGGTAAGCCCGGTACTTCAGTATCTGTTTACACTCTGGGAAATGGTCCGCGAGACTGTGAATGGCACTCGGAATGAGCACCAAATTTGGCAGTGCACAGTAATACAGCGGGTCATATGCTTCGCCCTGCTCGTCGTAGATGTGGCAGGTATGAAACTTCTTGATTTCCTCCGTTTTGGTACGGTAACCAAGCGCCGTTTTGATGGCAATATTTGCTTTGGAGTTATCATCCAAGTAATTGCCATCGGCGAAAGCGCGGACCGTCTCGTTATTTTTCGTCCGGGCCCGGCGCACGTTGCGAAACCACCGGGCTGTATCGTTGCCGTCTTCCTGGCGCAGGGCTTCAATTACCTTGGGATGCACCCAGAGTGAAGTAGATGCTACAAGTTGCAGAAGCGGAGTAATATGGGCATGGAGTAGGTCGTTTCCATTCATAGTACAGCTAAGAAAAGACGCTTCACCGTCATCTTAAGACGCGGCGTCCGTGAATTGGAGAAAGTCCGTCACCGCATCTCCTGCGCGCTGGCAGATGAGCTTTTGGACTTTGGGGAGCAATTAACCATTTGGTGATTTGCTGCTTGCGTCCAGCTTCTGTTGCAGTGAGGCAAAGCGAGGGTCCAAAGTAACCTGGGCGGGAGTATACTCCACCCATTCTCTTCTATGAGCAGGAGCCGCTGCAGGTGCTGCGAGCAGGACCGTGCCGCCTGTACCGTGGAAGCCCTGCACGGCCGCGTGGGGCTCAAATCCATCGGGAAGGCAATCAGACGGTACATGTACCCGGGCCTTGGCCCGCGTCAGGGCGACGTAAAGCAGGTTGATTTCCTCGAATACACGGGCCCTGACGCCCGTCTCCGGGGGCTTGGCTGCAAATTCCTCTTCCAGCTTGTCAACGGTGGCCTGCGTGATAAAATCCGGGGTGAGCTGCACTTGGTCGTACTCCAAGCCCTTGCAGCGGTGTACCGTGGAGAAGTAGAGTTGCGCCTGGTCGCGGGCACCATCAGCAACGTGCAGGCGCTTCAACTCTTTGATAAGGTCGATAACGTCGTTGCCGTAATCCTCCACGATGGTGATGAGCATCTGCAGCTGCCCATCCTCGGTCTGCTCGGCGTAGTCGGCCAATTCATCCAGATTGGCCATTTTGCGAATCAACGGGTCTTTAATGGCCTCGCTACGGCCGTTATAGAGGGCCAGTACATCCGTTAAGCTCGCGCCCTCCCCCGCGTAGGTGTAGGAGTTAATGTTGCCCTCGAAGTACACCCGACGCAGCTGCTGCCGGTGCTCCTTAACGTACTCAATAGCCTTGAGCAGCAACCCCAGGTTGGTGCGGCCAATTACGGCGCGAGTAGTTCCCTCGCTTGGCGCTTCCTGCGCGGCACCCGTCACCACGAGTTGGGGACCCGCGCCCAGTTGCGTTTTCCAGCTCAGAACGTGTGAGGCCAGTTTGGCGATGGGAGGTCCAAACCGGAAGCTGGTACTTAGCTGCAGGCTGGGATAATCCGTTCTTTCCAGCGAGTTGACCGCGTGCCGCCAGCCGTAAATCTGCTGATGGGTATCCCCGACAATCACCTTAGTAGCGGGTTGACGGAAGAAGATATCCAGCATGGCCCCGGAGGCGTCCTGGCCCTCATCGAACAGGATAACATCAGCCGGCAGCAGGGTGTGGCTCAACTGAAATTTCTTCAGGTAGAAGTCATGGGTAATAGCAATTTCACCGCGGTCCATGCGGGCCAGCAATTCCCGGCAGCTTCGCTCGATAGTAGCGTAGTGCTTGCCGACAAATTCCCGAGCCTTCGGGTCGATTAGCGTGGACAGGTAATCGAGCCGTTGCACCTGCGCCTGGTCGCTGTTGCAGAAATAGGTCACGAACTTGGCAATGTGGTTGGCCAGCACATACTCCTGGTGGCGCTCCTGCCCGGTGCCCCGGGGCAGCTTGAGCATTTCTACCAGCTCGTGCGCCCGATACCCTTTGTTGTTGAGTTGGTAGCGGCTGCCGCGCACCACGTAGCGGTAGGCCAAGGAATGCGCTGTTTCTACCACCACGTTCGGTAAGCCAGCTGCCTGAAACTTGCGAATGGCCTCCTGCCGCACCGTCTTGTTGAAGGCGAGGTACAGGATGCGGGCCGTTGCCGGTTGGGCGCGGGCATATTCGACCATCGTAGTGGTTTTACCACTCCCGGCAACGGCGTTGATTTTCAAATGGCCACGGGAAGCCAGGATGGCAGACTGCTCAGCCGTAAGATTCATCACGAATTATTTCCGCCGGCCAGCGGCTAACGCCCTGCCGGACTTGGTATAGTGTTGTCTGCTGGAATACACCTAAAGCCCGCGGGGCAGCTACGCGTATTCCAAGATAAGTTCGGCAGAGATACCCAGCTTTTGGTAAAGGCGCTTGGCTAGGTCCAGGTTGATGGCGCGCTTGCCGTTGAGAACTTCGCTCAGTCGGCTGTTTGCAATGCCGAGCAGGGCAGCCATATCCTGCTTTTTCAGGCGGCGCGCTACCATCTCCCGCTCCAGCATGCCGACCAGCGAGGTGGGCGAGATGGGACGGTGGCCATGGTCGTTTTCGTATTCGTTCGCGGCGCGACCGAGGGACTTGATTTCGTCCAGGTTGCCGGGCTCGTTGTCGATGAGGTATTCAAGCCGCGTCATAGCGGCCTGATACTCCTTTTCAGTGTGCAGGATGAGTGCCATTGTGCGTGTGGGGTGAATGATTGGGATAGAAGAAGGTGGCTCAGACCGTCGAAGTGTCGGGGATGCGGTCGTACTCAGCGTGGGTGCCCACGAAGCGGACGTACACCTGGTAAGCCGGGAAAAAGATGCGGACAATCAGGCGGAAGCGGTTGCCCAGAATATTGAACACGTAGCGGTTGTTGCCGACGTAGCGAGCGGGTACATCAGCGGCTGTCTGCCACTCAGCCGCCTCGGCCATCTCGAACCACTCCAGCAGGGCTTGGGCTACATCAGGGTGTTGGGTATTTCCATAGTCTCTCAATGTTTTCTTAGTAAGTATCTCCATAGTCAATAAGCATAATGTCTAGCAAAAAGCGGCGCGAGGGCACGGGTTACAGGTCTTAAGTAAAGATACGTAAAATTTCTGGATAAGGTAAAAAAATTTACACAATACAGAAATTGGGGCGTGTCCCTTCGGGCCGGGCTGTTCGGAGCTGCGGCTGCGCCTACGGTCCTGCGGACTAAACCCCTGCCATCCCTCACGCAAAAGGCCGTCGCACAGGCCATCAGACGGAGCCGCCGGGCTGCCGACGACTGTGCTGCGCTACATCGACCGCAGGCCGGTGGCTCCGCCTGATGGCCTCTTCCATTGAAAAGAGAGTCGGAGCTGTGAGCCAGCCGGCTGAAAAAGCCGCCCCACTCCCAGCAGAGCGCGGATAAGTCTTCTGCCATTTCGTGGCCAAGCGGAATTAGGGGCGGTGGGGAAAAAAGGCGGAGATAGAGGGACTATAAGAAAGAAAATAACTTGTATAAAATACGAATTATAATCGCATAAAGTGCAACTAATTGTGTGCCGCTGCCGTTTAATAAGTATAACAAACGAACGGAACAACAGCCTTTTAGCCATGAAAAAGACCAGCAAGCCTGCCGCCAAGAAAGCCACCAAAGCAGCCGCAACCCGGCCCGACGTGTACCAGATTGTGACGGACCGGATTATTTCGGCGCTGGAAGGCGGCATCATTCCGTGGCGCAAGCCGTGGAACGCGGTGTATGGCCTGCCCCGCAACTACGCCACCGGCCGCGTGTACAGCGGAATCAACCTGTTTCTGCTGCATTTCAGCGGAGCCCTCCCCTTCTTCATGACATTCAAGCAGGCGCTGGCGCTAGGCGGCAACGTGAGAAAAGGGGCCAAAGGCCATCAGGTAGTGTATTACAACATCAGCAAGCGCGAGAACAAGGAAACCGGCAAGGAAGAGAAAACGCCCTTCCTGAAGTATTACACCGTGTTTTCAGTGGAAGACATTGAGGGCATCGAGTTCAATCTGCCCGAGGTAACCAAGCAGGAGTTCACCCCCAGCGAAGTGGCCGAAGGCATCGTGGAGGCGTGGGACGGCAAGCCCGCCATTCAGTACCTGCACCAGCGGGCCTACTATTCGCCGGCGCTGGACTTTGTGAACATGCCCAAGCCGGAAACCTTCACCACGTCGGAGGGCTACTATCAGACCCTGTTTCACGAACTGACGCACAGCACCGGCCACCAGAGCCGCCTTGACCGCGCCGACCTGACCGCTGGCGAGGGAAAGCAGAGCAGCAGCTACGCCCGCGAGGAGCTGACCGCTGAAATGGGCGCATCCTTTCTGAGCGCGGCGGCCGGCATTGCTACCGAGCAGACCGAAGAAAACGCCGTGGCCTACATTCAGAACTGGCTGGAACGGTTGAAGAATGATAAGAGGCTTGTGGTACAGGCCGCCAGCAAAGCCCAGCGCGCCGCTGAGATGATACTAGGGACGACAGCGGAGCCGGAGGGCGAAGCCGACGAGGTACAGGCCCCGGCAGCCGCGCCGGTAGCCAGCGAGCCGGTTGCGGTGCTCGACGACATCGACCGCGAGTTTATGGCCGCCGAGCTAAGCTGGCTGCAGCTCGCATAGCCCGCCGGGCGGGGCTGGCCGCTTGCGAGCGGCTAGCCCTAGCCTTAATCCTAGCCCTAGCTCTAATTCTAGCCTGCTTATGAAAGCCAGTGAAGCCCCACTATCCAGAGCCCAGCTTGGAACGAGTACCGCAGCCGGGTGATTGCCGCCGTTGCCGACGTAGAAAATCTGATGCGGCAGCTGGATAAAGGCATTAACAGCGAAGTGCTTACCGAGGAGGTTGCCGAGCGGCTGGAACTGGAGATTGACACGTCAGCCGCCTACGAGTCCCTTTTGAAGCTGGTACGGGCAGTTCGCCCCATTGCCTGCGAAGGTCTGCGCCGCACCAGCGAGCAGCACGGCGGGCAGTTCCAGCTAGCACTATAACCCCTAACGATGAGCAGCCCCCTATCCACCATCAGGCACGCTACCCGTGACGTGCAGCAGGCCCTTGCCAACAATTGCTGGGCGGTATTTCACCAGCCCGCCGCCACCGAAGCAGCGCCAGCGCCGGCAGCGTACCGCGTGAGCCAGGCCCGGACCCGGCGGGGCCAGTTTCAGGTTCGCTACCTGCAGACCGGAGAGTGGCACCAGGTAGCACCGGCCGACCTGCTTTTTCAACAGTAGCCCCTACCCTTTTACAGCAAAGCGTATCGAAGGCTACACATCTGGCTAGTGAGGCAATCTTCAAAATCAATCAACGGGTTCATGCCAGTCTTCCCAAGTTCCGTTTTGGCCGTCTGTCAATTCTTCCCAGTTTTCACGGTCTGAATCGTCGTCGGCTTCAGAATCTTCGGAACGCCAAAACGCTTGACGATTTTGCCACACTCGTTTACGCCTGAGGTCATATGTTTTGATGTTATTTTTAGATTCATACCACTGCTTAGTTAACTCGTCAACTTCATCTGAATGATAGGTAAATTGTAGAGAGCTGAAGTATTCATATAATATAGTAGTGTTGAATAGATTTTTATTTGGAAACGCCTGGCGGTTAATTGTGTATGATTCTAATATCTCATCGAGCAAATTTACTGGGGCATATATTGGAATTTTTTTCTTGGAATAGTATTCTGGTGTCCTTTTTTGCGCATTCGGTTTGCGCTCATGAAAGGCGACTATGTCAGCTTCAATTTCAGCATCTGTCATCTCTCGGTCTGATATCCGTTGATTTATCGTGAGATGATTATTTGCGATATGCAAGACACAGTCGGCATCGTCAGGTAGAATCCTTATCCATCCTTCTGTGCCAAAACCCATACCCTGTGGACGAAAATTTCGGCAGTCCATAGCTAATGCAAGGACAACTAAGCCGCTAGACAGTAATCGTATAACTTCAAAAGTCTTGACTCCTGGCGTACAATAAGCGGCATCATATTTTTTGAACGTTCCAAAGTCTTTGAAGTCTATAATTCTCACGGAGAATTTAATTTTGTTCTCTTCCTCTCTTGTTAATTCCTCCTGTATATATCCTTGCTTGGCATATTGCTCTTCTAATTCAACGGCTATACCTTTTGCATTAACTGTACTAGCTTTTGCTCTTTTGAAACATGCTTTTAGTGTTATTTTATCCGTATTAACATAGGCTATTTTATTAATAAAGGTTGATAATGGCCGATTGCGGCCTTCATCGTTGTGGGTATTATTTCTCAAAATACGGTTTACTTCGAATATTTTATTAATATAATATATAAAATAATTTCTACTTGTTTCATTATTGAAATACTCTTTGTCTTGATTGTATATAGCATTCCATCCACTAGTGGTTAACGTGAATTTTGGTATGCTTTCCAGGCAGAAACCAATGTATGATGGGTCCTGCTTGAATACGTCAATGACTGATTCCCCTTTATGCTTGCCAAATGGGAATATGGACTTATCATCGAACTGCCAGAATCGAGCGTTAGCCAAAATGTCTTTCATATCTGGTTGTCTTGCATACTATTTAACAAGTAAGGTAGTGTCCGGATACCAAAATGAGCAAGGGCAGCCCGGTTAGGAACTGCCCTTAACAAGCGATTTGGAAGCCGAAGCACTTAATGATGAGGACTAGTGGAATGTCGACGCCCGAACCGGCTAGTCACTCTTAACCAGTCCTGCCAAGCGCGCTAATTGACTGGGGGGAGCTTGCCCTGCTTGCGCAGGTGCGCCTCGTAGTGCCGGTGGGCCGCGTGCAGGTAGCCGATGATATTTGTCGGCATATCCGGCCCTTTAGGAAGCTGAACGATAATCCTGCGAATCTCCGACCACACAGATTCCGCAATCCGCACCCCTTTCAACTCACCCGTTGGCTCCGGTCCCGCTGCTGCCGGCTTGCGGCCACGGGGTCGGCGCTCAACCGGGGCCGCTGGCACGGAAGCAGCTGCGGCTTCCGCCACCGGCTGCTCAGCAGACGGCGCGGGCTCTGGTGCTGGCTCAACTGCTGCTACCGGCTCGGGCGTTGGCACAGGCGCGAGCGCTACTGGGGCCGTTACCGCTTCTGCAGGGGCAGCCGCCGCTGGGGTAGTTGCCTTGCCTTCGGCTTCCAGGCGGGTTTGCTCCCCTCCCATCCCGGCGCGGGCTTCGGCGCGCAAGGTCTCATCAACCGGAATACGCTTCCGGGGGCCTTCAATTTTCGCTTTTACAAAGGGAGACTTTGCCATTACTTGATTTCGGTTGGGGTGGTATCGGTCGTTTCTTCCAGCTCAGCTTCGACGTCGGCTTTGCGCCGGGGCAAGTCCAGCTTTTCTATCAGCTCTTCGCATACGCGCCGGATTTCCTCTGAGCTATCTTTGGTGCCCCCGGCGTAGTTGCGGTAGGCCGGGGTCAGCAGGCTGTGCAGCGTGGAGGCGCGGCTGTACACCATGCGGTGGCTCAGATAGGACTGGAAGCGCGAGAGGCCCAGCTCGTCAATGTAGTCGTCCATCTCCTTTTCCTCCCGTCGGCCGCTGATGCGCTTCGTGGCCAAGCCGAAATACTGGAAATCCACCTCGGCCTTGTCGGCCGCCTTTTTCAGCGCTTCGAGGATGCCCATAAACTCGGCCGTGGAGGCGCGGTCCAGGTAATCCGATACCAGCGGCACTATTACCGCGTCGCAGCCCGTGAGGGCGTTGAAAACGTCTTCCCCGTCGGCCCGGCCGGGAATGTCGATGATGATAAGGTCGTAGTCGTTTTCCGGATTGTCGATGAAATCAAAGATGCTCTTCAGCGACATGGGAAACACGTCGTAGGGGTAATCTGCCGCAGGGTCTGACTCACGCAGGATAGCCAGGCTGGGCTCGTCCAGCTGCTTGCGGGTTTTGACGATGCTCTGCTGGTAGTCACAATCCAGGATGGCGATTTTCAGTCCGTACTCGATAGCCAGAGGAGCCGCGAGGACGAGGGCCAGGGTTGACTTGCCCGAGCCCCCCTTTTGGGTAGCAAAGCTGATGACTTTTGACATGGGGTTACTGATTAAGGTAAGCTAGCGCTGATGCCCCAGATGGTCAGGCCCGGGGAAAGCAAATGTAAGCGGAAATGTCGCAAAGTAGTAAAGTAGCTTTGTCGCAAAGTTGTGTAGTAGTAAAATGACTAAGTAGTAAAAGCAACAAATTGCAAAGTATTATTTACTACAAGTAGTAAAGTTACTTTGTGGTAAAGTTGCAATGTCGTAAAATATCAAAAATAAAGAAGCGGTGCTTTGATGTACCTTGTGAGTAGTAAAGTTGCATTGTAGTAAAGTAGTAAAAATTCGGGCGGGGGTACTTCATAAACGTAGTAAAGTAGTAATGTAGTAAAGTGGTAATATGGGTGCTGGTAGGCAAGGCTGAGCTTGATGACGATAACAGTTATTATACATGGGTTAAAGTCGTAAAGTAGTAATGTTGTAAAGTAGTAATAAATCTTAAAAGGCCTTTCTGAGATAATGAGAGTGGGAAAGGATAGCAACTATAACCAGTACCCAGACACAAAATCAGGTCGGGGTAACGATAAATAAAGGCTAACCCAATGCCGCTCGTAATACGTATCCGTGATTCTGAAATAGTTCTCAAATAATTCTGAAAACCCTCTTGGATGTAGTGTATGTAGTCTTAGCAAGAAGAGTATCACATACAGGGTGCTAAGCACCTGTAAGCGTGAGACTTGTATTTAAGCAGAGCTTAAATTTGCAGGTTTGTTAAGATAACTAGCTGATTTGTAGGTTAAAAATAACCTAGAGAGGGCGGGCAGAAGATTGATTCTACCTATGCCAACCAACCCCGCTACGAAGAGCGTCAACGTACCTGCGGCTACTCATTTTCTGCTGAGCAAAGAGGCTAAGCGGCTGCAGATAAGCCAGGCCGACTACACCGGAGCGGCCGTGCGCTACTTCGCGGAGCGCGGACTACACCCGGTGGAGGATGTGGCCCGCGAAGGCCAGCTGATTATGCAGCAGGTAAAGAAGCTCGGGGACCGGGTATTTGGGTATCTGCAGGAGCAGGAGCGTAGTCTGCTGGTACCAATGCTGGAGGAAATGCTTCGTAGCCGGGTGACGCTGGAGCGCGTGCTGCGCATGAATGAAATCCTGGTAAATAACCTGACGCAGCAGCTGAGCAGCCTTAATGAGGCGCAGCTAAACGAGCAGCGGGAAGGCTTAAAGCAGTTGCGGGCGCAGAACGAAGACATGATTGAGCGGCAGGCAAAAGAGGCAATAGCTGCCGCTCAACAAGCGGGCGCAGGCAGAATAAATGATGGCGATACAGTGGCAAAAGCAGTCAAGAATTAAGCACACAGCCACCGATGTATATCAAGCTAATCAACCCCGCGACGCACGGAAAAGCGGCTTACAGCAACAGCGGAAGCAGCGCGCAAACGCTCAATTATCTGAAGCAGGAAGCCGGACGCGATGGAGAGGAAGCCACGTTTTTCGGGGCTAAACGCGACGACCTCAGCGCGGCCGAGGTGGGGCAGAATATCGATTCTAACGTGAAGGGACTGCGGGCCGGCGAGGCCAAATTCTATTCCCTGGTGATTAGCCCCAGCGAGGCTGAGTTGACGCATATTGGCAACGACGAGGCCAAGCTGAAAAACTATACCCGGCAGGTGATGGCGCAGTACGCCGCCAACTTCAAGCTGAAGGATGGACGGGAGCTAGGCAGCCAGGACCTGGTGTGGGGAGCCACGCTGCACCAGCAGCGCAGCTACCGGGGCACCGACCCGGAGGTGAGTATTGGTCAGGCCAAGATGGGCGAGCAGCGGCCGGGCCTGCAGACGCATATTCACGTCATCGTGAGTGCCCGCGACGCGCAGCAGAGAATCACGCTCAACCCCGGCGGACGCCGCAGCCGCTTCGACCTGATGCAGTGGCAGGCGGCGGCCGGGCGGCAGTTTGAAAAGCAGTTTGGCTACACGGCCCAGGCGCACGAAAAGCTACGACCCAAGCAGCGCGATGGTAGCCGGGATGCCGGCCGGGCAGTCAGGATTGGGGAGCGGGTGGCCGCCCTCAACCTGCGCGTGCTGAAGGAAGAGCGACTGGACCCGCAGCGGGTCCAGCAGATTGCCCAGGGCCGCGAGTACGACAAGACGTTTTACCGCTCCCTGGCTACCGTCGAGCGGCGGGCGCAGCAGGGCCAGCCCATTGATAACGCCTATCATCTGCTGAGCACGGGCCGCGAGCAGCCGGCACCGCAGCACGCGGCCAGTACCATGCTCCACGCCGTGCAGCAGGCGGTGCGCTCCAACACGGGCCGCGAGGAAAAGACCGAGCACCTCAGCGAGAAAAGGGGGCGCAACAGCGCGGAGCTGGATATTGAAATGTAGCGTGCCCACTCGCCCCGTCATCATCCTACCCACCTAAATCAGCTTTCAAGCCTATGACCAGTCAAGCACCCCGGCCGGCGGCCGGTACCCAGGGCGCGGGCCTCTTTGTTGTCCTGCTGCTGCTGGCCATTATCGGCGGCGACTACTACGTGCTCCTGCACGGCCCCGAAATTGCCGAGGCCCGCCGGGCGCAGTTCATTCAGGCGGCCGGCATACCAGCGGACAGCCTGACGCCCAAAGAGCGGCTGGCGGCTACCACGGCGCGCATTGCCGAGCGGCAGCGCCAGGCACGCATTGCCAAGGCCGAAGCCGCTGCCCGCCCGGTGGTAGGGGAGGGGGCAGCTAGCGGCGCGGTGGCCATAACGCACTCCACCGACCAAGCGCTTACTAAGACCAAAGGCGGGACCGACGCGCTGGCCAAAGCCGGCAGCGGTATGGGCAGCAAGCTGCTGGTAAAAGCTGCCCGCTTCTACGGAGCGGCTGGGGTGTACCTGCGGGCGCTGCTGCTGCTGGCCGGGCTGGTACTCGTATTCGTGCAGAAAGCCCCGCAGGCGAAGCCCGGGCAGGGCAGGCGCAACGTCATCAACCGGCAGGCCCTGCGCGTCGTGGCGGGCCTGTGCGGGGCCTTGTTCCTGGCAGCGGGCTATACCCTGCTGAACATGCACCGCTACTCACCGGGCTTTATCGAGTTTGGCTATCCGGGAGCCGCCGTGGCCGTGCTGGGCAGTGGGGGAGTAGTGGGGCTGCTGTGGGCCATGACTAAAAAGCCGGCTTTCGGGCTGAGCACCGAGCGCCGAAAGGTGAAAAGCCCGGATGCCGTGCACTTCCCCACGGCGGACGGGGGCTGGATTACCGTGGCCAACCCGTACCGGGGCACGCTGGTGCTGGGCGGCGCGGGCGCGGGCAAGACCTACTCGATAGGAGAGCCGCTGATTGAACAGTTTGCCTACCAGAACTTCGCCGGGCTGGTGTACGACTTCAAGTTTCCGGTGCTGGCCGAGGCGATGCAGAAAGCCCTGGTACTGGCCGAGCGCCGCAAGGAGCGCGAGCAGCAGCAAGCCACCAGCTACGCGGCCAGCTTCCAGGGCCGGCTGCAGACCAGGCTGACAGGTCTGTTCAGCAAGGCCGAGCCGCAGCCGGCGGCGGAGCCGCCCGTGCAGCTGCACATCATCAACTTCCGGGACCTGACGCGCAGCGAGCGGGTAAACCCGCTGCGACCGGCGGATATGCCAGTGGTGGCCTTCGCCGAGGAGTACAGCAAGGCCATCATCAACAACCTGAACCCGTCGAGCATCCGCAAGATGGAGTTCTTCGATACCAGCTCCGTGGCGTATCTGACCGGTATCATCTGGTTTTACAAGAAGCATTACCCGCAGTACTGCACCATTCCGCACGTGGTGGCCACGGCCATGTACAAGGACTACACCCACGTCCTGAGTATGCTGGAAACTGATTTGGAGTGCGGCGACCAGGCCCGAAGCCTTATCTCGGCGGTGCAGACCCGCGCCGACAAGCAGGTGGGCGCGGTGCTGGGCACGCTGCAGGTGAACCTGACCAAGATAAACAGCCCCGAGGTGGTGTGGGTGCTGACCCCGGACGAGGCAAACGGCGAGGGCTTTTCGCTCGACCTGAACGACAAGCAGCGGCCCAAGCTGCTGTGCATCGGCAACGACCCGACGCTGAAGGATACGTTTTCGCCGGTGGTCAGCTGCGTGATTACCGTGGCGCTCAAGCTAATGAATCAGCAGAATAAGCACCGCAGCTACGTGTTTCTCGATGAGGCCGCGACGCTCTACGTGCCGGGGCTGGAGGTGATTCCGGCCACGGCCCGCAGCAACAAGGTGGCGATGGTGTACATGACCCAGGACCTGAGCCAGATGACGGACGCCTACGGCAAGGAGAAAATGCAGGTGATGGTGAGCAACCTCAACAACCAGTTTTTCGGCAAGGTGAACTCGCTGGAAACGGCCAAGTTCATTTCTGAGCTGGTGGGCCGCGAGGACAAGCAGATGGTAAGCACAAGCACCGGCACCAGCCAGGGCAGCGGGGCGCGCAACAACTCCACTAACCAGAGCACGAGCTACCAGGAGCGCAGCCTGGTGCGGGTGCAGGATACCATCGGCCTGCAGCAGGGCGAGTTTATCGGCCAGACAGTGGAAACCGGCAGCACCTTTTTCCAGGGCACCATTGCCCGGGCCGACGTTACGCCCGAGCGGTTTCCCCTGCACCAGATGGTGAGCTTCGGCGGCCCGGGGGAAGACCCGGCCAGCGCCCTTTCGCGCGGTGCAGGAGAACTTTCTGCGGGTGCGCCAGGAGGTGAAAGAAACCTTGGCCAAGCATGTAAACACCTTAGCAGTAGGGACAAAAACAGAGGCATAAAACCGCTTAAAAGTGACAAATAGGGCCGTTTTAGCGTTCTACTAGTACCACCTTCTATTTCCGAAAAGCCATGAGCAAGACCTTTTTTGCGCCCGCCCCGGCCGGCCTCATTGCCGAAGAGCTAGCCGCCCGCCAGCAGCGCGAGCACGACAGCAACAACGCCATTGCCACGATGATGAGCAACGGCCCCGCGCCCAGCCCGGAGGCTCTGGCCCTGATGCAGCGCCACGTCGACGGCGAGCTGACCATTGAGCAGGTGATTGAGCTAACCGACGAGATGCTCAGGGCCCGCTACGCGGCCAAGCCCGGAGCCGGCACGCCCACCAGCCCGGCGCAGTAATGGCGGTGCTCAATGACCGGTTCAGCGACGAGAACGGCGTGCGGCTGAACAAGCTCGGAATTACCAACAAGGAGGATTTGGCGCAGGCCGAGTCTGATTCCTCCATTCCCCGCCTGAAGCTGCTCAACACGCAGGGCGGCATTCAGGGCGGGAAGTACGACCAGGCCCACCTGAAGCAGGTGCACGAGCGGCTATTCAGCGGCGTGTACCAGTGGGCCGGCGAGACCCGGGCCGACCGCGGGTTTCAGGGCCATAAGGATACCCGCGTCACTGGCTTCCGCGAAACCATGACTTACGCGCCCCACAAGGAAATACCTGAGCGGCTGGATGCTATCGGGGCGCAGCTTAACCGCGAGAACAACCTGAAAGGCCTCTCGGACGAGAAGTTTGCCGAGCGGGCCGCCTACTACCTCGACCAGTACAACCATGCCCACGCTTTCCGGGACGGCAACGGCCGCACCATCCAGGCCACCTTCACCCAGCTGGGCAAGGAAGCCGGCTACGACGTGGACTTTAACCGGGCCAGCCCGGAGATTCTAAACCGCAGCCGCGACCTGGCCATCGTGCGGCAGTACCCGCCCGCCGAGGCGGCGAAGAATCTGCAGCCGCTGAAAGAGATGTTTCAGAAAATTATTACCCCAACCCCGGGGGCGATAGGGGAGGAGCTGCGCGACCCCCGCCAGGCCGTGACGCCCACCCCGGAGCTGAGCCCGGCCATGAAGGCAATGGATGCCCGGCGTGAGTTGGAGGTGACCGGCTACCGCGTGGCCAGCGTAGTGGCCAACATGCCCGGACCCGGCAACCGGGAGCAGGGCATCCGGCTGGGGCAGCAGGTGGAGGCCGTGAACCTGGACTCCAAGGCTATCCAGGGCAAAAGCATCACCGAGTTTCAGCAGGCGGCGGATAAGATTCTCAAGCACCCGGCCATGAAGGATACCCCGCTCGACCTGGCCGACGCCCAGCGCCTGAAAGCCGCTTCGGTGCAGGTGCTGCAGCTTGCCGAAGGCAAAGAGTTGGTAGCGCCGCCAGCACAGCGGCAGCCTGCGGCTTCGGCGGCAAGGAGTAGCGGCCAGCCGGTGCTTGCCGCCCCCAAGACACACGCCGAGGCCCAGCCCGTGTTTGCTACTGCCGCCCGCGAGGTGGCCAAGGCGCTGGAAGCCCACGGCCAGGCTGCCGCTGGGGCCGGCCTGCGCGAGGTGGCGAAGGACGTGGCTCGTAACCCGGTAATTGTCGGCCCCAACGCGGAGAGCTTCCGCCGGTCGCTCGACGCGGCCGAGAAGCTGCCGGGGCTGGGCACCAGCAAGCATCTGGAAGACTTGCGCAGCTCCGCCCAGGTACTGACCACTGTCCCGCCACAGGAGCGCGGCAGTTCCGGCATTGGTCGCAGCAGCGGTGGCATCGAACGGTAAGCCTCGTACCTTGCTGCTATGCAGGACGACGAACTACACTTTCTGGAAGAGCAGCTGGCCGGCACCGAGCTACTGGCTTGCGTGACGTGCGGAGAGGATACGCTGCACGCCCACTTGGAAGTGCTGGAAGTTTACCTCGTAGGAACGGAGTTGCTGATGCAATGCACCCACTGCCAAACCGAGCGGAAGTGGATGGACTGGACGCCGACCAAGCCGAAAGGTCAGGAGAACTAAGGGAAGCAGAGGAAGTATGACATTTATGTTGTAAATTCTAGGTGTACCTCTTCACTCTGTTGCCATGTCAACCGCATACTACCCGCTTCTGCACCTACTAGACGAACACGTTCCCGTTACTTTCACCCTGAATATGTTCGGCAATCATTGCCATGTATTCAGGGGGCAAACCGAGCTTGGCCATGTGGGCCTCTCTGACGAAGACGTGCGCCGTATCAAAGCCCACGCGTGGGGTAACACGCACCCCTTCACTCCCGGAATCCCCATTGAGCGGCTCATCAGCATCTTAGCCCCAGCCACGTCTTAGCGCGGTAGAAGCCCTTCCTGTAGCACAGAGCTACCAAAAGCCTTTTCGGTCACGCGGCCGAAAAGGCTTTTGAGTTTTTGCATGGCAATCAGATACACCACAAGACAAGAAATATTAGCATAAAGTGCTAATAAAAATTGTATAAAATGCAACTAAGGGCAAAGGGCGAATGTTGACCATTTAGAATCAATAACCACTCTAAACGCCCTTTAAAGCATGAAAAACCCCCATCTTGCCAGCTATCAATTTGAAGTTCTCCGCCAGTACGGGGACAGCTTCCCGGCGGCGCTGTTCGCTACCATTGCTGAGGCAGCAGCCTATTGCCGCGTAGAGTTGAGCGGCTACCTTAACCGCACTGACGACAGGGCCGAGGCGGCTTCGGTGGCGGCGGGCCAGCAGGTGCGGTTTCGTGGCCCACAGGGCCTACGCTGGGTGAAAGGCCTAACTCACCCTGTACCGGCCGGAACCGCACCGGCGCGCTTTAATCCCGGGCAGACCGTGCGCCTTTTTGGGGTAGAGCAGCCGCTGACGGTAGCGGCCCGCGACTTTGTGCAGGGAGCTTGGCACTACCAGCTCAAGGATGGTTCCGGGGCAGTGGCGGAGGCATTGCTGTTTGGGGTGGACGACGAGCCCACACCACCGGCGGCAGCCGTGGCGGCTGAGCCGTTGCTGTTCAGCCTGCACAGCAGCCAGATATTGGCCGGTGACGAACAGGGGCAGCCGTTCTGGAAGCCCTTGCCGCCGCGCCTGTTTGTGCAGGTGCAGGTGGGGCAGCCTGACCAATCGCGCATCGTGGCGCTGTGCGGTACCACCGGCAAGAGGTTTCTAACCCATGCCTACGAGCATGGCCCTTTTCAACTCGCGGACGGGCAGCGGCTGGCCAGCGTGAAGGCCCTGGGCGACTACTTCGCCCGCCAGTATCGCGCCATGCTCCCGGCCGAGGGGGCGGCCATGCTGTTGGGAGTCGACGGCAGTATCCAGGAGGTGCGACCCGTGAAGGGCCGGACGTTCAAGCTGGCGCAGCTGTATGCGGCTTTGGGATGCGACTACATCGACGTGCATCATCCCCAGCACGGAGCTTACCAGGACTGGATTCTGGTCTTCGACGACGAGGGCAAATTCAAGGAGCGCCCCATCAACCCGCTGGCCACGGCCCTGTGGTACGAAACCTATCCGCTTGACCAGTACTCCCCCGTGGATGTGGTGGCCGGTCCGGTCCTGCTCATGCGGTCTGAGATGATGAGGTAATGCCCGCAGCATCCCGGTTGGCCAGTGGCCGACCGGGATGTTTTGCAAATAGGCCGCTTCCCACTGGCTTCGCAGTAAGTGCAATTATACTTCGTACATTGTGCATAGAATAGCTATGGCTGTTTCCGTTCCTATCGACCACTTTACGGCTGACCCGCTACCACTGGAAAAAGCCCGGGCCTGGCTGGCACTCGTTCTCAACCACCCGGCCTTTTCTATTGAGCGCCGGCAGAAGGCGGGCCAGCTGATGGCCGCCGCGTCGGATGCCCGGCAGGTCTGCCGGTGGGCTGTGCTGGCGCTAGTGGAAAGCGAGCGGTGGGAGGATGCGATGCTGCTCCGTGAAGAAGCGTCGCGGGGCAGCCGTTCAAGTTTCCCGCGCTGCTGCCACTAACAACGCGCCTGTACGTAAGCCGAACCTAGTACCTGAATTACCATTCCTGACCCTCTACTATTGGAAAGCCTGCTTCGCATCCCCGGTATTCAACAAGCCGAACCATTCTACTTCTTTGATGACCAGGCCCAGTCCGCCCGGTGTGAGGTACTGGTTCACCCGGCCCACGGGTGGGCCATCGCCCTTGACCTGCCCCAGTTCTTCTGGGACCGTATTGCGTTGGGCGTTGTGGACCTGGCCGGTAAGCTCTGTGAGCAGTACGCCATTGCTCCGCCGGCGCTGGTAATGCTGGTGCGATACGCTGCGCCGTATGACGACCGCTACTATCTGCTGCGATTCGTGCACGGCGACGAGAGCATATTCGGAGGGTTCACCTTTATCGGCCCTATGCGCGAGCTACTCGAACTGGAGCAGGTAGAAGAGTTGCTAGCCCAGGTGCGGGCCGGCGAGCCGCCCCAACGCTCATTCCGCGCCATTAAAAATCCTTTGCTCCCCCTTACCAGCAGAAAGTAGCCTTGCCCATGACACGTCACCTCATCTCCATCCAGGCGCAGGCTGCCACCGTCACGGCCAGCACCCTCGCCGAACTGCTGCGGCAGACCGGTACCAAGATTATGCAGCTCACGGAGGGCTTGGATATCAACCACCGCACGGCCCAGCGCCGCATCAAGGAGCCCGAAACCCTGACCATAAAGGAACTGCTGGCGCTGGCTGCGCTGCTAAGAGTGCCCGAGCAGCAGCTTATCGACCTCATTCGCGACGAGTATCAGAACCGGCCGGCGGAGCCAAGTGAGGATGCAAGCGAGGAGCCATCCCAATCTGCTGCAGCTAAGAAAAAGCCGTCCAAAAAGGCTTCAAAATCCTGATTCAGCCAGTCGCAGAAACAAGCTATGCCCAGCTACGAGCCATCCGTGATTACACTTCCCGCCAGTGAAACGGCGCATTTAATCGAAAAGCAGCTTATCCACTCCAGGCCGGCCAAGGAAAACCTGCTTAGCCGTGACCGATACTACTGCTTTCGGGCGGGTAACAGTGAAATGCAGAGAATCTATAGCATCGTGCACGTTTTATCTAACGTGGACCCGGTACTCACGCTACAGAAACTCAACCAAGCTGTCTATCCCAACTCATTTGAGTTGACTGAGGACCAAGCTACTCGCCTGAAAAACTATCTGAATGGGATAGAGAACGGTATCCGTGCAGGGCGAATTAAGCCTTACACGTACCACGAGCCGCAGGTATTCTATTTCCTGGCCACCAAAGAAGACGATACGCTCCCCCCGCATACGCGCCCGGCAAAACCAACCACAGGACCAATAAACTACACCCGGGATGAGTTGAAGGCCGGGGGCGTATTGCCTGCCAAAAGCTAGCGCCTTCGCAGCTAAAGGGCTAGGGCTTTCTCAATCCGTATTCCACGTCACGCAGTGAAACACGCCCCCTTGCTTGGCCACCGCTCTGCCATCGAGCGGAATTATTTCAAAGTCGGGGTAGAGTTCGTGCAGGCGGCGCAGGACTAGCTCATCCTCTGCTTGGTGGTAGACGGGAATAATTAGTGTCTTCCCCACACTCAGATAGTTGATATACTCGCCCACTGCCGATGTGTAATCGGTATTCTGGTAGGGATTGTAGGGCAAGGGTACACAGTCGAAGCCAGCGCGTCGCAGGGCCTTTAGCAGGCGTTGCCAGATGACGGGCTCATGCCGGCGGTAGTCATTTACCAGGGCCGTTCGCTCATCGAGCAGCTGCACCAACCCGTCAGCATGGCCGGTGAAGTCGTCGGGGTGAGCCGGTACCAAGTCAATCCGGTCTACTTCCAAGGCATCAGCCAGCATGCGCAGCAGCCGGGAGCGGGGCACCATGGGATTCTCGCGTAGCACTTTGTCCGACATAAGTACCCGGCCGAACCGGCTGACCACGTTGCCGCCGTCGACTATGAGCGGGCTCCGCTGGAGCGGTAGGCCCAGCCGGTTTGCTACTGCAGCGCCGTCGGTGATGGTCGTATGCCACCGCTTAGGGCGCAAGTAGTCCGGGAAATAGCGAAACTGCATCAGGCGTCCGCGGGCGGTAGGCACGGGCATAAAATCCCGGGCCCAGATATCCCGGGTTCCGGGCAGGGTAGCGACTGTCGCCCCACTTTTAAGCAGCGCATCAGTAAGGGCCGTCGCGGTAGCGGGGTGCCGCTGGGTGAGGGTGTCGGCCAGGTAGAAGCGGGCAACCGGGCTGGCCGCAATCATAGCCAGCATGGCTTATAGCCCAGGATGCGGCGAACCGTATCAGCATCCATGCGCTGCTGCTTGCAGATGCTTTCCTTGTTCTTGAGGCGGGATAAGTAGCCTTCGTCGGCCAGGAAGCGGTAAGGCCGCGTCACGTAGGGAAGCGCTGTGTCTTCCTCATCAGGCCGAAAGGTTAGCCCTACGCGGGCCGTGCGCCAGGCTGTGGGCGGTGCTTCCGTCGGGGTAGAACTCTCTTCCAGGGAAAGGTACGTCGCGCCGTTCAGCGCGCTGCCCCAGCTGGCTACCAGCGCTCTGGTCAGGAGCTGCGGGCCCATGATGTAGGGGTAGGAGGGCGTTACCTCGTCGGTAGGGGCAGTGCTCAGCAATTGAAGCCCCCGCAGCAGAATGCCACCAAAGCTGTTGCTGTCCCGGTCGCCAAACGTAAGGTCTAGGCTGGTAGCCTTGTTGAAATACCAGTGCAAAGGCTTTAGCTGTTCCGCGTCTCTGTGTACGTAGGGGTCGGGGTGGTTTCGGCTGTGATAGTAAAACTCAAGCTCCGTGATGCGGAAGATTTTGGTTTCTGTCCGCACCACCAAGCGATGCTGAAGCGTGGCGGCTATCTCCGTGAAGAAGTAGTCGATGTCTTCGGGCTGCGCCTCGTGAATCTGCTGCGTCAGGTACTGAAGCCATTCCTTCGGCCGGCTGTAGTTGCGGCGGTCGGCGGCCAACAGGTATTCGCTGAACTCAGCGGCAAAAGGTACTTTCTGCTCGATGAGGTAGCGGGTTTGCGGCAGCCGCCCCGCCAGTGCAGTATGATAGTAGTGACAGATGAATCCTCCCAGCTCAGGTGACCCCGCTACGCGCAGGCCTTCAAGCAGCTCGGGCAGCGAGGCCTGGTCCGTGAGCCAGCACTCGTCATACAGAAAGTAGGTATAGGTCGATGAAGGCAATGCCGCCTCGGTGATGACACGGCTGGCCGGTAGCTGGGCCGCTTTGCCGGCTTTTAAAGTCTCGATTTGATGGGAAGAGAGCATGCGTAATACTGGGCTGATTGGTAATAGATGCCACAACATTACACCGCGAATACATCCGCTCCTAGCGAATTACGAGCATTTTAAAAATGAGCTAAGTAGTTGTTTTAGTAGCAATTATAAAATTTATAATTGCTGCAATAGCAATGATTTATACTGCCGATTTTGCTTGCGCCAACTCTCAGAGGACTGCTAGCGCATCCTTAGTCAGGGTCTTCTTCTAACTCCAGGCTATTGAGATTAAGGAGTGAGTCGCAGGTCCTCTCCACGCTGGTAAGCAGCTTAGTCAGCAGTTGAACATTCGTGTCGCTGCAGCTTTCCAATAGCTCTTTCGAGATGGAGTGTACCTCTCCCTCCTCTACGGTATCCGACCAGTCTCTCAATTCATTGGTGATGGCGACCTGAAAAGTGGCGTCGAATAGTAGCTCCCGAATATATATCAGCCTGGCAGCGGCATCGGTTAAGCTCTGCTTATAGGGGTCAGGACTCATGTTATTTAAGGGCTATTGACTTGAGCCAAAGCGAAGCAGATGCAATACTGTTGGCTAGCCGCGTGGACCGCCTATGCTCTAAAGCTCACGGTGCTGCTTAAGCCTTGTAATTGGATATTTTATAACTCACTTCTTCTCATGATATGTATACGCATAGTATTTTCTTGGTCCCAAACTCAACTCTCTACGCTGATACCAAGCAGACATTTCTTCTTTATGTTTACTAATTGAAAATATACTTTCTAAAGTCAAGTATTTGTTGTAATCCGCAATGTTGTCAAGCTCTCCAAAGGTCTTGCCTACTCCCTTTGTATCTAACTGTAAAATTCTTAAAAACTTAAATGCATCACTGTAAACATTGAAAAAAGTCATTAGTCTTTCAAGTAAGTATATATTGTCTAAAGATTTTTCTTTTTCAAGAATAAAACTGATAACAGTATCATAATTTGCTTTATATTTATTATTTCTGATATATTGCCTTTTATCTCGAATGCTGTTAAGGGCTTGTTTTATGATATCTCTACCAAGGAAGTCAATGATAATATCAAATTCTATCCCAAGCATTAGCATTGCTACTGCAATTTTCGCATCTTCTTTGTAAAGCATATTAGAAATCTTTAACAAATAAGGGCCATGCGGTGAGCATCTTGCGGTTGACAGTTGAGAAATAACATGAAGAATTCTCCATTGTTTCTCAAAATCAATTTTTACGAAATTAAGGTTCTTGCCGTCGTAATACCAATCTCCTCCATAATAGCTTGAGCAAAATTCAACTGGCATGGTCCAGTAATTCCAAAAATATATCATCATTGTGTCTGCAAGCTCAAAAACACTGGATGATTGCTTTGGAGTATTCATTAACTCCCAATGAACATACCTATTGGTTATAGAATTATAAGGCAGGTCAGAACCTGGCAGTGACACCTCGCTAAGTAGTTCGAGGTTTATTGCAACCATGCCTGGAGGATAAAGAGAGTTATTGTTCTTGAAATACGAGCTTATGTGCATTATGTACTCTGTACTTAGTGCATGTGACATGTTTTAGTACGTATAGGTTATTGCAAAGCCGTGCGGTAGTACGCTTGCTATGGTAAACTGATGCTTCTTATGCACAGCATTCATGATGAGCGATGCTGTATTACCGGATTTGAGGAATCTAAATTTCTGAAACGAGTTGATATTGCCTAAAAACGTTTCATAAATTTCGTCAGCTTCAATCAGCTCAAGAGGGCTTTCAAATATTATCTCACCATTATGCGAAACTCTTAGTTGACTGTTGCTTATATCAAACAAGCAATTTTCCCATGACTTCATAGCGTCTGCAAGATTTTTCTCAGAAGCGATGGAACCATAGTTAATAGTTTCTACAGAAGGTTTGCAAACAATAGAGAATGGGGGAATATTCTTTTTAACATAATAATCTCCTAAATAGAATGTGAATAATTCGTCTACTGTAAATGTGTCATTCTTCACATGTTGAGGCAGATTGTTATAGCTAAGATGAATGCCACAAAGTTCATGGATTCTCCCAGCTAGAATCTGAACACCATCGAATGTAAAATAGCCATCGCGGCTATAATTAAAAGCACCCTTTTGTTTTAAAACTTGGGCAAGCGAATGATTCATAATGAAAGCAGTCGCAATGCATCTATCCGTCAAAGTGTTAGTATTAATTATCAACCCTGCGTCCTTCATTGCCTTCAGGCTCCCTACTTCTATGACATGGGTTAACACATTGTTTATTTCACTGGTGTCATCGCTGCCAGCGTATCTGCTAACGGTGCCTTTGCCAAATTTTTTTATCAAAGAGTCAATAATCGTTTCACTTATGTCGATAAATGTACTTTGGCTAATTTTATTGTCGATGAGCGTATATGCTTCCTTGAGGATTTCAGTGGTCGACACAAGCTTGTGTTTTGAAGGTTAAAGGTCAGTGAAGATATGGATTCTCTTTTTTTTGTGGCCTCCCCCTACGAGCATGTAAGGTAAACCTCAAACGCTAGTTACGTTTTGTCGGCTGCCGTCGCGAACAGGCCAAGCTGCAGGTCCTTGCGAACCTGCAGCGCTTCGGCTTTCTGCTCGGCCAGTAACTGCTTCGCCGCCCGCGAAATAGCCGTGTTGCAATACTTTTCCTTGCTGTTGATGCGGTCCGTTGGATGAATAGCTTTCAGGTCCCACTCCCGCAGAATCTTCTTTACCCCGTCGCGGCCCAGGGTAGGGGCATGAAGCGCGATGTTGCGGTCAGTGACCTTCCAGGCGCGGAGTCGCTCGATGAGTGAGGCCGTGACCGGGTCGGCCAGCCAGGAGGCCGGAATCTTGGTTTGCTGCTTCTGATTTAACTCAAAGCGTAGCCGCACAATCCGGGGCCGGCCCCGGGTGGCCCGCTCAGCTTCGTAGACAGGCTGCATGGTAAAGGCCACGTCGCTTTCGGCCAGCTCCTCCAGCGGCTCTTTAGTGGTGTAGTGCACCAGGTCTTTCACCAGCGGGTACTTCATGAGCACCTTGCCGGACTTGTCTTTTTTGGGCTGCTGGCGCTTGTCCAGCACCGGGCCGCAATCCATCAGCGTCCGGTATTCCTCAATGGTAACTTCCCAGAAGCCGGTATCCTTGAACGCAGATAGTATCTCGAAGAACCGCATGGAGTACCAGCTTTTCAGCCGCATATAGTGCGAGAGCTGGTAGCTGGTATAATGGGCTACGTTGATGAAGTAGTCGGATAGCGCCGGATTCAGCGGTATAGATATAATACCGTTTTTATACCCGGCCGTCTCATCCTTACTGGTATCGAGCAGGTGGCGGGCCCGCCACTCCGACGAGTCCGGGCTCTTGAATGTCCAGATAACCGCCAGCAGTTCCAGAATAGCACCCTCCACCTCTTTATAGACGGTTTCGGCCTTCACGCCGGCGTCCACTACCACGTCGCTGACGCGCATCTGGTAGAAGGGCCGCAGCTCAAAGTCATCATCCCGGATTTGGTCGAGCACCCGTGCCATAATACGCTTCGCCAGCACGCTCATCTTCCGCTGCCGGGAGAAGGTTACGTTCCAATGCTGCTTCACCAGCTCCTTGTGCTGCGGCTCGTAGACCAGCCCCAGGGGTAGCGAGGCGGTGGTCACTTTCTTGTTACTCATAGCGGCTAGATTCCAAATGCAGAAGGACAGTTGGGGATAGAGAGTGACAAAGTAACACGAAATAAAAGGAGTAAGAAATTATCAACTCCTAATAGGTAGGGGTAAAACTCCTTTTAATCATTTCCAGGGTAGGGGTAAAACTCCTTTTAATCGAGAAATGAGTGGGGGTAAAGCTCCTTTTATTCAGTTCAGCCAGTAGGGGTAAAACTCCTTTTAATGCTTCCTACTCCTTATAGTGAACTACCTTGTCTTTTTTAAAAGACAATCAGTAAAAATTCCAACTATGTAGTTTCCCCGAGAAGGAAGCTTTTAGGGATGGTATAAAACCCGTCAGAACCCCGAAAAGCAGACAAACAAAACAGTAAAAAAGAGCATAAAAGCCAAAAAATGGGATTGCACTTTTTTACTATTTAATACTATTATTTTTATAAAGCGTATACTGCTCATCTTACGCCTACGTGCCATTCCTTTGACTTGCCCCAAGCCGGCTAATTCCGATAAAGCGTGGCACTGCCTACACAACGAACAGCCCGTTCCACCCAGGATACAGCGCGTAGGAGAGATGCAGCCATTAAGGACTGAACTGCACCTGCTTCACTGGTCGAAGACGCCACACAGCGCAGATTTGGCCTTGGTTAGATATGTAGTCCAAAAGCTGACCGATAAGGCCATCAGGAGCACCACCTGATTCCATAATTTTCCGGAGTCGATTGCCACAGGCTAAGGTCTAACCAGCGAAATTGCCGCTGGGTCCGGATTGCCCCCCATGGTAGCTAGTCGCTCTTTCAGGCCCGCAATCCACCTTCCTGCCCCGTGGTTGTCCTTTGGATTGATAAGCACTAGAAATTCAAATAGGGCCAGCGCCTCGGCCCACCGCTTCGCTTTCTGCAACTCGACACCCATGGCATAATAGGCCGTTAGCACGAAGCCATTACCAGTGGACTCATAAAGCAATACGTCCCGGCCTTCCTCAAAGGCTTTGGGAAACAGTAGCCGGGCCTGCATAAAGGCCTGCATGAGATAGGTAAGGCCCAAGCCGGGCGTTCGGTTATTGAGCAGCATTCCCAAATGCGAAACCGCGTCTAGGTGCAGTTCCCCGCAGGCGGCCATAATACGCCGGTAGATTCGCTCCGCCTCTTGCGGCGCAGAGGTGTGCAGCGCTTTACCCTGCTGGAATAACGCTTCGTGCTCCAGCACGACTGCCGGATACACCACGCGCCAGTAGCGCGGCTGGTATTCTATCATGCGGAGCTGGTCCATGCGCAGGAACGATAGGAAGGAGGAAGCTCAAAAATACGGAGAAGCTGTACTGCTCCTTAACGGGAAATTCTGCTCCAACTCTAGTGGCCCGTGCGCGAGCCAACGCAATGCTTAGCGTGTAAATCCGCCCAATTGGAAGAACAGCCGCTTCTATACTTCCGCATCAAAGTCTGCCAGTTCCTGTTGAAAGCGAGCCAGACGACCCTTTGTCTTCAGGAAGAGCATGTAGCGCATCTTACCCCGTGTCGGCCCGACATCAAAGCCCAACAAGGTAGCTTGGTAGCCGAAGACATCCAGTAGGCTTTGAATCAGCTTGGGCTCCTGCTTAACAAGGGGGCCATAGTATACCCAGTCCAGCTGCTGCGCATCAACTGCCACGCCCAGGTCCGCGCAGCGGTTCAGTAGCTCCGGCAGGGCCGCCGGCTCGTAAGCGCGCAGATACCCCCGCACCAGGCGTAGTGCGTCTTCATACGTCACGGCAAACGAAGCGTCGAACGAGGGAAAATCGGCTTCAAAACGTGCGGCGGAATCATCATCAAACGTCATACGGTCTGGGGCAGAACTAAAAATGATGGTACAGAGGGGGAAACAACGCTAATATTGCCGGTATCTATGGCTCCAGCCACATAATCTCCTGGTCCCAGCCGGCCGGAAAACCCATGTGTTGCCGGTGTAGGCCCGGCGTAATGAGGTCGTATTCGCGCAGTAGCGCTACCACGCGCCGTCCAAAGCTGGAGGTCTGGCTGACCTTCACCATCAGGAAGTTGAAGATGGAGAGGGTGTAATAAATTTTGGTGTTGATGGCCGTGACATTGTGTTCCGTAAGCCAGTAGCCGGCGTGGCCCCGCTGATTGGAGAGCATGGGCTTCATGGAAATGTCCCAGAGCCGGTCGTGGTGCGCGCACTTGTTGCGGACATCGTTGATGCTTTGCATCCAGGAGTCAAACACCCGTAACGCTAGGTTGAAATGGTTGGCAATGGCCAGCTTGGGCGTGGTGTCCACAAACTGGGTAAACAGGTTATAGAGTGTGCCGAAGGAGAGCAGTTCCAGCACCATCCAGGCGGGCGGGTTACGCGGCTGGTCGTAGAAGTGGTAGTAATCGGCGATAAATGTTTTGCTTTTAGCACGGTCCAACTCCCCCCGAATAGTGGAAAGGAGTTTGGAGGAAGCCGCCTGTTCCGCCGGGGTGCCGCGCTTGAAGAAGCGGGCCTGCTCGTACCAGTTGTTGTCGCCGGTATAGCGGGTGATGTGGTAAATGATTTGGGTGCGAAACGATATTTCCAGCCTCTCAATGGCTTCCAGGCAGAGTAGGCGCAGCTGCTTGTCGAACTGATAACGGTGCAGAATGTCGTCGAAAGTAGTGCCGGGCTGAAACTGGCTAGTACCCGGCACCAGAAAGCTGCCCCAGTAGCCACTGAGTCGGTAATAGCTGATGTTGGCCAGGTAACGCAGGGCTCGCGGCTCGTCTGCCACCACCAAGCCCCTAGCCTGCAGCTTCTGCAGCTGCTGGGTAAAATCAATAGCTGGCTTGGTGAAGTGGCGGATGGGACGGGGCGGCATAGGGCAGAACGGCAGGCAAAAAAAAACCCACCCTCAGCGGGGTGGGCTTCCGGTCAAACAGCAAGCCGAAACTTGTGACCGAAGAATTTTACGGTACCAACCAAACAGCACCGGCAAAGCCGATGTGGCGGATACTTTTTTTGTAGGGCAAAGATACGGCTTTCGGAAAGAAAAGTCAATACGAACGAACTGCTGGCTCCGGCACTCAGTTCTCCAGTTGCCATTCGTAGGCTTGCCGGACTAAATGCATGGCATCGTCCAGGTCGGCGGGCGAGGCGAGGCCGACTTCTGCCTCCCCATTGCCCCAGCGGCCCAGGCCCCGCACATCCTTGCAGAGGTTGCGAGGGTCCCGAATTTCTTCAAAGGGTAAGTTCAGCGAAAGGCGTAGCCGGCTTTTCTGCGGTATGACGTCCACAAAGTTGGTGTCCAGCTTGAAGGCGATGTACAGCTTCTTTACCTCCTGCTTAACCGTGGCATCCAGGTTGAGCACTCGCTTCTGAAAGGCATGAAATAAATCGCCCATCTCGCCGGTCAGAAAGTTAAACTGCTCCAATTTGTACTCCCCATCGGCAGCGGCCTCCGGTTCACGGTAGGGGGTTAACTGCGCGTCGGTTAATGCCGGGGCCACCCAGATTTTCAGGGCCTTCGTGGCCAGGGTCTGCCCGCGCCGCTTGATGGCGTCCTCCGTCCACTGGGCTTCCTTGGCTACGCCGGCATTCAGGCGGATGGGGCTGTCGGCAAAGCCTCCCTCCACTGTTTTCTTGAAAGCAAACGGCTTGTCGCTCAACCGGGAGTTATAGCCCGTCAGCGTGAGGTTGCCGATGGTGTGCAGACGTTCCTCTTGTATCCGACGCCACTCCGGTCCCAATTCATCCCGCCAGGCTTTGGATAGGTTTTCGTTCTGGGGCAGAATATGCTCGATGGTGTATTCATCGACCAGCACCCGCTCTTTGCGCCCGAAGTTTTCCAGCCGGTCAAGGATGTAGTTGCGGAGCCGCAGGTTGTATAAATCCCGGTCCTGAAACTCGCGCTTAAACTCCGCGTCCGTGGGAAAGCGACGGTAGCTGTCTTTTAGCTGAAAGGCCGCATACAGGCTTTCCAGGTACTGTGGCTTGCGAACCAGCCGCCCCAAGGCCGCGAAGGTTTTGTTCAGGCTATTGGTGGGAATGCCGCACACGACGCGCCGGAACACATAGGCCTCAATCAGGCGAACCACCTGCTCGTGCTCCTCGGCCGTCAGATGCCCGTCTTCGTAGTCCGCGTATACTTCCAGCAGAAACGGGGTAGCGGTATCGGCCCGCAGCTCCAACAAATCCTGGTGCGCTCTGCGCAGCCGCACGTCCGCTTCGTGATTGGCTTCGGGCAGCACGATGCGCACGTAATACCCGGCGTAGCGGTGCAGGTCGCGTAGCCGCTCTTCCACCACCGCGGGCACTTTCGTGTCTTTCAGGAAGGTTTTATAGCTGGCATACACCCCGTCGATGCGGGGAATATGCCCGGTTTTGAGCGTCAGATAATCCCGGACAAACCAGTCGAAGTAGTTCGCGTAGTGCTCCCCAAACAGCTGTTCCATCGGGAACCAATAGTGCTCGTAGAGCCGAGCCTGCGTTTTAGGCTCCTGGCCCATGAGTACGTAGTTTCGAATCAGGTCGGCCTGCGAAAGCGCCAGCCCCGTCGAGTTCATGCTCTCGAATATCATCTGCGGGTTGTCAACGCCGCGCTCCAGCGCCACATCCACGATAAATAGCCGCTGCAGGCCGGCATATACCGTCCGGGCATTTTCCAGGGTCAGGTGCTTGCGGAAGTATTCGTAGTTGCGCCGCACGTTGCTGGCCACCTCGACGGGTGGTTTGGGATGCCCTTCCAGCACGTCAATTAAGGACTGCTTATCACCCCGGGTGAGCATGAGCTTGTAGCGAAGCGCACCCTCTTCTTCGGCATTGAACAGATAGTAGTTTTTCAGCTTGGTGGCCGAGGTGCTTTCCAGCACGTCAGGGTACTGCTGCACCAGTTCCGCCAGCGCTGCCAATAACAGCGTCAGCGTCGTGACCCGCTGCTGGCCGTCAATAATCAGCAGCTCCGGTACCTCCGACGCGTTGTGGTGGTCCTGCTCAAAGTAGACCACCGACCCGACAAAGTGCCCGGCATTGTCTTCGGCTTTGCTGATGCCGATAATGTCGTGCAGCAGCTGCTGGCACTGGCTTTCCTGCCAGCTGTAGGTCCGCTGATAAATCGGGATGATGAACTGCTTCGAGGTTTGCAGAAACTTGAGGAGGTTGGCCTGCTTGGCTTTCATGGGTAGGGAGGTAGCGTATGTTTGATAAGCCAGGGGCGGTTAATCCTGCAGGGCCTTCAGCAGACAGTCACGCAAATCGGTGTAATACTGAATGTTGATTTTGGTAATCATCTCATCCGAGAGGTCGTTGAGCTGCTTGCGAGCATTGAGCGGAATGAGCAAGGTAGAGGCCCCCTTCTCCACGGCCAGCTCCGCTAGGTTGACGGCGTTGTAAACCAGGTCTATTGAGCCGCCCAGGTTCAACTGCCCCACCAGGGCCAGGCCGCCCTTGGTGCTCTTTTCCAGCAGCGAGCTACACAGCGCAATTAGCACCCCCATGCCCAAGCCGCTGCCGTTTTTGGAGGCATCAAAAGAGCGCAGCTGCACAGAGAATTCGTGGGCGCGGGGCTCCCGGTCGCCCAGCAGCTCCTTGGCTTTGCTGTAGAGGTTTTGCTCGGCGAAGCGCACGCTTTCCTGGAAAGCGGGCGGGGCCGGCCGGTTGAGCACTTTCACCCCACTGCCCGGACCCACGTTGACTTCAATTTTGTAAAGGCCCGCAGGCTCATCGGTGCCTCCCGTATTCAGCGTCCACACCTGTCCGGGGGGCTGGGGGTCTTCGCCAATGGTATTCTCACTGTGCAGTTCGGGCGTCGTAACGAAGGTTTCGATGCCGTCCACGCCCAGGCGGTAGCTAAAATGGGTGTTGCGAAACTCAGCCGAGCCAATGCGCTTCTGCTGCTCTTTTACCCGGCGGCGGTATTCCAAGGCCAGTTTCACGGCCCATTCTAGCAGTTCGTCCGAGATGGGGGCCGCTGGGTCGGGCTGCATCAGCTTCAGCAGGCCGTTGATGGTTTTGTGCACGGCAGTGGTGTCGCGGCCGCTTAGGGCCCCGCCGAAATCCACCCGAGGCAGCACGGCCGAAATCCGGCTGGTGTCGCGCAGCCGCGTCCAGCACTCAGCCAGGAAGTCGCTGACCAGGCCAAAATGGGTGGTGAAGTAGGCCTTGTGCAGCTTAGGGAAGTCCCAACCGGGCACGAAGGCGTGGATGCGGTCCATAAAGGCCGTGTCGTCGCGCATCTCCTTGGGCAACGGACCGAACAGGTGCCCCACGCGCTGCTGGTGCTCCACGTCCACGTCAAAGTTGCCGACCAGCACCACGCCCCCATCGGCGCGAATAGGCTCCTTGCCGCGGCTGAACTCCCCGCTTTCCATGTAGCCCTTCATGATGTTCACGCCGTCCTTCTGGTCGAAGCTCACGCCCGACACTTCATCGAAGCACACCACGTCGTACTTGCACACCAGGCCCCGCTCCCCGTTGCTCAGGTTCACAAACATTTTGGTGACGGTGGTTTTACCTCCCGATACCAGGTGCGAATAGGGCGAAATCTGCTGGTACAGGTGCGACTTGCCCGTACCACGCGGCCCCAGCTCCACCAGGTTATAGTTGCGCTCCACGAAGGGCAGCATCCGCACGAAAAGCACGTTTTTGGCCCGCTCGCTCATGCCGCCGGGCTCCATGCCCACGCTGCGCACCAGAAAGTCCTGCCACTCGGCCAGCGTAAACTGCTCCCGGCCCCGATACAGCTCATTCAGCACGTTGCGCTGGGAGAGTTGGATGGGCCGCAGGCTGGCAATGCCGAACGGCCGGCCGCTGTTTTCCTGAGCAATGGTGGGGTCGTAGTCCAGCTCCACTTCGGCGTAGAAGCCGCCCGTCAGCATCCGGTCGTTCTCGTTCACCATCTCCGGCGCGATGCGCACGTTATTCAGGCGCAAGCTGGGCAGGGTGGCCACGTAGCTGTCGGTGCGGGCATCCAGCTTCGCGGTGATGATGTCAATGAGCTTGATGGAGCCTTTCTCGCGAGCTTTGGACTTGAAGTATTCCTCCTCGCCCGGCCGCACGGTGCGGTCGGCCAGCTGCCGCTTCACTATCTCCAGGCCTTCCTGAATTTCCTGCTCGTCGGTGGTGGCACAATAGCGCCCCAGCAGAAACTCGATAACGTAAGTGGGCACCGGGTAGGTCTTGCGGAACTGCTCCAGCAAGTCTTTGCGCACGATAAAGCCCTCGAAGGCGCGAGCGGCAATGTGGTCAATGGTATCTAATTCCATAACGTGCGCAACATCATTCGCCCACTAGCGTGGACTGTTTATCCAGAATCGTATTGTCCGGTCCCAGGAGCACCAAAATAGCCGGCTGACCCTGCTTGGCGTCATCGGCCATCAGCGAGGCCTTGCCCCCGGCAACGGCTTTGGGCGGGTGCAGCAACAGAGAGGAGCCCGCATCTGTCAGGGAGGTACGTAGGTCAACTACGGACCCTTCGGGCGCGTCTTCCACGGCCACGGTGCAGCGTAGGTTCACCCATTTTTGAGCCGTGATTTTGCCGCTGACCGGGCCTGCCGCGGCACCGCCCTTGCTGATGATGAGCACCGGCACGAGGCATTCGTGTAGGGAAAGGCCCCCGTGGGCAAACTCCACGTTGGCCTTGAAAAAGGAAATGCCTGGCGCGTAGGTGATGAATTCCTGCGGATTCCAGCTCCAGGGCAGTTGCAGCAGGGAGGAAGTGGCTCCGGGCTTCAGCAGGGCGCAGCGGCCCCAGCGGGTATCCACCAGGTCTTTCGAGAGCTGCTCTTTGGGCAGGCCGCCCGGCAGTAGCAGCCAGCCGTGGTCGGTGACGAGGCGGATGCGCGGGGCGCCGCCCTCCAGAGCCCGGTCAACGGCTTCTTTCACCCGGCGCAGCAGCTCGGGGATGCGGTGCACGATGCCCGCCTGTTCCTCGTGGCCCTTTGTGTCTACGTCGCCGATTTCCTGCCAGTAGCGCTGCCCAGCTTGTGGGGCGGTGCCGAGGGGTAGATACGAGTAGCCGACCTGGGGCAGCGCACCACGAAAGTTGGCCGTGTTCAGCACTTTGCCGGAATCGGCTAGCTGGGGCACGAAGTCGGCTACTGCGCTTTGGCGGGACACGATGCCGGCCAGCGGCGACGACCAGGCTTTAGCCGTGGGCGTCACGCTGGGCAGGGCCGACCAGGCCGTGGTCAGCTCCACCTCGTAGCCTTGCTGGCGGAGCTGCGCCACAAATTCCTGGGCCACTTCCAGACGGAAGGCATCCACGAACAACACAAAGGCTTCTTCGGAGGGCGGCGGCACACTGGCGGGCAGCAGCGCGCTGGCATCGGCCCGCAGTAGTTGCTGAAACCGGTCAGTGACCAACTCCAACCAGGGCTGGTAAAACAGCCGAACGACTGCCTGCACCGCTTCCTTATCGGGGCCGGTGCTCACGGCGGCCAGTGCCAGGCGCATGGCCTGGTCGGCCTGGTAGCCCTGCTGCTCGTAGTAGTGGCGCAGCTTAGTCAGGTCGTGGTTGGGCACGGGGCCGGTGGCCACTTGCACCAGGTGCAGCAGGTGCGGCAGAGCCTGCGCCAGCGGGGCTTGTTGCAAATCGGCCCACACCCAGGCGCGGCGCATGCCGTGGGCGGCCTCCAACGCGGCCAGCTGGGCGGCGGCGGCGGGCGGTAGCTGGGCCGCGGCTTTCACTAAGCCCTGGCGCAGCACGGTTTCCTGGTCTTCGTTTACCTGGGGCCAGCTCTCGGGGTTGGTGGTGAGCATACCGCCCAGGCCAGGCGGCTGGGCTTGCCGGAGCAGGGCCGGCAGTTCCTTGAACTTGTGCGGGGCGTGGGTGAAGTGCTGCCAAACGGGCTGCCACACCGCCTGCCGCCGAATGCCGAGCCACTGCGCCACCACCAGGCGCTGGCTGGCCTCGGGCGTGAAGTCGTAGCGGGTTTCGCAGAGGGTACGGAACAGGGCCTGGCGGCCCGGCTCCAGCCCGGCCAGGTAGGCGTCGCCTTCTTCCAGCCAGCGCAGCACGCAGGCGGGCTCGTCGGGGAACAGGGCGGCCAGCACGTGGCCGGCATCGAGGGTGCCCTTGCCGTAGAGCGTTTCGCTTTCCTCAAACAGCCAGGGCAGCGCGTGCAGCAGGGTGTCTTTGGTGGCGGTGTCGGTGGCGGTGCGGCGGCCCTGGCCACTGCCGGGGTTCTGGATGAAGGCGCTGATGGTCCATTCCTTGCCGTTGTCCTGCAGCCAAACGACGCCCGTGAACTGGTATTCGCGCAGCGGGGCCAGCTGCAGACCCTGCGGCTCGGGCGTGCGGAGGTCTTTCTTGGAAATGCCGGGCAGGTAGATAACCGGAATGGTGCCGGCTGGCCAGTCGGCGGTGGGAAGTGTGCGGGCTACCATGCACTTCAGCCACACCGCCGGGCCTTGCCGCAGGTCAGCTTTGTAGTCTCCCAAGGTCAGCAGCTCGGGCAGCACCGGGCGCAGCAGGGGCAGCACGGCCTCCCACTGTCGCTCGGGGTCGGGCCACAGAATTACCTCCGGCGGCACCATACTGCTGCTGTTGTGCTGGGCCACCTCGCGCAGGCTGGCCAGTACTTTGTCTTTCAGGGTGAGCTTGGGGGGCATGGAGGGCGCAGTGGGCTACGGAGCGGTGAAGCGAATCAGGGGGAAGCTAGGATGACTACGAGGGCTTCTTCTGACTTTCGGCGGCGTCGCGGGCGGCGCGCTTTTCGGCTAGGGTGCAGTGCTTGTCGTTGTCGCGCAGCTCGCCCCAGGGGGCGGAGGCGGGGTTTTTGCCCCGGTCGGTGCCCCACTTGATGGCGGGCTTGCGGCGCAGCACTTCGGCTTCCATGAAGGGGCGGATGTTGAGGCGCACGCCGTCGTTGAGGTCGGGCTCCCAGCCCATAGGCTGCTGGGCGAGGGGCTTCCAGCGCACGAAGATGTCGTAGGGGCTTTCGCCGGCCTGAATGGCTTTGAGCTTACGGTCGAGGGCCTGGGCGGCCAGTAGGCGGCCGTCGGCCCCGCTTTCGTTGCGCTTCACCTGCTGCTCGCACTGCCGCAGCCAGTCGCCGAGGTAGGTGTAGATGAGCTTTTGCAGGCCCTCGCGGGTGAGCTGGTGGTAATTGACGATGGCGCTGAAGCCGTCGGCGCGGCCGTCCCAGATGTGCCACAGGAAGGGGCGCTGCTGAAACAGCTTGCAGTGCTGGGCGAAAAACTCCTCGCGCAGCCACTTGTCCAGGTTGCCCTTGGCGCCTTCGCGGCCCAGCAGCGTTTCCAGAGTGGTGGTGGTGTAGGCCGCGCCGTACACGGCCTGCAGGTAGGTGCGCAAGGCCTCGGCGGCGGCTGGCTCGCCATTCACGGGGGGCAGGCACACGATGCCGTCGCGGTCGGTGAGGTGGTCGTACTGTTGGATATCCGCCAGGTGGGCGCGGGCTTCGGGGGCCAGCTCCATGTCGGCATCGGTTTCGGCGGGCCAGCGGTAGCCGAGCAGCCGCGCCAGCGCCACGTGCAGCGGGGCCGTGCTGGGCTCGGGGTGGCCGTGGAACAGCCACTGCGTTGGGTCGTCGCTGTAGGGCAGGGGCAGGCCGTTAGGGTATTGTTCTTTGGCTACTTTCTGCCAGTGAGCTAGGTCGAAGGGAACTTTGACAACTGATGACGTTGAAACAGCAAGATTAGAATCAATCTTTCTTAACTCAGATTCAAAATCTTTTGAACTTAAATAAGCTTTTACTGCTGGTAAGTGGTGTTTTTCGTTAGGAATTACAATTGTGACTTCGCTAGTGAAAGCTGTTTTGTGATAATCACTTACAACTATGCTTCCTACATTAGTCACGTATACGCCGTCCCTGCCATAAGCTTTAAAACCCTGGTATCTAGCAAAATCATTCTTCGCGTTCAACCACTTTAAAGCATAACTAGCGCCAGAAGATGCGCCCTGAGTCGGGCCACCGTAAGACAGTTTCCAGTTTTTTAGATTTTGCTGGTCCCAGAAAAAGCTTTTATATCTGAAATCATCTCCGGTTTTGATTCCTTGGAATGAAGTACAGTATTTGCCTAAAAGAGGCAAGTTGTTTTTGGGTGTGGAACCATCTTCAATGAGAATACGAGCATCTGGATTGTTCAATTGCTGCTTCTGAGACATTAACACGGGTTCATCCGTCAGAAGCGCGTTGTTCTTATTATAAGTGCCTTTGGCATCTGATATATCGAGCCCGAGTAGAGTGTCAGATTCTGATTTCAGCCCGTTGCTTATAGCTACTAAAATAGCCTTAACCACTTCTCCACCAATTTCATTAAAGGCTCCCGGACCAAGTTTGATGATTGTGTTCCAATCCTTCCTTTTTAGAAGATTCTCTCTGAAGGTCTTATAAGAGGACATGAATAGCCAATTCTGGGGCATCACACTGCAAGCGGTGCAGCCCTGTTTGGTTATTTTGAACATCCTCTCTAAGAATGTTGTGGCTAGGTCAGCTTTCGAAAGTGGGTAATAATCCGAGCAGTATTGTGCCAGCACTTTAGCCTGTTTCCCTCGCGCCAGGTAAGGCACATTGGTAATGAGCAAGGTGTATTTCTGAGCTAGAAGCTTGCCCGCCAGCGCAATGCCCTGCGCTACTACCCCACGCTCTACCTGCTCATCGTCGTGTTTGGCTTGTTCCTGCGCAATGGCAGTTTCCAGCATCGGCCGTAGTTCGTCGAAGCTGGCTGTGTAAATGTCAGCGGCTACTGTGGCAGGGTCAATAAGGCTACCTAGTTCTGGGGCTTTCTGAAACAGCTCATAGAGGCGCTTCATGCCGTTGCGCAAGCGGGTGTCGGTGCCCGCCAGGCGTTGCCATTCCTCTACTTTACCGGTAGGGGCCAGGCCACTACACGCTAGGTTCAGCACCGGCAGGGGCCGGTAACCCTTGCAGAATTTCCAGACGGTGAGGGCGAGGTTGAAGGCGGCAATCTGGGTGCAGCGAGCATCCAGCTCCAGGCCGTGCAGGTTGTCGGTGAGCACCCGGTCAGTGGCTTCTTCGGCGCTGAGGTTTTCCTCATGCATCCGCAGCCGGGCCAGCATGGGGAAGGCGGCGGCCACAAAATGGCCCGAGCCCATGCAGGGGTCCAGCAGGGTTACCTCGGCCGTAGTGGCGGGCCAGCCGGCGAAGGTGCCGGCGGCCGGCTGGCCATCGGACAGGCGGCGCAGGTAGTCGAGACGCACGGGAGGCTTTTCGCCGGGGTGGCGGGCCACCCACCATGCGCCCAGGGTGTTGTCGAGCAGGAAATGCACCATGTAGGGCTCGGTGAAGAGCTGCGTCACGGCCGGCAGCCGGGCCCCGTCAATCTTGTCGCCGCTGGCGTTTATTTCCGCTTTGCGCTCCGTCTGCCAAAACTGGTACACCCAACCCAGAGCATCGTCGGCGGTGAAAATGGCTTCTTCCAGCTTTTCCAGCAGGCTTTCCAGCGCAATCCGGTCGTCGGGCGCGAAGCTCACCTGCAGCAGCGGGTCTTCGGGCCGGAAGATGGCCGGCAGCATCCGCGAGGCGTAGGCCCCGGCGGCGCTCCACTTGTCGGCGTAGCCATCCTCGGGGCCCAGCTCGGCCACGTCTTCCAGCGTCACGCTCACGCCGTCGTACATCAGCAGGTGGTTGGCTTCCAGAAACCGGGCAAACAGCATTCGGTGCCAGTATTCGTAGGCCAGCTCGGTGTTCAGGTGGTCGAGCGGCTGGCGGCCATCGGCGGCGCGGGTATCGCCCAGCAGCCGGCCTTTCGCCCGCAGGCGTACCCGCAGCTCCCGCCCGGCCGCGTCGAGGTGGCCAAACGGCTCGGCCTGGTCCACGGCCAGCGCCGCCAGGGCGTTGCGCGCGCCCGTTTCGGCCACCTTGCGGGCTTTGATGACGGTGTTTTCGAGGGTGCCCCGTTGGGGCGCGGTCAGGACGGACATGCGGGTTTGGTTCGGGAGGGTGGGCGGTAAGGATAGGATATGCGGGCCAGGCGAGCAGGCGGTAGGAAGTAAGCAGCAGGCAGCAAAAAGAACGTCATGCTGAGCGAAGCGGAGCGTAGCCGAAGCATCCTACCGCGTCGTTGCATCGTTGCGGACGAAGCGGTAGAGATGCTTCGACAAGCTCAGCATGACGGCCAGGTGAGGTCTAGTTCAGAATCACCGACTCCCCGTTGTCTAACATTTCTTCCAACTCGGCGCGGAGGTCGTTCAGGTACTCTTCCAGCTCAGGGCGCGAGGCAATGGTGGTGCGCGGCAGCTTGTACATCTGGGCTTTGGGCTGCGTCAGCTTCACGGCCGCCGCGTGCACCGCCTGAAACTGCCCCGGCAGCGCGGCCAGCTTGGTTTCCCAGGTTTCCAACGAGGCCTTTTGCAGGTCGCTCAGCAGGCCGGCGGCGTCCAGCGGTTTTAGTTCAGGTTTCTTCAGCAGCTGGTTCTGGCTTAGCAAGTCATGCTTCTGCGGCTGGGCCAACTTGGTAAAATAGGAGTCGGCCTGCAGCGTGTTCATGCGCGCATCGTAGTCGTCGATGTAGCGTTGTTTGCGTTCGGTTAGAGCGGTTTTCAGCTCGTCGGCCAGCCGCGCCAGCAGAGGCGCTACCAGGTCGGGCTCGTGCAGCAGCAGGCGGCCGGCACGCAGCGCGTCGGCTTCCTCACGGATGGGCTCGATGACGGGCGAGACTGCCGGCGCTAGGCGCAGCAGGTCAGCCAGCAGCTGCCACTGTGGCTGGCGCTGCTTGGCAATGGCGGCTTGCTGGGTCCAGTCGGCGTGGAGCTTGCGCAGCTCGGCTTGCTGCTCCAGCAGGCCCAGCAGCCGCTCATTGCCTTCGCGGCCTTCCAGGTCGTGCAGGGCCTGGGTGTTGGGCGGCGCGGGCATAGGCGCTTCGCCGCCCGCCCGGTCGGCCAGGGCCAGCAGGGCGCGCAGGTAGTTGCCCGAGGCCGCCAGCTCCTCACCCGACTGGCACTTGATATCCGCCGAGGCGAACAGCTGACGTAGCTTCACCCGGTCCTTCGCCTCCACGGAGTGAACTTCCTTCCGGAACTCGGCCGCGCTAATCTTGCTCTGGTTGAGGGTGGTTTCGGTGGTCGAAATCTGGTCGGTCAGGCGCAGCATCAGCAGCATGGTGTCCACGGCGTCCTGCTCGAAGCCGTAGGGGCTCTTCATGAAGTGCTGCCGAATGGCCTTGCCCTGGTGGGTGCCGTTGCCCATGAAGCGCAGAATCTCCACGGCCACGGGGTGGTCTTTCACGTCGTTTTTCCAGCCCACTTTGGCCAGCGCGTCGGGCGCGTTGCCGATGGCCTTGGTCAGGGCCGCGCCCCAGCCGGTGAAGTCCCCTTTAGCCTTGAACTCCGGGAATTGCCGGTCAGCCAGGCTGCCGAGGGCGTCGCGCACGTCGGCCATTACGTCGCCGGTGTCGATTTTTTTGCCGCCGGCCAGGTACACGGCCGCTTCTTTGCACGCCGCTTCAATTAAATCCTGCAGGGCCTGGTGGGCCAGGCCGCGCTGGGTGGCCATGCTGCGCCGGGCCTGCTCCGATTCCGGCGACAGGTTATTGGCCTTTACCTTTAAGGTATGGTCGGCAGCCAGGTAGCGCACAATTTCGCGGCGAATATCCGCATCCCGGTACTTGGCCACGTACACGTAAGACAGGGGTACGGCCGCGCCCTCACTGCGTATTTCGTTAAGCAACAGGCTTTCCCCGTCGTTCCACCCATCCCGAATCCAGACGTACAGCAGCCGGTTTTCGGTGGTTGGGCGGGTGGTCAGCTGGTCCCAGATTTCAAAGTCGCGCTTCACCCGGGAGGTGCCGTGCACGATGTTGATGGCCTTGGACCGCTCCTTGAAGAAGTTCACGATACGTTCGCGTAGCTCCCGCTGAATCTGGTCGCCGCCGGTGTTGGTCAGCTTGGCTTCGTGCTTTTTGTATTCCTGCTGCCACTCGGCTCCTACTTTCGTTTGCAGGCGGTACTCGTTCGCAATCTGCATCAGGTGCTGCTGCTGCACTAGCCGCTGAATGGCGGCCTTCACTTGCTCGCGGAAGTCATCCGAGGCTTGGTTCAGGTTGTCGAGCAGCAGGTCGGCAATGGTGTTGTCGTCGGCCTGGATTTTGTTGCCCGGCACGTTGTCGGGCAGCAGGTCCAGCAGGAATACCACGGCCAGAATCCGGCTTTCCAGCTCACCGTGCGGCCCTTTGGTCTTTTGCAGCTCAATCAGGTTGAGCGTTTCGTTGAGCAATACCGGGCTCTGCGACATCTGGGCCTTTTTCTGCCAGAACACGAAGTCGGCCGGTACGATGTGGCCCAGTGGCTTGTGAGCCACGTCGTTCACCCCGTCGTTCACGATGCGCAGCTGGCTGCGCAGCTGCCCGTCCATGCCGGCGGTGTCGATGATTTGTAGGATGCGCTTCCAAAACTTGCGCGTGGAAGGCAGCATGGGGTAGTCGGCGCTCAACAGCTCCCGCTCGGCGGTGCTGTAGCTGAAATCCGAGCCGCTCAGGTTGCGCGAAATCTCGCCCAGCCGGTCTTCCAGCAGCTTATTGAGCGGTACTACCGCCGAAGGCTTTTTGTGCAGTACGGTTTTACGCGTCACCGTTTCCACGTCGGTATCCGAGAGCAGCACGCTCACCGAGAAGCGGTGAGTCAGGGGCAACAGCTGGGGCGTGTCGGTCAGGGCGTTCTGGCCCGTGGCCACCAGCAGAAATTTGCCCTCAAACTCGGCGCAGAGGTCCTGGGCCAGGTTTTGAATCTCAATGGTGCGGCTGCTGTCTTGCCCGATAAACTGCTGCACCTCATCCAGCACGATGATGGTACACGGAATCTTGTCGCCGAACTTCAGCGGCAGGATTTCCTTTTTGATGGTGTAAATCAGCTGCTCCCGGCTCAGCATTTCATTCGGGCTCTGGGGCCGGAAGTTGGTTTCAAACCGGTCCAGCACCTGGGCTTCCGAATCGGCAAAGCTGGGCAGCAGCTCCAGCACGGCCCGCGCCAGAATGGGCGAAACCGACAGGTTCTGGGCTTCTTCTTCCAGCGTGGTTCCTTCTGCCTCCATGCGGGCTACAAGTTCATCGTGAATGCCCTGCTTGATGCACCAGTGCACGAATTTGAACAGGTGCAGCTGCGCCGGCAGGTCCAGTGCCTTCAGCAGCAGACTGAGGAAGGAATATCGGATATCGGGCGAAGGAAAGTCCTTCAAGGTGCCAATCACGGCCAGCTTGCCCTGCACCTTCTGCTTGCGGCCCAGCTCCACGAACAGGTCGTTTACCGGGGTCGGCAGTTGCTTGATAGTCCGGGCGGTATCGCCCGAAGGAAACGCAAAATCCTCCCACAGGTAGCCCAGCATTTTCACCAGGTGCGACTTACCACTGCCGAAGAAGCCGCTCACCCACACGGCCGGCTGCTGCGGCTTTTCCAGATGCTTCAGGTAAGTATCCAGAATGCGCTGCAAGCCCCGCTCGTATTCGCCTTCGCACACGAAAGTCTCCAGCTCGTAGCGGACAATCTTTTGTTCCTGTGCGTTGATATTAACAACCCCATCGTTGAGCAGATTGCTGGATTGCGGGGTGAGGGTAAATAAGTCGCGGTTTAACATGGAAGGGTAAGCAAGGAGAATTAACCCGTGATGGGGCGGGCGAGGTAGTTCCAGCCGTCGCGGGCATCCAGCAGACGGTATTGATTTTGGCTGTATTCGCCGGGAAAGAAAACCAGGAGCCGGCCGCGGCAGCTGCTGGCCACAGCTTCCAGCACATCGGCCAGGCGCACGAAGCCAAATAGCGCGCCGGCGTCCCGCACCACCACCAGGGTTTGCTCGTCGGGCTGGCCCGCCTCGATGGCTGTGCGCAGGTAGTCGATGGCGTACTGCCGGAAGCCGACTTCCAGCTGTGTCATCAGGGCACTTGGCTTGGCAAAGTAGCTTTCCCGGTATTTGTGGGCAGCCATCCACTGCGGAAAGCAGGGCTTCAGGGAGACCAGCAGCCATTTCTTGCCGGCTTGCTTGGCTGCCACCTCGAAGTCGCCGAAGTTCAGGTCGATTTTTCGCTGTTCCGCCGGGTCATATACCAGGAACCACACCCGCTCGTGGCCGGAAAGCGTGTTGGCCCAGGGCTCGCGCAGCACCGACTGGAACGCCAGCAGCAGGGATTCAACTTTCGAGGCCATGCAGGTCGAGCAATTTATAGAGTTGAGGGAAAGCAAAGACCGTAACGGCGGCGGCAGCCTGATACTGGAGCAGGTTGTGCAGGGCCGCTTCGGCGGCCAGCTTGCGCACTTCGGCCTCGGGCAGGCCCAGCGCCTGAACCCATTTGCTGCGCAGAATAAACTCACCTCGCTCCCCGTGTAGATAGGCCAGCAGCAGGGCATAAGTCACCGCGTAGAGTTGCGGTTGGGGCTGCACCCGGCGGGTTTTCACTTTGCCTTCCAGGTACCCGGCCTGCTTCCAGGAACTGGCCAAGCGCTGTGCAATGGCATGGGCGCTGCCCTTGCTGTACCGGTCAGGATGCCGATGCTCCAAGCCTTCCAGGAATTGCTCCACGGTAGCGGATTCCCCCAGCCGCGTGTTCAGGACCAGGTCTGCACTCTCGGCCAGCAGCGGCTCCCGCGTCAGGGCGAGCAGCAAAGCCATGATGCGCTGGTCGGTTTCGCTGGCCAGGGGCCAGAAATAAGCAAAAGCCCGGAACGGGGCGTACTGCGGATTAAACGTGTAGAGCTTTTGGAGCAGAATGTTGGTTTTATCCAGATTCGATTTCGTGCGCTTCCCTACTACGTTCTCGCTCAGCGAATCGTGAAAAGTACCGCTGCCGGCTGCGTAATTCATCACCCGGGCCAGCTCCGCAAACATGATGGTGCGGCTCGTGTGGATAGTAGTAGTGGTGCTCAACTGTTTCGAAACAAAAGCCGGCAAAAAGGCTAAGATAAGGGTAGGACTTTTAGCGTAAAGCTACTCAATTGCGAGGGCACAAGTAATAGGAATCTCCCGTTAGTTAAGGCTTGTCGGGGTGTCCATTACAGCCCCAGGCTTTGGGCTGCATTGTAAGATACCACGTTGTTGAGCTGGGTGTAGCGCTCAATCATGGCGTCCGTTTTCTGCTTGGTCTGGTTCTTAATGGCCTTATGGGACTGCCCATTAAGCACGGCCACCGTCACAAAAGACACGCGCAGCGAGTGCGCTGAGTAATCGGGGCCGAGTCGCTTTTGCACTAGCTTGTTGATGGATATGTCCGAAAGCCGCTTGTCCGAGGGGGCGGCCATCTGCCCCGGCCGGGCCCGGGGAATCTTCACAAACAGCGGCCCCGTGGTGCGGTCCAGCAGCTTTAGCCAGGCGCGCAGGCAGCGCACGGGGCAGTAATCCGCGTTGGGCGCGTAGAAAATGGCTTTGTCCTCGACCGCCCCGTATTGGTTGGTCTTGCTTTTGGCCAGATGCACCAGCAACGCCCGCTCCGTAAACTCCAGCTGCTCGATGTTCAGGTCCACCAGCTCAGAGCGGCGGAAGGCCCCGGCGAAGCCCAGCAGCAACAGGGCCCGGTCGCGCAGGCCGGCTGACGTTTCTAAGTCGATGCGGCGGATGGCCTGCTTCAGCTCCTCGACGGTGAAGGCCTGCGCCTGCTCCTGACGCTTGCCCAGGGTGCGGGCAATACCTTCCATCACGATATTAAGGGCATCCAAAGTGGCCGGCAGCCGGTGCCCCGCGAGCTGATGGGCTTTGCGGATGGCGGCCAGGTGGCGCTTGATGGTCGCCAGTGCGTGGGGCCCAGTGAGCGGCTGCTGGCCCTTCTTTTTTCCCCGACTGCCCCTAGGTGCTGGTTCGATTTTCTCGGAGGCCAGGTAGGCGACGTACTCCGTGAGGGTATCCACGTCGGCCGGCACGGCGACGAATCCGTGCTGCTCGCAAAAGGTCACGTAGCTTTTCAGGTCCGAGGTATAGGCCCGCTCCGTGTTGGCCGCGCCCTGCAGACCGGCCTCCAGAAAGCCCACGACTTTAGCAGAGGCCCGGCCTAAGTGGTGGCTGAGCGATTGGGAAGCGTCGGGTGCTGGGAGAAGGGACAGGTCTTCGCTCATGGAATGGTTCGGCGGTGCCAACGCCGGGGCTGTCGCACACCTTATATAATAGGTGGCGGAACGGGCTAAACTGCTCCGATTTTCACGAGCAAAGATAAGTTATGATAAGTAAAGCTTATCATAACTTAAAATTAATCATTCAGATAAGGAGAGTGGGGATGATAATTAACACTTATGATTCCTAGAATCCATTGAGTAGGTAAATCATATTACTCACGAACAGAGTTGCTTTTAAAGGCCCATTACCTAGTGGTGTACCTTGTCTTAGGATATGAGAAATTCACGGAAGTCACTTTTCTCTTTCATCCCAGTTAGGCTGTGTAGGACTCCCGTCAAGGATGAACTTTGTTCATACAATTTATGCGGTCAAGGCAATGTTATTACCTGGTGGTTACACTGCTTGAGTTGAGCTTGTTGTAAGTGGGCAAAGTCCTGCGAAGCTAGTGCACCATCAGCATGGTACCGACTAAGCTGCAAAAAAGGCCCAGTGACTTCTCGCTGCCCATCCTAGCTAGACCCCGTCAATGAATCAGCGGTGAATCACTCGCAAAAGCGACTGGTCAGACGGAATGGTAGCATGGAGAAGGGGCGGAGGTAAGGCTTTCGAATATTTATAAATATCTATTATTGATTTTGTTACTGACCAAGATTGTTTGCCATATATTAGTTTCCTTTTCTGCCTTCATATGACAGCCATCGCTACTGCACTTACTATTCAAAGCCTATTTCCAGCTGTACGAAATGCAGGAGTTAGTCAAAACGGGAGAACTACAGGGATGGTCTTTGTAGGTATAGACTTTGGCACGTCAACTACAGTCATCAGTATCGCGCAGCTGAACGGCGGGCTGGAGGCACCTATTCAAGTGCAGCCCGTCTGGACCGAGCAGGCACAAGCAGATGGTATTGGCACCGAGTCCGCAGACAAATTGCCTTCAGTTATTGCTTGGCACGGGGAAAAGCTACTGATAGGAAATGGAGCGGCAGAGTTAAAGCATCAGCTCAAGCGCGGGGTGAATGTTTGGTACTCCTTTAAAATGGAGTTGGGGGAGGACTTGGGGTCTAAATATTTCAACAGTGAACTGAAGCGCAACCACCCGGTAGCCACTATTTTAAAGCCAACGGACGCGGCAACGGTCTTCTTTAGTTATCTGAAAGAACAACTAGACCGGCACCTTGACAAGCTGGGCACTCGCCCGCAAGTTGAGTATGCAGTGAGTATTCCGGCTTCATTTGAGGCGAATCAGCGGCGGGATTTACTCAACTCACTCGCAGAAGCAGGCATTAAGCTCGGCTCGCAGGCACTGATTGATGAGCCTAATGCAGCTTTTTTAAGCTACTTGGTGGCCAGCACGGCCACCGAGCGGGGAACTCAGCTACTGCTTACTCCTGATTACCCAATCCATCTACTCGTTTTTGACTTTGGTGCTGGCACCTGCGACGTTTCGGTCCTTGAAATAGGTACCGCACTGCAGGGTACTTATTCCAAAAACCTGGCTATTTCCCGTTTTGAGAAATTGGGAGGAGATGATGTAGACCGACTTATTGCGCTGCGGGTGCTGTTGCCACAGCTGCTGGCCGAAAATGGCGTTACTCTGAAGGACTTCCGGACTCCCCAAATCAATAAAGGCATTTTGCCTCGATTGCTGAAGGCTGCGGAAGAGCTGAAAATTCGCCTCTGCAAACAAGTGGCAATGGAGATGCAGACGGCATCGGAACTTCCAATTGTAGCGAATAGTGAAACGGCCGTTACGTTGGGATTCCCGATTGAGATTTTTCTTCCCAAACATCAGCTAACGCTCAAGCAACCGCGCTTGTCCTATAGGGAGTTTCAAGAGCTAATGGGGACGTTTACGGGCAAGGCCGGGCGCACTGCGGCGCATCAGGAAGGTCAGGAAGAGTTTGTCAGCATCTTCAGTCCCGTTGAATCGGCGTTGAAAAAGGCAGGGCTAGCCAAGGCAGAAATTGATTATGTTCTGCTGATAGGGGGCAGTGCCAAAAACCCTTACATCCAACAAGCTTTAGCAGCTTATTTTGACGACTCGGAACTGATAATCCCGCAGGACTTGCAAACGCATGTGGCCGCAGGAGCGGCAATTCATTCCCTCATCTACAATGGCTTCGGCAAGAACATTATTCAGCCGATTGTTAGTGAACCGCTACTCATCGTGACAAAGGGTGGCCAGCCTGAGGTGTTGGTCAAGGCTGGAACCTGCATACCGTGCGAACCGGTGGCGTTGGACGAGCTGGTGACTCAGCGTGACGGACAGGCGCAGATTGAAATTCCTATCTGCGTATCGAGCACAGATAAGGTATTACAGGTGCTCAAAGTATTTGCGCCCGCCAACCAGCCTTTTAAGGCCGGAACACCTATTCGACTGGAATGCAGCATTAGCGCTGACAAGCTCGTACACGTGCAAGCCACTGTCAATGGGCAGGTGGTACGCGTAGAGCCTATGAATCCGTTTGCGAACCGCGCTCTGAGCACAGCCGAGCGGATGCTTTACCAGGCGGAACGCAATGCTAACATTGCGGCCGAGCAGCAAGGCGGCAAACCAGCTGAGAGCACCTTGTATAAGCTTTTCCAAGCTTATGAGTTTGCAGAGAATCATTTGCGGGCGGCAGAGACCCTTGAACTCATTCAGGAGTTGTATCCAACTAATGCGTATCATAACAGCATTGGCTACCACTATGACATGGCCGGGCATCGCGACAGGAGCCAGCCTTGGTACGAACAAGCCTATCAGCGCAATCCGGCTCCGGTAACGGCCTTCAACTTGGGTATGAGCTTCAGGTACAAAGAACCTGCCCGGTATGAAGAGCTTATGGAGGAGGTAATGCGAATGGACCCCTCCTACCCCTATGCTCCGCACTATTATGGGGAGTATTTGATGAATCGGGGCGATGCCAGGGGAAAGCCTCTGGTGCAGAAGGCGTTTGATATTTTCAATGCCCGTTTTGAGGCCGGTACACTAGGTTCCAACGACTATCATCGACTAGCTGACTGCGCGCGAATTTTGGGCGACAAGGCCACAGCCCAACGAGTGGAGAGCAGGGCACCTACAAGGCAGGAAAAGGGGCTGTACGACGACCAAAACCTGGCAAAACTGCGCGATAACACTGGTTTAGCAAAGCTATAACCCTTCACCTTTTACTACTCTGCAAGATTATGAAATGGATGGTTCAACGCACGAAGCTGGACAGCGACCAAGAAGAGTTGATTACGCGCCACATCAGGGGCGGTAGCGGCAACGTCTGGATAAAGGGGCACGCTGGCAGTGGTAAGTCGGTACTGCTGGTACACGGGCTTCGTGACAAGCTAGTTGAAAACAAAAATCTAAAAGTGGGCGTTGTGCTGTTCACGCGGGCATTGGTGGATTTGATACGAACCGGCCTTGATGAGTTGGGAGTGGAGAAGGAGTTTGGCGTTCGGGTGCCTGTGATGACGTACTATGAATTGCAAAAGACCAGTCAGCAATTTGACTTGCTGTTTTGCGATGAAGTACAGGATTTGCCCTCCAGTATGATAACGCTGCTGCGCAATAAGGCGAAACGAGTTATTGTAGCGGGCGATTCGCAGCAGTCAATTTTTACGCATGACCCACAGACTCGTGAGCCGGTAGTAAGACCAGAGGAAATTGGCGCTTTGCTGGGCGGGCAGTCCCACGAGCTGCCGACGATTTATCGGTTAACACGGTCCATTATTAAGATGGTCAGCAGCCTGATTGGCGGCACCATTCTCGGAGCACGTCGCGATGCTACCAAGCTCGATGTGCAGGTACGCCTAGGCTACACCAATGATGTATCAAGGGAAATTAAGTATGTGTGGCGTGAAGCCAGTAAGCGGGCTCAAGCAAGCGAGTCAACGGTTATCCTGTTGCCTTTCCGGGAAAACATCGCGGCTTTTTGTAACGCCGTATTAACGATCAATGGCAAACCCGCTTGGACTGTTGTTCCTGACCGGTGGGGCAAAAACGAGGATTTTGCAGCCATGAACCGGCATTTAGAAGCACAAGGCATCAAGCTCGAATACATTGGTAATGGGGTTGGTACACTCGATGGGGCTTATACCAACCATCGGGTCGCGGTCATGACTTATCACAGCTCGAAAGGATTGGACTACGAAAACGTGTATTTGCCATGGGTATCAGCAGGACTGCACTTGAACGGTGGTGGCAAAGACAAGACCCTATTCATGGTTGCCATGACTCGCAGCCGCAAAAACCTGGTTCTAACCTATTGTGGTACTCGCAGCAGCATGGTGGACACGCTGGCCGGCGACTGCACCTTGTTTGAAATCACAGATGCCACAACAGCCTCGGCTCAACCACAGGCTACTACTTACGACTTCTAATTTATGGCTGCTCAACGTGCCTTGCTGCCTATTTATAGGCTTCGGTTCAATCTGTTGTATCAATTTGGTTTCATTGAGGTTAATCCGGATGAGTGGGTCCTTTATGAAAAGGACACGCCTGCAGGGCACCCTGATGTATCAGAGGCAAGCTTACTCGCTAAAATTCCTGCCTTCAGCACAGCTGACGAGGTAATTCTGTTGGATATTGAATTGCCAGAGCAAAGCAAAGCTGCTTTACAAGCTGCTAGTGCATCTATAGGGATACACTATCCACAACTCAGCATAGAGGCCCAAGCAGCTTTTGATACCCTAGCCGCAGAATTGAGTAAGCCGCATTCTATTAGCGAGAAATCTCGGTTAAACATTGTGCAGGTGCGGCGTCTGTATCCGCTCACTACACAAGCCGGACAATTATTAGCTTCTCGTTTAGACCCGCGTATTAAGCGGCAGCCAGCGGTGTTTGAAGCTGTAGCAGAGCAGGCTGACCACCGGTTATTGGCGTCGGAAACCCGATTAGGCAGCGAAGCACTTCTGGAAATAGCTGGGGTCCCTAGTAAACATCTTGACGAAGGGTTATTGCAAGATGTGGAAAAGGCTGTGGCAGTACGCCTAGAGCGACGTGAAATTCAAACGAGCGATTCTTTCTGGGTGCATTTAATCGTTTATGGACGATATGAGCCTTTTCCCAAAAACGATTATGGGTACCTATATGACCTATGTGTAGTTTTTCATCGCAGCCTCAGCGCCCGCGATGGCCGTCGAGGACATGATAACAGCTACGAAGCAACCAGATTTTACAAAGCACTAGAAGCTAACAGAGCAGCTTCTACTCGCGAGAGAGTCACCCAGTTGCTTCTCAACGCTGAATGGGCCGAGAAGCTGAGAAATGAATTAACAGACACTCGTACTAACCTCAGAATGTACCTGAGCGCATTCATCTACCTTAAATTCCGGGGGGAATTTGAAGCAGAGGACTATCAGTTCAGCGGTAAACTTCTCGATTTAATTCGTCTGACGGCCGACCACTATCCATCGGAAACGAGAGTTGCCCTGCAATTACTAGGCGGTTTTTTAACATTCAATAAGATTTCAGGGGCTTACTATGAAGTAAGACAAATCCCCTTATTTCAGGAGCGAGGGCAGAAATATATTCCAATTTCAGAATATAAAACAAGTTCCCAGCGCAGGGCTGAATTATTTGCTGTGCCGCCGACAGCATCAATCCTTTCAGGGCCGAGTAAAAAGGTAGTTCCTGACGAAGAGGCCCCGGTTTTCGAGTGGAACTTGACAGCTGAACAGGATGCTAGGCAGAGAGCGCAGGCATCGCAGCAGATGGATGCTCCTACTCAGGAAGCAGCCTCGGTTGGGTTAGAGGAGTTGCAAAGCGGACCTAATATTGTTCCTCTTCCCGAAGCACCTGCAATCAAACCAAAGCGCTCATACCAGAAGAAAGGAAATACTTCAGCCGTTCCTAAAGCTGAGAAGCTAGTTAAGGTTAAGGAGTCAACTAAAACTAAAAATAGGAGGGGGCTGCTTGATTCCATCTCTGGCCAGCTGACAATATCTTCAGAGGAATCGCATACCGAAGCACCAGCACCTGATTCTACGCCCGAGTCGTAAACCACTTTAATATGGAGCAAACTTCTTATTCGCCTCCTAGTGCTATCGATGATGCTTTCCGGTCCAGGTCTTTAGCATAAGAGCAAAGAAGCTCAACCATATCAGGGTTGAGCTTCTTTGCTCTTATGCTAGGCAGTAAATCTATTCACCGATTACATACACCGGCACAGCCTGCGCGTCGACGCCCCGGCCGGTTTCCTTCTTGACCTCTCTGCCATCCAGCAGGATAGAGCAGGTGATTTCCGAGGCCGCCGTGCCTCCGTCGATACTGGCCAGGATGGTCAGGTTGTCGCCTTGCTTCATGGTCCGCTTAAACTTGTAGCTCACCGGCAGCGGTGTGTTGCTGAGCGTCGTATTGCCGCCGCTTTCATTGGTGTAGCTCAGGTAGTCCGAGGTTGGAGCATTGGAGGTAACCTTGTATTCTACCTGATACTGGCCTTGGTTAAAAGTTTGGTCCCAAAATTACATCGGGCCACCCATGGTTAGTTCGCCACAGCAACACGGGCAGCCGTGTCGGCGGCACTGGTAACCACTTGAGCAAAGACCTTACTTGCTTGAGGGGCACTGATGCAACGGGATCCTTCGGCAAGTTCGATTATCGCCGCTTCAAGCAAGGAGGCTTCATGTGGTTATTAACCCGGCGCTCACGGGACGTCTTCGATGCCCTGTATTTCGCCCTGCGGGGAGTAGTAGAAGAGTTGGTGCTTCCGTACTATGTGGCCGAGCGTATCGCGAAACTGGTAGCGGTGGGACACGAAGCATACTCGCTGTCCTTGCTTTGTTTGACAGGTCTGCCGGCCAAACGCTACACTTTCGTAGCTGTCCGGATTCGACAGATGCTGTAGCAAATAGGAGTGCACCTCTTGTTCAGGTGAACTGCCCTTGGCGGTGTCAGTAGTGACTGATTCGGAATCCTGCTGCCACTCCTGGACTACCCGCCACCCAATCCACCCCCAACTACCAAAAGCCAGCAGCAACAGAATTGCGACGCTAGCGACGCTGACCACCCGCCATGTTGCCGTGGGAGCAGTCCTGGATTTTTTAGGAAAGCGACGCGCGTGCATGCCAGAAGTAGTGATGGTGGGTAGATACCTGAAAAGGCCCTGGTTGGCGTCAGGACTACAGCAGCACGCTGTCGACGGGCCGGGCAACGGCCGGCAGGACTGACTCACCCAGCATCTGCCGCAGGTCTACCTCGATGGAGCGGCACAGCGCGGTCATGGGCACGTCGTTCATGCGGTTTTCAAAAGGGTCTTCGCTCATGTCGCCTACCAACTCAATGGTGCTGAACACCCACGATAGGGGTCGCACTAGAGTAGGAACGGAAAACAACGCTAAGGCCAGTTGGTCGAATTTTGGCGGGTCGGGGTGTCTCAGAATACGTGCGTTTTTCCGCTCCGCTGGTCGCGCTCGTTTGGCCTCCTTACGAGTCGGGCAAAAACTGTCTCATATGCTGTTCTCACGAATCAATGGCTCGCTATCTTTGCTCCTGCTGACTTCCTGAGAATACCGCCTATGATTTTCGGCTACGCCCGTGTTAGTACCCCCGACCAGCAGCTACACCTGCAAACCGATGCCTTGCAGGCCTACGGCTGCGCGGAGGTCGCGCAGGAAAAAGTATCGTCCGTGAAAGAGCGCCCGGCGCTGCAGCACCTGCTGACCCGCCTGCGGGCGGGCGATACGCTCGTGGTCTGGAAACTCGACCGACTGGGCCGCTCGCTCAAAGACCTGGTCACACTGGTCAGCGGCTTTCAGCAACAGGGGATTCACTTTGTCAGCCTGCAGGACCATCTGGACACGACCACCGCCCAGGGCCGCCTCATGTTTAACCTGTTTGCCTCGCTGGCTGAGTTTGAGCGCGACATCATTCGGGAGCGCACCAAGGCGGGCCTGACGGCGGCCCGGGCACGGGGCGCCAGGGCGGCCGGCCTAAAGGTCTTTCCAAAGAAGCCCTCTCCAAAGCCCAGGCCGCAAAAACGCTTTACCTGCAACAAGACAAGACGGTAGCAGAAATCGGGCAACTGCTGGGAGTGGGCCGGGCCACTATTTACCGTTACCTGGCCTATCTGGGGGTAGCAACCGGCGGAAAAGCGCAGGAAGCGGCGTAGTTCGGGCCGTTCTATCCAGACAGCTCAGTGCCCCCGTCAGAAAGTCTTCAGAATTGCCAGCTACCTTTCAGCCGTTCCTCACCTTGCACTCCCGTGAAGCTGCTGATTGTAGAAGACGAGCCGGCCCTGCGCACCTCCTTGATGGAGTACCTGCGCCAGGACGGCTACGTGGTGGAAGCAGCGGCCAGCTACGAACAGGCGCACGAGAAAATCAAGCTCTACCAGTACGATTGCGTGCTGCTGGATTTGACCCTGCCCGACGGCAACGGGCTGGACGTGGTGCGCACGCTCAAGGCCGACCGCTCCCCGGCCGGCGTGCTCATCGTCTCGGCCCGGGGCGCGCTCGACGACAAGGTGCTGGGCTTGGAACTGGGGGCCGACGACTACCTGGCCAAGCCGTTTCACCTCTCGGAACTGAGCGCCCGGCTGAAGGCCATCATCCGGCGGCGGCAGTTTCAGGGGCAGCGCCACCTACTGTTTCAGGAGTTGACCGTGTTTCCCGACCAGGCCCGGGTACTGGTCAACGGGGAACCTGTAACGCTTACGCGCAAGGAATTTGACTTGCTGCTGTATCTGCTCACCAACCCCGGCCGCGTGCTGACGAAGGAGTCCATTGCCGAGCACGTCTGGGGCGACGCGGCCGATGCGGCCGACTCCTTCGACTTCCTCTACACCCACCTCAAGAACCTGCGGCGCAAGTTGCAGGACAAAGGAGCCGGCGACTACATCCGCTCCGTGTACGGGGTGGGCTACAAGCTTAGCGCAGAATGAAGCTGCTGGCCGCCACCAACCGCTACTACCTGCTGCTGGCCACCGTGCTCTTCACGGCCGGCAGTGTGTTCCTCTACTACGGCGTGCGCTGGACGCTGCAAAGCGAAGTGGAGGAGCGCCTGTTTCAGCAGCGTGACTACTTGCGGGCGCAGGTGCAGCGCACCGGCCACCTGCCCGGCACCCCGTTTGAGGGCCGCATGCAGCTCAGTGCGCAGCCGCAGCCGGAAGGGCTGCGCGATACCCTGCTGCTGGAGCCCCTGGAAAACGAGTTGGAGCCCTACCGCCAGCTCACGTTTCGGCTGCCGCTGAACGGGCAAACCCAGTGGGTATCGCTCAGCAAGGCCCTGCTGGAAACCCATGACGTGCAGCGCCTGATTGTGCTGTTGCTGGTGGGGGTGCTGGGTACGCTGCTGCTGGGCGTGGTGGGGCTCAACCGCTGGCTGACCCGCCGCCTCTGGGCCCCGTTTGAGCAGACCCTCCACCAGCTGCGCGGCTACGACGTGCGCCAGCACCAGGTGCTGCACCTGCCTGATGCCCACATTGAGGAGTTCGCCCAGCTCAACCACACGCTCACCCACCTGAGCGAGCGGGTCGCGGCCGACTACATGTTGCTCAAAGCGTTCACGGAAAACGCCGCCCACGAAACCCGCACCCCGCTGGCCATCATGCAGGCCAAGCTGGAACAGCTGCTCCAGCTGCCGGATTTGCCCGCGCCGGCCGGCCCCTTGGTGGGCGACCTGTACGCGGCCGTGCAGCGGCTGGCCCGCCTGCACCAGGGGCTGACGCTGCTCAGCAAAATTGAGAACCAGCAGTTTGCCGCCGCCCAGCCGGTGCCGCTGGCCGAGCTGCTGCGCGAAAAGCTGAGCCAGCTGGAGGAATTCATCCAGCAGAAGGAGTTGCAGCTGGACGTGCAATTAAATGCCGCGCCGTTGCTTATGCTGCACCCCGCGCTGGCCGATTCGCTGCTCAGTAACCTGCTGCACAACGCCATCCGGCACAACTTGCCGGGCGGCCTGTTGCGGGTGCAGCTGCGTGCCACCGAGCTGGTCATCACCAATGCCGGCCCCGCCCTGGCGGCGCAGCAGAAACCCGCACAGTTTTTCGAGCGGTTTCGCAAGCAGAATGCCGCTTCGGACTCGCCCGGCCTGGGGTTGTCCATCGTGCAAAGCATCACGACCTTCTATGGCTTTACCGTGGCATACGACTACGCCCCGGATTCGGCGCGGCATACGCTGCGTGTCCGGTTCGCTTCAGCGGTTCCCCGCCCCTGACCCCTACAGAATGTGCACAGAATTGCGCTCTACGTTTGGGGCGTACCTGCTGCTTTTTTGTATGCCCCGCTCCGTGTTGCTCCCCTGGCTGTGCTGGCTGCTCCCCTGTTCCCGTCCCGGGCCCAGACGGCGCCTGCTGTTTCGGTACCGCCTTCCCTGCGTGACTCCACCACCCGCCCGCCGCTCTGGCAGGGGCCGGTGGCGCGGGCGCTGCTGGTGCCTACGCTGCTGCTCACGGCCGGCGCCCTGACCACCCATCGGGTGGAGGCGCTGGAATCAGACGAGGAGCTGCGGGAGGAAATCCGCGAGCATATGGGCCGGCCCACGACGACGCTCGACAACCAGCTCCGGTACCTACCAGGGGCCGTAACGCTCGGCCTGGGCCTGGCCGGGGTGCCGGGCCGTCACAAACCCGTGGACCAGCTGCTGCTGGCGGCGCTGGCCTTCACCCTCAACGATGCGGTGACCAGCAACCTGAAGAAGCTCACGCAGGTGCAGCGCCCCGACGGTTCCGACTTCCATTCCTTTCCCAGCCAGCACACCAGCCTGGCCTTCGCCTCGGCTACGTTTCTGCACAAGGAATACGGCGGGCGTAGCGTCTGGTACAGCGTGGGCGGCTACTCGCTAGCAGCGGCCACGGGAGGTATTCGCATGGCCAAAGACGTGCATTGGTTTTCCGATGTGCTGGCCGGAGCCGGCGTGGGCATTCTGTCAACGCAGGCCGCGTACTGGCTGTACCCGCTGGTAACAAAACCACTGCGCAAGGTGCTGGGCAACCGGGCGCTGGTCGTGCCCAGCTACCAGCAGGGGGCCATCGGGGCCACCGCCGTCATGGCGTGGTAAGGCAAGAGAAGGAAACTACAGAATGCCTTCAGAATCGTGCGGGAGCTTTGTCGGGCTAACCTGCGCCAACGAGCCAGCGCATGGCTTCCTCACTAACGGTCCCTCCCATTGCCCAGCAAAAAACAGATAAAAACAAGCCTGTTGCGTACCTGGCTCACGGCCTCTCTGGGCCTGTGCGCCGCCGCTGCCTCCGCCCAACAAGTGGACAGCCTCTCCTTTATCCGCTCCAAGCGCATGTCGGATGCCGACCTGGCCAAAAAACGGGAAGGCCTGTTCGTGACCGGCTTGCCCGACCTCTCGTCCGACCCGGTGACGGGCTTCGGTGTGGGGGTTAAAACCAACATCATCTGGAACGGCACCCGCGACAACCCGCTGTTTGCCTACACGCCCTACCTCACACGCCTGCGCGCCAACGCGGCGTACTTTACCACCAACGCCCGCGAGCTGACGCTGTCCCTGGACGTGCCCTACTACAAAGGCACGCGCTGGCGTTACCGCGTGGACTTCAAGGCCCAGCAAAACCCGGCCAACCTGTACTTCGGCTCGTCCGAAACCACGCTCGGCCGCCTGCGCCTGCCCTCCAACCCGGACGAGACGTTTGCCACCTACGCGGAATATGACGCGGCCCGCAAAACCCTGCGGCCCGGGCAGGCCGGCGAAGCCGCCGAGGTCACCGATGCGCTGTCCAACCGGTTCCGGGAAACCGAGTTCATGCTCAACCTCAAAGCTGACTACGCCCTGGGCAAAGGTCGCTGGCGCGTGATGGGCGGCTACGAGATTCAGCACCTCTCCTACGACACGTTCCAGGGCACCAAGGCCGAGGCCACCCGTAACGGCGAAGAAACCACGGCGCCTAACGGCACGTCGCTACTGCAGCGCGATGCCCAGCAGGGGCGCATCTTTGGCCTGGACGGGGGGTGGGTGTCCATTATCCAGACGGCGCTGATTCACGACACGCGCGACTTTGAGCCCGACCCGACCCGCGGGGTATACTTTGAAGCCGCCAACGAGTTTTCCAGCCCCGCCATCGGTTCGCAGTTCAGTTTCAACAAGCTGTTTTTCCAGGGCCGGGCCTACCGCAAGCTGCCCGTGGGTCCGCGCACGGTGCTGGCCGGGCGGGTCGGCGCGGGCACCATTTTCGGGAAAGAAGCGCCGTTTTTTGAGTTTCAGGACCAGTGGAGCCCCGACGGCAGCATCAACGCCCTGGGCGGGCGGCAGTCGCTGCGGGGCTACCGGGCCAACCGCTTCCTGGCCCGCTCGCTGGCCTTTGCCAACGCCGAGCTGCGCATCCGGCTGGCCGATGTCAAGCTGGGCAAGCAGAACTTCGGGCTGGGCGTGGCCCCGTTCGCGGACGCCGGCACGGTGCGCGACCGGTGGCAGGACCTAGGCTTTCGCGACGTCCGGTTTTCGTACGGAGCCGGGGCGCGCATTGCCTGGAACCTGTCCACCATGCTCTACGCGGACTACGGGGTGTCCAAGGAAGACCGGCTGTTCTACTTCGGCATCGGCCAGAATTTCTAACCCCGTGGCGGCGCGGCGCTTCCCGGCCGGTTGTTCGGGTTTGATAGCGGCACCGTGCGCCATTTGGCTTATTCTTTCGCGCCTCCCTGGCCCATGCCCGTAGAATTCCTCAGTGACGAGCAGGCCGCCCGCTTCGGCTGCTACGCCGACGAGCCCAGCCCCGAACAGCTGGCCCGGTTCTTTTACCTGAGCGCAGCCGATGGCCACCTCCTGGCCGCGCGCCGACGCCCCGCCAACAAACTCGGGTGTGCCGCAGCTCTGCACCCTGCGCTTTTTGGGCACCTTTCTGACCGACCCGCTGCGGGTACCGGCCGTGGTGGTGCAGACGCTGGCCGAGCAGCTGCACCTGCCTGCGGACGCCTTGGCCGCGTACCGGACCCGGCCGAACACGTGGTACGACCACCAGGCCCGGATTGTGGCCCACCTCGGGTACACCCCGTTTGACGGGCGGCAGACGTTCCGGCTCACCCGCTGGCTCTACGCGCAGGTGCTGACGAGCACCGTCCGGCCCAGCGTGCTGTTTGATTTGACCACGGCCCACCTGGTCGCCCAGCGGGTCGTCTTGCCCGGCGTTTCGTTACTCGCCCGCCTGATTGCGCGGGTCCGCGAGCGCACCGGCCGCCACCTCTACCGCCAGCTGCGCACCCGCCTGAACCCGTCCCAGCAAGCGGCGCTGGAAACCCTGTTGACCGTGCCGGCCGGCGAGCGGCTCACCCACCTGGAGCGCCTGCGCACCCCGCCCACCCGCGTGTCCGCCCCGGCGCTGGCGGCCGCTTTGCGCCGGGTGGGCGAAATCCGCGCCCTGGGCGTGAGCGCCGTGCCCGTGGCCGACTTACCCGAAGCCCGGTTGGCGCGCCTGGCCCGCCATGCCCAGCTGGCTTGGGCACAGACGCTGGTGCGCATGGGCGAGGAACGCCGGCTGGCCACGCTGCTGGTCTTCGCCCAGACCCTGGAGCGCACCGCTACGGACGACGTGCTCGACCTCTTCGACAGCCTGCTCACGTCGCTGGCCCTGCGGGGCGAAACCAAGCGCCGGCGCGAACGCCTGCGCTCGCTCAAGGACCTGGACCAGGCCGCGTTGCTGCTCCAACAGGCCGTGGAACTGCTGCTCGACGAGGCCGTACCGGCCGGGCAGGTACGCCAGCAGGTGTTCGACCGCCTGGGCCAGGCGCCCTTGCGCGCTGCGGCGGCCACCGCAGGAACTAGCCAGTCCGCCGGAGGACCCGCTGGCCGAAGCCTTGAGCGGCAGCTACGCCACGGTGCGCCGGTTCCTGCCCGCCTTGCTGGCCGGCGTCGCCTTCGAGGGGACGCCCACCGCCAAACCGCTGCTGGAGGCCTGGGCCTTTTTGCAGCAGCAGGAAGCCGGCGGTCGGGGCCGCCCGAAGTGGTCGGCCGCGCCCCGCACGGTCGTCCCGAAGGGGTGGGCCCGGCGGGTGTTTCCCGCCAAAGGGGAAGTGAATCCCCAGGCGTACACCCTCTGCGTACTGGAACGGCTGCAGCACGCCGTGCGCCGCCGCGACGTGTTCGTGCCGACCAGCGAGCGCCACGCCGACCCACGGGCCGAACTGTTGCGCGGGGACGCCTGGGAAGCCGCCCGGGATTCGGTGGCCCGGGCCCTGGACCGCTCCCTGGACCCGGCAGTGGAACTGGCCCGTCTGGGGCAACTGCTGCGCACGGCGTATGCGGACGTTGGGGAGAACCTGGCGCAGCACACCACCCTGCAGGTGGTCGAGCAAGACGGTCAGCCGGTCGTCACCCTCAGCGCCTTACCGGCGCAAGAAGAGTCCGAGCACCTGGTGCACGTGCGCGAGCAGCTGGCGGCGGCCCTGCCCCAGGTCGAAGTAGCGGCCCTGTTGCGGGAGGTGGACGCGTTTACCGGCTTTTCCCTCGCCTTTACCCACGTGGCCGACGGGCAGCCCGCCGCCGCCGACCTGCCGCTCAGTATCTGTGCCGTGCTGTTGGCCCAGGCGTGCAACCTGGGGCTAAAAACCGTGGCCCGGGCCGACGTGCCGGCCCTGACGCTGGCGCGCCTGGCGTGGGTGCAGCAAAACTACCTGCGCGCCGAAACGCTCACCGCCGCCAATGCCCGCCTGGTGGATGCCCAGGCGGGGCTGCCATTGGCCCAGGCCTGGGGCGGCGGGGAGGTGGCCTCGGCCGACGGCATGCGCTTCGTGGTGCCCGTGCGCACGCTGCACGCGGGCTGGAACCGCAAATACTTCGGCTCCCAGCGCGGGGTGACGTACTATAACTTCACCAGCGACCAGTTCACGGGCTTTCACGGCATCGTCATTCCCGGTACGCTGCGCGACTCTTTGTTCATCCTGGCCGGGTTGCTGGAACAACAAACCCGCCTGGACCCGCGCGAAATCATGGCCGATACCCACGGCTACAGCGACGTGGTATTTGGCCTGTTTTCGCTGCTGGGCTACCGCTTCAGCCCCCGCCTGGCCGACTTGGCGGACCAGCGCTTCTGGCGGCTGGAAAAAGAGGACGACTACGGTCCGCTCAACGAGTTGGGCCGCCACGTGGTCAACGCCCGCCTGATTCACGCCCACTGGGACGACATGCTGCGCCTGGCCGGCTCTCTGAAACTCGGCAAAGTCAAGGCCACGGCCGTCATGCGCACCCTGCAGCGAGCGGGCTCGCTCTCGGGGCTGGGGCGGGCGGTCGCCGAATTGGGCCGCGTCGAAAAAACATTGTATTTATTAGCCTACGTGCAGGACGAGGCCTACCGCCGGCGCATCCTGGTGCAGCTCAACCGGGGCGAGGGGCGGCACGCCGTGGCCCGGGCCGTCTTTCACGGCAAGAAAGGGGAGCTGCGCCAGCGCTACCGCGAGGGCATGGAAGACCAGTTGGGCGCCCTTGGACTCGTGGTCAACGCCCTGGTGCTGTGGAACACCCGCTATCTGCAGCACGCCCTGGAACGGTGGCAGCAGACGGAAGGCGTGCTGAACCCGGACGACGTGGCGCGCCTCTCGCCCTTGCTGCACGAGCACGTTAACATGCTGGGCCGCTACGATTTCAGCCTGCCCGAAGACATTGCCGCCGGCGAAATGCGCCCGTTGCGCAACCCCGCCAACTGGGAAGAACGGCTGGTCGAATTTCCTTAGCGTTGTTTTCCGTTCCTACTCTAGTGCGACCCCCGATACCAGCACCGAGAAGGGCACCGTCAGCCAGAAGTGGCCGTGGCCGAGCTTCTCGAACTCCGCCAGCAGCCCGAGCGGCAGAATCAGGATGAACACCCACACGAACACCAGGCTGGAGAAGGCATACTGGCGCGGGTACGGGGTATTCTTGATTCGTTCGCAGCCGCCTTGCAGGTTGGCTAGCTCCCGCAGCTCCTCCATCAGGGTCCGGCGCTGCAGGTCGTTGAACAGTCCCTCGGCCTGGGCTACGGCGCGGCCCTGTAGCAACAGCAACTGCGCCGGGGCGTTGGCCACCCGGCGCAGCTGGTTATCTTCTTCGGCGGTCAGCAACGGGGTCACGGCTTCGGCCCACAGCTCGGGCTGCCGGCGTAGGTGCAGGCGGAGCGCGTTGCACCACGCCAGCTGCCGCAGCACCAAGGCTCGTTGCGGAGCGGTGATGGTCGGTGCCGGCTCTGTATCGGTCTGCTGGGTGTTGGTTAGCACGAATACCGACCAGCTACGGCTGCGGTTGACGATGCCGCCCCAGAGCGTACGGGCCTCGTTGAAGCGGGCGTAGGCACTGTTGTTTTTGAAGCCGACGTAGAAGGACACGGCCACCCCCACAATGCTGACCAGCTGCCAGGGTACGTCCAGCCAATGGAAACCCAGCGGGCCGAACAGCACCGCCAGCGTGAGGTCATAGAGGGTAAACAGCAGCACATTTTTCCAGGCGTAGCGCCACGCTATGCGCCAATGAATATTGCGACGAACGTACATACAGGGAGAAGCAGGAAGTGAATGGGGGAGTTAGGTCCGGCTACGCCATCATGCCCAGCAGCAGGAACAGCAGAAAGCCGCCGAAGAAGGCCAGCGTCTGTAGCGTGGTTTCGGGTAGCTCGTGCGCTTCGCTCAACAGCTCTTCCGTGACCAGATACAGCAGCGAGGCCAGCCCGAAGGACAAGACGGCCTCCACGAACTGATCGGAAGCGCCCTGCAGCACAAACAGGCCCAGGCCGGCTCCCACCAGAATCATACTGGCCAGGGCCGTCAGAATCAGGACTGTCTTGCCCCGGCTCTGCCCGCTCCGGCGCAGCTCCACGGCCGTGGTCAAACTGAGGGTGAGCATTTCCAGCGCAATGGCAATGGCTAGCAACGTCCCTTCCTTGGCCCCCACCGCGAAGCCGATGCCCAGCAGCAGTCCGTCGATAACGACGTCGATACTCACGGCCGCCAGCATCCCCCAGGGCAGCGCCTCGGGCGCGTCTGGCGTCGGCGTTTCGGTCGTGGAACCGGATTTCTCCAGGCGCTGAGTGAAGTACCGCAGGCCGAACATCACGGCCAGCCCCAGCGCGAAGCCCAGCCCAACTTCCAAGGGCGCGCGACGCTCCACGATGTCCGGCAGCACATCAACGGCAACGACCGAAAACACGACGCCGGCCGCGAAGTGCAGCAGCGCCCCGCGTAGCGCGGGGCTCGGCACGCGCCAGACCCCAAGTAGGGCCCCAATGACCATGACGCCGACTGGCAGTAGGGCATAGCCCAGCACGGTGGTCCACGGGGCCAGTGCTTCGGTGGGCACGAGCAACAGGATGGTAGTTAACAGCATATTACACATCGGTTGGGAGTACCTGAACGTCCTGAGCGTGGGCGGTGCCGGTGCCGTGCTGGTGCCCGGCCGCCGATACCGGGTCGGTGTGGACCAGCGCGGTATTGAGGTACTGCACGTCGCGGATGAGCTGCGCTTCCACGCGGCTGCCCAGGTCGTGGGCCTGACTTACCGTCAGCGAGTCGTCCACCGCCACGTCTACTTCGGCGTTGAGCTTGTGGCCCAGCCAGCGCAGCCGAATGGTATCGACGCCCTGCACACCGGGCACTTGCTGGGCACTGGCCCGCACCGCGTCCACCATTGCCGGGTCTACGCCGTCGAGCAGGCGGGTGAAGATGTCCTTACCCGAGCGCCAGACGATTTTCAGGATGACCAAGCTGATGAGCAGCCCGATAATGGGGTCGGCCAGCGGGAAGCCGAGCCAAATGCCGATGACGCCCAGCAGTACCGAGAGACTGGCAATACCGTCGGTACGGGCGTGGTAGCCGTCGGCCACCAGCGCGGCGCTGCCGATTTCCTTACCCACCTTGATGCGGAAGATGGCCACGGCTTCGTTGCCCAGGAAGCCGACTACCGAGGCTACCGCCACGGCCCCAAGATACTTCACCGGCTCGGGGTGGTAGAAGCGCTGGATGGACTCGTAGCCCGCCACGATGCCACTGGCCAGGATGATGACCAGGATGATGAGGCCGGCCAGGTCTTCAATGCGGCCGAAGCCGTAGGTGAAGCGCTTGGTAGGCGGCCGGTTAGTGAAGCGAAACGCAATCCAGAGCGGGACGGCCGTAGCTGCGTCGGCCACGTTGTGGATGGTATCGGCCAGCAGGGCAGTGCTACCCGAGTAGAAGAACACCACGATTTGAAGCACCGAGGTAATGGCCAGGCCGATGAAGGACCATTTCAGGGCCCAGATGCCGCGTTCCGAAGACGTAACGACGGCATCCAAGCCCTTCTTGGCCCCAGCGGGTCCTTTCTTCAGGAAGTCCTGCAGGAATTGAGGGAGTTGCATGGGTGAATGGGTTGTGGTGGAAAAGATGATGGCCCGGTAGGCCACGGCGTACACCCAGCCGGATGCACGCCGCGGCACTGGGTCTACTGCCCGGCGGCGGTTGCCTGTTGAATGTCCTGGGCACCACGCACCACCACCCGCTCACCCTCCCGGACGCCGCTGAGCAACTGTACCTGTTGCCCGTTCGTCGCGCCGGTCTTCACCGACCGCAGCTGAAACCGCTCGCCCGTGCGCTGCACGTAGACGTGCGGCTTGCCCTTGACGTCGACCAACGCCGCGGGGCACCACCAGGCCGGTGGTGGCCTTCTTCCCGCTGCCCACGCTACCCTTCGTCAACAGCTGAGTGGCGAAATCCGCCAGCACCCAGGACTTTTCCTTGATGTAGGTGATGTCGCCGGCTTCCTCGTTCTTCGGCTGCTGACGCGCGGCTTCCGCGTTGGCGTACACCATCACGTTCGGGATGGTGAACTGGTCGGTAAACTCCGGCGTCACGATGTCGATGACCAGCGTGCCGGTGCCAGCCGGGGCGGGCGGCAGCTGAAACCGGAAGATGCCGGGTGCGGCCGGCGCATCCGCCGACGCCTTCACCGTGTTGCCGCCTACCTGCAGGCTGACTGTCACCTGCCCGGCCGTGTAGGGCTTGAAGGTGGTGCCGAGCTTGGTGAGGTGGGCCGTGAAGCGGTTCGGAGCCCCCGCAATGAGCGGCTTCGATTCGGCGTACAGCTCCGATTTGGTGGTGAACAGCGTGTACGATACCGTCGGCAGCGACGGGGCGGCGGGCTTGGCGCCCTCGCTCGGGCTGGGGTGCGGATGGCCGTGGTCGGCTTCCGAGGTGGTCGGCACCTGGGCTTGGGCGGCAGGGGCAGCCGCCAGCAGGCAGGCGAGGACAACAAATGTGTTACGAGTCATGGAAATGAAATCAGAAGTGAAGGAATGCGCAGCCGGCAGCTACCAGCTGCGGGGTGGGTTATTCGTCACTGGCGTTTTTGAGCTTGCTCAGCAGGGAGTAAGCGCCTTCGGTCACGTAGCGGGCGGCGGTATCGGCCGTAGCTTGCCCCGGTAGGAAGACCTCGCTGTAGCCGTCGGCCTGCTCTCCGCGCCGGACTTCGAGCATGCGGTAGCTGCGCTGGCCGTTCGCCGCCGATTCCTGCCGGAACACGTACTGCTTGCCCTCGTAGTCCACCACGGCCTTGTCGGGCAGCGCCGGCACGCGCCGGGAGGTGGTTTCGATAACGGCCCGCACGAACATGCCGGGGCGGAGGGCCGGGTCACTTTCCCGGTCCAGGTGGCCGTGGACGCGCACGGTGCGCTGTTCCTCGTCCACGGTGCGGCCGATGAGGTACACTTTCGCTCCCCGCTCGACGCTGCTGTCGTTGGGCACCGTGAAGCGGATGCGCTGGCCGATTTTCAGCTGGGCCGCATCCTTCTCGAACACGGTCAGCTCGGCATGCATGTGCTCGGGGTCCACAAGTTCAAACAGGGCGTCGGTCGGCGTCACGCTCTGGCCCACGGCCACGTTGACTGCTTTCACGAAGCCGTCTTTCGGGGCGCGTAGCGTCGCCGTGGACACGAACGGCTGCTTACCCACCGGCAGCCCCGCCAGACGCAGCTGGGCCGACAAACCGGCTGCCTGCGCCACCAGCATATCGTAGCGGCTCTGGGCCTGCTGCTCATTTTTGGCCGGGGCTACCTCTTCGCGCACCAGCTCCCGCTGCCGAACCAGATCGGTCCGGGCGTAGCGCAGCTGGCTTTGGGTTTCCAGGTACTGCTGCTGCAACTGGATAAACGCGGGGTTGCGGATGACGGCCAGCGCCTGACCCCTGCGCACGGGCGTGCCCTGCAGCAGCGAGGTGCTTTCCACGATGCCGCCCAGAGGCGCGTTGATGGAGAGCATTTTATCCGGCGGCACGTCGATGACGCCGTTGACTTTGAGGCCGGCGCCCAGCACGCGCTGGTCCAGCGTGGTCGTCTGGATGCCCGCGAGTTGCTGCTCGTCCGCGGTCAGCGTAATCAGGTCCGGGGCCGCGGCTGCAGCGGTGCTGTCGGCTGGGGCGGCAGTGGTTTCGGCGGCCGGCGTTTCGGAGGGCTCGTTGCCCTGGCAGCCGGCGCCGAGTACCAACAGACTCAGGGCCGCTACCTTATACAAAGGAGAGTTCATGCAAGAAAATATCAGATATGGGAAAGACGGCGCGGTGGCTTACTCGCCGGCGCTCAGCAGGTAGTCCAGCTCGATGACGGTCTGGTTGTGCTGCAGCAGCGCATCGAGGTAGTCGGTACGCAGACGTAGGGCGCGGTCCAAGTTGAGCAGGTACTCGGTGTAGCCGTTTTCGCCCGCCTTGAAGGCTTTGGTCGATACGCGGGTAATCACGTCGGCCTGCGGCAGCGCCGTCTGCTCGTAGAACTGCAGGCGCTGCTGCTGCTCGGCGCGTTGGGTGAGCAGCGTTTCCAGCCGACCGGCCAGCTCCGCCTGGTAGCGCACGTAGCCGATCTGGGCCACCCGCTCCTGCAGCCGGGCCGACTGCACCCGCGCCCGCTGCGGACCCTGCACCAGGGGCAGGGCCACGCTGGCCTGCACACCCTGAAACCGGTCGCTGCCGGTGAAGGTCCGCGTACCGCCGCCGTCGACCAGCTGCTCACCCCGGATGGACTGGTTGAAGTACCCCACGGTGAAACCGGGCTTGCCCTGTGCCTGCGCGACGCGGGTTTCGGCCTCGGCCACCCGAATCTGCTGCCGCAGCACCTGTGACAACATGCTGTTGGCCAGCAACGTGGTGTCGTCGGCCGCAGCGGCTACTTTGGGTGTGAGCAGCGTCAGGGTACTATCAGCCACCACAACCGGCTCGACGCGCTGCAGCAGAGCTTGCAACTGACGGATGGCGACCTGGTACTCCACGCGGGTCTGGGCCAGCCGGGTGCGGGTTTCGCCCTGCTGCACCAGCGCCGTGGATACTTCCAGCCGGGCCGTTTCGCCATTGCGGAAGCGCACTTGTGAGGCCCGCACAAACTCCGTGTACAGGCTGTCCTGCACGCGCAACGTGCGCAGCCGGTGTCGGGCGTATACGGCGGCTTCGTACTGCAGCCGCACCTGCCGGCGCACGTCGGCGCGGGCTAGGGCCAGTTGCTGCTCCTTGGTCACCACCTGCGCCTTAGCCAGGGCCGTGAGCGTGCGGTAGTACCCCGGCCAGGCCAGCGGCTGCGTGATGGTGAACAGGTTGTCGTTCTTGATGGAGTTGTACTGCCCGTAGCTGCCCTGAATGGTGGTGCGGCCTACTTCGCGGGCCGCCCGTACCGATGCCTGCTGGGCCGCTACCTGCTGCTGCGCGCCCAGCACCGTGCCGCTCTGGCCTAGCGCCACGTCCACGGCCTGCGTGGCATTCAGCACGTCGCCTTCCGCTGCTCCCGGCTTCTGCGCCCAACTGGTGCCAGGCAGCAGAGTCAGCGCCAGCAAGATGCTACCCGCGACGCCCAGCTTGGTGGTGTTCACCGAATCATCCTTCTTCGCGTCCCGTTTCGCCGTCCACGCTTCTTCCAGGTAATAGAGCACCGGCAACACCAGCAGGGTGAGCAGCGTGGCCGTCACCAGCCCGCCAATCACCACCGTGGCCAGCGGCCGTTGCACCTCGCTACCACCCGACGTGCTCAGGGCCATCGGCAGGAAGCCCAATGAGGCCACCATCGCCGTCATCAGCACCGGACGCAGCCGCACGTGCGTGCCCTCCAGAATGCGCTGGCGCAGGTCCGTCATGCCTTCTTCCTTGAGCTGGTTGAAGTAACCGATGAGCACGATGCCGTTGAGCACGGCCACCCCGAACAGGGCAATGAATCCTACTCCTGCCGAAATACTGAACGGCATGTCGCGCAGCCACAGCGCCAGCACCCCACCGATAGCCGACAGCGGAATGGCGGTGAAGATCATCACCGACTGGGTGAGGGAGTTGAACGTGGCGTAGAGTAGCAGGAAGATGAGCAGCAGCGCTATCGGCACGGCAATCAGGAGTCGGTCGCGGGCCGACTGCAGGTTCTCGAACTGCCCGCCGTAGGTCGCATAGTAGCCCGGCGCGAACTTCATTTCCTTGTTGATGCGCTGCTGGGCTTCGTTGACCAGGCTTTCCACGTCGCGGCCCCGCACGTTGAAGCCCACCGTGATGCGGCGTTTGGCGTCGTCGCGCTGAATCTGGCTTGGCCCGCTGATGAGCGATACCTTCGCCACCTGGTCGAGGGGTACTTGCCGGCCGCTGGGCGTGGCAATGAACAACTGCCGCAGGCTGTTGATGTCTTGACGAGAACCCTCTTTCAGGCGCACCACTAGGTCGAACCGGCGTTCCTGCTCGAACACCTGGCCGGCTACCTCGCCCGCAAACGCGGCCTGCACCGTGCGGTTGACGGCTTCTACCGTCAGGCCGTACTGGGCCAGCCGGTCCCGGTCAATCTGCGCCACAATCTGCGCCTGGCCGGTAGCCCGCTCCACGTACAGGTCGGAAGCACCGGGCAGCGTGCGGATGATGTTGCCCACGCGGCTGGCATAGTCATCGAGCTGCTGCAGGTCTTCCCCGAAAATCTTGATAACCACGTCCTGCTTGGCGCCCGAAATCAGCTCGTTGAAGCGCATCTGGATAGGCTGTTGGAAGCCGAACGTCACGCCCGGAATCCGTCCCAGCCGCTCCGACATCTTCTCAACCAGCCCTTCACGGGTATCGGCCGTGGTCCACTCTTTCTTATCCTTGAGTACGATAATCAAGTCGCAGGCTTCCACCGGCATGGGGTCGGTCGGGATGGCCGAGGAGCCGACTTTGGCTACCACTTCCTTCACCTCGGGAAACTCCTTGAGCAGGATACCGGCCGCTTGCTGGGCCTTTTCGGCGGTGTAGGTGATGGACGAGCCGGGCAACACGCGGGTCTCTACCGCGAAGTCGCCTTCCTCCAGCTGCGGGATAAACTCGCCGCCGAGGGTGCGGAACAGCAGCAGCGCCCCGACGAAAAGCGCCACCGCTACGCCCAGAATCAACGTTTTGGCACCGAGTGCCCACTCCACCACGCGCTGGTAGCGCACGGCCAGGTTGCCCAGCACCCGGTCGGAGAGATTGGGCTTGTGCTCGGTGTTGCGGCTCAGGGTCAGCGCCGACATCATCGGCACGTAGGTGAGCGAGAGAATGAAGGCGCCAAGGATGGCAAACGCCACCGTCTGGGCCATCGGGCGGAACATCTTGCCCTCCACGCCGCCCAGCGCCAGCAGCGGCAGGTACACGATGAGGATGATGATTTCGCCGAACGCGGCCGAGGAGCGGATTTTGCTGGAGGCGTGGTACACCTCGTCGTCCATCTCCTCGCGGGAAAGTATCGTTGCTCCTGCGGCCCGGGGCAGGATGGCGAGCCGGTGCACGATGGCTTCGACGATAATCACGGCTCCGTCCACAATCAGTCCGAAGTCAATAGCGCCCAGACTCAGTAGGTTACCCGATACATCGAAGGTGCGCATCAGGCCGATGGCAAAGAACATGGCCAGCGGAATCACCGACGCCACCACGAGGCCAGCGCGCAGGTTGCCCAGGAAGATAACCAGCACGAAAATCACGATGAGCGCCCCTTCGGCCAGGTTTTTCGTGACGGTGTGAATGGCCTGGTCCACCAGCTTAGTGCGATCCAGGAACGGCTCGATAACCAGGCCCTCGGGGAGGGTTTTCTGAATCGTAGCCATGCGCTCTTTCACGTTCTTGATAACCTCCGAGGAGTTGGCACCCTTGAGCATGAGCACCAGTGCGCCCACCACTTCGCCCTCCTGGTTGCGCGTCATCATGCCGTAGCGCACGGCATGGCCGAAGCGCACCTCGGCCACGTCCCGCACCAGCACCGGCACGCCGTTGGCGTCCTCGGGGGCTTTTACCACCATGCGGCCCACGTCTTCCAACGACCCGGCCAAGCCCTCCGTGCGGATGAAGTAGGCGGCCGGGTTCTTGTCGATGTAAGCGCCACCCGTGTTCTGGTTATTCTGCTCCAGCGCGTTAAACAGCTCGCCGATAGTTACGTTGTAGCTGCGCAGCCGCTCGGGGTCCACGGCCACCTCGTACTGCTTAATGTTGCCGCCGAAAGACGACACGTCGGCCACGCCGGGCGTACCCAGCAGCTGCCTACGCACCAACCAGTCCTGCAACGTACGCAGCTCCGTGGGCGAGTATTTCTTCTCGTAGCCCTTCTTCGGGTGCAGCACATACTGGTAAATCTCACCCAGGCCCGTCGTCACCGGGGCCAACGCGGGCGACGCGACACCGGCCGGAATCTGCGCTTCGGCTTCCTTAAGCCGCTCTGTTACTTGGTTGCGCGCCCAGTACACGTCCACATCGTCGGGAAAGACAATGGTGACGACGGACAGTCCAAAGCGCGAGAAGGAGCGGACCTGCTCCACGTTGGGAATGGTCGCAATGGCCTGCTCGATGGGGAAGGTCACCAGCCGCTCCACGTCGGGGGCACCGAGGGAGGGCGTTTGGGTAATGACCTGAACTTGGTTGTTGGTGATGTCGGGGACGGCGTCGATGGGCAAGTGCGCCACGGAATAACCGCCCCAGGCCACAAGGGCCAGTGTCAGCAACCCGATCAGCAGCTTGTGCTTGATCGAGAAGCGAATAATGGAGTCCAGCATGAAAAAAGTCTAAATCAACACGATGTGCCGACGGCCACAGACCTTCCCTTAGGAAAAGCCGGACGTCGGAACGTAACCCAGAAAAGCGGGGGGTGATTTAGGCCCGGGGGGGCTGCCAGCACGGGCGCAGCACTCCTTGGCGGGCGGCGGGCTCGGCATGGTTCGGCAACCGGCTGGCCGCAGCGTACTGGGCCGGGTTGGGTTGCCAGGTTAGCGCAACCGGTAGCACGTACACTGCCGCAGAGGCCGTATCGTGGCCGTGGTGCAGCGGCAGGGACTGGTGGTCGGCGGCGTGGTCACCGCTGTGCTCATGCGAGTCAGCGGCCACAAAGTGGTCGTAGACGAAGTCCAGTAGGGTGCTGCTGGCGTGCTCGTGCGTGCGGTGCTGCCAAGCCGAAGCCACTTCCGTTAGCTCACGCGCATCCCCTCCCGGCAGCAAGCTGACGGCGAGCAGGTGAAAGCTGAGCAACAGAAGCAGAAAACGCGACATGGGCACAAATATACCCAGCGTTGGGCAAAGCGTCTACGTGCGCAACTAATTCAGGTTCATTTTTAATTCCGCAGCCGCCGGGTGGTGTAAGTGTCGTATGCTGTTTGCCTGGCTGTCCTGGCGGCTGGCACGTACACGGTCACGCATCACACTTGCTGCTATGCCTGTCGCTACCTTACTCGCGCCTTTCCAGACATTACGAAACCCGGTCTTCGCCCGCCTGTACGCGGCTCAGACCATCAGCCTCTTCGGTGACGCGCTGACCTGGGTGGGGTTGGCCCTGCTGGCCTACGAGCTAGGCGGAGCCGAATCGGCCGGCGTGCTGGCCTTTGCCCTGACGCTACGCGTGACGGCCTTCGTGGTTCTCTCACCGCTGGCTGGTCTGCTGGCCGACCGCTTCAACCGTAAGATCATTATGGTCACTGCCGACGCGGTGCGCATGATGGTCATTGCTCTGCTGCCCTTCGTCACGCAGGTGTGGCAGGTCTATGCGCTGATGTTTACCGTTAACGCCTTCACCGCGTTTTTCACGCCCACCTTTCAGGCTACGTTGCCGGCCGTCACGACCGACGAGGAGCTGGCGCCCGCCCTGAGTCTGGCCAGTGCTACTCAGGAGTTGCTGGGTGTACTCGGGCCGGGCCTGGCCGGCGGCGTGGCAGTCCTACTCGGCGCCCGCGACATCTTCTTTGTGGATGCCGTTTCGTTTCTCTTATCCGGCGTGCTGATTCTGACCCTGCCCGCCCGCCTGCGCGCCGAGAACGAAAACCAAGATGAACAGCGCATCACCGTGCCGAACCTGCTGGTGGGCACGCGCCGCCTCTGGAGCGACGGCCCGATGCGCTACGCCCTATTGCTGGAGTTGGGGGCCGCTGTGAGCGGAGCCCTGATTCTGGTGAACACTGTGGGCGACGTGAAGGGCCGCCTGGGCCTGGGCGACGCGGCTTACGGCTGGGTGATGGCCGCCTTCGGCATCGGGGCCACGGCCGCCGCTCTGCTGGCTGGAGGCCTGGCCAAGCGGGTGGCCCATGCCACGTTTCTGCTGGCTGGGGCCCTGCTCACCACCTTAGCGGTGCTGCCGGCCAATTACGCGAGGCTGGGGGACTACTGGCGCTTTGGCTGCTGGCCGGGGCCGGACAAAACGCGGTGAATCTTGCCACGCAAACCATCATTGCCGAGCAAACACCCGAGGAATACCAGGGCCGGGTGTATGGGGCGCACTTCGCCTGGAGCCACCTGTGGTGGGCTTTCGCCTACCCGCTGGCCGGCTGGCTGGGTACCCGTTTCCCCACCCACTCATTTTGGTGGGGTGGGCTGCTGGGCCTGCTGCTGCTTGCTGGTTCTTGGTTATTCACGTGGCAAGCCATGAGGCCATCGGAGCCACGAAAACCCTGAGTGTTTGTTGCTCGCTGCGCTGGAGGAGACACATTTTCCTGTTAATCGTATTCTTGCGGGCTATTCCAGCGCTTGGTTTACTAAGAGGTGGTATTTTCGCGCACTTTACCACTCGTGCCGTATGCTATTCCCGGATTCTGCAATACAGTTACCTGCCGCCTCACTGCAACTCGACGCGGAGTTGATAGTACGCGTTACCTGGACTTCTCACCGGTATCAACCAGCGGAATTCCGGGCCGTATTGGAACAGGTGCTGCGGCTATTACTCGCCAGTGGTAGCGGCAAAGTCTTGGCCGATCAACGCCTGATGATGCCCATTCCGCCGCCCGAGCAGGAATGGTTGCTGCACGAGTGGTTGCCGCGGGCTCTGCGCGACGGGGGATATCGTTACGCCGCTGTTCTGCCCTCTCATGAAGTATTTGCTCGCCTAGCCAGCACAAATGTCAGTATGCGGGTTATGACTCCCTATCCGGTGTATCGGTGGTTTGACAACGAAGGCAGCGCCCTGGAGTGGCTGCGGCAGCAGTAAGTGTTGTCTGTGCGCAGTCTGCGCTGTATTGAACAATACAGTGCCCGCCTAATGCTCCGTGCCAGGCATGTGCTGTGGCTTGCTTTTACCTAGCTGGTTGAGGGCCAAGCGGAAGCCGGCGGCCAGCTGCGCGGCCGGGCCCCGGCCGTAGTAGTGCAGGAACACCATGCGGGGCTGGTCAAAAAGCATGTGGTTGTGCACGGCCACCACTTCCAGCTTGTGCGCGCGCAGGGCTTTGATGACGGGATTGACTTCGCCTTCGAGCATGGCAATGTCGCCGGCGATGTGGGCATCGTCCTGCTTGCCGGCAAACGCGGCCCAGGAGTTCAGCCCGATGGCGGCCGTCATTTCCGTGTTCATCATCACCACCTGCAGGTCTTCACGGCCGATGGTATACTTATAGGTGGGCCCGTTAACGGTGCCCTGGGCCCCCACCAGCTTGTCCAGCGCCGGCAGGTCGAACAGCTCCTTGCCCGTGGGGGCTGCCGGGGCGGCCGGCGTTCCATTATTGCCCGTCGCGGCACTGGGCGCGGCGGCCGAGGCGGGCTGGTTGGCGGGCAGCAGCTTGGAATTTTTCAGCGTGGCGGCAAACTTCTGCGCCAGCTCGGCCGGGCTGCCCATGCCGCACGTGCATGTAGAAGATGCGCGGCTCCTCGTAGAAGAAGTGGTTGTGCACCGCCCCCACTTCCAGCCCGTTGGCGTGGGCCGCGTCCATCAGGGGGGCCACTTCCTCCTGCAGCAGCACCGTGTCGCTCATGAGCATGGCCGACTTGCCATCGAGCGTGTGCTTGATAGCCATCCAGCCGCCGAAGCCGAAGGGAATGGGCACCGGCTCGCCCTTGATGCGCATGTTCAGGTCGTTGCGCGGTAGACTCACCACGTGCGTGGCCTGGGCCTCGTTGTAGGTACCCTTCTTGCCCAGAGCGGCGTCGATGGCGGCCTGGTCGGGCGCAGCCAGCGGGGGCGTCTTGCCCTTGCCGGGGGCAGCCGCCGCAGCCAGCGAGTCGGCGGGGTGTAGCAGGGAGGTGGCGCCGAGCAGGGCGGTGGCGCGTAGCGCGTCGCGGCGGGAAAGTAGATGGTCCATGGCGGGTGGGGCTAGTAGGTTGATGGGGCGTTGCTATGCCCCTTTACGGGCGCCGCCTTAGCCCGGCGGGGCTGGTGGTACAGCCAGCGGAACGGCGGCCGGCGCGGGGCAAAAATCGAGGTTATGGAAGAAAAACAGGCGAATGGTGTGCTGGTTGCGGTAGGTGTCGCCGGCCGGCAGCTGCTGAAACAGGTGCATGTAGCCCGCGTGCAGCTGGGCCTGCTTGCTGACCTGGTACACCAGCCCGGCGAAGGCCCGGTTCTGGTCGAAGTAGTTGTAGCGGATTTCCCGGCCCAGGTTCACCATCAGCTCGTCGTTGAGCAGCAGTTGCAGGCCGCCGGGCTCAAACCGGCGCTTGGTCAGCGGCAGAAACAGCGCCAGGTTGTAGCGGGTGCGCCAGTTGAAGTCGAATGCGTCGGTGCGCTCGTTCTGCACGATATGACGCCGAAACCGTTCTTCCAGCCGCACCCATTGCATCAGCCGGGCCTGCGGAAAGCGGGTGAACCACTGCACCTGTTGCCAGGGCCGGTGCTCGGCCTGCCCGATGGTGCGGGCCCCGTCGGGGAAGTGGTGCACGTAGGCGTAGCCGCCAGTCAGACGCACATCGTCGGTGAGGTAGTATGTGAGCCCGCCGCGGGCCACCGTTTGAAACAGGGCCTGCACGAAGTGGTCGTGCAGCCGCACATGCAGGTCGGTCCAGGTGCCCCAGTGCTGGGAGAAGCGCGTCTGGTTGAAGTAGCCCACCCAAGTCTGCTGCTCACGCACGAACTGCTTCTGCGCCCGCGCCGGCAGGGCCAGCAGCAGCCCCAGACCCCCGAGCACCACGGGGCCCTGCCAGGTCGAAGTAAGAAAGGAAAGTCGGTTGCGCATCAGGTCCGGCTGCTGCTCCCTTCACGCGAGAGGCACCACCCGACGGCAATGCTACGGCCCGCCTAGTGGGAAAAATAGAACGGAATTTTCCGTTGGTAGAATCTTTACCTCGCCGTGCGTTTCCGGCGGTAGGCGGCGGGGCTCTGGCCGGTGTGCTGCTTGAAAATGCGGGTGAAGTGGCTTTGGTCGGAAAAGCCCGTCAGGTAGGCAATTTCGCCCACCGGGTAGGTGGTCGTATCCAACAGCTGCAGGGCCTTGTCGATGCGCATCTTACGAATATACTCCCCAAAGGAAAGGTCGTCGAAATACCGGGCAAACTCGCGAGAGAGGTAGGTCGGGTTGACCTGTAGGGTTTCGGCCACCTCCGTCAGGCGCAGCGCCAGGTTCGTGTCGAGGTGGTCCTGGATCAGCTCGCGCAGCTGCACGGTCCACGCCGGGGGCGGGGCATTGCGGTCCTTGGCGCGCTGCAGGTAAGCGGTGTATACCTGCACCAACAGCTGCTCCTCGGGCTGCTGGGTGTGGGCCTGCCCCTGCAAGTGTTGGGCCCAGGTATAAAGCGCGTCGTAGAGCACCAGCCCCTGCTGCAACAGTTGCTGGTCGTCGCGGATGTTGTAGGCCAGCCCGGCCGAAATGGCCCACAGCCCGGCCGCCTGCTGGGCCAGGGCGTGGTTGTCGGTGTCGGCGCCGCGCACCACCGGCGCCATGGCCAGCAGGGCTGGGTCGCTCAGCTGGTACTTGCGCAGGAAATAGTCGAAAGTACATTCCGCCCCGTAGTGGGTGAACTCCACCCCCGGCACGTCAAACGGAATGGCGCCGGTGCGCTCGGCCGTGGCCGTTACCTCCGCCGCGGGCACGTAGATGATTTCAGCGGCCGGGTCGATGAAGCGTAGAATCAGCCAGGGGCAGGCCAGCCGGTCAATCTTGGGACGCTCGCGGGTAATCCAGTGCATGGGCAAGAGAACAATGCAATTACGGCCCTCAAACCACCGGGGAGGATGGTGCGCCAACAATGGCCTGGCTGCCCGTAGGAACGCCTAAGTGGGCTAAGTACCGGTAAATGGTTGCCCGGCCAACGCCGAGCAGTTGCCCGATTTCGGCCACGGTTTTGTCTTGCTGGAGATACAGCGTCTTGGCGGCCTGCGCCTTGGCCAGCGCTTGTTTCGACAGGCCTTTCGGTCGGCCGCCTTGACGACCCCGGGCACGGGCGGCCGTCAGCCCGGCCGTGGTTCGCTCGCGGATAATATCCCGTTCAAACTCGGCCAAGGAAGCAAACAGGTTGAACATCAGGCGTCCCTGGGCGGTAGTGGTATCCAGGTGGTCGTGCAAGCTGACAAACTGTACGCCCTTTGCCTGAAACCCGGTCACCAGTGTCACCAACTCTTTCAAGGAACGGCCCAGCCGGTCAAGTTTCCACACCACCAGCGTATCACTCGCGCGCAGTTGCGTCAGCAGCCGCTGCAAAGCCGGGCGCTCTTTCCCGGAAGAGACTTTTTCCTCTACTACTTCAGCGCAGCCGTACGCTCGCAGCGCATCGGTCTGCAAATACACCTGCTGGTCGGGGGTGCTCACTCGGGCGTAGCCGTACATCATGCGGATTATTCTCACAAAGTCAACGAGGCCGAAGATAGTGAGTTATTGATTCGTGAGAACAGGAAATGAGACAATTTTTGGGTAGGTTGGCGCGCAACGAACCGGCCGGGACAGATGCCTCGGTAAAACGTCCGTTTCGCGAGACACCCGATGGCCCGTACCCTACCCTTGCTCGACACGGCTCAGCGCCGGGCGTTCGACGCCCCGCCCCCGTTTACGCCGCTGCAACGCGAGTTATTTTTTGCCCTGCCTGAATGGACCGCGGCTGTGCTCCAACCCATGACGGCACCCCACATGCGCGGCGGCTTCATTCTGCAGCTCGGCTATTTTAAGGCCGCCGGCCGGTTTTTTCCCGTGGAGCAGTTCATGGCCGCCGACCGGGCCTACGTCCAGCAGCGGTTCCAGTTGGGGGCCGTGGACTGGAGCCGGTACGAAAACGTAGCCAGCTTCCGCCACCGGCCTGTGCTCTTGCACCACTTCGGGGTGCGCCCCTTTGCTGACGTGCTGGTCTTGGTGCAGCAGCAAGCCATCCATTTCGCCCGTCAGCAGCCCAACCCGGCCGCCGTCTTCCGCACCGTAGCCGATTATCTGCGGTCCCACCGGTGGGAAGTGCCCACTTACGCGGCCCTGGCCGGGGTGGTCACCGATGCCTTTCGCGCCGTTGACCAGCAGGTCACGGCCCAGTTGGCCCTGTTGCTGACGCCGACGTTGCGGCAGCGATTGGACGCTTTGTTCACCACCGCCGACGATGAGCCGGCCCATGCGCACCGGCCGTACCGCCTCACCACGCTCAAGCGCAGCCTGGAGCTGATGCGCCCGGCGGCCATCCGTGCGAATGTGCAGGACTATGCCGTGCTGCAATCCTTATTTAAGCAGGTACAGCCCGTCGTGCAGGCATTGGCGCTGTCGGACGAACTGGTCCGCTACTATGCCCGCTACGTCGAGCGGGCCCAGGTCTTCCAGGTGCAGCAGCAAGCGGAGAAGAAATACCTGATGGTGCTCTGTTTCGTGGTGTATCAATACTATCAGGTGGGCGACCTGCTCACCGACACCCTGCTGCAGGCCGTGCAGACTCACCGCAACGCCGCCCAACGCGACACCCAGCAGCGGGTCTACCGCCAGCAACAAGATACGGCCGCGCAGCTGCAGCAGGTGCTCGACGGGGTTGTCACGCACGGTGCCGCCCTCCAGGAACTGGAGCGGATGGCGTTTGCCTTTGATCGAACCAATGCGGACAAGGTAGCCGCGCTGCTGGCCTGGTTGCATACCCCGTCCGTAGCGGCGTTTGGGCAGTTGCGCTTGGCCGCCCAGCAGTTGCGGCGCACGAGTGGAGGCGGCTATGACCCGTATTTCCGCGTCATTGAGGAGCGTTCCCGGGCACTACAGCGCCGGCTCGGCGATATTTTGCGTACGGTAGCCTATGAAGGCCCTTCCGACAGCCCGTTGGCCCAGGCGTTGGTCCACTATCGGATGCGCGACGGACAGCTGGGTAACCACCCCCCAACGGCGTTCCTCAAAGCCGCTGAGCGGGCGGCCTTGCAGCAGGCGGAGAGTCCTGTATCGCTCTACAAGGCTCTATTGGCCGGGCACGTGGCGGACCACTTAAAAGCTGGCAAACTCAACCTGGTGCAGTCGCTCAGCTACCGTCCCTTCGAGGCCTATCTGCTCGACGCGGCGGCGTGGGCCGCACAGCGGGACCACTGGCTGTTTCAGGCCAGCCTCTCGCACTTGGCTGCTGCCGGGCCGTGGCTGGACGCGCTCCAGGACCGATTAGCTACCAGCATCACCCGTACCCTGGACCGCTTGACGGCCGGCACAAATCCCGGCGTGCGGCAGCGGGCCGGTGGCCGGCCGTATTTTCTGACCCCGGCCCGTGCGGCCGAAGACGCGCCCGCCGGGAGCCGGCCGCTGTTTCCGGGGCCAGGGCAGATTGCCTTGCACGAAGTGCTGCATACGGTCAACCAGCAGTGCCGCTTTACCGACTGCCTCGAGCACTGGAACCCGCGGCATCGCCCGCCCCGTCCCGCCGACCGGGTGTTCTTTGCGGGCGTGATGGCCTACGGCTGCAATCTGGGCTTGACGCGCATGGCCCATGCCACCAAACACGTGGCGCAGGCCACGCTGGAGAATACGGTCAACTGGTATTTTGCGCTGGAAAACGTGCGCCGAGCCAATGACGCGGTGATTGCCCTGACGGGCAAGCTGCCGGTCAGCCGCTTGTTCCGGCGGGTTCCCGACCAGCCAGTGCACACGGCATCGGATGGCCAGAAATACTACGTGGCGGTGGACTCGATCCACGCCAATTACTCCTACAAGTACTTCGGGCAGGAAAAGGGGCTCGTCTTCTACAGCTTCATTGATGACCGTCACCGCCTGTTCCATTCCGCCGCCTTCAGCTCGGCGGAGCGGGAGGCCCCGTACATGGTCGATGGCCTGCTGCACAACGAGGTGGTCGAGTCCGCGCTGCACTCCACCGACACGCATGGGTTTACGGAGGTCAATTTCGCCCTGACGGCCCTGTTAGGCATCGAGTTTGCCCCCCGCATCCAGTCCTTCCAGGAGCAACTGCTGTACCTGTTCGCCGGCATGGGCGCCCCCGACGTTGCAGCAGTCGGCCTGCGCCTGGGCAAGCCGCTGGACCGGCACCTTATCGAGGCCCACTGGGAGACGATGCTGCGCCTGGTGGTGAGTCTGAAGCTCAAGCACGTAACGGCCTCCACTGTGCTCAAGCGCCTCAATTCCTACGCGCACCAGCATCCCCTGTATGTAGCCCTGCGCGAACTGGGCCGGGCCGTGCGCGGAGTTTTTGCTGCGCTACATGGACGACCAGGACCTGCGCAAACGCATCGACGACCAGTTGGACAAGCTCGAAAGCGCGCACCATTTCGCCCGGGCTGTCTTTTATGGGCAAAGCGGCCAGTTGCGCTACGCCGGCAAAGAGGAGCATCAGCTGGCCGACGCCTGCAAGCGGTTGGTACAGAACGTGATCGTCTGCTGGAACTGCCTGTACCTGAACCAGCAGCTGTTTCAGACGCCGGTTGCCGAGCGTCAGGCCGTGGCCGATGCTATTGCCCGCACCTCCCCCGTGAGCTGGCAGCACCTCAACCTGCAAGGGGAGTTCGATTTCTCCGATGAGGCCTTAACGGATGCCCTTCAGTTTGATGTGCAGGCCTGGCTGACGACTGATTGGCACATGGACTCGCCCACTATGTAATTTTTGGACCAAACTTTTAACCAAGGCCGATACTCTTTCGGGCCGGAGGGCGTGGCATCGTTGTCTTTCGAGCAGCTAGTGACCAGAGCCGCGCAGCTCAGCAGTAGATAGGCAAGTTGTTTCATAGGTTAGAAGGAGTGATTAGCGAAAGTGATACCGCAGGCCAACGCTGGCCAAGCCTGGCCACTGGTCGACCAACGGATTATTGAACAGGTAGCCTTTGGTGCCCGTGGCCACGAGCGAGAGCCGGTTGCCGAGGAAGAAATCCGCTTCGGCTCCTATCTGGGGGCCGTAAGTGAAGCGCTGCGGCTCTTTCGCACCGGTCATCATCTCCCCAGTGCCGTTCTGGTTGGTCCACTCGTAGCCCGCGCCAGCCCCCACCAGCAGATGCACGTAGGCCACCTCCCCGAGGCGGAATAGCTGGGGCGAGAGCAGAACCCGGCCCTGATACACCGAGTATTCGCCGCGAGTAGTAAGGGTGCCGTGCTCATAGCCCCCGCTCAGGCGCAGGGCCAGGTGGTTGGTGAGCATGGGCATATAGCTCAACTCATAGTAGTTGCCGGTTTCGGAGCGGCCGAGGTGTGCCCCCCAAGAGGCCAGGTGCTTGACGTGCCGCTGGGCGGAGGCCGGCAGAATGCCGACCCCCGCGAGCAGGAGCACCACTAACAGGAGCTTTTTCATAAGATGCTAGCGCGGCCGTGCACGGTCCATTTTAATCAGAGCGTTCCGGCTGAGGGTCGAAGCGTACACTGCTTCGGCGGCCTGGTGGGCAGGGCCGGACTGCGAGGCTTCCATGAACAGCCGGTCGCCCTGCTCGCGCAGCTGCATAGCCTTAATCAGGTTGTCGTTCGAGGAGTTCAGGGCAGCTATCCGCTCCCCTTCCGTCATGGCGTAGCGGCCCGGATTCTTCAGCGTGGCCTGCATTTCCACGCTTTGCGCGGTCATCTCGTCGGCAATCTTGTAGTAGTTCACCGCCATGGCCAGCTTGCGCTTGGCCATCATCTCTTCGGCTGCAAACAGGGAAACCGTGGATTCCTCGCGCTTGGCTTGGTACTGGTCGCTGGTCATGTTGCCGTTGGGGTCGGCCGAGCTGGTGCCGAAGCGCGAGAACACGTCGTACATCGTATTCACGTCTTGCACGGGGTTGGTCAGCTGCAGGGCTTGGCGCAGGCGCTGGGCCTTGGCGTAGACGGGCATCATCTGGTTGGTCTGGCTGCGGCCGGACATGGCCAGGGCCCGCGCAAACAGCTCCTGCGGGTTGGAGAGCCGCAAGTCCTGAATGCTCTGCACCTTCCGCAGATCAGCCTGCACCTGCTTCTGCAGGTCGAGCCCTCCTGGGTGAGGCTGCGAACCTCGCTGGTGATGTCCTTCGTAACGCCGGCAATCTGACGGGCGTCCTTTACTACCTGGTAATTCTGCACCGTGGAGGACCACTGCTGCAGGCGCTTGGCAAACTCGCCAATCTGCACACCCATGTGCAGCGGGTCATTCACCACCATCTGCGCCCAGGCCTGACCGGCCGGGGCCAGCAGCAGCGCAACGGCCGCCAGGGCCGGAAAAAGAGTCTTTTTCATTGTCGTAGAATTGATGAAAGGATTAGCGTCCCGACGCCGTAGCCGACCCCATTTGGCCGGCGGCAGCCGTAGTAATCAGGATGGGGTAGCCGTCGGGCAGCAGCACGTCCCGCAGCTTGGTGCGGGTTTTGGGCCGACTGAGCACGCCCATGGCCACGCGTCCGCCCACGCCCACCACCGAGTTGGCCGCCGAGGCGGAGCGGTCAATGGCGGTGCTGACCTCCTGCATGGACTGCTGCTGCAGGTCCTGGCCAGCGAGGCTGGCATCTTTGGCTACCCGCTTCACGGGGTCAATCATGATGCCGGGCATGTAGTTGTAGTCGTAGATGCTGGCCGCGACCCGGTTGGGCCCGAGGCGGTTGACTTCCAGCATCACATTGTTGGTACCCACGGTGGCAACGGCGGCGAAGACGGTATTCTTTGGGAAGGTCACGCCCGACACCACGGCGTCTTCCTGCAGCCGCAGCAGCACCACGGAGCCGGTTCGCACCTTTTGCTCGCCGTTGATGACGCACTTGAAAAAGACGTCGGGCACCAGCTCCACCTGGCTGCTCTGGGCCATCATCCGAGCGGAGCCCGCGGCCTTGACAGTATTAAAGCCATCCATACCGGGCGCGCTGGTGCGGCTGGCCAACGTCTGCGCGACGGCCCTGGGGTCGCGGTAGCGCTTGCCGGTTATGCGCTCGTAGGCGGCGCGGGTTTCGGGCGGAGATGTGCTCAGCATGGCCAGCACGTCCGGGTCGGTTTCAAACGGGGTGCCGTCGGTGTCGGTCGCCGGCAGCAGCGCGGCCCGCGCCCTGCGCGCCGCGCCGGAGCTGGTCTGGCGGGCAACGCTGCCGGCTACCTGGCCCGGCCGCCGCCGGGGCACCACCAGCGTCTGGGCATGGTACGAGCCCGTTGCGGGGTCCTGCACCGTGGCTTCAATGGTGTCCACGTCGGCCGCGGCGAGGCGGGCTTCCTCCTGCCGGCGGCGCGCTGCCGCCGTGAGGGCCGCCGCCCGCTGCTTCCGCCGCTGGGCCTGCCCCATCGTATCGGCCACGAAGGCTTCCGCGACCTCGTCGGTATTGAGGCGGGTGGGCGTGCTTTGGGCTTCCTGCTCCAGCCGGCGCTGCTGCTCTATCTGCGCGGAGGGCGACACTGGCTCTGCCGCCGCCGTGGGGGCCGCCTTAATCTCGGGCTCGATGTTTTCCGAGGCTGCCGCTACGACTTCCTTCTTCTGCTGCGCGGCCTGAGTGGCGGAGCGCAGCCAGAGAAACAGGCCCATGCCGACCAGCAGCACCAGCAGGCCGGTCAGGAGTAGCCAGTTGTTGCGCAGCGTTTCCAGCGGCGTGGCCTTGGGCTGGCCGGCGGGGGCAGGCCGCTGCGGGCCGAAGTGCTCCGCGTCGTCGTGCGGCGCGGAGCCCATGGCTGGGGGTTGGGTGTGGGGATTTGCGGGTTCCATAGCAGCGGCGTTAGATGGTAGAGGCTCGATTGATGACCCGCGAAGGCACTGGCAGCACCAGAACCCGCGCCCCGTTCAGCTCTCGCAGGGTCACTTCCAGGTAGCCCCGGTCGGTGGCCGCGTAGAGCGGAATAGCATAGGTTAGATAGCCGGTGGTGCGGCCCGTAACCACTTGGTTGGCTAAGCCGCCCGAGGGAGCCAGCGGCCGGCGCGCTTCGTTCTTCTTGCGGGCCAGAAACTTCTTATGGGCGTTTTCCACCAGCTGGAAGTCGGTGAAATCGACGTTGTAGTCAATGGCCGAGTGGTTGATGACCTTGAAGCGCAGGTAGGTAAAATCCTTGTCGTTGCGCACGTTGGCCAGCGACAGTACTAGGTCGTTGTCGACGACGGCCACGGCCTGGTGCTCTTCCCGCGTTTTGCGCAGCTGGCTGAGCTTGCCCTCCACGGCCGCTTTCTTCTCCCGCTCCTTGTCTAGGGCTAACTCATTCTCCGGGGCCGCGCCGGCCGCCGTGCCCTCGCTGCTGCCGCCGCTCACGCTCAGCGCACCGTCTTTCTGAAAGTCGTAGAGCTGCAGCACCGGCCGGTTCACGTACACGAGGCGGCCCATCCAGTACTTGGAGCCGTAGCGGATGAGGATGGGCGTGGGCGGCGCGGACTTGCGGCGGGCGCGCACGAACACGGCGTTAGCTTCAATCTTCACCAGGTAGTTGTTGGCCATGCCCACGTCGACCAGCGACACGGGGCCGCCGAAAACGAGGTAAGTAGTGGAGCTGTCGGACACGGCCACGTCCAGCAGCGCCGGGGCCGCCGGTGGTGCCGCGGCGGGCCGCAGCACGGCCGTGGAGGATTGGGCTGACGTGGCCGACGCCAGCAGCAGGGGCAGGCTCAAGGCCAGCAAAAGCTTGGAAAACATAGTGCGATGCGCTTGGAGAAAGGATAGGATTAGTTGCCCGCTGCGGGGGCGGCGGGTGTAACCGGAGTTGCTGCCGGGGCGGGCGCGTCGCCGGCTGCCGGAGCCAGGGCCCCGGCGCTGCGCTGGGCTTCCAGCAGGGCCCGCTGCCGGTCGGCTTCCTGCTCCTTCAGTGCCTGTATCTCCTCCCGCGACACCTGCGGGTTGTAGGGGATGTAGTCGAAGTTGGTGATGAGCATCCCGTAGGGGTTGGCATCGGAGCGGTTGGTTTCCGTCAGGTTGAACTTGGCAGCCAGCGGCAGGGGCTCTTTCTGCTCACCCCCGATGAAGATGCGCTGCTTGATATACACCCGGCCCGACCAGGGGCGGTGGTTCATGTCGATGCTCACGCTGTCGACTGTTACCACGTTGCGGGCGGCGTACCGCTCGTAGTTCTGCAGCACCTGGCCCCGCGTGAAGCCGTCGTAGATGCGCCGGCCGCCGCGGCCCTCAATCAGGGGCAGGGCCGCGTCCAGATTGGTTTTGTAGGTGTATTGGTCGTGGCCGAACATGGTCTGCATGAAGTTGCGCACCAGGTTGCGGGCCTCATAGGGCGTGTGGGTTTCGGTGCTGGGCGCGGAGAGGGCGGCCACCGAGCCGGTTTGGCCTACCACGTACACGCGCCGGCCGCTGTTCTCGTAGGCGCGGTACACCAGAAAGCCCGCCGCCAGCGACACGAGCAGCAGGGCCAGGACGCTCCCCATCGCCAGGTTGCGCATGGTGGAGAATGAGGTACTTAGGTTTTTGGCGGAGTCCATTAAAAAGGCTGATTAAGTCAACGAGAGGAGGTTTTTAAGGCCGGGGCTTTCTTCCCCACTGCCCTTAGTTGGCCAGGGGCAGATACACTTGCTTTTCTTGGTAGGGGTACACCAGCAGCCGCTGCGCATTATCCCGGTCGAGGTAGGTGTAGAGCACCCCTGCACCGTGATGGGCTCCCGGGCCGCACCTGCACGACCTTGCTGCCCACGCTCATCTCCGAGATGTAGAAGCGCATCAGCGAGTCTTTTGGCGTCTGCAGCACCAGCAAGGCCGATTTGGGCTTGGTCTCCACGTAGCCCGTGGGCTTCCAGCGCAGCACCGCCTCGAACGGAATCTTGTAGCCGGGGCCTACTTTGGGGTAGCCCGGCTTCACCCCGATGCGCCACATAGGGGGCAGGCCGAGCGTGATGGGCTGCAGGGCCTGCCCCTTCACCGACACCAGCTCCAGGTAGCCTTCGGCCGGCAGCAGCTGCTCCACGCCGGCCCGCACGTCAACCGCCGAGGCCGGCCGGGCCGGGGGCAGCGCGTAAGCCGCTTTTTGCGCCGCCATACGGGCCTGCTCAGCGGGGCTTTCCGCTTGCGCTTCTAGCGCGTCGGCGAGGGCCGCGTTGGCTTTTTCTTCTTTGGATTGACAGGCAGTGGCCAGGCCCAGGGTCAGCAGGGCCAGGTAGCGGGTGGGATAGTTCATCGGAAAGGAGGGGATTGGTTAGGCCGTCCACAGCCCGGAAGGCCGTTGCCGGTAGGAAGGATTGAGGGCATCGGACATGGTAATGGAGGGCAGGCCCGCCGAGGCCGAGCTGCCGCCGCTTGGGGCCGGGCTAGGGTCGGCTGAGCCGCCACCCCCACTATTGCCCCCGCCGGAGCTGCCCCCGCCCGAGGAGCTGCTGCTGCTCATGGCCCGGCCGATGGCCCCGGACACGCCGTGGCCGCCGCCGGCCATGCCAGCCGAAACACCGGCCGCCGCCGCTGCCGCCGAAGTGGCCATGCCCACCACGGAGCCCACGAACCCTTGCGCGGCCGAGGAGCCGATAAACAGGCTCGTCAGGTAAGGCACCATGAGGTAGAGCATGATGAAAGCCACCGAGACAATCAGCTGGCGGGTATCCGACTCCGCCGCCACCGGGGCGGAGAAAACCCCGCCAAACGTGGTGTTGGAAGCCGTGTAGAAGGTGTAGAGCAAATCCAGTAGGGCGAACGAGAGCCCCCAGAACTGCACGGCCAGGAAGTTCTGCAGCCACTTGATGGCCAGCTGGCCAAAGGCCGGCACCACCGACAGGCACAGGGAAATGGGGCCGCACACGAACAGGAATCCCAGAATGAACTGCTGGATGAACTGCATGATTTGCCGAATCAGCAGCACCACTTCCCCGGTCACCAGCTGCAGCAGAATGTTGGTCAGGCTGAACGAGGTGATGGTTTTGAGCAGGTTGGCTATTTCCTGCGCCCCTTGCTCCACCACCGTTTTCTGCGAGAGCGTTTCCGAGGTGCTGATGGTCGCGCCCAGTGCCGAAGCGGCCGTGGAGCCGTCTGGGGTGGCAAACATGCGGGTGAACCCGGCAATGCCCGAGCTAAGCGTGTCAATCAGCTCCTTATAGAAGAAGAGCAGGAAGAATATCCATACTGCCTTGATGATGGGGCCCCAGTCCATGGCCAGCCCGTTGCCCGAGATAAAGCCGCGCCCGATGGTGTAGAGCAGGGCAATGAGCATGAAGGTGGGCGTGATGTAGCGGCAGGCGCGCAGCACGATTTGCAGGGTCTGGTCGCAGGCGCTCAGAAAGCCCGGGTCGGCCCCGTAGGCGACCATTAGGTACAGGCTGCTCATTGGGCCAGGACGCCCTTGCGGGCCTGTTTATCCTCCACAAACTGGTCAACGGCGTAGTCCAGCCGCTGCACCTTCACGGGCTCGTATTGCGTGTTGCCCTCGGCGTCCAGCTTCGGCCGGCCGTTTCGGTCGAGCACCGGCTTCAGGTTGGTCTGCTGATAGAACTTGACCAGCTTGTTGAGGTAGTTGCGCTCCACGGGCTTGGAGGTCAGGATGGCGTCGAGCTGCGGCGAGGCCTCCACCCCGAATATCTTGCCCTTCGCGCCCTGCTTGATGAATATCTCGCGCAGCGCCTCGGTGGAGCGCACCGACTTAATCAAATCCATCTCGTGGCCGGTCAGGCCCAGCGGGGCCTGCAGCTGGGCCAGCGAGTCGGGGTTGACGTGGCGCAGGATAATCTTGGTGGCCGAGTTGTTGATGATGGCCGGCCCGATTTTGCTGCTGGTAATCTCGGTGATGCCCTGGGTGATGATGGTGACCGAGCCGTTGGTTTTGCGGATGGTGCGGTACATCGACTCGATGAACTCCGAGAGCACGCCCGAGAGCATGGTCCAGGCCTCGTCCAGGGCGATGTACTTGATGTCGTCGGGAAACTTGCGGAACAGGTCCAGGCTTAGCTCGGTGATGAGCATGGCCACCACCGGGTAGAGGTCGGGGTCGGCTTGCACCTTGGCCAAGTCAAAGCAGATGAGCCGGTACTCCGACAAGTCCACGTCGCGCTTGGCGTTGAGCACCCGCTCGTAGCGGCCGCCGGTGATGTACTGGCCCAGCACCAGGAAGAACTGGTGCATGTCGATGTACTTCAGGTTTTTCTGGTACTGCCGGCGGGCCCCGTCCAGCGGGTCGGGCTCCACCCCGTCGCCGGGCACGGCCACGGGCTTCTGCATCTCGTGGTCGAACTGCTCCACGAAGCGGTAGAAGCTTTCCATGCCGGGAAACTCCTCGTCCTTCTGGTTCAGACGGTCACTTTCGTTCAGGCAGGCGTAGTACTCAATCAGAAAGCGCGATAGGATGGTGCGCTCCGACTTGTCCAGCCCGGTATCCTTGCCGCCCTTCCACAGGGCGGCGAGCAGGGCCAGGTGGAAGTTGGTTTTCTCGTCGTTGTAGAGCCACTTGCCCGAAGCGTCGCGGGGCACCACAAAGGGGTTGAACTCGATGGGCCGCTGCGGGTCGTACTCGAAGTAGGTGTTATCGAAGTCCTCGCCGTTGAGCGACTGCAGCACGTTGCGGTAGGTGCCGCCCACGTCCATGATGATTTGCCGGGCACCCTTCTCGAAGCGCTGCACAATCAGGTTGCCGAAGGTGTAGCTCTTGCCCGAGCCAGAAGGGCCGATGACAATGGCGTTCTGATTGTCCAGGGCCGTGTTGAAGAGGTTTACCTGCACCAGATTGCGGAACCTGTCGGTGAGGTACTCGCCCACCGGGTCGGTTTTGTAGGTGGCCGTCCAGTGGGTGTAGCACGCGCCCCGGTCCGACGAGCAGGTCAGCCAGCGGTCCGGCACTTGGTAGGCGTTGCCGGGCAGCAGGCCGAAGAACACGGGCAGGGCCAGGTAGCTTTCCACCACGCTCTCGGTACCGAACATGTATCGAAAGGCGGCCGTGGCCCGCTCCACGTTTTCCCGGCGGCTGGTGTCGTTGGTATCCCACAGTAGCAGGGAGAGGTGCAGGCCCACAATCTGCTTGTTTTCGGCCCGCACCTCGGCGGTAAATTCCTCAACCTCCGCCGCCCGCAGCGCATTGTCCTGCGTGGAGAGAAACGAGAGCGAGGCATTGAGCTTGCGGTCGGTATCCAGCGAGCTAAGCTCGGCGCGGGTATCCTGAACCAGCAGCGCCTGCGTCAGAATGTGCGGGCACTGCAGGACGTGGGTGAGCGGGTAGAGCATGGGCGCGGTGACGCCGTAGCTGTTCTTCACCGCCGGGTGGGCCTCGCTGCCCTGACCCACCATCGAGAGAATGTTTACCCGGTGCTCGCCCACGCTGAGCGCGCCCATGTCGTTGCCAATCTCACGCTCCTGCCGGGTAGGCTGGCCATCAAAGCTGAGGTTGAAATACTGCAGGTAAAGCTGGTGCATCTCCCTCCCGCCGAGGCGCTCAAACGCAACGCCGCCCAGGTTCTTGATGCCCTGCACGAATTCTACGGCGCTGGCCTCGGCCAATTCGAGGGTCTGAACGAGTTGCGCGAAGGGGTTTTTCATCAGCGCTTCGCCGGCGCGGGCCACCAAGGCATTCACGGCGTTGGTGCGGGGCGCTTTCACGGCCACCGGGGCGAAGGAGAGAAATAGGTAGGACTTCTGAAACAGCACCAGCCGCTCGAAGAAGTGCTTGTTCATCTTGCCCTCGAAGTAGGTCTGCTGGGTTTTATCCTCGCGGTAGGGCCGGTCGTAGTAGATGTCGGTTTTCTGCGCAATGGTGCCCACGGGCAGGGGCCGCAGCACGCCCACCAGCGCGGTCTGGAAGGCCTCGTAGTCATCCACCGTCCAGCTTTCCATCTCGGCCGGCTCAATAGCGAAGCCCACCGCGACGCGACCATCTTTGAAGACCACCTTGTCGCCCTCGAAGCTGTGCACGGGCATCACGGCGTCAAACGCGGCCGTTTTTGGTTTTTTTGCCATGAAGAGTGGGAATGGGAAGGGAGCCCACCGCCAGGCGGCGGGGCTGGATGAAGGTGTAGGAGAGCCAGCCCATCAGGAAGCCGGGAGCTTGCGTGCGGGTGAGGTAGCGCAGGCTCAGAATCAGGCCCACTTCCGTGAGGATGACCACCAGATAGACCATGCGCGGAATCTTGACGGCCATGCCCAGGAAGCCCAGCAGCAGCACGGAGCCGATGAACAGGCCCACCAGCAGCCCCAGGTCCTGCAGGTTCATGCCCAGCACCTGCGCGGGGCGCTCAATGGATTTGTAGGAACGCATAGCAGCGGCCTAGTCGGTGATACCACCCCCGTCGCTGCCACCCACGGCGCTGACCAAATCGTCCTTGAAGAGCTGGAAGCCGAACCAAAGCAGCACCCCGCCCACCAGCCAGCCTAAGGAGCCCAGCGCGTCGGGTGAGCCCTGGATAAACTTCATTACCACCCGAATCAGGCCGATAATCAGGATGATTGCGAAGATGACCTGCACGATGCCAATCACCTTTTCCTTGACCTGGGTGAGGGCCGCTTCGGCGCTTTGCGCCCGCGCCGCGCCGGTGGAGAGGGCCAGCACCGTCAGCAGCGCGTAGCCGCGCTGCTCCAGCTTGGAAGGTTGGTAGGCTTTGCCGGCTACCACCAGGTTTGCCGCCAGATTGAGGGGTTTGTTGAGCATAGGAGTAAGAAAAAAAGGGGAAGGAAGCAGGGCGCTTATCGCCCGAAAAGCAGGGCAGAAAGAGCGCGGAAATAAGGTGTAGTGCCGGAGGGATGCATGGCTAGGCGGAGCCTTCCTTGATGAGGGCGGTCAGGGCGGCTTTCTGGCTATCGGTGCCGTTGCGGAGGGCCGCCCGGTTGCTTTTTCTCAGCTCTGCGGCGGCTTTGCGGTTGGCCTCATCATTCTTGGTGCGCGTGGCTTCCGTGAGCGGGTTGCTGTAGATGGCCTGGGGCACGGTGGCTTCCCTGGCCGCTTCTGGCTCGGCCGGTTCGCTGTCGGCAACTGTCGCCGCTTCGGCTGTGGCCGGTGCTACTGTGGGCGCAGGCCTATCAGTGCCGAGTATATCCAGCACATTCACCTTTGCGCCGGGCGCGTGGCGCGAGGACTGCAGCGGGGCCGCTGCGGCATCTTTGCCGGAAGCCAGCCCCGGCGTGTCTGGCTGTTGCGCCTGTTCAGCGGTGCGGTTCTTGGTCGCTTCGCTGTCAGCTGCCGCTGCGGCCCGGGCCTGCTCTTGCTGTACCCGCTGGTCCTCGTCGGGCATGAGCCGGGCCAGCGCATTGCCGGTAGCCGGCGGCGGACTTGGCGCGACTACCTCCCGGGAAGGTAGAATAGTTGCGGGGCCATAATGAAAAGACCACACCGAGTGGTGGTTGCTCTTGGCCACGAGGTCAGCCGGCTTGCTCTTACTCTTGATGCGCCGCCAGGCCAAGCCGGACAGGGCAAACAGTAAAAACAAGGTGAACACAACGATAAAGGCCATTTTCATATGAGCCCTGCTTACGGTTTGTGTTCTGAAAGAGTTCTGAAAGATTTCTAAAATGATTCTTTTAATATTCTGTAAAACTTCTGATAAGTTTCTTCGTTAGGGATGGGCAACCGCGTTTAGGCCGAGCCAACTGCTGTTGAGCTGCTACCGGAGCGCGGGGTACCATTGCGGGTTTTGTATTAGCCATTTGCAGCGAATGGCTTGAATTCGTGTCTTTGTAGATTATGCCTCTCGTTAGGTCTACTAGCACACCTGTTCACCCTCACAAAGCCACCTCTTGCATGGTACCATCTGCACACATTTCGGCCCCCTTGGGCTTTCCCGACCTAAATCTCACCGTCCCTTATGCCGACGTTTTACGCTATGCCCAATTCCGCCTGCTGATGCTTCCTAAAGGGGAGCTGAAATCGTTCTGCGAGCAGCATGAGCTGCCCTACACCAGTATTGTAGGACTAAAAAACAACTCCCTGAAGCGCGAAGAGCCCCGCCTGCTGCAGCGCTTGCTCCGCAACCTCGACGTGGCCACTGAGCTAATCAGGATTCCGCCCAACAGCGAGAGCCCGCGCTTTCTATTTCCCAGCCAGGAGGCCCTGACCACTTTCCAGAAGCAGTTGAAGTGCTTCGACAGCGGCACCCCTCCCCTGCCCGGCACCGAGCACGCCGCCGGCGCATCGGCAGCCCCAGCCCCGTAACCTCGACCGGATAGTTTTCTGGGTAGCCAGGCGGACTCATTCCCGTCTGCCCTTCCCCGCCCGGAGCTACTGGTCATCAACGACCACTTGTAAGCTCCCCGCGATGAATGCCCCTATTCGAGAAAACGACCCCACCGAGCTTGACCGGTTCAAGCGTGACATCGACCTCGTAGACTACGCCGAGCGGCAAGGCTACCAAGTCAGGAAGGAAGGCAAGCGCGGCGACTGGCACCAGCTCGAAAAAGACGGGGAAGTGCTCATTGTCACCCGCAAGGCCGACCACCAGGTATACCTGAACACCGGCGACGACCGGGACAAGGGCAGCGTTATTGATTTCGCGAAAACCCGGGGCGGCAACGGCCACGGATTGAATTTGGGGCAGGTTCGCCAGCAGCTACGCGAGTATCTGCATGACGGGCCTGTCCCAGCCCGTGTCTACACCGCCCCGTTGGAGGTGAGCCGACTCAATGCCCTGCCCGTGGGCGACCCCGACCATGAGCGCCAGCAGCAGGAAGACCGCAAAACGCGCCTCATTGCCGAGGTGCTGGGCGTGAATAAGGAGCTAACCGACCGCAGCTACCTGCACAGCCGGAGTATTACCGATAGCACGATTGACAGCCCGGCCTTTCAGGGGCGCATCTTCACCGCGCAGCAGAACGAGCACAAGAACACCGCTTTCCCGCTCTACAACGAGCAGGGCTTGGCCAGCGTCGAGCAGAAGAACGAGCACTACAAAAACCTGCTGCCGCTGCCCAAAAACGGCATCTGGGTATCGCACCCCACCCAGGGTAAGGATACGCCGGTCGAGCGGGTGGTCGTGTCCGAATCGGCCATTGACTCCCTCTCTCACTACCAGCTGAAGCACGCGCAGGCCCCCCGGAACACGCTTTACGTGGCTACCAGCGGCACGCCCACCGAAGCGCAGGTGGCCCTGATTCAGCGGGTGATTGACAAGCAGGAGCCCAAGGAAATCGTGCTGGCCAATGACCGCGACGCCGGCGGGCGGCAGTTCAACATGAACTACATGAACGAGCTGCACCCGGCCCGCCCGCTGGTTCCCGTAGCCGACCAGGAAGCATACAAAGAAGCCAGTCGACCAGTGGAATGGCATGCCACGTCGGACAAGTACCACACGGCCCTGAAAGTGAGCTACCGCCACGACAGCGCCGAGAGCGGGGCAGCCCAGGTGCAGCAGCTGACCGAGCGGGTAGCCCGGATGAACGGCACCCAGGAAGCCGGCCCTACCATTGAGCTGGAAGTGCAGCGCAGCACCGAGCGGGAAACCGTTCTGCGCCTGTCGGTGGCCAAGGCCGATACCGCCCAGCTCGAAGTAATCAGCCAGGAGCTGTATCGCCAGCGGGAGCAGCTGCGGCCTGAGCAGGAGCGCGGCCAGGAGACTTTCATTCGGGTCGATTATCCGCAGGCCAAAGACTGGAACCGGGAGCTGGAGCTAACGGCGCAAGGCCTGAGCGCCGAGCAAATCCGCGCCCAGGCGCAGCTGGACGAGCAGCAGCGCGCCGCCGAGCGTGACCAGCGCGAGCAGCAGCGACAGGCAGAGTACGCCCGCTCCGCCGCGATGGAGCGCGCCGAGCAGGAAACCCGCCGCCAGTACGACGAGCGGCAGCGGCAGCAGCGGGCAGACGACAACAGCCCCGAAAGCCAGGCCGAGCAGCAGGAGGAGGACCGTCGCTTCAATCAGGCAATGATGGGAGGGGCAGTCGCTGACGCCGGCCGCCAGGATGCGGAGCAGCCGTTCCGCTCTTACCGAACCGAGCAGGAAGCGGCAGCGCACACGGCGCAGTTCGTGCACGCCCGTGATGCGGGCCTAGTGCTGCTAAAGGAGTACATCAACGATAACCCCCCTCCTACCGGCCGCAAAGTTGATGAGGCCGAGCAGGCTGAGCTACGCGACCAGGCCCGCTTCGCGGCGCGCCCGGCGGCAGCCGACCTGCCGGTAGCCCAGGCGGAGGTGAAGGTAGCAACCTGGCAAATCGATGAGTTGGAGCCCAACACCACCGGCCGCGCCGAAGCCTGGAAGGAAATTCTGGATAATTCCGGCTACTCGATGCGGACGAGTGAGATTCGCAGCACCGTGGATGAGCAGGGCATCCGGCGGGCGGAGTTCGACATGACCTACCGCAACGACCAGCCCGATATTGCCATCATTCACGCCATTGTGACGAATACCAACGCCCGCGCCGAGGCTGGGCGGGAGCAGTATGCTGGTGTGCGGGTAGCGGAGAGCGAAGCCAACCAGGCAGCGCGCCAGGCGGCAGCCGAAGTTGCTCCCATTCAGCCCCACAACCGGGACCGTAGCCTGGATGTGGCTGATAAACCGCCGCTGGAATCTACGGCTAATGCGCTAAGCAGCGAAAAGCAAGTAATCATCAAAGTGGATGAGCCCGCCATTACCCCAGGCGAGCGGGGCCAGGCCGAGGCCGTACAGGCCGCGGTTATCGGCAGCGGAGCCAAAGCCGGCGACATTCAGAGCACCACCGCTAACGATGGTATCCGCCACTCGGAAATGAAAGTCACTTACCGCACCGACCAGCCGGAGCTTAGCCGGATTAGCCACACGCTGGACGCAGTGGCAGAGCAGCCCGGTAGCCACGTTGTGGAGCACAGCAGCGACCGGGCCGAGCGGCGCGAGCTAAGCAAAAGTCAGGAGGTGGCCACGCCGGCGCGGAATACGGAAATCACGCGGTGAGTGCGGCGGTTTCGGCCGACTACCCCGCAAACACCCGGGCGCTGGTGACTTTTTCAAATGACAACTCAAGGCCTTCCTCACTCACCCAAAGGTCAACGGTTTTAGAATAAGAGAAAATGTGCAGCAGGGGCTTGGTAAGCGCATTTGTTACCATGCACACCCGATAGTTGGGGCTATCTGCCAACAGACTGCTGTACTCGTTGGCCGTCAGCTCGGCGGCAATGGCGGTTCCGGATAGCCCTTTCACCTCCAGCTTCAGTCTGACATTTCCGTTGGTAGCGGTCAGGTCCCACCCGACCTTCGCGGCTTCTACGGACTCTATGTCGTACCCTAGCTTTTGATAGTAGTCCCACGTTGTTTCAATAGCCTTTTGCTCGATGGCTAGCCGTTTGAGTACGTCGGGCTGCCTGGGCGACTGGCCTTTATTTCGGGTAGCTGGAGGGAAAGTATCCCGCCCCTGGCAATGTAGGCTTGCACCTGCTGCACAAAGTCCACGTTGGCTTCATCGTCGGCGTACCAGACGTTCGTTTTGGCTATTTTCTTCCGATTGTATTAAGGGGCTTGTAAAACTATCGACCCTCGCTACTCTTATGGCACATTTATGCCTTATCAGTAGCATTCAAGCTGTTTGGCTTCCGAGTCGGAGGTTTTGCCAATTTGTTTAACTACACATAACTTTGGAGGGGGGGGAGCGATAGGTTTGGGAAGTTGTTGAGGGTTAAAATAGGAAAGCGCGCCAACCTCAAGCCCACCAACTCTCCGTGGAGACCAGCACCCACGCTAAAAAACGGGCCTTACCAACCAAACGTGGCGACATTACGCACCAAGCACCATGAAGATGATACAGGAACTTTTTTACGTTTACTGGCGCTGCAAAAAGTGCGGAGCCGAGAGCAACAAAGGCACTAGTAATGCTCCTGACCGTGACGGCTGTCCTAAAGCTGGTGGTCGCCACGATTGGGTATCGGTGTAAGCGAAAGTTCACCCAAATCGCCTCAAAAACACCCCGCATAACCGTTTCGCGGGGTGTTTTTAAAGGGTAGCTGATTACCCAAAAGACCCATGCCAACGGTCGACCCGGAAGAATACCAGAGTCATGAGGGCCGGGCGCATCACTTGGCCCGAGCCCAACCGCTGGACTATGCTGCCCTGCTGCGTGATACCCTGGCCCTGGCCAAATGGAAGCTCACCAGCCACGACGTGTACATGGTGCACATAAAGCACATCTACCGGGCCAAAAACCCGGCCGGCGCGTTGCAGCGCAGTGCTTTCGACTTCGACTATTTCCCGAAGCGCGACAGCCTGGTGCTGGTAGCCAACAACCCCACCTACACCGACGGGCCGACCGCGCCATGAGCACCGGCCTGCCCACCCGGCTGCTGCTGGCCGCCCCTGTTGCCCGCACCCAAACCAGGCCCGCCCCCGCGCCCGCCGGCCCAGCCTGAAAACCTGGCCTTGGTTAAAAGCTTAGTCCAAAGGTTAAGCGGATTGCTTACGATGGACACATTCACCCTTCAAAATAGGGCGCCCACAGGTTAATGAGGCTGGCTTGTTCAGTAAAATGTCCGTATTCTGAAACAGCCGCCCACGCAGTTTTTCCCTACCGATACTTTCTGCTCCTACTCTTGTGCTACCCCTATAGAACTCCATCAGGTGGTCCTGCCACAGGTGACGGGAGTTAGCTGGGCGCGGCTGTTCCGTGCGGAATAACGTTGCGTTCTTATACCAACCCACGATGTAGCTGCCACCACCCTCCTTCCCACCCTTGCTCCCTGGTATGGGCCCCGCCTCCCGTGATGGTGTCGAGGTTCCGGTGGTTGCCCGCGTAAGAATCCATCCAGCCGGTATTGAAAAAGATGATGCGCGGCATGGATAGCAGGGGTGATGGTTTTAATAGATTTTGCGGATACAAGGCTTAGGCAAGCGCGGATTTCGGTTGTAAAGAACTTCCTCGCATTTTAACAGACTTCAGTGCCCGCTCAGTGCTGCCTACAAACGGATGCCATTCCAGTTGGTCGTAGTCAGTGGGCTTGGGTGGGATTGCGCCCCGGTAGAACCCGTACAGCTGGTAAGCCCGGTACTTCAGTATCTGTTTACACTCTGGGAAATGGTCCGCGAGACTGTGAATGGCACTCGGAATGAGCACCAAATTTGGCAGTGCACAGTAATACAGCGGGTCATATGCTTCGCCCTGCTCGTCGTAGATGTGGCAGGTATGAAACTTCTTGATTTCCTCCGTTTTGGTACGGTAACCAAGCGCCGTTTTGATGGCAATATTTGCTTTGGAGTTATCATCCAAGTAATTGCCATCGGCGAAAGCGCGGACCGTCTCGTTATTTTTCGTCCGGGCCCGGCGCACGTTGCGAAACCACCGGGCTGTATCGTTGCCGTCTTCCTGGCGCAGGGCTTCAATTACCTTGGGATGCACCCAGAGTGAAGTAGATGCTACAAGTTGCAGAAGCGGAGTAATATGGGCATGGAGTAGGTCGTTTCCATTCATAGTACAGCTAAGAAAAGACGCTTCACCGTCATCTTAAGACGCGGCGTCCGTGAATTGGAGAAAGTCCGTCACCGCATCTCCTGCGCGCTGGCAGATGAGCTTTTGGACTTTGGGGAGCAATTAACCATTTGGTGATTTGCTGCTTGCGTCCAGCTTCTGTTGCAGTGAGGCAAAGCGAGGGTCCAAAGTAACCTGGGCGGGAGTATACTCCACCCATTCTCTTCTATGAGCAGGAGCCGCTGCAGGTGCTGCGAGCAGGACCGTGCCGCCTGTACCGTGGAAGCCCTGCACGGCCGCGTGGGGCTCAAATCCATCGGGAAGGCAATCAGACGGTACATGTACCCGGGCCTTGGCCCGCGTCAGGGCGACGTAAAGCAGGTTGATTTCCTCGAATACACGGGCCCTGACGCCCGTCTCCGGGGCTTGGCTGCAAATTCCTCTTCCAGCTTGTCAACGGTGGCCTGCGTGATAAAATCCGGGGTGAGCTGCACTTGGTCGTACTCCAAGCCCTTGCAGCGGTGTACCGTGGAGAAGTAGAGTTGCGCCTGGTCGCGGGCACCATCAGCAACGTGCAGGCGCTTCAACTCTTTGATAAGGTCGATAACGTCGTTGCCGTAATCCTCCACGATGGTGATGAGCATCTGCAGCTGCCCATCCTCGGTCTGCTCGGCGTAGTCGGCCAATTCATCCAGATTGGCCATTTTGCGAATCAACGGGTCTTTAATGGCCTCGCTACGGCCGTTATAGAGGGCCAGTACATCCGTTAAGCTCGCGCCCTCCCCCGCGTAGGTGTAGGAGTTAATGTTGCCCTCGAAGTACACCCGACGCAGCTGCTGCCGGTGCTCCTTAACGTACTCAATAGCCTTGAGCAGCAACCCCAGGTTGGTGCGGCCAATTACGGCGCGAGTAGTTCCCTCGCTTGGCGCTTCCTGCGCGGCACCCGTCACCACGAGTTGGGGACCCGCGCCCAGTTGCGTTTTCCAGCTCAGAACGTGTGAGGCCAGTTTGGCGATGGGAGGTCCAAACCGGAAGCTGGTACTTAGCTGCAGGCTGGGATAATCCGTTCTTTCCAGCGAGTTGACCGCGTGCCGCCAGCCGTAAATCTGCTGATGGGTATCCCCGACAATCACCTTAGTAGCGGGTTGACGGAAGAAGATATCCAGCATGGCCCCGGAGGCGTCCTGGCCCTCATCGAACAGGATAACATCAGCCGGCAGCAGGGTGTGGCTCAACTGAAATTTCTTCAGGTAGAAGTCATGGGTAATAGCAATTTCACCGCGGTCCATGCGGGCCAGCAATTCCCGGCAGCTTCGCTCGATAGTAGCGTAGTGCTTGCCGACAAATTCCCGAGCCTTCGGGTCGATTAGCGTGGACAGGTAATCGAGCCGTTGCACCTGCGCCTGGTCGCTGTTGCAGAAATAGGTCACGAACTTGGCAATGTGGTTGGCCAGCACATACTCCTGGTGGCGCTCCTGCCCGGTGCCCCGGGGCAGCTTGAGCATTTCTACCAGCTCGTGCGCCCGATACCCTTTGTTGTTGAGTTGGTAGCGGCTGCCGCGCACCACGTAGCGGTAGGCCAAGGAATGCGCTGTTTCTACCACCACGTTCGGTAAGCCAGCTGCCTGAAACTTGCGAATGGCCTCCTGCCGCACCGTCTTGTTGAAGGCGAGGTACAGGATGCGGGCCGTTGCCGGTTGGGCGCGGGCATATTCGACCATCGTAGTGGTTTTACCACTCCCGGCAACGGCGTTGATTTTCAAATGGCCACGGGAAGCCAGGATGGCAGACTGCTCAGCCGTAAGATTCATCACGAATTATTTCCGCCGGCCAGCGGCTAACGCCCTGCCGGACTTGGTATAGTGTTGTCTGCTGGAATACACCTAAAGCCCGCGGGGCAGCTACGCGTATTCCAAGATAAGTTCGGCAGAGATACCCAGCTTTTGGTAAAGGCGCTTGGCTAGGTCCAGGTTGATGGCGCGCTTGCCGTTGAGAACTTCGCTCAGTCGGCTGTTTGCAATGCCGAGCAGGGCAGCCATATCCTGCTTTTTCAGGCGGCGCGCTACCATCTCCCGCTCCAGCATGCCGACCAGCGAGGTGGGCGAGATGGGACGGTGGCCATGGTCGTTTTCGTATTCGTTCGCGGCGCGACCGAGGGACTTGATTTCGTCCAGGTTGCCGGGCTCGTTGTCGATGAGGTATTCAAGCCGCGTCATAGCGGCCTGATACTCCTTTTCAGTGTGCAGGATGAGTGCCATTGTGCGTGTGGGGTGAATGATTGGGATAGAAGAAGGTGGCTCAGACCGTCGAAGTGTCGGGGATGCGGTCGTACTCAGCGTGGGTGCCCACGAAGCGGACGTACACCTGGTAAGCCGGGAAAAAGATGCGGACAATCAGGCGGAAGCGGTTGCCCAGAATATTGAACACGTAGCGGTTGTTGCCGACGTAGCGAGCGGGTACATCAGCGGCTGTCTGCCACTCAGCCGCCTCGGCCATCTCGAACCACTCCAGCAGGGCTTGGGCTACATCAGGGTGTTGGGTATTTCCATAGTCTCTCAATGTTTTCTTAGTAAGTATCTCCATAGTCAATAAGCATAATGTCTAGCAAAAAGCGGCGCGAGGGCACGGGTTACAGGTCTTAAGTAAAGATACGTAAAATTTCTGGATAAGGTAAAAAAATTTACACAATACAGAAATTGGGGCGTGTCCCTTCGGGCCGGGCTGTTCGGAGCTGCGGCTGCGCCTACGGTCCTGCGGACTAAACCCTGCCATCCCTCACGCAAAAGGCCGTCGCACAGGCCATCAGACGGAGCCGCCGGGCTGCCGACGACTGTGCTGCGCTACATCGACCGCAGGCCGGTGGCTCCGCCTGATGGCCTCTTCCATTGAAAAGAGAGTCGGAGCTGTGAGCCAGCCGGCTGAAAAAGCCGCCCCACTCCCAGCAGAGCGCGGATAAGTCTTCTGCCATTTCGTGGCCAAGCGGAATTAGGGGCGGTGGGGAAAAAAGGCGGAGATAGAGGGACTATAAGAAAGAAAATAACTTGTATAAAATACGAATTATAATCGCATAAAGTGCAACTAATTGTGTGCCGCTGCCGTTTAATAAGTATAACAAACGAACGGAACAACAGCCTTTTAGCCATGAAAAAGACCAGCAAGCCTGCCGCCAAGAAAGCCACCAAAGCAGCCGCAACCCGGCCCGACGTGTACCAGATTGTGACGGACCGGATTATTTCGGCGCTGGAAGGCGGCATCATTCCGTGGCGCAAGCCGTGGAACGCGGTGTATGGCCTGCCCCGCAACTACGCCACCGGCCGCGTGTACAGCGGAATCAACCTGTTTCTGCTGCATTTCAGCGGAGCCCTCCTTCTTCATGACATTCAAGCAGGCGCTGGCGCTAGGCGGCAACGTGAGAAAAGGGGCCAAAGGCCATCAGGTAGTGTATTACAACATCAGCAAGCGCGAGAACAAGGAAACCGGCAAGGAAGAGAAAACGCCCTTCCTGAAGTATTACACCGTGTTTTCAGTGGAAGACATTGAGGGCATCGAGTTCAATCTGCCCGAGGTAACCAAGCAGGAGTTCACCCCCAGCGAAGTGGCCGAAGGCATCGTGGAGGCGTGGGACGGCAAGCCCGCCATTCAGTACCTGCACCAGCGGGCCTACTATTCGCCGGCGCTGGACTTTGTGAACATGCCCAAGCCGGAAACCTTCACCACGTCGGAGGGCTACTATCAGACCCTGTTTCACGAACTGACGCACAGCACCGGCCACCAGAGCCGCCTTGACCGCGCCGACCTGACCGCTGGCGAGGGAAAGCAGAGCAGCAGCTACGCCCGCGAGGAGCTGACCGCTGAAATGGGCGCATCCTTTCTGAGCGCGGCGGCCGGCATTGCTACCGAGCAGACCGAAGAAAACGCCGTGGCCTACATTCAGAACTGGCTGGAACGGTTGAAGAATGATAAGAGGCTTGTGGTACAGGCCGCCAGCAAAGCCCAGCGCGCCGCTGAGATGATACTAGGGACGACAGCGGAGCCGGAGGGCGAAGCCGACGAGGTACAGGCCCCGGCAGCCGCGCCGGTAGCCAGCGAGCCGGTTGCGGTGCTCGACGACATCGACCGCGAGTTTATGGCCGCCGAGCTAAGCTGGCTGCAGCTCGCATAGCCCGCCGGGCGGGGCTGGCCGCTTGCGAGCGGCTAGCCCTAGCCTTAATCCTAGCCCTAGCTCTAATTCTAGCCTGCTTATGAAAGCCAGTGAAGCCCCACTATCCAGAGCCCAGCTTGGAACGAGTACCGCAGCCGGGTGATTGCCGCCGTTGCCGACGTAGAAAATCTGATGCGGCAGCTGGATAAAGGCATTAACAGCGAAGTGCTTACCGAGGAGGTTGCCGAGCGGCTGGAACTGGAGATTGACACGTCAGCCGCCTACGAGTCCCTTTTGAAGCTGGTACGGGCAGTTCGCCCCATTGCCTGCGAAGGTCTGCGCCGCACCAGCGAGCAGCACGGCGGGCAGTTCCAGCTAGCACTATAACCCCTAACGATGAGCAGCCCCCTATCCACCATCAGGCACGCTACCCGTGACGTGCAGCAGGCCCTTGCCAACAATTGCTGGGCGGTATTTCACCAGCCCGCCGCCACCGAAGCAGCGCCAGCGCCGGCAGCGTACCGCGTGAGCCAGGCCCGGACCCGGCGGGGCCAGTTTCAGGTTCGCTACCTGCAGACCGGAGAGTGGCACCAGGTAGCACCGGCCGACCTGCTTTTTCAACAGTAGCCCCTACCCTTTTACAGCAAAGCGTATCGAAGGCTACACATCTGGCTAGTGAGGCAATCTTCAAAATCAATCAACGGGTTCATGCCAGTCTTCCCAAGTTCCGTTTTGGCCGTCTGTCAATTCTTCCCAGTTTTCACGGTCTGAATCGTCGTCGGCTTCAGAATCTTCGGAACGCCAAAACGCTTGACGATTTTGCCACACTCGTTTACGCCTGAGGTCATATGTTTTGATGTTATTTTTAGATTCATACCACTGCTTAGTTAACTCGTCAACTTCATCTGAATGATAGGTAAATTGTAGAGAGCTGAAGTATTCATATAATATAGTAGTGTTGAATAGATTTTTATTTGGAAACGCCTGGCGGTTAATTGTGTATGATTCTAATATCTCATCGAGCAAATTTACTGGGGCATATATTGGAATTTTTTTCTTGGAATAGTATTCTGGTGTCCTTTTTTGCGCATTCGGTTTGCGCTCATGAAAGGCGACTATGTCAGCTTCAATTTCAGCATCTGTCATCTCTCGGTCTGATATCCGTTGATTTATCGTGAGATGATTATTTGCGATATGCAAGACACAGTCGGCATCGTCAGGTAGAATCCTTATCCATCCTTCTGTGCCAAAACCCATACCCTGTGGACGAAAATTTCGGCAGTCCATAGCTAATGCAAGGACAACTAAGCCGCTAGACAGTAATCGTATAACTTCAAAAGTCTTGACTCCTGGCGTACAATAAGCGGCATCATATTTTTTGAACGTTCCAAAGTCTTTGAAGTCTATAATTCTCACGGAGAATTTAATTTTGTTCTCTTCCTCTCTTGTTAATTCCTCCTGTATATATCCTTGCTTGGCATATTGCTCTTCTAATTCAACGGCTATACCTTTTGCATTAACTGTACTAGCTTTTGCTCTTTTGAAACATGCTTTTAGTGTTATTTTATCCGTATTAACATAGGCTATTTTATTAATAAAGGTTGATAATGGCCGATTGCGGCCTTCATCGTTGTGGGTATTATTTCTCAAAATACGGTTTACTTCGAATATTTTATTAATATAATATATAAAATAATTTCTACTTGTTTCATTATTGAAATACTCTTTGTCTTGATTGTATATAGCATTCCATCCACTAGTGGTTAACGTGAATTTTGGTATGCTTTCCAGGCAGAAACCAATGTATGATGGGTCCTGCTTGAATACGTCAATGACTGATTCCCCTTTATGCTTGCCAAATGGGAATATGGACTTATCATCGAACTGCCAGAATCGAGCGTTAGCCAAAATGTCTTTCATATCTGGTTGTCTTGCATACTATTTAACAAGTAAGGTAGTGTCCGGATACCAAAATGAGCAAGGGCAGCCCGGTTAGGAACTGCCCTTAACAAGCGATTTGGAAGCCGAAGCACTTAATGATGAGGACTAGTGGAATGTCGACGCCCGAACCGGCTAGTCACTCTTAACCAGTCCTGCCAAGCGCGCTAATTGACTGGGGGGAGCTTGCCCTGCTTGCGCAGGTGCGCCTCGTAGTGCCGGTGGGCCGCGTGCAGGTAGCCGATGATATTTGTCGGCATATCCGGCCCTTTAGGAAGCTGAACGATAATCCTGCGAATCTCCGACCACACAGATTCCGCAATCCGCACCCCTTTCAACTCACCCGTTGGCTCCGGTCCCGCTGCTGCCGGCTTGCGGCCACGGGGTCGGCGCTCAACCGGGGCCGCTGGCACGGAAGCAGCTGCGGCTTCCGCCACCGGCTGCTCAGCAGACGGCGCGGGCTCTGGTGCTGGCTCAACTGCTGCTACCGGCTCGGGCGTTGGCACAGGCGCGAGCGCTACTGGGGCCGTTACCGCTTCTGCAGGGGCAGCCGCCGCTGGGGTAGTTGCCTTGCCTTCGGCTTCCAGGCGGGTTTGCTCCCCTCCCATCCCGGCGCGGGCTTCGGCGCGCAAGGTCTCATCAACCGGAATACGCTTCCGGGGGCCTTCAATTTTCGCTTTTACAAAGGGAGACTTTGCCATTACTTGATTTCGGTTGGGGTGGTATCGGTCGTTTCTTCCAGCTCAGCTTCGACGTCGGCTTTGCGCCGGGGCAAGTCCAGCTTTTCTATCAGCTCTTCGCATACGCGCCGGATTTCCTCTGAGCTATCTTTGGTGCCCCCGGCGTAGTTGCGGTAGGCCGGGGTCAGCAGGCTGTGCAGCGTGGAGGCGCGGCTGTACACCATGCGGTGGCTCAGATAGGACTGGAAGCGCGAGAGGCCCAGCTCGTCAATGTAGTCGTCCATCTCCTTTTCCTCCCGTCGGCCGCTGATGCGCTTCGTGGCCAAGCCGAAATACTGGAAATCCACCTCGGCCTTGTCGGCCGCCTTTTTCAGCGCTTCGAGGATGCCCATAAACTCGGCCGTGGAGGCGCGGTCCAGGTAATCCGATACCAGCGGCACTATTACCGCGTCGCAGCCCGTGAGGGCGTTGAAAACGTCTTCCCCGTCGGCCCGGCCGGGAATGTCGATGATGATAAGGTCGTAGTCGTTTTCCGGATTGTCGATGAAATCAAAGATGCTCTTCAGCGACATGGGAAACACGTCGTAGGGGTAATCTGCCGCAGGGTCTGACTCACGCAGGATAGCCAGGCTGGGCTCGTCCAGCTGCTTGCGGGTTTTGACGATGCTCTGCTGGTAGTCACAATCCAGGATGGCGATTTTCAGTCCGTACTCGATAGCCAGAGGAGCCGCGAGGACGAGGGCCAGGGTTGACTTGCCCGAGCCCCCCTTTTGGGTAGCAAAGCTGATGACTTTTGACATGGGGTTACTGATTAAGGTAAGCTAGCGCTGATGCCCCAGATGGTCAGGCCCGGGGAAAGCAAATGTAAGCGGAAATGTCGCAAAGTAGTAAAGTAGCTTTGTCGCAAAGTTGTGTAGTAGTAAAATGACTAAGTAGTAAAAGCAACAAATTGCAAAGTATTATTTACTACAAGTAGTAAAGTTACTTTGTGGTAAAGTTGCAATGTCGTAAAATATCAAAAATAAAGAAGCGGTGCTTTGATGTACCTTGTGAGTAGTAAAGTTGCATTGTAGTAAAGTAGTAAAAATTCGGGCGGGGGTACTTCATAAACGTAGTAAAGTAGTAATGTAGTAAAGTGGTAATATGGGTGCTGGTAGGCAAGGCTGAGCTTGATGACGATAACAGTTATTATACATGGGTTAAAGTCGTAAAGTAGTAATGTTGTAAAGTAGTAATAAATCTTAAAAGGCCTTTCTGAGATAATGAGAGTGGGAAAGGATAGCAACTATAACCAGTACCCAGACACAAAATCAGGTCGGGGTAACGATAAATAAAGGCTAACCCAATGCCGCTCGTAATACGTATCCGTGATTCTGAAATAGTTCTCAAATAATTCTGAAAACCCTCTTGGATGTAGTGTATGTAGTCTTAGCAAGAAGAGTATCACATACAGGGTGCTAAGCACCTGTAAGCGTGAGACTTGTATTTAAGCAGAGCTTAAATTTGCAGGTTTGTTAAGATAACTAGCTGATTTGTAGGTTAAAAATAACCTAGAGAGGGCGGGCAGAAGATTGATTCTACCTATGCCAACCAACCCCGCTACGAAGAGCGTCAACGTACCTGCGGCTACTCATTTTCTGCTGAGCAAAGAGGCTAAGCGGCTGCAGATAAGCCAGGCCGACTACACCGGAGCGGCCGTGCGCTACTTCGCGGAGCGCGGACTACACCCGGTGGAGGATGTGGCCCGCGAAGGCCAGCTGATTATGCAGCAGGTAAAGAAGCTCGGGGACCGGGTATTTGGGTATCTGCAGGAGCAGGAGCGTAGTCTGCTGGTACCAATGCTGGAGGAAATGCTTCGTAGCCGGGTGACGCTGGAGCGCGTGCTGCGCATGAATGAAATCCTGGTAAATAACCTGACGCAGCAGCTGAGCAGCCTTAATGAGGCGCAGCTAAACGAGCAGCGGGAAGGCTTAAAGCAGTTGCGGGCGCAGAACGAAGACATGATTGAGCGGCAGGCAAAAGAGGCAATAGCTGCCGCTCAACAAGCGGGCGCAGGCAGAATAAATGATGGCGATACAGTGGCAAAAGCAGTCAAGAATTAAGCACACAGCCACCGATGTATATCAAGCTAATCAACCCCGCGACGCACGGAAAAGCGGCTTACAGCAACAGCGGAAGCAGCGCGCAAACGCTCAATTATCTGAAGCAGGAAGCCGGACGCGATGGAGAGGAAGCCACGTTTTTCGGGGCTAAACGCGACGACCTCAGCGCGGCCGAGGTGGGGCAGAATATCGATTCTAACGTGAAGGGACTGCGGGCCGGCGAGGCCAAATTCTATTCCTGGTGATTAGCCCCAGCGAGGCTGAGTTGACGCATATTGGCAACGACGAGGCCAAGCTGAAAAACTATACCCGGCAGGTGATGGCGCAGTACGCCGCCAACTTCAAGCTGAAGGATGGACGGGAGCTAGGCAGCCAGGACCTGGTGTGGGGAGCCACGCTGCACCAGCAGCGCAGCTACCGGGGCACCGACCCGGAGGTGAGTATTGGTCAGGCCAAGATGGGCGAGCAGCGGCCGGGCCTGCAGACGCATATTCACGTCATCGTGAGTGCCCGCGACGCGCAGCAGAGAATCACGCTCAACCCCGGCGGACGCCGCAGCCGCTTCGACCTGATGCAGTGGCAGGCGGCGGCCGGGCGGCAGTTTGAAAAGCAGTTTGGCTACACGGCCCAGGCGCACGAAAAGCTACGACCCAAGCAGCGCGATGGTAGCCGGGATGCCGGCCGGGCAGTCAGGATTGGGGAGCGGGTGGCCGCCCTCAACCTGCGCGTGCTGAAGGAAGAGCGACTGGACCCGCAGCGGGTCCAGCAGATTGCCCAGGGCCGCGAGTACGACAAGACGTTTTACCGCTCCCTGGCTACCGTCGAGCGGCGGGCGCAGCAGGGCCAGCCCATTGATAACGCCTATCATCTGCTGAGCACGGGCCGCGAGCAGCCGGCACCGCAGCACGCGGCCAGTACCATGCTCCACGCCGTGCAGCAGGCGGTGCGCTCCAACACGGGCCGCGAGGAAAAGACCGAGCACCTCAGCGAGAAAAGGGGGCGCAACAGCGCGGAGCTGGATATTGAAATGTAGCGTGCCCACTCGCCCCGTCATCATCCTACCCACCTAAATCAGCTTTCAAGCCTATGACCAGTCAAGCACCCCGGCCGGCGGCCGGTACCCAGGGCGCGGGCCTCTTTGTTGTCCTGCTGCTGCTGGCCATTATCGGCGGCGACTACTACGTGCTCCTGCACGGCCCCGAAATTGCCGAGGCCCGCCGGGCGCAGTTCATTCAGGCGGCCGGCATACCAGCGGACAGCCTGACGCCCAAAGAGCGGCTGGCGGCTACCACGGCGCGCATTGCCGAGCGGCAGCGCCAGGCACGCATTGCCAAGGCCGAAGCCGCTGCCCGCCCGGTGGTAGGGGAGGGGCAGCTAGCGGCGCGGTGGCCATAACGCACTCCACCGACCAAGCGCTTACTAAGACCAAAGGCGGGACCGACGCGCTGGCCAAAGCCGGCAGCGGTATGGGCAGCAAGCTGCTGGTAAAAGCTGCCCGCTTCTACGGAGCGGCTGGGGTGTACCTGCGGGCGCTGCTGCTGCTGGCCGGGCTGGTACTCGTATTCGTGCAGAAAGCCCCGCAGGCGAAGCCCGGGCAGGGCAGGCGCAACGTCATCAACCGGCAGGCCCTGCGCGTCGTGGCGGGCCTGTGCGGGGCCTTGTTCCTGGCAGCGGGCTATACCCTGCTGAACATGCACCGCTACTCACCGGGCTTTATCGAGTTTGGCTATCCGGGAGCCGCCGTGGCCGTGCTGGGCAGTGGGGGAGTAGTGGGGCTGCTGTGGGCCATGACTAAAAAGCCGGCTTTCGGGCTGAGCACCGAGCGCCGAAAGGTGAAAAGCCCGGATGCCGCACTTCCCCACGGCGGACGGGGGCTGGATTACCGTGGCCAACCCGTACCGGGGCACGCTGGTGCTGGGCGGCGCGGGCGCGGGCAAGACCTACTCGATAGGAGAGCCGCTGATTGAACAGTTTGCCTACCAGAACTTCGCCGGGCTGGTGTACGACTTCAAGTTTCCGGTGCTGGCCGAGGCGATGCAGAAAGCCCTGGTACTGGCCGAGCGCCGCAAGGAGCGCGAGCAGCAGCAAGCCACCAGCTACGCGGCCAGCTTCCAGGGCCGGCTGCAGACCAGGCTGACAGGTCTGTTCAGCAAGGCCGAGCCGCAGCCGGCGGCGGAGCCGCCCGTGCAGCTGCACATCATCAACTTCCGGGACCTGACGCGCAGCGAGCGGGTAAACCCGCTGCGACCGGCGGATATGCCAGTGGTGGCCTTCGCCGAGGAGTACAGCAAGGCCATCATCAACAACCTGAACCCGTCGAGCATCCGCAAGATGGAGTTCTTCGATACCAGCTCCGTGGCGTATCTGACCGGTATCATCTGGTTTTACAAGAAGCATTACCCGCAGTACTGCACCATTCCGCACGTGGTGGCCACGGCCATGTACAAGGACTACACCCACGTCCTGAGTATGCTGGAAACTGATTTGGAGTGCGGCGACCAGGCCCGAAGCCTTATCTCGGCGGTGCAGACCCGCGCCGACAAGCAGGTGGGCGCGGTGCTGGGCACGCTGCAGGTGAACCTGACCAAGATAAACAGCCCCGAGGTGGTGTGGGTGCTGACCCCGGACGAGGCAAACGGCGAGGGCTTTTCGCTCGACCTGAACGACAAGCAGCGGCCCAAGCTGCTGTGCATCGGCAACGACCCGACGCTGAAGGATACGTTTTCGCCGGTGGTCAGCTGCGTGATTACCGTGGCGCTCAAGCTAATGAATCAGCAGAATAAGCACCGCAGCTACGTGTTTCTCGATGAGGCCGCGACGCTCTACGTGCCGGGGCTGGAGGTGATTCCGGCCACGGCCCGCAGCAACAAGGTGGCGATGGTGTACATGACCCAGGACCTGAGCCAGATGACGGACGCCTACGGCAAGGAGAAAATGCAGGTGATGGTGAGCAACCTCAACAACCAGTTTTTCGGCAAGGTGAACTCGCTGGAAACGGCCAAGTTCATTTCTGAGCTGGTGGGCCGCGAGGACAAGCAGATGGTAAGCACAAGCACCGGCACCAGCCAGGGCAGCGGGGCGCGCAACAACTCCACTAACCAGAGCACGAGCTACCAGGAGCGCAGCCTGGTGCGGGTGCAGGATACCATCGGCCTGCAGCAGGGCGAGTTTATCGGCCAGACAGTGGAAACCGGCAGCACCTTTTTCCAGGGCACCATTGCCCGGGCCGACGTTACGCCCGAGCGGTTTCCCCTGCACCAGATGGTGAGCTTCGGCGGCCCGGGGGAAGACCCGGCCAGCGCCCTTTCGCGCACGGTGCAGGAGAACTTTCTGCGGGTGCGCCAGGAGGTGAAAGAAACCTTGGCCAAGCATGTAAACACCTTAGCAGTAGGGACAAAAACAGAGGCATAAAACCGCTTAAAAGTGACAAATAGGGCCGTTTTAGCGTTCTACTAGTACCACCTTCTATTTCCGAAAAGCCATGAGCAAGACCTTTTTTGCGCCCGCCCCGGCCGGCCTCATTGCCGAAGAGCTAGCCGCCCGCCAGCAGCGCGAGCACGACAGCAACAACGCCATTGCCACGATGATGAGCAACGGCCCCGCGCCCAGCCCGGAGGCTCTGGCCCTGATGCAGCGCCACGTCGACGGCGAGCTGACCATTGAGCAGGTGATTGAGCTAACCGACGAGATGCTCAGGGCCCGCTACGCGGCCAAGCCCGGAGCCGGCACGCCCACCAGCCCGGCGCAGTAATGGCGGTGCTCAATGACCGGTTCAGCGACGAGAACGGCGTGCGGCTGAACAAGCTCGGAATTACCAACAAGGAGGATTTGGCGCAGGCCGAGTCTGATTCCTCCATTCCCCGCCTGAAGCTGCTCAACACGCAGGGCGGCATTCAGGGCGGGAAGTACGACCAGGCCCACCTGAAGCAGGTGCACGAGCGGCTATTCAGCGGCGTGTACCAGTGGGCCGGCGAGACCCGGGCCGACCGCGGGTTTCAGGGCCATAAGGATACCCGCGTCACTGGCTTCCGCGAAACCATGACTTACGCGCCCCACAAGGAAATACCTGAGCGGCTGGATGCTATCGGGGCGCAGCTTAACCGCGAGAACAACCTGAAAGGCCTCTCGGACGAGAAGTTTGCCGAGCGGGCCGCCTACTACCTCGACCAGTACAACCATGCCCACGCTTTCCGGGACGGCAACGGCCGCACCATCCAGGCCACCTTCACCCAGCTGGGCAAGGAAGCCGGCTACGACGTGGACTTTAACCGGGCCAGCCCGGAGATTCTAAACCGCAGCCGCGACCTGGCCATCGTGCGGCAGTACCCGCCCGCCGAGGCGGCGAAGAATCTGCAGCCGCTGAAAGAGATGTTTCAGAAAATTATTACCCCAACCCCGGGGGCGATAGGGGAGGAGCTGCGCGACCCCCGCCAGGCCGTGACGCCCACCCCGGAGCTGAGCCCGGCCATGAAGGCAATGGATGCCCGGCGTGAGTTGGAGGTGACCGGCTACCGCGTGGCCAGCGTAGTGGCCAACATGCCCGGACCCGGCAACCGGGAGCAGGGCATCCGGCTGGGGCAGCAGGTGGAGGCCGTGAACCTGGACTCCAAGGCTATCCAGGGCAAAAGCATCACCGAGTTTCAGCAGGCGGCGGATAAGATTCTCAAGCACCCGGCCATGAAGGATACCCCGCTCGACCTGGCCGACGCCCAGCGCCTGAAAGCCGCTTCGGTGCAGGTGCTGCAGCTTGCCGAAGGCAAAGAGTTGGTAGCGCCGCCAGCACAGCGGCAGCCTGCGGCTTCGGCGGCAAGGAGTAGCGGCCAGCCGGTGCTTGCCGCCCCCAAGACACACGCCGAGGCCCAGCCCGTGTTTGCTACTGCCGCCCGCGAGGTGGCCAAGGCGCTGGAAGCCCACGGCCAGGCTGCCGCTGGGGCCGGCCTGCGCGAGGTGGCGAAGGACGTGGCTCGTAACCCGGTAATTGTCGGCCCCAACGCGGAGAGCTTCCGCCGGTCGCTCGACGCGGCCGAGAAGCTGCCGGGGCTGGGCACCAGCAAGCATCTGGAAGACTTGCGCAGCTCCGCCCAGGTACTGACCACTGTCCCGCCACAGGAGCGCGGCAGTTCCGGCATTGGTCGCAGCAGCGGTGGCATCGAACGGTAAGCCTCGTACCTTGCTGCTATGCAGGACGACGAACTACACTTTCTGGAAGAGCAGCTGGCCGGCACCGAGCTACTGGCTTGCGTGACGTGCGGAGAGGATACGCTGCACGCCCACTTGGAAGTGCTGGAAGTTTACCTCGTAGGAACGGAGTTGCTGATGCAATGCACCCACTGCCAAACCGAGCGGAAGTGGATGGACTGGACGCCGACCAAGCCGAAAGGTCAGGAGAACTAAGGGAAGCAGAGGAAGTATGACATTTATGTTGTAAATTCTAGGTGTACCTCTTCACTCTGTTGCCATGTCAACCGCATACTACCCGCTTCTGCACCTACTAGACGAACACGTTCCCGTTACTTTCACCCTGAATATGTTCGGCAATCATTGCCATGTATTCAGGGGGCAAACCGAGCTTGGCCATGTGGGCCTCTCTGACGAAGACGTGCGCCGTATCAAAGCCCACGCGTGGGGTAACACGCACCCCTTCACTCCCGGAATCCCCATTGAGCGGCTCATCAGCATCTTAGCCCCAGCCACGTCTTAGCGCGGTAGAAGCCCTTCCTGTAGCACAGAGCTACCAAAAGCCTTTTCGGTCACGCGGCCGAAAAGGCTTTTGAGTTTTTGCATGGCAATCAGATACACCACAAGACAAGAAATATTAGCATAAAGTGCTAATAAAAATTGTATAAAATGCAACTAAGGGCAAAGGGCGAATGTTGACCATTTAGAATCAATAACCACTCTAAACGCCCTTTAAAGCATGAAAAACCCCCATCTTGCCAGCTATCAATTTGAAGTTCTCCGCCAGTACGGGGACAGCTTCCCGGCGGCGCTGTTCGCTACCATTGCTGAGGCAGCAGCCTATTGCCGCGTAGAGTTGAGCGGCTACCTTAACCGCACTGACGACAGGGCCGAGGCGGCTTCGGTGGCGGCGGGCCAGCAGGTGCGGTTTCGTGGCCCACAGGGCCTACGCTGGGTGAAAGGCCTAACTCACCCTGTACCGGCCGGAACCGCACCGGCGCGCTTTAATCCCGGGCAGACCGTGCGCCTTTTTGGGGTAGAGCAGCCGCTGACGGTAGCGGCCCGCGACTTTGTGCAGGGAGCTTGGCACTACCAGCTCAAGGATGGTTCCGGGGCAGTGGCGGAGGCATTGCTGTTTGGGGTGGACGACGAGCCCACACCACCGGCGGCAGCCGTGGCGGCTGAGCCGTTGCTGTTCAGCCTGCACAGCAGCCAGATATTGGCCGGTGACGAACAGGGGCAGCCGTTCTGGAAGCCCTTGCCGCCGCGCCTGTTTGTGCAGGTGCAGGTGGGGCAGCCTGACCAATCGCGCATCGTGGCGCTGTGCGGTACCACCGGCAAGAGGTTTCTAACCCATGCCTACGAGCATGGCCCTTTTCAACTCGCGGACGGGCAGCGGCTGGCCAGCGTGAAGGCCCTGGGCGACTACTTCGCCCGCCAGTATCGCGCCATGCTCCCGGCCGAGGGGGCGGCCATGCTGTTGGGAGTCGACGGCAGTATCCAGGAGGTGCGACCCGTGAAGGGCCGGACGTTCAAGCTGGCGCAGCTGTATGCGGCTTTGGGATGCGACTACATCGACGTGCATCATCCCCAGCACGGAGCTTACCAGGACTGGATTCTGGTCTTCGACGACGAGGGCAAATTCAAGGAGCGCCCCATCAACCCGCTGGCCACGGCCCTGTGGTACGAAACCTATCCGCTTGACCAGTACTCCCCCGTGGATGTGGTGGCCGGTCCGGTCCTGCTCATGCGGTCTGAGATGATGAGGTAATGCCCGCAGCATCCCGGTTGGCCAGTGGCCGACCGGGATGTTTTGCAAATAGGCCGCTTCCCACTGGCTTCGCAGTAAGTGCAATTATACTTCGTACATTGTGCATAGAATAGCTATGGCTGTTTCCGTTCCTATCGACCACTTTACGGCTGACCCGCTACCACTGGAAAAAGCCCGGGCCTGGCTGGCACTCGTTCTCAACCACCCGGCCTTTTCTATTGAGCGCCGGCAGAAGGCGGGCCAGCTGATGGCCGCCGCGTCGGATGCCCGGCAGGTCTGCCGGTGGGCTGTGCTGGCGCTAGTGGAAAGCGAGCGGTGGGAGGATGCGATGCTGCTCCGTGAAGAAGCGTCGCGGGGCAGCCGTTCAAGTTTCCCGCGCTGCTGCCACTAACAACGCGCCTGTACGTAAGCCGAACCTAGTACCTGAATTACCATTCCTGACCCTCTACTATTGGAAAGCCTGCTTCGCATCCCCGGTATTCAACAAGCCGAACCATTCTACTTCTTTGATGACCAGGCCCAGTCCGCCCGGTGTGAGGTACTGGTTCACCCGGCCCACGGGTGGGCCATCGCCCTTGACCTGCCCCAGTTCTTCTGGGACCGTATTGCGTTGGGCGTTGTGGACCTGGCCGGTAAGCTCTGTGAGCAGTACGCCATTGCTCCGCCGGCGCTGGTAATGCTGGTGCGATACGCTGCGCCGTATGACGACCGCTACTATCTGCTGCGATTCGTGCACGGCGACGAGAGCATATTCGGAGGGTTCACCTTTATCGGCCCTATGCGCGAGCTACTCGAACTGGAGCAGGTAGAAGAGTTGCTAGCCCAGGTGCGGGCCGGCGAGCCGCCCCAACGCTCATTCCGCGCCATTAAAAATCCTTTGCTCCCCTTACCAGCAGAAAGTAGCCTTGCCCATGACACGTCACCTCATCTCCATCCAGGCGCAGGCTGCCACCGTCACGGCCAGCACCCTCGCCGAACTGCTGCGGCAGACCGGTACCAAGATTATGCAGCTCACGGAGGGCTTGGATATCAACCACCGCACGGCCCAGCGCCGCATCAAGGAGCCCGAAACCCTGACCATAAAGGAACTGCTGGCGCTGGCTGCGCTGCTAAGAGTGCCCGAGCAGCAGCTTATCGACCTCATTCGCGACGAGTATCAGAACCGGCCGGCGGAGCCAAGTGAGGATGCAAGCGAGGAGCCATCCCAATCTGCTGCAGCTAAGAAAAAGCCGTCCAAAAAGGCTTCAAAATCCTGATTCAGCCAGTCGCAGAAACAAGCTATGCCCAGCTACGAGCCATCCGTGATTACACTTCCCGCCAGTGAAACGGCGCATTTAATCGAAAAGCAGCTTATCCACTCCAGGCCGGCCAAGGAAAACCTGCTTAGCCGTGACCGATACTACTGCTTTCGGGCGGGTAACAGTGAAATGCAGAGAATCTATAGCATCGTGCACGTTTTATCTAACGTGGACCCGGTACTCACGCTACAGAAACTCAACCAAGCTGTCTATCCCAACTCATTTGAGTTGACTGAGGACCAAGCTACTCGCCTGAAAAACTATCTGAATGGGATAGAGAACGGTATCCGTGCAGGGCGAATTAAGCCTTACACGTACCACGAGCCGCAGGTATTCTATTTCCTGGCCACCAAAGAAGACGATACGCTCCCCCCGCATACGCGCCCGGCAAAACCAACCACAGGACCAATAAACTACACCCGGGATGAGTTGAAGGCCGGGGGCGTATTGCCTGCCAAAAGCTAGCGCCTTCGCAGCTAAAGGGCTAGGGCTTTCTCAATCCGTATTCCACGTCACGCAGTGAAACACGCCCCCTTGCTTGGCCACCGCTCTGCCATCGAGCGGAATTATTTCAAAGTCGGGGTAGAGTTCGTGCAGGCGGCGCAGGACTAGCTCATCCTCTGCTTGGTGGTAGACGGGAATAATTAGTGTCTTCCCCACACTCAGATAGTTGATATACTCGCCCACTGCCGATGTGTAATCGGTATTCTGGTAGGGATTGTAGGGCAAGGGTACACAGTCGAAGCCAGCGCGTCGCAGGGCCTTTAGCAGGCGTTGCCAGATGACGGGCTCATGCCGGCGGTAGTCATTTACCAGGGCCGTTCGCTCATCGAGCAGCTGCACCAACCCGTCAGCATGGCCGGTGAAGTCGTCGGGGTGAGCCGGTACCAAGTCAATCCGGTCTACTTCCAAGGCATCAGCCAGCATGCGCAGCAGCCGGGAGCGGGGCACCATGGGATTCTCGCGTAGCACTTTGTCCGACATAAGTACCCGGCCGAACCGGCTGACCACGTTGCCGCCGTCGACTATGAGCGGGCTCCGCTGGAGCGGTAGGCCCAGCCGGTTTGCTACTGCAGCGCCGTCGGTGATGGTCGTATGCCACCGCTTAGGGCGCAAGTAGTCCGGGAAATAGCGAAACTGCATCAGGCGTCCGCGGGCGGTAGGCACGGGCATAAAATCCCGGGCCCAGATATCCCGGGTTCCGGGCAGGGTAGCGACTGTCGCCCCACTTTTAAGCAGCGCATCAGTAAGGGCCGTCGCGGTAGCGGGGTGCCGCTGGGTGAGGGTGTCGGCCAGGTAGAAGCGGGCAACCGGGCTGGCCGCAATCATAGCCAGCATGGCTTATAGCCCAGGATGCGGCGAACCGTATCAGCATCCATGCGCTGCTGCTTGCAGATGCTTTCCTTGTTCTTGAGGCGGGATAAGTAGCCTTCGTCGGCCAGGAAGCGGTAAGGCCGCGTCACGTAGGGAAGCGCTGTGTCTTCCTCATCAGGCCGAAAGGTTAGCCCTACGCGGGCCGTGCGCCAGGCTGTGGGCGGTGCTTCCGTCGGGGTAGAACTCTCTTCCAGGGAAAGGTACGTCGCGCCGTTCAGCGCGCTGCCCCAGCTGGCTACCAGCGCTCTGGTCAGGAGCTGCGGGCCCATGATGTAGGGGTAGGAGGGCGTTACCTCGTCGGTAGGGGCAGTGCTCAGCAATTGAAGCCCCCGCAGCAGAATGCCACCAAAGCTGTTGCTGTCCCGGTCGCCAAACGTAAGGTCTAGGCTGGTAGCCTTGTTGAAATACCAGTGCAAAGGCTTTAGCTGTTCCGCGTCTCTGTGTACGTAGGGGTCGGGGTGGTTTCGGCTGTGATAGTAAAACTCAAGCTCCGTGATGCGGAAGATTTTGGTTTCTGTCCGCACCACCAAGCGATGCTGAAGCGTGGCGGCTATCTCCGTGAAGAAGTAGTCGATGTCTTCGGGCTGCGCCTCGTGAATCTGCTGCGTCAGGTACTGAAGCCATTCCTTCGGCCGGCTGTAGTTGCGGCGGTCGGCGGCCAACAGGTATTCGCTGAACTCAGCGGCAAAAGGTACTTTCTGCTCGATGAGGTAGCGGGTTTGCGGCAGCCGCCCCGCCAGTGCAGTATGATAGTAGTGACAGATGAATCCTCCCAGCTCAGGTGACCCCGCTACGCGCAGGCCTTCAAGCAGCTCGGGCAGCGAGGCCTGGTCCGTGAGCCAGCACTCGTCATACAGAAAGTAGGTATAGGTCGATGAAGGCAATGCCGCCTCGGTGATGACACGGCTGGCCGGTAGCTGGGCCGCTTTGCCGGCTTTTAAAGTCTCGATTTGATGGGAAGAGAGCATGCGTAATACTGGGCTGATTGGTAATAGATGCCACAACATTACACCGCGAATACATCCGCTCCTAGCGAATTACGAGCATTTTAAAAATGAGCTAAGTAGTTGTTTTAGTAGCAATTATAAAATTTATAATTGCTGCAATAGCAATGATTTATACTGCCGATTTTGCTTGCGCCAACTCTCAGAGGACTGCTAGCGCATCCTTAGTCAGGGTCTTCTTCTAACTCCAGGCTATTGAGATTAAGGAGTGAGTCGCAGGTCCTCTCCACGCTGGTAAGCAGCTTAGTCAGCAGTTGAACATTCGTGTCGCTGCAGCTTTCCAATAGCTCTTTCGAGATGGAGTGTACCTCTCCTCCTCTACGGTATCCGACCAGTCTCTCAATTCATTGGTGATGGCGACCTGAAAAGTGGCGTCGAATAGTAGCTCCCGAATATATATCAGCCTGGCAGCGGCATCGGTTAAGCTCTGCTTATAGGGGTCAGGACTCATGTTATTTAAGGGCTATTGACTTGAGCCAAAGCGAAGCAGATGCAATACTGTTGGCTAGCCGCGTGGACCGCCTATGCTCTAAAGCTCACGGTGCTGCTTAAGCCTTGTAATTGGATATTTTATAACTCACTTCTTCTCATGATATGTATACGCATAGTATTTTCTTGGTCCCAAACTCAACTCTCTACGCTGATACCAAGCAGACATTTCTTCTTTATGTTTACTAATTGAAAATATACTTTCTAAAGTCAAGTATTTGTTGTAATCCGCAATGTTGTCAAGCTCTCCAAAGGTCTTGCCTACTCCCTTTGTATCTAACTGTAAAATTCTTAAAAACTTAAATGCATCACTGTAAACATTGAAAAAAGTCATTAGTCTTTCAAGTAAGTATATATTGTCTAAAGATTTTTCTTTTCAAGAATAAAACTGATAACAGTATCATAATTTGCTTTATATTTATTATTTCTGATATATTGCCTTTTATCTCGAATGCTGTTAAGGGCTTGTTTTATGATATCTCTACCAAGGAAGTCAATGATAATATCAAATTCTATCCCAAGCATTAGCATTGCTACTGCAATTTTCGCATCTTCTTTGTAAAGCATATTAGAAATCTTTAACAAATAAGGGCCATGCGGTGAGCATCTTGCGGTTGACAGTTGAGAAATAACATGAAGAATTCTCCATTGTTTCTCAAAATCAATTTTTACGAAATTAAGGTTCTTGCCGTCGTAATACCAATCTCCTCCATAATAGCTTGAGCAAAATTCAACTGGCATGGTCCAGTAATTCCAAAAATATATCATCATTGTGTCTGCAAGCTCAAAAACACTGGATGATTGCTTTGGAGTATTCATTAACTCCCAATGAACATACCTATTGGTTATAGAATTATAAGGCAGGTCAGAACCTGGCAGTGACACCTCGCTAAGTAGTTCGAGGTTTATTGCAACCATGCCTGGAGGATAAAGAGAGTTATTGTTCTTGAAATACGAGCTTATGTGCATTATGTACTCTGTACTTAGTGCATGTGACATGTTTTAGTACGTATAGGTTATTGCAAAGCCGTGCGGTAGTACGCTTGCTATGGTAAACTGATGCTTCTTATGCACAGCATTCATGATGAGCGATGCTGTATTACCGGATTTGAGGAATCTAAATTTCTGAAACGAGTTGATATTGCCTAAAAACGTTTCATAAATTTCGTCAGCTTCAATCAGCTCAAGAGGGCTTTCAAATATTATCTCACCATTATGCGAAACTCTTAGTTGACTGTTGCTTATATCAAACAAGCAATTTTCCCATGACTTCATAGCGTCTGCAAGATTTTTCTCAGAAGCGATGGAACCATAGTTAATAGTTTCTACAGAAGGTTTGCAAACAATAGAGAATGGGGGAATATTCTTTTTAACATAATAATCTCCTAAATAGAATGTGAATAATTCGTCTACTGTAAATGTGTCATTCTTCACATGTTGAGGCAGATTGTTATAGCTAAGATGAATGCCACAAAGTTCATGGATTCTCCCAGCTAGAATCTGAACACCATCGAATGTAAAATAGCCATCGCGGCTATAATTAAAAGCACCCTTTTGTTTTAAAACTTGGGCAAGCGAATGATTCATAATGAAAGCAGTCGCAATGCATCTATCCGTCAAAGTGTTAGTATTAATTATCAACCCTGCGTCCTTCATTGCCTTCAGGCTCCCTACTTCTATGACATGGGTTAACACATTGTTTATTTCACTGGTGTCATCGCTGCCAGCGTATCTGCTAACGGTGCCTTTGCCAAATTTTTTTATCAAAGAGTCAATAATCGTTTCACTTATGTCGATAAATGTACTTTGGCTAATTTTATTGTCGATGAGCGTATATGCTTCCTTGAGGATTTCAGTGGTCGACACAAGCTTGTGTTTTGAAGGTTAAAGGTCAGTGAAGATATGGATTCTCTTTTTTTTGTGGCCTCCCCCTACGAGCATGTAAGGTAAACCTCAAACGCTAGTTACGTTTTGTCGGCTGCCGTCGCGAACAGGCCAAGCTGCAGGTCCTTGCGAACCTGCAGCGCTTCGGCTTTCTGCTCGGCCAGTAACTGCTTCGCCGCCCGCGAAATAGCCGTGTTGCAATACTTTTCCTTGCTGTTGATGCGGTCCGTTGGATGAATAGCTTTCAGGTCCCACTCCCGCAGAATCTTCTTTACCCCGTCGCGGCCCAGGGTAGGGGCATGAAGCGCGATGTTGCGGTCAGTGACCTTCCAGGCGCGGAGTCGCTCGATGAGTGAGGCCGTGACCGGGTCGGCCAGCCAGGAGGCCGGAATCTTGGTTTGCTGCTTCTGATTTAACTCAAAGCGTAGCCGCACAATCCGGGGCCGGCCCCGGGTGGCCCGCTCAGCTTCGTAGACAGGCTGCATGGTAAAGGCCACGTCGCTTTCGGCCAGCTCCTCCAGCGGCTCTTTAGTGGTGTAGTGCACCAGGTCTTTCACCAGCGGGTACTTCATGAGCACCTTGCCGGACTTGTCTTTTTTGGGCTGCTGGCGCTTGTCCAGCACCGGGCCGCAATCCATCAGCGTCCGGTATTCCTCAATGGTAACTTCCCAGAAGCCGGTATCCTTGAACGCAGATAGTATCTCGAAGAACCGCATGGAGTACCAGCTTTTCAGCCGCATATAGTGCGAGAGCTGGTAGCTGGTATAATGGGCTACGTTGATGAAGTAGTCGGATAGCGCCGGATTCAGCGGTATAGATATAATACCGTTTTTATACCCGGCCGTCTCATCCTTACTGGTATCGAGCAGGTGGCGGGCCCGCCACTCCGACGAGTCCGGGCTCTTGAATGTCCAGATAACCGCCAGCAGTTCCAGAATAGCACCCTCCACCTCTTTATAGACGGTTTCGGCCTTCACGCCGGCGTCCACTACCACGTCGCTGACGCGCATCTGGTAGAAGGGCCGCAGCTCAAAGTCATCATCCCGGATTTGGTCGAGCACCCGTGCCATAATACGCTTCGCCAGCACGCTCATCTTCCGCTGCCGGGAGAAGGTTACGTTCCAATGCTGCTTCACCAGCTCCTTGTGCTGCGGCTCGTAGACCAGCCCCAGGGGTAGCGAGGCGGTGGTCACTTTCTTGTTACTCATAGCGGCTAGATTCCAAATGCAGAAGGACAGTTGGGGATAGAGAGTGACAAAGTAACACGAAATAAAAGGAGTAAGAAATTATCAACTCCTAATAGGTAGGGGTAAAACTCCTTTTAATCATTTCCAGGGTAGGGGTAAAACTCCTTTTAATCGAGAAATGAGTGGGGGTAAAGCTCCTTTTATTCAGTTCAGCCAGTAGGGGTAAAACTCCTTTTAATGCTTCCTACTCCTTATAGTGAACTACCTTGTCTTTTTTAAAAGACAATCAGTAAAAATTCCAACTATGTAGTTTCCCCGAGAAGGAAGCTTTTAGGGATGGTATAAAACCCGTCAGAACCCCGAAAAGCAGACAAACAAAACAGTAAAAAAGAGCATAAAAGCCAAAAAATGGGATTGCACTTTTTTACTATTTAATACTATTATTTTTATAAAGCGTATACTGCTCATCTTACGCCTACGTGCCATTCCTTTGACTTGCCCCAAGCCGGCTAATTCCGATAAAGCGTGGCACTGCCTACACAACGAACAGCCCGTTCCACCCAGGATACAGCGCGTAGGAGAGATGCAGCCATTAAGGACTGAACTGCACCTGCTTCACTGGTCGAAGACGCCACACAGCGCAGATTTGGCCTTGGTTAGATATGTAGTCCAAAAGCTGACCGATAAGGCCATCAGGAGCACCACCTGATTCCATAATTTTCCGGAGTCGATTGCCACAGGCTAAGGTCTAACCAGCGAAATTGCCGCTGGGTCCGGATTGCCCCCCATGGTAGCTAGTCGCTCTTTCAGGCCCGCAATCCACCTTCCTGCCCCGTGGTTGTCCTTTGGATTGATAAGCACTAGAAATTCAAATAGGGCCAGCGCCTCGGCCCACCGCTTCGCTTTCTGCAACTCGACACCCATGGCATAATAGGCCGTTAGCACGAAGCCATTACCAGTGGACTCATAAAGCAATACGTCCCGGCCTTCCTCAAAGGCTTTGGGAAACAGTAGCCGGGCCTGCATAAAGGCCTGCATGAGATAGGTAAGGCCCAAGCCGGGCGTTCGGTTATTGAGCAGCATTCCCAAATGCGAAACCGCGTCTAGGTGCAGTTCCCCGCAGGCGGCCATAATACGCCGGTAGATTCGCTCCGCCTCTTGCGGCGCAGAGGTGTGCAGCGCTTTACCCTGCTGGAATAACGCTTCGTGCTCCAGCACGACTGCCGGATACACCACGCGCCAGTAGCGCGGCTGGTATTCTATCATGCGGAGCTGGTCCATGCGCAGGAACGATAGGAAGGAGGAAGCTCAAAAATACGGAGAAGCTGTACTGCTCCTTAACGGGAAATTCTGCTCCAACTCTAGTGGCCCGTGCGCGAGCCAACGCAATGCTTAGCGTGTAAATCCGCCCAATTGGAAGAACAGCCGCTTCTATACTTCCGCATCAAAGTCTGCCAGTTCCTGTTGAAAGCGAGCCAGACGACCCTTTGTCTTCAGGAAGAGCATGTAGCGCATCTTACCCCGTGTCGGCCCGACATCAAAGCCCAACAAGGTAGCTTGGTAGCCGAAGACATCCAGTAGGCTTTGAATCAGCTTGGGCTCCTGCTTAACAAGGGGGCCATAGTATACCCAGTCCAGCTGCTGCGCATCAACTGCCACGCCCAGGTCCGCGCAGCGGTTCAGTAGCTCCGGCAGGGCCGCCGGCTCGTAAGCGCGCAGATACCCCCGCACCAGGCGTAGTGCGTCTTCATACGTCACGGCAAACGAAGCGTCGAACGAGGGAAAATCGGCTTCAAAACGTGCGGCGGAATCATCATCAAACGTCATACGGTCTGGGGCAGAACTAAAAATGATGGTACAGAGGGGAAACAACGCTAATATTGCCGGTATCTATGGCTCCAGCCACATAATCTCCTGGTCCCAGCCGGCCGGAAAACCCATGTGTTGCCGGTGTAGGCCCGGCGTAATGAGGTCGTATTCGCGCAGTAGCGCTACCACGCGCCGTCCAAAGCTGGAGGTCTGGCTGACCTTCACCATCAGGAAGTTGAAGATGGAGAGGGTGTAATAAATTTTGGTGTTGATGGCCGTGACATTGTGTTCCGTAAGCCAGTAGCCGGCGTGGCCCCGCTGATTGGAGAGCATGGGCTTCATGGAAATGTCCCAGAGCCGGTCGTGGTGCGCGCACTTGTTGCGGACATCGTTGATGCTTTGCATCCAGGAGTCAAACACCCGTAACGCTAGGTTGAAATGGTTGGCAATGGCCAGCTTGGGCGTGGTGTCCACAAACTGGGTAAACAGGTTATAGAGTGTGCCGAAGGAGAGCAGTTCCAGCACCATCCAGGCGGGCGGGTTACGCGGCTGGTCGTAGAAGTGGTAGTAATCGGCGATAAATGTTTTGCTTTTAGCACGGTCCAACTCCCCCCGAATAGTGGAAAGGAGTTTGGAGGAAGCCGCCTGTTCCGCCGGGGTGCCGCGCTTGAAGAAGCGGGCCTGCTCGTACCAGTTGTTGTCGCCGGTATAGCGGGTGATGTGGTAAATGATTTGGGTGCGAAACGATATTTCCAGCCTCTCAATGGCTTCCAGGCAGAGTAGGCGCAGCTGCTTGTCGAACTGATAACGGTGCAGAATGTCGTCGAAAGTAGTGCCGGGCTGAAACTGGCTAGTACCCGGCACCAGAAAGCTGCCCCAGTAGCCACTGAGTCGGTAATAGCTGATGTTGGCCAGGTAACGCAGGGCTCGCGGCTCGTCTGCCACCACCAAGCCCTAGCCTGCAGCTTCTGCAGCTGCTGGGTAAAATCAATAGCTGGCTTGGTGAAGTGGCGGATGGGACGGGGCGGCATAGGGCAGAACGGCAGGCAAAAAAAAACCCACCCTCAGCGGGGTGGGCTTCCGGTCAAACAGCAAGCCGAAACTTGTGACCGAAGAATTTTACGGTACCAACCAAACAGCACCGGCAAAGCCGATGTGGCGGATACTTTTTTGTAGGGCAAAGATACGGCTTTCGGAAAGAAAAGTCAATACGAACGAACTGCTGGCTCCGGCACTCAGTTCTCCAGTTGCCATTCGTAGGCTTGCCGGACTAAATGCATGGCATCGTCCAGGTCGGCGGGCGAGGCGAGGCCGACTTCTGCCTCCCCATTGCCCCAGCGGCCCAGGCCCCGCACATCCTTGCAGAGGTTGCGAGGGTCCCGAATTTCTTCAAAGGGTAAGTTCAGCGAAAGGCGTAGCCGGCTTTTCTGCGGTATGACGTCCACAAAGTTGGTGTCCAGCTTGAAGGCGATGTACAGCTTCTTTACCTCCTGCTTAACCGTGGCATCCAGGTTGAGCACTCGCTTCTGAAAGGCATGAAATAAATCGCCCATCTCGCCGGTCAGAAAGTTAAACTGCTCCAATTTGTACTCCCCATCGGCAGCGGCCTCCGGTTCACGGTAGGGGGTTAACTGCGCGTCGGTTAATGCCGGGGCCACCCAGATTTTCAGGGCCTTCGTGGCCAGGGTCTGCCCGCGCCGCTTGATGGCGTCCTCCGTCCACTGGGCTTCCTTGGCTACGCCGGCATTCAGGCGGATGGGGCTGTCGGCAAAGCCTCCCTCCACTGTTTTCTTGAAAGCAAACGGCTTGTCGCTCAACCGGGAGTTATAGCCCGTCAGCGTGAGGTTGCCGATGGTGTGCAGACGTTCCTCTTGTATCCGACGCCACTCCGGTCCCAATTCATCCCGCCAGGCTTTGGATAGGTTTTCGTTCTGGGGCAGAATATGCTCGATGGTGTATTCATCGACCAGCACCCGCTCTTTGCGCCCGAAGTTTTCCAGCCGGTCAAGGATGTAGTTGCGGAGCCGCAGGTTGTATAAATCCCGGTCCTGAAACTCGCGCTTAAACTCCGCGTCCGTGGGAAAGCGACGGTAGCTGTCTTTTAGCTGAAAGGCCGCATACAGGCTTTCCAGGTACTGTGGCTTGCGAACCAGCCGCCCCAAGGCCGCGAAGGTTTTGTTCAGGCTATTGGTGGGAATGCCGCACACGACGCGCCGGAACACATAGGCCTCAATCAGGCGAACCACCTGCTCGTGCTCCTCGGCCGTCAGATGCCCGTCTTCGTAGTCCGCGTATACTTCCAGCAGAAACGGGGTAGCGGTATCGGCCCGCAGCTCCAACAAATCCTGGTGCGCTCTGCGCAGCCGCACGTCCGCTTCGTGATTGGCTTCGGGCAGCACGATGCGCACGTAATACCCGGCGTAGCGGTGCAGGTCGCGTAGCCGCTCTTCCACCACCGCGGGCACTTTCGTGTCTTTCAGGAAGGTTTTATAGCTGGCATACACCCCGTCGATGCGGGGAATATGCCCGGTTTTGAGCGTCAGATAATCCCGGACAAACCAGTCGAAGTAGTTCGCGTAGTGCTCCCCAAACAGCTGTTCCATCGGGAACCAATAGTGCTCGTAGAGCCGAGCCTGCGTTTTAGGCTCCTGGCCCATGAGTACGTAGTTTCGAATCAGGTCGGCCTGCGAAAGCGCCAGCCCCGTCGAGTTCATGCTCTCGAATATCATCTGCGGGTTGTCAACGCCGCGCTCCAGCGCCACATCCACGATAAATAGCCGCTGCAGGCCGCATATACCGTCCGGGCATTTTCAGGGTCAGGTGCTTGCGGAAGTATTCGTAGTTGCGCCGCACGTTGCTGGCCACCTCGACGGGTGGTTTGGGATGCCCTTCCAGCACGTCAATTAAGGACTGCTTATCACCCCGGGTGAGCATGAGCTTGTAGCGAAGCGCACCCTCTTCTTCGGCATTGAACAGATAGTAGTTTTTCAGCTTGGTGGCCGAGGTGCTTTCCAGCACGTCAGGGTACTGCTGCACCAGTTCCGCCAGCGCTGCCAATAACAGCGTCAGCGTCG
>NZ_CP188175.1:0-127106 GCF_049949205.1 Hymenobacter sp. 102
ACCACGTCCAGCACGGTTTGGTTGCTGACTTCGGGATCCGCCAGCTGGCCGCTGTGGGCGTCCCGGGCTTCGTAGCTGGAGACGATGCCCATGTCCTGGTTGTAGGCCGTGGCCGTTTGGTGCAGCAAGTCGTAGGCAGCCGCTTTTTTGCCGAAGCGCCCGAGGTGCCGCCCGCCCCGGGTGCGGGTGACGGGGCGCTCGGTGACGTAGCCCGGGGCCTGAATCCAGTTGGGCCGGCCGCTGATGCCGTCGCCGTCCGCGTCCTGCGGGTCGGCCAGGGCCAGCAGGGTTTGGTCTGGCACCGCGTCCAGAAAGCCCAGGCCCGTGTTGGCCGGGGGGGTAAAGCGGCTGTGCGCCACCCCGGCCGGCAGCTGCTCAGGCTGAAAGCCCGGCAAGGCCCGGTGCTGCAGCTGCGGGCCGCCGCGGGCCAGAAACAAGTTGCCGGTGCTGTCCACCTGTCCGAAACGCGTGAGCGTGGTTGACGGGTGGCCCTTGCCGTCGCCGGCGTGGCAGCTGCCGCAGCTCGCGGCTACGAAGACCGGCCCCAGGCCCGTGCGGGAGGTGAATACCTCGTCGTTGAAGGCTACGTCTCCGCGCAGAAACTGCGCGTGCTGCTCGGGCGTAAGGCCTGCTACGGGGCCGTCCAGCGCGGCGTCGTCGGCTGGGGCAGCGGGAAAAATCAGCTCGCACGAGGCTAGCATGAACCCCAGCGCCGCTGCGGCCACCGCGCTGCGGCGCAGTCCCGGTCCTGTTACGTACGTGTGCAGCCGCATAGGAGCAAGGATAAGTTTAGGCAAAAGAACGAAATTTAGACCAATCTAAAAATATTTTTAGTACGCCTTAATACTGATTAGCCTTAAGAGTGTTCACTCAGGCTTTCGGAACTCGTTGGGCCGGTCTTTGGAGGAGCAACAAGACCGGTAGCGTAGGCTCCTTGCTTGGCCAGACGCTAGCAATTCCTCCGTAGAGGGCTTGGCGAGCATATCCGCAAGGGGAAGAATCGGCTGCTACTCCAACAGCATTTGGCAAACCAGCAACATGCAGGGGCCCTTCGTTTCCGCAGCCGATAAGCCGCAGGCACGAAGGGGCCCTTTCCCCACTTAAGTAATATATAGGTTAGCGCAGCCCCTGCATTTTCAAAAACAGGCCGCCCGGGTTCTTGGTGGCCTTGATTTTATCGGTTTTCAGCTTGTAGATGAAGGCAAACAGCGCATCCACGTGCTTGGACGACTGCAGAATGTCCTGCACCAGCGGGCTCGGCGATGCCTAAGGTTTCAAGGTGCTTGCGGGCCAGCTGCACCTTGGCGTCGTCGGCTTCCAGCTCGAAGGGGATGGGCAGCTGCTGGGGTACCTGGGTGTTGACGTAGAACTTGATGCTCTGGTAGGAGCGGCCCTTTTTCAGGAGCTCGTACTTGATGCGCAGGTCGGTGTGCTCGTTGATTTGATTCGTGGCCACGTCGAGCACGTACTTCTGCAGGGCCGAAATCTGGGAGTACTGCTCGGGCTCCTTGCCGGCCGGGTCCTTGAGCTTGAGCATGCCCTTGAACTCGTCCAGCGAGTAGGTCTTGGTTTCCCCGATGTCCTTCCACTGCGAGGCCAGCTGGTAGATGCGCTTGGCGTACTTGCTGCTCAAGCTGAAGGCGGCCTGCAAGCGGTAGGACGTGAAGTTGCTTTTCAGGTCAATCAGGAAAGGCCGCATGCGCTCGGATATCTCCAGCTCAATGGTGCCCTCGCCCTTGCGGTACAGCGCCGAGGCCAGCAGACTCACCTGCAACAGGGTCTTGCCGTTCTCGATGTGGTAGACGCGGCTGTTGAGGTTCTCGGTGGATTCGAGCAGCTGCTTGTAGTTCCAGGTGCGGCCGGTCATCTCCATGAGCTCCTGCACCCGGATTTCGTAGATGGTGCCGGCCTTATCCTGCTTGGTGAGCTTGGAGAGCAGCGAAAAGACAATGTCCATCTCGCAGGCGCTCATCTCGTAGCGGGCCGTCGTCAGCGCGTTGTGCTGCCGGATTTCAATCGGAACGGTGGATTCGGGCGCGGCCATACGCAGCTACTGGGGTGATACAAAGCAAACATACGGCTTAAATCGGAAACTAATAGAGCCAAATCCTGAATCTATGAGCAAGGAACTGGCGCAGGGCCAAGGCGGCTTATAAAAGCTATTAGTTAGACTTATGAAAGCTATTAGTTAGCCGGGCGCGAGCTTTCCGCGAGACTTATAAAAGCTATTAGTTCGGCTTATAAAACCTATTAGTTCAGGGCCGTCAGCTTCGGGCTGCTCCTGGGGCCGCACCCGAAGTGACTTATAAAATCTATTAGTTGGGCCCAGACAGCGAATTAATAGCTTATGCAAGGACGCTCTATTAATCAGCTTATGAAAGCTATTAGCTGGACTTATAAAACCTATTAGTCCGCTTATGAGACCTATTACTTGGCTTATAAAACCTATTAGCTCGCTTATAAAACCTATTACTGAAGCGGCTTAAGTTGCTGTGATACAAAAAGTTGTGGCCCCTGTACCTTAAATACTTAAAATACTCACAAACTTGTTGAAGCTGGGGTACAAAAGCATTTAAAGTGGTGGTTTAGGGCGATACCCGAACGAAAACAACAAAAAAAGGAGTCTAAATAAGCACAAAACGCGATTGCACTTTTTAAAGATTTTTTTACCTTTTTCTACTATTTAGAACACTCTTACCAACCCCAAAGGTACTTAAAAACTACGCTGAAAGCTCACGAAGGGCTCATTAATAGATTTTATAAGTCTCACAGGTTTCCTTCGCCAGCATCTTCAGCGGCAACTGTAGCAGGCCAGCAGGGAGCCCTAACCAGGAAAATGGTGCCCACAAGGACCCCAAGGCTTATAAAATCTATTTTTTAGCTGGCCCACCACCTACAGTCGAGCTATGCATTTTCGTGAACTAATAGGTTTTATAAGCCGGAAAGCGAGGTAGTAGCACCTGGCAGGCGGTTATTCAACGCGATACTAAGGCCTTACTGAGGAGTTAACCCGGCTGACCTAACCATACCAGGTGTAGCGGCAAGTGCTAAAAAAGGGCTCCTACGTACCCGGAAAGGGCATTGAGCCGTAGGTAGCATCGATTTGACCTGTTTCCTTTGCCTTAGAATAGCCCATCTGTCCCTGAGGTGGTCTAGGCAAGACGGACAGAAGAAGGACGTATATTTCTTCTGTGATGACAGCCAAAAAGAACGGGGCGTCGCCCGACAAACGGCGTAAATACGACGAGGCGTTTAAGACCGAGGCCCTGCGCCTGGCCAGCGAGAGCCGCAGCACCCAAGCGGCGGCGCGGCAGTTGGGCATCAGCCCCAAGCTGCTCTACCGCTGGCAGCAGGCGCAGCTCGTGGCCGAAGTGGGCAGTGAGGAAGTGGCGCGCGACCCGGAAGTGCGCGCCCTGCGGGCCGACTGAAACGGGCCGAGCAGGAGCTCGACATTTTAAAAAAAGCCTTGGTCATCTTCGGCCAGCCGACCCGGTGAGCACCTACCAGCACATCGCCCAACGCCGGGCCCACGTACCCGTGCGCCAGCTTTGCCAGGTGCTGCGCGTGGCCCCGGCCGCCTACTATGCGTGGCAGCGCCGCCGGCAGCAGCCGGTGGTCGAGCCGGCCTGGCAACTGGCCGTGCGCGAGGTATTTGCGCACCACAACCAACGCTACGGCACCCGCCGGCTGCGGGCGGAGGTACAGGCGCAAGGCCACGCGGTGGGCCGCTGGCGCATCCGCCGCGTGCTAAAGGCGCGGCTTGTGGGCCCAGCAGCCGCGCTCGTTTGTGCCCCGCACCACCGACTCGGACCCGGCCGTGCGCGCGGCGCCTAACCGCTTGCTCGGCCAGCCGGCCCCACCGCCCCGAACCGGGTCTGGGTGGGCGACATCACCTACCTGCCCCGCCAGGGCGGCGGCTGGCTCTACCTGGCCGTCTGGCTCGACCGCTGCTCGCGCAAAATCGTGGGCTGGGACGTACGCGACACCATGCCGGAGGACCTAGTCAGCGAGGCGCTCCGTCGCGCCCTGGTCGTGCGCCGCCCCCCGGCCGGGCTGGTCGTGCACTCCGACCAGGGCAGCCAGTACACGGCCACCCGCTTCAAGGACTTACTGGCCCGCCACGGGGCCGTGCAAAGCATGAGCCGGCGCGGCAATTGCTACGATAACGCCCACGCCGAGTCCTTTTGGAGCCGCTTCAAAGCCGAACTGCTCGACGGCGGCAGTTTCCCCGGCCTGGCCGAAGCCAAGCTCGAAATCAGCCACCACATCGCCTACTAGGGGTCGCACCGAGTAGGAACGGAAAACAACGCTAAGGAAATTCGACCAGCCGTTCTTCCCAGTTGGCGGGGTTGCGCAACGGGCGCATTTCGCCGGCGGCAATGTCTTCGGGCAGGCTGAAATCGTAGCGGCCCAGCATGTTAACGTGCTCGTGCAGCAAGGGCGAGAGGCGCGCCACGTCGTCCGGGTTCAGCACGCCTTCCGTCTGCTGCCACCGTTCCAGGGCGTGCTGCAGATAGCGGGTGTTCCACAGCACCAGGGCGTTGACCACGAGTCCAAGGGCGCCCAACTGGTCTTCCATGCCCTCGCGGTAGCGCTGGCGCAGCTCCCCTTTCTTGCCGTGAAAGACGGCCCGGGCCACGGCGTGCCCCTCGCCCCGGTTGAGCTGCACCAGGATGCGCCGGCGGTAGGCCTCGTCCTGCACGTAGGCTAATAAATACAATGTTTTTTCGACGCGGCCCAATTCGGCGACCGCCCGCCCCAGCGAGAGCGAGCCCGCTCGCTGCAGGGTGCTGACGGCCGTGGCCTTGACTTTGCCGAGTTTCAGAGAGCCGGCCAGGCGCAGCATGTCGTCCCAGTGGGCGTGAATCAGGCGGGCGTTGACCACGTGGCGGCCCAACTCGTTGAGCGGACCGTAGTCGTCCTCTTTTTCCAGCCGCCAGAAGCGCTGGTCCGCCAAGTCGGCCAGGCGGGGGCTGAAGCGGTAGCCCAGCAGCGAAAACAGGCCAAATACCACGTCGCTGTAGCCGTGGGTATCGGCCATGATTTCGCGCGGGTCCAGGCGGGTTTGTTGTTCCAGCAACCCGGCCAGGATGAACAAAGAGTCGCGCAGCGTACCGGGAATGACGATGCCGTGAAAGCCCGTGAACTGGTCGCTGGTGAAGTTATAGTACGTCACCCCGCGCTGGGAGCCGAAGTATTTGCGGTTCCAGCCCGCGTGCAGCGTGCGCAGGCACCACGAAGCGCATGCCGTCGGCCGAGGCCACCTCCCCGCCGCCCCAGGCCTGGGCCAATGGCAGCCCCGCCTGGGCATCCACCAGGCGGGCATTGGCGGCGGTGAGCGTTTCGGCGCGCAGGTAGTTTTGCTGCACCCACGCCAGGCGCGCCAGCGTCAGGGCCGGCACGTCGGCCCGGGCCACGGTTTTTAGCCCCAGGTTGCACGCCTGGGCCAACAGCCGGCACAGATACTGAGCGGCAGGTCGGCGGCGGCGGGCTGCCCGTCGGCCACGTGGGTAAAGGCGAGGGAAAAGCCGGTAAACGCGTCCACCTCCCGCAACAGGGCCGCTACTTCGACCTGGGGCAGGGCCGCCGCCAGCTGCTCGCGCACGTGCACCAGGTGCTCGGACTCTTCTTGCGCCGGTAAGGCGCTGAGGGTGACGACCGGCTGACCGTCTTGCTCGACCACCTGCAGGGTGGTGTGCTGCGCCAGGTTCTCCCCAACGTCCGCATACGCCGTGCGCAGCAGTTGCCCCAGACGGGCCAGTTCCACTGCCGGGTCCAGGGAGCGGTCCAGGGCCCGGGCCACCGAATCCCGGGCGGCTTCCCAGGCGTCCCCGCGCAACAGTTCGGCCCGTGGGTCGGCGTGGCGCTCGCTGGTCGGCACGAACACGTCGCGGCGGCGCGGCGTGCTGCAGCCGTTCCAGTACGCAGAGGGTGTACGCCTGGGGATTCACTTCCCCTTTGGCGGGAAACACCCGCCGGGCCCACCCCTTCGGGACGACCGTGCGGGGCGCGGCCGACCACTTCGGGCGGCCCCGACCGCCGGCTTCCTGCTGCTGCAAAAAGGCCCAGGCCTCCAGCAGCGGTTTGGCGGTGGGCGTCCCCTCGAAGGCGACGCCGGCCAGCAAGGCGGGCAGGAACCGGCGCACCGTGGCGTAGCTGCCGCTCAAGGCTTCGGCCAGCGGGTCCTCCGGCGGACTGGCTAGTTCCTGCGGTGGCCGCCGCAGCGCGCAAGGGCGCCTGGCCCAGGCGGTCGAACACCTGCTGGCGTACCTGCCCGGCCGGTACGGCCTCGTCGAGCAGCAGTTCCACGGCCTGTTGGAGCAGCAACGCGGCCTGGTCCAGGTCCTTGAGCGAGCGCAGGCGTTCGCGCCGGCGCTTGGTTTCGCCCCGCAGGGCCAGCGACGTGAGCAGGCTGTCGAAGAGGTCGAGCACGTCGTCCGTAGCGGTGCGCTCCAGGGTCTGGGCGAAGACCAGCAGCGTGGCCAGCCGGCGTTCCTCGCCCATGCGCACCAGCGTCTGTGCCCAAGCCAGCTGGGCATGGCGGGCCAGGCGCGCCAACCGGGCTTCGGGTAAGTCGGCCACGGGCACGGCGCTCACGCCCAGGGCGCGGATTTCGCCCACCCGGCGCAAAGCGGCCGCCAGCGCCGGGGCGGACACGCGGGTGGGCGGGGTGCGCAGGCGCTCCAGGTGGGTGAGCCGCTCGCCGGCCGGCACGGTCAACAGGGTTTCCAGCGCCGCTTGCTGGGACGGGTTCAGGCGGGTGCGCAGCTGGCGGTAGAGGTGGCGGCCGGTGCGCTCGCGGACCCGCGCAATCAGGCGGGCGAGTAACGAAACGCCGGGCAAGACGACCCGCTGGGCGACCAGGTGGGCCGTGGTCAAATCAAACAGCACGCTGGGCCGGACGGTGCTCGTCAGCACCTGCGCGTAGAGCCAGCGGGTGAGCCGGAACGTCTGCCGCCCGTCAAACGGGGTGTACCCGAGGTGGGCCACAATCCGGGCCTGGTGGTCGTACCACGTGTTCGGCCGGGTCCGGTACGCGGCCAAGGCGTCCGCAGGCAGGTGCAGCTGCTCGGCCAGCGTCTGCACCACCACGGCCGGTACCCGCAGCGGGTCGGTCAGAAAGGTGCCCAAAAAGCGCAGGGTGCAGAGCTGCGGCACACCCGAGTTTGTTGGCGGGGCGTCGGCGCGCGGCCAGGAGGTGGCCATCGGCTGCGCTCAGGTAAAAGAACCGGGCCAGCTGTTCGGGGCTGGGCTCGTCGGCGTAGCAGCCGAAGCGGGCGGCCTGCTCGTCACTGAGGAATTCTACGGGCATGGGCCAGGGAGGCGCGAAAGAATAAGCCAAATGGCGCACGGTGCCGCTATCAAACCCGAACAACCGGCCGGGAAGCGCCGCGCCGCCACGGGGTTAGAAATTCTGGCCGATGCCGAAGTAGAACAGCCGGTCTTCCTTGGACACCCCGTAGTCCGCGTAGAGCATGGTGGACAGGTTCCAGGCAATGCGCGCCCCGGCTCCGTACGAAAACCGGACGTCGCGAAAGCCTAGGTCCTGCCACCGGTCGCGCACCGTGCCGGCGTCCGCGAACGGGGCCACGCCCAGCCCGAAGTTCTGCTTGCCCAGCTTGACATCGGCCAGCCGGATGCGCAGCTCGGCGTTGGCAAAGGCCAGCGAGCGGGCCAGGAAGCGGTTGGCCCGGTAGCCCCGCAGCGACTGCCGCCCGCCCAGGGCGTTGATGCTGCCGTCGGGGCTCCACTGGTCCTGAAACTCAAAAAACGGCGCTTCTTTCCCGAAAATGGTGCCCGCGCCGACCCGCCCGGCCAGCACCGTGCGCGGACCCACGGGCAGCTTGCGGTAGGCCCGGCCCTGGAAAAACAGCTTGTTGAAACTGAACTGCGAACCGATGGCGGGGCTGGAAAACTCGTTGGCGGCTTCAAAGTATACCCCGCGGGTCGGGTCGGGCTCAAAGTCGCGCGTGTCGTGAATCAGCGCCGTCTGGATAATGGACACCCACCCCCCGTCCAGGCCAAAGATGCGCCCCTGCTGGGCATCGCGCTGCAGTAGCGACGTGCCGTTAGGCGCCGTGGTTTCTTCGCCGTTACGGGTGGCCTCGGCCTTGGTGCCCTGGAACGTGTCGTAGGAGAGGTGCTGAATCTCGTAGCCGCCCATCACGCGCCAGCGACCTTTGCCCAGGGCGTAGTCAGCTTTGAGGTTGAGCATGAACTCGGTTTCCCGGAACCGGTTGGACAGCGCATCGGTGACCTCGGCGGCTTCGCCGGCCTGCCCGGGCCGCAGGGTTTTGCGGGCCGCGTCATATTCCGCGTAGGTGGCAAACGTCTCGTCCGGGTTGGAGGGCAGGCGCAGGCGGCCGAGCGTGGTTTCGGACGAGCCGAAGTACAGGTTGGCCGGGTTTTGCTGGGCCTTGAAGTCCACGCGGTAACGCCAGCGCGTGCCTTTGTAGTAGGGCACGTCCAGGGACAGCGTCAGCTCGCGGGCGTTGGTGGTAAAGTACGCCGCGTTGGCGCGCAGGCGTGTGAGGTAGGGCGTGTAGGCAAACAGCGGGTTGTCGCGGGTGCCGTTCCAGATGATGTTGGTTTTAACCCCCACACCGAAGCCCGTCACCGGGTCGGACGAGAGGTCGGGCAAGCCGGTCACGAACAGGCCTTCCCGTTTTTTGGCCAGGTCGGCATCCGACATGCGCTTGGAGCGGATAAAGGAGAGGCTGTCCACTTGTTGGGCGGAGGCAGCGGCGGCGCACAGGCCCAGAGAGGCCGTGAGCCAGGTACGCAACAGGCTTGTTTTTATCTGTTTTTTGCTGGGCAATGGGAGGGACCGTTAGTGAGGAAGCCATGCGCTGGCTCGTTGGCGCAGGTTAGCCCGACAAAGCTCCCGCACGATTCTGAAGGCATTCTGTAGTTTCCTTCTCTTGCCTTACCACGCCATGACGGCGGTGGCCCCGATGGCCCCCTGCTGGTAGCTGGGCACGACCAGCGCCCGGTTGCCCAGCACCTTGCGCAGTGGTTTTGTTACCAGCGGGTACAGCCAGTACGCGGCCTGCGTTGACAGAATGCCCACGCCGGCTCCGGCCAGCACATCGGAAAACCAATGCACGTCTTTGGCCATGCGAATACCTCCCGTGGCCGCTGCTAGCGAGTAGCCGCCCACGCTGTACCAGACGCTACGCCCGCCGTATTCCTTGTGCAGAAACGTAGCCGAGGCGAAGGCCAGGCTGGTGTGCTGGCTGGGAAAGGAATGGAAGTCGGAACCGTCGGGGCGCTGCACCTGCGTGAGCTTCTTCAGGTTGCTGGTCACCGCATCGTTGAGGGTGAAGGCCAGCGCCGCCAGCAGCAGCTGGTCCACGGGTTTGTGACGGCCCGGCACCCCGGCCAGGCCCAGGCCGAGCGTTACGGCCCCTGGTAGGTACCGGAGCTGGTTGTCGAGCGTCGTCGTGGGCCGGCCCATATGCTCGCGGATTTCCTCCCGCAGCTCCTCGTCTGATTCCAGCGCCTCCACCCGATGGGTGGTCAGGGCGCCGGCCGTGAGCAGCAGCGTAGGCACCAGCAGCGCCCGCGCCACCGGCCCCTGCCAGAGCGGCGGGCGGGTGGTGGAGTCACGCAGGAAGGCGGTACCGAAACAGCAGGCGCCGTCTGGGCCCGGGACGGGAACAGGGGGAGCAGCCAGCACAGCCAGGGGAGCAACACGGAGCGGGGCATACAAAAAAGCAGCAGGTACGCCCCAAACGTAGAGCGCAATTCTGTGCACATTCTGTAGGGGTCAGGGGCGGGGAACCGCTGAAGCGAACCGGACACGCAGCGTATGCCGCGCCGAATCCGGGGCGTAGTCGTATGCCACGGTAAAGCCATAGAAGGTCGTGATGCTTTGCACGATGGACAACCCCAGGCCGGGCGAGTCCGAAGCGGCATTCTGCTTGCGAAACCGCTCGAAAAACTGTGCGGGTTTCTGCTGCGCCGCCAGGGCGGGGCCGGCATTGGTGATGACCAGCTCGGTGGCACGCAGCTGCACCGCAACAGGCCGCCCGGCAAGTTGTGCCGGATGGCGTTGTGCAGCAGGTTACTGAGCAGCGAATCGGCCAGCGCGGGGTGCAGCATAAGCAACGGCGCGGCATTTAATTGCACGTCCAGCTGCAACTCCTTCTGCTGGATGAATTCCTCCAGCTGGCTCAGCTTTTCGCGCAGCAGCTCGGCCAGCGGCACCGGCTGGGCGGCGGCAAACTGCTGGTTCTCAATTTTGCTGAGCAGCGTCAGCCCCTGGTGCAGGCGGGCCAGCCGCTGCACGGCCGCGTACAGGTCGCCCACCAAGGGCCGGCCGGCGCGGGCAAATCCGGCAGCTGGAGCAGCTGTTCCAGCTTGGCCTGCATGATGGCCAGCGGGGTGCGGGTTTCGTGGGCGGCGTTTTCCGTGAACGCTTTGAGCAACATGTAGTCGGCCGCGACCCGCTCGCTCAGGTGGGTGAGCGTGTGGTTGAGCTGGGCGAACTCCTCAATGTGGGCATCAGGCAGGTGCAGCACCTGGTGCTGGCGCACGTCGTAGCCGCGCAGCTGGTGGAGGGTCTGCTCAAACGGGGCCCAGAGGCGGCGGGTCAGCCAGCGGTTGAGCCCCACCACGCCCAGCAGCAGCGTACCCAGCACCCCCACCAGCAACAGCACAATCAGGCGCTGCACGTCATGGGTTTCCAGCAGGGCCTTGCTGAGCGATACCCACTGGGTTTGCCCGTTCAGCGGCAGCCGAAACGTGAGCTGGCGGTAGGGCTCCAACTCGTTTTCCAGGGGCTCCAGCAGCAGGGTATCGCGCAGCCCTTCCGGCTGCGGCTGCGCACTGAGCTGCATGCGGCCCTCAAACGGGGTGCCGGGCAGGTGGCCGGTGCGCTGCACCTGCGCCCGCAAGTAGTCACGCTGCTGAAACAGGCGCTCCTCCACTTCGCTTTGCAGCGTCCAGCGCACGCCGTAGTAGAGGAACACACTGCCGGCCGTGAAGAGCACGGTGGCCAGCAGCAGGTAGTAGCGGTTGGTGGCGGCCAGCAGCTTCATTCTGCGCTAAGCTTGTAGCCCACCCCGTACACGGAGCGGATGTAGTCGCCGGCTCCTTTGTCCTGCAACTTGCGCCGCAGGTTCTTGAGGTGGGTGTAGAGGAAGTCGAAGGAGTCGGCCGCATCGGCCGCGTCGCCCCAGACGTGCTCGGCAATGGACTCCTTCGTCAGCACGCGGCCGGGGTTGGTGAGCAGATACAGCAGCAAGTCAAATTCCTTGCGCGTAAGCGTTACAGGTTCCCCGTTGACCAGTACCCGGGCCTGGTCGGGAAACACGGTCAACTCCTGAAACAGTAGGTGGCGCTGCCCCTGAAACTGCCGCCGCCGGATGATGGCCTTCAGCCGGGCGCTCAGTTCCGAGAGGTGAAACGGCTTGGCCAGGTAGTCGTCGGCCCCCAGTTCCAAGCCCAGCACCTTGTCGTCGAGCGCGCCCCGGGCCGAGACGATGAGCACGCCGGCCGGGGAGCGGTCGGCCTTGAGCGTGCGCACCACGTCCAGCCCGTTGCCGTCGGGCAGGGTCAAATCCAGCAGCACGCAATCGTACTGGTAGAGCTTGATTTTCTCGTGCGCCTGTTCGTAGCTGGCCGCTGCTTCCACCACGTAGCCGTCCTGGCGCAGGTACTCCATCAAGGAGGTGCGCAGGGCCGGCTCGTCTTCTACAATCAGCAGCTTCACGGGAGTGCAAGGTGAGGAACGGCTGAAAGGTAGCTGGCAATTCTGAAGACTTTCTGACGGGGGCACTGAGCTGTCTGGATAGAACGGCCCGAACTACGCCGCTTCCTGCGCTTTTCCGCCGGTTGCTACCCCCAGATAGGCCAGGTAACGGTAAATAGTGGCCCGGCCCACTCCCAGCAGTTGCCCGATTTCTGCTACCGTCTTGTCTTGTTGCAGGTAAAGCGTTTTTGCGGCCTGGGCTTTGGAGAGGGCTTCTTTGGAAAGACCTTTAGGCCGGCCGCCCTGGCGCCCCGTGCCCGGGCCGCCGTCAGGCCCGCCTTGGTGCGCTCCCGAATGATGTCGCGCTCAAACTCAGCCAGCGAGGCAAACAGGTTAAACATGAGGCGGCCCTGGGCGGTGGTCGTGTCCAGATGGTCCTGCAGGCTGACAAAGTGAATCCCCTGTTGCTGAAAGCCGCTGACCAGTGTGACCAGGTCTTTGAGCGAGCGGCCCAGTCGGTCGAGTTTCCAGACCACGAGCGTATCGCCCGCCCGCAGGCGGGTCAGCAGGTGCTGCAGCGCCGGGCGCTCTTTCACGGACGATACTTTTTCCTGCGCGACCTCCGCGCAGCCGTAGGCCTGCAAGGCATCGGTTTGCAGGTGTAGCTGCTGGTCGGGGGTACTAACACGGGCGTAGCCGAAAATCATAGGCGGTATTCTCAGGAAGTCAGCAGGAGCAAAGATAGCGAGCCATTGATTCGTGAGAACAGCATATGAGACAGTTTTTGCCCGACTCGTAAGGAGGCCAAACGAGCGCGACCAGCGGAGCGGAAAAACGCACGTATTCTGAGACACCCCGACCCGCCAAAATTCGACCAACTGGCCTTAGCGTTGTTTTCCGTTCCTACTCTAGTGCGACCCCTACTACAACGCCGAACGACGCCATTCCGCCCTCGGCTACCAAGCTCCCAACCATTTCGAACTCCACCTTCAAACAACGTCCCAACTCTGTCCAGCTTAGCTAGACCACCTCAATGGATCCCGTATTCTTAAGCACTTTTTTCCAATCCCTCATCGCACCGATAAGCGCCTGCACGTATTCTGCAGGCGTCGCTTCTTGGCCCAATTGATCAGCGTGCCCATAATCCCTCTTCTGCCAATACGGTGGAGAGGTCACAATAAGGTCAACCGACTTAGCAGGAATAACTGATGAAACGCGAGTGGCATCTCCGAGAATCCGTTGAACAAAGGCCGGTTGGGAAGAAGCAGGAGGAGGCATGTCTACCGATGCCTCAACGGGCACAAGCATCACTGCTGGCTTGCCGTCACTCACCTTGGGTTGGTTCAGGCCAATGTCACCTTGTATATATAGTGGAGAGGCTGTAACAGCCTCTTTTTGACGTCGGGTTGGAGCAGTCATTGTTGTCATTTCAGACGAAAGTTAAGCCCATTCTTTTCAGGAATCGTTACGGCGTGCTATTGAATTTAGCAAAGCATTGTGCTATAAATAATAGTTTTTAGAAAATGAAGGCGTTATAAGCCCAGTTTTTGCGCCGCATTGTGTTGCCGCACGTTGTCAAGGCGAGTATAGCGTCGAATCATTTCGCTCGTCTTGTGCTTCGTCTGGTTCATCACTTCGCTGTCATCGGCTCCGTTGAGCTTGGCCACCGTCACAAACGAGGCTCGCAGCGAATGAGCCGTAAACTTCGGGCCCAGGTGTCGCTGCACGATTTTGTTGAGGTGCACATCGGTCAGCCGGCGGTCGGTGAGTCGGCCACCCTTGCGAAACGAAACCAGAATGGGCCCCGACGGGCGCTCCAACAGTCTTAACCAAGCCTGCAGCGTTCGAATGGGACAAAGCGCCGGGTCCGGCGAATAGAAAATGGCCTTTTCTTCCGCTTCCCCCAACTGGTTGGTCTTGCTGCGTTTGAGGTTAATGGTAAGCCCATCCTCGGAAAACGTCAAGTCGTCCAGGTCCAGGGCCGACAGCTCGGACCGGCGGAAGGCCCCAGTAAAGCCCAGCAGCAGGATGACCTTGTCGCGCAAGCCCACCGGCGTGCTGGCATCGAGATGTTTAATGGTGCGCTTGAAGCTGGCCAGTGAAAACGCCGGCGCCTGCTTTTGCCGCACGCCTTTCAACCGGCTGATGCCGTCCATCAGCACCTTAAATTTCTTATCATCTGTGGGCGAAGCCAGGTCACGCAGCGCGTGGCCTTGCTGATGGCCGCGCAACTGCGCTGAATGGTCGACACCTTCTTACCCGCTTCGGCCAGGTGGGTCACAAAACCCGCGAGCGTATCCACCGACGCCGGCAGCGCCACCTGACCGTGCGTGGTGCACCACTCGGTGAAGCGGCGCCAGTCACCAGCATAAGCCCGGGCCGTGTTTGGTGCTCCTTGCAGGCCGGCTTCGACATACCGAGTCGTGTGTTCGGTCAGGTGCGCCAGACCGGCGGAAGCGGGCGATGAGGGAATGACGGGGACGGAGCTCACGGCAGCCTATATATAAGGAGTGAAAACACGAAAACGGAGCGTTTCCCAAAAGTAGTGAATAGGGTATGATAACTAAGACTTATCATACCTTATCGAAAAAGAGTTGGCTCAGCGTTGCGCGAGAACTTTGGCATCTTAAGTAACAAGTACGACGTCCCAACTTGCTGCCTACCCATTCATGTAGCCCCATGTGAGAATTAGACACAAAGCGACTTGTCAGTACATTTACCAACCGCTACTCTGTCTTTTCCGCTGGCTTACTCTGTATGGTAAAACTTTACTTTCTGCAGTTCCTACTCCTTATTAGTACTGTTACCGCGCTGGCCCAGCGTCCCAAGCCGGCCTCGGTAACGCTTCCTCCAGCCGATACCGTCTACTTCGACCGGGACTGGGAGCGCACCGAAACGTTGGAGGAAGTGGCCTACGCCCGTATTGCCCGCCACGACGCGGCTGGTAAAACCGTGGGCACGGTGCGCGACTATTTCTACCCTTCCTGGCAAAAGCAGTGGGAAGGCAAGATGGTTAAAGAGCACCCCGACGTGCCTTCAGGGCTGTGCGGGCTGGCACGAACGGAGCTGAGCTTTCGGGGCACGTACGTCAACGGCGCCCAGCAATCCGACTTTCGCAGCTGGCACGACGACGGCCGCGAAATCAAATGCACATACGCCGTGGAGGATGCCCTGCCGCTCAGCAGCGCGGAGATTCACTGCAGCAACTGCATGCACCTGAGCCGGAAAGTGTTTGAAATCGACGTACCCGAGGGCACGGTAGGCATCGTGTACAAGCTCGACATCCGTGACGGCCACCAGCCCGCTTCCTGGTCCACGGCCTTGAGCATGGCCGCGGCTTTGAGCAATCCGGCCACCGGTACGGTGGCCCTGTTGTCCATGGCTGCTTCCTCCTTATCGAAGCAGGACACCAAGCCGCCCACGACGTCCACCAAATGTCACTGGTACATCACCACGAATCCGGCAGCGGTGCAGCAGTTTCTGGCCACAAAAGGCTCGATAACCATTCCCAATTCCTGCCTGCGCATGGAAACCAATACCCCTCAGGAAACCCGGCCAATGTCGTTGCCTTCCGGAACGCGCCGCTTCTTCGTGTGCGTGAACAACGACAACTACACGACCGATGCCACGGCCACGCTCAGCGTGACCGCCCTGGTGAAGGCCTGCAATTAACGCTACACCTCCGGGCGATTAATAGTGGAGCGTCAGGCCGGCGCCCCACTTGTAGTCACTGTCGTAGTTGGTGCTCAAGGACACATACTTGCTGACCATGTAGCGGAAGGCGACGTTGTATTCCCGGTCCGTGTTCACCAGCAGGTCGGCGAAGAAGTTGTTGCTTAGGGGCAGGTCCGTGCGCTCCAGCTGCAGGCGCACCTTGCCGTTGCTGTCCAGGCGCAGCTCCGAGCGCACGAGCAGGGGCAGCAGGTAGTACAGGCCCACGTCGAACACCCGCCGGTTGTTTTTGGTGTTCCGCTCGCCCTCTGCGAGCAGCGTGCGGTTGTTACGGTAGTCAAAGCCGACAAAGGCGGCGAGAAACTGCCGATTGTCGAGGTAGCGCAGCAGGTGGGTTTCGGTTTCGAAGTTGCCCTGGTAGTTCACGCGGCCCTCGAATTCGAGCGCGTTGCGGTTGTTGGACAGGGTGCTTTCCAGAAAAGCGCCCTGCGAGTGCGCCATCAGGTCGGCCCAGAGGTAAGGCTGGTTGTCTTCTTTTTTCAGCTCTTTGTAGTCGGTGCGGGCGTACTCATTCTGCGGGGTGCCCTCGTAGCTCACGATGCGGGCCATGCCGGCCATCATGTGGTAGAGGATGTGACAGTGGAAAAACCAGTCCTGTTCCTCGTTGGCGTCGAACTCGATGGTGACCTTGCCCATGGACTGAATGTCGAAGGTGTGCTTCATCGGCGAATAAGCACCCTGGGCATTCACGAGCCGGAAAAAGTGCCCGTGCAGGTGCAGCGGGTGGCGCATCATGGTGGTGTTGGTAAAGGTCATGCGCACGTTCTCGCCCTTGCGGATGGGAATCTTGTCGGCCTGCGAGAGGGTCTTGTTGTCAAACGACCACACGTAGCGCAGCATGTTGCCGGTCAGGGTGAGGTTGATTTCCCGCCACTGCTTGGTCGAATCCAGCGTGGTGGGGTTAAGGGCCCGCAACATGTTGTAGTTGAAGTCGCCGGCGCTGCCGCCCATGCCGCTCATCCCGGCCATACCGCCCATGTCCATGCCCGCCATGCCGCCCATGTCCTGCATGCTGCCCATGCTTTTGCCAGCTTTTTCCTGGGCATTTTCGGGCCGGCTCTGCGGTGAGGGGGCCGTGGCAGCGGGCGCGGCGCCGTGCTGCATGTCCATGCCCGGCATGGGCGAACCAGCAGCCGGACTGGCTGGCTTCGGGCCCTGGTGGCCCGCCATGTCCATGCCTTTCATCTCCCCACTGCCCTGCTCTTTGGTCATGCCGGCGCCGCCCATGTCCATGCCGCTCATGCCTTCCATGCTGTTCATCTCCCGCATCATCTGGAAGTAGTTGATGCGGGGCAGGTCCGGGGCTTTCATCGGCTCGCCCTGCCCGATGAAGGTGGAGGTGTAGCCGGTGATGTCGTTGGCCGTGGCCCGAAACTCGGCCGCGCCCACAGCGGGCACCGTGACCAGCAGGTCGTAGGTTTCGGCCGTGGCTATTTCGAGCTTGTTGACGGGGAAGGGCTCCACGTTGATGCCGTCGGCGGCGATGACCTGCATAGGACCGCCGGCGTACTGCAGGTAAAAGTAGGACGAGGCGCTGCCGTTGATGACGCGCAGGCGCACCACCTCCCGGGCTTGGCGTCCTTGAAATAGCCCTTTTCCTGCCCGTTCGTGAGGAATTTGTTGTAGTAGATGTCCGTCAAATCCATGGCCGGCATGCGGCCCCACTCCTGCTTGAGCTTGTCCTTGAAGTAGCCGGCGGCCAGGGCCTCGCCGTAGCTCTGCGTAGCCCCTTTCTGCACGGCGAACCACTCGCCGGTGCGCTTGAGGTAGCGCAGCACCTCCTTGGATTTGTGGTCGGTCCAGTCGGAGAGCACCAGCACGTACTCCCTCATCTCGTAGGGAATGCGCTTGGGGTGGATGACGATGGAGCCGTACACGCCGTCCTGCTCCTGCAGCATGGTGTGGGAGTGGTACCAGTAGGTGCCGCTCTGAATCAGGGGAAACGTAAACGTGTGGGTGCCGCCCGGCTCGACCGGGGCCGTGTTGAGGTAGGGCACGCCGTCCTGCTCGTTGGGCAGCAGCAGGCCGTGCCAGTGGATGCTGGTTTCCATGTGCATCTGGTTGTGCACCCGAATCACGGCGGTGTCCCCCTCGTTGAAGGTGAGCGTGGGGGCCGGAATCTGGCCGTTGATGCCGATGGCCCGGCGGGTGCGGCCCGTGAAGTTGACCAGGCGCTCGTCCACGTACAGGTCGTACTCCACCCGCTTGCCCACGTAGCTCGTGCGAGGCGTCACGACCTTGCCCTGCAGCTGAGCAGCCGGGGGCGCAGACTGGGTCAGGTGAGGCTCGGCGCTTTTGCCCATACGCATGCCCGGCGTGTGCTGCGCCCAGGCGGGCATGGCGGCCAGCAGGGCAGCCAGTAGAAAGAGTATTCGCATCGGTCGTTACTTGTCGCGTTTGGGGGTGCTGCGGGCCGGGTTGTTGTCCTCGAACCGGTACTTATCCATGGGGCTGCTGGGCATGGCCATTCCCGGCATGCCCGGCATGGCGCCCGTTCCGGGCTTCTCCATTCCCTTCCTATCGCCCATACCGGGCATAGCCTCGCCCTTTTTCATGCCCGGCATTCCGGACATATCGTCCATCTGCTGGCGCGTTGTCACAGGCTTTTGGCCGCCGGCGGGCTGCATGCCGGGCATGTTTTCCATGCCTTTCATAGTACCTATGGCGGGTTTGCTTGGGGAGGTGTTTTTCGAGCGGGCAGGACCCATGTCCATGCCGGGCATGTTGCCCATGTCCATCGGGGCGGGCGGCGCTTTGCGCGGGCTGCCTTGGCCGGAGGGACGTTGCGTGCTCATCCCGGGCATGTTCATCCCCGGCATATCGGCCATGGCTCCCTGCTGGGCGGCCCGTCCTGCCGGCGCCGGCTGCGGTTGGCCGCCGCGCCGTTGGGTGGGCATGTTCATGCCTTCCATTTGTTCCATGGGTTGACGGCGCTGACCTAGCTGGGCGGCCTGCGGGCCGGGGCCCATGTTCATGCCTTCCATGCTGGCCGGGGAGGTACCTGGCGTAGCCACTGATGGTGGGCGAGTCCCGTCGCTTGGGCCAACCTCCTCGTTGTGGGCGTCCGCTTCGGAAGCCGGCATGTCCATGCCGGGCATGGCATCCTCCCCGCCGTGGCCGTGGCTTTTATCGAGCAGGTTGCCCTTGGGACCCACGCCCTCGACGTACACCAGCTGCGCACCTCGGTGCCCGGCCACGGAAAGCGCGCCGGCCGCCGCCACGGCTGCCACCAGCACCAGCACCTCGTAGGCCCGGCGCTGCACCTTAAAGTAAAACCCGATGCCGGCCAATAGCAGCGTGATGCCCGAGAGCCAGGTGGTGTAGCCGGCGAACTGCTCGTGGGCCGCGTACACGGCCGCTGCCCGGGGCGAAAGGCCAATTGCCGCCGCATGAAACACGGTGCTGGCCGCCACCGCCCCGGCAAAGCCCCCAGCCATCACGGCCAAGGCAATCCAGCGCACCTGGGGCCAGTCCTTGAATACCAGCAGGGCCTGCAATGCCGCAGCCAGCAGTATCAGGACAATGGGCAAGTGCACCACCAGGGGGTGCAGATTGGGAAAATCTGAAAACATAGAGCCGAATGAGCCAAGGCCGGTACACGGAAAAACCCCGGCTGACCGCAAGCAGCAGTGCCGGGGCAAATCCCAATGGGTAATGGAGAGGCCGCGCTGACCACTGGTCCTAGCCAGGCGGTCGTTGCTTTCCCTGTTGGGTACCATACGTAGTCAAACCGCGACAATGTTTACACGCAAACGGCCGCACGGTTGCATAATTTCAAGCAACCTGGTCCTGACTACAGGCCGTCCCAGGAAACGCTAAAACGAAAAACGCCCGACCTACTGGGGCCGGGCGTTTTACACGAGCGTGGGCAGCTTACTTGGCCGCGCAGCAGCTAGGGCTCCCGCCGTGCAGGCCGGAGTGCCGGCCTGGGCGCAGTTTTGCACCAGCGGGCAATCGGGGGTGCCCTTCAGTGGACAATCCGCCGCGGTCGGGGTTGGGCTGGTGAAGCCAAACAAGGCGCCGCCGGAGAGCAGCGCCGCGGCGCCGAACATCATCATCTTGCGTTTCATCGGTTCTGGTGGTTAAGATGGGCCCGCCGGGTACGGCCGTGGGGTAGTTCAAACAGCCACGGTCCGTACTCCGTGGGTGGCACTCATTAAAATGTCTAAGCCTTTTCAGCCTTGAAGCCGGCATCTTCTACGAGCGCCAGCACCTGCTCCTCGGTCACGTCGCCGGTCACGGTGAGCACCTTGTTGGGGTTGGCCGTGTCGACCTGCCAGGAGGCAATTGCCTTCTCGCCGTTGAGGGTGGGCGTTACGGCTTTGATGCAGCCGCCGCAGTTGATGTTGGTGTTGAATTGGAGCGTTTTCATGGGAGTAAATGCGTGGCGCCCGTGGTGGGCGGGTTCGGAATTAAAACACCCAAAAGTAGCGGCACGTGCCCGGGAAGGGGTACACAATTAGGCTTCAGGCTTGCATGATTTGTAGCAGCTAATCCCCCTTTGCCTGCCTGACACGTCGCACGCTAGCTTTAATGGTGGCCCATGCCCCCGCCGAGCAAGTGTTTGCCGATGACAAAGAGTAGGAGCAGCACCAGCCCGGCGATGAGCAAATAGCGGCCCCAGGGGGTGGGCATAGCAGTTGCGTGGCCCGCGGCCACGGCTTGGGCATGCGCCTGCTTTTGCAGCCGCCACTTACCAATGCGGCCCCAGGGCTTGTACACCGAAATGGCGGTGGCTGCCAGCAGCACGACCAGCGCGGCCGCGGCATCGGCCAGCAGCTGCAGGCGCAACCCGCGCAGGTCAGTTGCCGAGAGGTCGGCTTTGGCGGCTACCTCGGCCAGGTAGGCGATGGGCTGGATGTGCAGCAGCAACAGCAGCGTGGCCGCTACCGTGAGCACCAGCTTGACCAGCACCCAGTAATGCTTAAACAAGCCCCAGGGCGTGCCCAGCGCCTGCACCACGCCGGTGGCCAGCGCGGCCAGGCTGGAGGGCACAATAACAAACCAGCCGCTCAGCCCCATGGCCAGGTAGGCCGTGCGCACCAGCAACGCATCAGAACTGGTCAGGCCGGTGATGGCCAGGGCCAGGAACACGGCCACGGCGCCGAGCCAGCCCACCGAGAACGTGATGTGGGCGGTGAGCATGAACTTGCGCAGGGCGGGAGCCATTGTCATCAGCGAGGCAGTTGGGGCGGGTGAAGGACCCCGCAAAAGTAGGGGTGTCGCCCAGGCCCGGCGTACAGAATTAGGCCGCGAACCAGCATAATTAACACACCGGGGCCCACGAAAAAGCCAGCCCGTACGCGACGAGCTGGCTTCCCATGGTATCGAGGATATTTAAGCAGCAATGCCCTGGCGGCAGGCCTGCTCGCAGCGGCGGCAGGCCTCGGCGCACTGGCGGCAGTGCTCGGGTGAGCGCCGTGCTTCTCGCACTCGTCGGCGCAGGCCTTGCAGATTTCAGCGCACTCGCGTAGCAGATGGGCGGCGTGCTCCGAGCCGCGGGCAGTGAAGCGGGCGGTGAGGGCGCAGATGTCGGCACAGTCGCGGTCCAACAGCACGCAGCGGGCCATCATCTTCACATTGTCTTCCTGCAGGCAGGCCGTAGCACAATGCTCACAGGCGGCGATACAGGCATTGAGGGCGTCGAGCAGGCTTTGGTTTTGTGTATGCATGGGAAAGGGGTTAGGTGAACAAGTAAGGCAACCCAACCGGGTCGCTGCCTAAGTATACCTTCTCTGTGGCCCAAGGTTTTACATATTAGTCTTCTTCCCTTGCATGATTTGGCGCCTCATCCCCCACAACCGGCGCCATGTCAGCGCGCAGCAGGCGGCGATACGCGGAAGGCGAGCAGTGGGCCAAGCGCCGGAATTGGCCGGAGAAGTGCGCCAGGCTGGTGTAGCCCAGGTGCCGGGCAATTAGGCCCACGCTCAGGGAGGAAGAAAGCAGCAGCTCCTGCGCATAAGCCAGGCGCTGACTCAGGATGTAGGCCGCCAGCGTCTTATCGCCCACCAAGCGGGCAAAGGCCGCGCTCAGCTGCCCGTACGTCAGGTCCAGCTCACGGGCCACCGCCGCCCCGAATGCCCGGTGCCGCAGGCTTTCGCCGGGCTCGCGCAACAGGCGGTTCACGGCCACGCTGACCCGTTCCACCAAGGTCTGGTGAAAGGTTTCGAGCAGCGCAAACCGGGCTGCTTCCAGCGTGGCCCGCAGGCGGGGCCAGTCCAGGTCTTCCGGCTCTCCGGCGACCGTGGCGGCCCCCAGGCGCACGTCGAGCACCTGCAAGCCCAGCCCTTCCAGCTCCTGCCGAACCACCCGGATACCGCGCGCGCACACCATGTGCTTGATGTAAAGCACAGTGGTGGGCGAAGCAGAAGCGGAGCGATTAGGCATCAGCAAGCGAGGTTAAGGCAGGTAAATGCCGCGCTGCCAGCATTCGGTGTAGTCCAGCACCATGTGCAGCAGGAAGCCCACGGCCCAGATGCGCGTGCGGGCGGGTAGCAGCAGTAGCACGTAGCCGCCGATGGCCCAGTAGGTGTGAAAGGTGTGGAAGTTGATGCTGCAGCGGCCCGGGTCGTAGAAGGGGGTGGCCCAGAGGTGGTCCAGGTCGAGCAGCAGGGCACTGGCCAGCACCAGCCACACCCGCCGCCAGTGGGGGCGGTGAAAGGCCAGGGCGTAGAGCCCTGGCACCGTGATATGCAGAAAGGCGTGCAGCATCGCCTAGCGGGTGGGCAGCACCGGATTCATATCCGAAGGCGGGGTGAGCGGCTGCGCGTCGAGTTCCTGCGGGTGGTCATCCAACCCCGTTTCCTGGTGGGAAGCGAAGTACTGCGCCAGCGCTTTTTCGCCCACCAGCCAGAAGACCACGGGCGTCACGATGATGTCGAGGAACGTGGAAGAAAGCAAACCGCCGAGAATGACGGTGGCCACCGGGTAGAGGATTTCTTTGCCCGGCGCGTCCTTGGCCAGGGTAAGCGGCACCAGGGCCAGCGCGGCTACCAGGGCCGTCATCAGCACCGGCACCAAGCGTTCGAGTGAACCGCGGATAATCATGGGGATGCCGAACTTCTCGCCCTCGTGCTCCACGAGGTGGATGTAGTGCGAAATCATCATGATGCCGTTGCGCGAGGCAATGCCGGTAAGCGTGATAAAGCCCACCAGCGAGGCAATGCTGAACGTGCCGCCCGTGAGCAGCACCGCCACCACCGAGCCGATGAGGGCCAAGGGGATGTTGAGCATAATCTGCCCTACCATGTAGCTGGACTTAAAGTGCGAGAACAGCACCAGGAAGATGCCGGCCAGCGAAAACAGGCTCAACCAGAGAATCTTCTGCGAGGCCGACTGCTGGCTTTCAAACTGGCCGCCGTAGGTGAGGTAATACCCGGGGGGCAGCTTCACCTGCGAATTCACCTTCGCTTGAATCTCCTTGACCGTCGAGCCCAAATCACGCTCGGCTACGTTCAGGGAGATGGTGATGCGGCGTTGGGTATTCTCGTGGTTCACGGTGTTGGGGCCCGGCTCGTAGAGCACTTCTGCCACCTGGCTTAGGGGAACCATGGCGCCCGAGGGCGTTTCGACGCGGGTCTGGCCGATGGCGGCGATGTCGTTGCGCTCGGCTTCGGGCAGCTTCACCACCAAGTCAAAGCGCTTCTGCCCGTCGAGCATCTGCGAGACGACGGCGCCCTGGAAGAGCGTTTCCAAATCGCGCACCACCTCGCCGCGCTCCATGCCGTAGGCGCGCAGGGCCTCGTCGCGGGGCCGGATAAGCAGCTGGGGAATCTGCACCTGCTTTTCTACCTGCAAATCGACCACACCGGGCACCGTGCTGGCGGCAGCGCGCACCTCATTGGCGTAGCGGCGCAACTCCAGCAAATCGTTGCCGAAAACCTTGATGGCCACTTGGGCGCGCACCCCGCTCAGCAAGTGGTCGAGGCGGTGGGAGATGGGCTGGCCGATGTTGACGTTCACGCCCGTAATCAGGCTGAGCTTCTCCCGCATGTCGGCCAGAATCTCGTCGCGGCTGCGCATGGTTTTGCCTTCCTTCTCCAACTCCTCTTCCGTTTTGAAGGCCACTTCGATTTCCGAGTTGTTCACCGACTCGGCGTGCTCGTCCAATTCGGCGCGGCCGGTGCGGCGGGCGGTATAGGCCACTTCCGGAATCTTAAGCATCTGCTGCTCGCCCAGCGTGCCCAGGCGGTTCGACTCGGCCAGCGAGGTGCCGGCGGGCGCCGAGAAGTTGACCGTGAGCGAGCCTTCGTTGAAGGGCGGCAGAAACTCGGTGCCGAAGAACGGAATCAGCGCCATGGCCGCCACGAACAGCGCCCCGGTTACCCCAAGGATGGCCTTGGGATGCTGCAGGCCCCAACCCAACAGGCGAGTATCTTTTTTCTTAAGCCAGCGCACCAGGCCCCCGTCGGTTTCGGGGTGGTCCATCTGCTTCATTTTGGGCAGCAGGTAGTAGCAGAGCACCGGCGTGACGGTGAGCGACACGAACAGCGAGGCCACAATGCTGGTGATGTAGGCAATGCCCAGCGGCGCAAAAATGCGGCCTTCCATGCCTTCCAGGGCAAACAGCGGCAGGAACACCAGCACCACGATGATGGTGGCGTACACAATGGAGTTGCGTACTTCGGAGCTGGCCTTGTAAATAACCTTGAGCACCGGCTGCGGGTGCGGCAGCTGCTTGTTTTCGCGCAGGCGCCGGTAGACGTTTTCCACGTCCACGATGGCGTCGTCGACCAATTCGCCGATGGCAATGGCCAGGCCGCCGAGGGTCATGGTGTTGATGCTGATGCCGGCAAAGCGAAACACCAGCGCCGTGACCAGCAGCGAGAGCGGAATGGCCACCAAAGAAATAAACGTGGTGCGTACGTTCAGCAGAAAGGCAAACAGGATGATAACCACCAGAATGGCCCCGTCGCGCAAGGCTTCCTCGACGTTGGTAATCGAGGACTCGATAAACTCCGACTGCTTGAACAAGCGCGTGTTCACCTGCACGTCCTTGGGCAAAGAAGGCTTCAGCTCCACCAGGGCTTTTTCCACGGCTGCTGTCAGGCCCACCGTGGCCGCGCCGGGCTGCTTCTCGATGCTCAGAATCACGGCGGGCCGGCCGTTCACGCTGCCGTCGCCCCGCTTGAAGCGGGCCCCGAACTCCACCTTGGCCACGTCGGCCACCCGGATGGGAGACTGCTCGCGGTAGCCGACAATGATGTTTTCGATGTCGGCCACCGAGCGCAGCCGGCCCAGGTTGCGGATGAGCACCTCCGAGCCGTTGCGGTCAATGAAGTTGCCCGTCGTGTTCAGGTTGGACTGGCGCAGGGCTTCCTCCACCTGGTTTACCGTCAGGCCCGTGGCATTGAGCCGGGGCATATCGAGCAGGACTTGGTACTGCAAATTGTCGCCGCCGATGGGAATGACCTGGGCCACGCCGGGAATGCTGAGCAGGCGCTGCCGCACGGTGTAGTTGGCCAGCGTGCGCAAATCGGCGGCGTTGGTCTGTTTGCCGCCCGACAAGCCCACCAGCATAATCTGGCCCATGACCGAGGAAATGGGGCCCAGCACCGGCGTAATGCCCTGGGGCAGCTGCTCGCCCGTGGTCTGCAGCTTCTCGCTCACAATCTGGCGGGCCGTGAAAATGTCGGTGCCGTAGTCGAACTCCACGAACACCATGCCCAGGCCAATGGCCGAGTTGGAGCGCACGGCCGACACGCCGGTGGCCCCGTTCAGGGCCGTTTCCACGGGCAGCGTCACCAGGGCCTCCACCTCCTCGGGGGCCATGCCGGGCGCTTCCAGGAACACGGTCACGCGCGGGCGGTCGAGGTCGGGCAACACGTCCACCGGCAGCTGGCTGGCGGTGTAGGAACCGGCAATGATGAGGCCCATGGCGAAGGCCAGCATCAGCAGCCGGTTCTGCAGGGCAAAGCGAATTATCTTATCAAGCATGGGGTATTAGCGCAAAGTGGAAGGAGCCTCAAGGGCGACTTCGGTGTAGTCCGGCCGGTGGGCCAGTGGGTCGGACAGGGCACGCCCTGTGCGTCTTATTTCTTGACCCGGGGCGTGCGGGCCGAGGTGTGGGTGCTCATGATTTGCCACTGGCCGGCGGCGTTTTTGCGCAGCACCGACGTGGCCACCCCGCGGCGCACGATGGGCGCCTTGGCCTCTTTCTCCTTGGGGTCCTTCTTGAGGTTAATGGTGTAGGTGTAGGTTTCCGTCGCAAAAGCATAAGGACCGTCTACCTGCACGGCGGCTTTGTAGTCGCTGAAGGTGAAGGCGCTAAACTCCTTGAGCTCCGGGGCCAGGTGGTGCTCGGCGTAGTGCCGGTAGGAGCCTTCCACCCCGCCCGACTCGAACACCTGGGAGTTGGCCGTGAAGAGGCGGTGCGTGCCCGTGGTATCGAGCTTTTGCACGGCCTGCTGGTACTTGCTCAGCACCGCCCGCACGGCCACCTCATCGGCGGAACCAGCCGCGGCAGTTGTCTGGGCTTGCGCCGTGGCGGCGGCAAAGGGAAGCGTGGCAGACAGCACCGCGAGAGCAAAAAGATTTTTCATGGGGAGGGAGAAAGAAGCCACCGCGGAGCGGGACTTATTGGTTGAGGTAAATGGATTTGAGCTGGTAGGTGCCGGTGGTGACCACCCGGTCGTTTTCGTTGATTTCGCCCTGCACCAGCACGGTCTGCTGGCCGTTGACGGCGCCGGGCTGCACGTAGCGAATCTTGAACCGCTCGGGCTCGGTGTGCACAAACACCACGGGCTTGCCATTCAGATCGGTGATGGCCGAGGTGGGCACCACCAGCTGGGGCTTGCCCCCGCCGGTCTGGCCCACGACCTGCACGTTCACGGCCTGGCCGGCGCGGTAGGCGCTGCCCTGCTGGGCGTCGAGCTCCAGCACCAGCTGACGGGCTTGGTTGACCGGGTTCACCACGTTGCTGAACACCACCAGGCGGGCGGGCACGCCGGCCTGGCCCTGCAGGCCTTCCACCCGGAACACGGCCCCGGGCGTGACTTTGTCCAGATCCTGGGCAAACACCTGGGCTTCGACGCGCAGCTTGCCGGGGTTGATGACGCGAAACAGCTCGTCGCCCTGGTTGACTTGTTGACCGACAGCGAGATTAAACACGTCCACGGTGCCGCTCACGGGCGAGGTGATGCTCACGCGGCGCTGCTGGGCCTGGCCGTTGTAGATGCTGGCGTTCTGGCGGGCCTGGCGCAGGCGCAGCTCGGCGGCCACCACGTCCTTGCGGGCGGCGATGTCGGCGATGCTCTGCAGGCGGGCGTAGTCCTGCTGGGCGGCGCGCAGCTCGGCCTGGGCGTTGGCCCGCTCGGTGCTGAGCCCGATTTGCTGGGTGGCGTCCAGCGTTTGCTCGATGACGGCCAGGGTCTGCCCGGCCCGCACCGTTTTGCCCACCTGCGCGGCGAGGCTCACGATGCGCCCGGTTTGGGGCACCACGATGCGGCCCTCGCCCCCGGCCGCGGCCGACACCGTGCCGTAGAGCGTGGCCCGGCTGTAGGTGGTGGAAAAGGCGGCCAGGTTGGTGCGCACCTGAAACAGGAACTGGCTTTCCTTGGGCAGCAGTACCTCGTCGGAAAGGGCCACGCCGGTGCTGGCTTTGGCCGTGCCACCGTGGTCTTCGCCACCGTGGGCCTGCACCAAACCCGGTGGAGGGAGCAGCACCGTCAGGACCAGTCCCGCGGCGGCCGTAGCGGCCAGGATTTTATGCTTGGTTTTCATATCGGGGTAGCATTAAGGGAAGGGGGTGCGGCGGCTGGCGGTCAACGCCTGCTCGGAAGTCTGGGGCACGGGCTCGGGACGGCGGCGGCGCATGAGCAGGGCCGTGAGTACGATGCCGAGCACAAAGGCCCCGGCCAAGGCCAGGATGGTTTTCCAGGAGGAAAAAAGCCCGGTTGCCTCCGCGTGGGGAGCCGCGGCGACGGGCAGCTTCTCTCCTACTTTGATGCCTTCGAGCAAGAGCAAATCGGCTTTCTCACCCGCCACGATGTTGAGGGCGAAGCTGTAAGCCTTGTTGGCCGGAAACTGGCCTTCGACGAGGTACACGCCCGGCTCCTGCTCTTTCACGGCCCATTTCAGGTTGGCATCTTCCGGGTTGGTGAGCGTGAGCTTGGCGCCCTTGATCGGGGCGTTGGTGGCGTAGTCGGAGAGGAACAGGCGCAAATCGGCGGGCTTACCCCCTTCCAGGGGCTCGTAGCGCAGCAAGGCCTCGAACTGTTCCGAGAGCGCGGCCACGGAAAAGGACGTGGCGCCCGCGGCCGTGCCGGCCTTGGGCCCGTCGCCGTGGTCCTCGCCCCCGTGGGCGTAGGCCGTGCCGCTCAGCACAAGCAGGCCCAGGAGCAAAATCAGGAGTTGTTTCATGTTATTCACCCCGCAGGTAGTTAAGTTCGATGAGGGCCTGGCGGTAGTCCCGAATGGTCGTCAGGTAGGTATTCTGGATGGCAAAGGCCTGGTTCAGGCTCAGGATGAGCTGCAGGTAGCTTACTTCGCCGGCCCGAAACAGGCGCTGCGACTGGCTGATGATGGCCCGCGACTGCGGCAGCCCGGTTTGCTCGTAGTAGCCCAGCGAGGCCGAGAACTTGCGCGTGTCGGCCAGGGCCTGCTGGTACTGACTACTCAACTCCAGGCGCTGGGCCTGCAGCTGGTAGCCGGCGGCCTGGGAGCGGGCCGTGGCCGCCTGCAGCTGGGAGCGGTAGGTCCAGAACCAGATGGGCACCGACAGGCCGAATTGAAAGCGGTATTTCAAGGCTGAATTCTCAAATGCCTGGTTCTGGTAGCCCACCGTGAGGGCCGGGGTGCGCCGGGCCCGGACCAGGCTGATGCCTGACTGGCTCAGGGCTACGTTTTGGGCAGCGGCGGCCAGCGTGGGGCTGCGCACCAGGGCCGTGCTGTCCTCGGTGGGCAGGCCCGCGAGCAGCGCAGTGCCCGTTTGGGCCAGCTCCGCGCCGGTGCGGCCCAGGTCGGTGCTGGTGGCCAAGGCTTCGCTGGGGCGGCCCAGCAGCAAGGCCAGGCGGCGCTGGGCGGCCTGCCGGTCGGCGGTGGCTTGCTGCAGCAGCACGGTCACCTGCCGGGCTTCGGCGTCGGTGCTGATGCGCTGCAGCGAGGTGACTTCGCCGGCCGTAAACAGGCGCTCGGTGGCCAGGCGCAGCACTCGAAACAAGCTGTCCTGGTAGGTGAGCTGCCGCACCTGGGCCTCAGCAAATTGCAGGGTCAGGTACGCCAGGCGGGTGTCGCGCAGCACGCTGGCCCGGCTCACGTCGCGGTTGCGCTCGGCCAGGGTAATGCCGGCCTGCGCCACGCGCCGCTGCTGGCGGTAGACGTTGGGCAGGTCGATGGTTTGCACCACGCCCGGGGCCCACATCTCGCCGGTAGGGGCCGAGAACAGAAAGTCCGGGTTGGCGGGCGCAAACGAGCCCCGCTTGAGGGCGCGCTGCTCCTCAATTTCCTGGGTTGACTGCCGCAGCCGGGGGTGCCGGCGCAGGGTCTGGGCTTCGGCGCTGTCCAGGCTGATGATGGTTTGGGCGCGCGCAGCTTCGAAACCTAATCCCAGCAAAAGGGCCAGAACCAGCAGGAAACGCACGCCACTTCTCAATTTCAGATACTTCATATAATCAGGTTAGAGCGAGCCAGCGGGCCGCCTACCGTTGCAGCGGCAGACGACCCGGACGAAGCGGGTCCGGACGCCCGGCGTCCGAAAAGCAGGCGACGTCTATGACTTTTTCACCAGGGCCATGCCGCACTTCGGGCAGCTGCCGGGCTTGTCGCTGGCCGAGCCTTCGCAGTTCATGGGGCAGGTGTAGGCGGCGGCCGTGGCCTTGCTGGCTTTGGCCGCCGCGTCGAGCTTTTCAAAGCGGGCGCTGAGCGAGCTGCCGTTGGCTTTCAGGCTCACGATGGCCGTGCGCAGGGTAGTGCCGGCGGGCACGGCGGCCACGAAATGGTCGCCGGTGGGCGTCAGCTTCACGCTGGTGGTTTTGCCCGCCGTGCTCAGCAGCATGGCCGTGCCGGTGGAACGGTCCAGGGGCATGGTTTTCTCGTTGGCGTCGAGCAGGTACACGTGCACCTCCCCGGCTTGCTGCACCAGTTCGAGGTGGTACTTGCCGGCCGTGCGGACCGTTCCGCCGTGGGGGGATTTGTGGGCGTGGGTTTCGCCGGCGGCTTTGTGGCCGTGGGCAGCGGTGCCGGGCTTGTGGCTGTGCTGGGCGGCAACGTTGAGCGGGGCGGCGAGCAACAGGGCGGCGGCGAGAATTTGCGAAATCTTCATGGGGAGGGGGATGTGAGTGGTTGGAATGGGGTAGCCGGTGGGCTACATTTTGTCGGCGTTCTTATTGTGCCAGTCCTTGAAGGCAGCTATTTCCTTCTCCTGGGCGTCGATTATCTGCTGAGCCATTTGCTTGAGCTTGGTGTCCTTGCCGTGGGCCAGCTCGGCCTTGGCCATGTCCACGGCGCTCTGGTGGTGCATGGTCATGAGCATGTTGAAGTTCATGTCCGGGTCTGCCACGCTTTTTGGCATCGGCATCATGGCGTCCATCGAGGCCTTCATCTTGCTGGTGAAGGGGTCGGTGGGGTCGTTGGGCTTGTAATTGGTCGGGGCATTGTCGAGGCGGGTGGCCGCGGCTTCCAGCTCGGCGATTTCCTTTTGCTGGTCGGCTTTGATTTTCTCGGCCATCTGGCGCATGGTGGCGTCTTTGCCGTCGCGCAGCTGAATGTCGGCCATGACAACCGCGCCCTTGTGGTGCTCCAGCATGTGGTGGGCGAAGTCGTGGTCGGTGTTGCCCTTGGGCTTGCTGGCGTGCATCTTCTGCATCATCTCGTTCATGGCCACCAGTTGGGGCGAGTCGCCGGCCGCGGCGCTGCCCGTAGCCCCGGCGGAGTGGTCCATGCCGGCCATGTCACCGGAGGCGGTGCCCTCGGCGGTGGTCGTTTCGGTGGTGGTAGCCGTCGAATCGGCGGCCTTGTCGCTGTTGCAGCTGGCAACCAGCAGGGAGCCCGAGCAGAGGGCTGCGAGGAAAAAAGCGGACTTTTTCATGGGTGTGGTTGGGTTAGTTGAAGAAAGAGAGGGGCAAGCCGGAAGGGAGCCAGCCCCCACGCTAGGCCTTCACGTTGATGGTGAAGTCACCGGTGTGAATCTTACCGGCGTGGTTAAACTGGAGGAACACGCGGTAGAGGCCGGGCTTTTCGAAGTTGGTGTTGAAGCCGATGTTCGGGCCCTTGTCGGCCTGGTCGTTGGGATGCACGTGCAGGTACTGCTCGGTGTCCTCGCTGATGACCACCACGTGGCCCAGCGCGCCGAGGTAGTTGGCGAGGTCCATCACCGGCTGGCCGTCCTTGCTGATGTTGATTTTCATACCCAGCAGCTGGCCCACTTTCAGGTCTTTGTCGAAGGCGAGGGTGGCCTTATAGCCGTCCTTCTCCCACTGCATGTCGTCGTTCTTGAACTTGACCGGCGCATACGCCGTGCCCTTCACGGTGAGGGGCTGGCGGCCGAGCTGGTGGCCTGAGCCGGTAGGCGTATAGTCCTGAAACAGCACGTAGTCGCCGCCCTTGGGGAAGGTGTACTTCACCTTGTAGTCGCCCTCAGCCGTGTACTCGGGGTGCTCGTGGTAGAACTGGCCCAGGTCCTTGCTGACGATGATGAGGTGAATCTTCTTCTCGTGCACCACGTCCAGGGGCACGGGAGCCGAGCCCTTGCCCGTTTCCACCGGCGTGAAGGCCAGCGTGGTGGGCTGCCCGGCCGTCACCTGCGTGGGCGTGGGCACCAGCTTCATTTCGTAAGTTTTGCCGTTGGCCACCTTGTCGTTGTGCTCCAGGTTCATGCCGCACTTGGGGCACTTGTCGCCCTCTTTGGTGCTGGTCACCTCGGGGTGCATGGGGCAGGCGTAGGTGTGGCCCCCGCCGTGCTCGGCGGTGCCTTCGGCCGGGCCGTTGGTGGGCGTGGTGACGGTGTCGGTGGTTTTGCTGGACTCGGTTTCGGACGAGCAGCTGCTGGCGGTGAGCAGGCCAGCCAAAGCCAGCAGGGAAAGCGGTATGCGGTACATAAAAGGGGAATGGGGTTAAACTGATGGGGAGACTATATCCAGTAGTCCGGGGCGCTGCTGCCGGACGGCTAGGCCTGCCACTGCTGCCAGAGCACGAAGCCCAGCCCGGCAGCTACCGCGGCGTAGAGCAGGTAGGACAGCAGGCGGCGAACCGGGCCTTGGGGGGCGGGTGCGCCGGCTTCTTCGCAACAACTTTTCATTGTCAGGCGAGGGTAAAACCAGGAAGATGAAGGAGGGAGGGGGCAGCTAAGCGCCGGGCGGACACGACAATGCAAAGGCCCGCCCCGGACATAGCAGAGCTATGCCAGGGCGAGCCTTGGGCGCGTCAAATCAATCAGACCGTCAGGGACTGAATAAAGATGCGGATATCGGGTATTTTGGGGGGCAGGTGCTCGCGGAGCACCAGAACGACCGAGTGGGTGCGGTCCCACTGCCCGGCAGCGGGCCGGAAAAAGAAGTCGCTGCTGGCCGGCAACAAGGCCGGCGCGGGTGTCATCAGCTGCTTTTCAGCCGGCGTGGTGAGGGACTTAAGGATAGCAGCCGAGTTGTCCTTGCAGCAGTCATCCTTGCCCACGGGCTTGGAGTTGTGCTGGGCATGGTCCTGCTTGGTCTTGGTGGGTTGCTGCTTTGCCGTGGCTTTGTCGTGACCGTGGCAGCCGGGATGCGTAGTCTTCTCTACGGCAATGACTTTCGCCACCGGCGCGGGTGCGGCCAGCACCGGGTTCAGGGTGGCGCAGTAGCACTGGCCCACGAACACGTTGACGAAGACGAGCAGGAAGCTCGTCGCCAGCAAACGGCGGAAGGGGAACAGGCTACGGAACATGACAGGCGCTAAGCAACCGCAAAAGTAGACTTCTCCACGAAAAGGCGGTACCGCTTATCTACCCCATTTCTAAATAAAGAGTTTCCGGGCCGTTCCTGTGGGTGGCCGCTTAACCTGCGAAAAAGGACCGCAAATGGCCACCAGGCTGTTTTAGGCGGCAGTCAGGGAAAAAAGCCCCCGGCAAGCAGCGCAAAATTATGCAAGCCTTCGGCCGGATTATGTAAATCCCTTGCCCACCTGCAACGTGCAAATTATGCAAGTTTCGGGTGAGATTCCGTACTAACCCCGCCGCAGGGGCGCCGTTCCTTTGTACTGTACTTTCTAGCCTAGGGAGCCTTGGGTTTCCCGGCCCAATGCAGCACTACAGCTGCTTATTTTTTATGGAACCAACGACCAAAACCGAAACCCTCGACATTGAAGGCATGACCTGCGCCTCGTGCGCGTCCTTCGTTGAGAAGTCCCTGACCCGCACGCCCGGGGTGCAGCGGGCCATGGTCAACTTCGCTACCGAAAAAGCGACGATTGAATACCTGCCCGCCCAGGCCACCCCGGCCACCTTAAAAGAGGCCGTGGTCAACGCCGGCTACGGCGTAACCGAGCGCGCGCCAGACACCAGCGCCGCCGACCGGCAAGCGGAAATTGACCAGCAAAAGGCCCTCGCTTACGTCAAGCTCAAGCGCCGCTTCTGGGTAGCCACGGTGCTGGCCATTATCATCATGCCCCTGAGCATGCTCATGCTCTGGCCCGCGATGATGGCCCGCGTGAATATGCACTGGCTGAACTACGGCCTCTTGGTGCTGACCCTGCCGGTGCTGCTTTACAGTGGGCGCGAATTCTTTACCTCGGCCTGGAACGGCTTCAAGCACCGCGCCGCCAACATGGACACGCTGATTGCCGTGGGCACCGGGGCTGCCTTTCTGTACAGCCTGGCGGCCACCGTGGTGCCGGGCTGGTTTATGCGCCGGGGCCTCATGCCCGAGGTGTACTATGATACCACGGCCACCATCATTGCCCTGATTCTGCTGGGCAAAGTGCTGGAGCTGCGGGCCAAGACGCAAACGTCGGCCGCTATCAAGGCGCTGATGGGCTTGCAGGCCAAAACGGCCCGGGTGGTGCGGCCCGACGGCCAGGAGGTGGACGTGCCCATCGAGCAGGTGCAGCTGGGCGACCTCGTCGTGGTGCGCCCCGGCGAGAAGGTAGCTACCGACGGCGTTATTGAAGAAGGCCGCTCGGCCGTGGACGAGGCCATGCTCACGGGCGAAAGCCTGCCGGTGGAAAAGAAGACCGGGGACCCGGTATTCGGCGCCACGCTCAACAAGACGGGCTCTTTCCGCTTCCGGGTGACCAAGGTGGGGGCTGATACCATGCTCTCGCAGATTGTGAAGCTGGTGGAAGACGCCCAGGGCAGCCGTGCCCCCATCCAGCGGCTGGCCGATAAGGTCAGCGCCATCTTCGTGCCCACCGTGGTGGTCATCGCCATCCTCACGTTCGTGCTCTGGTTTGACCTGGCCCCCGTGGAAGCCCGCCTGCCGCTGGCCTTGGTCAACTTCGTGGCCGTGCTCATCATTGCTTGTCCTTGTGCTTTAGGTTTGGCCACGCCCACGGCTATCATGGTCAGCACCGGCAAGGGCGCCGAGCACGGCGTGCTGATTCGCAACGCCGAGGCCCTGGAAAAAGCCCACCAGGTAAATACCGTGCTGCTCGACAAGACCGGCACCATCACCCGCGGCGAACCGGCCGTGACGGACTTTGTGCCCGCCGAGGGACAGGACGCGGCCCAACTGCTGCAGGTAGTGGCCGCCGTGGAGCGGCAGAGCGAGCACCCGCTGGCCGAAGCCGTGGTGCGCTACGCCGATGCCCAGCAGGCCCCGGCCATTCCGGCCACCGGTTTTCAGGCCATCGAGGGCAAAGGAGCGCAGGCATCGGTGAACGGGCAGGCCGTGCTCATCGGCAACTTCCGCCTGCTGGATGAGGCGGGTATCAGCCTTTCGCCGGCTGTGCGCCGGCAGGCCGATGAGTTGCTGGCCCAGGCCAAGACCGTACTGTATGTCGCCGTTGACCAGCAGGCCGTGGGCCTCGTCGGCGTGGCCGACACCGTGCGCGAGACGTCGGCCGCCGCCATCAAGCGGCTGCAGGCCATGGGCATCGAGGTGGTGATGATGACGGGCGACAACCCCCAGACGGCGGCCCAGGTAGCCGCGCAGGTGGGCATCATGCGCTACTTCGCCGAGGTGCTGCCCAGTGGTAAGGCCGGCAAAGTCAAGGAGCTGCAGGCCGAAGGGCGCATCGTGGCTATGGTCGGCGACGGCATCAACGACGCGCCGGCCCTGGCCCAGGCCGACATCGGTTTGGCCATGGGCGGCGGCACTGACGTGGCCATGGAAGCGGCGGGCATCACGCTCATGCGCTCGGATTTGCAGGGCGTGGTCACGGCCATTGAGCTCTCGCGCCAGACCATCCGCACTATTAAGCAAAACCTGTTTTTCGCCTTCATCTACAACACGCTGGGCATTCCGGTGGCGGCGGGGCTGCTCTACCCCTTCTTCGGCATTTTGCTCTCGCCCATGCTCGCGGCCGGGGCCATGGCCCTGAGCTCGGTGTCGGTGCTCACCAACTCGCTGCGGCTGCGCAGCTTCTCCCCCGCTAAGAACTAAGCCATGGATACCGCCGAAATCATCGTGACGCTGACGGGCCTGGCCCTATCGGCTTTTGTTATCTGGTACTTCTTCTTTTCCGCCCGCCAGACGGCTGCGGCCGTTTCTACCTCCAGCGGGGTGCAGGAAGTGGACATCACCGTCAAGGGCGGCTATTCGCCCGACGTCATCGAAGTGGAGCGCGGCAAGCCCGTGCAGCTGAGCTTTTACCGGGACGAGGAGAACAGCTGCTCGGAGGAACTGCTCATGCCCGACTTCAGCATCCGCCGCGACCTGCCGGCTTTCAAGACGACGCTGGTGGAGCTGCTGCCCCAGCAGGCCGGTACCTTTACGTTTACCTGCGGCATGGGCATGCTGCGCGGTAGCCTGGTCGTAAAATAGATGCCGCTCATGAACTCCCAACTCCGCTCCGGCTTCACGCTGCCTGCCCCCGGCACCCACCGGCTGCTGATTAAGAACATGGTCTGCCCCCAGTGCATCCGGGTGGTGACGGAAGACCTGACGGCCCTGGGTTTGCAGGTGCAGCGCGTGGTGCTGGGCGAGGCCGACGTGACCACTGCCGATGGTCAGGCGCCGGACCTGGAGCCCGTGCGCGCCAGCCTGCTGGCAGCGGGCTTTGCCCTGCTCGAAGACCCGCGGGCCCAACTCGTGGAGCAGATTAAAACCCTGCTGGTGACGCTCATTCATTATCCCGAGCCGGGCCCCCGCCTGCTCACCTACTCGGATTACCTGGTTCAGCACCTGGGGCGCGACTACCATTACCTATCGCACCTGTTCTCCTCCGAGGAAGGCCTGACCATTGAGAAGTTCATCATCCGCCAGAAGGTGGAGCGCGCCAAGGAGCTCATCGGCTACGGCGAGCTGACCATTGCCCAGGTGGCGGGGCAGCTGGGCTACAGCTCCCCGGCCCACCTCTCGCGGCAGTTTGGGCAGGTGACGGGCCTGACGCCCTCGGAATTTCAACGGCTCGGACCCGCCAGCCATGCCCGGCGCAGCCTGGACTCGCTGCTGTAGCCGCGGAAATTATGCAAGCAAAAAGGCCAACGGTGTAAAAACCGGGCGGGTAGCCCGGGCGTTTATATTGTTCACCACCAGACCCCACCGACCGTGCGCATGAACCGCTTATTCCGTTTGCCTATTTTGTCTCTGCTAGTGCTGGTTTCCTTGTTTTCGGCCTGCAAAGACCATGACATGGACGACATGAAGCACGACACTCCGCTGATGAAAATCATGATGGACATGATGACGCAGATGGACGCGCAGGCCAAGACCCAGGACCCCGACCACGACTTTGCCGCCCAGATGGTGCTACACCACGACGCGGCCATCAAGATGAGCGAGGAAGAACTTCGCGCGGGCAGCAACCAGGAGATGAAAACCATCGCCCAGGACGTCATCACCAAGCAACGCGCCGAAATCACGCAGTTCAACTCGTTCCTGAGCAGCCACCAGCCCACGCAGCCGCTGGTACCGCAGTTCAACCAAATCCAGAAAACCAACATGGACCGCATGATGGCCGCGAGCAACGCGCGCACCATGACCATGCGCACCGACGTGGACTACGCCCAGATGATGATTGACCACCACCAGGCGGCCATCGACAACTCGGAGGCGTTGCTCCAGCACGGCCGCAACGCCACGATGCGCCAGTTGGCGCAGGCCATCATCGCCGACCAGCGCCAGGAGATTGGCGTCCTGCAGAACTGGCTCACGCGCAACCGCTAGGTCTTGGCTTAGCCACAAAAAAGGCAGCTCTCGCGGAGCTGCCTTTTTGCTTTTAGGGTACGGTGGGTGGCCAAGAGCACTATCCGGCGGCCTGAGTCCGCTACCGGCCGAGGTGGCCACCGTCGCCCGCTACGTGGCCCTAACAACCCCCATGCTCGCACTACCTGCTTTCCGCCTCATTCTAGTCTTGGCAACCGGTGTGGTCTTAGCCGGTTGCCGGTCATCGGCTGTCGTCCCCAAGTTTTCGGCCGCCCCCCGGGTACCACCACCCGCCACAGGCCCAGCACGGTGATACAGCGGCAGTCACCCCCGCCCGGGAGCAGCCCACTACCCAGCAGGGGCGGGTAAAGGCAGAAGAGCGCGCTACGTCTTCCGGCACGCGGGACCGCGTGGCCAAGAAGAAGAAACCGGCAGTCGGGCCGGGCAGCAGGCAGGCCAAAGCAACGCCCGCAGATACCGCAAGCAGCGCCATCCGGCCGATGGCCCCGCCCGGGCCCGGCCAGTTTGCCTCCCCCAAGCTCTTCAGCGCCCAAACGCTGGTCCATTATGGCCTGCACTTTGTTTTTCCGCTCGTGTTGGCGCTGGTGTTTTTTCCCTTGGTGTGGCAGACTGCTTACCTGGTTATGTTGGCCACAATGGCCATTGACCTGGACCACCTGCTGGCAAAACCCATCTTCGACCCGTTGCGCTGCAGCGTGGGGTACCATCCGTTGCACTCCTTTCATATCATACCGGTGTATGCGCTGCTGCTCCTGTGGCCGGCAACGCAAATTGTCGCTGTCGGCTTGCTTTTCCACATGTTCACGGATACGGTGGACTGCTTGTGGAACTTCAGCCACTGCCAGGACTGCTACCGGAACTCCCGTATTCGTCGCTTGTACAACGGGGTGCGGAAGCTGCTGGGCCTTGAGGTGGTCGAGTAAGCTGGGACGAGACGGGAGATTGAGCGGGCTGTTGCCTAAGTGGCCCGATTCAGAATTGTCGCTAGAACCTTCCCGAGCGACTAATGCTTTTTAACAGCTGATTCTGCAGCAGCTGGTCCCGGTAAGCGCCTTCCACCGCCTGTCGTGCCGGCCCGGGCTTGCCCGCTTCGTGAATCAGCCGGTCAGCTTCCTGGCGCAGCTGCAGGGCTTTTACCATGTTGTCGTTGGCCTGCCCCATGGCGCGCAGGCGCTCGGCCTCGGTCATGGAATAGCGGCCCGGGTTCTTCAACGTGGCCATGAGCTCCACGCTTTGGGCAGTCATCTCGTCGGCAATCTTCTGGTAGTTGAAGGCCGTTTCGACGTTCTTTTTCTTGAGCACTTCCTCGTAGGCGTATGCCGAAGCGAAGGCTTCTTCCCGCATGTTCTTATAGTCACGGTAGGTAAAGGACTGGGCCCCGTTGCGGCCGATATCCAGCCCGGAAAAGGCTTGGTATACCGTTTCAACGTCCTGCTCAGTGCGACCCTGCAGCGCCTGGCGCAGGCGCCGGGCCTTGTTCACCGGCGGCATGTAGTCGGGCTGCGAGCTGGTGTTCATGGCCATGCCCCGGCCAAACAGCTCCAAGGGGTTGGCGTAGCGCAAATCCTTCACCGATGCTACTTTGCGCAGGTCGGCCTGAATCTGCCGCTGCAGCTCCAGCCCCTCGGAAGTTAACTGCTTTACCTGACCCGTGATGTCGCGAGTGACACCGGCAATCTGCCGGGCGTCCTTGATGACCTGGTAGTTCTTGACGGTCTCGACCCATTGCTTGAGCTGCTTGGCAAACTGGCCGATGTGGATGCCCATGTGCGGCGGGTCGTTGACGACCATCTGAGCCGAAGCGAAGTAGGAAGTGGTGCCGGCCAGAACGGCCAGGACCACAACAAACAGTCCCTTTTTCATGGCTGAAGAGCTAAAGTAAGGTTTAATTGCTGGCCGTCGGCGCGCCGGCATCCGTCGCGCCCGTGGTGATGAGCACGGGGTAGCCATCGGGCAGACGCACGTCGCGCAGCTTCTGGCGGGGTGTCGATGCCCGGCCCACCATCGCGGCCGCCACCCGGCCCCCCACGCCCACTACCGAATTAGCAGCCGAGGCCGAGCGGTCAATGGCCATGCCCACTTCCTGGGCACCGATGGAGCGGGCATCGTTGAGGGGATTGTCAGCCGCGGGCAGCGGCTGGCGCTTCTGCGGGTCAATCATCAACCCCGGCAGGTAATGGTAGTCGTAGATGTCGGCGGTTACCCGGGTAGGGCCCAGCCGGGAGATGCGGATGGCCACATGGTTGGTCTCGACGCTGGCCACGCCGGCAAATACCAGGTTCTTAGGAAAGGTCTGCCCGCTGATAACGGCATCCTCGACGAGGCGCAACAGCACGACGGAACCAGTCCGAATCTTCTGCTCCCCGTTGATAACGGCCTTGTAGAAAATGTCCGGCAGCAGCTGCGCCTGATTATCGGGGGCATACCGGAAATAGCCGGCTTTAATAGTGCCAAAGGCATCGTAGCCCGAAGCGTTGTTTGCCGCGGCACCAGACGCCCCGCTGGCCCGGAGGGCAGCCCGCCGGTCGAAATAGCGGCGCCCGGTCATCTGCTCGTACGAGGCGCGGGAGGCGGCAGGGGCTGCGTCGAGCATGTCCAGCACGTCGTCGTTTTGCTCGTAGGGCACCCCGTCGGGCGCCGTGCGGGGCCGGGCCGCAGCCCGCAAACGCCGACGCGGGTCGACACTGGCACTGCTACCCCGGTAGCTGGCCTGCACCACCGGGATGCGCACGGCCCGGTAGGCACCGGTCTGCGCATCCACTGCTGTTACTTCCGTGGAATCAGGGGGCGGTAGCGCCGCCCGGTTGGCTGCGGCCCGGGCCTGACGCTCCGCGGCGGCCAAGGCCGTGCGGCGGCGCAAAGCGGCTTGCCCCACCGTATCGACCGCCATGCCGCCGGCCAATTGGTCCGGGGAGGGAACGGTGCCCAGGGTCTGCACGCCGGCCTGTCGCGCAGCCGCCTGCTTTTGCTCCAGCACGTCCGTGGGCGCCGGGGCCGCTTCGGGCGTGGCGGGCGCAATCGTGGGCTCCAAATTTTGAGAGGTAGCCGCCACGGGGCTGGCCTGCTGCGCTACTTCCTGGGAAAGGGAGCGGGCGTAGAAAAACAGCGTCACCGCCGTCAGCATGCCGATGCCCACGAGCAGGGGCAGCCAGTGCCGGCGGGCCAGCTCCCCTATCGAGGGGCGGGGCGTAGCGGAAGTAGCAGGGGCAGAAGCAGAGCCGGAGGCCGGTTGCGGTTCGGTACTGGGGTTGTCGCCGGCAGGATACACCGGCTGCATGTTGTGCTCGGACATGAGAGGAAAGGATTAAATGGCGGCCGCCGTGTTGATGACTTTGCTGGGGACTTTGAGCACCAGCACCCGGGCCCCGAACTTCTCGCGCAAGGTGATTTCAAGGTGGCCCCGGTCGGTGGCCGCATACAGCGGCACGGCGTAAAGCAGGTAGCCCGTAGCCCGGGCCGGGATGGTCTGGCTTTCGGCCCCGCCGGCGGGCGCCAGGGGCCGCCGGGCCTCGTTCTTCTTCTTGCCCAGAAACTTCTTGCGCGAGTTTTCCACCAGCTCGAAGTCGGTAAAATCCACCGCGTAGTCGATGGTGGTGGTATTGCGCAGCTTCAGGCGCAGGTAGGTGAAGTCTTTGTCGTTGCGCACGTTGGCCAGCGAAAGCACCAGGTCGTTATCGGCCGTGCGTAGCCCGCTGGAATCGGCGTGCTTGGCGGTGGCCAGCTTAGCCAGGCGCGCCTCGGCCAGCTCGCGCTTGTCGTGGCCCTGGTTCAGGGCCAGCGCGTCATCCACGCCGGCGCCGTTGCGGGCCTTGCCGCCGGCGCTCACGCCCAGGGCGCCGCCGTCCTGAAAGTCGTAGAGCTGCAGCACCGGCCGGTGGGTGTACACCAGGTGCCCCATCCAGTAGCGCGAGCCGTAGCGCACCAGAATGGGCGTGGGCGGCGGGTTGCGGCGCCTGGCCCGCACGAACACGGCGTTGCTTTCAATCTTGACCAGGTAGTGCGGCGCCTGGCCCACGTCGACCAGCGACACCGGCCCCGGAAAGACCAGGTACGTGGTGGAGGAGTCGGAAACGGCGATTTCCAGCTGCATTTTCGGCGCTACGTTGGCCGGATGCGGGGTTTGCACGCCGGCAGGACGCGTGGCAGTCGAAGCAAGGGTCTGCGCTTGCGACAGGCCGGGTAAAAGCGCCAGCAGCGCGCAGGAAGCAAAGGAGAAGGGGAAACGCATAAGAAGGGGATAGAGGTAGCTTACTGGGCAGGTTGAGCGGCGGGGGCAGGCGTCGTGGGGGCGGGTTGCGGCAGGGGCACGCCGGCGGCTTCGGCTTCTTCGCGCAGCTTGCGCTGCCGGGCCTGCTCCTGGTCGCGCAGCTGGTCTTTCTCTTCCTGCGAGACAGGCGGGTTGTAGGCGATGAAGTCGAAGTCGGTAATGAGCAGCCCGAAGGGGTTGGCATCCGAGCGGTCGGTTTCGACGAGGGCAAACTTGGCGCCCAGGGGCTTGCTCTGGCTTTGCTGGTCGCCGATGAACACCGTCTGCTTGATGTAGGCGCGGCCGGTGATGGGTCGGTGGTTCATGTCCAGGTGGATGCTGTCCACGGTCACGGCCTGGCGGGCGCCGTAGCGGATGTAGTTCTGCAGCACCTGCCCGCGCTGGAAGCTCTCAAACAGAAAACGCCCGCCGCGCTCTTCAATCAGGGGCAGGCCCGCATCGAGGTTGTGCTTGAAGGAGTACTGGTCGTGGCCGAACATGGTCAGCAGGAAGGTCTTGACCAGGTTGCGGGCCTCGAAGGGCGTGTGCCCCGCGCCGCGGCCAATCTGGGCCGAGAAGGAGCCGGTGTCACTCACCACGTACACGCGCTGGCCTGTGGATTCGTAGGCGCGGTAGAGCAGCGCACCGGAGGCCACTGTCACCACCCCCAGCAGGGCGAGGGCAGCCAGCGCCATCGTGCGCATGGTGATAAACGTCTTGTTCAGGTCTTGGACTGAGTTCATAGGTAAGTCGAAGAAGTTGGAGGATGAAAGGGGCTGAGTCAACCGGGACTTTTTGCCCCAATGCCCGCGCTTAGAGGGTCAGGTAGACCATTTTGCGCGGGTCAGGCGGCCCTAATGGGTTTTGGTAGGGATAGAGGATTAGGCTTGGCTGCTGGCTAGCGTTTGGGGTCGTCGCATAAGCGTACAGGACTCCCCGAACAGTCACTCCCTGGCCGGGCTTCACAAGTGTTGGAGTCTGCTGTGATTGCCCGGGAATCGTGGCTCCAGGCTCCAGGAGGGCGAAGGTGCCCAGCGTATCAGGCGCTTCAGGGGTGCGCAAGGCAAGGACGGCGGGGACCTTTTCTCCCTTGGCATAGCCCGTTGGTCGCCATTCCAATACTGCTTCGAAAGGCAGGCGGTAGCCAGGGGCTACGGTCGGGTAATCAGCTTTTACATGCCGCCACAGGACTGGCAGCGCCATAATTCCCGGTTGTGCGGCTCTGGTTTGCTTGACTGATATCAGCTTCAGGTAGCCCTCTTTAGGCAGTAGCTGCTCGACTGCTGGACGAAGATTAGCGGGTGAGCCATTAGGTAATGCTGGTGGGCGCGTTGTGGCAAGCTTCCAGGCTGCCTGCCGCGCTTTCGCTTCTGGTGAATTAGCCGCTGCCTTGGCTACTTGCTGTAGAGCGTCGGCTGCGGCTTCATTGTCGTTTTTGCAAGCTGTAAGAAACGCCGAGGCACTCAGCATGCTGATGAGAAGGTATTTCATTGGAAAGAAGGGTTAGCGCCGACGGCGCGTTGGCGCGCCCGAGTCGGCTGAGGATATAGTGGGCAACTCTGACGAGGCGGATGGCGCAGAAGCGCTGGCCGAGGACCCACCGGAACTGCCTCCGCCCGATTTATCTGGTCCAAAGCCCATTTTGCGACCCAGTGCGCCACTTGCCCCACCGCCGTAGGCGCCGGGGAATACTACCCCGCTAACTGCCCCAGCAGCCCCGGCTACGGCTCCGGTAAACATGCCCACGAAGCCCTGCACTGCTGAGGAGCCGATAAGGAAGCTCGTCAGCCAAGGCACCATGCAGTAGAGGATGACGAAACCGATAGAGTTAATCAAGTAGGTTAAATCATCAGCGTAAGCACTTGGCGTCAGTCCTGTGGGCATGAGCACATTACCAGTGCCTGGGCGGGTAGCCGCATAGTTTGCATAAATGGTGTCCAGCAGCGAGTAGGTCAGGGACCAGAACTGAACGGCCATGAAATTCTGCAGCCACTGTTTGCCTAGCTGTGCAAAGGGAGGCAAGGCCGAAAGGCAGATGGCAATAGGCCCTCCCACGTACAAAAAAGCCACGATGTACTGGCGAATCATGACCAGCAGCTGCCGAATCAGCGCCACGGTACTGGTGGTGAATAGCTCGGTGAGCAGGTTTATAAGCGAGAACCGGGTCAGCTTGTCGAAGGTGGAGGAGATGTTGCTTATCTGCTCGTTTACAAACCCCGCGGTATTAGTGGCCTGGTCAGGTTGAATGGCCGGCGAGCCGACCGGGTTTGTCAGGCTTCGCAAGGACTGGGCGATAAATCCCGGCTCGTCCGGCGCTACTAGGCTGGAAAACGCCCCAATGGCCCCGCCAAGCAAGTCCATGAAGTCCCGGTAGAAGAACAGGATGAAGTACACGAACAGGGCCTTGAGCAGGGGCGAGAAGTCCATGCGCAACTGCCCGCCCTGCAGGTAGCCACGGCCCACGGTGTAGAGTAGCGCTACCGAGAGAAAGGGCGGAATCAGGTAGAGCTGGCAGGCCTGCAGCACCTTGCGCAGGGCCCCGTCGGCGGCCGTGATAAAGTCGGTGTCCAGGTCCATGCCGACCAGCAGAAAAAGCGCACCACTCATGCCGACAGCGCCCCCTTGCGCTTGCGCTTTTCTTCCACGAACTGGTCGACGGCAAAGTCCAGCCGCTGCTCGGTAACGGTGGTGTAGGTGGGCCGCCCGTCGGCGTCGCGTACCAGGTTGCCCAGCGCGTCGCGCACTTCCACCGGCCGCTGGCGCTGGTAGTGGCGCACGAGCTGGTTGAGATAGTTGCGCTCGGCCGGCCGCGAGGTCAGCACGGCGTCGAGCTGGGGCGAGGCTTCGAGCGCGTACACCTTGGCCTGGGCTCCCTGCTTGATGAAGAACTCCCGGAACGAGTCGGTCGAGCGCACCGAGCGAATCAAATCCATCTCGTGCCCGGTGAGGCCCAGCGGCGCCTGCAGGCGGTTGAGCGAAGCCTCGTTGGAGTGGCGCAGGATGATTTTGGTGCTGGAGTTGTCAATCAGCGTGTAGCCGATGGGCGAGTCGATGATTTCCTGAATGCCCTGGGTGATGATGGTGATGGAGCCGTTGGTTTTGCGGATGGTGCGGTACATCGAGACGATGAACTCCTCGAGCACACCCGAAAGCAGCGCCCAGGCCTCGTCGAGGGCGATGTACTTCACGGCATCGGGAAACTGCCGGAACAGGTCCAAACTCAGCTCGGTGATGAGCATGGCCACCACCGGGTAGAGCGTGGGGTCCGTTTTTACCCGGGCCAGGTCAAAGCAGATAAGCGGGTACTGGCTTAGCTGGGCCTCGCGGGTGGAGTTGAGCACCTTGGCGTAGCGCCCGCCCGACACGAACTCGCCCAGCACGAGGAAGAACTCGTGCATGTCGATGTACTTCATGTCGGTCTGGTACTGGGCCCGCTGCAGAGCCAGCACCGCGATGCTTTCATCCGTGGCGTCGCCCTCCCCGGGCGCGGGCGTTTCGGCCCGCATCCACTGGTCGTAGCGCTGCACGTACCTATAAAAGCTTTCCATTCCGGGAAACTCCTCGTCCGACTGGCCCAGCCGCTCGTGCAGGTTCAAATCGTGGTAGTAGCCGGTCAGAAAGCGCGAAAGGATGGTGCGCTCACTCTTGCTCAGGGCGCGGTCCTTGCCGCCCTTCCAGAGCGCGGCCAGCAGGGCCAGGTGGAAGTTGAGCTTCTCGTCGGAATAGTGCCAGGGACCGTTTTCGCCCTCCCGCGGCAGCAGGAAGGGGTTGAACTCAATCGGGTTCTGCGGGTCGTACTCGAAGTAGGTGTTCTCAAAGTCCGGCCCCGTCAGGCTCTGGAACACGTTGCGGTAGGTGCCGCCGATGTCGATGATAATCTGGCGGGCGCCGCGCTCGTAGCGCTGCACGATGAAGTTGCCGAAGGTGTAGCTCTTGCCCGAGCCCGAGGGGCCGATGACCAGGGCGTTCTGGTTGTCGAGGTCGGTGTTGAACAGGTTTACCTTGACCAGGTTGCGAAACCGGTCGCAGAGGTACTCGCCCGTGGGCTCCGGCCGGTACGTGGTAGTCCAGTGGAAGTAGCAGGCCGCCCGGTCGGCTGAGGTGGTCAGCCAGCGGTCCGGCACCTGGTAGGCGTTGCCGGGCGCCAGGCCAAAGAACAGCGGCAGGGTCAGGTAGCTCTCCACCACGGCCTCGGCCCCGAAGATGGACCGGAAGGCCGCCGTGGTCTTTTCCACGTGCTCGCGCCGGGCCTGGTCGTCCACGTCCCAGAGCAGCACCGACAGGTGCAGGCCCACGACCTGCTTGCTGCCCGAGCGGACCTCGGCGGTGAACTCGTCAATCTCGGCCGCCCGCAGGTGGTTGTCCTGCGTGGCCAGGAAGGAAAGCGAGTTGTTAATTTTCTTGTCGTTGTCGAGGCTTTTTAGCTCGGCGCGGGAGTCCTGAATCAGCAGCGCCTGGGTCAGCACGTGGGGGCAGGAGAGAAACGCCGTCAGCGGGTAGAGCATGGGCGAGGTGACCCCGTAGCCGTTGCGGACGGCGGGGTGGGCCTCACTCCCCTGCCCCACCAGCGAGACGATGCTCACGCGGTTTTCGCCCACGGTGAAGGCGCCCGGCACGTTGCTGATTTCGCGGGTCAGCCCGGCGGGCTGCTGGTCGAACTCCAGGTTGAAGTACTGGGTGAAGACCTGCGGCAACTGGGCTTGATTGAGTCGGCGGTAGTCCAGGCCCCCGAGGCCGCGCAGGCTTTGCAGCAGCTCGGTGGCGATGCGCTCGGCTGTGTCCAGGGTTTGCACGACGCCGGCAAACGGGTTCTTGGCCAGCTTCTCGCCGGCGCGGTTCACCAGGGCGCTCAGGGCATTCGGCCTTACGGGCTTGGCTTCGTCCGAGGGGGCGAAGGAGATGAACAGGTACGCCCGGTGGAAGAGCACCAGCCGCTCGGCGAAGTGGGCATTCATCTTGCCCTCAAAGTAGCCGGGACGGGCGTCGCCGCCGGTATTCTGAAAGGGACGGTCGTAGTAGATGTCAGTTTTTTGCACCACCGTGCCCACGGGCAGGGTGCGCAGCGCGCCGAGCAGGGCCGACTGTAAGTTGGCAAACTCTTCGGCCTGCCAGCTCTCCATTTCGGGGCATTCAAGCACGAAGCCGACGCCCACGCGGCCATCCCGATAGATGACCTTGTCGTCCTGGAAGGCGTAGGCCGGGTGCAGGTCCGCAAAATCAGCGGTGCGGGCCGCGGTGCGGTCAGCGGCCTTAGTGGGAAACATGTTCATGCGGGGTGGGAATAGCGGCGGAGCCGCCCGCCGATGGCCCTGTCCGTGCGCGGCCCAGGGCGATGCGGCGCGGCTGCCGCCGGTGGAAGGAAAGCCAGCTGAGCAGAAAGCCCGGGGGCCGGTGCTTGGCCAGGTAGCGCAGGGCGTAGAGCAGCACCACTAGCACGACCAGAATCAGCAGGTAGAGAAAGCGTGGCACGGTAACCACCAGGCCCGCGACGCCGATGGCCAGCACGGCGGCCAGAAACAGGCCCACCACCAGCCCCAGGTCCGGCAGGTTCATGCCCAGCACCTGGGCGGGGCGCTCGATGCTTTTGTAGGAACGCATGGGCCAGTCAGCTTACGGAGTTACCCCGCCTTCACCGCCGCCCATGGCGCTGGCCAGGTCTTCCTTGAAGTAGTTGAAGCCGAACCAGAGGATGACGCCGCCCATGAGCCAGCCCAGGGCCCCGAGCGCGTCGGGGGCGCCGCTGATAAACTTCTGCACGACGCGCACCAGGCCGATGGCCAGCACGATGATGAAGAGCACCTGCACGATGCTGATGACGATGGTTTGCACGCTGCGCAGGGCGCCCACGGCGCGGCCGCCGGCGCCGGCCTGGCCGAATACCAGGGCCGGGGACGTGGCCAGCAGCAGGGCCATGGCCAGGCGTTCAGCGCGGGATGGATGGTAGGTGTGCCCGGCCGCGAGCAGGCGCAGGCCTCCGGCAGCTACCTGGGCAGCGCCCTGGTGCAGGCGCGTGAGCAAGGGAGTTTGCATGGAAAAGGAAATAGGTGGAAGGATTGGGAAAAGGTAAAAAGCAGGGAAAATGCCTTTAGGCAGTGGCCGGGGCGGCCCGCCGGTTTTCCAGGGCCGTGCTCATCAGCTCGCGCATTTTGGCGCGGCGCTGGGCGGCGGTGAGCTCCACGCCACGGTTGTGCTCGTCCGTGGCCGTGGGCGCGGGTGCCGAGAGGTAGTTGTGCAGGGCGCCCTCCGGTAAGCGGCCGGCCTCGGCAGGCGCGGGCATGGCCTCACTCTCGTCCGGTACAGCCGCTGGCGTGGGCGCCGCTCCTGCCGCCGCTTCGGCCGTGGGAGGCAGAGTTTCAGCGGGCTCTGGTGGCGTCACTTCCTCATTGGTACTAGGCGCCACCTCTGGCACTACCAGGGGCGCTGGATGGAAATCGGCCAGCCGGTAGTGCCGGGTGCGCAGCGAGGGATGGTTGCCCTCCAGGGGCGGCGGAACCACGGCGGCCCCGGCACTGGCCGGCATGGCGAAGCGCCACCAGAGTACCCCCAGCGCCGCCATCAGCAGCAAAAGCAGCAACCACAGCATCGATTTCAAGCGAAAGGCCGAAGTTTTTTATGAGCAATTGCGGCAACTATACGGAGCACTTCCGTATAAGTTCTGGTTTTGCAGAAGTTTTGAAGCAGCTATGCCGAAGCTTTGGGGTCACTAGATGGTAAGCCCGGCGTAGCCATGTACCGACAGCAATCGGGTAGTGCACGCGGCCGGCTGGTTTGTTACCTTGCACGCCCCTTATTGCTGCTGCATGACCACCTCTGTACCCACTCCCCCGGCTGCCCCCCCCATCGAGCCGGTCAACGCGGGGTTTCCCGACCCCGCGCTTATTGTTTCCTATGCCACTGTTCTGCGCTATATCCGCCACCGCCTCAACACGCTGCTGCACGGGCAGCTCAAGCCCTGGGCCCAGCAGCACAAGTTCAACTACGCCCGGCTGATTGAAATCAAGAAGCTGGAGGAGGAAACCCAGGCCGTGCTGCTGCAGCGCCTGATGGCCCACTTCCAGTTCCCCACCGAGCTGCTGCGCATCATCGTGCACCAGTCGCGCCGCCACTTTTTCCTGTTCACCTCGCCCGAGAGCCTGACCCGGTTTAAGGCCGAGCTCAACCTGTTCGACAACCCACCATTCGACGCCCCGGCGTCCCCACTTTCACCTCCTAACTAGCGGAAAGGCCCCGGAGCCTTTTCGCTCCCACGTTGCCTTTTTGCTATGCCTGCTACCGTTGCTTCCCGCCCCAAGGCGAAACCCGCGCCTGTGGCGGCCTCCCTGGCCCGCTTGCTGCCTGACCCGGCCCTGGCCATTCCCTATGACGAGGCCCGGCGCTACGTGCAGCTGCGCCTGCGCAGCCTGCCCCACGGGGGCCTGCGCGCCACCTGCAATGCCTTTGGCTTTCCCTACACCACCAGCGTGGGCCTGAAAACGGGCAGCCTGCAGCGCGAGGAATACCGCCTGGTGCAGAAACACCTGCGCGTGTTTGGCTTCGACACGGAGCTGGTGCGCCTGCCGGTAGGTGGCCAGCTCTGCGAGCACTATCTCTTTTCCGACGCCGCGCTGCTGGCTACCCTGCGCGAGCAGCTGGCCGCCCACGAGCAGCTGGTGAGCTAGCGCCTCTTCTTCCCTACTGCCTTCAGGATGTACTCCCCACCCCGGATGCCGGCGGTGCGGCTGGTCTGTACCCGTTTCTGTACCCTTTCCTATCACTCTTATGCCCGCAGCCTCTCCTACTCCGCGCGAAAACGACCCCCAGGAGCTCAACCGCTTCAAGCAATCCATTGACCTGGTAGACTACGCCACCCGGCGCCACGGCTACGACGTGAAAAAAGCCGGCCCCCGTGGCCACTGGCACCAGCTCGAAAAGGACGGCGAGATGCTCATCGTTTCCCGCAAAGGCGACCACCAGGTGTACCTGAACCCCGGCGACGACCGGGATTCGGGCTCCATCATCGACTTCGTAAAAACCCGCGAAAATCAGACGCTAGGCCAGGTGCGCCAGACCCTGCGCCAGTACCTGGGCGAGCCGGAGCAGGGAATGCAGGCGGCCACCTCTCCCCCACTGCCCCCCTCTACGGCCTACGCGCCTAGGCCCAGCGAGCCGGCGGAGGTGGAAACCGAGGCCGAACGCCGGGCCCGGCTCGTCGCCGCCGTGATTGGCACCCATGCTGCCCTGACGGACCGCAGCTACCTGCACCACCGCCACCTCTCGGATGAAACCATTGACAGCCCGGCTTTTCAGGGACGGGTATTCACCAGCCAGCAGGGAAACTTCCGTAACACAGCCTTTCCCCTGTACAACGAGCACGGCATTGCCACCGTGGAGCAGCGCAACGACGACTACAAGCACCTGCTGCAGCTGCCCAAGACCGGGGTGTGGGTGTCGCACCCCACCGAAGGCAAGGATACCCCGGTGCAGCGCCTGGTCGTGTCGGAGAGCCCCGTGGATGCCATGAGCTACCACCAGCTGCACCACCGCGGCGCCGAAGGGCAGCCCAACACGCTCTACGTGGCTACCAGCGGCACCGTCACCGAGCGGCAGGTGGAGCTGATTCAAAAGCTTATCGACAAGCAGGAGCCCAAGGAAGTGGTGCTGGCCAACGACAATGACGCCGCCGGCCGGCGCTTCAACATCAATTACCTCAACGAGCTGCAGGCCCCGCGGCGGGCCCGCGAAGTAGCCGACGGTCAGGTCGCTTATGACGAGGCGCCCCGCCCGGTAGAGTGGCACGCCACGGCCGCCGGCAAGTACCACACGGCCCTGCGCGTGGAGTTTCACCACGCCACCCGCGCCGAGGGCACCGAACACCTGACCCAACTCACCGCCCAGGTGCAGCAATTGCGGCCTTCGGCGGATGAAGCCGTGGCGCTGGAGGTGCAGCGGGCCACCCGGCAGCAGACTGTGGTGCGGCTGGTGGTTCCCAATGCCGACAGCCACGCCCTCGAAGAGCTGGCCCGCACACTCCACGCCCAGCGGGAAACGCAGCGCGGGCAGCTGGAGCGGCTGCCCCACGAGCCCGGCCGCCAGCCCGAGAACTTCATTCGCACCGAGTACGCCATCAGCAAGGATTTCAACCGCGACCTGGAGCTGCTCAGCCAAGGCCTCAACCGCGAGCAGGCCGCCCAACAGGCCCGCGCCGACGAGCTGGCCAAGGAGCAGCAGCGCCAGGAACGCGCCCGGCAGCAACAGGAGCAGCGCCAGCAGGCGCAGCAGCGCGAAGCCGGGCGGGAGCAGGAGGCCAGCTCCCCGGAAGCCCAGCGCCGCGAGGCTGAGCAGCAGCGCCAGGTCGCAACGATGGCCGTAGCCGCGGCCGGCGGCGACCCGGCGTTGCAGCGCGCGGTCCAGCTTACGGTGACTGAACCTACCCCGGCGGACGAGGCTACCCCCAGCCAGGCCCAGCAGATGCGCGAGCTGCTGCGCAAGGCCGGCGCGCAGGTGGAGCTGCGGGCGGAAGCAGACCCCACCAGTGGCCAGCTGCGCAGCGAGCTCGACGTGCGCTACCAGCCCCATGCCACCCCCGGCGGCCTGCGTCAGCTCAGCCAGACGCTGGATGCACTCGACAAGTCCCCGCTGGTGACGCTGCGGGAAGATGCCGCCGAGCAGGCCGAGCGCCGCCAGCTGGCCGCCCTGCCCCCGGGGCAGTCAGTTACCAAAACAGCCATCGTCCGCATTGACGAGCCCGAGCCCCGAGCCGGCGCACCCGGCCGGGCCGAAGCTGTGGCCGAGCAGCTGCGCGAAGGCGGCCTGAACACCGGCTCGCTGCGCTCGGCCACCGACCCGACCACGCACCAGCGCCACAGCGAGATTGAAGTCAGCTACCGGCTCGACCAGCCCAACCTGGCCCGGGCCAGTGCGGCCCTCGACGACGTGGCCCGCCAGCCCGGCGTACAGCTGCACGAACATTCCGGCGACCGGGCCGAGCGCCACCGTCTGGCGCCTAGCGGCATAAATACCAATGGCCTGGCCGAACGCACGGCCGGCCCGGAGCGGTAGGGACTGTTGGGCTTGCCGAGCGAATCCCCTTGGAATATGCCCTGGTTTTTTAGTTTTGCAGCATTAGCAAGCTGCCTACCATGCTGGCGAAAACAGGTTATTCTTCTTTTCAAGCGCCATTCGGTCTGCTGCAGGCAGGCCGGACCCTGGCCCCGGCTGCCCTTCACCTGCTGCCGATTTCCGAGCGCCCGGCCCTGTTCGTGGGTCCGCATCGAGGCTAATCCAACCTTCTGGTAAACACCCCCCGCAGTTGCTGCGGTTGCCCGCGGCTTGCCTGTAGCCGACGGGTCGGGCTGTCATTTCCCGGACGCCGCTTTTGCGGCCGTCCCGGAACCCTCGTTGCATTCTTTTCCACGCCATTACCCCGCTATGCTATTTACCGGCCACCGGCATTTTTCTGGGTTTTGCCCCGACATGAAGGGGATACTTTTAGAACTCATTCGCGACACGTACACGCCCTTGCTGCAGCTGCCGCCCCACCTGCCCGATGAATCCTGGCTGCTGGCAGTCAGCAAAGCCGACCCCGTGTTTTTCTACCTCTACGATGGGGTAGGCCAGTTACAGATTGGCGAAGCCTCCCGGGAGAGCCTGCTCAAATGCCTGAAGCAGGAACTCGGTAGGTCCGAATAAGTCGGGTCTCCAACAAGCAGAAGTGCCCGACAGCCCGTTCCTGTCGGGCACTTCTGTTTTTCATTCTAACAGCGGAACAGCAGCCTAAATCCAGGGACAGGGGCAGTGGGGAAAAAATGGTTTGGCGACTGCAAATAAATGGAAAATTGTTGTCATAAAAGCAACAATAAGCCCTTGTTTTGCGTTTAATAAGTAAGGAAACGGTTTTAGAAACAGTCACTTAGACCTTACTTAGCGATGAAAAAGCAAGCCCGCCCCACCGCCGAAAAAACTACCCGCCCCGACGTGTACCAGATTGTGACGGACCGCGTCATTGCCGCTCTCGAATCCGGTCAGATTGCCTGGCGCAAGCCCTGGCATGCCGCCTACGGGCTGCCCCGCAATTACGTCAGCGGGCGGGCCTATACCGGCATCAACGCCTTTCTGCTGCACCTGGTGGGCGGCACGCCGTTCTTTCTCACCTTCCGGCAGGCCCGGGAGCTGGGCGGCAACATCCGCAAGGGCGCCAAAGGCATGCCCGTGATTTACTACAACGTCACGACCCGCACCGACAAGCAAACCGGTGAGGAAGAGAAAACGCCCTTTATCAAGTACTACACCGTCTTTTCCATCGATGACGTGGAAGGCGTGGACATCGTCCTGCCCGAGCAGCCCCGGGACCGCGCCCACGAGCCCCTGGCCGCCGCTGAAGCCCTGGTCGCCAACTGGGCCGGCTGCCCCCGCATCGAGCACGGCGGCGCCCAGGCCTACTACGCCCCCGGTCCCGACTTCGTGAGCGTACCCCGTCCGGAAACCTTCGTTAGCGGCGAAGCCTACTATTCGACCCTGTTTCACGAGCTGACCCACGCCACCGGCCACCCCAGCCGCCTGGACCGCCCCGACCTGGCCGAAGCCCTGCGCCCGAGCGGCCGCGCTAGCTACGCCCGCGAGGAGCTAACGGCCGAGATGGGTGCCGCCTTTCTGTGTGGTCACGCGGGGCTGGACCCCAGCGCGACGCTGGAAAATACCGCGGCTTACCTGCAGTTTTGGCTGGAGCAGCTGCGCGGGGATAAGAAGCTGGTGGTGCAGGCCGCCAGCCGCGCCCAGCGGGCCGCCGAGCTGATTCTCGGCAACGCAACCCCCGACGAAACCGAGCCCGACCCCATGCGCACGCCTCCCGCCGCCGCGGCGGAGGTCGTGGCCAGCGAGGAAGCGCAGCCAGCGCCCCGGGTGGAGGCTGGCGCCTTGTCGCCCCGCCCGGCGCTGCCCACGCTGCCGCCGGTGGTATTGGGGCAGGAAACCCTGCCTTCGCTGACCACGGTCGTCGTTGCCACGCAGCGCATTGAGCTGACCCGCCTGCTGGAACATCCCGCTTTTACCGAGGAGCAGCGCCGCACGGCCACGGGCCGGATTCTGGCCGAAACCGACCCCGCCCGCCTGGGCCGCTGGTTGACCAACATCATGCGGCAGATAACGGAGTGGGAGGAACGCACCTTGGCCGAGGAGGCGAAGCAGAACCCGCACTTCGCTGCCTTCGAGCAGGTGCCGGAGTAGCGCTTGACCTTGACCTTGACCTTGACCTTGTCGCCTCGTCCGGTTCCGGGCGGGGCCGGGGGCGGTGGGGTATCGTCCCGCAGCCCCCGACTTACTGCTTTACTCTCTTGCTGCCTATGCCTTCCCCTCCCCCACTGTCCCCCGATGACGCCACCAGGGCGCCGCGCCGCTTTACCGACTTGCTGCGCCACGGCCGCTTCACCTTCACCGAGCGCGAGCTGATGGAGCACCTGCGCATGACCTACCGCACCATTAAGCAGCGCGAGGCTGACCCCTCTACCCTCACCATTGCCGAGCTGCTGCGCGTGGCCGACCTGCTCGACGAGCCCGTGCACGACATTATCGCCGTGGTGCTGGCCGAAGTGCAAGGGGCCACTCAGCCACCCTCGAAAGGAACACCGGTCGGTTAAACGATGTCAAGTTTTTACATGTAAAAACTTGACATCGTTTCGTACTTCTGCCCCGCCACTTCCCGCGTTACCCATGTCCGAGTCCATTATGCAGCGCGTCCGCCAGCAGGTGCTGGCTTACCCGCCGGGCGAGCTGCTGACCTATGCCGACCTGGTGACAGAGCCGGCGCAGTTCGGTGCCGTCGCCGCGGCCCTGAGCCGGCTGAGCCGGGAAGGACTGCTGGCCCGCTACGCCAAAGGGCAGTACTACCGGCCGCAAACGGGACGCTTTGGCACGCTAAAGCCTTCTGAGGGCGCCGTGATGCGCACGCTGACGGCCCCAGCAGGCAAAGTGGCAGCCTATCCCACCGGCGTCGCGCTCTACAACCAACTGGGCCTAACCACCCAGGTGCCCGCTCAGCTCCAGGTTACCACTCCCAAGCCGCGCCGCACCAGGTCCCCGCGCATGGGGTTCGTGGTGCGCCCGGCCCCGGAGCAGGCCAGCGATGTGCCGCTGCTGCAGTGGCTGGAGGTGCTGCGCGACCTGCGCCGCATTCCTGACGCCCGGCCCGACGAGGTGCTCTCCCGGGTGCAGCGCTTTATCAAAGGCCTCTCCCCTGCCCGGCGCAGCCGCCTCGTGGAACTGGCCCTTGGCCAAGCCCCGCCCCGTGCCCGCGCCGTGCTGGGGGCCGTGCTGGAGCAACAGGCTGACCAAAAAGGCGCCGCCCGGCTGCGGGCCACGCTCAACCCCCTGACCACTTACCGGCTCGGCCTCAGCGCCGCCGCCCTGCCCAACTGCGCCGCATGGAACATCCGATAAATCCTGGCCGGCACTCAAGGGCATAGAAGGGGCCGACGCATGCCGGTGCCTGCAAACAGGCTTAAGAATTGAATACGCCTATGCTATTTTACCGTGCCAAACTGCCGTTAATCGAAAATAAAAGCCGAAATTGTCGCTTTAACAGTAAATAATTAACGCCATCAGCCTGCAGCGGCCTCTTAATGGAAAAAAATGTACAGTGGCCGTTGCTGGTGTTTGGCACGTCCGACCCGGCGCTAAACCGCCGGATTCGGCAGGCGCGCCAGCGGGAGGAGCTACGCGAAGTAGCGCCGCGTATCTACTCGCCGGATTTGACAACGCCCCCGGCCGTGTTAGTGCGCAAGAACTGGCTGCCCATTATCCAGCATCTTTTCCCAGGGGCCATTATCAGCCACCGCTCCCAGCTCGAAGGCCAGCCCACGGGCGATGGGCACTTGTTTCTGACGTACAAATACACGCGCAACGTTGAGTTGCCCGGCCTGACGGTGCACCTGCTCGAAGGGCCCGGGCCCCAGCCCGGCGATGCTCCCTTTGGGGGGGGCGACATCCTTTTCGCATCGGAGGCCCGGGGGCTGCTGGAAAACCTGCAGCCGGCCCGCGTCCGCAAGGGGGGCGTCAGCAAGGCCCTGCCCATCGAGACCGTGGAAGAGCGGCTGGAGATGGTGCTGCGCGTGCGGGGGGAAGCGGGCCTAAATGCCCTGCGCGACCAGGCCCGCGACGTGGCCACGGCCCTGAACTGGCCCGATGAGCTGGCCGCGCTGCAGCGCATTGTGGGCGCGCTGCTCACCACCCACTCGATTAAGGTGCTTTCCTCGCCGGTGGCGCGGGCCCGGGCCCTGGGACTGCCCTTTGATGCCGGCCGGGTGGCCTTGTTTACCACGCTCGCGGGGGCGCTGCGCACCACGGCCCTGCCGGAGCGCGTGGACCCGGCCCCCGTGGCCCCGGCGTATTACACGGTGGCGTTCTTCGAGGCATACTTCTCCAATTTCATCGAGGGCACGGTCTTCCAGGTCGACGAGGCGCACCGGATGGTGGAAACGGGCCAGGCGGTGGGCGGACGGCACGCTGATTCGCACGATGTGCTGAGCACGTATCAACTCTGCAGCAACCCGGCCGAGATGCGCGTCGTGCCCCGCTCGGCGGAAGAGCTGCTGGCCCTGCTGCAGCGGCGCCACGGCCAGCTGATGCGGGCGCGGCCCGACAAGCGGCCCGGCCAGTGGAAAGAATACGCCAACCAGGCCGGCCTGACCAACTTCGTGGAGCCCGAGCTGGTGCGCGGCACTCTGCACGAAGGCTTTGCCCTGTGCCAGGGCCTGACGGACCCGCTGGCCCGGGCCATGTTCATGATGTTTTTAATCAGCGAGGTGCACCCCTTCGACGACGGCAACGGCCGCCTGGCCCGCCTGATGATGAACGCCGAGCTGGTCAGCGCCGGCCAGTGCCGGATTATCGTCACCACCCGGGCCCGGGAAGCCTACCTGGATGCGCTGCGCCGCCTGAGCCGGCAATCGGACCCGAGCCTGTACATCCGCATGCTAAGCGGTGCCCAGCAGTTTGTGGCCGCCCTGCGGGTAGGCACCTACGAAGAGGTAAAGCAGCAACTCGAAGCCCAGGACGCCTTTACTGAAGTGAACTCGCAGCTGCGCTGGTAGCGGGCCGCTTGCCGGTGCGCTCCCCCCCTCCCCTACCTGCCTTTGGCGGGCGGGCCGTGCTGCAAGTAATAGTTGACCGCCTCGTCGACCAGCTCTTTCAGGTACACCCGCCGGCTGTGGTGCATCAGCTCCTCGTGGATGTAAGCCAGGGCCGCCCGCTGGGTTTCTCCTTCCAAGCGAATCAGAGATGGCTGCAGCCCCGAGGAACTGCCTTCTACGGGAGCGGGGGCTTGCACTTTCGGGGGCCGGCCCCTCCCCTTCTTGGGCGCAGCGGCTACCGCGGCCGGCTGCGGTCTGGCGGGTGGCGCAGGCGCTAACACCGGTGCTGCAGCAGCTTCTGGAGCGGCTGCTACTGGCGGAGCAACTACCGTTGCTGGTTCCGGGGCCGCTACGGGCACCGGGGCGGCGGCCGCGGGCTCAGGCGCAGTTGGGGCGGCCGGCATGTGGCCGGGCTGCCCGCGCAGCATGGACATCTTTTCGTCCGTGGAGATTTTCAGGCGTTGAATCTTGGCCATTACGATATGAGTTCAGAGGTGAGTTGGGCGCGGGCAATCAGCTCATCGCACAGGGCGCGCACTTCGGCTTCCACGGAGGCATCGGCCCCCACCGCCCGCCGGTAGGCCGGGTTGAGGTAGCTGTAGCGGGTCGAGAGACGCTTGTAGCAGCCGAGCTGGCGCAGCGAAGCCTGCAGGCGCGGCAGGCCCAGCGCGTCGGTGAACTCGTCCATGTCCTTTTCCTCTTTCAGGTTGGTGCGGTGCGAGTGCACGCCGAAGAACTGGAAGTCCAGCCCCTGCTCCCGCGAAAGCCGGGAAATCTCCTGCAGCAGCTGCATAAAGGAAATCGTGGCCAGGCGCTCGGCATCGGAGGCCCCCACGGGCACGAGCACCACGTTGGCGCCGCTGAGCACGTCAATCATGGCCGTATCGTCCGAGCGGCCGGGCACGTCAATGAACACCACGTCGTAGTCGTCGCTAACTTCGTCGAGCCGGTCGTACACTTGGCCCATACCGACCGATTCCAGCGCGTAGGGAAAGGCCGGCTCGGCGAGCGTGCCGGCTTCGCGCTCCAGGTCCACGCTGGGCTGGTCGTTGGTGAGGCGCACCCCGGCCAGGGTTTGCTGGGAGTCGGCATCGACCACGAGCACGCGGTAGCCATAGTCGGCCGAGAGGGCACCGGCCAGCACGGTGATGAGGGTACTCTTACCAATGCCGCCCTTCTGGTTGGCAACGCAGATGATTTTCATAAAGCAGGGAACTAACGGGTAAAGCCACGACGGGCGCAAGCAGCTTGCAAATAAAGCAGCTTGTTTCTCAATTTTCAAAGCTACTCGGAAACTTGTTTTTTTATTTCCTAGAAAATAAGCTTTCAAACTTACTTGTAAACAAGTCATTTTGTTTTCAAGATTACTTGTTTCTGATTTTCTGAGAAATATCATTTACAATTTTCTCAGTAAACATTTAACAAAAGCTCTCAAGAAACTTATTTCTTAAAATACTAAGAAACAAAGCGTCATACGGGGCGTACTGTCGGGAGGATGCTAGGTTTTTAACCTTCCTGTTTTACTTGTTTCTCAGGAAATAAAAAATGGTTCACACTCCCATTGAATTGCCTTCTGAACGCATGGAGATGCGTTTTGCTGGTCAGCAGTCTTTCATAAGGGAAGCAAAACCACATTCAAAAACACTTTTCCGATTACGATTTGCCCAGGCAGCTTACCGGGGATGGGAAAAGCCAGGCCTGGTATCACTTACGGCTCACCGGGCACGCGCTCAACATGCCCCTAATAGGGTAGTTAGCAAGAAGACTACCATTTACCCGCGCTAACGCGCTGGCTAAATGGTAGTTGGATATCAACAGCGTTGATATTGCTTAACCCAAGCCAGTAACATCTTGATATAGAATAAGTAAGAGTTAAAACCCGCCCTATGCCGGATCAGAAACAGAAAATAGGCCCTCAGCCCACTAATGCTTCAGCTGTCAAGCACCTCACGGTTAGCGGACCGGCGCACCGGCTGGTGGGCGCGGAGGCCGCCCGGCTGGGGCTGACCCGCACGGAGTACGCCGACGCGGCCATCCGCTACTTCGCCGAGCGGAGCCTGAACCCGGTGGAAGCCCAGGCCCGGGAAGGCCAGCTTATCATGACTGAGGTGAAGCGTTTGGGCGACCGGGTGTTTTCATACCTGCAGGAGCAGGAGCGGGGCGTACTGCTAGAAATGCTGCGCTTTCAGCTTCAGCAGCAGGCCGTGCAGCAGCAGACGCTACGGGTGGTAGAGAATTTATTAGCTCCAGAAGGGGGGGAGGTACTGCACAAAATTCAGCAGAAAAATCAGGAGCGTATTGCCGAAGCGACGGCGGCCGGGCTGGCAGCTCTTGATATAAAGGCGCTGAATAAACCGCACAAAAACGGTAACTGACGCGATGCACGCCAAGCTGATTAACCCAAATGTGCACGGCAAAAAGGCCTATAATAACCAGGGCAGCGCCGCGCAGACCCTGAATTACCTGACCCAAGAGGCCCGAAAGAATGGCCTGGAGGCTCGCTTTTTTGACGGGCAGCTAGACGCGCTGGACCGGGATTCCGTGCTGGCAGCCCTGGACAACAACGTGAAAGGGCTGCGGGCCAATGAGGCCAAGTTCTACTCCCTGGTGCTGAGCCCCAGTCCGGAGGAGCTGGCCCACGTCGGGGGCGGCGAGGAAGAGAAGCTGCGCACGTTTACCCGGGAGGTAATGGCCGCCTATGCAGCGGGGTTTCGCCTCAAAGACGGAGGGGCTGTGGGGAAGGATGAGCTGGTGTGGGGCGCCATCATTCACCAGGAGCGCACCCACCGGGGCACCGACGCGGCCGTGAAAGAAGGGGAGGCCCAGGCCGGGCAGCCTCGGCCCGGCTTGCAGGCCCACATCCACGTGGTCGTATCGGCCCGGGACCGAAGCCAGCGCGTCACGCTCAACCCCGGCGGGCGCGTGAGCCGGTTCAGTTTGCGCGACTGGCAGGAGGAGGCCCGGCTCGTATTTGAGCGGCAGTTTCAGTACCAGGGCCCTGCGCCTAAACGAAAGGACGCCCCCGCCATAGCAGCACCGAACCCCAAGCGCAACGCGCGGATTGCCGAACGGGTCGGGCAGCTGAACCGGCAGGCCGCGCCCAGCCAGCGCCTGGATGCCGAGCGGGTGCAGCGCATTGCGCAGGGGCGGGGCTATGACCGCATTTTCTACGACCGGCTGCGACGGGTGGAAGACCGTGCCCGGCAGGGGCGGCCCCTCGACAATGCCTATCACTTGCTGGCCACGGGCCGCGAGGAACCCGCCCGACCCAATACCGGGCACCGGGTACGCCAGGCCCTGCACAGCCTGCAGCAGACCCTGCGAGCTACCAGCGGGCCGGAGCACGTCGCCACCCAGGACATTGGGGAGCAGCGCCGGCGCGGGCAGTGGGAGGCCGAATTGTAATTCCAAGTACTGCACGCTTAAAACAACCCGACTATGAGCATGATGAGTGCCCCCCGGCAGCCGAGCAGCCACCGCCTGACTGGCCTGTACATCGCCCTGGGATTCCTGCTGGCGTTGCTGGCCGGCGGTGAGTATTACCTACTTTCTCACCCCTCCTTCCTGGCCGGGACCGGAACCCCTGCTGCCCCGAATGCAGGCTTGGGGGCTTCCGTTACCACCCGCCTGCTGCTGGGCACGGCCACGTTTTACCAGCGCTTTGGCTTACTCATTCGCGCGGGGATTCTGGTAGCAGGGGGCCTGCTGGCCGTGCTGCTCAAAGCCCCACCCGCGCGGCCCGGGCAGCGGCGCTGGCAGCCCACGCAGCTGCAGCTGCGGCGCGTTCAGCTGGGCGCCGCCGGGGTGGGCCTACTCACCGGGGCGCTGCTGCTGGCCATGGCCACGTTTTCAGCCGGTATGGTAGCCTGGCTATACCCCACCGCGGCCCTGCTGGCGTTGGGCGCGGGCCTGGCAGCCGGCATTGCGCGGGCCCTGCACAAGACCGAGCGGTTCGGGCTGCGCACCGAGCGCCGGCAGCAGCTCACCGAGTACGGGTTTAGTCTGGCCACGACGGACGGGGGCTGGATTAACATTCCCAACCCGTTTCGGGGCACGCTGGTGCTGGGCGGGGCGGGAGCGGGCAAGTCGTATTCGATTGGCGAGCCCCTGATTGAGCAGTTCACTGAGAAGGGGTTTGCGGGCCTTATCTATGACTTTAAGTTTCCGGTGCTGGCCGAAGCCGCGCAGAAGGCCTTTGTGCTGGCTGATGCCAAAGCCCGGGCGGCGGGGGAGGAGCCAGCTCATGTGCAGCTGCACATCATCAACTTTAAAGACCTGGAACGCAGCGAGCGGGTGAACCCGCTGCGGGCCGACAAGATGCCGGTAGTAGCCTACGCCAACGAGTACGCCCGCGCCATCATGGCCAACCTGAACCCGGAGAGCATTAAAAAGATGGACTTCTTCGACACCAGCGCCAACGCCTTTCTGACGGCCATCATCTGGTTTTACAAGAAGAACTTCCCCACGTTTTGCACCCTGCCCCACGTGGTAAACACGGCCTTGCACCCGGACTTCACCCACGTGCTGAGCATGCTCGACACCGACCCCGAGTGCGGCGACATGGTGCGAAGTATCACGACGGCTGTGAAGCAGCGGGCCGAGAAGCAGGTGGCTGGCGTCATCGCCTCGCTGCAGATTGTGCTCACGCGCATCAACTCGCCGGAAATCGCCTGGGTGCTGACGCCCGACGAGGCGAGAGGGGAGGGGTTCAGCCTGGATTTGAATGATAAGCAAGCGCCCAAGGTCTTAGTAGTGGGCAACGACCCCACGCTGAAGGAAACCTTCTCACCGGTTATCAGCTGCATCGTGGCCGTGGCCTTGAAGCTGATGAACCAGCAGCACAAGCACCCGAGCTACGTGTTTCTCGACGAGGCCGCCACCATCTACGTGCCCAACCTGGAGGTGATACCGGCCACGGCCCGCAGCAACAAGGTGGCCATGATTTACATGACCCAGGATTTGAGCCAGATGATTGACGCCTACGGCCGGGAGAAAATGCAGGTGATGGTGAGCAACCTCAACAACCAGTTTTTCGGCAAGGTCAACTCCCTGGAAACGGCCAAGTTCGTCTCGGAGCTGGTGGGCAAAGAGGACCGGGAGATGGTGTCGGCCAGTTTGGGCCGCAGCCAGAGCGGCGGCAGCCGCGGCGCCGGCAGCAGCATCAACCAGAGCGTGAGCTGGCAGGAGCGCAACCTGGTGCGCCTGCAGGATACCATTACCCTCGAAACCGGCGAGTTCATCGGCCAGACCGTAGAAACCGAGCAGCCCTTTTTCCAGGGCAAGGTGGAGCGCCAGGCGGCGCCCGGCACGTACCCGCTGCACCCGCTGGCCACCTTTGAGGGTGGGCCGGCCCCAAAGCTGGCCGAGGCACCGGCAGGGGAGGGGCAGGACCCGGATTGGCTGAGCCAGCGACGGGCAGCCCGGCAGGCGGGGAGTCAGTCCCCCGCGGAGCCGGTCAGTGCGCTACAGGCGGTTATTCAAGCCAACTTTGAGCTGATTCGGGAGGATGTGGCCAGCATTGTCGGGCAGTACGCCAACACCCTCAAGCCCGGCCAGATGCCGGACAATGAACCCATGCTATAAAGGGTGTTTGGGGCACCTTAGCCGCTGGAATGGTGTTTTATAAATGCCCGTCGTTTATCCCTTTTACGTAGTTTGCATGATGGAAACGCCTGCTTATCCTACCCCCCAGTTTGGCCCCCGCGAGCAAACCCGCGAGCAGCGGCAGTTCATCATCAGTCAGTCAGTGGGCATCACCCGCAGCCAGGGCCCGTACGAAGTGCCGGACTGGCAGGCCAAGCTGCACGAACAGTACGTGGAGGGCCTGGTCGACCTGGATTACGTGGGGGCCCGCCACGACGAGTACCGCGCCCAGCTCATTGCCAGCCAGCAGACAGCTGCGGCGGGAGCCAAGTAGTTCGCTTTCGTGACACCCCAGCCTGGCTACCCGCGCCGCGCTGTTTTGCTCCCGCGTTTTTTGGTTACGAACCGCCGGGTACGCTAGGCCCATGACCGACCGCTTCACCAACCCCGAAACCGGCGTTTTCTACAACCAGCTCGGCCTTACCGATGCCGAGGAGCTGGACCGGGAAACCAAGCGCCTGTCCCTGCGCCGGCTCACGGAACTGGCGGCGGGCCGCGGCCCGCAGTGTGAGCGCTTCGACGCCGCGCGGCTGCGGGCTACCCACCGGTACCTGTTTCAGGACGCATTTGAGTGGGCCGGCCAGACCCGCCGCGAAGGCAGTTTCCAGGGCGTCAAAGCCGCTGACCTGCCCGGTATCGAGCGGCCCATGCACTTCGCGCCTTACGAGCGCATTGACGAGCGCCTGAACGCGCTGGGCGAGCAGCTCAAGCTTGAGAATAACCTCAAGGGCCTGCCTACGCCCGAAGCCTTTGCCGAGCGGGCGGCCTACTACTTCGACCACTACAACCACGTGCACGCTTTCCGGGAAGGCAACGGTCGCACCCTGCAGGCCGCGTTCAGCGAGCTGGCCCAGCAGGCCGGTTACCGGATGGACTTTGGACGGGAGCACGAAAAGCTAAATCCCGCCCGCGACCAGGGCATCGTGAGCCTGCACGGCGCGCCGCACAAAAAGCGGGACCTGCAGGCCCTGCGGGACTTATTTGCCCGCAACACCACGGCCCTGCCCGGAGCAGCAGCCGAAGCAGCCCGGCACCCCAGCCAGGCGCGTCCCCTGACGGATGGACCCACGCCCACCGTGCGGCAGATAGAGCAGCTACGAGACCTGGTTGCGGCAGCCCCGGCCATGCAGCAATTGGTAGCCGGTGTGGACTACCGGCGCACGCAACGAGCGGACGCGCTGCTTGCGCAAGTACTCGACATCGACCGCAACCCTCAGCAGGGCCTGCCAAAGCATGGTGCGGGCCTCAGACAGCTGGTGCAGGAGGTGGTGCAGGACAAACGCTTCCAGGACCCTGTTTCTCAGCAAGAGGCCGCCCGGTTTGGGGCCGCACTGGCCGTTTTGCAACCACCCGCACAAGCACGAGCCGTGGATGTAGTGCCGGCAGTAACGCCTCCCCAGTCCCACCCTTCCGCAACAACTGCGTTTGTGCAGGCGGCTAAGCAGCTGGTCGAAGGTTTAAAGGAGCAGGGCTACCCGGGCCCGGCGGATTCCTTATCGCGGGCAGCAAAAGCCGTGGAGAAATCTGCTTACCTGGGCGGCGCCAACCTGCAGGCAGTCACGGAGGCCTTGTCCAGGGCTGAGAAGATACCGGCATTGGCCGACGATGCCGCCGCCCTGCGGGGGGCTGGGCGCAGCTTGCAGGAAGCGCAGCGCAACCTCGCGCCATCGAAGCCGGCCCAGGAGAAGGAAGGCGTAGAACGGTAAGCACCCGGCATCTGCGCACGTAACTTTAAACCAGACCCATGAATTTATACATAGAAGCCGAGTACGAAGCGGCCAGCTGGGAGCTGGAGCAATTGCTGGACCAGTGGCCCCGGAACGCGGAGCGTACGCTCACGCTGCTGGCAGCAATCGAAGAATTCTTTCGTCAGGGCGCTTGCCACTGGCCCGCGCCAGTGCCCCTGCGCCTGCCCGAAGGGCCAATTGAGGAAGCGCGTCGGGCCAGGGCCTGGGCCCACCGCGAAAATCCCGCGCTGGCCCGGCAGTACCTTTTCAACGTAACCCAGGCCAAAGCGGCCTTAGCCGCCCGGGAAAACCAGGTGAAGAATGAGTGAGGCTTCAACTGACTACTGCTAATTGCTACCTTGCCACCGATGAAGGACGATGAATTAGAGTTCCTGCAGGAACAGCTGGAGGCGACGGAGTTGCTGCCCTGTGCCACCTGCCGGCAGGAAACGCTACACGCCCACGAGGAGGTGCTGGAGCGCTATGCGCACGCCACGGAGCTGTTGATGGCGTGCACTGCCTGTGGTACTCGCCGTACCTGGATGCTACTTGAAACGCCTAATTAGCAGTCCCACTACACCCTTAACACCCTTGCTTTTTCGGATGGTAATCGGGTAGTGTTAATCCCATCTCCAGCAGAGTCCCGGTACATGGTGGGTTATTGTCCCGGTTCCTATTTGGTCAATATTTCAATGACCTGAACCGGTCAATACAGGGACAGGCAAGTACTCATTGAGGGCCTGGTGGTGGAAGTGTATTTTAGCGTTTGCTTAAATAAGAAAACATTACCTTTGAAAAAATTTAAGGTATGTCTTCTTCCTCTTGCATCCGGGTTTTCGCTGATACGGCCCACATTGAACAGAGCAGGCACCGCTTGGCCGCCGCCGAGCCGGAGCTGCAGTCACTGGCGGCCGTGTTGGCACTGGCTGGCAACGAGGTGCGCCTGAAAATGCTGTTTCTGCTACTGGACAAGCAGCAGCTGTGCGTGTGCGACCTGGCCGATGTGCTGCAGATGAACGTGTCGGCCATCTCCCAGCACCTGCGCAAGCTCAAGGACGGCGGGGTAATACAGGCCCGCAAAGTCGGACAAACGGTATTTTACTCGCTGTCGGCGGCGCATTTGTCCGTACTGCAGCCGCTGCTGACCCCGGCATCCACCTCTGCTTTCCTCACGCCCGCCCGATGAATACCACGCCCGCTACCCCAACCAAGTCCCTGGCCGGCACGGGCCTGCTGGCCGCCCTGGCCGCTTCCCTGTGCTGCATCACCCCCTTGCTGGCCATTGTCGGCGGGCTGGGGGGCGTGGCCAGCACGTTTGCCTGGCTGGAACCGTTGCGTCCCTATCTGGTAGCCCTGACCGTGGGCGTGCTGGGGTTCGCCTGGTATCAGCAACTGCGACCCGCGCCCGCGGCAGCCGACGACTGCGGCTGCCCCGTGCCGGCCAAGCCCTCGCTGATGCAGTCGCGGGGCTTTCTGGCCACGGTCACCGTGCTGGCCGCGCTGCTGCTGGCCTTTCCCTACTACGGAGCGCGGTTCTACCCGTCGGCGGCTCCCCAGCCCGTGGTAGCCACCAGCGCGGCCCCGGTGCTGCAAACCAGCTCCTACCGCATCGGCGGCATGACCTGCGAGGCCTGCGCCCGCCACGTCGAGCACGACGTGCAGCAGCTGCCGGGGGTGCAAAGCGTGCAGGTGTCCTACGAGCAGGGCACGGCCCAGGTCCGTTTCAATGCCGCCGTCACGCCCGTGGCCCAGGTAGAGGCCGCCATCAACGGCACCGGCTACTCGGTGCTGAACCCTTCTGCTACCCGCTAATTGCCCTGCTATGATTTCCCTCACACCAGATACCCCCACCCCGCCAGTAACGCTGACCTCGGTGCTTACCTGCCCAGTCTGCCAGCACGCGCAGGCCGAGCAGATGCCGACCGATGCCTGCCAGTGGTTTTACGAGTGCACCAGCTGCCACACGGTGCTCAAGCCCCTGGCCGGCGACTGCTGCGTGTACTGCTCGTACGGCACCGTACCCTGCCCGCCTATTCAGGAGCAGGGCAAGGGCGCCTGCGGCTGCTGCTAGTTACTTCTCGTTGACTTTTCCCCTTTTATCTCCCTTATTCATGTAAAGCTATTGCTTTGCTGCTTGCTAATAGAGCTTGCTACTTTTGTCCAACTTTACCCAACATGGCTGACTTAATTGTATACGGTACCTCAAGAGGCGCACCTAAGCACTACACAGAACTTCCACGCACCAAAATGCGCTATCTGGCGATAAGAACTGTGCCTAACAGTTCCAAGCTTCAGGTAATTGTAGGCGCTGAAGACTTAAACAATGTGGCCCGTATCGGATACCAGCAAATTGAGAAAACAGGTGAGGTATTGGTATACGAGAACGTGGTTGAGTTCTTGGAAGACTGGACCAACATTTTTTCAGACCAGTTGTAACTGAGGTGGTCTAGGCAAGACGGACAGAAGAAGGACGTATATTTCTTCTGTGATGACAGCCAAAAAGAACGGGGCGTCGCCCGACAAACGGCGTAAATACGACGAGGCGTTTAAGACCGAGGCCCTGCGCCTGGCCAGCGAGAGCCGCAGCACCCAAGCGGCGGCGCGGCAGTTGGGCATCAGCCCCAAGCTGCTCTACCGCTGGCAGCAGGCGCAGCTCGTGGCCGAAGTGGGCAGTGAGGAAGTGGCGCGCGACCCGGAAGTGCGCGCCCTGCGGGCCCGACTGAAACGGGCCGAGCAGGAGCTCGACATTTTAAAAAAAGCCTTGGTCATCTTCGGCCAGCCGACCCGGTGAGCACCTACCAGCACATCGCCCAACGCCGGGCCCACGTACCCGTGCGCCAGCTTTGCCAGGTGCTGCGCGTGGCCCCGGCCGCCTACTATGCGTGGCAGCGCCGCCGGCAGCAGCCGGTGGTCGAGCCGGCCTGGCAACTGGCCGTGCGCGAGGTATTTGCGCACCACAACCAACGCTACGGCACCCGCCGGCTGCGGGCGGAGGTACAGGCGCAAGGCCACGCGGTGGGCCGCTGGCGCATCCGCCGCGTGCTAAAGGCGCACGGCTTGTGGGCCCAGCAGCCGCGCTCGTTTGTGCCCCGCACCACCGACTCGGACCCGGCCGTGCGCGCGGCGCCTAACCGCTTGCTCGGCCAGCCGGCCCCCACCGCCCCGAACCGGGTCTGGGTGGGCGACATCACCTACCTGCCCCGCCAGGGCGGCGGCTGGCTCTACCTGGCCGTCTGGCTCGACCGCTGCTCGCGCAAAATCGTGGGCTGGGACGTACGCGACACCATGCCGGAGGACCTAGTCAGCGAGGCGCTCCGTCGCGCCCTGGTCGTGCGCCGCCCCCCGGCCGGGCTGGTCGTGCACTCCGACCAGGGCAGCCAGTACACGGCCACCCGCTTCAAGGACTTACTGGCCCGCCACGGGGCCGTGCAAAGCATGAGCCGGCGCGGCAATTGCTACGATAACGCCCACGCCGAGTCCTTTTGGAGCCGCTTCAAAGCCGAACTGCTCGACGGCGGCAGTTTCCCCGGCCTGGCCGAAGCCAAGCTCGAAATCAGCCACCACATCGCCTACTACAACGCCGAACGACGCCATTCCGCCCTCGGCTACCAAGCTCCCAACCATTTCGAACTCCACCTTCAAACAACGTCCCAACTCTGTCCAGCTTAGCTAGACCACCTCAGTCTGGCCTTCCTGCTGCAGCTCGACGGCCGTGGCCAGGCCCAGCGACAGCACCTCGATGGTAAGGGCAATGGCCAGCAGCATCCCTTCCTCGGCACCCGCCGCGAAGCCGATGCCCAGCAGCAGTCCGTCGATGAGAATGTCAATGGCCACGCCCGTGAGCAGGCCCATGGGCAGGGGAGCCCGGCGCTGGTCGGCAGCTTTCTCGGATTCCGACGTCCACATAACGTCCGGGGCGAAGTAGGGAATCGGGTTGGCCTTCTCCTTGTCCGCGGCCTTGCGGGTCAGCGAGCGCAGGGCCAGCATGACCCCTACGCCGAAGGCAAAGCCCAGTCCTACTTCCAGGGGCCGGTGCCGGGCCACGATATCGGGCAGCAGCTCGACGGCCACCACGGAAAACACCACGCCGGCCGCGAAGTGCAGAATGGCGCTGCGAATGGCGGCGCCCGGCGGGCGTAGCACGGCTATTACGGCTCCCACCACCATGATGGCAGCGGGCACCAGGGAATACAGCAGCACTTGCGTCCAAGAGGGGGTTACGTCCGGCGTAACGGCTAGTAATAGGGCTGGTAGCATACTCATTACATGTTCAGCGCCCCGATGCCGGCCGCGTTCAGGCAAGCTTCCTTGAAGGCTTCGGCGTAGGTAGGGTGGGCGTGCGACATCAGGCCCACGTCTTCGGCCGCACCGCGGAAGTGCATGATGCCCACGGCTTCGGCGATGATGTCGGCAATGCGCGCGCCAATCATGTGCACGCCCAGAATCTCGTCGGTTTGCGCGTCGGTGAGCACCTTTACCAGCCCTTCGGTGTCGGCGCCGGCCAGGGCCCGGCCGGAGGCGGAGTAGGGAAAGGAGCCCACCTTGTAGGCCTTGCCCTGCTCTTTGAGTTGCTCTTCGGTGTAGCCCACGCCCGCTACTTCGGGCCAGGTGTATACCACATTGGGAATGAGCAGGTAATTGACTTCCGGGTGCTTGCCGGCAATGAGCTCGGCCACGTACACGCCCTCGTCGGAGGCCTTGTGGGCCAGCATGGCCCCGCGCACCACGTCGCCCAGGGCCCAGATGCCCGGCGCGGTGGTTTGCAGGTCCTCGTTCACCTTCACCCGCCCCTTTTCGTCGAGCTCCACGCCGGCCGCGGCCAGGTTCAGCCCATCGGTATAGGGCCGGCGGCCCACCGACACCAGGCAGTAGTCGCCCTCCAGCTGCAGCTCGGCCGACGGCCCGCCCTGGGCAGTGAGCTTGACCGCGTCGCCGGTGCGCTCCACGGCCGTCACTTTGTGGGAGAGGTAGAACTCCAGGCCCTGCTTCTTGAGCGAGCGCAGCAGCTCCTTGCCCAGGGTACGGTCCATGGTCGGGATGATGGCGTCGGTGTATTCCACCACCGACACCTTGCTGCCCAGACGGGCGTACACCGAGCCCAGCTCCAGGCCGATGACGCCGCCGCCCACAATAATGAGGTGCTTGGGCCGCTCGCGGAGGGCCAGCGCCTCGGTGCTGGTGATGACGCGCTCCTTGTCCAGGGTGATGAAGGGCAGGGTGCTGGGCTTGGAGCCGGTGGCGATGATGATGTTTTTGGCCGTCAGCTGCTGCTCTTCCCCACTGCCCCCGTCGCCGGGCTGCACCCGCACGGTGGTGGCATCCACGAAAGAAGCCACGCCGTGGAGAACGTCCACCTTGTTTTTCTTCATCAGGAACACCACCCCGTCGCACACCTTTTTCACCACCTGGTCTTTGCGGTCCATCATGCGGGGCAGGTCGGCGCGCAGGTTGTCGGCCGCGATGCCGTGCTCGGCAAACTGGTGGGTGGCTTTTTGGTAGAGCTCGGTGGATTCAAGTACGGCCTTGCTGGGGATGCAGCCCACGTTGAGGCAGGTGCCGCCCAGGGTGGGGTACTTTTCGATGATGGCCGTTTTCAGGCCCAGCTGCCCGCAGCGCACGGCGGCGATGTAGCCGCCGGGGCCGGAGCCGATAATGATAACATCGTATTTATTCATGAAAGACGGAGAAGAAAATGAAAGGGTGAGGTGAGGCAGGATAGTAAAAGGCCAGGCTATGCGAGGTTGGGCTCGACGTGCACCAGCACGTTGTACACCGCCGGCCGGGCGCGCTTGATGGCCGCTTTCACGGCGCCGGCAATGGCATGGCCCTCGCGCACGCTAATGCCTCCATCGACCAGCACGTGCAGGTCGACAAAAAATTCCAGGCCCATCTTGCGCACAAAGCATTTCTCGGTGGCTACCACGCCGGGCACGGCTTCGGCCAGGGCGCGCACATCCGCTACCCAGGTGCCCGCCGGGGCCTCGTCCATGATTTCGCCGAAGGCCGGCCGGAAAATGTGGTACGCGTTGTACACGATAAAGGCGCAGGCCACGAGCGCTGCCCAGTCGTCGGCACTTTCGTAGCCGGGGCCCCCCAGCAGGGCAATGCCGATGCCCACAAACGCCGTAGCCGAAGTAATGGCGTCGGCGCGGTGGTGCCAGGCATCGGCTTTCACCGCCGCGCTTTCCACTTCCTGGCCCACGCGCAGCACCCGGCGGTAGAGCGTTTCCTTGATGGCAATAATGACAGCCAGCACCGCCAGCGTGAAACGGGCGGGCAGCTGGTGGGGCGTCTGGATACGCAGGATGCTCTCGTAGGCGATGTAGGCCGCAGCCGCCAGCAGCGCCCCCGCCACCAGCATGGCCGCCAGCGGTTCGGCCTTGCCGTGGCCGTATGGGTGATTATCGTCCGGTTCCCGGGCGGCGGTGCGCAGCCCCAGCCACACAATGCCAGAACTGACGATGTCGGTGGCCGACTCAATGGCATCGGCAATCAGGGCGTAGGAGTTGCCCAGCACCCCGGCCGTGCCCTTGCCCAGCACCAAGGCCACGTTGGCCCCGATGCCCCACAGGGTAGAGGCCTGGCCACGCTCGGCCCGCTGGCGATTCGTAGGGGAGTTAACTGACTCCATGAACGATGGTAAGAGTATCAAGCCTTAGCAATTTGCGGGGGTTGCGTGTCGTGCGCTTACAGGTGCGTTTCGTGCTGGGCGAAGTCGCCGCGTTCCACCTGGATGGTGGCGTGCTGAATGGGGTGCTTGGTCGTGAGGTAGTCGTGGGTGCGGGTGAGCACGTCCTCGTGGCGGGCTTCGTCGGTCAGCACCACGTGGAGGCTCAGCGCGTTGACGCCCGAGGTGAGCACCCAGGCGTGCAGGTCGTGCACGGCCGCCACGCCGGGCACCTGCAGCAGCCCCTGGCGCATGGCTTCCAGGTTCACGTCGGCTGGGGTGCCCTCCAGCAGCACGTTCACCGACTCCTTGAGCAGGGCCCAGGTGCGGGGCAGGATGAACAGCCCAATGCCGGCCGAGAGCAGCGGGTCGGCGTAGTACCACTTCGTGGTGAGCATGATAGCCCCGGCAATGAGCACGCCCACCGATGTGAGAAGGTCAGACAAGACCTCGAAATAGGCGCCCTTCATGTTCAGGCTCTCGCCCGAGCTTTTGCGCAGCAGGTACACGCCGTAGAGGTTGACGAGCATGCCCACGCCGGCCACCCACATCATGGTGTTGCTCTCCACCTTGGGCGGGTTCAGGAAGCGAAAATAGGCCTCGTAAAGGATGTAAATCGAAATCAGAATCAACACCACCGCGTTGGTGAGGGCGGCCAGAATCTCAAACCGGTAGTAGCCGTAGGTGCGCGCGGGCGTGGCCGGCTTCTCGCCGAAGCGGATGGCCAGCAGGGCCAGGCCCACCCCGGCCACGTCGGTGAGCATGTGGCCCGCGTCGGCCAGCAGGGCCAGGCTGCCGGTCCACCAGCCGCCCACCACTTCGGCCACTAGGTAGGCCAGCGTCGTGAAGAAGACGATGGTCAGGGCGCGCTTGTTGCGCGAGGCGGCGCTGCCGCTCATGCCGTGAGCGCCACTCATGCTGATTGAACGTTGTGGTGGTGGGGGCCTTCGCGCAACTCGCGGGGCATGGACTCAACAACCGATAAAGGCGCTTTGGTCGGTGGTACATTGGGGACGGCTGGCGGCGTGCTGCCCGTGCCGGGCGTGGAATAGTCCATGCGCTGGATGCGCACCGCGTTGAGGATGGCGAGCAGGGCGACTCCCACGTCAGCAAACACGGCCTCCCACATGGTGGCCAGGCCCCCGGCGCCCAGGGCCAGCACGATGCCCTTCACGATAAAGGCCAGCCAGATGTTCTGCCATACCACCCGGTGGGTGGCGCGGGCAATGCGGCGGGCGGTGGCAATCTTGCTGGGGTGGTCGGTTTGAATAACAACGTCGGCGGTTTCGATGGTGGCGTCCGAGCCCAGGCCGCCCATGGCAATGCCTACGTCGGCCAGGGCTACTACCGGGGCATCGTTTACCCCATCGCCCACGAAGGCCAGCTTGCGGCCCGCATCCTTGTACTGCTGCACGTGGCGCACCTTGTCCTCGGGCAGCAGCCCACCATAGGCCTCGTCGAGGCCCAGCTCCTTGGCCACGCGCTGAGTGATGCTGTCCTTGTCGCCCGAAAGCATCACGATTTTGGTGATGCCGTCGGCGCGCAGCTCCTGCACGGTGCGGGCCGCGTCCTCCTTGGGCGAGTCGGCCACGGTCAGGTAACCGGCGTACTTTCCGTCCACTGCCGCCACCACAATGCTGTCGAACACCTGGTCAACTTCGGCGGGGTAGGCCACGTTGAACTTGGTGAGCAGCTTGGTGTTGCCGGCCAGCACGTCACGGCCGTCTACTTTGCCGCGCAGGCCGTGGCCGCTGATTTCTTCCACATTATCCACCGAAACGCCCTGCGCGGCTGCGTCTGCGTGCAGCACGACGGCCTTGGCAATGGGGTGGGTAGATTTGGTTTCCAGCGCGCCGACCAGGCGCAGCAGCTGCGGGGCATCGAAACCCGCGGCGGGCTGCACCTGCTGCACGGCGAAGATGCCCTGGGTGAGCGTGCCAGTCTTGTCCATGACCACCGTGTCGAGCTCGCGCATCAAATCCAGGAAATTGGAGCCCTTGAACAGGATGCCGGCCTTGGAGGCCGCGCCAATACCGCCGAAGTAGCCCAGCGGGATGCTGATGACCAGCGCGCAGGGGCAGGAAATGACCAGGAACACCAGCGCCCGGTAGAGCCAGGTGCGAAACACGTAGTCGTCCACCACCACGTAGGGCACCGCCACCAGCAGCACGGCCAGCGCCACCACGATAGGAGTATAGACCTTGGCAAACTTGGTGATGAACTGCTGGGTTTTGGCCTTTCGCCCCACCGCGTCCTGCACCATGGCCAGAATTTTGGCCAGCTTGGTGTCCTGGTAGGTGGCTGTCACCGCCACCTGGATCAGGTTTTCCAGGTTGACCATGCCGGCCAGCACCGGCTCGCCGGTTTGCTTGGTCTGGGGCACCGATTCGCCCGTCAGCGCCGCCGTGTTGAAGGAGGCCGGGCCCTGGGCCAACGTGCCGTCCAGCGCCACCTTCTCGCCCGGTTTTACCTCGATGGTGTCACCCACTACGACTGCTTTGGGGTCGAGCACTACGGTTTGCCCGTTGCGCACCACGGTGACCTCAGTGGCCTGAATTTCGAGCAGGGCCCGGATGCTGCGCTTGGCCCGGTTCACGGCCGCATCTTGGAACAGCTCGCCCACGGTGTAGAACAGCATCACGGCCACGCCTTCCGGGTACTCGCCGATGGCAAAGGCGCCGATGGTGGCGATGCTCATGAGCAGGAACTCGTTGAAGATATTGCCGGAAGGAATGCTGAGCACGGCCGAACGGATGACTTTCCAGCCCACCAGCAGGTAGGAAACGCCGAACCACAGCAGGCGCACGTAGCCGCGGAAGAAACCCACGTCGAAATAGTCCAGGGCAATGCCCGAGAGCAGCAGCACCAAGCTCACGCCGGGCCACAGGTAAGGATTGGCTACCGCCGGGCCGTGGTCGTGGTCCCCGTCGCCGTGGTCGTGGTCGTGGCCGGCGTGCGCGTCGCGCGTCGTATCGGCCGCCGGGGCGTGGTCGTGCCCGGGGACGTCGTGGCCTTGGGGGTTGGCGGCCGCCGCCGGGGTAAGCTGGTCGCGGTTGAGCGCGCCCACGTTGTCGAGGTCCACCTGCTTGGCGGTGTTCAGCTCCTCGTTGGTGTTCTGGGATGAGGGGTCGGGCATGAAAAGGCAGAGTTACGGATGAGGGAAAGCACGGGCGCCTGCGCTACCAGTGCACGAAAAAACCGGCCAGGCCCACCAGCACGAGCACCGCGCCGGTAACGCGGCGCTCGTGGCGGGCCAACCCGCTGAGGTTCAGGCGGCGGATGCCGCTGTACGCGGCGGCCACCAAGGCGGTCATGGCCCCCACCGACACGAGCAGGTACGTGGCCATGACCAGGGCCAGCGCCGGGGTGCCGTGCGACCCGGCGGCCAGAAAAAAGGTTTGGATTTCCAGGCACGGGGCCAAAAACATGGTGGCCGCCAGGCCCAGGACCGCCCGGCGACGGGACCGGATGGCCACCGGTGCCGGGTCGGGATGGGTATGCCCCGGTCCGGAGAAGGCGTAGAGCACGCCGAGGCCGATGAGCAGCAGCGGGGCTACCCAGCCAGCAAACTGCTCGAAGCGAACCGACAGCTTCCACCCCAGCAGCCCCAGGGCCACGCCCAGCAGCAACGTGCTGAGCACGTGCGCCAGCCCGGCCGCTACCGTTACCCCCACCGCCCGGCGCAGCGTCCACCGCTCGGCCCGCGCCACGGCCAGCACCGGGGCCCAGTGGTTGGGAATGGCGGCGTGCAGCAGGCTGAGCAGAAAGCATCCGGTGAGCAGGTTGAACATGAGCAGCGGTACGCAACGGGGGGAGATTCGGGAAGGAATTTTCTATTCTTCTTCTTCCGCGTTCTTGAGTTTGGCCAGCAGCGAGTACGCCCCGTCCGTGACGAAAGTGGTGGTGGCGGGCACGGCCTCGGGCAGGACGACTTCGGTGTAGCCGTCCTCGCTGCGGCCTAGGGTGACGGGCACCATGCGGTAGCGGCCGGCCGCTTCCACGGCAAAGGCATAGTACTGGCCTTCAAAGCGCACCAAGGCCGCGTCGGGCAGGGCCGTGGCGTCGCTGCGGCCGGTTTCGATGGTGGCGCGCACGTAGAGGCCCGGCAGCAGGGCCGGGTCGTTTTCCTCGTCGAGGTGGCCGTGCACGCGCACGGTGCGGTCCTCGCCGATGGCCTTGCCCACGAGGTACACGCGAGCGGTCCGCTCGCGGCGGGAGCCGGTGGAGTCGCTGGCCAGGGTGAAGCGGATCAGCTGACCGTTCTGCACCCGGGCCACGTCCTTCTCGAACACGGTCAGCTCCACGTGCAGGTGTTCGGGGTCCACGATTTCAAACAGCGGCTCGGTGGCCGTCACGCTCTGCCCCACCGTCACGTTGACGGCGCGCACAAAGCCCGCCCGCGGGGCGCGCAGCGTGGCCGTGGGGGTGATGGCCCCGCCCACGGGCAGCCCGGCGATGCGCAGCTGCGCGGCCTGGGCATTGGTCTGTACCTGCAGCGCTTCGGCTTCGGCCTGGGCCCGCTGGTAGTTTTTCAGGGGCGCCACTTCCTGCTGGTAGAGCTCCCGCTGCCGGGCCAGTTCGGCGTTGGCGAACTTGAGGCGGCTGCGCGTTTCCAGGTACGTTTGCTGCAGGGTCACGAACTCGGGGTTGCGCAACACGGCCAGCACCTGGCCCTTGCGCACCCGCGTGCCCTGCAGCAGCTCGGTGTGCTGCACGTAGCCGCCCAGCGGGGCGGTGATGGACACCGAGCTTTCCGGCGGCACGTCCAACGTGCCGTTCACGGCCAGGCCCGCACCCATGGCCTGGGTCGAGAGCCGGCCGGTTTTCAGGCCCCCGGCCTGCTGTTCGGCCGCCGACAGGGTGACCAGATCGGTTGCTTCGTCGGCCTCGCCGCCAGCTTCGGCCGCTTCGGGGTTCGCGCCGGCTTCGGCCGCTTCTTTGGGTTCGGCCGCTTTTTGCTTGTCTGCGCCGCAGCCCGCCGCGGTCAGGGCCAGCAGCAGCGTCAGGAATGCAATGTTCTTCATAATGAGAATGTCGAGAGGAGGAAGTTATTGGGCTGCGGCGCCGAGCAGGTAGTCCAGGTCGATGACGGTCTGGTTGTGCTGCAGCACGGCGTCGAGGTAGGCCGTGCGCACACCCAGGGCGCGCTCCAGGTTGAGCAGCAGTTCGGAGTAGGTGGTTTCGCCGGCTTTGTAGGCCAGTTGGCTCAGGCGCACGATGACGGCCGCCTGGGGCAGGGCGGTTTGCTCGTAGAACTGCACCCGCCGCTGCTGTTCCTGCAGGCGCACGCGCAGCTCGTCGAGCTGGGCGGCGGCTTCGGCCCGGTAGCGCTGGTAAGTGGCCGCGGCCGCCTGCTCCTGCAGCTTGGCGGCCTGTACCCGGGCTTTCTGCGGCCCGCGCAGCAGCGGAATGGCCACGCCGGCCTGCACGCTCTGGAACCGGTCGCCCGTCCCGTAAGTCTGCTGACGACCATCAACTTCGTAGGTGCCCCGCAGGGATTGGTTGGTGTAGCCCAGCGTTACCTGGGGCAGGCCTTGGGCCTGCTCCACCCGGGTTTCCGCCCGCCGCTCGGCAATTTGTTGTTGCAATGCGCGCGCCTGCGGCGTGGTGGCCAGCCGGGCGGTATCAGTCAGCGATGCCGGCGTCGCCAGAGGGCGCAGGCTGCTATCGGCCACGGCGACCGGCTGCGGGGCCTGCAACAGGGCCTGCAATTGCCGCTCGGCAACTACCAGATCGGCCTGGGCCTGGGCCAGCAGGTTCTGCGTTTCGCCCTGTTGGATGATGGCGTTGGCCGGCTCCAGGCGGTTGACTTCCCCGGTCTTGAAGCGCAGCTGGGCCGCGCGCAGGAACTCAGAGTAGATGCTGTCCTGCCCGCGCAGCGTACGCTGCCGGTTGCGGGCGTGCACGGCCTGCTCGTAGCTGCGGCGCACTTGCCGGCGCAACTCGGCCTGCACCTGCGAGAGCTGCTGCTCGCGGGTGGCAATCTGGGATTGGCTCAGGCCGGCTTGCGCTTTGTAGTAGCCCGGCAAGGCCAGCGACTGGCCGATGCTCAGCACGTTGTCGGACAAGGGCGAGTTCACCTGCCCGTACGTACCCAGGATGGTCGTGCGGCCCACGTCAAAAGCGGTGCGGCGCAGCGCCTGCTGGGCTTCCAAGGCGCGTTGCGCCGCCTGCACCGTGCCGTTGGCCTGCAAGGCCTGGCTGACTGCTTGGGCGGAGGTGATGGGCCCCTGCGCGCGCGCCGCCGGGACACCGAGCCAACTGCACAGTCCCAGCACCAGCAGCACGAGCAGGGCCGTGGGCACCGCCGTGCGAGCGGGTTGTTCCGGGTGTTCGTCGGTGTGGGGCTTGGCGTTGCGCTCCGACAGGGCGTAGAGCACCGGCAGCACCAGCAGGGTGAGCAGCGTGGCCGTCACCAAGCCGCCGATGACGACCGTGGCCAGGGGGCGCTGCACTTCCGCGCCGGCCGACTGCGAGAGGGCCATGGGCAGGAAGCCCAGCGAGGCCACCGTCGCCGTCATCAGCACGGGCCGCAGACGCACCTGGGTGCCTTCCAGAATGCGCTGGTAGAGGTCCGTGCGCCCCTCGGTCTTGAGCTGGTTGAAGTAGCCAACGAGCACGATGCCGTTGAGCACCGCCACGCCGAAGAGGGCAATGAAGCCCACGCCGGCCGAGATGCTGAAGGGCATGCCCCGCAGCCAGAGGGCCAATACCCCGCCGATGGCCGAGAGCGGAATGGCCGTGAAAATCATGACCGACTGCTTCAAGGATTTGAACGTGAAGAACAACAGCACGAAAATCAGTGTCAGGGCCACGGGCACGGCGATGCTTAGCCGCTGGGTGGCCTCGCGCAGGTTTTCGAACTGCCCGCCGTAGGTGGTGTAGTAGCCCGGGGCGAACTTGAGTTGTTGCTCCACCTTGCCCTGCAGCTCCTGCACCACGCTCTCCACGTCGCGGCCGCGCACGTTGAAGGCCACCGTGATGCGGCGCTGCGCGTCGTCGCGCTGGATCTGGTTGGGCCCTTCCTGCAGGCTGACCGTGGCCACCTGCTCCAGCGGCACCTGCTCGCCGCTGGGCGTAGCGATGAGCAACTGCCGCACTTGCGTGATGTTCTGGCGCAGCTCGGGCGCCAGGCGCAGCACCACGTCGAAGCGGCGCTCCTGTTCGAAGAGTTGCCCGGCGCTCTGCCCGGCGAAAGCCGTTTGCACCGTGCGGTTCACGTCCTCGGCGTTCAGCCCGAAGCGGGCCAGGCGGTTGCGGTCGAGCTTGACCACGATTTGGGGCAAGCCGGTGACCTGCTCCACGTACACGTCTTCGGCCCCTTCTACTTGCCGTACCAGGCGGGCAGCCTGCTCGGCGTAACGGGCCAGCTGCTGCAGGTCCTCGCCGTAGATTTTGAGCACCACGTCCTGCTTGGCGCCGCTGATGAGCTCGTTGAAGCGCATCTGGATGGGCTGCTGAAAGCCGAAGGTCACCCCAGGAATGACGCTCAAGGCCTCGGCCATTTTCTCGGCCAGCTCTTCCCGGTTACTGGCCGAGGTCCATTTGCTCTGGTCTTTTTCCAGAATCACCATCACGTCGGCCGCTTCCACCGGCATGGGGTCGGTGGGAATTTCGGCGGCCCCGATTTTGGCGACCACCTCTTTCACTTCAGGGAATTGCTTTTTGAGGATGCCGCCGGCCTGCTGGCTTTTGTCCACGGTGTAGCTCAGCGACGAGCCGGTGAGCGTGCGCATCTCAATGGCAAAGTCGCCTTCCGAGAGCTGCGGAATAAATTCCCCGCCCAACGTGCGAAACAGCAGCAGAGACCCGGCAAACAGCGCCACGGCCGTGCCGAGCACCAGCGCTTTGCGGCGCAGGGCCCACTCCAGTACGGGGCGGTAGCGCGCTTCCAGCCAGCTCATCATGCGGTCGGAGATGTTGCGCTTGTGCTTGGTGTTGCGGCTCAGGGCCAGCGCCGACATCATCGGCACGTACGTCAAGCTCAGGATGAAGGCGCCGATGATGGCAAAGGCCACGGTCTGGGCCATGGGCTTGAACATCTTGCCCTCGATGCCGGCCAGCGCCAGCAAGGGCAGGTACACGATGAGGATGATAATTTCGCCAAAGGCGGCCGAAGAGCGAATCTGCGAAGCTGCCTGGTAGGTTTCCTCGTTCATTTCATCTTGGGTCAGCTTGCCGTTCGCGGCGTGGCCCGGCGCGTGCCCGGCGTGCAGGCGGTGCACGATGGCTTCCACGATGATGACGGCCCCGTCCACGACCAGCCCGAAGTCGATGGCCCCGAGCGAGAGCAGGTTGCCTGAGACGCCAAACACCCGCATCAGGCTGATGGCAAAGAGCATGGCCAGCGGAATGACCGAGGCCACGACCAGACCGGCGCGCAGGTTGCCCAAAAACAGCACCAGCACGAAAATGACGATGAGTGCCCCTTCGATGAGGTTCGTCGTGACCGTGTTGATGGCGCGGCCCACCAGGTCGGAGCGCTCCAGGTACACGTCGATGGCCACGCCTTCCGGCAGCGACTTCTCCACCGTGGCCATGCGCGCCTTGACGGCTTTGATGACCTCGTTGGCGTTGGCGCCCTTGAGCATGAGCACGATGCCGCCGGTGACTTCGCCCTCGTCGTTGCGGGTCATGGCCCCGTAGCGCACCGCCGAGCCCAGCCGGACGTCGGCCACGTCGCGCACCAGCACGGGCAGGCCGCCCTGGGTGTTGCGCACCACGATGTTGCCCAGGTCGGCGGCGTTTTCGGCCAAGCCTTCGGTGCGGATGAAGTAAGCCGTGGGCTTCTGGTCGAGGTAAGCCCCGCCGGCGTTCTGGTTGTTGCGTGAAACAGCTTGGTAAACCTGATCCACCGTTACGTTTAGCGAACGCAGGCGCGTGGGGTCGAGGGCAATTTCGTATTGCTTGAGCAGCCCGCCGAAAGAGGTCACGTCGGCCACGCCGGGCGTGCCCAGCAACTGCCGCCGCACAATCCAGTCCTGAATCGTGCGCAGCTCCCGGGCGTCGTACTTTTTCTCGTAGCCGGGCTTGGGGCGTACCAGGTACTGGTAAATCTCGCCCAGGCCGGTGCTCACGGGCGCCAGTTCCGGCTGGCCGATGCCGGCGGGTATTTGGCTCTCCGCCTCGCGCAGGCGCTCGGCTATCTGCTGGCGGGCCCAGTAAATATCGACGTCATCCTCGAAGACGATGGTCACGACCGAGAGGCCAAAGCGGGAAAAGGAGCGCACTTCCTTCCGCTCGGGAATGGTGGCTACGCTCTGTTCGATAGGAAAGGAAACCAGCCGCTCGATGTCGCCGGCGGCCAGCGAAGGGGCCACCGTGTACACCACGACCTGGTTGTTGGTGATGTCGGGCACCGCGTCAATCGGCAGCCGGCTCAACGAGTAGCCGCCCCAGGCAATCAAGGCCAGGGTCAGGATCCCGATGATGAGTTTGTTGTGAATGGAAAAATGAATGAGCCGGTCAAACATGCTGGCTGGGGTAAGACTAGAAATCCTGGAAAGGGGCGCCGGAGACGGGCTCAACGGGGCCGCGGCGGGGACGCGCACGGACGTCACACGTTAGCCGGGCGCGGACACAGCAGCGTGCCCGCGCCCGGCTAACGAGAGCCGGATGGAACAGGAAACTAGGCTTGGGGGGGTTGCCAGATGCTACCCGCCCGCTGCTGCGGGGCCGGGGGCAAAAGCCGGGCAAAGCACTGCGCCGCCGCAACGGGTACGGCCGGCAGCGGCAGGGCCGTTCCCGTGGCCGAGGGCAGGGACGTGCCCGAGCAGCAGTGGCACTGGCACAGGGGCGAGCACCAATCCAATTGCTCGTGGGCCGCCGGTTTGTGCTCCCCGGCGCTGACAAAGCTCCGCGCGCCATCCACCGGCACCGGCGCCGCGTCGGCACAGGGCAGGCAAGCCAGAATGGCTAGGTACAGCGCAAAAAAGACGGAGAAAAAGCGCATCGCTTATGGGCGGGGTGGTGCAAACATACGCAGGCGACGGCGAAAGGATATGCGCAGAACACAATTCTTTGCTGGACCGGTCGGGGTATGGGATGTGGAAGCACCAGTCAGGCGGCGGGCCACGCGGATGCAGGCACGGTACTGGAAAAACAGCTGTGGGCAGGTATTAAGTTTCCCCACTGTTGCAACGGCCCGATACCTAAGGGGGCTCTATTGGATAGGAAACAGCACCCTGCTTCAGAAGCTGGGCTCGCTCGCGAACCGGGGCCGCCCACAGAAAACCGCCGTTCCTGCCCTTTTATTTGGGCCGGGGCTCGGCTTAGAAGTACGAGGAAAATCCCAGCTGCACCGCGGCCGTGCGGGCCGGCGGGTTGCCCAAAAAATCCCGGTCCCACTGCCGGCGGTAGTTGAGGCGGATGACGGTCTGGGCCGTCGGGCGCCAGCTCACGGCGGGCACCACGCACAGCGCTTCCTCGCCGATGCGCCCCCCGGTTTCGGCGAACCGGTCGCGGTTCCAGTCCACGTATTCCAGGCGCAGGGCGGCGTTGAGCACCGCCTTCGCAAAGCCCAGCTGCGTGCCGCGCAATACCGGCTGCACCACATCCACAAAGCCGCCGGCCTGGTGCCGGCCGTACTGGGGCGAGTACGCTTCGGGAATGTTAACCCGCACCCAGGCCCATTCGCCCGTCACCGCGGTGCGGCTCCCGGGCACGGTGGTTGCCAGATCCAGCGCCCATACCTGCACGCCGCGGCGGCTATCCAACCGTAGGCCGTCGTCCTCGAATTTGTTGTAGATCCCGCCCATGTACGAGAGCCCTACTTCGCCCACGCGCCGGTGCCGCAGCGCCGCTTTGGTGGTCAGCAGGGGCACCCCGTTGAAGCTTTCCTCGAAGCGGTCGGGGTTGCGCTTGCTGGCTGGTAAGAAGGTACGGTTTTCCGCGTTGGAGATGATCTGGTCGTCGAAGCCGTTGGTCAGGTACGCCTCGTAGGCGACCACCCAGGTCTCGCCGAACTTCTTGCCGTAGAGGCCCGCGCCCACGTTGCTCCAGGTAGCCGGCAGCAGCTGCGTAGCCGCTACCGGCCGGTCCACGAATTCCCACTTCGGCCCGTCGTGGTTTTGGTTGAAGGCGCCGATGGGGTTCATCACCACCCCGCCGCGCACGTTGAGCAAGGGGCTGAACTCGAAATCGACGGAGGCAAATTCGAGGCTGATTTCCTTGGTGCCGTCTTCGAACTCGATTTCGGTCAGGAACTTGATGCGCTGGGCGATGCTGCTGGAGATGAAGAGCGTGAGCCGCCGCATCTGGAACTGGTGGCCCTCGCTTACCCCGTCCGTGGCGGCGTACTGGTAGTTGGCCTCCACGTAGCCGCCCAGGGCCACGGGCAGGCGCCCGGGCTGCGCGAAGGGGCGGTTGTAGACCGCGTCCATGTTCAGCTGCAGCCGGCTCGTGTCGCGCGGCACGCGGCGCAGCAGCACAGGGTCGATCTGCGCCGCGGCGGGCAGGGCCCCGGCCAGCAGCAAAAGGGCGAAAAGGTGCTTCATGAGGTGGCGCGCAGGTCGATGAAGAGGCGGTGGGCCGCGACCTGCACCGGGAAGCGCCGCAGGTTTTGGTCGGCCGGGCCGTTGGTGACTACCCCGCGGTTGTCGTATTCGCTGCCGTGGGCCGGGCACTGCAGCGCCTGCCCGCTGACCTGCAGCTCGGCCCCGAGGTGGGCGCACTGCATCCACAGGGCCGCGTAGTCCGCGTCGCTGAAGCGGAACACGCAGATGGGGAAGTGCAGCGCTTCGTGGCGCACTACCACGTAGGGGCGCAGCGTGCCGTCCGGGGCCAGAAACTCGCTGGCGTCGAGCAACAGCCCGTCCCGGTGGAGCGTGCCGGTGGCGTAGCGGGTCGCGGCGCAGCCCTGCAACAGCGGGGCGAGCAGGGTGACGCCCGCGCAGGCGGCGCAGCCGCGGCGCACGAATTCACGTCGGTCCATGGGGTAGGGGTTACAGGCTCTGGAGAAAACGCACCAGCTGCCGCTGCTGCTCGGCGGACAGCCCCTCAAACTGCTGGCGGCTGGCTTGTCCTTCCCCGCCGTGCTGGCGAATGGCTTCTTCGAAGCTGCGGGCGCGCCCGTCGTGGAGCAGAAAGTAGCTGCCGCCCTGCGAATTGGGCGACAGCCCCAGGCCCCACAGCGCCGGGGTGCGCCACTCGGCCGGGGCGGCGGTGCCTTCGGTGTAGCCGTCGTTGAGGCCCGGGCCCATGTCGTGCAGCAGCAGGTCCGTGTAGGGGCGCACCGTTTGGTGGGCCAAGGCCGCAACGGGCGACGCGCCTGTGGTTAGCTCCGGGGTGTGGCACTTGCCGCAGCCGATGCGCAGAAACAGCTGCTGGCCGGCCAGCACGTCCGGGTGGCGCGGTTCGCGCTGCACGGGCGTTTTGAGCAGTTTCAGGTAGGCCACCACGTCCAGCACGGTTTGGTTGCTGACTTCGGGATCCGCCAGCTGGCCGCTGTGGGCGTCCCGGGCTTCGTAGCTGGAGACGATGCCCATGTCCTGGTTGTAGGCCGTGGCCGTTTGGTGCAGCAAGTCGTAGGCAGCCGCTTTTTTGCCGAAGCGCCCGAGGTGCCGCCCGCCCCGGGTGCGGGTGACGGGGCGCTCGGTGACGTAGCCCGGGGCCTGAATCCAGTTGGGCCGGCCGCTGATGCCGTCGCCGTCCGCGTCCTGCGGGTCGGCCAGGGCCAGCAGGGTTTGGTCTGGCACCGCGTCCAGAAAGCCCAGGCCCGTGTTGGCCGGGGGGGTAAAGCGGCTGTGCGCCACCCCGGCCGGCAGCTGCTCAGGCTGAAAGCCCGGCAAGGCCCGGTGCTGCAGCTGCGGGCCGCCGCGGGCCAGAAACAAGTTGCCGGTGCTGTCCACCTGTCCGAAACGCGTGAGCGTGGTTGACGGGTGGCCCTTGCCGTCGCCGGCGTGGCAGCTGCCGCAGCTCGCGGCTACGAAGACCGGCCCCAGGCCCGTGCGGGAGGTGAATACCTCGTCGTTGAAGGCTACGTCTCCGCGCAGAAACTGCGCGTGCTGCTCGGGCGTAAGGCCTGCTACGGGGCCGTCCAGCACGGCGTCGTCGGCTGGGGCAGCGGGAAAAATCAGCTCGCACGAGGCTAGCATGAACCCCAGCGCCGCTGCGGCCACCGCGCTGCGGCGCAGTCCCGGTCCTGTTACGTACGTGTGCAGCCGCATAGGAGCAAGGATAAGTTTAGGCAAAAGAACGAAATTTAGACCAATCTAAAAATATTTTTAGTACGCCTTAATACTGATTAGCCTTAAGAGTGTTCACTCAGGCTTTCGGAACTCGTTGGGCCGGTCTTTGGAGGAGCAACAAGACCGGTAGCGTAGGCTCCTTGCTTGGCCAGACGCTAGCAATTCCTCCGTAGAGGGCTTGGCGAGCATATCCGCAAGGGGAAGAATCGGCTGCTACTCCAACAGCATTTGGCAAACCAGCAACATGCAGGGGCCCTTCGTTTCCGCAGCCGATAAGCCGCAGGCACGAAGGGGCCCTTTCCCCACTTAAGTAATATATAGGTTAGCGCAGCCCCTGCATTTTCAAAAACAGGCCGCCCGGGTTCTTGGTGGCCTTGATTTTATCGGTTTTCAGCTTGTAGATGAAGGCAAACAGCGCATCCACGTGCTTGGACGACTGCAGAATGTCCTGCACCAGCTTGGGCTCGGCGATGCCTAAGGTTTCAAGGTGCTTGCGGGCCAGCTGCACCTTGGCGTCGTCGGCTTCCAGCTCGAAGGGGATGGGCAGCTGCTGGGGTACCTGGGTGTTGACGTAGAACTTGATGCTCTGGTAGGAGCGGCCCTTTTTCAGGAGCTCGTACTTGATGCGCAGGTCGGTGTGCTCGTTGATTTGATTCGTGGCCACGTCGAGCACGTACTTCTGCAGGGCCGAAATCTGGGAGTACTGCTCGGGCTCCTTGCCGGCCGGGTCCTTGAGCTTGAGCATGCCCTTGAACTCGTCCAGCGAGTAGGTCTTGGTTTCCCCGATGTCCTTCCACTGCGAGGCCAGCTGGTAGATGCGCTTGGCGTACTTGCTGCTCAAGCTGAAGGCGGCCTGCAAGCGGTAGGACGTGAAGTTGCTTTTCAGGTCAATCAGGAAAGGCCGCATGCGCTCGGATATCTCCAGCTCAATGGTGCCCTCGCCCTTGCGGTACAGCGCCGAGGCCAGCAGACTCACCTGCAACAGGGTCTTGCCGTTCTCGATGTGGTAGACGCGGCTGTTGAGGTTCTCGGTGGATTCGAGCAGCTGCTTGTAGTTCCAGGTGCGGCCGGTCATCTCCATGAGCTCCTGCACCCGGATTTCGTAGATGGTGCCGGCCTTATCCTGCTTGGTGAGCTTGGAGAGCAGCGAAAAGACAATGTCCATCTCGCAGGCGCTCATCTCGTAGCGGGCCGTCGTCAGCGCGTTGTGCTGCCGGATTTCAATCGGAACGGTGGATTCGGGCGCGGCCATACGCAGCTACTGGGGTGATACAAAGCAAACATACGGCTTAAATCGGAAACTAATAGAGCCAAATCCTGAATCTATGAGCAAGGAACTGGCGCAGGGCCAAGGCGGCTTATAAAAGCTATTAGTTAGACTTATGAAAGCTATTAGTTAGCCGGGCGCGAGCTTTCCGCGAGACTTATAAAAGCTATTAGTTCGGCTTATAAAACCTATTAGTTCAGGGCCGTCAGCTTCGGGCTGCTCCTGGGGCCGCACCCGAAGTGACTTATAAAATCTATTAGTTGGGCCCAGACAGCGAATTAATAGCTTATGCAAGGACGCTCTATTAATCAGCTTATGAAAGCTATTAGCTGGACTTATAAAACCTATTAGTCCGCTTATGAGACCTATTACTTGGCTTATAAAACCTATTAGCTCGCTTATAAAACCTATTACTGAAGCGGCTTAAGTTGCTGTGATACAAAAAGTTGTGGCCCCTGCAAATACCTTAAATACTTAAAATACTCACAAGCTTGTTGAAGCTGGGGTACAAAAGCATTTAAAGTGGTGGTTTAGGGCGATACCCGAACGAAAACAACAAAAAAAGGAGTCTAAATAAGCACAAAACGCGATTGCACTTTTTAAAGATTTTTTTACCTTTTTCTACTATTTAGAACACTCTTACCAACCCCAAAGGTACTTAAAAACTACGCTGAAAGCTCACGAAGGGCTCATTAATAGATTTTATAAGTCTCACAGGTTTCCTTCGCCAGCATCTTCAGCGGCAACTGTAGCAGGCCAGCAGGGAGCCCCTAACCAGGAAAATGGTGCCCACAAGGACCCCAAGGCTTATAAAATCTATTTTTTAGCTGGCCCACCAGCCTACAGTCGAGCTATGCATTTTCGTGAACTAATAGGTTTTATAAGCCGGAAAGCGAGGTAGTAGCACCTGGCAGGCGGTTATTCAACGCGATACTAAGGCCTTACTGAGGAGTTAACCCGGCTGACCTAACCATACCAGGTGTAGCGGCAAGTGCTAAAAAAGGGCTCCTACGTACCCGGAAAGGGCATTGAGCCGTAGGTAGCATCGATTTGACCTGTTTCCTTTGCCTTAGAATAGCCCATCTGTCCCTGAGGTGGTCTAGGCAAGACGGACAGAAGAAGGACGTATATTTCTTCTGTGATGACAGCCAAAAAGAACGGGGCGTCGCCCGACAAACGGCGTAAATACGACGAGGCGTTTAAGACCGAGGCCCTGCGCCTGGCCAGCGAGAGCCGCAGCACCCAAGCGGCGGCGCGGCAGTTGGGCATCAGCCCCAAGCTGCTCTACCGCTGGCAGCAGGCGCAGCTCGTGGCCGAAGTGGGCAGTGAGGAAGTGGCGCGCGACCCGGAAGTGCGCGCCCTGCGGGCCCGACTGAAACGGGCCGAGCAGGAGCTCGACATTTTAAAAAAAGCCTTGGTCATCTTCGGCCAGCCGACCCGGTGAGCACCTACCAGCACATCGCCCAACGCCGGGCCCACGTACCCGTGCGCCAGCTTTGCCAGGTGCTGCGCGTGGCCCCGGCCGCCTACTATGCGTGGCAGCGCCGCCGGCAGCAGCCGGTGGTCGAGCCGGCCTGGCAACTGGCCGTGCGCGAGGTATTTGCGCACCACAACCAACGCTACGGCACCCGCCGGCTGCGGGCGGAGGTACAGGCGCAAGGCCACGCGGTGGGCCGCTGGCGCATCCGCCGCGTGCTAAAGGCGCACGGCTTGTGGGCCCAGCAGCCGCGCTCGTTTGTGCCCCGCACCACCGACTCGGACCCGGCCGTGCGCGCGGCGCCTAACCGCTTGCTCGGCCAGCCGGCCCCACCGCCCCGAACCGGGTCTGGGTGGGCGACATCACCTACCTGCCCCGCCAGGGCGGCGGCTGGCTCTACCTGGCCGTCTGGCTCGACCGCTGCTCGCGCAAAATCGTGGGCTGGGACGTACGCGACACCATGCCGGAGGACCTAGTCAGCGAGGCGCTCCGTCGCGCCCTGGTCGTGCGCCGCCCCCCGGCCGGGCTGGTCGTGCACTCCGACCAGGGCAGCCAGTACACGGCCACCCGCTTCAAGGACTTACTGGCCCGCCACGGGGCCGTGCAAAGCATGAGCCGGCGCGGCAATTGCTACGATAACGCCCACGCCGAGTCCTTTTGGAGCCGCTTCAAAGCCGAACTGCTCGACGGCGGCAGTTTCCCCGGCCTGGCCGAAGCCAAGCTCGAAATCAGCCACCACATCGCCTACTAGGGGTCGCACTAGAGTAGGAACGGAAAACAACGCTAAGGAAATTCGACCAGCCGTTCTTCCCAGTTGGCGGGGTTGCGCAACGGGCGCATTTCGCCGGCGGCAATGTCTTCGGGCAGGCTGAAATCGTAGCGGCCCAGCATGTTAACGTGCTCGTGCAGCAAGGGCGAGAGGCGCGCCACGTCGTCCGGGTTCAGCACGCCTTCCGTCTGCTGCCACCGTTCCAGGGCGTGCTGCAGATAGCGGGTGTTCCACAGCACCAGGGCGTTGACCACGAGTCCAAGGGCGCCCAACTGGTCTTCCATGCCCTCGCGGTAGCGCTGGCGCAGCTCCCCTTTCTTGCCGTGAAAGACGGCCCGGGCCACGGCGTGCCGCCCCTCGCCCCGGTTGAGCTGCACCAGGATGCGCCGGCGGTAGGCCTCGTCCTGCACGTAGGCTAATAAATACAATGTTTTTTCGACGCGGCCCAATTCGGCGACCGCCCGCCCCAGCCCCGAGAGCGAGCCCGCTCGCTGCAGGGTGCGCATGACGGCCGTGGCCTTGACTTTGCCGAGTTTCAGAGAGCCGGCCAGGCGCAGCATGTCGTCCCAGTGGGCGTGAATCAGGCGGGCGTTGACCACGTGGCGGCCCAACTCGTTGAGCGGACCGTAGTCGTCCTCTTTTTCCAGCCGCCAGAAGCGCTGGTCCGCCAAGTCGGCCAGGCGGGGGCTGAAGCGGTAGCCCAGCAGCGAAAACAGGCCAAATACCACGTCGCTGTAGCCGTGGGTATCGGCCATGATTTCGCGCGGGTCCAGGCGGGTTTGTTGTTCCAGCAACCCGGCCAGGATGAACAAAGAGTCGCGCAGCGTACCGGGAATGACGATGCCGTGAAAGCCCGTGAACTGGTCGCTGGTGAAGTTATAGTACGTCACCCCGCGCTGGGAGCCGAAGTATTTGCGGTTCCAGCCCGCGTGCAGCGTGCGCACGGGCACCACGAAGCGCATGCCGTCGGCCGAGGCCACCTCCCCGCCGCCCCAGGCCTGGGCCAATGGCAGCCCCGCCTGGGCATCCACCAGGCGGGCATTGGCGGCGGTGAGCGTTTCGGCGCGCAGGTAGTTTTGCTGCACCCACGCCAGGCGCGCCAGCGTCAGGGCCGGCACGTCGGCCCGGGCCACGGTTTTTAGCCCCAGGTTGCACGCCTGGGCCAACAGCACGGCACAGATACTGAGCGGCAGGTCGGCGGCGGCGGGCTGCCCGTCGGCCACGTGGGTAAAGGCGAGGGAAAAGCCGGTAAACGCGTCCACCTCCCGCAACAGGGCCGCTACTTCGACCTGGGGCAGGGCCGCCGCCAGCTGCTCGCGCACGTGCACCAGGTGCTCGGACTCTTCTTGCGCCGGTAAGGCGCTGAGGGTGACGACCGGCTGACCGTCTTGCTCGACCACCTGCAGGGTGGTGTGCTGCGCCAGGTTCTCCCCAACGTCCGCATACGCCGTGCGCAGCAGTTGCCCCAGACGGGCCAGTTCCACTGCCGGGTCCAGGGAGCGGTCCAGGGCCCGGGCCACCGAATCCCGGGCGGCTTCCCAGGCGTCCCCGCGCAACAGTTCGGCCCGTGGGTCGGCGTGGCGCTCGCTGGTCGGCACGAACACGTCGCGGCGGCGCACGGCGTGCTGCAGCCGTTCCAGTACGCAGAGGGTGTACGCCTGGGGATTCACTTCCCCTTTGGCGGGAAACACCCGCCGGGCCCACCCCTTCGGGACGACCGTGCGGGGCGCGGCCGACCACTTCGGGCGGCCCCGACCGCCGGCTTCCTGCTGCTGCAAAAAGGCCCAGGCCTCCAGCAGCGGTTTGGCGGTGGGCGTCCCCTCGAAGGCGACGCCGGCCAGCAAGGCGGGCAGGAACCGGCGCACCGTGGCGTAGCTGCCGCTCAAGGCTTCGGCCAGCGGGTCCTCCGGCGGACTGGCTAGTTCCTGCACGGTGGCCGCCGCAGCGCGCAAGGGCGCCTGGCCCAGGCGGTCGAACACCTGCTGGCGTACCTGCCCGGCCGGTACGGCCTCGTCGAGCAGCAGTTCCACGGCCTGTTGGAGCAGCAACGCGGCCTGGTCCAGGTCCTTGAGCGAGCGCAGGCGTTCGCGCCGGCGCTTGGTTTCGCCCCGCAGGGCCAGCGACGTGAGCAGGCTGTCGAAGAGGTCGAGCACGTCGTCCGTAGCGGTGCGCTCCAGGGTCTGGGCGAAGACCAGCAGCGTGGCCAGCCGGCGTTCCTCGCCCATGCGCACCAGCGTCTGTGCCCAAGCCAGCTGGGCATGGCGGGCCAGGCGCGCCAACCGGGCTTCGGGTAAGTCGGCCACGGGCACGGCGCTCACGCCCAGGGCGCGGATTTCGCCCACCCGGCGCAAAGCGGCCGCCAGCGCCGGGGCGGACACGCGGGTGGGCGGGGTGCGCAGGCGCTCCAGGTGGGTGAGCCGCTCGCCGGCCGGCACGGTCAACAGGGTTTCCAGCGCCGCTTGCTGGGACGGGTTCAGGCGGGTGCGCAGCTGGCGGTAGAGGTGGCGGCCGGTGCGCTCGCGGACCCGCGCAATCAGGCGGGCGAGTAACGAAACGCCGGGCAAGACGACCCGCTGGGCGACCAGGTGGGCCGTGGTCAAATCAAACAGCACGCTGGGCCGGACGGTGCTCGTCAGCACCTGCGCGTAGAGCCAGCGGGTGAGCCGGAACGTCTGCCGCCCGTCAAACGGGGTGTACCCGAGGTGGGCCACAATCCGGGCCTGGTGGTCGTACCACGTGTTCGGCCGGGTCCGGTACGCGGCCAAGGCGTCCGCAGGCAGGTGCAGCTGCTCGGCCAGCGTCTGCACCACCACGGCCGGTACCCGCAGCGGGTCGGTCAGAAAGGTGCCCAAAAAGCGCAGGGTGCAGAGCTGCGGCACACCCGAGTTTGTTGGCGGGGCGTCGGCGCGCGGCCAGGAGGTGGCCATCGGCTGCGCTCAGGTAAAAGAACCGGGCCAGCTGTTCGGGGCTGGGCTCGTCGGCGTAGCAGCCGAAGCGGGCGGCCTGCTCGTCACTGAGGAATTCTACGGGCATGGGCCAGGGAGGCGCGAAAGAATAAGCCAAATGGCGCACGGTGCCGCTATCAAACCCGAACAACCGGCCGGGAAGCGCCGCGCCGCCACGGGGTTAGAAATTCTGGCCGATGCCGAAGTAGAACAGCCGGTCTTCCTTGGACACCCCGTAGTCCGCGTAGAGCATGGTGGACAGGTTCCAGGCAATGCGCGCCCCGGCTCCGTACGAAAACCGGACGTCGCGAAAGCCTAGGTCCTGCCACCGGTCGCGCACCGTGCCGGCGTCCGCGAACGGGGCCACGCCCAGCCCGAAGTTCTGCTTGCCCAGCTTGACATCGGCCAGCCGGATGCGCAGCTCGGCGTTGGCAAAGGCCAGCGAGCGGGCCAGGAAGCGGTTGGCCCGGTAGCCCCGCAGCGACTGCCGCCCGCCCAGGGCGTTGATGCTGCCGTCGGGGCTCCACTGGTCCTGAAACTCAAAAAACGGCGCTTCTTTCCCGAAAATGGTGCCCGCGCCGACCCGCCCGGCCAGCACCGTGCGCGGACCCACGGGCAGCTTGCGGTAGGCCCGGCCCTGGAAAAACAGCTTGTTGAAACTGAACTGCGAACCGATGGCGGGGCTGGAAAACTCGTTGGCGGCTTCAAAGTATACCCCGCGGGTCGGGTCGGGCTCAAAGTCGCGCGTGTCGTGAATCAGCGCCGTCTGGATAATGGACACCCACCCCCCGTCCAGGCCAAAGATGCGCCCCTGCTGGGCATCGCGCTGCAGTAGCGACGTGCCGTTAGGCGCCGTGGTTTCTTCGCCGTTACGGGTGGCCTCGGCCTTGGTGCCCTGGAACGTGTCGTAGGAGAGGTGCTGAATCTCGTAGCCGCCCATCACGCGCCAGCGACCTTTGCCCAGGGCGTAGTCAGCTTTGAGGTTGAGCATGAACTCGGTTTCCCGGAACCGGTTGGACAGCGCATCGGTGACCTCGGCGGCTTCGCCGGCCTGCCCGGGCCGCAGGGTTTTGCGGGCCGCGTCATATTCCGCGTAGGTGGCAAACGTCTCGTCCGGGTTGGAGGGCAGGCGCAGGCGGCCGAGCGTGGTTTCGGACGAGCCGAAGTACAGGTTGGCCGGGTTTTGCTGGGCCTTGAAGTCCACGCGGTAACGCCAGCGCGTGCCTTTGTAGTAGGGCACGTCCAGGGACAGCGTCAGCTCGCGGGCGTTGGTGGTAAAGTACGCCGCGTTGGCGCGCAGGCGTGTGAGGTAGGGCGTGTAGGCAAACAGCGGGTTGTCGCGGGTGCCGTTCCAGATGATGTTGGTTTTAACCCCCACACCGAAGCCCGTCACCGGGTCGGACGAGAGGTCGGGCAAGCCGGTCACGAACAGGCCTTCCCGTTTTTTGGCCAGGTCGGCATCCGACATGCGCTTGGAGCGGATAAAGGAGAGGCTGTCCACTTGTTGGGCGGAGGCAGCGGCGGCGCACAGGCCCAGAGAGGCCGTGAGCCAGGTACGCAACAGGCTTGTTTTTATCTGTTTTTTGCTGGGCAATGGGAGGGACCGTTAGTGAGGAAGCCATGCGCTGGCTCGTTGGCGCAGGTTAGCCCGACAAAGCTCCCGCACGATTCTGAAGGCATTCTGTAGTTTCCTTCTCTTGCCTTACCACGCCATGACGGCGGTGGCCCCGATGGCCCCCTGCTGGTAGCTGGGCACGACCAGCGCCCGGTTGCCCAGCACCTTGCGCAGTGGTTTTGTTACCAGCGGGTACAGCCAGTACGCGGCCTGCGTTGACAGAATGCCCACGCCGGCTCCGGCCAGCACATCGGAAAACCAATGCACGTCTTTGGCCATGCGAATACCTCCCGTGGCCGCTGCTAGCGAGTAGCCGCCCACGCTGTACCAGACGCTACGCCCGCCGTATTCCTTGTGCAGAAACGTAGCCGAGGCGAAGGCCAGGCTGGTGTGCTGGCTGGGAAAGGAATGGAAGTCGGAACCGTCGGGGCGCTGCACCTGCGTGAGCTTCTTCAGGTTGCTGGTCACCGCATCGTTGAGGGTGAAGGCCAGCGCCGCCAGCAGCAGCTGGTCCACGGGTTTGTGACGGCCCGGCACCCCGGCCAGGCCCAGGCCGAGCGTTACGGCCCCTGGTAGGTACCGGAGCTGGTTGTCGAGCGTCGTCGTGGGCCGGCCCATATGCTCGCGGATTTCCTCCCGCAGCTCCTCGTCTGATTCCAGCGCCTCCACCCGATGGGTGGTCAGGGCGCCGGCCGTGAGCAGCAGCGTAGGCACCAGCAGCGCCCGCGCCACCGGCCCCTGCCAGAGCGGCGGGCGGGTGGTGGAGTCACGCAGGGAAGGCGGTACCGAAACAGCAGGCGCCGTCTGGGCCCGGGACGGGAACAGGGGGAGCAGCCAGCACAGCCAGGGGAGCAACACGGAGCGGGGCATACAAAAAAGCAGCAGGTACGCCCCAAACGTAGAGCGCAATTCTGTGCACATTCTGTAGGGGTCAGGGGCGGGGAACCGCTGAAGCGAACCGGACACGCAGCGTATGCCGCGCCGAATCCGGGGCGTAGTCGTATGCCACGGTAAAGCCATAGAAGGTCGTGATGCTTTGCACGATGGACAACCCCAGGCCGGGCGAGTCCGAAGCGGCATTCTGCTTGCGAAACCGCTCGAAAAACTGTGCGGGTTTCTGCTGCGCCGCCAGGGCGGGGCCGGCATTGGTGATGACCAGCTCGGTGGCACGCAGCTGCACCGCAACAGGCCGCCCGGCAAGTTGTGCCGGATGGCGTTGTGCAGCAGGTTACTGAGCAGCGAATCGGCCAGCGCGGGGTGCAGCATAAGCAACGGCGCGGCATTTAATTGCACGTCCAGCTGCAACTCCTTCTGCTGGATGAATTCCTCCAGCTGGCTCAGCTTTTCGCGCAGCAGCTCGGCCAGCGGCACCGGCTGGGCGGCGGCAAACTGCTGGTTCTCAATTTTGCTGAGCAGCGTCAGCCCCTGGTGCAGGCGGGCCAGCCGCTGCACGGCCGCGTACAGGTCGCCCACCAAGGGCCGGCCGGCGCGGGCAAATCCGGCAGCTGGAGCAGCTGTTCCAGCTTGGCCTGCATGATGGCCAGCGGGGTGCGGGTTTCGTGGGCGGCGTTTTCCGTGAACGCTTTGAGCAACATGTAGTCGGCCGCGACCCGCTCGCTCAGGTGGGTGAGCGTGTGGTTGAGCTGGGCGAACTCCTCAATGTGGGCATCAGGCAGGTGCAGCACCTGGTGCTGGCGCACGTCGTAGCCGCGCAGCTGGTGGAGGGTCTGCTCAAACGGGGCCCAGAGGCGGCGGGTCAGCCAGCGGTTGAGCCCCACCACGCCCAGCAGCAGCGTACCCAGCACCCCCACCAGCAACAGCACAATCAGGCGCTGCACGTCATGGGTTTCCAGCAGGGCCTTGCTGAGCGATACCCACTGGGTTTGCCCGTTCAGCGGCAGCCGAAACGTGAGCTGGCGGTAGGGCTCCAACTCGTTTTCCAGGGGCTCCAGCAGCAGGGTATCGCGCAGCCCTTCCGGCTGCGGCTGCGCACTGAGCTGCATGCGGCCCTCAAACGGGGTGCCGGGCAGGTGGCCGGTGCGCTGCACCTGCGCCCGCAAGTAGTCACGCTGCTGAAACAGGCGCTCCTCCACTTCGCTTTGCAGCGTCCAGCGCACGCCGTAGTAGAGGAACACACTGCCGGCCGTGAAGAGCACGGTGGCCAGCAGCAGGTAGTAGCGGTTGGTGGCGGCCAGCAGCTTCATTCTGCGCTAAGCTTGTAGCCCACCCCGTACACGGAGCGGATGTAGTCGCCGGCTCCTTTGTCCTGCAACTTGCGCCGCAGGTTCTTGAGGTGGGTGTAGAGGAAGTCGAAGGAGTCGGCCGCATCGGCCGCGTCGCCCCAGACGTGCTCGGCAATGGACTCCTTCGTCAGCACGCGGCCGGGGTTGGTGAGCAGATACAGCAGCAAGTCAAATTCCTTGCGCGTAAGCGTTACAGGTTCCCCGTTGACCAGTACCCGGGCCTGGTCGGGAAACACGGTCAACTCCTGAAACAGTAGGTGGCGCTGCCCCTGAAACTGCCGCCGCCGGATGATGGCCTTCAGCCGGGCGCTCAGTTCCGAGAGGTGAAACGGCTTGGCCAGGTAGTCGTCGGCCCCCAGTTCCAAGCCCAGCACCTTGTCGTCGAGCGCGCCCCGGGCCGAGACGATGAGCACGCCGGCCGGGGAGCGGTCGGCCTTGAGCGTGCGCACCACGTCCAGCCCGTTGCCGTCGGGCAGGGTCAAATCCAGCAGCACGCAATCGTACTGGTAGAGCTTGATTTTCTCGTGCGCCTGTTCGTAGCTGGCCGCTGCTTCCACCACGTAGCCGTCCTGGCGCAGGTACTCCATCAAGGAGGTGCGCAGGGCCGGCTCGTCTTCTACAATCAGCAGCTTCACGGGAGTGCAAGGTGAGGAACGGCTGAAAGGTAGCTGGCAATTCTGAAGACTTTCTGACGGGGGCACTGAGCTGTCTGGATAGAACGGCCCGAACTACGCCGCTTCCTGCGCTTTTCCGCCGGTTGCTACCCCCAGATAGGCCAGGTAACGGTAAATAGTGGCCCGGCCCACTCCCAGCAGTTGCCCGATTTCTGCTACCGTCTTGTCTTGTTGCAGGTAAAGCGTTTTTGCGGCCTGGGCTTTGGAGAGGGCTTCTTTGGAAAGACCTTTAGGCCGGCCGCCCTGGCGCCCCCGTGCCCGGGCCGCCGTCAGGCCCGCCTTGGTGCGCTCCCGAATGATGTCGCGCTCAAACTCAGCCAGCGAGGCAAACAGGTTAAACATGAGGCGGCCCTGGGCGGTGGTCGTGTCCAGATGGTCCTGCAGGCTGACAAAGTGAATCCCCTGTTGCTGAAAGCCGCTGACCAGTGTGACCAGGTCTTTGAGCGAGCGGCCCAGTCGGTCGAGTTTCCAGACCACGAGCGTATCGCCCGCCCGCAGGCGGGTCAGCAGGTGCTGCAGCGCCGGGCGCTCTTTCACGGACGATACTTTTTCCTGCGCGACCTCCGCGCAGCCGTAGGCCTGCAAGGCATCGGTTTGCAGGTGTAGCTGCTGGTCGGGGGTACTAACACGGGCGTAGCCGAAAATCATAGGCGGTATTCTCAGGAAGTCAGCAGGAGCAAAGATAGCGAGCCATTGATTCGTGAGAACAGCATATGAGACAGTTTTTGCCCGACTCGTAAGGAGGCCAAACGAGCGCGACCAGCGGAGCGGAAAAACGCACGTATTCTGAGACACCCCGACCCGCCAAAATTCGACCAACTGGCCTTAGCGTTGTTTTCCGTTCCTACTCTAGTGCGACCCCTACTACAACGCCGAACGACGCCATTCCGCCCTCGGCTACCAAGCTCCCAACCATTTCGAACTCCACCTTCAAACAACGTCCCAACTCTGTCCAGCTTAGCTAGACCACCTCAATGGATCCCGTATTCTTAAGCACTTTTTTCCAATCCCTCATCGCACCGATAAGCGCCTGCACGTATTCTGCAGGCGTCGCTTCTTGGCCCAATTGATCAGCGTGCCCATAATCCCTCTTCTGCCAATACGGTGGAGAGGTCACAATAAGGTCAACCGACTTAGCAGGAATAACTGATGAAACGCGAGTGGCATCTCCGAGAATCCGTTGAACAAAGGCCGGTTGGGAAGAAGCAGGAGGAGGCATGTCTACCGATGCCTCAACGGGCACAAGCATCACTGCTGGCTTGCCGTCACTCACCTTGGGTTGGTTCAGGCCAATGTCACCTTGTATATATAGTGGAGAGGCTGTAACAGCCTCTTTTTGACGTCGGGTTGGAGCAGTCATTGTTGTCATTTCAGACGAAAGTTAAGCCCATTCTTTTCAGGAATCGTTACGGCGTGCTATTGAATTTAGCAAAGCATTGTGCTATAAATAATAGTTTTTAGAAAATGAAGGCGTTATAAGCCCAGTTTTTGCGCCGCATTGTGTTGCCGCACGTTGTCAAGGCGAGTATAGCGTCGAATCATTTCGCTCGTCTTGTGCTTCGTCTGGTTCATCACTTCGCTGTCATCGGCTCCGTTGAGCTTGGCCACCGTCACAAACGAGGCTCGCAGCGAATGAGCCGTAAACTTCGGGCCCAGGTGTCGCTGCACGATTTTGTTGAGGTGCACATCGGTCAGCCGGCGGTCGGTGAGTCGGCCACCCTTGCGAAACGAAACCAGAATGGGCCCCGACGGGCGCTCCAACAGTCTTAACCAAGCCTGCAGCGTTCGAATGGGACAAAGCGCCGGGTCCGGCGAATAGAAAATGGCCTTTTCTTCCGCTTCCCCCAACTGGTTGGTCTTGCTGCGTTTGAGGTTAATGGTAAGCCCATCCTCGGAAAACGTCAAGTCGTCCAGGTCCAGGGCCGACAGCTCGGACCGGCGGAAGGCCCCAGTAAAGCCCAGCAGCAGGATGACCTTGTCGCGCAAGCCCACCGGCGTGCTGGCATCGAGATGTTTAATGGTGCGCTTGAAGCTGGCCAGTGAAAACGCCGGCGCCTGCTTTTGCCGCACGCCTTTCAACCGGCTGATGCCGTCCATCAGCACCTTAAATTTCTTATCATCTGTGGGCGAAGCCAGGTCACGCAGCGCGTGGGCCTTGCTGATGGCCGCGCAACTGCGCTGAATGGTCGACACCTTCTTACCCGCTTCGGCCAGGTGGGTCACAAAACCCGCGAGCGTATCCACCGACGCCGGCAGCGCCACCTGACCGTGCGTGGTGCACCACTCGGTGAAGCGGCGCCAGTCACCAGCATAAGCCCGGGCCGTGTTTGGTGCTCCTTGCAGGCCGGCTTCGACATACCGAGTCGTGTGTTCGGTCAGGTGCGCCAGACCGGCGGAAGCGGGCGATGAGGGAATGACGGGGACGGAGCTCACGGCAGCCTATATATAAGGAGTGAAAACACGAAAACGGAGCGTTTCCCAAAAGTAGTGAATAGGGTATGATAACTAAGACTTATCATACCTTATCGAAAAAAGAGTTGGCTCAGCGTTGCGCGAGAACTTTGGCATCTTAAGTAACAAGTACGACGTCCCAACTTGCTGCCTACCCATTCATGTAGCCCCATGTGAGAATTAGACACAAAGCGACTTGTCAGTACATTTACCAACCGCTACTCTGTCTTTTCCGCTGGCTTACTCTGTATGGTAAAACTTTACTTTCTGCAGTTCCTACTCCTTATTAGTACTGTTACCGCGCTGGCCCAGCGTCCCAAGCCGGCCTCGGTAACGCTTCCTCCAGCCGATACCGTCTACTTCGACCGGGACTGGGAGCGCACCGAAACGTTGGAGGAAGTGGCCTACGCCCGTATTGCCCGCCACGACGCGGCTGGTAAAACCGTGGGCACGGTGCGCGACTATTTCTACCCTTCCTGGCAAAAGCAGTGGGAAGGCAAGATGGTTAAAGAGCACCCCGACGTGCCTTCAGGGCTGTGCACGGGCTGGCACGAGAACGGAAAGCTGAGCTTTCGGGGCACGTACGTCAACGGCGCCCAGCAATCCGACTTTCGCAGCTGGCACGACGACGGCCGCGAAATCAAATGCACATACGCCGTGGAGGATGCCCTGCCGCTCAGCAGCGCGGAGATTCACTGCAGCAACTGCATGCACCTGAGCCGGAAAGTGTTTGAAATCGACGTACCCGAGGGCACGGTAGGCATCGTGTACAAGCTCGACATCCGTGACGGCCACCAGCCCGCTTCCTGGTCCACGGCCTTGAGCATGGCCGCGGCTTTGAGCAATCCGGCCACCGGTACGGTGGCCCTGTTGTCCATGGCTGCTTCCTCCTTATCGAAGCAGGACACCAAGCCGCCCACGACGTCCACCAAATGTCACTGGTACATCACCACGAATCCGGCAGCGGTGCAGCAGTTTCTGGCCACAAAAGGCTCGATAACCATTCCCAATTCCTGCCTGCGCATGGAAACCAATACCCCTCAGGAAACCCGGCCAATGTCGTTGCCTTCCGGAACGCGCCGCTTCTTCGTGTGCGTGAACAACGACAACTACACGACCGATGCCACGGCCACGCTCAGCGTGACCGCCCTGGTGAAGGCCTGCAATTAACGCTACACCTCCGGGCGATTAATAGTGGAGCGTCAGGCCGGCGCCCCACTTGTAGTCACTGTCGTAGTTGGTGCTCAAGGACACATACTTGCTGACCATGTAGCGGAAGGCGACGTTGTATTCCCGGTCCGTGTTCACCAGCAGGTCGGCGAAGAAGTTGTTGCTTAGGGGCAGGTCCGTGCGCTCCAGCTGCAGGCGCACCTTGCCGTTGCTGTCCAGGCGCAGCTCCGAGCGCACGAGCAGGGGCAGCAGGTAGTACAGGCCCACGTCGAACACCCGCCGGTTGTTTTTGGTGTTCCGCTCGCCCTCTGCGAGCAGCGTGCGGTTGTTACGGTAGTCAAAGCCGACAAAGGCGGCGAGAAACTGCCGATTGTCGAGGTAGCGCAGCAGGTGGGTTTCGGTTTCGAAGTTGCCCTGGTAGTTCACGCGGCCCTCGAATTCGAGCGCGTTGCGGTTGTTGGACAGGGTGCTTTCCAGAAAAGCGCCCTGCGAGTGCGCCATCAGGTCGGCCCAGAGGTAAGGCTGGTTGTCTTCTTTTTTCAGCTCTTTGTAGTCGGTGCGGGCGTACTCATTCTGCGGGGTGCCCTCGTAGCTCACGATGCGGGCCATGCCGGCCATCATGTGGTAGAGGATGTGACAGTGGAAAAACCAGTCCTGTTCCTCGTTGGCGTCGAACTCGATGGTGACCTTGCCCATGGACTGAATGTCGAAGGTGTGCTTCATCGGCGAATAAGCACCCTGGGCATTCACGAGCCGGAAAAAGTGCCCGTGCAGGTGCAGCGGGTGGCGCATCATGGTGGTGTTGGTAAAGGTCATGCGCACGTTCTCGCCCTTGCGGATGGGAATCTTGTCGGCCTGCGAGAGGGTCTTGTTGTCAAACGACCACACGTAGCGCAGCATGTTGCCGGTCAGGGTGAGGTTGATTTCCCGCCACTGCTTGGTCGAATCCAGCGTGGTGGGGTTAAGGGCCCGCAACATGTTGTAGTTGAAGTCGCCGGCGCTGCCGCCCATGCCGCTCATCCCGGCCATACCGCCCATGTCCATGCCCGCCATGCCGCCCATGTCCTGCATGCTGCCCATGCTTTTGCCAGCTTTTTCCTGGGCATTTTCGGGCCGGCTCTGCGGTGAGGGGGCCGTGGCAGCGGGCGCGGCGCCGTGCTGCATGTCCATGCCCGGCATGGGCGAACCAGCAGCCGGACTGGCTGGCTTCGGGCCCTGGTGGCCCGCCATGTCCATGCCTTTCATCTCCCCACTGCCCTGCTCTTTGGTCATGCCGGCGCCGCCCATGTCCATGCCGCTCATGCCTTCCATGCTGTTCATCTCCCGCATCATCTGGAAGTAGTTGATGCGGGGCAGGTCCGGGGCTTTCATCGGCTCGCCCTGCCCGATGAAGGTGGAGGTGTAGCCGGTGATGTCGTTGGCCGTGGCCCGAAACTCGGCCGCGCCCACAGCGGGCACCGTGACCAGCAGGTCGTAGGTTTCGGCCGTGGCTATTTCGAGCTTGTTGACGGGGAAGGGCTCCACGTTGATGCCGTCGGCGGCGATGACCTGCATAGGACCGCCGGCGTACTGCAGGTAAAAGTAGGACGAGGCGCTGCCGTTGATGACGCGCAGGCGCACCACCTCCCCGGGCTTGGCGTCCTTGAAATAGCCCTTTTCCTGCCCGTTCGTGAGGAATTTGTTGTAGTAGATGTCCGTCAAATCCATGGCCGGCATGCGGCCCCACTCCTGCTTGAGCTTGTCCTTGAAGTAGCCGGCGGCCAGGGCCTCGCCGTAGCTCTGCGTAGCCCCTTTCTGCACGGCGAACCACTCGCCGGTGCGCTTGAGGTAGCGCAGCACCTCCTTGGATTTGTGGTCGGTCCAGTCGGAGAGCACCAGCACGTACTCCCTCATCTCGTAGGGAATGCGCTTGGGGTGGATGACGATGGAGCCGTACACGCCGTCCTGCTCCTGCAGCATGGTGTGGGAGTGGTACCAGTAGGTGCCGCTCTGAATCAGGGGAAACGTAAACGTGTGGGTGCCGCCCGGCTCGACCGGGGCCGTGTTGAGGTAGGGCACGCCGTCCTGCTCGTTGGGCAGCAGCAGGCCGTGCCAGTGGATGCTGGTTTCCATGTGCATCTGGTTGTGCACCCGAATCACGGCGGTGTCCCCCTCGTTGAAGGTGAGCGTGGGGGCCGGAATCTGGCCGTTGATGCCGATGGCCCGGCGGGTGCGGCCCGTGAAGTTGACCAGGCGCTCGTCCACGTACAGGTCGTACTCCACCCGCTTGCCCACGTAGCTCGTGCGAGGCGTCACGACCTTGCCCTGCAGCTGAGCAGCCGGGGGCGCAGACTGGGTCAGGTGAGGCTCGGCGCTTTTGCCCATACGCATGCCCGGCGTGTGCTGCGCCCAGGCGGGCATGGCGGCCAGCAGGGCAGCCAGTAGAAAGAGTATTCGCATCGGTCGTTACTTGTCGCGTTTGGGGGTGCTGCGGGCCGGGTTGTTGTCCTCGAACCGGTACTTATCCATGGGGCTGCTGGGCATGGCCATTCCCGGCATGCCCGGCATGGCGCCCGTTCCGGGCTTCTCCATTCCCTTCCTATCGCCCATACCGGGCATAGCCTCGCCCTTTTTCATGCCCGGCATTCCGGACATATCGTCCATCTGCTGGCGCGTTGTCACAGGCTTTTGGCCGCCGGCGGGCTGCATGCCGGGCATGTTTTCCATGCCTTTCATAGTACCTATGGCGGGTTTGCTTGGGGAGGTGTTTTTCGAGCGGGCAGGACCCATGTCCATGCCGGGCATGTTGCCCATGTCCATCGGGGCGGGCGGCGCTTTGCGCGGGCTGCCTTGGCCGGAGGGACGTTGCGTGCTCATCCCGGGCATGTTCATCCCCGGCATATCGGCCATGGCTCCCTGCTGGGCGGCCCGTCCTGCCGGCGCCGGCTGCGGTTGGCCGCCGCGCCGTTGGGTGGGCATGTTCATGCCTTCCATTTGTTCCATGGGTTGACGGCGCTGACCTAGCTGGGCGGCCTGCGGGCCGGGGCCCATGTTCATGCCTTCCATGCTGGCCGGGGAGGTACCTGGCGTAGCCACTGATGGTGGGCGAGTCCCGTCGCTTGGGCCAACCTCCTCGTTGTGGGCGTCCGCTTCGGAAGCCGGCATGTCCATGCCGGGCATGGCATCCTCCCCGCCGTGGCCGTGGCTTTTATCGAGCAGGTTGCCCTTGGGACCCACGCCCTCGACGTACACCAGCTGCGCACCTCGGTGCCCGGCCACGGAAAGCGCGCCGGCCGCCGCCACGGCTGCCACCAGCACCAGCACCTCGTAGGCCCGGCGCTGCACCTTAAAGTAAAACCCGATGCCGGCCAATAGCAGCGTGATGCCCGAGAGCCAGGTGGTGTAGCCGGCGAACTGCTCGTGGGCCGCGTACACGGCCGCTGCCCGGGGCGAAAGGCCAATTGCCGCCGCATGAAACACGGTGCTGGCCGCCACCGCCCCGGCAAAGCCCCCAGCCATCACGGCCAAGGCAATCCAGCGCACCTGGGGCCAGTCCTTGAATACCAGCAGGGCCTGCAATGCCGCAGCCAGCAGTATCAGGACAATGGGCAAGTGCACCACCAGGGGGTGCAGATTGGGAAAATCTGAAAACATAGAGCCGAATGAGCCAAGGCCGGTACACGGAAAAACCCCGGCTGACCGCAAGCAGCAGTGCCGGGGCAAATCCCAATGGGTAATGGAGAGGCCGCGCTGACCACTGGTCCTAGCCAGGCGGTCGTTGCTTTCCCTGTTGGGTACCATACGTAGTCAAACCGCGACAATGTTTACACGCAAACGGCCGCACGGTTGCATAATTTCAAGCAACCTGGTCCTGACTACAGGCCGTCCCAGGAAACGCTAAAACGAAAAACGCCCGACCTACTGGGGCCGGGCGTTTTACACGAGCGTGGGCAGCTTACTTGGCCGCGCAGCAGCTAGGGGCTCCCGCCGTGCAGGCCGGAGTGCCGGCCTGGGCGCAGTTTTGCACCAGCGGGCAATCGGGGGTGCCCTTCAGTGGACAATCCGCCGCGGTCGGGGTTGGGCTGGTGAAGCCAAACAAGGCGCCGCCGGAGAGCAGCGCCGCGGCGCCGAACATCATCATCTTGCGTTTCATCGGTTCTGGTGGTTAAGATGGGCCCGCCGGGTACGGCCGTGGGGTAGTTCAAACAGCCACGGTCCGTACTCCGTGGGTGGCACTCATTAAAATGTCTAAGCCTTTTCAGCCTTGAAGCCGGCATCTTCTACGAGCGCCAGCACCTGCTCCTCGGTCACGTCGCCGGTCACGGTGAGCACCTTGTTGGGGTTGGCCGTGTCGACCTGCCAGGAGGCAATTGCCTTCTCGCCGTTGAGGGTGGGCGTTACGGCTTTGATGCAGCCGCCGCAGTTGATGTTGGTGTTGAATTGGAGCGTTTTCATGGGAGTAAATGCGTGGCGCCCGTGGTGGGCGGGTTCGGAATTAAAACACCCAAAAGTAGCGGCACGTGCCCGGGAAGGGGTACACAATTAGGCTTCAGGCTTGCATGATTTGTAGCAGCTAATCCCCCTTTGCCTGCCTGACACGTCGCACGCTAGCTTTAATGGTGGCCCATGCCCCCGCCGAGCAAGTGTTTGCCGATGACAAAGAGTAGGAGCAGCACCAGCCCGGCGATGAGCAAATAGCGGCCCCAGGGGGTGGGCATAGCAGTTGCGTGGCCCGCGGCCACGGCTTGGGCATGCGCCTGCTTTTGCAGCCGCCACTTACCAATGCGGCCCCAGGGCTTGTACACCGAAATGGCGGTGGCTGCCAGCAGCACGACCAGCGCGGCCGCGGCATCGGCCAGCAGCTGCAGGCGCAACCCGCGCAGGTCAGTTGCCGAGAGGTCGGCTTTGGCGGCTACCTCGGCCAGGTAGGCGATGGGCTGGATGTGCAGCAGCAACAGCAGCGTGGCCGCTACCGTGAGCACCAGCTTGACCAGCACCCAGTAATGCTTAAACAAGCCCCAGGGCGTGCCCAGCGCCTGCACCACGCCGGTGGCCAGCGCGGCCAGGCTGGAGGGCACAATAACAAACCAGCCGCTCAGCCCCATGGCCAGGTAGGCCGTGCGCACCAGCAACGCATCAGAACTGGTCAGGCCGGTGATGGCCAGGGCCAGGAACACGGCCACGGCGCCGAGCCAGCCCACCGAGAACGTGATGTGGGCGGTGAGCATGAACTTGCGCAGGGCGGGAGCCATTGTCATCAGCGAGGCAGTTGGGGCGGGTGAAGGACCCCGCAAAAGTAGGGGTGTCGCCCAGGCCCGGCGTACAGAATTAGGCCGCGAACCAGCATAATTAACACACCGGGGCCCACGAAAAAGCCAGCCCGTACGCGACGAGCTGGCTTCCCATGGTATCGAGGATATTTAAGCAGCAATGCCCTGGCGGCAGGCCTGCTCGCAGCGGCGGCAGGCCTCGGCGCACTGGCGGCAGTGCTCGGAGTGAGCGCCGTGCTTCTCGCACTCGTCGGCGCAGGCCTTGCAGATTTCAGCGCACTCGCGTAGCAGATGGGCGGCGTGCTCCGAGCCGCGGGCAGTGAAGCGGGCGGTGAGGGCGCAGATGTCGGCACAGTCGCGGTCCAACAGCACGCAGCGGGCCATCATCTTCACATTGTCTTCCTGCAGGCAGGCCGTAGCACAATGCTCACAGGCGGCGATACAGGCATTGAGGGCGTCGAGCAGGCTTTGGTTTTGTGTATGCATGGGAAAGGGGTTAGGTGAACAAGTAAGGCAACCCAACCGGGTCGCTGCCTAAGTATACCTTCTCTGTGGCCCAAGGTTTTACATATTAGTCTTCTTCCCTTGCATGATTTGGCGCCTCATCCCCCACAACCGGCGCCATGTCAGCGCGCAGCAGGCGGCGATACGCGGAAGGCGAGCAGTGGGCCAAGCGCCGGAATTGGCCGGAGAAGTGCGCCAGGCTGGTGTAGCCCAGGTGCCGGGCAATTAGGCCCACGCTCAGGGAGGAAGAAAGCAGCAGCTCCTGCGCATAAGCCAGGCGCTGACTCAGGATGTAGGCCGCCAGCGTCTTATCGCCCACCAAGCGGGCAAAGGCCGCGCTCAGCTGCCCGTACGTCAGGTCCAGCTCACGGGCCACCGCCGCCCCGAATGCCCGGTGCCGCAGGCTTTCGCCGGGCTCGCGCAACAGGCGGTTCACGGCCACGCTGACCCGTTCCACCAAGGTCTGGTGAAAGGTTTCGAGCAGCGCAAACCGGGCTGCTTCCAGCGTGGCCCGCAGGCGGGGCCAGTCCAGGTCTTCCGGCTCTCCGGCGACCGTGGCGGCCCCCAGGCGCACGTCGAGCACCTGCAAGCCCAGCCCTTCCAGCTCCTGCCGAACCACCCGGATACCGCGCGCGCACACCATGTGCTTGATGTAAAGCACAGTGGTGGGCGAAGCAGAAGCGGAGCGATTAGGCATCAGCAAGCGAGGTTAAGGCAGGTAAATGCCGCGCTGCCAGCATTCGGTGTAGTCCAGCACCATGTGCAGCAGGAAGCCCACGGCCCAGATGCGCGTGCGGGCGGGTAGCAGCAGTAGCACGTAGCCGCCGATGGCCCAGTAGGTGTGAAAGGTGTGGAAGTTGATGCTGCAGCGGCCCGGGTCGTAGAAGGGGGTGGCCCAGAGGTGGTCCAGGTCGAGCAGCAGGGCACTGGCCAGCACCAGCCACACCCGCCGCCAGTGGGGGCGGTGAAAGGCCAGGGCGTAGAGCCCTGGCACCGTGATATGCAGAAAGGCGTGCAGCATCGCCTAGCGGGTGGGCAGCACCGGATTCATATCCGAAGGCGGGGTGAGCGGCTGCGCGTCGAGTTCCTGCGGGTGGTCATCCAACCCCGTTTCCTGGTGGGAAGCGAAGTACTGCGCCAGCGCTTTTTCGCCCACCAGCCAGAAGACCACGGGCGTCACGATGATGTCGAGGAACGTGGAAGAAAGCAAACCGCCGAGAATGACGGTGGCCACCGGGTAGAGGATTTCTTTGCCCGGCGCGTCCTTGGCCAGGGTAAGCGGCACCAGGGCCAGCGCGGCTACCAGGGCCGTCATCAGCACCGGCACCAAGCGTTCGAGTGAACCGCGGATAATCATGGGGATGCCGAACTTCTCGCCCTCGTGCTCCACGAGGTGGATGTAGTGCGAAATCATCATGATGCCGTTGCGCGAGGCAATGCCGGTAAGCGTGATAAAGCCCACCAGCGAGGCAATGCTGAACGTGCCGCCCGTGAGCAGCACCGCCACCACCGAGCCGATGAGGGCCAAGGGGATGTTGAGCATAATCTGCCCTACCATGTAGCTGGACTTAAAGTGCGAGAACAGCACCAGGAAGATGCCGGCCAGCGAAAACAGGCTCAACCAGAGAATCTTCTGCGAGGCCGACTGCTGGCTTTCAAACTGGCCGCCGTAGGTGAGGTAATACCCGGGGGGCAGCTTCACCTGCGAATTCACCTTCGCTTGAATCTCCTTGACCGTCGAGCCCAAATCACGCTCGGCTACGTTCAGGGAGATGGTGATGCGGCGTTGGGTATTCTCGTGGTTCACGGTGTTGGGGCCCGGCTCGTAGAGCACTTCTGCCACCTGGCTTAGGGGAACCATGGCGCCCGAGGGCGTTTCGACGCGGGTCTGGCCGATGGCGGCGATGTCGTTGCGCTCGGCTTCGGGCAGCTTCACCACCAAGTCAAAGCGCTTCTGCCCGTCGAGCATCTGCGAGACGACGGCGCCCTGGAAGAGCGTTTCCAAATCGCGCACCACCTCGCCGCGCTCCATGCCGTAGGCGCGCAGGGCCTCGTCGCGGGGCCGGATAAGCAGCTGGGGAATCTGCACCTGCTTTTCTACCTGCAAATCGACCACACCGGGCACCGTGCTGGCGGCAGCGCGCACCTCATTGGCGTAGCGGCGCAACTCCAGCAAATCGTTGCCGAAAACCTTGATGGCCACTTGGGCGCGCACCCCGCTCAGCAAGTGGTCGAGGCGGTGGGAGATGGGCTGGCCGATGTTGACGTTCACGCCCGTAATCAGGCTGAGCTTCTCCCGCATGTCGGCCAGAATCTCGTCGCGGCTGCGCATGGTTTTGCCTTCCTTCTCCAACTCCTCTTCCGTTTTGAAGGCCACTTCGATTTCCGAGTTGTTCACCGACTCGGCGTGCTCGTCCAATTCGGCGCGGCCGGTGCGGCGGGCGGTATAGGCCACTTCCGGAATCTTAAGCATCTGCTGCTCGCCCAGCGTGCCCAGGCGGTTCGACTCGGCCAGCGAGGTGCCGGCGGGCGCCGAGAAGTTGACCGTGAGCGAGCCTTCGTTGAAGGGCGGCAGAAACTCGGTGCCGAAGAACGGAATCAGCGCCATGGCCGCCACGAACAGCGCCCCGGTTACCCCAAGGATGGCCTTGGGATGCTGCAGGCCCCAACCCAACAGGCGAGTATCTTTTTTCTTAAGCCAGCGCACCAGGCCCCCGTCGGTTTCGGGGTGGTCCATCTGCTTCATTTTGGGCAGCAGGTAGTAGCAGAGCACCGGCGTGACGGTGAGCGACACGAACAGCGAGGCCACAATGCTGGTGATGTAGGCAATGCCCAGCGGCGCAAAAATGCGGCCTTCCATGCCTTCCAGGGCAAACAGCGGCAGGAACACCAGCACCACGATGATGGTGGCGTACACAATGGAGTTGCGTACTTCGGAGCTGGCCTTGTAAATAACCTTGAGCACCGGCTGCGGGTGCGGCAGCTGCTTGTTTTCGCGCAGGCGCCGGTAGACGTTTTCCACGTCCACGATGGCGTCGTCGACCAATTCGCCGATGGCAATGGCCAGGCCGCCGAGGGTCATGGTGTTGATGCTGATGCCGGCAAAGCGAAACACCAGCGCCGTGACCAGCAGCGAGAGCGGAATGGCCACCAAAGAAATAAACGTGGTGCGTACGTTCAGCAGAAAGGCAAACAGGATGATAACCACCAGAATGGCCCCGTCGCGCAAGGCTTCCTCGACGTTGGTAATCGAGGACTCGATAAACTCCGACTGCTTGAACAAGCGCGTGTTCACCTGCACGTCCTTGGGCAAAGAAGGCTTCAGCTCCACCAGGGCTTTTTCCACGGCTGCTGTCAGGCCCACCGTGGCCGCGCCGGGCTGCTTCTCGATGCTCAGAATCACGGCGGGCCGGCCGTTCACGCTGCCGTCGCCCCGCTTGAAGCGGGCCCCGAACTCCACCTTGGCCACGTCGGCCACCCGGATGGGAGACTGCTCGCGGTAGCCGACAATGATGTTTTCGATGTCGGCCACCGAGCGCAGCCGGCCCAGGTTGCGGATGAGCACCTCCGAGCCGTTGCGGTCAATGAAGTTGCCCGTCGTGTTCAGGTTGGACTGGCGCAGGGCTTCCTCCACCTGGTTTACCGTCAGGCCCGTGGCATTGAGCCGGGGCATATCGAGCAGGACTTGGTACTGCAAATTGTCGCCGCCGATGGGAATGACCTGGGCCACGCCGGGAATGCTGAGCAGGCGCTGCCGCACGGTGTAGTTGGCCAGCGTGCGCAAATCGGCGGCGTTGGTCTGTTTGCCGCCCGACAAGCCCACCAGCATAATCTGGCCCATGACCGAGGAAATGGGGCCCAGCACCGGCGTAATGCCCTGGGGCAGCTGCTCGCCCGTGGTCTGCAGCTTCTCGCTCACAATCTGGCGGGCCGTGAAAATGTCGGTGCCGTAGTCGAACTCCACGAACACCATGCCCAGGCCAATGGCCGAGTTGGAGCGCACGGCCGACACGCCGGTGGCCCCGTTCAGGGCCGTTTCCACGGGCAGCGTCACCAGGGCCTCCACCTCCTCGGGGCCATGCCGGGCGCTTCCAGGAACACGGTCACGCGCGGGCGGTCGAGGTCGGGCAACACGTCCACCGGCAGCTGGCTGGCGGTGTAGGAACCGGCAATGATGAGGCCCATGGCGAAGGCCAGCATCAGCAGCCGGTTCTGCAGGGCAAAGCGAATTATCTTATCAAGCATGGGGTATTAGCGCAAAGTGGAAGGAGCCTCAAGGGCGACTTCGGTGTAGTCCGGCCGGTGGGCCAGTGGGTCGGACAGGGCACGCCCTGTGCGTCTTATTTCTTGACCCGGGGCGTGCGGGCCGAGGTGTGGGTGCTCATGATTTGCCACTGGCCGGCGGCGTTTTTGCGCAGCACCGACGTGGCCACCCCGCGGCGCACGATGGGCGCCTTGGCCTCTTTCTCCTTGGGGTCCTTCTTGAGGTTAATGGTGTAGGTGTAGGTTTCCGTCGCAAAAGCATAAGGACCGTCTACCTGCACGGCGGCTTTGTAGTCGCTGAAGGTGAAGGCGCTAAACTCCTTGAGCTCCGGGGCCAGGTGGTGCTCGGCGTAGTGCCGGTAGGAGCCTTCCACCCCGCCCGACTCGAACACCTGGGAGTTGGCCGTGAAGAGGCGGTGCGTGCCCGTGGTATCGAGCTTTTGCGGCCTGCTGGTACTTGCTCAGCACCGCCCGCGGCCACCTCATCGGCGGAACCAGCCGCGGCAGTTGTCTGGGCTTGCGCCGTGGCGGCGGCAAAGGGAAGCGTGGCAGACAGCACCGCGAGAGCAAAAAGATTTTTCATGGGGAGGGAGAAAGAAGCCACCGCGGAGCGGGACTTATTGGTTGAGGTAAATGGATTTGAGCTGGTAGGTGCCGGTGGTGACCACCCGGTCGTTTTCGTTGATTTCGCCCTGCACCAGCACGGTCTGCTGGCCGTTGACGGCGCCGGGCTGCACGTAGCGAATCTTGAACCGCTCGGGCTCGGTGTGCACAAACACCACGGGCTTGCCATTCAGATCGGTGATGGCCGAGGTGGGCACCACCAGCTGGGGCTTGCCCCGCCGGTCTGGCCCACGACCTGCACGTTCACGGCCTGGCCGGCGCGGTAGGCGCTGCCCTGCTGGGCGTCGAGCTCCAGCACCAGCTGACGGGCTTGGTTGACCGGGTTCACCACGTTGCTGAACACCACCAGGCGGGCGGGCACGCCGGCCTGGCCCTGCAGGCCTTCCACCCGGAACACGGCCCCGGGCGTGACTTTGTCCAGATCCTGGGCAAACACCTGGGCTTCGACGCGCAGCTTGCCGGGGTTGATGACGCGAAACAGCTCGTCGCCCTGGTTGACTTGTTGACCGACAGCGAGATTAAACACGTCCACGGTGCCGCTCACGGGCGAGGTGATGCTCACGCGGCGCTGCTGGGCCTGGCCGTTGTAGATGCTGGCGTTCTGGCGGGCCTGGCGCAGGCGCAGCTCGGCGGCCACCACGTCCTTGCGGGCGGCGATGTCGGCGATGCTCTGCAGGCGGGCGTAGTCCTGCTGGGCGGCGCGCAGCTCGGCCTGGGCGTTGGCCCGCTCGGTGCTGAGCCCGATTTGCTGGGTGGCGTCCAGCGTTTGCTCGATGACGGCCAGGGTCTGCCCGGCCCGCACCGTTTTGCCCACCTGCGCGGCGAGGCTCACGATGCGCCCGGTTTGGGGCACCACGATGCGGCCCTCGCCCCCGGCCGCGGCCGACACCGTGCCGTAGAGCGTGGCCCGGCTGTAGGTGGTGGAAAAGGCGGCCAGGTTGGTGCGCACCTGAAACAGGAACTGGCTTTCCTTGGGCAGCAGTACCTCGTCGGAAAGGGCCACGCCGGTGCTGGCTTTGGCCGTGCCACCGTGGTCTTCGCCACCGTGGGCCTGCACCAAACCCGGTGGAGGGAGCAGCACCGTCAGGACCAGTCCCGCGGCGGCCGTAGCGGCCAGGATTTTATGCTTGGTTTTCATATCGGGGTAGCATTAAGGGAAGGGGGTGCGGCGGCTGGCGGTCAACGCCTGCTCGGAAGTCTGGGGCACGGGCTCGGGACGGCGGCGGCGCATGAGCAGGGCCGTGAGTACGATGCCGAGCACAAAGGCCCCGGCCAAGGCCAGGATGGTTTTCCAGGAGGAAAAAAGCCCGGTTGCCTCCGCGTGGGGAGCCGCGGCGACGGGCAGCTTCTCTCCTACTTTGATGCCTTCGAGCAAGAGCAAATCGGCTTTCTCACCCGCCACGATGTTGAGGGCGAAGCTGTAAGCCTTGTTGGCCGGAAACTGGCCTTCGACGAGGTACACGCCCGGCTCCTGCTCTTTCACGGCCCATTTCAGGTTGGCATCTTCCGGGTTGGTGAGCGTGAGCTTGGCGCCCTTGATCGGGGCGTTGGTGGCGTAGTCGGAGAGGAACAGGCGCAAATCGGCGGGCTTACCCCCTTCCAGGGGCTCGTAGCGCAGCAAGGCCTCGAACTGTTCCGAGAGCGCGGCCACGGAAAAGGACGTGGCGCCCGCCGTGCCGGCCTTGGGCCCGTCGCCGTGGTCCTCGCCCCCGTGGGCGTAGGCCGTGCCGCTCAGCACAAGCAGGCCCAGGAGCAAAATCAGGAGTTGTTTCATGTTATTCACCCCGCAGGTAGTTAAGTTCGATGAGGGCCTGGCGGTAGTCCCGAATGGTCGTCAGGTAGGTATTCTGGATGGCAAAGGCCTGGTTCAGGCTCAGGATGAGCTGCAGGTAGCTTACTTCGCCGGCCCGAAACAGGCGCTGCGACTGGCTGATGATGGCCCGCGACTGCGGCAGCCCGGTTTGCTCGTAGTAGCCCAGCGAGGCCGAGAACTTGCGCGTGTCGGCCAGGGCCTGCTGGTACTGACTACTCAACTCCAGGCGCTGGGCCTGCAGCTGGTAGCCGGCGGCCTGGGAGCGGGCCGTGGCCGCCTGCAGCTGGGAGCGGTAGGTCCAGAACCAGATGGGCACCGACAGGCCGAATTGAAAGCGGTATTTCAAGGCTGAATTCTCAAATGCCTGGTTCTGGTAGCCCACCGTGAGGGCCGGGGTGCGCCGGGCCCGGACCAGGCTGATGCCTGACTGGCTCAGGGCTACGTTTTGGGCAGCGGCGGCCAGCGTGGGGCTGCGCACCAGGGCCGTGCTGTCCTCGGTGGGCAGGCCCGCGAGCAGCGCAGTGCCCGTTTGGGCCAGCTCCGCGCCGGTGCGGCCCAGGTCGGTGCTGGTGGCCAAGGCTTCGCTGGGGCGGCCCAGCAGCAAGGCCAGGCGGCGCTGGGCGGCCTGCCGGTCGGCGGTGGCTTGCTGCAGCAGCACGGTCACCTGCCGGGCTTCGGCGTCGGTGCTGATGCGCTGCAGCGAGGTGACTTCGCCGGCCGTAAACAGGCGCTCGGTGGCCAGGCGCAGCACTCGAAACAAGCTGTCCTGGTAGGTGAGCTGCCGCACCTGGGCCTCAGCAAATTGCAGGGTCAGGTACGCCAGGCGGGTGTCGCGCAGCACGCTGGCCCGGCTCACGTCGCGGTTGCGCTCGGCCAGGGTAATGCCGGCCTGCGCCACGCGCCGCTGCTGGCGGTAGACGTTGGGCAGGTCGATGGTTTGCACCACGCCCGGGGCCCACATCTCGCCGGTAGGGGCCGAGAACAGAAAGTCCGGGTTGGCGGGCGCAAACGAGCCCCGCTTGAGGGCGCGCTGCTCCTCAATTTCCTGGGTTGACTGCCGCAGCCGGGGTGCCGGCGCAGGGTCTGGGCTTCGGCGCTGTCCAGGCTGATGATGGTTTGGGCGCGCGCAGCTTCGAAACCTAATCCCAGCAAAAGGGCCAGAACCAGCAGGAAACGCACGCCACTTCTCAATTTCAGATACTTCATATAATCAGGTTAGAGCGAGCCAGCGGGCCGCCTACCGTTGCAGCGGCAGACGACCCGGACGAAGCGGGTCCGGACGCCCGGCGTCCGAAAAGCAGGCGACGTCTATGACTTTTTCACCAGGGCCATGCCGCACTTCGGGCAGCTGCCGGGCTTGTCGCTGGCCGAGCCTTCGCAGTTCATGGGGCAGGTGTAGGCGGCGGCCGTGGCCTTGCTGGCTTTGGCCGCCGCGTCGAGCTTTTCAAAGCGGGCGCTGAGCGAGCTGCCGTTGGCTTTCAGGCTCACGATGGCCGTGCGCAGGGTAGTGCCGGCGGGCACGGCGGCCACGAAATGGTCGCCGGTGGGCGTCAGCTTCACGCTGGTGGTTTTGCCCGCCGTGCTCAGCAGCATGGCCGTGCCGGTGGAACGGTCCAGGGGCATGGTTTTCTCGTTGGCGTCGAGCAGGTACACGTGCACCTCCCCGGCTTGCTGCACCAGTTCGAGGTGGTACTTGCCGGCCGTGCGGACCGTTCCGCCGTGGGGGATTTGTGGGCGTGGGTTTCGCCGGCGGCTTTGTGGCCGTGGGCAGCGGTGCCGGGCTTGTGGCTGTGCTGGGCGGCAACGTTGAGCGGGGCGGCGAGCAACAGGGCGGCGGCGAGAATTTGCGAAATCTTCATGGGGAGGGGGATGTGAGTGGTTGGAATGGGGTAGCCGGTGGGCTACATTTTGTCGGCGTTCTTATTGTGCCAGTCCTTGAAGGCAGCTATTTCCTTCTCCTGGGCGTCGATTATCTGCTGAGCCATTTGCTTGAGCTTGGTGTCCTTGCCGTGGGCCAGCTCGGCCTTGGCCATGTCCACGGCGCTCTGGTGGTGCATGGTCATGAGCATGTTGAAGTTCATGTCCGGGTCTGCCACGCTTTTTGGCATCGGCATCATGGCGTCCATCGAGGCCTTCATCTTGCTGGTGAAGGGGTCGGTGGGGTCGTTGGGCTTGTAATTGGTCGGGGCATTGTCGAGGCGGGTGGCCGCGGCTTCCAGCTCGGCGATTTCCTTTTGCTGGTCGGCTTTGATTTTCTCGGCCATCTGGCGCATGGTGGCGTCTTTGCCGTCGCGCAGCTGAATGTCGGCCATGACAACCGCGCCCTTGTGGTGCTCCAGCATGTGGTGGGCGAAGTCGTGGTCGGTGTTGCCCTTGGGCTTGCTGGCGTGCATCTTCTGCATCATCTCGTTCATGGCCACCAGTTGGGGCGAGTCGCCGGCCGCGGCGCTGCCCGTAGCCCCGGCGGAGTGGTCCATGCCGGCCATGTCACCGGAGGCGGTGCCCTCGGCGGTGGTCGTTTCGGTGGTGGTAGCCGTCGAATCGGCGGCCTTGTCGCTGTTGCAGCTGGCAACCAGCAGGGAGCCCGAGCAGAGGGCTGCGAGGAAAAAAGCGGACTTTTTCATGGGTGTGGTTGGGTTAGTTGAAGAAAGAGAGGCAAGCCGGAAGGGAGCCAGCCCCCACGCTAGGCCTTCACGTTGATGGTGAAGTCACCGGTGTGAATCTTACCGGCGTGGTTAAACTGGAGGAACACGCGGTAGAGGCCGGGCTTTTCGAAGTTGGTGTTGAAGCCGATGTTCGGGCCCTTGTCGGCCTGGTCGTTGGGATGCACGTGCAGGTACTGCTCGGTGTCCTCGCTGATGACCACCACGTGGCCCAGCGCGCCGAGGTAGTTGGCGAGGTCCATCACCGGCTGGCCGTCCTTGCTGATGTTGATTTTCATACCCAGCAGCTGGCCCACTTTCAGGTCTTTGTCGAAGGCGAGGGTGGCCTTATAGCCGTCCTTCTCCCACTGCATGTCGTCGTTCTTGAACTTGACCGGCGCATACGCCGTGCCCTTCACGGTGAGGGGCTGGCGGCCGAGCTGGTGGCCTGAGCCGGTAGGCGTATAGTCCTGAAACAGCACGTAGTCGCCGCCCTTGGGGAAGGTGTACTTCACCTTGTAGTCGCCCTCAGCCGTGTACTCGGGGTGCTCGTGGTAGAACTGGCCCAGGTCCTTGCTGACGATGATGAGGTGAATCTTCTTCTCGTGCACCACGTCCAGGGGCACGGGAGCCGAGCCCTTGCCCGTTTCCACCGGCGTGAAGGCCAGCGTGGTGGGCTGCCCGGCCGTCACCTGCGTGGGCGTGGGCACCAGCTTCATTTCGTAAGTTTTGCCGTTGGCCACCTTGTCGTTGTGCTCCAGGTTCATGCCGCACTTGGGGCACTTGTCGCCCTCTTTGGTGCTGGTCACCTCGGGGTGCATGGGGCAGGCGTAGGTGTGGCCCCCGCCGTGCTCGGCGGTGCCTTCGGCCGGGCCGTTGGTGGGCGTGGTGACGGTGTCGGTGGTTTTGCTGGACTCGGTTTCGGACGAGCAGCTGCTGGCGGTGAGCAGGCCAGCCAAAGCCAGCAGGGAAAGCGGTATGCGGTACATAAAAGGGGAATGGGGTTAAACTGATGGGGAGACTATATCCAGTAGTCCGGGGCGCTGCTGCCGGACGGCTAGGCCTGCCACTGCTGCCAGAGCACGAAGCCCAGCCCGGCAGCTACCGCGGCGTAGAGCAGGTAGGACAGCAGGCGGCGAACCGGGCCTTGGGGGGCGGGTGCGCCGGCTTCTTCGCAACAACTTTTCATTGTCAGGCGAGGGTAAAACCAGGAAGATGAAGGAGGGAGGGGGCAGCTAAGCGCCGGGCGGACACGACAATGCAAAGGCCCGCCCCGGACATAGCAGAGCTATGCCAGGGCGAGCCTTGGGCGCGTCAAATCAATCAGACCGTCAGGGACTGAATAAAGATGCGGATATCGGGTATTTTGGGGGGCAGGTGCTCGCGGAGCACCAGAACGACCGAGTGGGTGCGGTCCCACTGCCCGGCAGCGGGCCGGAAAAGAAGTCGCTGCTGGCCGGCAACAAGGCCGGCGCGGGTGTCATCAGCTGCTTTTCAGCCGGCGTGGTGAGGGACTTAAGGATAGCAGCCGAGTTGTCCTTGCAGCAGTCATCCTTGCCCACGGGCTTGGAGTTGTGCTGGGCATGGTCCTGCTTGGTCTTGGTGGGTTGCTGCTTTGCCGTGGCTTTGTCGTGACCGTGGCAGCCGGGATGCGTAGTCTTCTCTACGGCAATGACTTTCGCCACCGGCGCGGGTGCGGCCAGCACCGGGTTCAGGGTGGCGCAGTAGCACTGGCCCACGAACACGTTGACGAAGACGAGCAGGAAGCTCGTCGCCAGCAAACGGCGGAAGGGGAACAGGCTACGGAACATGACAGGCGCTAAGCAACCGCAAAAGTAGACTTCTCCACGAAAAGGCGGTACCGCTTATCTACCCCATTTCTAAATAAAGAGTTTCCGGGCCGTTCCTGTGGGTGGCCGCTTAACCTGCGAAAAAGGACCGCAAATGGCCACCAGGCTGTTTTAGGCGGCAGTCAGGGAAAAAGCCCCGGCAAGCAGCGCAAAATTATGCAAGCCTTCGGCCGGATTATGTAAATCCCTTGCCCACCTGCAACGTGCAAATTATGCAAGTTTCGGGTGAGATTCCGTACTAACCCCGCCGCAGGGGCGCCGTTCCTTTGTACTGTACTTTCTAGCCTAGGGAGCCTTGGGTTTCCCGGCCCAATGCAGCACTACAGCTGCTTATTTTTTATGGAACCAACGACCAAAACCGAAACCCTCGACATTGAAGGCATGACCTGCGCCTCGTGCGCGTCCTTCGTTGAGAAGTCCCTGACCCGCACGCCCGGGGTGCAGCGGGCCATGGTCAACTTCGCTACCGAAAAAGCGACGATTGAATACCTGCCCGCCCAGGCCACCCCGGCCACCTTAAAAGAGGCCGTGGTCAACGCCGGCTACGGCGTAACCGAGCGCGCGCCAGACACCAGCGCCGCCGACCGGCAAGCGGAAATTGACCAGCAAAAGGCCCTCGCTTACGTCAAGCTCAAGCGCCGCTTCTGGGTAGCCACGGTGCTGGCCATTATCATCATGCCCCTGAGCATGCTCATGCTCTGGCCCGCGATGATGGCCCGCGTGAATATGCACTGGCTGAACTACGGCCTCTTGGTGCTGACCCTGCCGGTGCTGCTTTACAGTGGGCGCGAATTCTTTACCTCGGCCTGGAACGGCTTCAAGCACCGCGCCGCCAACATGGACACGCTGATTGCCGTGGGCACCGGGGCTGCCTTTCTGTACAGCCTGGCGGCCACCGTGGTGCCGGGCTGGTTTATGCGCCGGGGCCTCATGCCCGAGGTGTACTATGATACCACGGCCACCATCATTGCCCTGATTCTGCTGGGCAAAGTGCTGGAGCTGCGGGCCAAGACGCAAACGTCGGCCGCTATCAAGGCGCTGATGGGCTTGCAGGCCAAAACGGCCCGGGTGGTGCGGCCCGACGGCCAGGAGGTGGACGTGCCCATCGAGCAGGTGCAGCTGGGCGACCTCGTCGTGGTGCGCCCCGGCGAGAAGGTAGCTACCGACGGCGTTATTGAAGAAGGCCGCTCGGCCGTGGACGAGGCCATGCTCACGGGCGAAAGCCTGCCGGTGGAAAAGAAGACCGGGGACCCGGTATTCGGCGCCACGCTCAACAAGACGGGCTCTTTCCGCTTCCGGGTGACCAAGGTGGGGGCTGATACCATGCTCTCGCAGATTGTGAAGCTGGTGGAAGACGCCCAGGGCAGCCGTGCCCCCATCCAGCGGCTGGCCGATAAGGTCAGCGCCATCTTCGTGCCCACCGTGGTGGTCATCGCCATCCTCACGTTCGTGCTCTGGTTTGACCTGGCCCCCGTGGAAGCCCGCCTGCCGCTGGCCTTGGTCAACTTCGTGGCCGTGCTCATCATTGCTTGTCCTTGTGCTTTAGGTTTGGCCACGCCCACGGCTATCATGGTCAGCACCGGCAAGGGCGCCGAGCACGGCGTGCTGATTCGCAACGCCGAGGCCCTGGAAAAAGCCCACCAGGTAAATACCGTGCTGCTCGACAAGACCGGCACCATCACCCGCGGCGAACCGGCCGTGACGGACTTTGTGCCCGCCGAGGGACAGGACGCGGCCCAACTGCTGCAGGTAGTGGCCGCCGTGGAGCGGCAGAGCGAGCACCCGCTGGCCGAAGCCGTGGTGCGCTACGCCGATGCCCAGCAGGCCCCGGCCATTCCGGCCACCGGTTTTCAGGCCATCGAGGGCAAAGGAGCGCAGGCATCGGTGAACGGGCAGGCCGTGCTCATCGGCAACTTCCGCCTGCTGGATGAGGCGGGTATCAGCCTTTCGCCGGCTGTGCGCCGGCAGGCCGATGAGTTGCTGGCCCAGGCCAAGACCGTACTGTATGTCGCCGTTGACCAGCAGGCCGTGGGCCTCGTCGGCGTGGCCGACACCGTGCGCGAGACGTCGGCCGCCGCCATCAAGCGGCTGCAGGCCATGGGCATCGAGGTGGTGATGATGACGGGCGACAACCCCCAGACGGCGGCCCAGGTAGCCGCGCAGGTGGGCATCATGCGCTACTTCGCCGAGGTGCTGCCCAGTGGTAAGGCCGGCAAAGTCAAGGAGCTGCAGGCCGAAGGGCGCATCGTGGCTATGGTCGGCGACGGCATCAACGACGCGCCGGCCCTGGCCCAGGCCGACATCGGTTTGGCCATGGGCGGCGGCACTGACGTGGCCATGGAAGCGGCGGGCATCACGCTCATGCGCTCGGATTTGCAGGGCGTGGTCACGGCCATTGAGCTCTCGCGCCAGACCATCCGCACTATTAAGCAAAACCTGTTTTTCGCCTTCATCTACAACACGCTGGGCATTCCGGTGGCGGCGGGGCTGCTCTACCCCTTCTTCGGCATTTTGCTCTCGCCCATGCTCGCGGCCGGGGCCATGGCCCTGAGCTCGGTGTCGGTGCTCACCAACTCGCTGCGGCTGCGCAGCTTCTCCCCCGCTAAGAACTAAGCCATGGATACCGCCGAAATCATCGTGACGCTGACGGGCCTGGCCCTATCGGCTTTTGTTATCTGGTACTTCTTCTTTTCCGCCCGCCAGACGGCTGCGGCCGTTTCTACCTCCAGCGGGGTGCAGGAAGTGGACATCACCGTCAAGGGCGGCTATTCGCCCGACGTCATCGAAGTGGAGCGCGGCAAGCCCGTGCAGCTGAGCTTTTACCGGGACGAGGAGAACAGCTGCTCGGAGGAACTGCTCATGCCCGACTTCAGCATCCGCCGCGACCTGCCGGCTTTCAAGACGACGCTGGTGGAGCTGCTGCCCCAGCAGGCCGGTACCTTTACGTTTACCTGCGGCATGGGCATGCTGCGCGGTAGCCTGGTCGTAAAATAGATGCCGCTCATGAACTCCCAACTCCGCTCCGGCTTCACGCTGCCTGCCCCCGGCACCCACCGGCTGCTGATTAAGAACATGGTCTGCCCCCAGTGCATCCGGGTGGTGACGGAAGACCTGACGGCCCTGGGTTTGCAGGTGCAGCGCGTGGTGCTGGGCGAGGCCGACGTGACCACTGCCGATGGTCAGGCGCCGGACCTGGAGCCCGTGCGCGCCAGCCTGCTGGCAGCGGGCTTTGCCCTGCTCGAAGACCCGCGGGCCCAACTCGTGGAGCAGATTAAAACCCTGCTGGTGACGCTCATTCATTATCCCGAGCCGGGCCCCCGCCTGCTCACCTACTCGGATTACCTGGTTCAGCACCTGGGGCGCGACTACCATTACCTATCGCACCTGTTCTCCTCCGAGGAAGGCCTGACCATTGAGAAGTTCATCATCCGCCAGAAGGTGGAGCGCGCCAAGGAGCTCATCGGCTACGGCGAGCTGACCATTGCCCAGGTGGCGGGGCAGCTGGGCTACAGCTCCCGGCCCACCTCTCGCGGCAGTTTGGGCAGGTGACGGGCCTGACGCCCTCGGAATTTCAACGGCTCGGACCCGCCAGCCATGCCCGGCGCAGCCTGGACTCGCTGCTGTAGCCGCGGAAATTATGCAAGCAAAAAGGCCAACGGTGTAAAAACCGGGCGGGTAGCCCGGGCGTTTATATTGTTCACCACCAGACCCCACCGACCGTGCGCATGAACCGCTTATTCCGTTTGCCTATTTTGTCTCTGCTAGTGCTGGTTTCCTTGTTTTCGGCCTGCAAAGACCATGACATGGACGACATGAAGCACGACACTCCGCTGATGAAAATCATGATGGACATGATGACGCAGATGGACGCGCAGGCCAAGACCCAGGACCCCGACCACGACTTTGCCGCCCAGATGGTGCTACACCACGACGCGGCCATCAAGATGAGCGAGGAAGAACTTCGCGCGGGCAGCAACCAGGAGATGAAAACCATCGCCCAGGACGTCATCACCAAGCAACGCGCCGAAATCACGCAGTTCAACTCGTTCCTGAGCAGCCACCAGCCCACGCAGCCGCTGGTACCGCAGTTCAACCAAATCCAGAAAACCAACATGGACCGCATGATGGCCGCGAGCAACGCGCGCACCATGACCATGCGCACCGACGTGGACTACGCCCAGATGATGATTGACCACCACCAGGCGGCCATCGACAACTCGGAGGCGTTGCTCCAGCACGGCCGCAACGCCACGATGCGCCAGTTGGCGCAGGCCATCATCGCCGACCAGCGCCAGGAGATTGGCGTCCTGCAGAACTGGCTCACGCGCAACCGCTAGGTCTTGGCTTAGCCACAAAAAAGGCAGCTCTCGCGGAGCTGCCTTTTTGCTTTTAGGGTACGGTGGGTGGCCAAGAGCACTATCCGGCGGCCTGAGTCCGCTACCGGCCGAGGTGGCCACCGTCGCCCGCTACGTGGCCCTAACAACCCCCATGCTCGCACTACCTGCTTTCCGCCTCATTCTAGTCTTGGCAACCGGTGTGGTCTTAGCCGGTTGCCGGTCATCGGCTGTCGTCCCCAAGTTTTCGGCCGCCCCCGGGTACCACCACCCGCCACAGGCCCAGCACGGTGATACAGCGGCAGTCACCCCCGCCCGGGAGCAGCCCACTACCCAGCAGGGGCGGGTAAAGGCAGAAGAGCGCGCTACGTCTTCCGGCACGCGGGACCGCGTGGCCAAGAAGAAGAAACCGGCAGTCGGGCCGGGCAGCAGGCAGGCCAAAGCAACGCCCGCAGATACCGCAAGCAGCGCCATCCGGCCGATGGCCCCGCCCGGGCCCGGCCAGTTTGCCTCCCCCAAGCTCTTCAGCGCCCAAACGCTGGTCCATTATGGCCTGCACTTTGTTTTTCCGCTCGTGTTGGCGCTGGTGTTTTTTCCCTTGGTGTGGCAGACTGCTTACCTGGTTATGTTGGCCACAATGGCCATTGACCTGGACCACCTGCTGGCAAAACCCATCTTCGACCCGTTGCGCTGCAGCGTGGGGTACCATCCGTTGCACTCCTTTCATATCATACCGGTGTATGCGCTGCTGCTCCTGTGGCCGGCAACGCAAATTGTCGCTGTCGGCTTGCTTTTCCACATGTTCACGGATACGGTGGACTGCTTGTGGAACTTCAGCCACTGCCAGGACTGCTACCGGAACTCCCGTATTCGTCGCTTGTACAACGGGGTGCGGAAGCTGCTGGGCCTTGAGGTGGTCGAGTAAGCTGGGACGAGACGGGAGATTGAGCGGGCTGTTGCCTAAGTGGCCCGATTCAGAATTGTCGCTAGAACCTTCCCGAGCGACTAATGCTTTTTAACAGCTGATTCTGCAGCAGCTGGTCCCGGTAAGCGCCTTCCACCGCCTGTCGTGCCGGCCCGGGCTTGCCCGCTTCGTGAATCAGCCGGTCAGCTTCCTGGCGCAGCTGCAGGGCTTTTACCATGTTGTCGTTGGCCTGCCCCATGGCGCGCAGGCGCTCGGCCTCGGTCATGGAATAGCGGCCCGGGTTCTTCAACGTGGCCATGAGCTCCACGCTTTGGGCAGTCATCTCGTCGGCAATCTTCTGGTAGTTGAAGGCCGTTTCGACGTTCTTTTTCTTGAGCACTTCCTCGTAGGCGTATGCCGAAGCGAAGGCTTCTTCCCGCATGTTCTTATAGTCACGGTAGGTAAAGGACTGGGCCCCGTTGCGGCCGATATCCAGCCCGGAAAAGGCTTGGTATACCGTTTCAACGTCCTGCTCAGTGCGACCCTGCAGCGCCTGGCGCAGGCGCCGGGCCTTGTTCACCGGCGGCATGTAGTCGGGCTGCGAGCTGGTGTTCATGGCCATGCCCCGGCCAAACAGCTCCAAGGGGTTGGCGTAGCGCAAATCCTTCACCGATGCTACTTTGCGCAGGTCGGCCTGAATCTGCCGCTGCAGCTCCAGCCCCTCGGAAGTTAACTGCTTTACCTGACCCGTGATGTCGCGAGTGACACCGGCAATCTGCCGGGCGTCCTTGATGACCTGGTAGTTCTTGACGGTCTCGACCCATTGCTTGAGCTGCTTGGCAAACTGGCCGATGTGGATGCCCATGTGCGGCGGGTCGTTGACGACCATCTGAGCCGAAGCGAAGTAGGAAGTGGTGCCGGCCAGAACGGCCAGGACCACAACAAACAGTCCCTTTTTCATGGCTGAAGAGCTAAAGTAAGGTTTAATTGCTGGCCGTCGGCGCGCCGGCATCCGTCGCGCCCGTGGTGATGAGCACGGGGTAGCCATCGGGCAGACGCACGTCGCGCAGCTTCTGGCGGGGTGTCGATGCCCGGCCCACCATCGCGGCCGCCACCCGGCCCCCCACGCCCACTACCGAATTAGCAGCCGAGGCCGAGCGGTCAATGGCCATGCCCACTTCCTGGGCACCGATGGAGCGGGCATCGTTGAGGGGATTGTCAGCCGCGGGCAGCGGCTGGCGCTTCTGCGGGTCAATCATCAACCCCGGCAGGTAATGGTAGTCGTAGATGTCGGCGGTTACCCGGGTAGGGCCCAGCCGGGAGATGCGGATGGCCACATGGTTGGTCTCGACGCTGGCCACGCCGGCAAATACCAGGTTCTTAGGAAAGGTCTGCCCGCTGATAACGGCATCCTCGACGAGGCGCAACAGCACGACGGAACCAGTCCGAATCTTCTGCTCCCCGTTGATAACGGCCTTGTAGAAAATGTCCGGCAGCAGCTGCGCCTGATTATCGGGGGCATACCGGAAATAGCCGGCTTTAATAGTGCCAAAGGCATCGTAGCCCGAAGCGTTGTTTGCCGCGGCACCAGACGCCCCGCTGGCCCGGAGGGCAGCCCGCCGGTCGAAATAGCGGCGCCCGGTCATCTGCTCGTACGAGGCGCGGGAGGCGGCAGGGGCTGCGTCGAGCATGTCCAGCACGTCGTCGTTTTGCTCGTAGGGCACCCCGTCGGGCGCCGTGCGGGGCCGGGCCGCAGCCCGCAAACGCCGACGCGGGTCGACACTGGCACTGCTACCCCGGTAGCTGGCCTGCACCACCGGGATGCGCGGCCCGGTAGGCACCGGTCTGCGCATCCACTGCTGTTACTTCCGTGGAATCAGGGGGCGGTAGCGCCGCCCGGTTGGCTGCGGCCCGGGCCTGACGCTCCGCGGCGGCCAAGGCCGTGCGGCAAAGCGGCTTGCCCCACCGTATCGACCGCCATGCCGCCGGCCAATTGGTCCGGGAGGGAACGGTGCCCAGGGTCTGCACGCCGGCCTGTCGCGCAGCCGCCTGCTTTTGCTCCAGCACGTCCGTGGGCGCCGGGGCCGCTTCGGGCGTGGCGGGCGCAATCGTGGGCTCCAAATTTTGAGAGGTAGCCGCCACGGGGCTGGCCTGCTGCGCTACTTCCTGGGAAAGGGAGCGGGCGTAGAAAAACAGCGTCACCGCCGTCAGCATGCCGATGCCCACGAGCAGGGGCAGCCAGTGCCGGCGGGCCAGCTCCCTATCGAGGGGCGGGGCGTAGCGGAAGTAGCAGGGGCAGAAGCAGAGCCGGAGGCCGGTTGCGGTTCGGTACTGGGGTTGTCGCCGGCAGGATACACCGGCTGCATGTTGTGCTCGGACATGAGAGGAAAGGATTAAATGGCGGCCGCCGTGTTGATGACTTTGCTGGGGACTTTGAGCACCAGCACCCGGGCCCCGAACTTCTCGCGCAAGGTGATTTCAAGGTGGCCCCGGTCGGTGGCCGCATACAGCGGCACGGCGTAAAGCAGGTAGCCCGTAGCCCGGGCCGGGATGGTCTGGCTTTCGGCCCGCCGGCGGGCGCCAGGGGCCGCCGGGCCTCGTTCTTCTTCTTGCCCAGAAACTTCTTGCGCGAGTTTTCCACCAGCTCGAAGTCGGTAAAATCCACCGCGTAGTCGATGGTGGTGGTATTGCGCAGCTTCAGGCGCAGGTAGGTGAAGTCTTTGTCGTTGCGCACGTTGGCCAGCGAAAGCACCAGGTCGTTATCGGCCGTGCGTAGCCCGCTGGAATCGGCGTGCTTGGCGGTGGCCAGCTTAGCCAGGCGCGCCTCGGCCAGCTCGCGCTTGTCGTGGCCCTGGTTCAGGGCCAGCGCGTCATCCACGCCGGCGCCGTTGCGGGCCTTGCCGCCGGCGCTCACGCCCAGGCGCCGCCGTCCTGAAAGTCGTAGAGCTGCAGCACCGGCCGGTGGGTGTACACCAGGTGCCCCATCCAGTAGCGCGAGCCGTAGCGCACCAGAATGGGCGTGGGCGGCGGGTTGCGGCGCCTGGCCCGCACGAACACGGCGTTGCTTTCAATCTTGACCAGGTAGTGCGGCGCCTGGCCCACGTCGACCAGCGACACCGGCCCCGGAAAGACCAGGTACGTGGTGGAGGAGTCGGAAACGGCGATTTCCAGCTGCATTTTCGGCGCTACGTTGGCCGGATGCGGGGTTTGCACGCCGGCAGGACGCGTGGCAGTCGAAGCAAGGGTCTGCGCTTGCGACAGGCCGGGTAAAAGCGCCAGCAGCGCGCAGGAAGCAAAGGAGAAGGGGAAACGCATAAGAAGGGGATAGAGGTAGCTTACTGGGCAGGTTGAGCGGCGGGGGCAGGCGTCGTGGGGGCGGGTTGCGGCAGGGCACGCCGGCGGCTTCGGCTTCTTCGCGCAGCTTGCGCTGCCGGGCCTGCTCCTGGTCGCGCAGCTGGTCTTTCTCTTCCTGCGAGACAGGCGGGTTGTAGGCGATGAAGTCGAAGTCGGTAATGAGCAGCCCGAAGGGGTTGGCATCCGAGCGGTCGGTTTCGACGAGGGCAAACTTGGCGCCCAGGGGCTTGCTCTGGCTTTGCTGGTCGCCGATGAACACCGTCTGCTTGATGTAGGCGCGGCCGGTGATGGGTCGGTGGTTCATGTCCAGGTGGATGCTGTCCACGGTCACGGCCTGGCGGGCGCCGTAGCGGATGTAGTTCTGCAGCACCTGCCCGCGCTGGAAGCTCTCAAACAGAAAACGCCCGCCGCGCTCTTCAATCAGGGGCAGGCCCGCATCGAGGTTGTGCTTGAAGGAGTACTGGTCGTGGCCGAACATGGTCAGCAGGAAGGTCTTGACCAGGTTGCGGGCCTCGAAGGGCGTGTGCCCCGCGCCGCGGCCAATCTGGGCCGAGAAGGAGCCGGTGTCACTCACCACGTACACGCGCTGGCCTGTGGATTCGTAGGCGCGGTAGAGCAGCGCACCGGAGGCCACTGTCACCACCCCAGCAGGGCGAGGGCAGCCAGCGCCATCGTGCGCATGGTGATAAACGTCTTGTTCAGGTCTTGGACTGAGTTCATAGGTAAGTCGAAGAAGTTGGAGGATGAAAGGGGCTGAGTCAACCGGGACTTTTTGCCCCAATGCCCGCGCTTAGAGGGTCAGGTAGACCATTTTGCGCGGGTCAGGCGGCCCTAATGGGTTTTGGTAGGGATAGAGGATTAGGCTTGGCTGCTGGCTAGCGTTTGGGGTCGTCGCATAAGCGTACAGGACTCCCCGAACAGTCACTCCCTGGCCGGGCTTCACAAGTGTTGGAGTCTGCTGTGATTGCCCGGGAATCGTGGCTCCAGGCTCCAGGAGGGCGAAGGTGCCCAGCGTATCAGGCGCTTCAGGGGTGCGCAAGGCAAGGACGGCGGGGACCTTTTCTCCCTTGGCATAGCCCGTTGGTCGCCATTCCAATACTGCTTCGAAAGGCAGGCGGTAGCCAGGGGCTACGGTCGGGTAATCAGCTTTTACATGCCGCCACAGGACTGGCAGCGCCATAATTCCCGGTTGTGCGGCTCTGGTTTGCTTGACTGATATCAGCTTCAGGTAGCCCTCTTTAGGCAGTAGCTGCTCGACTGCTGGACGAAGATTAGCGGGTGAGCCATTAGGTAATGCTGGTGGGCGCGTTGTGGCAAGCTTCCAGGCTGCCTGCCGCGCTTTCGCTTCTGGTGAATTAGCCGCTGCCTTGGCTACTTGCTGTAGAGCGTCGGCTGCGGCTTCATTGTCGTTTTTGCAAGCTGTAAGAAACGCCGAGGCACTCAGCATGCTGATGAGAAGGTATTTCATTGGAAAGAAGGGTTAGCGCCGACGGCGCGTTGGCGCGCCCGAGTCGGCTGAGGATATAGTGGGCAACTCTGACGAGGCGGATGGCGCAGAAGCGCTGGCCGAGGACCCACCGGAACTGCCTCCGCCCGATTTATCTGGTCCAAAGCCCATTTTGCGACCCAGTGCGCCACTTGCCCCACCGCCGTAGGCGCCGGGGAATACTACCCCGCTAACTGCCCCAGCAGCCCCGGCTACGGCTCCGGTAAACATGCCCACGAAGCCCTGCACTGCTGAGGAGCCGATAAGGAAGCTCGTCAGCCAAGGCACCATGCAGTAGAGGATGACGAAACCGATAGAGTTAATCAAGTAGGTTAAATCATCAGCGTAAGCACTTGGCGTCAGTCCTGTGGGCATGAGCACATTACCAGTGCCTGGGCGGGTAGCCGCATAGTTTGCATAAATGGTGTCCAGCAGCGAGTAGGTCAGGGACCAGAACTGAACGGCCATGAAATTCTGCAGCCACTGTTTGCCTAGCTGTGCAAAGGGAGGCAAGGCCGAAAGGCAGATGGCAATAGGCCCTCCCACGTACAAAAAAGCCACGATGTACTGGCGAATCATGACCAGCAGCTGCCGAATCAGCGCCACGGTACTGGTGGTGAATAGCTCGGTGAGCAGGTTTATAAGCGAGAACCGGGTCAGCTTGTCGAAGGTGGAGGAGATGTTGCTTATCTGCTCGTTTACAAACCCCGCGGTATTAGTGGCCTGGTCAGGTTGAATGGCCGGCGAGCCGACCGGGTTTGTCAGGCTTCGCAAGGACTGGGCGATAAATCCCGGCTCGTCCGGCGCTACTAGGCTGGAAAACGCCCCAATGGCCCCGCCAAGCAAGTCCATGAAGTCCCGGTAGAAGAACAGGATGAAGTACACGAACAGGGCCTTGAGCAGGGGCGAGAAGTCCATGCGCAACTGCCCGCCCTGCAGGTAGCCACGGCCCACGGTGTAGAGTAGCGCTACCGAGAGAAAGGGCGGAATCAGGTAGAGCTGGCAGGCCTGCAGCACCTTGCGCAGGGCCCCGTCGGCGGCCGTGATAAAGTCGGTGTCCAGGTCCATGCCGACCAGCAGAAAAAGCGCACCACTCATGCCGACAGCGCCCCCTTGCGCTTGCGCTTTTCTTCCACGAACTGGTCGACGGCAAAGTCCAGCCGCTGCTCGGTAACGGTGGTGTAGGTGGGCCGCCCGTCGGCGTCGCGTACCAGGTTGCCCAGCGCGTCGCGCACTTCCACCGGCCGCTGGCGCTGGTAGTGGCGCACGAGCTGGTTGAGATAGTTGCGCTCGGCCGGCCGCGAGGTCAGCACGGCGTCGAGCTGGGGCGAGGCTTCGAGCGCGTACACCTTGGCCTGGGCTCCCTGCTTGATGAAGAACTCCCGGAACGAGTCGGTCGAGCGCACCGAGCGAATCAAATCCATCTCGTGCCCGGTGAGGCCCAGCGGCGCCTGCAGGCGGTTGAGCGAAGCCTCGTTGGAGTGGCGCAGGATGATTTTGGTGCTGGAGTTGTCAATCAGCGTGTAGCCGATGGGCGAGTCGATGATTTCCTGAATGCCCTGGGTGATGATGGTGATGGAGCCGTTGGTTTTGCGGATGGTGCGGTACATCGAGACGATGAACTCCTCGAGCACACCCGAAAGCAGCGCCCAGGCCTCGTCGAGGGCGATGTACTTCACGGCATCGGGAAACTGCCGGAACAGGTCCAAACTCAGCTCGGTGATGAGCATGGCCACCACCGGGTAGAGCGTGGGGTCCGTTTTTACCCGGGCCAGGTCAAAGCAGATAAGCGGGTACTGGCTTAGCTGGGCCTCGCGGGTGGAGTTGAGCACCTTGGCGTAGCGCCCGCCCGACACGAACTCGCCCAGCACGAGGAAGAACTCGTGCATGTCGATGTACTTCATGTCGGTCTGGTACTGGGCCCGCTGCAGAGCCAGCACCGCGATGCTTTCATCCGTGGCGTCGCCCTCCCCGGGCGCGGGCGTTTCGGCCCGCATCCACTGGTCGTAGCGCTGCACGTACCTATAAAAGCTTTCCATTCCGGGAAACTCCTCGTCCGACTGGCCCAGCCGCTCGTGCAGGTTCAAATCGTGGTAGTAGCCGGTCAGAAAGCGCGAAAGGATGGTGCGCTCACTCTTGCTCAGGGCGCGGTCCTTGCCGCCCTTCCAGAGCGCGGCCAGCAGGGCCAGGTGGAAGTTGAGCTTCTCGTCGGAATAGTGCCAGGGACCGTTTTCGCCC
>NZ_CP188176.1:0-14330 GCF_049949205.1 Hymenobacter sp. 102
TATTCGACTGGGCAAATCGCAGTTTGAATGCATTAACTCGATTACCCCAAGGCATTTTTGGTGCATGAAATTGGTCTATAAGCAGCTATTCCAATGGCCGATAATCCGAAATTTGGTCCTAACGCTCAAACTCCTGAGCAGCGGGCTTACGTGCTTCAGCAAATCAAAGCCGCCAATCCGCAATTAGTGCGCAACGCCACTCCTTACGCCCATCGGCTCTACGGCCGATACATCGCGGGCGAACTGAGCTGGGACGAGGTCTGTCAATTGCGCGATGCCCCGCAGGTGGTACCAGGCATCCATGCTCCGATTTAAGCAAGGGCTAATCTACTGTTGAGCTCACGCAGGTATTTGGTACCTTGCCTGCTTATCAGCTAGCGGGTCATCAATGCGTATTTCCCCGTTTTATTCGCCCTACCGGGGCATTGGATTGGAGGATGCGTGGCACGATGACAACGAATGCCCGATTGGCAAAAGCATTGCGATTAGGGACCGAATCGCCGGAAAAGGTCCCATTGATAAGCGGTGCCGATACTGTGAATTACTCGATAGACCACTTCTGTGCAAAAAGAGGGGAACACGTCCGAGCGAGTAATTTGCCCGTTCCGGGCATAGGTTTTCAGGCATGCCACGCCGCATTGTCTGCTTTGAAAAGCCTTAAAAAGCCCGTCTCAAACTGAGAAAATATGCCAAATTAGGACAGACAATGCGGCGTGGCATGCCTGAAAACCTAACGGTAGAACGACAAAGCCCCGTGCAGCAGAGGGCGAACCTTCAACGCGGCACGGGGCTTTCAGACGATGCGTCTGTGGGCTGTTCTATTCCTGGCCGGTTGCTCCTCAGCAGAGCCGGTTGCGCTTCAAACAGCCCTCAAATTTAGCTCGTTTTTCCCTTTTGTTGAGTGAAAAAGAAACTGTGGGTGTTATTAAACAAATAGGGGAAAACCTCCGGCTTGAAAGCCCAACAGGACCGCGCAGGAGGTGGAACCGGAACTTTCGGTCAGGGAAGAAAGGGAGACGGCAAACGCCTCTAAGTCCCTGCTACCCCAGCGTTCACGGCCGGTTGATTAAATACGCCCCGCCCACCAGCAGGGCGACCCCGACAAGTTTGGAAACCGACCAGGCGCTCCGCTCCAGGCCCAGCCACCCGGCCTGGTCGAGCAGCAGGGCCGTCACCAACTGGCCGGCCACGACCAGGGCAAACAAGTTGGCGGCCCCCACGCGCTTCAGCGACCAGGTGATGGTCAACACGTACCCCACGCCCAGGAGGCCGCCGGTCCAGCCGTACCACGGCACCCGGGCCAGGGCGGGCAGGGCCAGCGGCGGGGCCTGGGTGAGCAGCAGCAATACCCCGGCGACCACGCTGCCGCCCAGGTAGGAGATGAGCACGGCCCACAGCACATGCGGCACGGCGGTTTTGAGTTGGCTATTCACGGCTGACTGTAGCGTAATCGCTGCGCCGGCCAGGACCAATAATCCCAGGAGCAGGTATTTCATAGGAGGATTTGCCAACATCCACGGCCGTCAGGTAACGGCTTGGCTTTTTATTGAGGTACCAGTAAGGTACTATCAAATGATAATGTGAGGAATGGATGGCACCAGCGCCAGAACAAACGTTCGTTTTTACTGTCCTTTTTCGATGGCCTTAAGGGACGTGTAAAACCATCGTTCCTCGCTACTCTTACGCCGCATTCATACCTTACTGGCAGCATTCAACCTGCTTAGCTTCCGAGTCGGAGGTTTTCCCCTATTTGTTTAACAACACCCAACTGTCAAGAAAACTGTCAATTGTTGACAGTTTTCTTGACAGTTTCTTTTTCAGGCCACTTTTCTCCCCTATTGCCCCTATAGCTGGGTACTCTTGGCCATCTCGCGTAGTTGCTCCAAGCTGGGATTGAATGGTAGGGCAAGCTGGCCGGGGTTTTTGTCCTGTATCTGCTTGCGGACGTAGCTTTTGGCAAACGTCACACGGCTGCCGTTGAATATCACCAGGGGGTTCACAAAGTAGATTAGCGGGTCCGTGCTACGGGCTATCAGACCAGCTCCTATCAGCTCAGCTAAGCCGCTCGTAACAAGCCCCCTGCTCTTGTAAAGAGTGAATTTCATGCACTCCGACGCTGAGAAGTAGAACTCATCTCGACCTGCGCGGAGCTGGCGGAGAACATAGGTAAACACCCGGATGCCACGTGGGCTAAGCTCCCAAAAGTTGAGTAGACCGCTCAGGAAGACTTTTGCAAACTGTTCCTCGTCTACTTCCACTTCTCTAACAAACAGGCTTTCAGCTACTTTCTCGCCATTATTGTCGATTACCCAATACTTATTTTCCCCATTGCTGGTCTTCGGGGGCTTAATAGCTTGACGCTTTTTTGTGGTGCTAATCTCTAAAACGGCCTTCTCTGAAAACGGATTGTTCTCATTTTCAGGGTAGTCCGTCAATTTTCTGTACCAAGTCGTCATAGCCTTTTAAGTTTTTGCTGGGCAAACTTAATCAATGTGTTTAAAAAAACACGCCACTTTTAAAACCATTCACTTTAAGCTTTAAAACACCTCGTTGCAGAAAGGGTAGTGAATTTTTAAAAATGATTAGCCGCTATCACGGAAAAGTACAAACAGCATGTTTTAAGGTTTAAAACAGGTGTTTTAAATCTTAAAACAGACCCCCCTTGATTATCAGTTAGTTATGGCACTTGACTCTTAACTCTTACAAGACACCCCCCGCAATGCAATTGCGGGAGGGTGGCTTGGCCTTGCGTTTGGCGGTCAGTCCATGCTTATACCTCCCCCTCTGTTCTGACCTTTGCTCTGCTCTTGGTCGCGTTGCGCGGTGCGTTGCACAGCCTGGTCGTAAGCCTCCTTCATCGACACCCCGCCTGGCTTCAACTCGGCCAGTTCGAACCGGCTGCCGGTGGCTGTGTGGCGCAACTCGCCCTGTTTGGTGGTCGCGTCCTCCCGGTAGGTGTACCCAGGGAGCTTTTTTAGTTGCTCGGTCAGGTCGCCCGCTTGGCGAATAGGGGCCTTTAGGGCCTGCTGAACGTGTTTTTCGGCTTCAGCCTGCATACTGGAGCGAATCTGTTGGCCGTACGCCAGCACTTTCGCCGGCAACGTCTCGCCCTGGACCGCGAGCACGGCCGCTCGTTTGAATCCCCCCTCGAACAGCTCCCGCCGGCCGATTTCCTTCGTTTTGGTGCCCTCCACGCTCGCCAACTGCCGGGCAAGGGTCTTTTCCCGGTCTTTGGCCCCGGCGCTGTCCTGGGCGATGCTAGCCGCCTTGCTGGCCCGCTCGTTGACCGCGGCGAGCTGCCGGGCCAGCTCCGCGTTCAGCCGGGCCTCCTGCTCGGCCCGCCACTTGCTCAGGTTGACCAGGTCCAGTCCGCTCGGCCCCTCAATGCTCAGGCGCGTGGCCGGCTCTGGCTTGGTCAGCGTGGCCAGCTCGCCCCGGCTCCGCTCCTGGGCCCCGTAGACGTGGCGCATGACCTCGTGTTTGGCGCGGCTGTGCTCGACCCCTCGCTCCATCCCGAATGGCTTCATGGCCTCGGCGTATTCGGTTTGCAGGGCGCGCAGGGTCTTCGGATTGAACACGTCCTTAGCCGACAAGCGGCCGTCAGCCGTGAGGGGCACGACCACGGCGTGAAAGTGGGGCGTTAGCTCGTCCTGGTGCAGGGTGCAGCTCACCACGTTTTGCTCCCCAAACTTGCCCTTCAAAAATGCAATATTGGCCTCGGCCCATTGGCTGCCGTGCCAGTCGTGCGGGCTCCCATCGGCCTGGCGCTTGAACGCCTCCGGGCTGGCGGTCAGCAGCACCTCCACCCCGCGCACCGAATCCGGCCGGATTTTGGCCCCGGCCTCCTGAATGCGCTCGGTGGCCAGCTCCCAATAATTGCGCTCGGCCGTGTTGATGTACTCCCGGTTGAGGGGCTTGCGCTCGGTGTCAGCGTTGGGCGTTTCGCGCTGCCGGTAGTTGTGCGCGGTCTTGGCCGCACCCGCCTGGGCGGTCTTAATCTTGGCAACTCGGCAAATGGCGTAGGGCATGGGGCGGTGGGGAAAGGGGCTAGATACTGCGTAGGGCCGGCTGCAAGCCCCACACCGGACGCAGTCCGGTATAGTGGGTTATACCGTTGTTTTTCTTGCGCGGTTTTGGGCCGATTATTTACGCTACTCACTTACGCTAACGGGTCCTTTTCAGGGTATATGATGGGCAAAACTTACGCTTGTCACTTACGTTAATACCTTTATTTACTGGCTTTGACTGGCTTGATTCTACGCTGAAAAGCATTCGTTGCCTGCTCGTCGTTGTACTGGATACGTTCGACAATAGAGTTGTTTCCTACCCGCGCCCACCCCTGCACCAACGCCCGCAGCCCCGCCAGCTCTGCCTCTACCGGCAAGCCTTCAACCTGCCGTAAAGTGTCATTTGCAGTCCGGCCTACCGCCACCACAATGCCAGCCAAATAGCTCTCGTCGGCAGTCGGCGGATTCGGCCAAGCCTCCCCCTTCTTCACGAGCTGGTGCTGCACCACTCGGCACGAGGTTGAGCAGAATTTGCCCCCTCGACGCTTCGGCTCATAGTCCTTTCCACACTTTTGGCACTGTGCTATCATAGAATAAAAGTACAAATATGAGCTTTATATAAGTACGGTCTTTGCCCCAAACCAATCTATAATCTTTTGTATATTCGACTGGGCAAATCGCAGTTTGAATGCATTAACTCGATTACCCCAAGGCATTTTTGGTGCATGAAATTGGTCTATAAGCAGCTATTCCAATGGCCGATAATCCGAAATTTGGTCCTAACGCTCAAACTCCTGAGCAGCGGGCTTACGTGCTTCAGCAAATCAAAGCCGCCAATCCGCAATTAGTGCGCAACGCCACTCCTTACGCCCATCGGCTCTACGGCCGATACATCGCGGGCGAACTGAGCTGGGACGAGGTCTGTCAATTGCGCGATGCCCCGCAGGTGGTACCAGGCATCCATGCTCCGATTTAAGCAAGGGCTAATCTACTGTTGAGCTCACGCAGGTATTTGGTACCTTGCCTGCTTATCAGGCTAGCGGGTCATCAATGCGTATTTCCCCGTTTTATTCGCCCTACCGGGGCATTGGATTGGAGGATGCGTGGCACGATGACAACGAATGCCCGATTGGCAAAAGCATTGCGATTAGGGACCGAATCGCCGGAAAAGGTCCCATTGATAAGCGGTGCCGATACTGTGAATTACTCGATAGACCACTTCTGTGCAAAAAGAGGGGAACACGTCCGAGCGAGTAATTTGCCCGTTCCGGGCATAGGTTTTCAGGCATGCCACGCCGCATTGTCTGCTTTGAAAAGCCTTAAAAAGCCCGTCTCAAACTGAGAAAATATGCCAAATTAGGACAGACAATGCGGCGTGGCATGCCTGAAAACCTAACGGTAGAACGACAAAGCCCCGTGCAGCAGAGGGCGAACCTTCAACGCGGCACGGGGCTTTCAGACGATGCGTCTGTGGGCTGTTCTATTCCTGGCCGGTTGCTCCTCAGCAGAGCCGGTTGCGCTTCAAACAGCCCTCAAATTTAGCTCGTTTTTCCCTTTTGTTGAGTGAAAAAGAAACTGTGGGTGTTATTAAACAAATAGGGGAAAACCTCCGGCTTGAAAGCCCAACAGGACCGCGCAGGAGGTGGAACCGGAACTTTCGGTCAGGGAAGAAAGGGGAGACGGCAAACGCCTCTAAGTCCCTGCTACCCCAGCGTTCACGGCCGGTTGATTAAATACGCCCCGCCCACCAGCAGGGCGACCCCGACAAGTTTGGAAACCGACCAGGCGCTCCGCTCCAGGCCCAGCCACCCGGCCTGGTCGAGCAGCAGGGCCGTCACCAACTGGCCGGCCACGACCAGGGCAAACAAGTTGGCGGCCCCCACGCGCTTCAGCGACCAGGTGATGGTCAACACGTACCCCACGCCCAGGAGGCCGCCGGTCCAGCCGTACCACGGCACCCGGGCCAGGGCGGGCAGGGCCAGCGGCGGGGCCTGGGTGAGCAGCAGCAATACCCCGGCGACCACGCTGCCGCCCAGGTAGGAGATGAGCACGGCCCACAGCACATGCGGCACGGCGGTTTTGAGTTGGCTATTCACGGCTGACTGTAGCGTAATCGCTGCGCCGGCCAGGACCAATAATCCCAGGAGCAGGTATTTCATAGGAGGATTTGCCAACATCCACGGCCGTCAGGTAACGGCTTGGCTTTTTATTGAGGTACCAGTAAGGTACTATCAAATGATAATGTGAGGAATGGATGGCACCAGCGCCAGAACAAACGTTCGTTTTTACTGTCCTTTTTCGATGGCCTTAAGGGACGTGTAAAACCATCGTTCCTCGCTACTCTTACGCCGCATTCATACCTTACTGGCAGCATTCAACCTGCTTAGCTTCCGAGTCGGAGGTTTTCCCCTATTTGTTTAACAACACCCAACTGTCAAGAAAACTGTCAATTGTTGACAGTTTTCTTGACAGTTTCTTTTTCAGGCCACTTTTCTCCCCTATTGCCCCTATAGCTGGGTACTCTTGGCCATCTCGCGTAGTTGCTCCAAGCTGGGATTGAATGGTAGGGCAAGCTGGCCGGGGTTTTTGTCCTGTATCTGCTTGCGGACGTAGCTTTTGGCAAACGTCACACGGCTGCCGTTGAATATCACCAGGGGGTTCACAAAGTAGATTAGCGGGTCCGTGCTACGGGCTATCAGACCAGCTCCTATCAGCTCAGCTAAGCCGCTCGTAACAAGCCCCCTGCTCTTGTAAAGAGTGAATTTCATGCACTCCGACGCTGAGAAGTAGAACTCATCTCGACCTGCGCGGAGCTGGCGGAGAACATAGGTAAACACCCGGATGCCACGTGGGCTAAGCTCCCAAAAGTTGAGTAGACCGCTCAGGAAGACTTTTGCAAACTGTTCCTCGTCTACTTCCACTTCTCTAACAAACAGGCTTTCAGCTACTTTCTCGCCATTATTGTCGATTACCCAATACTTATTTTCCCCATTGCTGGTCTTCGGGGGCTTAATAGCTTGACGCTTTTTTGTGGTGCTAATCTCTAAAACGGCCTTCTCTGAAAACGGATTGTTCTCATTTTCAGGGTAGTCCGTCAATTTTCTGTACCAAGTCGTCATAGCCTTTTAAGTTTTTGCTGGGCAAACTTAATCAATGTGTTTAAAAAAACACGCCACTTTTAAAACCATTCACTTTAAGCTTTAAAACACCTCGTTGCAGAAAGGGTAGTGAATTTTTAAAAATGATTAGCCGCTATCACGGAAAAGTACAAACAGCATGTTTTAAGGTTTAAAACAGGTGTTTTAAATCTTAAAACAGACCCCCCTTGATTATCAGTTAGTTATGGCACTTGACTCTTAACTCTTACAAGACACCCCCCGCAATGCAATTGCGGGAGGGTGGCTTGGCCTTGCGTTTGGCGGTCAGTCCATGCTTATACCTCCCCTCTGTTCTGACCTTTGCTCTGCTCTTGGTCGCGTTGCGCGGTGCGTTGCACAGCCTGGTCGTAAGCCTCCTTCATCGACACCCCGCCTGGCTTCAACTCGGCCAGTTCGAACCGGCTGCCGGTGGCTGTGTGGCGCAACTCGCCCTGTTTGGTGGTCGCGTCCTCCCGGTAGGTGTACCCAGGGAGCTTTTTTAGTTGCTCGGTCAGGTCGCCCGCTTGGCGAATAGGGGCCTTTAGGGCCTGCTGAACGTGTTTTTCGGCTTCAGCCTGCATACTGGAGCGAATCTGTTGGCCGTACGCCAGCACTTTCGCCGGCAACGTCTCGCCCTGGACCGCGAGCACGGCCGCTCGTTTGAATCCCCCCTCGAACAGCTCCCGCCGGCCGATTTCCTTCGTTTTGGTGCCCTCCACGCTCGCCAACTGCCGGGCAAGGGTCTTTTCCCGGTCTTTGGCCCCGGCGCTGTCCTGGGCGATGCTAGCCGCCTTGCTGGCCCGCTCGTTGACCGCGGCGAGCTGCCGGGCCAGCTCCGCGTTCAGCCGGGCCTCCTGCTCGGCCCGCCACTTGCTCAGGTTGACCAGGTCCAGTCCGCTCGGCCCCTCAATGCTCAGGCGCGTGGCCGGCTCTGGCTTGGTCAGCGTGGCCAGCTCGCCCCGGCTCCGCTCCTGGGCCCCGTAGACGTGGCGCATGACCTCGTGTTTGGCGCGGCTGTGCTCGACCCCTCGCTCCATCCCGAATGGCTTCATGGCCTCGGCGTATTCGGTTTGCAGGGCGCGCAGGGTCTTCGGATTGAACACGTCCTTAGCCGACAAGCGGCCGTCAGCCGTGAGGGGCACGACCACGGCGTGAAAGTGGGGCGTTAGCTCGTCCTGGTGCAGGGTGCAGCTCACCACGTTTTGCTCCCCAAACTTGCCCTTCAAAAATGCAATATTGGCCTCGGCCCATTGGCTGCCGTGCCAGTCGTGCGGGCTCCCATCGGCCTGGCGCTTGAACGCCTCCGGGCTGGCGGTCAGCAGCACCTCCACCCCGCGCACCGAATCCGGCCGGATTTTGGCCCCGGCCTCCTGAATGCGCTCGGTGGCCAGCTCCCAATAATTGCGCTCGGCCGTGTTGATGTACTCCCGGTTGAGGGGCTTGCGCTCGGTGTCAGCGTTGGGCGTTTCGCGCTGCCGGTAGTTGTGCGCGGTCTTGGCCGCACCCGCCTGGGCGGTCTTAATCTTGGCAACTCGGCAAATGGCGTAGGGCATGGGGCGGTGGGGAAAGGGGCTAGATACTGCGTAGGGCCGGCTGCAAGCCACACCGGACGCAGTCCGGTATAGTGGGTTATACCGTTGTTTTTCTTGCGCGGTTTTGGGCCGATTATTTACGCTACTCACTTACGCTAACGGGTCCTTTTCAGGGTATATGATGGGCAAAACTTACGCTTGTCACTTACGTTAATACCTTTATTTACTGGCTTTGACTGGCTTGATTCTACGCTGAAAAGCATTCGTTGCCTGCTCGTCGTTGTACTGGATACGTTCGACAATAGAGTTGTTTCCTACCCGCGCCCACCCCTGCACCAACGCCCGCAGCCCCGCCAGCTCTGCCTCTACCGGCAAGCCTTCAACCTGCCGTAAAGTGTCATTTGCAGTCCGGCCTACCGCCACCACAATGCCAGCCAAATAGCTCTCGTCGGCAGTCGGCGGATTCGGCCAAGCCTCCCCCTTCTTCACGAGCTGGTGCTGCACCACTCGGCACGAGGTTGAGCAGAATTTGCCCCTCGACGCTTCGGCTCATAGTCCTTTCCACACTTTTGGCACTGTGCTATCATAGAATAAAAGTACAAATATGAGCTTTATATAAGTACGGTCTTTGCCCCAAACCAATCTATAATCTTTTGTATATTCGACTGGGCAAATCGCAGTTTGAATGCATTAACTCGATTACCCCAAGGCATTTTTGGTGCATGAAATTGGTCTATAAGCAGCTATTCCAATGGCCGATAATCCGAAATTTGGTCCTAACGCTCAAACTCCTGAGCAGCGGGCTTACGTGCTTCAGCAAATCAAAGCCGCCAATCCGCAATTAGTGCGCAACGCCACTCCTTACGCCCATCGGCTCTACGGCCGATACATCGCGGGCGAACTGAGCTGGGACGAGGTCTGTCAATTGCGCGATGCCCCGCAGGTGGTACCAGGCATCCATGCTCCGATTTAAGCAAGGGCTAATCTACTGTTGAGCTCACGCAGGTATTTGGTACCTTGCCTGCTTATCAGGCTAGCGGGTCATCAATGCGTATTTCCCCGTTTTATTCGCCCTACCGGGGCATTGGATTGGAGGATGCGTGGCACGATGACAACGAATGCCCGATTGGCAAAAGCATTGCGATTAGGGACCGAATCGCCGGAAAAGGTCCCATTGATAAGCGGTGCCGATACTGTGAATTACTCGATAGACCACTTCTGTGCAAAAAGAGGGGAACACGTCCGAGCGAGTAATTTGCCCGTTCCGGGCATAGGTTTTCAGGCATGCCACGCCGCATTGTCTGCTTTGAAAAGCCTTAAAAAGCCCGTCTCAAACTGAGAAAATATGCCAAATTAGGACAGACAATGCGGCGTGGCATGCCTGAAAACCTAACGGTAGAACGACAAAGCCCCGTGCAGCAGAGGGCGAACCTTCAACGCGGCACGGGGCTTTCAGACGATGCGTCTGTGGGCTGTTCTATTCCTGGCCGGTTGCTCCTCAGCAGAGCCGGTTGCGCTTCAAACAGCCCTCAAATTTAGCTCGTTTTTCCCTTTTGTTGAGTGAAAAAGAAACTGTGGGTGTTATTAAACAAATAGGGAAAACCTCCGGCTTGAAAGCCCAACAGGACCGCGCAGGAGGTGGAACCGGAACTTTCGGTCAGGGAAGAAAGGGGAGACGGCAAACGCCTCTAAGTCCCTGCTACCCCAGCGTTCACGGCCGGTTGATTAAATACGCCCCGCCCACCAGCAGGGCGACCCCGACAAGTTTGGAAACCGACCAGGCGCTCCGCTCCAGGCCCAGCCACCCGGCCTGGTCGAGCAGCAGGGCCGTCACCAACTGGCCGGCCACGACCAGGGCAAACAAGTTGGCGGCCCCCACGCGCTTCAGCGACCAGGTGATGGTCAACACGTACCCCACGCCCAGGAGGCCGCCGGTCCAGCCGTACCACGGCACCCGGGCCAGGGCGGGCAGGGCCAGCGGCGGGGCCTGGGTGAGCAGCAGCAATACCCCGGCGACCACGCTGCCGCCCAGGTAGGAGATGAGCACGGCCCACAGCACATGCGGCACGGCGGTTTTGAGTTGGCTATTCACGGCTGACTGTAGCGTAATCGCTGCGCCGGCCAGGACCAATAATCCCAGGAGCAGGTATTTCATAGGAGGATTTGCCAACATCCACGGCCGTCAGGTAACGGCTTGGCTTTTTATTGAGGTACCAGTAAGGTACTATCAAATGATAATGTGAGGAATGGATGGCACCAGCGCCAGAACAAACGTTCGTTTTTACTGTCCTTTTTCGATGGCCTTAAGGGACGTGTAAAACCATCGTTCCTCGCTACTCTTACGCCGCATTCATACCTTACTGGCAGCATTCAACCTGCTTAGCTTCCGAGTCGGAGGTTTTCCCCTATTTGTTTAACAACACCCAACTGTCAAGAAAACTGTCAATTGTTGACAGTTTTCTTGACAGTTTCTTTTCAGGCCACTTTTCTCCCTATTGCCCCTATAGCTGGGTACTCTTGGCCATCTCGCGTAGTTGCTCCAAGCTGGGATTGAATGGTAGGGCAAGCTGGCCGGGGTTTTTGTCCTGTATCTGCTTGCGGACGTAGCTTTTGGCAAACGTCACACGGCTGCCGTTGAATATCACCAGGGGGTTCACAAAGTAGATTAGCGGGTCCGTGCTACGGGCTATCAGACCAGCTCCTATCAGCTCAGCTAAGCCGCTCGTAACAAGCCCCCTGCTCTTGTAAAGAGTGAATTTCATGCACTCCGACGCTGAGAAGTAGAACTCATCTCGACCTGCGCGGAGCTGGCGGAGAACATAGGTAAACACCCGGATGCCACGTGGGCTAAGCTCCCAAAAGTTGAGTAGACCGCTCAGGAAGACTTTTGCAAACTGTTCCTCGTCTACTTCCACTTCTCTAACAAACAGGCTTTCAGCTACTTTCTCGCCATTATTGTCGATTACCCAATACTTATTTTCCCCATTGCTGGTCTTCGGGGGCTTAATAGCTTGACGCTTTTTTGTGGTGCTAATCTCTAAAACGGCCTTCTCTGAAAACGGATTGTTCTCATTTTCAGGGTAGTCCGTCAATTTTCTGTACCAAGTCGTCATAGCCTTTTAAGTTTTTGCTGGGCAAACTTAATCAATGTGTTTAAAAAAACACGCCACTTTTAAAACCATTCACTTTAAGCTTTAAAACACCTCGTTGCAGAAAGGGTAGTGAATTTTTAAAAATGATTAGCCGCTATCACGGAAAAGTACAAACAGCATGTTTTAAGGTTTAAAACAGGTGTTTTAAATCTTAAAACAGACCCCCCTTGATTATCAGTTAGTTATGGCACTTGACTCTTAACTCTTACAAGACACCCCCCGCAATGCAATTGCGGGAGGGTGGCTTGGCCTTGCGTTTGGCGGTCAGTCCATGCTTATACCTCCCCTCTGTTCTGACCTTTGCTCTGCTCTTGGTCGCGTTGCGCGGTGCGTTGCACAGCCTGGTCGTAAGCCTCCTTCATCGACACCCCGCCTGGCTTCAACTCGGCCAGTTCGAACCGGCTGCCGGTGGCTGTGTGGCGCAACTCGCCCTGTTTGGTGGTCGCGTCCTCCCGGTAGGTGTACCCAGGGAGCTTTTTTAGTTGCTCGGTCAGGTCGCCCGCTTGGCGAATAGGGGCCTTTAGGGCCTGCTGAACGTGTTTTTCGGCTTCAGCCTGCATACTGGAGCGAATCTGTTGGCCGTACGCCAGCACTTTCGCCGGCAACGTCTCGCCCTGGACCGCGAGCACGGCCGCTCGTTTGAATCCCCCCTCGAACAGCTCCCGCCGGCCGATTTCCTTCGTTTTGGTGCCCTCCACGCTCGCCAACTGCCGGGCAAGGGTCTTTTCCCGGTCTTTGGCCCCGGCGCTGTCCTGGGCGATGCTAGCCGCCTTGCTGGCCCGCTCGTTGACCGCGGCGAGCTGCCGGGCCAGCTCCGCGTTCAGCCGGGCCTCCTGCTCGGCCCGCCACTTGCTCAGGTTGACCAGGTCCAGTCCGCTCGGCCCCTCAATGCTCAGGCGCGTGGCCGGCTCTGGCTTGGTCAGCGTGGCCAGCTCGCCCCGGCTCCGCTCCTGGGCCCCGTAGACGTGGCGCATGACCTCGTGTTTGGCGCGGCTGTGCTCGACCCTCGCTCCATCCCGAATGGCTTCATGGCCTCGGCGTATTCGGTTTGCAGGGCGCGCAGGGTCTTCGGATTGAACACGTCCTTAGCCGACAAGCGGCCGTCAGCCGTGAGGGGCACGACCACGGCGTGAAAGTGGGGCGTTAGCTCGTCCTGGTGCAGGGTGCAGCTCACCACGTTTTGCTCCCCAAACTTGCCCTTCAAAAATGCAATATTGGCCTCGGCCCATTGGCTGCCGTGCCAGTCGTGCGGGCTCCCATCGGCCTGGCGCTTGAACGCCTCCGGGCTGGCGGTCAGCAGCACCTCCACCCCGCGCACCGAATCCGGCCGGATTTTGGCCCCGGCCTCCTGAATGCGCTCGGTGGCCAGCTCCCAATAATTGCGCTCGGCCGTGTTGATGTACTCCCGGTTGAGGGGCTTGCGCTCGGTGTCAGCGTTGGGCGTTTCGCGCTGCCGGTAGTTGTGCGCGGTCTTGGCCGCACCCGCCTGGGCGGTCTTAATCTTGGCAACTCGGCAAATGGCGTAGGGCATGGGGCGGTGGGAAAGGGCTAGATACTGCGTAGGGCCGGCTGCAAGCCTTCACCGGACGCAGTCCGGTATAGTGGGTTATACCGTTGTTTTTCTTGCGCGGTTTTGGGCCGATTATTTACGCTACTCACTTACGCTAACGGGTCCTTTTCAGGGTATATGATGGGCAAAACTTACGCTTGTCACTTACGTTAATACCTTTATTTACTGGCTTTGACTGGCTTGATTCTACGCTGAAAAGCATTCGTTGCCTGCTCGTCGTTGTACTGGATACGTTCGACAATAGAGTTGTTTCCTACCCGCGCCCACCCCTGCACCAACGCCCGCAGCCCCGCCAGCTCTGCCTCTACCGGCAAGCCTTCAACCTGCCGTAAAGTGTCATTTGCAGTCCGGCCTACCGCCACCACAATGCCAGCCAAATAGCTCTCGTCGGCAGTCAGCGGATTCGGCCAAGCCTCCCCTTCTTCACGAGCTGGTGCTGCACCACTCGGCACGAGGTTGAGCAGAATTTGCCCCCTCGACGCTTCGGCTCATAGTCCTTTCCACACTTTTGGCACTGTGCTATCATAGAATAAAAGTACAAATATGAGCTTTATATAAGTACGGTCTTTGCCCCAAACCAATCTATAATCTTTTGTATATTCGACTGGGCAAATCGCAGTTTGAATGCATTAACTCGATTACCCCAAGGCATTTTTGGTGCATGAAATTGGTCTATAAGCAGCTATTCCAATGGCCGATAATCGAAATTTGGTCCTAACGCTCAAACTCCTGAGCAGCGGGCTTACGTGCTTCAGCAAATCAAAGCCGCCAATCCGCAATTAGTGCGCAACGCCACTCCTACGCCCATCGGCTCTACGGCCGATACATCGCGGGCGAACTGAGCTGGGACGAGGTCTGTCAATTGCGCGATGCCCCGCAGGTGGTACCAGGCATCCATGCTCCGATTTAAGCAAGGGCTAATCTACTGTTGA
>NZ_CP188177.1:0-10925 GCF_049949205.1 Hymenobacter sp. 102
CAACTCCAAGTCCGACACGATGCGGGTTTTGTGGAAGTCATTGGGCCTTCTAGGATTGGCCTGTAGTAAGTCGAGTTCCTTCTCGAATAGTCCTTTGCAGGCCGTGCGTACCCTGGCGTATGCCTCGGCTCCGTCATTGTTGCCCAGTACGGCAGACACCGGTATATCTATCGGGGGTAATGCTGTGTCGCCTTGCGAGCCGTGGTTGATGCCGCGTAAGGCCTCGACGAAGATGCGGGCCTCTACCTCTCCCATCCGTAGCGGCGTCCGGATTAGGTGGTTGTGTTGGAAGGCAACCGTATTGCTGCGCCGGGCAAGATTGTCGCTGCTGCTGCCCAGCTGCGCCGGAACCTGCTGCAGCGGTTGTGGTTGCTCAATCCGTATTGATTCATACAACGGCCCGCGCGGGGCCTCTATCCGTTCCACCGGTACCCCTTCCCGTAGGGCGTTGGTGATGGCTGCAGCAGTAACAGGTTGCCCGCCTGCACTCAGGGCCTCATACAGCAGCAGGGCGCGCGAACGAAGGGTTTGCAGCACCTTGTTCTGTTCTTCAACCTCACTCCCCTGGCCTAGTACCCGCTGGTTTGCGCTGTCCCAGTTGTCAGGTTCTACGAGTATGCCCGTCGAACACTCCGACCGGCGTTTGTGGAGCGTGATACGCTGCAGTATGATACGGTCGGTACGGGTGATACTCTCTGACCTTCGGGCGACGAATCGGATAGCTGGTTTAGGCATATTTTGGTCTGTTCGTATGCCCTGCAATATACTATTGTGTACTCGAAAAACGAGTTGTACATAGTTACCGTCCGAGTTGTACATAGTTACCGTCCGAGTTGTACATAGTTGCGCGGGGGGGTACCGTCCGAGTTGTACATAATAGACCGTCCGAGTTGTACATAGTTGGGCTCACTACAGATTGAAGGCCAGCGCGTTACGAGCCCTTAAAAAGAAAGAACTATAAGTATCAAAAAGCTCTAAAAAGGGAAATACCCTCTTTCGCGGGGTGAATTTGGCCGGTTTTCGGGCCTGGTTGGGCCTGGTTTTGGGGGTCAGGTGCCGGTGCCCAGCGGCGGGGCCGATTAGCTTCTAGGGTGGGAATTACCCTCGGCTGAATCGGGCGGCGCGACCGGCGCGGAACAAACACGAAGCCAGACTCACCGGGGGGCGCGCTGCTAATATCGTTAGATATATATATCTGACTAAAAGAAGTAGCAAGAATGGCCGTGAACTGACTTGTATTCTTCGTAAATTTGCATTGTGTCTTGAATAGGTGCCACGGTGTAGGAAGCCGTGTGTAGTATCATCCTCACTCTTGCTTTGCAGACTGAGGCCCGGCCCCCGGCTACGTAGTTCCTACCTGCGTATCGGGGGCCTCTTGTTTGCAGGCAGGGCGTCCCGATGCCTCGATGTTCGACTATGCCTCCCACTATGCCGACTTACAACCCGATGAAATGGATACAGTCCTGGCCTCGCTGCGCTGGCCAGCTCTAACGGCATAGTCGATAAATTCCAACGGGTGAAGGTGTATGGGCAAAGAGGCCAGACGGTTATACTCAATCTGTCAGAATGCTCTTTGCAGGTCAAGGGCTCGTTACCTGCCTTTCTGCAGGGACACAACAACGAGTTGCTGACCTTCACGCAAATCGGGCAAGTAGTCAAAGAGCTAGCCGAATGGGTGGGGCTAACCCCTGAACGGCTGCAAACACGTAGGCTGGAACTGTCGGCAGATGCGCGGCTAACCTCGGACGTTCGTGCGTTCCTAGAATCGTTGCGCCACCACAAGGGGAGTAGTTTCAGCATAGTGTTACCCACGAAAGGAGCCGCCCGACCGTTGGAACACGTGAGCACCCACGCCGATATGTGGGTGAAGTTCTACGACCAATCCAAATACGCTGCCCAGGAAGGCTACCTAGTAACAGTGCCCAATAAAGTCCGGTACGAAGTAGTTGCCAGACGTGCGCGGGCTGTGTCGGCGTTGCTGGGTAAGGACAAAGGCACCGTAACGCTGGCAGACTTGGCAACGCCTGCCACCTACGCTGCTGCAGCTGCTACGCTGCTACAAGTATTCAGCGAAGTAGTGCGGGAACGGCCGTTAGACTTCACCGGATTGGCACCTCAGGAAATGAGCCTACTGCAGTCGGGTGGCAGTATGGAATGGCGGAAGGAGTTCAAGAAGAACGTGCATCCCAACACGTACAAAAAGTACCTCAGGGATTATAAACGTCTGCGAGCTGCCCATGATGAACGGACGAAAACGGACATTTATGGGGACACTATCCGCGCGGCCGTAGGGGCGTCCCTGGCCACGTCCCAGGGTGGCAGGGAATGTACCTTTTTCCACACGTTAAGTCAGTTGGAAACCGGTACACACCCTCACACACCCACAACCCTCTTACTGCCTGCTGCAGCGGGCGAAGGATGGCAGGCTGGTAGGCAGGATGGATGGCAGGCCCGCCCGTTGGCGGTGGTTCAGTCAGACGACGACGAAGGAGCGAGCGAACAGACGGAAGGCAGTATGCAGGTGCGTACACCCTCAGCTGGTGGCCCCGTCGATGGAGGCCCGCAACACGCCCCCGCCCCGATGGAGGTGAGCCCCGCCCAACCTGGCCAGCGGTACTGCCACACGTGCGGCCTGCCTATCAACACGGGCAACCCGAACGCGAAGTTCTGCAGCGCAAAGGAACGCGGCGCGCAACACGCCAAACGGTGCCGGAATGAGGACAGCAACGCCCGACTAGCCGACCGCCGCAAGGTAGAAGCACGGGAGGCCCGCATAGGTGGCACCCTGCCTTTGTTCGCAGCCTGACAACGACACACCCAAAAACCGCCCCCGACCTGCGGCCCGTTGGCCTGGCCTACGATGCTGGCCACGGTGTGCGGCCCGTCCCTCTCAGTCTACACGATGCCTCTCACCTGCCTGCCACTTGCCCTGCTCTGCCTGCTGCAGACGCCCGCCCGCCCGGTTCCAGCTGGCCACGGTGCGCGCGCCCTGCCTGTCCGGTCGGTGTACCTCTGTCAGGGTTCCCGGTCCTATGCCTACCACGTCAGCCCCCGGTGTGAGGGGTTGGCCTGGTGCACCACGCCGCTACGCCGGGCCACGGTTGCTGCTGCCACGAAGGAAGGCCGGTACCCGTGCGGCCGGTGCCGACCTGCCAGCCGATAAATACGGCACTTTCGGCGGGTTTCGGCCTGCTGACTGCCCACGGTTTCCGACCTTTACACTACTGCTCTGCCTGGCCTCAACCGGTGCCACACACCTACTGCCTGCGCTGCCCAGCCCGCCCGGCTGGCCTTGCGCTGCGCCGGTCGGGGCCGGGCCTCGGCACTCTCAGCTGATGGTGCCCAGCCTGCAAAGTTCAGGCAATGCAGAGGCGCGCCCGCTGGCCTGGTGCCGACCGTCCCAGGGGTGGGTGTGGTCCTTCCCGACCGGGCCGGGCCAACCGCTACGGGGTGCCGTTTTCTCACACGTCCAAAATTCACCTAAAGGGGGGCCGGTGACGACCGACCCAGGGGTGGGTGTAGTCCTTGCCCGCTGTCAGCTCCCACCGCAGAGGGGAGGTCCGGCCGCCCACGTGCAAAACTCAACCCCAAAAGTCCGGCCCGAAACTTTACTTAACAGACACGTTCCCTAAGGATTTCGGCTAACTTGTAGGGTGGTTGTCAAGTAGGCAGCTCCGGCCCGCTGGCCACGTTCCCCGATGCCTAGACGCCCCAACTTCCCGACGACGACCGACGAAACCCAACGGCTGGAACTGGCCTACCTGCTGCGCTCCGGCCTGCTGCGGCCGGGTACCTCGACTGCAACGACCCTCACGTGGTCAAGTCGGGGGCAAGTAACCGGCCGAATCGGGCTAGAGGTGCACAACCACAACAACGGCCGGTACCTGCGCCTGCACTACACGGTGAACGGGGCCACGTCCTACGACTACCGGGTGGAACTCGAATCAGTGGCCAGCAACCTACCGGGCAACGGTGGCCAGCGGCTCTACATGGTGTGCCCAGTATCCGGACGCCGGGCCACGGTGCTCTACTTGCGCGCCGGTACGGGCACCTTCGCCCACCGCCTGGCCTACGGCCCCGAACGGCTGTACTACGATTCCCAGCTGGAGCCCAAACGGTTCCGGGGCATGGGCAAATACTTCGCCGTGGATAGAGAGTGGGAGAAAGAGTACCGCAAAGGCCGCAAAACCCACTACCGGGGGCGTCCTACGCGCTGGTACGCCCGCCTGCTGCGGTTGGAGGTTCAGGCCGATGCGGCGGCCCCTCAGCTGCTGCAGCTGCTAGAACGCTACTAGGTGCCCGCCCACCGGCCGGTCGGCACCGGGTATTCTCGGACCATTCACGCGCGCGCGAGGCCCTACCGGACAAGATAGGACCGGGCCTTGCAAATCTCACTTGTTCAGTATTTGGACGTTTCCCCGAAAAGGAGCCCAGCCGGGCCGGGCCGGGTCTTTGGAAAGTGACTTAACATAATCCTAGTTATATGCGGTGCCTTGCCTATGTCCTGTCCGAGAGATTATCTACACATGGCACTTTATCGGGATTGGTATTCGGAAAAGACTCATATTGTCAGACGAAACAATGCTATATCATATGCCTCCGAAGAAATCTGTCTTGCTAATGTTGTTGCTCTCTATGGCAGTTAGTCTAGGTGCATTTGTATACCAGTACGGAGGAGTACCAGGTAACGCAGCATCTTGGGGCAACGCAGTAGGAGTGGCAATCCAGTTTATGGCATTGCCGTTAATCGCACTTGGAATCACGCAGTTAATAGCGTTGCTCAGAAAGAAGCCGGCACCAGATATAACACTTCTGATGTTTGGATTATGGGCATTTATGGCCTTTGGGCACATATTGGGCCTGAATAATAACTAAGGTTGTAAACGACACTACAGCGTATAATGCCTATCGGAAGTCCCTCCCCAAAGCTTTAACGAGTTGCGCATAGGAGTACCCGGCCTTATCCTTCACGGGCTCCGTAGTGGTGGCTATCCGGTGCCGTGCGCTGTATAGTGTGGCCTCTAGTTCGGGCTGCCCTGCCACGTACTCGACAATCTTGCGGGCCACGGCCTGGCTTAGATGATTGGCCCCCTGGCTGCGGTTACTGGTGCTGACAAGGCCCGCGTAGGCCTTTTGCAGGTTCGGGGCCTGGTCTGCCAACCACTCAGCAAACCGGTCGGTAGCTGCGGCCGGTGCCCCTGCCACGGGAGCTGCTGCAGCTGCTGCTAAGGCCTTGCGAGTGCGCCGTTCTTCCCGTGGTATGGTGAACTCGATACCGGTTACCTTCTTGCCTGTTTTGATGGGTTTCCACCTCATAGGAAAGGCCACATCCGACCCTTTGAACTCTTGCTCGATTGGGTCAAGTACCCGGCGTTTGAACTCGGCAAAGACCGGGTATAGGTTCGCATCTTCTAATAACAGCCGTTTGACGTTGTCTAGGCTCTCCTGGTAAAGTACGGCGTCCCTGGTGCCAATGCCCGCGTAGCTTTTCAGTATCCAGTACAACCGTTGGGCGTTGGGGGAAAGCGTTAGCAGAGTGGCAATATTCGCGCTGGTGAAGTTGCCCGCTTCGTGTAGCTGGATTAGGTAGGGCTGCATTTTTGGTGCCCAGTTGCCCCGTATCCGCCCGGTGCCGGTGCTCAACTCCAAGTCCGACACGATGCGGGTTTTGTGGAAGTCATTGGGCCTTCTAGGATTGGCCTGTAGTAAGTCGAGTTCCTTCTCGAATAGTCCTTTGCAGGCCGTGCGTACCCTGGCGTATGCCTCGGCTCCGTCATTGTTGCCCAGTACGGCAGACACCGGTATATCTATCGGGGGTAATGCTGTGTCGCCTTGCGAGCCGTGGTTGATGCCGCGTAAGGCCTCGACGAAGATGCGGGCCTCTACCTCTCCCATCCGTAGCGGCGTCCGGATTAGGTGGTTGTGTTGGAAGGCAACCGTATTGCTGCGCCGGGCAAGATTGTCGCTGCTGCTGCCCAGCTGCGCCGGAACCTGCTGCAGCGGTTGTGGTTGCTCAATCCGTATTGATTCATACAACGGCCCGCGCGGGGCCTCTATCCGTTCCACCGGTACCCCTTCCCGTAGGGCGTTGGTGATGGCTGCAGCAGTAACAGGTTGCCCGCCTGCACTCAGGGCCTCATACAGCAGCAGGGCGCGCGAACGAAGGGTTTGCAGCACCTTGTTCTGTTCTTCAACCTCACTCCCCTGGCCTAGTACCCGCTGGTTTGCGCTGTCCCAGTTGTCAGGTTCTACGAGTATGCCCGTCGAACACTCCGACCGGCGTTTGTGGAGCGTGATACGCTGCAGTATGATACGGTCGGTACGGGTGATACTCTCTGACCTTCGGGCGACGAATCGGATAGCTGGTTTAGGCATATTTTGGTCTGTTCGTATGCCCTGCAATATACTATTGTGTACTCGAAAAACGAGTTGTACATAGTTACCGTCCGAGTTGTACATAGTTACCGTCCGAGTTGTACATAGTTGCGCGGGGGGGTACCGTCCGAGTTGTACATAATAGACCGTCCGAGTTGTACATAGTTGGGCTCACTACAGATTGAAGGCCAGCGCGTTACGAGCCCTTAAAAAGAAAGAACTATAAGTATCAAAAAGCTCTAAAAAGGGAAATACCCTCTTTCGCGGGGTGAATTTGGCCGGTTTTCGGGCCTGGTTGGGCCTGGTTTTGGGGGTCAGGTGCCGGTGCCCAGCGGCGGGGCCGATTAGCTTCTAGGGTGGGAATTACCCTCGGCTGAATCGGGCGGCGCGACCGGCGCGGAACAAACACGAAGCCAGACTCACCGGGGGGCGCGCTGCTAATATCGTTAGATATATATATCTGACTAAAAGAAGTAGCAAGAATGGCCGTGAACTGACTTGTATTCTTCGTAAATTTGCATTGTGTCTTGAATAGGTGCCACGGTGTAGGAAGCCGTGTGTAGTATCATCCTCACTCTTGCTTTGCAGACTGAGGCCCGGCCCCCGGCTACGTAGTTCCTACCTGCGTATCGGGGGCCTCTTGTTTGCAGGCAGGGCGTCCCGATGCCTCGATGTTCGACTATGCCTCCCACTATGCCGACTTACAACCCGATGAAATGGATACAGTCCTGGCCTCTGCTGCGCTGGCCAGCTCTAACGGCATAGTCGATAAATTCCAACGGGTGAAGGTGTATGGGCAAAGAGGCCAGACGGTTATACTCAATCTGTCAGAATGCTCTTTGCAGGTCAAGGGCTCGTTACCTGCCTTTCTGCAGGGACACAACAACGAGTTGCTGACCTTCACGCAAATCGGGCAAGTAGTCAAAGAGCTAGCCGAATGGGTGGGGCTAACCCCTGAACGGCTGCAAACACGTAGGCTGGAACTGTCGGCAGATGCGCGGCTAACCTCGGACGTTCGTGCGTTCCTAGAATCGTTGCGCCACCACAAGGGGAGTAGTTTCAGCATAGTGTTACCCACGAAAGGAGCCGCCCGACCGTTGGAACACGTGAGCACCCACGCCGATATGTGGGTGAAGTTCTACGACCAATCCAAATACGCTGCCCAGGAAGGCTACCTAGTAACAGTGCCCAATAAAGTCCGGTACGAAGTAGTTGCCAGACGTGCGCGGGCTGTGTCGGCGTTGCTGGGTAAGGACAAAGGCACCGTAACGCTGGCAGACTTGGCAACGCCTGCCACCTACGCTGCTGCAGCTGCTACGCTGCTACAAGTATTCAGCGAAGTAGTGCGGGAACGGCCGTTAGACTTCACCGGATTGGCACCTCAGGAAATGAGCCTACTGCAGTCGGGTGGCAGTATGGAATGGCGGAAGGAGTTCAAGAAGAACGTGCATCCCAACACGTACAAAAAGTACCTCAGGGATTATAAACGTCTGCGAGCTGCCCATGATGAACGGACGAAAACGGACATTTATGGGGACACTATCCGCGCGGCCGTAGGGGCGTCCCTGGCCACGTCCCAGGGTGGCAGGGAATGTACCTTTTTCCACACGTTAAGTCAGTTGGAAACCGGTACACACCCTCACACACCCACAACCCTCTTACTGCCTGCTGCAGCGGGCGAAGGATGGCAGGCTGGTAGGCAGGATGGATGGCAGGCCCGCCCGTTGGCGGTGGTTCAGTCAGACGACGACGAAGGAGCGAGCGAACAGACGGAAGGCAGTATGCAGGTGCGTACACCCTCAGCTGGTGGCCCCGTCGATGGAGGCCCGCAACACGCCCCCGCCCCGATGGAGGTGAGCCCCGCCCAACCTGGCCAGCGGTACTGCCACACGTGCGGCCTGCCTATCAACACGGGCAACCCGAACGCGAAGTTCTGCAGCGCAAAGGAACGCGGCGCGCAACACGCCAAACGGTGCCGGAATGAGGACAGCAACGCCCGACTAGCCGACCGCCGCAAGGTAGAAGCACGGGAGGCCCGCATAGGTGGCACCCTGCCTTTGTTCGCAGCCTGACAACGACACACCCAAAAACCGCCCCCGACCTGCGGCCCGTTGGCCTGGCCTACGATGCTGGCCACGGTGTGCGGCCCGTCCCTCTCAGTCTACACGATGCCTCTCACCTGCCTGCCACTTGCCCTGCTCTGCCTGCTGCAGACGCCCGCCCGCCCGGTTCCAGCTGGCCACGGTGCGCGCGCCCTGCCTGTCCGGTCGGTGTACCTCTGTCAGGGTTCCCGGTCCTATGCCTACCACGTCAGCCCCCGGTGTGAGGGGTTGGCCTGGTGCACCACGCCGCTACGCCGGGCCACGGTTGCTGCTGCCACGAAGGAAGGCCGGTACCCGTGCGGCCGGTGCCGACCTGCCAGCCGATAAATACGGCACTTTCGGCGGGTTTCGGCCTGCTGACTGCCCACGGTTTCCGACCTTTACACTACTGCTCTGCCTGGCCTCAACCGGTGCCACACACCTACTGCCTGCGCTGCCCAGCCCGCCCGGCTGGCCTTGCGCTGCGCCGGTCGGGGCCGGGCCTCGGCACTCTCAGCTGATGGTGCCCAGCCTGCAAAGTTCAGGCAATGCAGAGGCGCGCCCGCTGGCCTGGTGCCGACCGTCCCAGGGGTGGGTGTGGTCCTTCCCGACCGGGCCGGGCCAACCGCTACGGGGTGCCGTTTTCTCACACGTCCAAAATTCACCTAAAGGGGGGCCGGTGACGACCGACCCAGGGGTGGGTGTAGTCCTTGCCCGCTGTCAGCTCCCACCGCAGAGGGGAGGTCCGGCCGCCCACGTGCAAAACTCAACCCCAAAAGTCCGGCCCGAAACTTTACTTAACAGACACGTTCCCTAAGGATTTCGGCTAACTTGTAGGGTGGTTGTCAAGTAGGCAGCTCCGGCCCGCTGGCCACGTTCCCCGATGCCTAGACGCCCCAACTTCCCGACGACGACCGACGAAACCCAACGGCTGGAACTGGCCTACCTGCTGCGCTCCGGCCTGCTGCGGCCGGGTACCTCGACTGCAACGACCCTCACGTGGTCAAGTCGGGGGCAAGTAACCGGCCGAATCGGGCTAGAGGTGCACAACCACAACAACGGCCGGTACCTGCGCCTGCACTACACGGTGAACGGGGCCACGTCCTACGACTACCGGGTGGAACTCGAATCAGTGGCCAGCAACCTACCGGGCAACGGTGGCCAGCGGCTCTACATGGTGTGCCCAGTATCCGGACGCCGGGCCACGGTGCTCTACTTGCGCGCCGGTACGGGCACCTTCGCCCACCGCCTGGCCTACGGCCCCGAACGGCTGTACTACGATTCCCAGCTGGAGCCCAAACGGTTCCGGGGCATGGGCAAATACTTCGCCGTGGATAGAGAGTGGGAGAAAGAGTACCGCAAAGGCCGCAAAACCCACTACCGGGGGCGTCCTACGCGCTGGTACGCCCGCCTGCTGCGGTTGGAGGTTCAGGCCGATGCGGCGGCCCCTCAGCTGCTGCAGCTGCTAGAACGCTACTAGGTGCCCGCCCACCGGCCGGTCGGCACCGGGTATTCTCGGACCATTCACGCGCGCGCGAGGCCCTACCGGACAAGATAGGACCGGGCCTTGCAAATCTCACTTGTTCAGTATTTGGACGTTTCCCGAAAAGGAGCCCAGCCGGGCCGGGCCGGGTCTTTGGAAAGTGACTTAACATAATCCTAGTTATATGCGGTGCCTTGCCTATGTCCTGTCCGAGAGATTATCTACACATGGCACTTTATCGGGATTGGTATTCGGAAAAGACTCATATTGTCAGACGAAACAATGCTATATCATATGCCTCCGAAGAAATCTGTCTTGCTAATGTTGTTGCTCTCTATGGCAGTTAGTCTAGGTGCATTTGTATACCAGTACGGAGGAGTACCAGGTAACGCAGCATCTTGGGGCAACGCAGTAGGAGTGGCAATCCAGTTTATGGCATTGCCGTTAATCGCACTTGGAATCACGCAGTTAATAGCGTTGCTCAGAAAGAAGCCGGCACCAGATATAACACTTCTGATGTTTGGATTATGGGCATTTATGGCCTTTGGGCACATATTGGGCCTGAATAATAACTAAGGTTGTAAACGACACTACAGCGTATAATGCCTATCGGAAGTCCCTCCCCAAAGCTTTAACGAGTTGCGCATAGGAGTACCCGGCCTTATCCTTCACGGGCTCCGTAGTGGTGGCTATCCGGTGCCGTGCGCTGTATAGTGTGGCCTCTAGTTCGGGCTGCCCTGCCACGTACTCGACAATCTTGCGGGCCACGGCCTGGCTTAGATGATTGGCCCCCTGGCTGCGGTTACTGGTGCTGACAAGGCCCGCGTAGGCCTTTTGCAGGTTCGGGGCCTGGTCTGCCAACCACTCAGCAAACCGGTCGGTAGCTGCGGCCGGTGCCCCTGCCACGGGAGCTGCTGCAGCTGCTGCTAAGGCCTTGCGAGTGCGCCGTTCTTCCCGTGGTATGGTGAACTCGATACCGGTTACCT